>NZ_CANKWO010000008.1 GCF_947487515.1 uncultured Litoreibacter sp. | reverse complement strand
CCAAGACCGAAGTTAACAGTCGTGCCGGACAGGTCCAAAGCGTATTTGAAACCAATCGCGTAACCGATGCCGGAGGAAGCAGCGGCGGAACCGTTGTCGTCTTCCAAGGAAACAGCAACACCGAATGCGCCCGATGTGTAATCCCAACGCAGGATTTGGTTGTCGTTGCCACCGTCAAGGTAGGAACCGAGGTAACCAGCGTGGGAAGTTTCGTCATCCGCGATGGAACCTGGGTTGCCCACGTTGCCAGCTTCAGTCAAAGCCCAATCAAGCGCACCGTCTGTGTCGCCCATTGTTACTGTACCGAAAGCACCGGATACGAAGATAGTTGCGCCGCCGTCGTCAGCGTTGTTCTGTGTCGCGTTGGAGATTGCGCCACCTTCGTCCAGATCAACAGACGCGCCGAATGTCAGGCCGTTGTCTGTTTCGCCGGACAT
>NZ_CANKWO010000007.1 GCF_947487515.1 uncultured Litoreibacter sp. | reverse complement strand
GCGTTGGAGATTGCGCCACCTTCGTCCAGATCAACAGACGCGCCGAATGTCAGGCCGTTGTCTGTTTCGCCGGACATGGTGAATGTCACGTCGATGTCTGTGAAGAACTGCATGTCACTGCCGACAGCGCCGCCGCTGAATGCTGTGTTCTGCTGGAAGATACCCATTTCGGCGCGGCCGGAAAGAGCGACGTCTGCTGCAGCGATTCCAGCTGTAGAGACCAGCGCAGTAGATGCGATAAGAATTTTTTTCATGACGTTATGCCTTTTGAAGTTAGTGCGCCAAGTCAATGGCACGTGTATTTTCTAACTTTTTTTACGGCTAAACCACTTCACGAGGAAGTGCTTAAAATTCAACAAGGCGAATTAGGCGCTTTTTTGCAACATCATTGTGACGAGAAAAGGCGGGCCAAACGGCCCGCCTTCAATAATCTGTCTAGATTTAACTTAAGCTTAGAAGCTCAGGCCAAGACCCAAAGACATGGATTTTTGTGTCGGAGCAGCAGAAGTTGTTTTGCCGGAACCGTAACCGAAGTGCACAACTGCACCGCCGCCCAGGTCGTAAGCTGCTGCAAGACCGAAGCCTTTTGCGTCGCCGCCAGCTACTGTGGAGGAGAACTTACCGTAGTTGGC
>NZ_CANKWO010000006.1 GCF_947487515.1 uncultured Litoreibacter sp. | reverse complement strand
CTTTTTCGCGCAGTTACTGGGGTAGGGCAGGGGGGTAGGGGCATACACACACCCTGTGCCCCCCCCCCGCGCGCGCCTTTGAGAGGCTGCTCAGAACCCAATCAAACTCCTGGGTCGGAAGTGCCTTCAGGCAGTGTTTGTTCCGAGATATCTATAAATGGTCGCTTTTGAGAGGCTGTACTGGGTCATCAGGTCTTTGATGAGTGTGCCTTGTTGGCGTTTTTCGCGCAGTTCTGAGATTTGGCTGACTGTGAGAGCAGGCCGCTTTCCGAACTGTACGCCGCGATCCTTTGCTTTTTTGATCCCATCCATTTGGCGCTCGGCACGGATCTCGGTTTCAAACTGCCCAATTGCTCCGAGCATATTGAACAGGAGCCGTCCGGTTGCATCTGAGGTGTCGATGTTTTGGTCCAGAACGACCAGATCAACGCCCTTTTCACCCAAGGTTTCAGAAATTTGGCAGAGGTGAAGGGTGGATCTGGCGAGTCTATCAATGCGGGTTACAATCAGCTGATCGCCTTCACGAACATATTCCAAGCATTGTTTCAGGATGGGGCGGGCATCGGTGGTGCCGCTGTGTTTCTCTTCAAACAGTTTTTCGCACGAATTTAGCTTTTCGCGCTGAACGTCGAGAGATTGCCCGATAGAACTGACGCGGGCGTATCCAATTTTGGCCATGGGTGTCTCATAAATACTTAGATGTTTTGACACCATCATACTGAGACATGAATAAAGACATGGCAAGAGGTGGGTCTCAATATGTTTACTTTCCAAGACGTTAGGTCTCGTGAGTGAGCAACACCAGTGGCACACCGCATGGTTTTTACGATACGTCAGTGTGCCGCTCTTTTGGGTCTCTTCATCGATCCAGCTCCACTATTGAAGCAGTCTCCAGCCCAAAACTTTAGCCCACTTGCCATTGTGGGAACCACGAGCCGATTGCGGATATTTTCATAGCTTATTGAAGTGCGCGGGCCCAATAACCTCAAATAACTGAGTTTAAAACATTTCTTAACTAAGACAGGGCACACTCTGTGCTGCACGGTTGAAGTCGTAGGTAAGCACATTGAGCACGAAAGCAAAAGCGGAAGGCAGGTCGGCCAAACGCAAATCGGCGTGGTTTGGTGCAGCAGCCCTTGTTTTAGCTGCAGCCTCTACCATGGGAGCCACATGGATGATCGGGGATACTGCACGATCGTTGCTTCTTACCCAGAAGGACGATGTGAACCCGATTGTCGCGGGCGGGGATCTGGATGACTTACCTGCCTTGATGCGGGGTAATATTCCGGCAATCACCTCAGCGACTTACTATGAACAACCCGCGCGCGTGAAGCCGCCGCGTATGTGCGAAATGCCCGAGAATTATTTCGATGATCTCAACATGGGCCGTGATCAGCCGGCGGGATACACCCAACGCAACGAATATGTGCGCAAGTATCGCCCGCGCCGTGGGTTTCTGCAGGAACGCGAGTTGCGCGCAGCCAAGGTGGCCTGGACATACTTTGAACAATTCACCCAAGAGACCACAGGCTTGGCGAATTCGGTTGGTAATTACCCCTCCACAACACTGTGGGATACCGCATCCTATATGGCTGCAGTGGTCGCGGCCTATGAACTTTGTCTGATTGAAAAGCCGGAACTGGATCACCGGATGACCCAGCTATTGACCACCATCAAGGGGCTGGACCTGTTCCGAGGTGAAATGCCTAACAAGGTGTATCACACTAAGACAGGGGCAAAGGTTGATTATACGAACAAAGCTGGCGAAATCGGGTTTTCCGCGCTGGATATTGGGCGGTTTTTGGTCTGGATGCGTATTATCAAGAACCGCTATCCACATTTGGGCAACACGGTCGACTCGGTTTTACTGAAGTGGGATTTCTCCAATACAGTTTCGGACGAGGGGCTTTTGTTCGGAGCCTATGTCGACAAGGAAACCGGAGAGACCGTCTATGCTCAGGAAGGGCGCTTGGGCTATGAGGAATATGCCGCCAAGGGGTTCGCTTTATGGGGGTTTAAACCGGTTCTTGCGCATCGCGCTGAACCTTTTCTGACAGCAGCCATCTTTGGGGTTGCCATCCCCTATGATGGTCGTGATCCGCGGATTTTCCACTCCCAAAACTATGTCGTGACTGAATCCTATTTGCAGGATGGGTTGGAGTTGGGTTTCAACCTGCCGCACGATACTCATACCCCAGACTGGCTGCATTCGGATGGCTGGCGTGCCGAATTCGCCGACCGCATCTATGAGGTGCAGGAAAATCGCTGGCAGCGTACGGGTTTTATGACCGCGCGCTCCGAACACAACGTAAAGGGCCCGCCCTATTTTACCTATGACACAATCTTTTCCGATGGATATCCATGGAACACGGTGACGCCGCGTGGCGACTATACACCGGACCACGCTGCTGTTTCGGCCAAGGCTGCACTGGGGCTCTGGGCGCTATGGGATACCGAATATACAGACGTTCTTTATGAGGCGATTATCGAGCTCTATAACCCCGAAAACGGCATGTATGAAGGCTTGTATGAACGCGGTCAGGGGCGTGTCGAGATCTATACAGCAAACAATAACGGGATCATCCTGACGTCTTTGCTCTACAAAGTACAAGGGACGATCCTCACCCCTTATCAGGGGGGGAACGAGGTATGGTTTACAGCCTATCGCGACCAAGACGTTCGTGAACGTCGCAAATACCCTGACCCCCCTCAGCGCGAAGACTGGTTGCTTGCGCTGCGTCATTCCACTCAACAAGAAGAGCAATACTGATGCGCCATTTTATGAAGACAGTACTGTTACCCGCTCTTGTTGCCTTGTCTGGTCCCTCGGTTGAGGCTCAGGAGGCGGGGCAAAGCACACAGCTCGCACCTGAAGACTCCTTCGCGTCCGAGAATGCGGTGTTAGATACATCAATTCTGTTCGCAATCGGTGCCCGAGAGGCACGGCAAGAACTGCGCGGAGCTTTTGGGTGGCCTACCTTTCAGGAAGGGTTGGTGGAAGGGGTATATTTCCGCTTTGATCCAGACGGATATGCCCGTTTTGCACCGTCTCCTCGGCTGGATAAAGATGTGTTTGAAGTCATCTGTCGGCCGCGTACGCTTGTTTGTATGGGGCGTAAGGACACGCTGCAGGTTACGCTAAACAATCGGGGGCAGGTGCAGCTTGAACTGGCCAGTATTTCTGAAAATGACCAGTTCATCTTGGCCGATGGGATCAGCGAATTACCTTTGCCAGCTACGATCATCCAGCCGCTGGAACCGCGGCTAGAATTGTTGTTGGCGGCCGGAGGAGAGTTGATCATTCGCCGTCAGGAAAACGAGGTCGACAGAGTTTCGTTGGCGGGGTTTGGCGCGGTTGCATCTTATCTTCGCTGGGTTTCCGCACGCCAGGATTATACTGTCCTGCCACGTGGTTGGCCCGTGCCGAATGCGCCTGCAGGACCGGAGAGTCCGGGCCTGACGCAGACGACACTCTGGCAATCGGGCATGCAACAGCCGCGTTCGGGGATCCAAAAACAAACCCAAGCAGCGGCACAAACCCCACCTCCAGCTGCAGGCGCAACCGCCGCGCCGGCACAGGTGGGCCAAGATGTGGCAGAGGTCCGTGGTGAGCTCAATGTTTTGCGCGAGCTGTTGCTCAACCGGCAGACCGATGCTGCACCTGCTTCACCGCCTGCGAAGGGGGACGCGAATGCTTCCTCGCAGACGCTTGAGACAAGGGTTTTGGAACTGATGCAGATGAACCAGTCCCTCCAACAAGAACTACAACGCATGCAGGGAACACTGCCTCGAGCTTCGGCGCAGGCACAACCGGCGCCGGGGGCAACGCCGCATAATCAAACACAAAACACGCGGGATGTAGCGCGCCATCTGGAATATCTGATGACCGAGGTCGGGCTGGCCCCAGATGTCGCGCTTATGGTGGTCCAACAAGCGCAGCATTCTCAGCAAGCAGCCGCTGATATGGTCGATGCCGAACAAGAGCAGGTTATCAGCGATATCCTCAAGGAGCTACGCTCTCAGCTGCCAAATGGGGGCGCGCAAACACTTACACAACAGCCTATGCGTAAAGGGAGCGACTATCAGTTGCTGTCCGAATATTTCCGTTCTACCACCCAAGAGTAATAGCGCATGCCACACATCCCTATACGTCGCGCACTTTGTCTTGGGGCTCTGTGGAGAGGCCTCATCCGGGCGGGGTTGCTTTCAGCCATGGGGTTTATGGCTGCTTGCTCCATCAACTCTGCTGAATTGACCCCCCTTAGCGCACAACCCAAGACACCGGTACAGCGCAACCATACGTCGTTCTACCCGGCGCTACAGTGCATGGATGGCTTGTTTGTAAAGGCCAAACGCCCACGGGTCATTATTTCGGCCAATCAAATTCCAGATAAAACCAAAAAAATTTCAGTCGATGCCCGTGGCATGATCATCACTGCGATCAACCATATGAGCCGGCGCAGTAAGGCGTTTTCTTTCGTTGAACAAGGTCTGGTCGGAAGAACGTCTGGCGACACTTTAGCCTTGGAAAAGGACGCCCCCAAAACGCATCAGCCCCAACCGATTATTTATGTCAATGGTACCATCAGTCAGGTTGATGACGCAGTCCGAAAGACCTCTGTCAACGCAAGTTTGAATAATCCGAATTCTGGTGCAAACGAGCTGTCATCGGCAATTACATCAAACTCATCAGAGGATGCTATCGTCACGCTTGATCTGCACCTTGTTAGTTTTCCGTCACGCATTGTTGTTCCGGGCACCTCTATCAGTAATTCTATGGTCGTTTCGCGTCGCGCTTGGGGGCCAGGTTTAGCGGGGGTGATTTCGCAGCGTACGTTAGGAATATCGCTACAGGTCAACCGTGTCGAAAGTCAGGGACAGGCGGTGCGTAGTTTGATCGAACTGGGACTGATTGAAATGTTGGGCAACTACACGGGTGTACCGTTCTGGAAATGCCTTTCTTTGCCGACGAACAATGCAAAAGACACGATCAAGCAAGAGAAACAGCACATCAGGGGCGATGACAGTGAACAGCTGCGCCATGCACAATATATTCTAAACGCTTTGGGCTATGTTCACGTTCAGCCAACTGGCAAGATGGATGATGTAACCCGCCAAGCCCTTGCACGGTTTCAGGCGCAACAAGGCATTCTTGCCAGTGGCGCGTTGGATTTCGACACGATGCGCGCGCTGGAAAAAGAGCATGCGGCAATCAAACCGAAGCCAGCCGCGAGGCCAGTACAACCCAAGAAAAAAACTCAATCATCAGCCACTTCTAGAAAAGAGAACGACGGGTATCAAAGCTTGCAGGTGTTTATCGACACCTCTTTCTAGCGTTGTGCTGATAGCTGGCTCGAGGCGGGCGGTAGTCTCGCAATTCAGTGTCGTTGACAAGATTGTCGGGGCCTGTGAAAGGCCGCTCTAACCTAGGTGTCGACAAGCTTCAGGCCGAACGTTTGGCAAGGAGCTACTCACAATCTAGCGCATATTCTTTTGCGTTTTACAGTAACCAACAAACGCCGCACCTGTATTTTTGGGAGCGTTGCCATTTGCGGCCTCACTTTGGGCAAAGGTGATCCAGTTGGATTTCAGCACGTGAAAATCCCAGCCCTTTTCCTGTGCTATTTCCCGTGCTTTGTCTTCTGCCCATGAGGGAATCTTGATGTTCGGAGCGGCTTGATGGGCAGGTGTTTTACGTGGCCGCACAATCACGAGGTCTTTGCTGTCTATCTCGAACTGATAGAACGGGGTGACATCGGCTGTGATGATTTCACGTAAATTATGGCGGAAACGTTTAAGAGGCGCATTGCTGCCCGTCTTATCTTGTAAGTTCTGCAGGCCAATGTGCCACTTGGGTTTGTTACCGCAGTGTTTCCGCGCAATTTCATAAAGGCGGCGTTCAAGAGGGCGACGCAGGCGGAAGTAACTACGGCTAATAGATACCACTTCGTTCGCCTCAATCGCCCGCATAAGCCAGCGTGATACACGAATCTCGCAAAAGTCGTTTCGGGTGAAGGCCTCGTTTTTGACCATGCCGCCTTCATCGATCATCGAGAAGGTGCGGCGTTCTGTTTTTCCACCTGTCTGCACATTGCTGACAAACTGGGTGCCTTGCAGACGATCAATAGCGTTCTCAATTCGTTTGTAGTGATCTCCGCCAATGGGTCGATTGATCGTCATGCACAGCTCACGCATGGAAAACCGCACCGTGTCACCAATCTCTTGCCCCCGGTTCTTGCGGGCCATGAGCTGTGTGATGACGAAAATCAGAATGTCCTTATCCATGATCGTCGGGAGCCCCAGCCGGGAAGGGCGGATTTTTAGGACACTGTTGCCATTACGATATTCCAAGTGGCGCATGTCTGGCTTGGTGGCGAGAGAAAAGAGCGGATGCTCCATTGAGGCGAGATCGTCCTTCGGAACGGCATCTGTGATGTTGAGCACAAAAAAATCGAGATTGGGGTGGCGTTCTGGAAAAAGACTCATGCGAGGATACTGCCCGAAGTTTGGCCTATCGGGAACCTGAAAGTTTGGCCGATTAGGATCTTTCGGACTTTGCCAGCCTCAGCCCGAAAGTTTGGCCGATTAGGAACCGCATCAGGCCGTCAAAGCTTATGGCCCTTTCGGAACCAAAGTTTGGCCCTTTCGGAACCAAAGTTTGGCCCTTTCGGAACCCGAAGAGTGGTTTGAGCTATATAAAAAAGGCTGAATAGAATCCGTAACACTACTCCGTAGGTAACATTGTAAACACTAGGAGAAATCACAATTAACTCACCTGTTTCGAAACCATTCCACCAATCAAGCCACCAGTGAATCCACCTCAGACACGCCTCACCAAACCCAGATTCACGGCCTAAATCACGTCTTTGAACGCCCGCTCTAGGAAACGGTCAAAGCTTAATCAGCAAGGAAAGCGTCTAGAAGCGGCCCTATAGGGGCTAAGAATGACAAAAGGAGGTAACTCCCATCTTAGGGGCGCAGCCCACTCCTAGGCGGCGCTTTGGGCCTCTGAAGCGCTTTTGAAAGCCTTATCACCTTGCGCCCGA
Source organism: uncultured Litoreibacter sp. (assembly GCF_947487515.1). Taxonomy (GTDB): domain Bacteria; phylum Pseudomonadota; class Alphaproteobacteria; order Rhodobacterales; family Rhodobacteraceae; genus Litoreibacter. The sequence continues at coordinate 16,347 of NZ_CANKWO010000006.1, read as the reverse complement.
TTATCAGGTTCGTCAAATGCATGACGCTGAGCGCTCTGATGTGCATCATCTACCGTCTCTCCCAAAAGATTGCCTCTCGCAGATCGGTAAAGCACCCCCCCCCATTAACCAATATTTAGATTATCACTGTTCTCCTATTAAGGCTCTGTTAACCTTAAGGCCGGGTTAAACCTCTCTTTGGAGGTATATAGGGGGTATAATGTGGGGGCACATTGTAGCACTGGCCTGCCTTGGCGGAACCCTTGGCAGTGCAGTCATGTCTGAACCGGTCGGGTTTATTGATAGGTTCAAAGAACTTGGAACCGACTGGCATGTGGCGGAATATGATTTTGCCCATGACAAGTTCGACACAGACTGGCGCCGATCTCAGGTTCAAATCCGTGATCAGAGTGAAGGAGAGGGGCTGGAGTTGCGGCTACAGCCCCATGACGGCGGGATTAATCGTTTTGCGGGTGGCTCGATCCGTCGCGAAAACTCCAGTCATTACGGCTGTTATGAAGTCCGCATGCAGGCGGCCTCACATCCCGGTGTTGTAACCGGTTTCTTCACATACACCGGACCGCATTATGGCACTCGTCACGACGAGATCGATATTGAATTTCTTGGCCGCAATACCAGACAGATGCATGTGGCTTGGTTCATTGATGGCCAATTGCAAAACCACTTTGTTGATCTGGGCTTTGATGCTGCAGAGAAAATGGTTGATTATGCCTTTGAATGGCGTCCCGAGCGACTGCGATGGTTCGTCAATGGCGCGCTGGTTTTTGAACGTCATGCTAAAGACGGAGCTATTCCGGCTGTGCCTGGACGACTTTTTGTGAACCTTTGGGCGGCCGATCCGAGCATCTCAAATTGGGCGGGTACCACGATGCCGGGCACGCAGGCCAAGGCGAGGGTCGCCCACGTCCGTTTCACACCGTTGAATGCCCGCCTTCACACTGCCATTGATGGTTCGGGATCCACCGCCAAGAACTCTGTCGCCGATGCGGGAACATGCCAGCTCAGGGATTTTGAGATATCCAATCGGTGACAAATTGTTCAACCACCTGGCTCAACGAACTCATCGGGGTATAGTTCTTATTGGCCAGATTTTCTTTGACCACACGGGACCATGTGTTTGCCGAAACCTTTAATGACGGATTGCGCACCATCACGGCCTCCTCAGAGATCGACATGGATACTGAAAATGGAATGATAGATCCCTCCGCGTCTGACCGAGGCGTCAAGCGGACCACTAGCTTGGGGTGGCCGGGAGTACGTTCCAGCTCTTTTTCGGTTAGAAAACGGACACCCGTGGCCGAGAGATGTTCACGGATATAAGGCCCGAAAGCGGCTGTTTCTTCATTCTTATCAAGGGCCACGGAATCGAAGAACACCCCTGGATGATTGGTCAGGAGCGACAGTGGTGCTGCGGCTGGCATTGGATGTAGGATTTCGATCATGCTTTCGGGAACTATCACCGGTTGTCTTTGGACATCATCCGGCAAGCCTCTGATTGTTGCTATTCTATTAATGGTTTGCAGCAGGGCATCACGGTCTGTCTGTGAAATATTTAGGATGTTGCGTAGCGCCAGTTGAGAACGGTCAATACAGGACACCGGGCGCGTGCATTCAGCGGGGATGTCGCGCGCTTCAATCTGCAGCCAGTTCTGCGCTTGGGCCGGGAACGCCGTAAAGAGACCCAGCGAAAGAACATTCAGTACGCCTTGGAAAAAATACCTCAGATACATAACGATCATCCCCTCATCTATGTGGAAGGTTGATGACAAAATCTGCTATCAAACGGGATGCGGAAAAGCCCGCATTTTGGAGATGGGGCCAATCATGGCCAAAGTTGTCTATGGCAACCAGTTCGACCACAGCTCCCAGTTCAGTTTCGTAGCGTGTGATTTCGGCATTTTGAAGAGTTTGAGCCACTGGGGTGGGAGCGGCCCCAACTTCTTGTACCCAATGTGAGATTAGCTCCGGTACGGAAGGATAGGAAAATTCCGCATTATACCAGCTGTGCCCGCCGTCAAATGGGACGACGGGATCAGCCTTGCCATGGATATGGAGCAGAGAAACAGGGTTATTCAGATAACATTCAGACCAATCCGTGCCGGATATAGTCCCAATAATGGCGACGACTCCGGCGATTTTGTAGGGAGCATGACAGCCTAGATGATAGGCCATTTGCGCCCCGTTCGATATGCCCATCACATAGACGCGCGAGGGATCAAGGCCGTGCGTTTGCACCACATGCTCGATCAGAGCGAGCAAGAAATCGGTATCGTTCTGCTCACCGGGTCCTTCCCCAGTATTCCAGTGGCTTGTATCTTCCCCGAACATGGAACCTTGTGGAAACAGCGTGGCAAACCCCAGTTCGGAGGCAAGCTCATGCAGGCCGAGCCCATATCGCATCTTGTGAGACTGTCCGCCCATACCATGCAGGGCAACGATCAGTGGTGCGTTTTCGGGCAAATCATCAGGGACATTCAGATAATATAGCCGCTCTCGACCATCATGCACGAATGCCTGAGGGTATTTGACAGAAGACGCGTGGGCAGAGGTGTTCAGAATTGCCCATGACATAAAGACAAAGAAAAAGCGTATCATTCAGATGTCCCTTCAGGGAGAGGTGAATATTGAGGGCATCACCGAAGATGCCAGAGCGGCCCATGTGCAATGTAGTGGATCGCTTCCAGAACGATGGCGTTTGTGTTGAGTGTGTAGATATCGTTTACGCTGCCATCCGCTTCGTAGATCCCCGAAGGCCAACCCTTGCTTGGATCACCTATGTCCTCGACCTGCGCGCGTAGCAAATTAGTGTAATCGGTGTCATATAACGCATCCCAAGAAAAACTCGCCTTAACGCTAATCGTGCGTAATTCGGGATGGAAATCCCCCTGTTCGGTGACGACCGCCCATGCCTCACCGTTTGAATAGACCGAGGAATAGAGAAAGTGGGGCGGCTGATTGATATGATCCTCAGACACGGCTGTCAGGATGCCCGTTTCACGGTAGCGGGCTTCTTGGGCAAGATAAACGCGTTCGGCCATGATCCGGTTTTCGCTGTCCAAACCCAGCTCGATCCCCTGCAATATATAGGGTTCGCTCAGGATTGGGGTGATCGCACGAAATGTATCGGCACGGCGCAGGTCTGTTGGGACCTCAACGCCCCCCAGATTTACCCAATCAAGCATGCGTTGTGACGACACCGCTTGCAGTACATCCATGCCCCATAGCGCCGCCGATCGAGCGCCATATTGTTCATACCCCAAGCGTCCTTCTTGCTTGTAGACGGTATTGCCATCCTCACGCAGGGCCCCCTGGAGTTCACCATTGGCCGCCATCGCTGGTAGATCCCACCGTGCCAACAAGGAACGAATGCGGTCTCCATAATCAGGGTTCAACTTTTCAAGTGCCCGAAAGGCCATCAACATGCGCGCGACATCCAACGCAGACCAACCGATCCCCTCTGGTACGGGTTTGTTGGAATAATCCACCATTTCAAGGGTCTGTGTATTGTAGGCTTTGTTGGGCAGCTTTCCTTCGAAGAGGGGCAATTTTTCAAAACTGCCTAACAGCTGCTCGACCCGAGATTGAAACTCTTCGGAATTGATGATTCCAAGACGCTCTGCCGCCACCAATGCGAAAACATAGGATCCTTGGTCCCAAAGCGTACTCGATGGGAAACCCCTAACCGTATCGACCCATCCTGTTTCTGGGCGGGTGTTGGTCTGAATATAACGCCAGGCGCGTTCTGCGGCGGCGCGGTCCGCCTCTGTCAGCGCGCGCGGTTCGGATAAGGAAAGATCTGTTTTTGCAGTGAGATCAAGCGTCTGCTGGCCGAGGCGCAGCTGATAAAGCAACCCACCATCCATCGCCAGCGCGACCCCGGCGGCCATGCAAAGCCCCAGTGCAAACTTTATACTAGACTTGTAACTTCGGGCCAGAGCCATCGAAAATCCTTTCAGGACGTGGAGTGCAGGAGCGTGCCATCAGGCAAACGAGGACGCCAGAAAGCGGCCTGCGTGGCGCGTGCAATCGCCAGGGCGTTCAGCCCCAGCCAGAACAGGTTGACCACAACCAGAGATGCGCTGTGATCGGGGGATCCGGTCGAATATGACCAGACGCCAAAGACGGCAGCGGCAGCCATTGAAGCCAGCGCGCCCAGCAGTGGAAGGGCATGGCGCGTATTTCCTGAAATGCTGGGGTCTTTGGAGGTCGGTGGAAAATGCGGATTCTGCCCTCTGAGAACCTGAATAAAGGCGCGCAGCTGGATATGGAATGTGGTTAGAGACAGGACGCGCCCAGCATGGATATCATGCCCCTTGCAGCCCAGCGACACAGCCAATTCGTTGACCAGAAGCATTGGGATCAGGTGTATGAAAAATTCAATCGAATAGGCATCTACGGGTGACAGGCCTGTGAACAAGGACACCATAGGCGCAAGAAAAAGGATCGGGATCCAAAGCACTGACAAATAAGACCAAAAGGTGGACATGTAATGCAGTCGTGTCTGCCAAGGCAGCCCAGTTCGCCAGATCAGATCGCTGTGCAGCATAATATCGAAGGTGCCACCGGCATATTTCAACTTCTGCATGACGCTGGCCTCCATGCTCCAAGGAGACAGCATGCGCGCCAGAACTTCCGGGTGATAGACTGATCGCCACCCTTTCGTGTGCTGTTGTAGCGACGTGAATATGTCTTCAGACACGTGATACCGAAAAGGCTGCATATCAAGCCTTGGGAGCAGTTGCGGTGCGCAGTCAAATCCCAGCCGCTTCTCGGTTTTCTGCAACATGCGCCCTTGTTCTTCGAGCGCGTTGCTAAAGATGGCCTCGCTGCGATGTATCGACCCTGCACCGCAGCAAAAGCTGGCATTATGCCGGTTCCGGCGTCGCTGAATCACGTCAAAGAACATGTCTGAGGACGATAGAAACGGATCTCTCCCTATCTTTCGGTTCCGCATGAAGAACCGCATGATGGGGGCCAGAAACTGGGCTTTTTTTCCGAAGTTTTGCACGAGCCAGGTTTCGGGGGGTTGGCCTTCGGGAATGTCATAGAACCAGTGGGGTGTCTGTACAAAGGCCACATCAGAATCTCGAAAATAACCCAAGGTACGCTCAAGAAACTCTGGAAAAAGCTGCGTATCTGCATCGCAGATGACAATGAAATCAGCATCCGTGTGAAACAGTGCGTTGGCGAGGTTCCCAGCCTTGTAACCGCGGTTTTCGTCGCGCTGTATATATCCTGCGCCTTTGGCTTCAGCGACGGTGCGCATAGCGGTCCGATTGCCGTCATCGGCGACATATATGGACAGCTTTACTCGATCGGGAACACGGACCTGTTGTGCGGCCTCAATTGAATCGGCGACCAGTTCTACATCTTCATCATAGGACGTGATGAAGATGTTTACCCGAATGTCTCCGGTGCCCTCAAGCCCCAGCTCCTCACGCGAAGTTGGCGGCGGGCTGACCTCGCTGTCACCCTCATCCCAAATGTTGTAAAAGAACAGAAGTGTGCCAATAAACATCATGGTTTCGGCCATGGCGACGGCCACGGAAAATACCAATGCGTCTTGGTTCAATGAGGCGTTCCAGCGCCATGAAAGATACCATAATCCTAAGCCAATAGTCATGCTGGCCGTCACGTGCCACATACTGCGCCTTACGCCGACCAGCGCAGTGGTTTTTGTGGGCGTGCGATTCAGGAAAACCCGAAAATAATGTGCTGATTGCTTTGTATGAGACATGTGGGCCTTAGATGCCATCTATGCTTGTTTTTGGAGTTGGAGCGGCATTTCGGCTACCAGTTGGGTTACGCAATCCAACGGATCACGGTTTTGCAGTGAACCATCCGCAAGGGTATGATCCACTGCCCAGCCACTATGTAAAATCATGTTGTGGGCCCACGCGCCCGAATGAATTTTAGTTTCAGGCATCACTATACAGTCGCGCAGTACGGTTTTGCCTTCGACCACGGCGCCGGCGCCGATACTGCAGAAGTTGTCCAATTGGGCGCCTGCCTCAATTCGGGCATTTGCACCGATATGGCAGACCCCGGTGATCTTTGCGCGCGGTGAAACAACAGCACCTGGCATCGCCCAAACACCAGGGCGTATTTCCTGCCCAATGGGCGCGGCAAAGTGGGCCTCTCCGCGCAGGCATTTTTCGACAGCTTTGGCATAGTCGCGACCGCACCCGATATCGATCCAAGAAAACGGTTGGGTATAGGCATGCATTTTGCCGCCTGATCTCATGATAGCGGGCAACAGATCGCAGGCTATATCCAACCCAGATGCATTGGAAATAAGCGCCAACACCTTGGGTTTGAAAATGTAGATGCCGGTATTGGCAAGGCGGCTGTCGGTGACACCAGGCTTGGGCTTTTCGACAAAACGGGTAATGGTTTTTGTCGGTGACGTTTCGATGATGCCATATTTGTGCACATCCGTTTCTGGAACGCTCTGGGTGGCGATGGTCGCATCGGCACCGCTCGCACGGTGTTCACGCATCATCTCTGCGATATCGATATCGATCAACGCATCACCACAAAGCACTACGATATCGCTGTCAAAGGCCGCGTTGCATTCTTGCATGCGTTTAAGCGTGCTGGCCGACCCAATGGGTTCTGCTGTCCAGCTGCCATCCTTCCAGCCACCTTCGTTGACAAAGGTGATATGAGTGTCTGGTATCTTCGTGCCTTGAAAATAGTCGACGATCTGATGGCCCAGATGGCCAGGGTTCAGCAACACATCACGCAGGCCGAATTGGGCAAGGTGATCTATAATACGGTGCATGCAGGGTCGGCCTGCTAGGTTCAACATCGGTTTTGGTGCGATCTCGGTTAGGGGGGCGACCCTACTGCCTTTTCCGGCGCACAAAAGCACCACACGGGTGTTGGTCAGTGCATGAGGCCGGAAACTGAGATGATGGCGGGCTTCTTCGACCGAGGTAAAGATTTTCAACCCACGATCAAGGCCAGATTTCCGCAAAAAATTTAACGATTTCTGTGGCATAGCACAGAAGCCCAGATCACATTTAGGGTTGCGAGCGGCCAGTTCAACAAGGGCTGCCAGACCTGCCATGTTCAGCCGTTTTACCTTGGATAAATCCAGTAGGATTCCCCGTCGCCCCTGATCGTACAGATGCCGGAGCGTTTGCGATAGGTTATGTGTGGCACTGGCCTCTACGAGAGACCCCGAGAGGGTTACAACAGCAAGGCCATCTTCGAGTAGTTTGGTATCCGTTAGCATCAAGTCTCTTTCTGCTTAAAGGCGGGTTTCCTGCTCAACATTGGCAGTGGGCCAAGGCCGATGGTCCAGGCTAAGAGTTTTGTTTTGGAAATCAGGTAGACCAGCGCACTGGACGTGATCAGAGCGAAGCTCATTTTAATGCCAATCTGCGCGATCGGGCTCAAATCTGAACCTTTCTGCATCGCGATTTCAAATAAATCGAGAAAGATCGGATGGCACAGATATATGCCGAAGGAGTAGGGCGCTAACTTGGCAATCAGTTCCGGCCAGCGCAGATGCGACAGCACCATGCAGCCACCAAACAGCACCATCGGAAAGAGGAAGTCCGCCCAGTACCCTGGGAAATAGTTGAACGTCCATGCGCCGGTTTGCGCAGTCTGCCAAGTGGAGATTAGCTTGAAGGCGAATAGCATCAGCCCAAGGAACATACAGAGCGGGAACCATTCTTTGCGCTGTTCAGGGGTCGTGCGCTGCCAGATGCCCACAGCGGCCCCCGCCATCATTCCATAACCTACATAGGTCGCGATCTTGACCATGCGAACAAGATAGGGAAGGATATCAGTCCCCCAGAAAGTCCGGTAAACAAAGGCATCCAGCTGGTGCTTTGCCAGCAAAAAACCAAAGATTGTCAAACCCAACGCAGGATATTTCACCGCCAGCCGGAACAGGGGAAATAGTAGAACGATGCCGAACAAGGTCGGCAAAAAATGCATGTGATATTTCACGTTCCCCAGCAGCAGGGATCCTACCCATGCTTGGGGGTTAAACAGGTCTGCGAGGGCGGAATCATAATAGCCAAAAGCCTCTGCCTTGATCAGCCCGTAGCCGGCAAAGAACACGGTCCAAAAGATGAAGGGCGCCAGAAGGCGGCGCGTCTGTTCTTCGATAACCGTCCTATAAGGCCTTGGTCGCCGATCAAGGGAAAGGAGCAGCAAAAAGCATGAAATCATGATGAAAAGCTCTGTGCGCGCTATATAAAGCACCGTACGAAGCAATAGCGGCAGATAGCGATCTTCGACGGGGTATTGCACCCAAGGCTGACCCGTGGGATCGCTGGTAGCATGCAATCCCAACATAGAGATCCCTGCCATCAAGCGTAGGCAATCAAGCCATATCATGCGCGACTGCTCAGACATTATGCAACGGGCCTCATAGTGTGAGTTCAGAATTACTATGAGCCGCTAAAAGGGCTCATTTTTTCCCACTATCTGACGAACAGATAAAAAACTGGTTACCGTTGTTGCGCCTTCCTGACTCCCAAAGAAAGTTAGAGCGTTTAATAAAATTTTATTTATTATCAGTGCCTTTTGCTGATTAATGGTTAGCTCTATTTTAACTGACGGTGGCCTATCGAGATGAAGAAGAGGTCTATATGTTTATCAGGTATATCGTCGTCATATTATTGGGATTCAGCAGCCCCGCCTTGGCGCAGGGGCTAACGGATACGAAATGCGCAGAGATCAGGGCTGCTTACGGCGTCACGCCGTCGGAGTGCCAGAGGTCCGCTATCGCGACGCCGATGGCTATGATAACCCCAGTGGGGCTGCCAATCACCGAACCGACGCAAGAAATGCGGCAGAACAATGTGTTCTTTACCCAAGGCGGGACTGAGCTCAGTGCGAACGCGCTGTTGCAACTCCAACGATTGGCGGAGGTTCTCAATGCGCCCTCTATGCAGCGCACATGTCTCAGGTTAGTGGGCTATTCCGACTCTAGCGGCAGCGGGGCCATCAATATGGAAGTGGGGGCCAAGCGCGCGGCAGTGGTTCAAAAACGCCTGTCGCTTTTGTTGCTCAATCCTGCACGAATTGAAGGGGTGCAAAGTATGGGGGAGCAAGGTCCGCTGGCTGGTCTGGCCCCTGATAGTACCTGGCAGCGCCGGGTGGAAATTTGGGCGCGGAACTGCCCAGGTTATTAGGCTCCGGATATTCTCAATATTGTGCCCAATAACCCGGAAGCATGGCAAGCTTTAGTATCCCGACTTACCTGTAGGTGAGTAAAACGACGCCCCATCTTGCGCACGAATGGCGAATTCAATTTGGGGTTTGGTCGAGGGTACCAATTGCTTCTGGGATTCGATGGCGCGTCGCTGCATGACCTCATAGCGCTCCAATACTGTGGGGGTCATATCCTGAATGCGAATATCACCGTTGCGCGGCCAAAGTCGGGCATCACGTAAAGTATGGGCGGTATTGCCTCGTATCCAGGTTAGATAGTCCGTAATTTCATTCAGTCCTGTGGTGCGGGTGCGCAGAACCACCTGCGCCTGTTCTTCGATCACGACAAAGCTCTGTTGCCCCGAAAGCTCCTTGATTATCTCCCTATTCAGAGGTTGGGTGAAGATCGAAGGCATGTTCTGCGTGTAGTTTCTGTTTTGAACCGATACCCGGGCTCCTGGTGACATTGCAGTGATCAGCCAAGGCTGCCCAGATTCGTCTATGCGCAACACGAGACCGGGCGCGCGGGCCACGCAGGATCGCAAGGGTTGTACACAATAAACAGACCACAATTCCTGCCGCTGGCCTTCAGAAACAGCATAGAACAGAGCAGGTCCATCCACTGATATTTCATCGGCAATGTAGAACTCTGGCGTCGCGACGCTTTTTGACCCCATCAACACGTAAAACCCTACGGCAAACAAGGCGGTACACAAGAACACACGATGCAACATATCCCCAATCCCTTATGACCTAAATCCAACCACCAAGGGTTTTATAAAGCTCAGGGATGTTCTTTTGTGTTAACGAATTGTGTCATGATCGTGGCTATAGTTTAAACTTGTTCACGTTTGCGCTGGCGGTGTCGTGCAACCCAGCTTGGCGCCATATGTCCCTGCAGCGGCTGTCGAACCTTAAAAAGCTCTATACCAGCCTATGAAGGCACCTGGCCCATGTTCAAAAGTATTTGTTTTCCAGCGATAATCACCTTGATAACGTAGCCCCAGATGGATGTCGCCACTGGGCAAGGGGTGCTTTAATTTGATCCCGACTGAAGGTTGCGCCTTGTTGTTGTAGCTAAACCCCTTGATATCCCATGCAATGTTCAATCCAACATAAGGCGCCAGCTGAAGACGGTTTTTTGGAATCTTCAAGTTGACCGCATAATTGATCCCGGAAAATACGGCTACATTGGTGTCCCCAGACGTCAGCGTTTCTGGAAAGGTCAGGTTGGCAAAAACCTTGAGAACCCGCGATTTGACCTCCATATTCAGCATCCGCTCCGGTGTGTCGGGCACTCGGTAATCCAAAAAGAAATAATCAACCAAAGACCGTGTTCCCTCCTGGCTGGTTCCGGTCCGTTTGCGAGACCAATCATGACGTAACTTGAACGTCAGAGACGCACGTTTCCCTAAAATGGCCTTGTAAGACAGCTCCACCCCAGCTGTCGTGCTGTTGTTAAAGGGATATTTCTCTGTATCGGAAACGTGCTTTACCCGCAGAGCCAAAGCTAGCGCGCCTCGGGAACCGGAATGCAATATGAAGGCGCCTTTGAACCAGCCGTCGAATATGGCGTTACCCTGATCACTGGGCAACTGTGTGTTGGGTAAGCGCGCCATGCCGCCGGTTGTAAAGGCGAACCTGTCCTCATTGGCAGTGGCACAAATCGTACCCGCTACAAAACACAATAGCGCAGCCAACAAGCGTGCAACCATGAGATCCCCCTGAAAGAGCCGGGCTCAGGATCGCCGGTTTGGCTTAAGGTTATCCTAACATCTGTGCGAACGCCCCACCCGTTACTCAACTGCTGACGAACGGAGATATGCCATTAGGCCCGAGACAGAAGGCTTGATGAGACTCTTTTAACCAAAACCCTCTAAGCCAGAGATTAGACAACTCAGAAACGCGGGGAACGCAGCATGCATCACTTTGCGCACGTCACAAAGAAACCGGAGCCAGAACTGGAGACGGATGATAACGCAGAGCCCCAGATGATGAGAGCAGGAATGCTGGACCGAGCCGATCAAAGGCTGACCAGTTTCATCGGGGCACTTTTTTCTGTCGGAAGTTTCCTGTGCCTTTTGGGCTTGGGCGTCTTGGCGCTTTTCTTCGTTTCTATTGTTGCTGAAGATGGGGAAATTGGGATGCTTCCAATTTTCAGTGGTCTCGGCCTTTCATTGATCGTTGGCATGCTTTTGCTTGAATTCACACAGGCCCGGGCCTTGTCCGGCTACCGCGCTGCACGGGAGCACAATGCCCGCCGCAGCCGTGCCATAGCCAGTGGCTTCCTGTGTCTGTTGCTGGGCATGATACATCCGGTTATGGCGCTGCCCATCCCGCTCTCAGCTGTGGCCGGGTGTCTAGGGTATTTCGTACTAAGCCGCATCGCCCAGAATGAACCGCTTTGGGATTTTCTTCCAAAGGAGGCCACCGCAATCCTGTCGGGGCGCGACAGGATTGGGTTTCACCTAGCTTCATCTCAGCCAAGATCACATGTCATGGCAAAGCCGATGACGCAGGGTGGCACGGCTCTGTCCATTATGGTTGCAATGGCCAGCGGCAGTTATCTCGTCGCGGAAAATATCATGAATATGGCGGCCTTCATTCCGCTGCTCATTGGGTCCTTGTGGGCGAGTCAGGCAATTCTGGACTATTTTGAAGGCCGCTTCTTTCGTCGTGATGCCGCATTGGTTCCTGCTGCAAAGGTCGAACATACTGGGGTGAATCCGGACGACGAAGAAAAGCCTGGCCTCAATATTACAGAGCTTAGTATCCGTGATGTCACCGGAAAAATGATCATGACCGACGTGTCGCTGCATGTCGAACCCGGTCAAATCACTGGGGTGGTCGGCCCTAGCGGGGCAGGGAAAAGCCTTTTGCTGCAGGCCATTGTAGATCCGTTCAGCTTGAGCGATCTTGAGGTGTCCGGTCATGTTCACGTCAACCGGATCGACCTTTGGCAACGACAAAGCGCCGAGCAAAATGTCCCAGCGGTACTATTGCCACCCAGTCCCATCATGATGGCGGCTTCGGGTCATGAAAACCTGTCGTGCTTTCAGGGGGGGGAGCTTCTGACCCGGGGGAAGTGGCTCTTGGAGCGCTTGGTTTTCTCTGTCGACATGGTTGAGGAGATCTGTGAGGCCCAGAACGCCAAGGTTTTGCCCTCTATGCAGATCAAACTGCTTGCTTTGGCACGGGCCTTTCTTTTGTCCCCGCCCCTTTACCTGATGGACCGGCCTGAAGATTCTCTTCCGGACAAACATGTATCGGCGCTTGTCCAAAGGTTGTCGCAAGAAGCGCGCATGGGACGTAGCATTCTTATGGTCACGAATAACCGCGCGCTGCTGGACGCCTGTGACAGATTGCTGGTCATACTGAATGGGCGGATTGTCGATTACGGTCCGGCCGATGAGGTTCGAAATCGATCGGATACTGGCTGGACCCGGTTCATCGGCAACCGCACCCCAGAAACCGAAGAAATTCTTGTGAACTGGATACGATCACATTTCTACCGCGATGGTGATGAGGCGAACCGCCGTAAGGTGTCGCAGGTCACGTCAGATATGTTGGCCTATTCGTGCCAGAGTGCCGATGCCCGCACCCCTGGGAAAGTTCAATTCTTGTTCAAGCATTTCGAAGGGCATTGTCTTGTCCGCATGCTGGATGATGACCCACCCGTGGGAACGAGTGCGTTGCAAAAGGCCCGTGCCGAAGCCGCCGCAGGCACTGACGCCCATAAGCTGTCTTTGCTCGGTAGTGTAATACGTGCCTCGCAAAAGGTGGAATGTGCCTCCAATCAAGACAATCGCCAGATAAGCGCAGAGATTGAAACTTATGATCCTCGTAAGACACGTGGGGCGGCGAATGCCAAATAGATCCGCCAAGTTTCTCTATCGCACCGTCCCACGCCGTAGAATTGGTTTGCGGCCTGTGCTGTGGTTGATCATAGGATTCTCTCTTTTGACGGCGCTTTCGGGCTGTTGGGTGGTGTTGGCACTGAGCGGAAAGATTGACTCGCACCACAATTTTGTAGGGCAGCTTAGTCCAGATTCCGATCCGGTCATCGTCGTTCTGCCGAAGGGTGGCATTCTTAAGGAGTTGCATGTCGCCCGCAGCGAAAAGGTGACCCGCAATCAAACCGTGGCAACTCTTGATGTTGAGGCGATGCAGCGCCGTGTGGACGAGCTGGGGGCGGCTGTATTGCACGATAACATTTTACGAGAATGCCTCTTGATTGAGGAACTTCCCGATACCGCCTATTTTGTTGATCTGCCTGAGATGGAGCGGGACCACGCCCGCCTTGCCAGGCAGGATTGCCAGTCCTTTTTTAATGAAAAATCGCAACTCCTCCAACAGGCGTTGAGTGACCGCGCCTCAATGCATGAAGAGCGCATCTTGATCGAGCGTTACATCGGCCTTCTGTCCACTGGTTTGCGACAAGATATCGAGCCACGAAAACGCGAGGATGATGCCCGACAGGTGCTCGCGCTCGGGCTTTTGCGCAACAAGTTAGACCGCCAGATCGCTACGTTAGAGTTTAGCGCGGACAAGGGGGGCGCAGAATGGCAAAAACAGCGGCTGGAACGCGTTAAGAAGCTCGGGGACAGTATCCGGCGCAATACCACGCAACGCGACCGTATGCGCAACCTGCTGGAACGCCCTAGGTTGCAAGTGCCCGAGAGCGGCTTTGTCGTACAGGTGCGCAATGTGCAACGCGACACGGCTATGCATGAGGACGTTGATCTGCTGGTTCTTCGGCCCGAGAGCGGAACGGGGTACAACGCCAGCTTTGAGGTTCCACATCACCGTCTTGATGCGGTCGCGACAGGGAATAAAGTCCAGATGACAATGTTGGGTATGCTTGACGGCGGCCCCGTTTTGGCAGGAGAGGTCAGCGCGCTCAAGACTACTGGACAAACTTCTGTTCGTGCTACAGTCACGTTGGATAACGAAAGCATCGCACGTCTCGACAATCCGCAAATTGGCATTGCTTTACGCGGGTTAGGGACCGCATCAATCATCCGCGTAGAAAAGACGGGCGTGACGGCGGTTCAGATTCTAAAGCAGATCTTAAACGAGAAGTTACTGTTTCGCCGTGAAGACTGGTTCATAAATCGTCTGTTAACTCCGGCCACATCATCAGAGCGCCCGATCATGATCCAGAGTTAAGAATGACAGGCAGCACAAGAGACGATCGCTCCCAAGGTATCTGTAAACCATGGGTTTCACGCAGCACGCTCAGCCGAACTCGACGGTTGATTTCTGACATGTGCAATCCTGGTATCTCCAGCGCATTTTGAAGCGCCTTTGCATAGGGGCTATGGCCGTCGTCGCCATCGATTGCAGGGGCATTGGGCTGTGTCGCATAGCTGACATGAATTCCGGCACGATATTGATCAAGCCCGGTGCTTGGAGCGGCACCCAGGATAGGGCTTTCTCGGCAGGTATCCAGAAATAGTATCTTTTGCCGCGGCTTGTCATTCACAGCCTGCAGAATAACAGATTCAGGCACGCGGTCTTCCAAATGTTGGCTGTCACTCAGAAAAACATGTCCCTGACCATTCAGCATAGTGCCATGGGCCGCGACATAGGTCACCGCCAAAGAGGCATCGGCCGCTTTTGTACGAAACCTGGCGAGGCCCCGCAGAAAGTTCCGTTTTGTGACATTGATCATTATGGAGGTTCTAAAGCCAAGCGACATGAAACTCGCCCCGATCAGAGACGCATCAAGAACGGCTGAAGGCAAGGCCGGCACGTAATCATAATCAGAGACCCCTACAACCAAGGCAACAGGGGATTGCTCTGCCTGAGCGACCTGCGGCCCAAGCAGCGCGCCTGCCGCCAGTCCTGTCAATATCTGTCGTCGTTGTATCAATGGCAGGTGCCGATGGCCGTTTTCTTGGCGAGAATTTCGACCCTGCGATTTTTGGGATCACTGCCTAGTATCCTTTTCAGGGGCTCGGTTTCCCCCCTGCCCTCTGCAATAATTCTACCTGATTGCATGAGACCTGGCCCTACCATAAACATCCAGACCCTTTCGGCCCGCTTTTCAGAGAGGACTTGGTTGTAACTGTTGCTACCCCTGGTGTCTGTGTGTCCGACCAACTTGACACATAGATCTGACAGCGGCCCTGTAAGAAGTTTGCTCAACCGTGTCAGATGTTCGATCGCATCATGCGACAGGATTTCGGAGGCAAAATCGAAATTGACGAAGTAGCCTGTTTCAGAATTTTGCAGAGACCGTGTGATCTGCGTGCCAATGGACGGAGCATCGCACCCAGCCATGGCATGCCCCGTCAAGGCGTAGCCAATTGCGCACCGGTCTGAGTCCAACGGTAGATTTGGGACTTCAGCCCTCAAGGGAGCACAGAAACATATGCCGACATATAGCGCAGAGACGATTGTATAGAAGCGTATCATGAATCCATCGCAGTATTGGTTTTTGTCACCGTACTCAGAAAGGATGAATTATCCGTTTTGAAACTTTGTAAAATGCGCTCTATCCCGACTTTGCCGCAGAGAAGGGCTCATCTGTGTCTATGGCTTTGTGGAAAGGAGTTATGGCAATGCTTCCCCCCTGCCCTGTTTTAGTGTAACTGTGTTACAGTTAAGTGAAACAGGTTGTTTCCATATGACAACCCCATAAGAAACAGGTGTTACAGCTCATGAAATACACACTAGGACAGGCCGCGAAAGAAACAAATGTTAGCAAGCCAACTCTTTCTAGGGCCATAAAAAAAGGGGAGCTTTCGGCCAATGGGGGAGGGGGGAAACCTTACAGGATTGACCCTTCTGAGCTTGGAAGGTGGCTCACGGGTTACAGGGAACGTAACCCTGAGGTTTCTGTAACGGCAACCCCAGATGAAACATCCAATGGAAACAGGGAGCTAGAGGCCGAAGTTGAAGCTCTGCGTGAGCAAATTGAGCGTGAAGAAATCGAACGGACAAGAGAGCGTAGCCAGTTGGAGGCACATATCGACGATTTGCGTGGACGCGTAGAACGGGCAGAGCGCAAGGAAGATCAACTCATGGCACAGCTCACTGATCAAAGAGCGGCACAGCCTGAGCCTGTTGAGCCTCCCAAAAAGCGTGGCTTTTTCGCGCAGTTACTGGGGTAGGGCAGGGGGGTAGGGGCATACACACACCCTGTGCCCCCCCCCCGCGCGCGCC
>NZ_CANKWO010000005.1 GCF_947487515.1 uncultured Litoreibacter sp. | reverse complement strand
TGACCAACGCGGGTACGATTGCGAGCTTGGTGCAGAACACCAACGCCGCGGCGACCACGACCAACACGGGCACCATCACTGGTGCGGTTGATCTGGACACTGGCTCGGTGACGCAAACCGGCGCTTCGGCGACGATGGGCGCTACGGATGCCGCAAGTGGCACGACACTGGCTGTAAACGACGGCTCCGTCGGCGCGGTGACATCGGCAGGGACCACGAACATTGGTAACGGCGATGCGGTAACTGCGACGGCTGCGAGCCTTGCGGTGACAGCGGGCACAACCACAGTTGGCACTGACGGCACGGTAACTGGCGACACGACGACGCTTGCGGGCTCGACCGTGAACAGCTCTGGCACATTGGGCACCGTGTCTTCCAATGCGGGTACGTTGAATGTTGATGCTGGCACTGCTGGCGACATCACCAACTCTGGCACCGCAGCTGTAGATGCTGGTGCGATGGCAGGTGCGGTGACGAACTCGGGCACGCTGACCAACGATGGCACCGTCACGAGCATTGCAAGCTCTGCTGGAACTGTGACGAACACGGGCACCGTGAACACAACTGTCGGCTTGACCGGGGGCACGATGACCAACTCTGGCACAGTGACTGGGGCGACGACCACGGCGTCGGGCACAACATTGGACAGCACTGGTACACTTGCAGCCGTGACTAACGCGGGCACGTTGAATGTTGATGCTGGCTCTGCTGGCGACATCACCAACTCCGGCACCGCTGCTGTAGATGCCGGTGCGATGGCGGGCGCGGTGACAAACACCGGAACCCTGCAACTCGATGGCTCTGCTACAAGCGTTGCGAATAGCACCGCAAGCGGTGTTGCGACCATCACCGGTTCGGTGACGGGTGCGACGACCAACAATGGCGGTACGGTGACTTCGACCGGTACGTTGACGACTGTTGACAACCAAGCAGGCCAAGTGAACATCAACGGCGGCACAGCTACGGATGTGACCAATGCTGACGACTTGAACATCACCAGCGGCAGCGTCGCGAGTGTGACGCAAAGTGCAGGTGACACCAACAACGCAGCGACAGTTACCGGCGATGTGACCATCAACGGCGGAGATCTGACGAACACGGGCGCTGTCGGTGGCAATGTTTTGGTATCTGACGCGACATCCACAGCGACCAACACGGGTGTGATTGCCGGCAATGTGACCTCGGTAGGGACGCTTGTTAGCTCCAACACTGTGACGGGCACTGTGACCAACACAGGGACAGCCAACTTGTCTGGCACCGTCGGAGCATTGGACAACTCGATGGCGCTTGATGTGATTGGGTCATTGACCGTTACGGGGGCTGCAACCAACTCTGGCACGTTGAACCTTGCGACGGGTGAAACACTTGACACCGGCGCAGGCTTTACCAACACCAACGCAACCCCAGGGGACACCGTAGTTGAGGGAACAATCAACGGCGGGACCACCAACAACGGCGCCTTGCTATCCAATGCAGGGACGTTCAACGGAGGCCTGACAAACGCAGGTACGATCACGACCGCAGGCGCAACTGGGGGCTTCTCGGTCACCGGCGGCTTGGTAAACAACGGTTTGGTTGATGCCTCCAACGGGTCAACCGACAACGTGATCACTGTGGCAGGCGGCATGAGCGGCTCTGGCAGCTTCTTGCTTGATGCGAATTTGGACAGCAGTGTTCCAGGTGGGTTGGACAGCGACATGGTTGTGGTGACAGGAGCCGCAACTACAGGTGACTACGTTCTGGGCTTTGTTATTCCAACGAGCACGACGGCGCCGTCTGTGGGTGATCCGCCCGTAGTTGTCTTCGATGTGGATGATTCATTTGGTGCAGGCAATAACTTCACCTTCAGCCTTGATCCGAATAACCCCTTGCCACCCTCTGGTGGGCAGGTGGTCTACGGCTTGCTGCAAAGCGGCAATGGCGATCTGACACTTGCGGCGCAACCGAACCCGGGTATTGGGGCGATTGCAGGCAATGTGGTTCTGACCCAATCTTTGATCGGGACAGTGATTAACCGCCCATCCAGCCCGTTTGTATCCGGCCTTGCCTATGAGGACGAAGACAGCTGTGGCGCTGGTGCTTGGGGCCGTGTTGTTGGCGGTACTGCGGATGTAACGGGTGCGACTGCGAACTCTGTGTCCAACATCTCTTCGACTGTTGACGCCACCTACTATGGCTTGCAGATCGGCGGCGACTGGGGCTGCTTCAACGGCACCTTCGGCGGTTGGGACTTGGCATTCGGTGGCATCATCGGTGTGAACGAAGGCGATACCGAGCAACCGGTGTTTGCGGTGAACCAAAGCAACGCGACACAGGTTTCCGGCTTGGTTACCTCGATCACCGAGGGCGACTTCCGCCAGACATACGCTGGCCTGTATCTGGCAGCTGCGAAAGGCGCTTTGTCTGCAGATCTTCAGGTCCGCGCGGAGCAAACAACCTATGAGTTTACGAACACTGCGGTGATCGCGAATGCTGGTTTGGGCCTCAGCTCTGCTGAGTTGAAGACCAATGCCTTTACCGTGTCGGGCGCATTGAGCTATGCCATCCCGCTGCAGCAGGAAGGTTGGACCCTTGTTCCAACTGCCGGCTTTGGTTTGACACAAACCAAAGGTGCCACGCTGACGTTTGATGACGGGGCAACCTTGCAGACGCAAGACAGCACCACTGCCATCGGCTTTGTAGGGGGCACAGTGGCTCGGACGTTCTTTGGCGAAGACGGAACTTCGGCAACCAACGTGTTTGCGACTGGGACCTACTATAACGACTTCGGCAAGGAGCGTCGCTCGATCTACACGGATGCTGGTGGCAGCATGCAGAACCTGACGTCCGAGAACTTGGGCGCCTATGGTGAGCTGAGCTTCGGTATGAACTACGTCAAAATTATCGACGAAGGTAAATTCGGTGCCGCCAAGCAGTTGAATGCTTCCATCCGTGCGGATGGTCGCTTCTCCAACAGCATCAGCAGCTACGGTGTGACTGCGCAGCTGCGGTTGCAGTTCTAAACGATGGCGGACGGGTCTGCCTCTGGTATGCCCCCGGAACAACCGGGGGCATCCGGCCCAGAGCTTAAGCTCACCGTTTATGACGGGGTACAGCTTTTGGACAGTCAGCGCGGAGTACACCCGCGCCTTCCTGTGCCCGACGCGCTGAAAGATCTGATATTTCCACCCGATGAAACCGATACGGTCCTTTACGCCATTCTGGACGCGGGAAAGATCGAGAACCTGCAGCTTATGCTGGAGGATTCGGTCATTCCCCACCGGTGTTTGTTCAAGGGTGACGCCGAAGAAGAACTTGGTGACGTGGCCCCGTGGTTGGTGGTTCTATCCGAAGTGGATAGCCTGACGCGGATGCTGTTCACCCATTTGGAGGGCGAAGAGACCCCATGGAATATTGCCCGCCTTGAGCCCGGCATTCTGTTCCGCGCCAGCCCCGATTTTGACGCAGTCTGGAGCCATTGGCGGCGGTTCTACCGCATGCAGTATGAGACCGGCCAAACCTATTACTTCCGCTTCTGGGAGCCCGCGTCTATGGCGGCTTATCTGACGTATATTGCCCAAGACAGCGACCGCGCGGCGCATTGGTTCTGTCGCGAAGGCGCGCAGATTAACCGTATGTTTTTGTTGGAAAACCGACCAAGAACTTGGCGCCTTACAGAAGTCGAGGCAGAGCCGGAATCCTTCACACGTCCGCGTGGGATGGATGGCAAGCCGTTCATCCTGACGTCGGGTGAGGTTGGTGCCATCGCGCGGGCGCGGCTGGAACGTGATATGGAAGAAGTTGCGCGGCGGATCGAGAAAACCTTCGGCGAGCATTTGGATGACAATCGTCCTGATGACTTGGTGTATCGGCGGGTTCAGGGCCTGTTTGACCGGATGATGCCAGCGGGTATCAAGCAGATGGATCACCTGTATCTTCTGGCCTGTTGGGAAGTGTTCTACGGCCCGGGATTTGAACAAAAAGACCCTCAAGATTTACTGCGCAAAATTTGCCTGTCCCCTGAACGAGAGGCGCGCAAAGTCGAAGCACTGCGCGACCGGATGAAAGCACTGCCCCCAACCATTCTTGCGTCGGAAGTAAGCCAAGGGGCAGGGGGATGATGAGAGCGATGGGCCTGATTTCGGTGCTCGTCGGATTCACCAGCACCGCCGCCTTTGGCATGGGATTCTTTGCAGACAGCCGCCCGACGGAATTGTCCTTCCGCGATGCCTCCCATCAAAGCACACCGATTATGTTGGACGGACTTCGCGTCAATGACCAGAGTTTGGGGGCCTTCCCAACGCTGGCCTCGGCGCGTTGGATGAACCCGCGGGGTGGCAAAGCGACAGTTATTCGTCTGCCTTGGCGCGGGGACAGCGACCACGTGCTGGACATCGAAACAGAGTGGACCGAGATCGAGACGGGACGCGCCTATTCCGCCGAGGTGAGCATCCCTTGGGCAGAGCTGCATGTTGACCACGAAGTAGGGGTCGCCGCCTATATTACCTTCGCCTATGGTCGCAATGGTGAGTTTATGCTATTCACCAAGTCAGACCCTGACCCGAAGACTGGTCAATTGAACGGCCGAGAGGTGTTACGGGTCTGTGGTGGGCGAACGCCCAGGCGCGACCAAAATTACGGGTTGCGGGTGAATGAAATCCCCGGACTTGGGCGCTTGATCGAGCGGCGTGACCAGTGGATGGCCGCGCCGGATTTGGAAACGAATTGCACGGGGAGAGGTGCTTAGATGGTGGTCAGGAGAAGCCTCGGTGGTGTCGTTCTTGCGGCGTTGATCTCGCTTCCTCTTGCGGGGACTGCGATGGGCCTGTTCGGAAATGGCCCCGCCACGCGTATGACGCTGACGGACGCCTCGCATGTGACCAACCCTATTATGGTGCAATCCCTGTCGATCAACGGGCAAGCCTACGGGCCGTTCCCGCATCTGGCCTCTACTGATTGGGAAAACCCGCGCGGAGGCAACCGCACGCTGACCGGCCTGCGCCCCCCCGTCGAAGAGGGCAGCGCGATTGTGGTTCAAGCGGACTGGGTAGAAGTCTATAGCAACCGTGCGTATTCGGCGCGGATTGTCGTGCCAGAGGGAAAAATTACCGTCAAGAAGACCGCGGATTTAACCGCCTATGTGACGATCGTTTTCGGGCGGGACGGGCATCTGGCGGTCTCCACCGACACTGGCCCCGACCCAACCTCGGGCGAGTATAACGGCACCGTGGTTGCGGAAGTTTGCGGCGAATGGAATGCCGCCGCCGACGTGGATTTTCGCACCCGCCCAGAGGCGGATGTCGACATCAAATGGGTGTATGAACAAGAAGACAAACGCAAAAGCCTGCCACGTCTCGAAACGCCATGCGTACAGGGGGAAACCTAGATGGCCGGCATGTCTTCAGCAGCAATTGAAAGTGGCGCCGCAGCCGACATGGAAGAGATCGGCTCCGCCCATGCGGGTGGCGTTGTCCAATCCTGCCCAAAGGTGACATTGGAAATTGGTGTGTTCTTTGACGGAACCGGCAACAACGAGAAAAACGCCGAAACCGGCGGGGAAGGCAGCTATTCCAACGCGCGTTCGAATGTCTCTTTGTTGAAAGACCTGTATTGGAACGAGCCCCGACACGACACGAAAACTTCCTGCGACACATGGGAAACCCGCCACCGAAGCCTGTATGTGCAAGGGATTGGGACCGAAACGGGGGAAGAGGATGATATCTGGGGCTCTGCCATGGGGATCGGTGAGCGCGGCGTCGAGAACCGCGTGATCGAGGCCGCATTGGATGTGGGCGAAATGATCAACCGCCTGTCGCCAGGTGTTGAGCCAAAAGAAGTCATTTTGGATGTTTTCGGGTTCTCGCGCGGGGCCGCCGCAGCGCGCCACTTTGTGAACGGGTTTAATGCCGGACGGCTGGATTACCAACGGGTTGGGATGATTGACCTTATCCCGCTTCTGGGGTGGATCAATGACAAACATGCCACGCTGCCCAAGGACCGGAATATTCGCATTCGCTTTTTGGGGATTTTTGACACCGTGGCAGCGATTGCGGGTGATCTGACAGCGGATAACGGCGATGTGGATGTTCACCTCAAGGCGGCTTCTGCAGATACAATCTACCACCTCACTGCCGAGGATGAGATCAGGCACAGCTTTAGTTTGAACGACAACCAGCCGGGCGGCGGCGAGGTTGAACGGTTGGCTGGGGTTCACTCGAATGTGGGTGGCGGATATCCGAAGAATTTCAAGGAACGCCCCGTTATAAAATTGCCAACCACGGGCATGAGCATGTCGCGCGCGCAGGCAGAAGCGGCCCAAGTTGCCGCCGTCGCGCGCCTCCGTGCAACTATGCTTGCAGATGCGGCCGTGTTTATTTCCGAAGGCTGGATCACGGCGGCGGATTTACCCGATGCTTGGGAGCTGGAAAAAACCGCGATCGAGATTGAGGTCGTGGCTTACGGCCCAGCCGTTCAAACTTACTATAAATGGTCGGTGCTGACGCGTATGAACCGACCTTGGATTCGCCACGAGCTGTCACGTCTCGCCATGAAGAAAATGTACGACAAGGCGAAGTCCTCCGGAGTTCCCATGAAGGACTACCCAGACAGCGGGGAATACGCCATTCCTGAGGACCTGTCTTCGGCCAGCCCAGCCGTGATCAAACGGGACTTCACCCATCATTCGGCGAACTACAATGATATCTACCCCGTCATCGGTGCCCCCATGCGCGAACGGGCTGGGCGGGTGCGAAAAGTGCATCCCAATCAAACCGGACGGGCCAAGTAGCCGTGAAATAAAGGTGATCTGGGCTCTGCGCCCCTTGACCGCCTGAGCCGCACACCGCATTGTTCGCACAAGGAATTTACCCAGCGTTAGCTGGGCCTTCTGTTTTGAACAAATGCCACCCCTGTGGCGCAAGAAGACGGCGAGTTGGGAATTATATGTCTTGGTATAGTAAAGTTGCTTGGAAAGAGGGCCTGTTCCTTCAGCCCCACCACCTGCAGCAGCAGGACCGCTATCTTGAAAAACTGGTCGACAATCGGACACGTACCATCACGCCCTACCCATGGGGCATGGCGGAACTGAAGCTGGACCGTGACATGGCACAGCAGGGCAAGATCGGCCTGCGCTCTGCGGTGGGGATCATGCCGGACGGGATGCCCTTTGACGCGCCAAACATAAATGCGCTGCCGGTTCCCAAAGATGTTCCCGAGAAAGCCGACGGTATGGCGGTCTGGCTGACCCTTCCTGACGCGGCAATGAACGGCCGCGAGTTGGCGCCGGATACTGAGACCACCGCGGCCACCCGCTATGTGCTGGGCAACGAGATGGTTGCCGATAGTGCGTCGGCCATGCGGTTGGAGCAGGACATCGAGTTGGCGCAACCGCGCCTCGAGATCGACATTCGCAAGACCCCGAAGCCGGGCTATCAGTGCATGCAGATTGGCCGCATTCAAGAGGTGCGCGATGGCGTGATCTCGATGGATGACACCTTCGCCCCGCCTGCAATGGTGATCAGCGCGCATCCGGTTTTCACCGGATGGTTGGACCGCGTCATCGGGTGGGTTGAAACAAAGCAGGAAGGGCTGGCGCGCTACGCGGCTGACCCAAGCGCCGGTGGCGGGTTGCAGGCGACGGATTACTTCATGCTGCTCTTGCTGAACCGCGAGATTGGCGGCCTGCGTCACCTGCGGGCGTCGCGCTATGTGCACCCCGAAAGGATGTATGTCGAGTTCTTGCGGCTGGTTGGCGAGTTGTGGACCTTCGACAACGATAAACGTATGGCGCAGGAATATCCCGCCTATGACCACGACGACCCGAAGGAAACCTTCACGCCATTGGTGCGCGATATTCAACGGTTGCTATCGCGGGATGTGGGCCGTGCGACGCGGCTTGATCTTAAGATGGTGCGTCAGAATTCCTACATCGCGGAAGTCATGGATCGGAACCTGTTCCGCGAGGCAACATTTGTCATCGAAGTCACCTCGTCCAAATCACTAACGCAAATTCAGCAGCAGTTCCCAGAACTGTGCAAAGTGGGCCCGAACACCCGCATGAACGAGATCGTCAACAACAACCTGCCAGGTATCGAGCTTCGGCACACCCCGACGCCGCCGCGTCAGATCCGAGCCGTGTCGACGAATGTGTACTTCATTCTGGATAAGAACACGCCGATGTGGCGCGAGTTCTCAACGGCCCCTGCACTTGCCATGCATTTCGCGGGTGACTGGCCGGACCTGAAGCTTGAGCTTTGGGCGATTGCGGAGAAAGCTTAATGGCGAACGACAAGGATAAAACAGTCATCGGGGGCAAATTGCCCACCGCCGAAGAACTGCGCAACTTGTCAGCGGGTCGCCCCGCCACTCCGCCCGCCGGATTGCAACAACCGCCCGCCGCCCCACCACCAGCGGGGGCGGCGCAACGCACGGTAATTGGCGGCGCATTACCGCCGCAGACCCCACCACCGGCCGCCCCCTTTACACCAGCCCCGCCGGCACAACCACAAGGCGGGTTTGGCACCAGCCAAGGGGCGGCTGACGCATGGATGGGCGGCGGCGCGCCGTCTCCCTCCAGCACGCCCGCGCCCGGGTCAGGTATCGGGGGCGCCAGCCAAGACGGCTTTTTCCCCACGATGCAAAGCCAACAGCCAGAGCAAGTGATCCATACCGGACCGAAGATTGCCTTGCATGAGGCGCTGCGAGCAACCGGTCTGGGCAAGGGCGGCCCGAGCAATCCCATCGTGGCGGCGGCGGCGAACCTGCTGATCTTGTTTGGCCGCCTGCGCACCCAGATGGTGGAGATGGATGCCATCCCCTTGATGGAACATGTCACCCGCGAAATGGAGACTTTTCACGCCAACTGTGTGCAGGCTGGCGTCGAGCCTCATGAGGCCGATGTAGCGCGGTATTGCCTGTGCGGCACGGCGGATGACATCGTCCAAAACATCCCTGGCACTGACCGTGACGTGTGGATTCAATATTCGATGGTGGCGCGGTTCTACAATGTGCGGACCTCTGGCGTGGGCTTCTTTGAAGAGGTCGACAAGGCCATGCAGGCCCCCGCGCAACGCTTCAACGTGTTGGAGCTAATGTTGATGTGCCTGAGCCTTGGCTTCGAAGGTAAATACCGCACCGCCGCCGGTGGCGCGCAAGAACTGGCGCGCATTCGGGCCTCTATCTACGAAAGCCTGCGCCGCGTGCACGGGCGCCCTGACGAAGACGTCTCGGTGCGTTGGACGCCGGTGGAGCTGGGCAAACGCAAGCGTTTTGGGGCCAACCCTTTGTGGCTTGTGGCCTCTGCCGCCGCGGCGATTATGCTGGGTGTGTATCTGACGCTCAACATGCTGATCTCGAACGACAGCTCCTCTGTTGTGACGCGACTGCTGGATATTCACCCCGAAGAATTGGTGGGGCTGCAACGGGCACAAGCCTTTGAGGCATATATCCCGCCAGAGATCACTACCACGCAGTTGGACGACCTGCGCGAAAAGCTGAAGGCCCAGATCAACGACGGCTCGGTTGCGGTGGATACCAAGGGTGACTTTATCTTTATTCGGGTGAACAACCTTGTGCTGTTCGGATCGGGCTCTGCCGATGTGAAGCCGGAGTTTTCGCTGCTGGCCGTCGAAGTCGCCAAAGCATTGGATGACGAGCCGGGTCCGGTTCGGGTCGTGGGCTATACCGACAATATCCCGATGTCGGGCAGGGGGCGTTTCAAGACCAATCAGTCGCTGTCAGAAGCGCGGGCGAAATCCGTAGGCTCGGTGCTGAGTGACGCGTTGGCCATTCCTGGTCGATTGCAGATTGAGGGCAAGGGCGAAGTTGACCCGATCGCCGACAATAAGACCAAAGATGGCCGTGCGCAGAACCGCCGTGTCGAAATTATGATTCAACGTGAGGAGACGCTTCAGTAATGCGTTACTTCGTAGCCATCGGCCGCTTTTTCAAAAAACCTTGGATGCGCATCCCGCTGCTGATCCTGTCATTGATCCTATTCGGGGTCGTTGTCTGGGTCGGGGGCCCCTTGCTGGGCTTCGGCGAGGCACGGCCATTTGAATCTGTCTGGGTCCGGGTTTTGATCATTGTCTCGGTGCTGCTCATCTTTGCCATCGTTTGGTTCTTGCGCTGGCGCCGCGCGCGCAAAGGTGCGCAAGAGCTGGAAGAGGCGTTGATCCCAGACGAGCCAACCGGCGATGGTGCGGTGTTGGGCGAACGGATGACGGAAGCGCTGACCACGCTTAAGGCATCGGGGGGCAAAAGCTATCTTTACGACCTGCCGTGGTATGTGATCATCGGCCCACCGGGTGCGGGCAAGACAACCGCTTTGTTGAACTCTGGCATTAAGTTTCCGCTGGCCGAGGAATCGGGCACGGCAATGGAAGGCTTTGGCGGCACGCGCTATTGCGATTGGTGGTTCGCCGAAGAGGCGGTGATGATTGACACCGCAGGGCGCTACACCTCCCAAGACAGTGACGCGGAGGCCGATAAGTCCTCTTGGCAAAGCTTCTTGGAGCTGTTGAAGCGCGGTCGTACCAAGCAACCTATCAATGGTGTTATTCTGGCCTTCTCGGTTGAGGATATCATGAACGGCGACGAGGCCTCATTGGCGCGTCATGCTGAAGTTGTGCGCGCGCGATTGGCCGAAATCCACGAGACGTTGAAGATCGACTTCCCCGTCTACGTGTTGTTCACCAAATCCGATTTGATTGCGGGCTTCCGCGAGTATTTCGCCAGCTTTAGCGCCTCCCGTCGCCAGAAGGTTTGGGGAACCACCTTCCAAACAAAAAGCCGCGCCGAGCAAACCCATTCTCAGGTTGGCGATGAGTTTGACGCATTGGTGGGCCGCCTGTCTGACGAAGTTATGGACCGCCTGTCAGAAGAGCCTGACGGTGTGAACCGCATCGCGATCTTCGGCTTGCCAGGGCAAATGGCAATGATGCGCGAGAATATTTCGTCGTTCTTGGGGCAGGTCTTTGAGCCTACCCGCTACAAAACCAGCGCTTTGCTGCGCGGGTTTTACTTTTCATCCGGTACCCAAGAAGGCACCCCGATTGACCAAGTTTTGGGCGCCATGGGGCGAAGCTTTGGCGGCGAAACTGCGGCGGGCGGCTTCATGTCCGGCAAAGGCAAAAGCTTCTTTCTGCACGACTTGTTGAAGCATGTTATTTTCCCCGAACAAGGTTGGGTTACCTACGACCGCAAGGCAGTGAACCGCGCGAACGGCCTGCGCGTTGCGGGCTTTTCCTTCGTTGGGCTGGCGACTGTTGGGATGTTGGCCGCTTGGGGGTATTCCTACTGGGCCAACGCGTCTTTGGTGCGATCGGCGCAGGCGGCGATGTCGGATTACGAACTGGCGGCACGCGAAGAGCTGTCGGAAGTTGTGGTCGATGACACTGATTTCCAAACCATTTCGGGCTATCTGCAATTGCTGCGGGACATGCCGACGGGCTACGCCTCTACGCAAGAAGTGCCAGAAGAAATTGACACGGATGGTGATGGTATTCTCGACTCTGTTGCGCAGGGTGGCAGCGATGACCACGGCATCTTTGAAGGCTTTGGCCTGTCGCGTCGCGAGCAGCTGCAAACGGCGTCCGAGGCCTCCTATGCAGACGGACTGGAACGGATGTTCCGACCCCGTCTTGTCCTGCGTTTGGAAGAACAACTTGCGGAGTTTGTCCAAACCAATGAAACACTGGCGATCTATGAAGGCCTGAAGGTTTACAAGCTACTGGGTGGCGTCGCCCCTGCACCCGAAGATGATCTGGTGCGCGGCTGGTTCCGCGAGGACTTCAAGAACCTTTATCCCGGACCGACCAACCGCGCGACGCGCCAAGACCTAGAGGCGCATCTGCTTGCGATGCTGGAACTCGACGGGACCCGCGACGTACGTGTGGATCTTGACAGCGAGCTGGTTGACGCCGGCGAGCGGATTTTGGCGCGGATGTCTGTGGCGGATCAGGCCTATGCTTTGATCAAGGCAACAGTGGAGTTTTCAGGCATTGAAGCCTTCAATCTGGTGGACCGTGTGGGGCCGGATGCCTATCTGGTGTTTGAGACCAATGACGGCTCTGATGTGGGTGATTTGGGCGTGAACGCCCTTTATACCTATGACGGCTTTCAAAACTTCTTCCTCGACCAGCTGAGCGAGGTTGCAGGCAAGCTCGACCGTGAACAATGGGTCATGGGCGACTACGCCGAAACCGCCAAGGTTGACGCACAATTGAGTGGCTTGGGCCGTGCGTTGCTGGGAAAATACCGCGAGGATTACCTCTCGGCATGGGAAGGGTTGTTGAACCAGTTGAAACTGGCCCCGATGTCGGCGGATAAACCCGCCTATGCGTCTTTGGCCGCGGCCTCATCGCCGACCACATCGCCCTTGTTGATGCTGGTTGAAGCGGTCAGCCGCGAGACGCGTTTGACGGCTGATCCAAATGAAGGTCTGGAGCTTGGGGGCGACGTTGCTGGTGCGGTTAGCGGGCTGGCTGAATCCGAGGCCAGCATACAAGCCGCCAACCAAGTGAAGAACCGTCTTATCAACCGCACCAATGGTCTGACGCGGATTGGCCTGACGGCGGCCTTAGGCACCGGCAGCAAATCGCAACGGCGTGCAGGATCCGCTGGCGGCGGGCAATCCCAAGCGCTGGTTCCCGGTGCTGCAATCGAGGCACAATTTGCTGAATGGCATGCGTTGCTCGACACTGGCTCTGCAGGGACAGCACGCCCGATTGATGCGCTTTTGGGCAACTTGGGGCAGGTGCAACAAAACCTTGTGATTGCCGCGGGGTTCAACGCCACACAGGCCGCCGCGCAGCTGCCGGTTCAGATTGGCATTTTGCGCTCAACGGCGTCGCGTTTGCCCACCCCATTGGCGCGCATGGTGAATGAAGCGGTTGAGGACTTTGAAGGCGACGCGGCGAATACGTCGATCGCACAGCTGAACCAAGATCTCACCAACCAAGTCACCCGCGTTTGCAACGACATTATCACGGGCCGCTATCCGTTTAACGGGCCGACCTCACGGCAAGTGCCGATGGCGCAATTTGCGCGGGTTTTCGCACCGGACGGCGTGATGGACCGGTTCTTCTTGCAACATCTAAGCCCGCACGCGGATCAATCCGGCGAAAACTGGAAATGGTCGTCGGAAAGCCAGCTTGGGGACAGATTGAGCCTTGGTGCCTTGAAGCAATTCCAACGCGCGGCCCGCATTCGCGATGCCTTCTTCCCGACGGGCGGCTCCAACCCCGAATTGGAAGTCACGGTCAGCCAAGCCTCGGCGCATGACCAAGTGCGCCAAGCCGTGCTGGAAGTGAACGGACAGGTAATCACCACACGCCAAGTCGGGAATGTGCCGCAAACGATCAAATGGCCGTCGGCGGGGTCCTCGACCACCTTGCAGTTTTTGCCGGGGTTGAACGGACGTCAAAGCTCTATCCAATTTGATCAAGGGCCATGGGCGTTCATGCAGTTTGTGCGCGCGGGCTCTCCTCGCCAACAAGGGGACGCCACGCAGGTGCGCTACACAATTGGCGGGCGGTATGTCAGCTATTCGGTTCGGGTCAACGCGCTCTATAACCCGTTCACCCTACGCGAATTATCCGAATTCAAATGCCCGCAAGGTCTGTGATCTGAACAATGGGAAAGATTGGTATATTTGGCAAACACCCTGCCTTCGGGGACTTTATCGGGGCGGGGATGTCCAAACCTATGCAGGTTGCCTTGGAGGAATGGCTGGGCGCAGTTCTGCCTCGTGTTCGCGACAATCTGGGCGACGTCTGGCAGCCTTTCTATGACATCGCCCTTCCCTTGCGGTTTTGGCTTGGGGAAGGGGTTGTGCCTTCCGCTGTAGGCGGGCCTGTGGCTGGGGTGATGGTGTTCAGCCATGACAAAGTCGGGCGCCGGTTTCCCCTTATTGCATTGATCGAGGGCACCCAGTTTCCGCCCCCCTCAGTCGTGCCGGAGCAACGCTGGTATGAGGCGCTGCAAGCATTGGTACTGGAGCATGACACGCCAGAGACGGCCTCCGAGTTGGCAGAGATGTTTCGCCTGCCCGAAGGATTTTTACCCACGCCGTTTGAGGGCGGGGACACAGGATTTTGGGCCGTCCACACCGCAGGGGCAGTAGAGGAAATGATGGCGAATGTCGCCGCCACTGACCACCGCCGTGCCACCGCGCGCCGCAGCTACTGGTGGAGTGCAGGTGACCCGTCCCGCACAGCGACTTTTCACGCCACAGAAGGTTGGCCGGATGCCTCTGTGTTTCAATGGCTGCTTGCGGGCAACCCTGCGGATGATCCCATTGAACAAGACATCCAACCCGCCGCAGAAACAGCGCCTGAAACCGCATCCCCAGAGGACCCGTTTGACGTCGACGCGAAGCCGGAGACCCACGCAGAATTCGAAGGCGAGCCGTCGATCATACCAGTGTCTGATCCTTGGTGGTCGGGCGAGGGCGCGCGGCCCGTTCCAAAGGCACTCTATGTGCCAGATCCAATTGAAGACGATGACGAACCACAGTCTCCATTTGCCCAAACGTCTGAAATACGCGTTGATGCTGCAACTGATGAGAGCAATGACGCACAGGATGCCTTGGCAGACGAGGCGGAAAAAGACTAGGTTGCTCAAATAGAAATACATTCCTGCCTTGGGGGACGCTGCAGCATCAGCGCAAAGCAGGAGGTGAATATTTTTAGAGCGTATTTTAAGCAGGAGTCGCCATGGGGACGGGTCAATTCATCTACGAGACAGGCGCAGGTAGCGATACCGGCGTCGTCCGTGATCATAACGAAGACAGCTATCTGAGCAAACCCGAAAGCGGCGTTTGGGTGGTTGCTGACGGTATGGGCGGGCATGAGGCAGGCGATTTCGCGTCGCAAGCAATTGTAGAGAAAATCTCCTCCATTGGGCGCCCTGCATCGGCACCAGATTTGCAAGCCCGCTTTATGGAGCGATTGACCCGCGCGCATGATGTCATTGTAGAGCAGTCTCAAGCCCTTGGCGGTGCCACGATCGGGGCCACTTTGGTCGCACTGCTGGTACATGAGGAACTATTCGCCTGCATTTGGTCCGGTGACAGCCGCATCTATCTGCTGCGCGACGGGGCTTTTCGGCAAGTCACCACCGACCACACCGAGGTACAGGAATTGCTGAACTCTGGTGCGATCAACGCCGAACAAGCAGAGCATTGGCCGCGCAAGAACGTCATTACCCGCGCCATCGGCGTCTCTAGCAGCCCGAACACAGACGAAACATTTGGCAGCCTTCAGGCAGGAGACGTGTTTCTTTTGTGCTCTGACGGGTTGACGGAACATGTCGAAGACCATGAGATGGCAGCGGCCTTGACCAACCACGATCCGCAAGCCGCGTGCGACGCACTGATCCAGACCACGTTGTCACGTGGCGCAAGAGATAACGTCACAGTGATCGCCGTTCGCTGCGATGCCCGCCCTTTAGACCCTGCGGCCAATGGCGAACCGCTTGACTGGACGCAAGGATTTTAAACGCGGATGAGCACAGACGACATCCCTGACGAGCCAGAAACCCCAGAGGGCGCAGACGCGCCCAAAAAGGGTGACACCGGCAAGGCCCCCGCGAAGAAATCCGCGGGCAAAAAGCCTGCGCCTGTGGCATCGGACAAAACGGAGATCGCGGCCTCGCCCGTAGAGGACCCCACGCCAGACCCGATAGAGGAAGCCCCCGCCAAAAGCGGCGACGGGGACGGTACCCCGTCTACCGCCGTGCCTGTCGGTACGCGGATTAACAACAATTACGAAATCGAAGAGCTGATCTCGGCAGGGGGGATGGGCGAAGTTTACCGTGGGGTGAATTACCACACCGGCGATCAGGTTGCGATCAAGATCGTTTTGCCTGCCTTGGCTCATGATGAAAAGATCATTGCATTGTTCCGGCGCGAAGCCCGCATCTTGGGCAAGCTCTATGACGAGGCGATTGTCCGCTACCTGAATTTCGTGAAGGACGAAGACCTTGGGCGATTCTGCCTGATCATGGAATTCGTCGACGGCATCCCCTTGGCGGATATGGTGGAGCAAACCGGCAAGCTGTCGCTGGAAGATGTGAAGCTGCTTATTCGCCGATTGGCGACAGGTTTGAACCGTGCGCATGAGTTGGAAATCACCCACCGTGATTTAAGCCCCGACAATGTCATCGTCGAGGGTGGCAAGCTAAACCAAGCCAAGCTGATCGACTTCGGGATTGCCAAATCCACCAACATCACCGAAGGCACCTTACATGGTCAATTTGCGGGCAAATTCAATTTCGTCTCGCCAGAGCAGCTTGGCCACTTTGACGGGCTGATCGATTCACGCTGTGATATCTATTCTTTGGGATTGATGTCAGCAGGGGCGGCCATCGGGACGCCATTGCCGATGGGCGCGTCTATTGTCGATGCGGTTCAGTCACGTGCCGGCATCCCTGACTTGTCAGCGGTCTACCCTGAATTGCAGCCGGTTCTGTCCTACATGTTGGAGCCCAACCCAGCACATCGCCCCGCCTCTATGGCCGATGTCGCACGGATGATCGACGACCCGTCACTGGTGCCTGCGAAATACCGCCCCGGTGCAGAAGCCCCAGCGGCAGAGGCCGCAGCTGATGCTGGGCGCACAGTGATCAGCCCAATGATCTCTACGCCTCCGCAAATGCAAACGGGGGGCGTTGGCACCTCCGCGGTGCCATATGCCGCCGATAGCACAGGTGTAGCCGTTACTGGGGCAGGGATCAGCCTGCCGCCAAATTCACCGCCCATGGGGCAACAGACCGGTGGCGAAAGCCCGTTTGGTGCTGCACCGGTCACGACTGCCCCTACACCTACCGCCCCACCTCAGGCAGAACCGGCTGAGCGCAATGGCAAAGGTAAGCTGATTGGCATCGGCCTTGCGGCTGTGGTGGCTGGCGGTGTCGGAATAGCTGCTGTTTTGGGGCTCGGTCCGTTTGAAGCGGAGATTGACGACGAGGCGGCGGTGGAAGTCGCGGTCGCGCCAACGCCTGAGGAAGAACCAACCGAAGTCCCCGATCCTGCACCGAACCCCGAAGACAATACTCCAAGTGAAACTCCTGATCCGGAGCTTCCGCCTGATCCGGGACCCGATCCCGATCCTGAGGAGCAACCCGATGTGCAACCGGATCCAGAGCCGCAGCCCGATCCTGAACCAACGCCCGATCCCGAACCGACCCCAGCCACGCCGGACCCTGACCCCACCTTGGGGGAAATCGGAACGCAACTGGCTTGGTTGAAGGACTACATTATCGGGGACTGCGTGTATCAGGCGATACGGTCCACGGATGGAGAGAAGGTTTCCATCGAAGGGTTTGCGACCTCGGCGCAACCCTTTGAGGAATTGCTGACAGACTTCGAGAACGCCCATGGGGTAGAGCCGGACATCGGCGTGCGCATTGTGCGAGACAGCCAATGTCCTGTGCTAGATTTTGTGGCGCGACTTGACCGCACCAACGCCGCAGCGCCTGTGTTGGAACTGGACACGGATGTCTTGAAAACCGGCGATACGCTCAGCGGGAAGCTGACAGGTGTTCTAGGGCGTCCGGTCTATTTGTTCTTGGTCTCGGGCAAAGGTGGCGCGTTCAATTTGACGTCGTTGCTGCAAACGGATGCCGACGGATCGCAGTCTTTCCGCTTTGGGATGAACAGCGCGGGCGAGGACGGAAGCGTCCCGCAGATGATTGTGGCGGTGACGACCCGTTCACGACTGGTCACCGCCAATGCTGCGCGAAACGGGGCAGATGTCGCGGCGCTGATGCCTATCATCGAGACGGAAATTCAGACCAGCGGCTCTGAGGCGGCGGCCTCAATCCAGTATTTCCGATTGGATAACTAGCGTACAGAAAAGGCGACGAGGGCCACGTCCTCGCCGCCACCTTGCAGCAAAATCTCGATCGCCAGCCGTTGAAAGAAGTCTTTCGCAGGCTGACCGGATAGTGACTTCAGCGTCTTCAACCGTGCCCGTGTAGACAGGGCCATGAGCAATTGCTGCGTCTTCACCGGAGACCCTTTGAGCGTCATCGGGATGTCAAAACCTGCGTAACCGGCGCGAAACTTCAAGAAACTGCCCAAGTCCTGCACCACGCCTTCGTCATCGATCAGCAGCAGCGACACAAATCCCCCCGAGGTGTTCCCCAGCTTTCCCGACAGAATGTCCCCGCTGGGAATTTCCCGCTGTGCAAGATCTAGGTAGAGCTGAAATTCTGGATAGCGTGCGGCGGCCGTCACAAAGGGAAGGGCTTGGCACTGCGCATCGCTTACAGGTTTCATCACAGTGCCGGGAAGGGTGCCGGTCTTGCCTTCCAGCGCCTTTCTGAACCGGTCTAAATCGGCTTGGTTCTTGGCAAAGGTCTCGAAGCGGAATGCGCCATCTTCCGCCAGAACCGGCAGCGCCGCGAAGCAAGGCCCGCCATCAAAGCTGCGCATGAAATCTAGCACGG
The DNA here is from genome assembly GCF_947487515.1 of uncultured Litoreibacter sp. Taxonomy (GTDB): domain Bacteria; phylum Pseudomonadota; class Alphaproteobacteria; order Rhodobacterales; family Rhodobacteraceae; genus Litoreibacter. Next base: position 57,472 of record NZ_CANKWO010000005.1, on the reverse strand, counting down.
CAGTATAGGTCTCTTGGGCTTGCTCGGTTGTTTGCGCGGCCACATTGGCGGAGGCCACACCTGCCTGCGGCTCTGTCGTGGGGCTAACGGGAGGCGGAAGGGAGTTGGCCAATTCGGGCAGGGGGGCCGGTTCGGGTGCGGGTTCTGGGGTGGGCTCCGGAGCCAACTCAACCCCCGTCACCGTCTGCGCCTCAAGGGTTGCGACCTGCAAGGTTTCTTCTGGCTGAGCAGAATCAGGGGTGACCGTCACTGGCGTGATTGGGGCGGCATTTACGGGGGCCACGCCTGGCTGCGGCGGTGGCGGCGGCGTATCAGCGATCGGGGTCGCTTGGGCAACGGTCGGAGGAGCAACAGCTTGCGGTGCCAAGGTTTCAACCGCAACCGGAGCAAGAGACGGCGCAAGGCTGGGGGAAGACTGAAGACTGGGTTCAACGGTGTCGGACAAAGGGGTCGCAACAGGATCCGCCGTGAGTTCCGGTGGCGGCTCTGCCCCTTCGATCTGAAGAGCGGACGCAAAAATTTTGGTCTCTGTGACTGGCTCTTTGGCCTTTGACACCTGCCCTTGATAGGTGGCAATTCCAAATTGCAGCAAGGCGAGATGTGCCAGAAAAGCTAGGGCGCCAGTGGCCAGCCAAAGCATCGGATTTGCGTCTGGACGATCCCAAATATTGGTGCTGCCAACGCTCATGACTTTGGCTTGTGTTGGCGCAGGGTTACAAGTTTTATCTCGATCCCGCGCAAGTCGGGTCTTTGTATCAGTGTCACCAAGGTTCCGGCGGCGACGTCACGATCCGCCAGTATATGCAGCCTCGGCGCAGTCGGGTTTAGCAAAGGAGTGAGGGCCGACAACAATGTATCGGAGGTGACCGGATCACCGTTCAGGCGCAACTTGTCGTCCACATCCATCAGCAGCAAAGGGCGCGGCAAACGATCAAGCGGTAGCTCGGAGGTTTCGGCAAGATCGACCGTTAGCTCTTCGGTTTCGACCAAGGAGCCGGACACGAGGAAGAAGAAGATCAGTAACAACACAATGTTGACGGTCGTCAGCGAGAAATCCAGCGGAAACTTGCGCTGCGTTTTGGGAAGAGTATTGCGCTTGTCAGGGGTCATCTGGCGCTGCCCGCGACGACTTCGACAGTGGGCACATTGGCCAATGTCAGGGCCTCTAGCACTGCGGTCATATCCTGCACAGTCGCCGAGCGACCGGTCAGAAGCACCACGCGGTCGAGGCCTGCTTCAATCAACGGATCAACCAGCCCGTGAATTTCGGAAAGGGCGACTTTTTCGCCGCCCGCCCGCAATGTGCCGCGACCCACAGACCAAACGGCCACCCGCTGTTCGTCGGTTGAGACCTGCTCATGTTTGGGGGCGTCACCTGCGGCCTCGATTGTGCCCGCGGACCCGGGTGTAAGGGACATCAGGGAATAGGGGGCCAGCGACGAGGTAAGCATGAAGAATACCAAAAGCTGAAACATCGCGTCAGCCAAAGGCGTGAACGAAAAGCCGTAGCGGCGCGCCCTGTTGGATTGGGGCAGGCTGCGGATCATGCTCATCGCGGCGGCCTCAACTGCGCCCAGAGGTGCCGGTGACGCGCCCGTAGATGGCGGCGGACATCAAGGTTTCCATGGAATGACGTTCGCTGTCTATTCGCCCCTCTAGCCAGATGGCGACAAAGTAGAACACCAAGGCAATCACCAGCCCAACGGCGGTGGTGGTTAGGGCGGTCCAAATGCCGCCAGCCAAAAGGGCAGGGTCAACCGCGCCCTCGGCCTGTGCGAGATTGCTAAAGGCGTCGATCATTCCGATCACCGTCCCCAGCAAGCCAAGCATCGGGGCGGCCTGAACCACGGCTTCCAGAATACGCATGCGCCGCGACATGGCGGCAAGCTCGATCAGCGCGGTTTGACGGCCCAACTCTTCCGCATATGTCGGGTCTCCGGGGCGGGCTTGCAGCCCCGAAAAAGTTGCCTGCAACACCCGAAGCAAGGTGGTTTTGCGGGTGGATGCCTCGCGTAGGGCGGCGTCCGACTTGCCCGACAGCCAGTCAGATACAGCGGCCTCTGCGGGCTTTCTGCGCCCAACGCCAAGGGACATGAATTGCGCAATTTTATAGAGGGTGACCGTGGTGGCGACCATGGAAAGAGCCGCCAAAGCCGTAAAAACGGCTATGGTAACGGGGTTCAAAGACGAAAAATCGGGGGCGTTCATGGATAATGCTCCGCCCCCGATAAAAACAGGTGTGCTGGCTGGGGGCCTTTCAGGTCAAAAACTAGACGCCCAGCTGGATGTCGCCGCGAGAATTCGTGATCAGGCCGGTCATGCAGAAATCATGAGTGCCATCAGCCGATTTGCAAGCAGACACATCATTGATCAAAATCCGCGAAATCGTGGCGCATTTTTTGCCTGCAAGGTTGAACTGCACCACTTTGGTTTTCCCGACCGGCAGCGCGCCAAATTCCAGAACCAAAGTACCGGTGACAAGACTGTTCTCGTCAAATAATGCGACCTGATAGGCTGTTTCCACCAAGGCAATGCCGGTGTTGTTGGTTGCAACATAGGTAAGTTGGCAGCCGTCCCCGATGTCTGTGGCGTTATTGAGCTCCAACGCGAAATTGCCGCTTTGGGCCAATGCTGGAGTGGCAAAAGCCAATGCCGCAGCGGTTGCTGCAGTTGCGGTTGCGTTAAAAATGGATTTGGTCAGCTTGTGCACGCGAGGTCCCCCGAGAAATATTGATATCAAAGGTCCCGTGATCCTGCACAAAACCGTTGCACATAGAAGGGCGCATCATGGCCTCGCTGTCAACGGAAGATCGCGGCAAGTTCGGGGCAAATTTGCCCCGAAGGTGTTGATTTAGCGATAAACGCCAGTCGCCCATGTTTGCCGGAACCGTGCGTTACGTTGCACGGCGCGTGTGGCGCGCGCAGCGGACGGGCGACGCGGTTTCGCGGCCTTTAACACGGGTTCCCGTGGGACAGTGGTGTCAAATTGGCTGTTGCCGGTCTCGGTTGGCCCGTTTCCGCGATCTTGAGAGGTCTCTGTGTGGCTGCGGAAGCGGCGCAAAGTTCCCGGTGTTGCAATCGCGCGCGGGGCAGAGGCGACGATAATTTCGAGCGCCATTGGCGCAGGGGCGGCGGATGTCACTGGCTTGGATGGGGCTGTCGCTGCTGCTGTGCTTGCGGTTTCTTGCAAGGGCGCTGCGGTTTCCGGCACGACATCATTTTCAATATGCGCAAAGAGCGGCGTGGACGTCGGGATGTTATCCGTGATTGAGCTGGAGATCGACGTATAGCGCAATAGTGGTGGTTCGGGCTGCTCAATGGAGGCAGGCTTGTCCAATACAGGGGTGGCTACATTCGACTTTTCCGGCGGAACCCATGTTGTGACGGCTGCGGCCACAAATTTTGCGGGGGCGGCGGTGTCTGTAGGGGCTTCGACTTCAGGTGAAACCTGTGCGACCACAGGGTCCTCTGCCGGTGAGGTGAGGTTCTGAATCAAGCCATAGGATGCGCCGGCTGAAACGCCGATGATGACCATACATGCACCTGTGCCGAGGAGCTTCTTGATCGACATGATAAATTTCTCCAACTAAATATACCTCTACCTTAGCAGAAGTATGACACAAGTGAGCAGGTTTTTCCAGTAAATCAAGGGAAACGGCGGATTGCAGCCCTCTCTTTAGCTTTTGAGCAAAGCACAGTAGCCTAAATACCATGAAACATGTCGCCGCATCATTGAGTTACACGTCCCGACGCATTGCCGCCCTTGTGCTGGTATTGATCGGCGGCTTCACGCTTGCGCCAAGCCCTGCCCGAGCGGAGTTTGCTATTTGTAACCAAAGCTTTGATGTGGTGAACGTTGCCATCGGGCGCGATGTGGAAGGCGATTTCCAGACCGAAGGCTGGTGGACGATCGGGACCAACCAATGCGCAAACGTTATCCGTGATGAACTGGAAAGCCGCTATATCTACGTCTATGCGCAAGACGTGTTTGGCAAGCCGATGCTGAATGGCACGACGACGATGTGCATCGAGGGAAAGCGGTTCACCATCAGGGGCATTGCAAGCTGTTGGTCGCGGGGACATGTGCAGGCGCGGTTTATTGAAGTGGATACTGAGAAAACCCAACGATGGTCTCTTTTTCTGGCTCCGCCCAACTAAGAACCAAATTCGTGCAATTTTCCCAAAGAAGTGACTCGCCGTTCGAGGGGGATTCGGGCTACACTCTTGGATAAGATTTGAGTGGAGCGGATAGCCAAAGGTCTATGACGCATATTTTTAAAGAGTTCGGGCTTCTATTTGAACGTCTGATTGCCGTCTCGGTAGTCGCGTTCTTTGTGCTTGCCGCACCTCTTTATGCACAAGATCGTGTGGCGTTGATCATCGGTAACTCTGACTACGAAGCAATTCCCGCCCTGAAAAACCCAAAAAATGATGCTGCAGCTGTGAACGACGCGCTCAGCAATTTGGGCTTTGACGTAACATTGCTGAAGGATGCGACGTCGGATGAATTCTGGCTGAAGCTGGAAGACTTCGTCAAAAAGGCAGAAAACGCCGAAACCACCTTGTTCTATTATTCTGGCCACGCCTTTCAATTGGAAGGGGCCAATTATCTGGTGCCGGTAAATGCGAAACTGCGGTCGCGTCAGGCTATCTTCGACGAAACGTGGAGCCTAGACGGGATCATCAAACGCCTGCAGGCGCGGAACCGTCAAACGCTGATCTTCTTGGACGCTTGCCGCGACAGCCCCTTGCCACAAAACATGACAGCAAATGGCGGCGGTCTGGCGCGATTGAACACTGGTATCGGAACATTCGTGGCCTTCGCAACTGAACCTGGTGCGGTGACCTATGATGGCCAAGGCGACAACAGCCCTTTTACCACGGCGCTGTTGAACCACATCGAGACGCCGTCGATCTCGATCTCGGACATGATGATTCGGGTCCGTAACGAAGTCGAAGAACGCACGTTGCGCCGTCAAACACCGTGGGATCAATCGTCTTTGCGGTCGCAGTTCTACTTCCAACCGGAATATGAAAACGCACCGACGTTGACGGCCGCCGACTATGAAATGTTGGCGCAGCTTGACCCTAAAGGCCGAGAGCGGTTTTTGGCTCTATTGGCCGAAAGCGGAATTGCAGTGGACGCGCCCGCAGAGTTGATTGAAGGCGAAAGCCTTGAATTGGCTGTGGCAGACGAAAACTCATTGATTGTTGCAGCTCCGATTCCTGCAAGCAATCCCATCGAAGTGCCAGCAACATCGGTTAAAGTTACCGAAGCAATTCGCCCAGAAGACGTTGCTATCGTAGATGACGTGGGCCTCATCTTCTCAGTGCCGGACGTTGTGAAATCGACAGAGAAGGCCGTGGCTTCAACCGGTGTGGCGGAAAATGTCGGGCCAGTGGTGATAGAGCTGGCGTCTTTGGAACGGGCGCCAAGCAACACATTGAACCGCCAGACCATTGATACGTTTTTGCCAAGCTCCGCCCCCGCCGCGACAGCGAATGGTACAATAGACATCCAGAACATTGAGGGGGCAGGCCCGACGGGTTCTGCCGCAATCGCAAGCAGCAGCGGCGCCATCACTGCAAACCAAAGCTCGCAAGCCGCAGCCCAACTTGCGCGCGCCGGCACCAAGATTGCAGCACGTGCACGTGACGAAATCGCGCTGGTTGCCTCTTTGACATCCGCCACGCGCAGCTTGCCTGCCTCCATCTTTGAAGCGCCAACCATTATCGGCCAAGAGGTATTGCCAGATACCGAAGAGAGCCGTGTGCTTCTGGCGAGCATTGACCCGACGTTGTTGAACGAACTTGCCGCGACTACCCAACCCGGCGTTGAGCAGCCTGTGGTCCCAGAAATTGACCCAGAGGAAATGGCGTCAAACGTGCAGACCGAGCTGTCGCGTTTGGGCTGCTACCGGATGCGCATCGACGGCGATTGGGGCAACGGATCACGCCGCGCGCTGACCAGCTACTTCCTGAACAAGCGCATCGTGCCTGAAAGCCTTGAGCCTAGCGTCCCGTTGCTTCGTCAGTTGAAATCTGAAGGCAGCGTTGTTTGTAAAGTGCAAGTGGCCCGCGCCAAACCGAAAACGGTGAAGAAGAAGACTGTTAAGAAGGCCGCGGTTAAGAAGAAAGCCGCGCCAACGAAAACCAAGAAGAAGAGAACAATTCGCAAGATTACCAAGCCTCAAGCTACAGCCAAAGGCACGACCCAAAAACGCGTCACAAGGCTGAACACTGGCGCGTTCCGTTAAGGTTGGTTTGGGCTTAGTCCATGGAAATTGACCCTCGCTTCAAACAAGCCAAAAAGAAGTCGTCACGCCGAAAATTCCGCAAAAATCACGGCCCCGCCATCTTCATTGGCTGTGGTGCCCTTTTGGTTATCGGCTTTGTCACATGGATTGTGATGAGCGGCTTTATCACTATTTCCGCGCCACCCGATAGGGGGACGCTAACACCCGATGAATTGGCCGAGACCCTTGAAGACCTCGATGAAGGGTTGGGCGAAGATATCACTGCCACTTCGACCGCTGACGCCCTTGCCTATGCGTCAGCCTTCGTCGACGTCGCGGGCGATCCGATGGTTTTGCGCTTTGACGCCAGCCTTGCCACAAAAGCCAAACCCCTGCCAAGCCACCCAGACCTTCCCTTGGTGCGCGTCGGGCAATTCGCCATTGATACATTGGTGCTTGTTCAAGATGATATGATCACGCGCCAAGAGAAACTTATCACCACATTGCCATCCAGCCGCGAGGAGTTCGCTTTCTTCCAAGCAAAGCGGTCGCAGCCTCTGACACCGGCCGCCGTGACACCGGTTGTCCCAGATGTGCCAGACTTGGAAAACACTTCGGATGATGAGGACAGTTTGGAGGGCGACAGCTGGGGTGACAGTGTTGACGGTGAAGAAGTCGAAGCCGACACCTACACTCAAACAGTGATTGAAAACACCACAAGCCTGACCGTTGTGAAGCGCGAAGATCAACGCAATTTGGGCTTCAACGACTTGTTCTTGCGCCTGAAAGACGCGCGGGCTTTGACTGACATCTTGGTGGACAACGGCTTTGATCCAGAGGCCGCCAAACTGTTTCAGGACAAAGGCGTAGCGCATATTCCGGAACTGGAAAAACTGCCTGCGGACCATGTGTTGGCTGTACGATCCGTGCCATCAGAAAAGGGGGCGAAAGCGGTGCAACTATCCGTCTACACCCGCGATACCTATATCGGTTCGGTCGCGCTGGAAGATGACGGCAGCGTGGTGCAATCGGCGGATCCTTGGGTGCAGGACGAATTGTTCTCCTATGTCGAGGATGACGGCAGCACGGATAAAGTATCCGCGCGAAAATACCGTTTGCTGGATGCATTTTACTCGGCAGGTATCCGCAATGGCGTGCCGACGTCGGTGGTGGGTGAGAGCATCGTTTTGCTAAGTCAGGACAATGATCTTGAGGCCTTCGCCACGACAGGTGACAAGATGACGTTGCTTTATGCGCGGGAGCCAGGGCCAAATGGCGCCGGTCCGGGTCAGGTACTTTATGCCGCCATTGAAGGGCCGTCGGGGGATAAAATTTGCTACGTGGCGCAAGTCGCGGGAGAAGGGTTCAAGTGCTTTGCGGAAAAAGGCGAAGCGGGACCGGTGAGCGGCTCCAACGGAATGGTGACGCCTGTGTCGGGTGTTTTGACGTCGCCATTCGGTCCAAGATTTCACCCGATTTTGAAAAAGGTAAAAGTCCATCACGGCGTGGATTGGGCCGCACCGACGGGGACACCTATTCTGGCCGCCTTTGCCGGACGGGTCAGCTTTGCGGGCAATGGCGGCGGCTACGGCAATGTCATAAAAATTGCCCACGCGGGCGGGCGTGAGACCCGCTATGCGCATTTGTCGAAGTTTTCGCCATTGGGGAAAGTCGGCTCGGTGGTGAGGGCAGGCGATGTGATCGGTTTTGTTGGCACGACGGGGCGCTCTACCGGTCCACACCTGCATTTCGAGCTGCGCGAAAACGGGCAAAGCATGGACCCGTTTACGGCGCCCCCCGTCGGGGCGGCTCCGGTTATCATGGCATCGGCCTCCAATGCGGTTGAAAGCCTCGTGAACCAGATCATTCGGGTGGAAAGCGCCGGCAATGCCAGAGCCAAAAACTCTCGGTCTTCGGCCACGGGTTTGGGACAATTCATCTCGAGCACTTGGATCAGGATGATGAAAACCTACCGTCCGGATCTGGCCTCTACCATGAGCCGTGAAGAACTGTTGAAGCTGCGGTTTGACCCGACATTGTCGCGCGAAATGGTCACCAATCTTGCCCGCGAAGGCGAAGCTTACCTGCGTGCAAGGGGGCATGCGATCACCGCGGGGCGTTTGTATCTTTGCCACTTCCTTGGGGCACAGGGCGCACATGTGGCCCTAAGCGCGCCGGATCAGGCGTCGATTCTGGACGTGATGGGGGCAGGGGTGATCAAGGCAAACCCCTTCTTGAAGGGCCGCGACATTGCATGGGTTAAAAACTGGGCCGAGCGAAAGATGAACCGAAAAGGGGGCAAGCTGACGATCACCAATGCTCCGGCGTCAACTCCTGCCGTGGCACGCATTCCTGCGGAAGTCGTGGCCTATAAGAAAACCATCAAGGCGGTGCTGGAACAGGCGGGGTAGTCGTTCAGGATTCGCTATGGGTGGCCAAATCTGGCCACCCACACATGCATCACTTGATGGTTAGATCTTACGAGAAGTTATACTCGAATTTCCCATCCTTCAGCGTTACTTCAACAGCGCTGATTTCGTCGCCGGATACCATCTTGTTCAAAACCTGACGGGACAATTCCGGCAGGATCGAATTGGTGATGATGTTGTCGACCATACGTCCGCCAGAATCTGGGTCGCGGCACTGGTCGACGATGTGATCGATCACCTCGTCTGCATAGGTCATCTTGGCGTTGTGATTGGCCTTCATCCGCTTCACGATTGAGCCAAGTTTCAGCTTGGTAATGCCGGTGAGCACCTCGCCCGACAATGGGAAGTAGGGGATATTCACAATTCGACCCAATAGCGCCGGTGGGAAAACCGACTGCAAAGCTGGCTTCATAGCTTCTTCCAGCGCCTCCAGATCGGGGTTCGATTGCCCACTGTCCGCCACATCCATAATCGCATCAGTTCCGACATTCGATGTCAGCAAAATCAACGTGTTCTTGAAGTCGATTGAACGCCCTGTGCCATCTTCCATGATGCCCTTGTCGAAGACTTGGAAGAATAATTCATGCACGTCGGAATGGGCTTTCTCCACCTCGTCGAGAAGCACGACCGAATAGGGTTTGCGGCGCACAGCTTCGGTCAGGCGACCGCCTTCACCGTAACCCACATAACCGGGAGGGGCACCTTTCAGCAAGGAAACGGAATGCGCCTCTTGGAACTCGGACATATTGATGGTGATGATGTTTTGCTCACCGCCGTAAAGGCTTTCAGCCAAGGCCAACGCGGTTTCGGTCTTACCAACACCTGATGGGCCACAGAGCATGAACACACCGATGGGCTTGTTCGGGTTGGCCAGTTTGGCGCGGCTTGTCTCGATGCGTTTGGCGATCATTTTCAAACCGTGGTCTTGGCCGATGACGCGCTCTTTCAGGCGATCTGCAAGGGTCAGAATGGCCTGCAATTCGTCCGTAACCATGCGGCCCGCAGGGATACCGGTCCAATCCGAGATGACGGAAGCTACGGCCTGCTCGTCAACATGCGCGTAGACCATGCGGTCGTCCGGATCACCTTCCTCGAGTTGGGTGATCTTCTCATGCAAGGCAAGACGAACGGCTTCGGGATCGTCTGCGGGGGTTTCCGCTGCTGCCGCCTCAGGGTCATCGCCCTCGGAGGAGTGTGCGTCGGCGGCTTCTTCGCCTTCTACGTCCGTGTCCTCGGAAACTGCTGCTGCGTCTTCACCCTCTGGGGCCAAGTTTTTGCGAAGGTCAAGAATTTCATCAACCAGAACTTTCTCTGCCGAATATTTTTCCTCCAGAACAGCCAGTTCTTCTTCGGCCTTGGCCATTTCAGCTTCAGCTTCTTTGATGCGGTCTTCGTTTTCTTCGCCCAGATCGCGCTGCGCAGTTTTGGCTTTGATCTCGGAGACCAAGGCCGCAATGGTTTCTTTCAAATCGGCAATGCGCGCCGGAGTGGAGGCTTGCGAAATGGCCACGCGGGCGCAGGCTGTATCAAGCAGTGATACCGCTTTGTCGGGCAGTTGGCGTGACGGGATGTAGCGGTGGGACAAAGACACTGCCGCCACGATCGCTTCGTCGGAGATACGCACGCCGTGGTGACTTTCCATCGGGCCCATGATGCCGCGCATCATGTAGCAGCATTGCTCCACGCCTGGCTCTTCAACGTTCACCGGTTGGAAGCGTCGGGTTAGGGCAGGGTCCTTTTCGAAATGGGTGCGATATTCGGCAAAGGTTGTGGCACCAATGGTGCGCAAAGTACCACGGGCCAACGCAGGCTTCAGCAAGTTTGCCGCATCGCCTGTGCCAGCTGCGCCGCCTGCCCCGATCAAGGTATGCGCCTCGTCGATGAACAAAATGATGGGCGTGGGCGAGGCTTGCACCTGATCGATGACCGAGCGCAGGCGTTGCTCAAATTCGCCTTTCATCGAGGCCCCAGCTTGCATCAATCCGATGTCGAGAGAGTGCAATTTGGTCCCGCGGAGTTTCGGGGGAACGTCGCCAGAGGCCAGACGTTGCGCAAAGCCCTCGACAACTGCGGTTTTCCCCACACCTGCCTCACCGGTCAGGATCGGGTTGTTTTGGCGGCGACGCAAAAGCACGTCGATGATCTGACGGATTTCTTCGTCGCGCCCCACAATCGGGTCCATTTTGCCAGATGCGGCATCCGCTGTCATATCGATGGAGAAGCGGTCCAGCGCGGTTGTCCCACCGCCACCTTCTGTTCCAGCCGCGCCACCCGCAGGAGCAACAAGACCGGAGCCATCCATCGGACGCATGTCTTCTTCGTCGGATTCAGCCCAAGCGGAACGCGCCTCGGACACCAAAGATTCGACGTTCAGCTGCTGAAACACCCCAGAGCATTGGAACAATGCGCGCTTGAGTTCCTTGGACTTCAAGCAGGCGACCAACGCGTGGCCGGTGCGGATTTGAGTTTCCGAGAACAGCAGAGTTGAATAATGCCAGCCGCGATCCAGAAGGTCGGTGACATGATCGGAAACAGACGGCATCTCGGTGACATTTTTCTTCATGCCGTCAATGATTGCACCTAGGTCCTTGAGGACTTGGCCACGATCGAGCTTGAAGTGGTTCAGTGTTTTGGAGATGTCGGAATTCTTGTTCGACACCACATGAAACAACCAATGCGCCAATTCCACATGCCGGTTGCCTTCACCTTTTGCGTGGCGCAGCGATTGCACAAATGCGTCGTAGCCAACTCTATTGAGCTTGCCGGCCACTGTTTCCATTGAAATGTCACTCATACTAAGATCCCCGTTTCATTAATTAATTTTCTTAGGCCACGGCTTTTGCCGGTGCCCTGTCGGTTGAGAATTGCGCTGCCTGAACATAGCGGCGCGGTTCGTGTTCTTTGGGTTTTTCCGGTTGAACCCAGCCCGTCCAGCCAAGGGCCGTATGTTCCCCAAGCTGTGCCGCTGGCACCTCATCTGCGGGTAGGGTGAGCGATACGTCGACCTCGATGGTGACGCCAAGATACCAAATGACGATATCAGTTAACCGCGTGAAGTTGTCGCCGCCTGGCAGATAGCTGCGATATTGTTCAAAACTTTCGGTGCGCACGTTGATGCAGATTTTCTCGTTCACAGCTGGCACTCGGCTGCCCAGATGTACGTTCTGCCCCAAGTTGCTGCCGCCCAACCCCATTCGGGTTAGGTCTTGTGGCTCAAAATTCATCCAGCTGGGAACATGCTCTTCGATTTCGATATGAACCTTAAGCAGTAACTCCAGCATCTGCCGCAGCCGGACCGCAGATTTCACCCGCCCAGAAAACAAGGCCACCAAAGGCAGCTTTGCCACGTCTGGGATATGGTCGCGGTCTTGAAACGCGGGCGTTCCAAGTCCTGCAAGAGAGCCGACATAGGCCTGAAACCGATCACCGGTCGGATGATCAAACTGCGCAATCGGGCGCGCATCTGCCCACGCGCGATAGAACAGTTGCAAGAAGCGGTTCGCAAAGATGTCGGTGAACCGTGCGAAACTCGGGTCGCGCGCATTGAGCCAGCCATGAACTTCGGCGGTTGTGTTCAGCGGCAAGGCACCCTGCGGGCCGTAAAAGCCGAGGAACTTGGAGTTTAACCGCGCGGGTTTCCCCGCTGGTTTCTCCTCAAACTCGGTAATGTTGGAGGCCGGAAAATCCAGAAAAGGATCTTGCCCCAGTGAGACAATTTCTTCCCTAATGGTCGCGTTTTGCCCGATGCGTGGCTTGTCGGGGTAGGTACGCTCCATTTCGCGCAAAGCAGACAAAAACCCAAAGCGCCAAGGGGCCGCCTTCAACATCGCACGACGAGACAACCCCTGAAGCTCTGCCGCGGTGGGTGCCGGTTTGGGCGGGCCCATCATCGCGGGCTTTTTGCTTGCAGGGATTTTGGTCATAGCAGCGGGCCGGATCCAGACCGCGGCGGCCAAGCTTTTACTTCGCCGCGTTGCTGCGAAACGATAACGGTTTGTGTGAAGCTGTTAATGGCCGAGTAGTCAGCAAGGAAGCGGTCCAAAATCGCGCCCAAAAACATGATGCCAGATCCTTCAAATCCGCGTTCGTCGAAAGTTACCCGAACCTCAATACCCCGTGCGGCGTGAAACCCGCCGTCCCGCTTGACCGATCGGACAACCGGTCGCGTCTCAATGCCTTTGATGGCCTGCAGTTGCTTTTCGGTGACCTTGTTGGTCAGATCGGCAAACAAAGATAGCATTTCGCGCAAGCCTGCCGCCTGATCTCTGCTCCCGCGATCCGACAGGCCGAATTGGTTCAACGACAGATGGCTGATCAAACGCCAGTAAACGTCGCCCGATTGGGTCCGGTGAGGCGCATCGCTTTCCAAATCAGCGACCGCTTCCCGCGGGGCTGTGGGGCCAGCAATACACCGAAGGTTCACTGTCAGATCGTCGTTGAGATTAAAATCAGTGCCCTTTTGGTTCAATGGCAGATACTCGGGCAAATGCCTGTTCGAACATAGGGTTTTCACTTGAAGCCGGCGCACCCGCTGGTCGTCGTCCAAGCCCTCCGGCTCATAGATCGAAATGAAGGTTTCCGTACCCTTATAGGTATGCTGCACACCAAAGCGCCGTTCGTTCTGAGTGAGGCGGCGTTCCTTGCGGCGATAGGTGAAATAGAGGGCTTCGCGCGGGTTAATCTGTTCAGCGGGAACACCATACAACGGATGGACGGGGACTTTTGTTTGCACGCCTGAGTAATAGGCAAAGGCTTCCGTGATGCGGTGGACCTCGTAATGGGAAGAGGGGCTACTATCGGGGGTGACGATGTATTCGTGCCGCAAAGGATCAACTTTTACCTGCGAGGAATTTTCTTCAAACAAGTTAATTGCGGGAACTGCGAAAAGCGCAAAATGCTGTTTCCCGACGCGGGAGGGCAGGTTGGATTTAACGGTGTTCAGCTCAATTATCAGATCGAATTCGCTGGCTTTGATACGCTTCAGTGCCTTGTTGATGCCAGACAGGCGGAAGCCCAAAAACTTCTGCGGAAACAAAAATGCCTCGCGCAATGTGCTGTATCCGCGAAATACGCGCGTATCTTCGGGGAACAGAGATTCGTCATCGTCAAAGCCGATTTGCTCAATGACGTTCGGCTCAAGCCGAATAAACGCCGGATCGCCGTTGTCATCCAGATAGCGCAAAGTCACGCGGTTTACGTTGCAAAACAGTTGCTCATAAAGGGCAATGGTTTCGCTCAGATCGCCGATTAGATGGATGGGCAGCCGGTCAACTTCCAATTCTGACATCGGGCCTTCGGCCTTGTCAGCATTCTCCATTGATGGGCGCATGAAGCTAAGCTTTAGCCCGCCCGCCGTGCCTGCCGCCACGTCAAACCCAAGCGCTTGCAAAGGGGCAGGGCCATCCAGATAGGCCGCATCTGAAATTTTTAGCGGCCAAAGCTCTAGTGGAGCAGACAGTCGGAAACGCGCAGAAATGCGCTTCTCGCGATCCACATAGCGGGCATCCATGTAAGACCCAGGAGGAAAAGACATCCCCTCCAAAAGCTCTTGGTTGTCATAGGGCGGATCGGCCTGCACCAGCATCGCCGCGGGTGTCGGGGCCAACATATTAGGAAGCAGTTGTTCCAGCAGTTCGTTGGTGAAGGTGCGAAATTCTTCCTTCATCTTCAGCTGAACGCGGGCCGCCATGAAGGCCGTGCCTTCCAGCAGACCTGCGACGGCTGGATCCATGTTGTCTTGAACCAAGCCGCCTAGGCGCTCGGCGATACCGGGGTAGTCCGTCGCAAAATCTTGGCTGCGTTCATACAGCAAGGCCAACTCACGCTCATAGGCGTCTAGAAAGGCTTTTTTCATCGATTAACCTTCAACTTAGAGAGATTAACCTTACCACCACCAACGTCAATTTCGGCAACAAATTCTAGTGGTACATCAATCGGATTTGCGGCCAGATCTGCTGCGATGTCAAACGCCAGCTTTTGGCTCAGGTCCTTATCTTGTTCACGCAGCGCAACTTCAATGGATTCTGGAATCAGGCGCGGCTCGTGATCAATCAGGGCTTGGCGCAAACGTCGCTCCAGATGGCCCCGATTTTCGGAGTTTGACGACATATTCGCCATGTCATCCATGCCAAAATTCAACACAGATTTACCCACGTATTTGTATCTGTCCAAATCTAGGGCGGCATCAAGTCGGATGGTTTGCATTAGATTCGCCAGATCTTCGTTCAGATGCGCTTTCAAAGACCCTTGATCGGCCCCATGGCGGCGTTGAACGCTGCGTTGACTGATTTCGCGTTCACCTTCTTTGTAGGATGCGCCGTCATTGGTGGCGTCCTTTTTGCCAGCAGCCTCGCGAAAGACATGCATCAGGGACACCTGATTTTGCTGGGCGGCCTTGCGATTTGAAGGGGAAGATTTGCTGTTCATCGGGCGGGGTACACTCTGGCGACGTTTGGATCAGACCATCGCTCGGAGGGAAACGCAGCGGAATGCGAGACAGCAGGTCTGCGGTTGCGGTCCGGAAGAAAGAGGGGCAGAGGGGCGCCGGCAAGCGGCGCGCCCCCTTGTTTTATGAACGAAAGGCGTCCGCAGCTTAAGCTGGGGAAACTGTGCCGTTCCATTCTTTGTTTTCTGCGATGTCCCAACCAGCGTTGGTTGTACCGGCATCTGCACCTTTGTCGTCTTGCATCGTGTACTCGATGTTGAAGCGACGGAAGTTCAGTGTCAGGGACTCTTCGATGCGGTCAAGACCGTCTTTGGAGCCGCCAGTTGTGTAGGAAGATACGATGATCATTTCCATGTGCAACTTGAAGTACTCAACCGGAGCGTCGCCACCGGATTTACGTACTGTCAGCAGGCCAGCGTCGATGTGCTTGCCGGACGTACATTTTTTGATCAGGTCGTTGGACGACTGGTCAACGTACTTGATGATGTTGATGTCTTGAACGTCGACTTTACCGCCGCCGCCGCCGCCGCCCATGTGGGTGGTGCCGGACTGAGTCATTCCCAGACCCCAGTTCAGAATATCGATTTCTTGTTTGTGGGACGCGTCCTGGGACTCGCCTTTGATGCTCGACAGTTTCAGAAAAATATCGACAGCCATGTGTCTTCTCCTTGGTTACAATAAATCAGTAGGAAACTTCGCTAATGAAATTGTTTATTTCCCACCGGGTAGTTTGGATACGAGGCTCATCCCGATATCCATTCCTTCCATTTGGAAGTGCGGTTTAAGGAAGAATTTGCCCATGTAGTAGCCAGGGTTTTCTTCATCCTCAATGACTTTCACCGTAGCGCCCGCCAGAGGTTTAAGCGCCTTTTCAGATTCGCTTGCCTCATCAGGGTTCAGGTGTACGTATTTCATGATCCAGCTTTGCAACTCGCGCTCGATTTGATCGCGGGAGCGGGACATGCCGATTTGGTCACGGACCATGCACTTCAGGTAGTGGCTGAAGCGGGATACAGCAAAGATATAGGGCAGGCGGGCCGACATGTTGTCGGATGCGGTTGCCTCTTCGTCTTTGTAGACCTTCGGTTTGTAAATCGACTGCGCGCCAATGAAGGCCGCTTTGTCTGTGTTCTTGCGGTGGACCAGCCCGATCAGGCCGGCTTTGGTCAGCTCGCCTTCGCGGCGGTCGCTGATCGCAATTTCGGTTGGGCATTTCAGGTCAGTGGACCCGTCGCCTGTGTCGAATGTATGCGATGGCAGGTTGATCACTTCGCCGCCCGATTGAACACCGCGGATTTGAACGGTCCAACCGTGCTCTTTATGTGCGCGGTTGATGTTCGCAGCCATTGCGTGTGCCGCATTCATCCAAGCGTATTGCGTGCCTTCGTGACCATCGGTTTCTTCCTCGAAGTTGAACTCGTCAACTGGCAGGGAATTCTGACCGTAAGGTTCACGCGACAGAACGCGTGGCATGGTCAGGCCGATGTAGCGGGAGTTTTCGCTGTCACGCAGCGAGTTCCATGCGGCATAGTCCGGTGTATCAAACACGGTGGACAGATCGCGCGGGTTGTTCAACTCGTTCCAGCTGTCCATGCCCATCAGGGTTGGCGCAACGGAAGACAAGAACGGCGCCATGGAAGAGGCGGCGATTTTGCCCATGTCGCGCAGCAAGCGAACATCGGCTGCGGATTGGTCGAAGTAGAAGTCGCCCACAAGCGCGCCGTAAGGCTGACCACCAAGTTGTCCGAACTCGTGCTCGTAGATCTGTTTGAAGATCGGTGACTGATCCCATTTGGCACCCGGGAAGGAGCGAAGCTCACGTTCCAGTTCCGCTTTCGAGACGTTCATCACGTTGATTTTCAAGGACGCATCGGTCTCGGAGTTGTTGACCGTATAGGCCAAGCCGCGCCAAGAAGCTTCGATCTTCTGATATTCTTCGTGGTGGATAATCGCGTTGACCTGAGCGCTCAGCTTTTCGTCGATGGCTGCAATCATCTGGTCGATAGTGTCGATTACGTCGTCGGATACAAGGTCTTGGTCTTGCATCGCGGTTGCAACCAAAGTCGTTACCGCGTTTTCAACTTCCTTAGCAGCTACGTCGGAGCGCGGCTTGAAGTTCTGCTTTAGAACATCAGAAAACTCGTCAAGCTCGCTTAGAGCTCCACCAGCTTGGGCGCCGTCCTGTTGGGCTTCTGTCGCCATTGTCGTTCCCCTTAATTATCACTTGCCCGTGCAGCACTCTTTGGCGCACAGGGGGTATATATCTCGTTACTCTTCTGCGTCGCCGTCGCCAGCTGCTGGCGTGCGCTCAGCCAAGGCAGCCATCAACTCAGGATCTTCCAGCAGCGCCTTGATCTGGTCTTGGGCCGCAGATTTTCCGTTCATGTAGCGCTGCAAGTTTGCAAGCTGGGTGCGTGCTTCGAGCAATTTCGCCAAAGCTGGAACCTGACGAGCAACTTCGCCCGGGCTCAGGTCTTCCATCTTTTTGAAGTTGAGGTTCACGCTCATCTTGGTGCCGGACTCTGGGTCCAAGGTGTTATCAACCTGCATCGCGATGCCAGGTGCCACTGAATCCATGTAGTCATCAAGGCTGTCTTGGTCGACGCGTGTAAACTCGCGCTCTGCGACAGGTGCCTTCTCTACCTCGGAAGCGTTGCCGCTGAGGTCAGACATGATGCCCATGACAAATGGCAACTCGACCATCTTGTCAGACTCGTAGGGATCCGCGTAGGAAATGTTTACCCGTGGTGGTCGGTTGCGTTTAATAAAACCGGTCGCTGAATCTGAGGCCATATTCCCTCTCCCTAAAATCTACGCGATAAGAAAGCCTTAATCACCATTTGCTGTCAACGCATTTAGGTGATTTTTCACTCTATCTTCACATTCAATTATCAATAAACCCGCTCATAGTGTCCTAAGGTCACCATTATTCGCCTTGTCCGTCGGACGCGGGCATCAATTCCTTAACTATCGCATGAAAGTCTTTATCCAAAAATCCGCGCGCTTTCAACAAAAGGATTGGAATCGGGCTGACCGGTTCGCTCCGGCGATAGAAATCTTCCACCGCTTTGATGACCGACGCGGCGTCCGGCCGAGTGGTGATCATATCCGGAATCTGCCCCTCGGCGTCACTGGGGTCTGGTCCAGAAGACGCGCGCACCTCCCCAGACAGCGACCGCAAGCGATCCATCGAGATGACAAAACCTGTTTCTGCGCCGAAGTCGATTTTGGCTTGCCCCGCATGGTCTGGCAGCAAGGTGTCCATCGCCTCGACCAATGGCTTGCCGATCAGCAAACGTGCTTGGGTCACTAATAGCAATGCGGCGGCGGAGGGTTCTTTGTTGGCGAAATACTGTTCCACAACTTCCAAAGCGAGCCGCGCCGCAGAATGGGTCGGAATGACAACCGGACCCGAAAGCGTAGAAGCTTGCGCGGGGGCTGCAGATCCGACCGCGACAGCACCTTCTTCACCTTCGATAGCGCCTGAATCATCTGCTGCGCCTTCAGCGGCCTCGGCCTCCGCACTGGAGCCCCCCAGATCGGGACGCGCTTGAACGATAAGGTCCAGCAATTCCGCCAAGCGATTTTGAAGCTTCTCAATATCCGGAGTGAAAGGGCTGTCTTCTTGGGCCTTGGTGACGTCGATTATGCGGGTCGCGGCCGTTTTGGCGGCTTCCAGTTTCTCGTGCGTTTTGTCGACTTCTTTTTGGTTGGCCTCATTGCTGAGGACCGCCAACAAGGTTCCAGCGTCCCCGACGTCTTCGTCCTCGCGCGGCTCTACCTGACCGGTGGCAAGCAGATACATCCGCTGGTTCACCGCGCCGCTGCGACGGTCTTCAGCCAGCGTGGCGTATTGCAGCGGCATGGTGACCGTGGCCAATGTGTTCAGCTCTTCGATGGCATTGCGCCGCTCGTTGTTGTCGCCGTTCACTTGCGGATGCGCATCCGTCGGATGTGCCTCTAACAGATCAGCCATCGCCGTGAAGGCGTCGCAAAACCCGTGCAACCGGCCAGCCAAAATCTGGAAGCGCGCCTGAATGCCAAGCAAACGCAAATCACGCGTCCGCTTAAGAAGGGCTTCAATTTGCTTTTCTTCACCCTTGAAATCGATCGATTTGGGGTCGAAAAGCACCTCGCGAACCAAATCATAGTACTTCGTGGGCATCCGCTCCGGTGCTTCGAAGAAGTACCCGATAAAATCCGGATCGTCCTCAACCAGCAGGTCAGCACCACAGGGCGCGTCAGGCGAAATAGGGTCGGCGATTTTATCGTATTTCATGCAAGGTCCCGAAATGCGAACGGCCATCCAAACCCGTCAAAGGGAGAGATGGCCGCTCATATCAATTCACAGCGTGTTCAATCTGAGCTTAGCGAAGGTCGATGCGCAGTTCGACACGGCGATTTTCCGGATCAAATTCGTCGGCAACACGAGGCTGTGCTTTGCCAAGACCTACGGCTGACAGGCGCTCTTCGGAAATGCCTTGGTCCGTTAGAAACGCCGACACGGCCGCCGCGCGGGCTTCCGACAGGTCGATGTTGTAGCCTTCGGTGCCGCGTGCATCAGTGTGACCTTCGACAACGAAGCGGGCAATCTCAAGACGCTCGTCTTTCATCATCAACGCGAAGACCTTCAGGCTTTCTGCAGCTTCTGGTGTCAGCGTGGCAGAATCCAACTCGAAGTTGATTCGCATGTCCAAGCCTTGTGGGACGGAAGGTGTCGCGCCGGTGTCGCACTCTTGTGCGGTGCCGATGCAGATGCCGCGTGTGGCGCCCATGTCGATGGAATTAATATAGAAATCTACAAGCTCGTCAGTCGTATATGCAGATTGTGCAGAGGCTGGCGCAGACAGGGCTGCAAACACAGCGGCGGTCGCAAGAAGACGCTTCATGGTAACACCTTTTCAAAATAATACTGCGCGCATCATACGGCGCGACAACCCATCGGTCAATGAGACGTCGGGCAACTCACTGTTTCCAAGGTGCGATTTCACGAGTGTGAATTATTTGTAATTATTGACCGCCACCGGCTTTGATCGAGGAATCATAGGCCTCTGCGAAATACGCAAGAAACACATCAAGCATGCCGTTCTCATAGGGGTGGGTTTTGGCGTCCCACCGCTCCACGAAGACTTCCCAGTTGCGGGCGCGTTTACCGCCGCCCACCACTGCCAACTTGCTTGCCCCGCCGGACCGCTTTTCGATGGCTTCGGGCGACAGGTCTTCAAGCAAACGCGCCAACGCAGGCTGAATGGCGGAATAGACCGCGGTTTGGTGCCGCTTGATGTCGCCAAAGGCCTCGACCAGCGTAGATGTCCCGTCAAGATACCCTTGGCGGGGATTCAGATACATCACATCTAGCGCTTGCGCCGCATCTGGCATGAATTTCAGCGGATTATTGTCCGTCTGACCCATCATTGTGCGCGAACCGCTTTTCACAAATTGCTTGGTGGCCGCGCGCGCACCTAGCAGGGCTTTTAGCTCTTCGGTGGTGACCCTAAGGGATTGGCCCAGCTCGCGGGCCAACTCCATCGGGTCTTTTGACGGCAGACTGTCCAAGGGCAATCCTGCGCCCTCGCAAAACGCGCGCAACACGGCGTCAGCATTTGGCCCAGCCGCGACGGGGGCCGCAGCAGTCGGCGGGGTTGCCGCCGCTGGAGCAGCTGGGGCCGCAGCGGGCGCAGAGGCTGGCGCGAACCCTTCTGGAGCCGGAGCCGCAGCGGGTGGCGTAGGGGCTACCGGCGCGCTGGCGGGCGGGGCCGCTGGTGGGGCGGGGGGGGCAACAGGTGCGGCCGCTGCAAAAGGTGACGCATCAGGCGCCGCAGGAGCGGGGGCCGCGGGTGGCGGCGTCGGTGTGGCTGGCGGGGTTGGATTGACGATAAAATTGTCGCCAAAGTCGCCACGCCACGCATTTTCTTCTGTCGGAGTGACATTCACCGGCTCCGCAGGGCCGCCCCCCAAATTCCAAGGGTCGCCGCCACTTGCAGCTGGGGCGTCGGCTGGGGCATCAGCCCCCCAACTTGCAGCAGCCCCTTCCAATACAATCACAATGATGTAGTGACCGACCTGCAGACGATCCATATGGGCTATCTGGTAGGGGCTCTCTACACGGTGGGAATGGCCCTGCAGGTAGGTGCCGTTGGTGGAGGTGTCATTTAGCCAGTAGACGCCATTTTGAAACGTGATCTCGAAATGCTGACTAGAGATATGGCGTGCCGGATCAGGCAGGGTCCAATCCATGGCGCCATCTCGGCCAACCAAAATGCCGCGCCCTTCGACGGAAATTTCCAGCGGACCACCGTCCTCTAGAAAGTCGTGATTTTCAATTCTCAGGGTCAACTTCATTTGGGGCAACAGCCTTGAACAGGGTACAATTGATAAGAATGGCAGCGGATGTGCAGATTACCGCGTGCTTCTGGGTAGATAGGGTATTTTTCAATCCCCGACTAGAGTTTGCGCCAGCGTAATGAACCGCGCAAGGTTGATTGACCGTTGGGGCAAGCCCCCTCGTGCCAAACAAGACAAGATGCCGGCATTGACGGCGCGCGGGGTACTTAGATCAACCGGCTCGTCGCGCCGCCCGCCCCCCGACACTCCGGTGGCAAGGCCAAGCCAGACGCCTGGAGTCTTGGAAGGTGCGCTCAAGGCGACGTCATAGATCCCACGCCGATTGCTGTCGGAGGGGTCATGTGCCCAGCCGCCGATCAGTTCCAGCAACTGATGGTCAATCGGGGTGAGATGTTCGCGCATTGTCGTCATGCATTCATGCGCCCACCAGACCGATATCCGCGGTTGAAACGCATAGGAGGCCATGGTCACGGCTTCTTCGGGTGTGGTGGAAGAACGCAACCGCGCGAGCAGAAACGACACGCTTTCATTCGCCCGCGGCTGAAGCTGGATGTCCTCTTTCAGCTCCGGCATCATGGCATATAGATCGGGGGCAAGCACTGTGCGCAGGTTCGACGACGGCGGGACAGTGCGGTCTCCGTCAAGCAAACCGCCGCCGGAAGTCGTTTTGGGGGTCTCGCTCATAGGGCCCACCATTTAGGGTCATTCAGGAAGGGGGTCACACAATTCATTCGACGTCGCTTCAATAAAAACTAAAATCAGGCGATGCCCCTATTCAATGCCAAATGCTGTGGCCCGTCAATCATCGCGTTAGGCTAAAGGTGCAGGAAAAGGGCGTTATTCAACGATGTCGCGAACATGGCCAAGGATCACCCCTTCCTCATCGGTGGGAAGGACGCAGACTTGGACAGCGCTTTCAGAGGCTTGGATATGCGTTTCTCCCGCCGTGTTTTTCGAAGCATCCAGCGTGACACCCAGCCACTTTAGATGGGCGCAAATCCCAGCCCGCACGGCGGCCGAGTTCTCCCCGATCCCAGCCGTAAACACCAAAGCATCCAAGCCACCAATATCCGGCAACATGCGTGACAACTCTTGGGCCGCGCGCAGGCAAAACAACTCGATTGCTTCCACAGCTTCCGGCGCGGTGCTTTCTTGCAAAACCTGCATGGCGTTTGAAACGCCAGACACGCCCATCAGGCCCGATTCCTTATAGAGAAGCTGTTCTATCTGGCGGGGTGTCATCCCCAATCCTTGCTGAAGGTAGATCAGCACACCCGGATCGATGCTGCCGCATCGCCGCCCCATCACCAGCCCGTCCAACGCCGAGAACCCCATGGTTGTCGCGACGCTCCTGCGCCCTGTCATCGCGCACATGCTTGCGCCATTTCCCAAATGCGCCACAACCACACGCCCGTCAGCCGCTTCCCCCAGATGGCGCGGCAAAATGCGGGCGATATATTCATACGACAGCCCGTGAAATCCGTATCGAATGACCCCTTGCTCTGTCAGGGAGCGCGGCAGCCCGAACATGCGGCTCAATTTGGGCTGGCTGGCATGGAACCCTGTGTCAAAGCAGGCGACCTGCGGCAAGTCTGCCTTCCAGCCGCGCACAGCACGGATCGCCCCAAGGTTATGCGGTTGATGCGAGGGGGCCAGCGGTTCCAGTGTTGTCATCTCGGCCAAATTTTCGTCGGTAATCAACACCGGCTTGGAGAATTTCGTTCCTCCATGCACAACGCGATGCCCGACTGCGGTGATCTCTCCGAACTCCGCATGGGTGGTCAGCCAACCAAGCACGCGTTGTACAATTTCATCATGCGGGGTTGCAGGCGTCATGTCACCCAAGGCATCAGCACTTGCACCCGTCGCGCTGAACTCTGGTGCACGGCCAATGCCCGACACCTTGCCTTTGAGAACCGGAGCATCTTGTGCGTTGGAATAGGCTGCAAACTTCAGGCTAGACGACCCAGCATTTAGGACCAATTGTATATCAGACATTCCTCGGTGCTCCATTAGACGCGTGAAATCGAAGCGGCGTTTCCCCACCCGAGTTGGCCTAGGCCTTCCTCAGATGTCGCGCAAGACTTAACACTATCCTTTCAGCCGCCTGTACGCGCCGAATTCCGCGAAGTGATGCGGCCGGACTTAAAGCCCACCCAGCAGCCACTAGAGCAGTTTCGATGCACCGCCGGAAAGGCCCACAAGCATCGCGTCCGCGCCAAACATCCTGTGGACCGGTCTTATAAGAACATCCGGCGCGACACTCTGTTTGGCAACATAATCTTGATTACATGCAACCCCAATTGTGCCC
The DNA here is from genome assembly GCF_947487515.1 of uncultured Litoreibacter sp. Classification (GTDB taxonomy): domain Bacteria; phylum Pseudomonadota; class Alphaproteobacteria; order Rhodobacterales; family Rhodobacteraceae; genus Litoreibacter. Next base: position 33,706 of record NZ_CANKWO010000005.1, on the reverse strand, counting down.
CATGCAGCCTCGCATGGTGTCCGGTCGGCCTGATCTAGTCCTGCAGTGAAACGATAACTTTTATCATATCGGTTCTGTCAGCAGCCAAGTCGCCGAAGGATTGTTGCAAATCCGGCAGTGATATCACCTTGGAACACAGGGCATCCGCGTTGATATGACCCTCCCGAAACGCTGTCATCACCCAGTCAAAATCCACCTTTAGCGCGTTGCGACTGCCGATAAGGCGCATCTCTCGCTTGTGAAATTCGGGGTCACTGAAGCGGATGCTTTCCTTGACGACACTGACCAACGTATATGTCCCGCCATGGCCGACGGCCCGAAAACCCTCCTCGATTGCGCCGACAAATCCGGTGGCGTCAAAGACCACGTCGAAGCCATCTCCTTGCGTTGATGCGATGGCCGCGTCAATGTCGGTGAACCCTTGGTTAAATCCAAAGCTTTCGGCCGCCATCTTCAACCGCCCTGCACTAAGATCAAGAAGCGTGACCTCCGCCCCTTTCAGGCGGGCGAACAAGGCAGTGCCTATGCCGATGGGGCCTACTCCGGTGACCAACACCCGATCCCTAAGCCCAACTTCAGAGCGGCGAACGGCATGCGCGCCAATCGCCAGAAACTCGACCATTGCCGCCTGCGTTGGGGTCAGCCCTGTAGCGGCATATAGGTTGCCCGCAGGCACGGCCAATTGCCTTGTTAGGCCCCCGTCGCGGTGCACGCCCAAGACTTCAATCTTCGAGCAGCAATTGGGTTTGCCCCGCAAACACGCTCGACAGGTTCCGCACGATAGATATGGGTTCACCACAACCAAGTCACCCGCTGCCCATCCGCTTGCGTCCGTCGCGACACGGCCGCTTAGCTCATGGCCAATCACGCGTGGGTACTCCAAAAACGGGTGCTTGCCTTCGAGGATATGATAGTCGGTGCCGCATAGGCCAACTGCGCATACGTCAATCAGGACCCACCCCTTCGGCACAAATTCGATGGCAGGCCGGACTTCAACGTCAAACCGTCCAGGTGCTACGACCACTCCGGCATCCATCGTGTCTTGGCTCATTAATTTTGTCCTCGCGGTGCCCAGCTGTCAGGGAGTGTCCCTTTTATAATCAGGCTTGGAATGTCATCTTTGTTTACGTCTTCGATCTTGAACGCCCCGACGTTGCGGCCCTTGTTCATAAGCTTTACGCGGTCGCATAGGTCAAGCACATCACGCGCCCCATTCCAATCGCCAACAGCCCCATGACCAAGGTTTGTAGCAGCACGGTCAAGCCGTCGATCACAGATAAGAAGGCAGGGCTGGTAAAGGCCAAAGACGGCGCCTAAATGGTCTTTAATTATAATAAACACTATGAAGTTCATTTTTGCAGGTCAAATGTTTTTAATTTTTACCCCGCATCGATAAATACCGTTTACAAGCGACCGCGAAACAAGAGGTGACACAGGCAATGGCCCGCACAAATACACGCTTTATCGAAGCCTATAACGATTGCTTATCCTTGTGCGAAGCAGCTGGAATCGGATCCGCGGTGCCCTCGGAAAATGCCATGGCGGACAGGTTGAATGTCAGTCGCACGATTGTGCGCAGTATTCTAACTCGCCTGATTGAGCAAAGTATCGTGACGGGTACGGGGCGCAGTAAGATCATCTCTCGCCTGCCTACGCGGGCTGACCGCTTGGATGGCCCGCCTCAGCTGCTCACCATTGAAGAACTCGAAAGCAAATTCCTCGATTGGGTGCTGCGGATGGATGTGCCTCCGGGAACAGTTTTGAATGTAGCGCAGCTGGCGAAAGATTTTTCCGTCGCCACCCATACACTGCAGGAATTTTTCTCGGCCCTCAGCCGATTTGGCATCGTCACAAGGCGCCCTCGTGGCGGTTGGAAACTCAACGGGTTTACCCCCGATTATGCCGTGGAGCTGTCGGATTTCCGGACAGTTCTGGAGCTAAATTCCGTGCGCCACCTCGTGACGCTTCCTCAAGATCACCCGATCTGGGTAAAACTCGACAAACTGGAGGCAGATCACCACGAACTGTTGGGGCGGATCGATAAGGATTACCACGACTTTTCTGTGTTAGATGAAGCCTTCCACGCCACCATAAACAGCGTGGTGACAAACCGCTTCGTTAAGGAATTCCAAAACATCATTTCCTTGGTCTTCCACTATCATTTTCAGTGGAACAAATCCGACGAACGCAGCCGCAACGAGGCCGCAATCCATGAACATCTGGCCTATCTTGAAGGGGTGCGAAGCCGTGACATCACCCGCGCCGAGGACGCCGCTCGCGCCCATCTTATGACGTCCAAGCAAACTTTGCTGAACTCTCTGAAAGCCAACAAACACTCTGAATAGATCGCGATTTTTCTAAGAGCCGTGAACGATCAGGATCGCGCGGCTTTGGTGCCCGCTGGCTACAATCGAATGAGGTCGGTCAGCGGCATATCGCACCGTGTCCCCTGCCCCTAAGGTCTCCGAAACCCCGTCGGTTGTGACAATGAGTTCACCACTAAAGACCGTCAGGTTTTCAAGGCAGCCGCGACTATGCGGCTCGCTTTCCAGCGTGCCATGGGCTTCAAACTGAAGATCGTAGATCTCCAGATCGCCCACCGTGTCAGGTGCGCTGAGCACACGAATTTGGCAAGACTTCCCCTTCGACATAATCACCGGAGTTTGCTCTGACCGGATGACCTCTTTGATCGGCCCGCGGTCTTTGTGGTCATCGTCCAGCAAGCCTGCAAAATCTACGTTCAGTGCGCGGGTCAGGTTGAGAAGGGTCGCGACAGTCGGGCTGCTTTCTCCACGCTCTATTTGCGACAACATCGACTTCGAGACACCGGCCAGAGAAGACAAAGCCTCCAAGCTCAATGACTTCGATTTGCGAGTGTCCTTCAGACGCTCTGCCAGCCGGAGGGATATTTCATGACGTTCTTGATCCATGGCCAAAGACTTGCCAGATCAATCACTGCTTATCAAGGAAAGCAAAGCCTCCCTCACATATTCCGCCAGTCCAACACGACCTTGCCGCTTGAACCACTGAGCATCGCGTCAAAACCTGCTTGAAAGTTGTCGGCCTCAAACCGGTGGGTGATGACCTTGGAGACATCAAGACCATTTTGAAGCATCGAGATCATCTTGTACCATGTCTCAAATATTTCGCGCCCGTAGACGCCCTTAAGCGTGAGGGCCTTAAACACAATGCGCGACCAATCGACTGGACTTTTGCCCGGGGGAATGCCCAGCATCGCAATGCGCCCTCCCATCACCATTGCCTCCACCATCTGATCCAAAGCTATTTGGCTACCGGACATCTCTAGCCCGACATCAAAACCTTGGGTCATACCCAAACGCGCGGTGACGTCGCCAAGGTCTTCCTTCAACACGTTCACCGGAACCACGTCAGCAACCGTCTGCGCCAATGCCAAACGGTCCGCGTTGACGTCCGTGATGACAACATTTCGCGCCCCCGCATGCCGTGCCACCGCCGCCGCCATTATGCCGATCGGACCTGCGCCTGTCACTAAAACGTCTTCGCTGACCAGATCGAAGCTCAAAGCCGTGTGAACCGCATTCCCCAATGGATCAAGGATTGCGCCAATATCGTCACTTATGTCGTCGGGAAGTGGTACAACATTGAAGGCCGGAAGCTTCAGGAATTGCGCAAACGCGCCGTTCTCATTTACCCCGATCCCCCGTGTTTGAGGGTCGAGGTGAAACTTGCCCGCGCGGGACTGGCGCGATTGCTTCCCAACCAAATGCCCTTCGCCGCTGACCCGTTGACCGATGGATAGGCCTTCAACACTGCGGCCCATTTCTACGATTTCTCCGGCGAATTCATGGCCGGTGATCAGCGGGACGGGAACCGTTGCACAGGCCCAGTCATCCCAGTTCCAAATGTGGATATCCGTCCCGCAAATGCCGGTCATATTAATCTTTATTAGAACGTCATCGGCCCCAATTTCAGGCACGGGTTCCCTGCACAGCCACAGGCCAGCTTCCGCCTTCGCTTTGACCAGAGCTTTCATCCCATTCGGCACGCTACCGATCATGCGATTACTCCAAGTTCGCGTCCAACCGCGCCAAACGCGTCAAGCGCATGATCCAAATCCGCTTTGGTCAATGTCGCGTTCATTTGGGTCCGAATGCGGGCCTGACCTTTTGGAACAACCGGAAAGAAAAAACCGGACACATAGATGCCACGGTCGAACAACTTGGCGGCCATCTGCTGTGCAACAGACGCCTCGCCCAACATAACAGGGATGATCGGGTGAACACCTTGTGGAAGAGTAAAGCCAAGCTCCAGCAATCCTTTGCGCCAATAGGCCGCGTTCTCGAAAAGTTGGCGTCGAAGGTCATCCCCGTCTTGCACCAGCTTCAAAGCTTCCAAAGACGCCGCAACAACACTGGGTGGCAAAGAGTTTGAAAAGAGATAGGGCCGCGCGCGTTGACGCAGCAAATCAATGACGGGTTGAGGCCCCGCGATATAGCCCCCAATCGCCCCTCCTAGGGCTTTCCCCAAGGTGCCCGTCAGAATATCGACCTTTGAATTCACCCCGAAATGCGAGGCCGTCCCTTGCCCCTTTTCCCCCATGAAGCCGGTGGAATGGCAGTCATCAACCATTACAATCGCTTCATATTTGTCCGCAAGTTCGGCAATTTCCGGCAGCTTGGCCAAATACCCGTCCATTGAGAACACACCGTCGGTTGCGATCATGATATGCCGCGCACCTGCGCTTTTGGCGGCCTTCAGCTGGGCCTCCAGATCCGCCATGTCCGAGTTGGCGTAGCGGTAGCGCTTGGCTTTGCACAAACGTATCCCGTCGATGATCGACGCATGGTTCAGGGCATCCGAAATTATTGCGTCCTCGGGGCCAAGCAATGGCTCAAACAACCCGCCGTTGGCGTCAAAACAGGCGGCGAACAGAATTGAATCATCTTTGCCAAGAAAGGCCGCAAGGCTTTGCTCCAACTGGCGATGAAGATCTTGGGTCCCGCAGATAAAGCGCACACTGGCCATTCCATAGCCATAGGTATCCATGGCCGATTTTGCGGCATCTATCAGCTTGGGGTGATCGGCAAGTCCAAGGTAGTTATTCGCACATAGGTTAATGACATCGTTATGCAGATGGCCCGCAAGCTGAACTTGAATCTTTCCCGCTTGCGGCGATGTGATCTCTCGTTCAACCTTCATCAAGCCCGCATCGTGGATGTCGCGCAGCGTCTCTTCGATCTGTGTGATAAAGCGGGGGGTCATCGTGATCTCCTTTGACTATGGAAAACCAATATAACGGACATATTCCGTTATCAAGGAATTTTTCATAGCAAATGCGGAACAGGTCATGTTGGCAGATAGACGGTGGTGAATGGCACTCCAACGTGAGTACGACCACCGTGAACCGGCTATACCGCAGCCATGGATGTTCCAACTCAATATGAAAACGCAGCCCCCACTTGGAACAAGAAAGTCTCGCGCCTTGGATATTCCAAGGCCTACACCGAGTTTCTTGCACAGGGCGCGCTGCGCTCCGGACCCGTTCTTGATGTGGGAACCGGCACCGGCACCTTCGCCTCTTCTTGGTTGGAGGCAGGCGGAAGTTCGGATCTTTCGCTGCTTGATCAGTCCACAGAAATGCTGAAGCAGGCACGCCAGCATTTCGCTCTTCGCGGGGTTTCCCCAAAGATCATCAATAGCAAATTCGACGACTTTTCTACCGACACCAAGTTCGATGCGATCTTGGCTGCTCATGTTCTCGAACATTTCGAAAATCCCGCAGAAGCCATGCGCAAATTTGCGCGAACCCTAGCCCCGCAAGGCCGTCTCTATTTGGTCGTGTCAAAGCCGCATTGGTGCAACTGGGTCATCTGGCTCAGATTTCGCCACCGCTGGTTCGCCCCCGAGGTCATTCAAGAGATGGCCCAAGACGCCGGACTATCCGAAGTGGCAGTTCACAGTTTTCTGTCCGGCCCACCCAGCCGCACCAGTTTCGGCTACATCTTTTCGAAAACCCAACCAAAGGACGCATAAATGCTCATTGCTCATGTCTCATTTCCAGTCTCAAACGAAAACCGATCCTTGGCGGTCAAAACCCTGACACAAGAGGTAGAGGCCGTACGGGCCATGAAGGGATGCATTGCCTTCGTGCCCTTTTGGGACGCGGTTCATGAGGGCGGCGTCGGGGTCTTGCATGAATGGGAAACAGCACAGGATTTTTCAGCCTATCTTGCATCAGACAGGTTTGCGGCGGTCGGTCAGGTTTTGCGCCCGATCATGACCTCGCCCCCCGTGAGCAAACGGTTTGACGCCACTTTGATTGAAAACGTAAACTGACGCATGCAGCCAGACGCCTATTGTTTTCACCGCAGCTTTGAACCTGCCGATCCGTCGCAATTCGAGGTGGATCGGCACTATCTGCTGTATGCGATGGAAGGAACTATTCGTCTGGAGGCGGACGGGCAACGCTGGACCCTTCCGCCAGCCCGCGCCGCGCTCATTCGCGCAGGCCATCCAATCACGATCACTGTCTTGTCCAAATTGACATCTGCGTCGGTCCTCTTTTCCACTGAATTTATGCCCGCCCCAGATCACGTTCTGACGGTGTTCGACATGTCGCCACTGGCGCGAGAGTTGGTGCGAGAATGTCGGGACTGGGGCCCCGAGAATGGGCCTTTGTCCCCCTACTCCAAACGTATCTTCGAAGCCCTCTTTGACGTTGTGCAAAAATTGTCTTTGGTGCCAAGCAAATGTGTCTTGCCCTCACCACGATCCGAGCACCTGTTAAAGGCCGTGCAACTGACCGAACGCTTGGCGCACACACCCCTTACCTTTGACGAGGTCGCACGTCAGTCCAACCAGTCGCCTCGTGCTTTGGCCCGTCGCTTTTCGTCGGAAATGGGAATGACCTGGCGCGAAGTTTTGCGCCACACCAGAGTAATGAACGCCGTGGAGGCGCTTGTCATGACCAACGCCCCGATTACTGAAATCGCGTTGTCAGTCGGATACGAATCCCTCTCCGGCTTCAACGCGGCGTTCAGGCGGCAAATGCAAATGTCTCCGACCGAATACCGCGCCAGCTGCATCTGCTAAACGCAATCGACGAAGCCCCAAAGCGACACCTAGGGTTCACAACAGGGGCCGTGCAGCTCTTTTCTGCGGACATATCGCCGCTGGTGGGAATTCCGGTTTTTTGTGGCGCCGGTGCGGGGATGGGGCCGACAGCTCTGGGACCTGTTTGCGCAAACTACGTCAATTAATTCAGCCGATTATCGACACCGCGCGAAATCCCAGACCAGCCGCAAACCGCCCGAGCCCGCCATGGGACCACTGAGTTTGGGCGAGTGTTTCCATGTCTCGTAGCCGTCAATCGTGTTGCAACCCGCATCATTCCCCTTAAAAAGCGTACCACACATTCGTGTGGCAGCTGTCTTGGCCACCTAGATGAAGGAAACTCCATGAAGAAAATTTACGGATCAGCAGCGGAGGCCCTTGATGGTTTGCTGCATGACGGCATGTTTATCGCCGCGGGCGGCTTTGGCCTATGCGGCATCCCCGAACTGTTGCTGCAGGCGATCAAGGAAGCTGGCACCAAGGATCTGACCTTTGCGTCCAACAACGCAGGCGTCGACGATTTTGGCATCGGCATTCTGTTGCAAACCCGTCAGGTCAAGAAAATGATCTCTTCCTATGTCGGTGAGAACGCCGAGTTCATGCGCCAGTATTTGTCTGGCGAGCTGGAGCTGGAATTCAACCCCCAAGGCACCTTGGCCGAACGCATGCGTTCTGGCGGCTGCGGCATTCCGGGTTTCTACACAAAGACAGGTGTGGGGACGGTGATTGCCGAAGGCAAAGAGCACAAAGAATTCCCAACCGGCCCCGATGGCGCATCCGAGACCTACATCATGGAAGAAGGCATTTTTGCCGATCTGGCCATTGTGAAGGCGTGGAAGGCCGATGAAACCGGCAACCTCGTGTTCCGCAAAACCGCGCGCAACTTCAACCCACCTGCCGCGATGTGCGGCAAGGTCTGTGTGGTTGAAGTTGAGGAAATCGTACCAACAGGCTCGCTTGATCCGGACAGCATTCACCTGCCGGGTATCTATGTGCATCGCATCATCCAAGGCGATCACGAGAAACGAATTGAGCAACGCACCGTGAGGACAGCATAATGTGGGATCGTAACCAAATGGCCGAACGGGCCGCTCAAGAGCTGCAAGACGGCACCTATGTGAACCTCGGCATCGGCATCCCGACGCTGGTGTCCAACTACATCCCCGAGGGTGTGGAAGTGACGCTGCAATCCGAAAACGGCATGTTGGGCATGGGCCCCTTCCCGCTTGAGGAAGACATCGACGCTGATCTGATCAACGCCGGTAAGCAAACCATCACCGAGCTGCCTCAAACCGCTTATTTCGACAGCTCGCAAAGCTTTGGAATGATCCGTGGTGGCAAGATCGCTATGGCGATTTTGGGCGCTATGGAAGTGGCCGAAAACGGCGACCTCGCCAACTGGATGATCCCGGGCAAGCTGGTCAAAGGCATGGGCGGTGCGATGGATCTGGTGGCCGGTGTTGGCCGTGTGGTTGTGGTCATGGATCACACCAACAAACACGGCGAAAGCAAGCTTTTGAAAGAATGCACTCTGCCGTTGACCGGTCAAAAAGTCGTCGACCGCATCATCACCAATCTGGGTGTGCTGGATGTGGTCGAAGGCGGCTTGAAAATCGTCGAATGCGCGGAAGGTGTGTCCGAAGAAGAACTCAAGGCCGCAACCGAAGCGAAGATCGTCTGATGACACAGCAACTGCTCCCCGAAGGTGAACTCACTCTGCAAACGGTGGCCTTTCCCAAGGACACAAACTCTGGCGGAGATATCTTCGGGGGGTGGGTGATTTCCCAGATGGACATCGCCGCCGGTACGACTGCGCAGCAACGCGCTCAGGGCCGTGTGGCCACCGTCGCCATTGAGGCCATGCGCTTCCACGCCCCAATTCTTGTGGGGGATTTGGTGTCGGTCTACACCCAGATCGTCAAAACTGGGAATACGTCTCTGACCATGCATGTTGAGACATGGGTGCGCCGCCAACGTACCGAAGAACTTGTGATGGTGACGGAAGGTGATTTCACCTTCGTCGCGATCAAGGATTCCGGCATAAAGCGTCCACTGCCCCCGTCTAAATAGGCGCTTGAAGGTTTCAAATTCTCACCAAAGTGAGGTCATGAATTGGTCACAGTGACCGTTCATTTCAGAGGGATTAAAATTCCTCAGGATGAAACCTATGCGCATTCTTAAACTTATTAGAATATTGGGCACCGCCCTCATGTTAGGGGCTTTCGTTGTACTTGGACACTCGTATCACACGACCATGATCGCCCCTGCCGGTGCGGCCCCCGGTCCGAAATTTGTCTCCGATTCTGGCCGCGACATTTCCCGCCCCGGAATAGGCGAGCCAAGCTTCCTCGACAGCGCAAAGCTGTTCTGGGCCAATTTCACAGGCAAAGAGGAAAAGCCGAAAAACGGCCTGAAGGACCTGCATAACCGCACGGCCCTGTCACGCGCTCCGGCCCCGCACAGCGTGGAAGCGGCCACCCGCGAGATCGAATTTTGGGCAAACATAACGTCCAAAATGGGCCTGGAAGGTCCGTGAAATATTTCCTTTCACTTCTCTGGGCGGTCGTGAGCCATATCCCCTTACTCATCTTTTGTGTCGTTCTGGGGATATCCTTCGCGCGACTCCATGCCTCCGAACAGGAAATCGCCAATGCCCCGCAACTGCCAAAGCCAGTTGGTCATTCCTACGCGGAGCCAACATTTCTGCAAAAGCTAAGCGAGGAGGGCAGCGTTGTTTTGCTGGAGTTCTACATCGCTGTCTTTCCGGGCATGGTGCCTGTCCCGCTGACGCTTGACCGCGAGAACCCCAATAGCCTAAGCGCGCTGCACACACGAACCCGCCAAAGTCTCAGGCAACTTGAACCGGTAGACTATTAACTCAATTGCGCGTCCACCTCGGCCCGCGTTGGCATCGATGCAGCGGCACCGGAACGCGTCACCGAAATTCCCGCAACGACACATCCGAATTGTGCCGCTTGTAGCGGGGACAGCCCCCGCGCCAACGCACTTGCAAAGCCGCCATTGAACGCGTCTCCTGCCCCCGTGGTTTCAACCACTTTTCCCAGTTTGGCCGCAGGCACCATTCCATGCCCATCCAGATAAACCCCCTGCGCGCCCATGGTGATAATCGGAACACCAACCCCTAAGCCCTTCAACACAGAGGCCGCTTTTCGGGCTGTGGATTCATCCGTTACCGCAACTCCGGTCAGGGCCTCGGTTTCGGTCTCATTCGGGGTGATATAATCGCAAAGTTCCAGCATTTCTTGCGAAATCTCGGCGGCAGGCGCAGGGTTTAACACGGTCGTCACCCCCGCCAAACGCGCCATGCGTAAACCTTCAAAGGCCGCGGCCATGGGCTGCTCTAGCTGGGTCATAAACACATCCGCATTTTCGATTTCTTCGCGGGCGCGTTCGATGTCAGACACACCAATTAGGCCTGCTGCTCCGGGGGATACAATAATCGCGTTGTCGCCGGACGTCTCATCCACATAGATGAAGGCTGCTCCGGTGTAGCTGTCGGCTATCTCGCGGATGACAGGCGTTACCCCTGCCTCGGCCCACATGTCGCGCGCCATCTGCGCAAATGCATCCGCCCCAAGCGCAGAGATAAACGCAACCTCTGCGCCCATCTTTCCCGCCGCCACCGCCTGATTAGAGCCTTTTCCACCTGGTCCAAGCGCAAAGGAGTTGCCTAAAATGGTCTCCCCAATGACTGGCAAGCGATCCGCCCTGAACGCCGCATCCGCTACAAAAATTCCCAAGACCGCTACTTTGCCCATATCACCTCTGCTCTAGTTCCAGCTTTACACTTCGTGCAGGCCGTATACCCTGCTCGCAATCAAGAACATGAACTGGGAGACGATCAAATGTCCATCAAAACCACCCTATCCGCGATTGCGATTGCCGCCGTTGCTGGCCCCGCTTTCGCTGCCTGCGATGAGATCACATTCTCTGACGTTGGCTGGACCGATATTACCGCCACCACTGCGGCGACGACAGTACTGCTGGACGCGCTCGGCTACAAAACCGACATCAAGCTGCTGTCGGTTCCGGTGACTTATACCTCTATGGCCGAAGGCGATATTGACGTGTTCCTCGGCAACTGGATGCCGACTATGGAAGGCGATATCGCGGCCTACCGCGAAGCAGGCACCGTGGTGACCGTGCGCGAAAACCTCGAAGGTGCGAAATACACATTGGCGGTGAATTCCGTCGCCAAAGACATGGGCATCGCAAGCTTCGCTGACATCGCGGGCAAAGCCGAGGAACTCGATGGCAAAATCTACGGCATCGAGCCGGGCAATGACGGCAACCGGTTGATCCAGTCGATGATCGACGGCGACAGCTTCGGCCTGAAGGACTTCGAAGTCGTCGAATCCTCCGAGCAAGGCATGCTTGCCCAAGTTGAACGCGCCACCAAAAAAGGGGAACCGGTGATCTTCTTGGGTTGGGAGCCGCACCCGATGAACGCCAACTTCGACATGGGTTATCTGACCGGAGGCGACGAGTTCTTCGGGCCTGATCTGGGCGGGGCAACCATCTACACCAACACCCGCAAAGGCCTGTCAGAGGACTGCCCGAACGTGGGTGCGTTTTTGGGCAACCTGAAGTTCACACTCGCCATGGAAAACGAAATCATGGGGGCGATCCTGAACGATGGTGAAGACGCGGACGACGCAGCAACTGCATGGATGAAGGCAAACCCCGAAGCCATCATGGGTTGGCTTGATGGCGTGACAACCAAAGACGGCGGCGACGCGGTGGCCGCGGCCAAATCGGCCTTGGGCCTGTAGGTTCGGCTGAGGCAATACAACATTCTGGCCCGGGCGCGGAGCGCTCGGGCTTTTTCATGCGATGGGCTGACGCGAAATCTCTTCACATTTGCCCTATGACACCCGATGATCATTCATCTCATTTGGAAAGATCCCCATGGACTGGCTGACAGACAATAAGATTCCCATCGGTAAAACTGCGAAGTCCATATTCGAATGGCTCAAGGACGCAGGTGAACCTTTCTTCGACGCGCTTTCTGCTGTGATGGAAACCCTGATCGAGGCCATTTTGTGGGTGTTGCAAAGCCCGCATCCGCTGGTCACGATCGCAGGCTTTGTCGCTTTGACATGGGTGCTGCAACGCAGTTGGAAAACCTGCCTCTTCGTCTTTCTCGGGTTTTTGTTCATCCTCAACCAAGACTATTGGGAGGAGACAACCGAAAGCCTGACTTTGGTGCTATCTGCTTGTGTGGTTTGTATGGCTGTTGGAATGCCCATCGGCATCGCCGCCGCGCACCGCCCGCGTTTGTTCGCAGCGATGCGCCCCGTGCTTGATCTGATGCAAACCTTGCCCACATTCGTCTATCTGATCCCCGCCATCGTGTTCTTTGGTATCGGCATGGTGCCGGGGCTGATCGCGACCGTGATCTTTGTGTTGCCAGCCCCGATCCGGCTTACACATCTGGGCGTGTCTTCCACACCGAAACCGCTGCTAGAAGCCGCCCAAGCCTTTGGTGCGACGCCCCGTCAAACTCTGTGGAAGGTCGAACTGCCCTATGCCCTGCCCCAAATCATGGCGGGGCTGAACCAGACCATCATGCTGTCGCTCTCCATGGTCGTCATCGCCGCCCTTGTGGGGGCCGACGGCCTTGGCGTGCCGGTTGTGCGGGCGCTGAACCAAGTGAACCCCGCCCTAGGATTTGAGGCGGGATTTGTGATCGTTGTCGTGGCCATCATGCTCGACCGTATGCTGAGGGTAGACAACTAATGACCGCCGTTGATTTCAAAAACGTCTCGATTGTATTCGGTGACAAACCTGCCTCTGCCCTGCCTGCAATGGACGAAGGCAAAGACCGCGAACAGGTGCAGGCAGAAACCGGCCAAGTGCTGGGGGTGCATGACTGCTCGCTGACCGTGGCCGAGGGCGAAATTCTGGTGCTCATGGGGTTGTCCGGATCGGGAAAATCGACCCTATTACGCGCTGTAAACGGCCTTAATCCGGTTGAACGCGGTCATGTCGAAGTCAATGACAACGGCACCATGGTCGATATCACCAATGCGGACGCCAAGACGCTGCGCCGCTTGCGTTTGGGCACGATTGCAATGGTGTTCCAACAGTTCGGTTTGCTCCCGTGGCGCAGCGTTCGCGAGAACGTGGGCCTTGGGTTGGAGCTTGGCGGCATGTCCCACGCCGAGCGCAATGATAGGGTCGAAACCCAGCTTGATCTTGTGGGCCTTCGTCCGCATGCAGATCGCAAAGTAGGTGAGTTATCGGGCGGCATGCAGCAGCGCGTGGGTCTTGCACGTGCCTTCGTCACCGAAGCCCCCATTTTGTTGATGGACGAGCCCTTCTCCGCGCTCGATCCCCTGATCCGGACCCGCTTGCAGGACGAATTGCTGGAGCTGCAACAAAAGCTAAAGCGCACGATCGTTTTCGTGTCTCACGACCTCGACGAGGCGTTCAAAATCGGCAACCGCATTGCAATCATGGAGGGGGGGCGGATCGTTCAATGCGGCACCCCTCAGGACATCTTCACCAATCCGCAAAACGACTATGTCGCGGATTTCGTGGCCCATATGAACCCGCTTGGCGTTCTATGCGCGCGCGATATGGTGGAACCTGTACAAGGCACGCCCAAGATGACCATTGATGCAGATGTCGGGGTGACCGAGATTATGGATCAGATGGCCAAAACACCGGTTCTGGGCGTGACTCGTGACGGTGAGCTTATCGGCCAAGTCACCCGCGATACGGTTCTGGCGAAATTGGTAAATCCGCGCGATTAGCCAAATGGCAAACCGCATGCGCCAATGCGTTAACGCAGGACCGGCCTTTCAACACCGGTCTTGCCCCGCCAATTGCGCAATCGGTCCTTGCTGTTGGCGGCGGCGGCGTAATTTTCCTTTCCAAACAAGTCGTTTTGGCTCTACACTCTGCGCATTAGAATTTTAGAACTTCTGTCGAAACGTATATATGTCCCGATCACTCATCATTGACACAATTGTCGATTTGATCCCGCTCGCGCCAGAATTGGGGTCCACCGACACTGTCCCCTCTTTGCTGTTGCCCGCGCTGTTGGGTGACCATGGGTCTGATTCCGGTCAAACGCATCTCTATGCCGTTCTCGACGCCGCACAGGCCACTGGCCTTGTCGAAATGCTTGAAAATCAAGATCTCCCACACAGCTGTCTTTATTCCGGCGAAGCAATGGCCAACATGGGTGACCTGTCGCCATGGTTGGTAGAGCTTCAGCCCGACAGCAGAATGCTGCGTGATTTGATGACCGCAACTGATAGCCCCGACACCGATGCCCCATGGCATTTCTGGCGCCGCCAGATCGGGATACTCATTCGCTCGGATCAGTCACTGACCACCCTTCGAGCACATTTCCGCAAGTATACCAAATTGGTTGACGAACAAGGAGATAGCTACTTCTTGCGCTTCTTCGAGCCGGATTTCTTGACCGCGCTCCTTGGTCAAGCCACCGACGGGGAAATAGCGGGTTTCTTTGCACCCTTGCATTCTATTGTCGCGATTGAGCAACCTCATCCGGAAACATGGGCGGCCAAGGTTCTCTCCGTTGATCCGGCGCTGGACGTCGCCCCTGAAAGCATGAAGCTGACCCGCCGCAAATGGCGCGCAATGCAGCTGGTCGAGTACAATCGTCACGCGCGTAAGCTATGTGTTGAGCATGACATCCCGAAATCCGACCACGCGGCCTTTGTCGACACCGCCGTGCGGCTTCAAACATATCATTTCAGCCATGACACTGATCTGCTTGGCGCATTTGACCTCTTAAAGCAGATCAACCCAAGTGAGCACGCCACATTTTGGCAGACTGTCGCCAGTGGCAAGTTCTCTATGGGGTTCATTTTATATAAGGCCCGCCAGCACTTTGGGCTCGAAAGGATTGACGCATGAGCATTTGCATGGATTGCGGAGACATTGAAATCTTCTATGTCCCTTCTTGTGGTGACCCCGCCGTTGGCAGCAGCGTGGTGCTTTTGTTCGGCGGAGACCAGGCGCTGGCGGAACTCAACGCAGAAATAACGGCCATGGAGGCGGCATTCGACGCCCTTCAAACTGCCACCCCTGACGCCAACACAGCCGGAGACCCCCACGACGCATTGGCAAACATGCTGAAGGACTACATCGATCCCGCAGGGGCGTTGACCTCCAAACATGTGGTGCAGGTGTTCAACGTGCGCAGCCGGAAGTACAACTACATTCGCTCCGACAAAATGCGCAATCACCTGCGCAGCTATCAGGTGCGCCCGCAGCTTTTGGAACCCAGACAGGTTGGCTCCAACACCGACCCAAAGCAACTTGATAAGCCGTCCTTGATCGCGGCCTTGTCCGGCGTCAAAGAACAACTGGCCAGCGATCTGGCATCGGGCGTTCAGGCCGAAGGCACGCTTATTCAGGGCAACGTTTCGGGCTCGCTGAGTAAAATTTGGGATGGCAGCTTCGCGCGATGGGTGGATGGGATCAACAACAGCCTTTTGGTGTCTAAATCAGGCGATAACTACGATCTATCCGCCGGCGCCCAATTGATGCGCGGGTACGCAGGCTTCAAAGTGAACCTTGGCCATAACCCCTCTGAAAACAGCTATGGCCTAAGTCTTGGTGGCAATGCACGCGCCAATCTTGCAGAGGCGAAGGCCGAGCTAACCGGCTACCTGCCTGACCGTGACGGCTGGCATGCGTTGCTGGATTTGGGCGGAGACGGGTCCAGCAACGGACAAACGGGCAATTCCCAGACCCAGTTGGATTTCGGCTATTTTCGCTTCAAGGCACAGATTAGCGCAGATGCAATGGTCGGCGCGTCGATCATGGGCAACGTCGGCATCGAATATAAACCCGAGGCCGACGGCAAAGTGATGGGCCGCGGGTCTGATGCGAATGGCAAGGGCGGTGTCGCCGCGGGGGCCTTTGCGGGCGTCGAAGCCGCCGCCGAGGTCAAAGGCGGGCTTGAATGGGACAACCCCGAAAAACGTCAGTCATCCGGTCGGCACGGCTGGGCCACGGTGTTTGAGGTCGGCGTCACGATCGCGGCAAATGCTGGTATCGGTGCCTCGGCCGAATTCAACATTGAGTATTACGAACCCACCGGCAAAATCTACGTCCGCGGCGGCGCACAATTGGTGATTGGCGTTGGCGCAAAGGGGGGGATCACTGCTGCCCTTGGCCTCAACACCATTGCCGATTTTATCATGTATATTTTCCATCAACTGGTCGCGAATGATTTCGCCAAGTTGAACTTTATCGCCCCTAAGGCCTTTAAGGCGATTCAGGACCTCGCTCTCTTTGTTCTGTTGGCCCCCGCACGCCTTACAATGGACATCGGTCGGGCCGTCATAGTAGCCGCGAGAGCAGTGACCGAAATGTTTAAAGACGCGCAAGAGGCGGAAGATTTCGCCCGCCGTATTCAGGCACGTCCTGATATTTTGACCTTTGGCCCGCCGGAAACCAAAGGCATGGTGCTATATCGCCTGTCTGAAACCTTCGTCAACTCGCGCGAGGAATACCAAGAAGGGGCAATCTTGGTCGTTATGGACACCATCCAGTCGCGCCGCGAATGGGAGCAGGTCATTGAGCGCGTCAGTCAGGACGGCAGCAAGACCGGAAAAGCCGCCGGTATGGCGCGATTGAACTACGTGTTGGACTTCGGATCCCAACGGAAATTCACCGAGAAGGTGCTTGAGATCGAAAGTCAGCGCGAAATTGCTCCGGACACACCAACAAGGTATTATGCATGAAGAAATGGGTATGGGGCGCACTCACCGGCGTCGTGGCATGCGCTGCGGCAGTAACCTGGGCATTGGATTCTGATGGAATGATTGACGTGGAAAAATTCTTTGGCGGCGACGGGCTGAAAGGCTACTCTGCCCCGCGCGCATCAACCCGCAACATCGAAGACCTGCGCCAGCGCGTGCTGGGCGACATGGTCTATATTCCCGGTGGCAGTTTCAAGCTGGGCAACGTGCCGGTTCCGGTCATGCTGGACGGTGAAGTTCGCAACGAACTTATCTACGGCCCTGTCGTAGACGCCGACCGCGCTCCTATCAGCATCGGCAGCTACTACATCTCCCGCTTTGAGGTCACCAATTACGACTTCGACCTCTATGCCGCCGCAAATGACCTTTCTTTGCGCCCGGATGTGCCCAACGGTCACGAAAGGCAGGGCCCCTATCCTGCGAACATCGCCTATCACCAAGCGACCGGTTTTTGTGAATGGCTTTCGGAAATCACGGGTCATCCCTTTAACTTACCAACGCAAGAGCAATGGGAATACGCCGCCCGGTCGGGTGGGCATGATGTGGCCTATGCAACGCAGGACGGCACCTACGATTATTTAGCGAAACTGTACCATGAGACGCTCAACGATCAGCCCCACACCTCGCATCTTCCCGATGCCTACCCGCCCAATCCAATCGGCCTCTATGCGATGAGTTCCAATCTTTCGGAATGGGTATTGGAAAGCTGGGCCGACCCAGAGAGCGGTGCGGTTTTTGAGAACGGCTTTGAAGGTGACCCCGCGCTGCGGCACCGCCGTGTTTGGCGCGGGTCATATCATGGGGCTCAGGCGTCACTGAACTCACTCTTCATGTATGGCGCTGCGGGTCAGCTCCATCGTGAAGACATGCTCCAATACTTTCCGAGCAAAGCACCCTATTTCGAGCCAGATCTAGACGTTATTTATGATGGCTTTTCTGTTGGGGCCCGCTGCGTTGTGAACATCGCCGACGCCCCTGACAAATCCGGTTTCGGACGGCCCCCCGGGGCCATCCCTGACGACTTTCCAAAGGCCTTTGAGCCATTGAAGCGTCGCTAATGCACCAGTCACCTCATCATTTCTTGGCAAAACGCCAATACAAGGGTACGATCATGCCAGTTATTTCATTTTTTACTCGGGTTCAATTTTCATGAACAAGCCATTCTCTCAAGATAACAAAGTCGGGAAACTTCACACGTCGCTCGGGAAGGACCATTTGGTTCTGCTGCGATTCGATGGGCATAGTGGCATCGACGAACTCTTTCAGTTCAAGGTCGAGGCCCTGTCTCACGAGCCAAATATCGACTTCAACACCCTGATCGGCACCCATGCCACAGTCGAACTTGATTCGATGTCGGGGGACACATCCTTCTTCGATGGGGTTGTAACCGAGGCCGAATGGACCGGCGTTCAGGAAAACGGCAATACCTACGAGCTGGTCCTGCGCCCTTGGTTCTGGCTTGCGACCCGTCGCCGGAATCAGCGGATTTTCCACAACCAAGACGTGACCAGCATCATCCAAACCGTCCTGAGCGAATACACCGGCCACGGCGACACGACATTCGAGATCAATCTGACCCGCTCTTACCCCGAATTGGAGTATACGGTTCAGTACCGCGAAAGCGACTTTGACTTTGTCGCCCGCCAGTTGGAACGCTTCGGCATCCACTATTATTTCGTGCATGAAGAGGGCGCTCATAAGCTGGTCTTGAACGACAACATGGACGATTTCCCAGTGATCGACCAAGGCACCGTGCCCTTTTATCCCATCGATGGGCAGCATCGCCCGCCGGAGGAGCACTTCTGGCATTGGCAACCGCGTCGCCTGCTCACCACCGGCGCTGTGACCCTGACCGATTACAACTTCAAAACACCCGTATCGCAAATGCTGACAGAGCAGACCGGCGATGCCCAATATGACAACGGTCAGATCGAAAGCTATGACTACCCGGGGGACTATCTTGACCGCGGCCGCGGCACCGAAGTGGTGAAGCTGCGCACGCTGCAAGAACGTTCCAACGATCACTACCATTCTGTTGTGGGCGATGTGGTGTCCCTGAACGCAGGGTGCCGCGTCACCGTTGGCGGGCAGCAGGTACCCGGCATCTTGGACGAGGAATTCTTGTGTCTGCGCGTAGATTACACCTTCCGTTCGCAGGCATACGGCTCCGGCGACGCAGGGGATGATGGCTACGCCTATACGGCCAGCTACATCATGTCCCCGATCGCAGAACCCTTCGAGCCAGAACGCGTCACCCCCCGCCCCATCGTCCATGGGCCTCAAACGGCTGTTGTTGTGGGCGAAGGAGAGATCGACTGCGACGAATATGGCCGCATTTGGGTTCACTTCCACTGGGACCGCGACAAGGCCTACTCGATGCGCTGCCGCGTGTCACAGAACTGGGCCGGCAAAGGCTGGGGTGGCATGATCATCCCACGTATCGGCATGGAAGTCGTGGTCGAGTTCCTTGAAGGCGACCCCGATCAACCCTTGGTCACAGGCTGCGTCTACAACGGCAAGAACAATGCGCCTTATGCGCTTCCGTCCAATAAAACCAAATCTGTATTCAAGACCGACACCCATCAAGGCAGCGGCTTTAACGAGCTGACCTTCGAGGACGAAAAAGATCAAGAAAAGATCTACATGCACGGTCAGAAGGATCAGGAAATCCACATTGAAAACAACCGTGAGAAACGGGTGGATAACGATCAGTTTGAAACCGTCGGACGGGATAAATCCATCTCTGTCGGGCAAGATCACACCGAATCCGTAGGACGAGATGCCCGCCACACCATTGGTCGCGACGTGAACTACAAGGTTGGTCAGAACCAGATCGAAGACTATGGCAAAGACCACATCCAAAACGTTGGCAACATCCACAAGCAAGCCATCTACGCGGATCACTTGATTTCGGTCGGCCGCAATGTAGAGCATGAGGTTTCCGGCAAAATGACGGTAAATGTGGTTGAAAGCATCACCACCAACACCGGCAAGCACACGCTCATGGCCTACGAGAAGTTCACCATTAAAGGCCCAGGCGGCTCGATCACGATCGGGCCTTCGGGGATCGAGTTGAAAGCGCCGAAAATTGACCTCAAAGGCATGGTCAGCATGGGTGGCTCGGGGTCTGCGCAAGTTCCGACACTTTCGGGCGCCGCAAATAAGGCCCTACCCTTGGTCGAGGAATGCCCGAAAGAGGGTGAATAAGGCGTAACAGCCACCTAATTTTCTACAATTTAAAAAGGCTCCGGTTTACCACCGGAGCCTTTTTTCGTTTCTAAATTAATGACGGTTTAGCGGTCGCCGAACATGTCGCCCAACCCACCTAGAATTGAGCCTTCGCCTTTGCTTCCCCCTGGGCCTGCGGCTCGGATCACGCGATCCGCAAGGCGAGAGAACGGCAGACTTTGGAGATAGACCGTTCCCGGTCCCCGCAGTGTCGCCAGAAAGATCCCCTCGCCACCGAAAACCATGGACTTCAGATTGCCTGCGCGCTCGATGTCATATTCGACACCTGCCGTCATCGCCGCCAAGCAACCTGTATCCACCCGCAGCACTTCCCCTGCCTGCAATTCGCGTTTGATAACCGTGCCGCCGACGTGAATGAAAGCCATCCCGTCACCATTCAGACGTTGTAGAATGAACCCCTCGCCACCAAAGAATCCCGCCCCTAGCTTGCGCTGAAATGCAATGTCGGTGGATGTCCCGAAAGCCGCGCAAAGGAACGCATCTTTCTGGCAAATCAGCTCTTCGCCGATGGCGGCCATGTCCACAGGAATGATCTTCCCCGGGTAGGGAGCCGCAAAAGCCACCCGCTTTTTACCCTGACCGTCATTCTTGAAATGCGTCATGAAGATCGACTCTCCGGTCAGCACGCGTTTACCCACGTTCAAGAGAGAATCCATAATGCCGCCGGACGGACGAGAGCCATCCCCCATCCGTGTCTCAAACCCGATGCCGTCTTCCATGTAGTTCATGGCACCAGCCTCGGCGATCACAACCTCGCTTGGGTCAAGCTCTACCTCAACAATCTGCATGTCATCGCCGAAAATTTCATAGTCTACTTCGTGGCAACGCATCTCATTCTCCTAAACTCATTTTACTAAAATCATAATGTAGGCGGCCACTATGCCCGTTGGGTTAGACAATTAGATAGGGCAGCCTTCGTCAAGCTGTGAACATGGGGTCAAATGCTCAGATATACGCGACTGCGCCCTGCCCCCACGCCTTCGAGCACCCCAGCCTCTTCAAGCGCCGCCAGATCCCGCGTGGCGGTTGCAGGTGCAATAGAGCCTAACTTGACGTAAAGACGCGCTGTGAGGCCTTCTGAGACGCTTTCAGCACCCAAGCCCCACCATTTGCGCAGCACAGCGCCCTGTCGCGCGCTCAAAGCGCTCTCGTGACGCAAGAAGAACCGGTTGCGTGCCGCGAGGAACCGCGCCTCGGCATGGGCGGCCTCCACGCCTGCCAGCAAGGCCTCGAGGAACCACCCGATGAAGGGCGTGGCGTCGATCCCGCCTTGCCCCTCTACACGCCCCGCTTGCAAAGCATCATAATAGCCCTGTTTGTCGGCTTCGATCTGGCGCGACAAGGAAAACGGCAGCAACGCAGTTTGAGCAAAAACATACTCTATTAAGGCCCGACCAATACGCCCGTTGCCGTCGCTGAAAGGGTGAATGCTCTCGAACCACAGATGCGCCACTGCTGCGCGGATCGCCGGCGGGCTTTTATCCGTGGCCAGCCAGTTAAGAAATTCTTCCATCTCATAGGCCACCCGCGCGGCAGGCACTGCGCGGTAAAGAACTTCATTCTCTCGCCCCGCGATGTTGCTTTTGGCGATGACCATGTCGAAGCTTCGCCATTGGCCAAGGTCTTCGACTTCGGCTTTTGCAAACAGGGTGGCATGCCAGTTTTGCAGCCGTTCCGCCGTCAGCCCCCCTGCCCCGCTCCGCGCGTCCCGCATCACCGCGACCACATCGTCGGCGCGGCGTTTGGGCTGTGTTAGAGCCTTGTTTGCCATACTGGCCACGATAGACGCCTGTATTTGAGAGGGCTCCAATTCCACGCCTTCGATGGAGAAACTATGCACTGCTTCGCGGGTGAATTCCCGTAAGATGATTTCATCTCGTTCGTCGTCGGTAAGACCTGCATGCATTCCGCGCACTTCGCCCACCGCCTCGGATGCGGCGGCAAGCAAGGGGGCTAGGGCCGTCGCGTCGAAGATAAATCGCGGCCAATAGGGGGAGGACCAAATTTCTGCCATGAGGGGGTTCTAACCGTTAATCAAATCAAAAACCAGCCAATTTTGATTTGATTAGCAAAAATAATCCCCTCAACACCCCCAAAAGGTAACCCATGGGTTACCCTAGAGGCTTTTGATGGAAGGGCTTCCTTCCTCGGCCAATGCATCCTCAAACGCCTTGATCGCACGCTGCAGCTGAGCCTTGGGGATCGACGCATAATCCTGTTTGGAGACGATACGGCACTCCCCTTGGCGGGCCGTCACTTTGGTCTGGCCCACGTGGAACTCGAACTTCTGCTTAGGTGCTTTGACGGATGGCTTCGCCGTGGGCGCCGCCCCTCCCGCAAAATCCGCAAGCACTGCATTCTGCGCATCCGGCGTCGCAGCTACAGCAAGGCGGGATCGCAACTCCGCGACATCCCCCTGCCCTGCTTTAAACGCGCGCGCAACATCGACGCCAAGATTGCGCGGCACCGATTTGGGCCATGACAGGTCTTCCTCCAAGGCCTCCAGAAGTGTCACAAAACTGCGGATGTAAGACTTCTTCATCTTGTGCAAAGCGCCATACAAACGCCCCACTAAAACATCCGCCGAGCCCTCTTCGACTTGCGCATCAGACGCGGCGGTAATGGCCACTTGCGCCATCTCTGCGAAGGTCAAATCCTCGCGCACGACGTTCTCTTCGACCATGTCAATGTAGCGCATCAGGCGGTTATCATCAGCCTTCGCGATCCGCGCAATGATACCAGAGTAGGCCTCATCCCCCGTCTCCGCGAAAAGCTGGCTCAGGGCGGTGAAGCGGCGCCACCCTTTCTTCAACTGCAAACGACCGTCATCGCCGCGGTAAAGCTCCACCGGCTCCTTTTGCCCGCGGGCCATGATGGAGGATTTCAGCTCCTCCATCTCATCGCTTTGGGCAACGGCGTCCAACTCTAGACGGTCGCGGGGCAAATCATCGGTGTGAACGTCGGACAGAATAACGCGTTCCAGTACCCGCCCTTCATCGGCCGCCGCGCGGAAGGCTTTGGCGTCATCGGCGTTCTGGCGCCGCTGCTCTACCTTGGCCTCGGTGCTTTCGGTCAGGCTTTCAGCTGCATCCCGTACTGCCGCCCCCATCGGGCCCACCGCCCGTTCGCGGGGCTTTACGGATTTGGTCTCTATTGGCGCGAAGCCGAATTTGTTGTCGCGTGTCATGTGATCAATCCTTTCCCTGCTCGGACTGGCGCTTCCATGAGGCCAGCAGAGTGTTTCGGAATTCGTCATAGGCGCGGTCAAAGCTTTGCCGTGCACGTTTCCACGTCTCGCGGGTCATTTGCCGATAATCCTGCTCGTAGACGCTCATCTGGAAGCGGCCCGATTGCTCCACCGCGCGGGTCATCTCAATGGGGTTGGCGCAGACATCTGCGCCGAACACATTGCGAAACGCATCCATCATTGCGGCGTGCAAGGGATTGTTGGCTTCAAAGCGCGTCATCAGCAAACGTACATCATGAAACTGTTTGGGCAGCGTTAACCCTGCGTCCTCAGCCAAGGTCGCAAACCCTTCGGAGATGTCCTGCATCGCATCCCCCAATTGACCCAAGTAAGACGTCGTCGAGTCGTATTCCCAATAGCCAGGCCCCGAGGGGATGTAGAGAATATCTGCCGCAAATGCGGCGTTTAGAGACTGATATCCAATCGCGGGAGGGCAGTCGAAGATGATCAAGTCGTATTGATCGTCGGGCAATTCATCCAGATATCGCGCGACGCATCCAAAGAAGCTCCATGCCTTATGCAAGGACCGG
This sequence comes from uncultured Litoreibacter sp., assembly GCF_947487515.1. Taxonomy (GTDB): domain Bacteria; phylum Pseudomonadota; class Alphaproteobacteria; order Rhodobacterales; family Rhodobacteraceae; genus Litoreibacter. Next base: position 9,815 of record NZ_CANKWO010000005.1, on the reverse strand, counting down.
TATTGCGCAGAAGCGAACTCAACGAAGGCCGCATTTGCACAGCTTGGAATGATGTCGATAGTGGGCCAGCAGGTGGGCTGAATGAAATCTTGGAACCGCTGTGCGCCGATGGATTGTACATCCTCCGGCAACTCATCCGAAGACGGGTAGGGGCAGTCGTCAGGGTCGTCATAGCTGTCTGCAATACGGTCCGCCTCACGGCACAAATCGCGACACATGATACCCCAAACAGTGTTCGTCTCCTTGACCTCATTGAGCCCCATGGAGTGTGTTAGGGTCGCTTGCGGGTCAAAATCGATGCACAACACGCGGTACCCATCCAATGCAGCGGCATTGGCCAGATGCTGGGCGACGACGGTTTTCCCGACGCCGCCCTTAAAGTTGGACACCGCAACCCGCATGGCCCGTCCCTTGGGCCGCTCAGGGCGTAGGGTCTTGCCACGAAACTTGACCCGCAAACGCAGCTCATTGATCTCCTCAAGGGTGAACCAGCGTTGACGCCCGTCTTCTTGCGTCTCACCCTGCGGAAGGGAGGGGTCATCCGCCAACTTCTTGCGCAAAGTGTCCGCTGGAACATCAAACATGAACTGGGAGATCTCCCAAATCGAGAAAGGTCGGAGGCTTTTCACCTCACCCGGAGAGAAGGTCGCCCGACGCACGGCCGTTTGCTGCGCCAAGGAGCGTTCGTTCATGTCTTGAAGATTTGAATGGTCTCGCATTTTGCCTGCTCTTGTTATTGTGCATTTTCTGCTAAATAACGGGAAAACTCGAAACACGCAAAACACAAATTCAAAAATATCGCGTTTTTCACCGATTCTATAGATTTGCGCGATTTTGCACGCGGCTATGACAAATCCATTCTAAATACGGTGACAGTATTTCAAGATAGACCCTAAATAGGGTGACAGCAGACCCTAAATAAGGTGACATCACTGGTGTCACCCCTCACCAATAAACCTATATTTTCTTTTTGATTTGGGGAAATTGGTAGATATCCCGTATTTTCAAACAGGTTGACAGAAAACGGGAAATCATGCCTTTGTCATCCTTAAGCAGAATCGCATCCAAAGAAGGTGCAAGGATCAAATGATCCAGAGGCAAAAAGTCGGAACATAGTGAACCGGCGCAAGGTGACAGGCATGGTATCGTGGAACTTAAGAAACTGACAGGACCTCAGGCGGGGTCTTTGAAATATGACTTGCTGACAGCCCTCAACGTTGCGGGACTGCATGGAAGCCTGACGCTACAAACGTCTCTAATGCGCCTGAATGCTGTGATCACAGCCAGATACAACTGGCGTCTGGATGAGGTTTCAATTGGTCATACAGAACTGGCACGAATGTGGCGGGTCAACGAACGCACAGTAAAACGAGAGATGAAGCGACTTACCAGCGATGGTTGGCTCATCTGCATTCGACCAGGAGTTCGAGGGCGGGTCGGGGCCTATCGGCTCAACTATCCGCGCATCTATTCACAAACTGAAGATTGCTGGCCTGCGGTGGGCACGGATTTTGTTGAGCGCATGCAGGAGATGTCCGGTGCTGGGCGCGTTGTAAAAGTTGACTTCACCTCAGCTGCGACAAAACCGGTTTCATTGAGTGTCGTTCCGGAGGGCACGACTGGCTGGCCTGCAGTCGCGCGACGCCTTCAGCAAACGCATCCAGAAATTTATGAAAGCTGGTTCGCGAAGCTTGCGGAAGGGGAAGAAACAGGAGGCGAGTTAAAACTAATTGCGCCGAACTCATTCGTCGCGGGATACATTGCAACACATCTTTTGAAATTTATTCATGAGGCGGTCAAAATTGAAGCTAAAGCGGCTCACCATCCAGTTCCGAAGGTTGTATTGTCGTGTAGGCGACAGTAGCGAGTTTGCGACGTCATATCTAAGTGTCTGTAATTGCGACTAAACAGATGGCCTGTAGCATGAGGTCAACACAATAGATTTAGATATTCTTAATTTAGGCAGAATTATGCCTAACTGTTGATAGTTATCTCAATTTGTGCAAGCTTCCGGTCAAACCGTTATTCCGGAGTTATTTTAAATGTTCGTCACGTTTGCCCAGTCGATTTCCCGCTCAAATAGTTTTATGAAATCTAGGCTACGCTCTAGCACTTCGATGTTGGCAGTTACTGCGCTTGTAGCGATTGCTTGGGCCTACCCCGTGACACAGGCCATCGCGCAAGACGTAGAGTGGGTGGGCTCCAGCGGAACACCTGGCGCGGCGAGTGGAGGGGATTGGGATACCTCAGGCCCTAACCAGAGCAACTGGCTTCCTACCTCTGGGATGGGGGGACCCGGCTTTACAAATGGGGATACCTTACTCTTTGATGTTGGCACCTATACGGTAGCCGTCGGCCAGAATGCGGTTATCGGCGATTCGACATTCAATGGAAATGTTACGTTTTCCGGCGGCGGTGGCGGGTTTACGCTAGGGGCTGATACGGTTGGCGGCGACAAAACCTTCACAATCAACGGCGCTATTTTGGTTGACGTGGATGTGGTTGGCGGAAGTTTTGCAACAACCGGAACCGGTTCTCTGACCTTCGGGCAAGACGTTACCCTTAGCGGCATCGCTTTAATCACCAATGGATTGGCCACTGGCGATGGCATGGTCCTGAATGGCACCAGCGTCCTGGGCGGTGGTCTGATCAACACCGGTGTCCTTACGGTGAATGGGGATTTGACCCATAGCGCCGGGGCTAGCGTATCAAACTCTGGGACGGTCACCATTTCAAACGGTGGCAGCGCGCAAGCGGTGAACAACTCTGCCACCGGCACGGGTACTATCAACGTTGAGGGCACGGTAGCTTCGGCTAACAACCTTGGTGACGCCAATGTTTCAACCATTAACCTAGAAAGCACTGGGGTCGTGACCGGGCCTGTTAACAATGCCGAGAACGACATTCTTACCGTTGATTCAGGCGCTACTGTCGGTGGCCTACTAACAAACGAAGGTGTCGCAACGATCGACAGCGGCATGTTTGCAGATATAACCAACACCTCAACAGGAGATATGGACTTAGCTGGCACTAACACGCTGTCAGGTAATCTGAACAACTCTGGTGAAATCACGAACGCCGGCGGCGGCGCAGTCGTTGTGAGCGGTGCGACAGCCTTTGGAAACTCAGGTGACATTGATGCTGGTGGGGGCTCGATCTCGATCTCCGCCGGAACGGTGAGTCTGAATTTTGGGAGCACTTCCACAGGCACGGTCAATCTGGCATCGACTGTTGGCGACGTCACGGTCAACGGCAGCTACACCAACGAAGGTGCAATTACGGGCACGGGCGTCGTGGCGGTTGGTACGTCCGGCGTGCTGACCAATGCGAGCGGCGGTTCTATCGCTCAAGATGTTAACAACAACGGCACATTGAACCTGAACGGCGGTAGCTTCGGCGGCGGCATTACCAATGTGGCGGCCGGTGATCAGATCAATGTAAACGACAGCACCGTTATGGCGGGTGATCTGACCATCACAGACGGCACTATTACCAATGTTGCAGGCGACAACGCGATTACAGGTGTCGGCGCATTCAGCAACGCAGGTGTTCTGGACATCGCTGCGGGTTCGTTGAGCATCGAGGCCACGTCTGTCGATCTTGGCACTGTCACGGGCGCAGGGGCTGGGGCCCTTGGGCTGGTTACGAGCACGCTCAACGTGGCTTCCGGCGAATCTGTCACATTGGGGAACAGCACGAATATCTCAGGCAACGTTGCAAACGACGATGGCACGTTCCGCTTGGTTGACGGAACTATCGGGTCCTACACGCAAACGACGGGCGGCAGCGGCCAAATTGATGCGAATGGCACGGTCACCGGAACTGCGGATATCGATGCAGGTACATTTGCGTTGAATGACGGCACCGTAGGCGCGCTTGATATCGCAGACGGCCTCACGGGTAGCACAATCACTGGTACAACTGCGACTGGCAGTACGGTTTCGGGTGATTTAACGCTGGGCGATGGCTCTGAAGTTGAGCTGTCGGGCAATGTGACCATAAATGGTACGATCAATGACACATCGACGACTGCAGGCGGTGGGGGCAGCACGCTTGGTGTTGCGGCAGGTGGTGCAACGCTCCTTGGTTCTTACACCTATGTTGCGAACGGCACCTATGGCACCGTAGGGCGGACGCTGACATTTGGCGGCGCCGGTACGCTGACATTAGGATCAGACTCAGTTTCCGCTGGGACGGTCTCCCTGTCTTTGGCCAACCTGAATTCGAATGGTACATTCACTGCGGAACCGGGGCTGACCCTATCGGGTACATTGACCAACACCGGCACATTTAACATCGCAGATGGTGAGACGTTCCAGGCGGCCACGATCACCAACAACAGCGGCTCCATTGAAGTGGGCGCGGGGTCCACGTTGAACGGCACCGGCAACACGCTGAACAACATTGCAGCCATTAACGTGGCCGCGGGCGGGTCTGTTACCGACGCGGGCAATATCAACAACAACGGCGCGAATGCGACCGGTGGTGGTGCTGGGACAATTACGTTTGCCGACGGCGGCACACTGACGTCCGGTGATACGATCAACAACTCGGGCACAATCACAGTTACGGCTGGCACGGTGACCGCCAGCGGTACGTTGGTCAACGGTGCCGACACGGCTGCTACCGGACAAGGTGGCAACGTCGGGGGCGGGGTACTGGATTTGAGCACCGGCTCAATGAATTTGACTGGCGCAATCACCAGCCAAGGTCTTGGTGGTGGGGGCAACAGCAGCTCGATTACTGTTGGTGCGGGCCAGACTTTGACAGCCACAGGTGGCATCGCCAATAGCTTGAACAGCACGATCACCAACGACGGGTCCATTGGTAACGGGACCACATCTACAAATATCTCGCTGACGGGCGGCACATTGGACAACACCGGCGGCTCTGTGACTGGTGATGTTACAACTGGGGGGTCGAATCCGACGGGCGGTGAAATCTTGAATGCTGGTGGTTCTATCACCGGTGATGTTGGTGCTGACAGCGGGCAGCAGCTGGACAACACCGGCGGCACGATTACCGGCAATGTGACCGGTAATGGCGGCACATTTGATAATACGAACGGTACTGTGACCGGTACTGTGTTCAACAGCGGAACGCTTACAAATGCGGGCACGGGCTCCATTGGCAACCTGACCAACAACGGGACTGCGAACCTTTCGGGTGCGTCTACGGTTGGGACAATCAACAACGTATGGTCGAGCGTGAACCCCACGACGTCGACGGTTAACATCACCACCAGTGTTGCGACCGGTGCGGTCGTGGGCAACGCGCGCACTATCGTTAACTCGGGCACGATTGGCGGATCTTACACCGCGAGTGCTTTGGGGTCTTTGGACAACACGAACGGCGTTGTGCAGGGTAGATTGCTTGGGTCTGGTACCGGCGCGATTGTGAATGCGGGCGGCCAGATTAACTCTTTGGGTCTCGATACAGATGACAACCAAACAGCCGGTTCTGTTGATAACTCGAACGGTGTCATCACAGGGAACCTGATCACAACGCTGGTTGGACCGGTAGACAACTCGAATGACGGCGCGGGTGGTGGTAACATCACCGGTAATGTGACCGCGAACGGAGCAGTGGACAATGACAACGGCGGCAATGCCACCGGTGGTCAGATTGCTGGCAATGTGACCTTCACCACAGCGGCCGCATTGAACAATGATGGCGGCACAATCGGTGGCAACGTAACTGGCGGCACGACCATCTCCAACGTTGGCGGGACAATCGGCACTGCGGGTGCACCAAGCACCAACGCGCATACAGCGACTGGCGCTGTGACCAACACGGGTGCTGGCTCTGTCATTCATGGTTCTTTGACAACCACCACAGCCGCAGGGACTGTGGACAACTCCACCGGTGGTGTCATTAACGGCGCAGTGAGCACGCAAGCTGCTGTGACCAATGACGGCGGTACAATTGCGGGTACACTGACCAGCACGGCTGGCGCAGTGTCCAACGTGGGTGGCCAAATTAACTCTGGCGGCGTTGTCGGAGATACGAACTCCGTGGCGGGTGCCGTGACCAACACGGACGGCTCGATCATCGGAAACCTGAATTTCACAACCGGTGCCGCGTTGACAAACAACAGCACCGGCGTGCTGGGAACGTCTCCGGCAAGCATCACCGGCAATGTGACCAACGCGACAACGATTTTGAACACCGATGGCACAATCGGTACCGACACCAATAACGCCCATAGCGCCACTGGCTTGGTTACCAACGACACGGCCGGAAGCACCATCAACGGTGACTTGGACTTGCTGACCACCGGCTCTTTGAGCAACGCGGGCGATGTGACTGGCGTGGTGACAAATGCGACGACGATCACCAACACAGGGACGCTTGGGTCAACCGGCGTGGCGGCGACGCATACGGCTGCTGGCGACGTCAGCAACACCGGCGGCACCATCAACGGTGGCGTGACCAGTTCAGCGGGTGCTTTGACAGGCAACTCCGGCGGATCCATCACAGGGAACGTGAGTGTCGCGGGTGCGTTGAACAACGCTGGCGGCACAATCGGGACTGCTGGCGCACCAAGCACGAACGCTCATGCGGCGGGTGGTGTTGTGACGAACACTGCGGGCTCGATCATCAACGGCGGCCTGACAATCACAGGTGCGGCGAGCACTTTGAACAACACCGGTGGCTCGATCACGGGCAATGTGACGACAGCAGCGGGCGTCACCAATGACGGCGGCTCAATCGAGGGCACACTAATCAGCACTGCTGGCGCGGTGACGAATGACGGAGCCGGCTCGGTCATCGGGACATCCGGCGGCGCTGTTGAAGAGCACAATGTCACGGGTACATTCTCCAACACTGGCGGCGGCGTGGTTCACGGCAACCTGACGGGCGGCAGCACTGTCGACAACAGCACAGGCACCGTAAACGGCGACGTTGATGCGGCGGGTAACCTGACGAACAATGGCGGCTCGATCACTGGCAATGCGACGACGACTGCGGGTGGTAACCTTGACCAATCCACCGGCGGCGCGGTTGGTGGCACGGCGGTTATCGCTGGCAACATCGACAACTCTGGCGGCGGCACCATCGGGACGGCTATGTCCACCGAAGGCGTAACCCACACGGCTGGCGGCACGGCGAGCAACACCGGCACGATCACCGGCAACCTGACCACTGGCGGCGACACGACGAACACCAACATCATCACCGGCAATGTGGCCTCGGGCGGCGCCCTGACCAATACTGGTGGCACAATCGGTACGACAACTGGCAACACCCATAGTGCTGCTGGGGCCTCGACGAACTCGGGCACCATCAATGGTAGTCTGACCAACACGGGCACAACTGCGAACACAGGGTCTATCACTGGAAACCTGACGACAGCCGGTGGTAGCAACTCTGCTTCGATTGGTGGAAATCTGACCAACACTGGTGGGACATTCTCCAACAATACCGGTGGTACTATTGGCGGCGTTACGTCGGTGAATTCTGCTGGCAGCACAATTGTCGCCAATGGTGGTACCTTCGGGACCGTTGGCATGACGGGTGACGCGGTGTTGGTCGACGGGGCAACAGCCACGTTCGAGATCGGTGCGAACACCGAGATCAACGGCAATCTGACCAATGTGAACGGCGGGACGATCACGACATCTGCCGTTGCAGGACCATTGGTGGTGAACGTGAACGGTACTGGGATAGCAGGCAGCGGGGATGGCACGTTTAACAATGATGCCAATCTGACCGACGCCACGACTGCCGGTGGATTGACCGTGAATGCGGCTAATATCGTTTTGGGAACGAATTCCAACGTGGGGTCTGGTGTTACCTTGAACGGCAACATCTCCAACGCGGGTATTCAAGACCTCGCGGCTGACCTGACGGGCAACCTGACGGTTGCTGCAATGGGTGACACTGATGTGGTTTCCAACGTTGACGCGGCGGGCTTTGACATTACCAACGACTCCAGCACGACAGCTGGTGGTGATGGCCTGACTGTAGAGACCGGTGTGGCAGTCACAAACGTGCGCTCGCTGGACAATAACGGCACTTTGGTGCTGGCAGACAATGCGGCCGTGACGGTTGACCCTGCTCAGACAGGGCCTACGACCAATGGCAACAACGTTGGTCAGTTCACCAACAACGGGACAACCAGCATTGGCACAGGGGCAACCTTGACCGCGGGCAGCATCACGAATGAAGCCGGCACCATCACAGTGGGCGGCTCTTTGGTCGGCACCGGAAACACAACAGACAACAACGCGGCGGTTGTTGTGCTGGATGGCGGCAACCTTCAAGAGAACCTCGGCAACTACAACAACAACGCGACCGGCACGGTCGACTTCCAAGGCAACGGCACGTTCAATGTTGCCGGTGCGATCAACAACACTGGCACCATCTCGACGACAGGTGCTGCCGGATCTGACGTGAACCTTGCAGGATCCACCTTGTTGAACAACGGCTCCGACGGCGTGGGCGCTGCGGCTGGTGCTGCGGGCGCGCTGGTGGGCGGTGGTACAATCACCATCGCAGATGGCACAACTTTCGGGGACACCGGTTTGACCGTGAACAACCAAGGGACCGGAGCGGGTACAGCATCCACGATTAACATCGGGAATGGTGCAACTCTGGAAACGGATGTTTTGAACAACAACGCCTTTGGTACGATCAACAACGACGGCACAATCACCACAACGGCGACGACATTGGTCAACGCGGCGGATGCCACGATCAACAACACAGCCAACGGCAATTTGACCCAGACAATCAACAACTCTGGGACGGTCACATCGACCGGTACATTGGCAGCCGTGAACACTTTGGCGAACGGTTCTACAACTATCAATGGCGGCCAGACTGGCGCGCTGGATGTTGCGACCAACGGTACACTGCTTGTTACCGGAACAAACGCCACGGGCACGGGGGCGATCACCAACGCGGCTTCAGCCAATATCAATGGCGGCACAGTTGACAGTCTGACCCAGTCGGACGGCAACAGCTCCATTGGTAACGCTGCCGCGACGGCGACTGTGACCAACAACGTCACGATCAACGACGGGACTCTGGTTGTCGGCACCAACGGTGTCATTGGCGGCAACCTGCTGGCAGGCGACGCAATTGACGGAGCGAACTCGACCATCGTGAACACTTCAGGCACCGTCACTGGCCAGCTGATCACCGAGAGCGACAGCCTTGTAAACATCAACGCAGGCACTGTGGGGAGCTTCCAAGCGAATTCCGGCTCCAACACGACGCTAGGCGCTGGCGGCGGTACGGCTTCGATCCTTGGCGCAGCGACGTTGAATGCTGGTGTGTTGGCTGTCGAGGCGAACGGTACAATCGGCGGGCTGACCACCGTGGGCGACGGGGTGCCGGGGACGGCGTTCTTTAACAGCGCCGGTACTTTGGGTGCAGTGAACACAACATCTGACGGCATCACCAACATTAACGGTGGCACCGCGGGCGCGTTGGATAACGCGGGTGGTACGCTGAACGTGAATGCGACTGCTGCAGCTGGCACAGGGGCGGTGACGTCTTCTGGCACAACAGTTGTGGGCGACGCAGGCGGCGGTTCTGCCACTGTGGCGAGCCTTGCTTTGAGCGCTGGCACTACCACTGTTGGCACAGGCGGCACGGTAACCGGCGACACGACGACGCTTGCGGGCTCGACCGTGAACAGCTCTGGCACTTTGGGCACCGTGTCTTCCAACGCGGGTGATCTCAACGTTCTGGCTGGCACAGCAGGTGCGGTGACCAACAGCGGTGACGTGACCAACGCGGGCACAATTGCGAGCTTGGTGCAGAACACCAACGCCGCGGCGACCACGACCAACACGGGCACCATC
>NZ_CANKWO010000004.1 GCF_947487515.1 uncultured Litoreibacter sp. | reverse complement strand
TGGCGCGGTTGACGGGACTCGAACCCGCGACCCCCGGCGTGACAGGCCGGTACTCTAACCAACTGAGCTACAACCGCCCGCTGCACGCCTGAACCCTCAGGCGTGGGCTGGTATTATGTCCCCACCTGCCCCCCGTCAAGCGGCGATATGGCCTGATTTGAACTATTTTACATTTCTTCGAAATCCGGCCCGAAATCACACGGTTTTACCGGCAGAATATGGATATCGCGCCAACCGCACGGGTTCACAACCTGACTGCAAGCAGTCACAGCCATCTCGGGACGATTGCGTTGGTATGTAACTGTGATCAGGGTAAATGGTGGGTCGTGAGAGGCTCGAACTCCCGACATCTTCGGTGTAAACGAAGCGCTCTACCAACTGAGCTAACGACCCGACTGGCGATCAGATACCGGATATCATGGGACGTCTGCAACCCCAAATCGCGGCTCTTTTCACGTTCTTGCAAATTTATTTTAGAACGCGTTGTACCCCGTCCTTCAAATGGAACACGACGCCCTGCCCTCCGGGCAAATCAACCATGGCGTCATCGGTTAATCCCAAGGCCACGACGCGCAACATTCGCGAGGCTATACCGTGTGTAACAAGGACTGCGGGGCCAGAGAGATCACTCAGAAACCCTTCGCATCGCGCCCGCAGTGCGGCAAAGCCTTCTCCGCCCTCTGCCTGCTCATAGAACGCCAAGGGACCATCCTCGGTCTGCTTGGGGTCCCCTGTTATCTGCAACTCATCGCGCAATCGCCCCTGCCATGCCCCTGCATCAATCTCGCACAGGCGTTCATCGGTTCGAATCTGTGCTGCAGTTCGTGCAAAAACTTCCACAGCGGTGTGCAAAGCCCGAGTTTGCGGGCTGGAAATGATATCCACGCCCGTCAGGTCCACATCGGACAGAATGCGACTTTGCGCATGGGCTTGCGTAACCCCTTTGGGCGTCAGCGGGGAATGGAGCCGTCCTTGCATCCGGCCTGATGCGTTCCATTCTGTTTCGCCATGTCGCAAAACAAATAGCTCTGGGGGGGTAAATACAGTCATGCGGCGCCTCATAAACGAAAAACGTGCCCAACGCGATATCGCTGGGCACGTTAAAATAAACTATTCATTTGTGTAGGGACAAGAAGGCGAGGTTACTCGGCCGCCTCAGACATTGGATCCTTTGGGACCGAGGCCACCGGATCTTTCAATTTGGTCCGCAAAACAACCATCTTGCCGTTTGGTGTGTCCTTCGTGCGCGCGATTTTGATCTTGCCCAAGGGGGCCAAAGACAGGTTGTATCCTTCGCGCAGGGCTTGCCCCAAGGCTTCCATGCTGGCTTCCAAAGCACGGCGGGCTTCCCCTTTTTTCATGCCTGTGTTCGAGACCATGCGCTCAACCATTTCCTTTTTGGTCAGCTCGGGGGCGTCGACTTTTGCACTTGTGGGTGCCGCGGCATCAATGGATTTGCCCTCAGGTTTCTTAGTTGAGACCACTGTCGCTTTGGGGGCGCTCTTTTTGGCAGCCGCCTTGGGTGTGGTACTCGCGGCGCGTGTGGTCGAACGTTTTGTCTTTTTGGTTTTGGTCGGTGTTGGTTTACTGGCCATGTAATCGCTCGATCCTGCAATGAATGAATGGGACCAAGATACCAAGCCAATCCCATTTGCACCACAGGATTGTTTCCTAAATGGAAATTATGTGGATTTTACGCCAACAAGCGCGAGTAGAGCAGCAGGCCAAATTGCTCCAAACTGCGCGATGCCTTTGGCCATATTGCCGCCCAAGCCAGTGGATCCAGACCCGCCCCTTTTTGCAAAGTCGCCAAATCTCGACGGCCATCCACACCCGCCAATATCGGGGCCGCCGCTTTGGCGATTTCGACCTGATGCGTCACCCCGTTCAACGTCACCGGAATGGCGCCCTTTGCGACCACCGCCTTTGCCAAAGCCCTTGCATTCATGCCTTTGAGATGTGGGATCGCGCGCCCAGTTTGCCCCGCCGTCCGCATAGCCGCACTTTTGGGGCGTGCATAGACAACATGGGTCTTGATCGTGCCATCCAGTTTTTCGGCCAAGGCCATAGCGGCCGCATCATCCAGCGCGTCAGAGCGTGCCGCAAAGCGGCGAAGATCGTAAAGATAGGGTTGCGGCACCCCTGCAAACTGCAAACCCGACTGATCTAGCGCCTCTAGAAGCTGATCAATCCCATAGGGGCGATCTTGCGAGTGCAACAAAAGGTCGTAAAAGCCCGCGTCGCTTTGTTTGTGGTCCACCAAATGCGGGTTTCGCTTGAACGGGTGATTGTCGGGCAAAGCCGCAAAGACGGATTTGGCCATTTTCAATTGATCCTCGGGAGGCAGGCCTTTGGTTAACGCGCCGAAGGCCTCTTGCAGCGGGTAGACCCCTGTGCGCCCATAGGGTGCATATACCATCACCCCGATCCCGCCGTCTGGGTGAAGGGCCGCAGACAGCGCGTCAAATCCAGCCTGTGGATCCGGCAGGTGATGCAGCACCCCACAACAGTCAATATAGTCAAAGGGCCCGTATTTCGCGGCATCCAACAAACTGCCCGAGATGAAGGTAATTCCCGTTAGCCCGCGCATCTTGGCGCGCGCCTCCGCGATCTCCCGCGAGGCGCTGGACAGATCGATATAGGTAATTTCATAGGCCTTCTTCGCCGTCGTCAAAACCTGCGCCAGTTGAATAAGCGCATCGCCTGTTCCCCCTCCGGCGACAAGTATTCTTGTCGTAGCGGACCAATCACGCATCCCTCCAAACAGATGGTGATCCATCTCCAGCGGATGTGATGGGGACCCTGAGATCAGTCGCTTTTTCTCGTCGCGCGGGTCGCGCTGAGGGTAGGGAAATGCCTCGTATTGCGTCTTCACATCACTCATGGGGTCCCCTTCTATGTGGGCATATCTTTGCGAAGGTGAATAAACCCGCCATATGCCTGTTGCCTTTTAACCATCCAAATTCGACATGATCCATGACGTTTTTGATACAGCAGTCCCTTGGGGTCCTGCTCACACTCTCCTTATCAAGGAGATCAACGATGAAAGAGCATTACAGCGACACCCGCAAAATCGATCCGAACAAAGGCGCATATTTGGGGGATGGGAACCTGAATGACAATGATCGGGTGGAGATCGGGCCAACGGCGCTGGCGTATGGTGAGTGGGAAGCAGCAGGTCTGACACTGCCCAATCTAGAGCGAATGCGGACCTATCGCTGGAAGCGGCTGACGCAACATATCATTGATCGCGACCTTGGCGGGCTTTTGATGTTTGACCCGTTGAACATTCGCTACGCCACCGACAGCACAAATATGCAGCTTTGGAACACCCACAACCCGTTTCGCGCCGTGCTGTTGTGCGCTGATGGCTACATGGTGATCTGGGACTACAAGAACTCGCCCTTCCTGTCCGAGTTCAACCCCTTGGTCCGAGAACAGCGCAGTGGGGCGTCGATGTTCTATTTCTCAAATGGCGATAAAACCCAGCAGGCCGCATCGCAATTCGCCGCCGAAGTGGAAGACCTGATGCGTGATCATGGCGGCAGCAAGCGCCTCGCGGTGGATAAGATCATGGTTGCGGGGCTCAGGGCTTTGGAAGCGCGCGGCTTCGAGGTTCACGAAGGCGAGGAAGTGACCGAACACGCCAGATCCGTCAAAGGCCCAGACGAGATTTTGGCCATGCGCGCCGCCTGCCACGCTTGCGAAGAAGCCATGTATGTCATGGAAGACTTCGCTCGCGGCAATGGCCCAAGTGGCGCCGTGTCGGAAGATGACGTTTGGGCGGTTCTACATGCCGAAAACATCCGGCGGGGCGGCGAATGGATTGAAACGCGGCTCTTGAGTTCGGGCCCGCGAACCAACCCGTGGTTTCAAGAATGCGGCCCGCGCCTTTTGCAAAACAACGAAATCTTGGCGTTTGATACGGACTTGATCGGACCATATGGTATCTGCTGTGACATTTCTCGAACGTGGTGGATCGGGGATGCCTCCCCTCCCCGCGATATGGTTGAGGCGATGAAACACGCTGTGGAGCATATCCAGACCAATATGGACATGCTGCGACCGGGGGTCAGTATTAACGCGTTATCAGCCAACACCCATAGGTTGCACGACAAATACCAAAGGCAAAAATACGGCTGCCTGATGCATGGGGTAGGTCTGTGTGACGAATGGCCATTGGTCGCCTACCCCGACAAACATGTGGAAGGAGCCTTCGATCACGAACTGAAATCAGGCATGACCATTTGCGTCGAAGCCTTGGTCGGCGAAGTTGGCGGAGCCTTTTCCATAAAATTGGAGGATCAGGTGCTGATTACCGATAGTGGTTACGAAAATCTCACGAAATATCCATTTGATGCGGCATTGTTGGGCGAAAGCTGACACAAGTGCTCACCTTGCCGTGACAATGGCGTCCTTATCCTTGTTTGATACGCGCAACAGGCCCATTCCTATAGATAAGCAATTCGAGCAGGAGCCTAAACCCATGGGCATTGAACGTATAGACTTCACCGGACATTCCGGTGCGACATTGGCCGCGCGGTTGGATATGCCGGAAGGACCTCATTTGGCGACCGCGCTTTTCGCGCATTGCTTTACGTGCTCCAAAGATATTGCCGCGGCCAAACGTATCTCTGCGCGACTTGCAGGCATGGGGATCGCGGTGATGCGGTTTGACTTTACCGGCCTTGGTCACTCCGACGGAGAGTTTGAGAACACCACGTTTACCTCCAACGTCAATGACCTGCTTCTTGCGGCAGACCATCTGAGCAGCATTGACATGGCCCCGCAACTGTTGATCGGCCACTCCCTCGGTGGGGCCGCGATCTTGAAAGCCGCCCCGCAAATCGAGTCCGCAAAGGCCGTCGTGACCATCGGCGCGCCCTTCGATCCCGATCATGTGACGCATAATTTTCACAACGCCCTTGGTGACATCAAAGCCAATGGGGTGGGTGAGGTCATGCTGGGGGGGCGCCCTATTCGCATCGGGCGTGATTTTGTCGATGACGTCGCCGCCGAGAACCTTGCGTCCTCGATCCACAATCTGGGAAAATCCCTATTGGTTCTACATGCGCCGCTGGACGATACCGTAAGCATCGACAATGCTGCTCAAATCTTCCAAACCGCCAAACATCCCAAAAGCTTCGTCACGCTGTGCCATGCTGACCATTTGATCTCGCGGGCGCAAGATGCCGAATATGTGGCCACGGTAATCGCGGGATGGGCCTCCAAAGATTTGGACCTTCGTCCCCCTGCCCCGCCGATCGGTGCGCCGGAAGGCGTCGTCCGAGTTTCGGAAGCCGACCCGAATGGCTTTTTGCAAGATATCAACGCTGGCCCGAAACATCACGTCCAAGCAGATGAACCCTTGGCCTATGGCGGCACCAATCGCGGTATGTCCCCCTATGGGTTGCTGGCATCCGGCCTTGGGGCCTGCACGTCCATGACCATCCGGATGTATGCACGCCGCAAGAAATGGCCCCTGACCCGCGTGTGGGTGGATGTAACACATAACGCGATGCATGCCCAAGATGCGGGCGGGCCGTCCAAGATCGACCGCTTCAACCGCGAAATTCACCTAGAGGGTGATCTGGACCAAGAGCAGCGCAACCGTTTGCTGGAAATAGCCGATAAATGCCCCGTTCATAAAACCCTTGAGGCTGGGGCGGAGATCAAAACGGTCTTGGCGGATTGAGGGGCTTTTGGCTCAGTCTCGCCAAAACCTGATGTAGTAGAAGCCCGCGATCACCTCAACCACGACAGCCAGCAGGATACCGAGTCCTGCGTCCCCGCGAAGCAATTCGAACAAACCCATTGCAGCCATTCCCAATAGCGCCACGGCAAAGGTCAACGACACCACCTGACGCATCTCGTCGTTTTCGGTTTCGGATGTGACAAAGGCCAAAACCGACAGGCTCATGAACAAAATGGCGGCCCGCCTCATCATGAATTCTGAGGATGCGCTGCCCTCAATGCCAAACAACCAGAAAATCACTTCGGGCAAGAACAGAAGAATCCCTGACAGCACTGCAAAAAGCGCAAACGCTAGCTTATTAAGAACCTCAAAGCTCATTCAGCTGCCACTTCTTTCTTCGTAGCACCTTTCAACGGTTTCTTCGGCTCCAGCATCGGCTTGAGATAGTAGCCGGTATAGGACCCCTCCACCTCCGCGACTTTTTCGGGCGTGCCCGTTGCCACAACTGTACCGCCGCCGTCCCCGCCTTCGGGGCCGATGTCGATGATGTGGTCAGCCGTTTTCACCACGTCGAGGTTGTGCTCAATCACCACCACGGTGTTGCCTTGGTCTACCAGCTCATGCAGCACTTCGAGCAGCTTTTTGACGTCCTCAAAGTGCAAACCGGTTGTCGGCTCATCTAGGATATACAGCGTGCGGCCCGTAGAGCGCTTCGCCAATTCCTTGGAGAGTTTCACCCGCTGCGCCTCGCCGCCCGACAAGGTCGTCGCTTGCTGCCCTACCTTGATGTAGCCCAAGCCCACACGCATCAACGCATCCATCTTCTCACGGATAGACGGCACCGCCTTGAAGAATTCTTGCGCGTCTTCCACGGTCATGTTCAGCACATCCGCGATGGATTTGCCTTTGAACCGCACCTCCAGCGTTTCGCGGTTGTAGCGCGCGCCTTTGCAGGTTTCGCATTCCACATAGACATCCGGCAGGAAATGCATCTCGATCTTGATCACACCGTCGCCCTGACAGGCCTCGCAGCGCCCGCCCTTGACGTTGAAGCTAAACCGCCCGGGTTTGTAACCCCGCGCCTTGGATTCCGGCATGCCGGCGAACCAATCGCGGATCGGGGTAAAGGCGCCAGTATATGTCGCAGGGTTGGAGCGCGGCGTGCGCCCGATGGCGCGCTGGTCAATGTCGATCACCTTATCTAGGTGCTCTAGACCTTTGATCGTCTCGCAGGGCGCTGGCGTTTGGCGTGCGCCGTTCAAAGTCATCGACGCGGTCTTAAACAATGTCTCGATGGTCAGCGTAGACTTGCCCCCGCCCGAAACCCCCGTGACGCAGACGAATTTGCCCAATGGGAAATCCACGGTCACATTTTGCAGGTTATTGCCCGAAGCTTTCACAACCGTCAGCTTCTTTTTGTTGCCCTTGCGCCGCTTGGCGCTAAAAGGAATTTCGCGTACGCCGGTCAGATAGTCACCGGTGATCGAGCCGCTTGCGGCAACTTCGGCAGGTGTCCCCTGCGAGACCACTTGCCCCCCATGCACCCCTGCGCCAGGTCCAATGTCAAAGACGTAGTCCGCCTCGCGAATGGCTTCCTCGTCATGTTCCACCACGATCACGGTATTGCCTTGGTCGCGCAGGTTTTTTAGCGTGGTCAAAAGCCGGTCATTGTCCCGCTGATGCAGGCCAATTGATGGCTCATCCAGCACATAAAGAACCCCCGTCAGCCCCGAGCCGATCTGGGACGCCAGCCGGATGCGCTGGCTTTCCCCGCCGGACAACGTGCCAGCGTTGCGCGACAAGGTCAAATACTCAAGGCCCACATTATTCAAGAAGCCTAAACGTTCGCGAATTTCCTTGAGAATTGCTTTCGCGATCTCGTTCTTTTGCTTGGTCAGGGTTTGCGGAACGGCGTCGCACCAATCGAAGGCCTCTTTGATCGACATCTCGACGACTTGGCCCGCGTGAAGATCTGCAATTTTGACCGCCAAGGCCTCTGCGCGCAGGCGATACCCATCGCACACGCCACATTTGCGGTTGTTCTGATAGCGTTCAAATTCTTCGCGAATCCAGTTGCTGTCTGTCTCGCGGTAGCGGCGTTCCATATTGGGGATCACCCCCTCAAAACTGCGCGTCACTTGGTACACCCGCCCAGCCTCATCATAGCGGAAGGGGATTTCATCGTCCCCCGAGCCATAAAGGAACACTTGCTTCACATGTGCATCAAGATCTTTCCAAGGGGTGTTTTTGTCGAACTCATAGTGATCCGCAATTGCCTCGATGGTTTGCAAGAAATAGGGGCTTTTTCCTTTGCGCCATGGGGCCAAAGCGCCGTCGTAAAGTTTCAGGCTTTGATCGGGCACCACGAGGCGTTCGTCAAAGAACAACTCGACCCCAAGCCCGTCGCATTCGGGGCAGGCTCCGAAAGGGGCATTGAACGAGAACAGACGCGGCTCGATCTCGGGGATGGTGAACCCTGATACCGGACAGGCAAATTTCTCGGAGAATGTGATGCGCTCCGGCTCGCCTTCCTTGGGGGCGGTCTCCAAAATGGCAATGCCGTCGGCCAGATCCAGCGCCGTGCGCAAGCTGTCTGCCAGACGGGTTTCCAGCCCTTCGCGCACCACGATCCGGTCCACGACCACATCAATGTCATGGCGAAACTTCTTGTCCAATGTCGGTGCATTCTCGAGCTCGTAGAACGCACCATCCACCTTCACCCGCTGAAAGCCGGATTTGGCCAGTTCTTGGAATTCCTTGCGGTACTCGCCTTTGCGATCACGGATGATCGGGGCCAAAAGGTAGCCACGCGTCCCCTCCTCCATCGCCATGATCCGGTCAACCATGTCTTGGACTTGCTGCGCCTCAATGGGCTTTCCCGTTGCGGGACTATAGGGCGTTCCAATGCGTGCAAACAGCAGGCGCATATAGTCGTAAATTTCGGTGACTGTCCCCACCGTGGAGCGTGGGTTCTTGGAGGTGGTCTTTTGCTCAATCGAAATCGCAGGTGACAGGCCGGATATGTGATCCACATCCGGTTTTTGCATCATATCAAGGAATTGGCGCGCATAGGCCGACAATGATTCCACATAGCGACGCTGCCCCTCGGCATAGATCGTGTCGAAGGCCAAAGACGACTTTCCAGAGCCGGACAAGCCCGTGATAACCACAAGTTGGTCGCGCGGAATATCCACGTCGATGCTTTTGAGATTATGTTCGCGCGCGCCGCGCACTTCGATGTTCTTCAACTCGGCCATAGTGTCCATCCCAGATGCATTGCGCCACACATAAGCCGTCTGGCGGAAGGTTCCAATCGGTTATCAGAACATTAAGCGAACATCTACAAATTTATTTGATCTTCGCCCGCAAAACCCGCGTAAAAATGAATCCCAATGTGCAAAACAGCGACATGAGCACACAAACCCCGCCCAGCCCCGCTTGATCATAGGCCAACGCGAATAAGGGCGTACCGAAGGTCGTCCCAATATTCCCAAGCTGGGCGATGCCGCCGGTGGCGCGCGCGCGATCGGTTGGGCTGTCGTTGAAATATGCAATCGCAGCAAAGGACGCAGCCGGGATCAAAGACATCACCAAGAACAGCCCGAACAACGACCAAAGCGCCGGACTGGTCAGATAAACGATAGCACTGGCGACAATCGTGGCGGTGAACCCTATTGCAACCAAACGATCTGGAGGAATACGTTTTCCCAGATAGCCCCCGAACAATGTCCCTGCGATGCTGATCAATGGCAGCGTCGTCACCACCCAAACCGATAGACCCAAGGCGTCCGGCAGGATCGCCAGTAAGGAAATGTAGAGGATCGTGTACCAAACGAAGCCTGCCCCTGCGATCAACAGGCGTGGGTTGCTATAGATTTCGCGGTGTTCCGCCAAATAATGCACAGGAACCGGCGAAGTGATGCGTTGCGCCGGCAGCAGGGGATACAGAATGGCCGCGATGACAAACATCCCCGTCCCATGTGCCACAAACACCGCCGACAACCCGTTATACGCAAGGAGATACGGCAGCAGCACCGCCAGAACCGCCATAGACATCCCAAAAAATGACGCCCAAATCGCCATGACCACGGGTCTGTCTTCCAGCGTAGAGATACTTGCCATCATCGTGGGGGCCGCCACCACAATCGCGAGATGAGAAAGACCTTCCAAGGCTCTAAAGACCGAAAAAACATATATATTTGGCAGAGTTGCTTCCAAGAGAGACATCACGCCCCCCCAGACCAGCGCTATGATCAAAGCCCGCGCAATACCAATGCGTGCGACGACAGATCCGGCGACGGCCCCCAAAGCGATACCAACGATACCAACAATGGAAATCAACACAGGCACAAACGCCCCGCCCTCTGGATAGAGGGAGCGCAGTTCCGACAATGTCAGCGCCAGCTTGCCAAACTGGGCCGCAGCAAACAATCCAGCCAAAAGCAAGACGAATACGAGGACCCAATTTGTTCTATGAGGTGTCATTGGTGAAGTCATGCGCTGGTAAGGGAACGGCGTCAATCGGCATATTCGGTGACGAATGGCGCACAAGTTTCCTCGCGCGCCATCGAAAGTTTCAAGCGCAGCGAAAGCGGCCCCTTTCGGTCAAACCACGCTAGAAGTGAAGCGCACGACCATAGGCGTCCAGCACCGATTCATGCATCATCTCTGACAGTGTGGGATGTGGGAAAACCGTGTTCATCAGGTCTTCTTCCGTGGTCTCCAATGTGCGGCCGATCACATAGCCTTGGATCAGCTCGGTGACTTCTGCACCGACCATATGCGCGCCTAGTAGCTCTCCGGTTTTT
The DNA here is from genome assembly GCF_947487515.1 of uncultured Litoreibacter sp. Taxonomy (GTDB): domain Bacteria; phylum Pseudomonadota; class Alphaproteobacteria; order Rhodobacterales; family Rhodobacteraceae; genus Litoreibacter. The sequence continues at coordinate 478,317 of NZ_CANKWO010000004.1, read as the reverse complement.
TCGTCGAAAATGGTTTTGACCATGCCCTCTGGATCACCCAACGCGATGGCCTTACCGTTCCCAATGAAGGGGAAGCGGCCCACTTTTACTTTGTATCCCGCCTCTTTCGCTTGTTCTTCTGTGAAGCCGACCGAGGCCACCTGCGGGTGACAATAGGTACAGCCAGCAATGCTTTCCGGGCGCACGGGATGGACATCTTTCTTGCCGGAAATGAATTCGGCAACCATCACCCCCTCATGCGACGCCTTATGTGCCAACCACGGAGCACCCGCGATATCCCCAATGGCATACAGCCCTTCGACGCCGGTACGGCAGTGGTCGTCGACGACGACATGGGTGCGGTCAATCTTGACACCCAAGGCTTCCAAGCCAAGACCTTCCACATTGCCCACAATGCCCACCGCCGAAATCACAGTGTCGAATTCGGCCGTCTCGACCTTCCCTTTGGTCTCGATATGGGCCGTCACCTTGCCTTTGCCGCGGTCCAGCTTTTTAACCATGGTGTTCTCCATGATCTTCATGCCCTGTTTGACGAACTGTTTCTTGGCAAAGGCAGAAATCTCTGCGTCTTCAACCGGCAGCACGCGGTCCATGACTTCGACGACCGTCGTGTCGCAACCCAAGGTGTTATAGAAGCTGGCGAACTCGATGCCGATAGCCCCCGACCCAATAACCAGCAACTTTTTGGGCATCCGTGGTGGCGTAAGTGCGTGGCGGTATGTCCAGACCAGATCGCCGTCAGCCTCTAGACCTGGAAGCTCACGAGCCCGCGCGCCGGTCGCAAGAATGATATTCTTGGCTGTTAGTTCCTCTGTGCCTTTGTCGGTTTTAACGGACACCTTCCCTTTGGCGGGAAGAGTTGCTTCGCCCATAATGGTTGTGATTTTGTTCTTTTTCATCAAGTGACTGACGCCACCCGCAAGCTGCTTGGCCACGCCCCGCGACCGACTGACAACGGCGTCAAGGTCATAGCTGATGCCATCGGCCTTCAACCCGAAATCTTTGGCGCGCTCCATCAGGTGGAACACTTCGGAAGAGCGCAGCAGCGCTTTCGTCGGCAAACAGCCCCAGTTCAGGCAAATGCCGCCTAGGTTTTCACGCTCGATAATCGCGACATTCATTCCAAGCTGCGCACCACGAATGGCAGCCACATAGCCACCTGGGCCTGCGCCAATGACGATTAGATCGAAGGATTTAGCGGCCATTTTCTCTCACTCCCGAGACATTTTCAATATAGTTTAGCGTTAAACTACTTTTTACCGCCACATAAAGCAACGTAAGTTTCCGCCGCCGCCCCATGCATTTGGCGCATGGCTTCTAGGGCTTTTCAGCTTCAAGCCGTTTCAACGATTGGGCAAGAAGAACCCCAACACGATGCGTGCCCTTTCGTGACAGATGGATGCCATCCAAGGCGAAGTGACTGCGATCCGAAGGGTCGATTGCAAACTTGGAGCGAACCAGCTCCACACCGTTTAACCGCTGCGCCAGCTTTATCTGCCTGTTGGTTAATTCTTTCACAACACGCTCGCATTTGGAGAACAAATTGGGACGCTCGTTGCCTTGATAGTAGGACAGCAAAATCACTTTGGGTCCGTCTTTACGGATACGATCCGCCAACTCCGGCAACACCCCTTTTGTGGCATCCTTCGAAATCAGCCTATCCAGCACCGAATTGCATCGGTTGCATCCACATTTCACAAAGAGGTCATTGGCGCCGCCGTTCACGATCACCCAATTCCAATCCCCTTTTGTGTACTGCGACGGAATTACACTGCGCGGGTTGCCTTCGCCTCCGGTCAAAAACAGCTTGGCCCCTGAAGCCGCACGGTTTTCAACCTTTCGTTTGGTCTTCTTCGCCAAAACGTGAGGAATCGAAGCGCGCTTGAAGCTCTGCCACTCCAACATGCTATCGCCAATAACGAGAATGTCGTCCTTTGCTCCGGCAAAAGACACGGATGGGGCGGCCAGAAGGAAGCAGGCCGCCACCATGAGTTGGCGTAATTTGAAGGTCACGTATTTAGAATCCTTAGGTTGCTGCCCTGACGGATTCTACAGTTGTCCCGTAACCGCCACTATTGATATAGGCGTTTTCGGTCGAGGTGGTGCGCCGGTCAAGCGCTACATTTCGATACGGGAAGCGCCCAAACTGGCGGATCACTTCTCGGTGGGCTCTGGCGTGTAACAAATTGCCCTCGCCGTGCTCTGGCATACGCGTCAAAAACAACCGCACGCAGCGCTCTTGATCAGAAACGCATTCAGAGTGCATGAGAGGCATGTAGAAGAACTGACGCGCGGGCTCGTCGATTTTCATATCCCATCTTTTGCAAATCGCGGTTTTCGCGACGGCAAGAGCCAGACGGTCAGATGCAAAAGCCTTTTCCGATCCTCTAAACATGTTCCTAGAGAACTGATCTGTAAGGATAATATATGCAAGTACTCCACTTGGGTAGGTCAACCACATGGACAGTCCGCCCTGCATGGCATTCTGCCAAACTGGCTCGAACCGATCGCGGATTTCAGCGTCAAGCGCCTCTCCTCCCGCGTACCAACCCTTTTCCCCCTGCTCGTCCAGCCAAAAGCTAAGAACTTCTTCAGGTGTAGACATGGCAATTCCTCCTGTGCCGCTGCCCCAAGTGTTAATAAAAATGTTACAATCTAAAACAAAGACCGCAAGCCTTTTTCCAACACATCCTTAACTTGGGGATTCTTCGGCAACACTCTCGGAGGCTTCAGCGATTTCTTCAGCGGCCTCAACATATACTTCTTGCGCCACTTCGGCGATGAATGGCGTCGAGCCTGGGCCCACGGCCGCATATGGAACGGCCTCATAGTCGTTTTCTTCTGCATAGAAAGACACGCGCTGCGTCATGCGGAAGGCCGCGTAAAGCGTCGTCGCCAACATCGTCACCAGAATAATCAACCAAAAGCCCTGCGCGCCAAATTGCGTCATCAGCCACCCTGTCAAAACCGGACCCGCAATGGCCCCCACGCCATTGATGAACAACAACCCGCCTGACGCGCCTGCCATATCGTCTGGCTCCAGATAGTCATTGGTATAGGCGATCAGCAGCGCATATAGCGGGTTTGTCATGCCCCCGATCATAAAGGCGCAGCCCAGCAAAACTGGGAAATAGGCGCCAAAGGCCCAAGCGATCGCAGCCGCCAATGTGGCCACCGCCGACACAATAAAGATCAAGACCCGTCGGTCCATCCGGTCCGACAGCCACCCGATGGGGAATTGCAGCACCATGGCGCCGACAAAAATCGAGGACACGAAGATCGAAATCTGTGCGACAGAAAATCCGGCATTCGTTCCATAAACCGCGGACATCCCGAACTGCGCCGAGAACACTCCGCCCAGCATGAACATGCCAATCACCCCAAGCGGGGAAATTCGATACAGGTCGCGAAAGCTCAATTGCCGCGTTGTCCCAAATGACGGAGTTGGCGTAACCGACAGTAAAATCGGCGCAAAGGAAATAGAGACCAACACCGAGGGGATCACAAACAGGATAAACCCACCCGGATCGGCCACATTCAGCAACCCTTGTGCCGCAACAATGCCCCCCATCTGCACGATCATGTAAAGGGACAGCGCCTGACCGCGGGTCTCGTTTGACGCGGAGTTATTGAGCCAGCTTTCAGCCGTTACATACACCCCAGAGATGCAAAACCCGATCACAACCCGCAAAACAATCCACGCAATTGGATGCGTGACTGCGGGATACAGGATCAAGGCCGCAGAGATAAAGGACGCCAAAGCCGCAAATACGCGCACGTGCCCCACGCGTTGAATGAAATTCGGGGCCATGCGCGACCCACCAAGAAACCCCAAAAAGTAACCTGACGTAATCAGCGCCAACTCAAAGGTGCTGAAACCCTCAATGCCGCCCCTGACGCCAATCAACGACCCTTGCAAGCCATTGCCAACCATCAGCAGCATCATGCCCAAGAGCAAGGCCCAAGAGGACTTCAGAACTTCTACCATAACGCGAATCCAATATCTCAAATTGAGCGGAATATTCGCCCCAGTTAGACCAGCATTGACGTCAAGAAACCGTCAACCACGACCACATTAGTCCAAATACGTCACCAATTTTATGGCAAGAGCAACGATGAATCCCCATAAGAGAAAAACCGGTATTCCTGCGCAATCGCATGGTCATATATTTCGCGAATTCTGTGCTGCCCCATCAGCGCCGACACCAACATCATCAAGGTCGATTTGGGCAGGTGAAAATTGGTCATCAACGCATCGGCAATTTTGAAAGAAAACCCGGGGTAGATGAATATCTCGGTCTCTCCCTGCCACGGCGCTATTTGCCCCTGCGCGGTCGCAGCACTTTCGATCAGGCGCAAGGCAGTGGTTCCAACCGGAATGACGCGGCGCCCCTGTTCTTTGGCCCTTGATATCTGCGCCGCAGCCTTTGCCGTGACCTGCCCCCATTCCGCGTGCATCTTATGGGTTTTAACGTCGTCCACTTTGACCGGCAGGAAGGTTCCTGCACCTACGTGAAGGGTGACATGCGCAAACTCGACACCTTTTGTCTCCAAAGCCGCCAGAAGCGCCGTGTCGAAATGCAACGAGGCCGTCGGGGCCGCCACCGCCCCCGTCGTTTTGGCAAACACCGTTTGATAGTCGGTCTTATCTTGTGCATCAGCCGCGCGTTTTGCCGCGATATATGGGGGCAACGGCATTTGACCGGCCAAGGCCAAAGCATCGTCAAATTCCTGCCCATGCCGGTTAAACGACAATAATGCCTGCCCGTCAGCACGCGAGACCAGCTCTGCTTCCAATCCTGCCGCAAAGGTAATCAGCTCGCCATCGCGCACCTTGCGCAATGGCTTCACCAGTGCCCGCCATGCCCCTTCCGGCGTGGGCGACAATAGCGTCACCTCCATTTTCGACAGGTTTCCTTCCCTGTCACGGTGCCCGAACAGGCGCGCGGGAATAACCTTTGTGTCATTCAGCACCAAAAGGTCCCCCTCACGAAGGTATTCCACCAAATCGGTGACACTTCGGTCGACGAGACGGTCCGGCGTGGCCACCAAGAGTTTAGACGCGCTGCGCGGCACCGCTGGGCGCGTGGCAATCAAATTCTCGGGCAACTCGAAGTCGAAGTCGGCAAGTTTCATAGGGGTGATCTCAATTTTTCAACTTAGGCGGCGGCTGACGGAAGATTTCGCGAAATATTCCAGGTGTTAGAACCGACAGCGGGTTCACCCCAACCTTTGGTCCATCCGCAGAGCCTTTAAGCGTGTAGTTGAAGCCAAACAAGCCCTCCCCTTTGCGCGGAGAGAACAACGCCCCGAACAACCCGTTCACCGCATAGATCGGGGACACCACTCCGCGCATATCCATTCGCCGCGTGTTGGTGTTAAAGACCCCGTCCATAGTGATCCCCATCGACGGCCCAACAGCCGAGGAGCGCCGCAAGGTCACCCCGTTTGGTGTCAACAAAAAGCGGGCTTCGGTGGTGGCAAAGACAATGCCGTCTCCGGTAAGTTGCTCAAGCAGGCCGATCACGCTCACAGCGGACAATAGGTCTGCCAAAGCAGGCGCCTTCTTTACGCGCGTGTTCTTGATCTCCAAAGAGCCCTCAAACTGCCCCGGTTTTCCGTTGGGCTGCAAAGTGAGGCTCATGTCGCCCCCGTTCACGTTCTCGAATATCCCCGACGCCGAAATCACCCGCCCGCCGTTGTCGGACAAGATACGCACCGCGGGGCCTTTGGCCGTGGGGATAACGGTGCCGCTGATCGGGGCCTTGCCGTTCAGGTTCGCGGTGAATGTGCCGTCAATCCCTTTGTCGTTGCGAAAGCTGCCACGAAATTGGTCCAACGCTATCGTGTCGGTCACCACCAGCCGGTCCAGCTGGAACTCCAAAGGCGGTCCTGCGGCGCTGCTGCCGCCGGTGGTGACACCAAATTTACGAATGTCGATGGTGCCCCCTTTGATCACCACCTGCGGCTGTCGGTTCCCACCGCGTCCGATGATATCCACTTTCGAATTCAGCTTCCCTGCCACCTTCAGCGGGTTGAACACTGCTCGGTCCAATCCGCCGCCGTTGGGCTTCAAGGTAACCGCCCCTTTGGCTTGAAGTCCGCCTGCATTTATCGTGACATTATTCACCTTTGGCGTATCTCCAAGGGTGAGGTCCAAGGCCATCGATCCGGTTGCGGATCGCTGCTTGCTCCAACCTAAGGCGGGGATACTCAGGCCCACGCCCTTCAGATTGGAGGTCAACCGCGCAGCCGGTGCCGAGCCTTGCACCAAGGTAATGTCCATATTGGCACGCCCCCTGCCCGACACGCTGCCTTTGGGCAGGCCTACGTTGAAGACACCCAACATCTGGGGCGATAGTTCGATCGAGCCTGCGACCTTGCTGGTTTTGCCGGTTCCGGCCCCAATTTTTCGCGACCAGACGACATCCATTGGTATTCCGTCGATCGTCCCTTGCCCGCTTATGGATAAATCTCCGCCACCCGCCAGAACCTCCATATTAGGCGAGCGAAGCGCGCGCCCGTTGACCAAAGTATCCGACACCACATCACGTACATCAGCAGCCACGACATATCCCACGTCGTTGATTTCCACTTTTCTCTTGAGCGGCACCGTCAACCGGCTCGAGATTGTCGCCGTGCCAGTCGCAACATCAGGTGTCAGCCCTGACTTTGACAAAAACTCAAACGGTTTTTCATCCAACAGATGAAGGGCCGCCGAGGCGGGGCCCTCCAAAGTGAGGTCAAAAACGCCCACAGCCGGTTTCGCAACCATGTTGGGAATTTCCATCACCGACCCGCCCGCCTGCAGCACCCCCGCCTCGCCGGCGCTGACATGTCCTTTCATCAGGCTCAAGTTGAACGCATTTCCCAATATCGACGCGTAACCGCTGGCATTCTCCACTGGGGGTAAGGTTTTCAGATATCTGACCTTGGCTTCCGAGAAATCAAAGCTGACAGCGGCGGACGGGCGTTCTTCTGGTACGATGCGAAGGGCTGCATGGGCATTTTTCATCCGCCCGCTTTGGATGTTGTCGGTCAGCCATTTTCGCGTCAGTTTCACTGCGTTTTCAGGCCATAGGGCCATCAATTGCTGATGCTCGATCTCATCGATGCTTGCATCCAACGAAACCGCCCAACCTTTGGGCAACACATTGACTGCGCCCTTTGCCACAAGCTCCGCGCCTTCATTGCGCAGCACCAATTGACCGATATCAAGAGCCAGAGTTTTAGGGCTATATCGCAAATCCAGCGCGCCATCGTCAAAGGTCACCGGTGCCTCAAACATCCCTTCAGGCGCCAGACGAACATCCGAGAACCGCAATTGTCCCAACAAGGTTTCGGGGATGCCAGCGACAAAGTCCCGCAAGTCGGCGTGGCCCGTGGCGTTGAGGCGCATTTGCGGTGAATCGAGCAGTATTTGATCAAACAACAAGCGCCCAGTGGCCGCCTCGTAGCGCAGATAGCTTTTCGCGGAGTTGAAGGGCACAGGCTTGGCCTGCTCGGTTGGACGCAATACTCCCTTTGCCAAATCTAGCGTGCCTGCGAGGCTGGCGATTTGGCCGGTTTCGTCGATTTCCGCCGTCAGCGCGCCCGATGCCGGTGCATCCAGAACCTCCAGAAAGTTCAAGGCGGCAACCTGCGCGGCCAAATCGCGGGCGCGCAAATCTGTGAATTTCCCAACCAGTCGCGCCCCGTCGGCCCCTTTTGCCTTATCTGCCGCAAAGAACAACTGCGCGGGTGGTCCATTTGGTTGATCCAGCTGGAAGGAGACATTCAACGCCAAAACATGTTCGCTGTTGGTAATCTTCAGCGCACCTTGCTCAACCGCGGTCACCTCGCCAGAGCGTTCATCAGACATGCGAATGGTCAAACTATCGGCACTGGCCTCCTCCAGCTCCTTCATCCACGGCTCTTCGAGCCATAGGTCTATTTGGCGTAAGACATCGGCCATGGACCCCGCTTCAACCTGCTGAGCCCCCATCTGCGCCCCGAACGCCAGTTCGATCTGGCCGTTTTTGTCACGGGTCAATTCCAGAACTGCGCCTTCCAGCTCGATCGTTTCAAGCTTCACCCGCCCCAGCAATAACTCTGAGGTATCAAGTTTGCTGCGCAGATTGGGCAACACCAAGATCGGGGCGTCTTCATTGTTGTAAACAGCCACACCGGTCACATCGATCGTGGGGCGGTAGGCGTCGTCCCGTAATCCAATGGAAATCGTCTCTAGCGAAATGCGCTCCGAGACGAATTCGGCGTTCAACTGGGTCTCTACTTTATCAACGGCCCATTGCGGCAAGGTAACACTGCGCCCCAATATCGACCACACTGCCAAAACAGCCACGACCAATACCACCGTGAGCAAAATGCCAAGCGCTGACATTACCCCCGCAAATAACCGGCGCTTCGGGCGATGATGGTGGTGCCGATGTGTGGGCGGCATTGTGGCCATGCCCTCAGCGTCAGCTTCGGCCCGAGCCTCCCCTTCTTGCTCTTCCTCTGCCGGAAGCACATCGTCCTCAATCTGCGTGGCGTCGTCTGCCATGCCACCTCTTCATTTCACATCATCCGCAAGCGGTTGCGTTTGGGCCTTTATCTTTACATATAGCGCCCTACCCTTGGCGACACATCAATTCTACCTCAAAGGACCAATTCCCTATGACACAAGTTGGCGAGATGGCCCCCGACTTCACTTTGCCACGCGATGGTGGCGACAATATTACCCTGTCCAAGCTGCGCCCCTCGATGGTCGTTGTCTATTTCTACCCCAAGGATAACACACCTGGATGCACCAAACAGGCCATTGGGTTCACTGAGCATATGCAAGCATTTAGGGATGCGGGTTGCGAAATCATCGGGATATCCAAAGATAGCGTTAAAAAGCACGATAATTTTCGGGCAAAGCACGCTTTGGAAGTCATTTTGGCCTCCGACGCCGACAGTGACGTCTGTGAGCAATACGGCGTTTGGAAAGAGAAAAGCATGTATGGCAAGACGTTCATGGGGATTGAGCGCTCTACCTTTTTGATCGGCGGCGACGGTGTTGTTGTGCAAGAATGGCGCAAGGTTCGGGTCGCGGATCATGTTGAGGCGGTGCTTGACGCGGTGAAATCGCAATGACGATGACCCTGCGCGACATGGCGATGACCGTGTTGACCACGGCGGATCCGATCCAGAAAACGGCGGCCTCACGTCAGTTTGCGCAGATTTGGCGAGACGCGCGCAAGGCGGGGGAAGCAATTCCGCTTGGCTCAGCCCAGCCCCCCGACACCCCCGCACGCCCCGCGCAGCCCGAACTTTTGGCCCCCCGCGACGTGCCAACCCGCAAACCCGGAACCCCTGAAGGGCGTGCGGCGATGCTACATGCCATCGCACATATCGAGCTGAACGCCGTTGACCTGCATTGGGACGTGATTGCCCGCTATGGCCACGTGGATTTCCCCCTTGGTTTTTACGACGACTGGGTGCAAGCCGCGGACGATGAATCCAAACATTTCAACCTGATGGAGGACTGTCTTCAACAACGCGGCAGCCATTACGGCGCCCTCCCTGCCCATGCTGGGATGTGGGCATCTGCTGTCGATACAGCGGATGATATCATGGGGCGTTTGGCCGTGGTTCCCATGGTTCTGGAGGCGCGCGGGCTGGATGTCACTCCGGGAATGATAAAGCTGTTTAAACAGGCCAAGGACACGGCCGCCGTTGAAGCGCTAGAGGTTATCTACGCCGAAGAAGTTGCGCATGTGGCCTATGGCTCTCGCTGGTTTCATTTCCTGTGTGGTCGAGAAAACCTTGACCCTACGCCGACGTTTCATCAGCTTGTGCGCAAATACTTCCACGGGCAACTCCGCCCCCCCTTCAACGAAGAAAAACGGGCAGAGGCTGGTATCGCGCCTGATTTTTACTGGCCTTTGGTAGATCAACCCCAAGGGTGATCAGTGGATCGGCAAAAACCTGCCAGTGTGAGCGTTATCCGGTGAGAAGCCGCCACTGATAAGCCCTTAATTGTTGCGGATTTCTTGTTCAAAGTTTAAGCAATGCAAGCTGACATGGTGGTGGGGACCCCATTTCAGCCTGTACGACTGGGAAATTCGGGGACGACAACTGTGAAAACACGCCTTTTCAGTGCCTTAGATCACGCTATTGAACGTAAGCTGCCTGAGCAACGTTTGTTCCTGAAGTCAGAAGAAGGCACGCGCTTTATTCGTTTGCGTCCAACCATGCAGGCTGGGATCATCCTTGGCGGCGCCGTAATTGCCTGCTGGACCTTCGTTGTCACCGCCATTTTCTTGATGGATACCATCAGTTCCGGCAATGCCCGTGAACAGGCGCAACGTGAACGCGCGATCTATGAAGCCCGCCTGAATGCCCTCTCCAACGAGCGCGACGACCGTGCCAAAGAGGCCTCTGCGGCGCATTCCCGTTTCTATGTGGCGCTTGAACAAATTTCCGAAATGCAGTCCTCCTTGCTGGCCTCGGAAGACCGCCGGAACGAATTGGAAACCGGAATCGAGGTTATCCAGACAACTTTGCGCAAAACCATGAAAGACCGTGATGCGGCGCGCAATGAGACCGAAATTCTTACTGCGCAACTGAATGCTGGCGACAATCCTGACGCCCCCCTTTTGGCACGCGCAAGAAATTCCGACGGCTCCGTTGCCTTTCTGACCGCAGCACTTGAGCAGACCGCCGCCGAACGCGACCAGATTGCTCAAGATGCCAGCGACGCCATTGATGCCGCAGAAGAGTTGCGCTTCACCCTGAAAATGAATGAAGACCGGAACAATCAGATTTTCTCGCGTTTGGAAGAAGCTGTGACCGTATCGCTGGAGCCGCTAGATAAGATGTTCCGTGCGGCTGGCATGCCAACAGACAGCATCCTTCGTGAGGTCCGTCGCGGCTATTCCGGCGCCGGTGGCCCGCTGCTGCCTGCCACGATGTCAACGTCCGGCGGCGGCACGGTCACCGATCAAACCTCGACACGCGCGAATCGCTTGTTGAAAGAGCTGGACCGGATCAACCTGTTCCGCATTGCCGCTGACAAATCCCCGATTTCCATGCCGGTAAAGGCCGCCTTCCGCTTCACATCCCCGTTCGGATACCGCAGGGATCCTAAAGGCGCTGGCCGCCGTATGCACGCAGGTGTCGACTTTGCTGGCGCGCGTGGCACGCCCATCTACGCAACGGCTGACGGGGTTGTCAGCCATGCGGGCTGGCAGTCAGGTTACGGCAAACTTGTTAAGATCAAACATGCCTTTGGCATTGAAACCCGTTACGCACACAACTCGACTATTCGTGTAAAAGTCGGTCAAAAGGTATCGCGTGGCGATCGTATCGGTGATATGGGGGCTACTGGACGTGTCACCGGCACCCATCTTCACTATGAGGTCCGTCTCAACGGAACTCCGGTCAACCCGATGACCTATATCAAGGCAGGACGCGATGTTTTCTAAAAGCAAAATCAACGACCCAAACGCAAAACCAACTGAGGATGGTGCTCCGGCAGCTCCGTCAAAGCCAGCACCCGCCCCTTCCGGCGCGGCTCCTAAGCCCGATTTCTCGGCGTCTGCGCCCCGCCCAAAGGCTCCGCCGTCGACTTTGTCTACTGACCTGACAATTACAGGTAACCTGAAGACAACTGGCGACATTCAGGTGGAAGGCAACGTTGAGGGCGACATTCGCGCGCATTTGCTCACCGTAGGCGAAACTGCGGTCATCAAAGGCGAGATCGTTGCTGACGATGTTGTGGTCAATGGCCGTGTTATCGGTCGTGTTCGTGGCTTGAAGGTTCGCCTGACGTCCACTGCGCGTGTTGAGGGTGACATCATCCACAAGACAATCGCCATAGAGAGCGGTGCACATTTCGAAGGCTCGGTTCAGCGCCAAGACGACCCGCTGAACACTGGTGCAACCAATCCTACTAAAGCCGCAGCTCCGTCCAGCGACGCTCCAAAAGCCTAAGCGCTAATGGATGTTAGCACGCCTCTGGACCAACATGATCCGGAGGCGTCTTCTCTGTGTCGACCTGAGAACCGCCGATATTTGCTTGCCGCCGCCATTCTGGCGTCGGCTTTGGGCTTTATCGACGGATCGATTGTGGCCATTGCCCTCCCCGCCATGCGCATGTCCCTCGGGGCAACTCTTGTTGAGGCGCAATGGGTTTCCAACGCTTATATGCTTTCGCTCAGCGCGCTTATCCTTGTGGGGGGCTCCGCGGGGGATCGCTTTGGCTTGGCACGTGTGTTTGGCGGCGGCATCGCCTTGTTTGTCGCAGCGTCAATGGCATGTGCCTTTGCCCCGAACGCCGACTTTTTGATCGTCGCGCGCGCAGTTCAAGGATTGGGGGCGGCCTTTATGGTTCCCGGATCATTGGCAGTGATCAGCCGCGCCTACCCCCCCGCAGAGCGCGGAAAAGCGATTGGGATATGGGCGGCGGCGGCGGCTGTCACCTCTGCTTTGGGGCCGATCATTGGCGGCGTGGCGCTGACCTTTGGGGATGTGGACATCTGGCGCTGGATATTTGCGGTGAACCTGCCACTTGGGCTGTTGGCGCTGTTTTTGCTTTGCTCCAAGATCGATCACGACCCTAGCCAACCCGAACGCGGCATCGATGTTCCCGGAGGGCTGGCTGCAGTTCTGGGCTTGGGGTTGATTGCTTGGGCGCTAACCGGGGCCGAGCACGGCGAGAGAATATCACATACCAATGTTATCTACGCGATCTCGGGTCTCACCTCGCTTGTGCTTTTTGTGTTTATCGAGTTGCGCAGCCCGAACCCGATTGTGCCCCTATCCCTGTTTCAAAACAGCCGGTTTACGATCGCCAATGTTGTCTCCTTCGGTATCTATTTTTCTTTCTCTGCGGTGCTGATGTATCTGCCCATGTTGGTGGTCGGAGGCTGGGGCCTCTCCGAAATTACGACCTCGGCGGCCTATGCCCCTCTTTCGGTGTTCATTGCCTTGCTGTCTGGGGTGTCTGGGCGTCTGGCCGACCGGTTTGGGCCCAGCCCCTTGCTGATCTCCGGGGCTTTGGTTTTGGCGACAGGCTACGCAATTCTGGCCTTGGTCATCCCGACGCAAAACTTCTGGGGCGCGGTCATGCCTGCCATGTGCTTGCAAGGCATCGGGATGGGATTGCTTGTCGCCCCTCTGTCGACTTCGGTCATGGGGGCGGTCTCGAAGCATTCAACCGGCACTGCTTCGGGGATTAACAACGCGGTGATCCGCATGTCGAGCCTGATTGCCGTGGCCTTCATGGGAAGTGTTGTGGCAGTCGGCTATGGCGCTGCTGACGGACCCGCCAGCTTTGGCGTCATCATGCAAGACCCGGGCCACACTGCCGCCTCTAATGCAGCCTTCATCAAGGTCTCATGGGGCGCCTGCTTGGTCTGCCTCGCCTCCGTCGCTATGACGGTTTACGGCGCTTGGGGAAAGCCGCGCTTCGGCAGTTAGTCTTCGGCTTGAGCTTCCGCGCGGGATTTTCCCGCGACGTCCAATGCCAAAGTTGCGCCCATAAAGCCATCCAGATCCCCGTCCAAGACACCCTTTGTGTCCGAGGTCTCGAAGTTTGTGCGCAAATCTTTGACCATTTGATACGGCTGCAACACGTAAGAGCGGATCTGGTTTCCCCAGCCTGCATCCCCTTTGTTCTCATGCGCTTCGTTGATCGCGGCATTCCGGCGATCCAGCTCGATTTGGTACAGGCGAGATTTTAGGGCCTTCATGGCAATGTCGCGGTTCTGATGCTGTGACTTCTCGGAAGAGGTCACGACAATGCCAGTGGGTTCATGCGTGATACGTACGGCCGAATCTGTCGTATTCACGTGCTGCCCGCCAGCCCCCGAAGACCGGTAGGTGTCGATGCGGATATCCGACGGATTCACTTCAATGTCGATGTTGTCATCCACCACCGGATAGACCCAAACGGACGTGAAGGAGGTGTGCCTCTTGGCGGCGCTGTCAAAAGGGGAAATTCGCACCAAACGATGCACGCCACTTTCGGATTTCAGCCAGCCATAGGCATTATGTCCGCTGATCTTGTAGGACACGGATTTGATCCCCGCCTCGTCACCCGCAGACATCGCTTGCAGTTCGACCTTATAGCCACGCTTTTCAGCCCACCGGGTGTACATTCGCGACAGCATGGAGGCCCAGTCACAGCTTTCCGTGCCACCGGCACCTGCGTTGATTTCCAAAAAGGTGTCATTGGCATCCGCTTCGCCATTCAGCAGGGCTTCCAACTCGGCGGCGGCGGCGCGATCTTTCAGTGTGACAAGGCCCGCTTCGGCCTCCGCCACGACGTCCTCGTCCTCTTCCATTTCGCCCAACTCAATCAGCTCGACATTGTCATCCAGCTCTTGCTTCATTGAGGTGTAGCTGTCGATGGAATCGACCAAAGACTGGCGGTCTCGCATCAGTTTTTGCGCCGCATCCGCATCGTCCCAAAGGTTGGGGTCCTCGACCCGTGCGTTGAACTCCTCCAACCGGTAGGCGGCTGTTTCCCAATCCATACGCTGGCGCAGCAAGGCCAGTGATTTTTCAATGGCATCCACGTTGTTTTGAGCGTCTGCGCGCATGGGGAAAGTCCTGCAATTTTGGTTAGATCAAGGTGATAGGCCAGAGCCAGCCGTCGCGCAAGCAACCTTGCGACACATGCGTCAAACAGGGATGAGGAACCTTGCCCCACCCCTGCCGCAACGCCTAGTACAACCCGCCAGCGCTAAGCGTGCCGAAGTTCGCTTTCTTCGGGATAATCGCCTTTTTGCCGGTAGAGGTCGTGACCTCACGAACCGCAGTCACATCGCTATCCCCGCGGGAGAACAGGTTCAGGTTCGACCCCATCGCAAAGCCACCATCGATGATTGCGCTGATACCGTATTCAGGCTCCTCACCGTCACGGAAATATTCAACGACGACATGGTCACCACTGGCACCCGAGGGCAGGATTGCACCGGTAAAGCGGTCGATTTTCACGAAGTACCCACCGGGAGGGACATCAAATTTACCCCCTCCGTATTTGGCGGTGGCTTTCTTCATGAAGCGATTGAACACAGGGCCACAAGTGGTCCCGCCACCTGCCCCACGCCCAAGGGCTGTTGGGCGGTCATGGCCGATGAAACATCCAGCCACGATGTTGGAAGTGAAGCCCACGAACCACACATCTTTTGCGTCATTTGTGGTGCCGGTCTTGCCAGCAGTTGGCACATTCAGGTTCACCGTTTTACGCGCGGTTCCGCGATCCACAACGCCCTGCATCATCGAAGTCAATTGGTAAGCAGTAATCGCATCCATCACCCGTTCACGGCTGGAATTGATCGCCGGTGCAAAGTTAGGATCAAGCGAGGCCAACTGGCAGTCATCGCAGCTGCGCGTGTCATGGCGATAGACGGTGCGCCCCCAACGGTCTTGGACGCGGTCCACAAGGGTCGGCTCGACGCGTTCACCGCCATTGGCAAACATTGCATAGGCGGTGACCATCTTCATCAGCGTTGTTTCCTGCGCGCCAAGGGCGTTCGACAAAAACGGGTTCATGTCGTCGTAGACGCCAAAACGCTCGGCGTAGCTTGCCACAGTTTCCATGCCAATTTCTTGTGCAAGACGAATGGTCATCAGGTTTCGTGACTGCTCAATCCCTGTGCGCACAGGCGATGGTCCGTAAAAGCGGTTCGACGCATTCTTCGGACGCCACAGGCCCTGCGGGGTGTTCACCTCGATCGGCGCGTCCACGACAATCGTATTCGGCGCAAAGCCGCTATCCAATGCAGCGGCATAGACGAATGGCTTAAAGCTGGAGCCAGGCTGACGGGTGGCCTGAGTGGCGCGATTGAAGACCGAATGCTGGTAGGAAAAGCCGCCTTGCATCGCCAAGACACGGCCAGTGTTGACGTCCATCGCCATAAAGCCGCCCTGCACCTTTGGAATTTGGCGCAAAGACCACGTGCCGTCGTCGCGCGCGCGCACATGCACGACATTGCCCACATCCAGTAGGTTGTCGACATCAGAAGCGCGGCTTCCGAGGTTGCCCTCTTTGTCGCGTGGGCGGGCCCATTTGACGTCGGCCCCAAGGATGCGGCCCAACTCGGTCTTGCCTTCAATCCCGATTGTGGCGTCCTTCCCTTCAAAGCCCAAGACGACCGCCGCGTGCCACCCTTCAATGTCCCGCGGGAATGTGGTTTCGGACAGGGCCTCGCGCCAGCCGTCCCCCTCCAGAAGGTCAGTGTCGATCGAAGTGGTCACACGGTGGAAAACGCCACGACCACGGTCGTATCCTTCCAAGGCGCGACGCAGGGATTTCGCCGCCTCGTCCTGCAATTCACGGTCGACGGTGGCGCGGATGGTCAACCCGCCGCCAAAGAATTCATCCTCACCAAAGTCCTTTGACAACTGGCGTCGGATCTCGTCGGTGAAATAGTCACGGTCAGGCAATTCGGATTTGAAATGCGCGAAGCTTCCGCTTTGGACCGTCGCCAACGGCTTTTCGCGCGAAACCTGATAGGTCTCTTCGCTGATGTAGCCGTTCTCGAACATTTCGCGCAGAACGAAATTGCGGCGCCCTATGGCGCGTTCTGCTTGGCGCACTGGGTGGTAGCGAGACGGGGCTTTGGGAAGGACGGCGAGGTAGGCCGCCTCTTCGACTTCCAGCTCCGAAAGGGTTTTGTTGAAATATGTCTGCGCCGCAGCTGCGACCCCGAAGCTGTTTTGCCCCAGAAAGATTTCATTCAGGTAGAGTTCAAGAATTTTGTCTTTGCTCAGTGTGCCCTCAATGCGCGATGCGAGGATCAATTCCTTGATTTTGCGTTCCGCCGAGCGATCACCTGACAACAAAAAGTTCTTCATGACCTGTTGCGTGATCGTCGACGCACCCCGAAGCCGCGCGCCTTGCGCTGCATCCAATGCCGCTTTGGCCATCCCCAAAGGATCATATCCCTTATGGGTATAGAAATACTTGTCCTCTGCCGAAATGAAGGCCTGCTTCACGATGTCGGGGATTTCATTTGCTGGGGCAAAGAGGCGGCGTTCTTGCGCGAATTCGTCGATCAAGGCGCCCTGCCCCGAATAGATGCGGCTGATGGTCGGTGGCGTATATTGGGCCAATTGATCTGTGTCGGGTAGATCGCGGGCGTACATGAAGAAGATCGCCCCAAGCAACAGCGCCACCGCGACGGTGCCAATGCAGATCAAGCTAAAGATTGATCCAAAGAAAGAGAGAATCGCGCGCAGCATTATTGGTGCCCCCAAAGCCGTGTTACACAGTATATATGTGGTGTGCCCTCTAAGGTCAAAACGCCCATATGGGGAAAACCGGCTAAAACCGGCCAATTCTGATCACGATTTGAAGGGATCACTGCCGCCTCCCCGCGATTGCCGCATCTTCCAATGACCAAAGGTCCAATGCATCAACGATTCCCGTGGTGGCTTGGTGGCGCCATTCGCTGTCTTGCAGGCGGGCCAGATCAGTTTGCGATGACATAAACCCCAATTCGATCAGCACCGAGGGGATATCGGGGGCCTTCAGCACCGAGAACCCTGCCTCAAGGCGCGGGCGCTTGTGCAGCTTGCCCAGCGTGTTCTTCAAGCCGCCCACCAAAGCATCCGCAAGCCGGTCGCTGCGCGGTGCGGTCTCTCGGCGGGCAAGGTCCATCAGAACCGTCGCAATTTGATCATCCTGTGCGGTCAAGTCCACGCCCGCCAAAATATCCGTCCTGTCCTGACGTTCTGCCAAGATGGCCGAAGCCTCGTCGGATGCGTCTTCGGACAAGGTATAGATTGTCGTGCCGGTTGCGCGCCCCTGTGCCAATGCATCTGCGTGTAGGGATATGAACACATCCGCCCCTGCCGCACGAGCCAGCGTAACCCGTTGGGGCAAAGAGACAAAACTGTCGTCTTCGCGGGTCATTATCACGTCATAGCGCCCAGAGCGGAGCAGCTGCTCGCGCAGTTCTTTGGCGAATTGCAGCATAAGATCCGCCTCATCCACGCCGCCACGTTGTGCGCCCGGGTCCACCCCGCCATGGCCGGGGTCCACGACAATCATCTGGCGTCGCGCCTCGATCGCCACCGCGTCTTGTGACCAGGCCTTCACTGCCGCCACATCCGCAGATACATGCGCGTCAAATTCGTTCTGCGTGGTGCCTGCCAACCCCAAAACAATCACGGCATCGCCGTCTTGCGGGTCTGTGGTCATCCCCGCCGAGGTCACGCGCATCGGCTCCGACAGCTCCATCACCAGCCGAGACCAACCATTGCGGATCACCCCCGCACGCAATTGCCGCACACGATCCGAGCGATCCAACACCTGCAACTCAGGCTCAAAGGCCACTTCGCGAAAATCTATCGCCACGCGCATCGGGTTGCCAAGCAGTTGCACGCGGTAGGGAACCGCTTGCGTCAGCGAAAGCGACAAAGTGGTGGTGCCACGGGAATCTTCGACCCCTGATTCCGCCATATCGACCCGCGCCAAGGCCCGTAAGCTTTGCGCCGCTGAACTGACGGTCATCCCCGCACAACACAGGAACGTCGCAATGATAACTGAGTTCAGCCTGCTCATGACCGCCCTTTTCTTTTTTCGAATGTGTAGCAGATTTCCCGTGGCGGGCGAAGGGGCGAATTAGCGACGAGCGGTCATGAATTCTATCAAACGCCGCAAGCCTTCCACAATGTCTTCGGTGGCCCGCGCATATGAAAAGCGCAAAGTCGTATGGCCGCGCACCGGATCAAAGTCCAATCCAGGTGTAACGGCCACGCCTGCCTGTTCCAGAATTTCGGCCGCGAAGGCAAGACTGTCTTGGGTCAGATCAGACACATCGGCGTAAACATAGAAGGCCCCATCGGGAGGCGCGATCTTGTCAAAGCCCGCTTTTGGCAAGCCGTCCAACATGAGGCGCCGGTTTTCAGAGTAAACCTTCAACATCGCCTCGGTTTCTTCCCTTGCACTTAATGCGCCAAGGGCTGCGACCTGAGCCGCATGCGGGGCGCAGATGAACATGTTTTGGGCCAATCGCTCGATCCGGCGGATATGGGCGTCGGGGACAACCATCCACCCCAAGCGCCACCCTGTCATGGAGAAATACTTCGAGAAGGAGTTGATCACATAGACATCATCCGACAGCTCCAAGGCGGAAACAGCACGGCCTTCGTAGTGTACGCCTTGGTAGATTTCATCCGAGATAAACGCGATGTTCCTTTGCTGGCAGGCCGAAATCAGAGCGCCCAAATCCGCCCGAGACAGCATGGTTCCCGTCGGGTTCGCCGGTGACGCCACGATCATCCCCGCCAGATCCACCTCAGGCACCTGCGGGACGTGACGGTCACTCGAATAGGTCGGAATCGCATGCGGCGTCAGGCTAAGTGACTTAAGGATCTGGCGATAAGAGGGGTAGCCAGGTTCGGTCACGCCAACGGTTTCCCCCGCCTCGAACACTGCGGTAAAGGCCAGCACAAAGGCCGCAGACGACCCAGCCGTCACCACAACCCGCTTTGGGTCCACCTCCACACCATACCATTCTTGATAGAGGGCCGCGATACCGGCGCGAAGCTCTGGCAAGCCCAAGGCCACAGTATACCCGAGCGCCTCACGATCCATCGCGTCTGACAAAGCATCGCGCGCGGCCTTCGGGGCCGGTGTTCCGGGTTGACCAACCTCCATGTGAATAATCGAGCGCCCCGCCTGTTCCAAACGACGTGCTTGCTCCATCACATCCATAACGATGAAGGCATCGACGTCACCTCGGCTTGAACTTCGCATGATATCCTCGCAAGGTTGGGGGTGTTTGATGCTTCAAACCAGCCCCTGCCCATGGGGTCAATCGTTGGAAAGGATTCTGCGTTGAAACTTTTGCGCCTGCTTGTTGTGATCGCAACCATCGCCCTGATGGGGCTGCCTGCTCATGCGATTGGATTGATCCGCGACGCTGAAATCGAGCAAGCCCTCCGGCAGTTGGCAAAACCGGTGTTTCGCTCTGCTGGGTTCGGCTCCAGTCGCATTCGGATATTGGTCATCGACAACCCGAAGCTCAACGCATTCGTGGTGGATTCAAACCACGTGTTCATCCATTCGGGCCTGATCATGAGATTGCACCGCCCCGAAGCTTTGCAAGCCGTGATTGCGCATGAATTGGCCCATATCGCCAACGGGCACCTGACGCGTCGCGCAACCAATGCGCGTGTTGCGGGGCGTGTTACGGCCATTGGAATGGCTCTGGCGGCAGCGGCTGCGGTCAGTGGGAATGGGGAAGCAGCAATCGGGCTGGCGGCTGGGACAAATAGCGCGGCGACGCGGCGCTTCTTTGCCCATACCCGCGCTGAAGAGGCCTCGGCCGATCAATCTGCGCTGAGATATATGGCCACGGCAGGTATCGATCCGGCGGCCATGACGGATATTTTGGAGATTTTCCGAGGACAAGAAGCACTGCAACCTGGCCGCCAAGATCCCTATGCCCGTTCGCACCCCCTGAGCCAAGACCGCCTGCGCGCGGTGAAAGGATATGTCGCCGGTTACAAGAAGCGCACCAAACCCACGACACCAGAAGCGCAATATTGGTATGACCGGATGTCCGCCAAATTGAGCGGCTTTCTGCGCAACCCTCGCTATGTTTTGCGCCGCCCAGAAAGCAAGGGAGCCGGCGAGATTGCCACCCTTCGCCGCGCCATTGCCTATCACAAAACGCCGAATTTGAAGAAAGCCACCAAGGAGCTGAACGCTCTGATAAAGATGCGCCCGCGTGATCCGTATTACCATGAACTCAAAGGGCAAATCTTCTTGGAGGGCCGCCAGTTCAATGCCGCTGTCGCCTCTTACAAACAAGCCTTGGCACTGGCCCCGCGAGAGCCGTTGATCGAAGCCGGATTGGGCCGTGCGCTGCTTGCTCAAGGGTCTGCGGGGGCGGCAAAACAAGCGCTGTCCATTTTGCGGCGCGCGCGGTCGCGTGACCCCGATGATCCGCAACTCTTGCGCAGTTTGGCGCTGGCGCATGCAAAGAACGGGCAAAACGCCTTGGCGTCTGTGGCCACTGCCGAGCGCTACTTGATCTTGGGCCGCCCCTCGGATGCCGCCCTTCACGCCAAGCGGGCTGCGGGGGCTTTGCCGCGTGGATCGTCCGGCTGGCTGCGCGCGCAGGATGTTCTCTCCGCCGCTGATGCCGCCCCAAAACGCAAGAAGAAGCGCAAATAAAAAAGGCCGGGCGATTGCCCGACCTTTTCCAGTGTTTCGCTGATTCCGGTTTACCGGCCTAAAGACCACCAGCCCTTGCGCTTGGGCTTCTCGACCTCGGCGGCCGCGGGCTCCTCGGTGGCAGCTTCGGCCACAAGCGGTTTTGAAACCCGCGTGCGAGTCCGCTTCGGTTTTGGTGCAGGTGCTGCTTCCGTTTCAGCCACGACCTCAACCGGAGCAGCTGTTGCAACAGTCTCCGCCGCAGGTTCAGGGGCAGGTTCAGGGGCCGCAACCTCTTCGGATTTCTTGGCCTTCGCTGTTTTGGCCCGTTTGGACGGGGCTTTAGCGGGGGAGTCCGATTTGGCGGCTGCCTTAGGCGTTGCGGCCTTTCGCGAGCGCGTTTTCTTCGGCTTTTCTTCCACCGTATCCGCAGCAGTTTCTGGCGCTGTCGTGTCTGCCGCGGCGGCGTCGGCCTCAGCTTCAGCCTCTACCACTTTCTTGGAGCGGGACCGTGTGCGCGGTTTTTTCGGCTTCTCTTCAGCCTTAGCTTCAGCAGCCTCTGGAACCGCAGCCGCAACAGCTGCGGCCTCAGCGACCGGTGCTTCCGCTACAGCATCAACTGCAGGCGCATCTGCCGCGACAGCTTCATCCGTTTTCGTCTTGGAGCGAGACCGGCTGCGCGACCGTGATCTGCTTTTTGGCTTCTCTTCGGCCTCTGGCGCGGCCTCAGGCGAAACCTCTCCATCCGTGGAAGGCTCGGCAGGTTTCGCATCATCGGCTTTGGGATCGCCTTCTGAGGCCGCCACCCCTTCTTCGGTGGCCCCCTCTTCCGCGCGCTGCGCCGCTGACTTGGAGCGACCACGACCGCCACGACGACGACGGCGCTTCTTCTTCTTCGGGTTGCCGTTCTCGTCCAGTTCCTGCTCCGGAGCTTCGACTTTCGCCTCTTCTTCGGCCAATGCCTCATCAATGGCGTTGTCCATCTCGTCGATGTCCGACATATCGATGCTGTCCATGGACACCACATTGCTGGCGACCGGATTGATCACGCGGGTGGCGGTTTTGAACTTCTCGATAGAGTAATCAGGGCTGACCAGATGCGCATCCGCCTCCAGACGTACCGCCATATTGTAGCGGCTCTCGATCTGGGCGACATGTTCGCGTTTTTCGTTCATCAGATAGTTGATGACGGCAATTGGGGCCTTAAGCAAAACCTCACGGGACCGCTTGCGCGTCCCCTCTTCTTCCAGCTGGCGCAGGATTGTCAGGGCAAGACTGTCATCCGAGCGGATCAGGCCGGTGCCGTGGCACGATGGGCAAGGTTGCGTCGTGGCCTCCAGCATTCCTGGGCGCAATCGTTGGCGCGACATTTCTAGAAGGCCAAAGCCCGAAATGCGCCCCACTTGGATCCGTGCGCGGTCGGTTTTCAGCTTGTCCTTAAGCAACTTCTCGACGGCCGTATTGTTGCGGCGCTCGTCCATATCGATGAAGTCGATCACGATCAGACCGGCCAAATCGCGCAAACGGGCCTGACGCGCCACTTCGGCGGCGGCTTCAAGGTTTGTCTTAAGCGCAGTCTGCTCGATAGAGCCTTCCTTGGTGGCACGCCCCGAGTTCACATCCACCGCAACAAGCGCTTCGGTGGTGTCAATCACGATGTAGCCACCAGACGGCAATTGCACCGTTGGGTTGAACATGCCCGACAGGTAGCTTTCCACCTGATGACGCGCGAACAGCGGCATCGAGTCAGTATAGCGTTTTACGTTTTTGGCATGCGACGGCATGATCATGCGCATGAAATCTTTGGCCACGCGGTACCCCGCCTCGCCTTCGATAATCACTTCATCGATGTCTTTGTTGTAGAGGTCGCGGATCGACCGTTTGATCAAATCGCCTTCCTCATAAATTTGCGCAGGCGCAATGGACTTCAACGTCAGCTCACGAACCTGTTCCCACTGGCGTTGCAAGTATTCATAATCGCGTTTGATCTCGGTTTTGGTGCGTTGCGATCCCGCGGTGCGCACAATCAAACCCGCGCCCAAGGGCACGTCGATCTCATTGGCGATCTCTTTCAGCTTCTTGCGGTCGGCAGGGTTGGTGATCTTGCGTGAAATACCGCCACCGCGCGCGGTGTTCGGCATCAAGACGCAATAGCGACCGGCCAGCGACAGGTAGGTCGTGAGCGCAGCACCCTTGTTGCCGCGCTCTTCTTTGACGACTTGAACCAAAAGGATTTGGCGGACTTTGATGACTTCTTGGATCTTGTACCGCTTGGCGCGGGGTTTGCGCGGCTGGCGGATTTCTTCGGTGACGTCTTCTTGGGCGACGCTTTCGATGTTTTCGTCTTTTTCGGATGCGGAGGCTTCTTCTTCCTCGTCATCGCTGTCCGTGTCATCGCCTTCGTCCAGATCAACCACATCCATGCCTGAAATTGCTGGGGCGGCTTCTGCTTCTGGTGCAGCTTCAACAGCAACGGGGGCTTCAGCAGGTGTGTCAGCTTCGACAGCTACCTCGGTTACAGCTTCTGCTACGGCCTCGGCTTCCACGGCTGGAGTGTCCACTGCGGGTGCTTCACCGGACAGCTCTCCGCCATCTGCGTTCACGTCCACGGCTGCGGCATCCTCAGCAGGTTCCTTCACCTCTTCGGTGACGACCGCGTCGTTGTTTTTCGCTTTTTGCGACCGCGACCGGCCCCGCGAACGAGAGCGCGACTTCTTCGGTTTCTCGTCCTCTTCAGCCTGCATACGCGCGTATTCGAGTTCTTCCTCGATCAGCGCTTGGCGGTCGGCCATTGGGATTTGGTAGTAGTCGGGGTGAATTTCAGAATAGGCAAGGAAGCCATGACGGTTCCCGCCATAGTCCACAAAGGCCGCCTGAAGCGACGGCTCCACCCGTGTTACTTTTGCCAAATAGATGTTGCCAGCTAGCTGGCGTTTGTTTTCCGATTCAAAGTCGAACTCGTCAACTTTGTTTCCGTCTGCCACCACAACGCGGGTTTCTTCCGCGTGGGTGGCGTCGATAAGCATTTTCTTAGCCATGTTTTCCGATTGCATCCGGCCAAAACCCGAAACGCCTCTGGGGGCGCATTGGGTGTGGAGGGATGTCTAGTTTGGGCGAGAATGGGCGCAGTTGGCCGCAACGCGGTGCGCGACGCGGGAAAACCCGCGTCAATCCGTCCGTTGCTGTGCCTGTCGCGTTTCATCGCGTTTTGTCTCCGACTCTGGCCACATAATTGGTGGCGCGAGCCTTACGAATGGTGCCACGGCGCGTTTTGCGCGCCAGCGGCGATGGCCCCTAAGGGCCGTCAATCCTGCGGTGCTTGGGCTCGTTTTGTCCTTCGAGCATAGCTGCAGTGAAACTCTAACCGGTCCAATGCGCCTCGAAGGGCACCGGACCGTCCCCAACACATAGTATTGTTTGTGTATAGATTACAATGAGCAATCGCGGGTGAGTGTGGATAACTCTGCAGATTGGTCAATTCTCACTTGGAATTGAGCGCATTTTCATTTCGGACAACTTTAGCTAAATCTGCAAGGACATCGGGAACATATGCCCTTTGCCCCGTTTTGGCGCCCGGCCCCAAAGAGCACCGAGGGCGCCAAAACCGCCGCCAAGGATGCAACAACAGGCCGCCATAGATTACCAGACTGACGGTGACCTATTCGAAGCCCCCTGCCCGCCCCTAGACGTAATCGGCCCGCTGCAAACCGTATTTGGCCATTTTCTCGTTCAACGTGCGGCGTGGGAGGCACAGCTCTTCCATCACTGACGCGATGGAGCCTTTGTGCCGACGCATGGTGTTGTCGATCAACATGCGTTCAAAGGCTTCGACGTATTCTTTCAACGGCTTGCCTTCCGTGGTGACGACCGGCCCCATCTCGGAGTTATCCGCCATCAACAAAGACGCGATCGAGCCGGACCCACGTCGGTTCTGAAGCACCGCGCGCTCTGCGACATTGATAAGCTGACGGACATTCCCGGGCCATGGGGCTTGCAACAGTTGAGCGGCCTCTTGGGCCGAAACCTCAGGTGCCGCAGAGCCGTATTCTTCGCCGAACTGCTCCCCGAAGCGATTGAACAACGTCAAAATATCCTCACCGCGCTGGCGCAGCGGCGGGATGGTGATTTTCATCGCCGCCAACCGGTAATACAGGTCAGCGCGGATCAGGTCCTCGCAGGTTTTGCCCTGCTCTTGGGTGTTGCAAATCGCGATGATGCGCGTCTCGGCCGGAGTGCCTTGATCATTTATCAGCTGCAAAAGACGCGCTTGCAAAACTTCCGGCAAAGCTTCGATGTCTTCCAACACCAAAGTGCCGCCGCGCGCTTGTTCAACCAAGGGCAGTTCTTCCCCTTCGTCCACGGGGTCAAACAACCTCTTGGCGAGTGAAGGCTCGTCAAAGGCTGCGCAGCTCAGGGTGACGAATTTCTTGCCCGCCCTTGGGCCAACCGCATGCAACGCATGCGCCACCAACGTCTTTCCAGAACCGGTTTCGCCGTCGATCAGCACATGGCCATCCGCCTGCCCCAGATCCAAAATATCCTCGCGCAGCCGCTCCATCACTGGGGAGGAGCCAATCAGCTTTTTCATCAAAGCGGCGCCGTCCGACAGCTCTCGGCGCAACGCGCGGTTGTCCAATGTCAAGCGACGCGAAATGGTGGCGCGCTTCGCAAGTTGGGTCATTTTGTCTGGGTTAAAGGGCTTTTCAAGAAAATCAAACGCCCCGACCCGCATGGCCTCAACCGCCATCGGAACATCGCCGTGGCCGGTGATCATGATCACTGGCAAAGCACTGTCTTGGCTCATCAGTCGTTTGAGAAACTGCATCCCGTCCATTCCGGGCATCTTGATATCGCTGACCACGATCCCAGGGTAATCACTGCCAATCCCTTTCAAGGCGTCTTCCGCACTTGCGAAGGTTTCGGTGTCATATCCCGACAAAGCAAGCCATTGGGAGATCGACTGACGCATGTCTTGCTCGTCATCGACAATTGCGATTTTCAAAGAGTTGGCCATGTTCTGGCTCCTTTACTGCTGTAGTGCGCCTATTCGGCGGCCTCAATATTATCGGATGAGGCGGGTAATTCCGTCGGAGGTTGGGTCTTTATGGCGTCTTGCCCAAGTATTGGCAGCTGCACCTCGAAAACAGCGCCCCCTGCTTGGCCGTTGCGCGCGGTTAAGCGGCCCCCCAGATCCGAGACGATGCCAGAGGAAATTGCCAACCCCAGCCCCACCCCTTCGCCAGGCTGTTTTGTGGTGTAGAACGGCTCGAACAATTCATCGAGGTTCTCCAACCCTTCCCCATTGTCCCGAACGCTAAGAACCGCCGTTTCACCGGAGTTCAGGAGAATTTCAACCTGAGGCGTCATCACACCTTTGGTGGCATCCAAGGCATTTCGAAACAGGTTGATGATCACCTGCTCCAAGCGCACCCGATCGCCCAAAACCAACACCGGATCTTCGGGCAATGTCGCAAGCACCCGCACATCCCCCCGCTTTAGCTGCGGCTCCATCATGGACAATGACCCGCGCACGGCGTCGCGCAGATCGACAGGTTCCAAATCGTCACCGCCTTTTCGGGCGTAAGATTTCAACTGCCGCGTGATCGCCCCCATCCGGTCGATCAGGTCGTCGATGCGCTGAAAGGAGGCTTGAGCCTCTTCCGGCCTGCGACGCTGAAGCAGCAATTTCGCCCCCGCAAGATAGGTCTTCATTGCGGCCAGCGGTTGGTTCAATTCGTGACTGACGGCGGCTGACATCTCCCCCAAGGCGGCCAGTTTTTGGGATTGCGCCAAGGATTGCTCCGCCACCTCCAGATTTTTCTGCACCTTTTGACGCTCTGCGATCTCGCGGCTCAGGCGCAGGTTCAATGCGCGCAATTCCTCGCTTTCGCGGCGGAAAAATCCGACCTGTGACTGCGCACGACGTGACAGAACATAGAACGTCAGGGCCAAGAGGATCGCGAAGGCCATGATTTCGATCGCAAGCACACCATTCACCCGCTCGCGTACGCTTGCGTAGGTGGAAAACGACGTGATCCGCCATCCCCTGAACGGGATACGCCCGACCATTTCCATCACTGCCTCGCCTCGGAAATATGCATCGGGTTGATCAATGTCGAACAGCCCGCCAGTGGCCTCAAACGCCCGTCGCAAGGCGCTGTCTGGCGTGCGGCTCTCTAGCGCCTCGGTGATTGACAAGCCGCGCCAGCGCGGGTCCGTCGCAATAACAATCTGACCTTCGGAATCAGTAATCAACACCGCCTCGGACGGCGAACGCCATCGGGTCTCGAACTGGCGCAGATCGACGTCGACAACGATCACGCCGAGCCCCTGTTTCTCCGATTCTATCCGACGCGCATAGGTGAACTTGAATGCCCCGCTTTCGAGTTCGGTCGCGTTGAACACTGTCTCATTGGTCCGCAACGCATCCACGAAATAAGGGGAGTTTCGAAAGTTCCCGCCCAATTCGTTGCGATCAGAGGACGCCACGATCACCCCGTCATGGTCAAACAAACGCAGCCCTGCCGCGCCGATTTCTTCGGAAAAAGAAATCAACCTGCGCGAGGTCGCGGAAAAGTCGTTTGAGTTCAACGCCGCGATCATCACCGGATCACGTGCCAGTAGCAAAGGCACCACTCGGTTGCGCTGCAATTCGGATGTGATGGCGTTGGAATAAAGAGCGAGGCGGATTTCACCACGGTTGCGCGTGGTTTCGGTGAAGCGATCCGTCAACCACAGGTTTGAAATCCAGATAATCCCGACCGCGACAACGATCAGTCCAAGAACCACACCCCGCACCCGCCATGTCGCGCGCAGCGATGGCTGATGTTTGATGTCGGGGCTTACCGAACTATCGGCATCACCGGAGGGAGGCGTCGTCTTCATGCGTATTAGGATACGGGACTGCCTGCGCAGTCTCAAGCACGCCTAAGCAAGAGGTTACGCCAGCGCCAAGCTTTCGGTCAGGGATTTGAAAACCGCGCGCCCATCTTCATTGCCATGCACGGCTTCACACGCCCGCTCTGGGTGGGGCATCATCCCCAAAATACGGCGATTTTCACTTAGAATGCCCGCAATATCCCCAGCCGAGCCGTTTGGATTATCGATGTAGCTGAACGCCACGCGGTCCTCGCCACGCAGGCGTGCGACCAAATCGGCATCGGCGGAAAAGTTCCCATCGTGGTGGGCAATCGGCACTGTGATCTCGGCGCCCTTGCTCAAAGCGTTGGTGAAGGGGCTATCCGCCGTCTCCACGCGCAGGCCTTGTTGGCGGCATACGTATTTCAAACCGGCATTGCGCATCAGCACACCTGGCAGCAAACCCGTTTCGCACAGAATTTGGAAGCCGTTGCAAAAGCCCAGCAGGTGGCCGCCCTTATTGGCGTATTCCACCACGGCCTGACAGATCGGCGATTGAGCAGCAATCGCACCGCAGCGCAGGTAGTCCCCAAACGAAAACCCGCCCGGAATGCCGATGATGTCCAAGCCTTGCGGCAAAGACGTGTCCTTGTGCCAGACCATAGAGACCTCAAAGCCCGCAAGGCGGAACCCTTCGGCAAGATCACGGTCACAGTTCGAACCGGGGAAGACAATGACGGCAGCTTTCATGGCGATACGGTCCTTTAGCTTAGAAAATCAGTGATGACGGCCACACCCGGAGGGGTCGGCCCGTTGAAGGCGGCAAGCTCGTCAGACACGCCGGACAACCCGATTTCACGGGCAATCAAGGGCGACATGTCGATGCGGCCGCTGGTGATCAGCGCCAGCAGGCTTGGGTATTTCCACGGTGGCATGCCGCGTGTTCCATAAAGCGCGAGATTGCCCAAATAGACAGCGCTCATGTTGATCTCCATGGTGGCGGTGTGCCCCACCGGCATGCCGACCTGCACATGACGGCCCAAGGGCCGCAGGCATTCGATCGATGCGTTGGTGGTGACCGGAAGCCCAAGAGCCTCGACCGAGACATGCGCCCCGCCACCCGTGATTTCTTTGATCTTGGCCGCGACATCGCCCTGCGTGGCATTCACTGCAGCTTCCGCCCCTAGGCCTTTGGCGTGGTTCAGTTTTTCGTCGACAATATCAACAACAACGACCCGAGCACCCATCGCCACACCCAGCAGCAAAGCCGACAGACCAATGCCGCCGGTTCCATGTACTGCCAGCCATTCACCCGGCTGCAAAGCCGCGCGGCCCGTCAACGCATGCCACGCAGTGGTCACGCGGCACCCAAGGCCAGCCGCCACCGTCGGTGACAGGTTTTCAGGCAGATGCGCCAAGTTGTGGTCAAACGGCACCGCCACATATTCCGCGAAGGCCCCCGGCTCAATAAACCCCGGAAGACGCTGGTTCGGGCAGGTATTTTGGTGCCCCTCTTGGCAAGACGGACAGATGCCACATGACAGGATAAACGGGGCAATCAGTTTGTCGCCGACCTTATGGGTGGCCAATGGTCCCGCCTCGATGACTTCGCCACAATATTCGTGCCCGCCAATTTGCCCGGGCTTCACGCGGGGGTGTTCGCCTGTCCAGCCGTGCCAATCCGAGCGGCACACACCACAAGCCATCACCTTCAGAATCACACCGTCCTTCGGGCACGTCGGCTCGGCCACGTCCTCAATGGACAAGGGCGCGTTGTACTCTCGAAGGACGGCTGCGCGCATTAGGCCAGCTCGACCGAGTAGCTTTCGATCACGGTATTCGCCAGCAGCTTCTCGCACATGTCATTCACGGTGGCCTCTGTCGTGCCCTCCGCCAGATCCAGCTCAATCACCTTGCCCTGACGCACGTTTTCAACACCGTCAAATCCCAATGTTCCAAGCGCATGACGAATAGCGGCGCCTTGCGGATCGAGCACCCCGTTTTTCAACGTAATATGGACGCGTGCTTTCATGGTCTTAGCTCCCTCAGCCTTTTAGGACGGCGCATTCCCAGCCGTCATATTCCCATCCCAAGCGGGTCAATTCTTCGCTTAGGTTTTCTGTTAGTGTGTTGAACTCATCTTCGGCCACGGCGGCGTAATGTTCCCCCAAAACTCCGCCTCTGAATTGCGTCTCCGACACGTCCAAACCCGCCTCCGCGAAAAGCTCCATGGCCAAGTCGATCCCTTTCGCAAAACCTCCGCGTTGAGGGTAGGCAAAATGGCGCACATGGCGTTCTTCGGACCCGTCATCCCCCTGCTCGGCAATCTGCGCCAAAACCAGCTGATTGGCGCGTGCGCTGCCCAGCTTCATCGGCTTGCGAAACCGAGCAACAATGGAGGTTATCAGGCGTAAGATCACAGCGGCGGATATCCGTTAGTTGATAAGCGTGGGTTTGCCCATAGGCGCGTTGTTATTAGTAGGCAACACCCCCAAACGACGGGCGACTTCCGTATAGGCGTCGGCCAAGTTTCCAAGATCACGGCGGAAGACGTCTTTGTCCAGCTTCTCGCCAGTTTCCATATCCCATAGACGGCAGCTATCTGGGCTGATTTCGTCGGCTACGATCAACCGTTGGAAGTCCCCGTCGAATTGGCGGCCAATCTCGATCTTGAAGTCGATCAATTTGATGCCCACGCCGTACATAACGCCAGACATAAAGTCGTTTACCCGCAAAGCCAAAGCGATCATGTCATCCAGATCCTGCTGGCTGGCCCAGCCCAAAGCGATGATGTATTCCTCTGGCACCAGAGGATCGCCCAATGAATCGTCCTTGTAGGAAAATTCAACGATCGGGCGCGGTAGCATAGAGCCCTCTTCCATCCCCAACCGCTTCGCCATGGAGCCTGCCGCATAGTTGCGTACGATCACTTCCAGCGGCACAATTTCCACCGCGCGGATCAGTTGCTCGCGCATGTTCAGGCGTTTGATGAAATGCGTCGGCACCCCGATTTGACCCAGACCGGTCATAAAAAACTCGCTAAGACGGTTGTTTAGCACGCCCTTGCCTTCAATGACTCCGTGCTTTTCAGCGTTGTTCGCTGTCGCATCATCCTTGAAGTACTGAATCAACGTGCCGGGCTCTGGGCCCTCGTACAACGTCTTTGCTTTGCCTTCGTATATCTTCTTACCACGTGCCATGGGCGTCTCCTGTGGCGCGGCGTCCCGCGCAGGGTCGGGACTCGCGTCCCCTCGTTAGCGCTGCCTATACGGTACCCGCGCGGGCCAGACAAGCAAAGGTAGACGCATCACTTCACCGCACCCTGCCCGCAAGCCCTTGCGCCGGTGCTCAACCATGGGCATATCTTGGGCAACACTCAAATAACAGGAGCCCCCAATGACCACGTTTGATGACCGCGAAAACGCGTTTGAAAGCAAATTCGCCCATGACGCCGAGATGCAGTTCAAAGCAGAGGCCCGCCGCAACAAGCTTTTGGGCCTTTGGGCCGCGGGCTTGCTGGGCAAATCCGGCGATGACGCCGCAGATTACGCCAAAGAGGTCGTGCGCGCAGATTTTGAAGAAGCCGGTGATGAAGATGTCTACCGCAAGCTGTCTGGCGATCTTGGGGACAAAGCCGATGAAGAGGCAATTCGCGCCAAAATGGCAGAGCTGATGTCGGAAGCTAAATCGCAGCTAATGTCCGAATAATACACGTTAAAATTATCTGAAATCAGGCCGCCGGCATATCGCTTGGCGGCTTTTTTCTTCGCCTCACAGCCTTTATTTGTGACGCATTTTATTTGTTAATCCCCCTCCAATGCTGGCCCTTTATCACCCTCCCCAAAGACAATTCGAAGGGGTGGGATCATTGGCGACACTGAGTAAATCAAAATTCAAGCATTCTCGGCTGATGCGACAATTGGGAATGATGCTGATTTCTCTTGTTGGGGTGGCATTACTATACAATCGAAGCACCTCGATTGACTTGGCCGCAGCTTACAGGATCTTTCAGGAATTTTCCATATTTGTCTGGCTGTTAGCGGCGATCTGCACCGCAATTAGCTTAGCTTCGGTCGGCGGATATGACGTTCTGGTGGCGCGCTACTTGAAGTTGCCCATATCAACACGCCCTGCATTCGCTGCCGGATGGCGCGCCACGGCCATTGCCCAAACGCTTGGATTCGGATTGTTCACAGGGTCTTTGGCCCGCTGGAAGCTTCTATCATCAAGGCCGGAGTTCTCCCTTTGGCAGGCCACACGAATGACGGGTGCGGTGACCGCATTCTTCTTTGGTGGATGGGCAATCGTCACCAGCGTCGTGGTTGTGTTAACACCGGATATCGCACCACAGCTATGGTGGTTGGGCTTGCTGGGATTATGGACGGTTGCCTGCTTTTTGTGGGTCTCAATTTCCACCAAGAAACGCTTTCGGCACCCGCTTCCATCCATCAGGCTTGTTGGCGTGACAACAGCGCTGACTTTAATCGACACTTTAACGGCATGTGTCGTTATATATTGTTTTTTGCCAGATAGTTACGTAACGTTCTTTACCTTATATTCCGCGTTTCTAGTCGCCTATTGCGTTGGCATGATATCAGGCATTCCAGGGGGATTAGGGCCATTTGAGCTATGCCTGATCACCTTGCTACCAATCGCGGAGTCAAGCCCGCTACTTGCGGCGGTTCTTGCCTATAGGATCACCTATTTTGCGGGCCCTGTGATTGCAGCTATCGTCACTTTAAAACTTGCCCGCTTTTCCGAAAAAACGACTGCGCAACCTGTGTTTCATCCTCTTTCAAGCCCGACAGCACCGGCCGAAATATCCTTGCTGGCTCAAGGTCAATTGTCGTTGATCACTCACAAGGAAAACAGCAGCTGCTCTTTGGGGTGCTACACAGAGAACTCCGAAATTCTGTTTCGCGATCCATTTGGAGGGGACCCAGAAGAGTTTTTGAAAGCCCGCCGAACAGCTGCGCGTAGAAGTTTCAAAGGGCTGCTTGCCTATAAAATCGGACGCGGCGCCGCTGCAGCCGCACGCTCTGCTGGATTGTCAGTCCATCAGATTGGCAGCGAGGCACTTTTGCACCCCAAAATATTTACTCCGAACACGCCGAAACATTCACAGTTGAGGCGAAAACTCAGGAATAGCGCCAAATCTGCTGTAACCGTGGCCCGCGACACCCCCACCCTTGCGCAGATCGAGAATATTGAACGCGACTGGCAGTCTAGAAACGGGCCCGCGCGTGGATTTTCCGTGGGCCGCACGCATCCAATGTTGATGGCTCATCAGGCTGTTTTCACGGCCTATCGCAACAGCGAGCCAATCGCATTCGCGACGTTCCACGTCTCGCGGGATCGGTGGGTTCTGGACTTGATGCGAAGTCAAAACAAATGTCCCGACGGAACCAATCATGCCCTTGTGATCGCGGCCGTTGAGGCTGCGAAACAGGAAAATGTTGCTGTCGTTTCCCTGTGCTCGGTCCCGCAGCTCATTCTGAGTCGACCCAGAAGTTGGCTAGAGCGGCTGATTAAAAGAACCTATCGACACAACTCATCCGCCCTAGGGCTCCATCAATTCAAATCCAGTTTCGATCCAGATTGGACACCACAATTTGTTGCAGCAGATAGCATTTTAACGCTCTTTCTGTCGGGGTTTGAGGTGTACTCGCTCATTCACACTCCCCCAGAGTCGCTTCATCAGAAGGAGGACCTCGAACAAATTCATGATCATTATGATGATTATCAATTTGATTCATCTTCGCTTGCGTGTGAAGAGGCGCGGTGACGGACTCCGCAATTTAACAGGTATACCCCATGACAAAGATCAATGCCCTGAGCCGGCTGCTTTCAGAACGCGACTGGATTCTTGCGGATGGCGCTACTGGCACGCAATTGTTCAACATGGGGTTGAGCGCAGGCGACGCGCCGGAGCTCTGGAATGCCGATCATCATGACCGCATTCACAAGCTGTATAGCGACGCGGTGAATGCCGGTTCAGATCTTTTTCTGACCAATACTTTTGGGGGCAATGCCTCTCGCATGAAGCTTCACGACGCCCAGGATCGTGTGTTTGAACTGAACCGCCTTGGGGCCGAGATCGGTCGTGAAGTGGCGGATGCGGCGGGACGCCCTGTCATTGTGGCAGGCTCCATGGGCCCGACGGGTGACATCATGGCCCCCATGGGAACACTCACGCATGAAAGTGCGGTTGAGATGTTTCATGAGCAAGCCGAGGGTCTAAAAGCCGGTGGTGCGGACGTCCTTTGGTCTGAAACCATTTCGGCGCCGGAAGAGTTGAAAGCGGCCTCCGAAGCCGCGAGGCTTGCCGATATGCCGTGGTGCGGCACAATGAGCTTTGATACAGCCGGACGCACCATGATGGGCCTAACCTCGGCCGCGCTGGCGGCTTTGGCTGAACGCCTGCCACAACGCCCGCTGGCCTTTGGGGCAAACTGCGGGGTAGGATCATCTGATCTTCTGCGCACTGTTTTGGGTTTTGAGGGCACCGATATTCCTGTGGTCGCAAAAGGCAACGCGGGCATTCCCAAATACCATGACGGGCATATCCACTATGATGGCACGCCAGAGCTGATGGCCGATTATGCATGTCTTGCGCGCGATTCCGGCGCGACAATTATCGGCGGGTGCTGCGGCACAACTCCTGAACATTTGCGCAGCATGCGTGATGCACTGGAGAACCGCCCCCGCGGTGCGCGCCCGTCCTTGGCACAAATCACCGACACATTGGGTGGGTTTTCGTCGGAAAGTGACGGAACTGACGGTGCAGGCCCTGCCCCTCGCAAAACGCGTCGCCGCGTCCGCACGTAAGGGGAACACCGGCTCAAAACAAACTGAGCTGATCCCCAGCTTGCGCGGGCCGCATAAACAAATCATTACGAAGTCGTGGAAGATGCTCGGCCAAACCTATTCTTTTGCAAACGCTCCGAAACCGTTGCCGCATCAATTCTGCATGCGGGCCGGTTCCTCGCATGCGGTGGCCAAATGTAGCGTCATAGTCGCGACCACCATGGGCCTGTCGCACACGCCGCATCACCTTGTCCGCCTGCCCAGGAACATCGCGCGCCAACCAATCTTGAAACAAATCAGACACTTCACCGGGCAATCGCAGGTTGATGGTACTGGCCGCCGTCGCACCTGCATCGCGCCCCGCCTGCAAGATCGCCTCCAACTCGTGATCCGTCAATCCTGGGATCAGGGGCGAAACGCTGATGCGCACTGGAATGCCCGCCACAGCCAGCCGTTCAATCGTTTTCAGCCGTCGCGCAGGAGACGGAACACGCGGCTCCATTTGGCGGGCAAGTTTGCTGTCCAAAGTGGTCACCGAGATCGACGCAGACGCCAAAGTGTCAGCAGCCATATCCCCCAAAATGTCGATGTCGCGCTCAATCAAGCACCCTTTGGTTACAACAGAAACTGGGTGCCTAAAGCGCTGCAACACCTGCAGAATCCCACGCATGATCCGGCGGTCTTTTTCAATAGGTTGGTAGGCATCCGTATTAGTGCCGATGGCCAGCACATCTGGCGTGTACCCTTTGCGCCGCAACGCGCGTTCCAAGGCTTGAGCGGCATTTGGGCGCGCGATCAGACGTGTTTCAAAATCCAATCCAGGGGACAGGCCCAAAAAGGCATGACTGGGGCGCGCAAAGCAATAGATGCAGCCGTGCTCACACCCGCGATACGGATTGACGGAGCGATCAAACGGCACATCAGGAGAACTGTTGCGCGTGACAACCTTAGTCACTGTCTCGTCGGTGACATCGGTGCGACGCACCTCCAACTCGCCATCGTCCACGCCCCATCCGTCATCGACGGCTTCGTAGGACAAACGCTCGAATCGACCCACTTCATTTTGTCCGGTCCCCCGCCCTTTGACACGACCGGTCATGCGTTCGGATGGCAAAATGGGGGCAGTTGTTTTCTCCATTGTGACAAACTGGAACATAATGAGAACATTTGCAAGCTCAAGTCGGTGTCAGTCATCGCCATGTCGCAAAACGTCGCGCCCGATTCTTTTGGGCAGCGCATGAATTTATTAACACAACATTACAGCGCAGTTGCGCTTGCTGAGGAGCTCTAAGCCCATGTCAGACGAAGAAGACGATATCATCCTGGCGGAACTCAATGACGAAGAGCTTGTCGCGCAGATGTTCGACGACCTTTACGACGGCCTCAAAGAGGAAATCGAGGAAGGCGTCAACATCCTGCTTGAGCGCAAGTGGGAACCCTACGACATCCTGACCAAAGCGCTTGTCGGCGGTATGACCATTGTGGGCAACGACTTCCGCGATGGCATTTTGTTTGTCCCCGAAGTGCTTTTGGCCGCCAACGCGATGAAGGGTGGCATGGCCATTCTGAAGCCGTTGCTGATCGAAACCGGCGCCCCGCGCGTTGGCAAGATGGTCATCGGAACCGTGAAGGGTGACATCCACGACATTGGCAAGAACCTTGTTGGAATGATGATGGAAGGGGCAGGTTTTGAGGTCGTTGATCTTGGGATCAACAACGCCGTCGAAGCCTATTTGGAAGCGATGGAAGCCGAAAAGCCCGACATTCTGGGCATGTCCGCCCTGCTGACCACGACTATGCCTTACATGAAGGTGGTGATCGACACGATGGTCGAAAAGGGCATTCGCGACGACTACACAGTGCTGGTTGGCGGCGCACCACTGAATGAAGAATTCGGGAAAGCCATTGGCGCTGATTCCTACTGTCGCGACGCGGCTGTGGCGGTAGAGACCGCCAAAGAATTCATGGCCCGCAAGCACAACCAAATGGCTGCAAGCTGATCGGCGGACACACCTAAGTTACCGTGACGGGCCCTACGGGGCCCGTTTTCGTATCTACGGGGCGCTTGACGCCCCATACCGGCGGCGCAATCATGGCCTGCGCAGTACAGGAGACAAAGATGCCCTTCACCCGCCTTGCCCTCGTCTTAAGCTACGTTCTCGTAGCGGCTGGATTGACGGTGTTTGTGTTTTCGCAGGTCTCGCCGCAGGGGCAAGCCGCCCAAACGGTCCCTGCCCTTTTGCCAATTGCCATGTTGGCTGGTCTGTTGATCCGCGCATTGCACGGAAGGCTCAACCGTGACGACGACTCCTGACGACAGCGCCCTGCGCGACGAGGGTATGGCGCCAAGCGGCAGCGGGCAGATTTTGCTGCTTGCCTGCGGGGCCTTGGCGCGCGAAATCCTCGCCGTGAAGGACAGCCAAGGCTGGGACCACATGACGCTGGCTTGCCTGCCTGCCATTCTTCACAACACGCCAGACAAAATCGTCCCCGCTGTGCGCGCAGCCGTGGCCAAACATCGAAGCACATACGACACGATCTTCGTGGTCTATGCCGATTGCGGCACCGGCGGCCTGCTCAAAGCCGCTTGCGACGAAATGGGCGTGGAGATGGTAGATGGCCCGCATTGCTATAGTTTCTACGAAGGCAACGCCAAATTCGCGGAGCTGGGTGAGGTCACCTCGTTTTTCCTGACGGATTTTCTGGTTCGCCAGTTTGACGCTTTTGTCACCAAACCGCTGGGCCTAGATCGCCACCCCGAACTGCGTGATATGTATTTCGGAAACTACGAAAAGCTGGTCTATCAAGCCCAAACCCGTGACCCTGCC
Source organism: uncultured Litoreibacter sp. (assembly GCF_947487515.1). GTDB lineage: Bacteria > Pseudomonadota > Alphaproteobacteria > Rhodobacterales > Rhodobacteraceae > Litoreibacter. Next base: position 440,682 of record NZ_CANKWO010000004.1, on the reverse strand, counting down.
CTTGAAGAAAAAGCCAAGGCCTGCGCAGATTTTCTGGGGTTGGAATATGAGTACCGGTTTACGGGCTATGGGGATTTGGAAACTGCATTAGGAGCGCAAAACCCACAGGCAAAAAACAAGTAATTACCTGATATTATTACGATTTTAAATTTGAAAATGTAAATTGGAGCTATTGAAATGAAACTACTAGCAACATTACAGGTTGCGGCACTGGCCTATATTGCAGCTATAGCTCCTTCGGCGGCATGTAGCCCGATGACCAGTGATTTCTACACTCCGACACCCTCGTCTCTTGCTGATCAAGATTTAAGGATACCGAAGCCCCAAGTGTCTCATATCAACTTAAGCCGAGGGTCCGGACCTCCCGATGGATTCAGCTGCGCCGATCTAGGGTTCCTCTCAATGAAAATAGGCCTGCCGGAAGGCTCTGAAGGATCAATCGAGCAATTTGGCGTAACCATCGAAGTTGTTGAGGGCAAAGACTCATTTCATATCTTCCATGGAAACCCCATTGCGCCAGTCTCTGGTGACACAATCAAAGATGGTAGTATCTGGCTCAACTGGCTTGATGGAGCTCCCGAAGACCACCAACCAATCAACTTGGAGGTTGAGCTGCGGTTGGTCTACGGAAACCGCAATGGCCCGCCAGAGCGTTTCAAACTGGTTTCGCCCTAACTGCCGGCCGCAGCGACTTGGCGTATGCGGTCAACCATCGCGCGCACGCCGTTGGAGCGTTGAGCCGACAGGTGTTCATTCAAGCCAAGGCGGCCCAACTCGGCCAGCGCGTCAACCTGACCGACCTCACCCACCGGCAGGCCGGAATACAGGCCCCGTAGCACCGCGATCAGCCCGCGCACGATCATCGCATCGCTGTCACCGACAAAGGTCAGCACGCCACCTTCCACCTTCGTGTGAAGCCACACTTGACTGGCGCATCCTTCCACCTTTAGCGCGGGCACTTTCAGCGCCTCGTCCAATGGCTCCATGGATTTTCCCATGTCGATCACATGGCGATAGCGGTCTTCCCAATCCTCGAGAAATTCAAACGTCTCGACGATCTCTTCAAACGTTTCTTGTGCCATGTCGCTGGGCCTCTTGGTCTGTGTTGTCTGCAGTTACCGCGCCCCAGATGCGCCGTCCAGTGCAGGCCGGACTTTTCAAGCCGCCCGACTTAGGCTACTTCAGAAAGAAACACATGCGCAGTCAGGGATTTAAGCAATGAAACGCACCATTCTAGCCGTTTTGGCAATCAGCCTGACCGTAACGGCCTGCGGGCGCATCCGCGACTCGCGGGTGAATCCTTTCAACTGGTTCGGGCGCGACCGTAGCGAAGCCGTAGAAGTGGTCGACGAGGCCTTCCTGCGCGATCCCCGCCCCTTCGTATCACAGGTGCTCTCTTTGAAGGTCGAGCCAACGCCTGAAGGTGCGATCATCCGCACCGTAGGTCTGCCGACAATTCAAGGCTATTGGAATGCAGAGCTGTTGGAAGTGGACCGCGACGACCCAACCACGCTGACCTATGAGTTTCGCGTAACGCCACCGCCTGTTCAAACCGCGCAAAGCACACAGCGGTCGCGAGAAATCATCGCCGCGCGGGCCGTCTCGACCAGCCGGTTGAACAAAGTCCGCACGATCACGGTCATCGGGCAAAGCAACCGGCGCGCCGTCAAACGCTGAACTTTAAGTTTTAGGCTTAAAGCTCTATAATTTTTACGGAATTTCCGGAGCAAGACAGCGCCAGCTCGCCTTCACAAAGACGCAGGGCATCCTCTCCGAACACCTCGGAGCGCCACCCCTTCAGGGCCAGAACATCGCGTTGACCCAACGCGATGTCATCCAAATCAGACGCCGTAGCGATCAGCTTTTGTGCAATCCCGACATCTTCGGCTTTGGCCTTCAACATCACCCGCAAGAGATCAGCCAAGGCCGAATTCATGTTGGAGCGATCCCGCGCAGGCGGCACTTTTGGCATCTCGTCAACAGGGCACGCCAGACCGGCGGCAACCGCTTTCAAGATCCCTTCGGCAATCGCCCCTTTGCGTGCATCACGAAGCAGCAAACGGGATTTCCCCAAATCGCGTTCGTCCTTGGGCTTTGTTGACGCCAATTCAAGCAGGGCATCGTCCTTGTAAACACGACTCCGTGGCACGTTCCGCTCTTGCGCATAGGCTTCGCGGAACTTGGCAAGCTCACGCACAATGGCGAGGAACTTTGGCGCATTGGAGCGTACTTTGACACGGCGCCATGCGTTTTCCGGCTCCACCACATAGGTTTCCGGCGCACGTAAAATCGCCATTTCCTCTTCCACCCAAGGCTTGCGGCCTGTGCGGTCCAATCGTTTGGACAAATATTCGTAGATGTCACGCAAATGGGTCACATCCGCCAATGCATAGAGTTTTTGTGCATCGCTGAGCGGACGACGGGACCAATCAGTAAAGCGCGAGGATTTATCGACCGAGGACTTCGCAATTTTGCGCACCAAAGTCTCATATCCGACCTGCTCGCCAAAGTCGCAAACCATTGCTGCAACTTGCGTATCAAACAGCGGCTTGGGGATCACCCCACCCTCTACGTAGAAAATTTCCAGATCTTGACGCGCGGCATGGAAAACCTTGACCACATTTTCATCTCGAAACAGGTCATAAAGGGGCTCAAGCGACATTTCAGAACCCGCGATCGGGTCCACAAGAACAGCATCGTTTCGATCATCGCCCGGTACGGCCAACTGGATCAGGCACAGCTTGGCGTAATATGTCCGTTCACGCAGGAACTCTGTATCAACAGTGACGTAAGGGAACCCTTTCGCGCGGTCACAAAATGCGGCGAGGTCTTCGGTGGTCGTGATCGTGATGATGTCTTTAGGCATGAACGCTCTTCGGGTAATCTCTTGATGTTGTTGTTTTTTCGCAGACTGCCCCCAAGTCTTCCCCTGTCTTATGCGCTTTTTGCGCAAAAGGGAAGCACCGGCCTTAAGTCAACTGCAACACACCTGATTTTCCCTCAGCGAACCGACGCAAAACTGCTGGATACAATCGATGCTCTTGCACCAAAACTTTCGCCGCCAATGTGTCTGCGGTCTCATCCTTTTCTACCTGCACGCGCGCCTGACCTAAGATCGGGCCGTCGTCCAGCTCTGGCGTCACCACATGCACCGAGCATCCTGCCTCGGCGTCCCCCGCCTCCAGCGCACGGGCGTGGGTGTTCAGCCCCTTATATTTGGGAAGCAAGGACGGGTGGATGTTCAGCATTCTTCCAGCGTAGCGTTCGACGAAACCTGCGGTCAGAACCCGCATGAACCCTGCGAGGCAAATGATATCAGGCTCTACCGCGTCCAGAAGCTTGATCAATTCCGCCTCAAAAGCTTCCCGATCTGCGCCGAACTGACGGTGATCGACCGCGGCGGTGGCGATGCCTCGGGCCGCCGCGCGCTCTAGCCCCTTGGCGGAAGGGTCATTTGACAGCACCAAAACGGGGCGCGCCGGATGATCCGCTACCATACTGTCGCACAGCGTCAGCATGTTAGAGCCTCCGCCAGACACCAATATGGCGACTTTGATCAAAGCAAACGACCCGAGTAGCGCACGCCCTCAACCGGGGTCACCGCGCCAATGCGGAACACGGTCTCGCCGGCGTCTTGCAACAAGGACGTCAGTGCCTCTGCCGCGCGCGGATCGACCGCCAACACCATGCCAATTCCGGAGTTGAACGTTTTCAGCATCTCGGCTTCCTCGATGCCAGCCACACCGGCCATCCAAGAGAACACGCCCGGCAGCTCCCATGTGCCCAGATCGATTTCTGCGCCCAAGCCTTCGGGCAGAACCCGCGGCAGGTTTTCGGTCAATCCACCACCCGTGATATGGGCCAGCGCGTGCACGCCCCCTGCCCGTATCGCGGCCAATGTAGATTTCACGTAAAGGCGGGTCGGCGTCAAAAGGGCCTCCCCCAAGGACTGGCCTTCCGCGAAGGGTGCAGCGTCGTCCCAACCTTTGCCCGAGGCCTCAACCACCTTGCGCACAAGTGAATACCCGTTGGAATGCACACCCGCAGAGGCCAAGCCCAGCAGCACGTCACCTTCCGCCACACCAGCCGGCAAAGCGGTGCCACGTTCCATCGCGCCCACGGAAAAGCCCGCAAGGTCGAAATCGTCGTCGCTATACATGCCCGGCATTTCTGCAGTCTCGCCACCGATTAATGCGCAGCCAGAGGCCTCGCAGCCCGCAGCAATTCCGTTGATGATTGTGGTCGCCGTGTCCAAGTCCAGCTTGCCGGTGGCGAAATAATCGAGGAACAACAAGGGTTCCGCCCCTTGGCACACCAGATCATTGACGCACATCGCCACCAGATCAACGCCGATGGTGTCGTAATGGCCGGTATCAATTGCAATGCGCAGCTTTGTGCCAACACCGTCAGTGGCGGACACCAAGATCGGGTCTTTAAAGCCCGCGTCTTTCAAGTCAAACAACGCGCCAAATCCGCCCAAACCTTCCATCACGCCAGAGCGTTTGGTAGCGGCGGCAGCGGGCTTGATCCGGTCAATCAACGCGTTGCCCGCGTCAATATCCACACCAGCATCAGCGTAGGTCAAACCGTTCTTGGGCGTATTTGTCATGGGATCATATCCGGCAGCAGATTAGAGTTGCGTCCGAGTATCAAGCCTGCGTGCGCGAGTCTATGGCTGCTTTTTGGCCGCCAGCTTTTCTTCCAGATTCAGTTGGTTTTTCGCGCCGAATCCGAAGAAAAAGCGGCTTAAGAGAATGCCAAGCACAAACGTTACCCCGATTATGATGGCAAGCCCCGCCCCGCCAAGCTCGGCAAAAATGGCCAGCAATTCGCCCTCACCGCCCAAGATCGCTGAAAGCGCGGACATCAACACGCCCACAATCGCAAGGTTCACCCCCATAAAGATCAAAGACATCTTCCAAGCAAAACCATTCTCCGGTTTGCCGTGCCCACGCCGTACATAGGCCTGCCCCGCGTCCATCGCCGGCACAAATACCGCAATCATTCCACCAGCAGCGCCGATGTCATGGTCAAAGAACACTTCGATCACATACCCCAAGACTGCAACGGTTATCATCGTGATGACCGCGACCACTGCGTAGCGCTTTACCAGATAGGACATGTCTATAAGAGTTCCTTAACCAATTTTCCCAACATATGTGCGCATGCGATGGCATATACGCAAATCAATCGCTTAGAGGCTTGACGCCGCCTCTGCGTCTGGTAGCCATCGCTCTTAGTGGGCCTGTAGCTCAACTGGTTAGAGCAGAGCGCTCATAACGCTTTGGTTGCGGGTTCAAGTCCTGCCGGGCCTACCACTACCTACCGTCGAAACTGACAGGCAGAAGTGTGGCGCCGCGATACTACATCATCGGGTCGCGCCAAATCCACACAGCCGCAAACACCCCGCAAAAGAGCGATACCCCCATGACCCCGTATCCAGCTGCGGCTGGCCCGAACATCTCCGCAAGGCCGGTCAGCCCTTCGGCAATCCAGCGCAAAAATCCGCGTGATCCGCTCATGCTTTCCCCGCTTTGGAGACGGGACCCAATGTAGAAAAAGAACCCGAGCAAAGGCGTACTCGCGGTTATCAAAGGGCTTTTGTACTTAATTTTCTCAAACATCTATGGACCCTGTCAGCAAGGGCGATGTCTTGGCAAGTGGCGGTGTCATATGCGGATTCTTACCCAATTTAAAATTCGAGACAAATTTGAATGCGAATATCCGCGGAAGTTACCGTTTGGAGATATCAATAGTGAAACATTGAGCGACATATTTGGCAGCCCCGAAGGCCACATCAGGCAAGGGCAAGGCACTGCTCCTAACGCTCAGAGACATACATGCCCGCAGGTACATATACTTACGTTCTTTATAACATAAGCGGCAGCGCGAATGGCACTTTCACGGTGGTCAGCTCCTTTGAAGTTACCATCTACGATTCTGACGACAATTTTGGGGTCGGTGACGATCAAACTGCGAACCAAGGCGTCTCAGAAACCGGTGCGGCTCCGGTAATCCAATCCCTTGGCCCCGGCGCCCCTGCAGACTGGAATGTGGGAGATAGCTTCTACTTTGCTGGATCCAGGGGGTTGGACGGGACAGGAGGCCCAGACGACATCTATGTTCCCAAGGTCGACGGGGCTTGGCAAACGACAACCGCTGTTTTTAATGTTCCGAACACCTCAGTTAATCTGACTGTCGGTGGAACCTATTCGATGACTGGGAATGGCGGGAATGTTGAGGTCGAAACCCTGCCCTGCTTTGCCGAGAAAACGCTTATCCTCACACCGGACGGTGAAGTTCCTGTGGAAGAGCTGGAGGTCGGGCAACTGGTCACGACACTAGATCATGGCGCCCGCCCAATTTGTTGGATCGGGTCATGCACACGCTTTGCCACAGCTCAATTCGCGCCGATTTCCTTTCAGGCAGGTGCGGTCGGAAACGCAAGAGAATTGAAGGTGTCGCCGCAACATCGCATATTGATTTCAGGCTGGCAGGCGGAGTTACTTTTTGGTGAAACCGAAGTCCTAGTTCCGGCCAAATCCCTGCTCACCGACCATAGCATCTCACGACAAACCGGAGGGATGTTCACGTATTACCACTTCATGTTCGATCAACATGAAATTGTGTTTTCAGACGGCGCAGCTACCGAAAGCTTCTTCCCCGGGGCCACAATCCTTGAGGGAATGGAGCACGCAACGCGAAAGGAAATCTTCGCCCTGTTTCCAAGCCTAAGCCCATACGACACAACCGCCTTCGGCAATAGCGCAAGGCCCTGCCTGACCGGCAATGAGGCCGCCGTTTTATGTCAGCTCATGAGTTGAGGTCAGATTTCATTTTTGGCCAGACAGCTTAGCGCGGCAGCACAAGTTCCGCCTTCAGCCCGCCAAGGACATCGCTGTCCCCCAGCCGCAACGCGCCCCCATGGGATCGCGCCACATCCGCCGCGATGGCCAAACCAAGCCCCACACCCGACCCTGCATTTTGATTGCGCGCCGCGTCCAACCGAGAAAACGCCTTCATCGCTTGGTCGCGCTGCGCTTCTGGAATGCCCGCGCCATTGTCCTCAATACTGATCCGCAGTGCGGTTTCCAGAACCGTCACCTGAACTTGGGCGTGGGTGCCGTAACGCACAGCGTTGTTGATCAGGTTTTCAACCGCACGTCGCACCGATAATGGGCGCAACTTCATGGTGATTGCGTCGGGCAATTCACCAAGGAAGTCGACGGCTTTGCCCGAGCGGCGCGCGTCCGTCACAAGGTCTTCGATCAGGCTGATCGGGTTGGCCTGCTCCAACGCCTCAAGCGCATCTGCCTTTGAGAAATCCAAAAACGCTTCGATCAGACGCTCCATCTCGTCGACGTCCCCGATCAGCTCTTCAACCTCTTCGCTTTCCGGCTGCATCGACAACCCCAGCTTCAAGCGGGTCAAGGGCGTGCGCAGGTCATGGCTGACCCCCGAAAGCATCAAGGTGCGTTGCTCAATCTGGCGTTCTATACGGGCGCGCATGTTTAAGAACGCCGCCCCCGCAGATCGCACCTCGGATGCGCCGCTTGGCGAGTACGGCTCATTTCGGCCTTTCCCAAACGCTTCTGCGGCATGCGCAAGCCTACGGATCGGGCGCAGCTGATTGCGTAAAAACAGATAGGATATCACGGTCATCAGAACGGCAGTGAACAGCATCAAAACCAACAATTGATGTGGGTTGGTCGCTGCAACCCGTCGGCGCGAGAAAGCCACATCAAGCACCCCTTTCGAGGTGCCCAAACTGACCTGAACTGTCTTATCAAGGCTCACCAAGTCCACAACTTGCAAGGTTTCAAACTGGCGGGCCAACGTGTTGCGAATTGCGCGCCCCGAAAGATCACTAAACCAGCGTCTTTCGGTGATTGTCCCGCCGGGTAACGCTACGGTCATGTCCAACGCATTTGCGGTCTCGGCGACCAAAGTTGCGGCAGCGTCGGCATTGGGGGCGTCTTCGACCACGTCCAACAACAGCTGCAACTCCACGGATATGTTTTGTGTCATTTGCGCTGTCACGTCTTCATAGAGACGCTGGATAAACGCAAAGGAGACCACAAGCTGGATCGTGATAATAGGCACCAACAAGATGAGTGCCGCTCGTCCGTAAAGACTGCGAGGAAGGTAGCGCTTGATTGAGAACCGTGCCATGTTGCGTACCGTAAAGCCCCCCGCGCAAAAGGAAAAGAGCGATGGCACCTGAACCGGCCGACACCCGCATTGTGGGCAAACCTATCCGCCTTGCTGACGGCCTGCGCTGCATCCTTGCGCCAAACGCCTCTGCGATGACCTTTACGGGCACCAACACCTACTTGCTTGGCACGCGCGATATAGCGGTGATTGATCCCGGCCCCCCCGATGACGCCCACATGTCTGCCATTATGGACGCTTTGGACGCCAGTCAGCGCATTAGCCATATCGTTGTGACCCATTCGCATATCGACCACTCGCCATTGGCGATGGTTCTGGCGCAGGTCACGGGTGCAAAGGTTTACGGCTTTGGGCCCAGCAGCGCGGGTCGTGCGCCGGTGATGTCCTCTTTTTCGGACCTTGGAGGGGGTGAAGGCATAGATGCAACCTTCATGCCCGATGTGAAGCTTGCCCATAACGACCGCATTCAAGGGTCTGACTGGTCACTGACTGCGCTGCATACACCGGGGCATATGGGGAATCACCTTTGCTTCCATTGGGAACAAGGCCGCGCATTGTTCAGTGGTGATTTGGTGATGGGCTGGGCCACGTCGATGGTCTCCCCTCCGGACGGCCATCTCACAGATTTCATGACCTCACTGGAAATGTTGGCAAGTCGTCAAGGTGACGAGACCTATTACAGCGGCCACGGGCTGCCGGTGAGCGACCCCGCCGCGCGGGTGGCGGAGCTCCTGACCCACCGCCGCAAGCGCGAATCCCAAATTCTTGATGCACTACAAGTCAACCCAATGACCCCAAAGGAGCTGACGGCGCGTATTTATACCGACGTGAACCCTGCACTTCTGCCTGCTGCCGAGCGCAATGTCATTGCCCATCTGATTGATCTTCACCAACGAAATCAGGTGAAACCCGAGGAAACGCTGAGCGCCACAAGTCGCTTTTCAGTTATCTGAATTATTTAATCAAATCCCTCTTTACGACCGGAATCGCGCTTGCTATATGCCCCATACCGTTCCGACGTAGCTCAGCGGTAGAGCAGTTGACTGTTAATCAATTGGTCGTAGGTTCGATCCCTACCGTCGGAGCCATTTACACCAAATGGCAAATTCTCGTAGCGCAAGCGCGCTGCTTCTGTGCGTCTTCGTGCCATGGGTGTTGTGAATTTTCTGTCCTTTGAATGAACCGCATCTTCGCCCCCATATAGCAGGGCTTATCTGCTCTGATTATGGAAGATTGAATGCGATCTTTTGGCCGGACGCATGTGCTGTTTGACCTTCAACCTCGGTCTGGACTGCCTTCCGACGGGTGACAATTCCGTTACCAGCGCTGAAGCGCTCCCCCCCTCCATCTATATCTAGGGTCCAATGCTGGAAAAATGGTCACATGTAGAAGGGTGACTGTTGCCCTAAATCCCCGCCCTATTTCGGCCACATTTCAGACGCTTCACAGCCCCAATCCAATGGTGCCCTGAAACAATACAGAGCATGTAAACAAAACAGGAGGCCGCAAAATGGCCTATGAAGCACCCGCCCCAACGCCGGCACCACAGCCGCAACAAACCCAATCGCCACGCCCTACCCCTCCGGCTGGGTTTTCCGACTGGGCCAGTTTGTAAGGGCTTTCAGACGACGCCTGAGGGCATTATTAGACACCTATGACTGAACCCGTGTCTTCCATCCGCTACCTTGGCCCAGCCTATGAGGCGAGCCTTGCGCGCATAGGCGTCCATTCCGCAGATCAGCTGCGCGCACTGGGGGCTGATGCAGCCTATAGCAAGCTATTGGCCCTTGGCGACCGCCCCCATTTTATCGCCTACTATGTATTGGTTATGGCGCTTCAGGGGCGACCTTGGAATGACTGCAAGGGCGCTGAAAAAGATGCGCTGCGTGTGACTTTTGACAAGATCAAAGCTCAAAACGCCGGAAACGATACATCTGCGTTGGAACAAACGCTTGACCAAATCGGAACAGGGTTGCGCCGCTAGCACTGCCGCACATCTAGAGTATAGTTTTCACAAAACCCGAAACGAAAAGGCCCGCGCCAGTTTTCACTGACGCGGGCCTTTGAGCACTATGAAAGCGGCTTAGCCTACCAGCTCAAGGCCGGAGAAGAAGAATGCGATTTCTTCTGCTGCTGTCTCTGGAGCATCGGAGCCGTGTACAGAGTTTTCGCCGATGGACAGTGCGAACTCTTTGCGGATTGTGCCTTCGTCTGCGTCTGCTGGGTTAGTTGCGCCCATAACTTCGCGGTTTTTCGCGATGGCGTCTTCGCCTTCCAGAACTTGAACAACGATTGGCTCGGAGATCATGAATTCACACAGCTCGCCAAAGAAGGGGCGCTCGGAGTGCACACCGTAGAACTGCTGAGCTTGTGCCAAAGTCAGTTGAATACGCTTGGAAGCCACGATGCGCAGACCAGCTTCTTCAAACTTGGCAGCGATCTTACCTGTCAGGTTGCGTTTGGTGGCGTCTGGTTTGATGATCGAAAACGTGCGTTGGATAGCCATGATGCTGGTCCTTAAACTAGAGTGAATTTGGGGCGCACCTAACATGGGTTCAACGGCATGAAAAGCGCCCAATTGACACCCTTGCCCGCATAGGCGACACGCTGGGGCATGTTAAGTATCTCAGAACTCCGCTACGCCGTCGAAGGTCGCTCTCTTTTTGAGGGGGCATCGGCCAATATTCCTACGGGCCACAAGGTCGGCCTTGTGGGGCGCAATGGCACGGGAAAAACCACTCTTTTCAAACTGATACGCGGCGAGTTGCAACTCGAAAGCGGCAGCGTAACCATGCCGGATCGCGCTCGTATCGGTGGCATCGCGCAGGAGGTGCCTTCCAATGAGGTGTCTTTGCTGAACACGGTTTTGGCCGCAGACAAAGAGCGTGCCAGCCTGATGGCCGAATCTGAAACCGCGACTGACCCCAACCGTATTGCTGAAATCCAAACCCGTTTGGCCGATATTGACGCTTGGTCAGCAGAGGCACGCGCCTCGTCTATTTTGGTGGGGCTTGGCTTCACCACCGAAGAAACCCTGCGCCCCTGCTCTGACTTCTCGGGCGGGTGGCGCATGCGGGTGGCGCTGGCTGCTGTGTTGTTCTCCGAGCCCGATCTGCTTTTGCTTGACGAACCAACCAACTATTTGGACCTTGAAGGTGCCTTGTGGCTGGAGCACTACCTGACCCGCTACCCACACACTGTCATCATTATTTCTCACGATCGAGAGTTGCTGAACCGATCGGTCAACGGCATCCTTCACCTTGAGGACAAGCAACTGACCTTCTATTCGGGCAACTACGACCAGTTCGCCCGTCAACGCGCGGCACGCCGTGCGGTGCAAGCTGCCGCAGCCAAGAAGCAAGACCTGCAACGGGCGCATCTGCAATCCTTCGTGGATCGCTTTAAGGCCAAGGCGTCGAAAGCCAAACAGGCCCAGTCCCGTGTCAAAATGCTGGAGAAAATGGAAACCATCACCGCCCCCGAAGATGCGGCCCGTGTGGTTTTCACATTTCCAAAGCCCGAAGAGCTGTCGCCGCCGATCATCAGCACGGAAAGCGCCTCTGTGGGCTATGATGGCACGGTCATTTTGGGGAAGTTGAACCTGCGCATTGATCAAGATGATCGCATCGCGCTGCTGGGACGGAATGGTGAGGGTAAATCTACTCTTTCCAAGATGTTATCGGGCAGACTTGAAGTGATGGACGGGCGCATGTCGACCTCCAGCAAGCTGCGGATCGGCTTTTTCGCGCAGCACCAAGTGGATGAGTTGTTCGTGGACGAGACCCCCTTGGAGCACCTGATCCGCGAACGGGCCCATGAAGGTCAGGCCAAGCTGCGTGCGCGTCTTGCAAGCTTTGGCCTTGGTCCCGATCAAGCCGACACTGAAGTCGGACGCCTGTCTGGTGGGCAAAAAGCGCGCCTGTCTCTATTGCTGGCCACCCTGCCCGCCCCGCATTTGCTGATCCTCGACGAACCTACCAACCACCTTGATATTGAAAGCCGCGAGGCGCTTGTTCAGGCGCTTACCGCCTATTCGGGCGCGGTCATTCTTGTGTCGCACGACATGCACCTTCTGTCCTTGGTGGCGGACCGGTTGTGGTTGGTCAAAGATGGCCGCGTGAACCCCTATGAAGGTGATTTGCCAAGTTACCGCAAGCTTCTGCTGGCCCCGCCAGACAAGCCGGCGAAGGACAAACCCAAGGCCAAAGCCAAAGTCGCCTCGCGTGACGACATCCTTGCGATGCGCTCCGAGGTGCGCAAATGCGAAGCCCGCGTGGCCAAGCTGTCGGAGATGCAAGATGAGCTGGCCAAACGCTTGGGGGACCCAAAGGTCTATGAAGACCATATGGCCGACAAGCGTACAGTTTGGCAAAAGAAGTACTCCGAGGTGATGGAGGCCATGGACCGCGCCGAATCCATGTGGATTAAGGCGCAGGAAAAATTAGAAAAAGCAGAGCGTTAGACAATGGAACTTAGCGTCGCAGTCACAGCCTTTGTCACGTTGTTCGTGATTATTGACCCCATCGGCCTAGCGCCGCTTTTCGTGGCAATGACCGCGGGCACCACCTTCCAAAACAGGCTGCGCATTGGGATTCGCTCCTGCCTTGTCGCGGCATTTTTGCTGACCGCATTTGGTTTGGCTGGCGAGGCTTTGTTGGAATTCGTCGGCATCTCCATGGCGGCATTCCGAATTTCAGGGGGCGTTTTGTTGTTCATCACAGCTTTGGACATGCTGTTTGAGCGCCGGACACAACGTCGCGAAGATCAGGCCGAGGGCCCATTGGAAGACGACGACCCTTCCGTTTTTCCATTGGCTATGCCGTTGATTGCTGGGCCTGGGTCACTGGCGACAATGATCCTGTTGACGGGTGCTCCGGGGGCAGATTGGTCCTATGTCGCAGCGGTGCACGGCGTCATGCTGGTGGTGCTGGCGATTGTGTTCGCCTTTTTCTTGATGGCAGGTGCTATGGAGCGCATCATCGGGGACACCGGCATCAAGGTGACAACCCGCCTTATGGGAATGCTCTTGGCGGCATTGTCAGTCCAGTTCATCCTTGATGGCTTGCGTGAATTTGGGGTGGTGGCAGGAAGCTGAAGCTGCCCCTATATAGGTTCTATGGATACAGAAGACACAGCCCGCCTCATCTATCTCGTTTTACTTGGCTCCGTGATCGCCGGATATTTCTTGATCTCCAATCGTGACCGCATGAGCGAGTTGGCGCGGCAGGCCGCGCTATGGGGGTTCATCTTTATCGGCGTGATCGTGGCGTATGGGTTGTGGAATGACGTCTCCCGCACGGTGCTCCCACGCCAATCCGCCTTTGAAGATGGGCGCATTGAGGTTCCGCTTCGCACCGATGGGCATTTTTATCTGACGCTCCACGTCGGGGACAAACCTGTTGAATTCGTTGTGGATACGGGCGCAAGTGGCGTGGTGCTAAGCACCGAAGATGCAGCCCGCGTGGGTATCAACACCAAAACACTGATCTATAGCGGCCGTGCCAGCACCGCCAATGGAGACGTTCGCACAGCCCGCGTCACCTTGGAGAATGTTCGGTTAGGCGACCTTGACGAGGGGCGTGTTCGCGCCTTCGTCAACGAGGGCGAGATGGACAGCTCTTTGTTGGGCATGTCTTATCTGCGCAGGTTTGGCCGTGTCGAGTTTACACCCACCACATTGGTTCTGGAGCGGTAAACTAGCTTTCCGCCTTCTTTTCCCACCGGCCGGTTTCCTGAGACCAATATTGCGCAGAGCATCCCGCAGATGTCAGCGCCTTCCATTGCGTCCGTGCGCGGGCGACAGCATCCCCATCATTTCCGTCAAACAAGATCATCGTGCGCTCGGAAGAATTGACTTCCTCCACCGCGATATCCGCGCCATCGAGGCTCACGAGGCAAGAGGCCCCATTTGGTAACTCGTTGGCACTGGTCAATAATATGGGTTGATCCGCGTCATGTGGCCCGCCCGAGCGACCATGGGCAAGGAACCCCTCACCTTCCCATAGCTTTGCATCCAAATGATCCAAACGGGCCGCATCTGCCCCTCGCACGGCAACCCGCCACCCCGCGTCCCGTGCCTTGCCCAACAGCATGGGCAAAGTCACCTCCACCGGTTGCGAGGTCATGTGATAGAAAAATGCGGCCCCCATGGTTATTCGCCCTCGAAGTTGTCCATGATCAGGCGGTTCAACGCGCGCACGCCCCAGCCTGTGGCCCCTTTAGGAGCAAAGTCCGTGTCAGCTTTAACCGAGGCCACACCGGCAATATCCAAGTGAATCCAAGGGGTTTCGGGCTTTACGAAGCGCTGCAAAAATTGCGCAGCTGTGATTGATCCTGCCGGACGCCCACCGACGTTTTTCATATCAGCGATGCGCGATTTAAGCTGGTCATCATAAGCTTTGCCCATTGGCATGCGCCACGCGCCTTCTTCCTCGGTGTTGGCGGCCTTCAAAAACGCGTTCGACAAGGCATCATTGTTGGAAAACACGCCCGCGTTCTCATGGCCAAGCCCGATAATGATCGCGCCGGTCAATGTCGCAAGATTGATCATGCCCAGTGGCTCAAAGCGTTCTTGCGCATACCAAAGGACATCAGCCAGCACCAAACGCCCTTCCGCATCCGTGTTAATAACCTCAATTGTATCGCCCTTCATCGAGGTCACGACATCCCCCGGACGCACGGCATTGCCCGACGGCATGTTTTCCACCAGCCCAACCAGCCCCACGACATTGGCCTTAGCCTTGCGCATCGCCAGTGACTTCATCACGCCAGCCACCACGCCCGCGCCGCCCATGTCCATGGTCATATCTTCCATGCCACCCGCAGGTTTCAGCGAGATCCCGCCGGTGTCGAACACCACGCCCTTTCCGACGAATGCAAAGGGCTTATCGCCCTTTTCGCCGCCTTCCCATTCCATCACGATAACTTTGGACGGGCTGTCAGAGCCCTGCCCCACGCAAAGAAGCGACCCCATGCCGAGTTTCTCGAGGTCTTTTTCTTCCAGAACCTCCACTTTCAGGCCCAGCTTCTTCAGGTCCGTCAATTGCTTGGCAAATTCAGTTGTGGTCAGCACATTGGCGGGCATGTTCACCAGATCACGTGTGAAAAACACCCCTTCCGCAAGCGCATCCAACCCCTCAAAGGCCGCCTTCACGTCGTCGGGGGCGTTCACCATCAGGCCGAATCCCTCATGCGCTGTATCCTGCGCAGTTTTCTGATCCGTATACTCATAGGCCCGCAGCAAGGCCCCGTACGCCAGCTCATGGGCGCGGCGCAAATTGCCACAAAGCGCTGTAATCTTGGACTTCCCTCCCAGTTTGATCAATGCAGCCCCCGCCTTACGGGCCTCATTGGCGCTCGGGCGGCGGGCGGTTTTGACGATAATCACGGCCTCCGCGGGAATGTTCACCGGAAAGGACAGCACCAATGTGCCACCATCCTCCAAGGCCTCAAAGGCGTCGCTGCTGACGGCGCGCGCTACAGAGCCACGGGTCAGGCGGTTAAGGCGTTTGGCTGTCGTATCCAATGTCCCCGCTGGGGGGACGAAAATGGCGAGGCGCCCCTCTAGATCCTTGATTGCGTCAATGTCGGTTGCGAAGAAGTCTACGGGGATCAAAGCGGTCATGTTGCGGCCTGTTGTTGAGGGGTTTCCCCATTGCTATCGCGGCAGAGCGCTAATGACCAGAACCCCCTGTTCCACCCCCAGATTTTGCGCTAAAAAGCAGGCCAATAACTAGGGAGGACAGGGCGTGGCACGATTCGACAGATATATGCTGTCGCAGCTGTTGGTTCTGTTTGGCTTCTTCTCCCTTGTGCTGGTGTCCGTGTATTGGGTGAACCGTGCCATCGGGTTGTTCGACCAATTGATCAGTGACGGACAGTCTGCCTTGGTGTTCTTGGAATTTACCTTGCTGACCCTGCCCTATGTCATCCTTATCGTGTTGCCGATCTCGGCGTTTGTGGCGGCGGTCTATGTCACCAATCGTCTGAGTGCGGACTCGGAGATGGTGGTTTTGCAAACCGCAGGGGCCTCGTCGCTGCGCATCGGGCGACCGGTGATCTACTTTGGGGTCTTGGTGGCCCTGTTGGTCGCAGTGCTTGCACATGTTCTTGTTCCTGCCGCGCGGACTGAATTGGCGGGCCGCAGTCAGGAAATCTCCAAGGATATTACCGCGCAGTTCCTCAAAGAAGGGCAGTTTTTGCATCCGACATCGGATATTTCCGTCTACATCCGCAACATTACGGATTTGGGCGAGCTGGAGGAAATGTTCCTCGAAGACAGTCGTGACCCCGAAGCGGTGGTCACCTACACCGCCGAGCGCGCCTTTTTGGTCAGAGCAGAGACTGGCCCGCGTTTGGTCATGCGCGATGGTTTGGCGCAAACTTTCAGGCCCAATTCCGGTCGCCTGTCCACGGTGGCTTTCGTTGATTTCACCTATGACATCGGCGCGTTGATCAAATCCAACGACGGCGGGGTACGGGATCTTCGCGAGCTATCCACACCTGTGTTGCTGAACCCGTCCCCGGATGATCTGGCCTCGGCGCGCGGCGAATTGCCCGATTTCTTGTTTGAGGCCCATGACCGCTTTGCCAAATCACTACTGGCAATTGTCGTACCGCTCATGGGGTTTGCCACGTTGATGATGGGCGGGTTTTCCCGTTTCGGGGTGTGGCGCCAAGTGGTGATCGCGGTGGTGTTGATTATACTGGTTCAAATGGTCTCCAATGTCTCTGAGGAAGCTGCTCGCAAAGACGCCGCCTTGTTTTGGCTGGCCTATGCCGGACCGGTGGTCGGTGCATTGATGGCTGCGGGGCTTCTCTATTCAACCTCCATGAAGCGCCTCCGTGGCCGCGCCCCGAAAGGAACCCCCGCATGAGGTTGGATCTGTATTTTGCACGCCGTTTTGTGTGGTCTTTTACCTTGGTTTTCGGGGTGTTTTTCGGGATCGTTTTGCTGATCGACCTTGTGGAGCAAATGCGCCGCTTTGACAGTGACCAAGTCGGCGTTTTGGAAGCTGGCCAACTTGCCTTGCTGAACTCGCCGGACACGATGTACCGGATGTTGCCGTTGTTGGTGGTTTTGGCGACGATCACCTTGTTCCTTGGTTTGGCGCGTACATCCGAATTGGTGGTAACCCGCGCGTCAGGGCGCTCAGCGCTGCGCTCCTTGGTGGCCCCTGTTCTGACGGCTTTACTGTTCGGGGCTTTGGGCGTTGCCGTGCTGAACCCGATTGTCGCGGCGACGTCCAAGCAATTCGAGGTCATTTCCAGCCGCTATGCCAACACCGGAGGCTCGATCTCATCGGTGTCCGAGGAAGGGCTTTGGCTGCGTCAAGCCAGCGCTGGTGGGCAGGTTGTGATCCGCGCCAGCCGGTCCAACCTAGATGGCACGCGGTTTTTCGGAGTGACCTTCTACGGTTTCACCAGCGACGGCGCGATTGAGTACCGCATCGAGGCCGCCGAGGCGCTGCTGGAACCGGGCAACTGGGTGTTGTCAAAAGCCAAACGATGGACCTTCGCCGACCTACAAAACCCCGAAACCGGAGCAGTAGAACACCCCAGACTAAATATCCTGTCCGATCTGACCCGCGACCAAATCCGCGACAGTTTTGGCAACCCGTCGTCGATCTCAATTTGGGAACTCCCAAGGTTCATTCGCCAATTGGATCGTGCCGGTTTCTCCGCGTTGCAGCACCGCGTTTGGTTAAATATGGAACTGGCCAACCCCGTGCTTTTGGCCGCGATGGTGTTAATCGGCGCGGGCTTCACCATGCGCCACACCCGCTTTGGGCGCACGGGGCTCATGGTGCTCTTTGCCGTTCTCATGGGCTTTGGCATTTTCTTTTTACGAAACTTTGCGCAAGTGCTTGGCCAGAACGGGCAAATTCCTGTACTAGTCGCGGCATGGGCCCCGCCATTGGCGGGAATATTCCTGTCATTGGGCTTATTGCTGCACACGGAGGACGGCTGACATGCGCGCGGCCCTATTTGGTCTATTTCTAGCCGCGAGCTTCGCGGCCCCCAGCTTCGGGCAGCAGCAAGACACCAAAACCGCTAGCCTAGTGGCCGACAGTGTTGTCTTCGCCAATGGCACACAAGAATTGCAAGCCAGTGGCAATGTGGAAATCCTGCAAAACGGCGTTCGCCTGCGCGCGCAGTCCATCACCTACAATGGGGCAACCGACACGCTTGTGATCTCCGGCCCGATCTACATTGTGGACGGTACAGACACGTTGATCGCCGCCGATTTCGCAGAGCTGTCAGGGGATTTGCAATCCGGCGTGCTCAAAAGTGCGCGTGTGGTCTATGCGCAGCAACTGCAGCTGGCCGCCGCCGAAGTGCGCCGCACCCAAGGTCGCTACACCCAGTTCTATAAAACCGTCGCCTCCAGCTGTCACATCTGCGAGACCAATCCGGTTCCCTTATGGGAAATCCGCTCCAAACGCGTTGTTCATGATTCCACAGAGCGCCAGATCTACTTTGACGAAGCAACCTTGCGTGTTTTGGGTGTTCCGGTTTTCTACACGCCCTACCTGCGCCTACCCGATCCGTCGGTCGAACGCTCGAACGGCTTTTTGTTTCCCGAATTGCGCTCCAACGGGGATTTGGGTGTCGGGGTCCGAACTCCGTATTTCTTCACCTTGGGCGATCATGCGGATTTGACACTAACCCCTTGGCTGACAACAAAAGGGGCCAGAACCCTAGAGGCCCGCTATCGCCAGAAATTCGTCAATGGCGAGATCGAAATCAACGGCGCTGTTACGGATGACAATGTGTCGGCTTTGGACACTCGCAGCTACTTGTTTGCCGATGGAACCTTTGCGTTGGGACGTGGGTTCACAGGGAAATTTGACCTCGAACTGGTGTCCGACCCGGGCTACCTGCTGCTCTATGACTACTCAAACAAAGACATTCTAGACAGCGCCATCTCGGTGGATCGTGCAAGCCGCGATGAATATATCGGTGCCGAGCTGATCCACTACAAATCCTTGCGTGATGGCGATGACAACCGCACCCTGCCCACCGTTGTTGGCGATGCCACCATTGTGAAACGCTTTGTGCCCGCGCAGTTGGGCGGGATTGCTACGCTGGCAGCTCAGGCCCACGGTCATTACCGCCGCGCCGACACAGACCCCACCAACCAAGGCCTGTCACGGGATGTTGTACGGATCACGACTTCGGCGGAATGGCGCAGGGATTGGGTTTGGAAAAACGGCATGGTTTTCGCGGCTGAAGGCGCGGTGTTCATTGACGGCTACAAAATTCGCCAACCGCGAACAACGGCTCCAACCTTTGATGATACCGTCGAAGTAACCCCCTATGCTGCCCTTGAATGGCGTTGGCCGATGCTGCGCCAAGGGGTTAAAGCCAATCATCTGCTGGAACCGGTTGTTCAGGTGGTGGTGTCAAACAACAATGTCAGCGGTGACGTCGACAATGAAGACAGCCTGCTGGCCGAGTTTGACGAAGCCAATATCTTCGAGTTTTCCCGTGCCCCCGGTGCTGACAATCGCGAGGTCGGGAACCGGATCAACTTGGGCCTGACTTACACACGCGAAAGCCATGACGGCTGGAAGCTGGGGTTCACCGTCGGGCGTATTTTGCGCAAGGACAATCTGGGGCAATTCTCAACGTCCACAGGTTTGACGGGGTCGAAGTCGGATTGGCTTGTTGCAGCGCAGCTCAAGGTCGGTGAAAATTTTGATCTGATCAACCGCGCCATCTTCGATGACCAGTTTTCCTTCGCGCGCAACGAGATGCGCATGGGCTGGACCACGGATGAATTCCAATTGGCCTCGACCTACGCTTGGCTGGAGGCGGATGCCGGAGAAGGACGCCCGACGGACACCTCCGAATGGGCATTTGAGGGAGCCTATCGTGTGTCACGCCATTGGACGCTTTCCAGCGAATTGCGCTACGATTTCGTGAATGACCGCACGACGGAAGCAGGAATTGGCGTGAGCTATCAGAACGAATGCGCGAAAATGGACCTTTCGGTCTCGCGCCGCTTTACGACTTCGACTAGTGTGTCGGCAACGACGGACCTCAACCTGTCAGTCCAACTCGCGGGCTTCGGCGCGCGTGGGATTGGTGGAGCCAGCTTCGCCAGACAGTGCAACGGATAAAAATAGAGCAGTTATAGATGATGCCGATACATGCGCGCCTGACCCGATTTTTCGCCCTGACCCTTGCGGCCCTGACCTTTGTCGCCCCCTCCTCTGCGAGTGCCCAGCAACAAGGGCTGTTCCAGACCGCCATCACGGTGAATGATCTTGTGATCACCAATTACGAGTTGCAGCAACGCGAGCTGTTTCTCAACGTTCTGCGGGCTCCTGGGAATCCGACGATTGAAGCCCGCAAGGGCCTGATCGATGACCGTCTTCGTCTGATGGCCACGCAACGGGCTGGCATCACCCCAGCCGAGGAACAAGTGCTGCAAGGTATGGAAGAGTTCGCGGTACGCGCCAACCTAACCGCAGATGAATTTATCAAGGCTATTGGCCAAGCCGGCGTTGCAGCTGAAACTTTTCGCGATTTTGTGGCCGCAGGTCTTGCATGGCGTGAATTGGTGCAAGGGCGTTTTGGCGCACGCAGCCAAGTAACCGAACCGGAAGTTGACCGTGCCTTGGCGTTGCAAGGGACATCTGGCGGCGCGCGGATCTTGTTGGCCGAGATCATTTTGCCGCTGGCCCCACCGGTCGCCGCTCGCAACCAAGCTTTGGCGCAGCGTTTGTCTGAAACGATTAAATCCGAAAGCGCCTTCGGCTCCGCGGCCCGCCGCTATTCCGCTTCGCCGACACGGGGTCGGGGTGGACGTCTTGAATGGTTGCCTCTGGGCAATGTTCCACCACAAATTCGCGCAGCCGTTTTGACGCTGGAACCCGGAGAGACAAGCCCGCCCCTTAGCCTTGGCAATGCCGTAGGCGTGTTCCAATTGCGCGGCATTGAAGAAATTGAAGCCGAAACTCCGAACACGCAAGCGCTTGAATATGTCACCGTCCTGTTTCCAGGTGGGCGCAACAGTGAAACCCTGACGCAAGCACGGGAGTTTGAAAGTCGCTATGACACATGCGATGATCTCTACACCCCTGCCAAAGACATGCCCGCAGAATACTTCGAGCGCACCGTCCTGCCCGCCGCAGATGTCCCCGGAGACATTGCACTGGAACTGGCCAAGCTGGACAACAACGAAGTCTCTACCGCGCTTACCCGCCAAAATGGCCAATTCTTGGTGTATCTGATGCTTTGCGGTCGCACGCTGGATGTCCCCTTGGACGAAAACGGTGAAGCCATTGACCTGCGCACGCAAGTCCGTGAGCGGCTATTCAACCAGCGTATCACCTCCTTCGCAGACAGCTACCTCGAAGAGCTGCGCGCAGATGCGGTCATCGTAGAGCAATGACCCGCCGCCTTCCTCCCATCGTGGTGAGCTGCGGCGAGCCTGCGGGGGTTGGGCTTGAAATCGCACATTCCGCCTATGACGCGTTGCGCGGCGAGCTGCCGATGGTGCTGCTGGCTGATCGGCGCCATGTTTGTGGCCCCGTGACCGAAGTGTCCTGCGTAGCCGATGTCACTGGGGAAGAGAGCACCCTTCCCCTTCTTCATCACGATTTTTCTGGCGATGCAGTGGCGGGAAAGGTTGATCCTCGCAATGCCCAAGGCGTGATTGATGTCATTGCGCGCGGCGTCGATCTGGTCACCGCTGGAGACGCAAGTGCCCTGTGCACCCTGCCTATCCACAAGAAGGCCCTAATGGACGGCGCTGGCTTCCCCTATCCTGGGCACACCGAGTATCTGGCGGCCCTTGCGGGGACCGAACGCGTGGTCATGATGCTGGCCTGCCCTGAGTTGCGCGTGGTGCCGGTAACGATCCACATCGCAGTCACGGATGTACCGACGGTTCTGACGCCTGACTTGTTGGAAGACACGTTGCGCATTACCGAGGCAGCCTTGATCCGCGATTTCGGCATCGCCAAGCCACGACTGGCCGTAGCGGGGCTAAACCCCCATGCTGGTGAAGGCGGGGCCATGGGAATGGAAGAGGTAGACATGATCTCTCCATTGCTGCGGCGCCTGAGCGAAAGCGGCATGCAGCTTGCCGGCCCGATGAGTGCAGACACGATGTTCCACAGCGAAGCCCGCGCCGGCTATGACGCGGCGATTTGCATGTATCACGATCAAGCGCTGATCCCGATAAAGACCATCGATTTCGCAGGCGGGGTCAATGTGACCTTGGGCTTGCCCTTTATCCGCACCTCCCCCGATCATGGCACCGCCTTTGATATTGCTGGCAAAGGCATTGCGGACCCGACCTCAACCATTGCGGCCCTTCGCATGGCATGGGACATGGCAGGCAAACGACAGTGAGCCAAACTTTAGAGAAGATGGGGCCAAATACGTGGCGCAAATAGACGGGCTTCCTCCGCTCTCGGACGTGATCCGAAAGCATGAACTCACGGCCAAGAAAAGCCTTGGGCAAAACTTCTTGCTGGATTTGAACCTCACGGCAAAAATTGCCCGTCAGGCAGGAGATCTGTCGAATTGTGATGTTCTCGAAGTCGGCCCTGGTCCTGGTGGATTGACGCGCGGGTTACTGGCTGAAGGCGCGCGCAAAGTTCTGGCAGTTGAGATGGACCCCCGTTGCCTGCCAGCCTTGGCCGAGATTTCTGACGCCTACCCCTCGCAGCTGCAGGTCATCCAAGGAGACGCCTTGCAGGTCAATGTGTTGGACCATTTGACCCCGCCCGTGCGGGTTGCAGCGAACCTGCCTTACAATGTTGGCACCGAGCTGCTTGTGCGCTGGCTGACCCCAAAGGAATGGCCCCCGTTTTGGCAAAGCCTGACATTGATGTTCCAGCGCGAGGTCGCAGAGCGGATCGTCGCAGAACCTGGCACCAAGAAATACGGGCGCTTGGCACTTTTGGCCCAGTGGCGCGCCGATGCACGTATCGTGATGGAATTGCCGCCCGAGGCCTTTGTGCCTGCCCCAAAAGTCCACTCGGCGGTGGTGCATTTGACGGCGCTGGAAAAGCCCCGTTTTGAGGCCGATGCCGCGATCCTATCTCGTGTGGTGGGGGCGGCATTTAACCAGCGTCGCAAAATGCTGCGGGCGGCCCTAAAAGTGATGGGACCTGACATTGAGGCCCATCTTGTGGCTGCGGGCATTCCGCCCACAGAGCGGGCGGAACAAGTGTCATTGGAAGCGTTTTGCGCGCTGGCGCGCGAGATCGCCCGCGACTGATTACTCAGCCGCTGGGGTTTCGCCTTTCGGAGTGTCCGCTTTTGGCGCTTCTGGCTTGGCCTTGGGTTTGCGCGTACGCGGTTTACGGGCAGGCTTTGGCGCGGCTTCGGCTGTCTCAACAAGCCCGCTATCGGCGGCATCGCGACCTTCTGACAAGTCGATCACATCGGGCTGTTTGCCTGCGCCTGCACGGGCTTCTGCTTCGGCAACCAAGGCCGCAGGAGACATATCATCAACCGAAACAGTTGGCTGAGGCTGACCCTCTTTTGGGTCACGTGGTTGCGCATCGCGTTGCTGGTTTTGCTCGCGCTGCTGGTCACGCTTTTGCTGCTGCTCACGTTGCGCTTGCTGCTGGGCCTCATGGGCCACACGGCGC
The DNA here is from genome assembly GCF_947487515.1 of uncultured Litoreibacter sp. Taxonomy (GTDB): domain Bacteria; phylum Pseudomonadota; class Alphaproteobacteria; order Rhodobacterales; family Rhodobacteraceae; genus Litoreibacter. Next base: position 416,893 of record NZ_CANKWO010000004.1, on the reverse strand, counting down.
GCTTCTTGTTCTTTCATCGCCTCGCCCAGCATGCGGGCGTAATGCTCGGCGTGCTGTGCAAAGTTTTCGGCAGCAACACGGTCGTTCGCCAATTGCGCATCGCGGTGCAACTGCTGGTATTTTTCAATAATCTGTTGCGGGGTGCCGCGCACTTTGCCTTCGGGGCCCGAGCTGTCGAACACCCGATTGACGACATTCACGCCAGAACGGTTGTTGTTGTTGTTACGGTTCTTACCGCGTGAGCGGGACTTCGATGATCTCATGAGTTTTGGGTTCCAGCCGTTAGCGCTTTGGTCTTGTAATCAATCCTGACCGCTTCTTAGCTCGCGGTGTCCCCGTGACAATAGGATTGAGACCTTATTTTGGGCTTAAGCGTAGGGGGCGCTGATAACGCCTGCGTCCTACTGCGTATGACAAAAGCAGTCACACCCGTTTTTTGCAAGATGATTCGGTGTAAATGGTTACAATATTGCGGAAAATGTAGCTAATTTGGGGATTTGGCGCGTATAACACGGTCCTTGCCATTCAAATCCGGTATGCAGGAAATATCGCGCCAGCCGCTCACCTTGAAGATGGATTGCACGCTGTCGCCCTGATCAAAGCCGATTTCCAGCAGCACATATCCGTCCGGCGCCAGAAACTTGGCCCCCTGTTGCGCGATCAACCTATAGGGCGCCAGTCCGTCCCCCCCCGGCGTAAGAGCGATCCGCGGCTCGTAGCGTTGCACCGTCGGGTCAAGATCGGCATAGGCCGCCTCGGTGATATAGGGCGGATTAGAGGTGATCAGATCAAATGTCCCTTCAACCGCGTCAAACCAATCGCTTTCAAGCCACTGCACTTGTTCTTCCGTCTGGGTGATCCCCGCGTTGGTCTTTGCAACCTGCAAAGCCGCGGCAGAAATATCGACCCCAACCCCTGTGGTCGAGCGACGTTCCGCAAGCAATGAGAGTAGGATGCACCCCGACCCCGTCCCGAGATCCAGCACCCTGTCAAAGGGCAAAGTCAGCGCAATTTCGACCAAGGTTTCTGTGTCCGGACGCGGGTCTAGGACATCGGCGGTGACGACGAAATCATGCTTCCAGAAAGCCCGTCGACCTTTGATGTGGGAAAAGGGTTCGTGGGTGACACGGCGGGCCACCAGATCGGCCAAGTCGGTCCCCTGCTCGGCAGCCAGTGCTGCCAACCGTCGTGCCTCATTGGTCGGGTCTGGAATGCCTGCCTCATGCAAACGCACCACAGCAGACGCAACCGCATCACTCATAGGCCTTGTTCGGCCAGCAATTGCGCTTGTGCATCTGCGGTGAGCGCGTCGATGATCTCATCCAGATCGCCCTGCATCACCTGATCCAGCTTATACAGCGTTAGATTGATCCGGTGATCCGACATGCGCCCCTGAGGAAAGTTGTAGGTGCGGATGCGTTCCGAACGATCCCCGCTGCCGATTTGACTTTTGCGATCGGCAGAGCGTTCGTCATCCAGCTTTTGGCGTTCAAGATCATAAAGACGCGCCCGCATCACCTGCATCGCGATTTCGCGGTTCCGGTGTTGCGATTTCTCGGCGCTGACCACGATGATACCGGTTGGAATGTGGGTAATGCGCACGGCAGAATCGGTGGTGTTCACATGCTGCCCGCCTGCCCCAGAGGCCCGCATCGTATCGAGACGTAAATCAGAGGCGGGAATGTCGATATCCACCTCTTCGGCTTCCGGCAGAACCGCCACCGTCGCCGCCGACGTATGAACCCGCCCGCCGCTTTCCGTCACCGGCACGCGTTGCACACGGTGCACCCCGCTTTCAAACTTCATTCGGGCAAACACATTTTGCCCTTTGATATGCGCGGTTACCGATTTTACGCCACCAAGTTCGCTTTCTTGATATTCAATCAAGTCAAATCCCCAGCCCCGCCCTTCGGCGTAGCGGCGGTACATGTTCAAAAGATCCCCAGCGAAAAGCGCCGCCTCATCCCCGCCCGTCCCCGGGCGAATTTCCAGCATCGCAGGCTTGGCGTCTGCCGCATCACGCGGCAACAACGCCAGTTTGATCGACGCCTCGGCCTCCGGCAAGCGGGCCTCCAGCACGGGTAATTCGTCAACGGCCAGCTCGCGCAGTTCCGGATCGTCCATCATGGCGCGTGCCTCATCGACATCCGCCAATAGCTGCACATAAGCCGCGACCTCGTCTGCCACAGGCTTCAGCTCCGCGTACTCACGCGAAATGCCCGCAAAATCTTCGGTGTCACCGGATGCCAGCCGCGCCTCAAGATACTCAAAGCGCTCGGTGATTTGCTGTAGTCTGTCTAATGGAACCATGGGCCGTTGATGGACATTTGGCGAGTTGGGGTCAAGTGTGCTAAGATAGACGGCATGTGGAAATATGCAGCGGCCTTCACCGTGCTGGCCCTACCAATAAGCGCGGATGTGACGTCGCCTTCGGGCAAAACCGTCGATTGTTACTGCACCGACAAGGCTGGGGCCCGCGTGGAACTCGGGGAGCAACGCTGCCTGAGCGTTGGTGGGCGCATCTATATGGCCCGCTGCGAGATGTCGCAAAACGTGCCGATGTGGCGTGAAATGCAAAGCAGTTGCGTGACGGGCTAAGCGCTACAGGCTTGGCGGTCGCGGGATTGGATCCCCCAAGTGATCCTTCAATGGTTGAGCGAAAAGCTGGTCCAGCCACGTATTGATGCGGGTCTTGTTCATGCCGAAATCGGCTTTCCCAAATACCAACCGCCCGTATATTCGCAACGCGGCCCCCATATTCGTCTGCTCGATTTCTACGGTCGTGACATCGGGGAACCCCCAGAACGCAGATCGCGTCACATAGGTCACCGAAGAAACGACTTGCCCCTTCGCCACAGTTTCCGCCAGCAAAGTCGTGCGCGGCGTTGAGGTAATGATGTTCGAAATCGAGCGCTCAAGCGCATCAGAGCGGATCCCCAAGGCGAAGCTTTGGAAATTGCCAGTCGGGTCACGCAGCGAAGCCCCTTGACCGTGTTGCTCCAAACTGCGCAAGTCGACGTGATAGGCCTTGGGGTCCAACGGGTAGAGCCGGACAAACAGCTGCCCAAGGATCACCGCGGCTAGCAAAAGCAGCGCAAGGATCTTCAGCATTTATTCGGCTGCTTCGGCTTTGGCCAATTCTGCAGCAATAACACTGGCGCGCTCTTCTACCTGCTCGACGATGTGATCTACCATCTGGTCATTGCTCAACTTGTGGCTTTGTTTGCCAGCCAGATAGACCATGCCTGACCCAGCTCCGCCGCCGGTAAAGCCCACATCAGTCATGAGCGCCTCTCCGGGGCCATTGACCACACAGCCGATAATGCTCAGGCTCATCGGTGTTTTGATATGCTCAAGGCGCTTCTCAAGTGCGGCGACTGTTTTGATCACATCAAACCCTTGGCGCGCGCAAGATGGGCAGGAGATGATGTTCACACCGCGGTGCCGCAACCCTAGAGATTTCAGGATTTCATAGCCGACTTTGACTTCTTCCACAGGATCCGCCGACAGGGACACACGAATGGTGTCGCCGATACCGCTCCAAAGCAGATTTCCCATGCCGATCGCTGACTTGATGGTGCCCGAGGTCAATCCCCCCGCCTCTGTGATCCCAAGGTGAATTGGTGCGTCTGTGACCTCGGCCAGACCTTGATAGGCGGCGGCGGCGAGGAACACATCGGAGGCCTTGCAGCTGATTTTGAATTCGTGGAAATCATTATCCTGAAGGATGCGGATGTGGTCCAAACCACTTTCGATCATCGCCTCGGGGCAAGGTTCCGCATATTTATCAAGAAGGTGCTTTTCAAGCGAGCCGGCGTTCACGCCGATGCGGATTGAGCAGCCATGATCTTTCGCGGCTTTGATCACTTCGCGCACACGAGAAGCATCCCCGATATTGCCAGGATTGATGCGCAGGCACGCAGCCCCCGCCTCGGCGGCCTCAATCGCGCGTTTGTAGTGAAAGTGAATGTCGGCCACGATTGGCACAGGGCTTTCTTTGACGATCTCACGCAAGGCGGTGGTGGAGCTTTCGTCTGGGGTCGAGACACGCACGATATCCACCCCGACTTCCGCGCAGGCCTGAATTTGCGCCACCGTAGCGGCCACGTCCGAGCTGTCGGTGTTGGTCATCGTTTGCACGGTGATCGGTGCGTCACCACCTACAGGGACGTTTCCAACCATTATCTGGCGGGATTTACGGCGCTCGATTTGGCGCCATGGACGGATCGAATGAAGGGAGGACATGGGGTGCAAGCCTTATGAGAACACTGCTGTTACCTGACGATATAACCCTCGTGACGGGGTGTCGCAATGTGTCGGCAGGATTTATCCCGCGTCTATTCTGCTGCTGGGGTGTCCGGATCGACGGCAAGCGAGGTGGCCATTGCCGTCAGAACTTCTGCCAGCAAGGTATCGGTGGTATCTGCCACATCGTAGGTCTCGACAATGGCATCTACACCAAGGGCCACATTTTTGGCCACTGACGTCCCTGGACCGGCGGGGCCGTAGGTCTGGCCTTTAACGTTGAAAAACAAGGATCCCGAGTTGCCTGCGCGCAAAATGGGCTGTTCGTCGGTTTGCGGTAGAACATATGTCTCGCCCGCGTCGAGAACCTTTTCAAACAACACACTTCCATCGGCATTGGAGATACGGACCCAAGCAGGACGCGTCGCAAACAGCACGACATCGGAGGCGCTTTCCGCGAAAACCTGCGGTGTCCCGAGTGCCGGGGCGTCATCTGCGGTGCGGCTCAGAGCAGCATTTGACAATTGAATGTCCGGCTCGTTCACCAAAGCGCCGTTGATCCGAGGGTCCAGCCCAGCAATCGGCCCATCACGCGCTGTCAGCACAGGGGCTTCCAAAGCTTGCGGGCGATACAAGCGATCCAGAGAATCCGGCGCAGGTGCCACAAAACCCGTGGCATTTTCATTTTGACTTGGGGACGCTGATGGCAACGATCCCAAAGAGGCCACATCAGTAGACAGGCTGGGGGATTGATCGACGGGTGCGAATTCAACACGTTGAATTTCTTGAAGGACAGAATAGCCGCCATAGCCGATCAAGCCGATCAGCCCAAAGAGAACCGCAATGGAGCCGACTGCCCCCGGCTCAACCTTGGAAAAAATGCTTTCCCCTGTGGGCGCATAAGGGGCCACAGGGCGCACGATCGCCTCCTCGCCCGCAACAGGTTTCCGGCGTGTTTTGGATGGTTTTGAGCTTGCTGAAGATCCTGATAGCCCCTCAACGCCCGCAAAGCCGCTTTCGTTGCAGAACCGCTCAAACGCCCAATCCGGATCCATGCCAAGGTAGCGCGCATAGGAGCGCACGTAGCCTGCGATAAATCCAGGGGTTTCAAAAACTGATGGGTCGGAATTTTCAACAGCGGCAATATAGGTGGCTTTGATCTTCAGCTCGCGCTGCACGTCTAGCAGGGATTTGCCAAGCGTGGCCCGCTCCCCGCGCATCATATCGCCGAGCCGCATTTCAAACGCGTCAAAGCCCCGAGTTTCCTCGGTCTTTTTCGATTTGGGCTGTTTGTATCGCCCCAACATACGCGTCTGCTCGCTGTTATTGTTATCCCAATTCAATGCGGTATCGATTCGTCCCCACGTGACCACATTGGGATAACTCTAACACATTCTGACAAACTAGTGCAGAGCTGAAACGCAGTTAACCTGCTAACTCGGCACGATTTAGCGCACAGTGGGACCAAAGCATGTCTAAAGCGTTAACAAGTGCATCTACCTGTTCTGGGCCATGCACCGGTGACGGGGTGAAGCGCAGGCGCTCTGTTCCGCGTGGAACAGTCGGGAAATTGATGGGTTGAACATAAATCCCAAAGTCATCGAGCAACCGGTCCGAGATCATCTTGCACTTCACCGGATCGCCGACATGAACGGGCACAATATGTGTCCCGTTATCAATGAGTGGCATGCCCAATCCCTTGAGACGCAGCTTCAAAGCCGCAGCCCCGTCCTGATGCTGTTGGCGCAAAGCCGTGTCCGTTTTCAGATGGGCAACCGAGGCCGCAGCACCGGCAGCAACGGCAGGCGGAAGCGACGTTGTGAAGATGAAGCCCGGCGCATAAGACCTTATGGCATCACACATTTTGGCAGATGCCGCGATATAGCCGCCCATCACACCATATGCTTTGGCCAAGGTTCCGTTGATGATGTCAATGCGCCCCATCAAGCCATCCCGCTCTGCGACGCCCCCCCCGCGTGGACCATACATGCCCACCGCGTGGACCTCGTCGATATAGGTCAATGCGTTGTATTCATCGGCCAGATCCAAGATCGCTTCAATGGGGGCAAAATCGCCATCCATGGAATAGATGCTTTCGAAGGCAATCAGCTTTGGCAAGTTCGCCGGCACGGCTTCCAGCTTTGCGCGCAAATCGTCCAGATCATTGTGCTTGAAAATGCTTTTCGCCCCGCCGTTGCGGCGAATACCTTCAATCATCGACGCGTGGTTCAGGCTGTCGCTCAGAATAACCAAGCCTGGAAAAATTTTGGGCAGCGTGGACAATGTCGCGTCATTGGCGATGTAGGCAGAGGTGAACAGCAGCGCGTCTTCCTTGTGGTGCAGGTCGGACAGCTCCGCCTCCAACCTTTTATGATACACCGTCGTGCCGGAGATATTGCGCGTCCCGCCCGACCCCGCACCGGTCGCATCAATTGCTTCATGCATGGCCTTCAAGACAACAGGATGCTGCCCCATGCCCAAATAATCGTTGCCACACCAGATGGTTACGTCCTGCTTGCTGCCGTCCGGCTTCGTGCGAACCGCATGAGGGAAATTGCCACGCTCACGCTCCACATCGATAAAGGTCCTGTAGCGGCCTTCATCATGCAAACGTTGCAGGGCAATATCTAAAGAGGAATCGTAAGTCACAGGATTGGAAGCCTTTGCTAGCGGGGCGTTACAATGGTTTTACAGCCTTTAGCCAATTTGGCCATTCACGAATAGGCTACAATTTGCCGCCCCCCAAGAAAAGCCACCTTCAATCAGCGCCAGATGTATCCGATAAGCGCAAAGCAATCCTTAATCTTCGATCACTACGACGCAATCTTGTGCCCCTGCCCCGGCGTCAGCGCAGGCCTTCAAGGCGCGCGCGCCATCACCGTCCGCAAAGCCAAATGTGCCAAGGCTGGGGGAAATTGCAAAAGCCTTGGGGCCCTTTAGCTTCTTGTAGCCCCCTTTTACAGCGTCAACCGCATCGGCGGACAAGCTAAGGGCCGCCTCAGGTTTGGCCCCCTTCGGAGAGACCTCCAGCACCACCACACATTTTGCAGAGGCCGCCTTCCGGTTTGCGTTGCAATGTGCCAATGCCGCGACGCGAGCAGCCTGCGGTGAATGATGTTGCCCTGAGGCGTTCAACCACTCCACATAGAGGCCTTCATCAGGCGACAGGGCCACCGCACCATAGTAGGGAATTGTATCCTTCAAAGACAACACAATCGCGCGTTCTTTATCGTCCAGAAACGGAGTGTCGGGCATCTGCGCCACGATGCTTGTGCCCTTCGGCAAAACCTTGCGCGCCTGTTTGAAATTCAGCGACTCAGCGCCGGCGATTCCCGCGGCTAGGACCATCAATCCGGCCAACACACCGCTATGCAAAGTGGAACTCATGCAAATTACCCCAAGATATAGATCATTGTTGACGGCTATTACGCTTGAAATTGACCTCAGTCTCAAGGGGGAAATGTCATTGTTTCGTTACCGGTTAAAACTGGCCGTTGACGCTGGACAGTGCAGTTCGGGCTGTTAACCTTGTGGGCAAATTACGACAGGCAAATATTTCGGCATGGGGGCTGATAGGACATGACACTAGATACCGTATTGGATCAGGTTGACGGGGATTTGGAATCCTCCATCGCGCGGCTATTGGAGCTGCTGCGGATTCCGTCGATCTCGACCGACCCAGCCTATAAAGACGATTGCGACGCCGCCGCGGACTGGTTGGTGGATGATCTGAAAAGCATCGGGTTTGACGTCTCGAAGCGCCCCACGTCCGGCCATCCTATGGTGGTGGCGCATGGTACGGGCAACGGCCCGCATATCATGTTCTACGGGCATTACGACGTACAGCCGGTTGATCCGCTGTCCTTGTGGGACAACCCACCGTTCGAGCCCCGCTTGGAAGACACCGACAAAGGCCCCGTGATCCGCGGGCGTGGCTCCTCTGACGACAAAGGCCAGTTAATGACCTTTATCGAAGCCTGTCGGGCGTGGAAGGTTGTGCATGGCACCCTGCCCGCCAAAGTATCGTTGTTCTTTGAAGGAGAGGAGGAAAGCGGCTCTCCGTCATTGGTGCCCTTTATGAAGGACAACGCCGAAGAGCTGAAGGCGGACATCGCATTGATCTGTGACACCGGCCTCTTTGGTGACAGCACCCCCGCCATTGTAACGCGCCTGCGCGGCCTGCTGGGCGAAGAGCTGACAATCACCGGCCCAAGCAAAGACCTGCATTCGGGCATGTATGGCGGCATCGCACGCAACCCTGTACGTGTTTTGGCCAAGATCATCGCCAGCCTGCATGATGCCTCGGGCAAAATCATGGTTCCTGGGTTTTATGACGGGGTTGAGGATTTGCCCGCAGATATTGCGCGGCAATGGGATGATCTCGGCTTCGACAATGCGAAGTTTCTTGGCGAGGTTGGCCTTGGCGTGCCCGCAGGAGAAGAGGGCCGCACAGGACTGGAAATGATTTGGTCGCGCCCGACCTGCGAAGTGAATGGCATTTCCGGCGGCTACCAAGGGGATGGTTTCAAAACGGTGCTTCCGTCCATTGCGACCGCCAAAATTTCCTTCCGGTTGGTGCCAGGTCAAGATCCGCTGAAACTGCGCGAAAGCTTCCGTGCCTTCGTGCAAGCGCAGCTTCCTCAGGATTGCACGGTCGAATTCAAAAGCCATGGCGCCTCCTCCGCCTCCGAAATGTCCACGCAACACCCCGCCTTCGAACAGGCCCGTGCTGCCTTGTCGGATGAATGGCCCAATCCCGCCGCCTTTGTGGGATGTGGTGGATCGATTCCGATTGCCGGACATTTTAAGGATGTGTTGGGAATGGACGCCCTGCTGGTTGGGTTTGGCAAGGACGACGACCAGATTCATTCGCCCAACGAGAAATATGATCTGTCGAGCTTCCACAAAGGCATTCGCTCGTGGGTGCGGGTGCTGGATGCAATGTCGAAGTAATCCGGCGCACTTAGGATTGTATTAAGGGTCGGCCGGTATCGTTCGAGCATCTGCTCAGACCACGAGGCCACCCCGAGATGCTAGCGCTTGTTCTTTCCGACACCCCAGACATTCACCACCGCCTGTCCCATCGGCTGATCGAAAACGGATTTCAGGTGGTGAATAGTGAAAGCGTGATGATGGCGACAGCGCATGCGCGCGTCTGGACCTTTGATCTGATTGTCATGACAGAAACGGTGAATGACGCGTTAACGCATCAAGTGGCCCTTTCCGCGGAAAGACATGCCCCATTTGTAAAAACCCTACTGTTGAGCGATCGCACTGACGAAGCTGTCGATGAACTTTACGAATTGCTTCCCAGTTTGGTCAGCATTGTAAGTCCTGCGCTATCGCCCAACCTTATCTCGCAAATCGCCTTGTCTAGCGTCGCGGGGCGCGCTCAGGTGCAAGATCCCAGATCCCAGAACCTTGTTCCTCCGCCGCGCTTTAGCAGCACACGGTCCGCGGAACATCAGCTCCTTGCCGGTTAAAGCGGTAAAGCTGTGGTGGATTTGATCTCCTCCATCGACAACAATGCTGTGACGTTGAAAATTCGAACTTCAGATATAAGAGCTTGATAAAACACATCATAGGCGCGGGCGTTTTCGACCCGTACCTTCAAGATGTAGTCGATATCCCCCGCCAAGCGGTGTGCTTCCATCACTTCAGGACGCGCCTGCAAGGTCAGTAAGAACTTTTCTTGCCAATCGCTTTCATGCTCGGATGTGCGCACCAACACGAAAAAACACGCCTCCAAACCCAGCTTGTCGGGGTCCAGAACCACTGTGTCGTGTTTGATCACCCCCGCTGCCCGCAATTTCTTGATTCTGTTCCACACTGGCGTCTTAGAACTGCCTGTTTTTCGGGCAATTTCATCAAGACTCTGTGAAGCATCTTGTTGGAGCTGCGCGAGGATATTCCGATCCATCGCATCAATCTGAACCGCCATTCGCGTTTTCCTTCATAACCGGAACTCATGTTCCAAATTGCGCCTTATGGAGAACAATATTCCTTATCTGCATCAAAGTATAGGCAGATTAGGGAATTTTTCCTATATTCTAGCTCAAGCAACGAAGGACGCCTCGGATGAAGCACTTTCCAATTTTCATGGCTCTGACCGGCCAAAGCGTAATCGTCTCCGGCGGAGGCGAGGCAGCGCTTGCGAAACTGCGTCTGCTTTTGAAAACAGAAGCCGCACTTAAAGTTTTCGCAACAGACCCGGCCCCAGAAATTGTGGCTTGGGCGCGCGAGGCTCGACTTACGTTGACACGGCGTGCCGTTCAAACAGGGGATGCGCAAGGGGCACGTCTGTTTTATGCGGCCAATGAAGATGACGCGGAAGACGCCCGCGTGGCCGAGTTGGCAGAACGCGAAGGCGCATTGGTAAACATTGTCGACAACCTCAATGACAGCCAATTTATCACGCCAGCCATGGTCGACCGCGATCCCGTGGTTGTGGCCATCGGCACAGAAGGCGCGGCCCCTGTGCTGGCACGCGCCATCAAAAAAGATATCGAAGAACGCCTTTCCCCGCGTCTTGGTTTGATGGCGCGCATCGGCAAAGCCTTCCGTGCAAAGGCCGACGCCCTGCCCTTCGGCGTGAAGCGTCGCGAGTTTTGGGCCGACTATTATGCGCAAGACATTGCAAGCGAAGACGAAGCCAACGGCGCCCTGAACGCTTTGCTGGACCAGCATCTGTCGGCGCAGACCAAAGAAGGCCATGTTGACTTGGTTGGCGCAGGCCCAGGTGATCCCGAGCTACTGACCTTGAAGGCCCGCAAGGCGTTGGATGAGGCCGATGTTGTGATCTATGACCGCCTCGTCGCCCCAGAAATTCTGGAACTTGCCCGCCGCGAAGCGATCATGTTGTCCGCTGGTAAGGAAGGCTTCGGCCCGTCCATGACACAAGACGCGATCAACGAGATGATCGTGACCCATGCCCGCGGCGGCGCGCATGTTGTTCGGTTGAAATCCGGCGACCCGACAGTCTTCGGGCGCTTGGATGAAGAGCTAGAGGCCTGTGATGCCTCGGGCGTTGCTTGGAATATCGTGCCCGGCATCACCTCGGCGTCCGCAGCCGTTGCCGCATTGGGACAAAGCTTCACCAAACGGGGGCGCAACTCAGGCGTGCGCTTCATCACTGGCCACGACACCAAAGGCTTTGCCGACCATGATTGGAAAACCCTTGCCCGTGAGGGTGAGGTCGCGGCGATCTATATGGGCAAGAAGTCCGCCCGCTTCATCCAAGGCCGCCTGCTGATGCATGGTGCCGACGCGCTGACGCAGGTCACCGTGATTGAAAACGCCTCCCGCCCCGAGCAGCGCATCCTCGCCACGACCTTGGGCGAGCTGGAGCCAACATTGACACACGCCAAGCTCTCCGGCCCCGCGCTGGTTTTCCTTGGCCTTGCCCCACGCGCGGCCCTGAACGCCGCACAACAACATGAAATGGAGGCTGCGATATGAGCAAGCCATTCACCCCAAAAGTCGTAACGGCAAATGCTTTGCTGGAAGGCGACGTGGTTTATCTCATGGCGAACGACCAATGGTCGCGCCACCTTGACGAGGCCGAAGTCATCGAAGATGCGGCCCACGGCGACGCGCGCCTGCTTCAAGGCAATTCCGAGCCCGACCTCGTTGTAGGCGTCTACCTTGCCGACGTGAAGATCGAAGACGGCAAACCACAGCCCACGCATTTTCGCGAAGAGTTCCGCACCCGCGGCCCATCCAACTACAACCACGGCAAACAGGCGGAGCTGGTTTAATGTATCAATACAATGACTTCGATCGCGACTTCCTCGCGGAGCGCAACGCTCAATTCCGCGCCCAAGTCGAGCGCCGCATCGACGGCTCCCTCACCGAAGACGAATTCAAGCCCCTGCGCCTGATGAACGGCCTGTACCTGCAACTGCACGCCTACATGCTGCGCGTGGCTATTCCTTATGGCACGCTCAATGGCGGACAAATGGATGTGCTGGCTGACATTGCCGACAAATGGGACAAGGGCTACGGCCACTTCACCACGCGTCAGAACATCCAGTACAACTGGCCAAAGCTGAAGGACGTCCCTGACATGCTGGACGCCTTGGGCGAAGTTGGCATGCACGCCATTCAAACGTCAGGCAACACCATCCGCAACGTCACCGCCGACCATTTCGCCGGTGCCGCCAAGGACGAAATCGCCGACCCGCGCCCCACGGCAGAGCTGCTGCGCCAATGGTCCACCGATCACCCCGAGTTCCAGTTCTTGCCACGTAAGTTCAAGCTGGCCGTCACTGGCTCCGAGAATGATCGCGCCGTGATCAAGGCGCATGACATCGGCATCCGCCTGCTGTCGCGCGACGGCGAGGAAGGTTACGAGATCGTTGTAGGGGGTGGTTTGGGCCGCACGCCGATGATCGGCAAAGTGCTTCGCGACTTCCTGCCAAAAGCGGACCTGCTGCCCTATTGCGAGGCCATCGTCAGCGTCTACAATCTACTGGGCCGCCGTGACAACAAATACAAAGCCCGCATCAAGATCACTGTGCATGAGAACGGCATCGAGACCATTCGTGACTTGGTGGAGGAGCGTTTCGCGCTGCTGAAACCGCAGTTCGGTGGCGTTGATCAAGAGATGCTGAAAGGCATTGAAGCGCAATTCGCGTTGCCTGAATTCACAACGGGCCCGACTGACAGCTATACCGCGGCCTATGACGCCGATCCTGTCTTCCGTTCTTGGGCCGACACCAATCTGACCGCGCATAAGAACGACGATTATTCGATCGTATCGATCTCAATCAAGAAGCACGGTCAAACTCCGGGTGACGCGACCTCCGCGCAAATGCGCGAGATGGCGGCGATTGCCCGCGAGTTCGGTCATGATGAGCTGCGCATCAGCCACGAGCAGAACGTGATCCTGCCGCATGTGCATAAATCGCACCTGCCTGCCATCCACGCCCGTTTGAAAGCCGCAGATCTGGCGACGGCGAATATCGGCAAGATCTCCGACATCATCGCCTGCCCTGGCATGGACTATTGCGCGCTGGCGACTGCCCGCTCGATCCCTGTGGCCCAGCAAATCGCGATCCGTTTTGACGAGTTGAAGCTGGAGCACGACATCGGCGATCTGAAGATCAAAATCTCGGGCTGCATCAACGCCTGCGGCCACCACCACGTAGGCCACATCGGCATATTGGGCTTGGACCGCGCGGGCGTCGAAAACTACCAGATCACTTTGGGGGGCGATCATACCGAAACCGCCGCTGTAGGTGAACGCGCAGGGCCAGGTTTTGCCTATGACGAAATTGTGCCCGCAATCGAACGCCTGATTGGTGCCTATCTAGAGCACCGCGAAAACGACACAGAGCGCTTTATCGATGCCTACCGCCGCCTCGGCCTGGCACCGTTCAAGGCCGCTCTTTACCCGGAGGCTAAAGCAAATGCCGCTTAAGGAGCTGGCCGAGCGCCGCACAATCCTTCACCGTAAAAGTGATCCGCAAACGGTGATCAAGCATGCTTTGGATGACGTCCAAATTGGCAAGGTCGCTATGGTCAGCAGCTTTGGCGCAGAAAGTGTCGTGCTGCTTCATATGATCGCTCAGGTTGACCCTGATGCGCCGATCCTATTCATCGACACTGAAATGCTGTTCCCAGAAACGCTGCAGTATCAAAAGGATGTGGCAGAGCACCTTGGCTTGACCAATGTTCAAGTGATCAAGCCATCACGCGCCAAATTGCTTGAGAAGGACGTCGACGGCATCCTTCATACGATTGACACCGACGCCTGCTGCGCCCTGCGCAAAACCCAACCATTGGACGACGCGTTGAAGGATTATGACGGATGGATTACAGGACGCAAACGCTACCAAAGCGGCCAACGCAGCGCCCTGCCCATCTTTGAGAAATCCGGCGATAAGATCAAAATCAACCCGCTGGCTGATTGGGACGCGCCAAAACTGGCCGCCTACATCGAAGAGCACAAGTTGCCCAAACACCCGCTGGTTGAGCGTGGCTTTCAATCTCTTGGGTGCGCTCCCTGCACCACGAAGACAAAAGCGGGTGAAGACCCGCGTGCAGGCCGCTGGCGCGGTCAGGACAAATCCGAATGCGGTATCCACATTGTGGATGGCAAAGTCGTTAGACAAAGGAACGCAGCATGAGCGTTATCGTAACAGACACAGGCTTTTCAGCCGATACATGGGATCGCGGATATACGGATTTGGCCGAATTGCCGGCCAATGATACGCCGTGTTGCGTCGACCTCCCCTCCGACGCCGATCCGGCCGGTCTAGCCAACCGCATGAGCGAGATCGAAATGATCCGCGTCGATTTTCCCAGCTCCGCCGATGGTCGCGGCTTCACCATTGCCCGTCGCCTGCGATTGATGGGGTTTACGGGGCGTCTTCGCGCCAAAGGGCATGTATTGGCTGATCAATACGCCATGGCACGTAGGTCCGGCTTTGACGAAGTCGAGATTGACGATGCGCTTGCAGCACGCCAACCCGAGGACCAGTGGCGCGCCCGCGCGGACTGGAAGGCCAATGACTATCAAGCCCGCCTGCGCGGCTGAACGTCCTATTTAACATACGATCATAGATCATTAGAAAGGCCGGTGAGGGCATCCCCCTCTCCGGACAATTGCCATGAATGAAGTTGCTGACATGAACGCACCCGTAAAAGCCGTCCCCACCTTGCCCGACGCTCAAACCGTCACGGAAGTAAAACACTGGACGGACCGCTTGTTCTCTTTCCGCGTCACCCGCCCCGCCTCCCTGCGCTTTCGCTCTGGCGAATTTGTGATGATCGGCCTGATGGGCGACCCGCATCCGGAAACAGGTAAGCAAAAGCCGCTGCTGCGCGCCTATTCCATCGCCTCCCCTTCGTGGGACGAAGAGTTGGAATTCTATTCCATCAAAGTGCAAGACGGGCCGCTAACCTCAAAGCTGCAGCACATTAAAGTTGGCGATGAGATCATTCTACGCCCAAAACCGGTGGGCACCTTGGTTCATGACGCGCTGCTGCCCGGAAAACGCCTGTGGTTCTTTGCGACCGGCACCGGATTTGCACCCTTTGCCTCCTTGCTGCGCGATCCGCAGACATTTGAGGACTACGACGAAATCATCATCACCCACACCTGTCGCGAAGTGGCGGAGTTGGAGTATGGCCGTCAGTTGATTGAAAACATTCGCACTGACGAAATGATGCTGGAACTTCTGGGCGAGGAAAACCTTAAAAAGCTGGTCTACTACCCGACAACCACCCGCGAAGAGAGCCCGAAGATGGGCCGCGTGACCGATAAGCTGCGCAGCGGCGAAATCTTCGAAGATCTGGGGATCGCGCCGATGACCGCCGAGACGGACCGCGCGATGGTCTGTGGCTCAATGGGATTGAATACCGACCTGAAGGAAATTTTTGAGGGCTTTGGCTTGGAAGAAGGGGCAAACAGCGACCCGAAACACTACGTGGTTGAGAAAGCCTTTGTAGGCTAACTGCTGGCTGTGACCCCGAAAATAAAAACGCCGCGTTTGGACGTCCCAAACGCGGCGTTTTCTTTTGGTGCAAGCTTGGGCCAATGACGCGGCCCAAGCTTCGCGGCGAGGCTTAGAGGCCCATTGCCGCCTTTACTTGGTCCAGAACACCAGACAGCAGCTCTGGGTTTTCTTGTGCTTTTGCAAGACCAGCTTTCAAAGTTGTTTTGGCAACGCCGCCCAACTCGGAGCCATCAACCATTTCAACAACCTTGTCGTAGTTGAAGCCATCTACCGTCAGCAAGTCTGCCATACCGGCCAAACCACCCGCCGATTCGGTTGCTTCAACTGCAGTTTCAGCAGCAGTCGTGTCTGTCGCAGCTTCTACAGCTTCGCCAGCAGTTTCTGTCACAGCTTCAGCAGCGGTCGATGCGGCTTCAGTTGTTGCTTCAACAGCTTCGCCAGCAGTTTCCGTCGCAGCTTCAACGGCTTCGCCAGCAGTTTCTGTTACAGCTTCAGCAGCGGTTGATGCGGCTTCAGTTGTTGCTTCAACGGCTTCGCCAGCAGTTTCTGTCGCAGCTTCAACAGCAGTTGATGCGGCTTCAGTTGTTGCTTCAACGGCTTCACCAGCGGTTTCTGTCGCAGCTTCAACAGCGGTTGATGCGGCTTCAGTTGTTGCTTCAACGGCTTCGCTAGCAGTTTCTGTCGCAGCTTCAACAGCGGTTGATGCGGCTTCAGTTGTTGCTTCAACGGCTTCACCAGCGGTTTCTGTCGCAGCTTCAACAGCGGTTGATGCGGCTTCAGTTGTTGCTTCAACGGCTTCGCTAGCAGTTTCGGTCACAGCTTCAGCAGCGGTTGATGCGGCTTCAGTTGTTGCTTCAACAGCTTCGCCAGCAGTTTCGGCTGCGGCTTCTACGGCGCCTTCAACTGCTTCGGTTGCAGTGCTCGCGGCATCTGCTGCGGCTTCTGTTGTTGCTTCGACGGCGCCTTCTACTGCAGAGGTCGCTTCACCGGCTGCGTCTTTGACAGCCTCCATGGCGTCGCCGCCGTTGTTCATCCAAACATAGCCACCAACACCGATTGCTGCGAGTACCGCTACGGTAATAATTCCACGTTGCATAATTCTTCCAGTCCCTAAGTTTACGCAGAGATGATCCCCCTGCTTACTGCGACGAGCTATGACATAGGAATGCCGGATACAACGGGGTTTCGCTATTGTTTTTCCCCTTCTATACGAAATGGGCGGAAAACCGGCTTGTAGGACGGGCTTGCGCGCACTAGATTATCGCACTGACAGTATTGAAACCAAAGAAGGACTTCAGGCCATAGCCCGCAGACCACATAATGCGCCCCCCGTGCGCGAAACCGGACCGCGCGTCAACGACCGCATCCGCTCTGATGAAATCCGCCTGATTGGCGCTGAAGGTGAAAACGTGGGCGTTGTGACGCCCGCCCGTGCGATGGCCATGGCCGATGACGCCGGACTTGATCTGGTAGAGATTTCTCCCAACGCCAACCCGCCTGTTTGTAAGATCATGGATTTCGGCAAGTATAAGTACGAAACCCAGAAGAAAGAGGCCGAGGCCCGCAAGAAGCAAAAGATCATCGAGATCAAAGAGGTCAAGTTCCGCCCGAACACTGACACAAATGATTACGACGTGAAAATGCGCAACGTGTTTAAGTTCCTCGAGAATGGCGACAAAGTTAAGGTGACACTCCGGTTCCGTGGCCGCGAAATGGCCCACCTGAATTTGGGTCGTGAATTGCTGGAACGCGTGGCCGCAGACATTGAAGGTCACGGCAAAGTGGAAAACTTCCCCAAGATGGAAGGCCGCCAGATGATTATGCTGATTGGTCCGTTAAAAACCTAACCCGCCCTATCTGATCGACATTAGAAAGCCCCGATTGCCCACTGGCATCGGGGCTTTTTGTTACTTGCGATTCGGATTGCGCGGCTGCGGCCGAGAGGGAATTTCCTTCAGCAGGCCGCCAACCCCCATGCCCATGATGTCTTTTGCGCTGACGGGTATACCGCAGATCAAACGCTCCAACACCCAATCCGCGCCATTGAGCGCAGGCGAGCGCGAACAGCCCGGAAGACCGACCACCGGCTTTCCACGCAACTCTCCGACAAACAACAGGTTTCCCGGATCTACCGGCATGCCGAAATGGGCCACACTGCCCCCCGCCTGCCTCAGTGCTGATGGTGCGGTATCTCGCAGATCAGACGTCGCGGATGCCGTCATAATGAGAAGAATATCACCCGAGGCTTGCAACAAAGCGTCACATAGTGCCGCCGTTTCATGCGCACAGAATACAGGGGGCTGCATGCACCCCCCAAGGGCTTCAACCCTGCCGCGGATCGCATCGACCCCCTTGGTGCGTGCCCCAAGTGTGGTCTCGATATAGCTGGCTTGATGCAGTTTTACTGTGGCCAGTTGTAAGGCCTCTTGCGCCGCGGCGCAGGTCAGCCGTAGCGCATGTTCTGGCACCGCATATGAGATGATTTTGACCGTGGCCACCATGCCACCGGCATCCATCCGGTGATGCTGGGGTACCGTCGAAACCGTGATCATCGGGTGGATGGAATTCAAAGCGTTGATGGCGCCCTCATCGATCTGAACCACGCCTGCAGTTGCCGCGAATAGATTGCAGCGCCCTGTTCCAACGGCCCCTATGTTCAAAGAGGCCGCAGCTTCATCTGGCACCAACGCCTTCGCCAAGGCCAAGGCCGCGGCGTCCTCATGGATGTCATCCGACCCAAGCTGCGCAACGGTCACCTCTTCTAGCCCTGCCGCCGCCAGCTGTTGCAGATGCGACTGTTCCAACTGCACCCCTTTGCGCAATCGGCCCCCTTCGACCTGCTCTGAATGAGCCAAAATCGCCCCCAAGGCCTTCTGGGTTGGGACAGGGCCGAACTCCATCAGCTTTTCCGCAAGACTTGAGTGATCTGCGCGATGATACTGATCGCGATTTCAGCGGGGGTGTTCCCCCCAATGTCCAACCCGACCGGCGCGTGGATCCGGCCAATTTGAGCAGGAGTAAAACCGGCCTCATTCAATCGGGCCACGCGCTTGGCATGCGTCCGCTTAGACCCCAAGCACCCCAGATAAAAACACTCCGACGCCAAGGCTTTGTGGATGGCGGGATCGTCCAGCTTGGGGTCGTGGGTCAGGGTGACAATGGCCGTCCGAGCATCGATACCAAAGGCATCAAGCGCGGCATCGGGCCAATCGTGAACCAAAGCCGTATCCGGAAAGCGCGCTGCGCTGGCAAATGCTTCACGCGGATCGATCAACACAGGCGCAAAGCCCGCCGCGCGTGCCATGGGCAATAGGCTTTGTGCGATATGCACGCCTCCGACAACGGCGAGGCGCAACGGCGGGTTGTGAATGGCAACAAAAGTCGCGCCTTCAAACCCCGATTTGTCTGACTTGAACCGGTCAGGGAACATCTCGGATGCGTGCACCCCCCGTTCCCAAGTGGTGGTGTCGACCGTGTAGGCCACCGGAGTTGACGCCGCACGGGTGGCGACCAATTCCGCCAGCATATCTTCTGGGAAACCGGCGCCGATTGGCTCCACCAATACGCGAATGGTGCCCCCGCAGGCCAACCCCACATCAAAGGCTTCGTCGTTGGACACGCCGTATTCCAAAAGCCGCGACGCGCCATCTTCCAAGGCCTCAAGCGCCTCGACCACAACCGCCCCCTCGACGCAGCCCCCCGAGACAGAGCCCATGATATCGCCCTGCCCCGAGACCGCCAATTGAGACCCAACCGGCCGCGGGGCCGACCCCCAAGTTTCGACCACAGTGGCCAACGCCGCCCCCTTGCCGCCGCGGTGCCACTCAAGGGCGATAGACGGGATGTCGTTCAAGTCATTCGTCACGGTATATCCTTGTGAGGAAGCAGTTGTTTGAGGCCGATCGCACATCAATATAGGCAACGTCAGAGCGCGCGAACAGGGTTGAGGCATATTCTTCCACCTGCCCCGTTGGAGTGATTTTTCCGGTTCCGTAGATTATGCGGTTGTCGGGGGAATATGCCTTCAGCAGGTAGCTTGCGGATGCGGTGAAAATCGGGGGCATGGTTATGCCTGCGAATGGCGCACAATCAGTCGCGCACAAGAATATCGGGCCTTGTTCCGCGTAGGGCTGCAACTTGGGAAACGGCCGCGCGGACAGCACCAGCATGTCCGCACCGTTCGGAACCTGATCTAGGCAGCAACGGCAAGGCTTGCCTTTCCCGTCGCTTACCGCGCGTTCCGCCGGCAATCCGTTGGCGTCTGGCCCACCGACCCGAACCGCGTCGACAAAGGCTTGATCATAAGATGTGTAGCGCATGGGTATCTCCTTTTTCCATGTGCTCACTATGCCGACCATGATCGGGCTGGAGCGACCCGTTCCTTGCGGGAAATCTGCTCCATCAGGCGGGTCTTCTCCCCTTTGTCATCGGGGCGCGATATTGCCTCGGCCAAGGCTTCCAGTGCGGCAATGTTGTGACCGGCGCGAAAGCTGTCGACATGGGGGAGCATCGCCTTGATCCCTTCGGCCTTTGGGGCAAAGGCATCCCAACGCAGCAGCGGGTTCAGCCAGATCACCTTCTTGGCGCTGCGCTGCAAACGGCGCATCTCGCGCTCCAACACAGCGGGATCGTCGCGGTCCAATCCGTCGGTGATCAGCAAGACCACGGCCCCCGCCCCCATCACACGCCGAGACCAGTCGCGATTGAACCGGTGCAGACAGGTGCCGATTTTGGTGCCCCCCTGCCAGTCTTGCGCCTGCACGCCTGCAGCGGCCAGTGCGGCATCAACGTCTCGCGTGGCGAGATGCCGCGTGATATTGGTCAATTGCGTGCCGAAGGTGAACGCGTGCACCTTGGCCCAACCCGCGGCCCTCTCGTTGCTCACGGCATGAAGGAAGTGCAAAACCGCGCGCGAATATTGGGACATCGATCCGGAAACATCGCAAAGCGTCACCAGATTGGGCCAGTTTTTGCGCCGCGTCTTGAGGCTGAATTTGTGAACTTCGCCACCGTGACGCAAAGCCTTACGCAACGTTGCGGGGCCGTCGTTTAATATCCCGTGGGGGTGAGGTTTGCTGCGCCGAGAGATCAGCGGCTTTGCGGGAAGCGCCAGCTTGGACAGCATCCGTTTCGCAGCGGCCATTTCTTCGCTGCTCATTAGTTCAAAATCCAATGTGCGCAGCCGCTCTTCCCCTGACATTGTATGCGAGGCATCGATCTCGATTTCGGTCTCTTCGGTATCCTCTTCATGTTTGCGACTGTCACGAGACATGCCATCCAGTAATGCTTCTGCTGCGCGTTTCTCAGCGGGCTGCGCGCGGCGCTCTTCTTGCACCCCTCGGATCATTGGCGACAGTGCTGCGATCATATGCTCAAGATACTTGGGATCCCGCCAAAACAAGCGAAAGGTCTGCGCAAAAACAAGCCGGTGTTCAGGGCGCGAGACGAAACACGCCTGTAGCACGTTGAAGAAATCCTGCTTGCGAGTGAACCCCACGGCTTCGACTGCGCGGATGGCATCGATAATGCGGCCAGTGTCCACCGGAAGGCCAGCCACACGCAACGCGCGGGCGAACCATGTGATATTGTCAGCGAGCTTGCCGTTCTCAGGGATGTTCAGGGCAGGAAACTGCATTGTTAGGCGCCACCGTGCATTACTTGGCAGGCGGCTGCGACGGCGCATTTGCAATGGGGGTGCGGCAGGATATTCACGTTAGATGATCTTGAAGGTCTTGGAGAATTCGCTGTGCCTCTGCGCCTTGTATCTTTTGGATGTCGTCTTGGTACTTGAGGATCGCGCCTAGGGTGTCGGCAATGACCTGCGGACTAAGGGCAATCACGTCCAGCGCCAGCAGGCATTTTGCCCAATCGATGGTTTCGGCCACGCCTGGTGACTTGAACAGGTCTTCACGTCGAAGGCGTTGAACGAACCCCACAACCTCTTGGCTCAGGGCCTGTTGTGCCTCGGGTGCGCGGGCACGCAGGATGGACATTTCGCGGTCGAAGTCGGGGTAGTCTACCCAGTGATACAGGCATCGACGCTTGAGCGCGTCATGAACTTCACGTGTCCGGTTGGAGGTCAGGATAACGATCGGCGGCTCAGTGGCCTTTATGGTGCCCAGTTCTGGAATGGTGATTTGGAAGTCCGACAAAGCCTCCATCAAATAGGCTTCGAAGGGGGCATCGGTTCGGTCTAGCTCATCAATCAGCAATACAGGCGGGCCAGCGTCTTGCGGTTGCAAGGCCTCCAGCAAAGGCCGCGCTGTGAGGAATTCGTCGGAAAACAGCTCCGATTGCAACGCGGTGCGATCAGAGGTGCCCGCGGCCTCCGCCGTGCGGATCGCGATCATTTGGGCTGGGAAGTTCCACTCATAGGCGGCGGATGCGGCATCCATCCCCTCATAACATTGCAAGCGGATCAACCGGCGGCCCAGACCTGCGGCAATTGCTTTTGCGATCTCGGTTTTGCCCGTCCCTGCCTCGCCTTCAAGAAACAAGGGTCGACCAAGTTTCAGGGATAGGAACACAACCGTCGCCAGCGCCCTGCCACATATGTAGTTTTCGCCCTCAAGAAGCGTGATGGTCTCATCGATAGAATGGGGCAAATCGGTCATTCGGGTCTCCTGCGATGTAGCATAGCTGCATCTGGAACCCACCTCGTCAAGCATTGCCCCCCACAAAGCGCGACTATAGTCTAACTCGAACATTGCAATTGGAGCACCCCAATGAACGCCACCCCCTCTATATCCACCAAAGACACCCCTGATATGGCTCGTTTTGACTGGGAAGACCCGTTCCGCTTGGAAGATCAGCTGACCGAAGACGAACGCATGTTGCGCGATGCCGCGCGCAGCTTTGCGCAATCCGAACTCGCCCCGAAGGTCATCGACGCATATCGCGAGGAAACGGTAGATCCCGGCATGTTCAAAGCAATGGGCTCAGCCGGTTTACTGGGGCTGACAGTGCCAGAGCAATACGGCGGTTTGGGCGCGTCCTATGTGACCTACGGGCTTGTTGCGCGCGAGATCGAGCGCATTGATTCCGGCTACCGTTCTATGATGTCGGTGCAATCCTCCTTGGTGATGTATCCGATCTATGCCTATGGCTCTGAGGCACAACGGCAGAAGTATCTTCCCGGCTTGGCGTCTGGTGATTTGATTGGCTGCTTCGGGTTGACGGAGCCGGATGCGGGCTCCGACCCTGCAGGAATGAAAACTGTCGCGAAAAAGACGGAGACGGGCTACATTTTGAACGGCTCCAAAATGTGGATTTCCAACTCGCCCTTTGCGGATGTTTTCGTGGTCTGGGCAAAGTCTGATGCACATGGCGGCAAAATCCGCGGCTTTGTCTTGGAAAAGGGCATGCAAGGGCTGTCGGCCCCTACGATCGGCGGAAAGCTGTCGTTGCGTGCGTCGACCACGGGTGAAATCGTGATGAAGGACGTGGCTGTCGGCGAGGATGCCTTGCTGCCCAATGTTGAAGGGTTAAAGGGGCCATTTGGGTGTTTGAACCGCGCGCGCTATGGCATTTCATGGGGGGTGCTGGGGGCCGCAGAATTCTGCATGCATGCCGCCCGCCAATACGGGTTGGATCGCAAGCAATTCAACAAACCATTGGCGCAAACCCAACTGTATCAGAAAAAGTTGGCAGACATGCTGACCGAAATTTCGCTGGGGCTTCAGGCGTCCTTGCGGGTTGGTCGCTTAATGGATGAGGGCCGCGCGGCCCCCGAGATGATTTCAATCGTTAAGCGCAACAACTGTGGCAAGGCGCTGGATATGGCGCGGGTGTCACGCGATATGCATGGTGGCAACGGCATCCAAGAGGATTACCAGATCATGCGCCACATGGTGAACTTAGAGACGGTGAACACCTATGAAGGCACCCACGATGTCCACGCTTTGATTCTTGGGCGTGCGGTGACCGGATTACAGGCCTTTTTCTAGAATTACTCTAAGGTTTTATGCGTTCGGGGCGGCCAATTGGTCGCCCTTTTCGTTGAAAGCCTGTCCAAAAGTTCTTTTCTGATCCTTTTAGTCAGAAACTCTTGCATCCCCCGCACAATGTAGTAACCAATAAAAACAGTAAGAAATGTAAACAACTGGATTGCTTCCATGACCAAATCTCCCGCTACGCTCTCTTTGATCCTTGCTGCGACCTTCGGGGCCGCCTTGCCTGCCTTGGCTGAGGGCGAATTGAACCTCTATTCCTCGCGCCACTATGACACGGACGAGAAACTGTATTCCGACTTCACCAATGCAACAGGCATCACGATC
Organism: uncultured Litoreibacter sp.; assembly: GCF_947487515.1. GTDB lineage: Bacteria > Pseudomonadota > Alphaproteobacteria > Rhodobacterales > Rhodobacteraceae > Litoreibacter. The sequence goes on along the minus strand of NZ_CANKWO010000004.1, from coordinate 392,910 downwards.
AACCGCATCGAGGGCAAGGCGGATGAGCTGATCACACGCATTCACGCAGAGGGGGCGAACTCCCCTGCGGATGTGTTGATTACCGTGGACACTTCCCGATTGGAGCGGGCAAAGGATGCCGGCATCCTGCAAGCGGCGCAAAGCGCTGTTTTGGAAGACAAAATTCCTGCCAACCTGCAAGACAGCGACAACCAGTGGTTTGGTTTCTCACAACGTGCACGGATCATTTTCTTTGACAAGGAAACGGTGAAAAACCCGCCCAAAACCTACGCTGATTTGGCTGACCCTGCCTATAAGGGCATGGTGTGCATCCGCTCCTCGACCAACACTTACAACCAAACTCTTTTGGCCTCGATCATTGAGAACAATGGTGCAGAAGCCGCGACGAAATGGGCACAAGGTGTGGTCGACAATATGGCCCGTGCGCCGCAAGGCGGTGACACCGACCAACTGCGCGGCATTGTCTCCGGCGAATGCGGCATCGCTGTTGCAAACACCTATTACTTCGCGCGCGCCATGGCAAAAGACGTGGATGGCCTGTCCGCTGACATCGCCAAAGTCGGCTGGGTCTTCCCTGATCAAGACGGAACCGGCGCACATGTGAACCTTTCGGGTGGTGGTATTGCAGCGCATGCCCCCAACAAAGAAAACGCCGTGAAATTCCTTGAGTATCTTGCCTCCGAATCCGCGCAGAAATACTTCGCCGCCGGGAACAACGAATTCCCCGTCGTCGCCAGCGTAGAAACCACATCCGCAGTTCAAAGCCTTGGTGAGTTCAAAGCAGACGATGTGAGCCTATCGGCGGTTGCAAAGAAGCTGCCAATGGCCCTTGAGACTTTCAATAAAGTTGGCTGGGAATAAACGTCCCTGTGATCCGAGCCACATGCATCAGGCGCGTCGGGAAACCTGCGCGCCTTTTGCTACGCCCTTCGCAACCACCGTCAGAGCGTCACCAGTTTCATGTCATTCTTGATATGTCTTGCAAGCATGTTTTGTAATACAGCGCGACGTTGAACGATGGGTCTTGCGGGCTCTATCCCGAGCGGCGCTTCAATTCCAAAGGCGCAGGGTAAGATCATTGCCAACTCTTCGCGGGCTTTCGGGCTGAGCCATTTCCCCAGTTGTGACCCCAGAAGCAGCGTCTCTGCGACCGCACCATTGGCCCAAACCAACTGATGCGACTCGCAAGCGAAATGGTGGTATTGAACGCCCAATCCACAATCCACCTGACGAATTCCCGGAAACCCCGCGAGCTTCTTAGCCGCAACGAGAATTTCCGACTGCCCCGTCATGCGTTTGGTAATCTTGGATTTCAACAAAATCCGATGCTGCGGCGAAACTAAAAGATCGCGGGAGGGGTATCCATCCCCCAAAGCCCCTGCACTAATGTGAATTGCACGCAACTTCGGATGCTCTGCCAGCTGGCGCGCACTTAGGAACCGGCGGCCGACCCATTTCACCCGTTGAACTCCGCAATCCAGAGTAATGACGCGGTCGCCTACGGCTATGTTCTCGACTGGAATCAACCCATCTGGGGTTTCGATTTGGGTGCCTGCTGCAAAACAGGGAACAAAGGACTGGCCATCAGATACAGTGGCGCTTTGCTGGCTCCCATAGGCTGAGATGCTGTTGATGGTGATTGAATCAATTGCAACATCATCAAAGGAATTCGCCCCCAATCCCGCATCATCATCGATCATCACAAAGAACAAGTCACCGGTTTCTGTCTGAATGACCCCTCCCAACCCGTTGTAGGGGGGCTCCCCACTGGCGGAATCGAAGGTCACTGTGACGTCCAGATTGAAGAGACTATCATATTGTGTTGCCACCGGCCCATCCCCCAGATCGAAGGAAATGGCTTCTGGGGATGCTGTATCGTTGGTGTTGATCAGGTTGTCCGAGTTTGTATCTTGCGCCGTGAGGGTGACGATATGGTCAGATGCAGGGTCTCCGGCGCTATAATAGCTGCCCAAAAGGGCCGATTGGTTTTCCGCAACGGTGTTCCCGTCGGTCGGATCCAGATCAGCAATATTGCCAAGATGGATAACACTGAATGTGAATTCCGGCATGCCAACTCCTGCACTACAATCACTGCAGGAATAGGCTAAATAGTTAAATTACCGGTTTCCGTTCAGAAGATTAGACCAATAGAGCGGTCACATTTTTTGGGCAATTTTAGGCAAATATTACCCGCCCCAGAGGCCAAATTCAGTTCCGACTACCTGCGCCCCACTTGGCGACAGATCAGGATCACCGGTAGCAACCCAATGGCAACAATCACCAAAGACGGGACCGCCGCGCCCTCCAGCCGCTCATCCGAGGCCAAACGGTATGCCTGTACCGCCAAAGTATCAAAGTTGAACGGGCGCAAGATCAAGGTCGCTGGCAACTCCTTCATCACATCCACAAAGACGATCAGCAAAGCCGTGAGAAGGCTGGGGCGCAGGATCGGGAAATGCACATGCCGCAAGGTGCCAAGAGCGGTCTTCCCAAGGGCGCGAGACGCCATGTCCATATTGGCATTCACCGCGACTTGCCCCCCTTCGTAAGCACCTAAAGCCGCAGCCAGAAAGCGGATCATATAGGCCGCAACCAACAGCCAGATCGAGCCGGTAATCAGTAGCCCCGTTGAGATATCAAATGTCGCCCGCATCCACGCATCCAGCGCATTGTCGAAACTGGCGAAGGGCACCATCAGCCCCACGGCAATCACCCCCCCTGGCACCGCATAACCAAGTCGCGCAATGGAGGTCGACAAGCGCGACAAAAGCCCGTCATCAAGACGCTGCATATACCCAAGGATCACAGCCGCGACCAAGGTTACCACTGCGGCGATTGACGCCAAGGTGACAGAGTTCACCGCAAAGGCGACATACCGCGGCGAGAACAGGTCCTGCTCACTTCCAAAGCCCATGATCATCAATGCCACCCCCGGCACCACCCAGCCAAACATCACAGGCACAATGCAAAGCCCCATGGCTCCCCATTTGGCCCAACCGCGCAGTTGGATAGGCTCCATCGGTTCTTGGCGCTTGGAGCTATCGTGGTACTTGGCGCGGCCACGACTGGAACGCTCCAAAACGGCCAACACCAAGGCGACCATCAAAATACCAGAGGCCAGTTGCGCCGCCCCTGCCCGATCCCCGATGGAAAACCAGCTAGTGTAAATCCCCGTGGCGAAGGTTTGCACACCGAAATAGGCCACGGTGCCGAAATCTGCGATTGTTTCCATCACCGCCAGCAACACCCCTGAGGCAATCGCTGGACGGGCCATCGGGATAGAGACGCCCAAGAATGCCTGCCACGGGGTTTTCCCCAACGAGCGTGCGGCGAGGAATGAGGTCGCACTTTGCTGCAAAAATGCGGCGCGGGCCAACAAATAGACGTAGGGGTAAAGCACCAGTATCAGCATAAGTGCCGCGCCGCCTATGGATCTGATCTCGGGGAAGTCATAGTCGCGCGGGCCCCATCCGGTTACGTCTCGCAAGGTGGATTGCACAATACCCGGATGGTCCAATAGATGCGTGTAGGCATAAGCCAAAACATATGCGGGAAAGGCCAATGGGATCACCAACGCGATCTCCAATATGCGGCGCGCGGGAAACTCTGTCATCGTCACCAGCCAAGCGGCGCCTGTCCCGATCATAAAAGTTCCGATGGACACCAAAACAACCAGCAAGGCCGTGGTCGTGATATAGCGCCCCAAAACCGTTTCGGCCAAATGGACCAAGGTGTCACTGCCCCCCGTCACCGCGGCCAAGGCAACAGCAACCATCGGCAACACACAGATGGCTGCCAAGACAACCGCTGCGCGGCGCAGGCTCTTGGGACCTTTGACGGTCGAGGGGCGCTTTAGGTTTAACATCGCCTTGTCTCTACAAGCGCCTGAGAGAGATGGGAAGTCATTGCCTAGGAAAACACTCGGACTTTAATGCGTCGTTTTGACTTTCTCGACGGTAAAGAAGAAATCCTCGGGGATTTCCTCCATCAAGGCCACCTCATCGGGCACAACATCGGGGCCCGCCAAAAACACATTGGCCCCGAAGTAATTGTGCATCCGTGCCAAACGCTCCATTCGCGGCCCTGTCAGGTCGCGATAGAAGTTGGAGTAGTTTTCGGTCGCCTTCAGTTCTTCGATTTTCTCGCGGTGCTTGCCGACGGAATAATCATGGGCCGCACGCAGCTCCGGATCGGACATCAAACGGTCGAACTCTGCCTGCACCAGCGGAAGCTTCGTTTGAGCGGAGTTGTTGAACTCCCAGTTGTTATTCATTCGAAACCAGTAACTTAAGCCCTGATCGCGATCCACGTGGTTCACCCGCCCACGATCCCGTTTCACAAGGAAGCTTTCCGCAGATCGAACCGCATAATGGTTCAGCGACACCAAGTCATAGCCGTAGCTGTCGGTGGTGGAGCGCCAGCCATTGCGGATCAGCTTTTTCGGCATCGGCTTGCCGGAACCATTGACCCATTTGATCTTGTCCCACAGGTCCGGCTTTAGGCCTTTGGGCCGGTGGACTCCCATCTTTTTGTAAATGCCAATGTTGCGAAACAGCGTCTTGAAGCCCCAAGCCTGATGTGGCTTTCGGCACAGCTCTGGCGCGCATTGGGTGAATTGGTTGATCAGCAATTCGTCTTTGTATTCATGCACATCCCCATTGCCATAAAGCCGCCACGTCAGCGAAATCATGTTGGCGTCCCCTACTGCCTTGTACAAATCCTCTAGCTTGCCCTCGCCCACGTGAATGTTGATAAACTCATCCACATCCATCGAAATCGCCCAACCGGCATTCTTGAACACATCCTCGCGCCCTGCGGCATCCAAAGCCCAGTGCTGCGGCTTCAGGTCGGTTCCAGCGAATTTATTGTCCCGCCTTTGCAAGATGCCGCGCTCTTGCAGCAGGTCCAGCAGCTCATCCGTGCCGTCGTTGCAATCATTGGTGTAGACAAGAAAGTCATCCACACCGATGGCGCGGTGGTAGGCGATCCATTCAAGAATGAAGGGCCCTTCGTTTTTCATGCAGGTGACAATTGCGGTGCGCCCGCCGTTGATGGCTTTTCCCGAGGGCTCTGCCATCTTGCTTTCAGGCGGACGAACCGGTTTGTGATCCCAAATTTCGCGGGCCATCACGAGTAAATGTTCATCCTCAATCAACGACGTTTTTGGCACCAGTTCAGCCGCGGAATTCTTGGGATGCTTGATCGCCATCGCCCGCAAAAAGGGCATTACCTCGTCCGGCTGCGGGTCTGCATCGATGATCCGCACAAAGCGCCAGACTTTGTCACTTCCCACACGCGAGGGGGCCACACACCAACGGCGATTGGCGCGGGGGTTTTCGAATTGGCGGCAAATATGGTCACCAAACGTCGGCTTTTTCTTGGGACGCACCCGCCAAGGGTAGATGCGTTGGCCGATAAGCTGGATGACCCCGACCGAGGTTTCATGGACCTGATCGAATGGTTTCGCCTCCAACGCGAGCAAGTCGGTCAGGTCGATGTTCATCACAGCGCGCGCGCGGCTCAGGAACCGCCATTTCGCCCATTCATATAGCGACAGCTCGGCCAAGGGCGACGTTTCAGGGTCCTTGGGCAAATCATCCATGCGATCTTTGCCAGGCGCATCAGGAGCGTTGAACGGGTGGTGCGCAGGGGGCAGGTTCACATCCCCCAAGGGCACTTTCGACTTTACATGCACAAGGCGTTGCAACCCTACACTTTCAGCAAGAGCTTTCAGTTTGCGCTCGAACCCCTTCTCACTGTTAGGTTTTTCACGATCAATCATAAGCACGGCTTGCAAGTCATGCCCCGTCACATGGTAGCGCAGCCAGTCCTCGATGACGGATATGCTTTCACCGTTTCGCTCGACGATGCAAACATTCATGTCTTCGAACAAACCGGTTTCCGGCTCTTGGACTGGGAGTTTCAGCTCGCCTTGCTTCAGCGCCATCTTGATATGGCCGGAAGGTGCAGGCGCCGTGCCGACGAACATCGGCCCGCCGTTGATCATGCGGGCTTCCGAAAATGCCGCACAGCCTTTCCGCCCCTTGGGATCGAACGGATCGTAGGACGTGCCGGTCTTGAAAAACACCCGCAGCCCCATGCCCCCGACCGGATCTGCCCAGCCTATACAGTCAAGCGCCACAAGGCCTTGATCTTCAACAACATTCAATTCGCGCTTTAGGTAGATATCAGTTTGAGCCATGGACCTGTCCATAGCGCTTGATCAGATCCAATGCTACCGCATCAGGCAAATGCGACGCCCCTTCGGCCAACAATAACCGGCCGTATAGCTTCAATGCATCAGGCTGCTGCATCAAGGCCTCAAATCTGGCACGGTGCCATGCGCGGCTTTCGGCTTGTGCCTGCGCGACGCCCTCGACTGCCAAAAAGTCCGTTAAGGTGGCTTTGGTCGCCGTCGCCATATGTGCAATCGAGCGATCTTCCACGACGTTGAAATTCCGCTCGACCCAATAGGTCAGATCGATTTCTTTTTGCTGGTGATTGGGCAATCCTCGTCCCCGCTTCAGCATAAACTCTGCGGCGGAGCGGACGGAATAATGGTTCAGCTGCACCAATTCGCGCGCGATCGGCTTGCCCCACAACATGATCTGCCCGTCCCTTGAGGCCACATTGCTTGGCACCGGCACGCCGGAGCCATCAACCACTCGTGGTGGGTCATGGCGTTCTGGGTTTTTCTGTTTTGGACGATGAACGCCAAATTGGCGGAACGGGCCGCTTTTGCGGAACAGCGACTTGAAGTAGCTTCCGATCGCCGGATAAAGCAGCGCCTCTGGCGCGGCGCGGGTGAAGCGTTCGGTGGTTAATGCGTCGGACATCTGCGCATGGGCATTGTGGCCGAACAAGCGCCACGGCATCAAAATCATATCTGCGTCCACATGATCTATCAATTCAACTAAGGTCGATAAGCCTTTGCCTAAATTCACAAATTCATCACAGTCAGTACACATCACCCAATCCGCATGTGTCACCAGAGGATGATCCCAAGCCGCCTTCAGCGCCCGCCATTGAGGTGGCTTTTTCCCGTCCTCCAAGGCTACATGGGTGACGTCGGGAAGCAGGTTCAATAGCGCCTCTGTGCCGTCCTCGCAGTCATTGGTGTAGACCAAAAAGTCGGTGACACCCGCGGCACGGTGATGCGCGATCCATTCCAACAGATGCAGACCTTCGTTGCGCATTGTGGTTACAAGTGTGATCTTCATATGACGCCTGTTGCCCTTACAGCTCGGTTTCCCCGTGAAACGAATCGGTTTTCCTTGCGTTTTAACCCCTCCTTTGTAAGAATCGAAACAATGATAAAAACGAGCGGAGATTGAACTCGCTCATGAGAGGCAAAAAACGTGTCCAAAGACTATGCCATTGCCCAGCTGTGGATCGGCGGCAATCTATCCTACATGGAGCAACTTTGCGCCGTGTCATTCCGCGATGCGGGCCACCATGTCAAAATGTACACTTACGGTGACGTCGGAAATATTCCCGACGGGATCGAGATTTGTGACGCCAATGAGATCATGCCCCTTGGCAATGTGATCGCGCATAAGCGCACTGGCTCCCCTGCTCCGCAGGCGGATAAGTGGCGCTACAACATGCTGGCCAAGACCGACGACCAGATTTGGGCCGATACAGATGCGTATTGCGTCAAACGCTTCACCTCCCCCAACGGCCACTTTCACGGCTGGGAAAGTGATCGCCACATCAACAACGGCGTCGTGGGCTTGCCTGCAGATAGCGACACGCTGGCGGGGCTGATCGACTTCACGTCTGATGAATATGCGATCCCTGACTGGTTCTCCGAAGAGCTGAAAGCCGAGATGCGCGAAAAGAAAGCCGCGGGCGACCCTGTGCACGTGGGCGAGCAGTCTTGGGGTGTTTGGGGGCCGCAGGCCCTGACCCATTTCCTGCATAAAACGGGCGAGCATAAATACGCCATGCCGATTGAGGCCCTGTTCCCTGTCAGCTTCAAAAAGCGTCGTATGATGCTAAAGCCGAACATGGACCTGAGCCACTACATCACCGACAACACGCTCTCGATCCACTTTTGGGGGCGTCGTATGCGGATGCGCATTATCGAGCGCGAGAACGGCGAGCCGCACCCAGACAGCCTCATCGGCAAGCTGCTGAAGAAGCACAAGATTGTGCCCTCTGATGCCCCTTTGCCGAAATCGAACCCGCATAGGCCAAAAGAGCCCAAAATGATCCCTGGAACATCTATTCCAGAGGTGACAAATGCCGACCGCAAAGGGCGCGGCATCGTGAATTTGACCGATTTGGCAGATGAACGGGGCTTGGATCAAGGCACCGGCAAACACCGGTTCACGGAACTTTACCAAATGCTGTTCAACCCGATGCGCACGCGGGCGGTGAACATGGCGTTGCTGGGGCTTAGTGAGCCCGCAGCGGTAGATATGTGGCTGGAATTCCTGCCCAAGGCCAAACTAATGGGCATTGATGCGATGGCCTATAGCGGTGAGAAAAACACGCGCCTCAAGACTGTGCGCGCGACCTCCGATAGCATTGAAACACTGGAACGTGCCACAGCCAAGGCGGATGCGTTCGATGTTGTGCTGGATGATGCAACACATGCATCCCACCACCAGCAACATGCCTTTACCGCACTGTTCTCAAAGGTGAAATCCGGCGGCCTCTACATCATTGAGGACCTTCGTTTCCAGCCAAAGGACTTGGAGAAATCCGGCTACCCGCGCACAGCCGTGCTGTTTCAAAATTACCTGCGGGAGGGCGGCTTTGCCCATCCAGACGCCCAAATTCAAAACCGCCTGAACGAAATGCGCGCCGACTTTTCGGGCTGTTTCATTTTCCAAGCGAAGTGGCACAAAGATAAACGCGACCAAGTGCTGGTGGTTCAAAAACGATGACCCAAAAGCACCTGATCTTAACATGTATGAAGAACGAAGGCCCCTACATCCTTGAGTGGGTGGCCTATCACATGTCTATCGGGTTTGATCACTTCCTTATCTATATCAATGACTGCGAAGACGGCACTGACAAGATCCTGCGCCGGTTGGCGAATATGGGGATCGTAACCCTGCGCCATAATCCCGCGCGTGAAGGTGGCCGTGCCTCGCATCAAGTACGCGCCTTTCGCAAAGCCCCCAAAGAGCAGGTCTATCAAGACCACGACTGGGTGGCGGTGATCGACGCGGATGAATTCATAAATATTCACGCAGGGAATGGCCGGATCACCGACCTCACCGCCGCCGCTCCGGATGCGAAGTGCATTTCGCTGGCTTGGCGTTTGTTTGGCAGCGCGGATGTGACGTCCTTCCACGATGGCTTCTTGACGGAAACCCTGCGCCGTGCCGCGCCTCAGCATTGCCCAAGCCCTGCGCAGGCTTGGGGTATCAAATCCATTCACCGCACCGACGCGGTGGAATTGATTGGGTGCCACCGCCCGAAATCAGTTCCCAACGACGATTGGGATGCGCTGAACTGGGCGGGCCCTGCAGGAACTCCCCTGCCCGAAAGCTACCACAAAAGCAGTTGGCGTCTAAACCGCGACACCATCAGCTATGAATTGGGCCAGATCAATCATTACGCCGTACGCACCCGCGAAAGCTTCTTGCTGAAATCCGCCCGAGGCCGCGCCTTTGGCGAAGGTTTGCGCGGGGCGGACTATTGGGCGGATATGAACCGCAATGAGGAATTTGACGCCTCTATTCAACCAAAGCTGAGTGCGATGAAGGACATATACGAAGACCTTATATGTGATCCCAAGCTGGGCCGCCTTCATGACCGCTCGGTGCAATGGCACCGCGATCAAATCCAAATCCTTCAAGACAGCGACACTGGTCGCGCATTGTTCAAGGCCATTTCCCCAACGTTGGATATGTTTCCTGGCCTAGCCAAGAGGGTCGCGGCATGAGTAGCGCTATCGACCTCAAAGCCCCCACCGAAGAAATGGATCGCGCGGCATGGAACGCCGAGCTGCGCGCCTTAGGGGATGAGCACGGTTTTTTCGAGGAATTGGGAGAAGACCACACGGCCCTTTTCGTCAAATCCGGCAAAACGCTGATTGTCACCTTCGAGAACCTCGACCATGTGTTTGAGCATGGAAACCGCCTGCCGTGGGGCTTTGATTTCGTTCAAAAGCAGGGTTGGTCCATTCTGGGCATGATGGCGCATGACTGGACGTGGTACCGCGATGAAGACGTGATCGCCTTCTTCAACCGGCTGAAAAAACAGAAGTTTTTCGCGCAATTCGACACTGTCGTGTTTTATGGGGCCTCTATGGGGGCTTATGCAGCATGCGCATTTTCCGCCGCCTGCCCCAAGGCCACAGTGGTTGCAATTTCGCCCCAAGCCACGCTGGACCGTGATGTCACCTCTTGGGAAACGCGGTATCAAAAAGCGTGGAAGCGCAACTTCAACAATGACTACGGCTATGCGCCTGACATGGTGGCCAAAGCCAGTGATGTGTTCATTTTCTACGACCCGTTGGAACCTGCTGACGCAATGCATGCGGCCCTGTTCCGCGGCAAAAACATAACCAAGTTGAAATGCCGGTTCCAAGGTCACCGCATCGCATCGGGTCTGATCCAGATGGGATTGCTGAAACCAGTGGTCGGAGCATGCGTTGATGGCACGTTGACGCGCACCAGCTTTTACAAAATGCTTCGGGCGCGGCGCGAGTTCCGCCGGTATCTGCGCGAGTTGATCTTGCGCATTCCTGAAAAGAAACACCCCCTGCTCATCGCCTATTTGGCGGAGCGGGTTCTAAGCACCGGCAATGGTCCAGTGTTCCGCCGCAAGTTAAACGCGGCAAATGCGCTTTTGGAAAAGCGTGGCATAACGCCCCCCGGCAAACGAGGGGGCCGCAAATGATACTTCAAGGCAAGGCGGGCAAGACACATGGGACAGATTTGGCTTCATATCGGATCACCTAAAACTGGAACAACATCGCTCCAGAACTTCCTAAACGACAACGCCACCACGTTGCGCGAAACGGGGCGCTTAAATTTCATGACAACTGGTCGTGCGCATATCGCACATAACCAGCTGGCAGCCGCGGCCCGCACGGGCAACGCGACCATTTTGATGGAAGAGATGCTTCGCGAAGCCGATGCCACGCCAGATGTTACGCAAGTTGCCTCCTCCGAGATGCTGTTCAACCTGCATACGGCGCGGAAACTTTCGGGTGCCGCCCCAGAAGAGTTCAAGCAGCGCACCAAGGTCATTTGCTACATTCGCCGCCAAGACAGCTACCTCGAAGCGCTGTATAAGCAGCTGTTGAAGAACAGCCGCATCCCGCCGGACCGGCAGGCTTTCTTGGATGACGCCAAGCGCCGGTTGCACTACCTCAACACCTTCAACACCTATGCCGAGATGTTCGGGGAAGAGAACATCGTCGTGCGCCCTTTCGGGCCGAAGTATCTGGTGGATGGCGACGTGGTTCGCGATTTCGCGCATTACCTTGAAATGCCCATCACCCGTGATTTGCGCGTGGTTGAAGGGTTCTCCAACAAGACATTTTCCGCCGAGATGTCAGAGCTTCTTTCCTTGATGGGCGAGCGCACCGATTTCAACACCCGAGAGGTCATCCGCGAGTTAATCGCGTTGAACCACCCTGGAACCATTAAGTCGCGCGACGTCTTCTCGCGGTCCGAGCGTATGGGGCTAATGACGCAAGTGTCTCGTGAGAACCGCCGCCTAGTGAAACGCTTCATGCCTGATTGCAAAGAGTTTTTCGAAACTCAGGATTTGGAAGGGGACGACAACGCTCAAAGCATCGAAGACCAGTTGCGAGGGCAGCTTGCCGATCGCTCTGCCGCCACAGACGCTCTGATGACCGCCATGGGGACCTTGCAAGCCCGCCGCAAGCAAGAGGCAGAATTGATTGCAGAGGCCAGGGAGCGTCCGGTTCTTGATCCTGCCAACGACGCCTTGGAGGAGGCCTTGGCCCCGCCCACATGGTACCGTGAAATCTATCCCGGTGGCGACAAGCGTGGTTGGTTCCATTCGCATGGAGCCTATGCGTCTTCGTTTGTGGAACGGGACACCGACCAGTTGGTCGTCTCCTTTGACAATCTTTCGCAAGCCGGCAATGACGCCTACGCCCGAGAGCCATGGGCGCAAAAATTCTGTGCGGATCGCGGCTATTCGCACCTTGGCATTTACGCACAAGAGCCAACATGGTTCCGGGATGCAGATTTGATCGCGCATTTGGAACGCTTGCGCGATGACGGGTTCTTCAAGGGCTTTAAGAAAGTGGCCTTTGTCGGGACCTCGATGGGGGCCTTCGGCGCGCTGACATTTTCCTCACTGGCCCCCGGGGCTGTTGTGGTCGCCTTTTCACCGCAAACGACTTTGGACAAAAGCAAGGTTCGATGGGAAGGCCGGTTTGCCAAGGGCCGTGCTGCGGATTGGTCTTTGCCCTACTCTGATGCTGCATCGCAAACAAAGTCGGCATCAAAGGTGTTTGTCATCTACGACCAATTCCACAAAGGGGATCGCAAGCATGTTGACCGCCTGAAAGGCCGGAATATTATTCGCCTGAAGGGCGCGGGTTTGGGGCATAAGTCTGCGCTGGTGCTCAGTCGGATGAATGTCTTGAAAGACGTGATGGAGTCGGCGGTCACCGGCGAATTGACCGAGCTCGATTTCTACCGCGCCATCCGCGCGCGCAAAGATATCTATCTTTATCGTCAAGCCATGGAAGGGTACCTGAACGACCGCGGCAAGGCTGATCGCGCCGAGCGTTTTGGCAATGCCTTCAAAAAACGTCGCAGGCTTCAATCCGCTTGATTAAGTGCAAAATCGTAAAGAACAACGGAAAAAGGGGCGTAATCACGCCCCTTTTTGTTCGATTATGACAACCCCGTTGATCGGGGATCGTCCTCAAATGTGGTAGATGTCGCGAAACACGTGACGCGCGATGTCTTGGCGACGCAGCCCCATCTCGCTCAACTGCTCATCTGTTTTGGCGTTCAGTTTTTCCATCTCTGCGATGCGTGTATTGGCGCTTGCGGCCAGATCAATCGAGTTGAACAACGAGACAAGGAAGTCGCCGATACGATCAAAAAAGGAATTTGGTTGTGTTTGACTTACATATGCCATCGAGTATCTCCATCAGAGTGCGAGCCTACTTGCTCGGGTTGAGATAAAGATAGGACGTCCCTGCCCTTGGGAGCAGAGCCTAATTACGCAATGCCGCATTGCAGCGAACGCAGGGCTGCCCCGCGCCAATCTTGCTGCTTAACAAGAGTAAACCTGCGCTGCGACCTCCAGCACGACCTCCCCTTCAGGCGTGGGTTCGAACACGATAGTGTTGCCCCCGACATCCCGCGCCTTCTCCTTGGCGGCGCGCCTCACATCTTTCAAGCCGATCTCCTTCAGGGCCCCGAACACAGCCGGAATACCCCGCACCCGCCCCAAGTCTTCACAATTCGAGATGTCATTTGCACTGCGCTCGGCCACTTCGGGCACGTCAAAAACAGTGGGGGTGCATGCCGTGAGGCCCGCGATCAAAAGGGGGGCGAGTTTCATTGCCAGTCTCTTTTCACTCAATAGGGTATCTTGCGTCACTGGCTGTAGCATGCGTCAGTCAGTTAGGTGCGAAGAAACTTCAAGACGGGCCAGCGCGCGCCAATTCCTGCCCATGCAACCGGTATTTTCTGCCTCCAACGCCCCGCCCCCTCTAGCCTTGCGCGCGTCAAAGCGCTAATCACCGCCGCAGGCACATAGGGGGCGCATAATGACAAGCTTGACCATCACCAGACCCGACGACTGGCACTTGCATCTACGCGATGGTGATATGTTGGCCGCCGTGCTGCCTGAAACCGCCCGCCACTTCGGCCGCGCTATCATCATGCCCAACCTCGTGCCGCCGGTTATCACCGCGAAAGATGCCGCCGAATACCGCGACAGGATAATGTCCGCCAAGCCGGATAATTCCAAATTTCAACCGCTTATGACCCTCTATCTAACGGAGGACACCGAGGTCAAAGACCTGCGGGCCGCCGCCGAGATCGGGTTGATCCACGCCGTGAAACTCTACCCCGCGGGCGCAACCACGAATTCGGCCTCTGGTGTCGCGGATTTTTCCAAGGTGCAGCGCGTTTTGGAAAACATGGCTCAGATCGGCCTGCCCCTTTGTGTCCACGGCGAGGTCACGAACCCCGAAATCGATATATTCGACCGTGAGGCCGTCTTTATTGACACCGTGTTGGATCCAATTCGCCGCGCGGTGCCCAAATTGCGTGTTGTGATGGAGCATATAACCACCAAGCAAGGTGTCGATTATGCCCGCGAAGGCGGCGACAATCTGGCCGCCACAATCACCACGCATCACCTCGTCATCAATCGCAACCACATCCTCGCGGGTGGCATCAAGCCGCATTACTACTGCCTGCCGGTCGCCAAGCGCGAAGAACACCGCCTTGCTCTGGTCGAGGCCGCGACCTCTGGGCTGCCAAGCTTTTTCCTAGGCACGGATTCTGCCCCGCATACGGACGCCAACAAGCTGCTGCCCTGCGGCTGTGCCGGTTGCTTTACCGCCACCAATACGATGTCGATCCTCGCCGAAGTGTTTGAACAGCAAAATGCGCTGGAGAAGCTTGAAAGCTTCGCTTCCTTGAATGGCCCTGCGTTCTACCGCATGCCCCCGAATGCCGATACCATCACCCTGACCAAGGGCGACCCAGTCAGCTACCCCGATCACATCTCAACGCCGCAAGGCGACGTCACCGTATTCGACCCGCAGATGCCGCTGCATTGGCGCGTCGAGTAACGCCGTATTTCACAACCGTTTTTCTGCCGGAGGCCATCATGATCCCAACGACCTACCCCAGCCGCGAAGAAATTGCGCGACTGTCTGCCTCGATGTTGCTCGAAGTCGGCGCGATCCATTTCAACGCCCGTGAGCCGTTCACCCATGCATCCGGCAAGAAAGCCCCGACCTATGTGGACTGCCGCAAGTTGATCTCCTTTCCACGAATTCGCACGACATTGATGGATTTCCTCGCCTGCACCGTCATGCGCGACGCCGGTTTTGAAGCCTTTGACAATGTCGCCGGTGGCGAGACTGCGGGCATCCCTTTTGGGGCATTGGTGGCCGAGCGGTTGGAACTGCCGATGACCTATGTGCGCAAGAAGCCCAAGGGCTATGGCCGCAACGCACGTATCGAAGGGGTCATGACCGAAGGGCAACGTGTGTTGTTGGTGGAGGATATGACCACCGATGGCGGCTCCAAAATCAGCTTCGTCGAGGCCATCCGCGAAACCGGCGCAACCTGTGCCCATACGGCGGTGATCTTCTTCTACGACATCTTCCCCGACACCCGAGACGTACTGGGCGGACATGGCATTCAGCTGCATTCGCTTTGCACATGGTGGGATGTTTTGGCCGTGGCCAAAGAGCAAAAAACCTTTGACGAAGAGACGCTAACCGAAGTCGAAAGCTTCCTGCGCGACCCTGCAAAATGGCAAGCCGCTCACAGCTGACGAATCGAAGTCGGGGGGATGGACTCCGCCACATGTGCCAGAACAGCTGATCCGGAACTAAAGGCGGCATGAGGGCGCTTACGTAGCGTCAAGATTAGCCCGTTCTCCAGATTATTTTTCTACATGTTGACCGATTGCCTATCGAACACGCAATATAGCGGCATCTTTTGCCGCAGAAAAGTTACCCACAGGATATCCAGATTGATCCGTAAAGCGGTATCCGTCATTGGTTTTATTCAGGGACAAGGGGATAATGATGAATGATTTGAGCATGGCGCCGGACACGCCACCGAATACTGGGCCGAACTCTGGACCGGGCGCGTCCGTACATGTAGATGCCGCAAGCGCGCTGCCCCATAACATCGAAGCCGAGCAGCAACTTCTTGGCGCTATCCTCACCAATAATGACATCTTTGATCGCGTGGCTTCTGTGATCAATTCCGATCACTTCTATGATCCGGTCCACCGCCGCATCTACGAAACTGCGGCCTCTCGCATTCACAAGAACCTGCTTGTGTCCCCTGTCACTTTGAAACCCTATTTTGAAGATGACGAAGGCCTGCAAGAATTGGGCGGCCCCGCCTATCTCGTGCGTCTGCAAGGCGCGTCGATTTCCGCATTCGCGGCGCGTGACTATGCACAAATGATCTATGATCTGGCGATCCGCCGTGAGTTGATCGAACTTGGTCAAGAAATTGCGCTTAAAGCCGGCAAGGTTGATACCGAAAGCGACCCTGTCAGTCAGATCGTCGATGCAGAACAGCGCCTCTATGCGCTGGCCGAGGCTGGGCAGTCCGAAAGCGGCTTCCAAAGCTTCCTGAAAGCTGTGACCGAGGCCGTGGAAGTCGCCAATGCCGCCTACCAGCGTGACGGCGGCCTTGCGGGGATTTCCACCGGCCTGATCGACATGGATAAGAAGCTTGGCGGGTTGCACCGCTCCGACCTTTTGATCTTGGCTGGTCGCCCCTCGATGGGGAAAACCTCGCTTGCGACCAATATCGCGTTCAACGTCGCCAAGGCCTATAAAAAGGGCACGACGCATGACGGCACTGAAGGGGCCGTTGAGGGCGGCGCCGTTGGGTTCTTCTCGCTCGAGATGAGCGCCGAGCAACTCGCCGCGCGTGTTTTGTCCGAGGCCGCCGAGGTCCCGTCCGAGCAGATCCGCAAAGGTGATATGAACGAAACCGAGTTCCGCCGCTTTGTGGAAGCCGCAAAGGCGCTGGAATCCTGCCCGCTGTTCATCGACGACACCCCTGCCCTGCCCATCTCGCAACTGGCGGCCCGTGCGCGTCGCCTGAAGCGTAGCCATGGCTTGGATGTGTTGATCATCGACTATTTGCAGCTCGTGCGCCCCGCCACCGCCAAAGACAGCCGCGTGAACGAGGTGTCCGAGATCACCCAAGGTCTGAAAGCCATTGCCAAGGAGTTGAACATTCCGGTGATCGCCCTGTCCCAGTTGTCGCGGAACGTGGAAAGCCGCGAAGATAAACGCCCGCAACTGTCGGACCTGCGTGAATCCGGCTCGATCGAGCAAGATGCGGACGTCGTGATGTTTGTGTACCGCGAGGAATACTACAAAGAACGCGAAAAGCCCGCCGACCATGAGCTAGAGAAAATGGCAAACTGGCAAAACGAAATGTCGCACTGCCACGGCAAGGCAGAAGTCATCATCGGCAAAGCGCGCCACGGGCCGATCGGTTCGGTTGATCTGGCGTTCGAGGGCCGCTTCACCCGCTTTGGCGACCTCGTGAAGCCGTGGCAAGAAGGTGCAGGCGAAGGCGGCGGCGAGTTCTAGTGTCCAAGGCTGGATTGCTTTCAAAGTCAGGTCGGGCTGCATCCTTTGCTTTGTCTTACTTGATTAGTTGGTCAAACTCTTAATCGGACATTGAGTTTACGTGCTGCGAAGGTCTGCAACGAGCCCAAACTTCGCCATGCTGCGCGATCTACGAATGGCTGCTATTGGGAATTTCGCTCCAGCGAAGGGTCTTGGTATTGAGGAGGAATGTCCTTTTGTTGTCTCTATGGCCAGGTTCAAGCTTCCCGCCCGATACAACAATACCGTTTTCAGTGAGTGTTGCGCGATGTCGGTTTATCCAGCCGGGTACTTGTCCCGTTGTCTCGACTTTCGAGATACTGAAATCTTGCAAGTTGAGTTTGTAAACGGGCGTAACGCCTTCTTTGCGGCTCCCCTGATATCCGAGGCCACCAATAATCCAGATAGTTTGGCCATCCAATGACGCTGAATGAAAATCCGTCGGTGGAAAGACGTCGCTGGGATAAAAGAAAACACGCGGTTCCACGTCCTGGTCATGCACGACGACATCGCTAAAAATCACGAAGTCTGGGTCATAATGATCTTCGTGCTCGCCGCCGATTTGGACCCAGCGACAATCAGGAAGTCTTGTCGTCGTTTGGCCAAAGCGCTCCGCAGTCCAAGCACCTTTCGGAAGTCCTTCCATGCGGCGTCGCGCCGTGAAACTGCTTTCGCCGGTGCGCAACATTTCAAGATGGTACGACGAGGTTTGTTCCTCCGGATTTTTCGTCCCCGAACACTGTGTGGAACCTTCTAAAAATCCTGGCGCATGGACGTCTTGCTTCTGAATGCAATGGGCCTCGGTCACAAACCTGATTTGGTCCCTTTCGAACTCATCAAGATCGTCGACAACCCAGCCTGCATCCAAAAGTGCTCTCACGTATTCAGTGATTGCTGGTTCGCCGTTGGCATCGCGTACCCGCAACGGGTCATTGTGGTAGAGGTTAATATCCGAGATTTCGTGCACGTTGGCGCCATGGGCAACAAGTGCCTTGAGCAGCCTTGTGTCGTATTTTTCTAAGGTTGCATCCATACCAACGTCAGCTTTCACACCACGATTCAAGAACGGCAACAGCACCTCTGTATTGCCCGTTGAAACTGCCAAACTGCAACAGTGCGAAACCTCTTCGTCTTCAAGCCTGCCTTCCGAGGAGATCACTTCCAGCAAGACTGCCAGTACATCTACTTTTCCGGAATTCACTGCTTCATGTAAGACGGATGTCTTCGCAAAACCCTGCCACAATATATCGAATGACCCGATGAGCGGTTCTACAGCTGAGAGATCACCATATCGCACGGCATGATGCAATTTGCTGAAGCCGTCTCTTTCGCCGTCCGCACCATTATGAATTAGGTAGTCAAAGACATCTTCGTGGCCATGGTATCGGGCGGCTTCCAAAGCGGTGTCCTTGAGAATGGAAACATCGTTGGGGTTCGCACCCGTCTCTACCAGCCCCTTAACCTCCTGTAGAACGGTTTTCTTATCACCTTTTTCAATCAAACGGATAAGTTGGGGTTTCGACTTCTCGTTTTTTTCGAGCCATGCATCACATTGCTTGCAGACCTCACTGTAAGAGAGGTTTGCGGCCTTTAGTTTTTCCAGCTCCTCGGGCGCTCTTTCAAAATCCCAATAGGTCCATGCATCAGATTCCCAGGCAGCGACCTTCTCGAAGCGCGCTAGAAACTCTAGTTTCTCTTCGTAGGCGCTTCGTTTGGCCTCCTTAAGGTCTTCCAAGCCCCGTTTGATCATTCCAATCGGGTCAGAAAGGTCAAAATATGGTTCCATTTTTGGTGGCCTTTTAATGTTTCGGCATTGCGTGTCTTGCTCCATCAATTTGGCCGTTTTGTGACTAGAGTGCAGTGAGAAAAGCGAAAGAAAGCGGGCATTCGACTTAAGGTGGCCGATGACCGCAAAGTCCCGCATTGCAGACATTTCCCATTTACGTAACCGCCCCTACAAACGCCCATACCTCAGCTTACTTATGCCCCCAATCGTCGGGGTCATCTGAATTGTTCGGCGACAAGCCCAAAACATCGCCTTTGAGAGAGCAGCCCAATCCCAAAACCGTACGGTTGGCGTAGGTGAAACAGGCGGTGACGTGGTTGATCTCCAGTATTTGCCCGTCATCCCAGCCCTCCTCCCGCAGTGCGGCGACATCGACTTCTATCATGGTTGCGGGGGAAACCGTCAGCTTTTGCGCATAGAACAGGCCGTCGCGATACAAAGCTTCCAAAGGCGTATCCTACGGTGTCCGCGCTTCTAATGCGGCGCGGGTTTCGTTGGCGTGCAGGTCATCCGTCAGCAATCGACGCAGCCCTGCGAAATGATGCTCCTCGCAGTAGCCACAGCCGTTCAATAGGCTGACATCAATGCTTATCTTATCAAGGACCAACTTGGCACGGTGTTCTGCGCATGGAGGATTCAGTTTTACGAAGGACCATATGCCCCTCCGTCGAATGCGACCGTAGGGAGTGGGACATCATGATGTTATCGGCATTCCCGTCCGGCCCCGTCACGCGGTCGTAAAGTTGCATCGGCATTCGAATGCAGGGATGCTTGCGCATGTTAGGTCAACACCGCGCTGTAGGAGTTCCAACACCAAACTTGGTTGAAACCGAACTGGTTGTTATGCCTCGCCCTATGAGCATTGGGCTGCTCTTTCCAATCCGTCGAGTATGAGGTCGAGCACAAACAGGAACTCATCGCACTCTTCCGGCTCGTCGAGATGGGCGCGCACGTGGTAGGCCAAATAAGGGTAATTCCCTCCCAACTCACTCAAAAAGCCCTCAGCAATCTCGTGGAAGTTCGGGCCCAGCATCTTCTGATATCCGATTTGCTGCTGAGAGAAGCCAACGATATGCATGGTGATCGCGTGATACCCCCGATAGATGATCGCATCGTTCAATTTGGCCTGTGTCAATGCAGCCAAAATGGACTCCATGTATCGCGTTCGGTTGGGGCCCGGCATACGCAGATTCCATTCACCTACGGCCCAGTGATGGTTGAGCAGCACTCGGTTTGCAGATTGCGCCGATGCCCGCATCGCAATCTTCCAGTCCCCTTCTATGTCAGGTGTGTCAATCTTTCCGACAACCGCATCGAGCATGTCAGTCAGGAGTTCTTCCTTATTGGCAACATGATTATAAAGAGACATCGCCCCACAATTCAGCTCACCCGCAATTTTGCGCATTGTCATGTCTTCAACCCCATGCGCGTCAGCGAAACTGATCGCAACGTCAAGGATACGTGGCCGATCCAGAAATTGCCTTTTGTTAGGTGACCTTGCGTTCATTCTATCTCTCACCCGGCAATTCTGCGTTGACGAACGTACAGTGTACGCCTAATTATTTTGACGTCAACGTACAGCGTACGTAGCGGAATGAACGGTCGGAGGAATAGAAATGCATACGAACCACAATGGCCACCTACCTTTGATGCGAACTGTCTCGCATGAACGCTATGGTCCAGCACGAAAGCTTAAATTTAAGGAGGTTGGTCGCCCAACCTGTGATCCCGATGAGGTGCTGGTGGCCGTACGGTCGGTGTCTGTGAACCCTTTTGACTGGCACAACATGACGGGAACACCGCTACCTGTCCGGCTGTCGGGTGGATTGAGACGCCCCAAGGCAAGTCGTTTGGGTGTCGATGTTTCGGGCGTGGTCGAGAGTGTTGGTGAAAACGTCAGCCGCTTTAAGTCAGGCGACAAGGTTTACGGATTTGCCGACGGTTGTTTCGCCGAATACGTTTGCGCCAAACAAAGCGAGATGATGAAAATGCCGGACACCTTGTCTTTTGATCAGGCAGCTGCGGTTCCTGTCGCAGCCCTAACGGCGCTTCAGGGTCTCGTGAACAATGCCGAAGTTCAAGCGAATGAACACGTCTTGATAAACGGTGCATCAGGTGGTGTGGGAACCTTCGCGGTGCAGATCGCAAAGGCCCTTGGTGCTGAGGTAACCGGCGTCTGCGGGCCAACAAATGTCGATATGGTCAAAGATCTTGGGGCCGATCATGTCATTGATTACAGCAACGCAGATTTCACCCGCACCCAAGGCACCTATGACGTTATTCTCGACAATGTCGGAAACAAACGAATGTCCCAGTACAAGAGATGCCTCACGCCAGAGGGGCGTTATGTTGTTGTTGGAGGTCAGAAGGGATTTTTCCTTGGACCCGTGGCCCACATGCTGAAGGCCCTTCTGTCGTTCAAGTTTTCCAAACAGCAAGCCAAAGTTTTCATGGCCACGCGAACTCTGAAAGATATTGAAACATTCACTGAAATGCTCGCCTCGGGTGCCATCAAACCGGTCATTGATCGCGTCTATTCATTTAGCGAAATCAGGGAAGCAATTGATCATCTGGAAACAGGGCGAGCGCGTGGCAAGATTATTGTAACAGTTGCTGAGTGAAACCTTGGCGAGGCCGCGATCTGGGAACACGCCCCTAAATCGTTAGAAAAGGATTTATAAACAGACATTTGTGAACATGCTGCATAGATGGTTTTGGCCTCTTGCCGGACATGTCAGGATTTCTGCCGGGATTTGAGCCAATGCGTGATCGCGAAATGGCGGCTTGGGGTGGGTCAACGCAGGCTTTCGCCGCACCGGTCCCAATGACTGTAATGCGCGATCATACACCCGAAACTGAAAACTCCGAATCTGGATGCACACCACCATCAGACTTGGGACGCCGCCCAAAGCTAAGGAAAGGTCTACGACCCGCTTGGCAAAACACCTTTCTTAGCCACCATGAAATAGCTGGATGCGCCTTTGAATATCTCTTCTGTATCAATGACATCAAACCGATCATCTGACACCAGAGCGTCCAAATCTGCACTTTTCAATTGTCTTATCGGAACGGGGATCACTCCAACCTTTAGCAACAATCTCACCAACCAAATTTGCAATGTCACAAAGACAGATTTTTTACCCCCCAAACATGGCGTCACAGAGATGAACGTGCCACCGGGTTTCAGCAGTTCAAACGTCCTGTACACGACTTTTTCCGCATCAGGCACCGTGTGCAACATGTTGAATGCCAAAACCACATCGAAAGAGGCCTCTGCGAATTGCTCATCGAAGATATCTGCTTGTTCAAAATCAATATTGACCACACCGCCAGCGGCAGCTTTGCCTTTTGCGATGTCTATCATGGCTGTTGAGATATCGATGGCACGAATGCTCTTAACCAAGCTTGAGATTTCGCAGGCCGTCGTGCCTGTGCCACATCCGTAATCCAGCACGACGTCGGTTTCCTTCAGATACTTCTTCGTATTCTCACGACTCCAACGATGGATGAATTCAAATTTTTCTTCTGTGTTGTCGTAGTTTCCAGCGGATTGATCCCAAAATTTTTCCGATTTGTTCATTCTGAAATTTCCTGCTTTTTAAAATGTATTGCAAAGCCCCGACCGCCACACCGAGGATAGCATTGAAGCGTCGTAGAAAGGTATCTTAAGCTTACACATTAAATTTCGAAAAGACCGTATCCAAAAACAGCCGTGCCAACTTTGACAACGAGGCGTTGCCTGCGTGGACAGCATAGAGCGTGATCTCTGGAAAGTGCCACTCGGGAAGTACTTCTACGAGTTGTCCCGCTTGCACCGCATCACGGCACAACGGTTCCGGCAACTCACCGATCCCCTGCCCCGAGAGAACCGCCGCTTGAACCGCCGCGTAGTCATTGATGGCCAAATCGGGTTCGAAACGAATGTCGTCTGTTTGCCCCTGCCGTGACAGTGACCAGTTCAAATAGCGAGATGTGTGAAATCCGAAACCAATTGTTTTGTGATCTTTTAAATCTCCGACCGTGCGCAGCGCGGTATTGGCGGCCAGATAGCCTGGAGAAGCGATCAACCGATGCCGGTAGATGAGTAGTGTTTTGACAACAAGGTCAGGTATCTCAGGCCGAGCGACGCGAAACGAGAGGTCCACCCCATCATCGACAAAATCCAGCATCCGTTCTGACACCAAAACGCGCAAACGCGCGTTCGGGTGGCGCAGTTGGAAACTTTCAATGGCCTCCAAAAACAGCACTTCCATCAAATTTGGCGGAACCGTGATCGTGACCGTTCCGGTTGTGTCGCTATGCCTGTCCGTCATCACACGATTGGCGTAGTTGATCGATTCAAGCCCTTTTCGGCAAAGTTCTAGATAGGTTGTGCCGGCCTTCGTTAATCTAATTTGTCGCTTGCTCCGGTCGATGAGACGCGCATTCAGATCCGCTTCCAACTCGGCTACCTTTCGGCTCACCGATGACAACGGCATGTCCAGCGCACGGGCCGCATCGGTAAAGCTTTGCGATTGTGCCACTTTGGCAAAGATAGCTATGGCGTCAAAGCTTGGCATAATGTTTCCATATATGGAACATGTGTTCCTGTAATTCTTATTTCTCCCTTATATAGAAATGATAATGTTGTGTCAGCAAACCAAAAAGAAAGCTGGCCCATGGCGCATAGACACAAGACAATCAACTACATTGAATTTCCGCTCACGGACTCGACGGCAACCAAGCAGTTCTTTACGTCGGTCTTTGGCTGGGAATTTCAGGAATGGGGCCCCAATTACCTAAGCTTCAGCGGTGCTGGCATTGAGGGGGGCTTTAACGGTGAGGACAACACGCCTGTTCAGATGCCAGGTGTATTGGTCATTCTTTTCTCTGATGATCTCGAAACGACTCTGGCTGAGGTCAAAGATGCTGGCGCCACAATCCTTCGGGATATTTACTCCTTCCCCGGCGGACGGCGGTTTCATTTTGCCGATCCCAACGGCAATGAGTTGGCGATTTGGGCAGAGGTGGCTGAATGAACATTCTTGTCACAGGCGGCACAGGCACAACCGAAACAGCAGGCGTCAAATGTGATCAGTGCGGCTAAAACAGCCGGAACGCAGGGTATCGTGCGTATCACAGCGATCAAGGCAGGCCCGAACGGGCCAACCAACAAACACGCGCTTATGGACGCACCGAACTCAAGATTGCTTCAGTTCTGAGCGAGTTAAGAGGGATGCTCGTCGAAAGCCCACCCATGTCTCCAGATGACGCGATCACGGTGATCTAAGGCGCGAGCAGGTGAGATTGAATGGCCACGCCGGGTCGCAATTGTGGCACTGCATATGCGTCGGCTTGCCGTGGTGGGAGGGCATGGCGGATTCGGGGGGCCAGTTATGGAAACACCTACTTCACCTGCCCTTCGCGCTCACTTGTTCTGGAACTGAACCCCGGCGCGTAAAGACCGTCGCCATGTTCTCTATCGCCGCCCGTTTCCAAGTGCCGATCTGTGTTGGATGCACACCGTACTTCTAAGACAGTTCCGCTAGCGTCATCTCCTCGCGGATCGCTTCAAGCGCAACCTTGGCCTTAAACTCCGGCGAATGGTACTTTCGCTTCTTCATTATGGATCACTTCTCTCGTCATTCGATCCAATTTAACGACTGATCCGAAGTTCCGCGACCACCTCTGTTCACATCCTATGACCACCACTAAATGTCTTTGAGCTCATCTCGTAGCCCGGTTTTGCGCAGACACGTGTTACGCGTCTCCAAAATCACCTCGCGCAGAGCATATGCGTCGGATCCACCGGAGCGCGCGGTGGCGCGCATCTTGGAGACCGAAACAAGTGGTGTAGCCTCGTTTCGCACGATCTGTTGGTAGACGGGCCAAACCCCATAACTTGCCAGCGCGGTGTTCCCCATTTCCCGACTGGCGCATTTGGCGAGTTGGTTGCAGCGGCCACCATCTGCGTTGACGTTTTGCATCGTGTTGAAATGAACAAGGCCTTCCATTTCTAAATTGTCGCGGAATGCATCATGGGGCGGCGCCCTAAGCGCCCGCAACAGTCTGACCTGCGCGAATCCAGCTCGATCGAGCAAGATGCGGACGTCGTGATGTTCGTGTACCGTGAGGAATACTACAAGGAGCACGAAAAGCCCGCCGACCACGAGCTAGAGAAAATGGCGAACTGGCAAAACGAGATGTCCCACTGCCACGGCAAGGCCGAAGTTATCATCGGCAAAGCGCGCCACGGGCCAATCGGCTCGGTTGATCTGGCGTTCGAGGGCCGCTTCACCCGCTTTGGCGACCTCGTGAAGCCATGGCAAGAAGGTGCAGGCGAAGGCGGGGGCGAATTCTAGGCCCAAAACGCTGGAGGCTATGTTGGGGGCAAACGGCAGGCTAGCGCGGGGGGAGCGGAGTTTGTTAACTTTGGCGGTTTTGCCCCAAACCGAACCTTCAGGTCGCTATGCAGCGAATGTCTCCATTGAGCCCAAAACGACCAAAGCTGCACACTGCATGAATGGCTCTTTTTTGGGATAATCCCATTTCCACAACATGGCATTCTATAAAGGAAGTCTCGAGGGCGTTGGGCTCTATTTGCATTGATGTGTTCAAGGTGGTGGCCAATTGGCTGCAACCCAAACGCTAATAGCAAATTTATTAGATCAATTGTCTGCGCGGAGCTGATGTAGGGACGTGGGGTACCGCAAACGAGTTTCGTGCATTTCCGTCACCACAAATGTAGCAAAGGTGCTGATTTCAGATAATCTAAAGAAACCTGTCATGATTAGATCGAATTGTTGTTCGCCAACCGCGGGTAGTTTTGGTAATCCGGCATTGCCCTTTAGGGCCGTGGCTCGGTGGCTTCGGCGCGCCTTGGCATCTTGGTTGACGTTTTCGACTTACGGATAATCAATCATATTTTTCGAAAAAAACGGAGTGGGGCTGTCCGGCGAAACCGGACAACCCGTGATGCCTTATTTCTTTTTCTTCTTCTTGGTGTCAGCGGCGTCTTCCACTGGCGTGTCGGCTTCCGGACCGGGTGCAACATCGCCTGCGGCCTTTGCTAGAAGCGGCTGAAGGTTGTTCAACGATTGCAGGTGGATGTAGAGGAGTTCCAACTCGTCGTTGCGCAACATCCTCTCGAGCGGCTCGCCGGTCAACGCCTTGAGTTTTTCGCGGTTGATCGCGCTAAAGCCGGACAAACGACCGGGTGAGCCATCCGGCATCGTGTATTGCGCTTGCATCGGTTCGAGCAGGTCAAGATCTGCAATCGTCTTACAGAAAGCGCGCGTACGCACGAACTGTGCTTGATACTCGCGCATGAAATCGAGAATCTGGTTCAGATAGGCGGTCCGTTCTCCTCGGCTGTCGAACAAACGCTCGCCCTCACCGTTGATGTTCAGACCGTCGAAATCCTCATCCACGTAAAGGGTGAAGTTGTCGACGTCTTCCGCTTGTCCGAAGACGAATGGATAGCGGCGCATGAAGGCAGGTACATAGCGCCCCGTCCAACCACCGTCTTCGTCCACATAAAGGTTTTCCCGGTCACGGAATCCGAGGATAACGACCGGAATAATATCATTGCCTTCGCCGGCAAAAACGATACAGCAATCAGATGCTGCGGCACGGAATTCTGCGGCGACGAGTGGGACTGAATTTACTTCTGCAGCATAAGCATATTTGCCGTCGCTACGCAGCGATGTATCCTTATGTTTCGAGGCGGATACAGGGACTGCGTTTTTGTAGAATAGCAATTGTGTCTGCACGGAGAACTCCTTGATAATATTCTCTTGATGGGCCCTAATGGACGCCAAGATTTTGCTGCGGGCTCTGTCCGCGAATGTAGCTTAGCCTGTCAAGGAACGTGTCAATTGTCCAACATCCATTCCACGCGCTCGGCCTTATTTTGCACTTGCGCGGCCATTCTGACACTTGGTGCGGCCGGTCCCGTCCTATCAGAGGAAATCCGCAGTTGTGTAATTGTCCCTAGCGCGATCGTCGATCTGTCGGTTTCACAACCCGGTGTCGTGCGAACGGTGCACGTAGGGCGAGGTGATTCGGTGGTTGCGGGGGACGTTTTGATCGAGTTGGACGACAGTGCGATTTCCGTCGAAATAGCCGTGGCCGAGCGCCGTGCTACCGATGAAACACAGCTGGGTGGCATAGCGCAGCGTGTTGAGGTGCTCGAGGCGCAGTTGGAGCGGATGAAGTCACTGACCGAACGCGCGCTCGCCCGCCAAAATGATCTTGACCGGCTCGAGGATCAGCTGCTCTCACTTTATCAGGAACGTGACAGGCTGATAGCGGCAAAAGACCTTGCGGCGCTTGATTTGCAACGAGTGCAAGCGCAATTGGCGCAGCGGGTTTTGTATTCTCCAACCGATGGGATCGTCACCGCGCGGGAAGTTGAGCCCGGCGAATATGCGTCCGAACAGCGGCCTGTGCTAACGGTCGCGGCGCTTGATCCGCTGCATGTTGAATTGTATTTGCCCTTGACCTTGAGAGACCGGATTACGGTGGGGGATGAAATTATTGTCATGTCGGATGCGGGAGGCAACGATGGCGACATGGAACTGACGGCGACAGTGGATGTGATCGACAGAGTGTCGGATGCGGCGTCCAGCACATTCGGGGTGCGTTTGACATTACCCAATCCTGATCTGACATTGCCCGCAGGTGTTCGCTGCCGCGTCGATATCTGACGTCAGCCGCTTCCGGACAGTTTCCAAAAAAAATGAATGATCCAAAAGCGGGCCAGTCGTGGCCCGCTCCGATTTTACTTTTTGCCTTTGGCCTTGCCCGACCGACCAGCCCAGGCCGGCGCCTTGGAATTGGACGTGCCTGCGTCATCCTCGGTCGCCGGAGTCGTGGCAGGTGCCCAATCCCAATCAACGTTGTGACCCGTGGTTCCGTTGGCCTCAAGATCAAGGGCATCGGGTGCAGTGTCGTCGTTGGCCGGAGCGGAGACCACGATAACGGCATCAGGCGCTGGCATATCACCCTCGCCCTCGGGCATTGACAGGCTCGCCGTTTCTTCAGTGATCCAGCCTTCGCCGCCTTCGGGTTCGGACGCCAGTGTCATTGCATCGAAGGACATAGTCTCGACGTTTGAAGATGGTTCCGAGATGAAGTTCCGCGATGTTGGGTCGGTCGCCTGTGGAGCAGGTTCGATCCCGCGTCCATCACGCTTGCCGCCACCGATATTGCCGCTTTGCTGGCCGAATGGTGAGCCGGTGTTGTCCTGCCACAGGCCGCTGTCCTGATCTGCGAGGCCGATTTCGCCGTAGGGTTCACCCATCTGATCGGAGTCGCCAAACGCGCTGCGGGTTGGGTCTGCGCCGTCGCTTTCGGCTACGGCCAGCAGATGATCGACGATCCAAGGTGCAGGCGCGCGCACGATGGTCCATGCTCCGTTAGGTGCGAATGGAACGACGAATTCGTTATATTCGCCAGCCCAATCGACCATGCGATCATGCGAGGTGTTGGCGATCAACAGATCACGCCCGCCGCCGCCATAGGCCAGATCGCCGTAGCCAGAGATCGGCGTGGTTTTCGCATCTGCGCCGCTGGTGCTTAGATCGTCATCAAGGTTGAGGATGTCTCCGCCCAAACCGCCCCACATGTGGTCGCGACCTGTGCCGCCCATCAACCAGTCATGGCCGATGTCGCCAAAGATCTTGTCGTCGCCGTCGCCTTTGGCCCACTCGCGCGACATGGGCGCCAGTTCACCTTCGGTTGGGTCGAAATCGAGGACGAAGCCGTCGATCCGCGTCAGGGCGTTGGTCTTGTCGTAGTACCCGTCCGGTACAACCAGACGACCCGTTGCCGGATCGATCGTTGGACGCCAATCGCTTGGCTGGGTGTAGAATTGAGCGAGGGCTTCGGCACCGGAGATGCCATCATTGCCCGCGCCACCATGCAGGAAGTCATCGCCCAGACCGCCATAGATGAGGTCGTCACCGCCCAGATCCCAAGGTTCAAGATCAACGGTTTTGTTGAGATCGCCAAGCGGGTTCAGGATGGCATGGAACGCGCTTGCGTTGGTCGTGACGACCTGTTCGACCCGCGCGACCGTCAGACCGATCAGGCTTTCTGTCCAGCCATTCCGGCTGGTCAGGATTTTACCGTCATCGCCAAGGATGCCGTCATTGCCCGTGCCACCTGAAATCCAGTCGTTACCTGCGCCACCGATGATGTCGTCGTCCTGTGCGCCGCCATAAATGAAGTCGTCGCCGCTTTGTCCGTGGATGATGTCGTTGCCGGCTTCGCCGTGGATGGTATCGCCGCCGCCGATATCAGAAGTCGCGCCGCCTGGTGTATAGGCGAGGTATTCAACTGCGCGGACGTCGACACGTTCGGTCGTTTCGGTGCCGGTGATGTCCCATTCGTAGTTCAGGGACGCACCGTCCGCGACGATGCGGTAGATGGTGCCATTGTCGCCAAGGATCACATCTGCGTCGCGCGCATATTGCCCGTCGCCGTCGACGCCAAAGCTGTTGCGAGAAATGTCGAGCGATGTGCCACCAAAGATCGTATCTGCATCGTCAATCAGACGTTCACCAGTCGGATCGCCACAGCTTTCGCCGAGGAACAGCATCGAAGAACCACCGATCAGATCGTCTTGACCCAGACCACCGATGAGGGTGTCGGATCCACCGCCGCCTTCGACATAATCGTTGCTGTCAGTCAGTGCACCAGCTTCGACCATGATCGGCCCGCCGAGTGCGTCAAAGTCGATTGCGCCATCGCCGAGGATGGTGTCGTTGCCGCGCTGACCGAACAGGCGGTCCGCATCGGCGCCACCGGCTATAAGATCGTCGCCCCATGTAGATGGATCGGCGTTCTCGGAGTGATCAAGCAGACGGATGTCACGCCCCTGGCTGCCATTCAGGTTTGTCTGCCAGACCGTATCGACGTTGGCCACATACCCAGCGGTGAAATAGCCAGTTTGCGGATCGATGGTGTAGAGTGTGTCACCCAGCAGTGCGCGTGTGCGTTGATCAAGTGTATCGTCGCGACGCAGGATTTCTGCGTTGTCGCCTGCAACCACGTCGTCGCCTGCGCCCGCATCAATCGCGTCGTCGCCATCAGCGCCTTCGCAGATCGTGTGACCACCGATCAGATCGTCCTGACCGTCGCCACCGGAAATCCAGTCGCCGCCTTGACCACCGACGGCAATATCATCGCCGAGACCCATAATGATACGGTCGCCAGCGCCACCATCATTTACACCGATATCGCGCGATGTGAACGAGAACGGCAGCGCCGCTGCGGTTGTCAGTGGCAGTTGTGACAAATCAATAGCGCCGTCTACCAAACGCTCAATCCCGCCATGATCGCCAAAGGCAAGATCGTTACCCATACCCGTTAGGATTTGATCCGCGCCTGTGCCACCGAAGACAACATCGTTGCCATCACCGGAGTCGATTTCATCATCACCACCGTTTACTGGTGCAATCGTGTGGACAGCATCTAGGCTGGTCACGTCGCCGTCTGCGTCGCGAATAATAATGCCTGCGTCACCCAGAATGATGTCCATTCCGATTCCGCCAGAGATCATGTCACCGTCTGCGCCGCCAAGGGCGATATCGTTGCCAGCGCCAAGCGTGATGGTATCCGCGCCGCCCTCGACCGTGTCGGTTGAAGTTGCACGGGCCAAGGCGCCGCCAGCAAACAGAAGTTTGCCGAAATCACCGAACACCAGATCGTCGCCGTCGCCCGCGTCAATGTTGTCGCCTTCAGTGCCGCCAAGAACGGCGTCATTGCCGTTGCCTGCAACGATCTGGTCGATTCCGCCAAGCGTCGTGGCAGTGGTTTCTACGGTCAGCAGATTGCCGCCGCTCAGCACGATGAGGCCGTTGTCACCCAAGATTAGGTCGCCGCCTTCGCCTGCGTTCACATCGTCAGCGCCAAAGCCCGCGAGAACAAAATCGTCGCCGTTGCCGGACCGGATCGTATCGTCGTCGCCCAGACCTTCCGTCGTGGTGCGGAACAGCTTAATAACCTGACCGCCAGATTCGTATTCGACTTCACCACCGTCGCCGATGATCGCGTCATTGCCGTCGCCGCCGAAGATTGTGTCACCGGCTTCGCCACCCATGATCACATCGTCGCCGTCGCCACCAAGAATTGTGTCTGCGCCGCCATCGCCGAGATCCATGGCTCGAGTATGCGCACTGACCAGCAGACCACCCGCGAGGATGACTTCAGCATGATCGCCAAAGATCAGGTCTGCGCCGTCAATTCCGGAAATCAAATCACCTGCAGAGCCGCCGACAATGATATCGCCTTCGGATCCACCTATGATCGCGTCCGCGCCGCCAGTCGTTTCGTCAGCACCCGTTGAAATCGCCAGCGTCAGCAGACCGTCGGTCCATGTCAACGCACCGTGGTCGCCAAAGATCACATCCGCACCCTGTTCGCCGTCGATCACGTCATTTGCCGCGCCGCCGATGACGAAATCACCTTCGGTGCCGCCTGTGATCGTGTCGCTGCCGCCTGTCGTCTTGTCGGTATCAATCGAACGCGCCTGAACCAAAACGCCTGCAGAGACGATAACCTCACCGAAGTCGCCAAAGACCACATCAACGCCCGTACCGGAGTGGATCGTGTCGTCCGCAGCACCACCAAGAATGATGTCGGCACCGTTTTCACCGTCGATCGTGTCAGACCCTCCAACTCCCGGGACGGCCGAGGTGATGAAGGTCGCGCCAGCAGTGCCGAGCACCTTGAACAGACCAGGTTGTATGATGCGGCCATTGTCGCCGAAAATCACATCATCGCCGTCGCCACCGAGCAGGTCGTCGTTTCCGACCACGCCCTCATAGGTAGTGGTGACGCGCGTCACGAGATCAACCTCGAAGCGGCCATCGCCGTATATGTGATCGACGCCAAGACCCGCAACCACTGTATCATCGCCACCACCAGCAGCGATGTGATCGCCACCTGCCCCGCCGAGGATCATGTCGTTGCCGCCGCCCGCATCCACTACAACCGTCGTGGTGGTCGCGGAGATGTCGATGAGGTCATTGCCATCCGCTGGGAAGGCAAAAGCATTCTCGCTCACGCCAGCGATGCTACTGGAATAACGTTGCCCCGTCGCGGAGGTGTCACCGTAGATGACCAGCGGTCCGGTGTGATCCAGCGCTGTCAGGTGATCGTCGCCACCGCCACCGTGAATCGCGGTGATAGTGCCTTCGGCCGTGCTTTCAACGGTGAAGATGTCGTTGCCGCGGCCCAACATGACCTCAACGATGTCCATACCTTGATAGGTAATTCCACCCGCGTAAGTGACCAGGTTTTCGATACCGTCTTCGCCTTGGTCGATGGTCAGACTGCCGCCCATTCCGAGGCCGGAGATATTGTTGGACGTCAGCGTTCCAATAGTTTGTTCGCTCGTTCCGTCCGAGAAGACATTGACGCGGTCCACATCGCCCGTGTCGTCGGTAGACGGTGTGGGTTGTGTAGGTGGAATGTCAAACTCGGTCGGCAGGATGACTGCTGCGACGATGGAACGGTTCTCAGGGCCGACACCGCCGGTCAGCAACAACGGACCTTGGACCGCATCGACGCGATGCGGGCTGGCCGAAACTGTCATGATCGGGTTGGCTGGGTCGACAGGCGCCAGACCGGCCGCCATGGCAACATCAATGGTGATTGGCTGATCCCAGTTCGTCGCATCGAATGTAACCGTGTTGCCAGCAAAGCGCGCATCAGCACTTGTCAGGGTCGTCTGACCATCGTTCTGCAACGTGACAGTCACCGTGCCGATTGGCTGACTGGACAGTTGCAGCGTGTAGCTGTCAGTCTGGCCTTCGCCCACGACCGTGGAGCCATTGGTTTCGGTGATGATCACGCTGGCTGTTTCATCATCCACCAGTTCGGCAGTGATTTCGGCCAGCCTGGCATCAAAGCTGCCAGTACTGGTGGACGTCGCGCCGATGGTGACCGACTGGTTTCCGGTCTGGGCGGTGTCGTCCAGCGCAGAGACGGTGACGATCTGGGCGATGTTCCAATTGGTTTCGGTGAAAGTCAGCGTATTGGCGCTGAGCCCTGCACCAGCGCCGGCATCCAGTGTCACGGTAACCACTTCGCCCACTTCAAGAGCTCGCGAAAGAGTGACGCCGATGGTGTCATCTGTTCCACCTTCGATGGCACGAGTGCCACCGTTGGTTTGAGTGATGACAATCTCGGCGGCATCATCATCGCCAACTTCAACACTGACATTGCCGATACGCGCGCCGTTCAGGTCTGCGTCGGTTGAGATAATAGAATGGCTGATGATCGCAGTCGTATTGCCTTCCTCGGCGGTATCGTCTGCAGCTTTCACGTAGATCGTGCGTTCCGCATTCCAATCGGCGGACTCGAAGGCGACGACCAGCTGTTCAGACCACGTGACCCCGTCTAGCGAGACGAGAACGCCGCGCGCTCCAGCAGGTTGCGAGGAGGACGGCAGAGCGCCCGAAACGGTGATCCAGGCGCGGCTCATCGCATCAGCTGGAAGCGCAGGCATGCGCAGCGTGTAGGTGTCAAACAGCCCGTCACCCTCGCGTACGGAAGTGTCGGACCCCGAAGTGGTGATGACCACAGGTGTCGCCGGGTCGACAGGTTTAACGAGGATGTTCACGCCCTGTGCCAACAAGCTGGCGAAGCCGCCATCGGTGATTGGGTCGGCGTTGGCGATGTGGTTGATGATGCCGGTCTGACCGCCCGAGGAGGCAGAGATGATCGGCTTGAGGACAGAACCGCCCACATTGAACGTGTCGCTGCCCAGACCACCGATGATGGTGGTAATGGCATCGGGATTCGTGGACTGGATGTAGAAGGTGTCGTCGCCCTCAAGGCCATCGACTTCGAGCGATTCTTCGACACCCGACAGGCTGATCGACAGACCGGCGCCAAACACACCGTCTTTGGTGACAAGGAACACGTCGTCGCCCTCTGAGCCAACGGCAATCACGCGGTCAAAGCCTGCGCCACCATCTATGTCGACTGGGGCGTTGATGTTGTAGCGTACTTCGTCGTCGCCTGCGCCCGCATTCAACTGCGTTTGTCCGACGAGCGAAATTCCGGTGTTGTCTTGCAGCAAGAACGCCCGCATCAGGAAGGCATCGTTGCCAGCTTCGCCTTCCATACGAAGTTCGGCATGGTTGGAGTAGACGCGGAAGGTGTCGTTCCCGACGCCGCCATACAGAACGGTTGCCTGAGAAATTCCTCGGCTCAGAAGGCCGAGTGTCGTCAGAACGGTGTCGATCTCGTCGCCTGGTGCAACGTTGGGATCGGTGCGGCTGGTCCCGAATATCTGGCCGACTTGGAAGGTGTCGTTACCTTCGCCCGCGTCAATGGTCATCATCGCAGAGTTGTCGTCCAGAACGATCAGGTCATCACCAAGTCCTGTATCAATGCGCACACGTGCGTTGATAGTCTGGTCATAGTTGATCCGCTCAAGTGCTGCGTTGTAGCCGCCCGCGCCGTCGTCTTGCAACAGCGCGATGAAGTTGGAGCGCACCAGAACCGTGTCATTGTCGGTGGTCGTATTGATCGACATTGTGTCGATGCCGTCACCCGGATTGCCGCTGTCGGAAACGCTGATCAGAACATCGCTTGTGCCGGTCAGATCGATGCGCACATCATCCGAACCTGCCTGCCCGTCAACCGTGAAGGAATCGCGCAGACCATCGCGGACGGTGGTCATCGATGGCAGACGATCAAGGAAGATCGTGTCGTCACCTGCACCGCCAAGAAGCAGCGTGTTTCCGTCAATGGTCTGCACGTTCACCGTAAAGCTATCGTTTTCTTGCCCACCGATCATCAGGATCGACGGTGCCGAAAGCGCGCCTTGCAGCACCATCGTGCCACCAGTCGCGTCGCGGTCGGTTAGATCAATTGCGATGATCATTGACGTGCCAGCCTCGAACAGGGCATCGGCATTCTGCAACAGAACATCATCAGACGAAATTGTCAGAGCTTCGCCCGCGCGGACTGTGGACCCTGCCTTGAAGGTCGCCACGTCGCCCACGCTCAGATCAACACTCAAAGCTTCGACAATAGCGCCGTCTTCCAGCGTCATGTCTCCTCCTGCGTTGATCGTCGCATTGCCGGTCGCGCGGATTTGCGCGTTGTGCAGCATCGTTACCGATCCGGAGACGTTCGCGGTAACAGACGCCGCCGACATCAGTGCGCCGACACCATGGATCAGGGTCGCGGCCTGAACGTTCAGTGCGCCGCCCGCCGAAATGCTGGAGGATGCGCCCGTGCTCAGAGTCGCGCCGACATTGATAGACGCGCCGTTAGTTGCTGCGATCACGCTGTCGGTACCGGTCGTCATGGCACCAATGGTGGTGATCGAAATGCTCTGCCCTTGGATTGAGGAGTCAGCGCCCGTGATCAAACTCGCGCCGGAAATTGTCGCTGCGGTGACGGCTGTCATAGAAGACCCCGCACCCGTGGTGACTGCACCGCCCGCACTGATTCCGACGGAACTGGTCGAGGTCATTGTGCTGTTCACACCGGTGGAAACGTCGCCGCCGACATCCGCCGTTATCTGCCCGCCTTGAATCAGAGAGCCAGCGCCCGTAGTAAGGTTTGCTGCTGAGAAGGACATCTCACCCGAGGCGCGGATTTCGCTGTCGTTTCCGGAGCGGATTGCGCCCGTTGCAGTCATGGCGACTGTTCCGGCTGTTGCTTGGATCAGACCGTTTGCCAGAAGTACAAGGTCGCCTGGACCGTTCAGAACGACTGGTCCATTGCCACTGACAATGGATGCGATGGTCATGGCGTTGGCAGTCTCAGTGAGCCAGATGCCCTGCCCCGCGGTCGCGTTCACTTGGCCTGCACCGCTGAATGCGCTGTCAATCTCAAGCGCGTTGGTGCTGGTGCCGATAGTTGCCGCGGCGTTGATAGTGATGCTGTCAG
Source organism: uncultured Litoreibacter sp. (assembly GCF_947487515.1). Taxonomy (GTDB): domain Bacteria; phylum Pseudomonadota; class Alphaproteobacteria; order Rhodobacterales; family Rhodobacteraceae; genus Litoreibacter. The sequence continues at coordinate 356,935 of NZ_CANKWO010000004.1, read as the reverse complement.
CCCGGATCGCTGCCACTGTAGAGGCGGTATCATCCAGAACCGCACCTGTGTCAGACAGGAGGGTAGCATCGCCACTTGCGTAGACGGAATCCACCCGAAGGTTGCCCGCCGCCGCACGAAGCACTGCGTCGCCCGCGGTTGCGTCCACATCGCCGGCGACAAAATCGCCTGACACTTCAGTGAGATAGACCGCACGGGCCGTCGCGACGTCAAGTCGCGCCGTGTCCAGTTCCAGACGATCAAGCGCAGTGCCGATCGTGCCGGATGACGCGCGCAACGTGACGGCCGAACCGATAACGTCGGCGGCTGCATCGCTTGCGCCATCGACCAGAGATCCTGCACCGCTCAACGTGACGGCACCACCAGCGCGGATCGTGCCGATGCGCATATCACCGGAGGTTTCGTTCAGCGTGATCGCGCCATTCAGCGCGGTCGCGTTGACCAGACCCGCCGACGCGTTGGAGCTGTCGATGTCGAGGGCATTGCCAACGGACCCGATGCTGCCCAAACGCGAGATCAGGGTTACGTCTTTGGCAGTGATATTCTTGACGGTCGTGCCTGTCAGATCGCTCAGGCTGCCGCCCGCTTCGATGCGCGCCAGCCCGTTTTGAGCAGTAACCGAGGCGACGGCCATGGAAGACAGCCCGTTGGCCAGCAGACGCACATCACCATTGGTCGAGGAAGCGTTTAGAATTTGGTAAGCTGCTTCAACAGTGTAATTCGTCGCAACCGTGCTGAAGTTTCCACCGCCGACATCCGTAGTCAAAATGGTCGTCAGCTTGCCCGCGTTACCGGTAAAGTTGACGTCGTTGCCTGCCGATAAATCAAGACGGATGTCATCCGCGACCTGCGTTGTCGCCGTAGACGAAAGGAGGGTAATGTTTGTGCCCTGAACAGTCAGGTTCACGTCATTGCCAGCATGGGCAACCATTGTGATCGGGGTGTGCGAAATATCACCGTTCGCGAAGTCACGACCGCGAACAAGCTCAACCTCGAAGTTTTTACTCACGCTCCCGATATTGCCCAGATCGGTTATGATCGTGACCGCAGGAACAAGAACGCCCAACTTCATCGTCGCAAACATTTCACCAGCGTCACCCGCAATCAGATCAACGCCACTGGCTTGATCGATATTGCCGCCTGCGACGTAAAAATCATAGATCGCGGCGACATTGCTGATGTCGTTCAGGAACAGAACATCCGAAGCGGTGTTGGCCACGTTGTTGCGAATGGTGAATTCGGTGTAATCGCCGCCAGCGTTCTTGATGTTGAAGCCGGGGACAATATCGGCAGGCGCCGGGCGGCTGTCGATGATATTAATGTCAGGCTCACCGCCGTTATCAGAGATCATATCGACCCGCTGGACATGCAAATCACGCGCCGTGTCATTGATCAGACGCACGCTGTTCAGCAATTTCGGCAGGTATATGTCTGCATCGCCGCTAACAACACCGCGCACCAGACGGATATCAAGCTTGCCACCTGCGTCGTTGATGATGTCATCCACCAGAATGGTGTTGCCTGTGATCGTGGCGCCAACATTGGACTCAGCTGAAATCGAGCCGTCCGCAAGGACGTGCAGCAGCTTGTCCTGACCATCACCCAGATAGATGGAGCCACGCAGGTCGACGACGTCATCGGCCGTGTCACCTATGGTGACTACAGACGCGTTTTCTTCAAGGAAGGTGACAACGCGCACAATTTTCAGAACTGTTTCGGTAACCCATTCAACAATCTTGTCGAGTGGCCATGGCAGCCATTTCGTAACTTTCTTCACCACTTCGACAAGAGTTTCGACGAATTCGACGATCGGGCTGGAGGCATCAGCATTCGCCACCTCATCGACCGTCAGATCGGAAGAACCGTCAATATCGACAGACCGTGTGACCATCACGGCATCATCATGCATATCGACGACGGATTTACCGTAGGCTTTGCCGATACCGATGGCATCTGCGGTTGCCCCGAAGGCCGCATCCGCGACAGCCTTACCGGTAACGACCAGGGCGTCGCCGCCTGTTGCGCCATTGAAGTCAGTGGCATAGCCGTTGACGTCGATGTCGATTTCTGTCGCAGCTTCGATCCGAGACGAACCCTGCATCAGCATGCGGGCTTCGGCCTTGTTGCCGACCGTCCCGATTGCCACTTCGGACAGACCGGTTGCGCTGGACGCAACCAGATCGACGCTGCTTGTGCCTGTGGCCTTCTGATGACCCGCGATGATATTGGTCGCGTCAATGTCGACGTAGCGCCCCGCCAGAACAGTGGCCCCGTCCTGAAGGATCACGTCCGCATCGAATGTCGTAAAGTGAGTATAAGCAAACGCGGCACCCGCAGAGATCGCAGTCCCGCCGACGGTCATAGCGACATCGATATCCAGAATCAGAGTATTCTGCGCGTTCAGTTTCACGTCGTTGCTGGCGTCAATTCGCGAATTATTACCAAGGATGACATTTGAATCCGATCCGCCGGTAACGTTGGACACAGAGCCGCCGTTCGCAGTGATCGACGGAATCGACAGGTTCGCGAAATCACCGGTGAACAGGGCAATCAATGTATCGGTGAGCTTCTGACCGGAGTTGCCAGTCACATCGGCCACGGCCTTGGCCATCGTTTCGGCCAGCAGGCGCGCGTCACGGGCGGAAATGTTGGAATTGGTACCGGTCACGGTATTCGCCGAGGTATTAAGCGCCCCGGATGTCTGGGCAAAGGCGCCAGCGACCAGACCCGCAGAACCACCAACGCCCGCCATGCGCAATTCACCAATCGCAAGCGCTTTGATCTGTGCGATGTCGTTCGCCGTCAGTGAAGCACCCGTGCCAAGCGTGCCACGCGCATTTGTCGTCGCACTTGACGTCGCTTCTGCCTTGCCACCCGAAATCAGGCCAGTGGAATTGTTGTTGGATTTGGAATCCGCTTCGTTAAAGGCACGTGCCAGCGCGTCGATATCATCTGCCGCCATGACGGAGGCATAATCGCCGAAACCAGCGGTGATGTTGACCGTGGATGTGGCATTCACCTTGGAATTCGAGGCCGCCCCGAGGCCACCGGCCGATGTGGTGGCATGCGCACGCGCTGCGTCGACTGTCTTGGCCGATCCTGTGTCGTTGGTGTTAAACAGCGCGTCAACGTCGACGTCACCGACGGTTGCTGTTACGGTCGCACCCGAAATCGTCGCGTTAACGGTCGCAGTGGTCGTCGCAGTGGATTTCGAGTCGCCGAGGGCGACAGCGCCGATAACAGTACCGGACGTCACCGCATTGGATTGCATCTTGGATTGCGCCAGAACCCGAACACTGTCTGCGCTGATGATGTCGTTTGAATTGCCGGTGATCAGCGCCTGCACGGAACGGGTTGTGATCGCAACTGCCTCTGCCCCGACACCAGCCAAAAGGCCGCCGCCGCCCGCTCTAGCAGTGGCTTCAGATTTGACAGAATCGATAGAGCGGACGCTCAGCGTGCCTGTTGACGTGATGTCGGCGGACTGGACAGCCGCAAGGTTCGAGCCGCCCATCGTGGCACCTGCCGTTGACGTGCCTTTGGCCGCAAGACCGCCCACGACGGAACTTGCGTCCGCGTCTGCACGCCCAACCGAAACGCTGGCGACCGTTACATTGTTTCCGCTGACGGCTCCGCCGTTGATTTTTGCCGACACGTTGCTGCTGTCAAAGGCGACCGCTTTTGTTTCGCCACCAGCAATCAGGCCGCCAGAAGACGCCTGAGATTTCGCGCTGGCCCCAAGGCCAAGATCGCCCGCTGCATCCGCGCGCGCCGCGCCAGAACGTTCTGCATTGTGGCGCGCATAGACATCTACATTGCCCGTACTAGTCACACGACCGGACCCAATCAATGCATTCAATGCGGTCGAAACACTGGCCTGTGCGAGAGCGCCGCCTACAGACAGAGCACCACCTGTGATGCCGCGCGCGTCTGCGTCTGCATCCATATTGGCAATCGCTTCGACAGTCACAGACGTTGCGTCAACCGTAAGACCAGACCCGCCAAGGCTAGCTGTGATCGTGCCGCCGACTGTGGCATAGGATTCCACGCCAGTTACAGAAATGGCCGCTCCCGCAGAGCTGGTGGCCGTGGCGTCTGCTTCGTGCACGGCATCCGCCGTCACGTTGAGCGCGCCTACATCAAGATCAGCCGACCCGCGGACTTGCGCCGTCACATCGGTTGTGACGCTGGATCTGGCGATAGATTTGCCAAGGGCGATGCCCGCAGCCTTGATCGATCCGACGACAACTTCGGAATATACATCGCTGTCGGCCCGCACAGTGGCGCTTCCGGATGTCGAAATGGTGGATCCGTTCACATCAGCGCGAACCGTGCCCGTCACCACGACTTTCATGGAATTGACGCCGCCCGATCCGATACCGGCGGAAATGGATGTCCCTTCGACCTTGGCGTTGATCTCGCTGTCGGCTTCCAGAAGGAAGGTGCCGACGCCGCCCGATGTGCCAGTGCCGATGACGGCGGTGTTTCCGGTGCGGGCCTCGGTCGTGCCGCCGATCGAGGCCTCGGTGACAGAGGCACCGCCCGCAATTGCGCCGATAGTTGCTTCGGTCGAGGATAAATCGACATCGCGTTCGCTAAAGGCTTTGACGTTAACGGAATCCGCGTCTGTGACATGGCCGTCAATCTCGGCCTTGGCACCTGCGGAATCGTCGTGGATTGTTACGGATGCACCAAGTGCGCCGATCAGACCGCCTGCGCCAACCGCACTTGTGGCGTCAGCGTTCACGCGCATATCAGCCATCACATCGACGGTTCCGGGGCCAGACAGACCAGCTTTGACACGACCGGTTGCATCGATGCTCGCGGTGGCAACGCGGTTGATGTTCGCGACAGAAACGCCCGCCCCTGCACCACCAAGGCCGACGGCAACTGCACCGGCGATCGTGCCCAGATCAATCCGCTCGTTGGCACGCACATCGACGTTGCCACCTGCGTTCACGGTGCCTGCGATAAAGGCATCTGTGCCTTTTGTCGTCACGGGAGGCGTGCTTAGCCCAGCTGTCGCGGAGGTCGCCCCCGCCTTGGAATTTACGGTGTCTTTCGCGCCATCAGTCGCGGACGCCAGACGCGACGCAGCGGACGGAGTCCCCGTGCCGTCAACGCCATCTGCATCGCCTGTGGAGGAGAATCCGCCAAGAACGCTATTCGTCCAGCTGGTCGAGGACGCGTCGTCTGCGAGCGAAAGGCTGTTGCCGCCACCGCCCGATAATTCGCCGCTTTGTTCAGACGTCAGATCATTGCCGAGCGAGACAACGGAGACCGAAGCCGCAAGACCGATTCCGGCTGTCGCTGCGCCTGAGACGGCGATGACATCAATGTCCATTATCTCGGCTGCGCCGACGATAACGGCGCCTGTGCCTGTGGTCGTCAGCACTGTGCCAGACGTGGTGTAGGCAGACGTGTCCGACCGGACGACAACAACGCTAACGGCGCCCGCAGCGCCACCCGCCAGGGCAAGCGACACGCCGCCGTTGCCGCTAAAGAGATCAAGCTTGTTGGTCGCGGAAATGACCGCAGACCCACCGCTGGTCAAACGGGCGGAGTTGCCCAGATAGGCCGAAGTATCGCTGTCCACGACGATGACGCCAACAGCACCTGCCGCACCTACAAACCCTGAGGCCGCGCCTGCGGCCCCGATCACAAAAACGTCCTCAGTGCTGGTCGCGGTGATCGCCGCGCCTTTGACCGCCACTGTGCTGGCGCGATCGCCATCGTCATATGTGTCATTAGTGCCCGTCAAACCGCCGTCAGCCACGGTCATGTTCGCGCTTCCAACCGCCGCGTTCGCGGTCACGATAGAGCTGCCGCCGATGTAGGCGTCTGTTGTTTTCTCGATTACGATGACGTTGACGGCTGCACCACCTGCGCCCGTTCCACCGACACCGACAGCGCCACCGATGGCGTCGATGTCAGTGGTGTGGTTCGCCGCGACGGCGACGTTGTAATCAGCCGTAATATCAGACCCGCCATCAATGGCCGCAGTCACATCGGATGTAACGACAATCGCGTTGGCAGACGCACCAACGCCGACACCTGCACCACCGCCGACGGCGATAGTGATCGCAAGCGCGTCATCCGTGCCAGACGCGGTGAGGGTAAAATCACCTGCGCTGCGCACCGTCGCGCCCGTCATGCGTACCTCGGTCGAGTTGCCAAACACAGCAGCTGACGCTCCGGGCGCACCAGCAGATCCGCCGACGGCAACGGCGGCCATCACGTTCAATGCATAAGCGTCAGACGCCGCACCGACGCTGATGTCATCGCCGTTTTCCGTCGTTGTCAGCGACGCGCCAACACCAATCAACGTCTTGGTTTCATTGAGGAATACATTTGCAGTGCCGCCAAGCGCCACAGCGCCCGCGCCACCGGCGAGGTTAAACGAAATCGTCTCGACCCGATCGGTCGACACTGCCTGAACGTGGATACCACCATGTGTGCCAGTCGAGAGGTTTGCGATACGCTCACCAGTTGCGCCGCCATCTGCGAAGCCTTCGGAGTTTGCTTTGGACAGATCGACCTGTCCGACCCCGCTCACGTTAACGTCATTGGCGTCCGTGTCGTCGGCGCCAAACGTAATGCCGACGCCGCCTGTCAGGGTCTTTACACCGCTGCCAGCGCCGAGCGACAGCAAGGTCGCCCCACCCTCGACTTCGGTCTTTGTGGATTTGTCGATGACGGTCACGCCACCCGACCCTGCGCCCGCGCCAAGCGCACCTGCAATCGCACCTGCAACCACGTCGAGGCTGGTCTCATCCAGCGCGTTTATGGCAATGGAGTCCCCAGCCGTCAAAGAGGCAGTCGAGCGCACCGTGGCCTGGGTTGTGTTGTTGATCGTCACAACGCTGGCTGAACCGGCCAGACCGCCGTACGCACCGCCCGCACCAGATGCGGACACGACCACGCCTTCGTCAGAGGACAAAGCGCGGATGGCGATGTCGTCTTTGACGGTGACTTGGCCTGCAATCCAGGCCTGTGTTTCTTTGGTCGTGACCTGCACGCCGACTCCTGCTGCGCCGCCGCCTGTTGCACCGATACCAACCGCACCACCCGTGGTGATGATCGTTCCGTTGTCACGCGCAAGGACTGTCGCATCTTGGGCACTGCCGGCACCGTCGTCAGAAACGACCGCGCCTGCGCCGATCCAAGCACGTGTGTATTCCTCTTGAACCGAAACGGCCGCCGTCCCGGCTACGCCGATGTTGCCGCTTGCACCCGCGCCAACTGCGCCTGTGATGATCGTCTGATCCGACACCGCAGAAACGGCCAGACCGCTTGCGCTGTTGAGAACCTTTGCGCCGCCCAATTCGGACCCGGTCGGCATATACGTGCCGCCCGCAATGCCACGTGCTATCAATGTACCGTTGCCCTGAACCGAAGCTTCGGTCGTGTCGCTGTGGTAAGTGACAGCAGCGCCGACACCGACACCAACAGCGCCACCACCGGCGACACCACCCGCAAGGGTTTCGAGTGTCGCGTCGCTGTCCGCCAGAATCGTGGCGTTACCATTGGTTGTGACCGTGCTGGCGTTGATCTGCGCCTCGGTGGTGCGGATCGCGGTGACATTCGAAAACGCCCCTGCCACGCCGACACTATCGCTGGCTCCGCCTGCGACGGTCAAAGCCGCTGCAAACATATCCGACTGCGCTACAACATCGACGCCCGTAGCGGTTCGTGTCGCCAGCGCGGTGATTCCGCGGTCTGTCGCGCCACGCTGAGCATTCGCTGTGACGGTGGAATTTGTAATCTTAGCAGACACATCATGGGTCACGATGACCGTACCGATGGTCGCACCGACGCCAACACCGGAGCCGCCGCCGATGGCACCGCCACCCGCAACAATCACAGCCGAGGTGACAGGCTCGATGATCGCGCCCTTCAGGTCTTGATCGGAGATGCCATCACGCCCGCGTGCCGTGTCGGCAAACAGCGTCACGTTGCCGTCCGTGTTCAGGGTCGCATCGCGAACCATGGCCGTGACGTCTTCGTCGGATGTCACAACAGCGATCACGCCCGCCGCAGCACCGCCACCGCCGATTGCACCCGCGATACCCGTCGCCACCAGAACCGGAGACGAGGTCGCAACAAGGTCGACACCGCGAATGGTCCGCGATGAGCCGGAATCGGTGATCACCGTTGCGTTTGTCGTGCCAGCTGTGATCATCGCGCCGCCGCCGATCAGGGCGGTGGTTTCGGCAATGCGTGAAAGTGTGACGATGGTCGCCCCGAATGCCGGACCGCTACCTCCAGCGATCGCACCCGACAAGGGCACAATGATCGCATCGCTGTCCGCTTCTAACGTGACGTTCCCGTCACCAGTGGTCACAGACGTTACCGCGAACGCCGGATCACCACTGCCGAGCGCCTCAAGCGCACCTATTGAGGCGCGCGTTTCGTCTGTTTGCACGACGACGTTGATAGTGCCGGAACCGGCAATACCGTTTCCGCCAGATCCCGCAACCGTCAACCCGGCAACGACAAAGAAGCTGTCTGCATACAGATCAACACCGCGCACCGCGCGGGTGCCCTCGTCGTCTGGAATGTTGCTCGCCGCGCCGTTGGCCATCGCCAGCACAGTCGCGCCTTCGGCGATTTCGGCCACGGTTTTGGACAAGGTGACGGCCACCGCAACGGAGGCACCGATGCCACCGGAGCTGCCAATCGCCACTGCACCCGAACCGAATGTCAGGATCAGGTCGCTGTCGGACCCGATGGTCAGGTTGCCGCCGGTGGTTACATCAGCTCCGGCAAGAAGGCTGGCGCGTGTCACATCATCGGTCACGATGACAGTGATCGCACCCGCACCGGAGAATCCGGACGAGCCCGCACCACCGACAGTCAGGGCCACAATCACCAGATCGCTGTCTGCGGAGACATCGACACCGGTGACAGAACGGGTGTCACCGTCATCCGCCAGCGCACTGGCCGGACGCAGGGCGTCGGCGTGGATTTCTGCCGCGCCGATAACCGCTTGAGTGATGCTCTTGCGGGCGACAACAGTACCCGACAAACCGATGCCGGATGACCCACCACCGGCCGCAACCGCGCCAGTGATCGCTACGACAGTAGCGGCGGTGTTTGCGGACAGCGACAGGTTGCCACTGGTCGTCACGCGTGCGCCGTCCATAACGAGGGCTTGCGTTACAGATGCATTCCCCGTCGCTGACGGGTTTTCATACTCAAGCGACGGAACGGGGTTGGACCCATCGATAACCTGCTCGGTGCCGAACAGGAACGCACCCGAGAACGCGCCTGCGCCCTGGAAACCACCCGAAGACGTGGAACCGGAAATCGCTGCCGCAACGGACACAATACGATCGTTGGCCGCGACATCTACTCCGCGGATTGAACGGTTGCCTTCCAAGGTCGACACAACGGTGGTGTTATCCGCATTTGCATTGATATCTGCGTTGCCGCGAATTTCGGCAGAGGTGTTGTTGATTGTGATCAGCGGGGCGGCCGAGATTCCGACAGCACCAGCGCTGCTGGAAATGGCGATAGAACCCGCAATCATAGCCGCATTCAGCCGTGCATCCGCAGAGACCGACACATTACCGCCAACACGCACTGTTCCGTCGATAAAGGCGGTAGTGGTGCGATCCAATACGCCTAGTGACAAAGAGCCTGCGCCGGCGAAACTGTCAGACTGCGATCCGCCGACGGCGAACGTAATGATCGTATCGCGGGAATCTGCGTGGACCAGCAGGTCGCGTCGCGCTTCAATGAAGGCACCTGTGCCGACAGAAGCGATGACATCGCGGTCCATCGTAGTGATACCAAAGGCTGCACCGATTGCTGTACTGCCGCCTTTGGCCGCGCCGCCAGTTGCCGTGATTTGCAGCGACTGAGCTTGTGCTGCGACGGTGACATCCTGAACGGAAGACCCGCCCGTGGCTATCGTGGAAGCGTTACCGTCATCATTGACGCGCGCGTTGTCCTCGATCGTGGCTTCTGTAGTGCCAAGTACGTTGATCGACCCGACCGAACCTGCAAGGGCTGTGGTGTCGCCCTTCGCGCCCGCTGCAGCGACCATGAATAATTTGTCGTCGGTGTCGGCTGCCACGGTCAAACCGTAGCCGGTTCCACCAAAGTAATTCAGACCTGCGCCAAAGCCGCGCGCGGTGACATTCGCCGTGCTTGTCAGCGCGGCGCGCGTGTCATGGTCGACAACCAAGACGCCCGGCGCGATGCCGATGCCCGTTGTCCCTTTGCCCACGGCACCCACAATCGAAACGGCGATCAGTTGATCTGTTGCAAAGACCCCGACAGAGCCATTTGCCGTGACCGTACCGCCAATTTCTGCGGTGACATCACTGTCTACATAGTTCACGCCGACCGACCCTGCGAGGCCAAGTCCCGTATCCGCTGAGCCTAAGCTCGCCGCGACCGACACCAGAACCGAGAAGTTTGAGGCTGCTACCGTCACATCACTCGTGGAGGTCACAGTGCCGTCGATACGAGATTCAACCGTGTCGTTGTAAATACCAATATCAAACGCCGCGCCGACGCCTGTTTTGTTTCCGTCTGCTGCGGCACCAGCAACTGTCACCGAAATAGCGTTGTCATGCGCCGTGACAGCCACGTCCTTGGCATTCAGAACCGTAGCGCCTGCCCCGATTGCGGCAAATGTATTATCGTCCGCGATGGTAACGTTGACTGATCCCGCGATGGCCGTGTCAGACTGCGATCCGCCAGATCCACCGACGACGACTGCCACGGTTTCCGAGCGTGTCTCGGCCTCGACGGTAACGTCGCCATTGCCGGTCATCGTCACCGTGCCGGAGACAATCTGCGCAATCGTGTCGCGGTCGAACTTGGTTACGCTGAGACCGCCAGCAATCCCGGTGTTGCTGCCGCTACCCGACGATCCAGTGATCAGCGTGACAGGCATCGACACAGACACCACAGGGGCCTGCGTCATTGCGTGCACTAGCAAATCGCCACCGACTGCGACATCGGTGTCTGCAATCGTAGCTTCGGTGTGCTGGTTGATGATGTTGATTCCGATGGCACCGGAAATGCCCAGACCGGCCTTGCCAGCAACATCGACAGCGCTTTCAGTGACGGTCACATCGCCCTGTGTGGGGGCGGCGGCAGGCGCGTTGTCAGCCGGATCGGGGGCGGGGCCACCGCTGTCGGGCTTGGCGCCGGCAAAGGCCACGGTCAGGCCCAGATTGGTACTGTCGGCGGTCACGTTCACGTCGCCCGCCGCTGTCACGCCAGCATCAAAACCGGTCGGGATGGTGTCAGACACCACGTCACCGATCGTGGCGAGCGTGACGTTATTGGCAATGTTCACAGCCGAACTGATCCCGATGCCCGTCGATCCGCCTTTGGCCAGCGACAAGCCAAAGCTGAGCATCGTGGCCGAGTGATCTGCATTTACGGTGATATTGTCTGCTGAAACCTTTGCACCGTCTTCGATCCAGGCGCGCGCATTATTGGTGTGATCATTGATCGAAATGCTGCCCTGGAAGTTCAGGTCGTCGCCGCTGCCACCCGCATCGGTGACGTTGAAAACGAACTGACGCGTGACCGCATCGACCATCAGGTCTTTGGTGACATCTACAGTCGCGCCGTCTGCGATGTAGGAATCCGCCTCGTTGTGTTTGGCCACATAGCTGAACGCGCCGCCCATGGCGGAGCCATCGCTTTTGGTGGAGCCTTTGAACAAGGCTTTGATGTTCGGGATGCCGACAATATCGACCGTCTCAACGGTCGCGTTTGATTCAATCGTCGCGCCTGCGTCACCGGTGACCGTGACCAAGGCCCCTGCCCCGATCCCTGCAGTGGCCTTGTTTTCGATCAACATGATGTTGACCGACCCATTGAGCGCAAATTTGCCTTCCGGCCCGTTTGGACCGCCACCGCCTGCAGCAGCGCTGGCTGCGACATAGCTGGTCGCGACCTTGTTGGGCAGGCCGCCAGTCGGCGTCAGATACCCAAGGAACGGCGTGATTGAATCGGTGACGCCTGTCAGGGCTGGCCCAAGGCTCTCGTCATAGTAAGAGGTAAATGCGGTCTGCACGTCCGCCAATGCCCCGCGCGTCGCGGCGGGGTCCTCAACGTCAATACTGCCCCACACGGTTCCAAAAGCATTAGACAGCGACGGCATGGCGCCCAATGACGCGCCAAGGTCCGAGAATGCCGCGCCAAGGGCGGGGATTTCGTCGAGCAGGTCAACCTGATTGGGGATGATCGCCTCTGCACTCATGACAAGGGCGCCAACTGTTACGGTCGCCGCGTCAATGCGGACAGTGGCATCGTTGTCGAATTGGGACACATTCACAGCGCCCGCGAGACTAACGGCCGCGCCCGCCTTGGATCCACCGATGGCGGTGGTTCGGAAATTGTCCTCGACACGTGCGGTCATATCCAGCGTTTCAGCTTCGATCACGGCCCCGTCCAGCACGAGCGCATGCGCGCCCAGAACATTCTCGGAGACGATAACACCGGCAGACAGACCGAACTGTCCCGGGCCGCCCCATTTGCCAGCCAGACCGCTGGCCTGTCCGGTGATCTGCTGTTTGGCAGCGCCCGCGGCACCCTGATCAGCGGCGGAAGGTTTGGCCTTGGTGGACGCCTTTGTCGACAGCAGCGTTTCCTCGTTCACGGCGTTGGCTTTGACTGTGACTGTGTCCGTCGCATTCAAATCGCCTGCGACCTGTGCCGTGGCCTGATTGTCGAGGAATGCAACCGTGATCCCGATCGCTGTGCCCTGATTGGACTGTGGCTGCACGATCTTGGAAGACGTGCCGACGGACTGCTTCGTTGAGGTGTCGGCAGAAATTGTGATGTCATCAGCGCTGATGATCGCGTCAGCACCAATATCGGTTGTCGCCGCGGTCGTCGCATCGCCCAGTGTCACAGCAATGGCTGGCCCTTTGATCCGTTTCTGCTTGGCCCCTGTGGTTGTGCTTTTCTTGGCTTTGAACACAAGGCCGGACTGGATGTTGGTCGCCACGTCAAGCGTGTTTTCGGCCGCTGCCGCAATGGAAACCAGCCCACCGGAATCCAGCGTCACCGTGCCTTCGACGGTCGTCATGGCTGTCGCATCGGATTCCCCGAACGTGAAACCAAAGTTCATCCCCGGATTGGTAAATGTCAGTTCGGACGTTGCGTTGGCGTCGACATCAATCGAGGTCTCTGCCCAGACGTCGAGGCCATCCAGCAAATCAACCTTTGCAATCGCTTCGGCCCGCATAAAGTGGACTGGAATTTTCTTGGTCAGCGCGCCCAGCACCGGAAGGTTATCGAACTGCTGCTGGATGGCAGACTCCAGCTCGTTCGCCGCGAGCTGGATACCACCGACCAGAAGCGGCACATCGCCGTCCTCGACGTCGCCTTCTGCTGATCCGTCGTCAGGCAGACCCAACAGCGCATCAACATCGATTTCGATTTCAACCGCTTTGGAGCTGTCAGCAGTTGCAGAAATCTTCAATTCGCCAGCGCGGATGACAGCATTGCCGATCTGGATCGCGGCTGCCGCGATTTTCTCGTTCAAGCCCGGCGTGAACGCCAGCGCATCCAGTGCAAAGCCTGCATCCACGGTGATGGTTACATTCCCGGCTGTGGCTGCCTCGGTATTGCCCTTGACGTCCGCCGCCAGAAGCTGCGCACCGCCACCGATGACAATGCCCGCGCCTTCGACTTCAGCACCGCCATTTTCAAACGGATTGTCGCCAGAAAAAATTCCGGCAAAGCGCGAAGACGAAACACCGCTGCCGCCGCCTTCAAGCAGAATGTCACCGTGTGATCCGACTGAGCCGGCCAGCAGGCGCGTATCGACCACAGCGCCATCCACGACGATCAGCTCTGCGTCCATCTCAATATCGCCGCCGCGAGTATTGAGATCGTTTTCCATATAGATGACGTCACCGCCAAAGTCGCCGCGCACAGTCAGGCTGCCGGACCACCCTGTCAGACCCGCACCAAGACTGAAAGTATCGTCGCCAAAGCCGAGGTTCACGACAAGCGGTGCACCCGCATTAAAAGTGAAACCGCCAAAGCGCGCGCCGGATCCGTCGATGATTTCGAACGCACCGGTGCCTGTGGCTCGCAAGGTAAAGTCATCATCACCAACAGTGCCGCCGACGGTGATTGTCGGTTCCATACCGATATAGTTGAACGTTTCGAAATTGATCGTCGCGCTGCCGGTACTCCCCGCCATCGGGCCCGAGAAAACCGCGCCTTGCTGCACGATTATGTCGGTGCCGCCAGCACCGCCGTTGATTTCGCCGGACCAGCGCCCGGGGAGATCGATGGTTTCCCACGGATCGTTAACGCCACCGTCGGCAAATGTATTGCCGAGGTTCAGTTCAAAATAGAAGGTGTCGTCGTTGTTGTCTGCTCCGGTCAGCGTGTCGACACCGCTGACGAACAGCCCGTCCACATAGGCGCGATCCTGACCAATGATATACCACGTCACATCTGCCTGCGGTCCGGTCAATTCCGCATTGCCGCCCGCGATCAGTCGCGCGACCACATCAGGGTTGCCCGCAGCGTCCAATTCGGTCGCGGCATCAGTGAGCTGCTGGTCGAGCCCTTCAAATCGGATGTCGTCATTGCCGTCCATGATATTGATGTCCAACGCACCACTGCCATAGGCCCCACCAAGCGCGGGCTTGGCAAAGTCCAAAACGGTCTTAGATGCGTCTGGTCCCATCGTGATTCGGGACAATCCGTCGTTTTTGACATCATTGTCGCCAATTACAATTGATCCACCACGGCCGGAAACGACGTCATTGATGGTGCGTGATTCTGCCGCGGACTGATCCGTCACCAGTTCAACGTTGAGGAAATCGCGCACGTGATCGGTGCCGCCTTCGCTCTGTGTAATGGTGCCCGTTCCGTTCGCGCCAAGGTCGTATGTCACGCTAGTGTGCTTAGGTCCGTCGATGATCAATTCGTCTGCACCGTCGCCACCGTCAAATGTAACTTTGAACGCCGGATCGGGGCGGAACAACAGATCAACCGTTAGCTTGTCAGCGTCCGATGTGCCGGTAATTTGCACTTCGTTCACGCCGTCCAAATCAGAGCTCGCGACAACTAACCCGTCAATATCATTCGTTAATTGAATACGGTAAAGGTCAGCTGTATCGTCATACATGAGCCCGAGGGTGTAATCACCGCCGTCTGCTAGTACATGTGCGAAGATCGGATCAGCCGAAAGCAGGATCCGTGGTTCCATCGCCTCCACAGTGACCGCGTGGCGGCGTTGCGATGTCTGTTTCCGTTCGCGTCGTCGGGCGAACATCTCGCGAATTGCCGTGCCGTAGCTGCGTCGCGCGGGGCGGGCATTTACAGGTGTGGAAATTTCAAAATCAGACTTGCCAAATGGAAAGGCCATAAAAATTAGTCCCCGCAGAAAGGGTGAGTGAATTTTTACGTTAGCACCATGCGGACGTTTACGTGAGGTAAATTATCCTAATTCACTGAAAATCTTTTCTAGACTCGGGAGGCGAAGGCCAAAAGGCGCCGCCGACGTGTCGCAGCGTCCTTCTGACTCGCTCTCTGACGCGCCGCAGCTTTGCCGATTTTTCGGCGCTGATGTTCCAGCAATCGCGACGCCCGAAAATTGCGCCACGGCAGCACCGGCCAAAGCCATCGCAGCACGCGCCAGCGCCATCCCGAAAACGCCGGATCGTCTAGCGACAGACACTCCAGAACCTGCACTCTGGCGTTGCGTTGGGACAAAGTAATTGCGGTGCGGCGGCTTTCAGTGGCGTCCGCCAAAACGATCAGTTCGGTCGGGTTCGACAGCCCTTGTTCAGCGGCTTCACGGCGCACGGGACCCAACCCGCTTGCAAGCTCGGGGCGGTCGGTAACGATGGTCGCGCCATCCTTTGCTTGACGCTCCAGAAACTTAACGAGTGCGGCGTTAGTGCGCACGAATATCCGGCAGCTCTTGCGGGGGCGCTGTGACGTCCAGACGGGCGTGCCATAAAGCAGATGCAACTCCCGTCCTGCCCCGTCCAGATCCGCTGCGACGCCTCCTAGAAGAGGCACCTTGTCCAGCACTTCACCCAGCCCGATTTGCGCGCGTGAACGGCGCACGGGAGTGGGGCGCAGACCGTTGCGCAATTCCACCATCTGCTGCACGCCGCTGGTCCAAGTCTGTCCCGGATCGGGTTCGCCAGTCCGTGGGTCGATGATGGTCAGGGCGCCGTCCTCGATCACGTAATCATGGCCCTTGCGTAGCTGGTGCAACGCTGTCAGCGCAAGTGTCACCAAGAATACGCGCCGCGCGATTTCTACGGGCAATTCAGTGTCGTCCACCTCTGAAACGCGCACGCGCCCGATCGCGCTGAGGCTGGGTTGTTTTTCAACCGTCCAGTCGATGCCTTGCTCCAGTTTATTTGCGAGTGCCAGAGCACGCCGTCCTTCGGCCGGGGCAAAAATATGATCCAATGCCGCGCCCCCCGCGATGGCGCTGCGGGCGTCATCCAACAACGCACGATCCGCATCGACAAGGAGGACAGCAGGGTCGCGCCGCTGGGTCGGCACAGTCATCGGTTTGCCGCGCAACTGGCGCGTTGCCAGCCGCAAGGGCGTTGCAGGTTCATCGATCAAGATCCGGTCGCGCAGCCGGTCATGGGCGATCCGACGCAATTGTCCGACCGTGGTCCGACCGTCCGGGAAAGCAGCTGCATCATCCAACGGTTCAAGCGTCCTGCCCATTCGCGAAAATGGGGCTTCCATCGCTACCGCCAATCGCTCTGCGTCACCAGGATGGCTGGTTGCAATCGTAACTCCGCGCCGGTGTTGCGACAGGATTAGGGCCGCCAGTTCCAGCACCGCTTCGCGGCGTGCTGGATCGGGGAGTTCGACTATCCAACCGCGCGACACGGCCAGTGCACGCAGACGGTCAATGTAGGGCAGTTTCCGGATCATCGCAGCGCGGGCCTTCCGCGTCTGCCGCCCCCGCAACGCAAGCCCGACAATCGCCAACGGTCGAGCGACCGGCCAGACCCTGACCCACAACTTGCGACCCTGCTTGTCCAGTGCGCCTGCAGCAGGCCCTGCGCGTTGCGCCATGACTAGACCCCAAACCGGTCAAGAAAGACCTGCCGCATCCAGCGGCCCCATTGCACGGCAATCGGGCTGCGGCCCTGATCGAAACGCACCCAGACCCGCTGGTTGAAAAACAATGCATCAGGGCGTCCGTCAACAGCCAGATCAAGTATGAATACACTTTCAAGTGCACGGGCTTGGTTGGGTCCAAAGTCGGCAGGGATCGGCCCCCCGAAAGTCGTCGTCAGCGCCGCGCTCGGCAAATCACGAGTGGCACGCGGTGTCCGCGCGACGATGTGCGCCATGTATGTCACTGAGGGCTCGGTAGAGAACCGCAAGGAGATCGGCCCCTGCCCTACTGCGATCCGGTCGACTTCCTCTTGCGGCACCACAGCCCGCACGACCCAGCCGTCGCTGTCATCGGTGACATAGCCCAGCACGGTTCCCTGCGGTACGAACCGCCCCAACCTGTCAGCGCCGATCAGCGGTTGGAATTGTCCGGTCTGCGGGGCCAGCACTTGCAGCGCGCCTTGCTGTTCGCTTAATCGTTCCAGATCGCGCAAAGCAAGGTCACGCCGTGACACGTCGATCCGCGCCTGCAGTGGGTCACGGGCGTCGCTGGCGGCGAGTTGTATCTCGGCCTCATGCAATTGCGCAGCGACGAGACGGGCGCGTGGCGCTGCCAACGGATCTTCGAGTTGCGCCACCTGTAACTGCGCATCATCGACCATGCGACCCGCGCTTGCCACATCACTCAGCCAGCCTCCCGTTCGCGTCATCACCCGCGTCTCACCGGGGGCGACGACCACGCCCCACGCGATTGTTGCATCCGGCACGGGGATAACTACCAATGGCCCGCAGATCACCGCCACAAGACCCGCCGTCGCAATAAAGGCACGACGGCGGCGAGTTTCTAGTTCCGGTGCACTCAACAAATATATCACCGCCTTGGAGATCGGCAGAACGATCATCAACACTACAGACCACAGCGCCAGTGCAATCCCGACAAAAAAGAACTTTCCGGCCACGAATAGTGAAATCCCGAGCATTATGATCATACGGTAGATAAAGGCGAGGACCGCGTACCAGAACAGCCACTTTCGTTCGCCACGTGCTGTGACAGGGGATCGCGCGTTGTCCAGACCGAACAGATAGTGGCGCACCAGGTATGATAGGTATTTGTTGGACCGCTGGCCCAGATTAGGCACTTCGATCAGGTCAGTTAAGACATAATAGCCGTCAAAGCGCAGCAACGGATTGCCGTTGAATAACAGCGTCGAAACGCCGCCGATCAACATGATGTTAAACATCAACGCCCTCGCAATGCCTGGCTCCATCTCGGTCCACACGATCATCGCTGTAGCTGCGACAGCCAACTCTACCATAATCCCTGCCGCCCCAACCACCATACGGTGCCGCTTGGACGGAAACCCAATCGCTGCAGATGCATCGACGTATGGTACTGGCATGAACACAAGGAACATCACCCCTACCTCACGCACCTGCCCGCCCCAGTGTTTCACAGCATATCCATGCCCCAACTCGTGCAGCAGCTTAACCAGCGGATAAGAGATCAACAGCAACGCGATCCCGTTACCCGACAGCACGCGGTCCACAATATTTCCGGTCAGTTCGTCCCAATGAATCGCGGCCATCACCGTGCCCCATACAATCAGCCCCAACCACGCAATGAATCCCACCCATGTAAATAAGGGGCGCACCAGCGGCATCGTCGCGCTGACGAAACCGTCGATCGCGAAAAGCGGGACCTTAACGCCCAACGGGTTGCGCATGGATTGCATCATCCGCTTGCGGCGCATGGTGCTGTCACGTTCTGCGATTTCCTCAAGGTCGGGGATGCGGTCGGTCGTTAGAACCCCTGCCACATGAAGCTGTGACAGCAGTTGTACAATTTCGTCCTGCGTGGGTGCATTGACGCCAAGGCGCTCTTCCGCAGCGCGTGCCACCTCCCCCAGCGAGCGACGCCCGTCCATCATTCCGATCAGAGCATAGGCTTCCGGCGAGAACCGAAAAAACTTTCCGCCAGTCGGATCTTCCATCACATACCAAAGCGAGCCGCGAAAGTATTGCCGGTGCAAAATGGCATGCGGTCGCAATACGGGGCGAAGTGACGCAACTTGCGCCCAGATAGCCGAATATGGGGTCGGCGCAATGCTCACGGCAGCCAGCGCCAAGTGGCAAGGCGCAGCCAGTTCACGAAGTCCTGCGTCCAGACCTGTATCGTCAGACGATCCTCAATTGACACGCGCGCCACACCTTCCATACCAGGCAGTAAGACCTCCGTACCGGTGGATGGTGGAGCGTCAAGATGCGCCTCAAGCGCGAAGCGATTGCCGCCATCTTCGGGTGTGGCGACGGACAGGATGCGCTCGACCGCAAAAGGGAACGTTTCGTCCGGCCGCGCGGCAAAGCGAACGCGGCCCACTTGCCCCGCAATCAGCACTGCGATGTCACCTTCTTCGACCGACAGCCGCAAGCGGTAGTCGTCTAGCGGCGCAATCACGAACAATTCTTCCCCACGCGAAATTGCTGTGCCGAGTTCTTGAGTGCGATCCCCCGAAACCACGACCCCGTCAAACGGTGCCACCAGTTCCGTGCGCGAAATTTGCTCCCGCAACAGATCGATCTGCGCATTGGCCTGCGCGATTTGCGCGCCTAGAAGCGCCTCGTCTGTGCGGCGTCCCAGGGCCGTAGCCTCGTTGCGCTCGATCTCGCTTTCGTTGAGTTCGGCCTCAGCTGCCATCAGACGCAAGCGCAGATCGCGGTCGTCCAATTGGGCCAGCACCTGACCTGCAATCACGCGATCCCCCGGTCGCACGGTCTGGCCCACAAGATAGCCATCAAACGGGGCGGACACGATCCGCTGCTCAGTGCCTTCCAGCCGCGCATCCGCCACGACCTCGTACGCAGTGCGCGCCGTCGCCGCCCAAAAGACCGCCGCCGCGAGCAGCAGAAACGCCAGCTTCGTGCCGAGCCGCGCAGGCCCGAATATCGCCGCCAGAACGCGTCCAATTGAGATCATCAAGCGCATCGGCCAACCGCGATCCGCGAGCATTTTTTGACGCAGAATCGGTCCTATCAGTGCTCCGATCCCGAGTGCAAGGTCGCGGCGTTCAGAGGTCAGTCCGGCCACGTCGCGGTGTTCCAGCGTCATTGTGCCGATCACCTCGCCATCGGCGTCACTCAACGGCAGTGTCAGCACGGACATTGCGCCCTGCTGACGAAGCAATTCACCGTGTGCGCGAGACACGCGCGTGTCTTCTTGCGCATCAGCCTCGGAGGTGGCACGGCGCAAGATCGGACCGCCTTGGTCAAGGCATTCCAGCATAGCACGGCGGATCAGTTGCGCCAGCGACAGCTGCATGCCCATGTCCGCCGTGTGCGACACCGCCGCGACTTTCAACTTTTTGCCACTTAGCAAGCCTACCGATACGCGGTCGCAATCCAAACCTGTCGCTGTCGCCGTGGCCGCCGCCATGGCCGCCGCGCGGTGGCCGCGGGCCTCAAGCAGTTCCACTAGAACGTCGATGGCCGCCTGCCCACGATCGCGCTCGGCTTCGATGGCGTGTTCGCGAGTCCGTGCGTCACGCAACTCGACCCAGCCGCCGCCCCATTGCAATCGGCGCATCGCCTGTCGGGCCTCTTGCTGGGTGGACCCCTCTAAGCGTAGCAATGCTGCGCCTAGCAAACGGTCCTCGTCAAGATAGGGATAGCAGATGCAGATTGCGCCCTTGCCCATGTCACGCAACACAGCGCGTTTGTCGGCAATTGCCCGCTCTGCGGTCGCACTCATATCGGAATCGATGGTCGCGTCCTTCGGCCATATCGCGCGCGGGATCATGTGGTTGTCTTTGTCCGACGATGGCAAAATCATTGCCGCTTTGCTGACAGTTCCGATGAACTGTGATTGCAGCGCAAGCCACGCATTTGCAAAAGCATCCGTTTGGGATGAGGGCCGAAGCATCTGCCACAGCGCACGATCGACCATCACGGACGTGTCATCATCACCTGTCGCTTGCGAGACCGGTGTCTGGGGGCGAAGGTCTTCTTGTTGGGAGAAAGTCATAGATCAACGGTCCAAGGAGCTGCCGCGATTATTGGCGGTGCCCAACTATACGCAGCCGAAAGTCGCTTTGGGAACCCGCTAACGTGACGTGATCGTGCGGCCGAGGCGGAGACTGTCAACAGCTGCTAGGTTGAATCGCAAGGTGT
The DNA here is from genome assembly GCF_947487515.1 of uncultured Litoreibacter sp. Lineage (GTDB taxonomy): Bacteria > Pseudomonadota > Alphaproteobacteria > Rhodobacterales > Rhodobacteraceae > Litoreibacter. The sequence goes on along the minus strand of NZ_CANKWO010000004.1, from coordinate 335,671 downwards.
AAATATACTTTTTACTCAAATAACCGCGCTGTTCTTCTTGATCGTGAATTGGCTCACCTAGCCCCAAGCTGAAACACTGCCTTGCGGCTGCATTGAGTCACCATCTGCGAAACTAGAGCTCGAAACGTATCCCCAAGGCCTAAAACCAGACTTTCGCTTAATCGCGGCGAAAGCCCGCTTTGTCCGCCCATAGCAGACTCTAGTGCATCGGCAACGAAGGTCCGCTTTATTTGCCAATGTGTAGAGTGAGCATGCCACTATGGGCTGAGAACTCGCGCCGGCTAGTCCGTCCCAACACATCATCTCGGAACGAGCAGCCCTACCCCAGACCCAAGCAGCCCCCAGATGGCCCCACAATAGAGGGGCGCGAATCTTGTAAAAATGTGCTATGATGCTCTCAGAGACCGGTCCGTCCTGCTCTAATTCCAGGAAAACCCTCTTAACATACAGCAGGTGTGAGGTTTCCATGAACCGCCGCAACCCAGCGGCGGTTCTGCTATATCAAACCTAGTCTTTGCGACCCTCAATATGCTTGCGCAGCTTGGATCTTCCCGGCTTCTTGCGGCCCTTGAACGGGTTCGCCTCGCTTTGCGATCGCATGAACAGGCGGATCGGCGTGCCGGGCATGTCGAAGTCCTCGCGCAAGCCGTTCACCAGATAGCGCGAGTAGCTCGCGGGCAGCAAATCAGGGTGCGACGCCATTACAACGAATCCCGGTGGGCGAGCCTTCACTTGCGTCATGTAGCGCAGTTTGATGCGCTTTCCTTGGGGTGCGGGTGGCGGGTGCTGCTCCAACATGCCAACCAACCAGCGGTTCAGGGCCGAGGTGGTGACACGGGTGTTCCACACCTGATGCGCCTCTAGAATGGCGTCATGCAGACGTTCCAGCCCCCTGCCCGTCAGCGCGGATACAGTGATCAGCGGCGCGCCTTTGAGTTGCGGCAACAGGCGGGTGAATTGCTCTTTCAGCGACTTCAGCTTGTCTTGCTTGTCGCCTTCCATGTCCCATTTGTTCACCGCCAAAACCACCGCACGGCCTTCGCGTTCGGCCAAGTCGGCGATACGCAAATCTTGCTGCTCGAAGGGAATATCCACGTCCAGAAGCACCACGACAACCTCGGCAAATTTCACCGCACGCAGCCCGTCTGACACCGAAAGCTTCTCCAGCTTTTCTTGCACTTTGGCCTTCTTGCGCATGCCGGCCGTGTCGAAAATTCGCATATGTGTGCCGGACCATTCGGTCATCACCGAGATCGCATCGCGGGTGATGCCAGCCTCTGGCCCCGTGAGCAAACGCTCCTCGCCAAGGATCTTATTGATCAGCGTGGACTTGCCTGCATTCGGGCGCCCAACAACGGCAATTTGCAAAGGTTTAGAAGCACTTGGCGGGATATATTCAACCACCTCATCGTCACCCAATTCCTCGTCTTCATCGGTTAGGTCAACGTCGACTTCGGGCGTGTGATCGACACTTTCTTTCTCGGCCAGATCTATCAGCGGACGCAGGACATACGCCAGATCGGCCATGCCTTCGCCGTGCTCGGCCGACAAGCCAAGCGGCTCACCTAATCCCAAGGAATAAGCCTCCATCAATCCGGCTTCACCGGCCTTCCCTTCGGCCTTATTGGCGGCAAGGATCACATGGGCATTCTTCTTGCGCAGAATGTCGGCGAAAATCTCGTCGGCGGGCAAAACACCGGATCGCGCGTCCACGACGAACAGGCAGGCGTCGGCCATCTCCACCGCGCGCTCGGTCAGCATACGCATGCGCCCTTGCAACGACTCGTCGGTGGCCATTTCCAGACCGGCGGTGTCGATGATGGTGAACTTTAAGTCCCCCAGACGCGCCGCCCCTTCGCGCAAGTCACGCGTTACACCTGGTTGGTCATCGACCAACGCAAGACGCTTGCCCACCAGACGGTTGAACAGCGTTGATTTGCCCACATTAGGACGGCCCACAATGGCGAGGGTGAAAGACATGACATTAGCTCCGAAGGTCGGTCAGACGCGGGTCATACAGGCAAACGTCGTCAACGGAAAGCGGCGAGTTGCCCCTTGGCGGTCACCACATAAAGCGTGCCGTTGACAATTGCGGGCGCTGACGCCGCCCCACCCTTCAAATCGGTCGTGCCGATAAACGCCCCAGAGGCCGGATCATAACTGCGGATTTGCCCGTCGCCAGATGCCACAAGCAAGCGTCCACCCGCCAAAAGCGGACCGAAGTGGGCGTAAATTCCATCGCGCTTGCGAAGTTTCTTGGACGTGTAATACGGCAGTTCGACGCCCCAAATGCGCGCGCCGGTTTCGCGATCCAGCCGGATCAACTCATTCTGGTCGGACACCAAAAACACACTGTCGCCCGATGGCCAAACTGGGGAATAGGTGCCTTCATTGGCGGTCCAGATACGCTCGCCCGACGATTCCTTCATCGCCACAACGCGCCCCGACTGATTGCCCGCAAAGACCACCCCTGCGTCAATGACAGGATCCCCCGTCACGTCGGAAATTCCTGCGTAGGCCACGCCTTTGCGCTTGCCTGCGACAGAAGCGCCCCAAAGCCGGATACCCGACTTTTTCAAAGCCCCGACCAGCTCACCGGAACTATAAGGCACCACGACCAAACGCGATCCTATGGCAGGGCCAGATCCGCCGTTGACCACCGCATTGGAGGGCGTTCCGGGAAGTTGCCACTTGATGCGGCCTTGCTTGGTATCAAGCGCCCAAGCCTGACTGTCGCGGCTCACCACATAGACAAGCCCACCGTCCACCGTCGGGGCAGAGGTCAAAGGCGCGTCAAGTTTTTGGCGCCATTTCACAGCTCCAGATGTTGCTTCCAGTGCAAACAGCTCGCCAAAACCGGTGGTTGCGAAAATGGTCCCGTCAGCAAAAGCCAACCCGCCGCCACTGGCATCGCCGTCTTTATCAGTGCCGGGGATCAGGGTTTGGCTCCAGAGAGTTGCACCGTCGGAGCCCGTAGCGACCACTGTGGAGACGCTGTCCATGGTGAATATTCGCCCGCCAGAGACAACCGGATCAGCCGTGATCCGCGCCTTGCGAGAGTTGCCTTTGCCGATATTGGCCGTCCAGACAGGGGTAAGCGTTGCATTCAATGCGGGGTGCGTCACCTTATGGGCAGTGCTGCCGCCGCGATGTGTCCAGCTTGAATAACTCTTTTGCGCCGGAGCACGAAATTCTCGGGTCAGGTTTTCCACTGCCCCATTGACGCCGACGGCCCCCTCGCTGCCTGGCAATCCAGCGCGCACATCAAAGCGCTCACCGTCCAGCACAAGCTCCTCTTCGCCACATGCGCCAAGTGCGAGCAAGGCGCAGACCGCAACGCTCGTCAGTGAAGTCTTGGAAAATGTCATGCCCATAGCCCCTGCTGACCCTCTTTTGTCTTGCTGTGCCGCGCTGTTTTCGTCGCGCGGTCATTTGTTCGAACTCGTGTCATGTGACTGCCAAGGTGCGCCTTATTGCGCGTCCTCAAGCTCTCCGCCCAAGGCCACAATCAACTCTGACGCGCGGCGTTGCAAGCCCGGTGTGATATTTGCGCCGTCCAGCACCCCTTGCAAAATGGTGATCGCTTGCGCGGTGTCGCCCTCTTGCGCTGCAATTAGGGCAAGTTGTTCTTCCGCCAAGGACTGAAATGTCGACCCGGGGGTGGCCAGCGCCTCGAAGGCTGTCCGGCGCTCAGCCAGTGGGGTGTCTGGCGACAAAGCCAACGCCCGCTTCAACTCGGCCAGTTCTGTGTAGACGGCCGGAGCGCCCTGAGTTTCGATAACCTTGCCCAACTCCGCCACGCCAAGTTCCACATTGTCACCTGCCAGCGCATCTGCGGCGGCAAGATGGCCTACGATCGCGGCTTGAAGCGGGTTCGCGGTTGGCACCTCGGCCAATGTGGCCCCAGCGTCATTCACGTCAATACCTGCCAGCAGCACATCCCCGAAGCTTTCAGCTTCGGACTTCAAAGCCGCCTTGCGGTATTCATTGTAAGTCGCGCCGCCAACGATCAACAGAACCGCGGCAATCGCCACCCACCCCCATTTCTTGATGAGTGCGAACAGGCGGTCGCGCTGGACCTCTTCGGTAACTTCTTCGATGAAGCTGTCAGTTTGGCTCACAAGGGCTCTCCGTCTATCAGTTGCCAGAGGCATACCCCGAAGGGTTAAACCTTGCCAAGAGCAAAGGCACATTGCACAAATAGCCGCAAATTCACTGCGACACGACTTGTACTACATAATAGTGCACAATTGATGTGCAATTTACTGATTTTCAGCCTCTTGCGGGCATGATGTTCTGGCGATAAAGTGAACCGGTCGGTTCAGCTATTGCTATACCAAAACGAATTCATTCGCCGATATGCGGCACAAGGAATACAAGAATGCGGATATTCTCAATAATTACTGCGGTCGTTGTGACGCTTGCGCTCTATCTCATCGTGTTCGAGCGCGAAAAGCTTCTGTCCTTTGCCTCCAACGAGCCCGAAACATCTGCGGTCGCTGAACCCGAACCAGACGTCGCAAAAGAACCAACTCCCGCGCCAGAGGACGGGATGCGTGTGGTTTCTATCGTTGCCACCGCCTCCACAGCGCAATCCATCGACAATGCCGTTTTGCTGCGCGGTCGCACCGAAGCGGCACGGCAAATTGATGTACGGGCGGAAACGTCCGGACTTGTCAGATCCGAGCCTTTGCGCAAAGGCTCCTATGTCGAAGCTGGGCAACTGCTGTGCGAAATCGAACCAGGTACGCGTCAAACAGCCCTCGCCGAAGCGCAAGCCCGCCTGCCGGAAGCCAAGGCCCGCCTGCCCGAAGCCCAAGGTCGGGTTTTGGAAGCAGAAGCCCGCCTGAAAGAGGCGCAGATCAACGACAACGCCGCCAAGCAATTGTCCGCTGATGGGTTTGCATCGGAAGTGCGAGTTGCAGGGACGCAAGCGGCGGTTCAATCCGCATTGGCTGCGGTTGAGACCGCTCGTGCAGGAGTAGAAAGCGCGCGCGCTGGTATTTTGGGGGCCGAGGCTGCCATCGCCAGCGCCATCAATGAAATTGATCGTCTCAAGATTAGCGCCCCCTTCGCTGGCCTTCTAGAGACTGACACCGCAGAGTTGGGCGCCCTCATGCAACCGGGCGGGCTTTGCGCAACGGTCATTCAACTTGATCCGATCAAGCTGGTGGCCTTTGTACCAGAGACCGAAGTCGCAAAGGTCGAGGTCGGGGCGCGCGCCGGTGGCCGCACGACCTCAAACCAAACGGTCGAAGGGCGTGTAACCTTCCTGTCGCGATCTTCTGACCCTGAAACCCGCACATTCCGCGTGGAAATCACCGTAAACAATGACGATCTACAGCTGCGCGACGGCCAAACTGCAGAAATCCTGATCGGCGCCGAAGGTGAAAAGGCCCATCTCATTCCTGCCTCTTCGCTGACATTGAACAACGAAGGCACCTTGGGGGTTCAGCTGGCCACAGATGAAAACACCGCGTCCTTCATGCCGATCACCATTTTGCGCGATACCACAGCAGGCATGTGGGTGTCGGGCTTGCCGGATGAAGCGAAGATCATCACCGTCGGGCAGGAATATGTGACGGACGGCGTCGCGATCAAAGTCACCTTAGCGGAGCCAAAATCATGACTGGTCTCGTTGATTGGGCGGGTGAACGGGCCCGCATGATCATCGCCTTCATTGTGATGTCGGTGGTGATCGGGGCTTTTGCCTACACGGGCCTCCCCAAAGAGGGTGAGCCTGACATCGAGATTCCGGCATTGTTTGTGTCCGTCCCCTTCCCCGGAATCTCCGCCGAGGACAGCGAGAAGCTGTTGGTCAAGGTGATGGAGTCGAAGTTGCAAGATCTGGACGGGTTAAAGACTCTGTCCGGCACCGCAGCCGAGAACTATGCAGGCGTGGCCCTTGAGTTTGAATTCGGCTGGGACAAAACAAAAATCTTAGCGGACGTGCGTGACAAAATGGGTCAGGCACAGGCAGAATTTCCTGACGGCGCAGAGCAGTACAACCTTATCGAGATCAACTTCTCCGAATTCCCGATCATTATTGTGTCGCTGTCTGGCGACTTGCCCGAACGCACGCTGACCAAGGTTGCAAAGGATCTGCAAGACGTCATCGAAGCGATGCCCCCCATCTTAGAGGCAGGCCTTGCAGGGCACCGCGACGAGATGCTGGAAGTCACCATCGACCCACTTGCGCTAGAGGCCTACAATGTCTCCGCCGGTGAGCTGATCAACGTTGTTAACAACAACAACCTGTTGATCGCGGCAGGTGAAGTTGACACCGAACAGGGCGCATTTTCGGTCAAAATCCCAGCGTCCTTTGATGAACCTTTGGACGTCTACGAGCTGCCCATCAAGGTCAACGGCGACAGTGTCGTCACCTTAGGGCAGCTGGCAGATATTCGCCTGACCTTTGAGGACCGCACCGGCACGGCCCGCTATAACGGCAATGAAACCGTGGCCTTGCAAGTGGTCAAACGCAAAGGGTTCAACATCATCGACACCGCACAGCTGGTGCGTGACACGGTGGCCGAAGTGCAAGAAAGCTGGCCACAAGAGCTGCAAGAGGCGATCCGCGTTGACGTCACGTTGGATCAGTCCAAAACCGTGAACAACATGGTGCAGCAGCTGGAAGGCTCGGTGCTGACGGCGATTGCATTGGTGATGATCGTGGTCTTGGCCGCCTTGGGCACGCGATCCGCCTTGCTTGTAGGTTTTGCGATTCCGACATCCTTTTTGCTGTGCTTCATCCTTTTGGGTGTCATGGGCATCTCTATCTCCAACATCGTGATGTTTGGTCTCATTCTGGCTGTGGGCATGTTGGTGGATGGTGCCATCGTGGTGGTGGAATATGCCGACAAGCGCATCGATGAGGGCGCAGGCCCGATGGAGGCCTATACAGACGCTGCGAAGCGCATGTTTTGGCCGATCATCTCCTCCACAGCGACGACGCTTTGCGCCTTCCTTCCTATGTTATTTTGGCCCGGGGTTCCGGGGCAATTCATGGGGATGTTGCCCGTCACATTGATCTTCGTTTTATCCGCGTCATTGATCGTGGCGCTCATCTACCTGCCTGTTATGGGGGGCGTATCTGGCCGTATCTCTCGCTTGATTACGCGGGCATCCGCGGCGCTGCGCGGCTTCAGCATATTCATTCGTTTGGCACTGGTTGCCGTGGCGATGTTCGGGCTGTTTGTCTCTGCGATGCAGCTGCTGAATCCCAGCTACCTGCTCCCGATCGAGCGCAGCCAAGCAGGCTTTGGAGCCCTTCTGTTTAGCGGTATTTTGTTTGCGGCAATGGCAATGTTCGCTTCTGCGGCCATGGGCTCCGTCTCGGGGTCACGTCGTGCGCGCCGGATCAACGCCGGCCACCGCCGCACCGCGTTCGGTCATTTCATCAAATTTATCGCAGGCAACCCGATCATGCCGCTGGTTGCTATCGGAGCTGTTGGGGCTTTCGTCGCGGTGACCTTCGCAACCTTCTCGGCCAACAACAACGGCGTTGAGTTCTTCGTGGAATCCGAAACCGAGCAGGCCATCATCTATGTCCGCGCCCGCGGGAACCTAAGTTTGACCGAAAAGGACAAACTGGTCCGGCTTGTGGAGGATCAAGTGGCCACGGTTGAGGGCATCGATTCCATCTTTGCCTTTGCGGGCGAAGGCGGGTTGGACACAAACACCGGTGGCGCCACTGGGCCATTGGACACCATTGGCCAAATCCAGATTGAGTTGGCCGAATGGGGTCACCGGCGCGATGACACCGAAATACTGGAAGAGATGCAGGCCAAGATGGACGCCATCCCCGGCATCTACACCGAAATCCTAAGCCAAGACCGTGGCCCTGCTGGGGGCAAACCGGTGAACCTGCGTCTCAAGGGCGATAATTGGGATGACTTGCAAGCAGCCACCCGTATCGCACGCGCCAAATTTGACGAAACCGAAGGCCTGATCACGGTTGAAGACACCCTGCCCCTGCCCGGCATTGATTGGCAAATTGACGTCGATGTGGAAGCCGCTGGCCGGTATAAGGCCGATGTCGCAACTGTGGGCGCAATGGTTCAACTGGTCACGCGGGGCCTGCTTTTGGACACGATGCGCGTTGACAGCTCAGACGAAGAAATCGAAATTCGCGTCCGCTTGCCAGAAGAAAGCCGTGTCTTGTCGACATTGGACAACCTCAAGGTGCGCACGCCTGATGGGTTGATCCCGCTGTCGAACTTCATCTCACGCAAGCCCGTCGCAAAGCTGAGCCAGATCGACCGCATAGACCAGCAGCGTTTCTTTGACGTCAAGGCAGATGTGGCCCCCGACTTACGCACAGAAGACGGCGCAGTGATGAACGCCAACGAGCGCATTGCCTATATTACGAATTGGTTGGAAACCGAGAAGCCGTTGCCCGCCTCCGTTAGCTTTGAATGGGCCGGTGACACCGAAGAAGAGGCCGAAAGCCAAGCCTTCCTTGGCAACGCGTTTCTTGCGGCATTGGGGTTGATGTTCGTGATCCTGCTGGCGCAGTTCAATTCCTTCTACAATTCGGTTCTGGTCTTGTTAGCGGTGATTTTGTCGACCACCGGCGTGCTGATCGGAATGCTGGTTATGGATCAGGCGTTCTCGATTATTATGACGGGTACTGGGGTTGTGGCCCTTGCGGGGATTGTGGTGAACAACAACATTGTTCTGATCGACACCTATCAGGAATATTCCCGATATATGCCACGTCTTGAGGCTATCACCCGCACCGCCGAGGCCCGCATCCGTCCCGTTCTGCTGACCACCATCACCACCATGGCGGGTTTGGCGCCGATGATGTTCGGCCTCAGCCTCGACTTTTTCGGTGGGGGCTACTCCATCGACAGCCCAACTGCGCTGTGGTGGAAGCAATTGGCCACTGCGGTGGTCTTCGGCCTAGGCGTCGCGACGGTTTTAACCTTGGTTCTGACCCCTGCCATGCTGGCCCTGCGGGTGTGGATCACCACTGGGGCCTATGCGTCACTGCGTCAGCTCCGCGCCCTTGGTGGTCGCGGTTCGCGGACTGCCCGTGATCTTGCACTGAACAAGAACGCACGCCGGATTCACGACCCAATCCTTCTGTGGTCCGATCCCTCTGACATGGCAGAGCGCGAAGCCGAGGACGTGCTCAAAGATGCGCGGAAGACAGTAAAGGCCGCCAAAGCAAAACTGGAGCAAGCTGCAGAAGACCTCGAGAGCTTGGTTGACGACACCTCAGAGGAAGACACGGCCCCCGACGACGGGCCCAAGCCGGATCGCCTGCGGGCGGCGGAATAGCGGGCAAACGGTCAAGGGGCTGCAAAACCCCTTGACCTCTCCGCCCCCATGTTTCACCCAGAAGTCATGGGAACAGGTACACTTCACATTGATCTGAACGCGCTGGTTGAAAACTGGCAAACGCTGGATCGACAATCGGCCACACACACTGGCGCGGTGGTTAAGGCAGACGGCTACGGTCTGGGGGCTGGTCGCGTGTCCAAGGCCTTGGCGCAGGCTGGCGTGCGCAGCTTCTTTGTGGCGACCGCCGAAGAGGCCACTGCCCTGCGCGCCACGTTAGGCCCCGATCCTGTGATCTACGTCTTTTCGGGCCATATGGAAGGCGACACGCAAGTCCTGTTCGACCTTGGGGCGGTGCCGCTGCTGAACTCACCCGAACAAATTGCACGCCATGAAGCCCGCTTGCCCGAGCACCCATTCGGTCTGCAACTTGACACGGGCATGAACCGCTTGGGCATTGAGGCCAGCGACTGGTCTCCCGAGATGAGCCAAGAGGCCTCTTTGGTGATGTCGCATCTTGCCTGCGCAGATGAGCCGGATCATGCCGCCAACAAAGCACAGCTCAAGACGTTCTTGGAGATGACCGCCGGAATACTGGCACCTCGGTCTTTGGCCGCGACGGGTGGTATTCTGCTTGGCCCAGAGTATCACTTTGATTTGACCCGCCCTGGCGTTGGCCTCTATGGCGGCCTGCCCTTTGAGGATGCGCAATCCGTTGTCACCCTTGACTTGCCCGTTATCCAAACCCGCACCGTTCAAAAGGGCGAGGCGGTCGGATACGCGCATGCGTTCATCGCCGACAGCCCTCGTCAGATCGCCACAGTATCAGGCGGATATGCCGACGGGCTAATCCGTGCGATGTCCAGCACCGCACAGTTATATGCAGGCGATATCCCCTGCCCGCTGGTTGGTCGCGTGTCGATGGATTTGATCACCGTAGATGTGACGCATCTGGATACCGTCCCAGAACATCTGTCCATCCTCGGCCCACACCAAAGCGTTGATCAATTGGCTGATGCCGCTGGCACCATCGGTTATGAAATTCTCACGTCGCTCGGTCACCGCTACAAACGGTCTTATTCATGAGCAATCTTCTGACCCCATTGGCCTTGCTGGGCGCGGTCACCCTGTCTGCTTTGGCGGCCTTGGGGCGTCTGGCCATCTTCACGGGCCAAACCTTTGCCCATATGCTGCGCCCGCCGTTCTACTTTAAAGAATTCGGCGCAGCTTTGATGAATGTCGGGTATTTCTCCTTGCCCGTTATAGGGCTGACAACTTTGTTTACCGGCGGTGCATTGGCCTTGCAGATCTATGCAGGTGGCGCGCGATTTAGCGCTGAGGCCGTGGTTCCGCAGATCGTCGCCATCGGCATCGTGCGCGAGTTGGGGCCTGTCATGGTCGGCCTGATGATCGCGGCGCGTGTGACCTCGTCCATTGCGGCCGAAATTGCCACGATGAAGGTAACCGAGCAGATCGATGCCTTGGTGACATTATCCACGCATCCCATGAAATATTTGACCGTGCCGCGCGTTCTGGCTGGCATCATCGTTGTGCCTGTATTGGTGGCGGTCGGGAACATCATTGGCATCATGGGCGGCTATGTCGTGGCCGTGGGCACGTTGGATTTCAACTCCGCCACCTATCTGCAAAACACTGCCAATTTCCTTGAGACTTCAGATGTGATGTCCTCTTTGGCCAAAGGGGCTGTGAACGGCGGCATAGCGACGTTGATGGGCTGTTATTACGGGATGAATTCCGGACGCGGCGCCATGGGTGTCGGCAAAGCCACCAAAGGCTCGGTCGAGGCCGCCGCGGTCTTGATACTGGCCGCAAACTTCATCCTTACAGGGATCTTTTTCGCCTCATGATCCGCTTTGAAAACGTCACCAAATCCTTCGGCCCCAACCATGTTTTGCGGGGGGTGAACCTGCATATCCCAAAGGGTGAAAGCTTGGTGATCATCGGGGGGTCTGGCACCGGAAAATCCGTCGCATTGAAGTCCGTCTTGGGGCTGGTGAAGCCGGACGGCGGCACGATCCTTGTTGATGGCAAAGATGCGAGCACCGGAGATCAGGACGCATTTCTGGCGCGATTTGGAATGCTGTTTCAGGGGGCCGCGCTATTTGACAGCCTGCCTGTGTGGCAAAATGTGGCCTTCCGGTTGCTCCGTGGCTCTCTCAAGCGCCCCGCCGAGGAAGCCCGCGCTATTGCCGTTGAAAAATTGCGCCGCGTGGGGCTGAAAGAAGATGTGGCTGACCGCCTTCCGGCTGAGTTGTCCGGCGGCATGCAAAAGCGCGTCGGTCTTGCCCGTGCCATCGCAGCCGAACCCGAGATCATCTTTTTCGACGAACCCACCACTGGCCTTGATCCAATAATGTCAGGTGTTATCAATGATCTAATCCGTGAGATTGTCGTCGAGATGGGCGCCACGGCCATGACCATCACCCATGATATGTCGAGCGTGCGCGCGATCGCGGATAAGGTGGCGATGCTGCACGACGGGGTCATCCAATGGAGTGGGCCTGTGGCAGATCTTGATGCCTCTGGCGATCCCTATGTGGCTCAATTTATATCCGGCAGTGCGGACGGGCCCATCGAATCCGTCAGGTAGATAGGGTCGGCGATACGCCACTTGACCGCCTTCCTTGCCCTCCCTAAATTTTCTCTATTGAACCTATATTTTTTAGAGGATTTTATAATGCCGACCTTTCAAACCCTATGGGACAACCACCCAAGTCGCGCGAATGTTTGTGATGCCACAGTCTTCAGGAACCAATGCGCCATGCGAATGGGCCAAGCCCTGACATTAAGTGGTGTCAAAATTCCGATGGACGGGCTTCGCACCTGCGTGGGGTACAATCGCCGCCGTTTTGCCGACCATGCCCCCGGGCATATCCGCGCCGCCCAACAATTAGCTGATCTTTTGAAAAAGAAGCCCACTCTTTTGGGCGCTCATGTAACTTGCAAAGTTATGACCGGCACCATCAATGACAACATCAAAGACATGCAGAAGAAAAACGGCGTCGTCTTCATTCGTAACGGTTGGGAGACAACCGATCACATTGACGTCTTCAACGGAACGTCTTTGGTTCTAAAAGGTGGCTCAGCAAGCTATCGCAGCAAAGGAGAGCAAGTATGGTTCTGGGAAATGACTTGAAAATCCTGACGGCGATTGCAGCCTTTCAAATGTGCAGCACTGGGGTGGCCGTTGCGGATGCAATGATCTCCAAAGCAGAGGCATATGGAAGCCAATATCACCTCATGGATCATAACGGGCAATGCGCAGTCTCCCTTGATGGGACGACGCCTTCCCTTGTTCTGTCACTGGCTGCCCCCTGTGGCTTTGTCAGCCAAGACGGGGTTGAGGCGCAAATCTATGACACTGGAAAGGTAGTGCACATAGCCATGGTTGCAGGACCGCCGGTACCTGCCGACCAGATCTCTGCCGACAGTGGCTTCACAGCCGAGCAAAATTGCTCTCATGCAGGTCAACCTGTGATGTTTGACGGGCAACGCCTCAGCTTGGGAGAGGCCTCCATTGAGCCCTATATGTTTTGCCACAATCTTGGGATGGATGACCTTTATTTCCAAGACCTAATGACGTCGCAAAAGTAGCCCAGATGCGGTGATTGGCAAAGCCTATCGGGCGGGAATGGCTTTGTTTCCAAATCAAAGACAATCCCGCCTATTCACGCCTAATCGTTCAATTGCCTTCGAAACAACGCGCATTATTTAACAAATTTCCCCGTGGCCAGTCGGCGGATTTCCGCTAAGATAAGTAAACAAGTAATTAATGGTACCTCTGGGGGGTTTCCAAATGACCGGTGCAAACCAGACCTGGCTGCAAATGCAGCAGTTTTTTCAGCGTGTCGCCTTGGTGGCTGTAATTTTGTTCTCTTGCGTCGTCATTGGCGCAACTTTGGCCGCCGCCTTGGGTCTTGCTCCATGGTTGAGCTTCACGGCCAGCTACGGCGAAACAGTTCTGCCCTATGCCGGTATGATCACCCAATTGTTCCTTGCAGCCTTGGCCATTTCGCTGTGTTTCTATCTGCCCTCAAACCGCCGCATCATGGAGCTTGAGAAATCCCACCGCAGCTTCCACATTTCGATGGAAGATGTCACGCGCGCCTATTTGACTGCCCATAAAGCCGACAAGGATGAGCTGTTCACCCTTTCTTCGGAATTCGACTCCGTACGCGAACGGATCATGCATTTGCGCGATCATCCCGACCTGCACACTCTGGAGCCTTCGGTACTTGAGGTCGCAGCACAGATGAGCCGCGAGTCGCGTGATTTGGCATCGATTTATTCGCAAGAAAAAGTCGACCGCGCCCGCACCTTTCTGCGTGAACGCCAACATGAGATCGAAACCTACCGCGAACAAATCGCCCTTGCCCAGCAAACCTGCGCCGATCTCAAACGCTGGTCACAGCAAGTCAACGTCGAGGACAGTGTGGTAAACGCACAAATGCAGCGCCTCGAAGCCGACTTGGCCGAAATCCTGCCGCTGATCGGCTATGAGATGGCAGATGCGCCCGAGCCGGAGAATGTCGTCGCGCTGCCAAAGCCCAGAACCCCCGATAGCAACACCGGCTGATGACACTTTCAGCTTGAGGTTTCCCCCCAAGCGGAGTTTTCTGCACGGATGTATCTAAAGATCGCAAATCTGTCGTTGTTGGTGCTGTTCCCCATCGCATGGGCCGCCCCGTTGCTAAAGGCGGGGCTGCTGCCCTTCTTTGCCTTGTCGGAAATTTCCGTGCTGACCGGCGTGCAGTCCTTGTGGTCCAAGGATGTGGTCTTGGCCCTTGTGGTAACGTTTTTCGCGCTGGTGGCCCCCTACTTGAAAACCGTGGGGTTGGCGTTGATCCACTTCCGGCTCGCCTCTCCACGCCTGTTGCCGGCAATCACTTTGATGGGCAAGCTGGCGATGGCGGACATCTTTTTAATTGCCCTATACATCGTGTTGGCCAAAGGTGTTGGCATCGGGCGATTGGAAACTGGATGGGGGCTATACATGTTCACGGCCTGCGTAATCGCCTCCTTGGGGGTTTCCTTCGTGAGTGCTCGTAAATGATTGAACTTCTTGTAGGAATTGTAGTTGCCGCCCTGATTTTTTCTGCGTTCTTGTGGCAGCTTTACTGTGCCGCGACGAGCACCGGCTTCGCCCGTTGGAATGCGGTGGGGCTGAGTTTGGCCACACTTGCGCTGATGGCATCAATTCCAGCTAAAAGTGATGTATTGTTGCTGCTTGGTGCTGGGGCGTGCCTGCTTCTTTCGCCTTACGCCATTTGGACCACGCCGCGCTGGTCCAAACTATTGCCGATGGTGCAATTGGCCATGGGGCTGTTCGTGATCTATCTGCTATTTTTCAATTCCAACTTGCCCGCTGGGATCACCTAAGCCACAACACCTGTCATGGCAAAGCAACCGACCCATAAATGCACCGAATGCGGCGCGACCTCTTTCAAGTGGTCGGGCCAATGTGAATCCTGCAAGGCGTGGAACTCTATCGTAGAGGAGGCCCCGCTTAGCACCGGCCCTGGCAAAAAGTCCTTGGGGGCTATGCGTGGCAAAACGCTGGAGCTCTCCGACCTCAACGCCAAAGATGATCCTCCTGCCCGCACCGCCTCCGGTGTGGCCGAGTTGGACCGCGTGTTGGGCGGCGGCTTGGTCGAGGCCTCAGCGATCCTTGTGGGCGGCGATCCGGGCATCGGGAAGTCAACATTGTTACTGCAAGCCGCGGCGCGGTTCGCGCGCAACGGCATGCATGTAATTTACGTGTCGGGCGAGGAATCGGCAGAACAAATCCGTATGCGTGCGGGCCGTCTGAAACTGTCGGAATCGCCCGTGCGTCTGGCCGCCGAGACAAACCTGCGCGACATCCTCACAACTTTGGACAAAGAGCGCCCCAAGCTCGTGATCATCGATTCCATCCAAACCATGTGGTCCGATCAGGTCGACAGTGCCCCTGGGTCTGTGTCTCAGGTGCGCGCGGCGTCTCATGAGTTGGTTAACTTTGCCAAACGCACCGGCACCGCCATCATTCTTGTGGGCCATGTTACCAAGGAAGGCGCATTGGCCGGTCCGCGCGTGGTTGAACATATGGTCGACACCGTCCTCTACTTTGAGGGCGATCGTGGTCACCAGTTCCGCGTGTTGCGTGCGGTGAAGAACCGATTTGGACCCGCAGATGAGATCGGGGTGTTCGAGATGACGGGGCGCGGCTTGGCCGAAGTGACCAACCCATCCGCCCTGTTCCTAAGTGACCGTGACAAGCCCGCGTCGGGGTCCGTGGTGTTCTCTGGCATCGAGGGCTCGCGGCCGGTGCTGACGGAAATCCAAGCTTTGGTGTCCCCCTCGCCCAACCCGCAAGCGCGACGCACGGTGGTCGGGCTGGATAGCCAACGTTTGGCGACCATTCTGGCGGTGTTGGAATCACGGTGCGGAGTGCCTTTTGCAGGACTCGACGTCTACTTGAACGTCGCGGGCGGCATGCGGGTGAATGAACCCGCAGCGGATCTGGCTGTTGCCGCCGCGCTACTTTCTGCCCGTGAGGACATCTCTTTACCCCCTGAATCAGTAGTTTTTGGTGAAATTAGTCTGTCAGGTGCGTTAAGGCAGGTCACACAAGCGGAAAACCGGTTGAAAGAGGCCTCCAAACTGGGGTTTACCTCCGCCATTGGTCCGGTGCAGAAAAAGCTGCCGCGGGTAGACGGAATGACACTGCGCACGATGCCTGACTTGGCAACATTCGTGCAGGAACTATTTGGCACCGATCCGGCGCCCTAGGGAGAGTTGAGTATGGAAGGTTTCACGATTGTTGACGGCGTAGCCGCTGGGGTCATCGTTATCTCGGCGATCCTCGCCTATTCGCGCGGGCTGGTTCGTGAAACACTGTCCATTGTTGGCTGGGTCGCTGCAGCCATTGTGGCTTTCATCTTTGCCCCGCAAGCCGTTCCTCTTGCTAAAGAAATCCCATATCTCAACACGTTGATCGAGGGCTGCGAGCCTGCGACGATCACCGCCTTCGCGCTGGTTTTCGCTGTCGCCTTGGTGGTCGTGTCGATATTTACCCCGATCCTGTCGGGGGCGGTTCAGCGCTCTATTTTGGGCGGTTTGGACCAAGGCCTTGGCTTCCTGTTCGGCGTTGCACGCGGTGCGCTGCTCGTTGTGGTTGCCTTTGTGATCTACGACCGTGTGGTCGCAGAACAGGCCATACCAATGGTGGACGATTCGCGAACAGCCAAAGTTGTTGCGCAAATGTCCGGGTCTGTGGATGAGGTCATCCCAACAGACGCACCTGGTTGGATCGTCGGTACTTACGAAGATTTGATCGGCCATTGCACCGCAACCACCACCCCTTCTGACGCATAACGTCGGTTTTACTTCAATAAACTTGCGTTAACCCCTGAGTGCTATATCGCTACTGGGAACCGCCCTTACGAGAGACGGACAGAGCAGCATGTTCCAAGACCGAGTAGCGCCTGAGGCGTTAACCCTTTCTGCAGACGCACCCGCGAAGCAGTGGATTCGCCATTTGGCAAAATATCGTGACCCCAATATCGGGCGATCCGGATTCGAGTTGGCGGTAACGCTATTGCCCTTTATCGGGATTTGGGCAGCCGCATGGGCGATGCTGTCGGTCAGCTACTGGCTGGCTGTCGCATTGGCTTTGGTCAACGGGCTGTTTTTGGTGCGCCTCTTTTGCATCCAGCATGATTGCGGGCATGGGTCCTTCTTCTCCAATTCAACCCTTGGGGACTGGGTCGGCCGTGCCTTGGGCATTTTGACCATCACCCCATATGACGTCTGGCGTCGCAGCCATGCCATTCACCACGGCGCTGCGGGCAATCTGGATGCGCGTGGCTTTGGCGACATCGACACGCTGACCGTCGCCGAATACGAGGCGCGGTCGGCTTGGGGACGGTTCAAATACCGCCTTTACCGCAACCCAGTGACCTTGTTCATTGTGGGCCCCGCATATGTGTTCTTCTTCGAGCAACGCCTGCCCATCGGCTATATGACGCAAGGCGCAAAATATTGGATATCCGCGATGGGGACCAATATTGGAATTGCCGTCGCATTGGGCCTAATCGTTTGGTTTGGGGGGATAATGCCATTGTTGTTGGTGTTCATTCCGTCAACCTTGATGGCCGCGGTTCTGGGCGTTTGGCTGTTCTATGTTCAGCACCAGTTCGAAGAAACCCATTGGGATCATCAAGAAGACTGGCAGGTCCACGAAGCAGCGCTGCACGGCTCGTCGCACTATGTATTGCCTCCTGTTTTGGCGTGGTTCTCCGCCAATATTGGCATCCATCACGTCCACCACCTTTACTCGCGAATTCCTTTCTACCGCTTGCCTGAAGTGTTGCGTGACCATCAGCAGCTGGCTGAAGCCAATCGCATGTCGATCCGTGAAAGCATCAAAACCGTTGGACTTCAGCTTTGGGACGAGAAAAGCCGCCGCTTGATGTCCTTCCGCGATGTCCACAAGAAGTTCACATCCGAGACATAACTACGGGATCTGCGGTGGCTCATGGGGTCACCGCAGTTTCTTCCCTAGGCGTCCCGCCACGCTCCAAGGGCAATTCCTTCCAGCGACCACTCCCCCACTTGCACACGAATCAAGCGCAAACATGGGTGCCCAACTGCGGCACACATTCGGCGCACTTGGCGGTTCTTCCCCTCGCTAATCGTTATGCGCAGCCAGCTGTCAGGTACCGTTTTGCGGACACGCACCGGCGGATCGCGCGGCCATAGCCAATCCGGCTCTGACACCGCCTCAGCCTTTGCGGGGCGTGTTTTGCCGTCTTTCAAGATTACCCCTGCGCGCAATTGGGCGATCGCATTTGCCTCGGGCACGCCTTCGACCTGCACCATATAGGTTTTGGCAGCCTTGTATTTTGGGTGCGCTATCTTGGCTTGCAGTTTGCCGTTATCGGTTAAAACCAAAAGGCCTTCGCTGTCGCGATCCAACCGCCCCGCCGCATAAACCTTTGGGACATCTATATAATCTGACAGCGTCGCACGGGCTTGGCCATCGGTAAACTGGGACAAAACCCCATGCGGCTTGTTGAAAAGAATAACGCGAGACATGGGCCCAGACATGCCACGCAAGACTTCTGCCCGCAACGGGCCAATCTTCGTGACTTCCCAGCTTAAACCCCCTATCCAGTGTCACATACCTGTCACGCGGATTCGGAGCTGCCCAAATGTCGCAAGCGGACCTTAAACAAAGTCCTGAGCCATGGCTCGAAAACCCTTTCGATGACGACAAACTCAAAGAAGAATGCGGCGTCTTTGGCGTCATCGGGACATCCGATGCCGCAAATTTTGTCGCCCTCGGACTTCACGCATTGCAACACCGCGGCCAAGAGGCCGGTGGCATTGTAACCTATGACGAAACTGCCGGCTTCCAGCAGGCGCGTCGTTTCGGTTATGTGCGTGATAACTTCACCTCTCACAAGGTGATGGAAACCTTACCGGGCAGCCTGTCTATCGGGCATGTGCGCTATTCCACCGCCGGAAACAAAGGACAAACCGCCATCCGCGACGTCCAGCCATTTTACGGCGACTTCTCTCTTGGCGGGGCTGCGATTGCGCATAACGGCAATATCACCAATGCCGAAGCTTTGCGCAAAGAACTGGTGGAGCGCGGCTCCATCTTTCAAAGTTCCAGCGATTCAGAATGCATCATTCACCTGATGGCCCGCTCTATGGGGCGCACGATCCCAGACCGCATGGAAGAAGCCCTGCGCAAGGTTGAAGGCGCGTTCTCAGTTGTGGCCATGACCCGCACCAAATTGATCGGCGTGCGTGACCCTCTTGGAGTACGTCCGCTGGTGCTGGGCAAAATCGGCGGCGGCTACGCCTTGTCATCCGAAACCTGTGCCCTTGATATCATTGGGGCCGAATTTGTGCGCGAGATCGAGCCTGGTGAAATGGTGGTTATCACCGACAAAGGGGTGGCCAGCCACTACCCGTTCCGGCCTGCCAAGTCACGGTTTTGCATCTTCGAGCACGTCTATTTCTCACGTCCGGATTCAATTCTGGGCGGGCGCTCGGTCTATGAAACGCGTGAAAACATCGGCCGCGAGTTAGCCAAGGAAAACCCTGTGGAGGCCGATTTAATCTGCCCCGTGCCGGATTCGGGCACTCCGGCGGCCATTGGCTACAGTTTGGAATCTGGCATTCCCTACGCCATGGGCATCATCCGCAACCAATATATGGGCCGGACGTTCATCGAGCCCACCGAACAGATCCGCAACATGGGCGTCCGCCTGAAGTTGAACGTCAACCGAGCGCTGATCAAAGGTAAGCGGGTGATTTTGGTGGATGATTCCGTCGTGCGTGGCACGACCTCTCGCAAGATCAAGGAAATGATCCTTGACGCTGGGGCAGCAGAAGTTCACTTCCGCATTGCCTCTCCGCCCACCGCTTGGCCTTGTTTTTATGGCGTGGACACCCCGCAACGTGAAAAACTTTTGGCGGCAACCATGACCGAGGATGAGATGCGTGATCACTTGGGTGTGGACAGCTTGAAGTTCATCTCACTTGACGGGCTGTACCGAGCCGTTGGCGAAAGCAAAGGTCGCGACGCTAAGTCACCGCAATATTGCGACGCCTGTTTCTCGGGGGAATATCCCGTGGCTCCCAGCGACCAGATCACTAAAGGGTTCGAGCTGAAAGCAGCCGAGTAACCCTACTCGGACAGGCCTTCGACATCTTATACAGTTGAAACGCCGCCCCAATGTCTTGGGAGCGGCGTTTTTTCTTTTGTGATCCATGACACCTCCCCGCGTGCGCAGCTGTATCGGCCCGAATTCACCTGATGTGGCGCGGCTGCGTGACACAGACGGGCAATCCGCACTTGATCCTCAAGCGCCGGAATGACACGAAAGACCCCATGACAGATTCATCTCCAAAAATTGCGCTGGTCACCGGCGCCTCGCGTGGCCTTGGCGCTGCAATGGCTGAAAACCTAGGCGCATGTGGGTATCACGTGATTGCCTTGGCCCGCACCGTCGGCGGCTTGGAGGAACTTGACGACCGGATAAAGGCGAAGGGCGGCAGCGCCACTTTGGTGCCGGTCGACATAAATGACGACGAGGCCATGGCGCAGATTTGCCACTCGATCCATGAGCGTTGGGGATACGTCGATCTGCTTATTCACGCCGCCGTGCACGCCCCGCCTTTGTCCCCGATGGAGCATGTAGACGCCAAGGATCTGGACAAAACACTGGCGACCAATGTGCGCGCCACCGCGCGGTTGATCCTGAACACCACCCCGCTTCTGAAGGCCGCGAAGGCAGGACAAGCGGTTCTCTTTGATGATCCTGAGCAAAGCGACAAGTTTCACGGAGCCTACGGCCTAAGCAAAGCGGCGCAAATGCGCATGGCATCAAGCTGGCGCGACGAGACGGCAAAATCGGGTCTTCGGGTGCACATGCTTACACCGGCCCCAATGCCAACGGCTACGCGCGGGCGGTTCTACCCAGGCGAAGATCGCGAAAAACTGGCCGATTGCCATACAGAGGCGGCGCGATTGTTGGATCAATTGCCCCTTTGAGCGTCGTAATATTGCCAAAATGGGTGCGTAGATACCGCATCTATGAAACGCCTACTGCTGTCTATATTTGTAATCTGCCTTAGCATGCAGTCCCCCCTGCGGGCTGACGATACCGCGCCGCATAAGCCATTGGATAGCCCGTCTGAGGTGATGCCGTGGCAAGCGGTGGGGCGACTTGATCTTGGCCGGTTTGGGTTTTGCACGGGCGCGTTGATCTCCCCCAAACTGGTTCTCACTGCGGCCCATTGCGTCTACGACAAGCGCACGGGGAAGACGGTAGACGCAAAGAAAATCACCTTTCGCGCTGGATACCGGCACGGCCGCTCAGCTGCTACACGAAGCGGCAAACGCTTTGCCGTGCACCCAGATTACACCTATGGCGGCGGCACGAACAGCTACTCCGAGATTGCGACTGATGTCGCGGTCATCGAACTGGAGCGCCCGATCAATAACGCCGCTGTGACGCCGTTTCGCACGCATCGCAAACCGAACAGCAACGACCGTGTCATGGTGGTGTCTTATGCGCGGGGGCGGTCGGAGGTTCCAGCATTGGAAGACGGCTGCAACATGACCCACGCACGGGCCAATGTGCTGCACTACACCTGCGATATTGACTACGGCTCTTCCGGATCTCCGGTGTTTGTAATGACCCATCAGGGCCCGCAAATTGCTTCTGTCATGTCCTCTGTGGGAACCCGAGGCAAACGCGAGGTTGCCCTTGGTGTGGCAATGGGGCCGGATGTGGACAGGTTGGTGCGCGATCTTAACACCAGAAATGCCAAGTCGAAGTTTCTCAAGGTTGGGAGCAGCCGACGCGCCACCGGCGTTGTCACCTCCCGCTTGCCCCAGATCACCAACTAATTCGGGGGATTTGCGGGGATGCTATGCGCATCCCTTTCTCTGCCCTCTCTGCCCGCCTCCGACTGCGCGCGTCGCCGTGCAAAAGTTGCCCCGAGACGGCCTTGCAAATGCAATGTGGTGCAGCCAAAGTTTGGTTTCCGTTCGTTCATTTGGGAAACTGCAACTGATGACCACCAGACCTTTAAAACAAAAGACAATTGGCTTGCTAGGCGGCTGTTCCAACGTGGCGACAGCGGAATATTACCGGTTTCTGAACGATGCCGTAAACGCGCGGCTTGGCGGTTGGGATATCGCGGAAACGCTTATTGCAGGAATGAATTTCGGGAACATCGAAGCCTTTGTTCGCAATAATGATTGGGACGGCCTTGAGGGGTATATGCAGTTGAAGATTGATGCGCTGGTCGCGGGCGGAGCGGACGTTGTCTTATGTGTTTCCAACACGCTTCATAAACCGCTGGAGGGTTTGATCGCAAATACTCCTATTCCGATGATCCATATTGCAGATCCTACCGGCGCCGCCATGCAGGCCAAGGGCCTCTCCAAGGTCGCACTGTTCGGGACGCGTCCGGTCATGCAGATGGACTATCTCAAAACGCGGTTTGAGCAAAAATTCGGCATCACCGCGATTGCCCCCACGGATCAAGAACAAGAAGATATTGACCGGATCATCTTTGAAGAGTTGGTGAAGGGGAAACTTCGCGATAGCTCAAGGCAACGCTACCTTGAGATCGCGCAAAGGTTGCGTCGGGAAGACGGTGCTGAGGGGTTGATCCTTGGCTGCACCGAAATATTCCTGTTGATAGAGCAAAGCGACCTCCCCGATTTTCCGATGTTCAACACGGCTGAACTGCACTGCAATGCAGCGGTGGAGTTTGCCTTGACGGCGTGACCCTTTGGAGGGGCTGTGCATTTCAAAGATGCCTGTCTCGCCTCCGAATGAGCTTTCCCCTTTATACCTCAGTCAAATTCTGCTTTGATAGCGGCATTGTAGGAGACACATTATGACCGATTTAAGCACCAAATCCCCGCTTGATATCAGCTACGACCAGACAGAAGGACGCCTTGTCATCACGACACCCGGCGGTCTGGTTGTTCATATCGAAGATCCAAGAGAGGCCAAAGCGCCCTCCGACACCCCTGATCTGGTGATTACCCCCGACCAAGACAGCCTGCGGATAAACGCCACGCAGTCCTTATCGGTGAACTCTATGGGCCATCTAAATCTATCCGGCCAAGACGGAGTGACCATCAACAGCGGCGGCGATCTCACGTTGGTTGCAGATAACAACGTGACGGCGGCAGCGGCGGAAACCCTGACATTGAATGCGACCGACATTTCCGCGGACGCCACCAAGGCCTTCACCGGCTCCGGCAGCGAGGAATCAACTTTGATTTCCGACGGCGAGACCATCGTGCGTGGCGCGATGATCCGCATCAACTAAGGAGGCACGGATATGCCCCCCGCAGCCCGTCTAGGCGACAATCACGTCTGCCCTATGGTCGATCCTGGCCCGAAACCGCATGTCGGTGGTCCGATTTCCGGCCCCTGTGCGCCGAATGTGCTGATCGGCGGCTCGCCCGCTGCCGTGGTTGGCGACATGTGCGTCTGTGTCGGCCCGCCCGACACGATCACGCAGGGCTCCAGCAAGGTGATGATCAACAACAAACCCGCCGCACGTCTCGGCGACGGGACCGCGCATGGCGGCAAGATCGTGGTTGGGTTTCCAACTGTAATTATCGACTGAACACAGCTTGGGCGGTGTAGTTATATTTCAGCTACGCCGCCTCTTCGTCTTCTGCAAGTTGACGATGCCACAGCGACGCATACCGGCCGTCTCGTGCCAGCAAGGCGTCATGCGTGCCTTGTTCTGCCACAACCCCGTTTTCCAACACCACAATCAGATCCGCATCCGAAATCGTCGACAATCGGTGGGCGATAGTGATTGTTGTGCGCCCATGCGCCATGTCGCGCAGCGAATGCTGAATGTCGGCCTCGGTTTCGGTATCCAGCGCGGAGGTTGCCTCGTCCAGCAACAGGATCGGCGGGTTTTTCAGCAAGGTGCGCGCGATGCCCACCCGCTGCTTCTCGCCGCCAGATAGTTTCAAACCGCGCTCCCCCACTGTGGTCTCATAGCCGTCGGGCAGGTCCATGATAAAGTCGTGGATTTTAGCGGCCTTGGCGGCCTCTTCGATCTCGGCGCGAGTGGCGCCGGCTTTGCCGTAGGCGATGTTGTAGAGGACCGTATCATTGAACAAAACGGTGTCCTGAGGCACCACGCCGATGGCGTCATGCAAGCTGGTTTGCGTAACATCGCGCACATCTTGGCCGTCAATCGACAATCCCCCAGCACTCGCGTCATAGAAGCGGAACAACAGGCGGCCAATGGTGGATTTACCAGACCCCGAAGGGCCCACGATAGCCACCGTTTGCCCTGCGTGCACCTCAAGGGATACCCCTTTCAGGATCGGGCGCTCGGCGTCATAGCCAAAATGCACATCCTCCAGACGCACCGCCCCTTCCGTCACCACCAAGGCCGGAGCATCCGGCTTGTCAGTCACCTCTGCGGGTTGCTCCAACAGGGTGAACATCTCTCCCATATCCACCAATGACTGGCGAATTTCGCGGTAAACCGTCCCCAAGAAATTCAACGGCATGGTGATCTGGATCATATAGGCATTGACCACCACAAACCCGCCAACGGTCATCGTCCCGTTTTGCACACCGAACGCCGCCATAACCATAACGGTCACCAAGCCCGCAGTGATCAACAGCGATTGACCGAAGTTCAAAAAGGCCAGCGAGTAGGATGTCTTCAGCGCGGCGGCGACATATTTCTCCATGGCGCTGTCATAGCGGGAGGCCTCGCGTTGCTCGGCTCCGAAGTATTTCACCGTCTCGAAGTTCAACAGTGAATCGATGGCCTTTTGGTTGGCGTCAGTGTCTTGGTCGTTCATTTCCTTGCGCATGCGCACACGCCATTCGGTCACCGCAAAGGTGAACCAAGTGTAGAGGGCAATCGTAACCAGCACGACGACGAGATACCAAACACTAAAGACGATGGCCAAATAGCCGGAAATAAACAGCAATTCCAAAATGAGCGGCCCGATAGAGAACAGCAAAAACCGCAACAGGAATTCAACACCTTTGACCCCGCGCTCGATGATCCGAGACAGGCCGCCAGTCTTTCGCGTGATGTGGTAGCGCATCGACAGACGGTGAATATGGGTGAAAGTCTCGAGCGCCAACATCCGCAGCGCCCGCTGCCCCACCACTGCAAACACCACGTCGCGCAATTGTTGGAAACCCACATTGAGCAACCGCGCAATCCCATAGGCCAAGGTGATCCCCACCGCCCCGACACCCAGCAGCCAAGCCGGACCCGCGGCCCCGTTGCCCAAAGCATCGACCGCCATGCCCATCAAGGGCGCCGAAACCATCGCGATAATCTTGGACAGGACCAAGAACCCCAAGGCGAAGACCACCCGCCGCTTTACCCAAGCTTTTCCCTCAGGCCAAAGGTAGGGCAACACTTTGCGCAACACGTGAAAGCCGTCTTTGCGCAAATCTTGCTTCAAACGGGCGTCGGAGACTTCGGTAACCATAGGGGCGGGCTTTCTGCGCAGGTGCTCAAGATCAGCAGCTTACGGAGCGCGCAGAAGAAGGGCCAGACCCGTCATCACGGAATCGCGGCGCGTTGGGCTCTATCTGTGCAAATTTCTTGACCATTGGGCCGCAAACAACCGCTTGGGCGGCCAAATGCCCCTTCAGAAGCCGGATCCCCCCGCGCACGCAGCCGCTACTCTTGTGGTAAGGTGAAAACCTGCCCGGGGTAGATCAAATCCGGATCACGGATCAGGTCGCGGTTGGCCTCGTAGACGCGGACATATTGGTCTCCGGTCCCAAACCTGTCGCGCGCAATCGCCCAAAGCGTAAAGCCGGGCTGAACGGTGACCGCCGTTGCGACCTGCGGTGCAGAGGTCACCACCTCAAGAGCTTCGCGCTGAAACGGGGTCTCTACCCGACTGGTCACTGCCCCGTCCTCGTCGACCTCATCTACGCGCAACCGGTAGACCCCCGCATCCACATCCGGCAGGGGGGTTTCCCATGCGCCGCTTTGGGTAATGCGGGTCGTCTTCACCGGCTGGTCGTTCAGATATACCCGCACAAATCCCTGCGAGGCACCGCGCCCCGATAGGGCAACCTCGCCCTCGGCATCATAGCTGATTGTGTCGATCACCACATTGGCCACCACGGGCGCATCTTCGTCAGTGCTCGGGGCTGCGGGTTGAGGCGCAGGTTGCAGCACAGTGACACCGGTATTGTCGGCCAAGACAACTGCGGGGGCTTGCGGCGCGGGTTCCGGTGTTGGCTCCGCTTGGGCGGTCTGCACCGAAGGTGCTTCCGGTTCCGGTTCTGATTTGGGTTCGGGCGCACGCACAGGCGAAATCAGAACTGTGCCTTGCGATGCACCCGTGGTGCCATCGTCGCGTTCTGTTACAATCGACAAGGTTCGAGGCGCGTCAGACGCTGGAAAGTCCAATGCCACTCCGAACTTACCCGAGGTGTTTGCCTCACTTCGCGCGATCTCTTCGCCATCAAGCAAGAGCAAGACTTCCTCTCCTGGCTGGGCAGTGCCCGCAACGACACCGCCACCATCTGGGGCGACCTGCACAATATCAAATGTAGGTGTAGGCGTAGGCGTAGGCGTAGGCGTAGGCGTAGGCGTAGGCGACACATCCTCGACCTTATCCTCAACCGCAACCTGTGCGGGCGGGGCCTCAGGGGCGTCAACATGCGCCTTTGGCACCGCCTTTTCCGAGATAGTCGGAGGCTCCGTGGCGTCTTCACCTTGCAGGGCAAAATACCCGCCTACTCCCAATACACCGATTACCGCACATACTCCGGCGATGACGGCTGGGCTGCTAAGCCCGATGTTATTCCCCTTGGCCATATCGTCGTTTTCCTCTTCCCCCCGCCTTTCCCCTGAAAAGGCGTTGCGACAGCGTAGCAGCCCCCATAGAACAAGGCAAAGCCACATCTGCGTCAGGACACGAGTGCTATGCCTATCCCTAAGTCTGTTTGCGTCTATTGCGGGTCACGTTTTGGCAAGGACCCCGCCTACAAACAAGCCGCCCTCGATGTCGGGAAAACCATCGCAGATAATGCGTGGCGACTGGTATATGGTGCCGGTGATGTGGGGCTAATGGGCGCCGTCGCGCAAGCCACGCAAGCCGCAGGCGGAGAGACCTTCGGCGTCATCCCCACGCATTTGTTCGACCGTGAAGTAGGCAAGCAAGACCTCGATAGCTTCATCATCACCGAGACCATGCATGAGCGTAAAAAGGTCATGTATATGAACTCGGACGCCATCGTGGTGCTGCCTGGGGGGGCGGGGTCACTGGATGAATTCTATGAAGTGCTGACATGGCGACAATTGGGGCTGCACGACAAACCGATTTATCTGTTGAACACCAATGGATACTGGGACCCGTTGGTGGCGCTGAATGCGCATGTCGTCGCAGAAGGTTTTGCCGATCAGTCCGTTTTGGATTTTGTGACCGTGACAAATACGGTGCCGGAACTGTCCCAACAGCTAACCGACGCGTTCAAATAGGCGCAATCGTCCGCTTCATGGGCGCCAAAGCTGCCGTTTGGTCGTTTTGATCGAAATCTAAACAAGATGTGATACCGCCCTCGCGCCCATTCTTGCTAGGCTCCAACTATTGGAATCAGCAAAGGACGACCCGATGAAGTTAACACCACTTTTGGCGACGCCCTTGCTGGCCTTGGGCTTGGCCGCCCCCGCCAGCGCGACCGAGGGTGAGCGCATCCAGATCACGGGCGAGATAATTGACACATGGTGCTATTTTTCCGGCGTGATGGGCGGGCCTGACGCGGTCACCGGCTCGGCGCATCATACCTGCGCCCTTTGGTGCTCTGCTGGGGGTATTCCGGTTGGCCTGCTGGGGGAAGACGGCGAGGTCTATATGATCCTCAAGATCAACGGCGACGACCAAAATGCATCCGGTGACACCAATCTTAACCTCGCCTCGCATGAGATCACCGCAGATGGAATGCTCTATAAGCGGGACGGGTTGAATTATCTGGTTGTCGAAAATGTGGTGACCGATCACGGGATCACAAATCTCAATCACGAAGACTACGGCGTGGTGCCAGGCTTCGCTGTACCGAAACCCAAAAAGTGAGGGGCGCATATATGAAACGCATTATCGCATTGGCTCTGATGGCCGTGACCCCCGCCTTTGCCGCGGATTTCGAAGAGGGCTCCACCGCCAAAAGCTGGAATCTCTACGCGGAAACCCCTGCTCTGTTTGAGGCAAAGGTTGTCGACATCACCTGCGAGATCACCGGCGATTGCAGCGACAATTGCGGAGACGGCTCACGTCAGATCGGGTTGCTACGCAGCGAAGACAATCAGCTGATTTTCCCCAACAAAAACGCCCAAAGCGGCTTCCAAGGGGCAACGGTTGATCTGTTGCCGTTTTGCGGAAAATCGGTCGAGGTCGACGGGTTGATGATCGAAGACGAAGACATTCAAGGGGCCAAGAACATCTATCTTGTGCAAAAAATTCGCGAAGTCGGGTCAGACGATTGGATCAAAGCCAACACCTGGAGCAAAAATTGGGCCGCCAAGCACCCTGAGGCCAAAGGCAAGGGCCCGTGGTTCCGACGTGATCCGCGGGTGAACGCGCATATTGCCAAAACCGGATATTTCGGTCTGGGCTTGGAGGCTGATGCCATCGCCATCAAGGAGCTGTTCGAGTGATGCGTTTAGCCGCCGCAGCGGCCTTCGTCGCCGTCACCCTGCCCGCCTTTGCAGAGGCCCCGAAACTGCCCGGTTTGCCGTTCAATCTGGGAGGCGATTACGTACTGACCGATCAAACTGGCGCGCTGCGCACGCAGGCTGACCCAAATGGGCATCCTCAGTTGCTGTTCTTCGGATATGCCAATTGTCTTGAGGTTTGCTCCGCCGCCCTGCCACTTATGGCGCAAGTGGCGGATGCGGTTGCGGCTAAAGGGATCACTGTGACGCCCGTGATGATTACCGTCGACCCTGCCCGCGATACGGTCGAGACATTGGGCCCCGCATTGACGCAACACCACGCCGACTTCATCGGGCTCACCGGATCTGAAGAACAGCTGCAGGTCGCCTATGATGCCTATCAGGTTGAAACCGAAGAGGTCTTTTTTGACCCCGAGTATGGCCCAGTCTATGCCCATGGCAGCTTCTTGTATCTGCTTGATGCCGACGGAAAATTGCTCACATTAGTGCCCCCCGTTGTCGCGCCGGAAGTGGCGGCAGACATCGTGGCGAAATATACGGTAGGACAAAGCTAATGGCGCGTCTCTCTCGTCGAATACTGCTAACAGTTGGCGTGTTTGCTGTGGCTGCAACCGGTATCTATGCCGCAGGCGGTCGCAACCTGTTCTACGCGGCGATCACCGAGGCCTCTGCCGCGACGCAGATTGACCCCATGACCGCGCATAAGCAGGCCGTGGCAGGTGAGATTACCTTGATCGACATACGCCGCCCCGATGAATGGGCACGAACCGGATCCGGTGTCGGGGCGCAGCAGTTGGATATGCGTCGCAAGGATTTCATCGAGGCGCTGACGACAATTGTAAACGGCAACACTGACAGCCCTGTAGCTTTGATTTGCGCGCGCGGTGTCCGCTCCGCGCGAATGAGCAATTTGCTGGAACAAGCCGGTTTCACCACCATCATTGATGTGCCCGAGGGCATGCTGGGATCGGCCTCTGGCCCGGGGTGGCTTAAACGTGGATTACCGGTGACAAAATGAAATATCTAGCTGCGCTTTTATGCGCTGTGGCCTCTCCTGCGATTGCCTGCGGAGACGCCGATACGCCTTGTGAAATCTCGCAAGGCACCTACCACATTCAAACCCCTGATAAGGGGTCCACCCCAGTTCCAGCCGTGATTTTCTTGCATGGTGCGGGCGGAAAAGGCACAGGCATCCTGCGCATGGGCGGACCAATTCTAGAGCGTGGCTATGCAGTCATCGGCCCCAACGGATTGAAGCGTCCAAACTCAAGGTTCGGCAGCGGTTGGTCCTTTCACCCCGATTTCACCCAGCAGCGCG
This sequence comes from uncultured Litoreibacter sp., assembly GCF_947487515.1. GTDB lineage: Bacteria > Pseudomonadota > Alphaproteobacteria > Rhodobacterales > Rhodobacteraceae > Litoreibacter. The sequence continues at coordinate 305,829 of NZ_CANKWO010000004.1, read as the reverse complement.
ATGAGCTGGAGTTCATACGCGCGGTGATTGACGATGCGGTCGCGCAGCACGGGGTAGATCGCGACAACATCTTGCTTGGCGGGTTCTCCATTGGCGGGTCGATGGCCTCATATCTGGCTTGTGAGGCCCCTGATCTTGCCCGTGCCTTCGCTCCCGTCGCCGGTAGTTTTTGGCGCCCGCACCCTGCGCTGGATGCCTGTTCGGGGCCTGTCAAATTGCTGCACACCCATGGCTGGCGGGACACCACCGTTCCGCTGGAAGGGCGGCCGCTGCGCAATGGGGCGATTTTTCAAGGTGACGTGTTTCAAGCCATGCAAATCTGGCGCGAAACCAACCGCTGCACGGGACTGCGTGCCGACAGCTTTGATACTTCCGGAGACTTCTGGCGTCGGACGTGGGACAGATGCGAGGCCGGTGCGCTGGAGTTTGCCCTGCATCAAGGGGCCCATGGGATTCCAAAAGGCTGGTCGACCATGGCGCTAGATTGGTTCGAATCGCTGGAGTAGCTATTCCGCCGCAACCCCGTCTGCATCTTCGATAGCCGCCCTGATCCGCGAACGTTCACGTTTGGCGTGCAAAATGATGTCCGGCGCATTGAAAACCTCGGCTGTGCCTAGCTGGCGCGCGGTCCATTTGAACCGCGTCAACTTCAGTCCGCTAAGCATCGAGAGAGGGACCGCAAAGGCCAGCGAGACCGCGATAGGAAGCAACCACAGCGTAATGATGCCTTCGAAGATACCGGCCATCAGCAACAACCCGACCGCCGTTTCGATCGCATGGAACTTCAGCACCGTCGCCATTGAATACTGTCCACCTTGGCGGGCTTGTGGGGACCAAGTCTCGGTATAGCCGATCCAAGTGCGTGCCACCGCGATGGTCTGCTGCACCATCAAAATCGGAGCATAGAGGACGGACACAACGATCTCAGTCGTAAAGGACAAGATGAACTGCCCCGCCCCGCCCAAATCGCGCAAACTTGGCCCCGACCGCAGCAAGGCCACTGCCCCCAAAAATTTAGGGGCCAGCAACATCCCATACATAAACACGAGAATTGCCAAGTTGCTGACATGGCTCATCTCTGGCCAGGCAACTTGTGGGTTTTCTCCGGTGAAGTAGCGAATGACATTTGCTTCTTCGCCCTTGCCGATCAAGGCCCACACCGTCAGCAGCGCGAACCAAGCAGGCGACAACAAATAGCCCATTGCCCCATGAAACAGATGAAAGCGCGTCACAGGGTGGAACCCTTTTGACCCCAGAATGTTAAGATGTTGCAGGTTCCCCTGACACCACCGACGGTCGCGTAAAACATAGTCGATCAAGGTCGCCGGTACTTCCTCGTAGCTGCCCTTGACCTGCGGTACGAAACGCACCCCCCACCCCGCACGACGCAGCAAGCCTGCCTCGACGAAATCATGGCTGAGGATCAACGCCCCCTTGGAGCGAAATGTGTCCAAACGGGGCAATCCGGCACAAGATGCAAAGGCCGCAGTGCGAATGATCGCATTATGCCCCCAATAGTTGCCGTCATGGTCAACCCAACGGGCCAGCCCTTCAGCCAAGGCAGCGCCGTAAATCGTGTTGGAAAACTGCTGAACGCGGCCAAACAGGGTCTCGGCGCCAAACAGCTGCGGGAAGCTTTGGATCAACCCCGCAGAAGGATCACGCGCCATTTCATCCGTGAGGGCCACAATCGCGGGCCCCGACATCAGGCTATCCGCATCGAGCACCAACATGGCGTCATATCCGCCGCCCCAACGCGCGACCCAATCGGCCAAATTGCCGACCTTGCGGTCGGTGTTCTCGGACCGCCTGCGGTAGTGCAAAGCAATGTGATCTGGCAAACGACTTCGCAGTGACGCGAAGGCGCGCAGCTCTTGCTCTGCAATGGTTTCGTCACGGGTGTCTGACAGGATGAACAAAGTGTATTTATGCCGGTGCGTGCCCCGATCCAATTGCTCCAACATTGCACAGGCGTTGCCGAATACGTCCCATGGGACCTCGTTATAGGCGGGAACCAACAGGGCCACATTTTGGGGGGATGTCGCCGTGTGGGTGTTGGACCTGCGGGGGCGCATCATCGTGAATAACCCCACGGTAACTGTCGAGACCGAAAGCGAAATCCAGAAAAACGTGCAAGCGATCAGGGCGATCAGCATCGCCTCGAATATGGACAGCCCCCCCATTGCAAACCAGTCGGTGAAGGCCGCGATCAGCCCGCCGGTGGTGGCCACCGCGGGTAAGAACGTTGCCAAACGCCACAATGGTGTGGAGGGGTTGCCGGACAGCTCTGGGGCGGCGCCATCGCGGTACCCCGTTGAAAGATCTTGCACCGGAAAGGCCAAGGGCTGTTCAGGCGGCATCATTGATGCAGGCGATATGGTGGATCGAACGTTCAAACGGACCACCGGTACAGCCAGACTTCGGTCAAAGATTTCGCGTCCTTGAGCAATTGCACCCGCAACTCGGCTGCCTTGGCATCGCCGGGTTCAAATTTGAATGCCAAACGCACACCACCGGTGCCCGGATTGCGCTGCAAAACGCCTTCGCTGACTGACCCGTTGTTGGCGCTGATGAAGCGCGTGATGTCGTCCAGATCACCTGCGAACAATTCATGGTCGGCAAAATCAAGGGCCATGATCACATAGGAGGTGTCTTTGTCGTAGCCCTTGCCGATCCGGCTGTTGAGCACACGGGACACGGGGCGTGTTTCCTTTGGTTCTTCGCCCCAATCCATACGGTAGGCAAAATTATACTCGGATCCCGCTTCCAACGCGGCACGAGGGCGCCAATAGGCAACAATGTTGTCGTAGATCTCTTTGTCGGACGGGATCTCAACCAAGGTCACCGCCCCCTTGCCCCAGTCCATTTCCGGCGTGATCCAAAGTGAGGGACGGTTGTGGTAGTAAGCCTCCAGATCCGCGAAATCCTCCGGATCACGTGCACGCTGCATCAGCCCAAACCCCCGAGGGTTATTGTCGACAAAACTGGAAACTTGCAGCCCCGTGGAATTCGCCAACGGACGCCACAGCATTTCGCCAGCACCATTCCAAATGAGCAGACCTTCGCTGTCATGAACTGCATCGCGGAAGTCGTCAAAATCTGACCGGTTTGTCTGGTCAAACAAGAACATCGACGTCAAAGGTGCAATGCCCACATGCGTCAATTCCACACGCGGATAAAGCGTGGCCTTCACCGAGACCTGCGCGGGCTTTCCTGGTGTGATGATAAAGCTGTAAGCCCCTGTTACGGATGGGCTATCCAGAAGTGCATGAACGATGATAGTGGTCGCGTCCTCGCTAGGCGCCTCGACCCAAAAGCGGGTGAACTCGGGGAATTCTTCGCCCTCGGCTTCGCCGGTATTCAGCGCCAGCCCACGGGCGGATAGACCGTAGTTTTGCCCTGTGCCAATGGCACGAAAATAGCTGGCCCCTTGAAAGACCATGAATTCTTCAAATCTGCCCGGTTTGACCAACTCATGGCGCAACCGCAGCCCCGAATACCCTAAGGACGGATCACCTGCACCGTCCACCAAGTCTTCGGGGAACTTGTCGTGGCGATTGAATAAAGAGAGATCAAAACCCAACGTTCGGGCGGTGTCATCTTCGACGATATTGATCTCGATGGGGCGCGGAAAATAGAGACCAGGATGAAAGAAATCCATCTGAAACGCCCGATCTGTCCCCGACCAAAGCGCCTTATTGGTATCGAACGCCAACGCCTTGTATTGATCGTAGGTCAGGTCTTTCCACGCTTGCGGGACTTCCTCCATCGGGGCGTAGCTTTGTCCCGACAGGCGCTTTGCTTCGGCCTTCAGCCACTCAATCGAGAAAGGCGTCGCCTCGCCTTTGAACACGGGCATCGCCGATGCGGGGTTGGCCAAGGCTGCGGCCCCCAACATCGTCAAAAAGGAACGGCGCGACAGGCTCATGCGATGGCTCCCTTCTTTGGTTTCCACGGCGTGGATTTGATCCACCCCACAAAATAGGCCACCGCGATCAACGCCCCAACACCTACGAAGTTTACCAAAACCACCGTTGCCGTCTCGCGACCGACCTGATCCATGGTGAAACCGGAAATTCGCGCGAAAACCATAGAAAATACAAATACAGCAAGGCTTTGCTGCCCAACCTTCATGACGATTTTGACCAGTGCCCCCCACGCTTTTGACGCAGAGGTTGCGCCAGAGGCGATCAATCGATGCCCCCCGACCCCAGCCGCAACCCATGCCAGATAAGCCAGTGCCAAGAAGTGCACATAGCGCAGCAAACCAAAGCTGGATTTATCAATGAACGGCTTATTGGCGACACGCCATTCAATGACGGGGTTGCCTTCAAATGCACCGAACCATTCGCGGCTCACCGCTCTGACCCCGATGTTTGAGAGCGGAATATTCGCAACCACAACCACGGCGGCCAACACCACGAGCCACATCTTGACCGGAGGCGCAGGAATCCAGCCACGCATGAAGGCAAAACCGGTGAAGAAGATCAACTGCCAGCCGAAGGGGTTGAAGAACCAATGACGATTCGACCATGGCTCTGCCGGAAGGCTTAACCAAAGGTGCTCTGCACCCAACCAAGCCAACACTCCGCGCTGCGCAAACAGCCAAACGGTGGCGATCACCGCTGCCATAAGCCACAGGTTCACTCTGCTCAGCGCCATAACCATGGGCATCATCACCAAGATCACCATATACATCGGCAAAATGTCGAAATAATTCGGCACATAGCTCAATGTGAATATCCCGATGAGATTGTCTGCCGTGGTGGTCACAATCCCTGTTGAGTTTCCGGTGCGCCCCTCAAAGATTGGCACAAGGTTCAAAGAGTTTATGTAATTTTTGTCGAATATGCCAAAACTGTCCCACCACGCGATCATCATTGCGATCGTGAAGAACATGCAGATATGCGCCCAATACACTTGCCACACACGATGCGCCACGCGGGCGGTGCCCAGCACCCACCCTGCCCGATCAAATGTGCGCCCGAAGGCGATGGCAGACGCCATGCCGGAGCAGAACACAAAAATTTCGGTCGCATCAGAGAAGCCCCACCGCGCCGGAATCCAGCTGGTAAAGAAATTTCCCGGCGTGTGAGCGAACAAAATGATAAACATCGCGATGCCACGGTAGAAGTCCAAACGTGGGTCGCGGGTTGTCACACCCGAGGTGCCTGAGGCCGAAGGGCTTGCCGCAAAGCTTGCTGCGGCTTGCGAAGGAGAGGTGGTGGAAACCAATGTCATATTCTGTGCGCCAATTCTTTTGCGCGCTTATTCAGCAGGTAAGCTTGTCGCGCAAGAGCTTGCGTCACGTCCCTGAGAAATAAGCGAAAAACGCGCAGCCGCGTAGCCATCCTCACCACCTGCACGTTTGCGCATACGGTCTTTCAGGATGGTCTCGGCTTCGTCTAGAAAGCCGGCGCGGATGCCTGCATCGATCGTCAAACGCTCAAACACGTCACGTTGCGCGTGGGATCCGCCCGCATTTTGTATTGTCTGACGTGCGCGGGCCAAGTTCAGGAAGGCCGTTTTGAAATCCGACTCGCCGAAGGCCTCTAGCCCTGCGGCGGCGCTCAGGCCCGGAGTTGCCATCAACCGGTGCATTTCAACACGCCCCATCTTTGCGTCGCGGTGCATCCGCCCCATCAGCTTGGTGATCGCGTGTTGCCGCGAGCCGCCGATCAAGGCCAAAAGGTAGTGCAGATCGGCGAAAATCAGGCAGCCGTCTTCGGTGCGATTTGCCGATATATCCGCAAGCTCTTCCCAACGGTCGCCAACATTGACGCCGTTCAACTCCAAACGTGACAGAAGCGAAGTGGCGTTGGAAATATCACGGTAGTCGTCGGTTTTATCCGCGCGAATTTCTGTATCATACAGCGCCAGAACGACGTCGTTTTGGCCCAAATCAAGGTGCATCAATGCCTTATGCCACCAGACGTGATAGCGAAAGTTGTTACAATGCGCCCAAGCAGCTTCGCGCCCCTCAAGCCATTTCAACCCGCCTTGCGCGTCACATGTCATATCATAAACATGGGCAACCGCGTGCAAGCCCCACGCATCATCTGGGCTTACCGTTAAGCCCATGCGACCAACTGTTTCCGCGCGGGCGTATTCACCGGTTTCCTCCAAGGTGAACGCATGGCAGCCCATCAGGTACCCGCGACCGGCGTGATCGGGCCCGTAGGCCCCCATCACCGCCTCGATCGACTGGCGCATGCCTTTGCCATCGCCCAAAACAAATCGAATGCCGTGGCTTAACTTCATGGCCAACGTGTCATCGGGGTGTACTGCCAGCACGTCTTCCAAATGCGCTACAGCCTGAGACATGTCGCCCGCGTAAAAGGATTTCAACGCCTCAACGAATGATTTCTCGCGTGCGCTAATGCTGATTGCCATTGCCGAGGCTTCTGCCAAGCCCAAGGCCTCGCGGGCCGTGTCGTTCAGCTCGCGCCGCCCCAGCAAAAGGTAGAACATTCCTTTCACCGCGTGACCCAGTGCAAAGTTTGGATCCAGTGTGAGCGCCTCTCCCAAATGGGTGGGCGTTGCGGCCCCATGCGCCATGAAGGCCAGAAGGGTTTTGTTCCACGCTTCAAGCGCGTCGCGGGAATTGATGGTGGTGTCTTGCCCGAATACGTCTTGATACATGCTTTTGCCTTACTGTTGATTCTACCGCAGGAGGAGCCCCCACGCTTTATAGTGATAGCGATTAGTCGGCACCGGTAAACGGCTGCCCCACTCCAATAACGCATACGTGAGGACCCGTGGGGCATCGGTGATCGGAAAGCCGCTGTTCAAGGGGAAAATCGGCGAATTTTTGCTATTTTTCGGATGGTTAATAGACGTTGAGCACTCGTATTGTAACTTCAGAATCTATTTCATTTGCCAAAAATTGTCGTCTCGAAACGAACGCGTTACGGAGATCAAATTGCTAAACTCTTGGGCGTTCACCTTGATCTGCATCGGATATCTTATGTGGTACGGATGGAGTGTCTTCATCAAAGACAAGGGCAACCCGGGGGGCTGGGCTTGGCAGCCGCATCCATCGCAATTTTAGAAATCCTCGCCACGATCACGCGCCTTTAGAAGTTTGCTCTCTTAACCACGCCAAAAGGTCTTCGGTATCCTCGCCAAAATGTGGAGGCGGGCGGCGGTAGGTTACCGGCGTTTTTGACAATTTCAACGGGTTGCCAATCAACGTGACTTTGTCGCCGGCTACATCGTCACGCGCCATGTCTATTTTCATCTCGCGCGCGGCCACTTGCTCGGACGAAAAAACCTGCCCCAAACTGTTGACCGGCCCGACGGGCACTTTGCGGGCCTCCAGCCCGTCAATAATCTCCTGCATGCTGCGCTCGACCAGCAACCCTTCGATAATCTTGAGCAACTTGCTGCGGTTCACAATGCGCGCAGGGTTGGTTGAAAACTCGGGGTTCTCTGCCAAATCGGGCCGCCCCAGAAAGTCACAGAAGCGTACGTACTGACTATCATTCCCGACGGCGACCAAAACATGACCATCAGCGGCTTCAAAGGTTTGGTACGGGACAATCGTGGCGTGCTCATTGCCACGCCGGGCACGTTCCTGACCGGTGGTCAAATGCGCCACACCTTCGTTGATCAGCCAAGCAATCTGACTGTCAACAAGCGCCAAATCCACATGCTGGCCCTCGCCGGTGGCGTCGCGGTGGCGCAAGGCGGCCAATATCCCCACAGTCGCATACATGCCGCACATCACATCCGCGATGCCGACGCCGACCTTCATCGGGCGCCCCTCCGGCTCGCCGGTCAAGGACATCACCCCGCCAAACCCCTGAGCCATCAGATCATAGCCCGGCTTGTCACGGTTCGGCCCCGTTTGCCCGTAGCCAGAGATCGAGCAATAGACCAACCTCGGATGCGCCTCCAACAGGCTGGCGTGATCCAGACCGTATTTTTTCAAACCGTCGGGTTTAAAGTTCTCTATGACCACATCCGCCTGCGCGGCCAGCTGGTGGATAATGTCTTGCCCCTCTGATGTGGCAATATCTACCGAAACCGACTGCTTGTTGCGGTTGGCGCACATAAAATACGCGGATAAATCCGTTCGCGTACCCTGCGCATCATCCACAAACGGCGGGCCCCATTTGCGCGTGTCATCCCCGTCCGAGCGGGGGTTTTCAATTTTCCAAACCTCGGCCCCCAAGTCCCCCAGCAACTGAGTACATGTTGGCCCCGCCAGAATTCGGCTCAAGTCCAGAACCTTTAACCCGTCCAAAGCGCCTGTCATATCGCTGCCTATCATTGCGTCCTAAAGACCTCTCTTTGGGGGAGTCAAAATCCGGTATCTTTTGCGACTAGATCCGCCCGTCATAAGCTTTTCGATCGATAACGGCGGCAATCACGGTGAAGGTGTCTGCATCCTGTGCTGCCGTCAAGGCATCGCGCAGTTCGGCGCGCGAGGTCACAGTATACCCCTGCCCCCCAAAGCCGCGTCCAATCGCTGCGAAGTCATGGTCCATGAAGTCCACGCCCGCATTTTCCATCTGACGTTGGCGCTGTTTCAACTCGATCAGCGCCAAGGAGCGATCCACGAAGACCACAAAGATTGTGTTTAGCCCATGCTCCTTGGCGGTCGACCATTCTCCGGCCACCATCAAGGCTCCCGCGTCGCCGCTAAAACTGACGACCGTGCGCTCTGGAGCGGCATATTTTGCCCCCATTGCCAGCGGCATAGCGCACCCCATGGTACAGAGCGCCGAAGACTGCAGTAGGCTTCTGGGGCTCAAGCACGTCCACATTTGCGACAGCAAAATCCGATGCGCCCCGCTGTCGACGGTCGCGATAGTGTCACTGGGTAAAACATCGCGACACTCTGCGATCACGGCCGCAGGTCCCCAGTCTTCGCTGGTGGGAAATGCCTGCGCCAATGCATCCTTTACCGTTTCGATTTCACCATTCGGCCAAGACATATTCGCGCCGCCAGCTCCCATCAACGCACGCAAGGCCGAGCCGGTGTCACAGATAAAACTCAAGCCCGCTTGGTGCATGTAGTGGTGGTTTGGGTCGGCTGTAATGTCGATTACGCGGGTGTCATCTGGGCTCCAGACCTCTCGCCACCCAGGGCGCATCTCGATGGGGTCATAGCCCACGCAAATCACCAGATCCGCCGCACGCACAAATGGTAGTAGATGGCTATCCGCCAAAGGGGACAAGCCCGCCCCCCCCAATGCAAGCGCATGCGTTTCCGGAATGACCCCTTTGGCTTTATAGGTGGTGATAACAGGGGCGCCATAAGTCTCGGCGAATTGTAACAGCTCCGCATGGCTTTCGTCATATAACACATCCAGCCCCGCAATGATCACGGGGCGTTGGGCCTCCTTCAGCCAAGACAATGCCTGCTCCAGATCGCGCCCCGCGGGGGCAGTCAGCGCGGCCGTTGCCCTGCGACGGCGCTTTGGCGTCGCCGTTGCATCTGCAACCGAAATGGGCACATCAATATGAACCGGCCCGCCCCGCCCCTCAGTTGCAATACCCACTGCCTTGTCAGCCACAGTATCCGCCCCGTCCACCGTAAGGGTAAATGTGGCCTTGGTGATTTCGTCGAATACGCGCCGGTGGTCCAGCACTTGATGCGTGTAAGTTAGGGCTTCATCCGGATCGACGCAGCCGGTGAGCACAATCATCGGAACACGCTCTTGATGCGCATTGGCCACAGCATTCACGCCGTTCATTGCCCCCGGCCCCACAGTTGCGACCAAAATGGCAGGAGCACCGTTCATATGGTGCGCGCCTTCCGCCATGAAGCCTGCTGCGTTCTCGTGTTTGCATAAAACGAATTCAATTCCCGCCTTTTGCAATGCGTCAACAAGGGTCAAAACCTCCCCACCCGGCATGCCAAACGCATGACGGCACCCCGCCTCATATAGGCGTTCAGCAAGAAAATCAGCGGCGCGTTTCGGCTGTGTCATCAAGGTCTCCTTCAAGAGGTAAACGTCTGCTATCAACCCGTTGCATCATCAGCAATGGCCTTGAAGATCACATCCAATTCGGACGCGGCGGCCTCAAGCTCGGGTCCGGACTCTTGTACATAGGGGGCGAATACATGCGACGGGGTTTTGTAGCTCAAGGTCGCCCCCGCATTCGTCTCGGTCACATAGATGCGGATCGGGGCTTCAATCATCGCCGCCGTAGACAACTTCAAAATGCGAACAGCAAAAATGTTGTTAAACACGCCAATCACGCGATTTCCCGGTATGGTGATGCCGCGCGCCTTTGCGGCCCCCGTGGGGCCCGCTTGTGTCACGACCCCCATTTTATTGGCCTTCACCGCGGCTTTCACCTCCGCGACCAAATCGCTGTAGGATTTCGTCGTCTCGACGACCACCCAACCTTCGCGCGCCACGACATCCGCATGAGCCACGCTGGCCCAGATACACAAAACAACGCTTAAAAGCAGGCGCATGGCTGGTCTCCATTTGGTCAAAAATACTCAAGAACACATGCCAGAGACCAGACGACAGCTCCAATCACGTCTGCGCCAACAGTTGCAACAAAACGCCAAAGGGCCCCCAAGCGACAGCTTGAAGGCCCTTTTAAATCATCACGCGCGCAGGCCTCGCCTGCGCACAATGAGATCACAGTCTTTTACATACGCGAGGCGACATTTTCCCAGTTCACAAGGTTGTCGAGGAAGTTAGTCAGATACACTGGGCGCTTGTTGCGGAAGTCGATGTAGTAGGAATGCTCCCAAACGTCACAACCCAGCAAGGCTGTTTGCCCAAAGCACAGCGGGTTCACGCCGTTCTCTGTTTTAGTCACCTTCAGTCCACCGTCGGTGTCTTTCACCAACCAACACCAGCCAGAGCCAAATTGGCCAGCGCCCGCCGCCGAAAACTGCTTGTTGAATTCTTCGACAGAGCCAAAGCTGTCCTTCAAAGCGGCTTCCAGCTCGGATGGCATGGAGGATTTGCCCGGGCTCATCATTTCCCAGAACTGGTTGTGGTTCCAAAGCTGCGAGATGTTGTTGAAAATGCCGTTTTGCGCGACAGCAGAGGCGTCATAGGTGCCGACGATGATCTCTTCCAGCGTTTTGCCATCCCACTCAGTTCCAGCAATAGCAGCATTGCCATTGGTCACATAGGCGTTGTGGTGCAGGTCGTGGTGATACTCCAAGGTCTCTTTTGACATGCCATTGTCGGCCAATGCGTCATGAGCATACGGAAGGTCGGGAAGTGTAAAAGCCATTGTCTGGGCCCCCTGTTAGGTCGTGAAAATTTCTATGCGCCATTCCTGAGCGCACAGGCGAGCTTGGTCAAGTCTCCATCGTGTGCATTGACGGATCAAACGTCACTCTACCGACAATCCGCCGGAACACGAGACGACGACTTCCTTCGCGTCGGATTTGCTGACGACTGCAAAGAGGCCCTGCCCGACTTAAGTTCAACAAACAGGTTGTAATTTACCACCGCCTTTGCGGGTTCTGTAAAGCCTTTGCCTTGAGGGTCTTCAACGGCCTGTTGCCAGCTATAGACCACTAACTCTTTGTTTTGCTTCACATTTGCAGCAGCTTTCACCTTAGATTTGTGTCCCCGCATGGAAAGCTCAATCGTGGCAGACTTGGATTTGGCTTTATGCTGCACCGCAACCTGTGTCGCAGACCAGCTGTAGGCCTTTCGGGGTTGGCCAATTTTGCATGTGAAATTCCGGTTTCCTCCGGACTTCCAAAGGCTATGGAGCATGCCGCCGTTTTGTTTCACCCGCCGTCCAGCAGATTTGATCTTCGAGGTCAGAGCCTTCACCTCCGAAGCAGGGACCACCGCGCATTTCCCACGCCCCGTGAAAACATCAGGATATCCAAGCGGGTTCACCGTAACCTTGTAAGTCATATTGGATCGGTCAATCGTCGCTTTGAACGTCATGGCAGCCGTAGTGGCGCCGCGACTATCTCGCACTCCTTTAACCTTCCAACTCAAAACCAGTTTTTTGTTGGTTTCACGCAGAATTTTGCCATTCACCGGCGCTTTTAAGTAGGTCAAGATCAGCGGATCGGACACCGTGACATTTTTTGATGTCCCTTCCCGCGAATAGGTAAAATTTTGGGGATCCCAACCAGATGTTCCAGAAACTTTGGTGCAATTCACCAGTGTTTGCTGATCCGCAGCCGCGATTTCAGTAAGCAGCAAAAATGCCGATCCAGCGATCGTCAAAAATTTTTTAAAGGTCACGAGAAAATCCGTTTATAAAGTACACGGCTCGACAAATAGCTGCTCTGTGATCCAAAACGCAAGGAAGTTAATGCCCTTTTTCGGGGACTTTAGGTGGAATAAAAATTAACTTCTGATCCCTTTCGCGCAGACATGCTCAATACATCAAAAACATATCCAGCCTCTGACCTAAAACAAATCAATTCAAACGCATTTTTGCCTTTCGCCCAAAAGGCGACGGCGGTTTGCGCCAATCTTGTCCGACGGAGCGTGCCTTCGGGAAAGCTCTCTTGCGAGACATCAACCGGCGACAGCTTTGCCAGTACCTCGCGTGCAGATTGCCCTTCAATGGAAAAGACGGCCCTTGCATCAGAGACATTGACGACCAATGCGTGTTCCCCTTCCAACGCCGCGGCCAGTCGGGCCGTGATCTCCGGCGCTTTCTCATAGGGAACCATGAGCAGCAATTCGTCTGGGGACATCCAGCCAACGCCGTGCTCATCGGCTGTTGCGAATTGCCTTTGGGTCGGCACGGCCAATCCCGTGGCTGCCTTCACTGCCGATTTCACCGCTGAGGACGCAAGATCGCCGCGCAACGTGATCATTCCCCGCAACCCGCTTTCGGTGATTGTCGCGAAACCTTCGAAGCGGGCTCCTTGCAAGGCGCTGACTGCATTAGACATTTTGCTTTTCCCCTTCAGGGTCGTAAAATACTGCGCTGACGATTTTCGCCTCTACAGCGGTTCCGTCCAAGGCGGGGAAATTGATCACCTCTCCCATCCGGTCCGGCCCATTGAGCACCAGCCCCATGGCAATTCCTTTGCCCAAGGTTGGCGAGTGATAGGTCGAGGTTACCCGCCCTTGCGTATTGCGTTGACCATTGACGTTTTTGCCATCCGCGACCGCATAGGCCCCATCAGGCAAGGTCGACCCGTCAAGCGTTTCCAACCCCACAAGCTGCCAACGGCTCGGATCCGTCATATGGATGCGTTGCTGAGCGCGCTTGCCAAGATAGTCGTCTTTCTTCTTGGACAAGGCCCAGTTCAACCCAAGGTCTTGCGGGATGATCGTGCCATCGGTTTCATCCCCGATCATGATGAAGCCTTTTTCGGCGCGCAAAATATGCAACGCCTCCGTCCCATAGGCCGTTGCGTCAAATTCGGCCCCTGCCTCATGCAACGCATCCCAAAAGGCGCGGGTTTGGCTGGCGGGCACTGCGATCTCGAAGGATAACTCTCCAGAGAATGAAATCCGGAAAACGCGGGCGTCGAAGTCTCCGATCTTGCCTTCAGCCCATTCCATGAAGCCAAGCGCCTCTTTGGACACATCCATGCCACCACCGGCTTGCGCATTGAGCTTCTCTAGCACCTTGCGTGCATTCGGCCCCACCACCGCGATCTGGCCATATTGTTCGGTGACATTGGCCGTATAGACCTTCCAGTCCCACCATTCGGTTTGCAACCATTCTTCCATATGCCCGTGGATACGCGCCGCACCACCGGTCGTCGTGTGGCACAACCAAGTGTCGTCATCTATGCGCGCGACAACCCCGTCATCCGTCAAGAACCCGTTTTCCGTGCACATCAACCCGTAGCGGCACTTTCCAGGTTTCAGGTTGGACATCATATTGGTGTAAAGCATGTCGAGGAACTTGCCCGCATCCGGCCCTTTGACGATGATCTTACCAAGGGTCGAGGCATCCAGCAGCCCAAGGCTGTTTCTGGTCGCCAACACCTCACGGTGAACCGCCTGCTCTACCGTTTCGCCATCACGTTGATAGCAATAGGCGCGCCGCCAGTGACCTACGGGTTCCCAATCGGCACCATTGTCTTCACCCCAAGCATGAAGCGGTGTTTTGTTGATCGGCTGGAACAACTCGTTTGAGGCTTCACCAGCGATCGACCCCATAGAAATTGGCGTATAGGGGGGGCGGAAAGTCGTCGTCCCCACGGCAGGGATCGGGGCATTCAAGCTGTCCGCAAGAATAGCCAAGCCGTTGATGTTACTCAACTTACCTTGATCTGTCGCCATGCCGATTGTGGTGTATCGTTTCGTGTGCTCGACGCTCTCGTAGCCCTCTTGGGCAGCAAGTTGCACATCAGAGACCTTCACATCGTTCTGATAATCCAGCCACATTTTGGAGCGTAGCTTATAGCCTGCGCCCTGTGGCATTTTCCAAACGGGCATAAGCGGCGCCATCTCTTCGGCGCGCGCCTTTGGCGGGGCGTTCTTTGTTGGCTTGAAGCCCAAGAGTTCCGCTGCCCGTTTTCCCGCCGTGTCAGCGTCACGCAGCACCGCGGCACTGTCCATCGCCCCATTGGCGATCCCCGCCGTAAGAACGAACGCCTCTCCGTTTGCCCCAGCCGGTGCCGCCTCTGCGTTGGGGCGGAAATGAGCCTGCTCTTCGTCCCAAATCAGTTTGCCACCGCAATGAGACCACAGATGCACAACCGGAGACCAACCGCCGGACATGGCAACCGCGTCACATTCGATCGTCTCAAGAGAGCTGCCTTCCCCCGCATAGGCGCATATGTCCACCGCAGTGACCCGCTTGGCGCCCTTCACCTTGGCGATGGCTTTGCCGTTTTCTACACGGATACCTAATGCGCGGGCGTCATCAGCCAACGCCCCGCCCCCCGTTGCACGAGCATCTAGGATAACGGGGATGTCCAAGCCCGCGTTCTTCAAGGTGATCGCTGTCCGGTAGGCATCGTCGTTATTGGTCACAACCACAGTGCGGTCCCCAATGCTGACGCCAAAATTGGTGGCATAGTCACGCACAGCCGAGGCCAACATCACCCCAGGAATGTCGTTGCCAGCAAATGCCAAGGGACGTTCAATCGCGCCGGTTGCGGTGATGGTTTGACCCGCGCGCACCCGCCACAGGCGATGCCGTGGGGCGTCTTGGGTTGGGGCATGGTCGCTCAGTCGCTCGTAAAGCGTGACATAGCCGTGATCATATACCCCTGCCCCCATCACGCGGGCGCGAACCGATACATTGTCCATTCTATCAAGATATTGCAGGGTGTTATTCACCCATTCGCTGGCCGGTATACCGTCGATCTCGGCCCCATCAACTGGGGCGCGACCACCCCAATGGGCTGTCTGCTCAACCAGCAAAACTTTAGCGCCAGCCTCGCCTGCGGCTTTGGCAGCTTGCAGGCCTGCGATCCCCCCGCCAATGACCAGAACATCCACGAAAGCATAAAAATGCTCATAGCGATCAGCGTCGCGGTCTTTCGGTGCTTTGCCCAATCCGGCGGCGCGACGAATGAAGGGTTCAAAAACATGCTTCCACGCAGGGGCCGGCGTCATGAAGGTTTTGTAGTAGAACCCCGCAGGCATCATCCGTGACGCGTAATTGTTGACCACGCCCACGTCGAATTCCAATGAGGGCCAGTGGTTTTGGCTTTCCGCAATCAGCCCTTCAAACAGCTCGGTTGTGGTGACGCGGGCGTTGGGCTCGAACTGCCCGCCCTGACCAAGGTTCACCAGACCATTGGGTTCTTCCGCGCCGGACGCCACAACACCGCGCGGGCGGTGATATTTAAACGAGCGCCCCATCAGCATTTGATTGTTCGCCAATAGCGCCGAGGCCAGCGTGTCGCCCTCTACCCCGCGCAATTGCTTGCCGTTGAACTTGAACGAGATCTGCTTGGATGTGTTTAGCAGTCGGCCACCGGTCGGTAATCTGGTGCTCATATCATTGGGCCTTCTTGGAAGTGCGGTGACGGATCATGACAGGTCTTTCCACTGATCGAACGACCAATTCGGATGCTTGGCGGTGATCGCATCGACGATGGCCTTTGGCGGCTCAAAGGTTTGTGCAGAATATGTGCCAAACACCTCAAGCGTGGTCGTGCTGCGGGCGGCGTGAAACCACTTGCCGCAGCCATTCGCGTGACGCCAACGTTCCAGATGCACGCCACGTGGGTTGGCCCGCGAGAACAGGTAATGCTCAAACGCGTCATCATCCGAGCCAACGGTTTCACGCTTGATATGCGCCTGACCGCCTGCATGCAGCTCTGTTTCTTCGGCTTCTACGCCGCAGTATGGGCATTCAAGGATCAGCATGAGGTGCTCCCGCGTGAGTGGATATCTGTTTGTCCCTGCATCTTAATGCGCCACCCCTGCTGCGACGGATTCGTCGATGAAGCGACCTTCTTTGAAGCGGTCCAAGCCGAATTCGGCAGTCAACGGCGAGTGGCCGGTGGCGACCAGCTCTGCCATCGCCCAACCGGACCCCGGGATCGCCTTGAAGCCGCCCGTTCCCCAGCCCGCGTTGATGAAACAGTTGCCAAGCGGGGTTTTGGACAGGATTGGCGATCGGTCCCCTGTGACGTCGACGATGCCGCCCCATTGGCGCAACATCTTCAAGCGTGACAGCATTGGGAAGGTCTCGATCAGCGCGCGCACCGTCTCCTCGACATGTTGGAACGAGCCGCGTTGCGTGTAATTGTTGTACCCGTCAGTGCCACCGCCGATCACCATTTCGCCTTTGTCGGATTGTGACAGGTAGCCGTGAACCGTATTGGCCATCACGACGATGTCCATGCAGGGCTTGATCGGCTCGGAGACCAGCGCCTGCAAGGCCACGGATTCAATCGGCAACCGGAACCCCGCCATTTCAGCCACATGGCTGGAATTTCCCGCGACAACGATGCTCAGCTTTTCGCAGGCAATGTCGCCTTTGGTTGTGGTCACACCTTTGACCTCGCCCCCTTCGCGGGTCACTCCGGTGACTTCGCACTGCTGGATGATGTCCATGCCCATGTCGGAGCAGGCGCGTGCGTACCCCCAAGCCACCGCATCATGGCGCGCGGTGCCGCCGCGCGCTTGGAACAACCCGCCCAGCACCGGATAGCGCGGGCCGTCAATGTTCATGATCGGGCAGATTTCTTTAACCGTCTGCGCGTCGATGAATTCCGTCTTCACTCCTTGCAGCGCGTTGGCATAGGCCGTCCGCTGGTAGCCCCGCACCTCGTGGTGGGTTTGGGCCAGCATGAGGACCCCACGCGGCGAGAACATCACGTTGTAGTTGAGGTCCTGCGACATGGTCTCATAGAGGGAGCGGGCTTTCTCGTAGATCGCCGCCGACGGGTCTTGCAGGTAGTTGGAACGAATAATCGTCGTGTTGCGCCCTGTGTTGCCGCCGCCAAGCCAGCCTTTCTCGATAACTGCGACATCGGTGATGCCGTGGTTTTTGCCCAAGTAATAGGCGGTCGCCAACCCGTGCCCGCCTGCCCCGATGACAATGACTTTGTACTTCTTCTTGGGCGCAGGCGAGCGCCACGCGCGCTCCCAGCCTGAGTGAAACCGAAAGGCTTCACGGGCGATGGCAAAGGCTGAATAGCGTTTCATGACAAAAGGTCCCCTGGGGCGGCAAAGTTGTGCCCGTTTTGACGTATCGACGGGGCGCACGTCCCGTCGGTTTCGGCATATCACGACCTAGTTGCGACACGCAGGCTTGTGGGGGGCGCAAAAGCGACAGGCAACGATGGACTTTTGGCACGGACTGCCCCTATCTGGGGGGAGGCAAATACGGGGATGAAATGGGCGAAATCTACGACGACATAACTGCGTTTTCAGACGCCTTGCCTAACATGCGCCCGATCGTCGGGCTGGATTTGGGAACGGTGACCTTAGGGGTGGCGGTCTCGGATAGTTTCATGTCGGTGGCCACCCCGTTGGAAACCATCAAGCGAAAGAAATTTGGCGTAGATGCCGCCGCATTGATCACCATCATGGACAAACGCGACATCGCGGGGATCGTGCTGGGGCTGCCATTGAACATGGATGGATCCGAAGGGCCACGTGTTCAATCCACCCGCGCCTTCGCACGCAATCTATCGCGCCTGACAGAGCTGCCGATCACCTTTTGGGACGAGCGCCTTTCCACCGTTGCGGCCGAACGGGCCTTGTTGGAGGCGGATACATCCCGAAAACGTCGCGCCGAGGTCATTGATCACGTCGCCGCAGGGTTTATCTTGCAAGGAGCGCTAGACCGCATCCGCCACATAAAGGCCAACCCATGAGCGACGACATTTGGAAACGCGACGAGGTGCAAAGCCCATGCATCAACATCTGCGTCGTTCATCCGGCAGAGCGCATTTGCACCGGATGTTTGCGCAGCATTGACGAAATTGCCGCTTGGGGACGCATGTCCAATGAAGACCGCGCCGAGCTGATGAAAGAGCTACCCAGCCGTGTGGGGCGTTTGAAGAAGCGTCGCGGCGGGCGAAAATCGCGTATTGGCTAGCGTCTTGCGGCCCATGGCCCTATGGACGGGGCCATGACTGATGATCTGATTGAAATCTTCGCCGTGGCCCCTCCGGGGTTGGAACCTGCTTTGCTGCCGGAGTTCCGCGCCTTGGGCTACAAGGACGCGCGTTATGGCCCAGGTGGCGTGACCATGATGGGCAATTGGGCGGATGTCTGGCGGCTTAATCTGGAACTACGCGGCGCCACGAAAGTGTTGGCGCGCATCGGGTCGTTTCGCGCCATGAGCCTTGCGGGGCTGGATCACCGCGCGGATGAATTCCCGTGGGACGAGACGTTTTACTCCGGAACCACGGTTCGGGTGGAGGCCACATGCAAACGGTCCAAAATTTACCACGCGGGCGCGGCCACCGAACGGGTTGAACGGGCGCTGAAGAAGCATGGCATGACACCGTCCCCAGACGGCGACGTCACCCTTAAAATTCGCATTGAGCAAAACATCGTCACCCTCAGCGTCGACACCTCAGGCGAAAGCCTGCACAAACGCGGCCATAAGGAGGCCGTGGGCAAAGCGCCCATGCGCGAAAACATGGCCGCATTGTTTCTGCGTCAAGCCGGATACGACGGGGTTGAGCCGGTTTTGGACCCGATGTGCGGCTCTGGCACCTTCATCATTGAGGCGGCAGAAATTGCCGAAAACTTGCAAGCAGGCCGCTCGCGCAGCTTTGCCTTTGAGGCCTTGGCGAGTTTTGACGACGTGGATTACGCGGCATTGCGGCGCTCGGTCAATCTCGTCAAAGGCCCTGCGCGATTGTTTGGCTCGGACCGCGATGCGGGCACTATCAAGGGGGCAAGTGGCAATGCGAACCGCGCAGGGGTCTCGGCACTTTGCGACTTCCAGTGCCTCCCTTTGGCAGAGTTGACCCGCCCCGAAGGCGATGCGGGGTTGGTCATCGTGAACCCGCCTTACGGTGGGCGGATCGGGGACAAGAAGCAATTGTTCGCGCTATACGGCACCTTTGGAAAAGTGATGAAAGCGCATTTCAAAGGTTGGCGGGTGGCGCTTGTCACCTCAGAACCCGGTTTGGCCAAGGCCACTGGTTTGCCCCTCTCTCAAAGCGAAGCCGTACCGCATGGCGGCATGAAGGTCTGGCTGTTCCAGACGCCCCCTTTGAAGTAGAAAAACTGACCAAAGCAGGTTTGGAAATTTCGAACAACACCACCTTCAGCGGCAGTCGCCGCTGAAAGATATGGCCCCGACGCGCCCAGCATTTGGCTAGGCGGCTTCTTGCACCGATTCCAACGCTTCGAGCACCAAGGCGCTGCCCGCACCCGCGCGGTGGGCCCCATCTGAAAGCGTGCGCCGCCATCCCCGCGCCCCAGGTTGCCCAGCGAAAAGCCCCAACATATGGCGCGCAACCTGCCCCAGCTTTCCGCCCGCTTCCACATGTTGATCAATATAGGGGAGCATTTCATGCACCACATCAACGCGGGTTTTACTTTGACGGGGCGCGCCAAAGACCAATTCGTCCACATCGCGCAAAATATCCCAAGGCTGATGATAAGCCGCGCGCCCGTACATCAGCCCATCGAGAGTTTCCAGATGCGGCAGCCCAGCTTCGAGCCCATCCAACCCGCCGTTGAGCGAGATATGCATATCAGGAAAGGCCTTTTTCATCCGGTGCACGATGTCATAGTCCAACGGCGGAATATCACGGTTTTCCTTGGGGCTTAGCCCTTGCAACCATGCTTTGCGGGCATGGATTGTCACGCGGCTGACACCTGCATCACGGACACGGCTTAGGAAATCCGGCAGCACAACTTCCGGGTCTTGGTCATCCACTCCAATGCGGCATTTCACTGTAACTTCAACGGGTTGCGCTTTGATCATTGCGGAAACGCATTCGGCGACCAATGGGGCGCGCTCCATCAAAACAGCCCCGAAAAAGCCGGACTGCACGCGATCAGATGGGCAACCTACATTCAAGTTTATCTCGTCATAACCCCGCTGCGCACAGAGCAATGACGCTTGCGCCAACTCCGCAGGATCAGAGCCACCGAGCTGCACTGCCACGGGGTGCTCCTGCGGCGAGAAATCAAGCAGATGCACCGCCCCACCGCGAACCAATGCCGGAGCAGTTACCATTTCGGTATACAGCAACGCGTTCTTCGATATCAGGCGATGAAAATACCGGCAATGACGGTCCGTCCAGTCCATCATCGGGGCCACGCTAAAGCGTGCGGCTGTGGTCACAGTGCTAGCCACTTGCTTCGATATGAATTTCTGTTCCGCCATTCGACACTTTCCAACTTATGCGCCTCAAATGCCCTGTTTTGACAGTTGAGCGCAACCATCTGCTGCAAAGCGGCTTTTACTGCTGAAGCATTTCGAGTTGGGTTAACAAGACGTCACTGCGCTTCTTGCACCGCTAAATTGGCCATTTCCAAAATCGCCTCGCGAGAGTTGGCGACCGCGATAAAGCGGGCAGTGTGGCAAAATTTCGCGCCTTTCACACCGCTGGCAGCTTCGAGGTCAGCATCCGTGAGGCCCGCCCAAGCCTCAGGCAAATCCGCGCGCTGCTCAAAGGTGTCGTTTGACAATTTGATCCCCCCCAAGGTCCAGTCATCGCCTCGTGGTGTCACGACAAACAAGATATGGTCGGCTTCGGCTTTATCCAACTCGGAGCGGTAAGGCATTCCCATCGGCAACTCCAAAATCGCAGAGGCGCCCGCCGCCGCGATCGCTTCCCTCACAAGCCCTGCCGCGCGTGCTTTGGCAGCAAAATTCCGGATTTGCGCCTCGATAAAGCTGCGTGCAATCGGCAGGGCGTTCATGAATGCATCGTCATCCGCGGTTGGTGAGGCGTCATCGAACACAGGCTTCAGGCTTCCCAAAAGCGAAGGCAGCGTCAAAATGGAAAGCGGGCCTGCCACCGATGGCTCCATCGCGCCATTGTCCAACAAGTCGATTGGCAGCACGAATTTGGCATCAAACTTGGCGTGAATTACCTCTTGATCTTCCGCAGGTACGTCCAGTGCTGTCAGGTAATCCCGTCCGTAATGCGCCCAAATCAACCCGAAAGAGCTATAGGGCTCCCCCTCTTCGCGCAAAGGACCGGGGCGCTGATGGTGATCGAAGATTTGTGCTTCGGCGTCATAGGCACCGCCCACGTCATAGATAATCTTGTTCGGAGCAGGCGCAATCACCTGCTTGTCCCGACTGCGCAGCAGTTCAGCCTGTGGGAACAAACGGGTCAGCACGACGGATGACAGCAACTCATCGGCGTGAAAGCCGCCGGAATGGGTAACAAGATGGGTGATGGTCATAGTGGCGCTCCAAGCGGTCAGCGTAGGAAAAGGCTGCCGGTTCAGACGCCCTTCCAGAATTTCATACATCCTGTGTCAAAGGTTCTAATCCAGTTCAAGGCAAGATCGTAGAATTTCAAGTTGCTGGTGGTTGGGCGATGCGGTAGCACCTCACTTGTTATAGTATAACATATCGAATCACTCCCTTTACCCCCACCAAGATTGGACCCTTCTATAATGTCTACACCCTCCAACTTCATCAGCATCCTCGCCCTTTTGGGTATAGTAGCTACGACCTCGACACTTGCCGCAGAAACCAAAAAGCCAACCCACACCCATAGCCATACCGCTGACGACATCTACAAAGGCATCTTCGACGACGCCCAGATACAGCCACGCCCCTTGTCCGACTGGGCCGGTGACTGGCAGTCTGTCTACCCTTTGTTGCAAAATGGAAATTTGGATGACGTGATGCGTCACAAGGCAGAGCACGGCCAGAAGACCTTTGACGAATACAAAGCTTATTACTCTACAGGATATGCAACCGATGTGGACCGCATCTTGTTCCAAGGCGATACGGCGACCTTCTTCCGCAAAGGCGGATCGGTTCAGGGCCAATACGAAGACGACGGCTTTGAGGTTTTGACCTACGATTCTGGTCGGCGAGGTGTCCGCTTCGTATTCCAAAAGGTCGGTGGAGATCCCGATGCACCAGATTTCTTCCAGTTTAGTGACCATAAGATCGCGCCAGAACCTTCTGACCACTATCACCTATATTGGGGCGATGACCGCGCGGCTTTGTTGAAGGAGTTGACCAATTGGCCCACGTATTTCCCCGCCTCGCTTACCCCTGCGGAAATCTCGGCGCAAATGCAGGCGCACTAAAACAGGGGACGTCATCTTGCCCGAAGGGGGCGTTCCTTGATCGGCGGATGACGGGGCCGCATCACTTTGGGCGCCTCATGCAGTCGTTGCCGCTTTATGCCGCGATTTGCAGTGTCAGCACCGGCAGTCCGTCGATGCGCGCCTCCAACAGGTCACCGCGCCCCACGGCCGACACTCCGGCGGGTGTTCCGGTCATGATCAAATCCCCCGGGGCCAGCGTGACCAATGTCGAGAGATGCGCCACACACTCTGCGACCGGCCAGATCATTTGCGACAAATCACCGGTCTGTCGGGTCTCGCCATTCACCAACATGCTGATTGCGCCGTTTTTCAAAGGCCCGGCCTGTTCCAATGGCAAAATCGCCCCGATAGGCGCGGAGCGGTCAAACCCTTTTGCCATGTCCCATGGCCGGCCTGCGGCCTTGGCCTGCGCCTGCAAGTCTCTTCGCGTAAAGTCGATGCCCACCGCTGCGCCCCAAATGTGGCCCAGCGCCGCCTCGGGGGCTATGTTTGCCCCACCGGCACCAATTGCCAACACTAGTTCCACTTCATGATGTAGGTCCGTGGTCGCCACAGGATAGGGTATCTGAGTGCCCGTCTCGACGACCGCATCCGCCGGTTTGGTGAAGTAGAATGGCGGGTCCCGTTCGTCATTGCCCATTTCGCGGATGTGTTCTGCGTAGTTGCGCCCCACACAGAAGATACGACGGACCGGAAAACGGTCGGACGTTCCGTCGACTGCGACTGATGCTTGCGCTGCGGGAGGGATAACATAGCTCATGGAAAGTCTGTGCCTCTTGGGGGAATCTTTGTCGCCATCCTAGCGCCCCACAGTTTAATTGGACAGCGGGCGATGCTCTGGTCTAGCCTCTCTTCATGAAACATCTTCTGTTCTGCACAAGTTTGCTATTCACATTGCACGGCATAGCCGCCGCAGACACTTTGCGCCTTGGCGAAGACAAGCGTCTTCGGGCCGCGGCTCAACAGGTTCTTACGGGACTGCAAAGTCGTAGCTTTAGCACTGGCCGTGAGTTCTGCGGGCTTTTGGGACGCAACAAAGACGGGGCGATTGTTGCGACCCGCCCGCGCAAAGGCCGCGCTGATAGCTGCCTGCCACATGAGTTTCGCGGGCAAGATATCGTGGCGTTGGCGTCCTATCACACCCATGGGGCCTATGATCATGAGGCCGATAGCGAGGTTCCGTCTTTCTCCGACTTAGCTGCAGATATTGACGAAGGCCTGATTGGCTACATTGCCACGCCGGGTGGTCGATTTTGGGTAAATCTGCCCGATAAAGCCGAAAGCCATCAAATTTGCGGGGTTAGATGCCTGCCGCAAGATCGGCATTTCCAGCAAGGGGATTGGGGCTTGATCCGGAAAAGCTATACGCTGAGACAACTTAAGGAACGTCGGCAGCTCTATTGAGTTGTGATGAAGCGCCATCATGATCTTGGAAATACGCCACTACACCCTAAAGAGCGGCCTGCGTGAGGAATTCATTCAGTTCTTCGAGCAAACCAACCGCCCAGCGCTGCGAGACGCCGGAATGCTGGTCTTCGGCCCCTTGAGAGACCTTGAAAACCCCGACAAGGTTCATTGGATGCGGGCGTTCTCTTCCTTGGCAGAGCGCGACCGGATTAAGGATTTGTTTTACGATGGGCCGGTTTGGAGCAAGGGCATAGAGCCGTTCGCCATGCCCATGATAGAGCACTTTGAGGCAAAGTTGACGGAGACCACCGAACGTTTCGAGGATTTCTCGGGAAAAGCTATGGTTTGACCCCTCTTCGGGCTCGTTTTGCCGCGATCACTCTATTGCGAACAATTCGCAACTAACTTGACTCTCTTGCAAACGACTCGCATATAGCAATGGACCCCCTCCCAGTAAGGCCGGAGCCATTACCAATGCGCCAGATTATCCCCTCCTTGTTCGCGATCGCCCTCAGCGTGCTTCCCGCCAGCGCCGCAGATAAGTTTAAAGCTGTCACAACATTTACCGTGATCGCGGATATGGCCTCTCGGGT
This sequence comes from uncultured Litoreibacter sp., assembly GCF_947487515.1. Classification (GTDB taxonomy): domain Bacteria; phylum Pseudomonadota; class Alphaproteobacteria; order Rhodobacterales; family Rhodobacteraceae; genus Litoreibacter. The sequence continues at coordinate 281,222 of NZ_CANKWO010000004.1, read as the reverse complement.
TGCTGGGGACACCGCAATCGTAGAAAGCATCACCAAACCCGGTGCCGAGATCCACAATTACGAGCCCACCCCGCGTGACATCCTGCGCGCTCGGAACGCCGATCTGGTTCTTTGGAACGGGTTGAACCTGGAACTGTGGTTCGAGCAGTTCTTTCGCAACCTATCTGATGTGCCCTCTGCCGTGGTCTCAGCAGGGGTAGAGCCCATGGGCATCGCCAAAGGCCCCTACTCCGGAAAGCCCAACCCCCACGCGTGGATGTCCGTCGATGCGGCTTTAATATATGTCGACAACATTGCCGCCGCCTTCATCGAGCATGACAGCGAAAATGCCGAAGCCTACCGCGCCAACGCAGAGGCCTATAAGGGCGAGATCCTTGCCGCACTCGGTCCATTGAAAGACCGCATCAACGCTTTACCCGAGGACAAGCGCTGGTTGGTGACATCTGAGGGCGCGTTCTCCTACCTTGCCCGCGATCTGGGGCTTAAGGAACTCTACCTATGGCCCATCAATGCCGATGCCCAAGGCACCCCGAAGCAAGTTCGCGATCTGATCGATGCCGTGCGCGACAACAACATCAAGGTGGTCTTCTCCGAAAGCACAGTATCCGCAGCGCCGGCAGAGCAGATTTCGCGCGAAACAGGGGCGGCTTACGGAGGTGTGCTTTACGTCGATAGCCTCAGCACAGCGGACGGGCCGGTCCCTACCTATCTGGACCTTTTGCGGGTCACTGTGGAAACTGTCGCGAACGGGCTTGAGAAGTGAGTTTTGGCAGCCAGCCTGACGCCGCCGCAGGCCTTTGCGCCGAAGGCATCACCGTTACCTACCGCAACGGGCACACGGCACTGCGCGATGCAAGTTTCGCCCTGCCAAAGGGCACCATCGCCGCACTTGTGGGGGTGAACGGGTCGGGCAAATCTACGCTATTCAAGGCAATCATGGGGTTTGTGCCCACCTCCTCTGGCGCCATCTCTATTTTGGGGGGCACCGTGGGGGATGCGCTGCGCGCCAACACCGTCGCCTATGTCCCCCAAGCCGAGGAAGTCGACTGGACCTTTCCCGTATTGGTTGAAGATGTGGTGATGATGGGCCGCTACGGCCATATGGGCTTCTTTCGCATCCCCCGCGCGGAAGATCACAAGATGGTTGAAAAGGCGCTGGCTCGGGTGAATATGCTCGACTTTCGCCACCGCCAAATCGGCGAGCTATCCGGCGGCCAGAAGAAGCGGGTGTTTCTTGCACGCGCATTGGCACAAGACAGCCGCGTGGTTTTGCTAGATGAGCCGTTCACCGGCGTAGACGTCCAAACCGAGGATGCAATCATCGCCTTGTTGCGCGAGATGCGCGACGAAGGGCGCGTTATGCTGGTCTCCACCCATAATCTTGGCTCGGTACCTGAGTTCTGCGACCGCACCATTTTGATCAAAGGCACCGTGCTGGCCCATGGGCCGACAGAAGACATCTTCACCCGCAAGAACCTTGAATTGGCCTTTGGTGGTGTATTGCGCCACTTCGTGATGCAAGGTGCCGACCTACATGACGACGAGGAAGACAAACGCCGCCTCACGGTTATTTCCGATGATGAGCGCCCCTTCGTTATTTACGACCACCATGACGATGAAGACGAAGAGGCAGATGCCTCATGATCGATACCCTTTGGGAGCCCTTCACCTACACCTATATGTTGAACGCCATGTGGGTGTCGGCCTTGGTCGGGGCTGTTTGCGCCTTCTTGTCGTCCTATCTGATGCTCAAGGGCTGGTCGCTGATTGGCGACGCGCTTAGTCATAGTATCGTACCGGGGGTAGCCGCGGCCTATATGTTGGGGCTGCCTTTCGCATTGGGGGCCTTCTTTTCCGGCGGATTGGCGGGCGCGTCGATGCTGTTTTTGAACCAACGCACCGGATTGAAGGAAGACGCCATTATCGGGCTTATCTTCACTTCCTTTTTCGGGTTGGGGTTGTTCATGATATCGCTCTCTCCTGTTCCGGTGAACATCCAGACCATCATTATGGGCAATGTGTTGGCCATTTCCCCCGCTGACATCTTGCAACTCGCGTTGATCGGAGGCGTCTCGCTGATCGTGTTGCTGGCCAAGTGGCGCGACCTGATGGTGACCTTCTTTGACGAAAGCCACGCGCGCTCTATCGGGTTGCGCCCCGACATTTTGAAGATCATCTTCTTTACCCTGCTGTCGGCCTCCACTGTGGCCGCTATGCAGACTGTCGGCGCCTTCTTGGTCATTGCGATGGTCGTCACCCCCGGGGCGACCGCCTATCTTTTGACCGACCGCTTCCCCAGCCTTTTGATGATCTCGGTTGCCATCGGCACCCTGACGTCCTTTGTCGGGGCCTATGTCAGCTACTTTCTCGATGGCGCGACGGGTGGGGTGATCGTCTGCTTGCAAACGCTGTTGTTTCTGGTGGCGTTCATATTTGCGCCGAAGCATGGGTTGTTGGCGGCCCGTGCCCGCGCGCGGGAGGCCGCGTAATGGTGTGGCTGACCCAATGTGACGCAGAGTGGTGTCTGCCCTTCGTCCTTCCCTTCATGACCAACGCTATGATTATCTCTGTGCTGCTTGCGGTGCCTGCGGGGGTGCTGTCGTGCTTCTTGGTCCTTAAGGGCTGGTCACTGATGGGCGATGCGATTTCGCATGCTGTGCTTCCCGGCGTGGTGCTGGCCTATGTGCTTGGCATACCGCTGGGCATTGGCGCATTCGGGGCGGGAATGGCCTGTGCGGCCCTGACCGGCTGGATAGACGAGAACTCACGGGTCAAACGCGACACGGTGATGGGGGTGGTCTTCTCTGGCATGTTTGGCTTGGGTGTCGTCATGTACACCAAAATCGAGAGTGAGGTGCATCTCGATCACATCTTGTTTGGCAATATGTTGGGGATCGGGCCTGCGGATATGTGGGCCACTGGGGGGATTGCGGTCTTGGTCACGGGGGCGATAGCGGTGTTCTGGCGCGACTTGCTGCTGCAGGCCTTCGATGAGCAACAGGCCCGCGCCCAAGGGCTACCCGTGCGCTTGCTGCATTTCGGCACATTGGCGGCTATTTCCCTTACGGTCGTCGCAGCGCTTCAGGCGGTGGGTATCATCCTTGCCATTGCGTTCCTTGTGGCCCCCGGTGCTATCGCGTTCCTTTTGACCAAGCGGTTCGGTGTCATGTTGTGGCTGTCGATGGGGATCGCGACGGCATGCTCCTTTTTGGGCGTCTATGCCAGCTTCTTCCTTGATAGCGCTCCTGCCCCGACCATTGTGTTGCTCATGACAGCAACTTTCATCGCGGCTTTCATCCGCGCGACGGTTCTGCAGCGGAGGGCCACGTCGAAGTTGACGTAAGGTCCACTCCCCCTCAACCCCTTGGAAACCTTTACTTAACGCTCAGGATATGCTCGATAACGCCAACAAGGCGTAAGGGGGGAAAGCCATGCGCGAAAAGTTAAAAGATCAGCGCCGCGCCGAAATCGAGGCCACGGCTCTCGAACTCCTACGCAAACGCGGCTATGAGGCCGCCTCGATGCTCAACATCGCCAAGGCTGCCAAGGCCTCCAATGAGACCCTGTATCGCTGGTATGGAGACAAACAAAGGTTGTTTCTGGAGGTCGTCAAATCCGTTGCCGCCGAAACTGAAAAGCGTATGGATAAGGTTGCCACAGACGACCTTCCCCCAAAAGAGGCCTTGCGAGACGTTGGGCGCACATTGCTGACCGTTGTATTGGGCGACACATCTGTGACGATCAACCGTGCGGCAGCCGCAGATTCCAGCGGCAAGCTTGGAGCTGCCATTTCGCGCGGGGGGCGCGAGAAGGTCTTCCCAAGGCTGGTGAACCTTATGACTGCGCTGCGTGAAGGCGGGCTGATCGCTCCTCCGAGCGACGAGCAGGCCGCCGTGTGGTTTTCCTACCTGTTGATTGGCGACTTACAAACCCGTCGGATCACCGGAATTCTACCCCAGCCCACGCGCAAGCAGATTAACGAGCATGTGGATAGTGCCCTCGAAGCCTTCTACAAAGTCTGCGCGCCCCCTACATCGGAGTAAACAGCGCGCGACGGTAGATATGCCATGTCGCGTGGCCCAAAACCGGCAAGGCCAAGAACAGGCCTAGAAACATCGGCACCATAGCCAACAGCAGCAACAACGCGATCATCCCTGCCCACAGCAACATAACCGCGCGATTGCGCAGGACTGTGCGAACGGAGATGGCCATGGCCGTCATGAAGTCGATCTCGCGGTCCAACAGCAGGGGCATCGACACCACGGTGATCGCAAAGGTCAAAAGGGCCACAGCCCCACCGACCGCAACCTCAAACGCGATGAGCGCCATGCCGTTTGGCGATAGAAAGACCTCCCATGACGTTGTGACGTTGATCAGCTGCATATTGCCCAAAAACAGGGCCAGCGACATATGAGCAAAGAAGCTCCAGAACAGCACGATGATCACCAACAACGCCCCGATCCACGGCAATTGCCGTCCCCGCTCGGCCCATACGACAGACAGAACGGAGCCCCAGCCCAGCGGCTCTTCCGCCTCCAAGCGACGGCTCACCTCATAGAGACCAACCGCAGCAAACGGTGCAAAGATCGGGAACCCCAAGGCCAGCACCAGTGTCCACGTGAATGTTCCGGCCCCCCAAAAGGTCAGCCCTGCCCCGCACAGCACATAGAACGCCGAAAAGAAGACCCCGTAGACCGGTGCGCGAAGAAAATCCCGCCACCCTTCGCGCAAGGCGCGGAACAGCTCCCACAGGGTGACGGTTCCAATTTCAGGGCGAGGTGATGCGGTGGGGGCTGTGCTGTTTGACATATCCAATGACACCATAGGTTGCGACGTCGGGCAAGGTAATCTGCTCTGCCCCTACTGGTGGCAGGCCCTGTGACACGGTAAATTGGGGTTTCGTACGAACAGTCTTTCAAATTAAATTTGAAACACACGACCCACTAAATGATGTAGCAGTGAATTCAGGGAGATAGCGATGAAACGTTATGCACGCGATATGCGCGGTCATGGGGCCACCCCGCCGAACGCCAATTGGCCAAATGGGGCCAAAATTGCTGTGCAAATCGTCGTTAACTATGAGGAAGGTGGTGAAAACTGCATTTTGCATGGGGACACGGCCTCCGAGGCCTTCCTGTCTGAAATCGTCGGGGCCAGCCCTTGGTCTGGGCAGCGCCATGCGAATATGGAATCCATCTATGAATATGGCGCTCGTGCAGGTTTCTGGCGGTTGCACCGGTTGCTGAAAGATCTGCCTGTCACGGTCTACGGAGTGGCCACCGCGCTGGCGCGCGCACCAGAGCAAGTCGCGGCGATGAAAGACGCGGGATGGGAAATCGCATCTCACGGGTTGAAATGGATTGACTACAAAGACTTCTCTGCGGAGGACGAGCGGGCCGATATGGAGGCCGCGATCAAATTGCATCGGGAAGTCGTGGGAGAGGCCCCAAAGGGGTGGTACACAGGGCGCAGCTCCGAGAATACCCTACGCTTGGCGTCCGAGCACGGGGGGTTCGACTATGTGGCTGACAGCTACGCGGATGACTTGCCCTATTATTTGCGCTTTGAAGATCGGGACCAACTGGTGGTGCCCTACACGTTGGATTGCAATGATATGCGCTTTGCCACGCCGCAGGGTTTCAATTCAGGCGACCAGTTTGAAACCTATTTGCGTGACAGTTTTGACGCGCTCTATGAGGAAGGCTGTGATGGGGCTCCGAAGATGTTGTCCATCGGGTTGCACTGTCGCTTGGCCGGACGGCCTGGGCGCATACAGGCGTTGAAACGCTTCCTCGCCTATGCGCAAAGCCACGACGACGTGTGGTTCGCGCATAGGCAGCAAATCGCGCAGCACTGGATCGCGCAGCACCCCGCCACGCCGCATCCCCGCCCCGCATCGATGGAGAAGCGCATCTTCACCGAAACATATGGTGGTGTTTTCGAGCATTCCCCTTGGGTTGCCGAACGCGCATGGGAGCTGGAGTTGGGCCCCGCACATAACAGCGCCGAAGGGCTTTGGAATGCCATGGCACGGGTGTTTCGAGCGGCGACGACTGCGGAACGATTGGAAGTGCTGGATGCGCACCCAGATCTTGCAGGCAAGCTTGCGACAGCCAAACGCCTGACCGCGGAAAGCACCGGTGAACAATCAAGCGCGGGCCTTGATGCCCTGACGGATGCGGAACGCCAGTCGTTCACCAACTTGAATGAAGAATACACCACAAAGCACGGATTTCCTTTCATTATTGCTGTTCGCGACCATACGAAACCCAGCATCCTAGAGGCGTTCCAACGCCGCATTCTCAACGACAGCGAAGTCGAGTTCAACGAGGCCTGCCGCCAAGTAGAGCGCATCGCACAACTTCGCCTAAAGGACTTGCTTCCATGACCTACGCCCTCCCTCCTGCTGGCCTTCCATCGCAGTCCGACACATTGACCGGCACGTCGATCTTCACCGAGGCTTATGCATTCATGCCCGCCGGCGTGATGCGCGATATCGTGACCAGCGCGCTTCCGCATTGGACCAACTCAAGGGCGTGGATCATCGCGCGCCCCTTGTCGGGGTTCGCTGAGACGTTTTCGCAGTATATCATGGAGGTCTCTGCCGGTGGCGGGTCTGATCGCCCCGAGGATAACACAAACGCCGAGGCCGTGCTTTTTGTGGTCGAGGGCACATTGGTGCTCCGCAACAGCATGGGCACCCATACGCTGACCGAAGGTGGATACGCCTATTTGCCCGCGGGCGAAGGTTGGACGCTGCACAACACCAGCGCTGCAAAAGCGACATTTCACTGGGTGCGCAAACGCTACGAGCCGGTGGATGGCATCCCCCGTCCCGAAGCCTTCGTCACCAATGACAAAGACCACGCCCCGATCTCCATGCCGGATACAGATGGCAAATGGGCCACCACGCGATTTGTCGAGCCCACCGACCTGCGCCATGACATGCATGTCAACATAGTGACCTTCCAACCCGGTGGCTTAATCCCCTTTGAAGAAACCCATGTGATGGAGCATGGGCTATATGTGATTGAAGGTACGGCTGAATACTTATTGAACCGAGACTGGGTCAGCGTCGGCCCAGGTGACTTCATGTGGTTGCGTGCTTTCTGCCCGCAGGCCTGCCGCGCAACCGGGGACGGCCCATTTCGCTACCTTTTGTACAAGGACGTGAACCGCCACGCAAAGCTGCCATGGTAATCCGCACGCAGCCCTTAACGGCGCAGGCCTTCGCCCCCTACGGGGATGTCATTGAAAGTCGTGGCGATCCGGACATGCTGATCAACGAAGGGCTATGCGGTCGTTTTCATGATCGCGCACAGTTGGACTTCGGCGATGGCCGCGCAGGTCTGAGTTTGTTTCACGCGACGCCCCGATCCCTTCCCTACATGCTGACCTTGCTGGAGCGGCACCCGCTGGGGGCGCAGGCTTTCATCCCGATGAGTTTCGATCCATTTCTGGTCATCGTTGCTCAGGATTTAGGCAGCAAGCCCGGGAAGATCACCGCATTCTTAAGCGCCGCAGGGCAAGCTATAAACTTTCACAAAGGCACATGGCATGGAGTGTTGACGCCACTCAGCGCGCCGGGCCTGTTCACTGTCATTGACCGCATAGGCGACGGAAACAACCTAGAGGAATTCAGGCTGGAGCATCCAGTCATGATAGAGCGCGGCTAACGCGCCATTGCGCTCGGCACCATAAAAATGGGTCGGGATTCAACACTCTAAACGGGGAGACACTGAATGACTGATACAAATCTAGGGGCCTACTCGGACCCGAATTCCACACCTCCGATGGGGCAAACGGTCCCGCTGGGGCTGCAACATGTGCTGGCAATGTTTGCCTCGAACGTCACACCTTCGATCATTGTGGCGGGGGCCGCCGGTCTTGCTTTTGGCTCCGGCGAGCAAATCTATCTGATCCAGATGGCCATGCTGTTTGCGGGGATCGCAACCCTGTTTCAGACAGTCGGCATGGGACCGGTGGGCGCTCGGCTGCCGATCATGCAAGGGACATCCTTTGCCTTCGTCGGTGTGCTGGCTGGCATTGCCGCGACCCAAGGTTTGGGGGTCGCGTTAACGGCTTGCATCATCGGCGGCTCTATCCACTTCCTACTCGGGTCGGTGATTCAGAAGCTACGTTGGTTGTTCCCGCCGCTGGTCACCGGTTTGGTGATCCTCGCCATCGGCCTGTACCTTATTCCTGTGGCGATAAAATATGCCGCTGGTGGTGCCGCGAAATTCCAAATGGAGGCGGAAAGCTTTGGCTCTCTGATGCACTGGTCCGTGGCTTTGACGGTTGTGATCGTGTCGTTGTTGGTGAAGTTTTTCACCAAGGGCTTCCTGTCCAACGCGGCAATTCTGATCGGCCTGCTGGCGGGCTACGCAGTGGCCTTCGCCCTTGGCATGGTCAACTTCGGCGCCGTGGGCAAAGCCTCTTGGATCACCGCGATCAAGCCGCTGCCTTACGGGTTCGAGTTCTCGCTGGGGGCCGTCATCGCCGTGACCTTGGTGTCTATCGTATCTGCGATTGAAACCGTGGGCGATGCCTCGGCCACCACCAAGGCGGGCGCAGGGCGCGAAGCCACCGACCGCGAGATCGCCGGCGCGACTTATGCCGACGGTTTGGGCACCGCCGTGGCGGGGGTCTTTGGTGGCTTGCCAAACACATCCTTCAGCCAAAACGTGGGCATCGTCGGCATGACCGGCGTGATGAGCCGCCATGTGGTGACAGTCGCGGGTATCATCATGGTCCTGTGTGGGCTTATCCCCAAGGTGGGCGCGGTCATCGCCTCCATGCCCCTGCCCGTGCTGGGTGGCGGCGTGATCGTGATGTTCGGCATGGTGGCATCAGCCGGTTTGAACATGTTGACCGAGGTAAACATGAACCGCCGCAACATGATCATCATCGCGGTGTCGCTGGCTGCAGGCCTTGGGCTGAACTTGGTACCAGAAGCCGTGCAATACGTGCCGGGCGTTATGAAGACGCTGATGACCTCCGCCGTGGCCCCAACCGCGATCATCGCGATCGTGCTGAACTTGGTCCTGCCTGAAGAGGACTAGAAGGTTTTGGAATATGGCAGGTCCCGTGTGTGACATGGGGCCTGTTTTGGTTTTTAGAGATGACTGCTTTGAGCCCATTTTGACCAATGCTGCGCGTTGTATGAATGTCTGCTATTCAACAGGCGGACAAAAACATGACAAAACTAATATCAGTATTATCAAATGTTTGTGACACTGGACTTTTCAACTAAATTGGTGGAAAAGAGGTGGATGACACAAGAGATCGTTTGTGGAAACTCACCCTCGTCAATCTCCGATGTAAACGGTGCCTGATCCTGCCTCTGCAGCACCACCGCAAGAGATTGCATCTCCCACACGACCCGCTGGCTTTCCGTTAATGTAAACGCTGCCCGATCCTCCAGACAGGTTCCGCGAGTGGGATGGTGCGGGACAGGTAGGACATCCATGTGGCGCGTAAGCGTCACCTTGGCGCAAAACCGGAATGCCATCAGCGCTTACATCTGGAGACGCAGCAATAGAGGCGGTCGGCGGGAAATGACAAGCATGGCCAGAGCCGATATCACCTAAACGAGTGGTCTTGGGCAAATCTATATTCCTTTTTTTCGTGATGTTATGACATCAACGAATATCAGCGGTTTGGATCGTGTGGGTCCTCATCCAACGGATCAAAATAGTGCAAGATCTTATCCTTGAGGCTCTCCATTATGATGGCATAACCACCGAACAGTAAGCCGATCCCGACCCATCCATACCATGGTCCTGCGAAAGAAATCAAAAGAACGATGGCAAAGATCAAGCCGGGTAAGATGATGAACACCGCCTCGAAAGAGGCGGCAATGAGTGCTCCAATCGCGCGCCTGATCATTATCGATCCTCATGGAATGAAATTAGGGCGTCTAGAAGCGCATCAAATGCGGCCTGATCCTCTTCGTCATCTGCAACGCACTCGGCGGCAACGGCGATAAGTTGGTTGAAATCTTCTCGATTGACGAAATCAAGCGGCGCACCGTCCCCTAGAAGAATAGCACCAAAAAGGTTCAAGATATTTGGTTCGCGTGGCATTGCACCACTTACTGCATATGTCGTCCGTACGGTGTCTGGATAGCGATATTCCATATATGTGCGCAAAAGGCCACCCCATGTTGCGAGGACGAGATTCGCTGGAATGCGAAGCGGGTAGACGTTTCGGACCCGTGCCGGACTACCCGCTACCATACGACGTCCGTAGCGCCCTCCAGTTGTAACGTAGTTCACAAAAACGCCACCGGCCATGCGGCGGGCCATACCTCCTGCTGCATCCCGAAGACGTTGCTCGGCCTGCTGATCAAGTCGTTGGAAATCATCTAGATAATCGGGGTAGTCCTCGGCAACGCAGGCTTCCATCCGCCGCTCGAAATCCTCGGATCCAACACCCATACGGACCATCAACTTAAGCATCTTGAAAATCGCACGTCGATGTGGCCAAATCGAGTTAATGACCTCACCGAGGTAAGTTCCAGCCTCGGTCATATTTCGGCCGGCTACAAACCCCATCGCACCCGACCTAGCCGGTGCGTAGAGCACACCCAACCACCAATCCTTGCCGTAATTTGCAAACAAACGTCGATCAAAATCAAATGTCTCCATCCAGTTTTGTTCAATAAACTCTTCAGGCTGGGCTTCTGAACATTCAATGATGCCGCCATCCACCAAAAGGCCGCATATTAGCGTGTCGGAACCGTCTTCTGCGACCCCTCCGTTATCAGTATACTCACCGTCAATTGTGAGGCCTGGACCGTCTTGAGGCATGACTTCTCCTAATTTAAGTTGATGCGCTTGGAGATAAATTCGACAAGAGAGCTCCCGACACCTTTGAGCGATTCGGTAAAGATCGACACCTTGCTTTTGCCGCGCAGTATGATTTCGTTACCAGACAGAATTATTTGCCCGTTTGAACGAAGAATGAGCTTGCTTGACCCGGTTGCAAACACGATCCGATCGCCGGCGGTGCACATTCGCGATGCTCCGATGGCCTCGGACAAGTCACTGCCAACCGAGGCCTCGTAGGTTTGCGCGGCGTTGAGCTGAAAGTTCTGATCTGCACGCAATGACATCGATAAGTCTGTTTCGATGAGTGTGGATCCATCAGACAGAAACCGTTGTGATCCATTCGTCACCAGCGTAAAGTTACCTTGAGGTTTTGCAGACGCACCCCGCTCACCGAGTTGGTATCCATAGGGACCGATACCTTCCCAGTTTTGGCGCATCGAGGCAGAAACAGGCCCCGAAGATGTTTTATGACCAACGAAAAATGAAACATTTCCACCAACATTCGCTTCGCGATTGTATTCAATATCTTCTGAAAAGTTGTGCCCCACGCTCAGCGCGTAGTTATTGTCGGTTCGGTTCGTGTGATTATGAAGCGTTTTTTCATTCCGGTCTTTTTGCGCGTGGATTAAAATCTCTTCCCGCCTCTTCGCATCTTCAAATCTAAGCTCGTTAAATCCCGTCCCATGATGCGTGTCTGTCTTAAACGTGCTGTGCGTCTTATGGGCTGGCAATTCATACGGCGGCTTGTTGGCCCCGTTATACACGCAGCCTGTCACAATCGGCTTGTCCGGATCGCCGCGCAGATGTTCCACGATGACTTCCATGCCGATGCGCGGGATGACCATGCCGCCCCAGCCTTTGGACGCCCAGTTTTGCGACACGCGCACGCGCATCGAGTTTGATTCATCGAGGTCCCAGTGGAACCGCACGAGGATGCGTCCGTGTTCGTCGCAATCAATCTCGCCCTCGCCGACAACCACAGCGGTTTCCGGCCCTTGCACGCGCGGACCCTGTGTTCGGCGTTCAGGTCGGAACGGTGTGTCGTCGGGCATCAGGATATAGCTGCCTTCGTAGGGCGTCTCGTCGTTGCCCGCATCGCCCGATCCATAGGCTTGCGATCGGAACTGGTGCTGCGCCTTGAGGCACACAAACCTCTTGCCCGTGGCATCCGGCACATCATCACCCGCCAATGTCACAAGGTAACCTGCACCGAGCGAGACGACATCGCCGTCCGCTTGGTGGCGCGGGGCTTGACCGCGTTCCACTTCCAAGCGACGGCCCACCACACCACACCACACCGCGCCCTTCGCCGTGATCCAGATAATCACCGGGCCAATCGTAGCTCTCTACATCGCCGCTTGGGTGCGCCACTTCGTCCGTCCGGTCAACTTCTTGCCCGGCGGTAGGAGTCTTAAAGTTGTACTCCGTTAACCGCACAGCACCCGTCGTGATCCGCTTGGCCGAGGTCCACAGCTTGAAGTGCTCTTCCTCGGCCCGGTGATAGCCGTCAACGCATAGTACGGGCGGCTTTCTCCAGGCACGGAGGGCAGAGCGACCTCGGCATCCGTGAGCAGCAGCGTGTGAGATCCAGCCGCATGCCGCCACGACCAAGTGATGCCATGGCGTTCCAACTGGCGGCGTACGAAGTCCGCGTCATTTTCGCCGTATTGCACCGTGAATTCCAAAACAGGGTAGTCTTCGGACACCTTCACATCGAGGTGCGGATCCCCCATATTTGAATACCCGCTCAGAACTTCTTCGACGATCTGAATGACAGTCTTATTGTGAAATATCCGCATGTTGCGACGCAGCCCGGCCACATGAAGCCATGGGCGCAGAACCAGATCATACCGCCAGCCATTCTCGAAGCCGCCGCGCGCTTCGGCCTCACACACGATCCCGTCAAAGCTGCGCGTGCCGGTGGCGTGGTCAATCTCGACTGTCGCATGTGTGCCAAGCAGGGCTTCAAGATCAAGCCCGCCATCCCCCGCCAGCGCTTCAACCCGCCACTCAAAATCGCCCGACAGTTCCTCTGTGCCATCCATGCGCAACAGGACCAGCGTGTCAGGCCCCAGCGTCGTCGTCAGGCGGCCCTGACGATCTTGCTGGTTAAAGTGACTGTTCATACTAAAAATCCGCTAAAAAAATTTATAAGGGAGCTTTACCATATCGTCTTGGAAAGCAAAGCTAAAAGCTGTGTGAGACCTCTAACAACTGCGCAGGGCGCATGGGTTTGCACTCGCAGAGTCGGCTTTGAAAGGAGCGGACGACAGAGGCTCATAATCATGGAAATTATAGTTGACTGTTTGTGGAACGGCTTCCTAAAACGGACATTAACACACCGTCATCCAACGGCAACTTTGTCCCGCAAACCAGACATTTGACCAGTCGACGACCAACCCCTCCTTTCCGCATAGCCCCCTACCGGCGAACCATCGCCCATGTCATTGCCACACAGGCCTCCCGCATAACGCCCCCTTGGACGCCCGCGCAGTTCGCTGTAGAGGTGGCCATAACAACATGAGGCGAGATTATGAGTAACCTAACCTGTTTCAAAAGCTACGACGTGCGCGGCCGTTTGGGCGACGAATTGAACGAAGACATTTGCTACCGCATCGGGCGTGGATTTGCGCGCTCTCTTGACCCAATTTCGGTCGTGATCGGCTATGATATCCGCCCCACGTCAAAGGCCTTGGCGCATCAATTGACCGAAGGCCTGCGCGACGAGGGCGTGGATGTGATCGACCTTGGTCTCTGCGGCACCGAGGAAGTCTATTTCGCCACCACCCGCTTTGTCAGCGACGGCGGCTTGATGGTCACGGCCTCCCACAACCCAATAGATTACAACGGCATCAAAATGGTGAAGGCCGGATCGCGGCCCATTTCCTCGGCTGACGGTTTGGGTGAAATCCAAGCCTTGGCAGAGGCCAACGACTTCGGTCCCGCCAAAGCCCGCGGCGCCCTGAAACAAGAGAACCCGCGCGGCGCCTTTGCAGACCGCGTTCTTAGCTTTGCCGACACATCCACATGGCGCCCCATGAAGGTTGTGGTCAACGCGGGCAACGGCGTGGCCGGTCCGGCCTTTGAGGTGATCGCCGACAAGCTGGACGCCCCCATCGAGTTCGTGCGCCAACATCTGACACCGGATGAGACCTTCCCGAACGGCATCCCCAACCCGCTGTTGGAAGAAAACCGCGCGCAGACCGCCGACATGGTTCTGGCCGAAGGCGCTGATTTGGGCGTGGCGTGGGACGGCGACTTTGATCGCTGCTTCTTCTTCGACGAAACAGGGGCGTTCATTGACGGCGAATATGTTGTGGCCCTGCTGGCAGGGGCATTCCTTGGCAAAAACGCCGGTGCAAAGATCATCCATGACCCGCGCGTGATCTGGGCGCTGCTTGATCTGGTTGAAACCAGCGACGGCGAGGCCGTGGCCTCTCAATCCGGTCACAGCCACATCAAAGCCAAGATGCGCGAAGTTGATGCGGTTTACGGCGGCGAAATGTCGGCGCATCACTACTTCCGCGACTTCATGTATTGCGACAGTGGCATGATCCCTTGGTTGCTGCTGATCGAACACATGAGCACAACCGGCAAGAAGCTATCGGAGCTGGTGGCAGACATGCAGGCCCGCTTCCCATCTTCCGGCGAGATCAACTTCAAGTTGGACGACAAGCAACCCGCGATTGACGCGTTTGAGGCCGCCTATCTGGACGGCGCACAGGCGGTGGACCGTTTGGACGGCTTGTCGCTGGATTACGGCGACTGGCGGGTAAATCTGCGCCAGTCCAACACCGAGCCTGTGTTGCGCTTGAACGTAGAGGCACGTGGTGACCGCGCGCTTCTGGCGGAGAAAGTCGCCGAGATCAGCAAGCTGATCATCAACGCCTAACCCACGATTTCAAGATACAAAAAGGGCGGTGCGCAGATGCGGCACCGCCCTTTTTTGCTAGATTACGCGAACCTGTGTGCCAACGGGGCAAAGATCGAAGAGCACCGCGATTTGCTCGTTATACAGACCAATGCAGCCTGAAGAGGACCGGCGCCCGATCTTGCGCGTATCATGGGTGCCGTGGATCAAATAGGCAGGCCACGACAGATACATCGCGTGGGTGCCCAGCGGATTTCCCGGACCAGGAGGCATATAAGCCAGTGTCGGGTCTTCCTTGATCATCGAAGCGGTCGGGGTCCAATCGGGCCCGACACGTTTGCGCACGATCTTGGTGTAGCCGCGCTTCGTCAGGTCTTCGCGGCGCGGCACCGAGGTTGCAAACACGCGGTAATCCGTGCCGTCAGCATTCCAGTAATGCAGCGCGCGCGACGTCGTATCCGCAACAACGGTTGCCACGCCCAAAGTATCAAAGTGATCTTGCCACAGCTGCTGTTGAAAGCTGGAGGCGTTGCGGTCAACACCTCGGGACGCAGCGGGCACGCCCACTTCTTCAATGGGGGTAGCGATGCTCTGCGCACGAAGAATGGCGGGGGTGACCAATGCCGCAGATGCGGAGGTCAAAAACAAACGTCGGGTCGATTTGGTGCTCATAGGGTCAGGGCCTTTGGCGTTTTGAAGAAGGTTTTGCTTCATTTAGCATTTTGACGCGCTTGCGCAAACTCACGTCTGTGTCATTCGCCCAGCCAAATCAATCATCCGATTGGAAAAGCCCCATTCGTTGTCATACCAGCCAAACACCCGCGCCATGCCGCCCGACTGGGTGACATGGGTTTCTGGCAGCGCCATGACGATGCTTTCAGGGCGCGCGCGCAGGTCGGACGATACCAGCGGCTCGTTTGTGGTCCCGATAATGGAGCCTTTGGCCAGCATAAGAACGTCGTTAATTTTCTGTTCGGTAAACGGGCTTTGCGCCTGAAAGCTCATGTCGATGGCCGACACCGATGCCGTCGGCACGCGCACCGAAGTCGCGAAAATGCGCCCTGCCAGATCCGGAAGCACAAGATCCGTAAGACGCCCCGCAGATGTCGTAGTGGGCACCATCGACAATGCCGCCGCCCGTGAACGCACCAGATCTCCACGCGGCGCGTCCACCGTGGGTTGGGACCCCGTATAGCAGTGAATGGTCGTCATATGGGCCGTAACCAAGCCGAAAGCGTCATCAATTACCCGCGCAAGAGGAGCCAGCGCATTGGTGGTACAAGAGGCACAAGACACAATGGCCTGCCCCGCCAACGCCGCATCATTTGCCCCCAACACAACAGTCTCATCCGCCGAGGGACAAGGACCAGAAATCAAAATTCGCGCAGCGCCGGCCTGTAAACCGCGCTCTGCAAAATCCCGCGTGGTGGCTTTACCGGTGCATTCGAGAACAAGATCAATGCCGCTCAAATCCAAGGTCGACAAATCGGCCTTATCCGTCAGAGGGTAGCCTATGCCATTGATATACAAGGCGTGATCGTCATAGCTGACCTCGCCATTGAATGGCCCAAAGACGCTATCATGTTTGAGCAAATAGGCGCAAAGCTCTGGGCGGGCGATGTCATTCAACGCCACGATTTCGAAGCCGTTCCCCAAAGGTGTGGTGGTTAACAGCCGCAAAATGGAACGCCCGATGCGTCCCAAACCATTGATGGCTATTTTTGCCATGGATAGAGCCCGCCTTTTGCCTAACCTGCCCGCTGACGTCAGCCCGCGTCGCGAATTTGCGCTACAAGGGCCTGCATTTGCTCCAACTCGATCGCGCCGGGAACCAGTTGATCCCCGAAGATGAAGGCCGGAGTGCCGTTCAGGTTCAAGGCCTGTGTCAATTGCATGCTGGTTTGAATATGCGCCGCGACTTCTGGGGCGTTCATGTCTCGCTTCAGCTGATCGATATCAATGCCAAGCTCCACCGCGATGATACCGACGCTGGTCTCGTTGGCGCGGCCTTCGAAACTCATCAACGCGTTGTGAAACTCTTCATATTTGCCCTGCGCCCGAGAGGCCAAAGCCGCCCGCGCCGCATAGACGCTTTCTTCGCCAAGGATCGGCCATTCCCGCATCACCACGCGCAGATTGCTGTCATCCCCGATCAATTCATGCACATCGTCAAAAGTGCGCCGGCAATAGCCGCAATTGTAGTCAAAGAACTCGACCACGGTAACATCACCGTCTGGATTGCCGATAACCGGCGCGTTTGGATCTTGCTCCAAAGCCTGACGGTTGGCGCTCAGCACTGCCTGCGCTTGATCGGCTTTGGCCAATTCTTCGCGCTCTTGCAGCGTTTGGATGGCTTCCATGATGATTTCTGGGTTGTCGCGAATGGTTTGCAGCACCAGCTCTTGCATCTGTTTCTTGCTCAGGTCTTCGGCGGTCACCGCCCCAGACGTTAAGGCAAGGGCAATTGCAGTGGTCATAGCAAGACGGATCATAACGTAAGGTTCCTTGGGACAGAGGTGTTAACGGGACCGTGATCTTGTGCGATCAGATTGTCAAACACTTGGCGTTCACGAGGCGGTGACACAGGTGCAAAATCTCTTGCCTTTGTAGGGCGTGCAGTGGACCAAGGGTCTCATGAGAGTTTTGACGCCCCTGATCGCGACATTGCTGTGCGCAGCCTTGTTTTTTGCCCTGCCCCCCGCTTATGCGGCCTCGTCACTGGCCTATCAAAGCGACCGCATGACGGCGCGCCTGATTACCGCTGAAAATGCGGTAACCCCTAATGCGGGCACCTTATCTGCGGCCCTTCAGGTCACTTTGGCAAAGGGGTGGAAAACCTATTGGAAAGCCCCGGGGTCGGTAGGCTACGCCCCAGACCTTGACTGGGGGGCATCGTCGAATGTTGCCAATAGCACCATCCTATACCCCGCGCCGACCCGTTTCGAAGCCTTCGAGATTGAAAACTACGGCTATGCCGATGAGGTGACATTCCCGATCCAGCTGACATTGGACAAGGTCGGTGAGACAACGGTCTTGAACCTGTCGGCCAATCTGCTTGTCTGTCACGAATTATGCATCCCCGAATTATTCGACCTCAATGTCACCCTACTGGCCGGAGAGGCCGGGGTAGATGTCACCTCCGCCAGCGCAATCGCCGAGGCTGCAGCACAGGTGCCCACACCTGTCGGTGAGGCCGGAATGCGGGATCCAAAACACTGGATGTCGGCAGATAAAACCGAATTGCAGATATCTTTGGTCAGCGACGCCGGTTTTTCAGATGCGCTGCAGGTGTTTCCAGACATGGGGCCTGACGCCACCTTCGGAGCCCCCGCATTCACCTATTCCGCCGACCGCACATCCGTTGTAGCAACCCTGCCGGTCCTGTCAGCGCCGCAGAGCATCACATCATTCGATGTGGTCTTTCGCGATGGTTCGCGCGCCGCACTGTTCACCGCGGGCGATCCGGCTGCGACCCCGCTCACGTCCCAAGCCGCAGAATCCAGCCTTTGGGGAATTGTGCTCATCGCCCTTCTTGGCGGGTTGATCTTGAACATTATGCCCTGCGTCCTACCGGTGCTGACCATCAAATTCGCCTCTGCGCTGAAATCCAGCGATCAAAGCCCCGCACGTATTCGCACGGGATTTTTGGTCTCTGCACTTGGAGTTTTGACCTTCATGTGGGCCTTAGTCGCCGTGTTGTTGAGCATTCGCGCAGGTGGCGGGCAAATTGGATGGGGGGTGCAATTCCAAAACCCGGTGTTCCTTGGGGTAATGGTGGCCTTGATCATGCTGTTTGCGGCCAATCTGGCGGGGCTGTTCGAATTTCGCCTTCCGCAACGCCTGAACACCTCGATGAGCCGGATTGAAGGGGGCACGGGCCTGTGGGGTGACTTCTGCACGGGGGCATTGGCCGCCGTGTTGGCCACGCCCTGCTCTGCTCCGTTTTTGGGCACAGCTGTGACCTTTGCGCTGGCTGGCAGCGCGATGGAGGCAGTCGCGACCTTCACAGCCCTTGGGGTGGGTCTTGCGGCGCCTTACCTGTTGATCGCCTTGCGCCCCTCATGGGTGCAGGCCCTCCCCAAGCCTGGGCCCTGGATGGTCTGGGTGAAATGGGTGATGGCAGGGCTGCTAGCCTTGACCGCGCTGTGGCTTTCGTCGGTTTTGTTGACCGTGGCGGGCTGGCAGGTGATCTTGGCCTTTTGGGCGTTTCTTCTGGCCGCACTTGTAGCGCTAAAGCTGCCAGTCGGGTCCAGCCTGCGTTGGGCCGCTCCTGCGGCTTTGGTTGCGGTGGCGCTTTTGATGCCAGCCGTGTTGCGTCCATCCCCCCAAGCTGTGGTGGCCAGTGCAGATTGGGCTGTGTTCCAAGAGACCGCCATTCGTGAGGCCGTCGCTCAAGGAGATGTGGTATTCGTGGATGTCACCGCCTCTTGGTGCCTGACATGTAAGGCCAATAAGGCTCGGGTGTTGGATCGCGCGCCCGTCAGCGATCGCCTGCGCGCAGATGGTGTTACCGCCATGCGCGCAGATTGGACCCAGCCTGACCCTGCAATCCTAAGCTTCCTCAAAAGCAATGGGCGCTTCGGCATTCCGTTCAATATCGTCTATGGCCCCAACGCCCCAGATGGCATTGCCTTGCCCGAGTTCTTGACTAAGGAGCTGGTTCTCACGGCTTTGGACGCGGCCAAGTCTTAGCGCCTGAACCTTAGTTTTCCAGCGCCTCCAGCCCCTGATCCACCGCGAGACGCCGCGGGTCATCTTCGGGCAGCGCGTCGGTCAATTCCTTTGCGCTGAGATATGCTGCGCGGGCATTGTCACCTTCCCCCAGCACGCTATAGGCGCGGGCAAGTTGCAGCCATCCTTGCAGGTTTTCCGGCTCATCCTTCATCCGCTCGGCCAAAGTATCAACCATCGAGCGCACGAACTCCCGACGCTCTTGCTCTGTCATCTCGGCCGCCGCCTGAACATCGGTTTGCGAAGGCCCGCGAGGGGCATCGGGAAAGTCCGGCAAGCCGACAGGTTCAAGCCCCAGCTCTGCGCCCAGACGGTTCACCTCTTGTAGAAAGAACGGCATCCAAGGAGCCGGTCCCTGCTCCTGAGCCACGCGATCCAGAAGCGATTGGCGCGCCTCCTTCACCTTTCCTGATTGCGACAATGCGGCGGCTTTGTAATAGGCTCCAGCGGGGTTCAGCGGATCCAATTCCACCGCGCGGTTGATCGCGTCTTCAGCGGGTTTCGTGACGATGCCGTTCTCGGCGGAAATCAAGACCTCGGCATATTGCGACCAAGTGGCAGAGGTCGCCCCCTCGCGCTCCACGATGCGTTCATAGGCCGCGGCGGCATCTTTGTAGCGCCCCATATTGGTGTAGGTCGTCGCCAGCAATTCCCAGCCGCGGGTCTCGCCGCCATTTGGTTCACTCTCGAGCCTGCTGCGCAGCTGGGCCGTCAGTTTTTGCAGGTTTTGGGCTTCGGTCTGTTCTGATTTGCGCTCGGCAAAGGGAACGGAGGGAATAGTCGGCGCGCCCAATTGGGCATAGAGCGCGGCCCCTGCAAGTGGTGTCGCCAAGGCCAAAGCCACCAACAGGTTCCGCCCATCGTGGGATTTGCCCCCGAAGGTCTCGCGAGACTTATCCGCGGCGATCATGCGGCGCTTGATTTCAATACGCGCTGAATCGGCCTCAGCACCGGAGATGATGCCGCGTTCCGCATCACGGTCTACTTCGCCCAACTGGTCGCGGAATATCTCGATTGCCCCGTCCGCGCGCCCCAAGGTATCGGCATTCCGCCGCATCAACGGCCACAAAAAAGCAGCGGTTGTTAGCAAAGCAAGGCCGGAAGCCGAAAGCCAGAACGTCATTGGGGCGTGTCCTTTTGCATGAGCTTGGCCAGCTCTGTCTCTTCTTCAACGCTCAGATCCGCCGCCGATGCCGCAGGTCCTTTGGGACGCCGCGCCAAAGAGACCACGACCGCCCCTCCCCCGATCAGCAGGATCACAAAGGGGCCAAGCCACAAAGCGTAAGTCGACGGTTTGAAGGGCGGCTTGAACAGCACAAAATCCCCATATCGAAGCACCAAGAAGTCAAAGATTTCTTGATCACTATCCCCCGCGACCAACCGCTCGCGGATCAGCAAACGCAGATCGCGCGCCACACCAGCGTTTGAATTGTCGATCGGTTCATTCTGGCAAACCACGCATCGCACTTTGCTGGAAATGGCGCGGGCGCGCTCTTCGAGGATTGGGTCGGACAGCACTTCGTCCGGCTCCACCGCCGCCGCCGGAGAGGCGAGCAGCACCAGCGTCATGATCCATATGCGGATCACTTGCGCACCTCGTTCAATGTCTCCATGAACCGACGCAAACCGTCACCCACCAACGGGCCCGCAAAGCGGTGCCTGATTATGCCGTCCGCGTCGATGATAAAGGTCTCTGGAACGCCGGATATGCCCAAATCAATGCCCGCGCGCCCGCTGTAATCCGAACCGATGGCCGCATAGGGATTGCCCAGTTCAGCCAGCCATTTGGCAGCGGCCTCCGGCTTGTCTTTGTAGTTCACCCCAACCAGTGTCACGCCTTCTTCGCGTGCCAAGCGTTCCAAGTTGGGATGCTCCGCGCGGCATGGCCCGCACCAAGACGCAAATATATTGAGCAGCTTGATCCCCTGCATGGCCTTGATGTCATCGGTCGTCAGGCCCGGGCTGTTCACGCCCTCGATGGGGCCCAGACTGAGCTGCGGAACCGGCTGTGAGATGAACACAGAAGGCAGCGCAGAAGGATCACGCCCCCCCGACAGCCCCCAAATGGCAAACCCTCCAATTATGATGGCGACAACCAAGGGCAGCGCAAAAAGCAGACGTTTCATACCGGTTACTCCGCTGGGGTGGCGCTTAGGGGCGCGGGTTTGGATTTTCGCGGCGCGCCAATGCGCAATCTGCGGTCCGACAGTGACAAGCCACCGCCTAACACAAGGAAGGCCGTCCCGATCCACAAGAAGTTCACCAATGGCTCATAGAGCACACGTAAAACCCAGTTGTTTTTGGCCCCTTCTGCCGCCGGTTCCGCGAGGGAGGCATAGAGGTCCCCCGCCAGCGTTTGCCGGATGGAGCTTTCCGTCGTCGTCGACCCTGCCGCAGGGTAAAAGCGGCGCTCAGGGTATAAATTGGTGACGAATTCGCCTTCGCGGGTGACGCTTAAGGTGGCCACATCGGCAATGTAATTGGGGCCCTGCTGGCGCTCTACGCTCTCAAAGGTCAGCTCAAAGCCTGCGATCTTGATCACCGTTCCTGGGTCGGCGAAGGCTACGATATCTTCCTTCCAAGCCGATGAGCCTGTGGCCCCCAGCACCAAGAAGGCCACTCCCAAATGGGCCAATGTCATGCCATGAGATGCCCGCGGCTGACGGCGAATGCGCGCCCATGCGTCGGGCTTGAACAGCTTCACTCGGGTTGCCCATTCTTGCGCAGTTGCGATCAACAACCAAACCCCGACCCCCATGGCGATGATTGCCAAGACCGGCCCGCCTGTGGTCGCATACCAGACCCCCAAAGACACAAGGGCAGCCAAGGCGAAGGCAAGCTTCAAGCGGGATAAAACACCCGCCAGATCTGCGCGCTTCCATGACAAAAACGGCCCCACGCCCATGACCAACAACAGCGGCATCATGATCGGGACGAAACTTGCATTGAAGAAGGGTGGCCCGACCGAGATTTTGTCGCCGGTAACGGCTTCCAAGAACAATGGATAGAGCGTGCCAAACAGAACGGTCGCAGTGGCCGTGGCCAGCAAGAGGTTGTTAATCAACAAGCCCGCCTCGCGCGAAATCGGGGCGAACAACCCGCCCCCCTCCATCGCTGGGGCCCGCCACGCAAAAAGCGCCAGTGACCCGCCAATCGACACAAACAACAGCCCCAAGATGTAGACGCCGCGCTCTGGGTCGACGGCAAAGGCATGTACCGAAGTCAGCAACCCCGAGCGCACGATGAATGTGCCCAACAACGAAAGTGAAAACGTCAGGATCGACAGCAAGATCGTCCAGCTTTTGAAGGTATCCCGCTTTTCGGTGACAATGGCCGAATGCAGCAATGCAGTCCCCAAAAGCCAAGGCATGAAGGCCACGTTTTCCACCGGATCCCAGAACCACCAGCCGCCCCAGCCCAGCTCGTAATAGGCCCACCATGACCCCAGCCCCAAGCCCGCCGATAGCGACGTCCAAGCCGCCAAAGTCCAAGGGCGCACCCAACGGGCCCAAGCAGGGTCAACGCGCCCCTCAATCAGCGCAGCCACGGCAAAGGAAAACACAATAGAGAACCCCACATAGCCCACGTATAAAAGGGGGGGATGGATCGCCAACCCCAAGTCTTGCAGCAAGGGGTTCAAGTCCGTGCCATCCAATGGCGGGGGGAACACGCGGGTAAACGGGTTCGAGGTGAACAGCATAAAGCTGATGAAGCCCACGGATATCCACGCCTGAACAGACAGGGTGCGCGCCTTCAGGGCCTGCGGGATGTTGCGCCCGAAGAACGCCACCGCCGCGCCAAAGCCTGCAAGGATAAACACCCACAAAAGCAACGACCCCTCATGGTTGCCCCATGTGCCCGCGATTTTGTAGATCATCGGCTGCAAGGAATGAGAATTATTGATGACATTTTCAACGGTGAAATCTGACACGATGTAGCTGCGCATCAGGGCCGCAAATGCGAATGCGATAAGCAGGAACTGCGCCAAGGCGCTGGCCTGCGACGACCGCATCCACAACACATTGCCGCGCGCGGCGCCCCACATAGGCAATACGCTTTGCACCAAGGCCGCAATCAAGGCGAGGGAAAGTGCGAATTGTCCGAGTTCAGGGATCATGGCGGCAACCTGTTGAGATATATCCGCTTAGATGGGGCCAAGCGTGCACGAAGGTCAAGGCATCCCCCCGCGACCCGTTGCCCCGCCCGTTCACGATCCGGCGAGAAAACCCGCTGTTACCGTGAGGCCCGCAGCAAAATCACCCCGACCACTGTGATCATCGTGGAAAGAACCTTACCAAGGCTCAGGCGCTCGCCCATCCACATCACCCCAATCAACAAGGCAAATATGATCGATGTTTCGCGCAGGGCCGTCACCAAGGCGATTGAGGATTGGGTGAACGCCCAGATCACAAGACTATAGGCGACAAATGAAGCGCTCCCCCCAACCAAGAACACCTTCATCCCTTTGGTGGGCAGATCACGTAGCACCTGCGGAGTTGTGGCCGCCATGAACCCTGCAAAGATCACCGCATTGGCGATCCCCAGCCAAGCGTAGTAACCAATCGGGGAGCCCGACAGCCGTGCCCCCATCCCATCCACCAAGGAATAGCTGGCGATGAAACAGCCGGTGACCAGCGCCATTCCCGTGGCCTTGCCGTGTCGCAACCCATCTGTCCCGCGCACCAAGGATATGCTTAGAATTCCCGCGGCAATTGTGGCGATGGCCAGCATCTCCAGCCCGCTCAGGTCTACCCCAAGGAAAAGAAGGGACACGGCGGCCACCAACAGCGGCGCTATCCCACGCGCGATGGGGTAGACCTGTGTCAGCTCTCCGATTTTGTAGGAGCCAAGCAAAAACCACTGATAGCCGAAATGCAGGGCAATTCCGGCGAATAAATAGGGATAGGATGCCGGCTCTGGGGACGGTGCCAAAAGCAGCGCAACGATCCCCAAAGGCAAATGACCGATCACCACACCCGCCATATTCAACCGCTTATCCGCGCCACCCCTGACCAAGGCGTTCCAGATCGCATGCAGCACGGCGGCGGAAATGACGGCAAAAAAGACGAGAAGAGACATCACAGCACGCTAAGCCCCTGCTGTGGGTTCAGCAAGCGCCTTTGCCTCCGCGCAGCTCCGTGCCACCCCGTTCAGCGGTGCCGTGTTGATCCAAGTCAATGCCGATGCGTCAGCTTTCGTTAATATCTCGTCGATACTCACGCTATGACACCAAGTTAACCATAGGACTGCCATATGTCTGCACGCCCCGCCAAAACCGATGCCCCTGCCCCACCAGCCTCCATCACCGGCTTTGAGCAAGGCGACTACCCCTATGCCGAGAAAATCAATCGGGCAGACTATGAGGCGGAAAAGGCGGCCCTGCAGGTTGAGCTTTTGAAGGTGCAGCATTGGGTCACGCAAACGGGGCAAAAGTTCGTTTTGCTGTTCGAAGGACGCGATGCGGCAGGTAAAGGTGGGACGATCAAGCGGTTCACCGAGCATCTGAACCCTCGTGAGGCCCGCGTCGTGGCGCTGAACAAACCCACCGACGAAGAGCGCGGGCAATGGTTTTTCCAGCGCTATATCAAACACCTGCCAACGGCCGGTGAAATGGTTCTATATGATCGGTCTTGGTATAATCGCGCCGGAGTGGAACGGGTCATGGAGTTCTGCAAACCCACTGAATATCTGGAGTTCATGCGCCAAACGCCAGAATTCGAACGCATGTTGACCCGCAGCGGAATAAAGCTGTTCAAATACTGGTTTTCCGTCACCCAAGACGAGCAAAAGAAACGGTTTGCAGCCCGCGAAACTGATCCTTTGAAGCGCTGGAAACTGTCGCCAATCGATCGCGCAAGTTTGGACAAATGGGATGACTACACAGAGGCGAAAGAAGCGATGTTCTTCTATACGGACACCGCCGATGCCCCTTGGACAGTGATACGATCTAACGACAAGAAGCGCGCGCGATTGGCTTGCATCAAGCATTTCTTGTGGCAGCTGGACTATCCCGACAAAGACGAAAGCGTTGCCACGCCCCCCGACCCGAAAATCTTTCACCAAGCCGAGGCTGTGGTGCATGGGTCGGACCATATTTTGGCCTCTTCGTTGCATCCGGCCAACCGCAAGGGGGTATAGGGTATAGGATGGGCACCAATGCGCCCATCCTGTCGTCAAAAGATCTACTTCAAAGCCGCGTCAGTGATCTCGGACGTCCAAGCGCCTACCGGCTCTTTGGAGATCACCGGATCGGAGCCGCCTGCCAGCAGTGTCGCGACAGTGCGCTTGAAGTCAGCCTCTTCAAGGGCGCCGTTGGAACCGGCTGTGAGTTTTGCAATCTCGCCCATCATGCGTTTTTGATGTGCTTCGGTCTGCGCACCGGATTCGTCGTTCTCCAGCACGATTTCAGCCGCCTCATCAGGGTGCTCCTCTGCGTATTTCCACCCTTTCATCGACGCACGCACGAAGCGCACCATTTTGTCTTTGAAAGCGGGGTCCTTTAGATTGTCTTCCAGCGCGTAGATGCCATCTTCCAGTGTCGCGACACCTTGGTCTTCGTATTTGAAGGTCACCAATTCATCTTCAGACACGCCCGCATCCAGCACTTGGCCGTATTCGTTATATGTCATGGTGGAGATACAGTCGGCTTGGCGCTGCAACAGCGGATCCACGTTGAAGCCTTGCTTCAAAACGGTCACACCATCTTCCCCGCCGTCGGTGGAGATACCCTCTTGGGACATCCAGCTGAGGAACGGGTATTCATTGCCGAAGAACCAAACCCCGATGGTCTTGCCTTTGAAGTCTTGCGGGCTGGTGATGCCAGTGTCTTTCCAGCAGGTCAGCATCAGACCGGATGTTTTGAAGGGCTGGGCGATATTCACCACCGGCAGACCCTTTTCGCGTGCCGCCAAGGCCGATGGCATCCAGTTCAACATGACGTCAGCGCCGCCCCCTGCCAACACCTGCGGCGGGGCAATGTCTGGGCCGCCGGACAGGACCGTCACGTCAAGGTCTTCCTCGGCGTAGAACCCTTTGTCCTTGGCCACATAGTAGCCAGCGAATTGCGCTTGCGTGACCCATTGCAGCTGCAGCTTCACCTCGTCAGCGGCGTTGGCTGCCGTGGCCATCGCAAGTGCTGCGGCGCTTAAAAGTAGCTTTTTCATTTTGTCGTCCTCCAGGTTGAATTTGAATTGGGTGTTGTTGTTATTTTCGTTGCGACGGGTGCCAGAACGTCAGTCGTTTTTCGGCCATGGCCACCACCCCGTAAAAGGCGGAGCCCGCAAGGGCCGCGACCACGATTTCCGCCCAGACCATATCGAGCGCCAGTTGCCCGACCGAGGTGGAAATGCGAAACCCCATCCCCATTGTCGGAGAGCCAAAGAACTCGGCCACAATAGCGCCAATCAGGGCGAGCGTTGTTGAAATTTTAAGCCCATTGAAAATAAAGGGCATGGCCGCAGGCAGGCGCAGTTTGGTCAAGCTGGGCCAGTAGCCCGCGCCATAGGTGCGCATGAGGTCCCGTTGCATTGACGTGGTTTCTTGCAACCCTGCGACCGTGTTCACCAACATGGGAAAGAAGACCATCACAACCACGACGGCCGCCTTGGATTGCCAATCAAACCCGAACCACATCACTAGGATCGGCGCCGTGCCTACGATCGGCAGGGCGGCGACAAAGTTGCCCACCGGCAAAAGGCCCCGCTTTAAAAAGTCGTAGCGGTCCACCAATACGGCCATCAAAAACGCCGCGCCGCAGCCCATGACATATCCGCTTAGCGCGCCCTTCAAAAAGGTCTGCTGAAAGTCCAGCCACAGGGTCGGAATCTCGCTAAAGAATTTGGCCATGACCTGACTAGGGGCGGGAAGAATAACCAAAGGCACCTCAAGCCCGCGCACCAGCAATTCCCAAACCACAAGGATCGTAAGGCCGAAAATGGCAGGCACCAGTAGCTGGATGAAGCGCGTGTTTGCCCCTGCCCCGTTGGCCAAACGCCGATTCAACGCCCACATGGCGATCCAGAAACCCAAGGCCGCTATCACCATGCTCATGCCAGCCCCATTCGTTTAAGCGTGCGTCTTTGAACCAACCCGATCAAGAGAACCAACGCAGCGGCCAAAACCGCGGCAAACACCAGTGCGGACCATATTTGCACCATCTGGCCGTAGTAGCTGCCGGTGAGCATCCGCCCCCCTAACCCGCGCGCACCACCCGCAGGAAGCTCGGCGACAATGGCTCCGACAAGTGCAGCCGCCACACCAATTTTCAAGGACGCAAACAAATACGGCATTGAGGCCGGAAGACGAAGCTTCCAAAAGCCCTGACCTTGCGAGGCGCTGTATGTTCTCAAAAGATCCATCTGCATGGCATCCGGCGCACGAAGCCCTTTGACCATACCAACAACCACAGGGAAAAAGCTTAGGTAGGCGGAAATAATCGCCTTTGGGATCAACCCTTGAACACCGATGGAATTCAAGACCACGATAATCATCGGCGCAATCGCGAGGATCGGGATGGTTTGTGACGCGATCGCCCATGGCATGACGCTCATGTCCATGGCGCGGCTGTGCACAATGCCAACTGCAAGCAATATCCCTGCTCCGGTCCCGATGGCAAAGCCCAGCAAAGTGGCGCTCAAGGTAATCCAGCCGTGATAGACCAATGATCGCTTGGAGGTGACTTTCTTCATCACCACCGTCTTCCAAAGATCTTGCGCCACTTGATGCGGAGCAGGCAAGCGCGGGCGGTCTTGGGCATAGGTCGCGGAAATGGCGAAACTGTTCTTCATCACCAAGGCGATATGGGAGGCGTCTCGCCGCTCAACTGCATTGCTCGGGGTAACCACTGCTCCTGCCCGCTCCAAGCTGGTCAAAGTTTCCTTCACATTCATGAAAGGAACAGCGGCATACCAAAAGGCAAAAATCGCGACGACGATCGTCAAAACAGGGGCAAACCTAGACATAAAGTGCCCCCCCTCTCATCATTGCTTCAAAAATACCTCCCGCGGAGCGTCCAGAAGGATCAACCTTACCGAAGGGTGAGGGGATGGGATTTAGGTATTTATGAAGCAGTGATGCTAAAGATTTGTTTACAATTTTCACCGTAATGTCGTGATGCGGAACAGGCTGAGGAGCCGATGGCCGTAAGCGGTGATGAGATACAGCAGTATCGTCTCTCCAGCGCCTCGACCTCACTGGTCGGGGCGTATATTTCGCCGCATCAATCATTCGAATGCCCTGCCCTTAGCCCTTCACGAACGCGGTGGGCGATGTCGATGAACTCAGGCGAGTCACGAATATCAAGCGGGCGCTCTTTCGGCAGCGGGCTTTCGATCACATCGGTTATTCGGCCCGGACGCGGACTCATGACGACGATCTTGGTTGAGAGGTATACCGCCTCGGGGATCGAATGGGTCACGAAGCCGATTGTTTTATTCGTCCGTGCCCAGAGAGCCAAAAGTTGCTCATTGAGGTGGTCGCGCACGATTTCATCCAAGGCCCCGAAGGGTTCATCCATCAGCAAGATGTCGGCATCAAAGGCCAAAGCCCGCGCGATCGAGGCCCGTTGCTGCATGCCGCCTGACAGTTGCCACGGAAATTTTGCGCCAAAATCGGACAGCTCGACCAAGTCCAAAACCCGCGCAACGCGTTCGTTTTGATCCGACTTCGAATAGCCCATAATTTCGAGTGGAAGCTTGATATTGCCAGAGATTGTGCGCCAAGGGTAAAGCCCCGCGGCTTGGAAAACATACCCATATGCGCGCGCGCGGCGCGCTTCATCGGCGGTCATGCCGTTGACGGTCAACTTGCCGCCTGTGGGCGTCTCCAGCCCTGCAATACACCGCAAAAACGTGGTTTTGCCGCAGCCAGAGGGCCCGATAAAGCTGACAAAGTCGCCTTGCTGAATATTCAGCGAGACGTCCTTCAACGCATGAACCGGCGCATCTGGCGTCTGAAAGGTCAAATCCAGCGCCTCAGCGCTGATGACCGTCTTTGTTGCAGTCGGGGCCATTTAGAGCAGCCCCGCCAGGCGTGTTACGCCGCTGACATCTCGATGTTCTGTGCCTCTTCGCTGTCTTTTTTCGCTTCGGCCGCGGCGCTGTATTTGGCCCAAACTCCACCGATTGCAAATGCTGCAAAGATGAACATCGCGTCGGCGATGGCTATGTCGTTGACCCAAGTCCCAATGGCCAGCAGCCCAAGTGCCACCACCAAAAGTACCTTTGTTAAGAGAACTTGCATAAAAAAACCCCTTTGCCTGTCCCGTTTCTAGGCAGAGGTTTTTCAGCCCAATCCGGCTATTGTGTGACACAAACTGGGCACTTCCATCTTGATTAACCATTTATTAACTCCTCACACCCCCGACGGAATGTTGAGCGGGTTGCGCTCGATCTTGCGCGGGGTGTTGAGAGACTTCCACTTGCTCAAGGCACGTGACGCACTGGCGAAGGCCGGACGGCGAATGAATTTCCCGCGCCCGGGTTGTGGTTGCGAGTTTTGGCCATACGCCCAGACCACATCCCCACGGGACAATGTGTAGCGCGCCTGAGCCGTGACTGTCATACCCTCGAACACATTGTAATCAATGATAGACTTTTGGGTGCTGACGGCAATTTTCCGGCTGATCTTGGGATCCCACACAACGATGTCAGCATCCCCCCCAACGGCGAGCCCCCCCTTCATTGGGTAGATGTTCAGTATTTTCGCAATGTTGGTAGAGGTCGCAGCCACGAACTCTTCGGGCGTCAATCGGCCTGTTTCAACACCGGTGGTCCAAAGCATGGCCATACGTTCTTCAAGGCCGCCCGTTCCGTTGGGGATCATGGTGAAGTTTTCGAGGCCCATCTGCTTTTGCTTGTCCGAAAACGCCGCGTGATCGGTGGCGACAACCTGCAATGATCCTGCAGAGAGGCCCGCCCAAAGGGAATCCTGATGATCTTTGGAGCGGAACGGCGGCGACATCACACGGCGGGCCGCATATTGCCAGTCTTTGTTGAAATATTCGGTCTCATCCAAGGTGAGGTGCTGGATCAGCGGCTCTCCAAATACCCGCATCCCCTTTTGGCGGGCGCGGCGAATGGCTTCATGGGCCTGTTCACACGACACATGAACAATATAGAGCGGTGTGCCTGCGGCGTCAGCGATCATAATCGCGCGGTTTGCCGCCTCACCTTCCACCTCTGGTGGGCGCGAATAGGCGTGGCCTTCTGGACCTGTGATGCCCTCGGCCAAATATTTTTGCTGCAGCTCCTGAACAATGTCGCCGTTCTCTGCGTGTACCAATGGCAAGGCCCCCAACTCGCCACAGCGCTTGAACGAGGCAAACATCTCGTCGTCCTCAACCATCAACGCCCCCTTATAGGCCATGAAATGCTTGAAGGTGTTGATGCCGCGTTCTTTAACGACGGCTTCCATCTCGTTGAAAATATTCTCATTCCAGCCTGTGATGGCCATGTGATAGGAAATATCTGTGCAGATTTGGTCACGCGACTTGCGGTCCCAATCATCAATCGCATTCAGAAGCGATCCGTCCTCCCCTGGAAGGCAGAAATCCACCAGCATGGTTGTACCACCTGCGGCGGCCGCGAAGGTGCCGCTCTCGAAGGTTTCTGTGGCGGTGGTGCCCATGAAAGGCATCTCCAGATGGGTGTGCGGGTCGATACCGCCGGGGATCACATAGGCCCCTTCGGCGTCGATAACCTCGTCACCTTTCAGGTTCTCACCGATCTCGACAATCTTCTCACCTTCAATCAGAACGTCTGCGCTCCAGCTACGGTCCGCGGTGACGATTGTTCCACCTTTGATGACTTTACTCATGTGCGTTTCCCTTCAAATCTGTCAATCCGTGCAGGTCTAGCTGCGCGCCACACCCCCGGTATCTTTGAGCCGCAAATGGCCCCGCGCCCCCAAGGGCTTTGCGCAAATGCCCATCCGCGCCAAGGCGGCAGTGGTACATTCGACCTCCAAGGCATTCATGTCGGCCTGCAATACGGCGTGGATCTTTCCCAAAACCCATATTTAATGCACCGGTTGCGCATCAAATTTGTCAGCATTTATCCCGACGGGCCCCATCTGCACACAGCGATCAATGCGAGCCTCCATCGCTATCTCCTCTTTATCGCAAAGACAGTCCGGTTGGCCCCTGACTTGCGGAATATATACATGTCGATCAGCACAGCGTTCTTATCTATTGAATAGACCGAACTTCTTGTTTCGTTGGGGATTTTCGGATTTTTGGCCTTGGGATCAAGTATTGTCTTTGACCGCCAAACGCCCTTGTCTTCAGTTGTTGTGCTCAGCAGATTGATGCTGCGCCCGTTTCGGTCGGTGGAGGTATAGCGGCACTCCCCAAGCACCGCGAAACAGTCATGCGGCGTATATCGGGTGACGTCTCCGATGATGTTGGAGCTGGCCGATCTAAAGCGGTTATCAGACTTTATGCCCACCGGTATCATCAACCGATTGCCGCGCACGCGAATATCGGTTTGCCCCAACACGCCTGACAGAACCTTGGCAATTTCTTCAAGATTTTCGGCTTCCGGCAAAACCATAGTCATTTGACCATCATAGGTGTAATTTGTCCTGCCCAACCGGCGTGATTTTAGGGACATTGTCACGGGGACAGGCACACCTTCGCTTTCCAAAACGTAGTTATACGTCACGCCGGACGGCGGTCGCAGCGCGTCCAGATCCACATCGGCGCCAATCCCCGATCGAACTTGAACGGGGTCGTATGGGGTCGCGCATCCTGCCAATGTCGCCATGCACAGCAGAGCTATGGTTTTGAGATTTATCACCCAATGATCTCCGCAGTCTCGACGACTGCATGGAACAGCACATTGGTCCCTGCCTCGGCCCATTCGGGGCTAATCTCTTCGGCCTCATTGTGGCTAAGACCGTCAACACAAGGGCACATGATCATTGCCGTCGGGGCCACACGGTTGATCCAGCAGGCGTCATGCCCCGCGCCCGAGATCAGATTGATGTGGGAATACCCCAACCTATCCGCCGCTGCACGCACCGCAGTGACGCAGCCTTCATCAAAGGTCACGGGGTCAAAGCCACCGGTTTTTTCCAACTCCAAGCCCAAGCCCATCTCGTCACAAATCGCCTTCGCGCCAGCAGCGAGACGCTGCTCCATGTCCTCTATCACCGCGATATCTGGGGATCGCAGATCGACGGTGAAGACCACTTTACCAGGGATCACATTGCGCGAATTCGGATAGACATCGATATGCCCCGCCGCCCCCACAGCATGAGGCGCATGGGACCACGCGATTTCATCCACCAACTCCAGAACCTTCGCCATCCCAAGACCCGCGTTCTTGCGCATCGGCATCGGCGTTGATCCGGTGTGGCTGTCCTTGCCGGTGATGGTCAATTGCGTCCAACTGAGGCCTTGGCCATGGGTCACGACCCCGATTTCCTTGCCTTCAGCCTCCAGTATCGGGCCTTGCTCGATATGCAGCTCGAAGAAAGCGTGCATTTTTCGCGCGCCGACTTCTTCGTCTCCGCGCCAGCCAATGCGCTTTAGTTCGTCGCCAAATAGCTTCCCGTCCGCATCCTCACGCGCATAGGCCCAGTCTTGGGTGTGAATGCCTGCAAAAACCCCTGAGGACAGCATGGCTGGCGCATAGCGCGTGCCCTCTTCATTGGTGAAGTTCGTCACGACAATCGGGTGTTTTGTCTTTATGTTCAAATCATTAAGCGTGCGAACAACTTCCAAACCACTCAAAACGCCCAGCACGCCATCGTATTTGCCACCGGTGGGTTGTGTATCAAGATGGGAGCCGATGTAGACCGGCAATGCCTCTGGGTCCGTGCCTTCGCGACGGGCAAACATATTGCCCATTTGGTCCAACCCCATGGTGCAGCCTGCGGCCTCACACCAGCTTTGAAACAATGCGCGCCCCTCGCCATCCTCGTCGGTCAGTGTCTGGCGATTGTTGCCCCCCGCAATTCCGGGGCCCACCTTGGCCATTTCCATCAGGCTGTCCCACAGGCGAGCCCCATCGATCTTCAAGTTTTCGCCAGGTGCTGTCATTATGTAATCCCCAGTATTTGACCAGCCGGTCAAAGGAAGGCTAACATTGGTTAGAGACCTGTCAAGGATTTCCCGAGTAAAATCTATCGCATCTCGCGGTAATTGCTAAAGAAAGAGGCATTTTTCATGCCAGACGGAACAAACACCGGACGTCCGCGCACCCGCATACAACAACGCAATCGGGATTTGATACTTGGCGCTGCTTTGGACGTGTTTTCTCTCAACGGGTTTCGCGGATCGACCCTTGATGAAATCGCCACTCAGGCAGGGCTCTCCAAGCCAAATTTGCTGTATTATTTCCCCTCCAAAGACGCCATCCACACAGAGCTTCTATCCGGCTTGATGGACACGTGGCTGGACCCATTGCGTGACCTTGACGCGCATGGCGATCCGATCCCCGAACTTCTGGCCTATGTCGAGCGCAAGCTGGAAATGAGCCGCCTCTATCCGCGTGAAAGCCGGTTGTTTGCCAATGAAATTGTGCAAGGTGCGCCACGTATATTGAGCGCGCTGCAAGGGGATTTGAAGCATTTGGTTGACGAAAAGGTCGTCGTCATTCGCGGATGGATGGACACAGGCCAAATCGCCCATGTCCACCCCTATCATCTGTTGTTTTCGATCTGGTCACTGACCCAGCACTACGCCGATTTCGACGTGCAAGTCCGTGCGGTGCTGGGGCAAGAGGAGCCGTTTCAAGAAGCCCCAGCCTATCTGAAAGGTATTTTCCTGAAGATACTAACGCCTTAGATTTCACTCGGCCGCGCAGGCTCCGGGGTTGTTGGGGTGCGTGGTCCAATTGGCGTATTCTTCCTCAACCACCTTTCCGGTGCGTGGATCAATCTCGCCCGGTTCCATTTGCACCATCGTGATACAATCCTCAATCGGGCAGACATCTACGCAAAGGTTGCAGGCCACGCATTCCGCGTCGATCACCTCAAATACGCGCTCCTCGGACATTGAAATCGCTTGATGCGAAGTGTCCTCACATGCCGCGAAGCAACGACCACATTTGATGCAGGCATCTTGGTCGATTTCGGCTTTCGCGACGTAATTCAGGTTCAAGAACTGCCAGTCGGTAACATTGGGAACAGCCATGCCAACAAAATCGCTGGTGGAGGAGTACCCCTTCTCGTCCATCCATTCGGACAGCCCAGAAATCATTTCCTCAACAACCTTGAAGCCATATGTCATCGCGGCGGTGCAGACCTGCACATTCCCACAGCCAAGGGCCATGAATTCTGCCGCGTCACGCCATGTTGTCACGCCACCGATGCCAGAGATCGGCAAGCCATTGGTTTCGGGGTTGCGGGCAATTTCAGACACCATCGACATGGCAATCGGCTTGACCGCCGGACCACAATAGCCACCATGAGAGCCCTTTCCGTCAATCGACGGCTCAGGACTCATGCTATCGAGATTGACCGAAGTGATGGAGTTGATCGTATTGATCAAGGACACAGCATCCGCCCCGCCCCGCATCGCGGCTTCTGCCGGTTTGCGCACATCGGTGATGTTTGGGGTAAGCTTCACGATGACCGGCTTGGAGTAATATTGCTTACACCAGCGTGTCACCATCTCGATGTATTCGGGAACTTGGCCCACGGCCGCCCCCATGCCGCGCTCCGACATGCCGTGCGGGCAGCCAAAGTTCAGCTCAATTCCGTCTGCCCCTGTGGCCTCGACCAGTGGTAAAATGTCTTTCCACGCCTGCTCCTCGCAAGGCACCATCAAGGACACGATGATTGCGCGGTCGGGATAGTCGGCTTTGACACGGGTGATTTCGTCTAGGTTGGTTTGCAGCGGCCGGTCAGTGATCAGCTCGATGTTGTTCAACCCCAAGAGGCGGCGGTCCGCCCCGTAGATTGCGCCATATCGCGGGCCATTGACGTTTACCACGGGCGGCCCTTCCGCCCCCAGAGTTTTCCAGACCACACCGCCCCACCCGGCCTCAAAGGCGCGGCGCACGTTGTATTCCTTATCTGTAGGCGGCGCAGAGGCCAGCCAGAACGGGTTTGGGGATTTGATACCTAGGAAGTCTGTTGTCAGATCGGCCATGTTACTTGCCTCCCGTCAATGTGGCGTGAATGTCTTCTGCGGCGTCGCGGCCTTCGGCCACGGCGGTTACCGTTAGGTCATCGCCGCCCGAGGCGCAGTCGCCTCCGGCCCAAACCCCTTTCAGCGAGGTTGCGCCAGTGT
Source organism: uncultured Litoreibacter sp. (assembly GCF_947487515.1). Lineage (GTDB taxonomy): Bacteria > Pseudomonadota > Alphaproteobacteria > Rhodobacterales > Rhodobacteraceae > Litoreibacter. The sequence continues at coordinate 245,551 of NZ_CANKWO010000004.1, read as the reverse complement.
CAGATACTGCAATCTTGCTACCCTCAAAATCCAGCGTATCCGGGGCGCCTCCCAGGGATTGACCTATGGCTTTGAATACTTGGTCGGCCTCTAAGCGGAAGGTTTCGCCGGTGCCTTTCAGCGTGCCGCCGTCGCTGGTGGTATATTCGAACTCGGCCTCTGACACAGCCCCGTTCCCATGAAGGGCCACAGGCTGGGCATTTGGAATAATCCGAACCCCTTTGGAGGTTGCGAGGTCCTGCTCAAACGTCGAGGCCCCCATTTGATCCAAACCGCGCCGGTAAACGATGCTCACATTCTGCGCGCCCAGCAGTTTGGATTGAACCGCAGCATCAACCGCCGTCATGCCCCCGCCGATCACCACGACATTTCGCCCAACCGGTAGCTTCGTCAGGTCGCTTGCCTGACGTAGATCCGCGATGAAGGAGACCGCGTCGCTTACGCCGTCCTGATCTTCGCCCTCGGCGCGCAGGGCATTCACCCCTGCCAACCCGATGCCAAGAAACACGGCGTCAAATTCATTTTGCAGATCGGCTAGATTTCGCTCCGCGCCGAGGCGCTGCCCCGTTTCCACGGTGATACCGCCTATTTTCAGCAGCCAGTCGATTTCTTGCGCGGCGAAATCATCTGTCGATTTATAGGCCGCGATCCCGAATTCATTGAGCCCTCCGGCCTTTGGCCGCGCATCAAGCAGTGTTACGTCATGGCCATGCATGGCCAATCGGTGTGCGCAAGACAGCCCCGCAGGCCCTGCCCCCACGACAGCCACATGTTTGCCAGTAGATGGCGCGCGGGAGAACGGGTGTTTCTTTGCAGCCATCAACGCGTCAGTGGCAAAGCGCTGCAGGCGGCCAATCTCCACCGGCTTCCCTTCCGCGACCTCGCGCACGCAGACTTCTTCGCAAAGAGTTTCGGTTGGACAGACCCGAGCGCACATACCGCCCAGAATGTTCTGACCGAGGATGGTTTTCGCCGCCGCCTCTGGGGTGCCTGTCTGAATTTGCCGGATGAAAAGCGGTATGTCGATGTCCGTGGGACAGGCCGTCATGCAAGGTGCGTCATGGCAAAAGTAACAGCGATCCGCCGCAACCGCCGCTTCATGGGGGGCATAGGCCGCATGTAAATCATCAAAATTGTCTGACAGAGTTTCAGCACTCAATCGGCCCGGTGCGATACCGGATGTAAGGGGCGTGGCGTCGGGCATGGTCTCTCCGGGCTGCGTAGCTTTCGGTGAAAGATTGCCATATTTAAAAATTTTATCAACTGGTAAAATATTGAGAAGCCAAACTTCTAATATGGAAACGCCTTCGCCACCCCTTGATCCAAGCGCCAACAATACTCCGGCCCATCTTGGGGAAACAGCTTTGTCACCATCGGATCATGACCCGGAACAATCAAAGAGCGATTTGAGGCCAACTGATGTAGACGGGCAAAGCCATCCAGCATGTTTTGAAGATCAACAACGATGGGGAACGGCTTATTTTCAAACACATTTTCGTAGTAATGCGTGGCGTCTGAGGCCAGACAGAGCCACCCCGCATCGGTGCGCACACGCACCGCTTGCAAGCCGCGGGAATGCCCCCCCAAACAATGCACCGTGACGCCGTCCGACACCTCGCCATCACCGTCATAGAAAACGCATCGCCCCTGATACACACGCTTCACCGCCTCGCAGATATGATCAGCGCTATACGGCGCATTTAGGGTGCCGTGGCACATGCAAGGCCCCGTTGCGAAGGCCATTTCCGCCGTTTGAAGGTGAATCGTTGCGTTGGGAAACAGGTGAATCCCGCCGGCGTGATCGTAGTGCAAATGCGTAACAATCAGCTGCGTTATATCCTCGGCCTGCACCCCGATTTGCGCCAGCGCCGCGCGCGGGTCACGCAGAATTGGACGATCGCGTGCGCTGGCTTCCTCTGTGTCATAACCGGTATCCACAAGGATCACCTCCCCCTCGCGGCGCAAGACCCAGATAAAGTAGTCCATCGCATGAGGGGCATCATGGTTGTCGTCGAAAATGAAACTGTCGGCGCGTGTTCGGCTATTGCGTTCAGCGTATTTTAAGGCGTGAACGTGCCAATTGTTCATCGCTGCACCTCGCTGAACAGTTTCACATCCTTGGAAATCACCATGCCTTTGGTGGCCTGCCCAAAGGCCTCGAAATGTGAAGTGGTCATATGCGATTTGAACGCCGCTTCGTTGTCATAAATTTCATATAAGAACACTTCGCTCGGGCGCTCTGGGGTGGTGCATACATCAAACTGTCTGCAGCCCTCTTCTTGCGTCAATGTAGACTGGGCGTTTATCCGCATCGCCGCCTTGAAAGGGGTGATTTGGGAAGGGTCAACTTGGAATGTCACGGTGACGGCAAACATATTGCGGTCCTTTTCTATTGCATACGTTAATGTATACGTTATTGTTAAGCTAGGCGTCCACTCATAAAGACGGAAATTTTCTACCATGACAAAGACTTTCAATATTGCCGTGTTCGACGGTGACGGCATTGGCCCCGAAATCATGCAGCCGACCGTGGAATTGCTAAGGTCAATGGCTGCCAAATCGGGCAGCTATGACTTCGCATTCGACAATGTCCCCGCCGGAGCCGCCCATTATGCAAAACACGGTGAAAGCCTGCCTTCGCCGTCCTTGGCCGCAGCGCGTGCCTCTGATGCGATCTTGTTGTCGGCCATGGGTCTCCCTTCGGTTCGCTACCCTGATGGCACTGAGATTTCGCCTCAGATCGAAATCCGCAAGGAACTGAAGCTCTATGCCGGCGTGCGCCCCGTGCGAATTGTACCGGGCCAGCCCACGCCTTTGGCGCTAAGCGGCGGCCAACCCGTGGATTTTGTGCTCATCCGCGAGAGCACCGAGGGGTTGTTCCACTCTCAAGGGACGCATGATGTTCGCGACGACAAAGAAGCCTATGAGACCCTCAAAATCACGCGAGACACCTCGGAAAAACTGTTCAAATTCGCCTTCAACTTGGCGCAATCACGCAAAGACGCCGGCCGCGGCAGCGGGCGGGTAACATGCGTTGACAAGGCCAATGTTTTTGCCGCCTTCGCCTTCTTTCGCAAAATGTTCGACGAAGAAGCCGCAACCCACCCCGAGATCGCCGCCGATTACGCCTATGTCGACGCAACCGCATTGTGGATGGTCGAGAAGCCGTGGATATTCGACGTCATGGTGACCGAAAATATGTTTGGCGACATCCTGTCCGACCTCGGCGCAGGGCTTATGGGGGGATTGGGCCTTGCCCCATCGGCCGATATTGGGGACGATCACGCCGTGTTCCAACCCTGCCACGGCTCCGCGCCCGACATTGCAGGACAAAGTATCGCCAACCCGTTTGCGATGATCTTATCCGCGGCCATGATGCTCGACTGGCTGGGGGCCACCCATTCGAACCCCGAGATGGCTGCGGACGGCGTCCGCCTGAGAGAGGCCGTCGAGGCCGCCATTGCCGATCGGGACGGTGTAACACGCGATTTGGGCGGCACTGCCAGCACCACGGAGGCCGCAGCTGCGATTGCTGCGCGTTTGACATGAAGGTCGCCTGCCTCGGCGCAGGTTACTTCGCGCGCTTTCACTACGGGGCGTGGCGCCGTATGAAGGAGGTCGATCTGGTTGGGGCCTGTGATCAAGACCTAGACAAAGCCGAGGCTACAGGAGCCACGGCGTTTGCCGATCTAGATCATATGTTGTCTGCAACGCAGCCGGATATCTTGGACATCATCACCCCGCCGCCAACCCATGCAACGGCCATCAAAGCCGGTATCGCTGCGGGCGTAAAAGCCATCATTTGCCAAAAGCCCTTTTGCACATCACTGGAGGAAGCCAAAGAGGTCACCGAGCTGGCAAAATCCGCAGATATCCCTTTGATCATTCACGAAAACTTTCGCTTCCAACCTTGGTATCGGGCAGCAAAAATGATGATCGACCAAGGGGAAATCGGCACCCCAATGCAGCTAAGTTTCCGGCTGCGCACGGGCGACGGCCAAGGCCCCGACGCTTATCTGGACCGCCAACCCTACTTCCAAACAATGCCGCGTCTATTGATCCATGAAACAGCGGTCCATTGGATTGATACGTTTCGCTACCTGTTCGGGCGCCCCACAGCAGTCTATGCGGATCTTCGTCGCCTGAACCCCGCCATTGCCGGCGAAGATGCGGGCCATGTGCTTTTTGAATATGCGGACGGGAAGCGCGCCTTGTTTGATGGCAACCGTCACTTGGATCACGCAGCAAAAAACCACCGCCTCACCTTGGGCGAAGGCCTCTTTGAAGGGACCGAGGGAACCCTGACTTTGACGGGTAACGGGGCCTTGCATCTACGCCGCTTTGGCGAGACCGACAGCAAGGTCGTGCTGCCCGAAATGGCTTGGCTAGGTTTTGCCGGAGACTGCGTCTTTTCGTTGCAACTACACGTTTTTGAAGGTTTGATGGACGGAAGACCCTTCGAAAATGAAGCGTCTGACTATTTGTTCGTTCGGGAGGTAGAGGACGCAATTTACCGTTCCTCACAAAGCAGAATGCGCGTGGAGGTCTAGAACGTGGGAAAATCGCAAACCGGACAGGCCCTAGAACGCCTGCGAGAAATGGTATTTAGCGGCGATCTTCCACCGGACTCGAACCACTACGAAGCCGATTTGGCTGATCAACTGGGCATGTCCCGCACCCCAGTTCGCGAGGCGGCCTTGACCATGCAGGCGCAGGGTTTGGTCGAAGTTCAACCCCGTCGCGGGGTGCGTATCTTGCCGATTTCGTCAGAAGACATGGCGGATATCTATGACGTCTTATGCGAGCTTGAAAGCCTCGCGGCGCAACGGGCCGCAGAGATCGGATACGCCAAAGAGGACCTCCAAGTCGCCCAAGACTGCATAGACGAGATGGACGCAGCTTTGTCGAAACAGGACCGCAACCTATGGGCCAAAGCCGACGACCGGTTTCATACCGAATTGGTGCGCTTGGGGGGGAACAAGCGCGTGGTGGAAGTGGTGGCCCGCTACAGCGATCAAGTGCGTCGCGCCCGTATGATGACGCTGCCCTTGCGCCCCTTGCCGGTTAAATCCAATGAAGACCACCGCGCGGTGCTTTGCGCGATAGAGCGCGGGGATGCCCAGCAGGCCAAAGACGTCCACCGCGCGCACCGTGTGGAGGCCCGCACCCTGTTGACCAATCTCATTCGGGAGTTCGGGCTTCGGCGTCTTTAGGGGAGGTTTTTGCGCCCTGCCCCAATCCTGCCGGCCCTAACACTGAAAAGGCCCCGCCAAATTGGCGAGGCCCTCTGTTTAGTGTAATCGCCGCTCAGGACGCCGCTGCAACCGCCCGTTTGGTCATCACCGCGACCAGATGCGCGCGGTACTCGGCAGAGCCGTGCAAATCTGCGATCAGATCATCTGCACTTACGCTAAGGCCATCCAATGCATCCGCAGAGAAGTTGGCACTCAGCGCGTCTTCGGCCGCCGTCCAGCGGTGCACCCCTTCGTTCGACGCCCCCGTAACGGCCACGCGCACCCCGTCTGCAGTTACCGCGACAAACACACCCACCAGCGCAAAGCGCGATGCTGGCTGCAGGAACTTTTGGTAGTTCGCTTTCTGGGGGATCGGGAACTTCACGGCGGTGATGATCTCGCCCTCGTCCAACGCGGTTTCGAACAGGCCGACAAAGTAGTCGTCCGCTGCGATCTCGCGCGTGTTGGTGACGATGGTCGCACCCGAAGCCAACGCCGCCGCCGGATAGCAAGCCGAGGGGTCATTGTTGGCCAAAGACCCGCCAATGGTGCCACGGTTGCGCACCGCAGGGTCACCAATGTTCGACGCCAGTTCCGACAAAGCCTTGTAGCTACCGTCGCCTGCGACGTCAGCGTGGGTGACTGCCCCCCCGATGGTCAATGTGCCGCCGTTTGAGGTGATGCCTTGCATCTCGGCCACGCCGGTAAGCGAGACCAGTTTTTCTGGGCTGGCCAGACGTTGCTTCAGCGTGGGGATCAGGGTTTGCCCGCCCCCCAGTGCTTGCGCATCTTCGTTGCCGAGGGCTGCTGCCGCTTCGGCCACAGTTGCAGGGCGCTCTATGTCAAATGCATACATGTGCTTTCCTCCTTCAAGCGTTCTGCATGGCCGACCACACGCGGTGTGGGGTCATTGGCATGTCGATATGGGTGACGTTTTTGCCGCCCGATTGCAATGCGTCGATCACAGCGTTGACGACTGTTGGAGGGGAGCCAATCGCCCCCGCCTCGCCGCAGCCTTTCACGCCCAATGGATTATGCGTACAGGCATTCCCTTGAGAATGATCAACGGTGTAGAATGGCAGATCATCCGCCCGCGGCATCACGTAATCCATGTAGGACGCGCTTAGCAATTGGCCGTTCTCGTCGTAGGTGGTGTTTTCCAACAACGCCTGACCGATGCCTTGCCCCAAGCCCCCATGCACCTGCCCTGTCACGATCATCGGGTTGATAACATTGCCGAAATCATCCACGGCGGTCATCCGCTCGACGGATACTTTGCCAGTATCAGGGTCAACTTCGACCTCGCAGCAATAGGCGCCCGATGGGTATGTGAAGTTGGCCGGATCGTAGAATGCGGTTTCCTCCAAGCCCGGCTCGATGTCCTCAAGGGGGAACTCATGCGGGATGTAGGCCTTCAAAGCCACCTCGCCAAAGGTGACGGATTTATCCGTACCCGCCACCGAGAACACACCGTCAGTCAGCTCGATGTCGCCATCGGAGGCTTCCAACATATGGGCCGCGATTTTCTTGGCCTTGTTGATGATCTTCTCGGTCGCGCGCACCACTGCAGAGCCACAAACCGCCAAAGAGCGAGAGCCATATGTCCCCATCCCGAACGGAATTTTGGACGTATCACCATGCACGATATCAATGCTTTGCGGATCGATGCCCAGCATTTCAGCCACGACTTGCGGGAATGCGGTCTCGTGGCCTTGGCCGTGGGAATGCGCCCCTACCATGACCGACAGATTGCCCGTGGCATTCACCCGAACGGTTGCCGCATCATACAGCCCCACGCGGGAGCCAAGGACCCCCACAAGGTTCGATGGCGCGATGCCGCAAGCCTCGATGTAGGCGTTGACACCAAAGCCGCGCAGCTTGCCGTTTTTCTCGGACGCTTTGCGGCGCGCCTCAAAGCCCGCCACATCCGCGACTTTCTCCATCTGGTCCATCAGCGCGTCGTAGTTGCCGCTGTCGTATTCCAGACCTGCCGCGCTGGCGAAGGGGTATTGATCCGGCTTGATGAAGTTTTTGCGGCGTAGCTCAATCGGGTCCATGCCGATTTCGCGGGCCGCTTTGTCGATGACCCGCTCCAACGAGAACGTCGCCTCCGGACGCCCAGCGCCACGATATGCGTCAACAGGTGCCGTATTGGTGAAGACCGCCTTCACATTCACATAGACATTGGGAACCGTGTAGTTGCCCGCCATCAATGTGCCGTGCAGGAAAGTCGGCGTCGCGGTCGAGAAGTTCGACAGATAGGCGCCAACATTGGCCATGGTTTCGGTGCGGAAGGCGAGGAACTTGCCCTCGGCGTCCAAGGCCAGCTCAATCGTGGTCACATGGTCACGACCATGCGCATCGGTCAGGAAGGCCTCGGTGCGATCCGAAGTCCATTTCACGGGCCGCCCGATTTTCTTGGCCGCCGCCAGCACCAAGGCCTCTTCGCCGTAGTGATAGATCTTGGAGCCGAAGCCGCCGCCTACGTCAGGCGCAATCACGGTCAGCTTGTTTTCAGGAATCCCCAGCACAAAGGCAGAAATCAGCAACCGAGTGAGATGCGGGTTTTGCGAGGTTGTGTGCAGTGTGTATTCGTCATTGGCGCGGTTGTATTGCGCCATGGAGCAGCGTGGCTCCATCGCGTTTGGCACCAGACGGTTGTTGACCAGCTCCAGCGTTGTGACGTGATGCGCGCCCTTGATGGCAGCATCTGTGGCGGCGCGGTTGTCTTCGATCCACCCCCAGTCGAAGCACTGATTGGTGCCGATTTCATCATGCACATAGTTGGTCGACGACAATGCGTCCTTCATGTTTACAACGGCCGGCAGCTCTTCGATGTCAACCTCGATGGCCTCCACCGCGTCTTTGGCTTGTTCTGTGGTTTCTGCGATAACGGCCGCATAGGCGTCGCCCACGTGGCGCACCTTGCCGTGGGCCAGCACAGGGCGCTTGGGCTCTTTCATCGGTTCGCCATCGCGCGAGTTAATCAACCATCCCGCAGGGTTCCCCCCCACGTCGACGAAATCTTCGCCAGTGAACACGGCCAACACCCCCGGCATGGCCGCGGCGGCGGACGTGTCGATGCTTTTGATCACCCCATTGGCCACCGTCGAGCGGGCAAAGACCGCGACCGTTTGGCCATATACATTCATGTCGTCGCTATACTGACCGGTACCGGTCAAAAAGCGGACGTCCTCGCGGCGGCGCGTTGGCGCACCAATTCCACCATCTTTAGGCATAGAATTTCCTCCCAGAATTCGATTACTCGGCAGCGATGGCGCTGACGTCTTGACCAGAGGCGGCCATGATTGACTTGACGATATTGTGGTATCCCGTGCAGCGGCAAATGTTGCCCTCAAGGTATTCACGCACCTCAGAGGCCGACGGCTTGGGGTTTTCCTTGAGCAAGGCTGCCGCTGACATCACCATCCCTGGTGTACAGAACCCGCATTGCAGTCCGTGGTGCTCTTGAAATGCGGCTTGGATAGCGTTCAGCGTTCCGTCTTCGGCGGCTTGGCCTTCAATCGTTGCAACCTGTGCGCCGTCGGCTTCAATGGCAAACATTGTGCAAGATTTCACCGCCTTGCCATCCACATGCACGACGCAAGCCCCGCATTGTGAGGTGTCGCACCCGATGTGCGTTCCGGTCAAACGTTGGTCCTCGCGCAAGAAAGACGCCAGCAATGTGCGCCCTTCCACGTCGCCCGATACCTGCTTCCCGTTGATGGTCATCGAAACTTTGGTCATTCCTATCCTCCCGTGGATATCTTTGTCGTCTGGGTGCGGGTCGTCAGCTTACCAGCCGTTTGAACCAGCCCTTTTTCTTTGTGTCGTCATTGCCTCCGGCGACCGTATCTTCATCATCGGCCTCTGGTGCGCCGACGGCGTCTTGGAAATTGTTGAAAAACTGATCGGCCATCTTTTTGGCAAACCCGTCAATGATACGAGACCCGAGCTGCGCCAGCTTGCCGCCGACCTTTGCCTCAACGTCATAGTGCAATACGGTGATGTCGCCTTGGGCCTCTAGCCGCACGTCGGCACCGCCCTTCGCAAAGCCAGCCGCACCACCTTTGCCTTCGCCGGAAATCGTCATGCTGAGCGGCTCGATCATGTCGCTCATATGGACGGCCCCCTTGAAGGTCGCCTTTACGGGGCCAACTTTCTGGACCACCGTCGCCTCATACCCTTCAGTGGCGGATCCCGCCATTTCCTTGCAGCCTGGCACACAGGCCTTCAGCACCTCCGGGTCCAACAAAGCGGCCCAAACTGTTGCCACATCAGCGTTGATTTCGCGGCTGTCACTCAAATTCATTGTCGGTTCTATTCCTCGTTTGTGGTTAGTCTACGAAGCCAATTCGCCCCCGCCTATGAGACTTAGGGTGTAGATGCACCTGCAACATTGAAACATTCAGGCGGCGTGGGTGAGCCCAGCCGAGCTTCTGTTTGGTGTGGCCCATAGTGTTGGCGCTGTCGGCCCCATATGACAAGCGTCAAATGCGGTATGGGACTAAGACTATTTGGCAGGTGACCAAGGCCGGTTTGACACGCTAGAGTGGTGCCATGACATCGCATTTCCCGCCTTCCTCACACGCCACCACACCGCAGTTGCCCCGCGGCTGGGCGATGGTCATCGATGATCACCCTTTGTTTTGCGATGCGTTGGAATTGACGTTGAAATCAGTGGCACATTTTGAAGAGGTTGTGACCGCTGAATGCCTAGATGTGGCCTTGGCCCAACTGGAGAAGCGAGCCCCGCCCGCTATCATCTTGCTTGACCTCAATCTGCCGGATGTCAGTGGCCTTGACGGGTTGATGCGCCTGAAGCGGCAGGTGGAGAAATCGCCAATCGTCATCGTCTCATCAATGACGGATAACGCCATCATAAACGGGGCGATCAAAGCGGGGGCGTCGGGGTTTGTTCCCAAACACAGCCGCCGTTCGGTATTTAAAAATGCGCTCGAGCAGATTGCCGCCGGTCAGGTGTTCAAGCCCGCGGGTTTTGTGGACAGCCCCGCCTCGGAGCAAACCGGAGAAACCATATCGCGCCTGTCTTCGCTCACCAATCAGCAAGCCCGCATTCTCGAACTGATCTGTGAGGGCAAGCTGAACAAACAAATCGCCTTTGACCTGTCGATTGCCGAAACCACCGTGAAAGCGCATGTCACTGCGATCATGCGCAAACTCGGGGTGCAAAGCAGAACGCAGGCGGTTTTGGTGGCGCAGAATGCCAAATTCGCAAGTGTCTTGCCAAGTTCAAGTTGAACGCCCTATCTTTTGGCCTAGGGAGTATCGCGATCAATGTTGCCTGAAGGTGGATCCTATTCAAAGGCCGCGCTTAGCGCGAACAGCCAAGCGGGTATTTTGTGCACGGCACAGACCCCTTGGACAGCGCCCTCAGCCCTGCGGCAGTTGAAACTTGATCTGGGGTCCGCCCCCCTTGATCTGGTCACCCTTTTTGTGACCCCTCAAGCTGATTTCAGCGATGTTGTGGCGCAAGCGCAGGTCTGCTTTCCCGACACCGATGTTGTGGCGTGTACCACCGCCGGCGAAATTGGGGCCAGCGGGTATGACGACGGGCTCATCGTTGCCATCGGCTTCCCCAAGGCAGGTTTTGCAACCAAACCAATCTTGATTGAAGGCATTAAAAACCTGCAAGCGCAGCCGTTAATCGACACCATCGCGCTGGAGCGTGTTACTTTGCACGACCGCAATCAGGCGATGGAGCACGGGTTCGCTTTCCTGATTGTCGATGGCCTGTCGCTAAGCGAGGACACTTTGGCCGCCACGATCTCCCCTGCTTTGCGCGATATGCCCATTTTTGGCGGCTCGGCAGGTGACGGGGTCGATTTTGGCAACACGCTTGTGGCGCTAAACGGCGTGATTGCCAGTAATGCGGCGGTGCTGACCTTAATGCGCAGCACCCACCGCGCCCATGTGTTCAGCTTGGATCACCTTGTCCCAACGGACCAAAAGATGGTTGTCACCGCCGCTGATCCTATGCGCCGCGTGGTCAAATCGATCAACGCGGAGCCCGCAGCCCGTGAATACGCCCGAATTGTCGGCAAGGACCCTGAGCAGCTGGACCGCTTCACCTTTGCGTCGCATCCTGTCGTTGTCCGCATTGGAAACTCGCATCATGTTCGCGCGATCCAGCAGGTCAATGACGACGGTGAACTGGTGTTCTTTTCCGCGATCGACGAAGGCATGGTGCTGACCGTAGCCAAGCCCGACAACATGGCCACCCATCTAAGTCGCAAGCTGGAAGAGCTTTCCTGCGACGGCCCGCCCGCCAATATCATCGGATGTGACTGCCTGCTGCGCCGCATTGAGGCCGAGCAAACCCAAATGAGCCGCGATGTATCCGACATCTTGTCCAAGCACCGCGTAACAGGTTTCTCGACCTATGGGGAACAGATCGGCCCGCTGCATGTGAACCACACCATGAGCGGTGTGGCCTTCTATGCGTCATCCGACACCCAAGATTAACTCGTTATGTCCTTGATAAATCCAGCCGATTCAGTCGAGCGCCAGAACGAAAAGCTGCTCCAGATCGCGCAATCCTTGATGCGCCGCGTCGAGCAAAAAAGCGAACAATCCGGCCTCGCCTATCAACAGTTCGAACGCGCCGCCCTGTTGGAAACACAGGTTCGAGAACGCACACGGGAATTGGAGCGGACGCTGGACCTGCTGCAAGATTCCAACGCCCGCCTCGAGGTCGCAAACGTCGAAACAGAAACCGCGCGCTCCAATCTGACGGAGGCGATAGAGACCATCAACGAGGGCTTTGCGCTGTTTGACAAGGATGATTTACTCGTCCTGTTCAACAGCCGTTTTTGCCGTGACTTGGTCGATATCGACGCGCATCTAGTGGCAGGGCTACACTTTAAAGATTACGTCACCCTGATCTCTGGCAGCCAGTATCTGGCGCTGCCTGACGGCACGCGGCCCGACGGCTGGGCGGCACAACGTATGCAGCGTCACGGCGACGCGCATGTGGTTTTCAATGTTAAGCTGCTCTGGAACCGCTGGTTGCAGGTCAGCGAACACCGCACCGCGCAGGGCGGCACGGTCATTCTGCAAACCGATGTCACCGAAATCATTCGCATGGAGCGCCAAGAACGTGACAAGATGCGCGACCAGCAGGCCACCATGCTGCAAGCAACACTGGATCACCTTAATCAAGGTGTCTGTATCTTCGATCACAACCAAATCCTCGTCGGCTGGAACAAAAAGATGGACGGGATGCTGGCCCCACGGGGGCACCGCGCGGCAATTGGCATGGGGTTCGCAATGCTGTTGGACCGGCTGCGCGACGGGCTGCAGTTCCACGAAGGGATTGATGCAGAGCACTTGAAAAAATGGGCGGATCACACAATCCGGCGCCACCCGTTGACCTTTGAAGTCAGCCGCGAGGGCCGCCAGTTCTTCAATGTATTTGCGCAAGACATGCCCGACGGCGGCTTTGTGATCAGCTTCACCGATGTCGCTGCAGAGCGCGAAACCGCGCGCGCCCTATACGAAATGAACGAACAACTCGAGCGCCGCGTTCAGGACCGCACCCGTGAACTGGGGGTTGCGCTGCAAGAGGCCGAGCGCGCCAATGCCTCCAAAAGCCGCTTCATCGCTGCCGCCAGTCACGATCTGTTGCAACCATTGTCGGCGGCGAAGCTGTTCGTCTCGTCTTTGCCCGACAAGGTGGGCAGCGCGGACGCCTTGCAAGTGATTGCCAAAACCGAAACCGCCCTCGTGGGGGCCGAACAGATCATCGAGGCCCTGTTGGATATCTCCAAACTTGATGCTGGCAAGGCGGTTTTCAACGTGCATCCCATCGGGTTGGCCCAGATATTCGCCCCCCTTCGAGACGAGCTGACACCCTACGCACTGGCGAAAGGCGTGGAGTTGAGGATCGTTGATAGCTCCTTGATGGTTAACAGCGATCCGGGCTACCTTCGCCGCATTATCCAGAACCTCGTCTCGAACGCCATCCGCTACACCTCAACGGGGCGCGTGCTGGTTGGGGTGCGCCGCATCGGTGACTTTGCCAAAATCGAGGTGTGGGATACAGGCCGCGGCATCAGCGAGGCGGATCAACCGGCAATCTTTCAAGAGTTCCACCGCATCGAGGCCAGCGGCAGCGACGCGGGCTTAGGATTGGGGCTAGCGATTGTCGAGCGCGCCTGCAAAGGGCTGGGGCATGACCTAAACCTCTGGTCGCAGCCCAATGTTGGAAGCTGTTTTTCCGTGACTGTTGCGCTTGTAGATAGTGCCCCCCAGCCCCGCGTTGACGCGACGCAGATAGAGCAATCGGATCTCAGTGGGTTGTTCTTGATGCTGGTTGAGAACGACCCGCAGTTGGCCAGTGCAATGACGATAATGATCGAAGGTCTTGGTGCATCCGTCATTCACGCAGCAACTGCCGAAGACGCCCGCGATCTTTTGGCAGAAATCGAGTTGGTGCCAGATGCGATGCTGCTGGATTACCACCTAGGAACCGGACAAACGGGGATCGAATTCTACGCCGAAATGTCAAAGACGCACGCACAGGTGCCTACTGCGATTGTCTCGGCCAACCGCAGCAAGGACCTGAAAGACGCCTGCAGACGAATGTCCCTTTGTCTGCTGGAAAAGCCGATCAACCCAGACCGGCTGCGCAGTTTTCTGTCTCAGGTTCCGACAGCCTCATAGGCGCTGATCTCAATGGTGCGCTTGGGGCTTCGGGCAAACTGCGATGCGGTGAGAACCGACGGATAATCTGCCCAAAATTCTTTGAGGGCAGCTTTCGATGCATCGCTTGTTTTGGCACTCAATTTCACCTCAAGAGCGGCTGTTTTCATGCCCACTGCCCCCATCAGAACTTAGGCAATGTTTTTCCTCGCCCCAAATTCGCCACAATTCGATTTGCAAAATACCTCAATAATATAAGGAAATCTCAATTTCTAGCAGGCAGAGCAGATGATAAAAGCGTTCATGACACTGAGTAGCGCCATCACATTGGCAGGTTGCTCAATCGTAGGTCCAGACTTTGAAATACCCAGTATCAATCTGGCGCCAGAGTTTGTGCTTGGGGGGACAACCCCCTTGGCGGAGGCCCCGATTGACCCATGGTGGCAGCGTCTCAACGACCCTCTATTAGATGAATTTGTCTTGCGCGGCGTGGTTCAAAACTTAAGTGTGCGCGCCGCATTGGAACACATCGTGGCGGCCGATGCCGCATTGGGGCAAACTGGCGTCAACGCGCAAACAACAGGGGCGCTTTCGTCGAATGTGCAACGGCAAGGCAATGAGGTCCAAACCCAAAGCTCAAAGAGCGCAAGCATCAATGCGGCCTATGTTATTGATATATTTGGCGGGTTTTCCCGCGGCCAAGAGCGGTCTGTCGCAAATTACCACGCAGCGCAATTTGACGCGGGGACGGTCCGGCTTGCCTATCTTGCCGATTTAACCAACAGCTATATGCAGGCCCGCTACTATCAAGAAGCGGCCGCGATAACACGTCAGGCCATCGCCAGCCGTCGCCGGACATTGGCGATTGTGAACCAAAGGCGCGCGGTCAACGAGGCAACGGAGTTGGAAGTGCAGCAAGCCATGTCACTTTTGGCGTCAGCGCAAGCCCCATTGCCGATCATGGTCGCCAACTTCGAGATCAATGTATTCCGCATCGCCACATTGCTGGCGGAACCTGCGGCCCCCCTGCTTACCACTATGCAATCAGGGGCCCGCCAGCCGCGCCCTTCAGGGGTGACCATGACCGGCTTGCCAGCCGATTTACTGCGCAGCCGCCCTGATATACGGGCCGCCGAACGTAGTTTTGCAGCGGCCACAGCACAAATAGGTGTGGCGGAAGCGCAACTCTACCCATCGCTCCAATTGTCCGGAACCATGGGGGCGGGCACCGTGGATTTCTGGTCCTTTGGCCCCTTCGTGACTGTCCCCGTGTTTAACCGAGGGATATTGCGCAGCCGTATGCAGGTTGCCGCCTCCAATGCCCGCGAGGCAGAGCTTGCGTGGCGCGAAACTGTTTTGAATGCGGTGGAAGAGGTGCAGGTCGCCTTAACGCTGTGCCGGAACTGGAATTTGCAGATTCAACATCTGCGCCAAGCGGCGGCGGCGTCGCGGACTGTACTGACCTTGTCGCGTCAGTCTTACCAATTGGGCGAAACCACCCTCACTGATGTGTTGGATGCAGAGCGCATAAATGCCAATAACCGGTTGGCCCTTGCGGATGCGATGCGCAACTACGGGTTAAGCTGGATGCGGTTGCAGGTGGCGACTGGGCGCGGCTGGATGGCGAATGGCGCCTCATCCCCACTAGAGCAACAGCCCCCTGCCCTTGAAGCGGATCCTTTGGGGCTCCACGATGTGGTGCTCGCTGCAAACTAGCGTGAGCCCATTAGCGAGGGCCCATCGCGCCATAAGAATGGCCTGCCGTCGCTGAGGCAGGCCTTTTCTTACCGAATGTAGCAGCGCGACTTGCTGCCAAAACCGGCGGGCGTGCAAACATAGGTGCCCGTCCCCGTGGTCGTGACCGAACTCACGGCCTGCGCCGATGCTCCAAACGGCACGCTTGCGAGTGATGTGATTGTTAGAAAGGCCAACCCAATGGCCAATGCGCGGCGTGGTCGCCGTCTGATCCAATTGCTCACCTGTATTCCTCTCAATATTGGGATCGCAATTGAGGCCGCGATCCTCATCAGTATTGAAGGAAATGCCTTTATTTCAGTAAACGGTCAAGTCAGCCTAGATTTTATGCCCCCGCCTGAGTCTGTAAAGAGACAGGCGGCGGACAGCTTGTCACCACAGAATCGAGATATCTCAACGACCTAATGCCCCAATATCCGCCCCAGTTTTGGTGGCGATATACCGCTCATCAATAGCGTCAGTTCAGCTGGTGTTCCGTGCGCCGCCAATCTGGCAAGCCAAAGTCGTTGGGCCACGGGTAGACCTCTTGCTGGTTGAAATACACAACCGCCTGAAGTTCCGGATACTGCTGCGACTTGCTGCGCACGTCAGCGTCCCAAGCCGCGATATGATCCGCATCCCCGACGAAGCCCAATTCTGCCACCATGATCGGCTTGCCGAACGCCATGGCCCGCTCATATCGCGGCGCGAATATCTCATCGAAGCTTTGTTCTTGTCCCAACACTTGTTTTTCCCAAGGACCAAGACTGAACACCGACAGGCCCACCACATCGACATAGTCGTCACCTGGATAGAAATCGCCCATGTTCTCAAACCCAAGCGGCGACCACATGAAGGACGCTTCGGGCGCCGCGACGCGGCAGACGTCGATCATCCGCTGATAGGCATCAATGTAGTCTTGTGGGTTCCAGCCCGCCCAGATGAATTGGCCACTTTCATCGTCCATCTCTTGCGCCCACCGGATCGTAAGAGGACGCTCCAGCGCCCCCAATGCCCCACAGACGGTCCCCATCGTCTGATCATAGGCGCCCGAGGCAATTCCATTGCGCAAAACCGACGGAGAGTTGCGTTCGTCGCGCGACCATGTCCAAGGCTCGATGGTAACAAGCAAGGCACGATCACGGGCGCGGGTGTAGCTTTCGGCTTCTGCCAGACTGGGAAGAAACACATCCTCCCACGGCAAGAACAAATGCTCTATGGCCACTCCGGAGACGTCACTGAATTCTCCACCTGGATCAAACACGCCGAAGGGGATTTCCCCTGGCGGCAGGGATTGCGCCGAAGCAGATGAGGCGAAAAGGCTAGCCGACAACGCTAGGCCTGCCCCGACTGAACTGATGTATTTAATGCGAAACAATGTCTTCCCCTCCAGAAAAGTAAACCTTTAACAAATCCGATACCCAGCTTGGGTTGTAGGCCACATGCAGTTGACCCTGTGCCCCCTGCCCAGCCCCAGCCACCACAAAGCCAGAGTGCAAAAGTTGCACCTGACCGCGCGTTGTCGCCAAGGCGATTGCAGCCTCTCGGCCCTGCGCCATCGCGCCGTAACAGATTGCCACCCCAAGGGCCGCAACACAGGAAAACTGCAAGGCGGCATCTGCGCCGATCCACCGGCGAAGCTGTCCGGTTTCCCGCAGATGATTGGTCACAATGATGGCAAACAGGCTGGTGTATATGGCCGCATTGACCAGTGCAAAAATGTAGAAGCCAGCGGCATTGGCAACATTCGTGGCAAAGATCACTGGCGCCAATGAGGCCGACGCCAGCGCAAAATACGGTGCCAGAACCCGCCAAGGCACGCTGGCAGACGCGGCCTCTCCTTTGGGCGTCACGCGGAAATCAACGAATTTCCCCGAGAGCCTATCCCAAACCGCCATCGTGCAGCCCCAAAGAACCCACGGCCATTGCAGCGCCGCAAACAGCGCCTTCTCCCAGCCCAGAACCTTGGCATTCAGCGGGCGGAAAAACCCGTCCCTTCGGATCACAAAGGCAAGCCCGACCAAGACCACAATGGTTGGAAACACATGCAGCAGAAACGCCGGATAGGTCACATCGACAAACCGCGTGTCGAGCAGCAACGCAAACGCCGGCAGGGCAAACATGACAGCCATAAAGACCGCAAACAACGGATACCAAAGTTGCGAGAAAACGAACTGGAACTTTTGCCGTGCAGGCAATGACCGGACGTAGCGAGGCGTATGCGCCAGCAACAAGGTCAGCAAGCTGCGCGACCATTGAAACTCTTGCGTGACCAGATCACTGAGGTTCGCCGGCCCCTGCCCGATCGCAATGGCATCCATTGCATGCATGCCTCGCCAACCGGCGGCGTTCATCAGCAGAGAAGTGGAGTGATCTTCCGCCAACTCCGGCCCCAAGCCCCCTATTTGGCGCAACGCCGCAGTGCGGACTGCGTAATGCGACCCGATGCACATCGGGGCCCAGCCGTTCGAATACCCTGCTTGCAACACACCATGAAACATTGCTTCTGCATGGAGCCGAGTGCGTGCGGCCCAGCTTGTGCGTGCATTTTGCGCGCAGATGCTCGGGGCGCTGACATAGCCGATAGACGGGTCGGAAAACGGTCGAAGCACTTCGCGAAGATACCCCGATTGAGGCACGTGGTCAGCGTCAAGTTGAGCCACAAAATCATACTGACTGTAGCCGTAGTGGTCATAGAAATAGGCCAGATTTCCCTCTTTGCAACGCGTGCGTCGGGGCCAAACCGGTTGGTGATATTCAGCAACCCCCTGTCGCGTTGAAATCTTCACCCCATGGGCAGCACACCACTCAATGGTCTCTGCTTGCGGGTCTTCGTCCGCCAACCAAGTGTCATGCGGGACATCTTGTGCCAGCATTGCCCCCAGAGTTTCGCGCAAAATGGCAAAGGGTTCATTCGGGGCTTTCGTCACCACCATGGCGACGCGTGCCGGTTTGGGCACGCCGACATGCGCCGCGATCCGTTGCGCGCGCAGAAACATCGCAACAAAGTAACCCTGAAGGAAGTAAATCCAAAATAGGCAGCTACTTACAATCACATACCGCCCCCAACCGACGTTATGTTCCGGCTGCAACCACCATATCCAAAAGAAGCCGGCCGCCGCGACCCAAGCGGCCGCAATGGCCCAGTATTTCACACGAGTGCGGCCCGTCAAAATGGCCTCTCGGTAGGCAACATGGGGGTTAGGCAGAGATCGCATGCACAGCCTCCACCCCAAAACTATGTGCAGCATCAGCAACGATGGTTCCCAGATCAGACCTTTGCGGCTGAAACCCCAATCGCTGGCGCGCATGGGATATATCCGCAATTAACTCCGGAGGGTCACCAAGGCGACGCGGGGCAATCTCAACGGGAACTTGGCGACCCGTTAAGCGCTCGACCATATCGATAATTTCAAAGTTCGACACGCCCTGTCCGCTGCCCAGATTGGCGATTAAGGAGCCGCCAAAGTCTTCCAGATACTCCAGCGCAAGCATGTGGCCGTGAACCAAGTCTGACACATGCACATAGTCGCGCACACAGCTTCCGTCAGAGGTATCATAATCGCCCCCAAACAGGGTCAGCTTGGGGATCCTGCCTGCAGCTGCAAACAAGGTCAGTGGGATAAGATGGGTTTCGGGATCATGCCGCTCGGTCAAGGCGCCGCTGGGGTCTGCCCCTGCCACGTTGAAGTAGCGCAAGATGCTGTAGGCCATGTCGGATTGGCTAGCGTAGTCGTGCAGCATCTGCTCGCAGATCAGTTTGGTTCTGCCATAGGGGTTGATCGGGTTTTGCAGGCTGCTTTCGGTGACAGGAACTCTTTCGGGCACGCCGTATGTCGCGCAGCTGCTTGAAAGAACAAAGGTTTTCACATTTGCGGCCTTGCAAGCGTTCAACAGTGACAACATGCCGCCCACGTTGTTGTCATAGTATTTTTGCGGGTTTTCCACGGATTCCCCGACATAGGCCGACGCCGCGAAATGCAAAACCGTGTCAACGGAGTGCTTCTTCAAAACGGTCGCGAGCCTGTCGGTTTCACGAATGTCCAACCCCACCAAAGGCCCCCAGTTGACCGCATCCTCAGATCCGGTTGACAGATCGTCGACGGTCAAAGGGCTGACGCCGCGCGCCGCCAAGGCCAGACAGGCGTGGCTTCCAATATAGCCCGCCCCGCCGGTCAAACATATGGACCGCTGCGATGTCATTCCGCGACCAACTTATGCGCTGCATGTGCTGCGAAGTAGGGTATCGTTTCTGCCAAGCCCTCTGCCAAAGCAACCTGAGGCGCCCATTCCAATAAATCGCGCGCCCGCGAGATATCAGGCTTGCGCTGCATCGGATCATCCACCGGCAGCGCGACGAACTTCAACTTGGACGTTGAGTTGAGCTGCGCAATCACCGTTTGGGCCAGCTCCAGTATCGTAAACTCGGTCGGATTGCCCAAGTTGACCGGCTGGCCCTGACCGCTGGGGGCCGCCATAAGCGCCATCAAGCCCTCAATCATGTCACTGATATAGCAAAACGATCGCGTTTGGCTGCCATCCCCGTAAACCGTGACGTCCTTCCCAGCCAAGGCTTGCACCACAAAGTTAGAAACCACACGCCCGTCACTTGGGGACATTCGCGGCCCGTAGGTGTTGAAAATCCGCGCGATGCGCGTGTTGAGGCCATGTTGCGTCCGATATTCGTAGAACAAGGTTTCAACCGCACGCTTCCCTTCATCATAGCAAGACCGCGGGCCGACAGTGTTCACATTGCCAAGATAGGTTTCTGGCTGAGGGCTGATTTTCGGATCGCCATAAACCTCAGATGTGGAGGATTGCAGGATCGTCGCATTTTGCTCTTTGGCGTACTCCAAAAGATGTATCGCGCCGAAAATATTGGTCTTGAATGTGTGAATTGGGTCTTGCTGATATTTGGGAGGAGAGGCCGCACAGGCAAGGTTGTACACTTGGTCCGCATCCCCAATTCCAGGCAGCGGATTGACGATGTCATGTCGTATCAAAGTAAATCTAGGATTGCAGAGTAAATGTTCGATATTTTCTAGTCGTCCGGTTTGAAAATTGTCCAAACAGGTCACAAGATGCCCGTCACCTAGCAATTTTTCGCAAAGATGCCCGCCCAGAAATCCGGCCCCGCCCGCAACAAGAATGCGGCGCCGTTTCAGTTGAAAACTTGGTGCAAATACAGACATAACAGTGACCCCCGAACCAATCGACTATGGGAGACAGCTGTTGCTTTAAGTGTGGCCTGCAGGATGTGTGCCGGTTGGTGAAATTCATGTAGGCCCGTTGTAGGCCCCTCGCAGGAAACAGATTAATAAGCAGCCCCAAGTCGAATTAAAATATACATAAATTCTAGGGGACTAGGCCGAAGGTGGTAAGCTAACAATTGGGTTAGTCGGGGTAGCTATAAATGCGCACCGCCGCCCAGATGTCTTTATTGATCGACTGCAACTCCGAGATGGCCGTTTCAACGGCTTCGGCTGCAGCAGCATCAAGGTCGTTAATCTGTCCCATCATCAGTTTATCCTTGCGATCCGCGATGCGCATCAAAATAGACTTTGGATTTTCCCCTTCGCTATCAAATGCATAGATACAATGGTTGTACCTGTTTCGCAAAGCTGACTGCCGCTGTATCCGTCCGGTCAACGCCAGTATATGCGCACGCTCTGCGTCGGCCACGCGGGGCAGTTTTGACAGGCGTTCAACCATATCGATGCGCGCGCGCGTTGTATTTAAAGTTAAAAACACAACTGTCGCGATTTCCTTGTCCATCCCCGAAAGGCCCGCGATCAAATGGATCAACAGGCTCTCGGTGTTGGTCCAAGAATAGTTAAGCTTGCCAATCAGCAACAGGAACGCATCGAAGTCAATTGACGTGCTCTGCGCTGACATGGCCTGCTCCCTAGTTTCGCTGAGCGCGGCCATGATACCAGTTCGCCGCTTCGGTGCGGTTATGAACCCCAAGCTTTGCGATAATGTGGTGCATGTGCAATTTCACCGTGTGCTGGGACAGGTTCAATTCATCCGCAATTATCTTGTTTTGCTTGCCCTCGGCTGCGTATTTCAAAACCTGCTCTTCGCGGACGGTCAGGTGGAAATCCGTATCGGTCGTGCAAGACGGCGCTGTGCAGGTTTCTTTGGGGGCCGTCTGCGGTAAAGCCTCGGGCGGGTGCCCCTCTGCGTGGAACAGCTGTGATGGGATGTAATGTGCCCCAGAGGACAGCAGCCGCACAACGGACAACCAGCAATCTACGCTCACATCCATGGGCAAATAGCTAATGTCGCCCCAAGCCGGATTGACATTTGCCTGCCCCATCACGGCATGTGCAATTTGAGGCGTTCGGTAGCCCAGAACTATTCCCGCCAAGGGGAATACTGCGCGCAGCTGAGGAATGACTTTGATTAAGTCCTCGGACATCGCTTCATCAACGACAATCAAGCGCACATCATCGGCGCGGATTTTTTCCATCAACAGCAGGTCATTCACTGCAGCCGTTCGCATGCATGAAAAGAACGGCAATTCTGCCTCGACCAGCCGAAGGGCTGTATCAGAAAAATTAAGCGGATTGCCGACAAAAACGCATCCAACTGACTTTTGTACTTTGTTAAACTCGCTAACTTCCATGTCACCCCCCTAAAACGGGCCTCCTACACATTACAATAGAACTCTATACTCAAAGACTTGTCGCTTTCCCTAGCGGCCGCGGCTCACTGGTTCTTTGGCAAAGTACGAAGAACCAACGCGTGTATCATGGTCTGAAACCGTCACTTGCCACGCGTGCGTGGTTAAAGAAGTTTCTGCAATTCGGGGTAAATCCCCCCACCGAAGCTTCATGTGCCCTGCCAAAACTCACAGAGACCCAAGATCAGTTTCCAGCCGTGGAAGAGTGCTGAAAATCTTATCCACAGGCTGTTAAACCAATTGTTAACTATCATAAATTACGGCAATTGTCCGCCTATTTCGCTGTACAGTGGATCACGCAGAGCGTTTCACCGGCCTAAATCCGCACATCTTTCAGGCTAAGAATATCTAAACCGCCAGCTACATCCCTTGATGTAACTTGGCGTTTTATCGTTCAAAAACAAACAACTAAAATCCCTGACAATCCTAACCCTATGTCTAGCTTACGAGCGCCCCCCTTTTGCGCAGAAGCTTAGGAGGTTGCGAATTATCCGTAACAGCCAAAGTCCCTTTTGACCTTGGTTTTCGGGAAACGGCGCGGGGCCTTTAGCCCGAATCACTGCGGCGTTTCTGCTCTAGCGAAAATTGCATGGGGGTGCTGCGAACGAGATATTGAACCAACCCGACACAAAGAACCTCGGATCGAGTCATCATCCGGCGTTCTCAGACCAAAATTCAAAACAACACATCACCTACACGTTGATCGTTTTACATAGAATGGCGATCCCGTAGATGATTTTTACGGAGAAATCCAAATGTCCAATAAGAACAACTTTATTTTCCCCATCGGGGGTCATGGCAATCAGGACCAAGAACAGGACCAAGATCAGCTGCAAGCGCAAGCTCAGGCCGCACTTCAGGCCCAGCTGCAAGGTCAAGCCCAGTATTCCGCCAGCGACAATGATAACGACAACGGGAATACCAACGGCAATGGAAACGGCAACCTGAACGGGAACGGGAATGGGAACCTCAACGGCAACGGGAACCTGAACGGGAACGGCAACCTGAACGGAAATGGAAACGGCAACCTGAACGGGAACTCGAACGCCAGCTCCAACGCCAACCTGAACGGCAGCGTGAATGGCAACCTGAATGGCAACATCAACGCCAACCATAATTCGTCAAATGTAGACGTATTGGTGGATATCGACATGGAAGGCTGGGTGCCAACCGATGACGATTTCGCGGATATTGATCTGGACCATTCCGCCACTGGTGACATCGTCATGGCCAAAGGGGATATGAATTACAGCCCAGGCGACGACATGAACATCGAGGACATTTTGAACGATGCCTTGAATGGCGCGGGCAATGATTCCGCCACAGTCAACACACAGTCCAACAAGCTGACAGACAACGACAGCCTGGATCACGTGTCCAACAGCGGCAGCCTGAGCCAAACCAACAACTCTTCCGGTGGTCACGCGAAAGCTGACGACGGCATTGACGCTGGTGCAGCGGGCGGCGACGGCAAAGGTCACGCTTACTCTGATGGCGGGTCTGCGCTTGGCGGGCTTGGTATCGGGGGTGCTGCGGGTGCAACCGGTGGCGCAAGTGGCAACGGCGGCAACGCGGCCTCAGCTGGCGGAACCGGCGGTGCTGGTGCGGCCGGTACGGCTGTGGGTCTTGGTGTCGGCCTTGGCGGCGCGTCCTCGGATGCTGATGCAGACGGCGGAAACGGCGGCGGAGCAACGTCTGTCGCGGCCGGTCTGGGTGTCGGCGCAGGTGTGTCAGACGCAAATGCTGATGGCGGCGATTCCGGCAATGCAGGCGGCGCAGGCGTAGGCCTTGGTGCTGCGGGTGCCGGAGCAGACAGCAGCGATGCTGGCGACGCGGGCGCACTTGGTGTTGGCCTTGGATTGCTGGGGCTTGGCCTTGGTGGCGCAGCCGGTGGAAGCACTGGGGCCTCTGATGCAGATGCATTGGGTGCGGGCTTCGGGGCTGGCGTAGGACAAAGCGGTGAAGGCGGAGACGCCGGTGCGTTGTCGGGTGCTCTTGGTGCTGGTGCGGGTCTTGCTGATGCAGGCAATGCAACCGGTGGTGAAGGCGGCGGCGCAGGAGCTGCATCCGGTGCCTTCAACAGCACTGCAGGCTACGGCGGCTCGAATGGGGCCAATGGCGGCCAAGGTGGTGACGGCTACGGCGGTCACGCTTGGGGCGGTGCCACGGGTGACGGCTATGGCGGTCAAGCACAGGTTGGCGGCGTCAACGCTGGTGGTGGTACCGGCGGTGCAAGCGGCGATGCCTATGCTGGCGGCGGCGGAAACGGCGGAAACGCCGGCATGTGGGGCTCGAACAATGGTGATGACGGATATGTCACCGGTGAAAGCTTTGCTTCCGCGGCATCCCAGATCGATACGTCTGCGTTCAACCAGACCATCGTTCAAGGTGCAAACGTGCTAGGAAACACTGTTGATATGACAGTTGTTGGCGGCTCGTTCAGCTCCAGCTACATCGGCGACGATGGCGATGGCACCTAGACTTTAACACAAACCTATCTGAGCCCGATCCTTTCGGGCTCAGACCCAATTTCAAAGCAATTTCAAAGTAATTCCATTTCAAGACTTTCAATACTCAGCTGCGGATACCACAGCACAAAAGACGGTTATCCAAGGCGGGCACCCAATTAAACGTAATGAGGGGCTGCTATGTTAATGGACAAAATGACCGAAATGGTCGCGCATATGGTCGGCATTTTTCAAACGACCTTGGAAGAAGAACGGATGCGGGAAGCCTATGACAAGTTCAAGGCATTGATCGCAGCCAATCCCGAGAATGATCCTCTGGGTACAGCGGGGATCACCTTTACCGCGAAATATGCTCTGGAAGGGTTTACCCCGAGCCTGCGCTACTCTGACGGCCCTTCGTTTCTGCCCGCAAGCGATGTCGGCTACCCTTTCTTCGCAGACGGGTATTTCCCAGATAGCAGCATCGCTGCCGCCATTGCCGCAGGCCCTGTGGGACAGGCGACCTATGGGAGCCCTGTTTCGGGACCGGGCCGCGCAACACTGTCCCTTGAGCCCCCTGCCAGTGTCGCAGTGATCACCGCCCAGCATGCCTATTTGACCGACAACGACCTGATCATTCTTGGCAATGGGGACACCGTTTTCACAGATCCAAATGTCTTCCTTGAACAGCTTCAGAACGCCCAAAGCATCGCTTTGTCGATTGCAGCGCCTGTGGCTTCGTCAATGATTACACCTGGTGACACAGCCGGTCGCGACGCGATCGGGTTGCATGACACGCTCGCCAGCGCCCAAGCCAGCACAGTGTCAGGTGTCACTTCGGAGATGATCCACGGCCATGACGCCAGCGGGTTACATATCAACGGCGATTTGTCCGAAGTCGCACCGGTCTTGGAAGAGCTGCTGCCAGCCTTCAAGACACAAGATGACGATCCGGCCGAAACCACCCTCCAAGACCCCGCCCCCATCGACCCATTTGAGGGGCTGGACGCCGGATACAGCGACACAAGCCTCATCGACATTGAGGACGGCCACGCAGTTGTGACAGGTGCCAATCTTCTGGTGAATGAGGTCGTGATAAACTCCGCTTGGCTGGACGCCCCCGTCATGTCCGTCATGGGGGATGTCATCACATTGGACGTGATCTCGCAGGTGAATATGCTGATGGACCGCGACAGTGGCATGCCGAGCGAAAATGCGGCCTCTGTCGCGATAAATGCCGCCTCCCTTCTGGCCATTTCCACCACCCCCGCCCCTGACGCCGAGGCCGAAGTGACCGGTGGCTTGCCTTCCAATTGGGCGGTGACGCGGATTGATGGCGATTTGATCGCCGTGAACCAGATTACCCAATTCAGCTTTGTCACTGATTACGACAGCGCTGAGATCAGCTTTGGCAGCGCCAATACATACATCGGGATGGGGGATAACTCTGTCCTCAATCTTACCGATCTGTCGGAGTTGGGCTTTGGCTATGACCTGATCATGGTGGGCGGCGATATGATATCGCTCAATTGGGTCAGCCAGATCAATGTGTTGATCGACAATGATGCGGTGACCATGAGCGGCGCGATCTCCGCCAGCTTAAGTGGTGGTGACAACCTGTTGTTTAACAACGCAGAAATCACCTCAACCGGTGTCGACACATATACCGATATGCAAGATAATTTTGCCGCCGCTAGCGACCAATTCGCCGATGGTGCGCAGACCATCAACACCTCTGTGGCGCATGACAGTGTCTTTGAGGGCATCGAAATTCTGCGCGTTCTCTACATTGAGGGTGACCTGACCACCATCAACTGGGTGGAGCAGACCAATATCTTGGGCGACTCTGATCAGGTGCACCTCGCGATGGAGAACTTGGAGGGGTCCACGGGGCTCTCCGCCACCGTGACGACGGGGTCAAATGCCACGCTGAACCTCGCGACCATCAATGAGTTTGGCGTCGACTCTGTGGTGTCCGTTCAGGGCGAGGTCTATGACGACGCGCTGCTCTACCAAGCCGAACTTATTGATACAGACGCCGATCCATTGGGGGTCGATATGCCTGCTTTGGCAAACGAAGCGGTGGCTTTCTTGGCTGAGGACATGATGGGGCCGGAAAGCGCTCCAGAGGACGGCGCCATAGTTGCAACCGCATCCGAAAGCACCGCGTCTTCCGACGTAATGCAATCGATGCTGGCTTGATTGGATAAGAATAAATGACTGTGACCGAAGTAAAAAGTTTCAACGACGCGCTGCGTAAGGCGCACCCCGAAAAACCTAAGAAGCCCCCCCTTCCTCCCCTGATTTTGAAGGTGGAACAACGTATTACCCCCGACGCCGCCCCTGAGTTTTTGAGCAAGCGCAAAAAGTCAGGGGCCGCAGCGGCCAACCCTTTAGGTGACACAGTGATAGAGGGCGACACTGGCCCGATTTTGAAACCAACGGCCGGCGGCACGCCCCCGACACCGCCCAACGGCGGCAAGGGCGGCGGCGGTGGTGGTGGCGGTGGTTCGTCCAGCTTTCATAAACGCGCCGCCCCCGACCAGTTCGTGCAACAGCTCAACGCCGGTACGCGGGTCGTTAAACGCAATCTCGCCTTCGTTATGCTGCTGACCTGCGCCACCAATCTTCTGGTGCTGGCGATCCCCATCTACTTGTTTCAAATTTCGGACCGCGTATTGACCAGCCGGTCGATGGATACGCTTATCATGCTGACAACGGTTATCGTGGGGGCGGTGGTGTTGCAGGCCATCTTTGATGCCGTGCGCAGGTTTATCTTGATGCGAACGGCCGTCGAAGTTGCGGTGCGGCTGGGGGCGCCTGTGTTAAGCGCCGCGGCCCATGCGTCGCTTCATGACAACGGGCGCCAGTATCAAACCTTGGGGGATTTGCAGCAACTGCGCGGGTTCTTGACCTCCGGCACGCTGATCTCTTTTCTGGATGTCCCTTTTGCCCCGTTCTTTATCTTCGCGATCTTTCTGGTTCATCCGCATCTTGGGATGATCGTGGTTACCACCGCGCTGATCTTGATGGTGATCGCGATTATAAACCAAAAGGTCACCGCCAAGCCCTTTGCCCAAGCCAACATGGCCCAAAGCAAGGCGAACATGCATTTGGATTCCATGACCCGCAACAGCCAAATCATCAACGCCCTTGCGATGGTGCCAGAAGCTGTGGCCCTTTGGGGCAAAGACACCGCTGACAGCCTCGGCTCGCAGGTCAAAGCCCAAGATCGCAATATCGCTTGGGCGGCGGTTTCGCGCGCGGCGCGCTTGTTGACGCAAATTGCCATGTTGGGTTGGGGGGCCTATTTGGCCATCCAAGGCGAAATAACGGGCGGCATGGTGATTGCGGCTTCGATCATTGCGGGGCGTGCTTTGGCCCCGATCGAGGGCTCCATTGAGGGGTGGAACGGGTACAGCCTGTCGCGCTCGGCCTATGTCCGCGTGCGCACGCTTATGCACAATTCGGTCGAACAGTTCGAAAAGCTGGTTTTGCCCAATCCCGAAGGCCGCCTGAATGTAGAGCGGCTGCTATTCGTCCCCACCGGCACCAAGCATGTCATCTTAAACGGCCTGACCTTCAGCCTGAACCCCGGGGAGTCGCTTGGCGTGATCGGCAACTCTGGCGCTGGAAAAACCACATTGGGCAAGATGTTGGTGGGCTCGATCCTGCCCACATCGGGCAACGTGCGCCTTGATCTGATGGACCTGCGCAATTGGGATACGCGGCAATTGGGGGAAAACATTGGGTATTTGCCTCAGGATGTGCAGCTTTTCCCCGGCTCCATTAAGGCCAATATCGCACGCATGCGGGCGGGCGCCAGTGACGAAGACGTCCACCGCGCCGCCATGCTGGCCGATGTGCACGACATGATCGCGATGCTGCCTCACGGCTACGAGACGATGGTGCAGGCTGATGGCTCTCCGCTGTCTGGCGGGCAAAAGCAACGCATCGCCTTGGCCCGCGCCTTCTTCGGTAACCCGCGTTTGCTGGTGCTGGACGAACCGAATTCGAACCTTGATACGGCAGGCGACCGTGCCTTGGCCAACGCCATCAGACACGCGGGCCAAAACGGGATCACCGTCGTGGTGATCACGCAAAAACCATCCCTGCTCAGCGTCGTCGACAAGATCATGATGATGGCGGACGGCAATATCGGCCTATTTGGGCACCGGCAACAGGTCCTTGCCCAATTGGCAGAGCGAAGCAGATCCGGCGGCGCCCTGCCCCCCAATCAAACCGGTCAAGGAGGGCTGCCAAATGCCTAACCTAGTCGCCCAGCCCGCCCCCTTAGAATGGTACGCGGAGGTCCCCCGCTCGGTGTCGCGGCACATCGTCTTTGGCCTGTTCTTATTGGTCGTGACTTTCGGGGGCTTTGGCTATTGGGCGCTTAAGGCCCCTCTGGCCGCCGCCGTCATCGCGCCTGGGACTTTCGTGGCCACCGGCAGCAACAAAATCGTGCAACATCTTGAGGGCGGCATCATAAGTGAAATACTCGTCGGTGAGGGTGACACCGTGGAAAAAGGCCAACCGATCTTGCTGCTGGATGAAACAGCGGCCCTCGCCACCGAACGCGAATTGTTTTTGCGCCAAGTTCGCCTAGAGGCCATGGAGACACGCATTTTGGCCGAGTACTCGGACAAGGATCGCCTGATTTTCCCCGATCACATCGAAAAACTACGGGCAGATTTTGGCGTGGCCTCAATGTTGGATGGCCAGACCATCACCTTTGACGCCGCACGTCGCCAATTGCGCAACGATATCGCCCTTTTGGAGCAAAGTATCGAAGCCCTGAGCGTCCGTGCCTCTGGGTATGGGCATCAATTGGACGCCACGCACACCCAGCTGGAAATCTTGCGCGAAGATCTGGCCAGCAAGACCGAATTGCTAGAGCGCGGTTTAATCCGGCGTACCGAAGTAAACACACTCAGGCGCGCAATAGCGGAGGCCGAAGGTCAAATGGGCCGACTAAGCGCCGAGGTCGACGAGATCACGGAAGTCACCCAACGCTACGGCGCACAAATTGACCAAACCATAAGCGAGCGCCAAAGCGCCGCCTTGGACGAGTTACAATTGGTCCAATCAGAACTAGAGAGTGTGCGCGAACAAGTGCGACGGGCGGAAAACGTCCTCAAACGCTCGGAAGTCACCGCACCAGTGTCTGGCACGGTCGTCAGCTTGCATTATCACACGGCAGGCGGCGTCGTGGAAACCGGCAAAGCCATTGCAGAAATCCTGCCCACGGGGGAGCCACTGATTATCGAAGTCAGCATCCCACGGACCGAGGTTGATGTGGTCCACCAAGGACAAATAGCGACTGTCCGTCTGACCGGCTTGAACGCCCGCACCACTCCGATATTGGAAGGCAAGGTTTTTTATGTCTCTGCGGATGCCATTTTGGATCGCCGTCAGGAAATGCCGCAAGAGGTTTATCTTGCGCGCGTGTCGATCTCTCCGGCGCAATTGGACCGCGTGCGTGGTTTCACCCCTGCCCCCGGCATGCCCGCTGAAATCATGATCCGCACGGAAGCCCGCACATTTTTCCAATATCTGGTGAAGCCGATCACCGACAGCATGAACCGCGCCTTTCGCGAGCAGTAAGCCGTCACGGCTTGCGCCTCGGGCCAATTCAACACCATGGGGGTCAGCATTGCTGAGGCGTCAGTCAGCGGTCCAACCGCCGTCGATCAACAGATGCGTGCCAGTCATCAACGCCGATGCCTCAGAGGCCAGATAGACCACCGGCCCCATGATATCGGTGACTTCGCCCACGCGCCCCAGCTTGATCTTCTCTTCGATCCATTTGACCCGCTCGGGATTGTCAAAAGTTACCTCAGTCAAGGCGGTGCGGATGAAGGTCGGGCAGATCGTGTTGACCCGAATACCATGTGGGCCCCATTCGATGGCCATGGCCTTGGTGAACCCTTCGACCGCATGTTTGGTGCCACAATAGACGGCGCGATCTATCCCGCCGACATGGGCCATTTGGCTGGTGATGTTGATAAGCGATCCCGACTTCCCGACCTTGATCAAGCCTTGGGCGACGGCGGTGGTCAGGAAATACGCACCTTTAAAATTCAGGTCCGACACGCGGTCAAAATCACCCTCCAAGGTGTCCACCGCAGGTGAATGGATGGCCAAACCCGCCGAGTTCACCAAAACATCGAAGGGGCCAGCCTGCGCCACGGCGGCTTGCATGGCGGGGATGTCCGACACGTCCAGTGGCAGCACGTCTGCTTTGAACCCCGTGTCGCCAAGCGTTTGGGCGATCGCCTTCAGTTTATCCGCGGATCTTGCTGCCAAGGTGACCTCCGCCCCCGCTTCGGCGAGGGCCACGGCGCAGGCCAGCCCGATGCCAGAGGACGCGCCTGTGACAAGGGCGCGTTTGCCCGAGAGCTTGAAGCTGGGGGTCGATGGAAGGGTCATTTTACTGCATCCTTTTGCTGTCATGCCCCTAGGCGGCACATCTGTTCATATGCGCTGCCGCGACGGGACAAATGTCGGAAGATGGGTCTTCAGGCCTTCCCAGTTTGTGCACCTTCCGCATCCAGCGGCGGCGCGCCCTACCGAGGCGTTCACTTCGTACAAAATGTGAAGCAATTTGAGAGCCATATTGAAACTACACTCTTGTAATCCGACACGTGAACTCACACAGTGAATGGCAATCAATTAAAAGATCAAGACGTATTTTGGAGA
The DNA here is from genome assembly GCF_947487515.1 of uncultured Litoreibacter sp. Classification (GTDB taxonomy): domain Bacteria; phylum Pseudomonadota; class Alphaproteobacteria; order Rhodobacterales; family Rhodobacteraceae; genus Litoreibacter. The sequence continues at coordinate 214,088 of NZ_CANKWO010000004.1, read as the reverse complement.
GTATGAAATGCGAACACGCGCGGCCGTTGCCCTTGAGGCTGGGAAACCACTAGAGGTTATGGAAGTGAACTTGGAAGGCCCACGGGCTGGTGAAGTTCTGGTAGAAATCAAGGCCACTGGTCTGTGTCATACCGATGAATTCACCCGCTCCGGCGATGATCCCGAGGGCATTTTTCCAGCCATTCTAGGGCATGAAGGTGCGGGCGTGGTTATCGAAGTGGGTGAAGGGGTCACCAGTCTGGAAGTGGGGGATCACGTTATCCCGCTTTACACTCCGGAATGTCGCGAGTGCGAATACTGCCTGAACCCGAAAACCAACCTGTGCCAGTCCATCCGCGCGACACAGGGGGCAGGATTGCTTCCCGACGGCTCGACCCGTTTTTCCATGCTCGATGGCACGCCAATTCATCACTATATGGGGTGCTCAACCTTCGCCAACCACACAGTGGTGCCGGAAATCGCGCTTGCAAAGGTGCGCCAAGACGCGCCATTCGACAAAATTTGCTACATCGGCTGCGGGGTCACCACCGGCATCGGGGCCGTGATCAATACCGCCAAGGTCGAGATCGGCTCCACCGCCATTGTCTTCGGCTTGGGGGGCATCGGCCTGAACGTTATCCAAGGGCTTCGCCTTGCTGGCGCTGACCAGATCGTCGGCGTTGACCTGAATGACAGCAAGGTCGACATGGGCAAAAAATTTGGCATGACCGACTTTGTGAACCCGTCGAATGTGTCAGGCGATCTTGTCGCGCATTTGGTAGAGCTGACGGGCGGAGGCGCAGATTACACCTTCGATGCGACCGGCAATGTTGAGGTGATGAGAACAGCCCTAGAGGCGGCGCATAAGGGTTGGGGCGAAAGCATCATCATCGGCGTGGCCCCTGCCGGCGCAGAGATTTCCACCCGCCCCTTCCAATTGGTCACCGGTCGATCATGGCGTGGCACCGCATTTGGGGGTGCCTCCGGCCGCACGGATGTCCCAAAGATCGTTGACTGGTATATGGACGGCAAAATCGAGATCGACCCGATGATCACGCATAAGCTGAAGCTGGAAGATATCAACCACGGCTTTGACCTGATGCACGAAGGCAAGTCGATCCGCGCAGTCGTGGAGTTCTAAGCCATGGAGCCGTCCGTCCCAGAAGTTCACACCTACTTTGACGAGACCACCAATGCTGCCTGCCATATCGTAAAGGATCCGGCCTCTAATGCCGTGGCGATTATCGATTCCATTTTGGACTTTGACGCAGCGGCCGGACGGACCCACACCAATCATGCCGACATGCTTATCCATGAAATCAACCGCAACGGCTGGCAAGTCGCGTGGATCTTGGAGACGCATGTTCACGCGGACCACTTGTCGGCCGCGCCATATCTTGCCGAGAAACTGGGCGGCAAAATCGCGATCGGGGCCAATATCGCGGCAGTACAACAGGTGTTCGGCAAAATTTTCAACGCGGGCACCGAATTCGAAATGGATGGCAGTCAATTCGACCAGCTTTTCAACGAAGGGGATGTCTTTTCGATCGGCGGTCTCGACGTCGAGGTGATGCATACCCCGGGTCACACCCCTGCTTGCGTCACCTATGTCATCGGGGATGCGGCCTTTATCGGGGATACATTGTTTATGCCCGATTTCGGCACCGCCCGTGCCGATTTCCCAGGTGGCTCGGCGACTGAGTTATACACTTCTATTCAACGCATTCTTGCATTGCCCGACCACACGCGGCTGTTTCTTTGCCACGACTATAAAACCAAGGACCGCGACACATTTTGCTGGCAAACCACTGTTGCCGAGCAAAAAGCTGCCAATATCCATGTCGGGGGCGGCAAATCAGAAGAAGAATACGTTGCATTCAGGACGGAGCGCGATGCGCAATTGGCCATGCCGAAACTGATCATCCCGTCCATACAAGTCAACATGAATGCCGGAAAAATGCCCCCTGCGGATGACGATGGCGATGTCTATTTGAAGGTGCCTATCAACAAGCTTTGAGATGTCGCGCGCAGGCTCTTGTGCTCTCAACATCGACTCATTCGCAAACTCCGGCAGGCTTGGTTCCAACCCGCCAGACATCTGTGCATAAGGGAACTATCCGTTCTCTTTCTGGTAAGAAATCGCGCTGAAAACAAACAGTGGCCTTTTCAGTCAGCCTGCGCAATCGCCATCCACATGGCGGCAGCCAACCCTAGACCAAAACGCCCCGATCAAGACCTAACAACATGCCTCTACGCCTCTGAGATGCCCCATTCGCCACCAATGCTTAGGGCGCGATCTAAGCGATGCGCCCAAAGAAGCCACAAGCATCAACGCCTGTAAGTGCCATATAATACAATGTAAAATGGTGCCCCCACACGGACTCGAACCGCGGACCTACTGATTACAAATCAGTTGCTCTACCAGCTGAGCTATAGGGGCACTAGGCGGGCTTATAATGCGAGATTGAGCGGCTTCGCAAGACCGTAAATGCAACATTTTTCACATCCGTTATTTTTCACGTTTGATTGCGGCATCCGGCCCCGATACATAGGTGGAATTCCTTAGATAGACGCAAGGCTTCACCCTGATGGAAATCGTTTTGCACGTGGGCGCACATAGCACAGATGAAGACAACCTTCTGAAATGCCTATACAAAAACAAAGAGGCGCTGTCCAAGCGCGGCATTGTTGTGCCGACTCCCTCTCGCTACCGCCCCGCTATTCGCGAAACCATGCAAGCTTTGGTTGGCGATGTCGCTCCGATTGAGACGCAAGAAGCCTTGCTGGATAGCATTATGGATGAGGATCACGCCGAGCGTTTGATTCTGGGTCATGAAAGCTTCTTCTGCGTCCCTGGGCGCAGTGTCCAGCAAGGGCAGCTCTACCCTACCGTGAATCTCAAGGCTGCACGGCTGCGCAACTTGTTTTCGCGTGAGGAGGTTCGGTTTTGTATCGGGCTTAGGAATCCTGCGACGTTCTTGCCTGCTGTGTTTGCGCGGGCGCAGAATCCCAATTTTGAGGCCTTCCTTGACGGTGCCGATCCCATGGCGATGCGCTGGTCTGAACTTATTTCACGCATGCGCACCAATGTGCCAGATGCGCCAATTACCGTCTGGTGCAACGAAGACACGCCCCTGCTTTGGCCGCATATCCTCCAAGCCATCGCCAACACAGCTGACGATTTCAAATTTGAAACGGTGAACGAGTTTTTGGGCACCATCATGGGGCGCGGCGGGCTGAACCGCCTGCAAAGCTATCTGGAAGCACACCCGCCGCAGTCCGAAGATCAGCGGCAACGCATTGTGGCCGCCTTCTTGGACAAATTTGGCGCAGAGGCCATGGAGCAGGAAATCGACCTTCCGGGCTGGACCGACGCTTACGTCAACCAGCTGACAGAATTGTACGAACGCGACCTAGAGTTGCTGGATGCAATGCCCGGCGTCACCTTCATGACGCCGTAGCAGGATTACATTCCCAAGGCTTCTTTGTACATTTCAAGTACGGCTTCTTCTTCGGAGATGTCTTGTGGATCGCGTTTGCGCAACGCCATGACCTTGCGCAGAACTTTGGTGTCATACCCGCGGCCTTTGGCCTCTGACATGACTTCCTTGGCGGCTTCCGCGATGTCCTTTTTTTCCTGATCAAGGCGTTCCAGACGCTCTACAAATTGGCGCAGTTCATCTGCAGTGACACGGTAAGTGCTATCAACGACGGAGGTGTCAGACATGGCATGGTTCCTTGCGCTTATGTAGATCAGAGCCCCCGAGATACTAAGCCCCGCCGCGACCTACAAGGTCCAAACGGTTGCGACAGACCTCGGACTGGGCTAGGCCACCGCCAAAGACGTATTAGGAGAGCACGACATGTCCAATCTTATCCCTCTTGGGGCCGTGATTACCGTGATGGGACTTTTGGGTCTTGTTTGGTGCATTGTCAAAGTAACGCGGGCGCGAAAGCAGGGTCTGAGTGACGAGGACCTGCGCGCTGTTATGCAGACCACCGTTGGCTTGAACCTCGGTGCGTTGCTGCTGTCTGCCATCGGGTTGATGATGGTCGTGATCGGGATCATCCTCGGGTAAAGTCGCCAATCAAAGCGTTTAGGCGTTCAGGCTGGCGAACCTTTGACGCTCTTGCGCGAGCATGACCAAAACCGGCGCGGCCTGCCAAAGCGAAGGCTCCTCTGGGGACAAGATCGATAGACGTGACGCGATAATCGACGGCGTCGTTATATCCGCATCCATCATCGGGCCTCCCCTGCTGCGCGGATATCCAAACCCCTGCACCATAACCAAGTCGATATCGCTGGGGCGCGCCGCAACCCCCTGCCCCAGCAGCCGCGCGCCCGCGTTCACAATGGCCAACAAGATACGATCCCGAATGTCCCTGTCAGAGAATTTTCGCGCGGTGATGCCTTTGTCTGCTCGGTGTTCGGCAATCAGCTTCAGCACGTCGCCGTTTGGCACGCCCTGCGATTCCCCTTCGATGTAGATGTAATATCCGCGACCGTTTTTTTGCCCAAGCCAGTTCTGCTCGACCATCTTGTCCGCAATTTCGACGTATCGGGCATCGGCGTCTCGCGGTGTTGACTGGCGGCGGGCGTAGCCGATGTCCAACCCTGCCATATCTGCCGCTTGATACGGCCCCAGCGGAAAACCGAATGACCGCATGGCCCCGTCGATTTGCGCAGGGGTGGCGCCGTCTTCCAGCATGATATCTGCCGCCAGATGATAGGCGTCTAGAATTGCGCCGCTGATATACCCGTGACCCATGCCGTTTTGGACATGGGCACGCACCGGCGTTTTCCCCATTCGTTTCGCAAAGCCTAACCCTGTCACAACAGTTTGGGCGGAGGCTGCGTCATGCACCCCGATCTCTACCAATTTGTTGCCCTGCGCGGGCGCGCCAAAATTCAATCCGATGGTATCCGAAGGGCGCCCCGTGGCTTGCGCCAAGACGGTGAGGTCCAAGCAAGATGTATTCGTCGCAATCACGGCATCCGGCTTGGCCATCGCGCCGATTTCTGCCAGCAATGTGGACTTCACCGCTATATCATCGCCGAGGGCCTCAACGATCAGATCGGCCTCGCCCAAGCTGTCCAGCTTGTTGGTAAGTTGCAGATGGGTCAACGCGGCGGCACCCTGCGCCTCCGACAAGCGCCCCTTGGCGATCGAGCGCTCGTAGTAAGCCCCGATCTGCTCAAGCGCCGAATTCACGCCGCTTTCTCCCTGCTCCACCAAAGTCACCGCAAACCCGCCTTGCAACGCCGCAATGGCGATGCCCGAGCCTAACGACCCGCCTCCGACAATGGCGATACGGTCAATTTTGGCAGGTTTGGCCTCTGCCAGTTCCGGAAATCTGGCAGCCATGTGTTCAGCAAGAAAGGCGTGACGCAAACCTTCGCTTTCGCGCGAAGCAAAGCAATCCTCAAACGCCGAGCGCTCCATCTCCAAACCCGCATCCATCGGCAACAATAGCGCCGCTTCCACGCAGTCCACAGACTTCTGCCGCGCCCCTGCGTTTGCGCCATACTCTTGGGCCACGGCTGCTCGGCGTGTGGCCACCGAGGCCATATAGGCTGCGCCATCGGTCAAATGTTTGCGTATCTGCGCGGTTGGACGCGGCTCAGTCAAGGATCGCGCATAGGTCACGGCTGCCGTTCGCAGATCGCCATCTGCGATCTCGTCCAGCAACCCGATCTCAAGGGCGATTTCCGATCCTATTTGGTTGCCGCTGAGGATAATATCCAATGACAGCTCGGCCCCGATCAGGCGCGGCAAGCGTTGTGTGCCCCCTGCTGCGGGCAGTAGGCCAAGCTGGATGTCCGGCAAGCCCATGCGTGCGTCGCCCGTCGCAATCCGGTAATGCGCGGCCGTAGCAAGCTCTAGCCCACCGCCCAAAACAGGCCCGTGCAAGGCTGCGACCACCGGCTTTGCAGCGGATTCGATCCAAGTAGATAGCTGCGATAATGAGGGCTCTTGCGCAGGTTGATCCAACTCGCGGATGTCGGCACCCGCAAGAAAACCACGCCCATTGGCGACAATGACAATCGCTTGTGTTTTCTCCTGCGCCATCGCGGCACTCAGGGCGGCGGCAATCCCGCGCCGAACAGCCACACCCAAGGCGTTCACCGGCGGGTTTTCGACCACGATCAGTGCTATGTTTCCTTGACGTTCCAGTCGGACGGGGTGTTTGGGGGCCTGTGTCATATGACTTTTTCGCTTGGATCATGGGCGATGTCTACCGCCTGTTTAATCAACAGCGGAATCGTTGCCGCGTATTTTTGAGCCACCTCGGGGTTCGAAGCATTCCCCTCGCGTGCCCTAGCGACAACCCCTTGCAAAATTGCCGCAAGCCGGAAGGTGCTGAACACAAGGTAGAATGCCCAATTGTCCGGAAGCGGGATGTTTCGCCTAGCGCAATAGCGGGCGATGTAGTCGCGCTCGCTGGGCAGTCCCAAGGCGGCGCGATCTGCCCCCCCAAGTCCGCGCATTGCGCCATTGCTGGGCAATCGCAACTGCATCGATTGATAGGCCAGATCCGCCAAGGGGTGTCCCAATGTGGCAAGCTCCCAATCCAGCAAGCCGATCACCTCGGGGCGGTCGGGTGCGAAAACCATGTTATCAAGTCGGTAGTCCCCATGTACCAGCCCCATTTGCCCATCGTCATCGGGCATATGCAGGCCCAACCAATCCATCAGCCCTGTCATGGCGCGGTCTGGCTCATCCACCGAGGCCAGATATTGCCGTGACCAGCGATCTGTCTGACGGGCAAAGTAATTCCCGGCCTTGCCAAATTCAGCGAGCCCCGCAGCCTCAATGTTGACGTCATGCAAATCAGCAAGCCTATCCGCCATGGCGTCATAGATCGCGCGGCGGTCTTCACGCGCCGCCAAATCCGGCAGGCTTGGGTCCCAAAATATGCGCCCGTCCAGATATTCCATCACAAAGAAGGCGCGCCCCAAGGGTGAAACCTTGTCCGACGCGAGATGAACCATTTTAGGGACGGGCACAGCCGTGTTGGACAAGCGCGACATCACTTCGAATTCCCGCTCCACCAAATGCGCGGACCTCAGCAAAACCCCGACTGGTTTGGTCCGCAGCACGAAAACGCCGGTGTCAGTGATCATTTTGTAGGTCGGGTTCGACTGCCCCGCCCCAAATTTTTCAAGACGCCGGATCAGGCCCACCTGCGGCACATGCTCTGCGAGGTAGGGGGTTAAGCTGGCAATCATTAAATCTGCGGTCCCGCCCATATCCCAACTTACCCAGCCCTGCGCGATTGACAAGCGCCGCGACTAGGTCAACCCTGCCGCTCAAGCAAAAGGAGGCTCTTCATGGACTTAGGGATCAGCCCAAGATTACAGCCCATCCTAGAGGCCGTCGCTACAATGGTCCGCGATGACATCGCTCCGCTGGATGCCGAGTATTTTGAACAGGTAGAGAAAGGCGACCGCTGGAGTTTCACCCCCACACAACACGAAATTGTCGAAGGCCTAAAGGCAAAGGCCAAAGCTGCCGGTCTTTGGAACCTGTGGTCCTCTGCGACCGGTCACCAGTTATCGACGGTTGAATACGCCTATTTGGCCGAGGAAATGGGCAAGGCGCATCTCGCCCCTGAAACCTTCAACTGCAACGCCCCCGATACGGGCAACATGGACGTGTTCAAGACATACGGCACGGACGCCATGAAAGAGCAGTGGCTTGCCCCCCTGCTCGCCGGAGAAATCCGATCAGCCTATCTGATGACAGAGCCGGAGGTCGCCTCATCCGACGCCACAAACATCGCGTTGTCTTGTGTACGCGACGGCGGCGACTATGTGCTGAACGGTGAAAAATGGTGGGCCACGGGTGCAGGTGACCCGCGCTGTGCGGTCTATATCGTGATGGTTCACACCCCAAACGACGGGCCGAAGCACCAGCAGCATTCCATGATTGTGGTGCCCTCAAACACCATCGGTATTGAAAAGCTGCGCGCGATGGAAGTTTACGGCGATGACGAGGCTCCGCACGGCCATATGCATATCCGCTTTACCGACGTACGTGTGCCCGCCGAAAACATGCTACTTGGCGTCGGGCGCGGGTTCGAGATTTCCCAAGGCCGCTTGGGACCGGGCCGTATTCACCACTGCATGCGCGCGATAGGCATGGCTGAGAAAGCGCTGGAGCTGATGACCCGCCGCGCCTTGTCCCGCGAGGCCTTCGGCAAACCGCTGGCGCAATTGGGGGGCAACTTCGACTATATCGCCAACGCCCGCATGCAGATTGAGCAAGCCCGTTTGTTGTGCCTCAAGGCCGCGTGGATGATGGATCAAGGCGATGCCCGCGCTGCGGCCCCGTGGATCAGCCAGATCAAGGTCGAGGCCCCGCGCATCGCATTAGAGATCACCGATCAGGCCGTGCAAATGTTTGGCGCACAAGGAATATCCCAAGACACCCCCCTCGCCCGCCAATGGGCACATCTGCGCACATTGCGACTGGCCGATGGGCCCGATGCGGTGCACCGCCGCCAAGTCGCTCGCGCAGAGCTTCGCAAATACACGCAGGAGAAAGTCTAAATGACAGAGCACCGTTATACCGCTGGTGACACCGAATGTATCGGCTATGTGGCCCACCCTAAAGGCGACGGCCCGCACCCTGTTGTTATGATTGCCCCCGCCTATGCGGGCTTGGGTGACTTTGTGAAAGGAAAAGCCGATTGGCTGGCGACCCTTGGCTACATCGGCTTTGCGGTGGATTACTATGGCAACGGTCGCCTTGGGCGCAATTCCGACGAGGCCATGGCGATGATGCAGGTGCTGAACGCCGACCGCCCCACCCTGCGCACCCGCATGGTCGCAGCACTTGAGGCTGCTCGCACTTTGCCCAACGCAGATACAACACGCATCGCGGCAATCGGGTTTTGCATGGGCGGCAAGGCGGTTCTAGACCTCGCGCGCTCAGGCGCCACATTGTCGGGAGTTGTCGGCTTTCATGCCGTGTTCGACGCGCCGCCCGAAGGTTGCGAGAAAATGAACACCTCTGTCTTGGTGTTGCATGGCTGGGATGACCCGCTTGCCACACCCGCCCAAACTGTCGACATCGCGGCCGAGCTTACGGCCCATTGCGATGATTGGCAGATTTTGGCTTTCGGCAACACCGCCCATTCCTTCACCAACCCTGCGGCCCAAGACCCTGAGGCGGGCAACGCCTATAGTAAACGCGCCAATGACCGCGCATTTGCCGCCATGCGCGCCTTTCTCAAGGAGCGTTTCGCACAAAGCTAGACGCCCCTCCTTCCACGCAGTATTTGGTAGATATGGATATTCGCACACTCTCCCCCGACTTCGCCGTAACACCACAGATTCACGCATCCGACATGGAGGCCATCAAGGCCGAGGGTTTCACCCATATTCTGTGCAACCGGCCAGAAGCAGAAAGCATGCCTGGTGATAAGCCCGCCGACATCGAGGCCGCAGCCAAGGCAGCAGGCTTGGGCTTCTCCAACAACCCCGTCGTCATGGGGCAACTCAGCATGGACAATGTCACCGCCCAAAGGGTCGAAGGCAAAATTCTGGCCTATTGCGCATCCGGCACGCGCTCGGCCATTGTCTGGGCCTTGGCGGTTGCAGGCACGCAGCCCACCAAAGACATTCTGGCCACTCTGGACGCCGCTGGCTTCCCGATGCCGCAGCTAGGGCCACAGGTCGACGCACTCGCGAAAGGATAACGCATGGATGACCCAGAACACCGTTGGCACGATATGGGCGGCGACGCCGCAGGCCCCGTCCCTATGGATGGTCATGACTTCGCAATCTGGGAAAAGCGCGTCGATGCGCTGGTGATCCTTGGACAGCAACGCGGGCATTTCACCGTTGACGGGCTGCGCCGCGCTTTGGAAGACATGGGCGAAGCGGCCTTCAACGAGATGACATATTATGAGCGTTGGGTCGCCTCGCTAAACCAAAACCTGATCGAGGCAGGGGTTTACTCCCTAGAAGAACTCGGCGCCAAGATGGAAGAGGTCAAGGCGCGCGGTGACACCTACGGCGCGGTGCAATCATGACCCTGCCGGTCGGCGCCTCCGTTCGCATCAAGACGATGTCCCCGCTGGGCCACATCCGCACACCAAAATATCTTCGGGGCAAAACCGGCGTGGTGGAACGCGTGTTGGGCCCTTTCAACAACCCAGAGCAGCTGGCCTATATGGTTCCCGCCACTCCGCGCACGCTTTACCGTGTGCGTTTTGAAATGGGGCACATCTGGCCCGATGCCGAAGCCCCCCAAGATACGCTAGACGCCGAAATTTACGAGCATTGGATTGACCAAGATGCCCCATGATCATCACGACCATGACCACCTGTCCCCGTCTGGTCACCCCTACCGCAAGGATAACGACGGGGCGCTCAGCTATTGGCAAACAATGGAAGTCGCCATTCGCGAGCTGATGGTCGAGAAAGGCGAACTCACCCCTGCCCAAATCCAAGCGCAAATTGACGCGATGGATGCACGCTCCCCTGCGAATGGGGCCGCAGTTGTGGCGCGCGCGTGGACTGATCCGGAATTTAAGGCGCGGCTCTTGGCAAATGGCTCTGACGCAGCGCGCGAAATGGGCTTTGACATTGGCCCGATGCATCTTGTGGCGGTCGAGAACACCGAAGACACGCATAATCTGATCGTCTGCACGCTGTGTTCTTGCTATCCGCGCAACCTGTTGGGGCTGCCGCCAGATTGGTACAAAACCCGTGAATACCGGTCACGCGCCGTGCGCGAACCGCGTGCGGTGTTGCGCGAGTTTGGTGTCGATCTGCCCGCGGATGTGACCCTGCGCGTTCACGATAGCACCGCCGATATGCGCTACATCGTTCTGCCTGCCCGTCCGGCGGGTACAGAAAATCTGGATGCAACTGCTTTGGCCAAACTGGTGACCCGCGACAGCATGATCGGCACGGGGCTGCCTAAGGGCGCCTGATGCCACAAAATAATGTCGCGCGCGGGATTGCGTTGATGATCGCGGCCACTTTGATGTTCACGCTGATGGATGTCTGCGCCAAGGCACTTTCCACCCGCGTGGACACGGTGCAAACCCTCTGGGCGCGCTACACGGTTCAAATGGTGGTGGTGACTTTGATCATCTCGCCACGCCTGCGGTCGACGGTGAAGACCCAACGCCTTGGGTTGCAAATCTTTCGCGCCTTTGCCCTGCTGGCCACGACTGGGTTTTTCTTTGTGGGCTTCACCAAGATGTCGCTGATCGAGACCACGTCCCTGATGCAGATCAGCCCGATCTTTATCATGATCGGTGCCGCGATCTTCTTGGGCGAGACCTTTGGCCTCAGACGTGCGGTCGCTGCGGGCGTGGCGCTGGTCGGTGCGATGATCATTCTGCGCCCTGGGACGGCTGGTTTCAATCCTTATGCGTTGTTCACGCTTGGTGGCACGATTTGCTACTCGGTCTATGCCTTGGCAACCAGATATGCGGGCCGTGGCGAGGACATTTGGACCTCCCTATTCTACACCGGCACTGTCGCAACCTTGTTGCTATGCGCGATGGTTCCTTTCTTCTGGCAACCGCTGGAGTTGGGCGACCTTCCTTATATGTTGGGTGTGGGATTGATGGGCACAGCCGGACAATTGCTGCTGATCCGCGCGTTGTCACTGGCGCCCGCGTCGGTGCTGGCCCCGTTTACCTATGTGGCCCTCATATTTTCCAGCGTGTGGGGGGTGGTGTTCTTCAACAACTTCCCCGACGGCCCCGTCTACATAGGGGCGCTTGTTATCGTGGGGGCTGGGCTTTATGTCTGGCACAGGGAAACACAGGTCAAAACCAGTTAACACATGGCATTAGGCAGTACAGCTCAGGGGCGACGCGGGATCGCGGAATTCGCGTCCTACATGGCCATTCGTGGCATTATCGGGGTGGCGTTGGCCATTCCTTACAAGTGGCGCGTGCCTTTGGCGGGCTGGGTTGTGTCGAGGGTGATCGCCCCTTTGGCCGGATATACCAAACGTGTGCGCGACAATCTTGCCTATGTCTGCCCCGATCTGCCACAGGCTGAAATTGATCGACTGACCCGCGCCGTGCCTGACAATGCGGGCCGCACATTGATCGAAATCTATTCCGGCAAGGGTTTTACTGATCGCTTTAAACACGCTCCCCTTACAGGCGAGGGTGTCGACGCACTTCATCAAGCTCACGCCGAAGGTCGCCCCGTTGTTTTGGTTACAGGTCACTTTGGAAATTACGATGCGCCACGCGCGGCCTTGATTGCGGCCGGTTTCAACGTCGGCGCCCTCTACCGCGAAATGAACAATGGGTTCTTTAACCCGCATTACGTGGCCGCGATCAGCAAGGTCGGCACGCCGGTGTTTCCACGCGGTCGGCAAGGTTTGGCGGGATTGATCAAATTCTTGCGTGGCGGCGGCATGGCGGGCTTCTTGGTGGATCAATATATGTGGGATGGGGAGGATTTGACATTCTTCGGAAAACCCGCACCCACGGCCCTATCGGCGGCAGAATTGGCATTAAAGTACAACGCCTTGGTTGTACCAACCTACGGCATACGACAGCCAAACGGGTTGGATTTTGAAGTGGTTTGCGAGGCTCCTATCCCGCACTCAAACGCCAAAGACATGACGCAGGCGCTCAACAACTCACTTGAGGCTTTGGCCCGCAGGCATATGGATCAATGGTTCTGGATTCACCGCCGCTGGAAGCCCGAGCAGGCGGAGCTTCGTCAGTCGACCCGTGCAGCCGCCAAGATGGGGCCGGTTGATCCGTCCTGAATAATGACAACCGCAGGATGATCCCCAGGGGCATCCGCACGAATGCTCAGATCTGAGTCTCCGGTCCAATCCCCAATGGAAACAAGGCTTTCCACGACATTGTGGTATGTAATCGAGCGCCCTGCATTTTCACCAGCGCGGATGTTTACCACCCGCTCCGGCGCATATCGGATCACTTGCACCAACATCTTTGGCGGCACATCCCCAGTGCGTTTCGCGGCGATTTGAAGCTGGCCGGATGCCGTTCTCTTGAGCTGCAAGGACACGACGTCGGGCTTGTGTTTATGCACATCAATTTGTTTGGCCAATTGCATTGCCTTGGTCCCGACAATGCCGTCCGTCCCGCCCACCATCATTTGCGGGGTATAGATCATGGTGCTTTGCGAACGTCGCGCATAACCGCGTTGACGTTGAGTGTGTTCAGGGCTTCCAAATTCGTCAACCCAACCAAGATAATCCCAATAATCCACATGCAGGCTAAGGGCGATCACATCGTCGCGGTTTGCCAGCTCTCCCAGCAGGGCATCTGCGGGCGGACAAGATGAACACCCTTGAGAGGTAAACAACTCTACCACCACAGGACCGCCGGCAAAGACTGGAAGCGCCGAAGCCATTGAAAAGGCGGTGATAGCGGCAGTGGTCAGGCGTTTAATCATGTGTCACTCGGAATTTGCTGATGCGTTAGTCTACTCCTAAGCGGTTGCGACGCAATGCGCCAATCACCCCTTCGCGAGCATTCCGTTAACTCATCTTCCAAATAAAAAGCCCACCGCGATCCTGTCGCGGTGGGCCAAAGCGTTTATGCGTCAGATTTAGGACGCAGCCAAGTCGCGCAAAACGTAGTGCAGAACGCCACCGTGTTCGATGTATTCTTTCTCGATTGCGGTATCGATGCGGCATTTCAGAGAGATGTTTTTCACTGTGCCATCGGCCATTGTGATCTCGCATGGAACATCGGACAACGGCTGAAGGTCGCCCTCAAGGCCCATGATGTTCACAGTCTCGTCACCGGTCAGGCCAAGTGACTTACGGCTGTCGCCTGCGGTAAATTCGAACGGGATAACGCCCATTCCAACAAGGTTTGAACGGTGGATACGCTCAAAGCTTTCTGCGATCACGGCTTTCACCCCTAGAAGTGCGGTGCCTTTGGCGGCCCAGTCACGCGAAGAGCCCGCGCCGTATTGCTCGCCCCCAAAGATCACCAGCGGAGTGCCAGCTTCTTGGTAGGCCATCGCCGCGTCAAAGATCGCCGCCTGCTCACCGTTTGGACCTTTGGTGTAGCCGCCTTCAACGCCGTCCAGCATCTCGTTCTTGATGCGGATATTGGCGAATGTGCCGCGCATCATGATCTCGTGGTTACCACGACGCGAGCCGTAAGAGTTGAACTCGCGCGGGGCCACTTGACGGTCGGTCAAATACTTACCCGCTGGGCTTGTTTCCGCAAAGGTGCCCGCCGGAGAGATGTGGTCTGTTGTGATCATGTCGCCCAGAACCGCCAGAACTTTGGCATCCTTAACATCAGAGATAACGCCCGGCTCAGCCCCCATACCTTGGAAGTAAGGTGGGTTTTGCACATAGGTGGAGGTCGCAGGCCAGTCATATGTCAAGCTGTCGGTTGTCTCAACGCCCTGCCATTTGTCGTCGCCTTTGAACACATCTGCGTATTTCTCTTGGAACGCGGCGCGTGTCACGGTTTTCTCGACCATGTCTGCAACTTCTTGCGTCGTTGGCCAGATGTCTTTCAGGTAGACGTCATTGCCGTCTTTGTCCTGACCGATGACGTCAGTTGCAAGGTTGATGTCCAACGTGCCAGCCAAGGCATATGCCACAACCAGTGGAGGCGACGCGAGGTAGTTCGCACGCACGTCGGGGCTGATGCGCCCTTCGAAGTTGCGGTTCCCCGATAGAACAGAAGTCGCAACCAAGTCACCCTCGGCAATCGCTTCGGACAGCTCTTTTTGGATCGGGCCGGAGTTGCCGATACAGGTTGTGCAACCGTAGCCGACCAAGTTGAAGCCGATGGCGTCCAGATCGTCTTGCAGCTCGGCGGCTTCCAGATAGGCCGAAACCACTTGGGAACCAGGGGCCAAAGATGTCTTAACCCATGGCTTGCGGTTCAGGCCCAATTCGCGTGCTTTGCGCGCCACAAGGCCCGCGCCGATCATCACGTAAGGGTTAGATGTGTTGGTGCACGACGTGATCGACGCGATCACAACCTTGCCCGATTCCATCGTGTAGTCTTCGCCTGCAACGGCCACTTCTTTGCCCATTGGGCGCTTGAAGGTCTCTTCCATCTCTTTGCGGAAAGCCGTTTGGCCGTCTGTCAGCGCCACGTAGTCTTGTGGGCGTTTCGGGCCGGAGATCGCAGGAACGATGGTGCCCATATCAAGCGCCAGCGTGTCGGTGTAGATCGGTGCATAGTCTGCGTCGCGCCAGAAGCCGTTCTCTTTGGCGTAGGCTTCCACCAGTGCGATGGTCTCTTCTTCGCGGCCCGTGTTGTTGAGGTAGCGCAGTGTTTCATTGTCGATCGGGAAGAACCCGCAGGTCGCACCATACTCAGGTGCCATGTTCGCGATTGTTGCACGGTCAGCCAGCGGCAAACGGTCCAAACCTTCGCCGTAGAACTCTACGAACTTGCCAACAACGCCTTTGGCGCGCAGCATCTCGACCACTTTCAACACAAGGTCGGTCCCCGTGGTGCCTTCCACCATGGAGCCGGTCAGCTCAAAGCCGATAACCTCAGGGATCAGCATGGAAATCGGCTGGCCCAGCATCGCAGCTTCGGCCTCGATGCCGCCAACACCCCAACCCAAAACGGCCGCGCCGTTCACCATGGTGGTGTGGCTGTCCGTCCCAACAAGCGTGTCAGGATAGGCTACCATTTCGCCGCCTTGGTCTGTGTCAGACCATACGGTCTTGGACAGATACTCAAGGTTCACTTGGTGGCAGATACCAGTGCCGGGTGGAACTACGCGGAAGTTGTTAAACGCCGATTGGCCCCACTTCAGGAAGGTGTAGCGCTCTAGGTTGCGCTCGTATTCGCGGTCGACGTTCATCTGGAACGCGCGCGGGTTGCCGAATTCGTCGATCATAACAGAGTGGTCAATGACCAGATCAACTGGGTTCAGCGGGTTAATCTTTTCAGGATCGCCCCCAAGGTTCTTCAACCCGTCCCGCATCGCGGCCAAGTCAACCACGGCTGGAACGCCGGTGAAGTCTTGCAGCAGGATACGCGCAGGACGGTATGCGATTTCTTTCGGGTTCTTGCCGCCTTTTGTGGCCCACTCGGAGAAGGCTTTGATGTCTTCGACGTGGACAGTTTTGCCGTCTTCAAAGCGCAACATGTTTTCCAAGACCACTTTCAATGCGGCTGGCAGTTTGGAGAAATCGCCCAAACCGGCTTCTTCAGCTGCCTTGATCGAGTAATAGGCGAAGGTTTTGCCACCGGCACTTAGGGTGCGGCGGGTCTTGGCGGTGTCTTGTCCGACGACGATAGGCATAGCTGGGACTCCCGAGGTTATCATGGAAAGTGGTATCTGGGGCGGTCATGCCCCAAGTTTTACGGGCGATCAAGGGGGCAAAACACCCTTCTCACGACTTTTGTATACTATTGCATACATTTTTACCTGTTTTCGCGGTGGAAGTGATGCGATAGGCGTAAATTGATGAAATTTGGTGTTGAAAATCTTTCGTGCCGACGGGGCGATGTGACGGTACTCACTGGCGTGTCCTTCGACGTCGCGGCTGGAGAGGCCTTGATCCTTCGCGCCCCAAACGGGGCTGGCAAGACCACATTGCTGCGCTGCTTGGCCGGTCTGACGCCGCCGGTATCGGGAAGGGTGAAATTCTCGACCGATGACGTCGCCTATGCGGCACATGCCGATGGGCTGAAATCCCAACTCAGCGTTGAAGAGAACCTCCAGTTTTGGGCGGATATTTTTGGCACGCGCGACATCATGCCCGCCGTTGTTGCCTTTGAGCTGGCCGATTTGTTGACCCGCCGCGCGCAAGATCTTTCCGCGGGGCAAAAACGGCGTCTGTCCTTGTCGCGCCTGATGCTCACCGGTCGGATGATCTGGGCTTTGGACGAGCCGACCGTGTCCCTCGACGCCGAGAACGTTGCCCGGTTCTCTGCGGCGGTGATCGGGCATTTGGCACAGGGTGGATCTGCGATCATGGCTACTCATATTGATCTTGGGTTGCCGTCCGCGCGCACGCTCGACATTTCTCCGTTTCGCGCCATTTTGCAAGACACACCCTCCGATGACCCTTTCTTGGACGAGGCGTTGCAATGATCGCCCTGTTGCGCCGTGACATAAAGCTGGCGATCCGCGCGGGGGGTGGTTTTGGGCTTGGCCTTGCCTTCTTCCTAATCCTTGTTGTCCTTGTGCCATTTGGTGTCGGCCCCAACTCTGATATCTTGGCGCGGATCGCTCCTGGCATCTTATGGGTCGGCGCATTGCTGTCTTGCCTGCTGTCTTTGGACCGCATTTTCCAACTCGACTATGAGGACGGAACCCTTGACCTTTTGGCGACCGCGCCACTTCCCCTAGAAGCCGCGGCCTCTCTGAAAGCTCTGTCCCATTGGCTGACCACGGGTTTGCCGCTGACCGTCGCCGCCCCCTTTTTGGGGGTCCTGCTCAGCATGCCGAGCGAAGCCACCCTTTGGCTTGTGATTTCCCTTGCTTTGGGAACCCCTGCGCTTTCGATGCTTGGCACATTTGGGGCCGCTTTGACTGTCGGGTTAAAACGTGGCGGCTTATTGGTCTCTTTGTTGGTCCTTCCCCTTTATATGCCCACATTGATTTTCGGAGCCGAAGCTGTGCGGCGCGGTGCGGAGGGGCTACCTACGTCATCCGCCTTGCTATTCCTGGCGGCAATCACCGCGGGATGCACAGCCCTGCTGCCCTTCGCATCAGCGGCAGCCCTACGCATGAACCTGCGCTAACAGGCTTCGCACGCAGACGTGAGGCGTGACCCGCCGCAAATCCCATTGCCCCATGCTGGGCCATACAATAACAGTAGCGCATGTCACTCTGGGAATACGCAAATCCAACCCGCTTTATGCAGACGTCCGGCAAGGTGTTGCCGGTGGTGTCTGTTTTGTCCCTTGCCTGCCTGTTGATCGGGCTGGTTTGGGGGTTTTTCTTTACGCCTGACGATTATCGCCAAGGCTCCACGGTGAAGATCATCTATCTTCATGTGCCCAGCGCGCTTATGGCCATCAATGCATGGCTGATGATGCTGGTGACCTCCCTGATCTGGCTCGTGCGCCGTCACCATGTGTCGGCCCTTGCCGCTAAGGCCGCCGCACCGATTGGGATCACGATGACACTTATCGCACTGATCACCGGTGCTATTTGGGGGCAACCCATGTGGGGCACCTATTGGGCGTGGGACCCGCGCCTGACATCGTTTTTGATCCTGTTCCTCTTCTACCTTGGTTATATGGCACTTTGGGCTGCGATCGAGAATCCAGATACGGCTGCCGATCTCACGTCGGTTTTATGCCTCGTTGGATCCGTCTTTGCTCTTCTCTCACGCTATGCGGTGAACTTCTGGAACCAAGGCCTTCATCAGGGCGCTTCGCTGTCGCTGGATAAGGAAGAAAATGTCGCGGATGTGTTCTATCTACCGCTTCTTGTCTGTATCGCCGGTTTCGTTTTGTTGTTTGTGGCACTTGTGTTGCTGCGCACCAGTACCGAAATTCGCAGCCGCCGAACCAATGCTCTCATTTCTCGTGAGCGGTTAAGTTGACCTGCTCCCCGTCGCGACCAAAGGATTTTTGATGCCTGATCTTGGAAAATACGCCGACACAGTCTTGTCCGCCTATGTGGCCTCCATCACACTCCTTATCGGGCTTGTGGTGCTGTCCGTCTGGCAATCGCGCAAAGCCCGCGCCCGCCTCGCCGAGGTTGAGGCACGCCGCAATGCTGCGAAAGCTGGATGACGCCATCTAGTAGATGTACCGGATTTGATCGGACCAGTATCGCTCCATTCGGTGCAAGGAATGGTTGATCGTATCAATCCCTTCATTGCCCAAAATACCTTTTTCTTCCAAGCCGACAGCGTGGCGTTCAAATAGCACCGATACGTGGTTACGGACTTCGCGGCCGCGTTCTGTCAATCGAACGCGCACGGAACGGCGATCAATCTCGCAACGCTGGTGGTGCATATACCCCATCTCAACCAGTTTCTTAAGATTGTACGAGACATTCGACCCTTGATAGTAACCGCGTGATTTCAACTCTCCCGCCGTCACTTCATGCTCCCCGATATTGAAGAGCAGCAAAGCCTGCACAGAGTTGATATCCAAAATGCCCAAGCGTTCGAATTCGTCCTTGATCACATCCAATAACAGCCGGTGAAGCCGTTCGACCAACGCGAGGCTTTCAAGATAACCCGCCATAAAAACACGCGCCTGAGGGCTGGCGACTGGGTTGTGCATGCTCATTCATTTTCTCCGTCTGCAAATGCTCGCAGAATGGAAATAACGAGAGAATCACCAAGAAACGGTTAAATGAGGCGAAGTTTTCAACAAACCAGTTTCAAACGGTTTTGGCCCCTGCGACAGCGCGCGCCATCAAGCCCGAGAATTTTGCAGGCGCTTCCGACTGGCCGGACGCCCATTGATACATGTCATGATCGCTTTCGCTTAGCATCTCGTCATAGAGCGCCAGATCCTCATCTGACAGCTCGTCCAGCTTATGTTTGGCAAAACCGCCAAGGATAATATCCATTTCCTTGATTCCGCGTCGCATTGAACGCATTTTCAGCCGCCGTAGCTTGGTTTCACGAGGCTCGTTCTGTGGGCCAACCTCATTCATTCCGGTGTCCTTAGCAATTTTCCAAGCCGCTTTTCCAGCCGCCCCAAATGGTCGGTCATCCGGCCAAATTCAGCCTTTGTGCGGCGCAATTCCAGCAAAATGTCTTTCACGTCGCCTGTCAGCTCCAGCTCCCCTTCCGGAGCCCCAAGGCCTTCGCCCTCGCCCGTCAGCAACCAACGCATGGAGACGTTCAATATCCCTGATATCATCGACAATTTGTTGGCGCGTGGTTCGTCAACATCGTCTTCCCAACCGCGGATAGTTTTCAGTTTCACACCCAGCTTTTTGGCCAGTTCTTCTTGTTTTAACCCCTGTGCATCGCGCGCCGCTGCGACGCGGTCTCCGAAAGTTGCGTTGTCGTTGCTAAAGTAGCTATCTTCGTCGTTCATTGTGAACTCCTGCCTCGGGGGCGTTATCGCTTGATTGCGTGCCAGCCTATCCGTAAGACCCTCATGTCCATTATTCAACCTGACGAGGCGTCACATGTCCTTCCTCTCCAAGACTCTCTCCCGCGTAAAACCTTCTCCGACCATTGCCGTCACCCAAAAGGCGACGGAGTTGAAACGCGCAGGTAAGGATGTCATTGGCCTTGGCGCCGGTGAGCCGGATTTTGACACGCCGCAGAACATCAAGGACGCCGCCGTGGCTGCTATCGCTGCGGGCAAAACCAAATACACCGCCCCAGATGGTATTCCCGAGCTGAAGGAAGCAATCTGCGCGAAACTGAAACGCGAAAACGGGCTGGAGTACACGCCAAGCCAAGTGTCCGTTGGCACAGGGGGCAAGCAGATCCTCTATAATGCGTTGATGGCGACTATGAACGAAGGTGATGAGGTGGTGATCCCTGCCCCCTACTGGGTGTCCTACCCTGATATGGTGCTGCTGGCGGGGGGGACTCCGGTCATTGCAGAGGCCTCCTTGCAAACCAACTTCAAGTTGACCGCCGACCAGCTAGAGGCCGCGATCACCCCGAAAACCAAGTGGTTTATATTCAACTCCCCCTCCAACCCCACGGGCGCGGGCTACACACGCGAAGAGCTCAAAGAGCTGACCGACGTCTTGCTGCGTCACCCGCATGTTTGGGTGATGACGGATGATATGTACGAACACCTCGCCTATGATGATTTCGAATTTTGCACCCCCGCCGAGGTTGAACCCGCATTATACGAGCGCACCCTGACCTGTAATGGCGTATCCAAAGCCTATTCGATGACGGGTTGGCGGATTGGATACGCGGCTGGGCCGGAAAACCTGATCGCAGCCATGCGCAAGATTCAATCGCAATCCACGTCCAACCCCTGCACGATCAGCCAATGGGCGGCAGTCGAGGCCTTGAACGGGACGCAAGACTTCCTTGCGACGAACAATGAGACATTCGTGCGCCGCCGCAACATGGTGGTCGAGATGTTGAATGCCGCCGAAGGGATCTCCTGCCCGACCCCAGAAGGTGCGTTCTATGTCTATCCGTCCATCGCGGGCTGCATTGGCAAGACCACTCAAGCAGGCACGACGATTTCCGATGACGAAACCTTTGCCACGGCGCTGTTGGAGGAAACGGGTGTAGCGGTGGTTTTCGGGGCAGCCTTTGGGCTAAGCCCGAATTTCCGCGTCAGCTACGCGACCTCTGATGAAAACCTCAAAGAGGCCTGCCGCCGCATCCAAACCTTCTGTGCGGCGTTGAGCTAACCCTTTTGGTGGGCGGTAATTCGCCCACCAAAACCTCACGGATTTCGGACATTACCCCAACCTTCCTTATTTTTAAGGGGATGGGGTAGCTATGCATTTTCTGCACACCAGATGTGCAAAAAACGAGCAAGACATTCTCCATATTTCTCGTCAATGTTGAACTGAACAGATTAGTACAATTTGTTCAGCTTGACCCGCCCTTTTATTGGCGCGGGCCCAAACATAATTTTTAAAAGCTACGCAACTTCAATGAGTTGCGTGAACGTCCTGTGCTGTTCGGCGCAGGTCATCTGTAAGGTATTGGACTGACCACATGGGGCGCATTGACCAACATATCCTTCAGGCACGCAAACAGGCTGCCGCTGGAAATCTTGCCGGAGCCGTCAAATCAACCACCCATGCAATGGTCGGAAATCCTCGCGATGAAAACCTCAGGTTGTTTCGCGCGCGGCTGTTTCACGCCTTGGGTCGTCATCACGAGGCGATGTCAGATTTGGCCGCGCTGAAGAACAGCCCCGGCACACTGCAGCTGGCTCTGTTTCATGCGGATGTGGCCGAAGCTGCGGGGGAGTGCGCCGTGGCCGTTGACGCGCTGTCTTACGCCATCCCCAAAAGCGAAACACCTGCGCCTTTGCGCGCCCGACGTGCGGTTATGCTTCAGTCGTTAGGCGACTTCAAAGGCGCCACGCGTGACCTGCAAGAGGCAATCAGCCTTACGCCGGCAGACGGGGAGCTGTATCGATTGCTCAGCGGGCTCCACCGGTTCTCGGATGGTGATCCTTTGTTGGATCAAATGCAGCACTTGCGCCAAACGATGCCAGAGGGAAGCTTTCCCGCGGCACATATGGATTTCGCGATCTCTAAGGCACTCGATGACATCGGGGACGTTATTGCTTCCTTTGAGGTCCTGCTCAGGGCCAACGCCGCCATGCGTGCGATGACCCCCTATGACCCAGAGGCACGAACGCAGCAGCTTGAGCGCTACAAGCAAACCCTCGGCGATCTTCCCGCCGCGCCGATCACCACCGCACAGCGTGCCGCGCCGATCTTCGTCACCGGCCTGCCCCGTTCGGGGACCACATTGGTGGAGCAGATCCTTTCCACCCACCCCGACGTCACAGGCGGCGGCGAAATGGCGCTCTTTGGCCCGTTGATGCGCAAGATCATGGGCGATCCGGCGGGATCTGCCGGGCTGACGGCATCCGCCAAACAGATGTCAAAGCTGGGCCACGCCTATTGCACATCCGTAAGCGCCAAACACCCAAAGTCTCTGCGCGTCACGGATAAGTCTATCCAAACTGCGTCCTATATGGGGGCGGTGGCGGCGGCTCTTCCAAATGCGCAGTTCATCGTTGTGCGCCGCAATCCAAACGGGAACGCTTTGTCTTTGTTGCGTCAGGTGTTTCAACCCGGAGTGCAGAGCTTTAGCTACAATCTGGATGATATTCGCCATTATCAGCAGGGTTTCGACGATATCGTGTCCTTCTGGCAAGAACGCCTCGCCGATCGGGTTCATGTCGTGGACTTTGACCAACTCACCGAGGCACCAGAGCCAAACACACGTGCCCTTTTAGACAAAGCAGGGTTAACTTGGGATGCGGCTTGCTTGCATCCCGAAAAGAACACCCGCTCGGTTCAAACGTTAAGTGCCGTTGCCGTGCGCAAACCCGTCTCCTCGACGGCTGCGCATAAGTGGCAACGCTATGCGGCGCAATTGGCCTCATAGGATTTCCGGCTTAATCACTCCATTCTAGCGAGCAGAGGCCTTCCAGAGGGTAGGAAAAAACATTATTCCGAACCCGAGTTTGCTGTGATAGCGTCCCATGACATACAAATAATAACGGGTTAAACCGAGCAAATGTCAGCCGAGCTTCCAGAGTTTTACTTCAGAGTCCGTGAAAACGGGGCCACCGTGTTTCGGGTGGATACAGAAAATCGCCAGCGCCGCATCGAGATGAACGAAATCGCGATGGCCAACATCCGCAATGGGCAAATCAAGCCGCATGGGGATCATGAGCTTAGCGCCGAAGAGCTTGAGGTCATTCAGGACTGGATGGAAGAGCGCGTCGCCGTAATGGCCACCCGCGACATTGACGACATCTACCGCGCGATTGATTACCTGAACCTGACCACCCATTGGGCCCAAACCCGCGCCGAGGAGGACCAGCTGGACGAGGTCACTGACGCACTGCTGCTTGCGATGCACGACCTGCGCTCCGTATTGGTGCGCAAGAAGGCGGATAGGTTGATGAAAGGCCGAGGGTGATCTGGCCATTCAGGTCTGCTGCCCCCCAGCCTGCCGCCCCCCAGCCTGCCGAAGTCACAGCGCCCCCAGAGGCCCCGCTTTGGAGCCAGCTTGACGCCTGTGGCATCCCCTTTCGCGATCCACTTGGCGACTGGGTATCCAATCTGCACCTCACTGCGTCCGGCTGGTGCGACGGGTTGGACCAATGCGTCCCCAACGCCACCCGTCCCTTCATCCCAAGCCTTGATGTGGCGCTTCATGCACAGGTTTTAGCGCAATCCGATATGGAGGCCCCGCCTCTCTACCTATGTGGCGCCGTGCAAAAACTGGGCGATCATCGCCTGAACTACGCCCGATCCATCTCCGAGTTATCCCGACTTTTTGGCAAGGGCGCAGAAGTCAGCGTTTCCAATACTGTCGCGCGCGAGTGGCGCTTCGGGTTGGCGCGGCTTCGCTGCACGGTCTTTCCACCGGACAAAGGGCTCAACATTGGCCCCAATGAACGCCACGAGCGTTTCCCAAACACGGTGGAAGAGGCCTCTATCACTATCGAGACCGGCTGGCGCCCCTCATTGAGCCAAAGGGAGGCCGATATCTGCGCGCAGGCCGTGAACCTCTGGGCATTGCCCGACGCATCCCAAAGGCCGCCCGCCGCCGTAGCCCTAACCAAACACAGTCGCGACTGGCCTTTGGCGCGGCCTCCCCTGTCGCAAGGAATTGCAGTTACGCCACAAAACGATGTGCTGATGGTTCGCGCAAGTGGCGTTGTTGACGTCTTTTTGGCGGGTCAGATCACGTCTCTGACGCTTGATCGGCTTACCCCCGCACGGGGCGGGGCGCAGGCGCAGCTGGCGGCCAACACCGCGAAGACCTGCCGTGACGGCATCGTGGATCATCCTCAGGTGATTGCGTCAATCGATGGCGCGATAGATGGGCTGGATCGTTGTGCGGCCGATCTGGCTTCGAAGCTGGGGGTTCCGTTGAAAACAACCACCCAGCCAAACGACTAGGCCGCGCGCAAGCTGTTCAGCACCCGCATGTAGCGCCACCACAACGCAGCACTTGCAAAGACCAAGCCAATCACCAGCCCGACCCAGACCCCAACGCCACCAAAGCCCAAGGTCACGCCCAATACATAGCTCGCGGGGATGCCAAGCCCCCAGTAGCTGAGCGCGGTCGCAACCATCGGCCAACGGGTGTCTTGCATCCCGCGCAACAGGCCCAAGGCCATTACCTGCCCCGCATCCACCAGCTGGAACAAGGCCGCAACTGCCAGCAAACTGGCCCCAATTGCCAAAATCGCGCCGCGATCGGGGTCATCTGGCCCCAAGAAGCCTGTCATCAACACCTCTGGGATAGAGAGGAACATTGCCGTTGTCACAAGGACCACTCCCATGGACAGCACCATGATCGCCTTTGCGCCAAGCGCCAGCCCTGCCCAGTCGCGCCGCCCTAATGCCCGCCCCGCGCGCACGGTTGCAGCTTGGCTCAGGCCGACATGGATCATAAAGGTCGCGGCGGTGATCTGCAGCGCAATGCCATGCGCGGCCAGTGGCAAGGTGCCGATCAGCCCGATAATCAATGCCGAGGCCGAAAACATGCCGCTTTCCGCCAGATTGGTCAGCCCGATTGGCCACCCCAATCGGAAGACCTCGCGAAAGGCTTCGGGGTCGGGGCGCCAAATGCGGGTAAAAAGGGCATGCTGACGTGTCTCGGCGCTTTTCGCGACATAGAGAGCCAAAACCAAAAGCGTCAGGGTTTGCGCGACCACTGATGCAATGGCGGCCCCGCGCAGCCCCATTTCAGGTGCGCCAAAGTTCCCAAAGATAAGCGCGTAGTTCAGTCCAGAATTCACCACCAGCGCCAAAAGTGTCACCCAAAGAACCACTGCCGTGCGCTCCAACGCCGCCAAGTAGCTTTTGATCACCATCACCAACAAGGACGGGACCAACCCCACCCCCACGATCGCCAAATAGTCCTGCGCCATCAACGCAAGGGCCGGATCTTGCCCCAAGGCCCGCAAAACCGGTGCAGACCAAACCAAAAGCGGCAAAAACACCAAGGAATACAGCACCGACAGCCATAACCCCATGCGGGTCACCCTGCGAATACGGGTGCCGTCGTCAGAGGCCGCCGCCTCCGCCACCATCGGCATCACAGCAAAGGAAAACCCCGCCCCCATGATGAAAACGACGAAGAAGAACGACGTCGCCAACACACTCGCGGCAAGGGCGGTGACGTCATACCACCCCAACATGACCGTATCGATCACATGCACAGAAAACTGCGCCAAATGCGACCCAACCAAGGGCAGGCCTAGGACAAGCACGGCGCGAATATGTTGGGCAAAGTTCATCCTCCAGCCTTAGGAGGAAGCCCCAGCTTGGGCAAACCATTTTGCGTGGGGGTGAACAAAACAAATAGCGATGGATGAAATGTCACAACCCTGCCCCTATTGCGCCCAGCCACGGCTTCAATTGTAGCGCTACAATCCCCCGAACCAATGTAAGTAACGAGAGACATGTAGAAATGAGCAACGCTAAACTCCGCATCACAGCGCGCGCCACCTTTGCCCGCTTTCTTCGCGACACATCAGGTGCCGTCACGGTTGACTGGGTGGTCCTGACAGCCGCTATCGCCGGTATCGGCATTGCAGTCACCGCAGCCGTCAGACCTGGTGTCGGGAATGCGTCCGAGGACATCGACGCTTGCTTGGACATCCAAAGCGCGGCTTGGTCCGATAGTGGTGGTGGGTCTCACTCTCAACGTTTGGAAACCATGAAGGCCCAATGCGCGGCCATCTAGGCCCTTAAAGCGCGTTTTCCCGTAACCTTGACCTGCGGCCGAAACGGCATCGCTTGCGGCGGTGGGGTGTTCGGTCTCGTTACCGCGGGGTGAGGCGCTTGCCAGCGCCCTGCCCCTTTGTCACAACAAGGATCGCACAAGCAACGCGTGGCTTTCGCTTGCTCTTTGGGTCCTATTTTCAAATGTGTCCCTCCCTATCTGATCAGGCGTCCCGCGGGGTGATGATGCCGGTTGCGTCAAGCGGGGGTATCTCTCTTCACCTGATGCGCCGTCGCCCCTTCCCCCTCCTCGCGCCGTCTGCCATAATCGCCTTCAAGCAACAAAAATGAGCAGCGGTATGAGCGACCTTCTTAGTCAGGGCCAAGACGACTACAACGCCTCCTCCATTGAGGTTCTCGAAGGGCTGGAGCCCGTACGCAAACGCCCCGGCATGTATATCGGCGGCACGGACGAGCGCGCGCTGCACCATTTGGTGGCCGAGGTTCTGGATAACTCTATGGACGAGGCCGTCGCCGGTCACGCCAATCGCATCGAGGTGACGCTGAACGCCGATTACTCCATCACCATCTCTGACAACGGGCGCGGTATTCCGATTGATCCGCACCCCAAGTTCCCTGACAAATCTGCGCTGGAGGTCATTCTATGTACCTTGCACGCGGGTGGTAAATTCTCTGGTAAGGCCTACCAGACGTCCGGCGGTCTGCACGGGGTTGGGGCCTCGGTGGTCAACGCGCTCAGCGACAGCATGGTCGTGCAAGTCGCCCGCAACAAAGAGCTGTTCGAGCAACGTTTTTCGCGCGGCATCCCCTTGGGCCCCGTGGAAAAGGTCGGACAAACTCAAAACCGTCGCGGCACCACGGTCACCTTCCACGCTGACGATGAAATCTTCGGCAAGCACCGCTTCAAGCCCGCCCGCCTGTTCAAATCCATCCGCTCCAAGGCCTATCTGTTCTCGGGCGTGGAAATTCGCTGGAAAACCGAAATAGACGACGGCGAAACCCCCGCCACCGCGACTTTCCACTTTCCGGGTGGCTTGGCCGATTACCTGTCCGAAACCTTGGGCAAATCAACCACCTACGCCGATGCAGCCTTCGCAGGAACCGTGGATTTCAATGAGAAATTCGGCGCACCCGGCAAGGTCGAATGGGCCATCAACTGGACGCCCGCGCGCGACGGCTTCATCCAAAGCTATTGTAACACCGTCCCCACGCCTGAGGGCGGCACCCATGTCACCGGCTTCTGGGCCGCGATCCTGAAGGGTATCAAGGCGTATGGCGAGCTGACCAACAACAAAAAGGCGGGCCAAATCACCCGTGACGACCTGATGTCGGGCGGCTGTGCGCTGGTCTCTTGCTTTATCGCCGAGCCCGCTTTCGTCGGGCAAACCAAGGACCGCCTCTCTACCGAAGCGGCCGCAAAAATGACCGAAGGCGCTGTGCGCGACCACTTCGATAACTGGCTGGCGGCGGATACGAAATCCGCAGGCGCCATCCTCGATTTCCTTGTGTTGCGCGCCGAGGAACGTCTGCGCCGCAAGCAAGAAAAAGAGACCTCCCGCAAATCCGCGACCAAAAAGTTGCGCTTGCCTGGAAAACTGACGGATTGCACCTCCAAAAATCGCGAAGGAACCGAGCTGTTCATCGTGGAGGGCGACTCGGCCGGTGGCTCCGCCAAGGGCGCGCGCAACCGCGTGAACCAAGCGCTTTTGCCCTTGAAGGGGAAAATCCTCAACGTATTGGGCGCGGCGTCAAGCAAGCTGCATTCTAACTCCGAGATCAACGATCTTTGCGAGGCTTTGGGCGTAGGCATGGGGACGAAATTCAACGTCGAGGACCTGCGCTACGACAAGATCATCATCATGACCGATGCGGATGTCGACGGCGCGCATATCGCGTCGCTGCTGATGACGTTCTTCTTCGTGCAGATGCGCCCGCTGATTGACCAAGGCCACCTCTATCTGGCCTGCCCGCCGCTCTATCGCCTGACCCAAGGCCCCAAGCGCCTCTATGTGCCGGACGATGCGGCCAAAGACGCCGCGCTGGAGAAAGGCTTGGGCGGCAAAGGAAAAATCGACGTGCAGCGCTTCAAGGGTCTGGGCGAGATGGACGCGAAGGACCTCAAAGAGACCACGATGGACCCAACGTCGCGCGTCCTCATCCGTGTCACCGTGCAAGAGGACGAGCCGGGCGAGACCGGTGATCTGGTCGAACGCCTGATGGGGAAAAAGCCGGAAATGCGGTATGAGTATATCCAGCAGAACGCGAAGTTTGTTGAGGATGTGGATGTATGAATGATGACGGATTGAAGAGGAACTAGCATATGCTTCACCAAATGCTTGCGCGCCTTGCCCGAGAATATGCCCACGCAAGAGTTAAACCATTTGCAGAAAGTGAGTTCGGAAACTTTGTACGCCACGACATTGCAATTGAAGCGAAAAAGCAGCTGATCTTCCTACCTTTCGCGTTGAATGTTAAGGCAAGCGTTGGCGCAGGAGTATGGGCCTCGGTGCCGTGGTTAGGGTTCTTTGATCCGTTAATTACTAAGAGCGCCACAACAGGTTTCTACGTTGTCTACCTAATCAACCCTCATACTCAGGACATTTTTCTTTCACTGAACCAAGGGACAACGCAAGTTTATCAAGAGTTTGGAGAAAGCAAGGGCCGCGAAGTTCTCAAAAGAAGAGCCCAAGATATGGCACTGCGAGTTCCAGAGTTTTCCAAGCACTTTAACACGAGCGAAATAAACTTAGGCTCCACGGCATCGTTGCCTACCGGGTACGTGGCTGGTCACTCGTTTGGCAGAAAATACAATGCCGCCTCAATTGATGAGGGTTCTTTTTATGAAGATCTGCAACAAATGATCTATGCATATGAAACTCTAATTGATCGAGGTGGCTCGACACCATCTGATGTCATGCAAGAGGAAGCTGGTTCCAAAGATATTGAAGAGACTAGACGGTATATTCTGTCAAGAAGGATAGAGCGTTCAGAAAGCGTTCGAAAGGAAGTCCTGAAGGCGCTCCCGCCAATCTGCCAAGGATGTAATCTCGACCCAGCGATTCATTACAATTACAGTGGAAAGCTTCAAAACACCCCCTTAGACGTTCACCACTCGAAACCGATCAGTGGCCTATCCGAAGGTGAAACAAGAAGATACCAGGTACCCGACGACTTTATGGTATTGTGCCCAACTTGCCATCGCATGATTCATAAGCAAAACAACACCGCAGATCTTCAAGCTCTAAAGGAAACGCTCCAGTTTTTGCACAAATGAATTCGGGAAATGCATACCTTGAATGACTACGCTGGGACTTCCACGACACCATAGCCAAACTCCTCCCCCCCAAACTGACCTGTCGCAACACCAGCCAAATCGCCGCCCCGTCATACCGCAGGTTTGCCTTCGGCAAAACGGGGCGCCCTCTCACACATCTTCGATGTGTTGCCGGCAATGGACGGCGATGCCTCTCACACATTGCTTGCAATGTGTTGCCGGCAGTCGTTTCCAAGAAAACGACGAGAGGTGGCGGCCTGCGGCCTTGATTCCACGCTGGATGTTCTGCCCGACATAAGTCCGACAGTTTGCAGACCGCCAAAATCACTCCACCTGAATACTTTCCAAATACTCCGCCACCGCCAATAACGGCTGCGGCACGGGCGTCATCACCCCGTCCAATTCGATCTGGTCCATAGGCCCGCCAAACCAGCTGCCAAACTCCGGCATGGCCGTCTCGAATGACGGGTTGCGGTGGAAGCCGTCGATTGTGCTCAGCACCCGCACCATCGGAAAAACGCCGCCGTTACGGGCGCTTAGCGTTGTCAGGTTCGCGGGTTTGCGTTGCAATCCGGCCCCGACCCAGCCTGATCCCGTGCCATCCGCGCCGTGACAGGCGGTGCAGTTTTCCGCATATAGCTGCGCGCCGGTTGGGGGCTCTGGGCTGGCGCAGGCCGCCACTGCTCCGAGCGCCAGTAAATAGATGAGTTTCATATGTGCCTCCACGATCAGTTAACGCAATCTTAGCACTCTGCACCCTCCCCGCTTTGCGCCATGTCAAACCCCTTGCCCTGCCCGCGAACTCTTGCCACTGTGCCGCCATGCGCCTGCTGATTTTCCTTGCTTTCGTTGCCCTGACCGCCTGCGGGCGCCCCTTGTCCGAGGCCGAATTGCGCTTCGCGACCGAGTTCCACGGGCCCACGTTAGACGCCCGCAAAATACGCATTCGCCGCGCGCCGGCGCTTAAGCTCTATCGTGCCACCTATCCCACGCCGCCACGCACCACCTGCGCCCAAAAGCTATTCCCCCCGAACACCGAACCAACGATCACCGGATCCCCGGGGGCCACGGTTTTGTTCAATACAATCAACGTGAACCCAGATTTTATCGCCCGTGACTACATGCCCGCCTATCCAGATGCCGCGCATATTTTGGCCGCGATGTTTTTGGCGCATGAGTTTGTTCATGTGTGGCAATGGCAAAACCACGAGCTGACGGGGTACCACCCGCTCAAGGCCGCAAAAGAGCATCAGACCCAGCCCGATCCATATCTGTTCGAGTTGACCACCAACCCCGATTATCTGGAGTTCGGCTACGAGCAACAAGGCGCCATCGTTGAGGAATATGTCTGCTGCGCGACCCTTGCCCCGAAAGCCCCGCGCACCTCGCGCCTTGAGGCCCTGCTGAGCCCGTATTTCGACCTCGCCGCCATGACCGGCCGCCTTGACCGCACCAAGATGGTGCTGCCTTGGCGCGACGTCGAGTTGAAAGGAATTTGTGACTGAGCATCGGGAGGACCCAGAATGAATACGTACGATATGACTGGCCGTGTGGCGGTGGTGACGGGGGGCGCACAGGGCATTGGGCTGGCCGTGACCCAGCGCTTGCAAGCCTCCGGCGCAAAGGTCGCGGTGTGGGATATGCAGGACGCCACATCAGGTGATTTCAACACCAAATGCGACATCGCGGATATGGCGTCGGTCACAGAGGCGCTCGCCGCATCGGTCGCGGCCCTTGGTCCGGTGGATATTTTGGTGAACTCTGCGGGGGTTGCGGGGCCAAACGCCCCGGTTACTGAATATGACGATGACGCTTGGGCGCAGATCATCGCGATCAACCTGACAGGGACCTATAACACCATTAAGGCCGTTCTACCCAGCATGCAGGCGCGCAATTATGGCCGCATCCTGAACATTGCCTCCATTGCGGGCAAAGAGGGCAACCCGAACGCCTGCGCCTATTCCGCCTCAAAGGCGGGCGTCATCGGCTTCACCAAATCCGCCGGCAAAGAGAACGCGGGGCAGAATATCGCCGTGAACTGCATCACCCCCGCCGCTGCCCGCACGCCGATCTTTGATCAGATGAGCGAGGAGCACATCGGCTACATGCTGTCCAAAATCCCGCGAGACCGCTTCTTGGAGGTCGAAGAGGTGGCCAATATGGTCGCATGGATCGTATCCGCAGAAAATTCCTTTACCACCGGCGCCGTCTTCGACCTATCCGGTGGGCGGGCCACCTACTGACCCAAAGGCCTGCCGCGCCAAAACCCTTGCGCGACGGGATAATATCCCCCCCGCTAAAGCAAAAAATGCGGGGGACATTTGTGAAAGCGATGCCGCGTGGTTTGCGTCTGAGCTGCTTGGACGCCTTAGAGTCCTGCCCTGCCCAATTGCGCGATCGAAACAGACTGCGTTTGGAAAGCGACTGGCGATACACTGGAGCTCACTCAAGCCCCGCGCGGAGTTTGAAATTCTGCAGGCTTTCGATTTTTCCAAACACAGCTTCAATGTCATCACGGTAGAGCATAATTACGCGCTCCAACGGGAACAAATCCGCTCGCTTTTGACCGCGCAGGGCTACCGTCGTGTCTTTGAAAGCGTGTCTCGATTTGATGACTGGTATTTGGGTCCGGCGGTAGAGTTGCCTGCGGCCTAGCTATCCTTTGCCGCCAGCAGCGCTTCAAGTTCGGCAATCCGCGCGCCCATTTGCGTCATCGCGTGTTGAATCTCGTCGCGCGTGTAGCGCTCGGTTATGTATTTGGGGCAGTTCCACTCATAGCTGGCCACGCGCACGACCATACCGCGCTCCACCTGCCGGTCGTCGGCCCCAGCGCCAAGCTGCACCATCAACGGGTCGTCCTTTGCGATGACGCGGGCGTGCCCAAAGAGCTTGAGCCGCGTTTTACTGGCGTAATCGATAAAAAACAAAGCCACGCGGTCATTCTGTGCGATGTTTCCGGTGCTGATGTATTGACGGTTGCCGACATATTCTGCCCAGCCGAATTCCTGTGCATTGAGGGGTTTGATGAACCCCGCAGGACCGCCGCGGTGCTGCATATAGGGCCAGCCCGTCTCCCCGACAGACGACATGTAAAAGCTATCACGGGCCGCGATATAGGTAAGCTCGGGCGGCGTGAGTTGCGTCTTCATGCGTTTGGGGGAGGCTTCGTATTTCTCATATAGCTTGCGGCTGCCTTCAGCCTCTTGCAGGGCTTTGACGGCGGGCGTGAAGGCGATCTCGTGATAGGCATTTGGCATGGGCTTGCTCCAATATCGTCCGTGCAGCTTAACTGCCTGCTTGCGCTTTGCCACCACTCTATGCATCACTTCCGAGCGAACGCCCCAAAATCAAGCGATACCCCGCCATGAGCAACACGACATATGCCCTCATCATGCTTGCAGCTGGAATTGGAATACCCGTCCTTGCAGCGTTGAACGCCAGTCTGGGGCGCACGATTGGCGCGCCCGCGGCGGCCTCGGTGGTGTTGTTTGCCGTGGCCTTCCTAAGTGCGTTGCTGGTGGCACTTGTCACAGGACCAGCAGCCATCGCCAAAGTTGCGGATGCGCCGAAGCACTTGTTGTTCGCAGGGGTGTTGATCGCCTTCTATGTGCTGACCATCACCTATATCGCCCCACATTTTGGCGTCGGGAATGCCGTGTTCTTCGTGCTTTTGGGGCAGTTGATCTCTGCGGCGATGATCGATCACTTCGGGCTGTTCGGGGCCACGCAGACCTCCATTACGGCGCTGCGCGCAGCGGGGATCGCGGTGATGGCAGGCGGCGTATTCCTGACCCAGATCACCGGCAAGCCTTAGGTCAAACCCAGCAGCTTTTCCCATAAACTATCAGCAACTTGCACCTGTGCCTTAAGGTCACGTGCTGCTCCGGGGATGCGCGCATCCGGCTGTTGTGCGACGGCGTCCACAACGCGGGCAATTCGTGCGTCAAAGGCATCTGTGTAGGTGCCCGGGTCCATCAGCATATAGAACTGGCCCAGCCCGTGCGGAGGCCCATCAGCCAACTTCAGCCCCCCGACGTCAAGCGAGTTGACCGATCCCGTCATCCCTGCGGCCAAGACCTCCCCCATCAGCCCGAAGCCCCAACCTTTGTAGCCTCCGGCAGAAACCAATGCCCCTTGCAGGGCAGCTTCGGGGTCGGTGGTTGGTTGCCCCTGCGCATCCACGGCCCAGCCAAGGGGGATTTTCTCGCCTGCGGATTTGGCCATGGTGATTTTGCCCAAAGCCACGGCAGAGGTTGAGAAGTCGAAATGCATCGCTGGCGCGTCTTGTCCTGGCACGGTCATGGCAATCGGGTTGGTGCCGATCACCGCTGCGTTCCCATTTGGCGGGGCCACCACCGGAGAGGCATTGGTAAACCCGATGCCGATCAACCCAGCAGCTGCGATCTGCTCGGTGAAGAACCCAAGCGAGGTGCAGGTATGCGCATGTGCCACGGCCAAGGATGCGGTGCCGTTTTCTGTGGCCGCTGCGACGGCTTCGGGCAAGGCGCGCGCAAAGGCTGCTTGGGCAAAGCCGAATTTCGCATCCGCCTTCACCGCCCCAGGGCGCGGGCGTGTCACCTCTGGCTCCACAACGCCGTTTACCCGCCCAGATGTCAGCTGCAAACAATAGCTTTCAAGGTAATACAAACCGCAAATAACGTTGCCCGTTTCCTCTGCGCGGCGAATTGCGCGGGCGACTTCGGCAGTCACCCAAGGGGCTGCGCCATGGCGGGTCAAGGCCGCGACACTTAAGGTTTCAATCTCTTCAAGTGTCACTGTCGCCATGCGTTAGCCCGCCTTTTCCTCGAGATGCATCCATTCTTCCTCGGCAGCGTCCAAGACGGCTTGCCGCTCCACCAGCGCATCTGTGGCCTTTTGGAATTTGGCCGGATGATCGGTGAATAGATTTGGATCAGACAGGAACTCAACCAATTTGGCAATCTCTGCTTCCAAGCGCTCCATTTCAGCGGGCAGTGCTTCTAGGCGGTGCTTCTCGGTGAAGGACAATCCGCCGTCCGTGTTCTTTTCCTCCGCCGCTTCGCGCCCTTTTTCACGGCGCGACTTCACCGGTTTCTCGGACAGAACCGTCGCGTCTCCGGCTTCGGCGGCCTGCGTTTTATAGTCGGACCAACCGCCGGCATAGACCGTCGCATTGCCGTCCTTCAGCGCCACTGTGGTCGAAGCCACACGGTCCAGAAAATCACGGTCGTGGCTGACAAGGATCACCGTGCCGTCATAGTCCGAGATGAGTTCCTGCATCAGGTCCAGCGTTTCGATGTCCAAGTCGTTTGTCGGTTCATCAAGGATCAGCAGGTTGCTGCTTCGCGCCATGATCCGCGCCAGCAATAGCCGCGCCTTCTCACCGCCCGACAAGGACTTAACCGGCGCGCGCGCCTGCCCTTCGTCAAACAAGAACTCCTTAAGGTATCCGACCACATGTTTGGGGTTCCCCCGCACCATAACATGGTCACCTTGCCCGCGTACGCGGGTGGCGGGGTCTTCGGTCATTGCAGACCACAAGGTGTCTTCGGGGTTCAGCGCAGCGCGGTTCTGATCAAAAACCGCCATCTCCAGATTGGTGCCAATTTTCACGGTGCCACTGTCGGGGGCGACCTCTGCGGTCATTAATTTCAACAGCGTGGTTTTCCCCGCGCCATTGGGTCCGACAAGGGCGATGCGGTCGCCGCGGTTCACCTTCAATGAGAAGTTCTTAACAATGGTCTTGTCACCGAACGCCAGTGACACATCGTCCATCACAAACACCTGCTTGCCCGACTTCGGCCCCGCATCCAGCGCCATCGCGGCGGCCCCTTGGCGTTTGATTTGGCTGGCTTTTTCCGCCCGCAGATCCTGCAAGGCACGCACGCGCCCTTGGTTGCGTTTGCGGCGCGCGGAGATGCCCTCTACCGCCCAACGGGCTTCGGCCTTGATCTTGCGGTTCAATTTGTGGCGTTGCTGGTCTTCTTCTTCCCACATCTTGTCACGCCATTCTTCAAAGCGGTCGAAGCCCTGCTCTTGCCGCCGCACTTGGCCGCGGTCGACCCAAAGAGTGGCGCGGGTCAATGCACGCAAGAACGCCCTGTCGTGTGAAATCAGAATGTAGGCTGCGCGGGTCGAGGACAAATGCCCCTCCAGCCATGCGATGGCCTCAATGTCCAAGTGGTTGGTTGGCTCGTCCAGAAGCATCAATTCAGGTGCTTCGGCCAACAGTTTTGCCAAAGCCGCGCGGCGCCGCTCCCCGCCGGAGGCCGCGTCAACCTTGGCCTCAAGGTTCAACTTCAGCCCCTCGGCCGCACTCAACAGCTTGTATTCCTCGCTGGGGTCCATATCGCTCAGCGCGAATTCCCCAAGCGTGTCGAACCCCGTCAAATCGGGCTCTTGGTGCATGTAGCCGGTGGTCACACCGGGGGCCAAGAAGCGTTGGCCGGTGTCTGGCTCAATCAAGCCGCCCATGACTTTCATCAAGGTCGATTTGCCCGATCCGTTGCGCCCCACAAGGGCCACGCGGTCGCCGGGTTGGACCACAAGTCCAAGATCGGAAAACAAGGGATCGCCGCCAAAGTTCAGCGAGATGTCGGTCAGTTGTAAATGCGGTGTACGTGCCATGAACCACCCGCTACGGGGTCCGCGCTACGGCGTCAACTCATCAGCCGGCGACAGCGCGCAAAAGCTGCTTTCGTTTGGGCGGAATCGTCCCGATTTCCAGTCCGGTGAAGACATGGAGCGTGTTGAGCTCTGCGTCAATCACCGCATGGTCACTCACCCAGCCCCCCATCAGCAGGTAGCTGCGCAGCAAAGGGGGCATGTTTTTCATCGCGACTTGCAGGTCGGGTCGGCGCAACCGCAGCTTGCGCGCAAAGGGGAAGATCGCCGGTGCCTTCACCCGAGGCAGCCAGCGTTTGGGCGCCAAATGGCGATCTTTCAGCAAGGAAAAACTGTCCAGATAGGTCTCTTCGGAGGTGCCCTTGAAGGAGGAGCACCCAAACAGCATCTTCACACCGGTGTCATCGATATAAGCCGTAAGCGCGCCCCAAGCGACGCGCAGGATATCTGGGTCGGCGTGATCGGGGTGGACGCAAAACCGCCCCAACTCGACCATCGGCCCTTGGTATTCAATCAAAGGGGATAGCCCGTAGTGCTGCGCCGAGTAGCTTTGGTCGATGTCTTGGCCGTTCTTGAACAACATTAA
The DNA here is from genome assembly GCF_947487515.1 of uncultured Litoreibacter sp. Taxonomy (GTDB): domain Bacteria; phylum Pseudomonadota; class Alphaproteobacteria; order Rhodobacterales; family Rhodobacteraceae; genus Litoreibacter. The sequence continues at coordinate 177,323 of NZ_CANKWO010000004.1, read as the reverse complement.
CCGAAAACAGCAAACCAATTCGCCACTGGCCGCGTCTTCTACCAACATATGTTCGCAGCGCGCGTCGAACTCATCCGTGTCAACGGTCGCCCCCTGCCCCCGAAAGGCAAGGGCCCGCAGCCGTTGCGCGGCCTCTACATCGCATCTGCTCGTCGCCAAACGAACGTCATATCGGCCTTTGCTCAACAGCGGCATGCGTGCGTCCTCCAATGTGCGACCCCCCGACCATGGGGCCACATCGTGTAGATTACCTAAGTGTCATCCTAGGCATTCTGCAAGCATGTCGAGGTGCAATCGTCGTATTAGCTGTCGCCAACCGCTTCGCCTAGGTCGATCCGGCCGAAGTTGCGAATGATCTGGCGGATAAATGTGACGTCGCGAACGGTGCTCTCGGTCACACGGCGCGACAAGGTGATGACGCGCCCGTCTTGCAACCCGAAGCGCTCCACATTTTGCAACACTTCGTCTTCGCTGAAGCGCAAAACCAGCACCTCGCGGTCAATCTCTTTGGGCTTCTTGTAGGCGAAGTGGCGTATTTTGCTGCCCACGTAGTACCAATCCCCCCCGCGCAAGACCCCCGAAGACGACGGCTTGCCGACCAGATCTTCTACAGACCCGCGGGTATCCACGCCCACGGTCAACGACTGCAGGTCTTCCTCGACGGGGATATAACCGTGATTTCGGATAATTTCCGCACAGCCAGCCACGACCATCAACGCAACCGCTGCACCCAACCGGACCAACCGCGACGCCTGTTTGTTCTTACCGTGCCGCATGCGCGACCCCCGTTTATTGTTCGTGTCTTGCTCTACTCGGGCCCAAAGGCTTACAGAAGGACTTACAGAAGGACGCGCAAGTGATCAAGAAAGATAGCTCCCCTATGGCTAAGACAACCGTGCTGCGACTGGCAGACCTGCCCAACCGCAAACCCACCCACATTAACTACACACCTGATGCAGAGGTCCTCAAACAACTCGCCTCGGAGATGGACCTCTCCGCCTTGCGCAAGCTGCGGCTCGAGGGGACGCTAAAGCCTCTGGGAAACCGAGACTGGCAATTGGATGCCCGCTTTGGCGCAACAGTGGTGCAGCCTTGCGTCGTGACGCTGGACCCCGTGTCCACACGCATTGAAGAGAGTGTCGAGCGCCGCTACATCGCCAATTGGGAAACCCCCAGCGACGCCGAGGCCGAAATGGATGGCGACGATATCTCCGAGCCCCTGCCCGAGGCGATTGATCTGACCGAGGTGGTTGCCGAAGCCTTGGCTCTGTCGGTGCCCCGCTACCCGCGCGCGGAAGGTGCGAAACTGGGGGAAATCAACGTCACCGAACCCGGGCAAGAGGCCATGACTGACGAGGATGTGAAGCCATTTGCTGGGCTTGCCGCGCTGAAAGCCAAGTTGGAAAACCCCGAAGACACCTAGCCGCGGGCGGTGAATGGTGCGAATCGTCTTGCCAAACGCCGCGGAATAGCTATTTTCCGCGCTTCTTGAGATTATGGCTCTGGACGGGCGGTGAGCGAGGCGTTAGACGCGCACAGAACACCGTCATTCAGACGCTTACACTGACACACGGGCCTTTCTTTACAGGCCCCTTAAACACCAAAGGTTGAGACATGGCCGTCCAGCAGAATAAAGTTTCCAAGTCACGCCGCAACAATCGCCGTGCTCACGACGCGCTGGTGGCTGCGAATCCTGACGAATGCAGCAACTGTGGCGAATTGAAACGCCCACACCACGTTTGCCCATCTTGCGGCCACTACGCAGAGCGCGAAGTTGTTGCTCAGGCAAATGAAGTCGATCTGGACGAAGACGCCGCATAAGCATAGGCTGCCTCGCAATCAATAATGCGAAAACACAGGCAGGCTTTCAGGTGAGTTCAACTGACACAGTCATATCAATTGACGCTATGGGCGGGGACTTGGGCCCCGCCGCTGTCGTTGCGGGTATGGCAAAATCCGCAGCTATAAATCCCGAGCTGCGTTTTATCGTGCACGGCGACAAAGCCGAGCTAGATAAGCATATCGCCAAGCGCCGCATCGCGGACCGCTGCGAAGTACGCCACACCGATGATGTGGTCACAATGCACGAAAAGCCCTCGCATGTGATGCGACACGGCAAAGGCACCTCCATGTGGTCCGCCATCGAGGCGGTGCGCAATGGCGATGCCTCTGTCTGCGTTAGCTGTGGGAACACCGGCGCCCTTATGGCGGTGTCGATGATCCGTCTGCGCAAGGTGCCGGGCGTCAACCGCCCTGCCATCGCCTGCCTATGGCCTTCGCGCAACCCGTCCGGCTTCAATGTCATGCTGGATGTCGGCGCGGATATCCGTGCGGACCAAGATGATTTGCTGCAATACGCCCTGATGGGCCTCAGCTATGCGCGCAACGGCTTCGGGTTGAAACGGCCGCGCATCGGGTTGCTGAATGTCGGCACTGAGGAACACAAAGGGCGCGCCGAGCTGAAGGTCGCCCATGAGATGATCGAAGCCGCCGCTGCCGACAATGACTTCGACTTTGTGGGCTTTGTGGAGGGCGGAGACATTCCCTCCGACCGCGTTGACGTCATTGTCACGGATGGGTTCACCGGAAATGTCGCGCTGAAGACTGCCGAGGGCACCGCCAGCTTCATCTCGGAGCGACTGCGCGAAGCTTTCAAATACACCCCCCTCTCGCGGGTCGCTGCCTTGTTGGCCTACCCGTCACTGCGTCGCCTAAAGAAACGTATCGATCCGCGCCAAGTGAATGGCGGGGTCTTCTTGGGGTTGAACGGGACGGTCGTAAAGTCCCACGGCTCTGCGGATGCCACCGGTGTATCCGCCGCAATCAAGCTGGCCGTTCAGTTGGATCAATCAGGTTTCGGTGAGAAACTCGCCGCGCGGGTTGCATCCGTTAACGAAGCGGGCCAAATTGGTGAACCTGCCTCAAAGACGCCAGATGCGCCAAAGGACAAATCCAGCACATGACAATGATCCGTTCCGTTCTACGTGGTATGGGCCACGCCCTGCCCGAGCGTGTGGTAGAAAACGCCGAGCTTGAAACAATTGTGGACACCACAGATGCTTGGATCAAATCCCGCTCTGGAATTGAGCGCCGCCACTTCGCGGCCGACGGGCAAACCACCTCTGATCTAGCCACAGACGCGGCGCGGGCCGCATTGGCAGATGCCAAGATGGATGCCTCGGACATTGACGCAATCGTTGTGGCCACGTCGACACCCGATACAACCTTCCCCTCGGTCGCCACCATGGTCCAAGGCAATCTTGGCATGAAGAACAGTTTTGCATTTGACGTGCAGGCCGTCTGCGCGGGCTTTGTCTTTGCCATGTCCAACGCAGATGCGTTGATCAAATCCGGTCAGGCCAAACGCGTTCTGGTGATCGGCGCGGAGACATTTTCGCGGATCATGAACTGGGAAGATCGCACCACTTGCGTGTTGTTCGGTGATGGCGCGGGTGCCGTGGTCCTTGAGGCCGCCGAAGGTGCTGGCACCCCTCAGGATGCCGGTATTCTGGCGACTGATTTGAACTCCGACGGCAGCTATCGCGACCTGCTCTATGTCGACGGTGGCGTCTCTAAGACCCAGACAACCGGTGTGTTGGTCATGCAGGGCAAAGAGGTGTTTCGCCACGCGGTCGAGAAGCTGGCCAAGACCGCCGAGGCCGCCCTCGAGAAGGCCGGATTGGGCGATGACGACGTCGATTGGGTGGTGCCGCATCAGGCCAATTTGCGGATCATCAAAGCGACGGCCACAAAGATGAATATCTCGATGGATCGGGTGGTTGTGACGGTGCAAGATCACGGGAATACCTCTGCCGCATCGATTCCCCTTGCCCTGTCGGTGGCCAAGTCCGAGGGCAAATTTGCCCCCGGTCAGCTGCTTGTGATGGAGGCAATTGGCGGCGGATTGGCATGGGGCTCGGTCGTTTTGCGGCTTTGAGCGGGGAAAACCACCTCAATCCGCGCATAAAGTGCGCAATCCAAGCCCTTGATATTGACTCGGAAATTCCCCCAAGCCTATCGTCGTAAAAATATTTAAATAAGGGGGACCACATGACTGCCAAAACATTGACCCGCATGGATTTAAGCGAAGCCGTATTCCGAGAGGTCGGCCTGTCGCGAAATGAAAGCGCAGACTTGGTTGAAAGCGTCCTCAAGCACATGTCGGACGCATTGGTCTCCGGCCAGCAAGTCAAGATTTCGTCCTTCGGTACATTTTCCGTGCGTGAAAAATCTGCGCGTGTCGGCCGCAACCCGAAAACCGGCGAAGAAGTCCCAATTCATCCGCGCCGCGTGTTGACCTTCCGTCCCTCTCATCTAATGAAGGACCGCGTCGCGTCCGGCAATAAATCCTGACCCGCCTGACTTAAGGGAGGTCTGATATATGGCAACCAAAGCGCGTGATGCGTTCCGCACCATTTCCGAAGTGGCCGACTGGCTAGATGTGCCCGCACATGTGCTGCGCTTTTGGGAAAGCAAGTTCACCCAGATCAAGCCCGTGAAGCGCGCCGGTGGCCGCCGCTATTATCGTCCAATTGATATGGAATTGATCGGCGGCATCAAGAAGCTGCTGCATGACGACGGCATGACCATCCGCGGTGTGCAGAAGATGTTGAAAGAAGACGGCGTGAAGGCCGTCAGCGCAATGTCTCCGCCTTTGGATGGCGTTGAGGAGGCTTCATCCCCACGCACCCTGCGTCGCAAAAATGAGGTTCTTGAAGCCGCCGTTGATGATTCCATCGAAGACGATACAGGCAGCGACCCAGTTCAACATGATGAGCAAGAAGCCGTAGACGCGTGGAACGCCGACGCCAAGACCGAAAGCAAGGGCACCCCAGCGGCCCCCAAACACACGTCTTTGGATATCACAGCCTCACCGGATTTGTTCAGCCATGCTGAAGATGCGCCCGCTGCTGCGCCGGTTGAAGAGGACACCGCCGAAGACGCGCCCCAACAAGAACAAGAAGACGTCCCCGAGGCCCCTTTCATCGATGTCGAGGAAGAAGAACCGCAACTGGGGGGCGACAACGTCGTCGAGCTGAACAGACGTCAAGAACCCGCTTCCAGTTCAGAGCCTGAAGCCGCGCCTGAGCCTGAAATCGCACCGGAGCCCGAAGCGCAAGCCGCACCGGAGCCCGAGCCACAAGCCGAGCCGGAGCCCGAAGCGCAAGCCGCACCGGAGCCCGAAACACCAGCCGAGCCGGAGCCCGAAGCCCAAGCCGCGCCGGAGCCCGAAGCACCAGCCGAGCCGGAGCCCGAAGCGCAAGCCGAGCCGGAGCCCGAAGCGCAAGCCGAGCCGGAGCCCGAAGCGCAAGCCGCGCCGGAGCCCGAAGCACAAGCCGAGCCGGAGCCCGAAGCGCAAGCCGCGCCGGAGCCCGAAGCGCAAGCCGAGCCGGAGCCCGAAGCGCAAGCCGAGCCGGAGCCCGAAGCCGAAGCGCAAGCTGCCCCAGTGGAGGTGCCTGCAACTGTCGAGCCAACCGCGCAAACATGGCAATTGTCGGATGCACAAGTTGTCTCTCAAAACGTGAAGCGAAGGCTGCGCGGTAGCGATGCCGCTGCGTTGCCTGCGGATGAGATCGCCCCGATTGTTGCCCGCCTTCAGGCGTTGCGTGACCGCTTGGCTGGCAATCACGAGCAATAAGGCGTTTGTGGCTAGATGATTTCTTTGGCCGCGCAATATTCTGGTCAACCCCCTTGCCACCGCTTGGAATTTGGCTATGAACTGACGCCATTAGTCGGGCTATGGCGCAGCCTGGTAGCGCGTCCGTCTGGGGGACGGAAGGTCGCAGGTTCGAGTCCTGCTAGCCCGACCAATAACAAAACGCCCGTGTGCTTTCGCGCCGGGCGTTTCGTGTATCTAGGGGGAAGATGATGGCTGATTTCAAATCCGGCGTTCTGGCCGATCACCAAATGCAGGCAATGCTCGACAGTGGGGCGATTACCGCCGAAGAGCCCATCGCAGAGGGCCAAATCCAACCCGCTTCCCTTGACCTGCGCCTTGGCACGCATGCCTACCGCGTACGGGCCTCTTTTCTGACGGGTCGAGACCATCCGGTAGAGCGCCGTTTGCAAGATTTCACCATGCATAAAGTCGACCTGACCAAGGGCGCCGTGCTGGAGAAGGGCTGCGTTTATGTGGTCCCCTTGCTTGAACACCTCGCCCTGCCCGATGACATGAGTGCCGCGGCTTCCGCTAAATCATCTATCGGGCGGCTGGATTTGCTGACACGGGTAATCACGGATTACGGCGTCGAGTTCGACCGCGTGCCTGCGGGCTACGTCGGGCCGCTCTATGCCGAGATATGTCCGCGGTCCTTCTCAGTTCTCGCGCGCACGGGGCAAATGTTGAACCAGATCATCTTCCGCAGTGGGAAAACCGTGATGGACGACGACGCTTTGCGCGCGTTGCATGCGGACAGCCCTATTGTGTCGGGTGATCCTGTGATCTCTGACGGTCTTGGCTTCTCGGTCGATCTGAAGCCCGAGAGCGGCGATCTGGTTGGTTACCGCGCTAAACCTCATACGGGCGTTATCGATTTGGGTAAACTCGCCCATTACGACCCGTCCGAATATTGGGAGGAATTGCGCACAACCGAAGGTCGTCTGATCCTTGATCCCGGCGCGTTCTATATCCTTGTGAGCCAACAAAGCATTGTTATCCCGCCCCATTGCGCCGCCGAGATGGCCCCCTATCTGGCCATGGTCGGTGAATTCCGCGTCCATTACGCGGGCTTCTTTGACCCAGGTTTCGGATATTCCGGCGCTGGCGGCACCGGCTCGCGCGGGGTTTTGGAAGTCCGCTGCCACGAGGCCCCGTTTGTGTTGGAACACGGCCAAACCGTCGGCCGCTTGGTCTATGAGCACATGTCCGAAATCCCGACGCAGCTCTACGGTGTGGACATCAAGTCCAACTACCAAGGGCAAGGGTTGAAACTGTCGAAACATTTCAAGGCGGCTAGCTAAATTTTCGCGCGATCATGGTCTGCATCGCGGGACAAAGCGCCAATTCGCTGCGGTTGCGCCAATGGCTGCTACCGGGGCTTAGCTAGGTAGCATCGTCTCTGTAGCCACGTGATGATGCGATTGCGCGCTTCAGCAGAGGCCGGAGCGGCCATAGAAGCATTCTGCCAATCATCGTGAGAACCGGCCTCGAATTACGCATCATTGAACGGGCGTACTCATCTGCTTCTTTTTCCTGTTCAGCCACTTGTCCACCCTCGATGTGACCGGATACGTGATGCCCAACTTCATGATAGAACGTGAACTCCGCGTTCAGATGCTGCCACCATAGCTTTACACCTCGGGAAGTTTCCGTAGGCCATGTCAAAATAATTCCTGAGAAGAACAGATTGTACCGTCCTAGGTAATCGAGTTCAGGGCGACTTGCGATGACATCTATACGGGTCACATTGTCGAGTGACAGGCCCTTTGTTTTGCTCCAGGTTTCAATATTTCTGGCAACCGCCGAGCGATCGTAGATATCAGAAGCAACAAATACAGGTATTTTGTCGGCCACATGTGTTGCAGGATCTTCGAGAATGCGCCGCGAAAGAATATCCAAGGTCCGAGAATGAAGGGGGTGCAAATTGCTTTTTCGAAGCCTCTCGACCTCCTTCTCAAATGTAGGTTTGTCTAACTCGTCGAGTATAGAAAGCAAAACACCAAGGTATTTTGCTAAGGGTCCTCGTGGGTTCTCAGACCATGCGGATGATTCTAGCTTGCTTTGGACTTCGCGGATTGAACTTTCGCCGCCTTGCAAAATCTCTCTCCATGCATCCCGAACGGTTTCAACATGATCCGTCGAAATGCCTCTCAACAACCTTTCAATAGCTAGCCGAGTTCTCTCATTCATAAGCAGACAGTAGCGGGCAAATACAGCAAATGTTAGGCGGTTGAAGTGTTGCCATGTACCAAAAGTGATATTGGACCAAAACAGCTACAGAGATAGCCGACATTCGTTCAAGCCGCAGCATCCGTAACTCTGGGCTCAAAGCAGACGTTCCTTCCCCTAAAACCGCCCGATCCGCCTGCTCATCCGCACCGCTTGCTTGGCTCGTTTCGAATGCTCCCCCGCCTTTTGGCGTTGCTCAGGTGTCAAATCCTCGCCGCGTTGGCCGCGTTTGGCGGCGACGTCGATGCCTTTGTTGATCCCCATATTGATCACGCGGCGCATAACCATACGGATCACCATGTTAATAATCTGGTTCATGTCATCTCTCCTAAGCCTGCGCTCAATATAGTGGATTAATCCTCAAAAAGCTCGTTCTGGCCTTCTGGGCTTTCGTCTTCGTCATCGTCGTTGGCGACTTCCCCACCTGGCGGGGGACGATTGTCGAGCAATCCGGCAGAGCGCAGCTCTTTCAATCCGGGTAGGTCGCGTGCGTTCTCTAACCCGAAATGATCAAGAAACTCTTGTGTTACCACGAAGGTCACAGGCCGCCCGGGTGTCATGCGGCGCCGGCCAAAGCGGATCCATTCCATCTCGATCAACTGATCAATTGTGCCGCGCGAGACCGATACTCCGCGAATTTCTTCGATCTCGGCGCGGGTTACCGGTTGATGGTAGGCCACAATTGCCAAGGTCTCGATCGCCGCGCGTGACAGTTTGCGGGTCTCAACCGTCTCTTTTTGCATCAAAAACCCAAGGTCGCCTGCTGTGCGCATCGCCCAAGCGTCCCCTACTTTGACCAAATGAACGCCCCGTCCTTCGTAGCGTTTCTTGAGGTAGACCAAGGCTTCTGCGGGGTCCGATCCGTGCGGCATGCGGGCTGCAAGCTCCTTGACCGTCACGGCCTCAACGGAGGCAAATAGGATCGCTTCTACCATGCGCTCCTGCTCCGCAATCGGAGGGGCTTCAAACAGAGACTCTTCTTGTTCTTCAGACATTTAGCTGTCCTTTTTGCGAATTTGTATTGGGGCGAAGACGTCGCCTTGGCGCAGCTCAATTTGCCCCTGCTTCACCATTTCCAAGGATGCCGCGAAGGTCGCGGCTGTGGCAGAGCGGCGCTTTACAGGGTCCATTTCCCAGCCCTCTGGTAGCCATGTCGTCAGGTCCGACCAGTCGCCTGCAAAGCCGATGAGGCTGCGCATCCGGTCCAAGGCCTGCTCCATCGTGTAGACCTTTTCGCGGTCCATGACGAAGGGGCGGAATTCATCCTTGGTTTTGATCCGTGCATAGCCTTGCATCAGGTCCAGCAAGGTTGCGGTATAGGTCACCTTGCGCACGCGGGTGACGTCCTCTGGCAAGCCACGGGCAAAGAAGTCGCGCCCCAATTGGTCACGTGCCATCAGCTTGGCCGAGGCTTCGCGCATCGCGCTCAGGCGCTCCAGCTGGAAGGCCAAATGGGCGGCGAGTTCTTCACCACTGGGGCCTTCTTCGGTCGGATCAGGGGGCAATAGCAGGCGGGATTTCAAGAAGGCCAACCACGCCGCCATCACCAGATAGTCTGCCGCCAGTTCCAAACGCAGCTCTTTGGCGCGCTCAATGAAGATCAGATATTGTTCGGCCAGTTGCAGGATCGAGACTTTGCGCAAATCCACCTTTTGGGTGCGCGACAGCGTGAGCAACAAATCAAGCGGGCCTTCAAAGCCGTCCACATCGACAATCAATGCTTCTGCGGCCAAGCGCGCCTCGACGGTGCCCTCGTCCCAGTTGATTTCCGTCTGTTCGTTCTCGCTCATGCGCTACCCTGCAACTAGGGTGCGAAACTCAGCCTCAAGCGCAGAAATGTCAACATCTGTTGGGGTTTTACGGTGACTTAGCGCCCGATCCGCCCGTGCAATCATGCTGTCGGTCATCGTGCCACAAACCTGTGCCACGCCTTCCATCTCGGTCATATCGCCGTTGCAATGCAGCGCGATATCGCAGCCCGCATCCAGTGACGCGCGCGCCCGTTCAGGCACTGTGCCCGACAAAGCCTCCATAGAAATGTCGTCCGTCATGATCAGATTGTCGAAGCCGATGTCGCGACGGATCATCTTCATCGCCTTGGGCGATGTTGTGGCAGGAAGGGCGTCAATGCAGGGGAAGACAATATGCGCGGTCATTCCCATCGCCATATGTGTCAGCTGTTTGAAGGGGGCAAAGTCCAATGCGTCCAATTCAGCGCGGGGCACGTCAACGGTCGGCAGATCCTTGTGACCATCCACCACTGCGCGGCCATATCCTGGAATATGCTTTAGGACCGGTAGAACGCCGCCATCTTGCAACCCCTGCTCTGCGGCAAGGCACATCGCAACGACGGTCTCCACATCCGCGCCATAGCAGCGGTTGCGCAGAACGGGGTGGCTTTCGGGCCAGATCACATCAGCCAAGGGGGCGCAGTTTACGTCGATGCCAACCTCATGCAGCTCCGCCGCGATCAGCCGGTTGCGCAAATACATGGCGCGCGCGGCAGTGTCACCGGCCATAGCCATCTGATCCAAGGCGGGCGGATACTCGCGCCACTCGGGCGCCCGCATCCGTTGAACGCGGCCACCTTCTTGATCAATCAGGATCGGGGCGTTCCAGCCGACGCTGGCGCGCAATTCAGCCGTCAGCGCCGATAATTGAGCACGATCCTCAATATTTCGGGCAAAAAGGATGAAACCCCAAGGGTTAGCACTTGTGAAAAAGCGACGTTCGGCCTCAGAGAGCTTCACTCCCTCGCAGCCAAAAATATATGCGCCTGAGGGCATTGGGCCGACCTCTTAAACTAGAACCTGCTTCATGCCTTGCACAAAGCCAACATTTGCCGCTTTAGCGGGCCAAAACCGGAATACAGGCTGCTTTTCCTGCCACAAGGACAGCACAAAACCGGCGCGAGGCGTTCAAGTCAGCAAAACCAACTGCCCGCAGACGGTAGAACTTGCGGCCACCGGACGTTGCTTCTTGGATAACCCGCGTCTTGCCGTCGATGTAATCCTCGAAACGTGCCGCGATTTTGTCCCACTCCTGACGCGCGGCTTCTGCGTCATCAAAGGCACCGAGTTGCACCAGTCGCGTGCCTGACGCGATACTGGCCGCATCAATTTCTGGCGTGGCGAGTGTGCCGCCGCCCACGGCGCTGACAGCGGAGGCCACTGCGGCTTGCGCCTGCAAAGCGGCCAAATCAACTTGCGGCTTGCGCCCTGGAACCGGAGAACGGTTCACCCCGGGCACTTTGGGGTCGAGGATCGGGCGCGCGGTGATGTCTTGTGCGGGGGCCACCGTGTCCAAAGGAGCCACGCCCGCCGCCAGCCGGTTCGCCAATTCTTGCGCCGTTTCGTCGGCAGAGTTTACGTCACTATCCAGCGACACCAAAGTTCCGACGGCTTCTGCCACCACGCCTTCCGCGTCGACCTCAACTTCGCTTGGCGGGGATGCGATGGCGTCCTCTCGGGTCAAGTCAATCGGGGCGGGCGCTAAGATCACCTGCCCTGCCGGCCCCTCGGCCTCGCCTTCGGATTGCACGGAATTCACTGCCAAACCAGTGTGTTGCGCCAATTGACCACCCGGGTCAGCGGGCTGAACACGTGCGGGGCCTTCAAGCGCGCGGATCACTGGGACGTCGGTCACATCGCGCACGGTCAACTGATACCCCCAGACGGCCAAACCCAGCACCAACACTACGGAGCTGCCGGCGCCGACAAAGTTCATCATACGCGAAAAGCGGCCCTGCTGCGGGGCCGCAGGCGCTTCAAATGCGCCGAATTCCAGATCTGCCATACTCGCCTCTCTGCCCCCGAATTGGTTTCGGGTGGTCTGTCTTTAAGCCTGCTCGCAGCTCCCAGACCGGGCGCAGATCATTAAACGTCAGCGCATCTCTTCGGCAGGAGCTACTCCTAGAATACCAAGACCTGCGGAAATAACAATCGCTGTAGCACGTGCGAGGGCAATTTTTGGCAAACTTGCGCCTTCCTCGTCCTGCATAAAGCGCAAATCCGTCACGTCATTGCCGCGGTTCCACAGCGCATGTAGCTCTCCTGCAAGCTCATAAAGGTAGAACGCAATGCGGTGCGGCTCGTTGGTGCGCCCCGCAATTTCGACCAAACGCGGCCACTCCGCCAGCTTGCTGGCCAGCGCCAATTCCGCCTCATGGGTGTTGCCGGACAAATCCGCTTTGGCCAAGGCAGGGTCGGACACATCCCACCCTTCCGCCTGCGCCTTGCGCAGCACCGAGCACACCCGCGCATGGGCATATTGCACATAGAAGACGGGGTTGTCCTTGGATTGCTCCAGCACTTTGGCGAAGTCAAAGTCCAAAGGTGCATCCTGCTTTCGCGTCAACATCACAAAGCGTGTGACATCGGCCCCAACAAGGTCGACCACGTCGCGCAAAGTGACAAATGTCCCCGCGCGCTTGGACATCTTGAACGGCTCGCCGTTTTTGAACAGACGCACCAGCTGGGTCAATTTGACGTCCAGCGACACTTGCTCGTCCGACAGCGCCGATACGGCAGCCTTCATCCGTTTGACATAGCCGCCATGGTCCGCACCGAAGACGTCGATCAATTCGTCAAAGCCGCGTTGAACCTTGTCAAAATGATAGGCAATGTCAGGGGCAAAATAGGTCCACGCCCCGTCGGATTTCTGGATCGGGCGGTCCACGTCATCGCCATGTCTGGTGGAGCGAAACAGCAATTGCTCGCGCGGCTCCCAATCCTCAGGCACTTTGCCTTTGGGGGGCTCCAATGTGCCGCGGTAAATCAGGTCCTTGCCCTTCAAGTCTTCAATCGCCGCCTCAATCTGGCCGGTGCCATACAAGGACTTCTCGGAATAAAACACATCCATTTCAACACCCAAGGCTGCCAAATCCTCTCGGATCAGCTCCATCATCGCATCGGTAGAGAACAGACGAATATCCGCCAACCAGACATCCTCGCCCTTCCCCACATAGGCGTCGCCAACCTTGGCTTTCAATGCCTCACCAACCGCAACCAGATAGTCGCCCGGATAGGTGCCATCCTCAAACGCAACCTCTTGGCCATGCGCCTCAAGGTAGCGCAAATAGACAGAGCGCGCCAAAACATCGACCTGCGCACCACCGTCGTTAATGTAATATTCGCGGGTCACATTGTAGCCCGCGTAATCCAGCAAGGACGCCAAAGCGTCGCCAAACACGGCGCCGCGCGTGTGGCCCACATGCAAAGGTCCCGTCGGGTTGGCAGAGACATATTCGACATTCACCTTCCGGCCCGCCCCCATGTCGGAACGCCCGAACGCCGTGCCACTCACCAATGCCGCGTGAACCACCCCCGACCAAACGCCGGTCTCCAAGCGCAGATTCAAAAAGCCCGGCCCCGCCACTTCGGCTAAGGCCACACGGTCATCTGCCATCAACTTGCCCGCCAAAGCATCCGCAATGTCGCGGGGCTTCATCTTGGCGGGTTTCGCCAGAACCATCGCAGCGTTGGTCGCCATGTCGCCATGCGCGGTGTCCCGCGGCGGCTCAACGGCCACATTGGCAAAATCCAAGCCCGCAGGCAGGGTGCCATCGGATACCATTGCTTCAAGCGAAGTGATTACAACTGCGCGAATGTCAGAAAACAGGTTCATCGTCTTACCTCATAAGTTGCGCGCGGTTTACCACGCCCAGATGCGCGGTCCACCCCATCATTGCTTCAAAAATACCTCGGGGGTTTGGGGGCAGCGCCCCCATAGCGCGAAAGCATCCCCAAACCTATCCGCGTTCAACCACATAGCTGTCCGCGGCGACCCCGCCAATCAGCCGCTCATGCTCTTGCAGCGCAAAGCGGTCGGTCATGCCCGCAATATAATCGGACACAATCCGCGCCAGTCCGGTCTCATCCTCAACTTCCTCGACATCCTTGCGCCACTGCTTGGGCAACAGATCCGTTTGCGACATGAACAATGGAAACAGCTCGTCCACGACTTGGGTCACCTGCACCCGCATCTCCACCACGGCGGGGGCGCGGTACATCCGCGTAAAGAGGAACTTTCGGATCACCTTGAGTTGCGCCCAAACCTCTGGCGAGAATTGCACCATGGGCCGCCCCGCCCCGCGAATGTCGGCAACCGATTGCGGGTTCAACTCCCTCAACCGCGCCTGGGCAACTTCAATCACATCTTCAACCAAGACACCAAAGAACCGGCGCAAGGCCTCATGTCGGCGGCGATAATAGTTCAGGCCCGGATATAGTGTATCCACACGCGCGAAACACGGGCCCACAAGCGGCAGCTCCGCCAGCTCATCGGTAGAGAACAACTCCGCCCGCAAGCCGTCATGCAAGTCGTGGTTGTTATAGGCAATATCGTCGGCCAAGGCCGCCACTTGGGCCTCTGCGCTGGCGTAGGTTTCCAATTCCAGATCATGGCGCGCAGAATACTCTGTCAACGCAAACGGAAGCCGTCCGGTCACCGGCCCGTTGTGCTTGGCGATCCCTTCAAGGGTTTCCCAAGTCAGGTTCAGCCCGTCCCATTCCGCATAGTGGCGTTCCAGCGACGTGACAATTTTCAACGCCTGCGCGTTGTGATCAAAGCCGCCATAGGGGGCCATCAACGCATCCAACGCCTCTTCGCCGGTGTGCCCAAAGGGGGTGTGCCCAAGGTCATGCGCCAAGGCGACAGCTTCCGTCAGCTCTTCATTCAACCCCAATACGCCGGCAATTGTGCGCGCCACCTGCGCCACCTCAATGGAATGCGTCAATCGGGTGCGGAAATAGTCGCCCTCATGCTCGATGAAGACCTGAGTTTTATGTTTCAGACGCCGAAAAGCGCTGGCGTGAATTATCCGATCACGATCACGTTGAAAACACGACCGAAAGGCGCTTTCGTCTTCGGGGTAAAGTCGTCCACGGCTGTCGCTGGGAAGGCAAGCGTAGGGAGCCAGCATCGGGTATCCTTATTCGTCATTCTCCCCCTGCCTACACCACTGGGCGCGCCGTGACGAGAGCGCACACCCCGTTGAAAACCACCTTCTTCATTCCCATATACATCGTGCGAGCAGGACATGTTTTGACCCAACCAAAAGGATGCAAACGATGTTCAAAGTTGAGACAATGGCCCCCAACCTGCTGAAGGTGGAAATCAGCGGGAAAATCACGGCATCTCAGATGTCTGACGGCCTCGATAGTTTGTTTCCGCTCACCAATAAAATGAGCGACGGGCGCTTGCTGGCGATCTATCACGACGTGGAGTTCCCCGAGGCAGGCGCAATTCTGGAAGAAATGAAACGCCTGCCGCAGCTGTTCGGGGTGATCGGAAAAATCGGCAAAGTGGCCTTGGTCTCCAACCAGAAATGGATCCGTGACATCGCCATGCTCGAAGGCAAACTCATTCCCAATATGACCATCCGCAGCTTCGAATTCAAAGACCGCTCCAAGGCCGAAGCCTATCTGGACATCGGGAATGACGAAGAGGACGATTTCGAAAATTTTCCGGTCTGACAGGACAACACCTTGAGAACATTCGGGCGGCACATTAGGTTTAGGCCAAACGCGCACTCATGAAGGATGCGACAGATGGATTTGACCCTTCCCCCAAAAGTAACGGACCGCGCCTTTGAGCGTCTGGCCGAAATTGGTGCATCCGACCAAGGACAGGCGTTGCGCGTCGCCGTGGATGGGGGTGGCTGTTCGGGGTTTCAATATGACATCAAGCTTGATGCCCCTGCGGAGGATGATCTGATCTTGTCCAAGGACGGGGAAACTGTGGTGGTGGATTCCGTATCCCTGCCGTTTCTTGCCAATGCGGTGATCGACTTCACCGAAGAGCTGATCGGCGCGCGTTTTGTGATTGAGAACCCGAATGCCACTTCGTCATGTGGCTGCGGCACGTCTTTTTCGATGTAGGCACCGATCGAACGGCCTAAATGCACAAAAGGGCGCTCCCTTCCGGTGCGCCCTTTTGTCTGTGTGCTTTGTGTGAATTACATCTGGCGTTTGTACTCTTTGAGCGCGGCTTCCCACGCAGGCGAGTTTTCCAAAATTTCTGGCTCAAACGGGATAAAATAAAGCCCCTGTATGGCTCCACGTGACGCTTGGACATCCTCTGTTTCGGGGACTCCACACGCCGCTAGCGCCAAAAGGACGCCCAGTACCGGTACTACTCTCATTGTCTGCCTCATGCAGTATTTGTTATTTTTTTAGTTGTTTTATTTTTTGATATTATTCTTTTGTGGAAACAGAACACAAGAATGGGGCGCAATTATGTCATTGCTCCCCGAATCAGTTCGATCACTGTGTCCTTTGAGTCACGCGACGGGCGTGCAAAAGGCTATGTATCTGCCGCGGTTACCGCAGGCCCGTGCGCAACGCGGATCGTGTGAGTGTTGCACGCGTAATGGTCACTTTCGCAGGTAAAACAACGGTTGTTCTGGTCACAATCATCGAGCCGTCGGCCCGTGTTACCGTTTCCACATATGTCACGGTCTTTGCGCTCGCGGTGCCGCAAAGTGCCAATGCGGCCGCTACGGCGAATGGGATCAAATGCTTCATTGCGTCTACCTGCTTTCACTCGGTTGACACTTGATTTGCCCCTCAAACGCGGCGCGATTAGGGCAGTGAAAAGTTCATTTCACGTTGAAACCCCGCATTTCACGACACAGTTTCATAAAAAAAACGGCCACGTCGGTGCACCCTAACGTGGCCGCCTAGGCGTCGCCTTACATAAAAATTCAGGCGACCTTTCTTTGCGCTTCTTCAGCTGCATCGGCAGCCTCCGGCGCTGGATCTTCGTTTGCGGGCACGTCGTCGGTGGCGATCTCATCTTCCGTGGTCACGTCTTCAACGGGTGCCGGCAGGGCCAAGGCTTCGTCGGGCATTTGCTCGGGCAGATGCAGTTCTACGTGGCCGGTGGTGGGGTCCAGTGTCACTCTTGGCTTGACCGGCAATGCGTCGATGGCGTCATTCAACTCGGTCACGAGGCGCTCAAAATTTTGACGCTGGGTCTCGACGACGACCTCTTTGTTGCGACCTTTGAATAAAAATTTGAACATTGTGTCATCCTCGATGTGCTGTCAGTGATTCCGTAATCTGTATATTGGATTTGCCAGATCAAGACTGCGGGGAAAACATTGCGGATAGGTGCAATTTTAGGGACCAACACCGGCGCGTGCCCAAAAAGTTGGCAATGAACAGGAATAAGCAGGCAGTCCGACCCTTGCCCCGCCCCGCCCCATGTTCGATACCTTGGGAACACAAAGGGGCCTGCGCTATGAAAATCGCCACATTCAATATCAACGGGATCAAGGCACGCATCAATGCGCTGACCGATTGGCTGAACGAGGCGCAACCCGATGTCGCCTTGCTGCAAGAGATCAAATCCGTCGATGAGACTTTCCCTCGCGAGCATTTTGAAGACTTGGGCTACAACGTCGAAACCCATGGGATGAAAAGCTTCAACGGGGTCGCGATCCTGTCGAAACTGCCCCTAGAGGACGTCACCCGCGGCCTGCCCGGTGATGACAGCGACGAACAAGCCCGCTGGATCGAGGCCACAGTGGTCGGCGATCAGCACGCCATCCGCCTATGCGGTTTGTACCTGCCCAACGGCAACCCCCGCCCCGGCCCGAAATATGACTACAAACTGGCCTGGATGGAACGCATGTATAAGCGTGCGCAAGACCTCATGGCCGATGAGATGCCCGCAATGATGGCCGGTGACTACAATATCATTCCGCAAACCATCGACGCCGCCCGCCCAGAGGCGTGGCGCGAAGATGCGCTGTTTCACCCAGACAGCCGTGCCGCCTACCGCCGCATTTTGAACCTTGGCTTCACCGAGGCCTTCCGCACCCGCAACCCCGCCCCAGAGCAATACAGCTTTTGGGACTACCAAGCAGGCGCATGGAACAAGAACGACGGCATCCGCATCGATCACCTCCTGCTGACCCCGCAAGCGGCGGATCTGCTGAAAGACTGTCAGATCGACAAGGAATACCGTGGCCGCGAAAAACCCTCAGACCACGTGCCGGTTTGGGTCGAGTTGGCTTTATAGGGGCATCTGACACGAAAAAGCCGCCAGCGCATCACTGCACCGGCGGCTTCTTTTCGAATTCTTGCTCCACGTCTTTATGTGTCGCGATTTTATGTGTCGCGATGCACTTTCTCGCGGCGCTCGTGACGCTCTTGCGCCTCTAGGCTCATGGTGGCCACTGGGCGCGCATCCAGACGCTTCAAGGAAATCGGTTCGCCTGTTTCGTCGCAATAGCCGTATTCGCCGTCATCAATCCGGCGCAAGGCGGCGTCGATCTTGGAGATAAGCTTGCGCTCGCGATCGCGGGTCCGCAACTCCAGCGCCATGTCGGTTTCTTCCGATGCGCGGTCCGCCACATCCGGAATATTGCGGGTGCCATCCTTCATGCCTTCAATGGTCTGGGCGGTTTCATCCATGATGGATGACTTCCAATCCAGCAATTTGCGGCGAAAATACTCGGTTTGACGTTCGTTCATGAACGGCTCGTCATCTGCCGGTCGATAATCGTCGGGTAGAAATACTTCGGCTTTCATACCAGTTCCCTCACTCTTGTGCGTGGGTGGCAAATTAAGTGCGACTCAAATACCAACCATGCGTCAACTTCCCTGACCTTCAAGTAACTGAACCGCCCCCCCTTGTCACGCAGTTATCGAGGGTTAAAAGGGGGGAAGTGCCATCAAAAAATGGTTAATCAACTCCGCGCCACAGAGGCTTGTTTTGCATATGGATTCTTCGAACACCCCTGCCCGCCCATTGAAGTTCAACGGGACCGACAGCTATGTCGCCACAGATGACCTTACGGTAGCTGTGAATGCGGCCGTCACATTAGAGCGCCCGCTGCTTGTCAAAGGAGAACCCGGCACAGGCAAAACCGAACTTGCGCGGCAGGTTGCGACGGCTCTGGGCTTGGAAATGATCGAGTGGAATATCAAATCCACCACCAAGGCCCAGCAGGGTTTGTATGAATATGACGCGGTGTCCCGATTGCGCGACAGCCAGCTTGGGGATGAAAAGGTCCATGACGTCGCCAACTACATCAAGCGCGGGAAAATGTGGCAGGCCTTTGAGCGCTCCGAGAAATGTGTGCTGCTGATTGACGAGATAGATAAGGCCGATATCGAGTTCCCAAACGATCTGCTGCAAGAACTGGATCGTATGGAGTTTCACGTCTATGAGACCGGTCAAACCGTTCGGGCGCAGCAACGTCCAATCGTGATCATTACATCCAACAATGAAAAAGAGTTGCCCGACGCCTTCCTGCGCCGCTGCTTCTTCCACTACATTCGCTTTCCCGACATCGACACTATGCGCGCCATCGTTGAGGTCCATTATCCTGGGTTGAAGCCTGCGCTTCTGACCGCCGCCCTGACCCAATTCTATGAGGTGCGCGAAACCAATGGTTTGAAAAAGAAGCCCTCTACCTCTGAGGTGCTTGACTGGTTGAAGCTGCTGCTTGCCGAAGATCTGAGCGCGGAGGATTTGAAGCAGGACGGGGCCTCTGCCCTGCCGCGGTTGCATGGTGCATTGCTGAAGAACGAGCAGGACGTGCATTTGTTTGAACGCTTGGCCTTTATGGCGCGGGGGCAGCGGTAGCCCGCACCAAAGCGGAAACAATAGCCTGAAAATTGCCTAATTCGCCACAAACTCATGCCGCAAACAAGGGATTAACCTTATGTTAATTGAGCAGAGGCGGGACAATACCGTGAACATGAAGAACAGGCGGCCGGATCAGGCCCAAAGCATTGGACCTATTGCTAGATCAATGAGGTCCAACCAATGGGATTGTGTCCGCAAGGCCACGATTGCGTGTGGACGAGGAAAATTCGCCCCAGTTTTCAAAAACGCGGGTATAACGTCCTAATGCGCCGCTTAGCTTTTCCGATTCTGTGCCTTATGGCAGCCTGTGTCCCCTCGACGAAAAACGAGGTTCCCGGCCGCAATGCACCCGTCTCTACGGCCCTGCCGCCGATGAAGACATTCGCAACCCAGCGCGCTGGTGGGGTCAATAGGCCCAATTCTCAAATCGCTCAGGATTTTCTGGATTTAACGTTTCAAATGGAAAGCGGTCGCCCGCTGCCATGGCTCACCAGATTTGAAGGCCCGATCAAAGTTTCCGTTCAAGGGCAGGCTCCTGCCTCCCTAGAGGGCGATCTTGCCCGCCTGCTCTCTCGGTTGCGCGCCGAAGCTGGCATCAATATTTCGCGTGCAAAATCCGGAGAAGCCGCGCAGATCGTGGTCGAGGCAATCCCGCGTAAAACGCTGCAAAAGGCGGTGCCACAAGCGGCCTGCTTTGTGGTTCCAAATGTGTCTGGCTGGTCGGAATTCAAACGCAACCGTGGCAATGGCACCACCGATTGGACGCGTTTGTCCAACCGCACAAAAGCGACGGTGATCATTCCCAACGACGTGTCGCCGCAAGAGGTACGCGATTGTTTACACGAGGAAATTTCGCAAGCCCTCGGCCCGTTGAATGACCTGTACCGCTTGCCCGACAGTATTTTCAACGATGATAACTTCCACACGATCCTGACTGGTTTCGACATGCTGATCTTGCGGGCGTATTATTCGCCGCAACTCAGAAATGGGATGACTCGCGGGCAGACCGCGCGCGTTTTGCCCGGGCTTTTGAGCAGTTTGAACCCGCGCGGCAATCGTGCGACCAACACCGGCGCCAATCGCACACCGAAGCAGTGGAACGATGCGATCACCTCCGCTTTGGCCCTACGCACGCCGAAATCGCAGCGCGCAAGCAAAGCCGCGCAAGCGGTGAAGATTGCGCAGTCGCAGGGCTGGAAGGACAACCGGCTGGCCTTTTCCTTGTTCGTACAGGGGCGCGTGTCGCTGGCGTCTCATCCTGAGAGTGCGATCTCGGCCTTTGTGCAATCCGGAAATATCTACAAAAAGCTCTATGGGGCTTCCGTTCATTCGGCACATGTTAACACGCAGATGGCGGCCTTCGCGCTGTCCTCTGGCCAGTTGGACGTGGCCATCCGCCTGACCGACGAAGGCATTCCTGCCGCCCGCAATTCTTCCAATGCGGCGCTCCTTGCGACCTTGTTGATGATCAAAGCAGAATCCCTTGAAGCCGCGGGGCGCGTCGATGAGGCACGCCGTGTAAGGCTCGACAGTCTCGGGTGGGGGCGTTATGGCTTCGGTTCGGAACGCAATGTGCGGGCACGGCTGAATGAAATCAAAGCATTGGCCCCCCGCAGGGTACGGAGCTAGGCATAATGGCCCCCCTTATCGGTATGATCTTCGGCGCGCTTTTGGGCGTGATCGTTGCCAAACGCAAAGGCGGTAATCGTCTGGATATGGCGCAATATGGTGGCAGCTTCGCCATTCTCTTTGGGCTGGTCGGGCTCTTTGTCGCCATCTACATCGCGCGCACCGTCTCCGGCGTCTAATGTTTCTGCCCTTCTTCGACAATCTGCGCGCGGCCAACCTTCCGGTGAGTCTGCGCGAGTATTTGGCCTTTCTGGAGGCCATGCAGGCGGATCTTGTCACCTATGATATCGACGGGTTTTACTACCTCGCGCGCACCATAATGGTGAAAGACGAACGCCACCTTGATCGATTTGATCGCGCTTTTTCCAATACATTTCAAGGCCTTGAGAAAATCACCGCTGATGATGTGGTGGAGGCAATGGACCTGCCCGAAGACTGGCTGCGCAAAATGGCCGAGAAGCATTTGTCCGAAAAAGAGCGTGCCGAAATCGAGGCGCTTGGCGGTTTTGACAAGTTGATGGAAACCCTGAAGAAACGGCTTGAAGAACAAAAGGGTCGCCATCAAGGGGGCAATAAATGGGTGGGGACTGCGGGCACCTCGCCTTTCGGGGCGTATGGGTACAACCCAGAAGGTATCCGCATCGGGCAGGACGGCTCGCGCCATCAGCGCGCGGTCAAAGTTTGGGACAAGCGCGAGTTTCGCAATCTTGACGACTCGGTCGAGTTGGGCACGCGCAACATCAAGGTCGCGCTGAAACGTCTGCGCAAATGGGCCCGTGATGGCGCCTCCGAGGAACTCGACCTGAACGGCACCATCAAAGCCACCGCTGAACACGGCTACCTTGATGTCAAAACCCGCCCCGAACGGCGCAATGCGGTCAAAGTACTGCTTTTTCTCGATGTCGGCGGCTCCATGGACCCGTATATCCGTGTTGTTGAAGAATTGTTCAGCGCTGCACGGACCGAATTCAAGCACATGGAATACTTCTACTTCCACAATTGCCTGTATGAAGGTGTTTGGAAGGACAATTCCCGCCGTTGGAACGAGCAGATATCAACCCAAGATATCCTGCGAACCTATGGGCCTGATTACAAATGTATCTTTGTCGGGGATGCATCCATGTCCCCCTATGAAATCGCTTATCCCGGAGGGGCGAGCGAGCACATGAACGCCGAGGCCGGGCAGGTCTGGCTGGAGCGGGCCCGTGATCAATGGGCCAGCCATCTCTGGATCAATCCCCTAGAAGAACGCTTTTGGCGCTACACCCAGTCGATTGCGATGATTCAACAGATATTCGGCGCGGACCGGATGGTGCCGATGACCCTTCAGGGCATTGAAGCCGGTATGAGATCCCTGACCCGAGGTTAAAACGCAAAATGACCCCCCCGTTTCCGGAGGGGCCATTGGTCTCGGGAGAAGACCTTGGGGGGAACTTAGTAGTTAACGCGCTCAGCGGCCGAGTCGTTGCCCAAGGCGAAGAAGGACAGCAAGTCAGTGTGTGCGCGGGTCGCTTGACCGGCTGTTACGTCGATTTGGCTTTCCGCAGCGGAGTCATTGGCCAAAGCACCTGCAAGCTGGGCTTGGAAAACGTCGCCGGCGGATGTGTTGGCGATCACTTGCTCAGCGGCAGATGCATTGTCTGCGGCGAAGTATGCGGCTGCATCTGTGACCTGAGCTGCGAATGCCGGAGCAGAAACGGAAAGGGCGATTACGGTTGCGATGATAGTTTTCATTGTATGTACTCTCTTTTGTTTGTTTTCAGTCTGTTGACCGATGTGTGTGTCGGCGTGTTGCCGTCTATGGAGCTAATATGACGCCCAAACATTCGTTCCTCAATGCCCTAAATAGGGAAATCAGGCACAGTTCTGCGCATTTACGCACATTTAAAGGGCCCCATTCGCGCACCCCATCACGCCCCTGTGAGAACCGGATCACAAACTGTGAGATCGATGTAATCTGACCCTAAATACCGTCGCTGACTTGCTTACGGTTTGGTCCCGTCCCATACCTTTACTATGCTCAAACTGACCCCGATTCTGATCGCTATCATTTACGCAGTGGTGTCCTATAAGTTCTCTGCGTGGAACACGGCCAAAACGTTGGACCGGCAGTCGACCCTGTTGAGGGATCCCCTATTGGATCAGTTGAACAGCGACATGGCCAATGCGCTCGACCTGCCCAAAATCAAGGTCCACATCTATGAGATCGATCCGATTAACGGCCTTGCCGCCCCTGACGGGCGCATTTTCATCACGCGCGGGTTCTTCAACAAATATAAGGAAGGCGAGGTCAGTGCCGCTGAAATGGCCTCGGTGATTGCGCATGAATTGGGTCATGTCGCGCTAGGCCATTCGCGCCGCCGGATGATCGACTTCTCCGGTCAGAATGCTATTCGCGTGGCCCTTGCAACGGTGTTGGGGCGGATTATCCCTGGGCTGGGCATCTGGATTGCCAATATGCTGACCAGACTTCTGGCAGCCCGCCTGTCGCGCAATGACGAATATGAGGCTGACGCCTATGCCTCCGCCCTGCTCACCAAGGCGGGTATCGGGACGGCGCCGCAAAAATCCCTGTTTGTGAAACTTAACGCGTTGACCGGCAGCATGGGAGCAGGCCCGCCTGCGTGGCTTCTAAGCCACCCGAAAACCGAGGAACGCATCGCCGCCATCGAAACCCTAGAGGCCCGATGGGGGGTCGACAGCGACTGATCTCTCGTCGCATCCTTCCAAGGCCATCTACTCCAAGGAACCTCTCATGCTCAGTTATGCCGGATCATGCCATTGTGGCGCCGTCACCTTTACCGTCACTGGCGATGTGACACAGCTCACGACATGCAACTGCTCGCTGTGCCGGAAAAAGAACGCCCTCATGGCGCGGGTTCACGAGGATAACTTTACCATGACGGCCGATTGGGACACGGTCAGCCTGTACCAATGGAATATGAAGATCGCCAAACACTACTTTTGCAAAACATGCGGCATCTACACGTTCCACCGAAAGCGCTCCGAGCCGGATCATTTCGGCGTGAACGCGCAATGTTTGGACGGGCTCGACATAGCGGCTGTCGACGTCAAAGCGATGGATGGCATTTCAATGTCGGTGACACAGCAGGACTAACTAGGCCGCAATCGCCTTGCCCAGCCGCGGCAGGCGGGCCCGTTTCATCAACGCGCGCAGGTTCAGGTCTTCGCCTGACATCTCGCACGCCACCGAATGCACGCCGCGCACCACTTGCTCCACCGCCTCAGGGGTGTCCATCCACAAATCCATCAGGAATTCGTCAGGGCTTTGGCGCCTCAATCCCTCAAAGGCCAAGGTCTGGCGCGGGAAGTCCTTCGCGTTCATCGTCACGATCACGTCTGCGGACCCCGCAATTGCCGCCGCCAAGACGTGAATGTCGTTCTCATCCGGCAGATGCAGCCGCGCCATGTCCCCCGCGCGTGGCTGAGTGCAGGCATTCGGGAATTGCGCCTTCAGCACAGCCACTTCGCCGCGGGCTTGGACTTCGGCCGCCGCCCCCAGCTTTTTGGTGGCCCGTGCCCATTCCTCTAGGATGCGCTCGGACCACAAGGCGTCGTATAGGCCCAAGGCTGCGCAACCCACCAGCACTTCGCGCAGCACAGTGGGGTAGATCACGCAGGCATCAAGCATCGCCCGCATTTAGTCGAGCCGCAGAATGATGGCCTTCAGGTAGCCACTTTCCGCCAACGCAGGGTGCAAAGGATGATCCGCCCCCGCCGATCCTGTGTGAATGATCTGCGCTTGGCGCCCAGCACGGCCCACGCCGCGCAAGCTGGCTTGGCGGAATTTGGTCAGGTCAGCCGCATGGCTGCACGAACAAAGCACCAAATAGCCACCGGGCTTTACCAGTTTGGCCGCCATGGAGCCCACTCGGCTATAGGCTGTCAGCCCGTTCGACAGTGCTTGCTTATTCGGCGCGAAGGCCGGCGGATCCGCGACGACCAGATCGAACAATTCACCTTCGCCGGCCAGCGCTTCCATCATCTTGAAGGCGTCGCCCTTGCGGGTGGTGAATTTGTCGCCAAAGCCGGAGGCTTGTGCCCCCTTCTCTGCCAAGGCCAGTGCTGCTTCCGAGCCGTCTACCGCCAATGCGCTTTCCGCCCCCGTCGCCAAAGAGGCAAGGCCAAAGCCGCCCACATGCGAGAACACATCCAGCACACGCCCGCCCTTGTGCAGCTTCGCCGCCCATGCGTGGTTGTCGCGTTGGTCAAAGAACAGGCCGGTTTTCTGGCCGCCTACGACGTCCGCCATATAGGTGGCCCCGTTCATCGGCACTTCGATCAACCCGTCGTGCTCGCCGATCAGGAATGAGGACAGGTCGTCCAAGCCTTCCAAGCCGCGCGCGCGGCCCGCTGCGTTCTTATAAACCGCCTTGGCCCCAATCACCTCGACCAATGCAGCGGCCAAACTCTCGCAGGCCGTTTCGGCCCAAGCAGCGTTGGGTTGCATCACCAAGACATCGCCAAACCGGTCCACAATAACGCCAGGCAAGCCGTCGGCCTCAGCATGTATCAGCCGGTAGAATGGCGCGTCATAAAGATGTTCGCGCAAGGCCAAAGCGCGACGCACCCGCGTCACAATCCAATCTTGATCCAGCACGGCGGCAGGGTCGCGGTCCATGACGCGGCAAATGATCTTGGACTCATTGTTGATGGTGACCACGGCGATTGGCTCGCGGTCGCTATCCTCCAACACAGCCAAAGATCCCGGCGCAAGGCGGCGGGCACGGCGGTCGGTGACCAATTCATCTGAATAGACCCAAGGGGCGCCACCACGAATGGTCAGGGCGTTGGCCTTAGGCTTCAGGCGGATTACAGGATAGGGTGAGGCGGAAAAAGGGAGGGATGTCATATCCCTCCCTTAATCGGTATTCACATTGGGCGAAAGCCCGTCTTTGGTGGCGAAACTCTTATTGAGTGATGCCGGTATAGGCGTCTTGTGGGGCCACAGCGGCCTTTGCCACAACCCGCATCTCTTTTCCGCCATTGAAAGCTTGGCGCATAATGCTGGCCAAATGGCTGCGGATGCGGACCTTTTGTGTCTCGCCGCGGCGCTCTGCTGCGAAGGCTTGGTCACCGCCGAAGGCTTTCAAAGCAGTTTTCATCTCAATCGGGCCATGCAAGGCAACACCGGTGGCCGCATCTACAACCGTAAGTGTGTAGACAATGTTATGCACCCCACCGACCGAATAGCGGGCCTTTTCGGTCAACGAGTGAAAGCGGCTAACCGTGATGTCGAAATAGACCGGACGCTCACCGGTCAGGTGGCTCAAGCCTTGGGTCAACCCGTCATCCATGATCTGGGCAACCTGCGCGTGGCGATCCCCAAACGGGTCTTCGCGCCATACGATGTCTGCGATCGGGTAATACCGGTTTGCTTCCGAGACCTTCAAATCACCCGGCACGCGTACACGCACATCAGCCAAGGCCCATTCAGCGCTGCGGATGGTCAATTCAGGCGTCACAACCGGCGTCAAATCTGCCGCGTTTCGGGTCGTTGCAACAGTGCTGTGGTTGGACGATGCGCATGCGCTCAGTCCCAGTGCCAATGCAAGTCCGGCGATCAGTTTCGTGGTCAGTTTCATGGTCTCACCCTCTCCAACGCCCAAATAGATAGGCGCAATTTTCATAAGATTGAGGATGTTTTGACGTTGAAATCGGGCCAAAATGAGAAAATCCCGGTTCGCTTTGAAGGCGAGACCGGGATTTCAATCAAACAAATCAGGCCGTCAACCGGCCTAAATGCGTGTTTATGCAGCTTTGGTGTTGGACAAAACCGGTGTGGAAAGCTTCGAGGCAACCCAAGTGCGAGCAGATGCGAAAAACGCAGCGACATATTGCGCACGCAAACGGCGGGCTTCCAGATCGATGGCAACAAGATCGATTGCAGTTGTTTCTTCGATTTTCATTTTGACAGTCCTTCATGTTCTGTGTGTTGCCTTGAACTTAGGTCAACCAAACTGCCATGACATCTGGCAAAACACGTATTCCCGTCATGCGCTCTGCGCATATCTCACGGCTAACCGGTTGTTTTGCCACGCCCCCACGTGCCGCCAGCTTTGGCGTGCTCAAACTTGCCCGTTCCAAGCCAAGGCCTTTCCTGATTGGTTTTCCCACTATTTAGCGGGTGAGCAGCAAGGCGCATGGTGACGCCACGTCTGTCTTGCTCTGGGGCGGCGCGGCACGTCAAAACAGCGGGACCCTTTCGCTTAATGTTTATCGGAGCCCCCATGCCTACGCCCCTAGATGCCCTCACCACCCTGCTCCACGAGAAAGCCAAAGGGGCCATCAAGGGCACCGCCAAACTTGTGGTCACGGGGGAAGGATCGGTGGTTTTGTCGCAAGACGGGGCAGTACAGTCAGACGCCGAGACCGATGTCACCCTCAGGGCGTCCGAGGCGGTGTTTCGTGCCATTCTGGACGGCACACAAAACCCCATCACCGCAGTTATGACCGGAAAACTAAAGGTCGATGGCAATCAAATGCGCGCCTTGAAGGTCAGCGAAGTCCTAACGGCCTAGGCCGATTTCAAGGCCTGCGGGCGCTTTTGCGCGGCCCATGCCTGCACCGCCTCGCCAAAGGCTTTGAACAAGGGCCGCGAGACGGGGTCTTGCGCCGCGCGATACTCCGGATGCCATTGAACAGACAGGCTGAAGCCTGGCGCGTCTTGAATGTATATCGCTTCCGGCGTGCCATCCGGCGCGCGCCCGTCAATGACCACACGGTCGCCAGCTTGCTTGATCCCTTGGCCATGCAGCGTGTTGGTCATCACCTCTTGTGCCCCCATTAGCTGGTGAAACGGGCCGTTCTCGGTGAAGGTCACTGCGTGGCGCAGCTCGAACTTTTCCTCCAAGGTGCCATCAGGTGGCATGCGGTGGTTCATGCGCCCGGGCAAGTCGCGGATCTCGGGATAGAGCGTTCCGCCCATGGCCACATTGACCTCTTGAAATCCGCGACACACCCCTAGGATCGGCTGGCCGCGCTCGACGCAGGCACGAATGAGCGGCAGGGCAACACGGTCGCGAGAGCGGTCAAAGGCCCCATGCGCATCAGTCTCGGCCTCCCCGTATTCTTCTGGGTGAACATTCGGGCGCCCGCCCGTGAACAAAAAGCCGTCGCAGGTCTCTAACAGGTCGTTGACATCCGCAAGTGTCGGGCAGCTCGGGATGATCAGTGGCAAGGCGTCGGAAACTTCCGCAACCGCCTGACAATTCATCATTCCCGCCACATGTGCAGGGTATTCGTCATTGATCAGATGAGAGTTTCCAATGATCCCAATAACCGGACGCGCCATAAACATTCTTCTCCACCTAGTCTGCACAGACCTTTTAGTCGAAGTCCCATCCTATAGATAGGCTCTGGGCGCACAGAATACCTGCGTGGAGTTAAATGGTTCATAAATTGGGCATCTTCCGTCGCGGCAGCCTAGGCTTCGCCGATTAATCCGGCGGCTTCTATCCCTGCCAAAGCGGCGATAGCGTCATTGTCGGAGGTGTCGCCCGTGACGCCAACGGCCCCGATGACCGCGCCCTTTTTGTCGCGTAGCAGCACCCCACCAGGGACCGGCACAACGGCCCCTCCGAACACGCCGTTCACCGCATTCATGAAATATGCCTGCTGCTCGGCGCGTGCCATCTGGGCCGATCCGGACATCCCCAGCATAACCGCGCCATAGGCCTTGCCGCGCGCAATGTCGAAACGTCCAGGCGCTGCGCCATCCGAGCGCTCAAACGCCTGCACATGGCCGCCAGCGTCCAACACCACCACCGACAAGGGCTTCAACCCTAAGTCTTGTCCTTTGGCGATGGATTTGCGCACGATGGTGCGGGCTTTGTTTAACGAAATTCCAGCCATGTCAGGCCTCCCGAGTATAGGTTTAAAGGTATGTTACTGGCTGGCTTTGCGCTCTAGCCGTCGGGCATGTAGCACCGGTTCGGTGTAGCCAGAGGGCTGCAGGCGGCCTTTGAACACAAGATCGCAACAGGCTTGGAACGCGATCCCGTCGAAGTTCGGGGCCATAGGCACATAGTGCGCGTCGTCGGCATTTTGCGCGTCCACCACAGCAGCCATTTTGCGCATGGCACCCATAACCGCCTCCCGAGAGACGACTTCGTGGTGCAGCCAATTCGCCAAGGCTTGCGAGGAAATCCGGCAGGTCGCACGGTCCTCCATCAAGCCCACGTCGTTCATATCCGGCACCTTGGAGCACCCAACCCCTTGGTCGATCCAACGCACCACATAGCCAAGGATGCCTTGGGCGTTGTTCTCCACCTCCCGCATGATTTCTTCTTCGGACCACATCCGGTAGGTCGCCAACGGGATGTCCAAAATGGTCTCGACATGGGCACGACGCCCGCCAGCCTTCAGCTTGTCTTGCACGCTGAACACATCGACCTTGTGGTAGTGGAGCGCGTGCAGGGTTGCGGCGGTCGGGGATGGAACCCATGCGCAATTCGCGCCGGATTTCGGATGCTCTCCCTTTTGCTCCAGCATCGCGCCCATCAGGTCGGGCATGGCCCACATGCCCTTGCCAATCTGCGCCCGCCCCGACAGGCCACATTCCAAGCCGATGTCGACATTCCGGTTCTCGTATCCGCCGATCCACGCCTTGCGCTTGATGAAATCCTTGCGCGAAAACGGTCCGGCCTCCATCGAGGTATGTATCTCGTCGCCCGTGCGGTCCAAAAAGCCCGTGTTGATAAATGCCACGCGGGACTTGGCCGCATAGATGCATTGCTTCAGATTCACCGAGGTGCGCCGTTCCTCATCCATAATGCCAAGCTTCACGGTATTCTCAGGCAGGCCCAGAATGGCCTCGACGCGGGTGAATATCTCATCAGCGAAGGCCACTTCCTGCGGCCCGTGCATCTTTGGCTTCACCACATAGACAGAGCCTTTATGCGAGTTGCGCAGCCCTTCGGTCTTTTGCAGATCATGCATTGCAATCAGCGTGGTGACCATCGCATCCATCAGGCCCTCAAAGGCTTCGCGGCCGTCGCGGTCCAGCACCGCGGGGTTGGTCATCAGGTGCCCGACATTGCGCACCAGCATCAACGCGCGGCCCTTCACGACCAGCTCTTTGCCATCGGGGGCGGTAAACGTCAGATCGTCTGACAGCCTGCGGGTGATGGTCTTGCCGCCCTTCTCAACCGCTTCCTCCAAGTTGCCACGCATCAAACCCAGCCAGTTGGAATAGGCCTGCACCTTGTCTTCTGCATCCACGCAGGCCACGGAATCCTCGCAATCCATAATCGCGGAGACGGCGCTTTCCAGCCGCACATCCGCCAGCCCCGCTTGGTCGTGACTGCCTATGGGATGCGTCCGGTCGAACACCAGCTCCACATGCAGCCCGTTGTTGCGCAACAAGACCGCATGCGGGGCTTTGGACGGGCCTTTATATCCCACGAATTTTGATGGGTCGGCCAACGGAAGGTCGTCCACCAACAGCGCGCCGCCGTTGATGTGATAGCGCCGCGCGTCGGCGTGGCTGGCGCCTTGCAGCGGGAAGGCCTCGTCTAGGAACACCCGCGCCTTGGCGACAACACGCGCACCGCGCCCCTTGTCATAACCTCCCCGAGGAGCAGGCGTCCCCATGGCGTCCGTGCCGTAAAAGCCGTCATACAAGCTGCCCCAGCGTGCGTTCGCCGCGTTCAACGCATAGCGCGCATTGGTGATCGGAACCACCAGTTGCGGTCCAGGAACAGAGGCGATCTCTGGGTCAACATTCGCGGTCTCGATTTGAAAGTCTTCGCCTTCTGGCAGCAGATATCCGATCTTCGTCAAGAAGGCCTTATAGGCCGCGTGGTCGTGGGGCTGTCCCCGCCTGTCGAGGTGCCACGCGTCGATCTGGCCTTGAAGGGTCTCGCGGGTCTCCAGCAACGCCCTGTTCTTCGGCCCCAGCTCATGCACCACGTCGGAAAACCCCTTCCAGAAGTCATCCGCCGGCACGCCGGTCCCCTGCAAGGCCTGTGTTTCAACAAAGTCAGCCAGACGGCTATCTACTTGCAACCCATGCTTTTCAACACGTGTAACGGAGCTATTGGTCATCGAAAATCCCTCTCAACGGGCGACATGCGCCAAGGTGTACTCTTCGCTACTTAGGCAGAAAGTTTCCGATAGGCAACAAGCTTGGTAACAATTCCTTACCAATATGGCGACAAGTTCAGGAGGTCACAAAGGCCAGTGCCTCTGGCGACAGGGGGGCGTCGATAATCT
The DNA here is from genome assembly GCF_947487515.1 of uncultured Litoreibacter sp. Classification (GTDB taxonomy): domain Bacteria; phylum Pseudomonadota; class Alphaproteobacteria; order Rhodobacterales; family Rhodobacteraceae; genus Litoreibacter. The sequence goes on along the minus strand of NZ_CANKWO010000004.1, from coordinate 145,969 downwards.
CCAAGTTCCGCTTCAAGGAGCGCAATTTCCCCGTCCCCAACAAAACCGAGCAGGCCGCCGGATGCCGTGCCGCAAATTGCAAGGCCGCCTGAACCAGCGTCATTCCCACGGACTCGGCCTGTTTTTGCAATAGATCAACGCGCTGCAAGATGTGCTCGGGGGCCGGTGCATAGTCAAAGCTTGCCGATGGGACAGGCCCTGTCGCAAGGATGCCCGAGTTCAAAATCCCCCCCAGCACCAACGAGGTCTGTTGTTGCGCGCATAACCCCAGCAAATCCGCCTCTGCCTCGCGGTCCAGCAATGTGAGGCGCCCTGCCAATAAAATCACATCAAGCGGCACTTGCTTCATCACATCGATGCAAACTTGAACTTCATTGACACCCAGCCCAAAGGCTCCGATCCGGCCTGCCTGCTTCAAATCGCGTAGTGCTTTGACGCCGGAGCCCAGAAAATCGTCCATATGGTGCAGGTTCTGTTCTGCGCCATGGGTGTAGGCCCCAATATCATGGGCAAAGACGATGTCGATCCGCGAGGTCCCCAAGCGGTCACAGCTGCCTTCGAAGCTCTCTAGGATGCCGTCGCCCGAATAGTCGTAGCGCACCGCATTCGGCAAGGGCTGCAAGAAGCCATCCGCCTCCTCCATCGGTGGCCCCGCAAAAAGCACCCGCCCCACTTTGGAGGACAGCACATAATCGTCTCTGGATTTCTGTCGCAGTATCTTGCCTATCCGTTGCTCGGACAGGCCGCGCCCGTAATGGGGGGCCGTGTCGAAGTAGCGAATGCCCGCCGCCCACGCATGCTCGATCACCGCCGCGACCTGAGCTGCGTCAACCACCTGCCCCATGTTGCCAAAGCTGGAGCCCCCCAAGGAAAGATGGGTCACACGCAGGTCGGTCGTCCCGACAGGCTTGGTCGCGATCGTCATGGCGCTTGATCCTTGTGACGCTCGACGATGCTCGACAAAACCGGTTTGTCTGAGACGTCCCCATGCCGTGCGGCCCATTCCAGCAGGGCCGCAATCCTGCGGTCAACCTTTTGAGGGTGGTTTTGCGCGATGTCGGCGATTTTTTGATCCAAATAGGGGTTGGCAAACCGCTCAAGGGTGGTGGCGATATAGGGATCGATCTCGGCTTCAAGACCGGCGGCCACAAAGGCCGGCCTGACTTCGTCTTGCAAGACGGCCTTCAACGCGCCGACTTCGACCGGATCCTCCATCAACTGGCGCACATAGACATCCGCTTGCCCTTGCTCCTGCCCCTGCCCCTGCTTTTGCCGGCCCAACCACCGGTCGGCAAAGACGCTGTGACCCAGATTCAGCACGAAGAGTTTGAGCGCCTCAATCCGCGCCAAGGATGGGACAACCTGAACCGCAGGATGCGCGCAAGGAACGGCGAGGTTCGGCTGATCCTCAATCGCCCATAACGCATAGGGCTCTGCCACGGCTCCGGCTGGCTCCAAGGGCTGAGACACAATCCGGTCAACCAGCGAATTTACCCATATGACCTGCTCGCAAAGATAGGCGCGAAGGGCGGGGTCATCCTGCCCCGCCAAGTCCAGAACACGGCGCTTCAGGACGGCGCCATTATCGGCAATCAGCTCCATCGGCATGATCTGGATCGAGGCGGCCCCATGGGCAAACCGGTGGCGCAACAATAGGGTAAGCTTGGCGGGGTAAGACATATGTTGCTCAAAACCTGCGCCGCCGTCGCCCTCTTGCGGCGCGTATCCGCTGTCGCCGGTGTTGGACAAAACGATCTCCGCCTCCTGCGCGAACACCCGACAGACCTCGGGCCAGTCAGTCGCGGTCGACAGGGTGCGGGTTACGCTGTTCACCTGTAGCGCCTCTTGGAGGCTTACGCCGTCTGCCCTTCCTTCAATGCGCACGGGATAGGAGCCAACCAACCCCGCAAGGCGGCTGTGTCGCGCAGCGTCACCGGAACTTTGCACCACGGTGATCGGCCCCACGTTCTGGCCCTGCGCCATTGCTTGCGACACGAATAAATCGGCATGCGCCTGAAGGAACCGGCTGGTGCCGAACTGAAGTATCGGGGTGGCCTGCACGCTATGTCCTGTTCTGCTGCACGAAAGGGAAGCTTCGTCGCTTTACCTGATTTGTTTTTAATTATACAAAACACAACAGGTCAAGCCAGCCTTCAAAGGACCCCGCATGCCCACATCCATCCAAATCGACGCGCATCACCATTTTTGGCAAATTTCTCGTGGCGACTATGACTGGATGACGGATGAGGTCGCCGACATTCGCCACGACATCCTGCCACAGGACCTCGCCCCTCATTTGGCCAAACATGGCATCACTGGCACCGTCGTGGTGCAGGCGGCGGCCAGCGTGGCAGAAACAGAGTTTTTGTTGGGGCTTGCCGAGACTTGCGACTTTATCAAAGGGGTCGTCGGCTGGGTCGATTTGGAGGCCACAGACGCCCCGCATGTCTTCGACCGGCTACAAACGTCGCCGAAGCTCAAGGGCCTGCGCCTGACGCTGCAAGACATCGAAAAGACCGACTGGATTTTATCCCCCGCGGTAGGTGTGAACCTTGCCGCCATGGCCACCCGCGGTCTGAGACTGGACGCGTTGATCCAGCCGCGCCATCTGCAGGTCATGGCGCAGGTCGCGCGCGCCCTGCCCGATTTGCAAATCGTGGTCGATCACTGCGCCAAGCCGGTGATCTCTGGTGGCGCGGATGCCGGAGATCTTTGGCGCAGCGGCATGGCACAGCTGGCAGAGCAACCAAACGTCTGGTGCAAAATCTCGGGCCTCGCAAATGAGGCAGGCCCAGAGTGGTCCGCGGCCCCGTTGCAACCGGTCGTTGACCATGTTGTTCGCCACTTCGGGGCGGACCGCCTTATGTGGGGCAGCGATTGGCCCGTCTTGAATTTGGTTGGTGACTATGCAGCGTGGCGCGGCGTCTCGGCCCAATTGCTTGAAGGGCGCTCCCCCTCGGAACGCGACGCCATCTTTGGCGGGACGGCCTGCAAATTCTACCAATTGGAGGCAGGGCAATGACCTGCCAAATCACCTGCATTGACGAACCTGCGGCAAAGGTTTCAAACCACCTCTTTGGCCTCAAGTTAGGCTTTGGCGGCGACACATTGAATACGGGAGTATACGGGGGAACACCGGGAAACACGGGGCGATCTACTGTGCGCGGTAGCTGCGGGCTGGTGGGCGAATGGAGCGGGCGAAATGGCAGAGGTCTTGCATTTGAACAGGGCAATCCAACGGCGGATATTCGCCTTTTGAACCCGCGCTGAAACCAGCAATTCCGCGACCGCCATCGCGCGCGTCTCGGCTCCCTCGACCCCTGCGATCAAATCCGGTTGCACGCCGCTTGGTGGTCTCCTACGGTCCCCGCGGATACACCAGAAGGACCACCCCATGAAGGATGCCGCAGCCTCGATCGACCCGCGTACAATCTACCTGAAAGATTACACGCCGCCCGCCTATCTGGTGGACAGTGTCGACTTGCATTTCACCCTGCATCCGACGGAAACCCGCGTGAAGTCACGCATCGCCTTTCGGCCCAACCCTGACGCCAAGGACCGCACCTTCTACCTTCATGGCGAGAAGCTGAAACTGATCTCGGCGACGATTGACGGCGTTGATGCGCAGGCGAAACTGACCGACTTGGGGCTCACCGCCCTTGCCCCTGACGCCCCGTTCATCTTTGAGGCCGAGGTGGAGATCAGCCCCTCGACCAATACCGCCCTCGAAGGGCTCTATATGTCCAATGGCATGTATTGCACCCAATGCGAGGCCGAAGGGTTTCGCAAGATCACCTATTACCCCGACCGCCCCGATGTGATGGCCGTCTTCTCTGTCACCATCGAGGGGCGCGAGAAGGTAAAACTGTCCAATGGCAACGACTTGGGGGATGGAAAATGGCATGACCCATGGCCGAAGCCGGCCTATTTGTTCGCCCTTGTGGCGGGGGATCTGGTCAATCTGCACGATACTTTCACCACCCAGTCGGGCCGCGTGGTCGATCTGAACATCTATGTGCGCGATGGCGATTTGCACAAAACCCCCTTCGGCATGGACGCGTTGAAGCGCTCGATGAAATGGGACGAAGATGTCTATGGCCGCGAGTATGATCTGGATTTGTTCAACATCGTCGCCGTCGATGACTTCAACATGGGGGCAATGGAAAACAAGGGGCTGAATATCTTCAACTCCTCCGCTGTTCTGGCGTCCCCCGACACCTCCACCGATGGCAACTTCCACCGGATCGAGACGATCATCGCGCATGAGTATTTCCACAATTGGACCGGCAACCGCATCACCTGCCGTGATTGGTTCCAGCTGTGCCTGAAAGAGGGGCTGACGGTCTTCCGCGATCAGCAATTTTCGGGCGACACCCGCGGCCACGCGGTAGAGCGCATCGCCGATGTTTTGCAACTGCGCGCCCGCCAGTTCCGCGAAGACAACGGCCCGCTGGCCCATCCGGTGCGCCCTGATAGCTTTGTGGAGATCAACAACTTCTACACCGCCACCGTCTACGAGAAAGGCGCCGAGGTCATCGGCATGCTCAAAACCCTGATCGGGAATGAGGCCTATTACAAAGGCTGCGATCTCTACTTCACGCGCCACGACGGCGAGGCCTGCACCATTGAAGATTGGCTGGCCTGTTTCGAAGAGGTCACCGGCCGCGATCTGGCACAATTTGCGCTGTGGTATTCCCAAGCCGGCACCCCGCGCGTTTCCGTCAAAGATGCTTGGAAGGACGGCACTTACACGCTGACCTTCACGCAAATGACCCCACCCACACCGGGACAGGATACCAAAGACCCGCGCGTCATCCCGATTGCCGTGGGCTTGCTCAATGAGGCAGGCGAAGAGGTTCAGGCGACCCGCATTTGCGAGGTCACCGACGCGGTGCACGCCTTCCGCTTCACCGGATTGCAGTCGAAGCCCATCGCGTCGATCAATCGCGGGTTCTCTGCCCCGATCATACTGGACCGCGATCAGTCCAACACGGAGCGCGCTTTCCTGCTCGCCAAAGACACCGACCCGTTCAACAAATGGGAAGCGGGCCGCGCCTTGGCGCGCGACGTTTTGATCCGCATGGTGACCGAGGACGCCGCCCCTGATCAGGCCTATCTGGATGCGCTGCTGGCCGTGGCCCGCGACGACAGGCTTGACCCCGGCTTTAAGGCGTTGGTCTTCTCCGGCCCATCGCAAGACGACATCGCACAGGCTTTGGTCGACGGCGGGCTCACCCCCGACCCCAGCAAGATTTATCTTGCGGCTCAAACTTTCAACCTGTCCATCGCACAGGCCATGCAGGACCTGCTTCCGCGCATCTATGCCGAGATGCAGGTCGAAGGGCCCTATAGCTCCCGCTCCAAGGATGCGGACAAGCGGGCTTGGGGCAACGCGGCGCTTGCCATGTTGTCGCGGCTCGACGGCGGGGCGCAAGCGGCAAAACAATTCGCAGATGCAAATAACATGACCCAGCAATTGTCTGCTTTGGGCTGCCTGCTGCGCGCGGAAGTGGGCGATGCACAAAACCAAGCCTTCTATGCGCAATGGAAGGACGACCGTCTGGTGATCGACAAGTGGTTTGCCATGCAGGTGGGCTATGCCAAGCTGGAGGCGGCGCCCAAAGTGGCAGAGGCCTTGACCCAGCATCGCGACTTCGCGCTCACCAACCCCAACCGCTTTCGTGCGGTCTTTGGTGCGCTTGCCGGCAATACGGCAGGGTTCCATGCGCCCAATGGCGCGGGCTACGCGTTGATGGCCGACTGGCTGATCAAACTGGACAGCAAGAACCCGCAAACCGCCGCCCGCATGTCTACGGCCTTTGAGACGTGGACGCGGTATGATGCGGACCGCCAAGGCATGATGCGAGAGGCGCTGGAGCGGATCAAGGCCGCGCCGAACCTCAGCGGTGACCTGACAGAAATGGTGACCCGAATATTAAATGCCTGATCGGTCATAGTTCGGTCAAATTCAGCTCTATATAGGGTTAACAACACATTAGCGAGTAGACCTCATGCCAGTCATTTTAGCCATTCTCGGTGCCATAGGTGCCGCCATCTACTATTACATTCGCAGTCGTGGCCCGATTAATTCCGGCCGTGACCTGATCGAAGCCGCCACAGAAGTGCGCCTTGCGGCGCGCCGTTTTGGCTTCAAACGCAATGCCAATCGCCACCCCGCCGAGGACATCGACGACCCCAAGGTTGCCATTGGCGGCATTGCCGTCGCCTTCTTGGAGATGGACAGCCTGCCCACGCAAGAGGCCCGCATCGCCATGACCCGTGAGATGCAAAGCGCCACCCATGTGACCCTTGAGGACGCCGAAGAACTGACGATCCTAGGACGTTGGCTGATGAATGAATGCGGCGGGCCCGAGCAATGTGTCTCGCGATTGTCGCGCAAATTGTATAAACTGCGAGGCGCGGAACAACTGGCCCCGTTGATGCAAGTGCTGGGTGCCATTGGCGCCTCTGGGGGCGGCTTGTCCGATCGCCAACGCGATGCCCTCGCTGACATCAAACTGATCTTCAACCTGTGACCCTGAAAGAGACCCCAAATGGCGCGTAAAACCAAAACCGTTCTGATCACCGGAGCCAGCTCCGGCATTGGCGCCGCCACGGCCCTTCTGGCGTCCAAAAGCGGGTATGACATTGGCATTCACTACAACAGCGACCTAAAGGGCGCGCAGCTCGTGGCGCAAATGTGCGAACAAGAAGGGGCGATTACCCATCTGTTCAAGGGCGATGTGTCCAGGCCCGAAGATGTGGAACGCATCTTCGAGGAATTCGACGCGGCCTTCCCCCAGATGGACGCGCTGGTGAACAACGCGGGCATCGTCGATGTGGCGTCGCGCGTCGAAGAAATGTCCTATGAGCGCCTGCGCCGCATGGTGGATGTGAACTTGATCGGGGCCATTTTGGTCGCGCAACAAGGTGTTTTGCGCATGTCCAAAGCCTACGGCGGCGACGGCGGCGTGATCATCAACACCAGCTCGGCGGCGGCGCGTTTGGGATCGGCGAACCAATATGTAGATTACGCCGCCACCAAGGCCGGCATCGACATCTTCACCAAGGGTCTGAGCGACGAGGTCGCCGCAGACGGCGTGCGCGTGGCCGCCATCCGCCCTGGCCTGATCGAAACCGCGATTCACGCCAAGGGAGGCCTTCCCGACCGCTGTGATGATCTTGCGCAAACCGTGCCAATGAAGCGCGCAGGCGACGCCGAAGAATGCGCCCATGCGATTGTCTATCTGATGAGCGAGGGCGCAAGCTATGTCACCGGCACCACGCTTGACGTGACAGGCGGCCGCTAGAATTTTGGGCGCATTGCGGGCGGCGTCCTCCCCACGGCACAATTTGGTTGGCAGCCTGTTCATGGTGGCCGCGATGGCCTTATTCGCCATTGAGGACGCCATGGTAAAGGCGGCCACCACCAGCATGCCGGTCGGGCAAACCATGTTGATCTTCGGGCTGGGGGGCGCGGCCCTTTTTGCGGCCACCGCTCTTTGGTTCAAGGAGCCGCTCTATACCCGCGATGTCATTTCGCGCCCTATGCGGCTGCGCGTTTGCTTCGAAATTGTCGGGCGGTTGTTTTATGTTCTAGCATTGGCGCTGACCCCGCTCGCGTCGGCGACCGTCATTTTGCAAGCCACGCCGCTGGTGGTGGTTGCTGGGGCCGCTTTGCTGTTTGGAGAACGCGTCGGCTGGCGCAGATGGCTGGCGATTGGGATCGGGCTTGTCGGCGTTTTGGTCATCTTGCAACCCGGTGCGGAAAGCTTCTCTGGGCTTTCTGTTTTGGCGGTTCTGGGAATGCTGGGGTTTGCCGGTCGCGACCTTGCCAGCAGAGCCGCCCCCGCAGCACTTGGCACGTCGATCCTTGGGCTGTACGGCTTTTTGTCTTTGGCCTTTGCTGGCGGCGCATTCGCCTTGTGGCAGGGTCATCCCTTTGTGGCGCCGGACCCCATTAGCGGGTTTTATCTGTCGGGGGCCATTCTTGCAGGTGTCGCCGCCTATAGCTGCCTGATGAAGGCCATGCGCAGCGGCGAAGTCTCTGCTGTGACGCCATTTCGCTACACCCGTCTGCTCTTTGGCATTGGGATCGGCTTGGTGTTCTTCGGGGAAACCCTAACGCCGCCGATGATCTTTGGATCAGGGTTAATCGTGCTGTCGGGCCTGTTCATCATGTGGCGTGGCAAACAGGCCTGACAGGTCATTGCATTATGCAAATAGTCCCATAACCGCACCGGCGGCTGCCATCAGCAACAAGGCCGCAATTGGGTAGAACGACAGCATGAACCCCAACCCACGGCTGGACGGGTCCGTCATATAGGCGCGCCAGAACAACATGCGCCCGACCAAATACACCACACCGATTGGGGCCACGAGAAGCGCAGACCAATAGGTGCCAGCGATAAACAGCATCGGCAAGAAGGCAATGAGGCACTCCAAAGTGTTCATCTGGACGCGGTAGGCGCGTTCAAATCCGTCGTGGCCCGAAACCGCCGGACCCTTAAGGCCGCTGTCGCGGCGTTGTCCGCCGACCAAATAGCCGAAGTACAAATACTGAAGAACCGCCAGTACGGCGACCAATTCGATAAAAGGCATTAGATGTGATCCTATTGGTGAATGGCGCCCCGCGAATACGGGGCTTGAATGAGTCCTCGTTTCCCCCAAACACCTGCGTGGCGCAAGGAAAAGGTCAGTCAACCGCGGGGCGTGTTACCGGTTTGATGTCCGAAAGGCGCTGTTCCAACGGCAGAAGCTGGGTGACCTGCCGAGGCCTTTGGCGCGGCTTTATCGATCCCAGCGGCTTGCAATAGCTTTGCTTGCGCAGCCAACCAGCCATTTCCTTGCGTTTGGCCGCTTTGGTCATCGGCCCCCAATCGGCCCCGACCCCGCCCAATTTTCCATTGGCCTTGCGGGCCACCGCATTGTCGCGTTTGACGGTGACGGCCATGATCCGCACGGCGCAGCTGAGGTTTGCCGAGCCGTTCTTTAGCGCCTCCCCCGTGTCGACGCGGCATTTATAGCCGCGTGCCGTTCCGGGCAGTATTTGGGTCAACCCGTACCAGAGCCCCCCGCCGCCCACCGCGCGGGGTTTCCATGTGCTTTCATGCTTGGCCAAAGCACTGAGGAACCCGTTCCAGAACTCCGCCCGCTTGTCCAAACCGTTGGTCTCATAGGCGGGGCACCAATCGGCCATGTCGCGCGGCACCATGGTCAAAAGCGGCAATCCGTGCCCCTTTAAGGCCTCCAGCGTGGTGCGGGTCCAAAGGCGGCCTTCGGGACGGAAATCCCAGCGAGCGGTCGGGATATGATCGTCTCTGGGAATGGGGCGCCGCAGCTCTGATGTGGCAACGCTTAGGGATGCCGCGACAGCAACCGCCGTGTCATCGGCGCTTTGCTCCTGCGCAAAGGCAGGGCTGGCCGCAAAAAGGGCGGCAATTATGAGTGCGTGGCAGCGCATGGCGGGCATACAGACCAGAGATTAACCATACTGGCAACATTTATGTCCCTTCTGCCGTTGGGTTGTGCATGGGATCGCAACAATTCGCCCAAGTTCGGGCGACTGCCCCCGTGAATTCAACATTGAGCTGGTTTCAAATTGAAAAAACAAAGCGGTCGCGCGGGGCTTTGGCACCTTGCCCGACCCACAAAATCTCACTAGAACGCACTCGACCTAGTGGAGATCCCCCATGCTTGATTTGACCTATGAGACCCCGAAGCCCAAAGTTATTGCTGGTGCAAAGCAAGATTGGGAATTGGTGATTGGCCTTGAGGTGCACGCACAGGTATCAAGCAACGCCAAGTTGTTTTCAGGGGCCTCTACAAAATTCGGCGCAGAACCCAATGCCAACGTGGCCTTTGTGGATGCGGGCATGCCGGGTATGTTGCCGGTGATCAACGAGGAATGCGTGGCGCAGGCCGTGCGCACAGGCTTGGGGTTGAAGGCCGACATCAACCTTTACTCCGCCTTTGATCGCAAGAACTACTTCTACCCTGACCTGCCGCAAGGCTACCAAATCTCGCAGCTTTACCACCCGATTGTGGGGATCGGCGAAGTGCTGGTTGAACTGGGGTCGGGTGTTGCGCGCACCGTGCGCATCGAACGTATCCACCTAGAGCAGGACGCGGGTAAATCCATCCACGATATGGACCCGACCATGTCCTTCGTTGACCTGAACCGCACAGGCGTGGCGCTGATGGAGATCGTCTCCATGCCCGACATCCGTGGCCCCGAAGAAGCAGCGGCCTATGTCAGCAAATTGCGCCAGATCATGCGTTACTTGGGAACCTGTGACGGCAACATGCAAAACGGCTCCATGCGGGCCGATGTGAACGTGTCGATCTGCGCGCCGGGCCAATATGAGAAATACCAAGAGACCGGTGATTTTTCGCATCTGGGCACCCGCTGCGAGATCAAAAACATGAACTCCCTGCGCTTTATCCAGCAGGCGATTGAGGTCGAGGCGAAACGCCAGATCGCCATCGTTGAAGGGGGCGGCACGGTGGACCAAGAAACCCGCCTTTATGATCCGGACAAGGGCGAGACGCGCTCCATGCGGTCTAAGGAAGAAGCACATGACTACCGCTACTTCCCCGACCCCGACCTGTTGCCCTTAGAGATTGAGCAAGCTTGGGTCGACGAGTTGGCCGCGAAACTGCCAGAGCTGCCGGACGCCAAGCGCCTGCGCTTCATGGAAGAATTCGGCCTGTCGGATTATGACAGCTCGGTTCTGACCGCAGACACCGCTGATGCGGCTTATTTCGAAGAGGTCGCCAAAGGGCGCGACGGCAAGATGGCCGCCAACTGGGTGATCAACGAGCTGTTCGGCCGCCTGAAAAAGGACGACGATAAAGCCATCGGCGATAGCCCCGTGTCCCCTGCCCAATTGGGCGGTATCATCGACCTGATCGCATCGGACGCAATTTCCGGCAAGATCGCGAAAGAGCTGTTCGAAATCGTCTACTCCGAAGGTGGCGATCCAACCGAGATCGTGGAAGCCCGCGGCATGAAGCAGGTCACCGACACAGGCGCCATCGAAGCCGCCTTGGACGAAATCATTAGCGCCAACCCCGCGCAGGTCGAGAAGGCGCAAGCCAACCCGAAACTGGCAGGCTGGTTCGTGGGTCAGGTGATGAAAGCCACGGGTGGCAAAGCCAACCCGAAGGCCGTGAACGAATTGGTGGCGAAGAAGTTGGGGGGGTAACTGACTGCTGCTCGCTAGTTACTCTGGCTGCGCGAGCAATTCCTCCCCCCAGCAAGCCACGCCGCCCCCTTTCCCACAAAGGGTTCGTTACATCGCACCGGTCAATTGCTATTTTTTCTTACTAAACTCAGCGATAGCCGACTGCTGTGCAATACGGTTTGGAAAAGAAACAATACTCCTGTCCCCTAGTATTTTAGGAAGATAGGCAGTTGGGGGCCGTTCCCCATTTTGTTTCATGTGATCAACTATAGTGCCACTTCCAAAAAGAGCGCACAAATTCACCGATAACATCGCTTTTAGAACTAGTCCGTCTTCATCGGGAATTGTTTGAGACGCGTTGGTGTCTTCGGGATATTTCTTGAAAGTTTGTGCAAGTTTCGACACTTCTTCGTCGGAGAACTTGTTCAAGCACTGTTTCTCAACAGATGTTCGGTGCAAAGCGACCTGCTCGTCGGCTAAAGACGCTGGAAGCAGTCGTGCGAAACCTTCGCGGTCTAAGACTTTGATGGATCGTTTTCGCAGCATGTTCGCATAGACGTCCACATATGCGAGAACAAAATGGTCGCGATAGTCCTCCAAGAAATTGTTAGCAGTGAATCTTTGCATAACAAACTTCACATCATCCGCACGATCGGCAAGAGCTTGCTGACTACACCCTAGAACCAACAATGCCGCAGCTAAAAGCTTCAATCCCATCAAATTCGCCTCAATAAACCAGCCTAACTCTGTGTGGGTTCATACAGCCAAATCATTGTGGCTTCAGTATGTTCAACTGACGAAGCAGATCAGAAAACACCCCCACCCGCTCACGGGGTCAATACCGTGGCGGGGGAAAGCGTCTCGCTGATGTTTGCGCGAAAAGGTGGCGCCACCAAAGGCAGACAGCCCAAGCCATGCGGATCCCCCAAGGGTTCCCCCCCAGCGGCCAGTGTTTCGCGAAACAGCTGGCAGCCCTTATACGAACTGCCGCGTGTTTCAGATGTCTTTGTCGGTACCGGCGTCGAGGTTTAGCGCGAGAAGGTTAGCGTCGCGTGACGGCTGCGTACGCAGGCCAGTGGCGACATCGCACCAATTTAGCCTTGCCTCCCTGCTTTGACTGGACTCGGAAGCGGGGCTTTTGTAACACCCCACCTACCGACAGCAGGGGGAACGCACCATGACACAATATGAATACCAAGTGGTGCCAGCGCCGCGCAAAGGAAAATCTGCGCGCAAGATCAAAGGCGTAGAAGCCAAGTTCGCCAACACCATCAGCCTCGTGATGAACGAGATGGCCGCCGAGGGTTGGGAGTATTTTCGCGCCGAAACCCTGCCTTGCGAAGAACGCCAAGGGCTTACTGGCAAGACGATCAAATACCACTCCATGTTGATCTTTCGCCGCGAAATTTCGGCTGAGGTCGAGACGCCGGAGTCAGTAGCCCCCGCCGTTGCGGCGCCTGTCGAGACCGAAGACGCCGCCCCCGAGCCCCCCGTTGAGCGTGCCGAACCTGTCTTCACCAGAGCCGACGGCCCCGCCGCAGAAGGCTTTATCGATGAGGCCACCCCAGAACAGCGCAACGACTGACCCGCATCCCTGCGCGGGCGCACTTGCTCTTCGTCTAACCTTCGGCGGCCCAGTGCTTGGCGCGCAGGAACGAGAAGCCAATTGCCATCAAAGTGCATCCAGCAAACAGCGTCTCGCTTAGGGTGGTGACGTCTGAGAAGACGGCCCAAAAGCCGGCTGCAAAAATACAAGTATTTAAGGCCACCACGCCAAGCACGACTTTGCCAAAAGCTTGGTCAAAACGGCCCTGCGTCATCGGCCGCCATGTTTTCCCTTGCGACATTCTTACAAGCAACCACACCAAGGCGGATGCGACCGCCAAGAAGACCGGCACTACCAAAAACAATTGATTTAGCAAATCCGCCGGCATGAGGGCGGTCGCAAGAAACGCCGCAGCAAACAGCGAGATCAAATTTGCAAAACAACACGCGATTACGAAAATCGGCGTAGATTTCAACATCAACATATGACCCCTTTTAGATCAAAACTTGCGAAACAAATCGCAATTAACTCTGCCTAATGGACTACTCTGCAAGGTCCAAGGCCAAGGCGTGAATTTTACCGATCAAGTCCGGCCCTAGCGCCGCGTGAACAGCGCGGTGGCGTTGAATGCGCGACATATCAGCAAAAATTGCAGCGCGGATCACCACGTTGAAATGGCTCTCGCCGCCCTCTTGAAACCCTGCATGTCCGCGGTGACTTTCACTGTCATCTATTACCTCTAGGCGCGTCGGCGCGAAGGCCGTTTGCAATTTATCGCCAATCTGATCTTTTATACCCATATTTTTTCCAAACTGCTCTTCACCTTACGGCTCAAAACTCTAAAGTGTCTTCTCCGAGTCTAAAAGGTTAAGTCATGGCGCGTCCTCCGTTTGATCCATTTGAGTTCGATATTTCAGCGAAAACCGACAAAGCGCGTCGCGCAAAAGGGCGTCGTGGAATGTCTGGTGCAGTTGAGACATCTCAGCGCACCTGTGAAGCCCCGGATTGCGAGGAGCCGGGCAAATATCGCGCCCCGAAGTCGCCGGATGTGCTGGATGACTTTTACTGGTTTTGCCAGACCCACGTGCGCGAGTACAACCTGAAGTGGAACTTCTTCGAGACCCACACCCAAGAAGAAATGGAACGCCAGATGTCTGCGGACAAAGTCTGGGAACGCCCGACCAAGCCCTTGAAGAAAGGGGAGGAGCAGCGCGCATGGTCCCGTCTTGGCGTGGATGATCCGATGGCCGTTCTGGGCGAAAACGCAACCCGCAATCCAGGCCGAAACCCCAATGGGGCTGGGCGCAAACTGCCCGCGATGGAGCGAAAGGCGCTGGAAATTCTGGAAGGCACCGTTCACATGAGCAAGCCTGATTTGCGCAAGAAGTACAAAGCCCTGATCAAGGAGCTGCACCCTGATATGAACGGCGGCAACCGCACCGACGAGGAGCAGCTGCAGCAAGTTGTCTGGGCATGGGATCAACTCAAGGACAGCCGCAACTTTTCCGGCTGACCCAAAGCACAAAGACTTAATCGCGCGGGCGGTCGCTTAATGACCGGCCTGCGCAACCTCCTCGCGAATTCATTTCAATCACGGGCGTAGTGCTTGCCCTTAAGCAGAAATTGAGGCATCTCGTGGGTGATATTCTGAGGGAACGTAGACATGGCTGACGGCAGTATTGATTTGAGTGCAAAACCAACCGAGGACATCTCGGTTCGGGAAGTTTTTGGCATAGACAGCGATATGAAGGTCAAGGGCTTTGCCGACCGGACAGACCGCGTTCCTGAACTCGACAGCACCTATAAGTTTGACCGCGACACCACCCTCGCGATCCTTGCAGGCTTCACCCACAACCGCCGCGTGATGATCCAAGGCTACCACGGCACGGGCAAATCCACGCACATCGAACAAGTCGCCTCGCGGCTGAACTGGCCGTGCGTGCGCGTGAACCTTGATAGCCACATCAGCCGTATTGATCTGATTGGTAAGGACGCCATCAAGCTGAAAGACGGTGTGCAGGTAACTGAGTTCCAAGAAGGCATTTTGCCTTGGGCCCTTCGCAACCCCACCGCGATTGTGTTTGATGAATATGACGCCGGCCGCGCTGACGTGATGTTCGTGATCCAGCGCGTTTTGGAAGTGGACGGCAAGCTGACGCTTCTGGACCAGAACAAAGTGATCAACCCGCACCCCAACTTCCGCATCTTCGCGACGGCGAACACCGTTGGCTTGGGCGACACCACGGGGCTGTACCACGGGACCCAGCAGATCAACCAAGGCCAGATGGACCGCTGGTCGCTGGTCACGACGCTGAACTACCTGTCCCACGGGGCGGAATCCGCCATCGTTTTGGCGAAGAACCCCTACTACAACACCGAAGAGCGCCGCAAAACCGTCGAGCGCATGGTGACCGTCGCCGACCTGACCCGCACCGCCTTCATGAACGGCGATCTGTCGACATTGATGTCGCCACGGACCGTCATCGCATGGGCGCAAAACGCGTTGATCTTCAACGATGTGGGCTACGCCTTCCGCCTGTCGTTCCTGAACAAATGCGACGAATTGGAGCGCGAAACCGTGGCCGAGTTCTACCAACGTTGCTTTGACGAGGAACTGCCAGAGAGCGCTGCAAGTGTGAGCTTGGGGTAAATCCTCAGGAGGGTGGTAGATGCATATAGGATTGATCGGCGGTATCGGACCTGCGGCCACCGTAGTATATTACCAACGTCTGACGGACCTTGCGCGAAAAGCTGGTGAGCATATCGACATCACGATTGCTCATGCCAGCGTGCAAGACCTTATAAAGAACAATCTCGCAGACGACCGTGCGTCCCAAGCAAAGATATACGCACGACACATCGACAGTCTAAAAGCTGCCGGTGCGGATTGCGTCGCGATCACATCTTTAGGTGGTCATTATTGCTTTGACGAGACGGTACCAATGTCGTCCCTGCCGCTGATCAGCGCTGTAGCCCCCTTAGACAACTTCTTTACGGGTAAGGGCCTGAAACGAATTGGTTTATTGGGCACCGAAGTCGTCATGCGAACGAAGCTTTACGGTCAATTGACCGACCTTGAAGCCGTTGCTCCGAATGAAGACCTTAACGATTTGGGGGCCACCTACCGCGACGTCGCTGTAACAGGTGTTTGCACAGATACGCAGCGCGACCGCTTTTTTGCCGCTGGGCGTGAAATGATAGACCAACAAGGTGCAGACGCAGTGGTTCTTGCTGGAACCGATCTGAATCTCGCCTTCGACAACAACGACCCAGGCTACCCAGTGTTTGACGCATTGGATGTGCACGTCGGAGTACTTTTTGACATTGCTAGTGGGCGCAGTAGTTTGAACGCGCACGCACAGGGGATCTGAGCATGAATAAGCCAAACGACAACCCTGCCGATCCGTTCAAAAAGGCGCTGGCTGAGGCGACCAAAACGCTGGCCAACGACCCTGATTTGGGGGTGGCCTTCACGGTTGATCCTCCGGGGATGACCAACGATCAAATGCGCTTGCCGCAAGTGACGCGCCGCATGACCCGCGACGAGGTGATGTTGGCACGCGGCACGGCGGATGCCTATGCGTTGCGCCGCCGGTTCCACAACGACACCACCGCCAACCGCTACCTGCCGCAAGGCAACATGGCGCGTGAACTCTATGATGCGATGGAAACCGCGCGCTGCGAAGCCATGGGCGCACGCGCCATGCCCGGCACAGCTGGCAACATTGACGCCAAAATCGGCGCGGAAGCGGAACGCAAGGGCTACGGCCAAGTCACCGAGGCCAGCCAAGCCCCCTTGTCCGTCGCCGCAGGCTATCTGATCCGCCATTTGGCCACAGGCCGCGCGCTGCCCGCAGATGCGACCAATGTGATGAACCTTTGGAAAGATTTCATCGAAGGGGCCGCAGGCGGTACATTGGAAAACTTGCAAGACGTATTGTCGGATCAGGCCAGTTTTGCAAAATTTGCACGCCAGATCATCGATGATTTGGGCTATGGCGACCAATTGGGTGAAGACCCCGACGACATCAATGAGGACCAAGAAGACGAGGCCTCGGAAGATCAGCAAGACCAAGAGCCCGACGACAACGCCAACCCTGACAAGGAAGACAACGCAGAGGACGAAGATGCCTCCGCCGAGCAAAGCCAAGAACAACAAGACGACGCATCCTCCGCGACGGTGCAGCTTGACGATATGGCCGACGCCGAGATGGGCGACGAGGCAGAACTGCCCGAAGGCGAGGCACCAATGGACCCGCCGCCGCCTGCCCCGCATTCCGACGCGGACCCGAATTACGAGGTGTTTTCCACGGAGCATGACGAGGTGATCCGCGCCGAAGACTTGGCCGAGCCCGCCGAGTTGGAGCGCCTGCGCGCCTATCTGGACCAGCAGCTAGACCCCTTGAAGGGGGCTGTGTCACGGCTGGCCAACAAGCTGCAACGCCGCCTGCAGGCCCAACAAAGCCGCTCATGGGAGTTCGACCTTGAGGAAGGCATTTTGGACGCGGGCCGATTGGCGCGGGTCGTCGTCAGCCCGACGACCCCCCTCTCCTTTAAGCAGGAAAAGGACATGGAGTTCCGCGACACCTGCGTGACCTTGCTGATTGACAACTCCGGCTCGATGCGCGGACGCCCGATCTCTATTGCCGCGATTTGCGCCGATGTTCTGGCCCGCACCTTGGAGCGGTGTCAGGTGAAGACCGAAATTCTGGGCTTCACCACCCGCGCCTGGAAAGGCGGGCTTAGCCGCGAAGGTTGGCTGGCGGATGGCCGCAGCCAGCAACCGGGCCGGTTGAACGACCTGCGCCACATTATCTACAAATCCGCCGACGCCCCATGGCGCCGGTCCCGCGACAATCTGGGTTTGATGATGAAAGAGGGCTTGCTGAAAGAGAACATCGACGGCGAAGCACTGGAATGGGCGCACAAGCGGATGATCGGCCGCCCCGAAGCGCGCAAAATTCTGATGGTCATCTCGGACGGCGCCCCAGTGGACGATTCAACCCTATCCGTTAACCCCGCGAATTACTTGGAAAAACACCTGCGCGACGTGATCGCCATGGTCGAAAAGCGCCGCGCGGTGGAACTGATTGCCGTGGGCATCGGCCATGACGTTACCCGCTATTACGAGCGTGCCGTGACAATTACAGATGTCGAACAATTGGCCGGTGCGATGACCGAACAATTGGCGGCCTTGTTTGACAGCGACCCACGGGCCCGCGCCCGCGTAATGGGAATGAAGCGCGCCAGCTAAATGGACCTGACTTATGTTTCAGACCTTCGACGACGCAACCTCCCCCGAACAAGGGCCACCGCGCCTGAAGGCTCTGCGCCGCGAGCTTGCAGCCGAAGGGTTTGACGGCTTTATCGTCCCACGCGCCGACGCGCATCAGGGGGAATATGTCGCCGCCTGCGATGACCGGCTGTCTTGGCTGACCGGCTTTACCGGATCGGCGGGGTTTTGCGCCGTCCTGACGGATCTGGCTGGCGTGTTTGTCGACGGGCGCTACCGTGTGCAGGTGAAAGCGCAGGTTGATCTGGAAAACTTCACCCCCGTAGACTGGCCCGAAACCAAGGCAGGCCCGTGGTTGAAGGAGCATCTGCCAGCCTCGCACCGCATGGCCTATGACCCTTGGCTGCACACCCGTGCGGAGGTGGACGCACTTGAGACAGCGGGAGTAACGCTTGTTCCATCTGCCAACTTGGTTGACCGCATTTGGCACGATCGCCCTGCCCCCCCGATGGGCAAAATCATCGAGCACCCGATCGAGCTTGCCGGTGAGACCCATGCCGCCAAACGCCAGCGATTGGCAGTGGCCTTGAAGGCCGCCCAACATGACGCGGCGGTGCTGACATTACCCGATAGCATTGCGTGGCTGCTCAACATTCGCGGCACTGACATTCAACGCAACCCCGTGCCTCACTGCTTTGCGGTCTTGCATGCCGACGCCAGTGTTGATCTCTTCGTGGCCTCGGAAAAGCTCTCGGAGTTGGGCGGGCATTTGGGCGCGGATGTTCGGGTCTTTGCGCCCGATATGTTCCTTGAGCACCTGTCGACCCTCACTGGCACGCTCCAAGTCGACAAAGCCACCGCACCCGCGATCGTGTCGCAAACCATCACCGCCGAGGTGGTCTTTGCCGACGACCCCTGCATCCTGCCCAAGGCCTGCAAAAACCCCACCGAAATCAAAGGGGCGCGGGCCGCACATATGCGCGACGCCCATGCCATGGTGCATTTCCTCGCTTGGCTGGAGACCCAAAAGGCCGGACTAACAGAGATCGACGTCGTCACTGCCTTGGAAGGGTTTCGCTCGGAGACAAACGCCCTGCGCGACATCAGCTTTGACACCATCGCGGGGGCTGGCCCGAACGGGGCGATCGTACATTACCGCTGCACCCAAACCTCCAACCGCGCCGTGCAAGACGGCGAATTGCTGCTTGTCGACAGTGGCGGGCAATATGTCGATGGCACCACGGATATCACCCGCACCGTGGTGATGGGCACCCCCACCCGCGAACAACAAGAGTGCTACACCCTTGTGTTGCAAGGCATGATTGCACTGGCAGCGGCACGCTTCCCGCGCGGTGTGGCGGGGCGCGACTTAGATGCGCTGGCGCGCGCCCCCCTTTGGCGTCACGGGTTGGACTATGACCATGGCACCGGCCACGGCGTGGGCTCCTACCTATGCGTTCACGAGGGCCCCGCCCGCATCAGCCGCATCTCGCAGGTCCCGCTTGAGCCGGGCATGATATTGTCGGACGAACCAGGCTACTACCGTGAAGGGGCGTTTGGCATCCGCATCGAAAACCTGATTGTCGTGCAAGAGGCCCCGAAACTGGGGGACAACCGCGACCAGCTCAGCTTCGAGACGCTCACATGGGTGCCCTTTGACCGCCGATTGATTGCCACCGATATGTTGGCCCCGTCAGAGCGTCAGTGGATCGACGACTACCACGCCAAAATTGCCGCGACACTGAAGGTGCAAGGTGCCTCGCGTGACTGGCTGATGGCTGCGACAAAACCACTCTAAGACATCGCTTCCCAAAGCTTCATGAAAATGTAATGTTCCGCCTTCAGCATAAATGACAGCTAGAAGAGGGGCTTTTACCATGGCCAGTAACATAAAATTGCGCAATGCAACCGGCAAATACTCCATCCGTGCCGCGGGAGCTGTCCTTGGTGAAAGCAGCAATGTGGTTGAACTGCAGGAAGGTGATTTGGCACCGGTGCTCTATGTTCCGCGCGCGGATCTGGCCATGGCGTTCTTTGACAAGACCGACACCAGCAGCCATTGCCCCCATAAAGGGGACGCCAGCTACTACACGTTGCAAGCCAAAAGCGGGCCGATCAAGGACGCGGCATGGTCCTATGAAGCCCCACTGGACGGCTTGGAGGCCATTGCGGGCCATCTGGCGTTCTACACCGACAAAGTCACCGTCGAGGCTGTATAGTCAGGAATGCTCTTCTGCGGCGGTCGCAGCCAAGGCGCGATTATACTGCTTTAGCGCATCCACCTGAAACAACGCCCCCAGAATGGTGGGGGCTTCCCCCTCCGCGCCCATCGTCGCGACAGGTATAAAGGCATAGTTGCGGCTCTCAAACAGCGGCATGGCATCTTCCAGCGTGGCATTGGGGTCTATGAAGACCCCCTGCTCCAGCAGCTTCCAGATGTCATCATCCGAGGCCGGATCGGAATGATCACTATCGCGCATCACGTTTTGCACCCGAAACATCGACAACAGATAGGCCTGCGGGCCCGCCGCCAGATGCACGTTACGACGCTCCAACAGCGTCAAGAAGAACGAGCGGTCCACCAGCCCGCTGGCCAGCGCCGTTGACAGCGACACCGCCACCATCACCGCAAGGCCCGTTTGCCAATCCCCCGTCAGCTCGAACACAATCAGCGTGGTTGAGATCGGCGCCCCCAAGACCGCCGCCGCAACCGCCCCCATCCCCGCCAAAGCATAGAGGGTTTCCGACCCTGACACATTGGGGAACACGCTGGTCGCGATTCCCCCAAAGGCCAGCCCCGTGAGCGCCCCCACCATCAGCGCAGGGGAAAACACCCCGCCGCCCATGCGCCCCGCCATGGTGATGGCCACAGCCGCGACCTTTAAAACGGCAAAGATAACCGCCTCATGGAAAATCAGCTCTCCGGTCAGGGCCGCCGATGTCGTGCCATAGCCCACCCCGATAATATGCGGAAACCAAACCGCCAGAATTCCGAGCATCGCCCCAGCACAGGCAGGACGCAGCCAGCGCGGCATTCCGGTCACCTTCTGAACATGGTTTCCCACGTCATCCGCCCAAAAGATCGCGCGCATCAAGGCCACCGCAATCAGCCCGCTGGTCAGGCCCAACAGAATGAAGGCCGGTAGCTCCACATAGAAATCAAGCGTGGTGTTCAACGGCAGCACGAATTCGGTGACATCGCCAAAGGCCAAACGGTTTATCACCGTCCCCGCCACCGAGGCGATCACAATCGGGGCGAAAGCATGCACCGCAAAGTGACGCAGCACGACCTCCAGGGCGAATAGCGCCCCCGCTATTGGTGCGTTAAACGATGCCGAAACAGCCGCCGCCACCGCGCAGCCCAACAGGTCGCGTCCCGTGATGCCATCGGCTTTGATAAGCCCGCAAACCCAGCTGGAAATCACAGCCGCCAAATGCACCACAGGCCCCTCACGACCTGACGAGCCACCGGTGCCCAGCGTAATGACCGAAGCCGCCGCCGAAGCCAGCCCTGCGCGTTTTTCGACCCGACCATTGTGCAGCGCCGACCCCTCGATCACATCCGCGACCGAGCGCACCCGTCCATCATCGGTAAAGCGGTGCAAAATCCAGCCGGTTAGCAACCCGCCAGAGATGGGGATTAACACAATCCAGTACCACTCTAGGTCGGTGGCGAATTCCTGCAGCGCCCGCACGTCTTTCGCGTCATAAAGCACACCTTGGATGGCCGCGATGCCTTTGCGAAACACCAAAGCCGCCAAACCGGCCGCAATCCCAATCAGCAGCGCGATGAACCAAAACTGAAGTTGCGACGGGCCTTTCTTGCGAATGAGGTGAATGCCATTGTTCATGGCGCACAGCGCGTCGTCACATTGAGCGCGCAGAAAGCCGCGCTCAGGATCGTTCGGTGAAGGTTGCTCGGCCATAAGTCCCCAGTGCCTAGCGTTACGTCCTATCGTCATAGGACAAAGGCCGGATGGGGTCTAGGGGACTAGACTTTCAACAGCGACCGCGCGGCGTCTTTTGCGGCATCTGTGATCGTGTCACCTGACACCATGCGGGCGATCTCGGTGATGCGGGCGGGTTCGTCCAATGGGATCACCGTCGAGAATGTCTGCTCGTCGCGCACCTGTTTTTCAACCCGCCAGTGATGCCCGCCCAAGGCCGCGACTTGCGGCGAATGCGTCACCACCAACACCTGCGCCCCCTCGGCCAGTGACTTCAGCCTGCGCCCGACGGCATCCGCAGTTGCGCCGCCGACCCCACGATCGATTTCGTCGAAGATCATCGTGACGCCTTCGGTCGTGCCCGACAGGCAGACTTTCAGCGCCAGCAAAAAGCGCGACAGCTCTCCGCCCGATGCAATTTTGTTCAATGGGCCAGAGGGCGCACCCGGATTTGTGGCCACGGTGAAAGAGACGTCGTCTTGGCCGTCGGGCCCAGATGGCTCCGGCGTTACATCGGTTTTGAACACCGCGCGTTCCATTTTCAACGGAGCAAGTTCAGCCCCCATGGCCGCGTCCAGTTTGATTGCGGCTGCTTGGCGTTGTTTGGTGATCCGGTCGGCTTCTTCTTGGTATTTTGCCGAAGCTTCGGTCAGGGAATTTTGCAGGTCCGCCAATTCATCTTCGCCGCCGTCCAATGCGGCCAGTCGGATGCGCAACCCCTGCGCAAAGGTCGCCAGATCGTCCGCCAGAACATCATGCTTACGGGCCAAGCCGCGTAGGGCGAAAAGCTGCTCTTCCACCTGCTCCAGCTCCAACGGGTCGAACTGCAGATGATCCAACACCGCTTCCACCCCTTGGTGAGCATCGTTCAACTCATGCAGCACCCGCTCCAACGCCGCCAAAGGCGCATCCAGCTGGCCCTCGGCCTGATCCGAGACACCATCCAGCCACCGCGCGGCATCATTGGTCATGCCCTCCGCTCCGTTCAGGCCAAGCGCCTGAAGAGCCTTGGAAATATCATCCCGAATGCGTTCCCCTGCCTGCATCTGGCGGCGCTTCACGTCCAGCTCTGCCTCTTGGCCAGGTTGTGGATCGATGGCGTCCAATTCCGACACCGCGTGGCGCAGAAACTCCTCCTCTGCGCGGATTTCATCCAAGGCTTTCTCGGCTCGCTTTAACGCCCGTTTCGCTGCCGTCAGCGCCTGCCAACGTTTGGCCAGCTTGGATAGGTCCACCCCAGCGAAACTATCCAGCATTTCGCGGTGGGCTTTGGGGTTTAGGATGCCGCGGTCGTCATGTTGGCCGTGCAATTCGACCAAAGTTTCCGACAGCGCGCGCAGCAACTCGCCAGAGGTCCGGCGGTCGTTGATATAGGCCTGTTTACGCCCGTCGGGGTAATTGGTGCGGCGTAAAATCAGCTCTCCGTCGTGATCGAAGCCCGCCTCTTCCAACACCGCCCATGCCGGATGGCCCGAGGGGAGGTCGAACTGCGCCGTGACCTCGCCTTTCTCAGCGCCGGAGCGCACCAGCTCGGCCCGCCCGCGCCATCCCAAAACGAACCCCAGAGAGTCGAGCAAGATGGATTTACCGGCACCGGTTTCACCGGTCAAAACATTGAGACCGGCCTGAAACTCCAGTTCCAGCCGGTCAATGATCAACATGTCGCGAATATCAAGCGAGCGCAGCATCTAGGTCACCTGCGAAGGAGCGGGGCTTGCCCCGCCGTATGCTACAGCCACCGGCCCCGGATTACCTGACGGTAGATGTCCTGCAACCAGCCTTTGCCTGCGGCCTCCGGTTCCAGCCCGCGCCCTTGAAGAAGGTTGTAGCTGTCTTGATAGAAGCCAGTGGATTGGAAGTTGTGGCCCAAAATTGCACCCGCCGTTTGCGCCTCGTCCGTCAGGCCCAAAGACAGGTAGGATTCGACCAAACGGTGCAATGCCTCTGCGGTGTGAGAGGTTGTTTGGAACTCCTCAACCACCACCCGAAAGCGGTTGATCGCAGCGGGATAATGCCCCCGCTTGAGGTAGTAGCGGCCGATTTCCATTTCCTTTGACGCAAGATGGTCAAACGCAAGGTCGAACTTCAGCACCGAAGACTTGGCGTATTCGCTGTCTGGGTAGCGTTCGATCACCGTGCGCAGGGCTTGCAGGGCTTGGAATGTCAGGCCTTGGTCCCGCCCCACTTGGTCGATTTGATCATAATAGCTGATCGCAAGAAGATACTGCGCATAGGGCGCGTCATCATCGGCGGGGTAGAAATCAAGGAACCGCTGCGCCGTGGCGCGGGAATTTTCATAGTCGCGATCTGCGTGATAGGAAAAAGCCTGCATGATCAACGCACGCTTGGCCCATTCGGAATAGGGATACAGGCGCTCTACCTCGCCAAACAGGCGAACGGCCTCATCAACGTCGCTTTGCTCCAACTCGAACTCAGCGCGTTTGTAAATTTCTTCGGGACCGAATGTCTCCAGCGGGGCCTCTGCCTTCGAGCCCCAGAAATTCGCAAGGAATCCGTCACCATCGCGCTTTCCACAAGCGGATAGGCTGGCCACCAGCGCAAACGCCGTGACTGTTCGTATGATATACCTGTTGCGCCCTGTCATTGACCGCTAACCTCTTTGTTTGACCGCCCCGGTGTCCGGTTCACGGCCTCTTTGCGATGGTCTAGCACATCTCTTTGCAGGGCAAAACGCCTTTATGATGGATTAAGCGACGAGCGCCAAATCGGCCTTACGCACGCCAACACCCGGCAAACGCGCCGCTTGTTCAGGGGTGCAAGGCACAAAGCGATAAGAGGACGGGTTGGCAAACATCTTGCGCAGAAGCTTGTTTGTCATCGCGTGACCGGCCTTGACCCCTGTGTAGCGCCCCAAGATCGGAGCCCCCGCCAAAGCCAAATCTCCCAACGCATCCAACATCTTATGGCGAACGGCCTCATCCTTGTGGCGCAAGCCACCTGGGCTGAGCACGTCATCACCATCAATGACAACCGCATTTTCATAAGTGCCGCCAAGGGCCAGTCCATTGGCGTGCATTGTGTCGATATCCGCCTTGCGGCAGAAGGTCCGGCTGTCGGACAGCTCACGAACAAATGTTCCGTTGCGCATGTCCAAGGCCATATGCTGGCGCCCGATTGCGGCATCAGAGAAGTCGATGTGAAAATCAATTTCCAAACCACCCGCAGGGGTCAGCATGGCCATGGCGCCATTCTCTTCGACGATAACCGGAGACAGCACCTCAATGGCGTGAAGCCGTGCGGCCTGCTTGCGCGCACCTGTTTCAACAATGGCGCGGACAAAATCAGCAGAGCAGCCGTCCATAATCGGCACTTCGGGGCCATTCACCTCGATCAAGGCGTTGTGGATACCGCAGCCTGCAAGGGCGGCCATGATGTGTTCAACCGTGGAAACCCCGACACCCGCAGCATTGGTAACTTCGCTGCACAGCGGTTTGGCACCAACGGCGGTGTAGATTGCGCGGATCATATTGTCCGCGTCGGTGACGTCGGTGCGTTTGAACCAGATGCCAAAGCAAGCAGCGGCAGGGTGCACGTCCATGCGAACCGGCGCGCCGGAGTGCAGGCCGACGCCCTCAAAGCTGATTGTCTGTGTCAAAGTGGCTTGCACCCAAGACCCCCGATAAAGCCGATATGGCTTCGTTTGTTTCACTACGCGTCACTGGCCCCATGGGACCATTTCGTTTGCGCTAAATTATGGGGTGAAGGGCGATGTCACAACTCACTCTTTATGACTGTTTGCAACATTCCCGTCACATTCTGTCACAATAGGGTAAGCCCTTTGAAAACATTACCTAAAAACGAACAAGGCCGAGCAGAGCCCGGCCTTGAAACGTCGCAATATTGCGTATGTTTTAGTTTGCCTGACGGCGCAGGAAGGCCGGAATTTCGATCTTCTCTTGCTCTGGGTCGGCTTTCGCCTGTGGTTGCGGCGCCGCTGGAGGAGCCACGCGCGGCTGCTGAGGAGCGGCTGGAGCCTCCCCTTCTGCAGATCCGGTCATGCGACCAATCAAGGAGTTAATCCCGAAACGCTGCTTTTCGGTCTGCGGTTCAACAACTTCTTCTTCGTATTGATGCGCTGTTTGCTCGCGACCAGGGTTGCGGCCAACGGCTGCACGCAAACGCTGCATGGCTTCTGGTGTTGGTGTGCCAGCTGTAGGCTGACGCGATTGGAACACAGGCTGCGCAGGTTCTGCAGCAGCGGCAGGTTGATAGGCCGGTGCTGGCGCAGGGGTGTATACGGGCTCTGGCAACTCGTCTTCGGCTACCGCTGGCTGGGCCGCTTGAAACAAGGAAGGCTCTGCCACGGCGGGTTGCTCATAGGCTGGTGTCGGTGCTGCAGGAGCAGCCGCTGGGGCTTGCGCTGTTTCAGGCATTGGTTGCGGCGTTGGCTCGGCGCGCTCCAAGGTCAATGGTGCGGCCAAGGACCGGCGTGTTACCGGAGTTGCCAGCAATTCTTCGGTTGCTTCGATGCCAGTGGCCACGACGGAGACACGCATCTTGCCTTCCATGGAGGTATCCAAGGTCGAGCCCACGATGATGTTCGCCTCTGGGTCCACTTCTTCACGGATACGGTTGGCCGCTTCGTCCAGCTCGAACAGGGTCAGGTCATGCGCACCGGTGATGTTGATCAGAACGCCTTTGGCACCGCGCAGGGAAATTTCATCCAGCAGCGGGTTGGCGATGGCTTTTTCCGCAGCTTGGATCGCGCGATCTTCGCCTTCGGCCTCGCCTGTGCCCATCATGGCTTTGCCCATCTCATCCATCACGGCGCGAACGTCCGCAAAGTCGAGGTTGATCAGGCCAGGACGCACCATCAGGTCGGTGACGCCTTTAACACCTTGATACAACACGTCATCCGCCATGGAGAAGGCTTCGGTGAAGGTCGTTTTCTCATTGGCAAGGCGGAACAGGTTTTGGTTCGGGATGATGATCAGCGTGTCGACAACCTTTTGCAGCTGTTCAACGCCGTCTTCGGCTTGCTTCATGCGCTTGCCGCCCTCGAATTGGAACGGCTTGGTGACAACACCCACAGTCAAAACGCCAAGCTCGCGGGCAGCTTGTGCGATGATCGGTGCGGCACCGGTCCCAGTACCACCGCCCATACCGGCCGTGATGAAGCACATGTGCGCGCCAGCGAGGTGGTCGACGATTTCCTCGATGCTTTCTTCAGCGGCTGCTGCACCAACGGTTGCGCGCGCACCGGCACCCAGACCTTCGGTCACTTTGACACCCATCTGAATCTTCGCTGGGGCTTTGCCCTGCTGAAGTGCTTGCGCATCAGTGTTGGCAACCACGAACTCGACGCCATCAAGCTCTTTCTCGATCATGTTGTTGACGGCGTTGCCGCCTGCCCCGCCGACACCGAAGACGGTGATACGTGGTTTGAGATCTGCTTGTTCCGGCATCCGAAGATTAAGTGTCATAAGTGGGTCCGCCCGCTGTAGAATAAGGTGTGTGTACTTTTCACGAAAATGGGCCGTCTTGACCCTTATGTTTAAGCCTCGTTTCGGTAAATCCTATCGATACAATGGGCTGACGTCACGCGAAAAAGGCATTTATGCCACAAAATATGGGAATTATCAGGGTTAATTCGGCGATATTTCGCTTAATTGTGGATATATGGCGGAAGCTGTGCCTTCAGGCACAAGACAAAGCAAGAACATCGACCGCGCGCTGCAATTCACACGGAATCATCTCTTTGATTTGGGGGCCACTGCTCGGCCTGTTTTGCCTCTTACGGACAACATGTAGATTCTACCCCAGAAATCGGGGGGAGTCACGCGTCCTTTGTGACGTCTTTCTTCTCTTTCAGCGACCGCAAGAATAGCCCGATGCCGCCGACCAGCAAGATCAGGATCACCAGCAGGTCAAAGGCACTCATGCGGACCAGTTGCAGGTTGATATTGGCGATCACCCCAAAGACCAAACCGATGAGCGACGCCGCCGCCAAACCCCAACCGATGTAGTTCTTCGAGTTGTAGAAAATCATGCCCACACCAAAGATAAACGGCACCAAGATCATTCCAGACGTCACCGGCAACCCGCCCAAGCGGAACGCCACCATGCCCATGCCGAACTGCGGCCGCACGATGATCCCGTTGAGCAGCATATAGCCCCCCGCGCACATCATCACAAAGCCAAGCAGGAAACTGCCTGTGCCACCGTCTGATCCGCCTGCGCCTCGTGCCATTGCTATCGTCCTACCAGTTGTCTTTGAACCATTTCACCGCACGCTTCAGCGAACGGGCCGGATAGCCTTCCACCGGAATATCGAAATCCCACCATTCGTCTTGGGGATGTGCTGCGAACAAGCAGGTGCCCACGGCCGAGGCAAAGCCCGGCCCTGTGACCGACTGCGGCAAGCCTTGCACACGCAGCGGGCGACCAAGGCGCACTTGCTGGCCCAGAATACGTGTCGCCAAACCATCGAGGCCCGGCAGTTGCGACGCCCCGCCGGTCAACACAATGCGCTGGCTTGGCAAATGCTCAAAGCCAG
Source organism: uncultured Litoreibacter sp. (assembly GCF_947487515.1). Classification (GTDB taxonomy): domain Bacteria; phylum Pseudomonadota; class Alphaproteobacteria; order Rhodobacterales; family Rhodobacteraceae; genus Litoreibacter. The sequence goes on along the minus strand of NZ_CANKWO010000004.1, from coordinate 117,540 downwards.
CGGCGTCCAGACGCACACGGACCTCTTCCAGAATTTCTTCCATACGCGGGCGCATCACGCCGATCACCTCGGCGCGGCTGACCGTGCGGCGATCATGTTCCCAATCGCCAGTGTCCGAGCTGAGGTCGATCATATCGCGGTCATCCATACCCGTGGCCTGCACCCCGCCGTAGAAGGTTTTGATCCGCTCGGCGGTGGGCATAGGCACTTGCAGGCCTTGGGAAATATCCGACGTGACGTGATCCCCGCCCATGCGCACGGTGTCTGCATAGATCATGTGTTTCTTGATAAAGATCGAAATGCCGGTGGAGCCGCCACCCAGATCGATACAGGCCGCCCCCAGCTCTTGCTCGTCCTCCACCAGCGACGAAATCCCCGCCGCATAGCTGGAGGACGCGATGCCCGCGAGTTCCAGATCGCAACGTTTAATACAGTAAAGAAGGTTCTCGATGGGCGCGCGATCCACCGACAGCATATGCATATCAACCGACAAGGAGTTGCCCGCCTGCCCACGCGGATCCCCCAGACCCGAGCGGTGGTCCACCGCAAAGTTCACCGGCTGTGCGTGCAGGATTTCGCGGTTCTCACCGTAGTCTGGCACATCGCAAGACGACAAAACCCGCGCCACGCAGTTATCTGTCACCGCGCCGTCATGCAGATCAACACTGCCCGCCAAACCATAAGACCGCGGCTTCGCCCCCGCAAAACACGCAATCACGTGATCCACCCGAACGCCTGCCATTTTTTGCGCCGCCTGCACTGCGGTGCGAATGGCCCGTTCTGTCTCGTGCATTGCGTCGATTTCGCCAAAGCGCACCCCGCGCGACCGCGTCGTTGCGGCCCCGATCACCCGAAAAGACGACTGCCCCGCCATTGACCCGATCCCGTCGCTGTCGCGGAAGCTTTCCGGCCCATCGAAGCGCAACACCAAGCAGGCAATTTTGGACGACCCCACATCCAACACCGCAATAACCCCCCGCTGCATGGCAGCTTGGCGTTTGTTTCTCATGGCGCGTTGAGATTGGTACAGATCGGTCATGGGACGTTTGTCTCTCGTTATTGGTTGCTGTTCACTTTGATGCCCTGCATTTCACGCATGCTGTCCAGCGCGTCAGAGGTCATACGAAGTGTGGGTCTGTCGGGATTGCGAATGTCGATATGGGTCACGTCACGCTTGAGCAGGTCTTGCGCCTCGTTCAGCGCCAAGACGCGGTCCAGCGCCAGATCGGGCTGAAGCGGCGGCAACATAATGCGTTGCGAGCGGTTCAAGACGACGTCCCAGCGGCGCTCTGATATGCGCACAATGCCCAGAACGCGGTCGCGGATCGGGGTTGTGCGTTCCAACAGGGCCAACGCTTCGGGCACGGCGACATTTGCGCCTTCGCCTGCGATCAAGGGCAAGTCGGGGCGTGCAGCGCGGCTTTGCAGCGCCGAGACACGGTGGCCGCCAACGTCCAGCAGCTCCAAGCCGTCGGGGCCACGCCAGACAACCGCAGGCACCCGCTCTTCCACATTAATTTGCAACAGGCCGCCCGCGCGCACCCGCACGTCCACACGTTTCACCGCATCAAGGCTTTCGACCTGCTTGCGCATGGCCTCCAGATCAAGATCAAAGCTCGACAACGGCAAATCCACCGGCATCACTTCGCGAATGGCGCTATTCAGCCCCGCCGATGCCCCGTCGATGGCCAAGAGCTTGACCATAAACTCTGGGCGCTCCTCCACGGAGCGTCGAATTTCCGCATATTTTTCAGCAATCGCCACTTGGCGTTTCTCATTGGAGAAATACAACCCCAATGAGGCCGCCACCAGAAACGTCGGCATTCCCACGCGCACAATGCGGCGAAAGGACGGGGTCAGCCAAAGGCGCTCCATCCGGTAGGCCCAGCGGCTTGGAGCCGGATCATTTGCGGGCTGCGTTTGTTTGAACGGGTTTATCGGTCGCATGACGCGTCCTCCACCATCCATTGGCACAGCTCCGCCATTGTCATGCCTTCATGCTGCGCCTGTTCGGGCGTCAGGGACGTCGGCGTCATACCCGGCTGGGTGTTGGTTTCCAGCAGGATCAACCCGTCCACACCCTTGCTTTCATCCCAGCGAAAATCTGTTCGCGTCACGCCGCGGCAGCCCAATGCCTTATGGGCCCGCAGGGCGTAGTCTTTGCACAGCTCGGTGATTTCGGCGGGGATTTCTGCGGGGACGACATGGCGCGAGCCGCCATCGACGTATTTCGCATCATAATCATACCACCCATCCGTCAGGATGTCGGTCACACATAATGCACGATCCCCAACGACAGTGGTGGTCAGCTCTCGTCCGGGGGCGAAGGCCTCTACCATCACCACATCGGGCATATCGTCCGCCAATACCGGCGGGCCATTTGCGGCTTCGTTTACCAGATAGACCCCAACCGAGGACCCCTCGTTGAAAGGCTTCACGACATATGGGGGCGGCATGACATGTGCGGCCATCACATCTTCCTTGGAGGCCAGCACGCTGTAGCAGACCGGCAAAGCGGCCTCGCGGAAAATTTGTTTGGTGCGTTCTTTGTCCATCGCGGTCGAAGACGCCAAAACGCCCGAATGCGTATAGGGAATGCGCATCCACTCCAGCAGGCCTTGCACGCAGCCATCTTCGCCCCAGCGACCATGGAGCGCGTTGAACACAACATCTGGCTGGATTTCCGACAGGCGTGCAGCCAAATCCGGACCCGCGTCCAGTTCTGTCACTTCATAGCCCGTTTCACGCAATGCGGTGGCGCAATCACGCCCAGAGGACAGCGAAACTTCCCTCTCTGCAGAGGGGCCGCCCTTAATTACCACCACTTTGCGAATTGCCCTGCTCGACATATCCGCCTCAATTGCCCCTTTGTGGGGCTTATTATGTGTCTGGGATCTTCATGACCCCTATATTTAGTTAGTCCATGCTTGGGTTAGCGTTTACCTACCCGAAGCACCTCCCATTGTAGCTCTATTCCGCTATGTTTGAGAACCCTTTTCCGCACCAACTCGCCCAAATCTTCCAAATCAGCCGCCGTGGCCCCGCCGGTATTGATCAAAAAGTTCGGATGCTTTTCGCTCATCTGAGCGCCCCCGAGGCTGTGGCCCCGCAGGCCCGCATCATCGATGACTTTCCATGCTTTCAGCTCATGGGTGTCATCCGCCTGCCCTGTCGACGAGAAGCCCGCGGGATTGCGAAAGGTGCTGCCGGCGGTCCGGTCCTTGGTCGGCTGTGTCGCGTCGCGCTTTGCCAGCTGCTCAACCATGCGGGCGTGCAAGCTTTCGGGATCACCCTGAGGGGCCTGCAACACGACCTCCACGATCACCATGCCCTCGGGCAAATCCGAGGAGCGATACCCGAAGTTCAAATCTTCTGCGCTGAGCGTCACCCTTTGACCATCGCGCGCAATCGCTGTGGCCTCGACGAACACATCCGCCACATAGGAGCCATAGCAGCCCGCGTTCATACGGATAGCACCGCCAATAGCCCCCGGGATGGTGCGCAAAAAGGTGAGGTCCAAGCCTTGGTCCGCCGCCTTCCGCGCAACATGTGCATCCAGCGCAGCCGGACCACAAATCACGCGAGTGCCGTCAAATGTGATGCCATTGAAGCCGCGCCCCAAGCGGACCACCACGGCATCCACCCCGCCATCCCGCACGATCAGGTTAGACCCCACCCCCATCGGAAACACAGGGATTTCGCCATCAAGGTCGCGCAAAAAGTCAGCCAGATCATCGTGATCCGCTGGTTGGAACAATGCCAATGCGGGGCCGCCAACGCGCAACCAAGTGAGATCCGCCAATGGGCGATCAGGGGTCAAAACCCCGCGAGGCGTCGGAAAATCTGTCATGGATTTGTGCTAAATCCCAAGCCCGCCTTGGGCAAGGGAAAATCTCCTTCGACCGCGACAATGCCCGCCGTCCCAACCAGCGGATTTATGTGGGGCACACGGGGATGAGGTGATTGTCCCATGCCAGCTTTGAGCGCCTGCCGCCGCGCAGCCCACCACGCGGTCCGACGGGGCGCGTCGGGTGGGTCGCTGCATCATGGCCGCGCGCAGGGAGTGGCAGCTCAAGCCGGATCGCCAGATCGGCACCAATCCCGCACAGCAAAAAGCGACCATCGGGCCGCGCAGCCGCCGCAAGGAAGACTGGTGCCCCCGCGTCCGCCCAAGTTGACTTGGGCAAAAGCCCCGTTGCCAGAAGTCCGCTGAGAAACTGGCGTCGGCGCACCCCTGTCTTTGGCATCTCAATCCCCGTCCAGCGCGTTAAAACCGACCGTCACCCCAAGCTTCGGGCCCAAGTCCTCGCGCACAATGGCGCGGATGGCATCAACGGATTGTTGCAACGACTCTATCTTTAGACGGGACTGGGGGTCCGCCACGCCCTCAAACACCGGATCCTGCAGATCAGCCAGTTGCAAGAGTGCGCGCATGAAACCTGCCTGCAGCTTGGCGCGCAGCTCGGCCTCATCCCCAGCAAGCCGCAGCGCGAGGTCTTGCTGCGCCGCGAGGCTCATCTGCACATGTCGCGACGACCGTCCGGACCGGCGCGCCTCTGCCCGCGCGGGGCGTGGACGATCAAAGCGCCCCAAAGGTCGCCCAAGGCGGGTCTCGGAGGTAAATTGAAGGCCTGTCGAAAGCGATTTGAACAGAACTTGCAGGACTTCGGCGGGGCTGCGGTAGACCGCTGCGGGTTCGGGGGACCGCAGCTTGGCGGCAAAATCCGATTGCCAGTCCTCATAGATGGCAGATGCACTGGCGGCCATATCGGCGCTAACGGCTTGAAGCAACGCGCAGCGATAGGTCGCCCCCGCCATTGAGATCAACGCCTCATCATAGAGCAGATATTCCAAGGCGTAGACCCCCCGCGCCGCGACAGAGGCCTCGGCATAGGTTTGTGCAGAGGTGGCGATGGAATCCTCTTGGGTCAGTAGCGCGGTCAAGGCGCGCGGTGTGGCCCCGCGCTTATCGGACCAGAAGGCCAGCGCGAAGGCACGATCATTCACCTCTGTCGGGCCGAAGCGCAGGTGACTGGCCGACACCCACGCATCAAAGGCCGCCCCATAAGCCGCCCTCAGGGCCGCAGAGCGCGGGTCGCACTCTTGGTGCGCCGCCCCCGACAGGGCTTTGGTTCTTTGTGCGAGAAGGTGGAACTTGGGCAATATATGGCGATCCACGATGTCGGGGATCGGGTCGGCGGCGGCCACGACCGGCGTGACCAACAGCGCCAAGCACACTGCGACGGGCTTCACAGGCTTTCCAGAAATTTGACCAACGCCTCACGGTCGCCGGTTTCCATGGCGCGCACCGCATCGCGCTGCGACTGCGCCTCGCCCCCGTGCCAAAGCACCGCCTCCAAAAGAGACCGCGCCCGACCATCATGCAAAAAGGTGCTGTGGCCGCTGACCTGCTGGGTCAACCCCACCCCCCAAAGCGGCGGTGTGCGCCATTCCCGCCCTGTTGCGCGGGCTTCGGGGCGATTGTCCGCAAGGGCCGGCCCATAATCAGCGACTCCCCTGCGGCATTGCCGCGTTCCAGCATTTGATCATATGCAAACCCCGCCTCGGCGGTTGTTTTGATCCGCCCCAAAGACATCATCGTCCGGCTCAACTTGGTCTGCATTTCAACATCCAATGCGGGGTCTTTTAGCGCCACCAAATCCGCCAGTGACGGGCCGGTGACCAATGTGCCGTCGCTGCGCACATAGGTGCCAAGGTAGACATTCTGGACGGCCAACCCGTCGTAGTAGTGGTCATTGTGAGTGTTGTCGGCAAAGCAGGAGTGTTCCTCCTCAGGGTCGTTCAACATCACACCAAGGCGCATCCGCTCACCGGCGACTTCGCCGTAAGACAAAGACCCCATCCCCGACAAGATGGCCGCAAGGCCTGCGGTCGTGTCGGCCGTCAACACAGCTCGCGCCGCCCCGCCATCCGCCCATTGAGCCGCCATCCATTCCAGATCAGTGACCAACAACTCGGTGGCCGCGCCAAGGTATTCGCCGCGACGGTCGCAGTTGTCATTGGTGCAGGCCGCCCCCTTGGCGTAGTCGGTCCATGACCTGTTCCCAGCCCCTGCCGCATGCCCGTTGAGGTCTTGCCCCCACAACAGGAATTCGATGGCGTGATATCCGGTTGCAACATTCGCCTCGATACCGTCGGCTTCTTGCAAAGAGCCTTCCAAAAGCGCCGGTGTGATCTTCGTCGCGTCAATGGCTTTGCCAGACAGGGTGAACCTCGGGTTCGCAATCACATTCAATGCCGCAAATTCGTTTTCATCGGACGCGCCGCCATAAGAGGCATCCACATAGTCGATCAGGCCCTCGTCCAACGGCCAAGCATTTACTTTGCCCTCCCAGTCATCGACGATCGGGTTCCCAAAGCGGTACACTTCGGTCTGCTGATAGGGGACCCGCGCCGCCAGCCACGCTGATTTGGCATCCTGCAAGGCCGCGGCAGAGGGCTCTGATACCAGCGCGGTCACTGCGGTTTGCAGCCTTTGGGCCGTGGTCAGACTGTCGGAGTATTTCGCAAAGGCAATATCGGCATAGGTTTTCAATACCTCGGCCTTATCGACGGCAAAGGCTGGCGCGGCAACAGATACAAACAACACCGTGGAGGTCAGACAGGCATATTTCATGGGGATTTCTTTCAGTGAAACGTCGGGGATTGAGATGGAGGGCGAGACGCCTCTCCAGCCATATGTTTGGGGGCGCGCAGGTTCATCTGCTTCAGCGCCAGCCCAAAGTCGGTTGCAAGGGAGGTGATCAACGGGGCGACGTCCGCACGCACCAGCAAAGTTGCGATCAGCATGGCATCTTCGCGGTCCCCGTTGGCGGCCGCGCCGATGAAATTTGCAAAACATGATTCATCGGAGCCGAGGCACTTGCAGCTTATGGAATGCCGCATCAAGGGCCTGCGCCCGTGTCGTGCGCAAAGACTGCAGAGATCCTCAAATGATTTCAGCGTCTTGTGCCCTTGAGCGGCCCCAAGGGAAGACATGAAGTCCCTGCGGACATTGGCCTGACTGTCAGGGCCATCGCACCAAAGGCGCAAATAGATGACCGAGGCCGCCTCGATCCCGTCCAGCTCCGTCACGAAGCCCACCGGCGCCCCGCCGCGCTTGTCCAACGTGCCGGTCATTTTGTCAGGATCAGCTTGCCCGCACGCGTAATCCGCAGGGTATATATCTGGTCACCGAGGACGATCTGCGCCTGATCTGCGCCTTTGGTCAGCTCTTGGGCCGAATAGGTAGGCAACATGTTCGACACCGGCGTCATTGCTTCTTTTGCGGAATGGAAAGACATTAGCTTTGCTCCCTTGCACTTGCATCACGTGTTCTGGCATCATGTGCAGAGGCGCAGTTGAGCAGCCATTCCATGCTGAAGCCTTCACTGACCCCCGCCTGAAGTTGCGCCAGTGCGATTTCCTCACGCGTCAAAGAGCTGCTGTCGCGCTCTGTGGAGTGGGGTTTCAAATGTTCAACGGCATCACGCATTTCGGAAGTCCTTTCATCAATTGATAATCGGGCTTCCCCAATGCTGGTTGGGGTGGCTAGACGTGTTATATATCTGAGTAATTTAATAAGGTATGTCAACCTGACTTTTTCACTCAGGTATAAATTTTGCCCGCCCGCAGGCTATCTTGCCGCATGACTTCGTTGTTTGACTGAAAAAATTGCAGTTTGACCGAAAAACCAGGCTGGCCCGCACAGGTGGTCAAAGGCGCGGTCCTCGTGCTGCAACGGCAAGATTGCGCCGCTTATGCTACGAGACGCTGAGGCTGCGCTATTCGGAGGTCTCGCCGACGGCTTTGCGCTTCACCCACCCCGCGAGGTAGCGGACGGGCCACCGCAGAACAGACACCCCCGCCGCCAAGCAGATCAACCCGATCCACGGGCCGTTTTCATATGTAACCCACCCCAGCAACGGCACCCCCACGGCGATAAGCACATAGGCCCTGCGCCAAAGATTGTCATTTGACGGGATCATGGCGGAGACATTCGCCACCACGACCCAGATGCATGCTGCCAGAAGGGAAAGGCTCATGACGGATCACCCAAGCGCGCGGGCAAAGCATTCGCCCATGCGCTGATGGTACCAGCCCCAAGCAAAACAACCATATCACCGGCTTTGGCCTGCTCGCGAACAAGGCGCAGCAGGTCGTCCTCGTTGATCACGGCGCGGGCGTGGCGATGGCCGTGGCGCAGCAAACCTGCCACCAGATCGTCGCGACCTGCGCCCTCGATCGGATCCTCACCGGCGGCGAAGATATCCGCGATCCCCACAACATCAGCATCATTGAAACAGGAGCAAAAGTCGTCAAACAACGAATGCAATCGGGAAAAGCGGTGCGGCTGATGGATCGCGATAACGCGGCCCTCGGTCGCCTGACGCGCGGCCTTGAGGACGGCGGCGATTTCAACGGGGTGGTGGCCGTAATCGTCGATGATGGTGACGCCGTTAACTTCGCCCACCTTGGTGAAGCGACGGTTCACGCCGCCAAAACTTGCCAGCGCGTCTTTGATTTCCTCGGCCTTCATCCCAAGGTGCCGCGCCACCGCGACGGCGGAAAGCGCGTTAGAGACATTGTGATCCCCCGGCATGGGCAGGGAACAGCCTTCGATCACCATGTCATCGTTTTGCAAAGCGATATCGAAATGCGCCACCCCCGCCTTATAGGTCAGGTTGATCGCCCGCACATCGGCTTGTGCGTTAAACCCGAAAGTAACCACGCGGCGGTCGGTGATTTTGCCCACCAACGCCTGCACCTCTGGGTGATCCGTGCAGCAAACCGCCAACCCGTAGAACGGAATATTGGAGACGAAATCCAGAAACCCTTTGCGCAGGGTATCGAAGTCGCCCCAGTGCTCCATATGCTCTGGGTCGATGTTGGTGACGATACCGATGGTGGCTGGCAGCCGGTTGAAAGTGCCGTCGCTTTCGTCTGCTTCGACCACCATCCATTCGCCCTGCCCCACCCGTGCGTTGGAGCCATAGGCGTGAATGATGCCGCCATTGATCACGGTCGGGTCGATGTTGCCCGCGTCCAGCAATGCCGCAACCATGGTGGTCGTCGTCGTTTTGCCGTGGGTGCCCGCGACGGCGATGTTGGACTTCAGGCGCATCAACTCGGCCAGCATTTCCGCGCGGCGCACAACCGGCAGGCCTTTGAGACGGGCCTCGTCCAGCTCGGCGTTTCCAGGCTTAATGGCCGAAGAGATCACGACCACATCCGCATTCACCAAGTTTTCGGCACGTTGGCCTTCAAAGATCGTTGCGCCAAGCTTGCTCAGACGATCGGTAATTTTCGATGTCTTCATGTCGGAGCCTTGGACCGTGTAGCCAAGGTTCAACAGCACCTCGGCGATGCCGGACATGCCAATGCCGCCGATGCCCACGAAGTGGATGGCGCCGAGTTCTAACGGGAGTTTTGTAGCGGATGCGTTCATTTGCTCTTCTTTGCGAGAGTTTCAACAATTTCGACCAAGCGTTCGGTGGCGTCAGGGCGGGAGACGGATAAGGCCGCCTGCACCATCTTAAGCGCCCCGTCGGGATTGGTGAGGATGGTTTCGATATTCGCCGCCAGCGTGTCTGGCGTGAGTTGGCTTTCTGGGACCATAATTGCCGCACCCGCCTCGACCAAGCCACGCGCATTGGCGGTTTGATGGTCCGCGGTGGCGGCCGCGAAGGGCACCAGAATTGACGGGCGACCGATGACAGAAATATCCGCCACCGATGACGCGCCAGAGCGCGAGATCACAAGTTGCGCCTCGGCGAAACGGCTGGGCACATCCTCAAAGAAGGGTTGCACCTCAGCGTCGATACCGGCCTGCGCATAGGTCGCGGCGGCGGTCTCGGCGTCTTCATCGCGAGCCTGATGGGCCACACGAAGGTGGGTTTTCAGGGCATCTGGCAAGGCGGCAATTGCCGCAGGCACCACCTCGCTGAGGATGCGCGCGCCCTGCGAGCCACCAATCACGACGATGCTCATTGGGTAATCGCCTGGCGAGATATAGCCCGCGGAGGCCCGCTCCAACACAGCGCCCCGCACAGGGTTGCCGGTGAATACCCCCTCCACCCCTTCGGGAAGGTCGGTTGGCCATGTGCCGCAAGCCACCGCATTGACCCGTTTGGCGAACACTTGGTTGACGCGGCCCAGCACGCCGTTTTGCTCGTGGATGGCGCGGGGCAGCTTCATCAACGTCGCCGCAGAAATGGCGGGAAAGCTTGGGTAACCGCCAAAGCCCACCACCGCGGAAGGCCGATCCTTGCGAAACGCCATCATTGCCGACAGCACGCCCGCCGCCAGTTTGAAGGGCGCTGCGAGTTTGCCAGCCACACCGCCGCGGGAAAATGTGGCCGATTTGACTTGCTCGATAGAGACATCTTGGGGGAAGCCGCCTGTGTAGCGTGCCCCGCGCGCGTCGGTCGACAGTTTCACCCGCCAACCACGCGCCAGCATTGCTTCGGCCAAGGCCTGCGCGGGGAACATATGCCCGCCGGTACCGCCAGCGGCAATCACCAAAAGTGGCGCGTCAGACATCATTGCCCCCTGCGGCGCAGAAGGATATCGCGCATCTCGTCTTGCGGGCGCTGACGAGTGAAGGCCAGCAGCATCCCAAGGGCAATGCCCCCTGCAATGAGCGATGACCCACCGTTGGAGACGAAGGGAAGCGTCATGCCTTTGGCGGGCAGCAGACGCACAGCCACACCCATGTTGATAAAGGCCTGCATGGAGAACATCGCCACAAGGCCGGTGCCTGCGAGACGCGTGAACGGGTCACGCTCTTTCATCAAACGGTGCAAGCAACGCACCGAGAAGATGGCATAGAGTGCGATGATCGCCAGCACCATAACGAGGCCGTATTCCTCGGCAGCCACGGCGATAATGAAGTCGGTATGCGCATCAGGCAGGGACCATTTCACCGAGCCTTCGCCGACGCCGACACCGAAGTATCCACCTTCGCGAATGGCGTTTGTGGCATAGCCCAATTGGGTGGTTGGATCGACCTCGGCGGTCAAGAAACCATCGATACGACGGGCAAAGTGCTCGGACAGCGAATACGCCGTCAGGCCTGCGAAGACCACCGCACCGGCCATGCCCGCCAACAAGATCATCGGCGCGCCAGCAACGAAATACACCACGCCCCAGCTAAACAGCACCAAGCAGGCTTGGCCAAAGTCGGGCTGCATCGCCAGAAAACCCACCACCACCAGAGTAAGAAGGAAGGAATAAAGCTTGCCGGGCGGGCCGTTGATCTCCTGACCTCCGGCGATCAACCACGCGGAGGTGACGATAAACACAGGCTTGAGGAACTCCGACGGCTGCACCGAGGCAAAGCCCAGCGAATACCAGCGCGTGGCCCCTTTGCCAAAATCCGTCCCGAACACAGGCAACATAACCAAAGCCACAAGCGTGGCCAGAAACATCAAGGTCGCCAAGCGGCGCACCATCAAGGTCGACATCATCGACACCGCGATCATCGTCATCATCGCAACACAGCCAAAGAAGGCCTGACGTGATACGTAATGGAAAGGATCAAGGCCGTTTTTCTCGGCCAAGGGCGGCGACGCGGCCAACCCCAGCAAGAGTCCGATCCCAAACAATGCGAAGACGCAGGTCATCGACCAGCGATCCAACGTACGCCACCATTTGGGTAAAATTGGCTCGCCTGGTTGCACCAGAGCGGTGCCATACACCATCTCAGTCATGAGAATTACCGCCTTAACTGCCTCAATCGCCCGATTTTTCGGGTCTATTCGCCAATGTTAGCGGCAAAAGCTGCGGCAATCCAGCCTCAAGTTTTGGAATTGCGCGGATGCGCGCCGGTTGTCATGATGTTGATATCCACGAACGGAGCAAACGAATGACCCCTCAATTGACCCTGTCCTGCCAATGTGGCGAATTTCAAGCCGTCATTCATGGCCCGAGTGCCTCTTCGTGCAATCACGCCATGTGCTATTGCAAAGACTGCCGCGCCTTTGCCCATCACCTCAATCAAGAGGACCACATTCTGGACAGCTCGGGCGGAACCGATCTGTATCAAACCCAGCCGTCACAGGTCGAAATCACCGCTGGGGCGGATAAATTGGCAGTCCTGCAACTGGCCCCCAAAGGGCTGTACCGCTGGCACACCAGCTGCTGTAACACCGCGATTTGCAACACAATGGGGAACCCGAAATTGTCGTTCGTTGGATTTATGAGCGCCAATTTGACGAACCAAGAGTCCTTGGGCCCCGTCACAATCAAATACAAACCGGACCAAGCCACCGGACCCGTCCCAGAGCCACACGGAAGCCTATTGCGCTTTGCCGGATACACCATCCGCAACATGCTAAAGGCACGGGTGTCCGGGACGTGGAAGAACACGCCGTTCTTTGGCGAAGACGGGCGCTCTGTGGTGAAACCCGTTGTCTTGAGTGAGGCAGAGCGAGAAGCCGCCTACGCACGGTGAACTGACAGGGAAAGCGCCTGCCCGCCCCTCGACAAAATACGCCACCTCATTGGCGCGCAGCGTGACCAGCCCAACCCGCCCGCGTTTTGAGCGATATCCAAGCTGTGTTACGCTCCCTCATAGTCAGAATTGTCTAGGGGAAGTTTACATGAAGAATTTTGCAAAAACTTATGGTGTTGGCTGCGCGTTACTGCTGGCGAGCGCATGCGCAAACCCAGGAATACCGACGATCGTGAAGGCCAGCACGAAGCCATTACCCGACAGCAAGATTACCATTGAGGGAACCGACTACCGCCTCAAGCGTGCGATCGCCCTAAATGGCCGTCAAAAGGGCAAAGAGGTCTGGGCAATCGTGGTCGCGGGCCAGACCTATTCGTGCACCACAGCAACAAGAGCAGGTTGTGAATTCACATTGGACCGCGCCAAGAAAAAGCAACGTGCGGAACGCGACATGGGATATTGAGAAAACGGGAGCAGAGCGCTCACGCCTGAGTGATGGCCGCAACCTGCGCAATGAAGTCTTCGCCGCGTTTCTCGAAGCTGTCGTATTGATCGAAACTTGCCGCGGCAGGCGCGAGGAGAACTGTATCGCCGCTTGTAGCATCAGCAGTTGCGCGTCCGACCGCCGTGGCCATATCGGTGCAGACCTCATGGGGCAGATCACCCAGTTGCATCGCGAAGTTTGCCGCCTCGCGACCGATCACATAGGCCTTGGTGACGCCGCCCACATGGGGCAGCAGCGCGTCGAGCCCGCCTTCTTTTTCCAACCCGCCGCAAATCCAGCGAATGTTGGTGAACGCCTGCAACGCCTTGGCGGCGCTATCGACATTGGTGGCCTTGCTGTCGTTGACGAATTTCACTCCGTCCACCTCGCCCACCAACTGGGAGCGATGCGGCAAGCCGCCGAAACTGTGAAACGCTGCCTCGATCACCCGCGGAGCCAGCCCGACCGTGCGGCAAGCCGCATAGGCGGCACAGGCGTTTTGGTGGTTATGAGAGCCGGGCAATCCGGAGATGTTGCGCAGATCAATCGACGCGATTTGCTTGCCCTTGCGCCATTCGGACAAGAAGCCCTTCTTGGCAAAGACATTCCACCCCTCGCCAGCCAGTTTACGCGCTGACGAGACGCGGATCACCCGATCATCCACGGCGTTGCTTGCCATTTGGTTGGCGAGATAGAGACCTTCGTCTTCGTCCACCCCAATGATGCACCGGTCAGGACCGCCTTCTGAAAACAATCGACGTTTGGCGGCGAAATACCCTCCCATGCCGTCATGGCGATCCAAATGATCAGGGGTCAGATTGGTGAAGACCGCGACGTCCGGCGTCAAAGATCGCGCAAGGTCGGTTTGATAGCTAGACAGCTCCAGCACCACTACTTCGCCGTCGATGGCGGGATCGATATCCAGCACCCCGCGCCCGATGTTGCCCGCAAGTTGCGTCGGACGTTGGGCATGCTCAAGGATGTGGTGGATCAGAGCAGACGTTGTTGATTTGCCGTTCGAGCCGGTAACCGCGATGATCTTTGGCATGCGCTCGAAATTGTCCCACTCCGACGTGGCGAACGAGCGAAAGAACAAAGAGATATCGTTATCCACCGGCACACCCGCCGCCCATGCGGCGCGCACCACCTTATTCGGAGAAGGATAGAGATGCGGAATTCCAGGAGAGACGATCAAAGAAGCGACGCCGTCAAAGCCCCCTTGCTTGCCCAGATCGCGGACCTCGAAACCCTCGGCTGCCGCTGTGTCTCGGGCTGCTTCATTGTCGTCCCAAACCACCGCATGCGCCTTGCCTTCGCGCAATGCGCGCGCCGCAGACAGCCCAGAGCGACCAAGGCCAAGAACGGCGACCGTTGCACCGGCATATCCTTGAACAGGGATCAAGTGGCTGGCCCAGCAAGATAGGCGGTGTGGTAGTAGGGCCCGTTAAAGCTCAGCTCCAGCGAGAAGGCACACGGCTGATCCACCACGCCCTTAAGGCCCGCAGATAGATCCCCCATAAGCGCATTCATGAAGTCCGCATCGCGATGCGCCTTGGGCAACAAGGTGATGTTGATAATCACATGAGAATGCTTGTAATCCCCGACCTGAAAGGCCCGCGACTTCACGGCCCCTGCCCCGCTGTCATGATTGGCAATCGTTGTCTCGATCAGCGCCATCATCGCCTGTGTATCGAGTGTCAGATCAGCCGAGTATTTGATTTCCGCATGGGGCATCTAGCGCACCTTCAATGTTGCAAGGCCAATCATGGCAAGGATCAAAGAGATGATCCAGAACCGGATAACGATTTGCGGCTCTGCCCAGCCCTTCTTTTCAAAGTGGTGATGGATCGGGGCCATCAAAAACACCCGTTTGCCGGTTTTCTTGAAGTAGAGAACCTGAATAATCACCGACAGGGTTTCCACCACAAAAAGGCCGCCAACGATGCCCATGACCAGCTCGTGCTTGGTCAGAACCGCAATGGTGCCAAGCGCGCCGCCCAAAGCCAACGAACCGGTATCGCCCATGAAAACAGCCGCCGGCGGGGCGTTATACCAAAGAAAGCCAAGCCCGCCGCCAATCATGCCAGCCATGAAGATCAGCAGCTCGCCCGTGCCAGGAACATAGTGCAAACCAAGGTAGTCGGTGAAGTCGACGCGGCCCACCGCATAGGCAATCACGCCCAAGGTCGCTGCCGCAATCATCACCGGCATGATGGCCAGCCCGTCCAGCCCATCGGTGAGGTTGACCGAATTGGCCGCCCCCACGATCACCAACATTGTGAACGGAATGAACATGAACCCGAGGTTCACCAAAGTGTCTTTGTACACCGGCAAGGCCAGCTGGTTGACCAGCCCGTCGGGATGCAACGTCGTCGCGAAAAAGCCCGCGATGGCCGCGATGATAAAGCCCAAAATCAACCGGATACGTGCCGACAGGCCCGCATGGGAATTGGAGGTCACCTTCGCGTAGTCATCCACGAAACCGATCGCGCCAAACCCGATTGTGACCAACAGCACGATCCAGACAAACCCATTGTCCAACCGCGCCCACAGAAGTGTCGACAAGATCAAAGCGCCAAGGATCAACACGCCCCCCATCGTCGGGGTGCCTTGCTTGGTCAGGATGTGGCTTTCTGGCCCGTCATCGCGAATGGGTTGACCGTTACGCTGCTTGCGTTTGAGCAGATTGATCAACGGCCGCCCGAAGACGAACCCGAAAATAAGCGCTGTGAAGAATGCCCCGCCCGCACGAAACGTGATGTAGCGAAAAAGGTTAAAGAAATCGCCGCCATCTGAAAATGCGGTGAGCCAATACAACATGTAGCGGTGCCCCTTTGGTTACTTAGCTACGGATTGGCCCAAATTTTTGATGGCGTCAACGATCAGAGCCATTTTCATCGACAAAGATCCCTTTGCCATCACCACATCACCTGCCCGAACCAGTGCCAGCGGACTTTCAGCCAACTCGGCGCTGGTCTGCGCCCATAGGCCCTGCTTGGAGGCGGGAAGGGAATCGTAGAGATGTTTCATCAATGGTCCAACACAGTGGACTTGATCGATATGTTCCATCGCCTGATGGGTGGCGAAACTGGCGTGCAAATCAGCTTCGGTCTCCCCGAGCTCTTTCATATCACCAAGGATGGCCACGCGGCGCCCTGCGGCCGATGGCCGTGTGGCGCTGGCCAAAACATCAAGAGCCGCCCCGACGGAGGCGGGATTGGCGTTATAGGCGTCGTCGAACAAATCGATCCCCTGCTCCGGCATCTGAGCGTCAAGGTGGATGAACTTGCGCTGCCCCCGCCCAGAAGGGGGGGCCCAGTTGCTCAGCTCTACCGCAGCGCGCCCCAAATCGGCCCCTGCCGCATGTGCGGCCGCCAGACAGGCCAACCCGTTCATCGCAAAGTGACGCCCAAGCGCACCAAGTTTGAACACCAATGCCGTGCCCGCGTGGCTTGCGCGGCAGACCGTAGACGCATCGCCAGAGGTCGCCTCCAACAGTTGCCAGTCGGCGGCCTCGGACTGACCGAAGGTTTCACAGTTTGAAGGTGCCTTGGAGAGCAGCAGTTGCGTCGTAGCCAGATCGGCATTGATGATCGCTGTACCCCCCTGCTCGAGCCCCTCAAAGATCGCCGCCTTTTCGCGCGCGATGTCCTCAACGGACACAAAGGCCTCCAGATGCGCGGGGGCCACGATGGTGATTATCGCCACATTCGGGCACGCCATTTTGGCCAAAGGTGCGATTTCGCCAGGATGGTTCATGCCGATTTCAATCACGGCAAAATCAGTATCGCGCGGCATGCGTGCCAAAGTCAGCGGCACGCCCCAATGGTTGTTATAGCTTTTCTCGGCGGCGTGGATGGCCCCTTGGCCCGTCAATGCAGTGCGCAACATTTCCTTGGTCGATGTTTTCCCCACCGAGCCGGTGACGCCGATCACCTGCGCATGTGTACGCGATCTCGCTGCCCGACCAAGGGCTTCAAGGCCGGCCAACACATCCTCCACCAGCAGCAAAGGTGCGTCCTTGGGCACCCCATCGGGTATTTTGGACACCAGCGCACAGCCCGCCCCCTTTTCCAAGGCTTGGGCGACGAAGTCATGCCCGTCGCGTTCTGCCTTCAGGGCCACGAACATATCGCCCGCCTCTAACGTGCGCGTATCGATGGAGACACCGGTAGCCGTCCAGCTTACGGCAGATGTTCCACCAGTTGCGGCCACTGCCTCGTCAGATGTCCAAAGCGTCATAGCAGTTCCTCCAACGCAGCCACCGCCACGCTTGCTTGTTCCACGTCATCAAAGGGCAAAATGTCATCGCCCACGACCTGCCCAGTTTCATGGCCTTTGCCCGCGATGAGCAACGTATCTCCGGCGCCAAGCGCATCCACTCCGCGCAAAATAGCCTCGGCGCGATCCCCCACCTCGGTGGCGTTCGGGACGGCCTCCATGATCGCGGCGCGAATGGCGGATGGCTCTTCGGAGCGCGGATTATCATCTGTCACAAAGACCACATCAGCATGATCCCGCGCAGCCGCCCCCATAAGTGGGCGCTTGCCGGTGTCGCGGTCCCCGCCTGCGCCAAAGACCACGATAAGGCGCCCCATCACATGGGGGCGCATGGCCTTAAGGGCTGTGGCCAGCGCATCGGGCGTATGGGCATAATCGACAAACACCGCAGCCCCATTGGCACGGGTTGCGGCCTTTTGCATACGCCCGCGCACTGTGGTCAGCATTGGCAAGGTCTCGAACACCTCAGCGGGCTTCGCCCCCGCCCCGATCGCAAGGCCTGCGGCGACCATGACGTTGGAGGCCTGAAAGCCGCCGATCAGGTCAAGGCGCGCTTGGTGCACATCGCCGTCAAAGGAAAAGCGCAGGTCCTGACCGGTGGCATCAAAGCGCTGGCCAAGGAGTTGCAGGTCACAATTGTCCGAACTGCCGACACGCAGCAAACGGTGGCCGCGTTCGTTGGCGATTGCGGCCATTTCGGTGCCCTTGGGGTCATCCATATTGATCACCGCCACGCCGTCTTGCGCCAACACGCGCCGGAACAAACCTGCTTTGGCGTTGAAATACTCAAGGAAGGTTTCGTGGTAATCTAGGTGGTCTTGGGTGAAATTCGTAAAGGCCGCCGCAATCAAGCGCACCCCGTCGAGGCGGCGTTGCTCCAGCCCGTGACTGGAGGCCTCCATCGCGGCATGCGTGATGCCCTGCCCTGCCATCTCGGACAGGAGTTTGTGCAGGGTGATCGGCTCTGGGGTGGTATGGGTCATCGGGGCTGTGAAGGCCCCCTCGACGCCCGCGGTGCCGAAATTGACGGCGTCCAGCCCCATTTCCAGCCAAATCTGACGGGTAAAGCTTGCGACCGATGTTTTGCCATTGGTCCCTGTCACCGCCACCATGGAGCTGGGCTGCGCCCCGTACCAAAGGGCCGCGGCATAGGCTAAGGCTTGGCGCGGGTCCTCGGTGACGACCAATGCTGCACCGGAGGCGGCGATGTCTTCGGCGGCGATTTCCGCACCTTCCGGGTCGGTCAGAATGGCGCCTGCATCCATACGCAAGGCGTATTGAATGAATTCCGCCCCATGGACGTTCGATCCCGGCAAGGCTGCGAACAGATGTCCGGGTTTAACGAGACGGCTGTCGACGGACAGGCCAGTGACCTGCACATCCGCTGTGCCCTGAGCGGTTAGCCCCAATTCATTCAGGCTTGCGCGTGTGCGTGCCATAGTGCCCCCGAGAGTGTCGCCCCGCGGGGCCAAATGCCTAGCGGGATGCGGTGTTTACAACTTGGCTTAATTCACCGCGATCAAGCGCTGGCCGCAAGCCCAAAAGGGGGGCAGTGCGCCGGATCATTTCGGCCGCCACGGGCACAGCGGTCCAACCGGCGGTGCGACGTGGCTTTTTACCAGAGTTTTCAGACGGCTCGTCTAGGGTCACGACAAGCACATATTTTGGATCACTCATCGGGAAGGCGGATGCGAATGTCGCGATCACCTTGTCCTTGTGATAGCCACCGCGGCGCTTTGGCTTATCGGCGGTGCCGGTCTTGCCCCCCACCTCATATCCTTCGACACGGGCAAAAGACGCCGTACCGCGCTTCACCACCTCGCGCAGCATCATGCGGGCCTGCTGAGAGGTCCTTTGCGAAATGACGCGTGGGCCTTTGACGACCTCGGTTTGCTTCAGCAAAGTCGGCTTAACCAATGTGCCGCCGTTGACCATGGTCGAATAGGCCGCGGCGAGATGCAGCGGGCTGGCCGCCATGCCGTGCCCATAGGACACAGTCATCGTGTGAATATCAGCCCAGTTCTTCGGCAACAGCGGCTTCGCCCCCGGGGCTTCGACCAGCTCCACCGGAGTTGGCGCAAAGAACCCGAGGTCTTTGAGAAACTGCTTTTGACGTTTCGCACCAATATCAAGCGCCATGCGTGCGGTGCCAATATTGGAGGACTTCACGATAATATCGGTCACGCTGAGGGCTGGGCCATAGTTGTGGAAGTCACGAATTTTATGGCGGCCTTTTTGCATGGGGCCTTTGGTGTTGATCATCGTGTTTGGGTTCACAAGACCGACCTCTAGCGCCTGAGCGGCGGCAAAAATCTTGAATGTCGAGCCAAGCTCATACACGCCTTGCACCGCGCGGTTAAACAAGGGGCTGTCGGACGGGTCCCCTTTGATCAACCCGTTGGGGCGGGTGTTGGGATCAAAATCGGGCAGGGAAATCATCGAGATAACTTCGCCCGTGTGCACATCCATCAAAATGCTGGTGGCCCCTTTGGCGTTCATCAATTTCATGCCGCCCTCTAGGACCTGACGTGATGCGGCTTGGATGCTCATGTCGAGCGACAGGCGCAAAGGGGCGCCTTCCATAGCTGGGTCCCGCAAGTAGGTGTCGAATGATTTCTCGACACCGGCGGTCCCGATTACTTCAGCAGAATGAACGCCTTCACGCCCGAAGCTCGCCCCACCCAAGATATGTGCAGCCAGCTTGCCGTTGGGGTAAAGGCGCATCTCACGCGGTCCAAAAAGCAACCCCGGATCGCCAATATCATGCACTTTTTGCAATTGCTCTGGGCTGAGTTTTTTCTTAATCCACAAGAACTTACGCTTGCCGGAGAAATCTTTCTTCAAACGTGCCAAGTCCAGATCAGGGAAGATGGCGACCAGCTCTTTGGCGGCGCGCTCCGGCTCGATCATCAGATGAGGTTGGGCGTATAGGGAGTTGGTGATCAGGTTGGTCGCCAGCACGCGATCATTTCTATCAACAATATCAGCGCGTTGCGCAACAATCTTCGCACCCGTGGCGGAGGCTTGCGGCTCCACTGCTTCGCTTGAGGCCAGTTCGGTCATCCGCGCACCGACCAGCGCGAAGGCGATCACAAAGAACACCCCCACGAACAGCAAGCGGCTTTCGGCACGCAGGCGCATTTTGTCGCGCATTTCTTCATGACGGGCACGAATGTTGTCGCGCTCGATCTTGTCTGGGTTCTCGCCCTTCTGTCTTGCTTGCAGAATTCGCGCCAAGGGGCGCAGCGGGGTCCGGATCATGGGTATTGCTCTCCGTCCTCAGCCAGATAATTGCCGCGCACATCCACGGCGCCATTGATGTCGTCGAGGTTAAACTCTGCCTCGGGGGAGGCGAAGGTGACCTGCGCCACATCCCCGAACTGACCCGGTGTGATCGGCAGAAGTTCCAGATCGGGGAAGTTCAGGTCGGCCAGATCGCGCAGACGTTCGGGGCGGTTCAGATAGGCCCATTCTGCGGCCAGAACGGACATGGTTTCGCGGGATGACCCGATTTCACGTTGCAAGCCAGAGGCCGTGCGCAGCGCGTCTTGGGTTTCGTAGTTTTCGTAATAGGCCCAGTAGCCAAGCCCCATGACCGCAAGGGCCGATACCGAATAAAATAGTCCACGCATTACAAAAGCTCCTGTCCTGTCAGTTTGGGCAGGCCAAGACCTGCCCTCCCCTTGTCTGCTGCGGGGGCGTCCGTGCGCCGCCCGACCCTAAGTTTGGCCGAACGTGATCGCGGGTTACGCTCCAGCTCGTCCTTGTCTGCCGTCACAGCCTTGCGCGTGATCAGCTCAAATGTTGGCGCGTCGAACTCTTGTTCGGGCGCATAGCGCGAGCCGCCACCGGTTTTGCCAGCGCGCGCTTGGAGATATTTTTTGACGATACGGTCTTCCAGCGAATGAAAGGTCACCACGGCCAGCTCACCGCCGGGTTTCAATGCACGCTCTGCGGCTTCCAACCCGCTGATAAGTTGCCCGAATTCGTCATTTACAGCGATACGTAGCGCCTGAAAGCTGCGGGTCGCGGGATGGCTCTTGCTGGGATTGCCTTTGGGCAGAACGCTTTCGATCACCTCCACCAGCTTGGCCGTTGTGGTGATCGGACGCGCGGCGATCATCGCCTTGGCGATGCGGCGCGATGCACGTTCTTCGCCGTATTGAAACAGGATGTCGGCCAGCAAGGCCTCGGAGCCCTCGTTGACCAGATCAGCGGCACTTAGCCCATCTTGCCCCATGCGCATATCAAGCGGGCCGTCACGCAGGAAAGAGAAGCCGCGCTCTGCTTGATCCAACTGCATAGAGGACACGCCCAGATCGAGAACCACGCCGTCGACCAATTCGCCCGCCAGCTTGTCCAACTCGGAGAATGTACCGCGTTTGAGTGTCAGCGCGGGGTAGGTTTCAACCCAACTGGCTGCCATTTCAAAGACCAAAGGGTCGCGGTCAATGCCGATAACCTTCGCCCCTTTATCAAGGAAAGCTTTGGTGTAGCCGCCAGCGCCAAAGGTGCCATCCACCCAGACCCCTTGAGGCGTGACATTGTCTAAGATTGCATCAATGAGGACCGGCAGGTGCGGCGCATCAGGGTTCGTCTCACGCGGCACTCTTGCAGACATGGGCCTACTCCGCGGGGGATGGCTCTGGCGCCATCTCCAACAATTCCAATGGGTCGAAGTCTTCGCCCTGCTCGTCCAACCAGTCTTCGATGTCTGCATTGCGATCATCAAAGGCGTCTGGCGCCCAGATTTGGAACGTGTCGCCCATGGCCACGAATTTGGCCTCATTTGTGATGCCAATTTTCTCGCGCAGCTTTGCGGGCAAAACCAAACGACCCGTGTCGTCGGTTTGCGTGGGCAGGGATTGCGAGTTGAAGATGTGCTCCAGCGCGCGACGCTGTTTGGAGCCGCGCGGCAAACGCGCGATCTTGTCATCGACCTCTTGAATGGCTTCTTGCGTATAGGCTTCAAGGTAATTTTGAGTTTTGCCACCGTATACAATGACAACATTCGGGTTCAGACCGTCGGTCCAATCGGGGTCAGAGGCTTCCAGAACACGGCGAAACAGGGCTGGGATCGAGACCCTGCCCTTGCTGTCCACCTTGTGGACGCCTTCACCTCTGAACCGTTGTGCCACTGTCCGCGCCACCCTTTCATATTCTCAAGCCCTTAAACGGAAAACGGCAAGTTGATCTGCTGCCACTGATCAACTTGCCGCCCTCGTTCCCGTTTAGGGAGGTGTTTGACCCGCGCCACCTGGGGGGATGTCTACTCGCGCAGGGTCAAACGTAGTTAGATAAAGTCGGTGCCTGTATGAAACCTTTTGGTCGCCTTGGGGTTCTTAATCGCCCCTTGTTTTTAGTTGCCGTCTTTATCGTGAGAACTTTGTGCCATGGGACGATATGGTAATCAATGGGTTTTTACGGGACAGCGTGGGAATAAGATTTTTCCGCCCGCCCCGAGTCGCTGAAATGGGGGTGTTTTTGGCTCAGTTGGTGACAGCGCTGTGAGGCACCACTAGATATAGTGGCTCAAATTTTCTGAAATTTTTCCCATGATTTCCCATGATTTTTCCATTTTGAAGTGATTTCCCATGCTCAGCCCATGAAATCCCACCCGAATCACCCCCTTTTGAGTCATTTTGATTCGCGACGCAAGTTATCCACAGGGCAAAACAACAAAAGCCGCGCAAGACTATGCGCGGCTGAGGAATTTGGTGAGTGTTTGCGGAGAGAGGGTGGTTATGCGGGCTTTGCCTTCATCCAAGCGAAGTGCGTCAATGTCCGATTTGACGCCCCATCCCAAAAACGGATGATGTTTGAGCACCACCCAAAACAGATCGCTTGAGCAGGGCTATAGTTGTAGTGGGAAGGCCGCCGTTCCTATCTTATATGCAAATTGAAACATATTGGCCGTCGCTATCATAAAAGTCATAGCAGCCGAAAATCATTTTCTTTTGGGCGGAACATTGGCCAGGTGCACCTTCCCGGGTGACACCACACCACCCTTCACATTCCGTCGCGCTTAGGCACATTTTGCCAGCGTCAGAAGTGCCCTCGACACAAGAGTATCCGTTAACGAGCGGGTCGCTTACGTATCGTGAACCATCGGCTTCACAGGTAATTTTGTCCGCCTCGGAAAAGGCAAACTCGTTTTCCGGCGCACAGGATACCAAAGCAAAACAGGAGATGAAAAATAATCGGTGCATGTCAAACTTTCACTGCCATGGAAAATAATAAACTTAAAACCGTTCTGAGCAAGGCGCCTCCAGAAACCTTCCTTTTTGGCACGATGTAAAAACATCGACATTCGCGCTTTCAAACAGCCCGCACAAAACCTCGAGGATTGTTGGCGGTTTTTGACAGCCACACGACAGCATATATTAACCGCAGCATCCGTTTATTTGGGCTCACACCCGCCATCTGGCTTCGGCATTGCGCCATAGGTTTACGACCGCCCCACGAACTCACCCTGCCCCATCTGCGGCGTGGTGCGCCTCAACCCGTCCCTTTTAGGCAGGTTGAGGCGCGGCGGGATGGCGGCCAAGGCCCTTGCTGCTAGTGGTTCAACACCAGATGCGGCACCCCGTCGGAGCGCTTACCGACACTAATCCCATGACTATCCACCGTCGCGTTGATGCGTTGGCGGAATGACGAGAAGCTATCGAAGGTCACCACATCCACGGGGTCATCCAGATGCAGCGTCATGCGGTATCGCCCACCCGCGATAGCTGTCAGCGACAAGATGCGCCCTGAACACGGCTGATCCAGATAACGCCCCCGCACGAAATCCCCAACGGCCCAAGGCGGGCGATGGTTCGACAGCGCAGCGGCGCGCGCCTGTAAAGTGTTCCAGTCACGCAAACCCATTTGCTGGGCCAGAAGCTCCAGCGATTGGGAATGCGAAACGGGTGTATTCATAGAAGCCATTTGCGATCGAAGTCGTTTGGCTTGAGCCTTTAGGTCTTCCACCGAAGGCATAGGGTCTAGATTGGTCATTTGATCATCCATTACAAGATGACGCGAAATCGGTTTGATGGAGCCCGCGTTGCCATCACCCTGCGCGTCAGTTGCAGATGTGATCTTGCTAGATACAGAATTTCACCAAAGGACAAGCCTAGCGGGCGGCGGGCATTCTGCTGCCCTGCCGCCTCCTACCCCTATTATCAGGCTTGGGTCAAGCCATTCCGCCTTTAACCAGCCCCTCGGCCAATTTGGCGTAGGCCTGCGCTACGGGGCTGTCGCCCGCGGCAATCGGCGTTCCGCTGTCTCCGGCGAGCCGCACATCTACATCCAGCGGGATTTCCCCTAGAAACGGCAAGCCCATCTTGGCCGCATCCGCCTTCACGCCGCCGTGGCCGAAGATATGCGCCTCAGTTCCACATTTGGGGCAGACATACATGGACATGTTTTCCACCAGCCCCAGCACCGGAGTTTTCAACGTGTTAAACATGTCGATGGCTTTGCGTGCATCCAGAAGCGCCACATCTTGCGGGGTGGAGACCACGATGGCGCCGGACAGCTCGGATTTGGTACACAGGGTCAACTGCACATCGCCCGTACCCGGCGGCAGATCAACGATCAGCACGTCCAGCTCGCCCCATTCCACCTGCCCTAACATCTGCTGCAACGCGCCCATTAGCATAGGCCCGCGCCAGACGATCGCCTTGTCAGGGTCCATCATCAAACCAATCGACATCATGGTCACACCGTGGGCCTTCAAAGGGATGATCGTTTTGCCGTCCGGCGACGCAGGGCGTTTGCTTACTCCCATCATACGCGGCTGGGACGGTCCATATATATCAGCATCGAGCAACCCTACGCGGCGGCCTTGCTTCGCCAACGCTACAGCGAGGTTGGACGACAAGGTAGATTTGCCCACGCCCCCTTTACCGGATGCCACCGCCAAAATGCGCGCGACCCCTTTGGGTTTCGTCGGACCATCTTGCGGCTCCGGATGTTTACCTACCTTTAGGGAAGGCGGCTTTTTGTCTGAATGCGCTGTCAACAACACAGAGGCACTGTCTACGCCTTCCATGCGTTCTACGATTTGTTGTGCGGCGGCACGAAGAGGTTCCAGATGTTTGGCCACCTCGGGTGCAGCTTCGATGACGAAGCGCACAGCGCCTGCGTCGACAGCCAAAGCGCGGACCATATCTTTGGCCACCACATCCTCACCGTCAGGCAGTTTCAACACCCGAAGAGCGTCTAGAATTGAATCACGGGTCACAGTCATCGGGGCATCCCTGTCGTGGTTAATTTTGGGTCCCACCTAAGTGGAGCCCATGGGCCACAAGGGCAACCCCCAACCCACCCATCAGTGTGACAGTTTTCGGCCAGCCATAGGGCGCGCCCTCCGGCCATTTGAGATGGCAGCGCTAACGGGAGTTCACAAAAATGTCATAATCCAAGTCACGTTACGTAAGCAAAACAACACGTTAAGCCATGCGCGTGCTGCATAGCGGAAATGTTAATCTGTGTCTTGTTGCAGCGCAGCATTTCACTAAATATGAGGCAACAGAAACGAAGACATCGAAACATCGGTGCCACGGTTTCGCAGAGAAAAGGTAAATGGACATGGCTTTTACAACAAGCATCCGCACTGCTCCTTCCTTCTTTGAAGGCTTGGTCGCATTGAAAAACGAACTGGTTGAGCGTCGTGCGAAATACAACGTGTACCGCACAACATTGAACGAGTTGCAGTACTTGAGCGGCCGCGAATTGGCTGACTTGGGCATGACACGCGGCAACATCAAATCCGTCGCCTATGAGGCAGCTTACGGAAAATAAGTTTGCGCTCTCGGCTTTATCCTCCCTTTAGCCGAGTTCGCTTTAGCGGTGGCACCTTCCTCCTCCCTTAGGTGCCGCCGCTGACCAGATCGGCACTGCGTCTTCCTCCTCCCTTAGACGCATGTGCTGAGCACCACGGAACAGCTTCACCTCCTCCCGAGGCTGGCCCGTCATACGGCGATGACCTTCCTCCTCCCTGGTCGGAGCCGCACATAAGAACGGTGACGCACCTCCTCCCGCGTCACCGTTTTTTTGTGTCTGGAGGTCCGCCGGATTAAGCGCGTTCGTCTTTCGAGGAGCCCATGACCACATAGGATGTGATCGCATTCACCGATTCCAATGCCCCAAGAATATCGGTATGAAACACCTTGTAGGCTGCCAGATCCGCGCATTCGATGCGCAGCAGATACTCAATCGATCCTGTGATATTGTGGCATTCGACCACCTGCGGGCTGCGCGCAATAGAGCGCTCGAATGCCTCCTGAGACGCCTTGGAGTGATTCGACAACCCCACACCCACATAGGCCACAAACCCAGTTCCAAGCTGAGTTCGGTCCAAAACAGCGCGATATCCTTGGATAATCCCACGCCTTTCCAGATCTTGCACACGACGCAAGCAGGCCGAAGGCGACAGCCCTACACGGTCCGCCAGATCAAGGTTACTGACCCGACCATCCCGAGAGAGCTCACGCAATATGTTTTCGTTGATCTGATCCAAATCGCTCATAGGTTGCAACAATTGGGACAACATCAGTCAAAACGCAACATAAATTCGCCAAAAGGCGCCTAGAATCATCGGCATGAATATTGAACTTATCTCCGCGCTGATCCTCTTTGCATTCGTGTCATCTGCCACGCCTGGCCCTAACAATCTGATGCTTATGGCCTCTGGAGCGAACTTCGGATTTCGTCGCAGCATTCCTCACATGTTGGGAATCTCAATCGGCTTCATGCTGATGGTGTTCCTCGTGGGCATCGGGCTTATGCAAATCTTCGACCAATTTCCCGAAAGCCACCTGATTTTGAAAGTTGCATCGGTAGGTTACATGTCTTGGCTTGCTTGGAAGATCGCAAATGCCGCCCCCCCAAAGGGCGCAGAAGCAACAGGGACCCCCATGACCTTCTTGCAAGCCGCTGCCTTTCAATGGGTAAATCCCAAAGCTTGGGCCATGGCGCTCACGGCGATTACGATTTACGCGCCGGACAGGTCCGTTTTGGCTGTTACCTTGGTCGCCATAATTTTTGGGGCAGTCAATGCGCCTTCGGTTTCTATGTGGACCGTTTTGGGGCAACAAATGCGGCGCCTTTTAACCAAGCCCGCGCGATTGCAGGCCTTCAACTACACGATGGCCGCCTTGTTGCTCGCGTCACTTTATCCACTGTTGAAGCAAACCTAAAACGGCACGTCGCCCGCGCTGTCTGCCGCCGTTAGGAACTTTCCGATGACCTTTTTGTCGCCTGCCTTGTCGAAGGCCACGTCAAGCTTGTCCCCCTCTAAGGCGGTGATCTCGCCGTAGCCGAATTTTTGGTGAAACACCCGCTCCCCGACGGAGAACGACGAAACGGCTTGAGCCTCGATTGTCACGCCCATGCCCGAAGAGGTTGACCCGCGGCTGGCCTGACGGTCTTGCAAACGGCGCCACCCCGGCGAGTTATAGACATTGGCTTTGGCGGCTGCCTCATGCAGGTCACTGCCCCCCAAGGCGTCCAGCATATCGCTGGCGGATCCTGCTTGGTGACCGTAAATCCCAGGAGGCGTCAGAATTTCGACGTGACGCTCCGGCAGCTCATCGATGAAGCGTGATGGCAGCGCATTTTGCCACTGGCCATAGACGCGGCGGTTGCCGGCAAAGGAGATTGTGCAAAGCGTTTCGGCCCGTGTGATGCCGACATATGCGAGGCGACGCTCTTCCTCCAAGCCTTTGACACCGGATTCGTCCATGGAGCGCTGCGAAGGAAATAGCCCCTCCTCCCATCCAGGAAGAAACACGGCAGGAAATTCCAACCCTTTGGAGCCATGCAGCGTCATGATCGACACTTTTTCGGACGCCTCTTCGGTGTCATTGTCCATGACCAGCGCGATATGTTCCAAGAACCCTTGCAGGTTTTCGAACTGCTCCAGCGCTTTGACCAACTCTTTGAGGTTATCGAGACGCCCCGGGGCTTCCGGGGTTTTGTCATTTTGCCACATCTCGGTGTAACCGGATTCTTCCAGTGCCATTTCTGCAATCTCGATGTGAGACATATCACCGATCCGCGCGGCAGCCCCCCAGCGGTCCAACCCATCAACCAGTTTGGCCAGCTCTTTCGCGCCTTTTCCGCCCAAGCCCTTGGTTTCCAGAAGCAGCTTGGCCCCGTCAAGCAAAGACAGACCGTTGCTGCGCGCCATCACTTGGATTTTCTGCACAGCCTTATCGCCAAGACCGCGTTTGGGCGTATTGACGATCCGCTCGAAGGCAAGATCGTCACTGGGGCTGGTGATCAGGCGGAAATAGGCCATGGCATCCCGAATTTCCAACCGTTCGTAGAAACGAGGACCGCCAATAACGCGGTACGGCAGACCAATGCTCAAGAACCGGTCCTCAAAGCTGCGCATCTGATGCGAGGCCCGCACAAGGATCGCCATTTGGTTCAACCCAATCGGGTTCATACCGCGGGTGCCCGATTGCATTGACTCGATTTCGTCACCGATCCAGCGGGCCTCTTCCTCGCCGTCCCAATGACCGATTAATCGGACCTTTTCGCCCCCCTTACTTTCGGTAAACAGGGTCTTTCCCAAGCGTCCCTTGTTGCCAGAGATCACACCAGAGGCCGCGCCAAGGATATGTTCGGTCGAGCGGTAGTTTTGTTCCAATTTGACAATTTTTGCGCCCTCGAAGTCTTTTTCGAACCGCAAAATGTTGCCCACTTCGGCACCGCGCCAGCCGTAGATCGACTGATCATCATCCCCGACGCAGCAGATGTTCTTATGCGCCGCGGCCAGCAAGCGCAGCCACATGTATTGAGCGACATTGGTATCTTGGTACTCGTCCACCAGAATGTACCGGAACCAGCGCTGGTATTGTTCCAAAACATCGGGGTGCTGCTGAAATATCGTCACCATATGCAACAACAAGTCGCCAAAGTCACAGGCATTCAGCGTGCGCAGGCGCTCTTGGTATTGGGCGTAAATCTTACCGCCTTTGTGGTCATAGGCCCCCGCTTCAGAGGCAGGCAAAGCCTCCGGCGTCCAAGCACGGTTCTTCCAGCTATCGATCAAACCGGCCAGCATTCGCGCAGGCCAACGTTTGTCGTCGATGCCTTCCGCCACGATCAATTGCTTGAGCAGGCGAATTTGGTCGTCTGTGTCCAAAATGGTGAAATTTGACTTCAAGTCCACCAATTCGGCGTGCCTGCGCAACTGTTTCACACAGATAGAGTGGAAGGTGCCCAACCAAGGCACCCCTTCGATGGCCTCCCCCAATAGGCCCGCCACACGGCTCTTCATCTCGCGCGCGGCCTTATTCGTGAAGGTCACGGCAAGGATTTCATTGGGCCGCGCACTGCCGGTGGTCAAAAGATGTGCAATACGCGATGTCAGGGCTTTGGTTTTGCCCGTGCCAGCGCCTGCCAGCATCAAAACGGGGCCATCCAAAGTTTCCACCGCTTCGCGTTGTGCGGGGTTCAACCCGTCAAGATAAGGTGCAGCACGTGCCCCCATCGTCGCACCCATGGCGCGTTGGGATAAAGGCAGGCTGGCGGCTTCGAAGGCATCTTCGTCGTTAAAACTGGTCATGCCAGATAGGATAGCGTGATCCCCTCTTTAGGGAAAGAGGTGTTCTTATTTCGTTCCGCAGTTTGTTTTGCATCCCTTTGGCGGCGCTAGGCGGCCGTCGGTTTGAAGTCCAATGATGCGCCGTTGATACAGTGCTTCATGCCGCCCGCAATGATCACAAGATGCCCCAAGTGCCCCGCACATCGGCGGCAATGCAACTCAATCAACGCGGCATCCTCGGACATCGCACCATATTCCGGCACCGCACCGTCAATCGCCATCAGGACAGAATCGGGCTCTGCGTGGTAGAAGAACACCCAGCCTTTCTCCAGAACGACTTTCTGATTGGCGCTGTAGTTGTGTAAGTCGCAGCCTTTGCAATGGTAGGTGCCAGCGCGGGTTTCTTCCCACAACGGGCTGGATTTAGGGGCCTCGGTGAACCCTTCGCGCATGATCGCGTAGCTTTGCTCGCCCAATTGGGTCAGCCATTCATCCACTGTGCGATTGATTTCAAATTTGAAGTTCGAGGCGCTTCCCGCCTCTACACTGGCCACCACCGGTGTGCTTGCAACAGTCAGAGCTGCTGCGCCTGTGCTCGCGAAGAACCCCCGCCGTGTAAGACTGTTACCGTTTGCATGGGTCATTGAGGTGGCCTTTCCTTAAACTATAGGGGCGGGCTACGCATCACCGCAGCCCGCCCGAGTAAACGTCGTCGCGACAGGCGAACCTAGTTGCCAGCAGCTGCCTTTACGGATTCGGACGCCATTTCAGCGGCGCTGTTGCTGTCACCAAACAGCTTGGCGTTCTTCAGAATGCGCTGGCGCGATACGGTGTCCGCTTGGAAAAAGGCCTGGCGCTCTGCCGCGCTCATGTTGCCCAATGCCAAACGAATGCGGGCAGATGTGACGTCGCCCATGGATGTTTCACGCAAGATTGTCTCGGCAGCAGAGGCGTTGCTCATGGCGAACAGTTCGGCTGCAGATGTTTCTGCGAACGAAGGGGCGGCAAATGCCAAAGTTGCTACGGTGGCGGCTAGAATAGTTTTCATGATCGTTTCTCCAGTTTGACCAATAATTTTCACCCAGATCGAACTGAGCCGTCTGCGGTATGTCATGCTGCCATTTACAGGGACTTAATGACTTCCGGATTTTAAGGTTAACGGGTTGAGAAACAGGGAACAGTGCCGTGCGTCCGGCATTTCTTGCAGATCGTCCAAGTCATCGCACGTAGATCACACAGACGTGTCCGATCTGACGGTTTCGTGTCTGATGCCTCACTCTTTCTCGCTTCAATGTGTGCGAGATAACGGCTTCGTCTATAGAACGTGATCAGCATCTTTCAGATCAAAGAAGCATGACTGATGACATCTTAAAACTCCTTGATCTAATTCGCGTTCGCGGCACGGCCTGCGTCGGGGAGACCCTGACCGCCCCATGGTACTTCTGCCATCCTTCCTCGGAGGGCTTCGCTCGGTTTCATCTGGTTTTATCCGGTCAAACATGGCTGCAGATCGACGGCATGCCGGAGCCAAGCTTGCTACTGGCTGGCGACATTGTGATCATCCCGAATGGAAAAGCGCATTGCTACTTCAGCGATGAGAACGCGGATGGCGCTATGAACGCGCATTTGTTCTGTGGCTATTTCCAATTCACCGAAAACACCCCGAAAGCCATCACCTCGCGCCTTCCCGACATGCTGATCGAGCGCAGCGGCACGGACGGGCGGGCGCATAAGCTCGACCTGATCTTTCAACTTATCAACGCCGAGGTCAGCAAAACATCCGCCCCCCAGCAAAGCGTGCTGAACCGTTTGACCGAAATTCTATGCCTGCATACGGTTCACGACTGGCTCCAAAGCGCCCTTTCTCATGATGAAACCCTGCAAGCGCTGGCCAACCCGCGAATTAAGGGTGTACTGGAAGAAATCCACTCCAACCCTAGTGCGGCGTGGACGGTGGATTCCCTTGCAGACATATACGGACAATCGCGCACTGCCTTCGCCGAGCGCTTCAAACTGGCAACCGGGCTGTCCCCGATCCACTATGTGCGGCAATGCCGGATGGGGCAGGCCTGCAAGATGCTGGAAAGCACCACCCTGCTTGTGGATGAGATTGCCTATAAGACCGGTTATGCCGACGCTAATGCTTTCAACCGTGCCTTTCGGCGAGAGACGGGCGCCAGCCCCAGTGCCTACCGGCGCGCGCCACGCGCTTAGGTAGAGACGGCCCCCGACTGTCGGGGACCGACACAATCAAACGATGTTTATTACCGCTGCTCAGTACGCCAGTTCGGGTGAATCCATGGCTTGGAGTTGTCCGCAGGAAGCGGGTCGCGGCCAAGAATGTGATCCGCGGCCTTTTCGCCCACCATGATAGACGGCGCATTCAGGTTGCCGTTGGTGATGCGCGGGAAGATCGAGCTATCGGCGAGGCGCAACCCTTCAACCCCAATCACGCGACACTCTGGATCAACTACGGCCATGGCATCGTTGCGGCGCCCCATGCGGGCGGTGCCGCAGGGATGATATGCACTTTCGGCGTGCTCTGCGATGAAGGCATCGATTTGCTCGTCCGTTTCCACATCCGCACCGGGTTGGATTTCGTGGCGTGTGTACTGCGAAAACGCCTCTTGTCCGAATATCTCACGTGTGAGGCGAACGCATTTGCGGAAGTCCTCCCAATCATCGGGGTGGGACATGTAGTTGAATTCAATCTTCGGCGCCTCTGCCGGATCGCTTGATTTCAAGGTCACCTGCCCGCGTGACTTGGACCGCATAGGCCCGACGTGAGCTTGATATCCGTGCCCTTCTGCCGCCGCTTTGCCGTCATAGCGCACTGCAATTGGCAAGAAGTGGAACTGGATGTCAGGGTAGCGCACCCCAGCCGCCGAACGGATGAAGCCGCCGGATTCGAACTGATTGGACGCACCAAGGCCCAACTTTGCCAGCAACCACTGAGTGCCGACCCAGCCTTTGCCTGGAATATTCCAGTATTTATACAGGCTAACGGGCTTAGAGGCGGCCATTTGCAGGTAGATTTCCAAGTGGTCTTGCAGGTTTTGCCCCACGCCTTGGCGATCCGCGACAACCTCGATCCCGTGGTCTTTCAGGTGCTGCGCAGGGCCGATGCCCGACAACATCAAAAGCTTGGGGCTATTGATCGATGAGGCGGCAAGGATGACTTCTTTGCCCGCCTTGATGACTTCGACCTTGCCCCCGCGCAGAACTTCGACACCCGTCGCGCGGCCATCTTCGATGACCACCTTTTGCGCGAAGGCCTGAACAAGCGTGCAATTCTTGCGTTTCAGCGCAGGGCGCAAATACGCGTTCGCGGCAGACCAACGCCGGCCGTTTCTGATTGTCGCATCAAACGGGCCGACGCCTTCTTGCTGCTCGCCGTTGTAATCGGGCGTCACTTGATAGCCCGCCTGCTCACCAGCTTTTACAAACGCTTTGGTCAGTGGGTTCTTTCCGGGGCCACGGGTGACATTCAGCGGCCCGTTTTTGCCGCGCCAACTGCGATCGCCACCGCGCCCGCCTGAGGACCAATTCTCCATGCGTTTGTAGTAGGGAAGCACATGGGCGTAAGACCAGCCGTCGGCCCCCTGCTCTGCCCAGTGATCAAAGTCCCCTGCGTGGCCGCGCACGTAAACCATACCGTTGATCGAAGACGACCCACCGACGACCTTGCCGCGCGGGGTGACCAGTTCGCGGTCTTGCAGGTGTGGCTCAGGCTCGGACTTATAGCCCCAGTCATAGCGCGACATATTCATAGGGTAGCTCAGCGCGCCAGGCATCTGGATGAATGGGCCGATATCTGTGCCGCCGTGTTCAATCACCAGCACAGATTCCCCCGCCTCTGCCAGACGGTAAGCCATGGCGCAGCCCGCAGAGCCCGCGCCGACAATGACGTAATCCGCTTGCATCAGAACTGCGCCTCTACTGGGGTCATTGCGACGTAGACTGTTTTCACTTCGGAGTAGTGGTTGATCGCTTCTTTCGAATTCTCACGCCCAACGCCCGACGCTTTGGAGCCACCGAACGGAGCCTCAACAGGGGCCAAGTTGTAGGTGTTGATGTAGCAAGTCCCCGCCTCGAAGCCCGCAACAACGCGGTGCGCGCGGGTCAGGTCGTTGGTGAACACACCAGCGGCAAGGCCAAACTCGGTGTCATTCGCCCGCGCCAATACTTCTTCTTCGGTGTCGAAGTCGAAAATGGACATCACAGGGCCAAAGATTTCCTCGCGTGCGATGGTCATATCATCGGTGACATCGGCAAAAACGGTTGGCTCCATGAAGTAGCCATCCCTATCCAGCTGCTTGCCACCAGCAACCAAGGTTGCCCCCTCTTGCACACCCTTTTGGACATAGCCCATTGCGATATTCATCTGATCTGCGGAGACCATCGGCCCGAAATTTGTGGCCTCATCCAGCGGATCGCCCATGACCACGCCTTCAAGGCGTTCACTCAGGCGCTTGATGAAGGCCTCTTTGATGCTTTTGTGGACGAACACGCGGGTGCCATTGGAGCAGACTTGGCCCGAAGAATAGAAGTTGCCCAAGATCGCACCAGACACGGCGTTGTCGATGTCGGCGTCTTCAAAGACGATCATCGGGGATTTGCCGCCCAACTCCATCGTGACGTGCTTCATGCCTTCCGCCGCGGCAGCATAGACCTTGCGACCTGTTGGAACCGACCCAGTGAGTGACACTTTGGCGACGCGCGGATCGGTGACCAACGATGCCCCTACTGCGCCGCGGCCTTGGACTACGTTGTAGACCCCTGCGGGCAGTCCGGCTTCGAACAGGATTTCCGCGACTTTCAAAGCGCTCAGCGGCGTTGTCTCGGAGGGTTTGAACACCATCGAGTTGCCACAAGCCAGCGCAGGCGCACCTTTCCAGCACGCAATCTGCGTCGGGTAGTTCCACGCACCGATGCCGACGCAAACACCCAAGGCTTCGCGGATGGTGTAGACCCAGTCTTGGCCCAGTTGCACATGCTCGCCCGTAAGTGACCCTGCCAAGCCACCGAAGTATTCCAACGCATCCGCGCCGGACGTCGCATCGGCCACCAGCGTTTCTTGCAATGGCTTGCCCGTATCTAGGGTTTCCAGAACCGACAGATCACGGTTGCGGTCGCGGATCATATCGGCGGCACGGCGCAAGACGCGGCCCCGCTCGGTGCCGGTCATTGCGGCCCAGATTTTCTGGCCCTCTTTGGCAGCCTCTAGGGCTTGATCGACTATTGCGGGCGTGGCCTCGTGCAATGTCGCGATCACCTCACCCGTCGCTGGGTAGATACATTCGATCTTTGCACCGGAGGTGTCTTCGACGTAGGCGCCATTGATGAAATGGCTGGCGGTAGGTTGTGCGTTTTGCATGTGGATGTGCTCCGACAAAAAGTTCTGATTTTATTCGCCACGGGGAAAGCGCTGGCTTTCCTCGAGCGTGTTGAGGTCCATGTGATTGCGCATGTAGCGCTCGGATGCTTTTTGCAGCGGTTGGTAGTCCCAAGGGTAGTAGCCACCTTTGCGCAGCGCCTCGTAGACGACCCAACGACCAGCCTGAGAGTGGCGCACAGCGGCGTCATAGGCCTCCAAATCCCATCGGGCTTCGCATTTGGCTTGCAAGGAGGACAGCGTACCCGCGTGGGCAGGATCATCCACGAGGTTGGTCAATTCATGCGGATCCGCGTCCAGATCAAACAATTGGTCGTCGTCCAGCGCGCAGCGGTTGAACTTCCACTGGCCATAGCGCAGGGACACCAGCGGCGCGTAGCTGGCTTCGGCCGCGTATTCCATCGCGACAGGAGTGTCGCGTGTCTGCCCCTTGCCCAAAGGCGCGATGGACTCGCCATCCGTCCACGGCATCACTTCGGACATATCAATGCCCGCGAGGTCACAAACGGTCGGACAGAAGTCGATGTTGGACACGGGCGTGGTGACCAGCCCCGCTTCCATATCAGGCGAGGAGATCATGAACGGAACGCGCGATGACCCCTCAAAGAAGCTCATCTTGAACCACAAGCCGCGTTCCCCCAGCATGTCGCCATGGTCGGCGACAAACAGGATGGTTGCGTCTTGGCGTGTGGCTTCCAATGCCTCCATCACCTCGCCGACTTTGTCGTCCAAGTAAGAAATGTTGGCGAAATAGGCACGGCGGGCGCGACGAATGTGGTCTTCGGTGATGTTGAAGTTGTCGCGGTCGTTGGCATCCAGAATGCGCTTGGAGTGACCGTCTTGTTCCTCATAAGGGATCGGGCCGACTTCCGGCATCAGGTGCTCGCAATCCTCATAGAGATCCCAGTATTTTTTGCGCGCCACATAGGGATCATGCGGGTGCGTGAAGCTGGCCATCAGGCACCAAGGGCGGTCGTCATTGCCGCGCGCCAGATCGTAAATTTTGCGGGTCGCGTGATAGGCGACCTCATCGTCGTATTCCATCTGGTTGGAAATTTCGGCCACACCTGCGCCAGTGACAGACCCCATGTTGTGATACCACCACTCGATCCGCTCGCCGGGTTTGCGGTAGTCGGGTGTCCAGCCAAAATCGGCGGGATAAATGTCGGTGGTCATGCGCTCCTCAAACCCGTGCAACTGATCGGGGCCAACAAAGTGCATTTTGCCCGACAGGCAGGTTTGATAGCCCGCGCGACGCAAGTGATGCGCAAAGGTCGGGATGGAGGACGCGAATTCTGCTGCGTTGTCATAAACCCCAGTGCGCGACGGCAGCTGACCGGTCATGAAGCTGGCTCGGCCCGGCGCACATAGGGGCGAGGCCGTATAGGCGTTTTTGAACCGCGTGGAGCGGGCCGCCAGCTTTTTGATGTTCGGGGCGTGAAGCCAATCTGCAGGGCCATCTGGAAAGAATGTGCCGTTGAGTTGATCGACCATAAAAATCAGGAAGTTCGGTTGTGTCATAGCTGGTCCTCAAGATGGGGTACGGTGAAGGCAAGAATTGTCGCGGCAGGATCACGGGCAATGGGCGCACCAAGGGCGGCCCGAATGTAGAGCCCGTCGATCAAAGCCGCGATCGCATCGGCCAAGGCCTCGGGGGTGGCTGCGATTGGACGCAGCGCATAGATCAAATTGCTGCGCAAACGTCTTTGGTAGACGCGCAGCAAACGCATGGCATCCGGACTGGAATGCGCCTTTACATAGAAGTTCAACCAAGCCGAGATGATTTCCGGATCAAAGCAGGATTGCGCGAAACTTGCTTCAAGCAACGCCGTCAAACGATCACGCGGAGTGGTGGTTAAGCTGAGGCGCCCCCGCACTTCGACGGCGAACCCAGCCAGAATATGGCGCATGGCAGCAAGAAAAATCTGGTCTTTATTGCCGAAGTAATGATGCGCCAAAGCCGATGACATGCCAGCGCGCTTGGAGATCGCACTGACTGTTACATCAAGCGACCCCGCCGCGCCGATTTCGGCGATTGCGGCGGTGACTAGGGCCTCACGGCGTATCGGTTCCATTCCAAGCTTTGGCATGGCGATACGCTTGATCGTTTTTGATTGACTCGTCAATCAATAAAAACTTGCCCCTTCACCAACGCCGACTTCATCCCTTATTTATATGGGTCCAAGCATGCCCCAGACTTAGGGGCCAACGCACAGGCGCGGCGCATATAGCGGTCATGTTTAACTTTGCTGTTCTTGACGTAACCGTTCTTGCCGTGGCGCTGATATTCTTTCGCGGTCATGTAGCACCCCCACGGGGCCTTCTCATCACACATGCGTTTCACGGTCTTGTATTGGCACGCCGGAGCGACTGCTTTCGCGGGGGGTGGGCTGCTCCAAACCGTATTCTTCAAGGTTGCGATTGCGTTGACACAGGCATTGCTGTCACCCAACGCACAGCCCTCTACATACAGCGGATAGGTTGCTTGATTGCCATCGCGCGCCCGCGCGGCCTCGATCACCTGAGCCGCATCAAAGCACGATTTTCGATTGCCCTGCTCACATTGCGCAATGCACAGCTTCGGGTGGGTTTTACAGTTTGCGACTTCGCCGTCTTGATTGGATTTGCTGCGATAAATGCTCAACGGGCAAGCCAAGGGGGCTGGGCTGATGATCGCTGATTTTGCCACAAGCGACATCATACGGCTGGCCTTTCGCTCTGTGCCGCTATCCGGACCGCTTTGTGACGTCGAAACTTCATTGCACGAGGCTAGGAATAATGCCGCCATCAGTGCCACTACATATCTTGAACATAAATTGAGGTGCATTGAGCTGGTCCCTTTAAATCATTTTTGAAAATACTGGCACCAATTAGAGCGATATGCGCTCTGAAATCTATCGGTTTTTTGCTAGGCTTCTGGGGTGAGTTTGGGCTCCTCAGACCGTCTCAACACAGCTTCGCGCCACGTAATGAAACTGACCGACGCAAGGATGATGACCCCGCCGAAGATCACCCAGCCGTCAAACCCCTCGCCAAACACCAACGCGCCTAAAAGCACGGCCCAGAACAATTGTAAAAACGTCACCGGCTGGGTGACTGTGACCGGTGCCGCTTGGAAAGCCAGCGTCATAGAATAGTGCCCCGCAGTGGCAAAACAGGCCAGCAGAAACATCCAACCAAGCTGCGTCAAACTGGGGGTCACCCAAACCATTGCCGCCAACGGAGCCAAGCCGATGGTCACGGTAATAGACAGCATGCTCACAACAATTGCCGGACTGACCTCATCCGCCATCAACTTGGCCGACAGGTAGGATCCCGCGAACATCACGGCCGTGACCAACATCGCAAAATGACCAGAGGACAACTCCCGAAACCCTGGACGCAAGATCACCATCGCCCCGATCAAAGCGACAGCCACCGCCATCATGCGGCGAAAGGCCAGCTTCTCGCCCAAGAAGACCGCCGCCCCGAGTGTCACATAGACTGGCGACAGGTAGTTCATCGCCGTGACCTCGGCGATTGAAATCTGGGTCATCGCATAGAACCACAGCGTCACACCCAAAGTATGAATACCCCCGCGGAAACAGAAAATTTTCAAAGCGCGCGGCGTCAGTTTTGCCCGAACAATTGCGCCGATCATCGGGATCACAAAGACGAGCCCCAAAAGGTAGCGCAAAAAGGCGGCTTGAGCGGCGGGCAACTCGGACCCGACATATTTTACGATTGCGGTCACGGCCACGAACATCAGCCCAGTGATCAACATCCAGATTGCGCCCGCAACGGGCCTGTTTCGCGTTTGTGCCATGGCGTCACCTGACGCGCTTGCTTCGGGAGGTGCAACCCCTATCCGTTGAAGATGAGGCTAAAGGCGATCAGCCACATCGTAGCCCCCACCATGGCATCCAGAACCCGCCATGCTTTGGGCCGCGCAAACAACGGCGCCAGCAATCGCGCGCCAAATCCAAGCAAGGTGAAAAATGTAAGCGACGCAATCACCGCCCCAGCCCCGAACAGCGTGCGGTCCTCACCATATTGCGCAGCAATGGAGCCCAGCAAAATCACTGTATCCAGATAGACATGAGGATTCAGGAAGGTCAGCGCCAATAAGGTCGCCACAACTTTGCGCCAATCTTTGCGCGCGCGCCCCTCGACGTCCAAGGCCTCTGTGCTGGTCCATGCGGATTTGAACGCCATTGCCCCGTAAACCAGCAAAAATACCGCTCCGCCATACCGCATGATCGGACCAAGCCACGGCATCATCTCGTTCAACACGCCGAAGCTTGTCACCCCAAATGTGATGAGCAAGGCATCCGACACCCCGCAGACCGCCACGCAAAGTAACACATGTTCGCGGCGAATACCTTGCCGGAGCACAAAGGCATTCTGAGCTCCGATCGCCATGATCAGCGAAAAACTGAGCAGAAACCCTGAAAAGAAGACTTGCATATCATGACCTTAATTGACGTTTCTTTGGGGTGATATATGTGCTGACCTATATAGACTAGCTAATCATTCTTAATTGGCATTAGAATAGCTTATGTATGACTACAAACAGCTAGAGGCCCTTAGTGCCGTAATCCGCACCGGCAGCTTCGACACTGCTGCGGCTCAAATTGGGGTGACGCAATCAGCGATTTCGCAGCGCATCAAACAGCTTGAGGATCAAGTTGGCACCGTCCTTGTGAAGCGCGGGCAACCGTGCAGCGGCACCAAAGCGGGCAGGCTTCTTGCGGTCCATACCGATCAAGTCCGCTTGATGGAGAAAGCACTGGAGGTCGGGCTGCCCGCAAGCGAATCCAAAACGCCGGTCCGAATTGCGGTGAATGCGGATAGCCTTGCGACATGGTTGTTGCCGGCCCTTTCCACCGATGACAGCTTTTTGTTTGACTTGATTGTAGACGACCAAGACCATAGCGCAGACTGGTTGCGCTCTGGCGAGGTAGCGGCGGCGATTACCGGCCATCCCGGCCCAGTGCAGGGCTGCGACAGCTACGCATTGGGGGCTATGCGGTATTTCGCAACGGCCTCCCCAGAGTATATGGCGCGATACATGCCAGAGGGGCCAAACCTCACAGCACTGGAGGCCGCGCCTGCCCTCACGTTCAATGACAAAGACAGGCTGCAAAGCGACTGGGCAAAGGCTGTGGCTGGCCGTGCGGTCACCTTGCAAAAGCACCGAATGGCCTCGACGCATGCCTTCATCAGAGCCGCCTGTCTGGGTTTGGGCTGGGGGATGAACCCTGAAATGCTGTGCCGTGAACATCTGCGCGCGGGGCGGCTTGTAGAGGTTTCCCCGAACGCACCCATGGAGGTTCAGCTATACTGGCAGGTGTCACGCCGAACCGCCAAGCCGCTTCAATCCCTCACAAAATCAGTATTGCACCACGCAAAAGCAAATCTTGTTCACCGCCCCTGACAGGCAACATGCGCGACCACCATCGCAAGACAAAACGGCGCGACCTTCGCTCAGGAAGATCGCGCCGCACATAGGGCGAAAAAAATGGGGCGAAACTAGAGCTGCGCCATGACCTCGTCGCTGGCCTCGAAATTGGCGGTAACGTTCTGGATGTCGTCATCATCTTCCAGCGCGTCGATCAGCTTCATCAGCTTGGTCATACCTTCCAAATCCAGTTCAGTCGTCGTGGTAGGCTGCCAGATCAACTTCGTTGATTCAGATTCCCCCAGTTCAGCTTCTAGTGCAGTGGAGACTGTGTTCAAATCCGTGTCCGCACAAATGATGACATGGCCCTCGTCGGAGGAATCCACATCTTCCGCCCCAGCCTCGATGGCCGCCATCATCACGGTGTCTGCGTCGCCCACTGCAGCAGGATAAATGACCTGTCCCTTGCGATCGAACATGAAACCAACCGAGCCTGTCTCGCCCAAGTTGCCGCCGTTTTTTGTAAACGTCGAACGCACGGTGGATGCAGTACGGTTCTTGTTGTCGGTCATCGTCTCAACAATGACAGCCACACCGCCCGGGCCGTAACCTTCATAGCGAATTTCGTCGTAGTTTTCAGCATCACCGCCTTGCGACTTTTTAATCGCGCGATCGATCACGTCCTTGGGCACGGATTGCGATTTTGCCTCTTTAACAGCCAAACGCAGACGCGGGTTTTTATCGGGATCAGGGTCGCCCATCTTGGCTGCCACGGTGATTTCCTTGGCAAGCTTGGAGAACAGTTTGGAGCGTAGTTTATCCTGACGACCTTTGCGGTGTTGGATGTTTGCCCATTTTGAGTGGCCGGCCATGGGTCTCTCCCCTTAAATGCTGTGTTGCGCTGCTTTTAGGCAAGCGTCCTGCAATCTGCAAGACACAGCACGATTTTCCCCGCTTCCGGCGCGCGCAAAAGACCGATACACCTACCCCATGACACAAGATCAAATCACCCTGTTCGCCCTCTTCGGAGTTGTTTTCGTTCTCTTGCTGTGGGGGCGTTGGCGGTATGATCTAATTGCCTTTTCCGCCTTGATGGCGGGGGTTGTGCTCGGCGTGATCGAGCCCAAGCACGCTTTCGAGGGCTTCGGGCACCCTGCCACTTTGGTTGTGGCCTTGGTTTTGGTGGTCTCTGCGGGGTTGGTGCGATCTGGTGCGGTTTTCTTGATCACGCGCACATTGGTTGATAGCGCGCGCTCCCTTGGGGCGCATATCGCGTTGATGGGGCTGATTGGCGGCGTGTTATCTGCCTTTATGAACAATGTGGCGGCCTTGGCCCTGCTCATGCCCGTAGACATCCAAACGGCCCGCAAAGCGGGGCGCGGCCCCGGTCTGTCGCTGATGCCCCTGTCGTTTTGCACCATTCTTGGAGGCATGGCGACATTGATCGGCACGCCGCCGAATATCATCATCGCATCCATTCGCGAGGACATGTTGGGCGAGCCGTTCAAAATGTTCGACTTCGCACCAGTGGGCGGTGTCACTGCCATTGCGGGGTTGCTGTTTGTGGCTCTCATCGGGTGGCGCCTGATCCCGCAAGGCAGCGACCAAGGCCGCGCGGGCAATCCGATGGATGACTACGCGGATTACATCGCGGAGCTGACGATCCCCGAGAAATCCAAGCTGATCGGCAAACGCCTGCGCGAACTGCAAGAAGACGCCGAGAAAGCCGATGTCGCCATTTTGGGCCTGATCCGCGATGGCAAACGCCGCTATGGCACGGCGCAGAACTCTGCCCTGATGGCAGGCGACGCCTTGGTTCTAGAGGCCACGCCCGACGCCTTGGATGAGTTGCGCACGACATTGTCGCTGGATTTTGCCGACGCCAAACGCGAAGGCCACTTGCGCGCCGACAGCGACGGCTTGAAGGTCATCGAGGTCGTGGTCACCGAGCAAAGCCGCATCAACGGCAAGACAGCGCAGGCGATCGGGCTGGCTTGGCGCCAACGCTCTGTGCTGATGGGCATATCACGCAGCGGGAAGAGCATCCGCAAGCAGGTGCGTAAAACCGTGGTTGAAACCGGCGACATTCTGTTGCTGCTGGTGCCCCAAGACAGCGCCAACGACGTGACTGAATGGCTGGGATGCCTTCCACTTGCGGCCCGCGGGCTTGCGGTGACTGAAGACAAGAAGACATGGCTGGCGATTGGCCTGTTCGCCGCCGCCGTGATTGCGGCCTCCTTGGGGATTATCTACCTGCCGGTGGCGCTTGGGATAGTTGTCGTGACCTTCGTGCTGACGCGCATCGTTCCTTTGTCAGAGCTCTACACCCACATCGAGTGGCCGGTGGTCGTGCTACTGGGGTCGATGATCCCTCTGGGGGCGGCCCTTGAAGCATCAGGCGGCACAGAGCTTATCGCGGGCAGCCTTGTGTCATTGACGGATGGCATGCCCCCTTGGGCCGTGCTGACCATTTTGATGGTGGTAACCATGACCTTGTCGGATGTGCTCAACAACACGGCCACCGCGATTGTGGCGGCTCCGGTTGGGATCACCATGGCGCAAACCATGGGGGTAAATCCCGACCCGTTCTTGATGGCCGTCGCCGTGGCCGCATCCTGTGCATTTCTGACGCCCATCGGGCACAAGAACAACACGTTGATCCTAGGCCCGGGCGGCTACAGCTTCGGGGACTACTGGCGCTTGGGGTTGCCTTTGGAAATTCTGGTGGTGGCGGTGTCTATCCCTGCCATCCTAGCGTTCTGGCCGCTTTAGAAGCCTGCCGCACTTTCAAAGCGGTAGGATTGCCCGTTCGGGTCCGTCACAGTGACCACCGCCAGCGGGCGGAAGGGCACTTCGGCGTCATCCACGATCAACGGGTTGATCACTTCTTGCAACACCACGCGCCCCGGCAAAGTGCCCGCCGCCAAAACCACCTCGTAGGTATAGGGGTACGGGCATTCGGACAACGTACCGGTCCAGCCGTTGGCGCGACCCGCGGCCCCTGCACTGCCCAGACATTGCACGGTGTCATCCATGCCGACCAACACCGCATCCGCCTCTAGGGCGACAAGAACCGGACGGGCTTCGCGCTCTGGCTGTGGGGCTGGTGTCTCAAAGGGGGCACGGCGGTCGAAGAGAACATCGCGCAGGAAACCACATCCGGACACGGACAGCGCCACTACGGCAATAAGGCTACAGGTTGTGGCGCGCATAGGGTCCTCGCATACGTAATTTGCGGGCAATCTACACTGCCCGCCCCGCTCAGGGAATCCCCCAATACGGAAGATTAACGCTTTATGGCAAGGACAAAGGCCAAATCATCGGGATCACCAAGGACGCCAGCAACCCGATCGACAGGTTCAACGGAATACCTGCGCGCATAAAATCGGTGAACTTATAGCCCCCCGGGCCATAGACAAGCATGTTGGTTTGATAGCCGATGGGCGTCGCAAAACTGGCGGAGGCAGCCACCATCACCGCCACCACCAAGGGCCGCGCATCCAACCCCATGGCCGAGGCCAACCCGATGGCGATGGGCGTGACCACCACGGCCACCGCATTATTGGACACCAGCTCTGTCAAAACAGAGGTCAGCAGGTAAATCCCCCACACCACAAAGAACGGCGGCAAATTCATCATCCATGGGGCCAAAGCCTCAACGATCAGCGACACGGCGCCCGAGGCCTCAAGCGCTGCCCCGATGGCCAGCATCGCGAAGATCAGCACCAGCAAGCGGCCATCGACATGGGAAAACGCCTCATCCGCGTCAATGCAGCGGGTCAGCAACACCGTGGCCACCGCAAGAATCGACAGCAAGAAAATCGGAGCCACCCCGAATCCCGCCAAGGCCACAAGCGCCAAAAGGGTCGCGATGGCGATCGGGGCGTGGGATCGGCGAAAGGCCCGCGCGGAGGGATGCGAGACATCAACAAGCTCCATGTCATTGGCCAACCGCGAGATATCTTCCTGCGCGCCCTCCAAAAGCAACGTGTCACCGACCCGAACGATCAGATCATCCAGCTGCCGCCCAATATTTTGGTTCCGCCGATGCACCGCCAAAGGATACACCCCATAGCGACGCCGCAAGCGCATGGACCCAAGCGAGCGCCCGACCATCTTGCATCCGGGCGTGATCAGGACCTCCACCGTCGAGGTCTCAACGGCCGACAGTTGATCGACGCGCTTGAGTTCTTTGTTCCGTTGCAGCGACAAAAGCTCTGTCATT
The DNA here is from genome assembly GCF_947487515.1 of uncultured Litoreibacter sp. GTDB lineage: Bacteria > Pseudomonadota > Alphaproteobacteria > Rhodobacterales > Rhodobacteraceae > Litoreibacter. The sequence goes on along the minus strand of NZ_CANKWO010000004.1, from coordinate 72,777 downwards.
TCGGTACGCAACACCACGCGGTCACCGGTTTGCAGCGTGACGCTTTGCAGGTTGCGGCGCAAAGAGGTGTCACCGCGCACCACATCCACCAGCCGCACACCTTCCCGTTTGAACAGCTGCACATCCAAGACTTCGCGGCCGATCAAGTTGCTGTCTGGGGGAATCGCCGCCTCGGTGAAGAATTTCATTTTGGAGCGATCAGACAGCATCGTCGCCATGCTGTCGCGCTCGGGAAGCAAGCGCGGACTGATATAGCGCAGGTAGATCATGCCCCAAACCACCAAGATGATGCCCAAGGGCGTGACTTCGAAGATCGTAAACGGGGCCAGCCCGTTGGCGCGCGCCACACCATCGACCAACAGGTTTGTCGAGGTCCCGATCAACGTCAGCGTCCCCCCCAAAATCGCCGCATAGGACAACGGGATCAGCAGCTTCGAGGCGGACACCCCCAAAGTACGAGACAGCTGCACGAAGACAGGGATCATCACCACGACCACCGGAGTGTTGGACACGATTGCCGAGGAAAACACGATGAAGGCAAACATCGCGGCCAATGCCAACGCAGGGTTCTTGGCCGCGTTTCTATCGGCGGTTTGTGTGAACCAATCCAACGCCCCCGTGCGCACCAAGGCTCCCATAATGATAAACATGGCCGCAATTGTCCAAGGGGCCGGATTGGACAGCACCGCCAAGGCCGACTGATAGGGCAGCACCCCCGTCGCCAGCAACACCGACGCCCCGCCGATCGCCACCACTTCGGTCGGGTAGGTTTCGCGCACGAACAGGGCAAACATTCCAATGACCACAAGCAAGGCCAAGAGAGCGCGGGTATTTTGGGACAGGTCGAGAAGTTCCATCTAGGGTTCCAGTGGTTCAATCTTTTCAGGTGCGCGTGGGTGTACCAGAGCCAGCCCGACCATCAGTATAGCAAAGGCGGCCCAGACCCAAAGCGAATAGCGCTCTCCCAGCAACCACATTGCCCAAACGACTCCGAATGCGGTCACAAGATAGCCGACCTGCACCGCAAACACCGGCCCTGCGCGGCCCACAAGCCAGACGTAACCGGCATAGACGAACGCATGGACAAGCGAGGAAGCGATCAGCGCCCATTCGGCAAGCCCATAGCTGGTCACGGGATCAATAAACTGCCCCCGCAGCAGGGCCACAGGTCCCGATACCAACGCCGCGATCACGCTTGCGCCGAACAGCAATTGCAACGGATCAAGCCCAGCCGTGCCCCAACGGGCGACGTAGTTGCCCTCCACCGCGTAGAACAGCGGGGCAATCATCGCCAGCGGGATATAGGCCACCATCGCACGATCCGGCAAACTGGCCTCTGGCAGCACGATCAGCAACACTCCGCACAGGCCAAAGACCAACCCAATCAGCCGCGACCACTGGAAAGTCTCGTTTCCCAAGAGAACCGCGACAGGAAAGGCCAACATGGGGACCAACGACAGCAGGATGGACACCAAACCGGACGGCAAAACCTCCAGCGCTGCAAAAGACCCCGCCCCCGGAAGAACCGTCCCGATCAACGCGATCACAGTGCAAGACCAAATCTGGTGGCGCCCGAAGACCATCGGCTTGCCGCGCAACATACAGATCACGCCAAGCACGCAGCCCGCGATAACCACCTGCCAGAACACCAAGCCGAATTGCCTATAGCCGCCTTCAACGGCGATTTTGCTCAGCGGTTGGGTCAGCCCCCACCCCGCGCCCATAACAAGCAGCGCACCGAACAAATTGTTGCGCTCGCTCATGGTAGGGTCATCCTTTTCGGGGGCTCATATCGGGGCTCAAATAGGGTGTTACGCTGGGCCAGTTTGCGCCAGCCGCCCGCCTTGGCGGACCATCTCGATGCGGGTGGCTGCACCTGTGCGATCATCGGTCTCTACATAAAGGCCGGAGAGGGTCGCTTCCTCCACTGCGGGGGTAAACCGGCCTTTGACCATGCCCGTGACAAAGCGGCGCATTGGCTCGGCCTTTTCCATGCCGATCACCGAATTGTAGTCGCCGCACATGCCCGCGTCCGTCAGATAGGCGCAGCCTTGCGGCATGATCATCGCATCCGCGGTTGGCACATGGGTATGGGTGCCCACGCAGACGCTTGCGCGCCCGTCGCACCAATGACCCATTGCCATTTTTTCGGAAGTGGCTTCGCAGTGAATATCCACCAAAGACGCCTGCACCATCCCCCCGCGAGGATGCGCCTTCAACACTTGTTCAAGCTTGCCAAAGGGGTCTTCAAAGGCGCGCTTCATAAACACTTGCCCCAGCACTTGCGTGACCAGAATTTTGCGCCCGCGGCCCGCTTCAAACACCCCATGACCTCGGCCTGGGGCATCCTTCGCAAAGTTCAAAGGGCGAATTACGCGCGGCTCTTTTTCGATGAACTGCAGCATGTCGCGCTGGTCAAAGGCATGGTCGCCCAACGTCAGGCAATCCGCGCCCGCATCCAAAAGCACCTTGGCGTGCGCAGCGGTCAACCCCATGCCAGAGCTGGCGTTCTCACCGTTCACGACGACAAAATCCAACGCCCACTCTGCCCGCAGTTTGGGCAGTCGATCCACGATGGCCGCGCGCCCCGCACGCCCCATCACATCCCCGAGAAACAATATCTTCATCCGCGAGACCTAGGCGCATTCCCAGACAGACGCAACACAGCCGCGTCGGTGACCATCATATCTAACGGCTGGTCCGTTGGCTCTAACGGCAGGTTTTCGGCCTCTTGGGCTTGAAAGGCGTAGCCGATTGCGGTGGTTTTCCCGCGGGCGCGCAGGCCCTCAAGCGTGCGGTCATAAAAGCCGCCGCCGTAGCCCAATCGCCCGCCTTGGCGGTCAAAGGCCACCAAAGGGACGATCAGCACCTCTGGCACGATCACTTCGGCTTTGGCGGGGACATATGCCCCGAAGGCACCTTCCACCATTTCGCAACCCGGCTCCCAGCGGTGGAACTCCAACGGCTGCCCTGCGCCTTTTATCACCGGCACACATACCGCCCCCCAAGCCGCCATGGCAGCCATCACCGGCACCGGATCAACTTCGGTTCGTATCGGCATGTAGCCCGCCATTGCACGCCCCTGAAAGGGCAGCACAGCTTGCAACAGCTGGGCGACAGCCGCCGCATCCCTGTCAGTTGACTTGGCCTCTTTGCGGCGGGCGAAGGCGGCCTTGCGCGCTGAGGCTTTAGCTTGGGTCAATTCATCCATTCCGGTGTTGTTGCCCGTCACAAGCCTCTTGGCAAGACCTCCTCTGAGTGCCTAGAGTGCGACGCATGAACACACTCAAATTTGACCACCTCGCCGTCGCTGCCGAAACCTTGGACGCGGGCCGCATTCATGTGGAAACCGCCTTGGGGGTCAAGCTCGCAACCCGCGGCGAGCATCCACATATGGCCACACATAATCACCTGCTGTCTTTGGGGCCGCAGGAGTATTTTGAGGTCATCTCCATAAACCCAGATGCGCCCGCGCCAAACCGACCGCGCTGGTTCAACATCGACAATTTCTCCGGCCCGCCACGGCTGACCAACTGGATCCTTGGCACCGACGATCTGGAGGCCGCGTTGGCCGCGCTGCCAGATGGCTTTGGCAAAGCCGTTGCCTTGGAACGCGGAGATTTCAGGTGGTCGATGGCCGTTCCCGACGATGGCATCTTGCCTTGGGGTGGTTGGGGGCCTGCATTGATACAATGGCACGGGGGCAAGCACCCTGCCCCTGAGTTGCCGGATCAAAACATCCGGTTGAGCTCATTGGTGCTGAACCACCCGCAGGCCGAAGAAATTGCCGAAATCTTCGCGCCTTTGTTGCCGCGCGACACTATGGTCTTTGCGCCAAGTGAGACCCCAAGCCTGTCGGCAACATTCGACACCCCGCTCGGGCCAAAGCGGCTTTCGTGACCCTGATCCGCCCCGCGCGCCCGTCAGATGCGACCGGTATTTGTGCGGTTCTCAACCCGATCATTCAAGAGACCACGATCACATTTTCCCCGCAGCCCGTTACACCAAGTGACGTCAAGGACGGGGTGGCCAACCATGCCCAGCGCGGCGATCCCTATCTGGTGGCCGAAGACAGCGGTGCGGTGGTGGGCTACGCAAAATACGGGCCCTTCCGGTCGGGCCTCGGCTACGCACAAACGGTGGAGCTAACCGTCCACATTGCATCAACGTTGCGCGGTCGCGGTTTGGGGCGGACCTTGGTGACCGCCTTGGAAGACCATGCGCGCGCGGCGCAGGTTCATTCGATGATTGCGGGCATTTCGGCGGAAAACCCGCAGGCCATCGCATTTCACAAAAAATTGGGGTTCTCGCAGGTCGGCTTGATCCCTAGGGCAGGCCATAAGTTCGAACGCTACATCGACCTTATGCTGATGCAGAAATTTGTCTGACAAGCTGAACCGGATGGTTTAGCCTAGCCCCATGTCAGTTTGGACACGCATATCAAACGCGCTTTCGGCGCTGGCCGCAGGGGAAAGCCTCTTGGCGGTTTTTGAGCATCTGCGCACCCCTCCGGAGCGGCGCGTGGGGTTTACCATTGCCGTCATTGCCCTTGGCGCGAAGATGGCCAAGGCCGACGGGCGGGTGACCCGCGATGAGGTTACGGCATTTCGCGAAGTGTTCACGATCCCCGCAGAAGAAGAAGAACAAGCGGCCAAGCTGTTCAACCTTGCACGGCAAGACGTTGCCGGATTTGACGATTATGCGCGCAAAATCGCAGATATGTTCGAGGACAACCACACGACCCTCTATGACTTGATGGAGGGGCTGTTCCACATCGCAATGGCCGATGGGAACTACCACCCGCTGGAGGAAAACTATCTGGCGGATGTCGCACGCATTTTCAACATCACCGATCAGGAGTTCCGCTGCCTTCGATCACGTTTTGTCCCCGACGCGACCCCCGACCCCTACACCGTGCTGCAGGTCACCCGCGATATGGATGTCGAGGAGATTCGCAAACGCTGGCGCCAGTTGGTCAAGGAAAGTCACCCCGACATCATGGCAGCCCGCGGGGTCCCGCATGAGGCGGTCAAACTGGCCGAGCGTCGCCTGATCCGCATAAACGCCGCGTGGGATGAAATCCACTCTGCGCTTGAACCCGCAGAGTGAAAACACCTCTATGAGAATTGCCACCTATAATGTCGAATGGTTCACCTACCTCTTCGATTCCAACAATGCCTTGCTGCAAGATGACAGCTGGTCGTCGCGCTACAATGTGACCAAAGCAATGCAGGCGCAGGCCGTGGGGCAGGTGTTTCGCGCGATAGACGCGGATGTGGTGATGGTGATTGAGGCTCCGGACAGCTCCCCCAACCGGTCGGGCAGTGCCGCACTGGAAACCTTCGCGCAACATTTCGGGCTGCGCGCCTCCAAGGCCCTGATTGGCTATGCAAACAACACCCAACAAGAAATCGCCCTTCTCTATGACCCCAAGGTGGTAACCGCGACCCATGACCCGCGCCAAAGCGAGGATGCGCCGCATTTTAACGAAACCTTTCAGATGGATTTGGACATCGACGCCAAGAAGGACGATGTGGTGTTCTCCAAGCCCCCCCTGGAGGTGTCTTTGACCACCAAAGCGGGAAACACCCTTCGCCTTATCGGTGCGCATCTCAAATCCAAGGCCCCGCATGGCGCGCGCAACGAGGCGGATGCCATGCGCATCTCGATCGCCAACCGCCGCAAGCAGCTGGCGCAATGTATCTGGCTGCGCGCCCGCATAACCGAGCACCTGAAAGCCGGCGAGTCGATTGCCGTCATGGGCGATTTCAACGACGGCCCCGGATTGGATGGCTATGAGAAGTTATTCGGCCGCTCTGGCGTGGAAATTGTGTTGGGGCAAACCGACGACCCTTCATTGGCCTTGTTTGACCCCCACGCCCATGCGGTCATGACGCAGCCCTTTGGGGCCCGCCCAACTACGTCGCGTTTCTTTGTGCGCCACGAAAACCGCTATCTAAACGCGTTGCTTGACTACATCATGGTGTCCCCCGATCTAAAGGCCAAAGCCCCGAAATGGCACATTTGGCACCCGTTTGATGATCCGGACTGCTGGAACTCTCCCGAGGTACGAGACGCGTTGCTAACCGCTTCGGACCACTTTCCGGTCACATTGGACATCGATCTGTAAAGTTTGAAATTCGACCGGTTTGCCCCCATATTCTGGGCATGAAACATGTGATCATCCTATGCGCTTTGGCGCTCTCCCCCAGCCACGCATCGGCGCAGGACACGTCGACGCCGTTCGGGCTTGAGGAGCTTGCGCCGCTTGCGGAGAACTTTCGGGAATTATTCGAAGGGCTGGCGGAGGATATGTTGCCCTTAATGGAACAGCTGTCGGACAAAATGTCTGACCTCAATGCTTACGAGGCCCCCGAGGTGCTCCCGAATGGCGATATCCTTATTCGCCGCAAACCAAGCCCCAATGTGCAGCCCGACGCGGAACCTAAGGTAAATCCGGACGGAAGCATCGACTTGTGAAAGTTTTTTGCATTTGTCGTGAATTCCCTCTTGCGGCCCCCGCGCACCACCGCTAAATCACGGCTCACCAGACGGCGCGGGCGTAGCTCAGGGGTAGAGCATAACCTTGCCAAGGTTAGGGTCGGGCGTTCGAATCGCCTCGCCCGCTCCATCTGGTCAAAACGAAAAAGCCTCGGCGCGAGCCGGGGCTTTTCTTTGTTTGATGGACGCCCTGAGGGGCGCATGGAGCCTGATCCCCTGCTCCGTCAAGCCGCCAGAAGATGCGACATTGCGCCTGTCACGCTCATACGAGCGGCCCGACCGAAACTGCCAACGTTCGAACGCAATTCCGGAAACACCTCAAATAGCTCATCCCGCGCGGCGTCGTTCAACCCAGGCAGACTGTAGTCCCCGGGTTGATAGCTTTCGCAAGCCACCCCGTCGGCCACCACAATCTGGTGTTTGTCGAACATCAGGTGATGATAGCTCACCCGCCCCATCCCCAACTGGCGAATGCTGCTTCCATTGACCAAATGCCGTGCTGCAATCAGCACCTCTTCTTGACCAAAATACATTTGCGGCAGATGGCCTGCGCGAAGAATTCTATGCTGGGGGGAGACCCGCAAGACGCGGTCGTTTCCAATCGCGCCTATGTCGAATTCAATCGGCGCGTGTTTGGAGCTGGCAAACATGTCTCGGCTGCCCGTCCACCGGATCGGTTGCGGGCCGTCGTCCTGCGTCAGCACAAGATCACCGACGCGCAACGTCTCAATACGGCGCAAGCCGCTTGGTGTATCAATCAGCGTCCCGTCACAAAAGCAAATCGGCGCCGCGTCAAAGGTGACGAAGGCACTGTCCGTGTTCCCGTCAGTATCGGCGACCGTGTAGCTAAATGAAGTCGACCCCAAGTTGCCCGCAGTGTTCACCAGCGTAATCGTGCCATTGGCATTCAGCGTCACATCTTGGCCCGTGGGAAGGTTCACGGTTTGCCCCGCGACAACGTTCACACCGTTGATCTGCGTAATCGTGAGCGCCTGCCCCGTCGGGTCAGTGTCATTGGCCAGAATATCTACGGTCTTGGGGTTTACCCCCCAAGTTTCGATGCCGGTGTCATCTGTCGCAATCGGGTCGGTATCCGAGGTATCGGGCACATTGTTCGATGCAATCACAATCGAGCTGTCGTAGGCAGTGTCCCCTACATCAGCGATTCCGATCATCAAGGTCTGGGTCACTCCGGGGGTGACAGGGATATCCAGCGACAAAGTCACCGTAAACCCGTCCATTTCCGTTTGATACGCACCGCTGACATTGTCGATGTATAAGTTCGGGTTTGCGCTATCGAACTGGCCATTTCCCGGATTGGGGTCATTGGCTTCGCTGCCGTTTGTCGGGTTAACGTTGCCCGCGTCATTGATGCCGTTTACCGAAATCTCTCCCGACCCGACAGAAATTGGCTGCGTTACCCCGTCAAGCTGGACCAATGCGATGTCGTTGAAGTTGGAATATACATACTCGTTGTATTCCTCCGAATAGAAGCGAAACTCGAGGTTGATCGAGGTTTGCCCGGGCTCAGGGGTGAACGAGATTTCAATGTAGGAAGCGTCAAAGGTAGACTGCCCCGCCGCCGTATTAAACGCCGCGTTGCCGTCGATGCCTGCCGTGTCGGTAGTCGTGCCCACACCGTTGTTGTTCGCGCCTGTTGCATTGGCAAATGTCGACACATTGCCTGTCGAAAAGATGACGCCGGTGTCAGAAGGAAGAACATCAGGATTGGTCGTGTCCCCATCGGTGTAAATACCCGAAGAGGCCGAATCGCCAAAATAGGTTGCCGAGTTGATCGTGAACCCTGCCCCCAAAATTTCTGTGGCCATCGCTACCGCGCTGGCCGATAAATCTGCGTTCAACGCCGCCATCTTTACTCGTCTCCACCTAACTCTTGGCGTTCAAAGACCGTGTCGGCGTGTTCGAAATATGGCGCGGTTTTGGAGTTTTTGCGCCTTTATCTCAAATTGTCTGAATTGAGCCCCATTGCTTGGCCGAGCCCGCCCCTAGCCGCGGTGGTTCAATTGTGGCGTTAAGACTGTCCGGCATTTTCGCGACAACTGCCCACGCCCGAACCGCGCCCCCTTGGCCTAAGCAACCCGCCTGCGTATAACGCAGCGAACGGCCCAAAGGAGAGCCCCATGCGAACCGCCAAAATTACGCGCAGTACGGCTGAGACCGACATTTCCGTAGAGATCAATCTCGACGGCACCGGCATCTATGACAACCAAACCGGCGTGGGCTTCTTTGACCACATGCTTGATCAATTGGGCCGTCACGCGCTCATTGACATGACCATTCGCGCCAAAGGTGATTTGCACATCGACGACCACCACACCGTCGAGGATACTGGGATCGCGTTGGGCCAAGCTCTGGCACAGGCCTTGGGCGACAAACGCGGCATCCGCCGCTATGGCGAGTGCCACCTTGCCATGGATGACGCGCAGGTTCGGTGCGCGTTGGATCTGTCGGCGCGCCCCTATCTGATCTGCAACCTCGACATTCCTACGCAAAAGATCGGGGCATTTGACACGGAGCTGGTTCAAGAGTTTTTCCAAGCTCTGGCAACCCACGGCGGCATTACGTTGCACATCGACCGCCTGCACGGCTTCAACAGCCACCACATTGTGGAAGCTGCGTTCAAAGCGGTGGCCCGTGCCCTGCGCAGTGCCGTTGAGACCGACCCGCGCAAATCCGATGCCATCCCATCGACCAAAGGCACGCTTTGAGCGCTGATCGCAACCTCGAACGCCCTGCCCCTAGAACCGGAGCCTCACTATGCTGACCGTCCTCGTCGATTACGATAGCGGTAATCTACACTCGGCTGAAAAGTCGTTTCAACGCATGTCCGCAGAGGTTAACGGCGGGGAGGTGATCGTCTCCTCCAAGCCAGAAGACGTGGCGCGGGCTGATCGGGTTGTGTTGCCTGGTGACGGGGCCTTTCCAGCGTGTCGCAACGCCTTAACCCGTGATCGTGCCGCCTTGTTCGAAGCCATTGAAGACGCTGTCATTGCCAAGGCGCGCCCCTTCATGGGGATTTGCGTCGGCATGCAAATGATGGCCAGCTTGGGACGCGAATACGAGGATACAAAAGGGTTTGACTGGATCGGAGGCGAGATTGCGATGATCACACCTTCGGACCCTTCGTTGAAAGTGCCTCATATGGGGTGGAACGATCTGGTTTTGGATGACGTGCCCGCGGCCCACCCTGTGTTAGAGGGTGTCAAAACCGGCGATCACGCATATTTCGTCCATTCCTACAGCTTCCGCGTGGCAGACCCTGCCCATCGCTTGGCACATGTGGATTACGCCGGAGACATCACCGCCATTGTGGGGCGCGACAACATGATCGGGATGCAGTTTCACCCCGAAAAGAGCCAATCCACAGGCCTGCGCATGATCTCGAACTTTCTGCGCTGGGCGCCGTAACGGCTACCAGGTCACAGATAGAACAGGCACGCCGCTGACTTCGGAATTGGAAATCATCTGCACCCAGCCTTCGACTTCCGTGAGCGGAACATCCATCTTGATGGCCGAGCACCCCAATGTCAGACTTCCGGTGATGGCAAGTAAAATAAAAGCTTTCATCTGTTTCTCCCAAGCAACGAACCATTTGTGGCTCTGCTTGACAATCCGCTGCAGGAGATAAGATTGGGTGAATTTTGGAACCAAAAGGCCGAGGGGTTACCTCGACATTTATCTAAATAGATTGTGAATTCTATCTACTTCAAGCGGGTCCATGTTTGCTTGGAGCACAGCAAGCCACCAGCAATGCAGCCCGCCAGTTTCAAGCTGTTTCCGCCAAGATCAATCTTGCCATAATAAATTTTGTCATTTGAGGGCCGCCAAACCTTGCCTTCGTATTTGCCACCGCCCAATGGCTTCATCGAGCGCACAATCTGCTTGCCAAGATTTGGTGACTTATATTCCCCCGACGCATTGAACGTCCGTGAAATTGTCCCGCAAATGGCGGCCCCACATTTCGCCATGGTAACATGTGCATAGGCACCGTCATCGACCTGTGTCTTCCAAACGCCTTCGGCCGGATCGGCCATTGCCTGACCTGCAAACGCCAGTACAAACGCGGCTGCGAATTTAACTGATTTCATGGTGTCCTCCCTGTTCTGGCAAACATGGTGCGAAATCTGGCGCGCAAATCAAGCGTGACGTCGGGGCGCGAATGTGGAATAGACCGCTCAAATCTTGCTGACATGAAAGCCCAATGCCATGATCCTTTACCCTGCAATCGACCTCAAAGATGGGAATTGTGTCCGCCTGTACAAAGGCGAGATGGAGCAAGCGACTGTGTTCAACGACAACCCCGCCGCACAGGCCATGGCCTTTGTCGAAGCTGGGTGCGAATGGCTGCATCTGGTCGATCTGAACGGGGCATTCGCCGGTGAGCCGGTCAATGGCGATGCAGTGGATGCGATCCTTGAGCAAACGCAAGTCCCTGCCCAGTTGGGGGGCGGTATTCGTGATATGGCCACAATTGAACGGTGGTTGGATAAAGGTCTGGCGCGCGTGATCCTTGGGACGGTGGCCGTCGAAGACCCCGATCTGGTACGTGAAGCGGCCCGTGCCTTTCCGGGCAAGGTTGCCATTGGCTTGGACGCGCGTAACGGCATGGTTGCCACGCGCGGCTGGGCCGAGGAAACCAACATTGAGGTGACGGACCTTGCTCGTCAGTTCGAGGACGCGGGCGTCGCGGCGTTGATCTACACGGACATCAACCGCGACGGCGCCATGCAAGGTCCAAACGTGGAGGCCACCGCAGCTTTGTCGCGGGCGGTCTCTATCCCTGTGATCGCATCGGGTGGCGTGTCGTCGCTGGACGATCTGCGCGCCTTGAAGGCAACGGGTGCTCCTTTGGACGGCGCGATCTCGGGGCGTGCATTATATGACGGGGCTATTGATCTGAAAGAAGCGCTGGACCTGCTAAAAAGCTAGCGACCTGCGCGCAGATAGCGCAGGGTAATTTGCGCAAGACATAATAGGGTCGATCAGGCGCGGGCAATACCGTCCGCGATTTCGGAAGTGCACTATGTCCCACAAAGTCAAATCCAGTGAATTGTCCCCAGACAGCCGTTTGCAAAGCTATGTCGCGCATGGGGACTTCATAGACTGCTTCACGGTATCCAGCCCTATGCCCGCGCGCCAAGCCGCTGAAATTATAGTTGATTTCCCTAACTGGGCGCAGCCCCTTCTGCGCTTGCGTGGGTTGATCACGGCCCCGTTCGGCCTATCGCAAGACGGCCCTGACGCCGAGGACAAATTGGGCCCCTTCCCCGTCGAATATACAAGCGACACCGAGGTCATCGCCGGCTTCAATGACAAGCACCTGAATTTTCGCGTATCGGTCTTGGCGCACCATGGTCAGGTATCTTTGGCAACTTGGGTGCATACACACAACATAGGCGGCAAGTGCTACCTTGCCGCCATCATGCCATTTCACATTCTCATTGCCCGCAACGCGTTGGCCCGCGTGGCCAAAGCGTCAAGGCCGGTTGCCGCCTAGTTCGCGGCCGCACCTGTCAGCTTGCCCAAAGCACCTTGCATCTTTTTGACGAAGGGGGCGTCCGCCGCGATATCAAGATCCGCGAACATGTCGGCGGGATCTTCATAGGTCAGGACAGAGCCGCCCTCGACCTCATGCACAGCTACCTTCAAAGGCAGGTACAAAGACGCGCGCAAATCGGCATTCATTGCCGGTGTGCCAAGCTTCGGGTTGCCGAAGATCAGTACTTGGGCTGCGGGCATTTGCAGATCGGCATTTGCCGCACCCTTTTGATGGTCGACGCGGGCGAAAACGGTTGCACCGGCATTTCCAACCGCCGCCTCTAGGGCGTCCATGGTCTCCGATACAGGTTTCGCGGATTTTACAGTGATCAGTTCAGCGGACGCAGGCATAGCTACACTCACAATTAGGGCTGCAGACATAATTATCTGACGCATGATGGGTCTCCTCAAATGTAATTTGCGCACAACACGATACCTAGGACTGAAACACCAATCACATCACTGGCATCACGGGCAAATTGGCGTTAAACCGCCCCCAGACCAGCCGGAGACGTCATCATGTTGAAAACCCGCATTATCCCCTGCCTCGACGTCAAGGACGGCCGCGTGGTGAAGGGCATCAACTTCGTGGACCTCGTCGATGCGGGTGATCCTGTTGAGGCCGCAAAGGCCTATGACGCCGCCGGAGCGGATGAGTTGTGCTTCTTGGACATCAACGCCACCCACGAAAACCGCGGCACTATGTTTGATGTGGTCACCCGCACCGCAGAGGCCTGCTACATCCCGCTGACAGTGGGCGGCGGTGTGCGCACCCATGAGGATGTGCGCAAACTGCTTTTGGCGGGGGCCGATAAGGTCAGCTTCAACTCGGCTGCGGTGGCCAATCCCGATGTCGTGGGCGAGGCAGCTGACCGCTTTGGCTCTCAGTGTATTGTTGTCGCGTTGGACGCGAAAACCGTAAGCCCCGGCAAATGGGAAATCTTCACCCACGGCGGGCGCAAACCCACAGGCATTGACGCAGTAGAATTCGCCAAAACCGTTGTGGCCAAAGGGGCTGGTGAAATTTTGCTAACCTCCATGGACCGCGACGGCACGCGAGCGGGCTTTAATCTGCCTCTGACCCGCGCCATTGCGGATGCGGTCCGCGTACCGGTCATTGCGTCTGGCGGCGTTGGCACATTGGATCACTTGGTTGAGGGCGTCACCGAAGGGCGCGCAGATGCGGTGCTGGCAGCCTCGATCTTCCACTTTGGTGATTACACCATTGCCGAAGCCAAAGAACATATGGCCAAAGCGGGATTAAACATGAGGTTGGGCGCATGACCCTAAATGATCTGGAAGCCATTATCGCCTCGCGCAAAGAGGCGGCCCCTGACAGCTCATGGACGGCCAAACTGCTGTCCAAGGGCCCAGAAAAATGCGCCGAGAAATTTGGCGAAGAGGCCATTGAAGCGATTATCGCCGCCGCAAAAGACGACCGCGAAAACCTGACCAATGAAGCCGCAGATGTTTTGTATCACCTGCTGGTCATGCTGGCGGCCCGCGATGTCCCCTTGAGCGACGTCATGGCTGTGCTAGAGGCCCGTACAGGCCAATCAGGACTTGCCGAGAAAGCCGCGCGCGATTAGCGCAGCCACAGTTTGGCGCGCTTGATCTGGTTGCGCAGGGCTTGTTCACGGCGCGGTAGGTTTTCGCGGTCAAACATCTCGCGCACCTTATGTCCTTTGCCTTGCAACACGATCCGGCGGATCGGTTCATATTGCTTGAGGACCTTCTTGATCTTGTTGGGGGCGACGACCTCTTCCAACACCTTGACCGTCTCGTCGGTTTCGCGTGCGTAAAGCAGCGACAACACGCGGTAATGGCAGGTCACCACATTGTCCAACATATCCGATACTTCGGGCACCCGCCCGCCTCCGAAGGACTGGATCACCAAGGGCAAGGCCACTTGATCCAACCATGGTTTCATCTCTTGGCAGATAAGTTCTTCAGGTGGTTCGTCGCGGATCAGGCGGGCATACTCCAAGAAGCGTTCGCCAAATTCCTTGGGGCAGCGGAAGTAGAAAAAGCCCGCGTTAAAATACATATACCGGCGCCAGTATTCATCCGGATAGCTGGTATCGAGCGAGCTTTCAAAATCCAGCCCGAATTTCGTGTAGAGCGAGCCCCAGATTTGATTATATCCTGGCCCGTATAGCTCCAACTGCGGCCATGTGTTTTCACGCTTCATCGACGCCGTGGGGCGGTCAAAATCGAACGGAACCTTGCTCAGGTCACCGGTGATGATTGTATCGGTATCAAGGAACAAGAACGGCTCGCCCTCGGGCATCACCTGAAGCGCCTCGATTTTGTTGCCGTAAGGGTAGCCACAGCCGAAGACTTGGTTCTCAAAGGGCCTGATCTCAGCGCCAAGCCTTTCCAACGCCTCACGAACATCGGTGTTGGCCATGCGCGGGTCATTGTCCCAGCGGTGATTCATTTGCGGCTCGGCAATGATGACGCGGCCTTTGAAATTCGGATTGGTCTGGCGCAAGGACGCCACCAACAACAGCGCTTCGAATTGCAGTCGCCCCCCTTGGCCGACCATCAATATATTGAAGGTTTGTGGCGCGGGTTTCTTGGCAGCTTTGGCCTTTTTCGGCTTGGCCGTCGCTTTGGCGGATTTGGGTTTGGTGCTCTTGGCCATGTCGTCTCTGCTTTTTGATTGAGGACAGCATAGGTCGAAAACATCTGCGCCGGAAGTCATATGGGGGTGCAGGATGTGAATTGTTTGCGTCCTGCGGCAGAGTTGCGCGATACTGAGCCATATCACCCGAACCGGAGGCCCCACTATGCGCGCTTACTTCTTGGCTCTCGCCCTTGCCATGCCCGTTCAGCTGGCAGCACAAGACTTCACCACATCGGCAGGGGTCAAGCCGGTTTTGGAACTGATCCGCCCTCAGTGGATCGCCATTCGCCCCTATGAGGGGCAGGACCTGCTCTATATGACCACGTTGTTGACCTATCGCTGCGGCATTGAGGAAATCCGCTATGCAACCAACGGCGCGGACATGCAGGTCTGGGAGGGTGAACCGTGCCACCGCGACGAGGCCGCCCCGATGGCGTTGAAAATGGAAGACCACCTGCCCTATGTGGTGGCCCCTTTGGACAGTTTGCAAACGGTGTCCATCGAGCTGGTGTTTGATGACGGCTCCACGCTGGAACATAGTTACCAGCGCAAGGATGTGCAGATCAATTGAAGTGCTACCGGTATATTCCGGAATCAGTGCCCTCATGCACCCAAGGCGCAAGACCGGTGCTAGCCTTTGAGCATCCCGCACGTCCTTTATACTGATAGGCGGAGAAACGACCGCCAAAGCGGCCCGAATTGGGGGCGCCAACGGATCCGCCCCTTTCGGTCGATATGAAACTAGGGCCTGATATCTTCGCAGATCTTCCCCACTTGCAGGTCACGGCGTGACGCTAGCCCAGCCGCGATACCGCGATGAGATGTATATAAATCAACATGTTGGATTAGTGGTGGGCGACCCTGGAATCGAACCAGGCGTGCGTCTCCGCGAGAGAGTTACAGTCTCCTGCCACACCTTGCGGCCTGTCGCCCACTGGCGGCTGAGATATAAGCCAACCACTGCCCCGTCAATACGAAAACACACCGCCGCTTGCGCTTTTCTCTCTCAGATGATCTAGACCCCCTTATGAAGCAGAAAAAACCCACATGGGTCATCCAAAAAGAGCGCGACCGCCGCGCTGCCGCCGCCGAGACCGTTTGGCTCTTTGGCATTCATGCTGTGCGCGACGCATTGTCCAACCCAATGCGCGAACGTCTGCGCCTTGTTGTGACCAAGAATGCCGCCGACCGTTTGGCCGAAGACATCGCCAAATCAGGTATGGAACCTGAGATCAGCGACCCGCGCAAATTTGCAGCGCCGATTGATCCTCAATCCGTCCACCAAGGGGCCGCACTTGAGGTGAAGCCTCTGGATTGGGGCAACCTGACCGAACTTTGTGCCCCGCGTGGAAAGAATGCTCGGGTGATCCTGTTGGACCGTGTAACCGATCCGCATAATGTGGGGGCAATTCTACGCTCGGCGGAAGTCTTCGGAGCCCGTGCAGTAATCGCCCCGCATCGCCATTCAGCCCCAGAAACGGGTGCTTTGGCCAAGACAGCCTCCGGTTCACTGGAACGCCAGCCGTATCTGCGCATCAAGAATCTTGCGACCACGATGGAAGCCCTACGCGAGATGGGCTACCTTGTGGTCGGGTTGGATGCGACGGGTGACACATCGCTTGATGACATTCAGCAAGACCAACCCATCGCCCTTGTTTTGGGCGCAGAAGGCCCTGGTCTTCGCGAAAAAACCAAGGAAACATGCGATACGCTGGCAAAAATTGATCCGGCGGGGGAATTTGGCTCGCTCAATGTCTCGAATGCGGCGGCAGTGTCCCTATATGCTGTGGGTCGCCCCAGCTAAGAGTCACCGATGCGCCCAAACATCAAAATCGCCACCTGCTGCTATTGCGGCAGCCGCTCCATGCTGAAGCCCACCGCGCGCCACGGGCATGAATTAGCCTGCGCTAGTTGCGGGGCCCCCTTGCACGAAATGAAATGGCTAAAGGCACCGGCGCAGCCTGTGAAGGCGCGTCCGACCAAGACCTTTCATTCGGCCCGCAAACGAAAGCCGCGAAAGGCGTTCTGGCGTCGCGCCCTCGAAGAGGTCTGGGACGAGGTCGAAGATATCTTCGACTAGATCACGTTTCTGTAAGAATGCTGGCAATCGCTGCCGCCCATTCCCATGTCGATTGCATGGGCGCCGCATCGGAACTGCGCGCCCCAATATACTGTCCCTCGTTCCGTGACTGCGCCTGTGGCCCCCGCCATGGGCGCTTTTTTTGTAGCTTGCGTCACCGGTGATCCACTTCCATAGTTTCGGAATGGAATACTCCGATGCCCATCTTAAAAACGTCTTGAAGTCCACTAAGGTGATTGCCTGCGTTGGCATTTCGGCCAACCCCGTGCGGCCCAGCTACTATGTGGCGCGCTATCTTACGCTAAAGGGGTTTACGGTCATTGGTGTGAACCCTGGCTTGGCGGGGCAAAGCCTGTTTGGCCAGACCGTCGCGGCGCGCCTGTCGGACATCCCAAAGAACGCCCATGTGGATATGGTAGATATCTTCCGCCGATCCGACGCAGTTCCCGCAATTGTCGACGAGGCGCTTGAGGTTTTGCCTGAGTTGCGCACCGTCTGGATGCAAATCGGCGTCTCTCATGATGCGGCCACCTCCAAAGCGGAAACCGCAGGCGTCACGGTCATTCAAAACCGTTGCCCGAAAATTGAGTACCAACGTCTGTTTGGCGAATTGCGTATGGGCGGCTTCAACACCGGTGTGATTTCGTCGAAGTTGTAGCTTAGCTCGCGAAAACGCCTGACATGTCGCGAAACCCTTTGATTTCGATCGGGTTCCCAGACGGGTCACGGAAGAACATCGTCCATTGCTCCCCCTGCTCCCCTTCGAAGCGCACGGAAGGCGGCAGCACCCACTCAGTGCCCGCCTGCGCCAAGCGGTCAGCCAAAAGGCGCCAGTCATTGTAGTCAAGCACCAAGCCCAGATGCGGCATCGGCACCATGTGATCCCCGACTTTTCCCGTCAGATCATTGGCAAACGGGGTTCCGACATGCAGGGACAACTGATGCCCGAAAAAGTCGAAGTCCACCCAAGTGTCTGTGGATCGCCCTTCCTTGCACCCCAATACGTCACCGTAGAACCTACGGGCCTTGTCAAGGTCGGTTACGTGGTAGGCAAGATGAAAGGGAGTCAACATGATGATGATTTACATACCATTGTAGCAGTCCGGACAACCCTCTAGTGTCCACCGCAAGTTAAAATCTTAGGGAGATTCAAATGTCCGATCCACAAAACCTTGGCTTCGACACGCTGCAAATCCACGCAGGTGCACGGCCAGATCCAGCAACCGGCGCACGCCAAACCCCTATCTACCAAACAACAGCCTATGTGTTCCGCGACGCCGAGCACGCGGCCGCTTTGTTCAACCTGCAAGAAGTAGGCTATATCTATTCGCGTCTGACCAACCCCACGGTTGCAGTGTTGCAAGAGCGTATCGCAACCCTAGAGGGTGGCGTAGGCGCAGTTTGCTGTTCTTCGGGGCACGCCGCTCAGATCATGGCGTTGTTTCCATTGATGCAGCCAGGGTGCAACATCGTGGCATCTACACGCCTTTATGGTGGCTCCGTGACGCAATTGTCCCAAACAATCAAACGCTTCGGCTGGGAGGCTAAATTTGTCGACATGGACGACCCTGCCGCCGTTGAGGCCGCTGTCGATGAAAACACCCGCGCCATTTTCGGCGAAGCCATCGCCAACCCTGGTGGCCATGTCATGGACGTGCGCGCAATCGCAGATGTTGCCGATAAGGTCGGTCTGCCTTTGATCATCGACAACACAACCGCCACCCCTTACCTGTGCAACCCAATCGCCCTTGGGGCCACATTGGTCGTCCACTCCACCACGAAATACCTGACCGGCAACGGCACGGTGACCGGTGGCTGCGTTGTGGACAGCGGCAAGTTTGACTGGACAGCATCGGATAAGTTCCCGTCGCTTTCCCAACCCGAGCCCGCCTATCACGGCCTGACCTTCGCCGAGACATTCGGCCCCCTCGCCTTCACATTCCACGGTATCGCAATCGGATTGCGTGATCTTGGCATGACGATGAACCCACAGGCGGCGCATTACACGTTGATGGGGGTCGAAACCCTGTCATTGCGCATGGAGCGCCATGTCTACAACGCCGAAAAAGTCGCGGAGTGGCTGGAAAATGACCCACGTATTGACGCGGTTACCTATGCGGGTCTGAAATCATCGCCTTACTATGACGTTGCACAAAAGGTCTGCCCGAAGGGGGCCAGCGGCCTGTTCACCTTCGCGGTGAAGGGCGGATATGACGCCTGCGTCAAGCTGGTCGACAACCTTGAGATTTTCTCTCATGTGGCCAATCTGGGCGACACGCGGTCGCTGATTATTCACTCGGCATCGACCACGCACCGTCAATTGACCCCAGAGCAGCAAGAGGCCGCCGGTGCCGGTGCCAACATGGTGCGCGTCTCCATTGGTACTGAAAACGTTGAAGATCTGATCGCTGATTTGGATCAGGCGTTGTCAAAAGCCACAGCTTAAC
The DNA here is from genome assembly GCF_947487515.1 of uncultured Litoreibacter sp. Taxonomy (GTDB): domain Bacteria; phylum Pseudomonadota; class Alphaproteobacteria; order Rhodobacterales; family Rhodobacteraceae; genus Litoreibacter. The sequence goes on along the minus strand of NZ_CANKWO010000004.1, from coordinate 53,561 downwards.
TGCATTCCGCCCTCGGCTTAGCTGTCGGGGGCGGTTTAACTTCCTTATGGCGCGAATGTAATATATCCTTGCGCTATCAGGGGCTTTGCCACTGAAGTTCTACGACAACCTACGAGATGGCGCGCCTCGAATGACACCAAATTTTGCCCTCAACCTTTCTGAAGAAGGCATCGTCCTTCTCCATCGCCATCCGTCGGGTGCGGGTTGGGTGGAAGTCGCCGAGGCTGCGTTGGACAGTGAAGACCTTGGCGCGGCCCTTGCTGATCTTCGCAACACTGCGGAAGACATCGGCGGACCCGACTTTACAACAAAGCTGATCCTGCCGCCGTCGCAGTTGCTTTATGCGACGATCGCCATCACCGGCGACGTCAAAGCCGACATTGATCACGCCCTAGAAGAACGCACCCCCTACACCGCCGCCCAGCTGGTTTATGATGTTTCAGGAGAGCCGCCTGAGGTGCAAGTTGTGGCCGTCGCCCGCGAGACCCTGCTGGAGGCCGAGGCCTTCTTAGGCCCCTATGGCTTCAACCCTGTCGGATTTACCGCCCTTCCCGATCCGTATCACTTTACCGGCTCGCCTAATCTTGGACCGTTGCCTTCTGTTGGCGGCCAAGGGGTGGTTGATGACGAAGTATTTTCGGTTCTTACCGCAGCCCAAGTGGCTGAGCTTGACGCGGATAACGCTGAAGATGTCCCTGAAGATGTCCCGCCCGCCCCAAGCGTTGAGGCGGCGCAGGAAGAGGATCACCCCGAAGACACAATCGAGCCGTCTGAACCGATTGACCCGCTCCCCGAGGACACCCCCGTGTCGGAGCAGGAGCCGGACCTTCCCGTCACACCCCCCGCCGCATTTTCCTCGCGCCGTAAGCCCACTGTCGGGCCAGCAAGGGATGACGCGGGTGAAACGCTCACCTCCCGCGCCCCGCGCATTGGCATCCCCAATGGTGACAGCGCCGGAAAATCCAGCAAAAAGAAAGCGCCACGGGCAGAACCTCGGGTAAAATCAGGCGGCACGACAAAGGCGAAAACAACGCCCCCTGTTGTTCCACCGTCAGCCGCCACACAGAAACCGGCCGTCCAGCCAGCGCCCTCCAGCCCATCCCGAATGAGCAAAGGGATCGCGGCCCTGCGCGCCACAGCGCAACGGACCAAAACCGCCCCAAGCAAGGCAAAATCCGCGTCACCAAGCGCGGCTTCGACAGCCAAGTCTGACCCGATTGCCGATCTCGCCGCCCGTCAGGCCACTGGGAAACCTCGGTTCTTGGGGCTTATCCTAACCGGCTTGCTGATTGTGGCCCTGTTGTTGTTCGCGGCCCTTTCCTCCTACCTGCTGCCTGATAATGCCGTCACGCGGCTGTTTGGCAGAAGCTCCCCCGCCACTGAGACGGCCCAAACCGGTGAGCTCCCTATCCCCGACACGACGCTTGAGGACAGCGAGCGTCTGGCCGCCCTGCCCCAACAAGACAGCGACACGCCCTTCACGGCCCCATCGCCCGAAGAGATCGCCGAGGCGGAGCTTCCCGAGCCCGATCTATCCCCCGTTCCACCGATGACGCAGACAGAGGCGGAAACCGCTTATGCGGTGTCCGGCGTGTGGCAATTGGCCCCTGACTTGCAGCTTGATGTCGCGACGCAGGGCTTGGACGACCTGTATAGAGCCTCTCTAGATCCGGACTTGGCATTTGAAGATGCGCCAGCATTGGCCGGTTTTGACACGGCGGCAAAATCTCTGGAGTTTCAAATTCCCGCACGACCGCCAGCGGCCACCATTTTGCGCAGCCTTGATGCCCGTGGCCTTGTGAAGCCAACCGCAGAAGGGGCTGAAAATCCTGACGGAATTATGGTGTTCGCGGGGAAACCTCCGGTAGTGCCCCAACGCCGCCCAGAGGGCCTTGTGCCTGAAACCGCGCAGTCAACAGAGGAGCTGCCCGTCGAGGAAGACGCCGCGCCTGTGGCCGACGCCCGTTTGGCGGGGTTCAAACCCACACCGCGCCCTAGCAACCTTCAAGAACAATTTGAGCGGGCCACTCAAGGCGGGCGCACGAATGCCGAGCTCGCGAAAATTCGCCCCACCATTCGCCCAGCCGACGCGCAGGCCAAGGCCCGCGAAGAAGCCATCGCCCGCGCTTTGGCACAGGCCGAAGCCGAAAAGCTTGAAGAAGAGGCCATCGCAGCCGCGCAAGCCGATGCCGAAGCCGCTGTGGCCGCCGCTCAGGCCGAGCAAGACAAGCCGACCGCCCAAGCCGTTGCACGTTCTCAACGCCCCGACAGCCGCCCGCGCAACTTTGCCCGTGTGGTTGCTCGTGCTCGCAAAGCCCCAAAAGAAAAAGCCGCAACTCCCGCCGCCGCCGCCTCCACGGCCGCAGTCGGTCGCAGCACAGGCCCCGCAGTTGTCCGCAGCAGCCGTGCCGCCCCCACAGGCACGACCCGCGCTACCGTGGCGCGCGCCGCGACGGACAACAATGCGATTGCCCTAGGCAAGGTCGCACTTGTGGGCATTTTCGGGAAATCTTCCAGCCGCCGCGCTTTGGTGCGGATGCCCAATGGTCGCTTCAAAAAGGTCGGCGTCGGCGACCGCGTTGATGGCGGACGGGTTGCAGCCATTAGCGAAAGCCAGCTGAAATACACCAAAGGCGGGCGCACCTTGACCCTGCAAATGCCCAAAGGCTAGGCGTCAAATTTAGATCAGCATTATCGCCGCCAAGCCCAAGAAGGCGAAGAACCCCACGACATCCGTCACCGTTGTCACGAAGGCCCCTGAGGCCAACGCGGGGTCAACACCCAGCTTTTCAAGTCCGATCGGGATCAAAATGCCCGCTAAGGCCGCGACCACCATGTTGACCACCATGGCCACCGCGATCACGATCGCCAGCATAGGGGTGCCAAACCAAAGCAGTCCCACAGCCCCCATAACCACCGCGAAGATAAACCCGTTCAGCAACCCCGCCAGCGCCTCACGCCGCACAACGCGCCACAGGTTGGACCCCGTAAGGTCCTTCGTCGCAATAGCGCGCACTGCCACGGTCAGTGATTGGGTGCCAGCATTGCCGCCCATCGACGCGACGATCGGCATTAGCACAGCCAGAGCCACTATTTGCGCCAGCAAGGCTTCGAATTGAGCAATCACCACACTGGCCAAAATCGCCGTGAGCAAGTTCACCCCCAACCAGGGGAGGCGCTGGCGCACGGTGTCGAGCGTTCGGTCAGACAGGCTTTCCTCGCCGCTGACCCCCGCAAGGCGCAGAATGTCTTCCTCGGCCTCATCATCCAGAACCACCATCGCGTCATCAATGGTTATCACCCCGACCAGCCGGTCGTCTTCGTCAACCACTGGGGCGGAAATCAGGTGATACTGATTGAACGCATAGGCCACGTCTTCTTCGGGCTGGGTGACTGGTATGGTGCGAAAGCTTTCTTCCATAATCTTGGATAATTTGGTCACGCGTGGGCTGCCCAGCAGCTTGCCCAAGGTGACATATCCCGTTGGATGATAGGCGGGGTCCACCAAGATGACGTGATAAAACTGCTCCGGCAGATTGTCGTCGCGCCGCAAAAAGTCAATCGCCTGCCCGACGCTCCAATCCTCTGGCGCCACCACCAGTTCGCGTTGCATCAGGCGGCCTGCCGAGTGCTCCGGATAGGCAAGTGCCTGCTCTACTGCGACCCTGTCCACGTCTTTCAACGCGCCAAGGATCATCTCTTGCTGGTCGTCTTCCAAATCCTCAACCAGATCGACCACATCGTCTGAATCCATCTCGCGTACAGCTTCAGACAGAACGCCTTTGGGCAGATAGCTGATGACTTCTTCGCGCAGGTTTTCGTCCAACTCGGACAGAACTTCGCCGTCGATCCCCATAGACCACAAACCCAGCAGCGCGCGGCGCTCATTGGGGCTAATTTGCTCCATTAAGTCGGCGACGTCGGCGGGGTGCAGCGGGTCTAGGGCGGCGTCAATGGCGATTGCATCCATCCCCTCCAAGGCGGCGCGCACAGCGGAGGTTAAGGAGCGTTCCAAGGTGTAATCGTCATCACCTGCATCAGGCTGTTCCGTCAGATCATCGGCCATGAAGGGAGAGCTCCTGCGGCTAAAGGTGCAACTTACCTTGTCATAGCGAAGGCCAGAGGCAAGCAACAGTCGCATTCTGCAATTCACATCCGCATTCCGGCGCGTTACCACCGTTCGCATGAACACAGCGACACATATCTTGCTCGGGCAAACGCTTCGCTTTGCCGCTGACCCGTTTTCCACACCCTTTGACACGGCCGCCCAAGTAGAGCGTCGCGGCGCCGTGGCCATTGCAGATGGTAAAATACTGGCGGTTGGTGCCGCCGACAGCATTGATGTCCCGCAAGGGGCAATCGTGACAGACTATGGCAATGCTCTGATCATGGCTGGGTTCATTGATGCGCATCTGCATTTCCCGCAAACCGCGATGATTGCAAGCTGGGGCAAGCGATTGATCGACTGGCTGAACAGCTACACCTTTCCAGAAGAGGCCCGACTGGCCGATCCCGAATATGCCCGCGACATCGCCAAGCGCTACTTCGACATCGCCTTGTCCAACGGCACGACCACCTCTGTTAGCTTCGCCACAAGCCACCCTGCCAGCGTGGACGCCTACTTCCGCGAGGCCCAGTCGCGCGGACTGCGTGCCTTCACCGGCAAAACCTGCATGGACCGCAACGCCCCCGACACCCTGCGGGACACAGCCCAAAGCGCTTATGACGACAGCAAAGCCTTGCTGGAAAAATGGCACGGGCGTGACCGGCTGGAATATGTCATCACCCCAAGGTTTTCGCCAACGTCTACGCCTGATCAACTTGCCGCTCTGGGCGCCTTATGGGCGGAACACCCCGAGTGTCTGATGCAGACCCATATCTCCGAGCAGCATGAAGAAATCGAATGGGTGCAAGAGTTGTTCCCGCAATCTCGCGACTATCTTGATACCTATGAGACCCACGGGTTGCTGGGGGAGCGCGCGGTCTTCGGGCATGCCATCCACCTAACCGAGCGCGAAGAGGCCCGCCTGAAGGAGGTCGGCGCAGGAATGGTGCATTGCCCTACGTCAAACACCTTTATCGGGTCGGGTATTTTCGAAACCGCACGTATGAAAGCCCAAGGCCAACGGGTGGGGCTGGCGACGGACACCGGAGGCGGCTCCTCGTTTTCCATGCTGCGCACCATGGCCGCCGCCTATGAGTTGAGCCAGTTGCGGGGCACGCCCCTGCACCCAGCGCAACTGATTTGGTTGGCGACATGCGGCTCTGCGCAAGTGCTGCATATGGATGACAAAATCGGCAATCTTGCTGCCGGTATGGAGGCGGATTTGCTGGTGCTTGATCTTGCCTCGACCCCTGCAATTTCCCAGCGCAGCACCCGTGCCAACGACTTTTGGGAAGCGGTATTTCCGACGATTATGATGGGCGATGATCGCGCCACCAAGGCTGTCTGGGTCGGGGGAAAGCCCGTGCAAAACTAGGCCGGTTTCAGCAGCCAGAGGCCCCGAAGACCAGCACCCAGTAATCCCCCTGCGCGTTGGCGGCACCATAGTCGCGCGCGGCAGATGACAAGTTGTTTCTGCGGTGGCCTTGGCTGTCCATCCAAGCCTGCATTACTTGCCCCGCAGTGGGCTGTCCTTGCGCGATGTTTTCGGCCACAAAGCAGAAACCATATCCCTGAGCACGTACCCGATCCGCAGGCATGGAGCCGTCAGAGCCGGTGTGACTAAAGAAGCCGGCCCGCGCCATATCTTGCGCATGAACACGTGCGGCGGCCGCAAGCTTGGGGTTCATGGTTAAAGCGTGCAGACCTTGCTTGGCCCGCTCGGTATTCAGCAAGGATCCGACCTCGTCCTGTGACACTGCCGAAGCGCTTACGTGGGCGGGCGGAGCGACTTTCGCTGGCTCCTCTGGTGTGCAGCCGGCCATCAGCCCTGTTACAATCAAAGTCATCCAGATTTTTAACGTCATGCCCTCTCCCATCATTTCTAAAGGTCGTCGGCCAGCTTGCGGGCCAATGAATTTTGTTTTTCAACTGTCGCCGCAAGATCAAACTTGGCGAAATGTCCGTCTCGCACAACATCCTGACCCTCAACGAACAAATCGCGCACCCGCGTGGGGCCAGCCAATAGCAAGGCTGCCGGATCCCAAGACCCTGCGCTTTCGATGCCGCTCACGTCCCAGATGGCGATATCTGCGCGAAAGCCCTTGCGCAATTGCCCGCACTCATCCCCGCGTCCGAGGACTTGCGCCCCGCCACGTGTGGCTATTTCCAACGCCTCACGTGCGGACATCGCGTCCGCTCCGCCTGCGACGCGTTGCAACAACATCGCCTGTCGGGCTTCACCGATCAAGTTTCCCGCATCATTTGACGCAGAGCCATCAACGCCTAAGCCAACAGGCACCTTGGCGTCACGCATCGCGCGAATGGGGGCAATGCCCGATCCAAGACGACAGTTCGAACAGGGGCAATGCGCGACCCCCGTGCGCGTCGCGGCAAACAGGTCGATTTCTGCACCGTCAAGTTTCACGCAATGCGCATGCCATACGTCATCCCCGACCCAGCCCAAATCCTGTGCATATTGCCCCGGGCGACAGCCGAATTTCTCCAGACTATAGGCGATATCCTCGTCGTTTTCTGCCAGATGCGTGTGCAACATCACCCCTTTGTCACGGGCCAGAATCGCTGCATCACGCATCAACTCGCGGCTGACCGAAAAAGGAGAGCACGGCGCAATCCCGACACGCAGCATGGCATTGGCGCTGGCATCATGAAACTGATCAACCACGCGAATGCTATTTTCCAGAATCGCCCGTTCCGCCTCGACCAATGAATCGGGGGGCAACCCGCCGTCACTTTCCCCAATGCTCATGGCACCGCGCGTCGGGTGAAACCGCAGCCCAACCTCTTGTGCCGCCGCAATCGTGTCATCTAGCCTTGCGCCGTTGGGGAACAAATACAGATGGTCAGACGTCATCGTGCACCCCGATAGCGCAAGCTCTGCCAAACCTGTCTTGGCCGAGATGAACATCTCCTCAGGCCCGAACCGCGACCAAATCGGGTAGAGGGTTTTCAGCCAGCCAAACAAAAGCGCGTCCTGCCCCCCCGGCACGGCGCGGGTCAGCGATTGATACAAATGGTGATGCGTGTTCACCAAACCCGGCGTCACAACGCAGCCCGCCGCGTCAACAACGCGTCCCGTGGTTGACAGCCCGACCCCGAGGTCGATGATCTCGCCATCGCGGATTAAAATGTCTGCGCCGTGCAACTCTCGGCGCGCGGTGTCCATGGTCAGGACGGTCTGCGCGTTTTTGATCAGCAGTTCAGACATGAGCCGCAAGGATTGCCAATGCCGCAGCGTGCAGCTCCGGCGTCGCCGCAGCAACCACCTGCCCGCCTTGATCGGCTGGGCCGCCGGTCCAATTGGTCACGATACCCCCAGCGGCTTCGATCACGCCGATTGGGCCTTGAATGTCGTAAGGGTGCAGGCCTGCCTCAATGATCAGGTCAATCTGCCCCGCAGCCAACAGGCCATATGCGTAACAATCCATCCCAAAGCGGGTCAACTTGCACTGCTGCGCCACCGCGTTAAAGGCCTGCGCCTCGGCCGCGCTGCCGACTTCTGGGAAGGTCGAAAAGATAATGGCTTGTGACAAGTCCTGCTGCTGGGAGGTGGTGAGATGTCCGGCACCAAGCGGGCCGGCGAACGAGGTTTTCCCAAACCCGCCAAAGAAGCGTTCCCCGATGTAGGGTTGATCAATGAGCCCCATAATCACGGAGGTTCCGTCATGCAGCCCGATCAAGGTGCCCCACGTCGGCGTGCCAGAGATATAGCCGCGCGTCCCATCAATCGGGTCCAGCACCCATGTCAGCCCCGAAACACCGGCTTTGTTGCCAAATTCTTCGCCCAAAATCCCGTCATCGGGACGGGCGGCTTCGATCAGGTTGCGCATCACTTGTTCGGCGGCGCGGTCGGCCACGGTCACCGGATCAAACCCACCTGTCAATTTGCTGGCTGTCTGCAACCCGCCGCCGCGAAAGTGCTTAAGCGTCTCCACACGCGCCGCATCCGCCAGTTCATGCGTCAAAGAGACCAGTTCGGCCTGTAGCTCTTGGTTCATTCGGGCCTCGCGCAGCGTTAGTCGTTCAGCCCCTTGTCGCGTGGACGCGCCGCAGGATCAAGAGGAGACGACTTCCGGCTCCGTTAGCTGCAACGCCATTTCGCGCAAACGCTGTCGCTCTTTATCTGGCATCGACCGGTAGAAGCGAAGCAAACCGACTGCTTCTTGCGTTTCGTCCTCAAGTTCGGATTCCCTTGGGTCCAACCCTTGAAAGAAGTAGGCAATCGGCACGTCTAAGGCCTGTGCTATGTCCCATAACCGCGAGGCGGACACCCGATTGGTGCCGGATTCGTATTTTTGGATTTGCTGAAACCTGATTCCCAGCGTGTCCGCCAGTTCGCCCTGCGTCATACCGACCATCCAACGGCGATGCCGCAGGCGCTTGCCAACGTGTATGTCCACCCTATGCGCCATGCAGCCTCTCTCCTGATGTGTCGCGGTCAGTTTGTGCAGCAGAATGCAAAGAAACGGTTAACCCTCCCGCCAAAGCGCTGCCGATTTCACCATGGCCAGCGCTGGTCAGCGGATATAAGTTCGCGCAAATCGATCACGAGGAGCCCACCCGATGCGCGCAGTTCAGGTAACCGAATACGACACCCCCCCCTTGGTGCAAGACATTGCCACCCCCGCCCCAGCCCAAGGCGAGGTTTTGGTGAAAATAGAGGCCTGCGGGTTGAATTTCGGCGATTTACTCATGATCAAAGGCACTTATCAGGAACGCCCTGCGCTGCCCTTCACCTTGGGAATGGAGGTCGCAGGAGTTGTCACCGCCCTTGGCCAAGGGGTGACAACCCCCGCAGTCGGCACCCGCATTGCGGTATTTGGCGGCTACGGCGGATTGGCGGACTACGGTGTGTTTGACGCGGCGCTTTGCGTGCCTTTGCCCGATACCATGGGATTTGAGGACGCCGCCGCATTTCAAGTGGCTTATTCGACCTCGCATGTCGCCCTGAACTACCGTGCGCAACTGAAAGCAGGCGACACATTGTTGGTTCTGGGGGCTGCCGGCGGCGTTGGCTTGACCGCAGTGGAGCTGGGCAAACTGATGGGGGCTACGGTCATCGCCGCGGCAAGAGGCAAGGACAAGTTGGAGATATGCCGCAACGCCGGTGCGGACCATGTGATCGACACCAGCACCGACGACTTGCGCGACGTGGTGAAATCGCTTGGTGGGGCAGATGTGGTCTATGACCCCGTAGGAGGCGATTTGTTCACCGCCGCCCTGCGTGCCTGCAAACCCGAAGCGCGCGTGCTGACCATCGGCTTTGCCTCCGGAACGGTGCCTCAAATCGCCGCCAACCACCTGCTGGTTAAGAATATCAACGTCATCGGCTTCTACTGGGGCGGCTATTTGCGCTTTAAGCCCGAAGTTCTGACCGACAGCCTAAAGCAATTGTCGCAATGGTACGCCGAGGGCAAATTGCACCCGCATATCAGCCATAGCCTGCCGCTGGACAAAGCCAGCGACGGGCTGGAGCTGCTGCGGTCGCGCCGCTCCACCGGCAAGGTCGTCATCACGCCGTAAGTTGCGATGCCTCTCTTGGCGTCCACTCTGACAAATAGGCGTCACGGATCATATCACGCAATGCGACCAGCATCGGGTCCTCTTTGGCCTGCAGGTATAAAACGATGCGGGTCTGCCCCGGGTCGGGCAGCCTGCCGCCATGCGCGACAGGGCCGGTCTGGCGCGGGTAAACGCCAGTGATGGCCGCGTGAACCGCCAGATCGGCGCTCACCACGGCTTCGACGGCGTTATCCAAATCCGAATCGACCACCATGTCCCAATCAAGATCTGCCTCGTCCAAACGTTTCAACACGCCAGAGCGGAAAATGCAGTTCTGACAAAAGGCGACCGGTAGCGGGTCTTGCTTCCATGCGGTTCCGTCCAACGCACCGATCCAAATCAAAGGCAGGGTCACCAAAGCCTCACCCCCTGGACCGGCCTGTTCTTCGGTGGTGAGAATGACATCACATTCACCCCGCCCGAACATGTCGCGCAACCGCGTGGTGGGCGCCGACACCAAACGGATTTGCACCCGAGGAAAATCCGCCGCAAAAGCCCGCAGGATCGGGGGAATATAGGGATATATAATGTCATGTGGCACGCCGAGGGTGATTTCCCCCTCAAATTCCTTGGCGGTGAGACGGGTATAGGCCTCATCATTGAGCGCCAACATGCGTCGCGCATAACTGAGAAGCTGCTCCCCCTCTGCGGTTAGGGACACAGAACGATTTGACCGGTCCAAAAGGGACACATCCAATGTTTCTTCCAAACGCTTAAGCTGCATCGAGACCGCTGATTGCGTCAAATGTAGGTAGCCTGCCGCTTTGGTGACCCCTCCGCTATCGGCGACGGCGATAAAAGAGCGAAGCGATGTGATGTCCAGATTTCGGGCCATATCAATTCCTGTGATGTATTATCTCAAAACCATTCATTTTCCATATGAGCCACAAGGTGGCATACACATCAACATAAATGATTCAAAATCATATTAACATCACAAATCACGAAGGATAGACCAATGACTAACTTCATCTCCTCTACGATCCCGCTTTCCCGCGCCACATCGCGCAGAACAGGCGTCATGGGCTACATCGATCTCTACCGTCAACGCCGCGCATTGGCGGCCCTTGATGATACTCGGCTGGCCGATATCGGCCTGAACCGCGCAGAAGCAGAGGCCGAAGCCGCACGCCCTGTTTGGGATGCGCCGAGCTATTGGAAGTAGGCATTAGGCACAGGCGTGCAGATCTTGGTACTGCACGCCTTTTGCCGACACGATGGCCAACCCGTCGCGTTTAAATGCCTGCCACCCTGCCTGCCCCGCCTCCAAAGGTTCGGAGGCGACAAGGGTCCCTTGGGCATCGGTACGATGATATAGTGTTGGGGCAAGCTGGTCACTGGCCAGCCGAAGCGCATAAATATTCGCACCATCTGACATGACACAAGTGATCCGATCCGGCTTGTCTTGTGGCACCCGCGCAGCCCTGATCCGTGCCGCAACACGCGCCACCGCGCCTTCTGGGTCGGTCTCAAGCCCCGCGTCGAGCATCATCAAGAACAGCAACTCCGAATCCGTGCTGCCGCGCCTGAGCTCATATAGCGCATCAGGCAATCCCGCCTCAAACCTGCGGCGCAACCGCGCGTAGCCCCCAATTTGACCATTGTGCATGAACGACCAACGCCCATAGGTGAAGGGGTGACAGTTCAAGCGCGAGGTTTCCGTCCCCGTCGAGGCCCGCACATGCGCCAAGAACACATGCGACCGTATCATCCGGCACAAGTTGGGAAGATTCCCGTCCGACCACGCGGGCTGCACATCCCTGTATTGCCCCGGACGCGGGTCTTCGTCTTGATACCAAGCCAGCCCGAATCCATCACCGTTCACCGCCAGTTTTGCCTCGGTTGCATCCTGACTTTGGGTCAAAAGCGAATGCGCAGGCGCAATCACCACTTGCTCAATCGGGGCGGGTTCTCCGATCCACGCGGCCAGCCTGCACATGTTAGTGACGGCCCTCGATCATCGCATACATGCGCCGGATCATCTGACTTGCGGTCGTTTCAAACAATGCGGGCAGGATTGCGTGAACCAAGGCGGCCCCAGCTGCTGCAAACAACAAGCCGGAGAACCGCAGCGCAAATCGCATGTGGCCGAAGTAGGTCTCGCCCACCGAGGCAGGGTGACTGCGCATGGCCGCAAGGAAGTTTGGACGGCTTGGGGTTTGGCTGTTGTCAGACATTGTCGCGCTCCTGAATTGTTCAAGGGCACTGTGCCATTTGACCCAAGGCACAATCATCTCAAATATCACTGCCACTTCGGCCAAATATGGGATACAATCTCAAGAATGAGCAACTTATTAGACCAAACAGACCGCCAAATCCTGAAACTCCTACAAGAAGATGCCACTTTGAGCATCGATTCACTTGCAAACACGGTCCATTTGTCCCGAAATGCCTGCTGGAGGCGCGTCAAACGTCTAGAGGAAACCGGTGCAATACGCGCGCGAGTGGCCTTGGTGGACGCCGCGATGCTGGGCAAAGGCCAACTTGTGTTCATCTTGATGCGCGCCGCCGATCACACGCCCGAATGGCTCAAGGCGTTTGAGCGAGCGGTACATGTTTTACCTGAGATCACCGGCGCCCACCGCATGAGTGGCGATTTGGACTATGTATTGCGCGTGCAGGTCGCCGACGTAGCGGATTACGACCGGTTCTACAAAAAACTGATATCGATGGTGCCAGTACGCGATATCTCGGCCAGCTTCGTTATGGAGAACATAAAGGACTCCACTGTCGTGTCAGTTTAATCAAACCCGCGCGATTTGTTCCCAAAATACTGCAGAATAGCTTGAAAATGGCGGCCAGCTGCCCCACTTTAAGCCCATACAACGCTGGGATGTGCCCAGTTCTTTATCAACTCGCCAAATAGGGAGACTTTTCCATGGCTGAATTTGACACAATGGGCTCGGTAGGCGCTGGTCGCCGCTCCAGCGTCATTGATGCGGGCCTTAAGGCCCATATGAGCAAAATCTACGGCCTAATGTCGATCGCGATGCTGATTACCGGTGGTGTTGCCTTTTTCGTCGGCACCAATGAGGCCATGTTGGCCGCAATCTTCGGCACCCCACTACGTTGGGTTGTGATGTTTGCACCATTGGTCGTTGTGTTCGGCATGGGCGCGATGATCAACCGTCTGTCCGCTGGCGCGGCACAATTGGTCTTTTTGGGCTTCTCTGCGCTGATGGGCCTGTCGATCAGCTACATCTTCGCGGTCTACACCGGCATTTCCATCGCGCAGACCTTCATGGTCACCGCTATCGCCTTCGCCGGTCTTAGCCTCTACGGCTACACCACGAAGAAAGATATCTCCGGCTGGGGCTCTTTCCTGATTATGGGCGTGATCGGCCTGATCTTGGCCTCTATCGTGAACATCTTCTTGGCGTCTTCTGCCGTACAATTCGCGATCTCTGCCCTTGGTGTGCTGATCTTCGCGGGCCTTACCGCCTATGACACGCAGCGCCTGAAGAACGAGTACATCCAGATGGCCAACTACGGCGAAACCGAATGGCTTGCCAAATCCGCCATCATGGGCGCGTTGAGCCTGTATCTGAACTTCCTGAACATGTTCATGTTCTTGTTGCAGTTCATGGGCGGCCGCGAATAAGCGCCTCTCTACAGATCAAACAAACGAAAAGGGCCAGCAAATCGCTGGCCCTTTTTGCATGTGTCGTGAAGTAAGTTAACCGCAGTTCAACGCGTATACCATATGCGTGTTCGACTTGCCGTAAGGCCCGAACATGAAAGGCCCCGCAACGCTAGAGCAGCCGGTAAGCGACGGCAGAGCGGCTTGCAGGTTGCCCTCTTGAGCACGGTCAATTGTCGCGGGTCCGGTAAAGCTTGGCTTGCGGAACACCGCATAGGACGTGTCGCCCACGTCGATGTGGTAAACCTTCAAAGTTTCATTGCCAATATTCACGGATTGACCACCTGTGGTGGTCGACTTCGCAGCGACCAGCGCGTTGCTGCGGTGAGGGCTGTTGCCAGCGGTGGTGCTGGCTTGTGCCCCTTGCCCGTTGTGGCCCACAGGTTCGCCACGGGCATTGTGCCCAGGGCCGGAATAGACGCCAGTCCGCGACGAGGCGGTTCCTTTGCGGATGACCCCGTCTGCGGAGGCCGCGCCTGCGGCAATACGTTGTTGTCTTGTGTAGACGGAGTAGCCGCTTGGTGCCGGAAATACGCCCGGTTCCCCGCGTTTTGCCCGTGCGCGATATTCGACCACATCATTCGGAGCGAACCGCGCCCCCTGAACCCAATCGCCGTGAACGCCGCGGGTTTCTGTGCAGGCAGCAAGACCCAAAACTGACAGTAGTAATAGTTTTTTCACATCAAACATCCCCAATATGTAGTGGGCACGGTAGTGTCCTCGACTGAGTCCATCAAGGGAAAATCCCGTAAAAATGGCAGCTCTTTCAATTGGCGGGAAACCTGAGCAATCAAGACAGCAGCCATTCAGCCGGCCGCCGAAAGCAAAAAGCCGCGCTCGAAGGCGCGGCTTGTGCTGTCTCTTTAAAGGAGGCGATCTTACTTGATCTTACCTTCTTTATATTCAACGTGCTTGCGCGCTACGGGATCGTATTTGCGCACGACCATCTTCTCAGTCATGGTGCGGGCATTCTTTTTGGTCACATAAAAGTGGCCCGTGCCAGCGGACGAGTTCAGGCGGATTTTGATCGTGGTTGGCTTCGCCATCTCACTTCTCCTCTGGGGGCGAACGCACCTGAATTGGGCGCTCGGAAATTCTGTTGAACCGCCTTTTACCCCCTTGGCGAGCCGAGTCAACCGCGAAAGCGGGATCCTACTTACACACTTGCAATACAGGGGCGTAAAGTGATGAATATAAGCTATACCCAAGAAGGAAATTACCCATGCGCCTTTTGCCCATCTTCCCAGTGGTCCTTGCCGCCCTGCCCGTCAGCACTTTGCCGCTTGCCGCGCAGGAGGCCGCTGATGCCTATGTTCCGGAAATAGCCACCGCGCAGCTGACAAAACGCAGCGGTGATCCGGTCGCGGCCTCCAAGTGGATGATCTCGGCGGCAAACCCATTGGCTGTGCGCGCAGGAGCACGTGTTCTTTCGGACGGAGGCACGGCGGCTGATGCCATGGTGGCGGTGCAAACGGTGCTGGGATTGGTGGAGCCTCAAAGCTCCGGCTTGGGAGGTGGGGCGTTCCTTGTGTGGTATGATGGGGCAACCGGCGAGATGACCACGCTGGACGGCCGCGAAACGGCCCCTTTGGCAGCCACACCGCGCATGTTTCAAGATGAGGCCGGCGAACCTTTGAAATTTTTCGACGCAGTGGTCGGCGGCTTGTCTGTTGGAACCCCCGGAACCCCTGCTTTGATGGAAAAGGCCCATGCAAATTGGGGGCGGGCGGATTGGCCGACCCTGTTTACCGACGCCATCGCGTTGGCGGAAGGCGGGTTTGAGGTCTCTCCGCGTCTGGCAGCCCTCGTGGCCTCTGACAAAGAGCGCCTGAGCCGCTTCCCGCGCACCGCAGCCTATTTCGCGCCCGAAGGGGTCGCCATTGAACAAGGCAGCACCCTGACCAACGCCGCCTACGCCAAGACCTTGCGCGCACTCGCGAGCGGGGGCGCCAAGGCCTTCTACACCGGCGAAATCGCCCAAGGTATCGTTGACACAGTCGACAACGCCCAAGGCAACCCCGGCGTGTTGTCGATGACGGATATGTCGATTTATGCGGTCAAGGAACGTGCCCCAGTGTGCGCCACCTACCGCGCGCATGACATTTGCGGCATGGGGCCACCCTCATCGGGTGCCCTGACGGTCGGGCAAATCCTTGGCATGCTGGAGCATCACGACCTTGCGGCTTTGGGCAAAGACAGCCCCGAAAGCTGGCGATTGATCGGTGATGCGTCGCGACTCGCTTTCGCGGACCGCGGGCGCTACATGGCGGATAGCGACTTTGTGCCAATGCCGACCAAGGGTTTGGTTGATCCCGACTACCTTGCCTCGCGCGCGGCATTGCTTGCCCGCGACACAGCCCTAACCGAGGTATCCGCAGGCGCGCCCCCCTTTGATCACGCGGGGCTTCGGGCGGATGACGAGAGCATTGAGCTGCCGTCCACCTCTCATATCTCCATCGTCGACCAGTTCGGCAACGCCCTGAGCATGACCACAACCATCGAGAATGGTTTCGGGTCGCGCCTAATGGCACCGGGAGGTTTTTTGTTGAACAACGAGCTGACCGATTTCTCCTTTAGAACCCACAAAGACGGCATCCCGATTGCCAACCGGATCGAACCGGGCAAGCGCCCACGGTCCTCCATGTCACCGACGATTGTGCTGAAGGACGACAAACCTGTTCTTATTGTCGGGTCCCCGGGAGGATCGCGCATCATCGGCTATGTGGCCAAGACCATCATCGCCCATCTGGACTGGGGCCTTGACCCGCAAGCCGCAGTTTCCTTGCCCCATTTGGTAAACCGCTTTGGCACCTATGATCTGGAGGAAGGCACCGATGCGGTTCAACTATCCGAACCGTTGATCGAATTGGGGTTCGAGACGAACGTTCGCGGGCTTAACTCCGGCATTCATGCGATTGCGGTCAGTGAAGCCGGATTGTTGGGCGGGGCGGATCCGCGACGCGAAGGCATTGCCCTCGGCGAGTAACCACCGCATCAAGAGGGGCCGCGAAAGCGGCTCCGTTTGGGGCCTGTGAGATATGCGCGGAGGGCCTATAAGCCGGATTTTGTCCAAGGGGTTGCCCCCTCTGGATGACCATTCATCTAAAGCCACAGTTACCCGTGGCCCTCTAGCTGCCAACCCGAACCTGCTGGGGACAAAGCATCCCCGAAGACCGAAGCCTTCACGCGGTTCCTATTTGGCATTGCTCCCGGTGGGGCTTGCCTTGCCGCCCCTGTTGCCAGCGGCGCGGTGGGCTCTTACCCCACCGTTTCACCCTTACCCCCGATATACGAGGGCAGTCTCTTCTCTGTGGCGCTATCCGTCGGATTGCTCCGCCCGGGCGTTACCCGGCACCGTTGCCTTGTGGAGTCCGGACTTTCCTCGAACCAAACGGTCCGCGGTCATCCGGCCCTCCGCGCAGGTTCCGCCTACGCGCCGTTGCGGGTTTGGTCAATCCCGAAGTCACGCGCCAAGCTTTGCGCCATGGACACGTCGCGGGCGCTTACCGGCCCCACAGCGGTCGGGTTAAATCGCGACCTGAAACTGGCCAAAACGGTCTGCGGCGCCACATCTTCGGGATAACCAAAATCGGTGGCGGCCTTCACAAAGTGGCGCATATCCGCAGGCGCATCACCTTCTTGTGGCCAAATCGCCAAACCTTGGCGGGCCAAGCGACGCCAATCAAACTTCACTCCTGGGTCAATCTTGCGCTCTGGCGCGAAATCCGAATGCGCGATCACATGGGACGCCGGAATTTCCCACCGCGCCATGATCCCGCGCAGCAGAACTTCCAAACTATCCATCAAAGGCGCTGAAAACGGCACAAATCCGGTATTCGACATCTCAATTCCGATAGAGCGCGAATTGACATCCCCCTGCCCGCGCCACGTGCCTGCGCCCGCATGCCATGCCCGTTTTTCCTCATCCACCATCTGAATGACATGGCCATCCTTGCGGATAAGATAATGGGCTGACACCTCATTGTCGGGGTTGCACAGCGTCCGGCAGGCCGCCTCGCAGCTTTCCATGGCGGTGTAATGCAGCACGACCAATGTGGGGCGCGCGCCGTTCTTGCGCTCTCCGAAGTTCGCAGAGGGACGCCATTCCGGCGTCACCTTCTTAGCCCCTGTTGGCCACGTTGCGGTAGACCGCAGGGTTCCAACCACAGGCGTAACCATCCCCGTCTGGGTCGACGCCCAGCTTGTCTTTCTTAGGGCCACCTGCCTTCAAAAAGGCGTCCTGCGCAAGCTCTGCGGAGCGATATGCGCCACAGGCTTTGGCCGCCTTATTGGAAGAAAACACCGAGCGGCGATACTGCTTTTGCCCGACCGGATGGCTAGTTTTCAGCGCGAACTCAATGGGAGTTTGTGCGCCGCCACCTGGGCGCGACGGAACAGCCTTCGGCGCAATCACCTGATACTGCGCACTTTGCGCACGGCGACGTTCGGCATCGCTTTCGATGCTTTGACGCCCAGACACAGCTTGGAAATCCTGCTCGTCAGAGATTGTGGGGTTGTCGGTGGTTGGGGCGTTCGGAGAGGTGTTTTGAATGCCTGCGGGCACAGATTCCCCGCGCGCTGGCTGCGCGGATGTCCCGCGCACCGCCGCAACAGCGTCACTTGCGGTTTGCTGTGCTGGCGTCGCCTCAGCCGGAGGGGCCACAGTGGTCTGCCCCGAACGCTGTGCACGCAGCTCCGCGTCGCGGGCCTGCTTTTGCGACAGATAGGTGTCGTAGTCATCAAACCCGACCCCAGCACCGCTGTCAGGCACGGGAGCCGCACATGCTGCCACGCCGGCTGCGATCAAAACTGCAAACAAACTACGCATCTTACGCCTCACCTTTTCTAACTTGCGTGGAAGATTACCACCATTTTTCGGGCTTCGCCACAAAACCGGCGGCCTGCTCCAACGCATAGGCGGTGTTGAGCAAATCGCCCTCTTCCCAAGGGCGCCCAATCAGCTGCAATCCAAGCGGAAGCCCTTGTTTATCTAGCCCTGCGGGCACCGAAATGCCCGGCAAGCCCGCCAGATTGACTGTGACCGTAAAGACATCGTTAAGGTACATCTGCACCGGATCTGCGTCTTTCATCTCGCCTAGGCCAAAAGCCGCCGACGGGGTGGCGGGCGTCAAGATCGCATCGACACCTGCGGCGAACACGTCCTCAAAGTCCTTCTTGATCAAGGTGCGCACTTTCCGCGCGCGGTTGTAATAGGCGTCATAGAAGCCCGCGCTTAGCACATATGTGCCGATCATAATGCGGCGCTGCACCTCTGGGCCGAAGCCTTCGGCGCGGGTTTTCTCATACATCTCGGTGATGCCGTCGCCTTGGCCAATCTTGGCGCGGTGGCCAAAGCGCACCCCGTCATAGCGCGCAAGGTTGGACGAGGCCTCGGCCGGTGCCACCACATAGTAGGCAGGCAGCGCGTATTTGGTGTGCGGCAAGGTGATGTCGACGATCTCGGCGCCTGCGTCTTTCAACATGGTGGTGCCATCGGCCCATAGCTGCTCGATCTCGGCGGGCATGCCTTCCATGCGATATTCTTTGGGAATACCGATTTTCTTGCCGCGAATGTCACCCGTCAAAGCGGCCTCAAAATCTGGCACCGCCAGCTCGGCGCTGGTCGAATCCTTCACGTCATGCCCCGCCATTGCGCCCAGCATGATCGCCGCGTCGCGCACAGATTTGGTCATCGGGCCCGCTTGATCCAGCGACGACGCGAAAGCCACAACACCCCAGCGCGAGCACCGACCATAAGTCGGCTTCAGGCCTGTGATCCCGGTAAAGGCTGCCGGTTGGCGGATCGAGCCGCCCGTGTCCGTCCCAGTGGCCGCCATGCACAGGTCAGCCGCAACAGCGGATGCAGAGCCGCCCGAAGATCCGCCCGGCGTCAGGTTACGGTCATCGACCTTCCAAGGGTTCACCACGTCGCCGTATACGGAGGTTTCATTGGATGAGCCCATGGCGAATTCATCCATGTTCAGCTTGCCCAACATGACCGAGCCCGCATCCCACAACTGCTGCGTGATGGTGCTTTCATATTCCGGCTTGAAACCTTCCAAGATGCGCGAACCCGCTTGGCTGTCGACACCTTTAATGCAGAACAAATCCTTGATACCCAAAGGAATTCCGCACATATCCGGCGCGTCCCCTGCCTTGATGCGGGCATCAGCTGCCGTGGCCTGAGAGCGGGCGATATCAGCGGTATTATGTACGAAGGCATTCAACGCGCCAGCGCCTTCAATCGCGTCAAGGCAAGCATTCGTCAGCTCAACAGAGGTGACATCCCCTTTGCGCATTGCATCGCGGGCTTCGGCGATGCCGAGTTTGTTCAGATCAGACATTATTCAACCACCTTTGGCACGGCAAAAAAGCCTTCACGCGCATCAGGCGCATTCTTCATCACAGCTTCGGGCTGCGATCCATCGGTCACCACATCTTCGCGGCGCTTCAGGCGCTGCGGGGTGACGGACGTCATCGGCTCAACACCGTCAACATCTACCTCATTGAGCTGTTCCATGAAGGAGATAATCCCGTTCAGCTCATCTTTGAGCTTTGGCAGGTCTTCTTCAGGCACGTTGATGCGGGCCAGCTTTGCCACACGGGCGGCGGTTGCGGTATCGATGGACATGAAACTCTCCTTGCCAAACTTGCCCCCCGTTTAGCGCTGCGCTTGGCGGGCTTCAAGCGTCTCAATGGCGGGGCCACAATTTGACCAGCGCAATCGCCTTGAGGCGCAGGAAGCAGAGCCCATCGCGAATGTCCAAACGGACCGCCCGAAGCCTGTCGTTTTTTCATTGCCATCACATCAATGTTCACTTTATGTTCACGTCAAATTAGCCACAAAGGACTTAGCCATGATTGAGGGAAGTTGCTGCTGCGGAGCAATCAAATTCGAGTTGCTTTCCCCCCCGTCGATGATTGGAACCTGCCATTGCTCCAGATGTCGGAAACTGGGGGCCAGCACCATCGCCTTCATCAAGCAGGGCGACCTTCGGTGGGTGCAAGGGCGCGATCAGGTGCAAACCTTTGAACCGGCTTCACCCTATATTTACACGCGCTGTTTTTGCAAATTATGTGGTTCCTCTTTGGGTGAAATTCTGTCCTCTGAAGACAGCTTCCCCATTGCGGCGAATACTATTGATAGTGACGTCAATTGGAAGACCCAGTTTCACGAGTTCGTTGGCGAAAAGCCTTCGTGGTATGAGATTTGTGACGATGCGCCTCAAAACATTGGTCACCCGCCTGTGTAGCGAAAAGTAGATTATGGCCTAACGCCGCGCCGCGAAAAATTCGGTCAGCAGCGCTTCGCAAGTCTTTGCGTCTATTCCGTCGTACACTTCTGGGGTGTGGTGCGATTGAGCGTGCGAAAACACGCGCGCCCCATGCGCAGTGCCGCCGGACTTGGGATCTGACGCGCCGTAATACACCCGTGCCACGCGTGCAGCCGCAATCACCCCCGCGCACATGGCGCATGGCTCGAGCGTCACATATAGGTCGCAGCCGATCAGCCGCTCCGCACCCAGCGCCGCACAGGCGGCGCGCACGACCAACATCTCTGCATGTGCTGAAGGGTCGTTCAATTCCCGCGTCCGGTTTCCCGCCGAGGCCAGCACGTCCCCGTGGGGCGACACCAGCACCGCGCCCACAGGAACTTCGCCGCGATCCGCAGCCAGTCGCGCTTCTTTCAGCGCCAATTCCATATGTGAGGTAAACACCATGACTTCGGATACCCCCTTCACAACGCCACGCCAAGGGCGTAGGCCCACCTATATGAGCAATGACACACCCAAAGGCGACCGTATCGCCAAAGTTCTGGCCCGCGCCGGCGTCGCCTCGCGCCGCGGCTCCGAGGCGATGATTGAAGCTGGACGCGTAACTGTGAACGGCAAGCAAATCCTGTCGCCTGCCCTTAATGTAACCAGTGACGACGAGATCGTGGTCGATGGCAAACCTCTGGCCGAACCGGAACCCACGCGCCTGTGGAGATACCATAAGCCGCTGGATTTGGTGACATCCGAATCTGATGAAAAGGGCCGCGAGACGGTCTTCGACTCTTTGCGGGGCAAGCTCCCTCGTGTGGTGAGCGTGGGCCGTTTGGACATCAACTCTGAGGGGTTGCTGCTTCTGACCAATGATGGTGCCTTGAAACGCCAGTTAGAGCTGCCTTCAACCGGCTGGCTGCGCAAGTACCGCGTCCGCGTGAATGGCACACCAGAAGATCACACGTTGGAGCCACTGCGCCGCGGCGTCATCTCCGAGGGCGAGAAGTTTCAACCCATGGAGGTTGAATTTGACCGCCAACAAGGCGCCAATGCTTGGCTAACCGTCGGGCTGCGCGAAGGGAAGAACCGCGAAATCCGCCGCGCCATGGGGGAAGTTGGCCTGAAGGTGAACCGTTTGATCCGCATCAGCTACGGCCCGTTCCGCCTGAATGATTTGCGCCCTGGTGAATTTGAAGAGGTCAAAGGACGCGTGTTGCGCGAACAACTTGGCACGCGCAAAGACAACGAAAAGCCGATGCTGAAGAAGAAGCCTGCCCCGAAACGCCGCCGCAACTAAGCAGCGGTGCGGTGGCGTCTGGTTCGTCTCAGCCCAAGATGAACCAGCTTGGCCACGAAAAACACCATCATCCAGAACAGCACCCGCTGCGTGTTATGGTCGATCAGGTACCAATGTAGAAAAGTAAGGCCCGCTGCCGGATACACCCATTGGTGCAGCGGCTTCCACCTGCGCCCCAAATGACGGATCGCCCCTTGATTGGATGTGGCCGCCAAAAGGGCAAACACCGCGAAGGCCACCCACCCCGCCGCAAGGTCGAGGTAGCTGGCCTCGAAGATAATCTCGTCGAAGCTGCCGATTTCGATTGCGTAGTGAACGACGTGAAGCACCGCATAGATAAAGCTACCAAGCCCGAAATGCTTGCGACGTCCGCGCAGCCAACGCCCAAAGGCCTGCCCGCAGCCCAAGACATTTATCACCAGCAAGGCGGGCGTCACCATGAGCGTCAGCGCCAGCAGCTGCACCGACAAGACGCCGGTGTCGTTCATCATCTGGGCGTAATACCAACTGTGGTCAAACAGCCCCC
Source organism: uncultured Litoreibacter sp. (assembly GCF_947487515.1). GTDB lineage: Bacteria > Pseudomonadota > Alphaproteobacteria > Rhodobacterales > Rhodobacteraceae > Litoreibacter. The sequence continues at coordinate 31,148 of NZ_CANKWO010000004.1, read as the reverse complement.
AAATCGTGAAACGCCCAGGGATCAACATCACCAGATACAGCATTGGGATGGAATGGAGGATTCGCGTCATGGCACATTTGTTTCGTTGGAACACCCGCCAAAGAAAACGCGATCCTTTGCCCGAAGACCAGAGGCGTCACATCAAACACAAGCCATCGTGATCACCCCCCTGCGCCGCACCGACAAAAACAGGCCAATCCAAGCCACAGTTTTCGATCAAGGTGACATCACGCAAACCTGTAACCTTGCTCCTGCCACCATGTTCTGTATGCCTATTGGTAACGCGAATTAACGGAGGCTCCCAATGGCCGATCTTATTACCGCCGAAAACATCGGCAACCTGCTCATGCTTTGCTTTTTGCAAGCGGTGCTAGGCTTCGACAACCTGCTCTACATCTCCATCGAAAGCCAACGCGCACCGGTTGCGCAACAAAAGGCCGTGCGCTTTTGGGGCATCATCATCGCCGTCGCCCTGCGCGTCATCTTGTTGTTCTTGATGGTGGAGCTGTTGGGTTCCCTGACCGAGCCATTCTACATCTTCAATTGGGAAGGCGTGCTGACGGGCGGTGTCAACTTTGCCACCTGCGTGTTTGTCTTTGGCGGCATCTTCATCATGTATACGGCGGTGAAAGAAATCAGCCACATGTTGTCGGTGGAGCATCTGGATCACGACGTCGAAGGCAAATCGGGTAAATCCGCGGCAAAGGTGGTCGCACTTATCGTTTTCATGAACCTTATCTTTAGTTTCGACTCCGTGCTGTCTGCCATTGCGATCACCGACGTGTTCCCCGTTTTGGCCGCAGCGATCCTGCTGTCGGGACTTGCGATGCTGGTGCTTGCAGACGGGGTGACCGAGTTTTTGCAAAAGAACCGCATGTATGAGGTTCTGGGGCTGTTCATCTTGCTTATAGTTGGGGTTGTATTGCTTGGGGAAGCCGGCGTTGCTGCGTCTCACGCGATGCATGACGAAACGCTGGCATTGAAGATCTTTGACTATCCGGTGATCCCGATGTCGAAATCAACATTCTACTTCTCTGTCGTGGTTCTCTTTGCGGTGGAGTTCATCCAGTCCGGCTATGCCAAGAAACTGGCGGCCGAGCGCAACAGCACACAAACCGGAAACCACTGACTTCTGGTAAGTTGCACGGCGAATGCCTATGTTCGCCGTGCAAGATACTTCAAAACGACCATCGGGGGTGGTATGTCTGCCAACGCATTTCAAAAGATCTCTTATGTGCTGCTCTTGGTGCTGGTTGCCATGGCAAGTGCGGGCATACTCTGATGGCCCAAAAATATGGTGGGCAGTTCAGCCCAGAAGGCAACGGCCGCGCGCCCTTAAACAAGCCCAAAGCCCCCCGTTTTGCCGGTAAGAAGCCAGCTATCGGGCGTACCCGCGCAAACTTTCTGTTTCTTGCAGGGGCCCCTTTGTTGTTTGCATCTATTGGCGACGGCGCGACCGATATGGCCGTGGCCCTTGGTGCCTTTGCGTTCATCGCCCTAGGCGCATGGCTGACCAGAGAAGGCATCGACGCGCAAAACGCCTATGAAGCACGCACGGTCGCACGCCGTCCTGCGATACCGCGCAAAATTTTCGGCGCCATCGCCCTTGGCTTGGGCGTGGCGACCGCCACCTTCGACACAAGTGTGATGGACGGGGTTCTCTATGGCGTCATCGCCAGCGTGCTGCATCTTATCGCCTTTGGCCTTGACCCGATGCGCGACAAATCTGTGGAGGGCGTCGACACCTTCCAAGCAGACCGTGTCGCCCGCGCCGTCGACGAAGCAGAGCGCCATCTGAGGGCCATGTCCGACGCCATCGCCACCACAAGCGACCGAGACGTGACCACCCGTGTCGAGCAATTCCAAGCCACCGCGCGCAGCTTCTTTCGCACGGTGGAGAATGATCCGCGTGACCTGACCAGCGCGCGCCGCTATCTGGGCGTCTACTTGCTGGGGGCCAAGGACGCGACAATCAAGTTTTCCAAACTTTATGCCCAAGGTCGGGATCCCTCGGCCAAGGCTGATTACACCTCGCTTCTTGACGATCTGGAGGCAAATTTCACCGCGAAAAATCAGGCACTTCTGTCCGATAACCGCACCGATCTAGATATTGAAATTGATGTGCTGCGCGACCGTTTGCAGCGCGAAGGCATCCGCCTGAACGAAGGGGAATAACCATGTCCGATACAGTCCGCCAGAAAGCCCAAGAATCCACGCAAGCGTTGGAAGAATTAGCAGCGGTTGTCTTAAAGGAGCCTTCAACCGAGTTGGTTGTGCTGGCCGAAGCCGATGCGCCTGTGGCCGCCGAAATTCGACGCCGCATGGACGAGATCGACATGAGCGACACCAATTCGATCGTGTCTTTCGGCTCTGGCGCGCAAGCCGGCCTGCAAGAGATCAGCCAATCGATGCTGGCCGACGTGAAGAACAAGGACGTGGGCCCCGCAGGCGGTAGCTTGCGCGATATCGTGACCACCATTCGTGGGTTCTCAATTTCCGAAATGGATATGCGCCGCGAGCGGTCGTGGTGGGAGAAACTGCTGGGCCGCGCAGCGCCTGCTGCGAAATTCATGGCACGCTATGAAGGCGTCCAAGGCCAGATTGACATGATCACCGACAACCTGCTGTCGCATGAACATACCCTGTTGAAGGACATTAAGTCGTTGGACGTCTTGTATGACCGGACGCTGGATTTCTACGACGAACTGGCGCTCTATATCACCGCAGGTGAGGAAAAGATCGCTGAACTTGATGCCAACGATATCCCTGCGAAAGAGGCCGAAGTCAGAGCCGCCGACGAGAATGCGCAAGTCATGGTCGCCCAAGAACTGCGCGACATGCGCGCTGCCCGCGATGATCTGGAGCGCCGCGTGCATGATCTGAAGTTGACGCGTCAGGTGACCATGCAGTCCCTGCCCTCCATTCGTTTGGTGCAGGAAAACGACAAATCCTTGGTCACCAAGATCAACTCGACCCTCGTGAACACCGTACCTTTGTGGGAAACCCAACTGGCACAAGCGCTGACGATCCAGCGCTCTTCCGAAGCAGCGGCTGCTGTACGCGACGCGAATGACCTGACCAACGAGCTTCTGACGGCCAATGCTGAAAACCTGCGCACGGCCAACAAAGCTGTTCGCGAAGAAATGGAGCGCGGTGTTTTCGACATCGAAGCCGTCAAGCAAGCCAACGCGGATCTTATCGGCACCATCGAAGAAAGCTTGGCCATCGCTGATGAGGGCAAGCGCAAGCGTGCTGAAGCTGAGGTTGAGCTTAAAGCCATGGAAGGCGAGCTGCGCGATACGCTTGCCTCCGCCACTGCGCGCGGCTCTGCTTCAGGTCACAATATCGGCTCCTCTGCTGGTTGAGTGATGCGAGGGGCGCTTCATATTGCTCTTGCTGGGCTGATGGCGGTAACGCTGTCGGCCTGCGACGAGCCTTTGACCAGCCCCCGCCCCGCGCAACGCGTGGTTCCAGCACCGCCGCCCCCTACACCGAAAATTGTGACGCCATCGGCGCGCTCAACGGAGCTATCCGCTTACTACGCCCAAGTTCAGCGTAGTTTGCTGACGCAAGGGCTTTTGCGGACGGACGGCGGCGGGATCGACACGCCCTACTCCAAGCGGCAATTGGTGGACAACTTCGTTCGGATCGGAGTTTTCAACGAATTCACCTTAGTCAATGGCGTATTCACCAACGCGCCCTCCGAGGGCCGCGTACAACGATGGGAAAAACCCGTCAACATCTCTATGCAATTTGGCCCTTCGGTTTCCGCAGCCATCCGTTCTCAAGACAAAAAGACAGTCGCGGGGTATGCGCAGCGGCTTTCTCGGGTTGCCAAAGCTCCGGTTGGGCTGACCCGTGGGGCGGGCAACTTTCACGTAGCAGTACTGTCGGTTGACGAAATAGAAAGCTTCGGCCCAGAGTTGATGAAACTGATCCCCGGATTGGACGCGAGTTTGGCCTCGCAGATCACCACCATGGCAAGGCCCATATATTGCACCGTTTACGCATTCTCGGACGCCGATACCCCTGACAGTTTCCATTCGGCAGTCGCTATTGTGCGCGCGGAGCACCCCGATCTTCTTCGCAAAAGCTGCTACCATGAAGAGATCGCGCAAGGTCTTGGTCTCAGCAACGATAGCCCCGCCGCTCGTCCTTCGATCTTTAATGACGACGACGAATTCGCGCTGCTGACACGCCACGACGAGCTTCTCTTGCAAATCTTGTATGACGAGCGCCTGCCGCTCGGCTCAACTCCTGCCCAAGCCCGCCCGATCATTGAAGTGATTGCAGCGGAATTGCTGGGCGGCGAAAGTTAACCCGAACACCATTCAGTGAGGACCACATGGGTATTTTTGATTTTCTAACCGGCGAGTTCATCGACGTCATCCATTGGACGGATGACACCCGCGACACCATGGTTTCCCGCTTCGAGCGTGAAGGCCATGAAATCAAATACGGCGCCAAACTGACGGTCCGCGAAGGGCAGTCCGCTGTGTTCGTGCATGAAGGTCAATTGGCGGATGTGTTCACGCCGGGCCTGTACATGCTTGAGACGAACAACATGCCGATTATGACGACCCTGAACCATTGGGATCACGGTTTCAAATCGCCCTTCAAATCGGAAATCTACTTCGTCAACACCACGCGGTTCAACGACCTGAAATGGGGCACCAAGAACCCCATCATGCTGCGTGACCCAGAGTTTGGCCCGCTGCGCATTCGGGCGTTCGGCACCTATTCGGTGCGCGTCACCGATCCGGCCTTGTTCTTGCGCGAAATCGTCGGCACGGATGGCGAATTCACCATGGACGAGATCAGCTACCAAATCCGAAACATCATCGTGCAAGAGTTCACCCGAGCCATTGCCTCGTCGGGCATTCCGGCGCTGGATATGGCTGCAAACACCGGCGACTTGGGCAAGTTGATCGCCACCGCCATTTCCCCGATTGTCGCGAATTATGGCCTGACGATACCGGAATTCTACATTGAAAACATATCCCTGCCCCCCGCTGTTGAGGCCGCGTTGGACAAGCGCACCTCTGTGGGGATCGCGGGTGATTTGGGCAAATTCACCCAATATTCTGCCGCCGAAGCGATGACCGCTGCCGCCTCCAATTCCGGTGCTGCTGGCGGGGGCATGGGTGCAGGGATCGGAGCAGGTCTGGGCATGGCAATGGCCGGACAGATGGGGGCCGCGGGCCCTTGGGGCCAAGCGCCGCAACCTGCCGCGGCACCTGCAGCCCCTCCTCCACCGCCGCCTCCGGTGGAGCATGTTTGGCACATTGCCGAAGCTGGCGAGACGAAGGGCCCCTTCTCCAAGGCCGCGATGGGGCGCATGGCATCCGAGGGCACATTGACCCGCGAAACAATGGTTTGGACCGCAGGCCAAGACGGCTGGAAAACAGCAGACGACGTGCGCGAGCTGGCGCAGTTGTTCACCATTCTGCCACCGCCGCCCCCGATGGCGTAACGTAACTTGGGCGGGGGGCTAACTCCCGCCTTTTCAACACCCTGCAACGCGACCACGCGGAAATACCCACGCAATGAACGACAACCCCCTCGACAAAACCGGTCCCGACTCCGAGCACCGCTTTCCTTGCGATACCTGTGGCTCTGACCTGCGGTTCGACCCAGCCGATAACGCGTTGAAATGCGATCACTGCGGCAATGTGGAGCCGATGTTGGAAGCGGTGCATAGCACCATCAACGAATTGGACTTCAACACTGCTGTGAAGGGGGATTTGCGCGAACAGGACATGGAAGAGACCCGCGTCTCACAATGCCCCAACTGCGGTGCGCAAGTGGAGTTCGATCCGGTCAGCCACTCCGCCGAATGCCCGTTCTGCGCCACGCCTGTTGTCACTGACACAGGCACGCACCGCCACATAAAACCGCGCGCCGTATTGCCCTTTGAAGTGGCCGAACGCGACGCGCAAAAGGCGATGGTAGATTGGTTGGGCAAGCGCTGGTTTGCACCGAACGGATTGCAAGAATACGCCAAGAAGGGCCGGAAACTTGAGGGCATTTATGTTCCGTTTTGGACCTATGACGCCGACACAAAGACCAGCTACACAGGCCAGCGTGGCAAAATTTACTATGAAACCCGCACCGTGATGCGTGACGGCAAGCGTCACCAACAACGCGTTGCCAAAACCCATTGGTCGGCGGTTGGTGGGCGTGTGGCGCGGTTTTTCGACGATGTGCTGGTCCTTGGGTCAACGTCGCTGCCGAAAAGTTACACCGACGCGCTTGCCCCTTGGACCCTGTCGCAACTGGCCCCCTATACGCCCGAATATCTCGCGGGGTTTCGCGCAGAAGGCTACACAATTGGTCTGGAACAGGGCTTTGTAGAGGCCCGCGCCAAAATGGACGCGATGATCACCCGCGACATTCGTTTTGACATTGGCGGCGACAAACAGCGCATTACCTCTGCCAACACCACCGTAAAGGATGTCACCTTCAAGCATATTTTGCTGCCGGTCTGGATGGCCGCCTACAAATACCGCGGCAAGACCTACCGCTTTGTGGTGAACGGGCAAACTGGTACAGTTAAGGGCGAACGCCCATACTCTTCCTTCAAAATCGCGGTTGCAGTTATCATTGGCTTGATCATCGCCTTGGCAGTTGGCTATGCAATGGCGCTAAACCAATAGAAAAAAGGGGGCAATGATGATCTTATGTTGCGGTGAAGCGCTTATCGACATGTTGCCCCGCACCTCCCAAGAGGGCGAACAGGCCTTCGCACCCTATGCCGGTGGCGCGGTGTTTAACACCGCCATCGCCTTGGGCCGCCTGAGCGCGGCTCCTGGTTTTTTCTGCGGCCTGTCCACTGACTTGTTTGGGGAAATGCTGGACCGCAAGCTGGTCGAGGCAGGTGTGTCATCCGATCTGGCCTTTCGGTCCTCGCACCCCACCACATTGGCCTTTGTGCGTTTGAACGATGGCCATGCCACCTACACGTTCTACGATGAGAACAGCGCCTTGCAAGTCATGACGACCGACGATTTGCCAAGTTTGCCCGACACCGTTTCAGCATTGTTCTTTGGCGGTATTTCCTTGGCCGGAGAGCCTTGCGGCACTGCCTATGAAGCTTTGATGACCCGCGAGGCTTCTGCGCGCGTCACCATGATTGACCCGAATATCCGGCCTTCCTTTATCACCGACCGCGACACATACGTCACGCGGATCAAATCCATGATGTCCATGGCAGATGTGGTAAAGCTAAGCGACGAAGACCTGCACTGGCTGGAGGGCGAAGGTGACTTGGAACGTCTTGCGCAGGATATTATCGCACGCGGCACCAAGGTTGTGCTGATCACCCAAGGCGCAGACGGCTCCATCGGGTACACAGCCCAACACCGTGTCCATGTTCCCGCACGCACTGTCGAAGTGGTCGACACGGTTGGGGCGGGCGATACGTTCAACGCGGGTTTTCTTGCTGGCCTGCAACGGGCGGAAGCCTTGCGTAAATCCACCCTCGGGACTTTGCCCGCAGATGTTTTGCGCGACGCATTGGTCATGGGCAGCACATGCGCTGCAATCACCGTGTCACGCGCGGGGGCCAACCCGCCATGGGCGCATGAGGTATGAGGACGCTTGTTCAAAGGGTGTCCCAAGCCTCGGTTTCGGTGGATGGAGCGCAAATTGGAAAATGCGACGCGGGCTTGCTCATACTCGTTTGCGCCATGGCCGGCGACACGCCAGAGCAAACGGCGAAAATGGCGTCGAAGATTTCGAAGCTGCGGATATTCAAGGATGACGCTGGAAGGATGAACCGCTCGCTTGTGGATATTGGCGGCGCGGCGCTGGTGGTCAGCCAGTTCACCTTGGCGGCGGACACCCGCAGCGGCAACAGGCCTGGCTTCTCGACCGCTGCAAGACCTGAAGAAGGCCGTGCATTATATGAAAAATTCGCCGCGGATTTGGCCGATCTTGGCGTTCCCGTCGAAACCGGCGAGTTCGGAGCCGATATGGCGGTCAACCTGACGAATGACGGCCCCGTTACGATCTGGCTGGACGACGCGAAATAGCCCCTTGGCGACGGTTTTTCCAGCGAGTAAGTTCGCGCTTAGGGAGAACATCACCATGAACAACAGACGCCCCGCCGACGGATTTTCGCACGTTCAAGGGGCAACAGATACGCCCCTTCTAGACCTGACGATCCCAGCTTTACTGGATCAAACGGCACAGCGACTGCCAGATCACGAAGCCTGCGTTTTCACCAAGCAAAACATCCGGTGGACCTATGCGGAGTTTGCCAAGCAGGTTGACCGGCTTGCGGCTGGTTTTCTCAAGCTTGGCATTACCAAAGGGGACCGCGTCGGGATTTGGTCTCCCAACCGCGTTGAATGGGTTCTGACGCAGTTTGCCACCGCTCGGATCGGGGCTGTTTTGGTTTGCATCAACCCCGCCTATCGCCAATCGGAACTGGCCTACGCCTTGGACAAAGTCGGGTGCACTGCCTTGGTCACCGCCCAAAAGTTCAAGTCCTCGGATTACGTCGCGATGATCCGCGCCTTGGACCCCAAGCCTGCCCCCTTGCGCCACCTCATCGCCATGGGCGACGCGCCCGAGGGCTTTTTGTCCTTTGACGGCATTTTCTCGGATGACACTGGCCCCTTGGATGCCATCACGGCGACCTTGCAACCGGATGATGTCATAAACATCCAATATACCTCCGGCACCACAGGTCACCCGAAAGGCACCTGCCTCACGCATCGCAATATCGTCAACAACGCCTATTTCACCACCGCGACCATGGGGTTTTCGCAGGCCGATCGCCTTTGCATCCCCGTCCCCTTCTACCACTGCTTCGGCATGGTCATGGGGACATTGGGTTGCGTCGCGCATGGGGCGACGATGGTGGTTGCAGGCGAGGGATTTGAGCCGCTTGATACATTGCAAGCGGTCCATGACGAAAAATGTACCGCCCTCTACGGGGTTCCGACCATGTTCATCACCGAACTGGCGGTGCCCGAGTTTGACAGCTTCGATTTGTCTCATCTGCGCACAGGCATAATGGCGGGCGCCCCCTGCCCGCGAGAAGTCATGGTTCAGGTCCAACGCGACATGAACATGAAGGGCGTGACCATCGCCTATGGCATGACCGAAACCTCGCCTGTGTCCTTCCAATCGGGCCTTGATGATCCCTTGGACAAACGGGTCGGCACCGTGGGGCGCATTCACCCGCATGTTGAAGTGAAGATCGTGGCCGAAGATGGCGCGACGGTCCCTGTGGGCACGCAGGGCGAGCTTCTAACCCGCGGGTATTCCGTCATGCAGGGGTATTGGGGCGAAGACGCACAAACCTCCGAGGCCATCCGTGATGGCTGGATGCACACCGGTGACTTGGCCACCATGGACAATGAGGGCTACGTAAAGATAACCGGACGGGTAAAGGACATGATTTGCCGCGGGGGGGAAAACATCTATCCGCGCGAAATCGAGGAGTTCTTGTTCACCCACCCAGATGTGGCGCAGGCGCAGGTCTTCGGCATCCCTGACACCACTTACGGGGAGGTTGTATGCGCGTGGCTGGTGTTGAACGAGGGCCGCAGCCTGACCGACGAAGACATTCGCAGTTTTTGCAAAGGTCAGATTGCACATTACAAGCTTCCGCTGCATGTTCGCTTTAAGGATGAGTTGCCAATGACGGTAACCGGAAAGCCGCAAAAATTCGTCATGCGCGACGCCATGCTTGCCGATCTTGGGCGCGCGGATGATAGCACTCAAGGGTAGTTTTATGACACGCCGAATAGATTTGAACTCCGACCTAGGGGAAAGCTTTGGGCCTTGGTCCATGGGAGATGACGCAACAATGCTGTCAATTGTCTCCAGCGCGAATATCGCTTGTGGCGGTCATGCCAGCGACCCTGAAACCATGTTTAAAACGCTTCAGCTCGCTCATGAGAACGGCGTCACAATTGGCGCGCATCCGGGATATAACGACCGCGAAGGCTTTGGGCGCAGGGTCATCCCCATGCCCACGCAGGACGTTGGCCGCATGGTCGCAGCCCAGATCGGCGCGCTTCAGGCTTTGTCCAAAATGGCGGGCACTCAGGTGAGCTATGTGAAGCCACATGGCGCCTTGGCCAATCTCGCCTCCGTCGACCGAGACGTCGCAGATGCGATCATCTCGGCGGTCGCGACCGTTGATCCCGCGTTAAAGGTCCTTGCCATCTCTGGCATGCAACTGGAGCAATCCGCGCGGGACGCAGGCTTGCCGGTGTTTTCCGAAATCTTTGCGGATCGCGGTTATCTGTCTAGCGGCCAATTGGTTCCCCGCGGGCAAGACGGGGCGATGATCCACGATCCTGACGAGGCCTCGGACCGGCTGCTAAAGTTTCTAGAAACGGGGCTCATGCCTGTCATCGACGGGGACCCGATCCCGCTTGATGCGCATTCCATTTGCGTTCACGGAGACAGCGACGGTGCCGTAGCTATGGCCCGCATGATTCACCAGAAACTTTCGGCGGCAGGGGTTTCGATCACCGGTTTTTGCGACCCGTGATGCAACCTTGTTTTAAACCGGTGGCGGATCACTCCCTTTTGGTTGAAGTGTCTACCGAGATCAGCGAAGAGGCAAATCACACCGTCCTTGCCTTGGACAAGGCAATCATTGAGGCGCGGATCGACGGCTTGCAAGAAGTCGTCCCTGCCTTGGTCAATCTTTTGGTGATTTTTGACCCGCTTACGACGGATCACGCACAGGTTGAGGCAAGAATCCGCGCCCTACTTCCGATCAAATCAGCTGGGCAAAGCGCCTCTCGTCATCACGTTCTTGATGTTTGCTACGATAGCGAACTCGCCCCCGATTTGGCTGCTGTCGCCAAGGCGAGTGGCCTGTCGACGGAGGCGGTCATCTCGGCGCATTGCGCGGCGCAATACCGCGTTGGAATGTACGGCTTTGCACCAGGTTATGCCTATCTGGCGGGCGTTCCCGAAGCCATTCAAGTTCCTCGCAAAACGGCCCCAGTGCGCGACATTCCGGCAGGTCGGGTGATGATCGCAGGGCCCCAATGCTTATGCACAACCTTAATCATGCCAACGGGGTGGTCGATCATTGGGGCCACCTCGGCCAAGATCATCACCGGAGACCCCGAGCAGCCGTTTTTGTTCAAGGTTGGGGATAGTGTTTCCTTTAACCGCATCCGCCGCGAGTCCCTATGAGTAGCGCCCATCTTCGTGTGACCCACGCCGGCCCTTTGGTCTCTGTGCAAGACGCAGGTCGATTTCGCCAATTGCGCTACGGGGTGTCGCCCTCCGGCCCGATGGACCGCGCGGCGCATGCAATTGCCAATGCGGCCCTTGGGTATCCAGAAGACGCGACAGCCATTGAGGTCTCGTTAGGCGGGCTAGTGCTGGAGTGCCGCGAAGGCGCTGTTACCTTCGCCATAGCAGGTGGCGCGTTCTCGGTGAACTGCGGCGGCAAGGCGTCCGCCTCTTGGGGCGTGCACACGCTTCACGAAGGGCAAAAGCTCACCATTCGCGGCGGCAGCTGGGGCAGTTGGTGCTATGTCGCATTCGCCGGAAACCTGTCGTCGCAAGATTGGCTGGGGTCGACAGCGACGCATTCAATGACCAAGTTTGGCGGCGGGCTATTGCAGTCCGGCCAGACCCTTGAAATCACGGACGCAAAGGTGCTTGCGGATCGGGTGGGTGATCTGCCCTGCCCCGCGTTTGCACATCCCGATGGGACTGTTCATGTCGTCGTAGGGCCGCAAGACCAGCATTTTCCGCAGGCCTCCATCGAGACATTCCTAAACACGGCCTATCGGCTAACCGATAAGTTCGACCGCATGGGCCTGCGCCTTGATGGCCCGATATTAGAACTGTCCGAGGCGCTTTCCATACCGTCGGAACCCATTGTGCGGGGCTCTGTCCAAGTGTCCGGTGACGGGGCTCCGACGATCTTGCTATCCGATCACCAAACCATGGGGGGCTATCCCAAAGTTGCCACTGTGGTGTCGTGTGATTTGGACCGCCTTTGCCAAATGCGCGCTTCGGATCGCGTGAAATTCGTGGCCGTCACCCCAGAGCAAGCCATTCAATTGACCCGCGCGGAGGCCACGCGTCGGCGCGACTATATGGACGAGTTATCCCTTCCGCGCACAAGCCTGACGGAACGCCTGTTGAGCGAAAACCTTGTCAGTGGCGTGATCAACGCAACTGATCGCTAGACACTAAAAAGGGCGCGAGGCTTCTGCCGCGCGCCCAATGTCCTTGTCTGGCAGGGCGTTAGCCCAGAATTGTATGGATACCCAAAAAGATTATTCCCGACAAAATCGCGGCCGCAGGAACGGTGATGATCCATGCCGCGATGATTGTCATAAAGTGAGACCGGCGCACCAACTTACGGCGGCGACGCTCTTCCTTGGCCATCTTCGGGCGATCTGGCATCGCAAGACGGGCTTTCTTGATGCGACGCTCGGCGTCCCATTCGCGAAAGAACCCAACCCCAAAGACGCCGCCAACCGCGATGTGAGTGGAGCTCACCGGAAGGCCCAACCAGCTTGCAACGATCACGGTAATCGCCGCCGATAGCGCCACACAATACGCCCGCATCGGGTTCAGCTTGGTGATCTGGCTACCGACCATGCGGATCAGCTTTGGCCCAAACAGGAACAAGCCGAAGGAAATCCCAAACGCCCCGATGATCATCACCCAGATTGGAATGTTGATGGCCGCGGTGAAGTCACCCGACTGCGACGCCTGAACGATCGCGGCCAAGGGGCCAACGGCATTGGCCACGTCATTGGCGCCATGGGCAAAGCTTAGCAGGGCCGCAGATACAACCAGCGGAATACCAAACAATACCTTTAGCGACTTGTTGCGGTTCTCCAGCCCCTCAGACTGCTTGCGGATCGTTGGGATCATGATCGCCCAAGTGGCCACTGCGAATGCACCACCGATCAGCAGGGCTGTCGTAATGTCGATCTTGATGATCTTCTTAAGACCCTTCAATGCCAGATAGGCCGCGAATGCCCCCGCCATGATGCCCACCAAAACTGGGACCCATTTGCGTGCGGCTGCGATTTTGTCGTCTTGATAGATGATGCGTGACTTGATCAACCACAAGAACCCCGCAGCGATCAATCCCCCCAACACCGGCGAGATCACCCAGCTGGCCGCGATTTTGCCCATTGTGGACCAGCTCACCGCCGCAAGCCCCGCAGAGGCGATCCCCGCCCCCATAACGCCACCCACAACCGAGTGCGTGGTGGAAACAGGTGCGCCTACCCAAGTGGCCAGATTGACCCAAAGTGCCGCCGACAGCAGCGCCGCAAGCATCGCCCACATGAAGGTTTGCGCATTGCCCATGCTTTCAGGTGCGATGATGCCCTTGGCAATGGTCGACACCACATCACCGCCGGCAATTAACGCGCCCGCACTCTCGAACACGACAGCAATTGCAATGGCACCGCCCATGGAAAGCGCATTTGCGCCAACCGCAGGCCCCATGTTGTTCGCGACGTCATTGGCCCCGATGTTCAACGCCATATAAGCACCAAAACAGGCCGCAATGATCACGATGAGCGAGTTATTCGCCTGCCCGAAAATCAACGCAGCGGCCAAACCGGCCAAAACGATAAACACAAATGCAATGCTTGGTCCGATCAAAGGTCGCGACACATAGCTGGATGCTGTTTCTAAGTTAGAATATCGCGCTAAATCACGATCCAGCGTTTCTAAGTGACGTGGGTCACCTTGTGGTTGGTCAGACATGGATTCATTCCCCCGAGATTATCGGGGTGAGTAGTCACCCTAACGGCGGAAAAAATCAACCTTTGGGTGACGAAGGCCACAAATCGGATAAAAATGTCACCAATCGCGCAAAATGGATTTCAGCTCTGACTCATCCACTAAACCAGCGGCGTCGGCGGTGCTGACCCACTTGCGTTTGCGTTGATGCGCTTCGGGGAAGTCCTTTTTGAGGTTTGTGACTTCCAGCGGGTAAACATGGGTCTCAACGGGGACAGGTAATCCGCCACGCAGGGTTTTGTCGTAGGTGTAGCTGCCAATCGCGGTGTCGGCCAATGCGCCTTTCGACACCCCGGCTTCTTCCCACGCTTCCTGCTTTGCGGCTTGGGCCGAGCTGAGGCCACGGATCGGCCAGCCTTTGGGGAGGATCCAGCGACCGCTATCTCGACTAGTCACCAAGAGCACTTCGCGCCCGTCATCGCATTCGCGGTAGCACAGGGCCGCCACTTGCAAGCGTTTCGGACGCTGCAGCATGGGGGACAAAAATTCATCCCAAAATCTTTGAATATGGAAAAACATGTATGAACCGCTCAATGTATTCTTTTTGTTGTTTTCAACAATATAGGCGCCGAGTTAATGAAAAGCAAATTTACGCGGCTATTGGTGGCCTATGCCGGATACCGCACAGGGCGGCACAAGGAACGTATCCTTGGGCGGGCGCAGCTTGACGACCGCTGCCCCCAACCCTAAAGACCGCACCTCCGTAGGGTTGTTGGAGGATCGGATATGACATCTCAAGGTTGCACACTTGGCGTAGATTTTGGCACCTCCAACTCTGCCGCTGGATACATGTTGGATGGCAAACCCCGCTTGGTGCAGGTTGCGCCGAACCAGACGACTTTGCCGACGACGTTCTTCTTCGACTTCGACACCCGCGAAACCCTTATCGGAGAGCCTGCGAACCAAGCTTTGCTAAATGGGGCGGACGGACGGTTCATGCGCGCGCTAAAACGCGTGCTTGGCTCCAGCCTCATGCATGAAAGTCGCCAGATCCTGAATGAACGCGTCACATTCGTCGACATCATCGCGCGCTTTCTCAACCAGATCAAAACCCGCGCAGAAGCAGAGTCCGGACAAGTCTTTGACTACGCTATTTCGGGGCGTCCGGTGGTGTTCCACGGTGCCGGCGACCCCAGAGAAGCACAGGCAGAGGCCGACTTGCGCGCCTGCTACCTTGCGGCAGGCTTCAAAGGGGTGGAGTTTTTACCCGAACCCGAAGCGGCCGCAATCGCCAGCGGAGCATTGGAGCATTCAGGAGAAATCGGCCTGATTGTCGATATCGGCGGGGGGACATCGGATTTCTCATTGTTCCGTTCTGGAAACAGCGGTGTCACAATCCTCGCCAATCATGGGGTGCGCATCGGGGGCACCGATTTCGACCGCTCGATCAACATCGACCGCGTGATGCCTCTATTGGGCAAGGGCACTGAATTGCGCAAGACTATCGGTCCCGGTGCGACACCGGTCCCCAATGCGATCTTCAACGACCTCGCCACTTGGGAAAAAATCCCGTTTCTTTACACTGCCAAGAACCGGCGTTTGGTCGAGGAGATGGTCAAACTGTCCTATTCGCCGGAAAAAATGGCACGCCTCGCGACGGTGCTAGAGGATGAATTGGGCCATGAGTTGGCCTTCGCAGTGGAGCGTGGGAAAATCGCGGCCAATTCCGGCGCCGCGCACTCGATGATCGATTTAGGACAGATAGAACGGGGCCTCGCGGCCTCTTTGCCGATTGACGTGTTGGCCCAAACTCTTGCTGCGCACGCGATGGCCTTGCAAGTTGGGGCGGAAGAAACGCTACGACTGGCAGGAACTGAGGCCGAAAAGGTCGAACGCGTGATCTATGTCGGCGGCTCTAGCTTAATGTCGATGGTTTCGGACGCAATGAAGGCAAAGTTCCCGAACGCGCAGCATTCCTTTAGCGAGGTGTTCACTGCGGTTACTGACGGGTTGGCCTTGGCATCGGAACGCCCTGCCTCACGGTGAGCATTGATTCCTTCACAAAAAGAGGGCGCAGGACCAGTCCCGCGCCCTCCTCTTGGCTTAGGCCGCAACCGACTTACGTCTGAGTTGCAAAACCACTATCGGCGCAAGGGCTGCCAGCCCAATCAGCATGGTCGTCACGCCCGGGGCGATAAACAAGAATGCCACCAAGCCGACGTACCAGCGTTCCCAGTTCTTCAACGGCGCAACCAAGAACCCAGAGAAGGCGACCCCCAGCGAAGCAATGCCCAACATTGCCCCTGCCAGCGTGTAGGTGAACGCCCACCAAGTGAACCCGTCTGCGACCAACAGCAAGGCTGGCGAATAGACGAAGACAAAGGGCACCAGTGCCTTGGCGATGCCCAGCCGGAAGGCCGTGTTGCCCGTTTGGAACGGGTTCGACCCTGCAATCCCCGCCGCCGCATAGGCAGCAAGCGCCACAGGCGGGGTAATATCCGCCAACACCCCGTAGTAGAACACGAAGAAGTGGGAGACGATCGGCTCCACCTGCAGTTGCGCCAAGGCCGGTGCGGCCACGGCCACTAGGATGATGTAGGTCGCGGTCGTAGGGATCCCTGCCCCCATGATGATACAAGCAAACGCGATCAAAATCAGCGAGAAGAACAACGCCCATTGCGCAACGGAGAAATAGCTCAAGGGCCAAATACTGCCGACAACATCACCGATGTCAGTGGCCGTTTGCACCACGACATACCCAAGGCGGAACCCCACACCTGTGAGCGTAACCACGCCCACCACGATACCCACCGTCGCCGCAGCAGCGCCCACCGCAAGGGTGCTCTTCGCCCCTGACGCCAGAACACTCCACAAATCTGGGATGGTCAGCCGGTTGGTTGGGTTCAAGAAGCCGACAACCACACAGGCAATGATGCCATAAACTGCGGCAAAGTCAGGTGTTCGACCCGACAAGATTAGATAGACAAGAATGCCCAATGGAATGATCGACAGCCAGTGATCCTTCAAGACCAGCCCTACCTTCGGCAACTCTTCGGCGCGCAGGCCACGCAGGCCCAGTTTCTTGGCCTCCAGATGAACCATTATGAAAATACCGAAGTAGTGCAGCAAAGCCGGAAAAAGAGCCGCCGCGAGGACATCACGCAGCGGGATTTCCAGATATTCCACCATGATAAAGGCCGCAGCCCCTAGGATCGGTGGGGTAATTTGCCCCCCTGTGGAGGCCGTGGCTTCGGTGGCGGCCGCGAAATGCGGCGGGTAGCCAACACGCTTCATCGCAGGGATGGTCAGCGCCCCTGTGGTCACAGTATTGGCAATTGAAGAGCCAGAGATCGTCCCCATAAAGGCCGAAGAAAAAATCGCCACCTTAGCAGGGCCACCAGAGTAGCGGCCTGCGATCACCATCGCGAGATCGATGAACAATTGGCCAAGCCCGATACGTGTGGCCAAAACGCCAAACAGAATGAACAAGAAGACATATTGCGCCATGACCCCAATCGCGACGCCGTATAGCCCCTGATTGGTCATATAAAGATGGTTCACAATACCCAACCAACTTGCGCCTCCGTGCTTCAACGCACCCGGCATCCAAGGGCCGAAGTAGGCGAATACCAAAAACAAAATGCCGATAATCGGCAAAGTCGGCCCAACCGAGCGCCGCGTCGCCTCTAAGGTCAGCACCAAAAGCGCCGTGCCCATAAGCACGTCGGATTGCGACGGGTTGCCAACGCGCTCGGCCACCACTTCGGGCGGCAGCAGAGGCAGATAAATTGCGGCCCCAACGGCCAAAATGGAAAAAATGATATCGAGAACCGGCACACCTTGGATGCGCAATCCGCCAGTGCGGGGCGTTAGGCTGTCATCGCGTTTCCAGCCAAAAAGAAGAAACACCAAACCCAAGACAAAGGAGAGGTGAATTCCGCGGTGCAAGAGTTCGCGGATCAAACCAAATCCAGACGCATAGAAATGATAGACCGACATGCAGACCAAGACGGCCGCGATGAAGAAGCCGAACTGCTTGCCGGTCGCGCGGAAGGCCATTTCTGGATCAAACTTGCGCTCGATTTCAGCCAGTTGTTCGGGGGTTAACTCGGGTTGGGTATCGGTGACCATCGGTTCAGTATCCATCTGGTAGATATAGAAAAGGCCCGAGCGTCACTTTTACGCTCGGGCCAGTTGTGATGATTTGGCGGGCTTACTTCAGCAAGCCTGCTTCTTTGTAGAAGCGCTCTGCGCCAGCGTGCAAAGGCACACCAATGCCGTTCAACGCCGATTCAGCTGTGATGGTTTTGCCTTTGGCGTGACCAACATCCAACAGCTTGCGGGACTGTTCGTTCCACAGGGCTTTGGTGATGTTATAGACCAACTCATCATCTTCTTTGGCAGAGGTGAACCACTGCGCGCCAACGGCAACTGTCGCAGTTGTGCCAACGCCTTCATATGCACCCTCAGGGATGTCAGACGCCGCGAAGAAGCCGTATTTTTCAACAAGAGCATCCGCTCCGGCACCGCTGATTGGCACCAGTTTGATGTCAGCAGCAGACGCCAGCTCCACCAAGGAGCCTGTTGGGTAGCCCGCAACCACAAAGAACGCGTCGATCTTGCCATTGCGCAAAGCTTCGGACGCAGCCCCCCCTTTGAGGGCCTCTGCGGTGACCATATCAACGGACAGACCGTTGGCCTCGAGGATCAGGTTTGCATCCACATATGTGCCGGAACCTGGCTCATCGAGGGACACGCGCTTGCCTTTAAGATCGGCTACGGAATTGATACCGCTGTCGGCCATAGCAACAAGGTGGATGTGCTCTTCGAACAACGCCGCGATGGTGCGCAAGTCCGTTGCTGGCTCTTTGCCTTCCATGGTGCCTGTGCCGGTATAGGCCCAATATGCCACGTCAGATTGCGCAAAGCCGGAGTTCCGCAGACCGGACAAAATGGCGTTCACATTGTCGACGGAACCGCGCGATGACACCGCGGATGCAATCAGACCTTCAACACCACAAGACCCACCACCATCGCATTCACGCGACCCAGGTGGACGCGAAATCGCATTCGCAATAACACCACCGACCGGATAGTAAGTATAGGCTGTGCCGCCGGTTCCGATTGTAAAGAAGTTCAACTCTTGAGCCTGCGTTGGCACGGCCAATGCAAGCGTCGCTGCGGCTGCAAGCGCCGCAGATTTAAGTGATTTGATCATGTAATTCTCCCAAATACGCGATGGTATTTTTGTTGATTCGTTTATCGAGCTTAGTCTAAGTTTTTTGACTTGGCTAAATGAATAAACAAAACTGCCAGACGCATTTTGAAGGGACCCCACAAGAGTTTTCTAGACTTTCGCTTCGCGCCCACATCAAATGGAACTTCAACCACCTGAAAGGGCAACTTGTGGAAGTTAAACATCTAAAAATGGGACTGATTGCAGTCGTTGCGCAGGTGTCTGCATCTCACGCTCAGCCCGCCCTTGAAGGGCCGCTATGCGAGGCAGCAAAGTCCGGCCGTGTAGTTGAGATCGTCTATGACAAAGACGTCTCAAAGGGCTGCGAGCCACGCATTGTGGACGTTCATCAGGTGGCAGTTGGCAACAATGGCAAGGTCTACATGCACGGTTGGCAAAGCCGAGGGTGCACCAAAGGGCGCGACTATGCCTCCAAACGGATATTCAGGTTTGACAAAATCCAGTCCGCCAAAATTGTCGAAGGCGCGTTCGGTGAAAAATCCCAAGCGGCCAAATCCGAAGGATGGGACGGGTGTATCGGTTCAAACTGTTTCATCAAAGAAACCGTCTGCGAATAAAGCGCTTTTTGCTTTGGCACCGGTTTTCTATCTGTACCCTGCGTCTTGAAACTTGTGGCTGCGCGCTTAGCTAAACGATCCAGAGGCAAATTACCTTCGAGAGTGCACATCATGGAACATGCGGTCCTTCCAAAGTTCTCGACGCGAAACGGCTACATGACAAAGAAAATTCGTACCGATTACATCGCGTCCGCGATCGCGAAGGGAGTGCTCCCGGATGATGCGCTTGAGAGGGAGGACATCCTCTCCCTGACCGCCTCCGATGATCCAGCAAAGCCGATCCAGTTTTGGCAATTATACTCGGTTCTTGGGCAAGAGCCGATCGTGAGAATAGTCCATGACTTCTACCAAAGAGTATTCGAACAAGAGGATTGGTTCACATCGGTGTTTGAGCGTGTCGGGGGCATCAATCACCACATTCACACCCAAGCATCCATGTGGGTCGATGTGATGGGCGGAGGTCCCTACTATCATGGTGCAGAGTTCCGGCTGAATTTTCACCATACACATAACGCGATGCAATTGATGACAGACGCAGGTGCCACACTGTGGTCTCAGCTGATGGTGGATACGCTCAATGAGACCTGCCCAGAGGTCATAGACGACCCGCGCGTGCGACCCAGCCTCAACACATTTCTTTCATTCTTCATGTCGAAATACGCAGAAGATTTTCGTTTTCAAACCTTAGACTTTTTCCAAAATACCAACCCACGCTACCGGTAAGCTTTGGGCAACTGGTATTGAAATAAAAGTGGTGCCCAGGGGCGGATTTGAACCACCGACACGAGGATTTTCAATCCACTGCTCTACCCCTGAGCTACCCGGGCACCGGGTGTTCGCATAGGGTGTTTACCTGCGAACGTGGGACTACTTAGGCCAGCGATTTGGCGGTGTCCAGAGGCTTGTGCAGGAAAAATTAAAAACCTCACCACCTTCTTGTCAGTGTGGCTTGGAACCGTCACCTGTAGGCCCGCCGGCCGCGATCTCTCCCAGCTTTTTCTCCAGCTCTTCCATCAATTCGTCATCGTCGTCAGGGTCTTGACTGGCGATGGCGTATGATCCTGTCATCCAGCGGCCCAAATCTATGTCTGCACAGCGTTTGGAGCAGAACGGGCGAAACTCCTCGACCTTGTCTTTATCGCAGATCGGGCAGCTCATTGTGCCAACCCTTGGGCGATGGGCATCCGCTCGCGCTTGCGTTGCAATTCATAGTGTCCCAACGGGGTCCAGCCAACAAGTGACGTCTCGATGGGGTCGACGCGGAAGGCACTACGCAGCGCCACTTCGAACTGCTTGCGGTCCTTCTTCGGCATTGGGGCCAAATCAAGAGTTATCTGCCCCCCCAGCCCGCGCAGGCGCAACATGCGCGGCAGCGCTTTCGCCACTGCCAGATTTGCCTTTAATCCCGCTGCGGGTGAAAAGTCGCCGCCAGTATTGACGTCAACCGCCACCAATGCGCGAGTCGGCTCAATGAACATAGAGCCTTGCCCCAGCGGGATTTCGGCGCGGTCCAACTCGGCGAGCGCATCCAAAACGCCGTGTTCCTCAAAGCCCTCGACGGTTTTATCCGCATGCGGCCAATCACGGAACGCCAGATCATGCGGCCCGATGGCATCGACCAGCAGCTCCGGCGGGCCTTCGACATCGGCCAACACCGCATCCGCGAGATCCAGCAGGCTGTCGGCCTCTTCGGCAATATCGTCAGGATCAAGCCCGACGGCCCCCGTGCGAATGATAACGCCGTGGCCGGCATCGGGTGCGCGGGAGCGGTGCAATGCTTCCAGCAGCATTTCGCGGTCGTCTTCATCACGCACCTGACGCGAGACGTTCAGGCCGTTCGCCCCAGGTGTCACGATCACACTGCGGCCCTTAAAAATCAAACGGTCGGTGACGGGTACGGCCTTATGCGCTTCGGCGTAGGAGGTCACCTGCACCAACAGTGGCGTCCCCGGCTTCAACCCTTTCGCGCCGCGAAACAACGCAGTTTGCCCGTCCGGCAGGGATAGCATCATGCCGCCCTGCCCCTTCAAAGGACGGTCCGCCACCGCGCGATAAATCGCACCGGGCGCCGGAGGAGCGTTGTCATCAGGGGCCAGCATCAGGTCATCCAAAACGCCATTCACCATGCGGGCGACAGCTTCAACACCGCCAAGCTCCCCTAAAACGATCAAAGCGCCCTTCATGATGAAACCTCATATCCAGCAGTTTTCAAAAGTTGCGACGCTTCGGCGACGGGCAACCCCATTACCCCTGTATAGGAGCCTTGTATCCAAGGGATGAACGCCCCAGCAGGCCCTTGAATGGCGTAACCGCCCGCCTTGCCTTGCCAATCGTTGGTGGCCAGATAGGCGTTCAATTCTTCATCCGACAGGGATTTCATCTTCACGGTAGTGACCACATCAGCGGTCCAAATCTTGTCGCCCCGTTTCACCGCCATAGCAGTGATCACACGGTGCCTGCGGCCCGACAGTGATTGAAGAAACTTCGCCGCCTCATCCGCATCTGCGGGCTTGCCCATGATGCGGCGTCCCAAGGCGACCGTCGTATCTGCACAAAGGGCAACTTCATCCGCCGCCAACGCCAACGCCTCGGCCTTGCTGCGGGCAATGCGTTGGCAATACACGCGCGGCTTTTCAGCGCCAACCGGATCTTCGTTAATATCGGGGGGGCGGATGGCGTCGGGGATGATCCCCAGAGTCGCCAAAAGCTCCAGCCGCCGTGGCGAGCCGGAGCCGAGCACCAGCTTCAACCCGGCACCCCGGGTCGCAGCGGTCACTTGAAGCGGTAGTTGATCCGACCCTTGGTCAGATCATAGGGGGTCATCTCGACCTGCACTTTGTCGCCTGCCAGAACACGGATGCGGTTCTTGCGCATCTTGCCTGCCGTGTGCGCGATGATCGTATGGCCGTTTTCCAGCTCGACCAGGAATGTCGCGTTAGGCAGGAGTTCCTTCACGACGCCGGGGAATTCGAGCAGTTCTTCCTTGGCCATGTTTACTCCGTTGTTGTGCCCACCAAAATGTAGGCGTGGCACTAGATGCGCCGAGAGTGGAGGGTTTTCAAGGGGATTGTGCTATTTGCTGCAGCAAGGCGGCACAAATGTTGATGAAAGGCACCGGTGAAGGGCGAATTAGTCGTTTGTTGGCGCACCGAAGCGTTTCAATATCCGGTCTTTGATCTGATCACGGGCCATGCGATAGGAATTGAGCTTCTCTTCGCGCCCTTCCCCCAAGCCGGTGGGGTCGAGGATGGGCCAGTATTCGACCGACAGGTGATAGACCCGTGTTAACTCAAGCGCTTGACGCTGGGACACGGGGCTTAGCGCCACGATCAGGTCAAATCCTGACAGGTCATCCCCCCATTCCTGCATCTCTTCAAAAGACCGCGTGCGGTGGCGTGACAGCTCCACCTCCATCTCCTGACATACCGCGACCGAGAACCCGTCGATATCAAGGTCGTTTTTCACACCAGCAGACTGCACATAGATGTCTGTGCCGTAAAATTTCTTCATCAACCCCTCGGCCATCGGAGAGCGCACAGCGTTGTGATCGCAGCAAAACAAGACCGATTGTGGTTGCTCTGCGCTCATCTCTCAGCCTCCGAAGTGCAAAACACAAATGAGGGTGAACAGGCGGCGGGCAGTATCCGTATCAACGTTTGCCTTTCCGTCCAGCCGTTCTTCGAGAACGCGCGCGCCCTCGTTGTGTATGCCGCGCCGCGCCATATCGATGGTTTCTATCTGGCTGGGGGGCAGCTTTTTGACCGCATCAAAGTAGCTTTCGCAAATCTGGAAGTAGTCTTTTACCACCTGGCGAAACGGCCCCAGAGACAGGTGAAATTCTGCAGCTTTGTCGCCGGATTCGGTATGAAGGTCGAAGACCAACCGACGCTCACGAATGGACAGATCCAGCTTATATGGCCCCTGTGGCGCATTCGCTTGAGGCAAGGAAAACTCGTTGTCTTCCAGCAGGTCAAAGATTGCGACTTTGCGCTCTTGCTCGATCTCCGGAGTGGGGGTCGGCAGGCCGCTGTCGTCGATGGTGACTTCGCAAAGTTTACTCATTCTTCGTTCAACCTATTCAATCGCGCGCGGACAGACAATCCATGAGCTTCAAGCCCCTCGGCTTTCGCCAATGTCTCTGCCGCGGGGCCGATGGCTTTCAGCGCCTCAGGGGTCATGCGCGCCAATGTGGTGCGTTTTACAAAATCCATAACGGACAGTCCGGACGAGAATCGAGCAGAGCGCGCGGTCGGCAACACATGGTTCGGCCCGCCGATGTAGTCCCCTATTGCTTCAGGCGTGTAGGCGCCGATAAATATGGCCCCCGCATGCCGGACACGCGCGGCTATATCGTCGGCGTTTTCACACGCAATTTCAAGATGTTCAGGCGCTATCCTATCTGACAAGATCAGCGCCTCTTCCATGTTTTTCACGACAATCACGGCGCCGAAATCGCGCCAGCTAGCCCGCGCAATGTCGCGGCGCTCCAGTGTTTGCAACCGGTCCTCCACGGCCTGCGCCACCGCTGCACCAAACTCCGCATCATCTGTGATCAGCAGGCTTTGCGCACTTTCGTCATGCTCTGCTTGCGACAACAAATCCACGGCCACCCAATCGGGATCATTGTTTTTGTCGGCGATCACCAGAATTTCGGACGGGCCTGCGATCATATCGATCCCCACGCGTCCGAACACGCGGCGCTTGGCTGCGGCGACAAAGGCGTTTCCGGGGCCGGTGATCTTGTCCACCGGCGCAATCGTGTCAGTGCCAAATGCCAAAGCCGCAATCGCTTGGGCACCGCCAATGCGGTACACGGTTTCAACACCGGACAAGCGCGCTGCCAGCAGCACAAGCGGGTTGGCCACCCCATCCGGCGTCGGGGCGCAGATCACCAAGCGTTCCACCCCTGCCACTTGGGCGGGGATAGCGTTCATCAACACCGACGACGGATAGCTGGCCAACCCGCCTGGCACATATAGTCCGGCAGCTTCGACAGCCGTCCAGCGCCAGCCAAGCATCTCGCCGTGCGGGCCTTGCCAAGTCTCATCTTGCGGGAGTTGACGGTCGTGGTAGGCGCGGATGCGCTCTGCGGCAAGTTCCAGCGCGTCGCGTTCAACCGCTGGCACCTGCGCGATAGCCGCATCCATTTCCGCTTTGGAAAACGCCATCGTTTCGGCGGTCAGATCCATGCGGTCAAATTTTGCGGTCAGCTCAATAATCGCCTCATCGCCGCGCGTTTGCACATCGGCAATAATACCCGCGACGACAGCATCCACATCGGGGCTATCTTCACGCTTCATGGTCAAAAGCTGGGCAAATTGAGTGTCGAAGTCAGCGTCGGCGCTGTTGAGAAACATAGTCATACAGTTTCCATACAGTGCAGATGCAGCAGGCTCAACGATCCAAAGGCCGCATCCTCAACAAATCCTTGCGGCTGCCTTATGGGGGATCAGGTCAATTGCCCCCTCACATGAGGCGTATCCTATCCATAGGCAAAGGCGGATTGCCCGCTGCTCAGACGATTCGGCCACCCGCGCGAATTGCAGTCCCCTGAGGCGTGATCACCCACACCTGAGCCAAATATCACTCTGGATGGTTTGGGGATTTGCGAGACGGCGCAATATAGGGGCGCGTTACATCTTGGAAGGTGATGTTCACGCATTCGGCCTCTAGCGCGATTGCGCCGTCCCCCGCGAGGGTCAGCTCAAAGCGCCCTGCCCCGTCTTCACCCGCGTGCCAAGTGACAGCCAGCAAAGACAGCACCATTTCAGGGTCAGTGCGATCAATTCCACTCGAAGACACCTTCGTCACATCATCAAAGGCCAAAACTGCGCGCACTCGCTCGAAGTCCCGACCGCGGCGCTCGGCTGCGGGCAAATCTTCCCAACGGAAACGGTTCAACAGCATGGCAAAACGACGTTGCGCCGGTTTCCACGACATCTCTGCCATCGGAAACACCGCGTCTTGCGCGAGTGAGGATATCACCGTGACATCCTCCGCCGCCTCGCCCTTTAAACGAAGCGGCTTCTCTTCGCCGTCCTCAAAGCTGGCGTCTTGGCTCATTCAGGCACCCGCTTGATCAATGCACCCACGCCACTTAGCTTTTCTTCGATCCGCTCATAGCCGCGATCAAGATGGTAGACGCGACCGACAGTGGTTTCACCTTCGGCTGTCAATCCGGCCAAGATCAACGACACCGACGCACGCAAATCGGTTGCCATAACGGGCGCGCCCTTGAGTTTTGGCACACCGGTGACCGTGGCATGACCGCCTTGGACGTCGATTTTGGCCCCCATACGGATCAGCTCTGGCGCGTGCATGAAGCGATTCTCGAAAATGGTTTCATGCAGTTTTGACGTGCCTTCGGCTGTGCAAAGAGCCGCCATCATTTGCGCCTGCAAATCGGTCGGGAACCCTGGGAAGGGCTCGGTTTCTACGTCGATGGCCTGCAAACGATCGCCGGTATGAGAGACCTTCAGACCACGATCTGTGTCGGTGATAACGACCCCTGTGGCTTCCAACTTCTTGCAAAACACATCGACCAAATCACGACGCCCGCCGATCAGCTCGACAGTGCCACCCGCAATTGCAGGGGCGATCATGAAGGTGCCCAACTCGATCCGGTCAGCAATAACCTCATGCGTGGCACCATGCAGCCGGTCCACGCCCTCAATGGTGATTTCAGAAGTTCCAGCACCCGAAATTTTCGCACCCATTGCCGTGAGGCATTTGCAAAGATCGACGGTGTCCGGCTCGCGGGCGGCGTTTTTGATAACGGTCGTGCCTTTGGCCAATGTCGCGGCGGTAATTGCGTTTTCGGTTCCCCCGACAGTGACGAATGGGAATTCGATCACTGCTCCAGTGAGGCCATTCGGGGCTGCGCAATGCACATATCCCTCATCCAAGGTGATCGTAGCCCCCAGCTTTTCGAGCGCCATCAAGTGCAAATCCACCTTGCGCGCGCCAATGGCACAGCCGCCCGGCAAGGACACTGTCGCCTCGCCTTCACGCGCGACCAATGGGCCAAGCACATTGAAGGACGCGCGCAGCTTGCGCACCATTTCATACTCCGCTTTGCGGTTGGAGATTGTTCCGGCAGACAGAACCATCACGTTGCCGCCATTCAAAAGGGCAACTTCGCAGCCCAAGGACTCCAGCAATTCCGACAATGTGCCGATGTCCGACAAGCGCGGTACATTCGTCAGCGTCAGCGGCTCGTCGCTCAAAAGTGCGGCGGTCATTAGCTTCAGGCAGGTGTTCTTTGCCCCGGAGATCGTGATCTCCCCGTTCAGCGGGCCATTGCCCGTGACGACGATTTTATCCATGTTTACTGCCCTTTATTCTCGTTTTCGCCCGTATCTTCGGGTGTTTTTCTGGCGCGTGCCTGTTGCTTGCGACGTCCCATATTTGCCTTCAATGCCGCCTTCAATCGCGCTTCGCGCATGGCTGCGGCGCTTTGCGGCTTTGGGGTGCCTTTGGGGGATGTTTGGTCACTCATGAGACTGTCTTAACGCAGGGCGACAAAAGGGTCCAGATTAGGCTTGCGCCGAAGAGTTTTTCGACCTAATACCCCGCCCACACGCTGGTGAAAATGCTGTGGTAGCTCAGTGGTAGAGCACACCCTTGGTAAGGGTGAGGTCGGGAGTTCAATCCTCCCTCACAGCACCATCTCTAAAATCACCCCCTCCAAGCACACCTAAAGCTTTGAATGGCATAGATATTTTTGGAGTTATAGCACCCTCAATTCGATGATAGGAAAATCCTTCTGTGAAGGCCAATCTGAGCAGTGTTCGACACAATTCTGGTTGACCACTTTCCCATAGTTTCCAAGGGCTTGGTAGGAATTTTAGGGAGAGTTCTAGCATCTCTTCAAACCTCCCCTGTGGCGGGGCTTGATATGCCAAACTATCCGTTAGCCTAACCTTGGTCTTTTCAAGTTCGCCGATCTTGTCTTCATACGCATCAATCACAGCATCATTGGATGCCTGCATGATCCGCCCAAGCAAACCTTCGATTTGCTTTTCAACTTCGGTTATTTGGTGTTTGACCGAACATGTGACGTCCTTGGCCTGACCCAGAGGTGCTGTCCAAGCATCCTTGAACATGGTCTTTGCCAACAGAAACAACTTCGGGCATGGCTCTAGCGTTTTGACCATATCACCAAATGCACCCTCCAGCTTATCGCGTGGAATCGACTTGCCGTAGCTATCGCATCCTTTGGATTGGCACAGATAGTAAGCATAGCGTTGGTACCTACGTTGCGTGTCGTGACACCTACCGCGCGGATCTCCAGTGTTTCTTCATCCAAACAAAGGTCATGCTTGCACCACAGGCGTCTCTTTGGCCCGCCGTGCTTTCTACTTCCCCACGCCTTTCGCTTTGATCCCGATCGCATCAATCAGCAGATGGAGCGGCCGCGATCCGCCACGATAAGGGATGGCGACGTTCAGTGTCTTCTGACGGCGGTACAGGGTACTGAAGTCTGGCACCTTCCAGTCAAGGCTTGCCTGCCGCAGCAGATTTTCGAAAAAGCCTGTCGTCAGTCGAAGAGGCATACCAAGCAGTACCTTCATTGTCCGGCAAGTTTGGATCGCCGCATCGCAAAACTCAGGCTGATACCCCCGCTTGCCTGTCGGCGGCACGTGCCACGACATTTCGAGATCAAACCAGATCGATAACGAACCGCGCTGATTCAGCGCCGTGTTGTACGAAGGCCAGTTCCCGGTCTTGTACTTCGTAGGGGACTAACTGCTCATCAGTGGCAGCTACCATGCTGGAATCATGAGATGAACTCTCATGCCATTTGTGCAACAAAAGCCGATGATGGGGGCAATATTCAATTCAGGATGTTGCAGGGCGATTTTCGCTTGGATCATAGGCATCTCAATCACATGACCAAGCAGTTGAAATATTCGCGTTGCAGCCTTTGGATGCGACAAATGCTCATAGTTGTTCTTGGCGTCTTCGCGCTCGATTAACATCATCACTGCCGAGATAGCCGCTGTCTGCACCCGAAGGTATTCCCATTCATCTGACGAATACGCATCAATCAACATTTCAATGGCGCCAAAATCACATGCACCTCCAGTCAAGGTCCGACCTTGGGCAGATCATCCGCGTCGATCCTCGCCAGTGCTGATCGGGGTTGTGACTTCGCTCTTGAAACATCCCTAAACGAAGAAGGCGCGTGTGCCTCGGTCAGACAGCGCCGCCCAGCGTACACAAAATGCTTCATCTAAAATGATGCAGCTCATGTAGAATTAACCAGACGAGGCCCTGATGTATATTTTCCTATGCACTCGCCTCGATGAGACCGGCCATGCCTGCTTTGAAGTGATAATCAGCAAGAGCGTTCACCCATAGCTTTTTCCAACTCTGCGCACAGCCCTGTGATGACCGCAATCGTCAAGGGATCATAATTAATATCAGCCACAGTCCAGAAGCTCGTATCTTCGACAAAGACGAGATTTAGAGCAGTTGAAAACACCTACCTCATCGGCCCCGCATATTGAACGAGAGCTATGATAAGCGCTTAGGTCACAAACGAGATCGCACTTTAGGTAAGGTTTTCCTCCGTTGAGGGTAGCTGTTTAGGAGCATATTGCCGTTAACAATTATAGTACCTTCCGGCGATTTTTTGTGCATATAGATGATTTTGATGTGTGGACGGCTGGGCTTGAAGCACCAGACATGAAGGCGGGTGCGCGCTCAGAAATTGGGCGCATTGAGCAGTTTGACGTCACACCACTTGGAGATCAGTTCGGGCAAGACCATACCGCCTATGTTCCTGATGCACTTAAAGAACCGCTCTTTGGTCAGCTTTACGCAACCGCTGAGGCGCTACCCTCTAACACCTATGCAATTCTAGATGCTGCCAAAGTGGCAGGGCTTGCCGAAGTTCTTGCCACATCAGATCTAGAACACCGTTGTTTCTACAAAGGTGATACCTTCGACCAACTTGGGGATGTTGCCCCGTGGATTGTTCGCCTTGAGGAAGAAAGTAGGCTGACGAAAAACCTCTTCACCCAAGGGGATGCGCCTTGGCACTTGTGGGGCAATGAGGCGGGCATTTACCTTCGTTCGTCTCAAAGCCTTGAGACTCTGTGGCAACATTTTCGGAAGTTCACCAAGGTGCAGAACCATGAAGGCGCGTCGGTGTATTTCCGGTTTTGGGAGCCGCATGTCGCGCAAACTTATCTTGGAGTGGATGGATCGGATGCCGTCGGCAGCCCATCCTTCTTTCATGGCTATAACGGAAAGATTGCTGACGCCGTTATTTGCTGTAGCACTCAAGATATGTCTTCCGTGCATTATGCGCCCGAACGTGAACAACACCCCACTGAGGCAGGTTACAAGCTGACACTCGCGCAAGGGAACGCCTTAACGCAAGGCGAAGAGCGACGCCGGCGCGCTGATATCGCTACGGCGTTGCGGCGGTGCTTTCCAGACCAAACTGAAGATATCCCGAAAGACGTCCTGATCGAAACCATTGGCCGCGTTGCCCTGCGCATGGGGGCTTATGGCATCCGTAAAGTTCGCAACATTCATGTGTTGGCCAGCTGGCAATTGTTCTACGGAGACCTGTTCGAGCGGCGTGACCCATTGGGCGATCTTTATAACATCTGCCGTTCCGCTCTGAGCGAGGACGCCAAGCTAATGCAGATGCAGCGGCGCATGGATGTATTACACAGTGAAGGCGTTTTCTGATGGCTGATGGAAACCCCGCCTCACCCAGCCCAAGTGCAGTTGCAGCCCAAGCACAGGCGGGGGCACCTGCATCGCAAGGCGAGATGGACCGCAGTTGTTTGCCATGTTCAGGGCTGATCAAGGTCGAGGCCTGCTACATCGACGCATGGAACACCCCCCTGACAGACGCCTGCGTGAAGGTTGAGGATTCTACAGGTGTGGTTGTCGATGGCGCGCTCCGCACTGAGCCATTGGCGGCGCATGGTCAGCAAGACGGAGACGCCCCAACGGCACCTTTGGCGACACTTGGTACAACGCCGGAGATTGAAGTCGCGCATGGAGGCGCAGATGTGTCGCTTATTTCGCAAGGTGGGGGCGAAGCCGACAGCGGCATGGTCGACCTCGGCGCGGCTCTCACGAGCTTCCGCGATGATGCGTTAGGCAAGCTGCAACCCTATGTGGTGGAATGGGAGGCCAAAGGCATTCTGTCGATCCCAGAGGCACGGTTGCGCGGCATCGGCAAAGGCTTGTCGTCTTGGTACGAGGGCGAGGCCAGCTTTTGGGGCGGGGTCAGCGACAAGGCGATTTCCGCTTATCAAAGCGCGCAAAACTGGCATGACGCCTATGTCGCGAACCAATCTCCGCTTGAACAAGGCCTGCTGAAATGGGGCGGGCCCGTGGGGGCGCTTATCGTTTACGGCACATCCGTAGGTGAAACCGCTGCGGAGGCGGTCGTCGACTTGATCGACGGCATTGGCGATCTATCCAACTACACCGACCTCATATTGACCGCGATGCGCAATCTGGCGTCTGGCACCGTGGACCTGATGGAGGCCGCGCTCGACACTTTGCGCGACTTGCCAGGCGATTTGGGCAGTCTCTTCGCGCAGTTGATCGACAACGGCCAAGACTGGATCGAGCGCATGGTGCTCATCGCCAGCGAG
>NZ_CANKWO010000003.1 GCF_947487515.1 uncultured Litoreibacter sp. | reverse complement strand
GCCACCCGTGCTGGGGCCGACGGTGTCGCGCGCATTCGGCGGCGGTTGAATCAGTATAAGGTCGAGATTGATCCGAATACGCTTGGGATGAATGGCGGGAATATTCGGGTTGCGCGGAAGCGGTTGTCTGGAGGCACTACTATTGAAACGCGGAAAGCGCCTAGTCGTTCGGAACTTTCCGAAGAGCGCATTCGCGAACTTGGCGTCAATCATGAGCAAGGTAATGTGACCGATTTGCGCGAGGGCGTTGGTGGCGCTCGATATGAACAGACAACTGGCAACCCTCTTGGTCCGTCTACTACTGAAGGCGTAGATTTTTACGATGGTGACACCCCGATAAGTTTGAAAGGGCCGCTCGCACGGAAAGATACCGGTGAACTCTTACCTATCAATGACAGCATGGTAGACGGCTTAGCCGATTCTGTCGTGAAGGGCGCGAAGACTAACACAGCGACACGCGACATTGTTGTTGATACCCTTGGCCTGTCTGATACTCAGCGCCATCGACTGACCGAGCGTATTAAAGGGGGGCTTGAGAACTTTGACGCAATGCCAACGAATATTGTGATATTGGAGTAGAAATGGCACACGAGATGGTTAGCATTGATGGCGAGGTCAGAGCCTTCCATCACCTTGAGATTGAGTTATGCTTTAGAGCCATGATTTCAGTGATGAGTAGCTCTTCAAACCCCAAGGATGCCAAAGTGGCCCAGACTTGGATGGATGGATTGCAAAACATTGCAGTGGGACTAGTGAATGTCGATCTCTCACCACATTATGAGGGTCAAAATGACCGCAAGCATCTATTAGATGTGTTACATTCTGCTCGACGTGTTTTGCCATCTGATGGTTCTATCTCGACTACAGAATTGAATGCCAAAATTGGGTCCGAGATACATACTTCGGATGGGTATCTTGATGCTGAAACCATAGATAGAGCGTTTAGAAAAATGACGATTTTCGTTGCGGGTTCTTAATCAGCCGTGTGCGCTAAAAGTGGTATTTTGCATGTAGGGACGGTTTCCTAAAGAGATCGGTAAAGGTTTGCGCGACGAACTAGAAGCCGCCACCCGTGTTGGCGCGGCTTCCCAGTTGTTCGGTCGCCGACTATCACGGAAACAAACATTAATCCTGGAGCGGACTTTCCGAACCAAGCGACTGATGTGTTTATCATCAAAGGAACCACCCGCACTAGCGTAGTTCCGACCAATCCAAACTGGACGCCATAATGATTGATTTTGAGAAACTGAACAAAGAAAATACTTTAGTCGCACCTGTCATGCAATCGTGTGTAGGAGCCATTTCCCCCAATATGCGGATGATTTCATTTTCCTACAAAGAGAAGCAAATCGACATATTTTTTGACCTCAGTGAGGCCTCAAGTGAAGACAATGAAGAGGCTACAGATATCGCAGATGATCTTTCAATTTACACCGAAAATTTTCGGGTCATAGAACATGTGAGGGTTGTTGGGCATGGACGTCTTCCATTGCCAAGTGATGAAACGATAGTAATCTACAAGCAACGTGAACAAGAGCCTATTTCCTGACCGAAACCTAAATGCGAAGAGGCCTATAAAATGACATTATCAAGTAATGTGATTTTAATTCCTTCACTGTCGGATCGCGAGGCACAATTGTTACCTCTCGATAAGATAGAGGCCCGTCTCAGCGTGCGAATTCCAAGTGAATATCTCCGTTTGATTGCGCCTGAGCACAGAGCCGTCATGTTCGATAAGGCGACAGAAATAAAGCCATTGATGCCAAGCCCTTTAACTTCAAAAACGGGCTTCCAATCTGTACTTACCCTATTTGGATTGTCTGACGGTGATCATGGAATAATGAAGAATTTTCAGCGTCTCAATGGACGGCTAGAAAGCAAGTATGTTCCGATTGCAGAAGATGGCCTTGGAAACCTTTACATGCTAGACGCCCAAACTAAACAGATCGTTTTTTGGCATCACGAATGCCCCGACGGAGAGAATAGCCCAACGGCCTATACAGTGGTTGCGGAAGATATATCGAGTTTTATCGCAGGCTTACAACCTGCCAAAAATCCAAAAGATGTGGATCTTAGCGCTGGTGTGAAGCGAGTCCAATTTGACTTCTAGACGCCCGAAAATGCTCCGACAAGGCGTCGGGTTTTACTCTGCCTTGAAGCAAACACATCCAACTTGAACTGACAGTGGACCAGCGACACCTACACAGTTTCTGTTTCAGATTGACTGTTGTGAAGCCATATCCAGCAATTTGGGCAGTCTCTTCGCGCAGTTGATCGACAACGGCCAAGACTGGATCGAGCGCATGGTGCTCATCGCCAGCGAGACCTCGGCCTTCGAGAACGTCTTCCACGTCATCATGTCGGTGGCGATGAACATGGTGCCGAACTTCTGGTCCGAAATGGTCGGCGTGGTCACCGGTTTCATCCTGCCCGAGGTGCTGATCGAGATAGTTTTGGCCGTCATCGCGGCCCTAACGGGGGCCGGCGTGGCGCTTCTGGCGGGGCGGTTTGTTGCGTTCATCGGCAAGCTGCGGGGCATGGCTAGGAAGGCGGCAAGCCTCAGCGTGCTGGCGGACATACTTGATGCGTTCCGCAAAGCCATCGCCGCATTGGCCAAAATTGGCAAAGGTCTGCACGACGAACTAGAAGCCGCCACCCGTGCGGGTGCGGACGGCGTGGCGCGCATCCGCCACCGTGTGAACCAGTATAAGCTGGAGATCGATCCGAACACGCTGGGGATGAATGGCGGAAAGATTCGGGTCGACAGAAAAGCAAATCCCGAACGATTGACCCATAGTGGTGGTAGAGGCACTGCAAGTAATCGCCCATATGATCCTGATAATGCGGGCGGGCCAATACGAAGGTCAGACTGGAGAACAGCTCAAATAGATGAGAGCGGAATTTCGGATGTACGCACTCATGTTGGAAGATTTGATGACGACCCTGCCAATGCAGCGATGATAGATCGACTTGATCGGATAAGTCGAGGCGAGCTAGCCCCGACTGATTACGATCTCCGCTACTATACTCATGAAATGAGAGAACTGGAGCGGTATCGAAATTTAGGCATTCCTGACGGCGTCGATCCAGGATACGATGTTTGGAACAATGCACACACAGCAACCCTTGAAGATTTCGGGTTGAGTGACTTAGATGCTAACGGAAACTCTATACTTTATCATCCAAGCACATGGAGCCTATGAATGATTGCTGAGCCAGATAAAGTTCGAATCGAAATATTAAAGCTCATTGTCGAAAACGAGCCTATAGGTTGGTATGCTATGGAGCGAAAACTTCGGGTGCCGAGGGGCGATTTTCGTGAAGGATATACATTGATGTCATACCTCAAAGAGCTTGAGGAAGAAGGGTTTGTTACCCGTAATGATGAAGATAAATATATAAGTAATAAGATCCCATAATATAGTTTCAAAATAGTCGGTTTTGGTAGGTTTGTGTCCGCCTTCATGTAAGCTGAACAAGTAAACGACCGTCTATTTTTCACACAACCCCATCCAGAAGGCCACGATTGTGGAGCATAGGCCGCAGCCTCCATTTCCCACCATCACAAACCTCGTCCAAAATCAAAGCAGTTGTTGAAGGTTTTTGATAGAACAACAGCAGCAGCGATCTTTGGCTGCCTTGCGGGTAGCAAGGCAAACCATCGTCGCCCACCGCCTTGCTCTTTGATCCGTTAGTTGCGCCATGGCTTTGTGCATATCTTCGATGTGTTGGGGTTGGCATATCATTCTTACCGGATCTCAACCCATGAAACAGCGACTTTCACTGCCCGATGACCTTTACCCCGTTGAAGCCTTTTTCAACGTTCTAACGGATGCCAGTTTTGTCAAAGCACTATCCTCTTTCGCAGAAGGGTGGGGTTATAATCCTGAAGATAAGACTTGCGACTTTCCCAACGATCTAGTCGAAGAGGAAGGTGGTCCACCCGAACGTTTCAGCTACATTGAGGTCTGGACTTATGCAAACAACCAAGAGGTTCGCGTGTCGTTTAACGACTTTTCAAAGTATTTGGTAAGTGCCTTAGAGGCGCAAATCTTGTCTGATCCGAGTAACGCGGAACTGTGGAAAGCGGCTGGGGGGAAGGCTGTAGCGACACTGAAAGGCATAGATGACGCTCACCTACGGTACATTTCTACTCAAAGCAGCTAAGCTTACCGGACCGTCAAGAACCGCCATAATTTGACACTCGAAAACGGAGTCGAAGGCAGTGATGTAAGGATAGAACAGCTTCGTGATGCATTGGAAAGTAGCGAAGGTGTCTAGCCCATAAGCCCATCCTCCACGTCATCATGTCGGTGGCGATGAACATGGTGCCGAACTTCTGGTCCGAAATGGTCGGCGTCGTCACCGGCTTCATCCTACCCGAGGTGCTGATCGAAATCGTCCTCGCGGTGATTGCTGCCCTGACAGGGGCTGGCGTGGCTCTTCTGGTGGGGCGATTTGCGGCGTTTATCGGTAAGCTGCGCGGCTTGGCGGTGAAGGCCAAAAGCCTCGGTGTTTTGGCTGATATCCTAGACGCCTTCCGCACCGCGATTACGGCTCTCGCCAAGATCGGCAAAGGTCTGCACGTTGAAATCGAAGCATTGACCCGCGCCGGAGCCGACGGTGTGGCGCGTATCCGGCAGCGGTTGAACCAGTATAAAGTCGAGATTGATCCGAAGACGACACAGAAGAATGGCCCCGACATCGTCGTAGGAAGAAAAGCTGCAACTAGAGCCGAAGGATTGCAGAACATTCGCAAACAGATTGCAGAAGAAGGAGCCGAAATTGTAACCGACTCTGATCCAGAAATTAAACGCCTTCTGGATTACAATGCACGTCAAATGGGAATGGACCCAGCAGACATACATGCCGCAACGATCGGTGACAATGTATTGATTCGAGAAGCCTATAAAGACAACCCTCGAATTTTAGCCGAAGAACTCGCCCATGTTCGACAACAGACTTCGGGCAGAGTAAGCTCAATGAACATAGACGCTATGGAGATCGAAGCGCGAGAGTTCGTCATCGAGAACGCCAGAGAGTTTGGTGTTACTTTGGACGAAATATCGGAAATGACTCGAGAAATCACGCATATAAAAAATAATGGGTACTAGAGAATGAGCAGTAGTTTGAAAGCTGAGCTTCGATTGATTGAAGAATTGTATATTCCGGCAATCAGTGAGCAAAAAGAAACAGGTTACGTGTCCTTGAAGCACCCTGAAACGGGGGAGATTTTGAGTGTCCATAGAAATGACGCAGCTGGGTCTGTTGTCGTATCAACCCCAATGAAAGGAGTGTTGTACCGTCTAAAATTCAAACCTAAGGGCTAGTTTTTTCCTCAGACGCATTCTGAAAGCAAAAATGAAATTAACAGTCTCACCACTCAATTCCGTCAAGCGCTACACGATATCTGAGCCAAAGGGAGTGGATATTGAACGTGCCATCTCTACTCTGGTAGAAGTAGGTGGAGACATAGCGCTTGCGCCGGGAGAAAACGAAAGACTGTGGGCGCGAACAAATGGGCGCAATTTTGTGTTGGCGATTTTCGATGGTGGCGGTGACGAGCTGGGTAGCTTTACAGCACACCTCCAGAAGAAAATTGACGCCGTCGAAATTCCGCCAACGATCGAAATTAACGGTGATCTGTGGCCTACTGATGTTGTCTGCAATGATCCCGCGCGGGTCTGCGAAATCTTAATTTATTACCTTGGGTCTGGAAACCTCTTGGAACGACATGACTGGATAATGTGGGATTAAGTGACTTTAACTGACGCAAATATTTTTAGACTATCTCCTGAATATGCTTGCTTCCCATTGTGGAGTGTTGGGACAGATGGTGGCCTCAAGAACGCTGTTGCACATTCGTTTGGGCTTCCTAAAAATCTAGCTGACGAAATCGAAGCTTGGGGTGATATCTTCGAAAGCACTTACAACTCAGAGTACCCTCCACACTCAGGATTTGACTCTGAGGGAGAGGTTTTGAACTTCAAAGCCAGAGGTGAAGAGTTAAAGCAAAAGTTAGAGCAATTCTTTGGCGGAGAACGGACGATCGAATTCCGCGTGAAAAACGTAACCATTCGCCAGATGAGTTGAGTTATTCTCAAATAGATACTCGGCTTTGCACCAAATACTGATGGGATACTCGCCTAGTCGTGAACTATCGAGAGCTTTGAAATGTCGCTAGACGTAACACTATACACGAATATTGATGATAAAGCGCTCCAAGCGCTTTTAGAGCAGCGGCTTAAACACTCTGCGTTCGCGGAACACCAAGACTGGTAAAAAGCTTTTCCACCCGGCCCCTTTGATTAAGGCATACTTCCTGACGAAGGAATTGAATTGAAGGTTAAATCGAGAGCGATGTTTCGCCTTAAAAAAGAAGCCTACACAGAAGAGCTCGCTTTTCTTAATGCACTTTTGGCAGAAATAGACATGAGCCATCAAGCCTGCATGCTACTCAATGGTGAGAAGATCGTGGTGTAGGCCAAGATGGATTTTCATCCTTTGACGGTCGACGCGGTAGGTTTCATAAACTACGCGGCGGGTGAATTTTGAGTTTTCCCCATGAGTCGTGAACCGATTTTGCATCAACCCTGCTGCTGAATTCCAATTTCAGAGCAACCGTAAGATGTGTGTGATAGCACCACACCTTTTAAAAAGGAGAGTTGGGCAGTCTCTTCGCGCAGTTGATCGACAACGGCCAAGACTGGATCGAGCGCATGGTGCTCATCGCCAGCGAGACCTCGGCCTTCGAGAACGTCTTCCACGTCATCATGTCGGTGGCGATGAACATGGTGCCGAACTTCTGGTCCGAAATGGTCGGCGTGGTCACCGGTTTCATCCTGCCCGAGGTGCTGATCGAGATAGTTTTGGCCGTCATCGCGGCCCTAACGGGGGCCGGCGTGGCGCTTCTGGCGGGGCGGTTTGTTGCGTTCATCGGCAAGCTGCGGGGCATGGCTAGGAAGGCGGCAAGCCTCAGCGTGCTGGCGGATATCCTCGACGCATTCCGCAAAGCCATCACAGCATTGGCTAAAATCGGCAAGGGTTTGCACGACGAACTAGAAGCTGCCACCCGTGCTGGGGCCGACGGTGTCGCGCGCATTCGGCGGCGGTTGAATCAGTATAAGGTCGAGATTGATCCGAACACGTTGGGAGCGAATGGCGGAAATATAAAAATTCGTCGAAAGAGCAAGCCTCACGGAAAACGCACCCGTATTGGAGCAAAAGAAGATGCCGACACTCGTAGATCCTTGAAACGTGAAAATGACGCTGCGGACATCCTCGCTGCTGAGGACTACGACGTAGAACAAAATCCCAATATCCTTGGCCTTTAAAACTCGGACTACAAAACAAACGGTGACGTTTAAGATAACATTGCTCCTTCTACGAATAACCCAAGAAGCATTTGGAGTAGCGTAGAAAAGAAGATACTTGAAAGACAAACAGAGCGAGTGGTGATAAATTTACAAGATAGCGCGGTCGATCTGAAAGCACTTAATGACCAATTTTCAACTTGGCCCATTGAAGGGCGTAAAGATGTAATAATAATACGACCTGATGGTTCTATAGGAGGACTATAAAATGTCTCTTGATATCACATTATATACAGACATGCCCGCAGTTGATCTTCACACGCTATTAGTGAAAGAGACTAAGGGCGAAAAATTCGCAGCGAACGAGAGTTGGACTAAAGTCCACCCTCCAGGTCGCTTTGACTCCGAAGTGCTCGGAGAGGTAGGCATAAAAATTAATATCGTATCCAGAGTGTTTTTTAGAGTGAACAAATTTGATATTCGTAACGAATATGCCTTTCTTAATCTTTTACTCGGAAAAGTATCACGTACTCATGAGGCTGCGATGTTGCTTAATGGCGAGACGGTCATGTTTGCTCCTACAGAAAGTTCGTTTGACTGACGAAAGACAAGTTGGAAGAACTTAGGCAGACTACAACCAAGTTACTCACTTTGTAATTGAATGAACCCATGAAAACGATATCTGTGCCGACCTCCCCTCTAGCCGCCGAGCGGCTTGATCTTGGACAAGAACAAGAAACTGATACCTTGGATATGCTTTTGTCTGAGCAAGAATTTAATGTACTCTTTAGCTCTGGCTTCATCGAACAGGTGAACAAGTTAGCAAACGTGAACATTGACGATTATGAAGATGAAGTGATTTCCGATCCGCGCGGATTGAAGGTTTGTGAAAATTTGTCGGTTGAGTTTTTTAACAGAACCCAACTAGAGGTGTTTTCAAAAATTATAGCACAAGCGGAATTCGCCCAAAAAGCTGGAACCAGTCTTCATTTCTTCTTTTAGGAGAGAAGAGGTCTTTCTAAAACCTGTTCCACGTCATCATGTCGGTGGCGATGAACATGGTGCCGAACTTCTGGTCCGAGATGGTCGGCGTCGTCACCGGTTTCATCCTGCCCGAGGTGCTGATCGAGATAGTTTTGGCCGTCATCGCGGCCCTAACGGGGGCCGGCGGGGCGCTTCTGGGGGGGCGGTTCGTTGCGTTCATCGCCAAGCTACGGGGCATGGCTAGGAAGGCGGCAAGCCTCGACGTGCTGGCGGATATCCTCGACGCGTTCCGCAAAGCCATCACAGCATTGGCTAAAATCGGCAAGGGTTTACACGATGAACTAGAAGCTGCCCCCCCCGTGCTGGGGCCGACGGTGTCGCGCGCATTCGGCGGCGGTTGAATCAGTATAAGGTGGAGGTTGATCCGAATACCCTGGGCATGAGCGACGGCAATATCAGGATCACCCGCAAAGGCCGTCTGCCCGGTAAGCGCATTAATCCGCCGGGGGACATCCCTTGTTTCAACAAGCCCGCAGGCGTCACCGACCGCGATTTCATGGAGCAGCTGCTGGAACAGGAAGACGCCATCAACAACACCGACATCGCGGAACTGATCCAGCGTCGGGATATGGTGAAGCAGATGGGAACAGGCGCGCTGCGGGATCGGGGGGCACAGACAACTGCAAGAACGAAATGGACTAGCAGTAAGGTCCGTGAGCTATTAGCTGCGGGCATGTCACCATCGAAAGCTAAGCAGGCTGCAGCGAAAGAAGCGGCAAACTTAGATGCTACACATGTCCTCGACATCGTGGCCGGAGGTCATGCATCAGAACTCTCTGGCCTGCAAAACAGTTCCGTGAACCGCTCGATTGGCAGCCAGTGGCGCAACAGGGTAGATACTCTGGATGAGGCTCTGGCAGATCATGCGGTTCAGGGCGGGGTGAAGGCGAATGTGAGACTCAAAAAATGCTGAGAGCAAGATGAACAACTCGGAATACATAGCAGATATATTTTTAGAAAACGGGGCTTTCGAAAAGCCGCAGCAGGTTTCGGGTGACACTGTTGAAACTTATAGGTCGAAACTCCCCGAACTGTTGCTCGACATTTGGAAGCAGCATGGCGTAGGAGGCTGGTACAACGGCCTGTATAGGCTGTGCATCCCAAATGATTTTGAGGGCCTGCTCTCTCAAGTTTTTCATGCGGACGATGACTTCTCACATAATGACTGCAACGTCATAGCGTATTCAGCCTTTGGTAATTTGGTTGTGTGGAGTGAGCGTCATGGACTGGTGGAAATCAGTTTGTTGCGAGGAGTATTGACCTGCGATGATTTGTTACACTTGGAGAAGAAAACGAAATCTTCCATCAGCCTTACCTCTGAGTTCTACATGCTGAGTGAAAAATCCAGCCTTGAAGCCCACAACGCCTACGACGACGCCGACAAACCGCTGTTTGCCCGCGCCCGCAAACGGCTGGGCGATCTGGAACCGGGCGAGTGCTATGGCTTCTTCCCGGCGCTGGCCATGGGCGGCGCCCCCCGGCTGGAAAATCTCAAGCGCACCAAGGCACTGGAACACTTCCTATTCCTGGCGCAGCTGCAGCAGTTCACCCTGATGGATTACCTTTCCCGCCCGATCCGCGCGGTGCGGATGATCGGCTAGCGGCGGTGATGATGAAGAGCTGAGGCTCAGGCAGTCGCCTGAAGCCTCGGCGTTCTGGCCAGCATCGGCAAAGGCCTGCACGACGAGATCGAAGCCGCCACCCGTGCTGGGGCCGACGGCGTGGCGCGCATTCGGCGGCGGTTGAACCAGTATAAGGTTGAGGTTGACCCGAATGCTCTAGGTTCGAACCTCAGGAATGTTCGGATTGCGCGAAAGCCTAGAATTTCTCCAAAAGTTGCTCCAAAGGTAGACGATCTTGACGATGCCCGAGTGCAGAATTTCAACCGAAACCACGAGCAGAGCGGAAAGATAGATATGGCTGAAGGGATTGGAAGTGCGAGGTATGAAGCCGCGAGTGGGAAAACTTTGACGCAATCCATTATAGAAGGCGTGGATATAATGGATGGCGCTACCGGTGTTCAACTTAAAGGGTCTCTCGTCAACAAAATGACTGGTGAGATCCTGAGTGTTAATGATGGTATGGTTGATGGATTGGTTAACTCGGCGGTACATGATGCAACTGTTAATTCAGCGTCTAGTCGGCTCGTCGTGGATACCCTAGGAATGTCCTCGGCTCAGCGAGACCGACTCATTTCCGGAATTCAGCGTGGTTTGAGCAACCTACCACATCTCAATAAAGATATTATTATATTAGAGTAACATATGGCCCATTCGTTCATCAGCTATAAAGAAAAGTCAGAAATGTTTCGTGACTCAGAGGTTTTCTTGATCATTGGGCTCATGAGGGAGACAGCTAAAGGCGATTCAGATCAGCCGGTTTTCTTGAACTTAGATCGTTGGTTTTTTGGTTATGATGAGTTTCCTAGTGGAGCCCTTGATCTGGGGCTGAATGATTGTCTATCTGATCAAGCAACACGAGATCAATTTTCTCTATGTATACAGAGAACAATTCAGAGCATTCGTAGTTTAGGGGCGGTCGTGCCTGGGGCGTGGTTGTCTGAAATTTTGGATGATGGCGATCGAGTGCAATACAACGATAGGGATGCGGCGGAAATAGTCGCCGCTCTTAATCGGTTTCATGAATTGTTTGTATAGATGGCAATCAGGCCAGTCATGCACCGGCATCCACACCGGACCACGTAAATAAAGTTAATCACGCCTTCGGCACCGAAGATATGACAAATGTCGTACAGCAGGTCCACCAAGCGATTTCGTCATGCCAAGTTCTGAATTTAACAGCATAGTCAGTGAAACTGGTTAGATGAAAATGTGAAGTTTTGGCCATGAAAACAAATGATATATCAGCAATGATCAGTTCTCATGCTGAGTGGCTGAACACTGCTGGTAGTGCTGGTAGTGCTGGAAAGCGGCCCCTTCTGACAAGGAGAAAATGCCATAAATTCCAGCTGTTTGGTGACAAAATCGTGCCACTCTATTCAGATTAAACACATTCAAAATGCAAATACTGATTCAGATCAAAAGCATAGCAAGCTGCAGCAGCAAAACCCGTGCGACGGAAAAATCGGCTATGTCCGTGTTTAAGACGCAAATCATCCGAAGCCCTCCAGATCGAAGCGCCAAATGCCGCGGGGTGCGCCGTCCTATATCGGGATCACGGTGTATCTGGTGCCGAGAAGCCGAGTAACTCCATCACCGAAATATGGTCGTTATCACGGTCATTCATCAAATGGTCGGCCAGCGCGACAGCGACAGCTCTTTGAGACCCTTTCAGGATCATGACTTGATCCCCAAAGCCCGCATCAGCGTCACGCGCATCCAAGCAATCTAGCTATGGCCCCGTTGAGATCAGCCTCTAACTCATCATCGACATAGAGGGTGCCTTGGTGAATGGCCTTGGCAATCTGGTTGAGATTGTTCGCTGATCTCGTCGCTCCCAGCTTGGCTAGCACCTCAGCCAAGAGCCGTTGCTCCGCAACAGTTGGTTTGGTCCGCTTGCGGTATTTGGGAGCCGCATCGGTAAAAACCACAGACTTGATATACGACGCCAAGGGCATCGACCCAGCTTGCGCTTCAAGCTGTTCGCGTTCCTCCGTCGTCAATCGCAGTGAAAATGGTGCGGGGCGTGAGGGTTTGGGATTTGATTGCGAAGTACTCATGGGCGTGGCCTTCGCAACTTAGGTGCCGCTGACGTGTTCGACTTCGCATCGCCCTCTTTCGAATTGGCCAGCAAACGCAGTGCTTTAACCAATTCAGGATCAGACCGCAGGTAGTGTTCCCAATGCTCCAGTTCCTCAAACAAATCATGGTGCGAAACACGTTCTAGATTTTCGACGCCAAGCGCACCATTTCCCCGACATCCTACCTGCAAAGAATGGTCGTGGCCCCGCCTGCGTTCAGGCGAAGCCATTGGGTTGATCAGTCCACCCATTCCCATGGGCGCGTAAACGCCCCTAGTACGTGCATGACTGCATCTTCGGTGACATCGCCGCGCTTGGCGACTTGGGCTACGAGGCCGCGCTTTTTGTCTTCCAGAACGGACACGACCTCTGCTGCAACATCGGCCTTTTCAAGGGCTGCATTGTAGATGCGGGTGATGGCCATCTTGCGCAGCTCTGGCTTGAAGATCTTGCCCACTGCGGTTTTTGGCAGTTCATCCATAAGCTCGATATACTTTGGGTGGGCTGCGCGCTCATGGACCTTTTCTTTGGCAAAGCTCATTAAATCGTCAACGGTTGCAGTGCCGCCATCGACCAGTTCTACATACACACAAGGGATTTCCCCTGCATGCGCGTCCGGCTGCCCAATCGCCCCTGCAAAGCTGACATCAGGGTGGCCAGCCAGAGCTTCCTCGATTTCAGCGGGGTCGATGTTATGGCCGCCGCGAATGATCAAATCCTTAGCGCGCCCCGTGATCCACAGGTACCCGTCTTCGTCCAACCGGCCCAAATCGCCTGTCCGCAGGTATTTGTCGTCGTAGTAGAGGTCTAGGTTTTTGTCGTCTTCCGTGTAGGTGTGCCCGGCAAACACGCCAGGATTGAACACGCAAATTTCGCCAATTTCATCCACTCCGCACTCGGAGCCATCTGCCACACTTCGGATCGTCACATCTGTATGCGGGAACGGAATTCCAATGGAGCCGATTTTCTTTTCCCCAGTCGGCGGGTTGATCGAGACAAGGCAAGTGGCCTCGGTCAGACCGTAGCCTTCAACGATAGTCACACCGCAGGCTTTCTCAAACCTGTTGTACAGCTCTACCGGCAAGGGCGACGAGCCAGAAAACGCAATCTGCAAGCTAGAGATATCCGCATTGACGGGGCGTTGCATCAAAGCAGATATCGCAGTCGGAACGGTGATCATGAAGGTCACTTGGTAGCGTTCGATCAGCTTCCAAAAGTTGTCGAATACCCCTTCACCGCGATAGCCTTGCGGCGTGGGAAAGACCACCTCGGCGCCCGATGCGATCACCGACATGAAAATCACGTGGCTGGCGAACACATGGAACAGCGGCAGCGGGCACATGAGCACGTCGTCTTCAGTGAACAACAGCTTTCGTCCCAGCCAGCCATTGTAAATCACACCGGAATACTTGTGCTGCGCTACCTTTGGCATGCCGGTGGTGCCGCCTGTGTGGAAGTAGAAAGCTACGCGATCCCCCGAGCTATCTTCAAAGGCCAAGGCGGTGGGTTGCTTGGCCATCTCGGCGTTGAAATCCAACACTTTGGCATGATGGGAGGCATGTACCTTTGGCCGAATGAAAGGCACGATCAGCTTCTTCACCCCACTCAAGTAGCGCAGCAGATCGATCTCCAAAATGGCCTTA
The DNA here is from genome assembly GCF_947487515.1 of uncultured Litoreibacter sp. Lineage (GTDB taxonomy): Bacteria > Pseudomonadota > Alphaproteobacteria > Rhodobacterales > Rhodobacteraceae > Litoreibacter. Next base: position 778,142 of record NZ_CANKWO010000003.1, on the reverse strand, counting down.
ACGTTCGGGGCATGCCCCACGGCCTCGGCGACTTTTTGGGCAAGGTCGGTTTTTGGGAAGGATTTCAGCGTCACGACCACTTTGGCATTGGTTTCGCGCAGAATGGCACTGATTTGCTCGGGCTCTAACAGCGGGTTGATCGGATTCACGATCCCCGCAATCGAGCCGCCAATCAAGGTAAACGCGGTCTCGCTGGCGTTGGGCAGAACAAAGGCCACAACATCATCTTCCCCAACTCCCAGAGACCTGAACAGGTTCGCCGTTTGGCAACATTTTGCGTGCAACTCGGTCCAGCTTAGAGTTTCCTTCTTGTCCGTCGCACCAGAGGTCAGCTGGTAGGAAAACGCATTGCGCTCGCCAAACTTGTCCTTGGTGTTGGTCAAAAACTGATACATCGTTTTCGGAAGGTCGCGATCTTCCCAAGCGCTTTCGGCCTGAATCGCATCCCGATCTGCTTTGGTAGCAAAATTTCCCATGTCTTCCTCCCTAGGTGATCCGTTTTCGGACCATTCTTATGTTGTAGATGAACGTAGAGAGAACGACGCGTGGCGCAAGACTAACGCTGCGCCAAAACGCAAAAAAGGGGCCATAAGGGCCCCCTTTCCAAAAATTCCAATGCCGACTTAATCTTGCGGGATCCGCAAAACCTGACCCGGATAGATTTTATCAGGGTGGGACAGCATGGGTTTATTTGCCTCGAAGATTTCTTCATAGCGGGCGCCATTGCCCAATGCTTTGGCAGAAATCGCCCAAAGTGTGTCGCCCTTCTCAACTGTGTGAAAGACCGGATCACCGCCCGCGACGTCGTCTTCCACCTTGGCCACGCCTTCGACGTTGCCCACAGCCAAAATGACCTTTTCCTTGATCTCTTGGCTCACTGCGTCGCCGGTCACTTTGACCTTGTCACCGTCAACCGAGATTTCCAGACCAGAGGCATCCAGCCCCAAATCCGCGATCTCTTTTTGCAATGTCTCGGCATCCGGCTCGGCCGCTTCAGCGGCGCCAAACAGCGACTTCCCTGCGTCTTTTACGAAACTCCAAAGGCCCATGTCTCATCTCCCTAAATGACATTTTTGGTTGGGGTGACGATGATCGGCCATGCGCACTTTGGCAAGGCTGGAAATACGGGGAATTATTCCTGCGTGGCCCCAGCGGTAAACTGCAGCTTGGCAAGACGCGCATAGAGCCCGCCTTGGGCCACCAAATCCTCATGAGTTCCCGTCGCCACAATGCGACCTTCATCAAACACCACGATACGGTCCGCCTTTTTCACGGTTGCCAAGCGGTGCGCCACCACCAATGTCGTGCGGTCGCGGCTTAGGTGATCCACGGCCTCTTGAACCAAGGCCTCGCTTTCTGCGTCCAAAGCCGAGGTGGCTTCGTCCAGCAGCAAAATCGGGGCATCGCGCAAAATGGCGCGCGCGATTGCGATCCGCTGCTTTTGGCCGCCAGACAGCATGACACCGCGCTCACCAACATATGTGTCATAGCCCTCGGGCAACTTGCACAAAAAGTCGTGGGCCGCTGCGGCCTTCGCGGCATTTTCAACTTCCGCATCAGATGCACCCGGACGACCAAAGCGAATGTTTTCGCGTGCAGAATCGGCGAAGATCACCGGATCTTGTGGCACCAATGCGATGGAGCGGCGGAAGTCTTCTCGCGCCACATCTTGCAGCGCAATGCCGTCCAATCGAATGGTGCCGCTGGTCGGATCATAAAAGCGAAGCAACAGCTGGATGATCGTTGTTTTGCCTGCCCCAGACGGCCCAACAAGAGCAATGGTTTCCCCTGCAGAGACATCAATCGACACATCGTCCAATGCTGCAATGTCGGGACGCGCGGGGTAATGAAAGGTGACATTTTTGAACTGAACAGCGCCGGTCAGCCGTCCGATTTTCTTGGGGTTTTCGGGGTCACTTACTTTGTCTTCGGCGCCCAGCAACTCGACCAAACGCTCGGTCGCACCGGCAGCGCGCTGCAGCTCGCTCCAAATTTCAGACAGCGCTGCTACCCCCCCTGCAACCATGATGGCGTAGATCAAGAATTGCACCAACTCGCCTGCCGACATGATGTCCGCACGCACATCTCGTGCACCGATCCACAACACGCCAACCACGCCCGTAAAGACCAAAAATATCACAATGACCGTCATGACAGCCCGCGTCCCGATGCGCTTGCGAGCGGCCTCAAAGGCGGCTTCGGTGAAGCCTGCGAATTTAACCCGTGACGGGGCCTCATTGGTAAAGGCTTGCACTGTTTGCACCGACAGCAGCGTCTCGGACGCATTGCCAGAGGAGGCAGCGATCTGGTCTTGGTTTTCACGCGACAGGACCCGAAGACGACGCCCCAAGACGATAATCGGCACGATCACCGCAGGCACAATCAGCAACACCAATGAGGTCAGCTTGGCAGAAGTCAGCAGCATCAAGATCAAACCACCAAGCAAAATCAGCACATTGCGCAACGCAATTGAGACCGACGAGCCGATGACCGACAAGATAAGTGTCGTGTCCGTGGTGATGCGCGACAGGACTTCACCGGTCATGACACGTTCAAAGAACTCCGGCCCCATGGAGATCGTTTTATCAAACACCGCTCGGCGGATGTCAGCAACCACACGTTCTCCCAATCGGGTCACCAGATAGTAGCGAAGGCCAGTCCCCAGCGCCAAAAGCGCCGCGACAATCAACGCCGCGCCGAAGTACTGATCCAATAAGGCGGCTTCATCGGTTCCAAACCCGTCAACCACACGGCGCACCGCAATGGGCAACACCAATGACACGCATGCCGTCAAAGTCAGCGCCAAAAGCGCTGCGATCATCAACGGAGTATACGGGCGCATGAACGGCCATAGGGCCTTAAGCGCGCTGATCCGCTTGGATTTTTCGCGCTCTGCTTCGCTGCCTAGTGCTTTCGCCATGATGCCTCCGGTAATGGTCGGCATGGCTTAGCGGAGCTGACGCATCGCCGCAAGCGACCAGAGGCCGCACAAAGCTAGCTGGGGTCGGTATCCTCATCAAAGGTCAGCAAGGATATCTTGCGCCGCGCCCGCATCTTGGACGGCGTGACGCCATATTCGTCCTTCACCGCCTTGGCCAATGTGTTGACCGACCCAAATCCGGTCGCAACCGCGATGTCGATCATGGGCATCAGGGTTTCCTCGATCATGGTGCGGGCCCGTTTGGCCCGAAGCTTTTTGTAGAACCGCGCGGGGCTGTCGTTAAAAACCTTGCGAAAGACCCGTTCCAAATGACGGGTCGACAGACCAACTTGTGCAGTCAACTCGGCCATCGGCATTGGATCGGCAAGGGTTTCTTCCATCAAACGGATGGCTTGGGTGACATGCACATCAAACAAGCCTTCGTTATCCGCGATGTCCTTTGGCTGCTCCGCGTCACTTTTGCGGATAGTGTGCAGTAGCAGACGGTTGCCCAGCTCCGCGACTTGCGGCGCTTGGAGCTGGGGCGCGATCAGCCCGATGATCAGCTCGGCCGTGGCCCCTGCCCCTGCGGCGGTGATAATCCCGTCGCTGTTTTCCGAGAACCGTGTGGTGAGATTGGGATGATAGCCGGTTTCCTCCAAAGCGGATATATCGCGCCAATGCGTGGTGACCCGTCCGGCCGGAGATTTAGTGGCGCGTATGTAGGTTGTGGCCGCATCCGACAGCAAAACCACCAATCGGGCCTTGCGCTGCATCGCGCGCGCGCGGGCCAGCCACGCCGGTCTTGCTTCATGGCGACCGCCAACCACGACCATTACATCCGAATACCCGTAGTCCGCGATCGCCGGTTCTGCACGCACCATCAAACCGGCGCGCCCTTTCACCAAACCCGGAACGTCGGACACATATCGCCACGTGAAATTTTCACCGACGAGTACGTCATTGGCTTCGATAAGCGTATGGGTGACGGCGGCGAGTTCCAGCTCGCAAAATCCTGCAGATACAAACAGCTCGAACTGGCGGCGCGATGCAGCTCCTGATGTTCGCGTGGTCATATCTCGAGGCTCCATTGATCCCATCTGAGGCGGAATCCCTTATCCAAGGGTTTATCGTTCCTAGGATGTTTTGGGGGGTCCATCAACTGCCGCCAACATCAATGATAGCAGCTTTCCTTGCCACCTTCGACTTTGGGTATCCTTGCGCGTTAACATCACCAAGTCCCGCGTCAGCCCGCCCAATGCGCGATCTTCAACACAGACCCGCGCGTCGGCGTAGCGGTGGACATCGGGCAAGGGTAGCACCGTGTAACCCACCCCCTGCTTGACGCATTCCATGCAGGCTTCAATACTATCGAGAACAAGGGTGTTTTCTGGCAGTGTATCTGCCTCGGTCAGGGAGGCGGCAATCAGTCGCCCAATGCCGGTGCTTGGTCTAAACTGGATGAAAGGAAGAGCTTGCACCCGCTCCTTGGCAGTCATCCTTGAAGCTTTGGCGGGCAGTGCCAAAGCCATCGGCTCAGACGCGATCAAATCTGCTCTCAACCCGCTTGCCGCCCCTTCCACGCGGGTCACGATCGCCGCATCCAACCGCCCTTGCTCTACACTTTGGGTCAAATCCTCTGACAAGTTGGAGCTATAGCGAAACACCGCCCTAGGTTCGTTTTCTCGGGCCTGTGTCACGAAATTGGGCAGGATACGGGCGCTCGCTGATTGGATGAAGCCTATTTGGAAGACACCAGTCATTCCCACGCCGGATTTACAAAGGTCGTGCAAACTATGGACGCCGTTGATGATGTTTGCCGAGCGGTCAGCGACTTGTTGACCCAACGGGGTTAATCGTGGCGGGCGGAAGCTTCGGTCAAACAGTTCCGCGCCTAGCTCGGTCTCTAGTGCTTTCATCTGCATGCTTAATGCGGACAGGGTCATGTTTTGCAGCTCTGCTGCGATACTGAACGATTGAACCTGCGATATTTTGAGCAGAGTTTCGAGGGCGCGCGCTTGCATTAATTCAATCCCGCTGAATTTATTCTTCACTTTTATTGCATTGATTTGCAAAAGTATAGCGCCCAGTCTGAGGGTATGAACCATATCACATCCCAAGAGACCTACCGCGCCGTCGCAAAAGATCTTGCTGCTAGATTTGCTCCGAGGGCCGCAACCTGGGATCAAGAGCGGCGATACTGTTGGGAAAACACCCGCGACTTGGCGCAGGCTGGCCTAATGGGCATGACGATCCCCACACGCTATGGCGGGCTGGGCGCATCCTTCTTGGACACGATTGTGGCCGTGGAAGAAATTGCCAAAGCCTGTACCCTAAGTGCGCGCATCGTGGTCGAAGCCAACATGGGTGGCATCAGCGCCGTGATGGCCTATGGAACCGAACGCCAGAAGACCTTCGTTGCCCCTTATGTTTTGGCGGGCGACAAACCGGCAATTTGCATAACCGAACCCAACGCTGGAAGCGCCGCGACCCAAATGGCGACCACGGCCCGCCGTGTTGAGGGCGGATATGTCATAAATGGCGTCAAGCATTGGATCACCGGAGGCGGAATATCCAAGCTTCATCTGGTTTTCGCACAAGTGTTGGATGACGCGGGCGACAACATCGGCATCGGCGGGTTCATAGTGTGTAACGACCCCGAAAACGGCCTTACCCCAGAAGGTTTCAGCGTAACCGGCCGCGAACGCACCATGGGGTTATGTGGAATGCCCGAGGCATCACTGCAGTTCGACGATGTGTTTGTCGCCGATGAATTTGTCTTGAGGCCGCCTTCTGGGTTCAAACGTGGCTTTGCGGAACTGATGAACGCCTATAACAGCCAGCGCGTAGGTGCGGGCGCGATTGCTATGGGTGTTGCAGCCGGCGCGCTAGAGCATGCGACGCGCTACTTGTTAGAACGCCATCAATTTGGGCGCCCCATCGCAGAGTTCCAAGGGCTTCAGTGGATGTTGGCGGATATGGATGCCTCTGTTCATGCGTCGCGGTTGATGCTGCATGAAGCTGCGCAATCGCGCGGCGCGGATGGCGCTGGCTTTCCAGATGTCACCTTGGCAGCTCGTGCAAAGCTATTCGCGTCGGAAGCCGCCATCAAAGTGGTGAATGACGCATTGCAGATGTTCGGTGCACGAGGATATGGCGCCGATGAGCCGCTTGAACGCATGTACCGCGACGTGCGGATGTTCACCATTGGCGGTGGCACGGCACAAGTTTTGCGCACACAGGTTGCAAGCAGTGTTCTGGGCATAAAAACACCACAGACACGCGGCGGTTACTTGTAAATATGTAAGGGATTTTGGAGCGGGCGGCGGGAATCGAACCCGCATCTTCAGTTTGGAAAACTGAGGTCTTAACCATTACACAACGCCCGCGCGCTTGGGTTGAATATGCGATACCAAATGGATGGTCAAGCAGCCAACCACCTTCATATAGGGCCTACTCCGTAAAAACTTTCCTAACGTATGTCTCTGATGTCAAAGGGCGATTACTGCCCGATGACTACGGGGCAGCCTGAAACAGCATTCTGCGCGGAAGTGTTATTTTTGTTGTTGGGGCTTTCGGTCTCGACCGGCCCCCAGAACAGCGTTCAAAACGAGACCTATAAGACCGTCAGACTAAGGCTTCTGAACACCCGCCCTATTAAGAATGACCCGATACAAGCTTGTCGTGGCGGTAACATAAAGTTCATGTTTTGCGCGCCCGCCAAAGCAAACATTCGACACTTTCTCCGGCACAAGGATCTTTCCCATCAAATGGCCATCCGGAGCAATACAATGCACACCATCCGCCGCTGACGACCACAGGTTTCCATCGCGCCTGTGTCCGGCGATACTCGGCACACCACGCAAGGGTTTTCCTGCGGGGCTTGAAAGCCCTCATAATTGCTAGCAATCCCGTAATGACGGCCCGCCAAAAACTCAGATGGTTACGCATCCGCAAAATTGAGCTGAACCTTCATGGCGCGACTACGATCAACGGCTGTGTCAAACGCCCGATGAAGATCACCTAAGCCAAAGGAATGGGTGATCAACGGGCTCACGTTGATCAAGCCCTTTTGCATCAAGCTTACACCGGTGGGGAACTCTTCATGGAACCGGAATGATCCCCTGAGTGACAGCTCCTTTGCGGTCATCGCTTGCACCGGTAATGTCATATCCCCGCCAAGCCCAAGCTGAATGATCGTACCACATGGGCGCATTGCGTGAACGGCCCCAGACACAGCAACCTGTGCACCAGAGCATTCGAACATCACATCAAATGTGCCTTTGCCCTGCGTGTAGCGCGCAAGATCACTGCTGTTTTGCGCCATATTGATGGCCACATCCGCACCCGCATTTCGCGCCATTTCTAGAGTGAATTCCCCCAAATCAGTCGCCACAATAAAGTCTGCCCCTGCACGGCGGGCCGCCAGAATGCACAAAACCCCGATCGGGCCGCAGCCAGTGACCAGCACTGACTTCCCCAACAATGGACCCGCATTTTTCACCGCATGCAGACATACCGCCAGTGGCTCGGCCATCGCGGCTTCTGCTGCTGATAATCCCTCCGCCACGACGCATTGCGACGCCTCCACAACAAGGGTCTGGCGGAACGCACCTTGGATATGTGGGAAGGGCATCGCCGAGCCGTAGAAGCGCATGTTCAAACAATGGTTGAACAATGCTTCATCGCAATACTGACAATCCCGGCAGGGTCGCGACGGCGACACGGCAACCAATTGCTCTAGGCTGAAGCCAGTCACCCCTTCCCCCATCTGCGAAATGTGACCGGACACTTCATGCCCCAAAACCATCGGTTCCTTCAGGCGGATGTCCCCAAAACCGCCATGATTGTAATAGTGTAGATCTGATCCGCAGATTCCCCCGACGGCCAGCTGGATTTGAACCTGCCCTTGCGCGGGAATCGCGACTTGGTGATCCTCAAGGCGCAGATCTTTCGGGCCGTGTATCACAACTGATTTCATCTTGAAGCGCCTCGGCATTGGCTAGAAGCCACTGATAACGCTTGGTAAAATTCTCCACGCTCGCCCAGAGGTCTAGGCGGCAGGCGCAAGATATCGTGCAAATCCTGCCTCCCTTCGAAGTGCGGAGAACCTTGCAAGACTTCGGCTTTTGGCATGTTGTTCTTCCCAAGGATCGTTGACATTTTCATGTTATCGATAACATAAACAGCGAGCCCGAAACTTGTCGAGACCCAAAAGGAACCCCATGAGCCTGACCCTATTTGACCTCAGCGGAAAACGCGCTCTTATCACCGGATCATCCCAAGGCATCGGCCTCGCCCTTGCGCGCGGCCTTGCCGAAGCTGGCGCAGAGGTTGTTCTCAATGGACGGGATCGGGAAAAGCTCTCTGCTGCGGCAAAGGTGTTGCGCGATGATGGGCACATAGTCCACGAGCTTGCTTTTGATGCGACCGACCACTTGGGTGTTCGGAGCGCCATTGATGCATTCGAAACAGAGACCGGCCAAATCGACATTCTGGTGAACAACGCGGGGATGCAGCACCGCAGTGCGCTTGAAGATTTCCCCGCTGATGCCTTTGAGCAGCTGCTACAAACCAATGTCGCATCGGTTTTTCATGTCGGCCAAGCCTGCGCGCGACACATGATAAAACGCGGCGCAGGAAAGATCGTGAACATCTGCTCTGTGCAAACCGCCCTCGCCCGTCCGGGTATTGCGCCCTATACCGCGACGAAAGGGGCCGTGGCCAATCTGACCAAAGGCATGGCCACTGATTGGGCCAAACACGGGTTGCAATGTAACGGCCTTGCCCCTGGGTACTTTGACACGCCATTGAACAAGGCGCTCGTGGACGATCCGGAGTTCAGCGCTTGGCTGTCAAACCGCACCCCAGCTGGGCGGTGGGGAAATGTAGAGGAACTGGTTGGCACTTGCATCTTCCTATCCTCCGCGGCGTCGTCATTTGTGAATGGAACCACAGTCTTTGTCGATGGCGGGATAACCGCATCCCTATGAGTCAGCGCTATGTGATCATGGGGGTGTCAGGGGCAGGCAAAAGCCTTGTCGGTCGAATATTGGCCCAAAGGACTGGCATGCATTTCATCGACGGAGATGATCTGCACCCGCACAGCAATGTTGCCAAGATGAAACGAGGCGAGGCGCTGTGCGACGATGACCGTGCGCCATGGCTTGAGGCCATAGGGAGAACTCTGCGCGACGATAACACGGTTGTCGCCTGCTCTGCCCTTAAGCGCAAATATCGTGACCGGATAACGCAGCGAGCGACCGCCCCCGTCACCTTTTTGTTCCTTCAGGGCAAGCGCCACACCCTGATCGAAAGAACCCAGTCGCGCGAAGGGCATTTCATGCCCCCGTCCCTGCTAGAGAGTCAATTGAGGACGCTGGAGCCTCCGGCAGCAGACGAGTTACACCTCGTCGCAGACATCGAGAACGCCCCAGAAGAAATCGTGGACATACTTATTTCAAAGATGGCAGAGCTCTCTTCGCCTAACTCCCCCGCGCGCTAGCAGGTGTCGGGGTTCCGCCAAAACACCTGCGCCGACCTCACGATCTACCAACATTCAAATCGGGGAACGTCCGGCGCGCAAGATGCGTCGGCATTGCTTAGGGACCAGATCGCTAGCCTCTGCTGGCGCTTATGGGGTCTGTGTCCGCTTGCCGTCGATGTTATCGTTATCAGGTCCATAGACAGCAATCAGCGAAAATGGCATTTACAATAAAGACGTTAACGCGAAATCAGAGAGAGCCGTTTACACCGAGGATGAAGCTAACGACACAAAACAATCACGGATCAGTTTGCACCGGCCTAAAGGAAACAGCACGATGCGCCGCGCCGACGGATGCCGCTGTACACCACCGCGCCCCGCAGGCCGCCGTGCTTTTGATAGATGTGTGCTCACCAAAACCTCATGCGCACCATTGATGTAAGGACGCTCGATTTATGCAACGCTCATCTGTCACCATGAAAAATGTAGCAACCGCAGCCGGTGTCTCGGTGATGACCGTCAGCCGCGCGTTTAAAGCCGACAAATCCGTCAATGAAGAAACCCGCAAACGCATCGTGCAACTCGCCGATGAGCTTGGGTATGTGTTTGACACAACAGCCGCCAATCTGCGGACCCAGAAGACCAACTTTGTGGCGGCGATCATCCCGTCCATAAATAATGCCAATTTTGCAGATACCGTTGACGCGCTGTCGGACCGTCTTGAGGCCGCAGGCATGCAGGTGCTTTTGGGGTACAGCGACTACAACATCGAAAAGGAAGAAATCCTGATCGAGCAACTTTTGCGACGCAAACCCGATGCCATCGTGGTCACCGGTGGTCAACACAGCCCGCGCGCGCGCAAACTATTGAAGAACGCAAACATCCCCGTCGTCGAGACATGGGATTTGCCCCAAGACCCTATCGAGCATGTTGTTGGATTTTCAAATGCCGATACCACTCGCGGGTTGGTTGATCACCTTGTGGAGCGGGGCAAATCGCGGATTGCTTTCATCGGGGGTGATTCAAATGATGATACGCGCGGCGCGGATCGCCGACGCGGTTTCATTCGTGCAATGGCCAGCCATGGGTTGGATTCAAGCCGCCTCATCAGTGCGGGGCCTACGCCGATATCCATGCGCGAAGGTGCCGATGCTATGGCGCGACTGCTGGACACTTTACCTGACACGCAGGCGGTGGTTTGTGTGTCCGACCTCAGCGCCTTCGGCGCGTTGACCGAATGTCAAAGGCGCGGGGTCGCCGTGCCCAGTGACATCTGCATTGCGGGTTTTGGGGCCTATGAAATTGCGGCCGTGTCCCACCCCACGCTCACCACCATCAACCCGCAACCGCGCGAAATCGGCACAAAAACTGCGGAGCTTATCCTAGACCAGCTGGCCGCATCGGAGGCGGAAGCCGTTGGCGCCTCAGTACAAGAGATCGAGTGGTCACTTCGCGTTGCAGGATCGACTTGAATGGTGTGATCCTCGCGCGGCATCTGTCCATGATTGCAATCCGGCGTGGCCTTGTCATGCAAAGGCTGTGGGAGGGATGCCCGCTTAAGCTGTTACCGTCCGTCGCGCGCCTGATACGTGAAGCGTGGCCGCAGGTTTACCTTTTGGCCGCGAAACGACCCCAAATCAAAAAAGGCCAGCGCTCCATGGCGCTGACCTTCATTGTAATTTCGATTTGAATTCCAGCGCCTTAGCGCCCCATCCAGCCACCATCAACAACCATCACATGGCCATTCATGTAACTTGCGGCGTCAGACGCCAAGAACACAGCCGGCCCCTTAAAGTCGTCAGGCTTGCCCCAACGGCCCGCAGGGATACGGTCCAAAATAGACTTTGAGCGCGCAGGATCATTGCGCAGGGCCTCGGTGTTGTCGGTATCAATATACCCTGGCGCGATGGCGTTGACGTTGACACCTTTGCTTGCCCATTCGTTGGCGAAGGCCATAGTCAGCTGACCGATACCGCCTTTGGACGCCGCATATCCTGGAACGGTGATGCCACCTTGGAACGTCAGCAATGAGGCCGTGAAGATGATCTTCCCAGAGCCACGCTCGACCATAGTTGCCCCGATGTCGCGGGTCAGGATGAACTGCGCGTTGAGGTTCACCTCGATCACTTCATCCCACATGTCATCGGGGTGCTCTGCCGCGGGGGCACGCAGAATTGTGCCCGCATTATTGACCAATATGTCAATCTGCTTGTGTTCCGCGCGCACCTTTTCAGAGAATTTCTTCAATGCAGCGCGATCGGAAAAATCACAGGCATAGCCGGTGAATTTGCGCCCGAGGGCTTCCACTGCACGCCCAACCTCCGATCCGGAAGCTTCAAGCGTGGCACTCACGCCGATGATATCCGCACCGGCTTCCGCCAAGGCCTCGGCCATACCGCGCCCAATGCCACGTTTTGCACCCGTTACGAGTGCGGTTTTGCCAGTCAGGTCAAATTTGCTAAGCACAGTCATTATACGTCCTTCGACATGCGGATCATGGATTTCATCGCGTTGGGGTTTTGGGTCAGTGTTTCAAAAGCGGTCTCGATGCTGGTCAGGTCTTGAATGTCGGTGATGAAGGCCTCGCAATCAACCACGCCCTTTGCCAGCAAGGCCATCGACTTGTCGTAATCTTCGGGGCGGTACACGCGCGCCCCCAAAAGATCCAATTCGCGCCAGAAAAACTGGAACATGTCGATTTCGGGCTTGGATGCGTGAATCGCGACCATGACAATCCGGCCACGTGTGGCAGCCGCAGCGGTCATCAAGTCCACACCGGGTTGCGAGCCCGAAACCTCGAACACCACATCCGCCCCTTTGCCACCCGTTGTCTCATGGATGGTTTTTGCCACATCCACGTCCTTGGGGTTCAAAATGGCAAAGCCTGCTTTTTTGGCAAAGGCCAAGCGGTTTTCATTGATCTCGGAAATCGTCACATTGGCGCCTGCGTCACGGGCCACCATCGCAACCAACATGCCGATAGGCCCGCCACCGATGACCAGCACATCTTCGCCCGCTTGGACATTTCCGCGCTGCACATCATGGACGGCAACCGACAGAGGCTCGATCAGCGCTGCGTGGCTTAGGTCGAGGCCCTCTGGCAGCACATGGATTGTATGCGCTGGCACGTTCCATTTTTGCTGAAACGCCCCGTCGGAATCGATCCCGATGAATTTCAGGTTGTGGCAAACATGCTCATGGCCCGCGTTGCACGCCGGACAGTCCCCGCAGTGGTCCAGCGGGCGCACAACAATAGGCTGACCCGCGCTCAGACCTTTGACGTTTGATCCCACCGCTGAGATCACACCAGACATTTCATGACCAATGGTGCGCTCAAAGCCCACACGGCCATCCATATGCCCCAAATAGATGTGCAGGTCGGTCCCGCAAATTCCGCAGTAGGCGACATCCACTTGAACTTCATCAGCCTGCGGAGGGGCAATCGTCACGTTCTCAATCGAAAACTTCTTCTCACCTCGGTAGACGGCAGCAGTACTTGTCATTTCATATCTTTCATTGCGTAAGTAAATTTGCGGCGGCCAGTTTGTCCCAGTCAAACTGAACTCCTGTTCCAGGAACGGATGGCGCTTGGGCCAAGTGGTTCGCAACCCTCAGCGGGCGCGTTGTATACTCATCTATAGGGAAGGAATGCACTTCAATCCAACCCGCGTTTTTCCGTGCTGATACAAGGCTTACATGTAACTCCTGCATCCCGTGGCTGCACACTGGCAGGCCATGCTTTTCAGACAATTCGGCGACTTGCAAGAAGCCCGTAATGCCGCCGCAGTTTGACGCATCGGGTTGCACAAAGCTTAGCTTGGCACGGTCGAACGCATATTCAAATTCGTGGATTGTGTGAAGGTTTTCGCCCATCGCAAGCGGCACCCCCGTGGCATCCGCAATCTTGGCAAAGCCGTCGTAGTCGTCGGGAATGATCGGCTCTTCGAACCACAAAATATCGTGGTCCTTGAAGGCATTCGCAGCCTCAATGGCTTGCTCCACAGACATCGAATAATTGGCATCCACCATGAAGGCCACATCCGGCCCAATGAGCTTGCGAACCGCCGCGACACGTTCAATGTCATCAGGGCGACCGACTTTGATTTTCACCCCGTTGAAGCCACGATCCAGATACCCTTGAACGGAGTCCAGCAACTTGGGCAACTCGAACCCCAAATCGATGCCACCGCAATAGGCCTTGCATTCAGTGCCTGCTCCACCGGCCATTTTCCACAAAGGCTGGTTCAGGCGCTTGCCGCGCAGATCCCAAAGCCCCGTATCCACCGCCGAGATCGCAAATGACGCAATGCCACCTCGTGCAACATAGTGCACATGCCACTGCATAGCCTCATACAGGGCTTCGACATCCTGCGCGTCTTGGCCAATCAGGAAGGGCGCCAGATCGTGATCGATCATTGCCTTGATGGCATGCCCGCCCTTGCCGCCAGTATAGGAATACCCAGTGCCCTGCGTCCCGTCATCCAAGTGAATGGTGGCGGTCACCAGTTCAAAGAAATGATGGTCCCCATGCTTGGCGTCCACCAGCACTTCGGCCAAAGGGATGTGGAACAATTGTGCATCCACTGAAACGATCTTGGTCATGTTTGGGCCTTTCGTGCCGCGCGCCCAGATGTCACGCGCGCCTGAAACAAAATAACTGCGAAGAGAAAACCACCTCGGATCACCATTTGCCAGTAGGCACTGAAACTAATTGTCCCTCGGCCGTTTTCAAAGTTGAGGATGTTGAACACCAACCCGAGCAAAAGCGCGCCCGCAACTGTCGCGGTAACAGAGCCCATGCCCCCAGTTAAAAGCGTACCACCAACGACCACGGATGCAATCGCCGACAACTCCCAGCCGATCCCTTCCAAAGGTTGCCCCGCACCAAAGCCAGACGCCAGAATCACGCCAGCCAAACCGGCACACGCCCCCGACAACAGGTACACAAAGGCCGTGGCGCGATTTACCTTCAACCCCATAAGAACCGAGGCATCCGCCCCACCACCGATGGCCAGAACCGTGCGGCCCAAGGTGGTTTTCTCCAGAACAAACCAAAGGACCACAATCACCGCGCCGACCAAAACAATCGACCACGGCAGGATGTTTAACGCGGTCTCCATCCCCATGCGGGTGAAATTTGACCCCCAGTCGACGGATATTGTCTCGGCACCGGAAATCACCAACGCCCCGCCCTTGGCCCCCAACATTGTGGCCAGCGTCGCGATGAATGGCGGAATGCGCATAACGATGATGCAAAATGCATTGATCGCTCCGAACGCAGCCCCTGCCAACACGGCAATGGGAAGTGCCACCTCAAGACCATAGGGCGACAAATACGCCGCTACGACGGATGTGAACGCCGCGACAGAGCCCACCGACAGGTCGATCCCCCCCGTCATAATGACAAAACACATGCCCACAGAAATGATGATGAACATCGAGTTGTAGTTCAGGAACGACGTAAAGTTATACGCCCCACCAAAGTTCTCGTAGCGCAAAACACCAAATAGGATCAGCGCCACAAGCGCCACCCAGACCGCAACCGATTGAGGGTTTTGGGAGAGGTATTTGCGCAGATCAAATGCGTCTGTGTCCAACATGGTCACTCCTTCCGCGCCATTTGCAAGTAAACCGCTGCGAGGATGATGATGGCCTTGGCGATCAACGCCACCTCGTCCTCCACGCCATTTGCAAGCAACGTATATTTCACCAATTGAATGATAACGGCCCCAAGGATCGCGCCAAAGATTGGCGCACGCCCCCCCTGCAGCAACGCCCCGCCAACAACTGCGGCGGCAATTGCGTCAAGCTCCATGAGGTTGCCGTTCCGCGCCGCGTCAGAGGCGGAGTTAATCGCCACCACGATCAGCCCAGCCAATCCCGACAGCACGCCGCAGATCATATAGACGCCGATTTTCACCCGCTTCACAGGCCCGCCCGAAAGCTCGGCCGCGCGCTCGTTGCCCCCCACAGCCAGCACATAGCGCCCAAAGATGGTTCGGCTCATGACCCAGAACAAAACGCAGGCAATCGCGATGGCCAACCAGCCCTGAAACGGCAGTCCCAAAACCTTTCCGGTTCCGAGATAGCTAAATGAGGGGTTGGAGAATGTCTGCAGGTTGCCATTCGTCAAAACCTGCGCGATGCCCCGCCCAGAGATAAACAAAATCAACGTCGCAATGATCGGCTGCACCTTTAGGTTGGCCACCAGAATTCCGTTAAACAGCCCGCAGGCCAAAGCAGCGATCAGCGGCACAACGATGGCTGCCGTGATGCCCAAGGCAGGGTTGGCCTGGCCAAACTCTGACATAAAGATCAGCGGAGCCATGGCCCCAGATAGCGCCATGATCGCGCCGACCGACAAATCGATCCCGCCGGTGGCAATCACCAAGGTCATCCCCATGGCGACAATGGCAATGGTGGCAACTTGGCTGATGTTTACGAACAATGTCTGCATCTGCAAAAAGTTCGGTGTCACGATGATGTTGAAAAGCAAAATCACGGCCAAAGCGACCAGCCCGCCGTTGGTGCGCAAAAAGGGGCCCCATTCGAATGTCTTTGTAGGCCTTGCGCCTAGTTCCGTGTCTTGGGTGCTCATGCGGCCTGCCCCTCTGTATGTGCCAGAGCGCGCACAAGCGCGTCTTCGGTGATGCCAGGGTTGGTGAGTTCGGTGACGATGCGGCCCTCGTTCAACACGATGATCCGGTCCGCCCCTTCCACAATTTCCTCAAACTCGGAGCTGATCAAAATCACGCCGACGCCCTTTGCGACACTGTCGCGGATGATCGCCTGAATTTCGCGCTTCGCCCCTACGTCGACACCCCGTGTCGGTTCGTCCAAAATCAAAACATCCGGGTCAATGGCCAGCCAACGCGCCAACAGAACTTTTTGCTGGTTGCCGCCGGACAGCTCGCGGATCGGTTGCTCCATATTGGCAGTCTTGATCCCCAGTGCTTTGATGTAGTGAGCAACGAGCTCACGTTCTCGAGCGCGGTCGATCTGGCCGTTTTTGGTCAGTTTCGGCAAAAGGGCCAAGGTCAGGTTTTCGCGGACCGACATGTCGGGGATGATGCCTTCGGCTTTGCGATCTTCGGTGAGATAGCCAAAACCAGCTTCAATCGCCGCGGATGGGGTCTCTAGCCCCGAGGCCTCGCCTTTGACGTTGATCCGCCCGCCGGTCAGACGGTCGACCCCGAAGATGGCACGGGCGGCTTCGGTGCGCCCCGCCCCTAACAATCCACCAAGACCAATTATCTCGCCGCGGTGCAACGTCATGTCGAAATCCGTCAAACGCGGCCCTGTTGTGACATTTTCGGCCGTGAGCAACACTTCACCCAAATCGGCCCCAGCGGTGCCGCCGCTGAACTCGGTCATGCCAGCCTGTTCGATGTCATCCGCGTCGCGGCCCAACATGGCGGCGATTAATTCCAGCTTGGTGCTGCCAGCGATGTCGCGGCAATCAACCGTGCGCCCGTCGCGCATGGTGGTCACGCGGTCACAAATCTCAAACAACTCATCAAGAAAATGAGACACATATAGAACGGACACGCCCGCCTCGCGCAGCCCTTTCACCACCCCGAATAACACCTCCACCTCGGAGGCATCCAGCGACGAGGTCGGCTCGTCCATGATCACCAGCCGTGCGTCCAACGATACTGCGCGCGCAATCGCTACAAGCTGTTGAATGGCGGTGGAGTAGCTGCCAAGTGGCGCGCGCACGTCAATGTCGATACCAAAGCGCGCAAGGATTTCACGGGTTCGGCGATGTGCTTCACGCCAGTTGATAAAGACGCCAAGCCGCTTTGGCTCATAGCCCATCATAACATTCTCGGTGACCGACCGTAGAGGAACAAGGTTCAACTCTTGGTAAATCGTGGCAATGCCAGCCGCCTGCGCCTCGCGCGGGCTGTTGATGACACTGTCTTTGCCCCCAAAGGTCACAACGCCCCCGTCACGGCGATAAACGCCTGTCAGGATTTTGATCAACGTCGATTTTCCAGCGCCGTTTTGCCCGATCAAAGCATGCACTTCGCCTGGGGCGATTTCCAAGGACGCACCTGACAGCGCACTCACGCCGGCAAACGCCTTGTCGATTCCGCTCATTGAAAGAAGTTCCGCCATATCCCCCCCTTGGCAAATCTTAGATAGCGAAGGGAGGCACGGTCAAACCTCGCGCCTCCCCTCCAATATATGTGGCCTTAGTAGGCTTCGCCGATGTGCTTGGCTGCGTTGTCCACGGTGAAGATACGGTCTTGAACCTGAACCCAGTGTTCAATCTCTTCGCCATTGGCGTATCGGTTCATGACTTCACAAGCGAGTGGCCCGAAGAAAGGCGAGCTTTCAACTGTCACACCCATTTTGCCGTCGATGATCGCCTGAAGCGCGTCGCGCGTGCCATCGATGGACACAACCATGATGTCTTCGCCCGGCTTGCGGCCAGCCAATTCCAACGCTTGGATCGCACCGATCGCCATCTCGTCGTTATGCGCATACACGATGTTCACATTCGGATGTGCTTGCAGCAGGGTTTCCATGACCTGACGCCCCAAATCACGCGCAAAGTCACCTGTTTGAGAGGCCACGATTTCAAAGCGCGGGTCGGCAGCAATCGCATCATCGAAGCCGGACTTACGGTCATTCGCTGGGGATGAGCCTGTGGTGCCTTCGAGCTGTACGATAACACCTTTTTCACCTTTGAAATTGGCGATTGTCCATTCCGCAACGCGGCGGCCTTGGTCAATGAAGTCAGACCCAAGGAAGGCCACGAAATCTTCGCCAGGTTTGGCAGCAGCCGGATCAACCGAACGGTCCACAAGGAACGTAGGAATGCCTGCAGCCTTGGCTTTTTTCACCGCAGGGATCAGGGGCTTTTCTTCACGCGGAGGCAAGAACAATACGTCAATGCCTTGGGCGATCATGCTGTCAACGTCAGCAACCTGTTTGGCAGCGGAGCCAGCAGCATCAGTCGCGATCAGATCCCAGTTGCAGCTTTCTGCGGTGTCGTGGAACGACTTGGTTTCAGCAATGCGCCAAGGGTTGTTGGATTCCATCTGAGAAAAGCCAACTTTGTAGCGTTCTTTTTTCTCGAGTGGCGGCAGGGATTGGCCAAAAGCCATTGTTCCTGCACCAAAGCTCAGGGCCGTTGCGGCCAATAGCAGTAGTCTGCGGTTCATAGTGTTTCCTCCACTTGTGATGCGCCTGATTTTTCAGACACGATTATCGGGGCTAGCCCCAGCTCAGATACGTCGTTTGTTTCTTCAGGTAGGCGTCGAAGCCATATTGACCGTCTTCCCCGCCCACTCCGGATTGACCCCAACCACTGTGAAAGCCCTGAACGGCTTCTCCATTGCTGCGGTTCATGTAGATTTCCCCGAATTTCAGCGCATAAGGCGTCTGCGCGATGCGCTTGGCGTTTTGCGTGAACATGTAGGCGGACAAGCCAAACGACGTGTCATTTGCAAGTGTGACGGCTTCGTCGAAGCCGCTCACTCGTTTTGCTGCGACCACTGGCCCGAAGATTTCCTCTTGAATCAACGGAGATGCGTTTTCCGTGACCTCCATCACGGTTGGCGCAATCCAATGGCCTTTCTCGTAGGGGCCATCATTCAATGCCCCCCCTTTCAGCAAAACCTGCGCACCGGCTTTCACACCGCGTGCAACAATCTCTTCTATTTTGGACACTTCCAAGCCGCTCACTTTCGGGCCAAGGTCCACGTCCCCCATCGGGTCCCCGATCGATAGGGCACGGCTTTGGGCGACAAATTTTTCCAAGAATTCATCCGCAATGGCGTCATGCAGATACATACGTTCATTGCAGGTGCAGATCTGTCCGCAATTGGTGTAGCGCGCGCCCACCGCTGCCGTGACAGCCGCATCTATGTCCGCGTCCTCCATGACGATGAAGGGCGCCTTGCCACCAAGCTCCAGCCGCACGACCTTTAGCTCGTCGGCCGCGGTACGGAAAATTTCACGACCGGCACGCGTGCTGCCTGTCATGGTGATCAATGCTGTATCCGGATGTTCAACCAAACGCTGACCGACAACTTGGCCGCGCCCCGTGACCACGTTGAAGACCCCTTTCGGCAGGCCCACGCGCTCTGCCAGTTCAGCAAGCGCCAAACCAGAAAACGGGGTGATTTCGTGGCTCAGCAACACAAAAGTATTGCCTGCGACCAATGCGGGGCCAAGCTTGCGCGTGGCCAAGGCTGCGGGGTAGTTCCATGCCGTTAGCCCGACGACCACACCATAGGGGTGGCGTCGAATGTGGATTTCTTCCGAGCGACTGTCAGAGGTGACAATATCACCGGTAATCCGGCGGGCCTGCTCTGCGGCATAGCGCAGGAAGTTCGACGTCGCACCGATTTCACCACGGGCTTGATCGATCGGCTTGCCCTGCTCAAGGGTTACCAATCGCGCAAGCCGCTCTGCATCAGCGTCAATCGCATCGGCCAGCAGGTGGACAAAGCCCGCCCGCTCGATCGCCGGACGCGCCGCCCATTGGGCGCTGGCGTCTTTCGCGGCCGCAACAGCTGCATCGGCGTCATCAGCCGTGCCTTCAGGAATATGGCCGATTGCGACTTCAGTCGCTGGATTTTCAACCTCAATAACGGGCGCGTTCGCAGGGCTTTGCCATGCTCCGTCCACATACATCTTCCCGATCATAGGGGCATCATTGGGTTGGCTAGAAAGCAGCATATTCGACTCACGTTCAGGGATATTTGGCAGCAGATTTGATAACGCCATTGGATAGGCATTTAATTATTTAAGTCAATTAGTAATATTACTAATATTATTATCTCGTGGAATTGTCGAAGGTCGAAGTTTCAGCTATACCTAGCTCACAAGCGCGGGAGAGAGCATGAAAGACGACGCACAAGGGGCAGCCCCAAAGAGCAAAACAAAGACGGGCAATAGGGTCACCATGCGTGACATCGCGCGGGTTGCCGGATGCTCTCAGCCGACTGTCTCTTTCGTCTTGAACAACAACGACACGGTCAAAATTTCCGAGCACATGCGCCAGCGCGTCACCGATGCCGCCCGCGACCTAGGATATAAAGCCTCTGCGCAACTCTCCAAACCTGCGGGTAAAAATCCGGGGTACATCGATGGCCCTATTGCCTTTGTCATAGACACGCTTGCCACCAGCCCAGAGGGCGTTCACGCCTATGACGGAGTATTGGAAGCAGTCAAAGCAACCGGCAATTTGGTCATTCTGGCCGAAACGAGAAATGACCCGACACTCGAACCCAAAACCTTGCAGTATTTCATTGACCAGCGCGTATCAGCGATCATTTACGCCTGCGTCTTCACGCGGCAAGTCGACTTACCGAAAATCCTGCAAGATACCGATATTCCAGTATTTTTGCTCAATTGCTATACGGATGATTACTGCCATCCCGCGGTTATTCCAGGTGAGGTGGCGGGGGGGCATACCGCAACCAATGCGCTGATACGGCAGGGGCATGCGCGGATCGGTCTGATCACAGGAGAGCTGTTCATGGAATGCGCCAGCGGGCGCTACACCGGTTACCGCAATGCGCTGGCCTCCGCGGACCTTCCTTATGACGAAGACCTGATCGTCGAAGGCAACTGGCTGCCGAGTTCCGGCTTCGAAGGCACCAAGAAATTGATGTCCTTGCCCAATCCTCCGACCGCAATCTTTTGCGCCAATGACCGCATGGCTGTCGGCTGCTATGAAGCTATTAAGGAGATGGGATTGTCTATTCCCGAAGACATTTCGGTAATCGGATATGACGATGACGAGATCGCGCGCCACCTGTCCCCGCCCCTGACCTCAATGAACCTCGCGGACCGGTCAATGGGGCGTTGGGTGGTGGACCAATTGTTCCACGGCCCCACCGGAAACAACCGTCACCCGCTTACCAAACTGGAGTGCGAGTTGGTGGAGCGCGATTCGATCGCCGCCCCCAAAACGCGCCCGTAACCGCGTCTGCATGGGCGAAACATTCGACCATATCGTGATCGGAGGCGGCTCCTCGGGGGCGGCGGCGGCGGCGGGTTTGGTCAACAAAGGTGCACGGGTGTTGCTACTTGAGGCGGGGCATTCGCACCGCCATCCGTTGCTCGACATGCCTCCGGGGATCTTCAAAATGATCAACGGCTCCAAGTTCATGCGCTACCATAAGTCAGATCCTCAGCCCCATCTGGACGGGCGTGTGCAAGACATCCCTCAAGGCAATGTTTTGGGCGGCGGGTCCTCCGTCAATGCGCAAGTCTACATGCGCGGGCGCCCTTCGGACTACGATGAATGGGGCGAAATCTTGCGGGGCTCCAACGATGGGGTCGGATGGGGATGGAAGGACGTCCTTCCCTATTTTCGCGGCATGGAAAACAACAATCGGTTCGCAGGCGAGCTGCACGGCACCCAAGGGCCGGTTCAGGTATCTGACCCCGGCCATATCGACCAGATGTCACGTTGGTTTGTGCAAGCGGTTCAAGCCATGGGCGAGCCGTTCAACCCCGATTTCAACGGGGCAACACAACGTGGCGTCGGGTTTTACCAGTTCACCAACCGAAGCGGCAAACGCAGCTCTTCGGCCTATGCATTCTTGGCGCCGCTTAAGGGAAACCCCGATCTGGTCGTGAAACTGCATGCAGAGGTCGCGCAGATCATCATCGAAAAAGGCCGCGCCACCGGTGTCACCTATCGCGACAAATCCGGCCACCACACGGCCCAGACTGACGGCGAGGTCATTCTTGCGGCGGGGGCACTGGTGTCGCCAAAAATCTTGATGCAATCGGGCATTGGTCCCGAGGCACATTTGGGCGAACACGGGATTGATGTCACAGCGCCTTTGGACGGTGTCGGGCAAAACCTGATCGACCACCCCGAAGTCCCCGTTACGGCCTTTGCCAATGGCCCCTACGGGTATTTCAAGCAAGGTGTCGGATGGCGGATGTTGCGCAATGGCTTGCAGCTCAAGCTGTTTGGCAGCGGGCCGGTGACCTCCGCAGGGGTTGAGGCAGGGGCATTTATCAACCCAAGGACCCCAACGGCTGCCCCGACCATTCAGGCGTTCTGCGTGCCGATCGTCTATCTGGACCGCGATGCGCTGTCCGAAGTCGAGGATGACTACGGGTTGACGGTGACCACCGTGGTCGTAAAGCCAAAGTCACGCGGCGAGGTGCGCCTGCGCTCAAGTGATCCTTTTGCCATGCCGCGGTTCTCTCCAAATCTGTTGAAGCATGAAGACGATATGGCCGAGATGATCAACGCCCAGAGGTTCTTTCGCCGTGCGTTTGAAACCCAGCCTTTGTCGGACCGCATTCGCGACATAGTGATCCCCACCGCGGATGATG
This sequence comes from uncultured Litoreibacter sp., assembly GCF_947487515.1. Lineage (GTDB taxonomy): Bacteria > Pseudomonadota > Alphaproteobacteria > Rhodobacterales > Rhodobacteraceae > Litoreibacter. Next base: position 755,418 of record NZ_CANKWO010000003.1, on the reverse strand, counting down.
ACGACACCCTTCGGGCCCATTGCAAACGTTTTGTCAAAACCAACTACCACCCCGCAGGGACCTGTAAAATGGGGGCTGATAGTGATCCCATGGCCGTTCTGGACGCGAAAATGCGGGTTCGTGGCGTCGAGGGACTACGGGTTTGCGACATGTCCGCTGTGCCGGATATCAACGCCGGAAACACAAATGCGCCGGCCATGATGCTTGGGGCGCGCTGTGCCGACCTGATTATGGAGGACGCTTAGGGCCTCCAGCCCGCATAAAGAGGATGGTCACGCGACACAGGCAGCCGGACCGTTTGGCCGCCATTTCTGGCCGACATATACAGGGCTGTAACCAGTTCAACTGATGCGCGACCATGGGCAAGCGTTACGGCATCACGGCCCGTTGCAATCGCTTGTAAAAACCCCTCAAAGCCCAACGGCGGCGCTACTAGTCCCGCTAACGCCGCATCGATCCGGCCTTGCGACACGGCCCTTGGCGTTATGGTCCAAGGCGCGGCAGCCGGTGCATAGGGGGACAATCCGCTTTCAACTGTAAACCCTTCGAACATAATCCGGATACGGGAGGTATCATCCCCCGCCCCGAGGCTGGCCGAGGACGTAATCAACGCACCGCTGTCCAATGTGAAGCTGATCGCAGCGCAATCCTCGGTTTCGATGGTGTTGACGCGCGTGGCCAACTGCGCGTTGAGCTGTGCCACAGGCCCCAATAGCACCCCCATCAGATCATGGGCGTGAATGGCGTGACCCAGAATAACGCCCCCTTGCTCCCCCTGCCATGATCCGCGCCACGCGGCGGCATAGTAGTCCGCATCGCGCCGCCAATGGGTCTCTATCGATCCGGCAAAGGCTTTGCCCGCCAAGCCACTTCGGATCAGATGCAACACCTGCGCGACCCCAATGCCGAAGCGATATTGGAATACCGGATAGACGGTACGCCCAGTAGCCAAAGACACCGCCTCCAAGCGGTCCACATCTGCCAGCGACGTTGCTACGGGCTTTTCGCAGATGACATCCTTGCCCGCCTCCATCGCCGCGATCGCCGTCGCGACATGAAGATGCGGCGGCAGGCACACATCTATGATGTCGACATCCGACGCCAAGACGGCGTCCAAATCCGTTTCAACGGGGATGTCGCCTGCGATCTCTTGCGCACGCGCGCGGTCCAAATCGCAGATCACTGTGACGTCAAATTGCTGCGGCAGGGCGCGGTAGGCGGCCAGATGTTCGCGGCCAATTCCGGCGCCAATAATGGCGACCCTACGCATCTGCGATCTCCTGAGCACGCAAGGCCAGTTCCATCACTTTGAATGCGTGGGCTTGTGGCATCGCAGTCTCGGAGCGGTCGCGGATATCTGCAATCAGCCGCGCGAAATAGGGCAGCCCCGCATCACTGGCATCAATTTTCTCGCAACGCGTCCCATTGGTAAGCAACAAATGATCCGTCCCTATCCCCACGCCCACGTCCACATATTTGCGCAGCTCAATCGTGCCCTCCGTGCCCAAAATCGTCAGGCGCCCGTCGCCCCAAGTCGGCAAGCCATCCGGAGTAAACCAATCCACACGAATGTAGCCGTGGCCTTCGGGTGCACGCAGGGCAATTTCGCCGAAGTCCTGAAAATCCCCGCCAACTGATGTGGCCGACGCAAGCGTCACCTCGGCATCCGTAGCCCCTGTGAAATACAAAAACTGGTCAATCTGATGCGACGCAATATCGGTTAGAATGCCGCCGTTGCGGGCCGGATCAAAGAACCAGTCCGGTCGCGTCGGCCGGTTCAAGCGATGCGGCCCAAGCCCCACCGTTTGAATGACGCGACCAATGGCGCCTTCTTGTACAAGTTCTGCAGCACGGGTCACACATGGCACCTCGAAGCGTTCCGAGAAATCTACCGACCAAATGCGCCCCGTACGCGCGACACAGTCCCGCAGAGCGTTTAGCTGATCCATGGTGGTGCAGCCCGGTTTGTCGGACATCACATCAATGCCCGCCTCCATCGCTCGGATGGCAAGTGCAGCACGATCACTTGGGATCGCAGAGATAATCACCAAATCCGGCTTGGCATCCAACACCGCATCCACCGACGCCATCCTCGGCGCATCAGGAAAGCGTTTTACGAAACCCTCCAGCGGCTCTGGAGTGCCGTCCGTCCACCACCCGACGCAGTCCGCCCCCTGCTGCAGCATGTTGCCAAGCATCCCGAAGGCATGGCGATGATCGATGCCCAAAACGGCGACTTTAAGTTTAGACATTTCGAACTTTCATTCGTTTTCCTTCAAGCGAGGATTCCATCAGCGCCTCGATCAGCGCATGTGTTTTCAGTGCGGCGCGGCCCGTGACCAGCGGCGGGCGTTGCTCATCGATTGCGTTGATGAAGTCATCTAAAATTCCTTGGTGCCAAGCGTGCGTAAAGGCCATTGGATCTGCCCCGCCACCTGTATTGGCCGCCGCGCCGAACTTCTCGATACGCCCGTCTTGCCAATGGATGTGCAATTGCCCTGCTTGCAGACGCGCTGACGCCTTGGTGCAATGCAAAGTGATTGTTTCGGCTCCTCCTGGGAAACTGGCGGTCGAGGCCGTCAAAGTGCCCACGGCCCCATTGGCGAAATCAAGCCCTGCGGCAACGACGTCTTCGACCTCCATCTGGTGCAGCTTGCTGGTGCGTGCCATGGCTTGCACCTGATTGACAGGTCCGGTCAGGGACAAGAGCAGATCAAGCGTGTGAATGGCTTGGGTGATCAACACTCCGCCGCCGTCTTGCGCGATGGTGCCCCGTCCGGGTGTGTCGTAGTAGTCTTGATCGCGCCACCACGGCACATTGACCTCAGCCAAGGCGAGATCCCCCAGTTCCTTATCGGCCATAAGTTGCGTCAGTTTTTGCGACGCTTCGCGCATCCGGTGCTGAAACATGATGCCAAGCGGGATGTTAGCCAGTTCACATCGCTCAACGATAGCTGCGGCAGACGTTAGGCTGCGCTCAATCGGTTTCTCCAAAAGGATCGGCTTCCCCGCTTTCACAAGAGCCGACACAATGTCGTTGCGGGCGTTGGGAGGCGTGGCCACAATGGCAAAGTCAATATCGGGATCAGCCGCGATATCTGCCAGTGCCACAGCGCGAACACCATGGTTTTTTGCGTAGGATTGCGCGTTCTCAGGCCGACGCGCGCATACTGCAACCAGCTGCGCAAGCTCAGAGGATTCAAGCGCCATACGATGCGTTTCGGCAACCATTCCGACCCCAATAAGTACCGCGTTTTTCATCTAATCCTCCCAGTCGGGCCGACCGTGCGCCAAAGCGTCCATTGGGTCAACGGCTCATCTCTTCCAGCCGGTTTGAAACCACTTTGGGCGGGTAAATTGTCTTATCTATCACTTGGATACAGATGACCTTGTGGCGGCCTGCTTTGACGTGCTGTGCAATCGGGTGCGCACCCAAATCAACAACCCCGACCCGATGATAATCGCAGCACCAATCAGCGTTGGTCTGTCGGGAAGATGCCCCCAAATCAGATAGCCAGAAACTGACAAAAACAGCAAAAAGAAATAGGCATAGGGCATTAGCGTGTTGGCCGTGGCAAAGCGGTGGGCGCGGGTCAGAAGTTCATGCCCTGCCCAGCCGAACACCCCCAGCAGGATCATCAACACCCAGTCCAGCGCAGTGCTCGGGTTGCTCCAATAATACACGGCAACCGGCAATAGCACTGCGGTGCCAAACAGCCCCATGTAGAATTGCATAATCTCTGTCGAGACCACCCCTGCAAGTTTGCGCGTCAAGATCGAATACAACGCCATCGCCAAGGCGTTATGCAAGGACAACAGCATAGCCCAGTGAAACTCGGCACCGAAGGGGCGCATCACGACCAACACCCCCACAAACCCCAGCACGATACCGAACACCCGCCACGGCCCAGCTCGTTCCCCAAGCATGGGCCAACCCAGCAAACACACCAAAATCGGAGAGGTAAACATAATCGATGCCGTTACGGTCAGCGGCAAATACAGCAGGGCCAAGAAGTTCAGCGCCGTGGAGGAGGTCAGCAAATAGGCGCGGAACAGCACCAGCCCCAACCGGTCGGTCTGGAAGCGCTCCGCGTCCAAGCCGCCGCGCATAACCAACCAAGTCGATATGAAGAAGTGACCGACATATCGCATGAATGCCAATTGCATCGCGGGAAGCCCTGCCAACACTAGCCATTTCACCGATGTGTCGATCATTGAGAAGAACAGCCACGCCACCAAAATCATGGCAATGCCAAGACTTGCACGGTCTTCAAGTGCGGGAATGGCGACGCGGCTCATCTTCTATGGCTTCAGTTTTTCGGCGTAGAAGTCCACCATTTGCGATACCATGTCATCGCCACGCCCCTCGTCGCGTGCCGTGCTCAATGCGTGCAGCGTTGACGTCGACATGACGGAGTTCACACCGGCATCTTCTGCCATCTGGGCGTAGTACCCTACATCTTTGGCGGCGTTCTTGATGGCGAAAGCCAGTTGCGCGGGGTCCCCATCCACACCATAGCCTTTGACGAAATCCATCATGCCCGAATGCAACGGCCCTGCGCTCATCACGTCGTACAAGCCTTGGCGATCAACCCCTTGGACATCCGCCATCGCAAAGGCCTCAGCCATGGCATTGGCCACGGTCATCCCGAAAAAGTTGTTGATCAACTTGATTGTGTGACCGGAGCCGAGCGCACCAAGATGAAATACGTTTTCGCCCAAGTCCTCTAGCACAGGTTTCACCTTGTCAAAGGCAGCCTTGTCACCAGAACACATGATGTTCAGCAATCCGTCCACCGCATGGGCAGGTGTGCGGCCCAGCGGCGCGTCAAGATATGCCCCGCCCGCGGCGGCCACCTGAACGCCCAAAGCTTTGGTTGAGGCTGGAAGAGATGTGCCAAAATCGATGACTGTAGCCCCCGATGCCAACCCTGCGATCACTCCCTCATCGCCTAGCATGCGCCCCTCGACCTGATCCGACGTGCCCATGCACAACATCACAATCTCGCAGGCCTCTGCCACGTCGCGTGCAGTGCCAACCTCCGTGGCGCCGCGCGCGATCGCTTGGTCGATATAGGTCCGGTCGCGGTTGCCCAAAACCACAAGTTCGTGGCCTTGATCTTGCAAACGTCCCACCATCGCCCCGCCCATAAGGCCGAGGCCGATAAAGCCAATTTTACTCATTTTCAATCTCCAGTTTCCTCAAGTATCAACGCCGCCCCTAAGCGGCCTATTTCATCGCTGCATTTCGCCCCTGCCCCATTGCCGCCTGTGCAAACAGAAAGCCGATTGGACAGGCGTGCCACCTCGGGACGGCGATCTTTCGTCCAGCTGGTCACGCAGGCCCCCATGCTGAGGGACGTAAAATTCAAGTCGGGCATAAGACTGCGCAAAATGCCCGCCTGATGATCGCGAACCGCGCGATTTCCCCCCGAACGGAACCAATCGCCAACATCCTTTTCACTAGACAAGGGAACATCATCGGGATCGCCCCCCAGCTTGATGTAGAGCTTTCCGTCAGGGTATTTGATTGGCGGCAAAAGATACGGGTCCTCAGCAGCCTCATAGATCAAAGTTGGCATCGACTTCAGCCTCAGGGCTTCTGCCGGCGGGACTTCAAAGAAGGCAATCGTTCGGGCGAAAACCTGCAGTTGGGCATCGCGCCCCAGAACCCTGTCTGTGTTGTAGCCCGCCGCGACCAGCACCTGATCAAAGCTATGGCGCCCGTGCGCGGTGATCACCTCGACGGTGTTGGGACGCTCGTTGATACCATCCACCGTCTCTGGCAATAGTTTCGCACCTAAGTTTTGCGCAGCCTTGGTTTGCGCCTCTACAAGGCGTCGCGGGCTAATATGACCGGCACGGGTCACTTCGTGATATCCAGTAAAGTGATCAGGGAAGTCGAAAAACGCGAAGCGTTGCGCCAACGCGGCACGGTCCAACATATCGCAAGAGATGTCACACGCCGCCCGACTGGCCTCGACCAGAGCCATGTAGTCTGCCCCTCCGGCCAAGACAGCCCCCGCTTCTGTATAGAAACCTATACCGCTTTGCGCCTCTATCTCGGCGTAGCGGTCAATCGAGGCAATAGAGATGCGCGCCCAGTATGGATCCGAAGCATTCTTGCGGGTTATTCGCCCTTCATCGTAATGCGAGCCGAACACACCGGGATGGGCGGTTTTATCTACAGGCTCACTTGGGCCGATCAAAGTCACATCCGCGCCCGACAAGGCCAAATGCCGCGCGGCTGCAGCCCCCCACAGGCCCCGACCTATCACCGCGATCTTCATGTCAGCCCCCGCTTGGGGGCAACAGCGGCTTCAATCGCAAGTGTCGTTTCCAAGGTCTTGCGCCCCTCCAATGCCGAAATCAACGGCAAGGCCCGCCCGTTGCACACGTCACAAAAATGATTGAGCTGCGCGACAAGCGGTACATTTGAGACCGGTGCGGGTGTCGTGACCATTGGGGTCTCGGACCAGTCCGCAGCGCCGCCCCAAAGCGTAAGTGAGGGAAAGCCCAAAGCGCCATTGGTGCCACAAATACGTAAATAGTCCTCACCTGTAGTGGCGATATTGGGGTTCTCTCCGGTGCCCGCCTCAAAGCCATATGGGCTGGCGGTTGCGTCAGAAAACCCAATGCTCGCGGTCACACCATTTTCAAACTGCAAGAGCGCCACCCCGCTTTCGACACGGGCAGCTCCTCGATGAGCATTGGTGCCGATGCCCTGAACGGCGACGGCATCTCCAAAGAGAAACCGTAGCAAGTCGACCTCATGTACCAAGTTTATCATCACTGGCGATCCATCAGGGCCCGCCCGCCAAGGCACGTCAAAATAGTCATCCGGTTTCTTCATTGCCCAGATCATCGACGCAAGCACCGGTGCACCGATACGTCCTTCCTGCAGCAACGCTTTCACCTTCGTCACTGCCGCGTGGTGACGGCGGTGATGCCCCACCAACGTGTGAACCCCAGCCCGTTGCGTGGCGGCGATGATCCTGTCTGCGGCCTCTAGCGAATGTGCCACCGGTTTCTCGATCAGCATATGCCAGCCGCGCGCGGCAGCGGCTTCGGCGTGCTCTGCATGTAAATGGGACGGGGTGGCGATCACGATGGCGTCTGCCTCTACATCCACGGCGTCTATGGAGGCGAAATGCGCCACCTCGGCTTGCGTCAGTTGCGGGTCGATGACACCGACCACATCAATCTGCGGAATCTGCAGGGCGTGCTGCAAATGGCGCGCCCCGATCAACCCTATGCCCGCAATCAGCAGCTTCATTACATGACCGCGCCAATCTGCCATGGGACAAACTCATAGTCGCCCAAGCCCTGAGCCTCGGATTTCGACGCCTCCCCAGAGGCGACAGCCAAGATCAACGCGTAGATTTCGCGCCCTTTTTGCTCCAGTGTCACACCTTCGGTCAGCATGTCGCCTGCATTGATGTCCATGTCGTCGGCCATCCGGCGGTACATTTCTGTATTGGTCGAGACCTTAATTGTCGGGCTGGGCTTCGAGCCAAATGCCGAACCGCGCCCCGTGGTAAACACCACCAGCTGGCACCCGCCTGCTATTTGCCCCGTCACTGCGGCCGGATCATATCCAGGACTGTCCATAAAGGTGAAACCTTTGGCCGTGACCGGTTCCGCGTATTTATACACCCCCGTCAGCGGCGAGGTTCCGCCCTTGGCCGCGGCCCCCAAGGATTTCTCCAAAATGGTGGTCAGCCCACCCTTCTTGTTTCCGGGACTTGGGTTATTGTCCATCGAGCCACGATTGCGTTCGGTGTAATCTTTCCACCAGTCGATCAGGCCGACCAGCCTTTCGCCTACCGCTGGTGAAACAGCGCGGCGGGTCAAAAGATGCTCGGCTCCGTAGATTTCTGGCGTCTCTGCCAGCACGCCCGTCCCCCCTTGGGCGACAAGCAAGTCACACGCATACCCCAGCGCCGGATTGGCCGTGACGCCGGACCAAGCATCCGAGCCACCGCATTGCAGCGCCACCTTCAACTCCGACACGGGGCATTCCACCCGCGTCGCGCGATTGGCCATGGGAAGCATCGCCTCTACCTTCTTGATGCCCAACTCAATGGTCTTTTGCAGCCCCGCGACCCCTTGGATGTTCATCACCTGAAAGCTGTCACTTTGCTTCAACCCATAGGCGTCCAGCAGCCAGTCAATTTGGTTCATCTCGCAGCCCAAACCCACCATCAACACGCCGGCATGGTTGGGGTGTCGCGCATAGCCCCACATAACGCGTTGCAACGCCTCAAAGCCGTCGCCATCACCCGCCATGCCGCAGCCCGTTCCATGCACGAAGGCGCAGACCCCATCAACATTGGGGTAATCCGCCAGACGTTCGGGCGTAAAATAATCGGCAATGCGGCGCGCCGCGGTGGCCGAGCAATTCACCGAGGTGACGATCGCGATATAGTTCCGCGTGCCAACACCGCCATTGTCGCGGCGGTATCCCATGAAGCTGTCGCCGTTTCCCGCAACGACGGGACGCATGTCAGTGCCAAATTCGTAGCTTTGCGCTGTCGGGGCAAAGTCGCAATTATGGGTGTGAACATGATCACCTGCCGCAATGTCGCAAGACGCCACGCCGATCATTTGGGCGTATTTGCGTATCTGTGCCCCTTCGGCAATCGCGTGCGTGGCGATCTTATGTCCCGAGGGGATCAATGTGGTAGTGGCGGTGTTTTCCACCAATGCCCCTGCCTCCAAGACACGTGAGGCAGTAACCACATTGTCGTCGGCATCTAGGCGAATGAAGTCTTTCATAGGGTCTGCTTTTGCTATTGGCCTACGGGGCAGGTTTCGTGGCCTAAGGAACCAAGGTAGGCCGCGCCTCTTTTGGAAGGGGCGCGGCCGATGTTGTTGTCTTGCTTATGTCACGTTTTGCTATGGCAGCAGAAGCGACACAATGGGCGGGTAAATCAACAAGACCGACAGAGCGATCAGCTGAATACCGATGAAGGGCAGGAAGCCTTTGAAGATATCCGTCAACGAGATATGCGCAGGCGCTACCGATTTCAGGTAGAAGGCCGCTGGCCCGAAGGGAGGAGACAAGAAGCTCACCTGCATGTTCATACAGAACACCACCCCGAACCAGATTGCCACGTGACGCGGGTTCAGCTCGCCAAACAGGCCGATCTCTTCAATCGGAAGGCGCTGAACAATCGGCAAGAACACCGGAATGATCAGCAGCACAATGCCGACCCAATCCATGAATGCCCCCATGAACAGCAAAATCACCATCATCGCCAGAATGATCCCCATCGTCGGCAAGTCAGAGCCCACGATAAAGTCAGCGACATAGGTCGGACCGCCTGCGATGGTGTAGGCCCCCGCCAAGGCCGCCGCGCCAATTGTCACCCAGATGATGGTGCCCGTGGATTTGAGCGTCCGCATCAGCGAGTCCCAAACCAGATCACTTGACGCCTCACCGCGTAACACCGCAATCACAAACACCGCAAATGCACCCATCCCCGCGGCTTCGGTGATCCCTGTGATCCCCCCGTAGATAGAGCCAAGCACAACCCCGATCACCACGATCGGCGGCACAAGACCTTTGCCCATGTCCCAACCGGTTTTGGTCCGTTCGCGACCGAAGGCGAAGAAAATCAACAGCAAGGAAATCGCGACCAGCCCCGCAAACCACGGCACGTAATCCGCGGTTCCCCAGAAGATCGGATCAACTCCATCCCCCTTGTCGATATTCTGCCCAGTGGCGGTGAAGAACAATGCACGCAAGAACAGTACTGCCGAGAAGCCAGCAACCAACACCGACATAAACGCCCCGAACAAAGCCAGTTTGGCCCAGCCGCGCGGCTCGCCTTCGACGGGCTCCGGCAAGGGTGCATCTTGCGGGCGCAGTTGCGTGCGCACGATGATGTAGATGATGATGAAAGACGCCAGCATAAAGCCCGGCAAGAACGACGCGGTGAACAGCGCCTTGATCGACGTCTCGGTGATCAGCCCGTAGATGATCAGCACGATGGACGGCGGGATCATCGTCCCAAGGCTGCCCGACGCACAAATCGTCCCGATGGCTAGGTTCTGATTGTACCCAAGCCGCAGCATCTGTGGCAGTGCAATAAGCCCAAGCAGAACCACTTCGCCGCCGATGATACCGGACATGGCTGCCATGATCACCGCCATGATGGATGTCACAATCGCAATACCGCCACGGGTGTGGTTCAGCCAGATGTTCAAAGACGAATACATGTCCTTAGCAATGCCGGAGCGCTCCAACAGCGACGCCATAAAGATGAACAACGGAATGGATATGAGCACATAGTCCGTTAAAAGCCCGTATATCTTCTGGGCCAGAATGTTTAACGGCCCCGAGCCTGCCCTTCCGGTGAGTATCCCGTCCCCGAACGTCCAAGGTGCGGAGAGAAGCGCTGGCTCAAACTTCATTACAAGGACCAGCACCGCCAGAATGGCTGAGGCCATTCCCAATGGCATGCCAATCGCAAGCAGCACCAGCAGGCCCAACATTAGAACCATAGAAATTGTACCGATATCCATTATTTTGCCCCCACGGCTTTTTTCAGCCGTTCGATTTCTTCTTCATCAATGTCGTCTGCGGCTGAATGGGTCACAGGTTCGGCGTTCCAGTCAGAGATTAGATTGACCACTGCCTGAACCGCCACCAAAGCCACAACAATCAGCACTGTCGGCTTCACCGTTGCAGGAATGGGCGGATTGAATGCCGAGCCAAACAGCTCCCAGCGACCAAACTTTTGGAAGGCCTCTCCGTAGCCGCCATAAATCAAGAAGAAGGCGAACATCACGATCAGCGTCGTGGAGATGACGTCGCAAACCCGCTGCAAGGGACGCGGCAAGATGTCATAGAGCAAGAAAATACGAATATGGCTGCGCTGCTGCATGGCGTAGAGCCCCGCGCATAGAAACACAAAACATGCCAACCACAACGACAGCTCATTCGCCCAAAGCGTGCCTGCGTCCAGAACGTAGCGCACAAAAACCTCGTAGAGCATAACGCAAGTCAGCAAAACGATGAGCAGCATGGTGACGCGGCCAATGAAGACCGACAGGCGGTCCAATGGACCCCATGCCTCGAATTCCATCCCTGCGCGGCGCACGGTCATTACGCCCCAAACGGCCGTGGCCGGTATGCCGATCAACGCCAACACATCGATCAGATCAATGTATTGCCCTATGATCACCGGTACGCCGGGCGCAAGGTCGGTGCGTTCAAAGTGAGCGGCGAGTTGATCACCGTGTCCGCCCCAGTCAAGAATGAACGCTGGCATATGCCAGATCATCCAAGCCGAGCAGACAATGAATGCCAAGGGCACAAGCCACTCAACAAGCGTGCCAGATTTCTGATCCACGTAATTTCTCCCCCTAATGGCCGCACACATCTGTGCAGGCCACCCATTTTCAATCTCGATTTATTCGGATGTAGCCTAGTGCATTAAGACCCAATGAGAAGGGCGGCTAAGATGGGCCGCCCTTCCTGTTTGATCTTATTTGCTGACGAGGCCCAGCTGCGTCAGATAGGAAAGATGCGACTCTACCAAAGCTTTGGCCTCAGGAGTGTCGGCAAATTCCGGCCATGTCGCTTGAGCAGCATTGCGGAACTCTTGCAGGTCTTCAGGAGCCCACTGAGACAGTGTAACGCCTTGGGCACGCAGCTCTGCTGCGGCTTCTGCGTTCTTCTTCTCGAATGTCAGCGCTGTGCGAAGCGCCAAAGCTTCCATGCCGACTTTCATGATGCGCTGGTGCGCAGGCGGCATCGCATCGAAGACGGCCTTGTTACATGCAAGGTGATCAGACGGCATCGAGTGGAAGCCAGGGAAGTTGGCATATTTTACGATGTCATACAGACCCAGACCCACGTTGTTGGCCAGACCGGATGCATCAGCACCATCGATGATACCTGTTTCAAGCGCGGTAAAGATCTCGGTGAAATCCATCACGATTGGCTTGGCGCCCAGCTTTTCAAAGATCTTTGTTTCCATGCCGGGGGGGGAACGGAATTTCCAGTCTTTGAAGTCAGCCACTTTTTCGATTGGCTTGCCAGAAGCGAAGGATTCTTGGCCGTAGATCCACCAGCCGATCAGCTCCATGCCGTATTTGTTGTACAAAGGTGCAGCCGCTTCACGACCGCCGCCGTAGTACAACCAGCTCAGCTGTTGGTAAGGCGTGTCATAGCCGCCCATGATGTCGCCCACGAATTGGAACGCGGAGTTTTTACCGGTTTGGTAGCCACCACCGGTCATGTCGCAGTCAACAATGCCAGAAGCGGCCGCGTCGAATGTCTCAACCGATTTGACAACGGAAGACGAATAGAACATTTCGACTTCGATAGCACCGCCGGACATCTGCTGAATGTCGTCGATGTATTGAGCGGCCAGTTTGCCGGATACGGTTTCAGGCGCATAGTGCGTTTGGATGCGCAATTTTGTGCTGGCGTGGCCGTCAGCGATTGCGCCTGAGGCCAGTAGGGCCAGTGCAGCGACAGAGCTCGCGGCGGTTTTCATAAATTTCATGGTGTCCTCCCAGACGAATTTTATCGTTCCCGCAAATCGGGTCGTCTACGGTTACCCGTATTCAGACCCTGCGTTCGATGACCCTAGCAACCGAATCCGTAGCTGCCAACAAAAATTCTATTTTTTCGTGAATCTTGAAATTTTGCTATAATTTCAAAATTAAATCAGGTAGAGAACACTCCATCGCCACAACAGTCGCGATGTGAACTTGCGGGAAATTCGCGAGGGCGCTGATAGAATTCAAAGAGGCCTTTATGACCGACACACCGACCCGCTCGAAGATGGAAACCCCAGCAATATATGATGATCTTCACAGAAAATTAGTCACAGCGCAATTCGGTCACGGCGAAAAACTCAAGTCTGAGGAACTCCGCCAAACCTACGGCTGCTCTGCAAATACCATCCGCGAGGTGTTGTTTCGACTGTCCACCGCTGGGCTTGTCGCCTTTGAGGAGCAGCGCGGATTTCGGGCCCGCCGCACGTCCAAAGAACGTCAACATGACCTCACTCAGTTCCGAATCTTGCTGGAACAAGAAGGGGCCAGCCTGTCGATGAAACACGGCGATATCGAATGGGAAGCCCGCCTGTCTGCGGCCCACCACAAGATCAGTCATATTGAAAGCGAAGTCCGCCGTGCGGGCACGGTTGTGCATGTTTTGGCCCTTTGGTCGAATGCTGAATGGGAATTTCACGACACGCTGATTTCGGCCTGCCAGTCCCCCTTGCTACGCGAGACCTACAAGACAATTTACGACCAGTTTCGCCAACAACTGGTGTCCCGTGACACCAATTATGGCTACTACATCGAAAACATAGAAGAGCACCGCGCCATTCTGGAAGCGGCCCTTGCACGCGACGAACCATCGTGCCGCAAGCACATCCGCGACCACCTTGCGCGCAATATGCTCAACTAGGCGGGCTTCGGAAGGTCGTCGTTCAAATAGACCTGAATGATCTCTTTGAAATTGACCTCGGCCGAAAAGCCCAATGCCCGCGCACGGTCCGGTTCGAAATCACGAGGCCACCCCTCGACGATTTTCCCAATCACGGAATCGGGCTGTGGTTTGATAAGGCTCACCACGTCGTTCCCAGCGAGATCGCGCAACGCTTCGATCTGTTCGGCCACAGTACAGCTTACGCCGGGCAGGTTGAGGGCGCGACGTCCTTGCAGCAACTCTGTGTCAATCGTCGCCGCATGGGTGAGGAACTTGACCGCAGATCGCGGGCTTGCGTGCCAATGGCGCGTGGCATCGGAAACCGGAAGTATCGCCTCCTGCCCGTTCAAAGGTTCACGGATAATCCCTGAAAAGAACGACGACGCTGCGGCATTTGGCTTACCCGGACGCACACAAATCGTTGGCAGGCGAATGGATATGCCATCGATGAAGCCCTTGCGCGAAAAGTCCGAAATCATGGCCTCGCAAATCAATTTCTGGGCCCCGTAGCTGGTTTGAGGCGCCGTTAGGAAATCATCGCCTATTTTGTCGGGATACGGCCCCCCAAACACAGCAATCGAAGAGGTAAACACAACGCGCGGGCGGTAGCTTGCGTCGCTTTCCTGTTCCGCGCGCAGCCCTTCGAGAAGCTCCCACGTGGGATGCATGTTCACCGCCCAGCCTTTGGTGAAATCGGCTTCTGCCTCGCCCGACACGATGGAAGCGAGGTGGAAAATCACATCCGGTTTTGTTTTTGCGAGGGCCTGCGCCACGCCTTTGTCAGCGATCGACCCAATGACTTGCGTACATTTGGCGATCTTGACCGGCGGGAAGGCAATGTCATGTAGCGTGATATCGACGGGTTGCCCCCCTAACCCGTTTAGCGAAATGTGCTGAGCCAGTCTCTGACCAACCATGCCACCACCGCCAAGGATCAGGGCCCTCATGTGTCAAATCCGTTGCGCTTAAGCAGCTCTAGATACAGGCCGGAGTGATCCTGATCTGCACCGTTCATTGTCTCACAAAAATCGGCGAAGCGGTCACGGGTCATTTCGGCCACTGGCAGGCTCAAACCCAGTTGAGAGGATTCATTGATCAGATTGTCGAGGTCTTTGAGCTGGAATTTCGACAAGCCACCTGGGGCAAAGTTTCCAGTGGTCATCCGTTCTCCGTGTTGTTGCAAGATCGTGCTATCGGCGAAGCCACCCTTGAGGGCTGCCCGCACCGCCGCCGGATCAGCGCCCCCTTTTTGCACCAATAACATAGCCTCTGCGACCGCCGCGATGGTCACCGCAACAATCGCTTGGTTGGCCAGTTTGGACAGCTGCCCCGACCCCGTCGGGCCGACATGAACAGGCCGCCCCATAGTTTTGAGAAGCGGCGCGACTTTGTCGAAAACATCCGCAGTCCCGCCGGCCATAATGGCCAATGTTGCGTCTTCAGCACCAAGGGTGCCCCCTGACACCGGCGCATCCAAATGACCGAGCCCAAGGGACGCCAGATGCGCGGCCTGCGCGCGCGCCTCTTCCGGCTTGGCCGACGACATATCAATCCAAATGGCCCCGGGTGACATGGCGCCGGTAATCTCGGCGTCCATCACCATGCGACCAACAGCGACCCCATCCGCCAGCATCGAGATCACAACATCCGCCTCGGCGACGGTCTCGGCGACTGTGTCATGCACGGTTGCGCCAACCTCTGCCAGCGGATCTGCCTTGCTGCGCGTGCGGTTCCAAACGCTGAGCTGAACGCCTGATTTCGCGATATTCCGAGCCATGGGAGCGCCCATCAGTCCGGTGCCTAAAAGTGCAATTCTTTGGTCTGGCATTCTGGTCCCTATCAGAGCTTATGGTTTCTGTTATCGGTAACATTAGGCGAAGCGAATGGGAGTGAAAAGAGTTGAAGCTTCAGAAAATTGGAGCTAGGCCTTGACGTGAAGCATGAGCAAAACCGGCTTCTAAGCCACCCAAACCTCCGCCGGTATAGAGAGAAATTACTTCTATGAAACAAAGGCTTGATGGAAAAACGGCAATAGTCACCGCCGCGGCCCAGGGGATCGGTCGCGCATCAGCTCTAGCCATGGCAGATGAAGGTGCGAAGGTCTTCGCAACGGATGTTAGTGCCGATGCCTTGAAAGATCTACAACACGATAACATTGAAACTTTCGTCTTGGATGTGTGCGATTTGGCGTCGGTAAAAGCGGGCATTTCAAGAGCGCAACCGGACGTCTTGTTCAACTGCGCAGGCTTCGTTCACACGGGCACGGTCTTGGAGGCCACGGAAGACGAATGGGACTTCGCGTTTGACCTGAATGTGAAGGCCATGTGGCGCATGGCGCAAGCTGCTTTGCCCGGAATGTTGGAACGCGGCGGAGGGTCGATCATCAACATGTCGAGCGCGCTGTCATCAATCATCGGCGCGCCAAACCGCTTCATATACGGGACCTCAAAAGCCGCGGTAATCGGGATGACGAAGTCCATTGCGGTCGATTACATCACCAAAGGCATTCGCTGCAATTGCATCTGCCCAGGCACGGTTGAGACGCCCAGCTGGCACGACCGCGTGACGGCGTTGGGCGCGCAGCTGGGCAGCTATGAAGAGGCCAAAGCACAGTTCGTTTCGCGACAGCCAATGGGACGCGTGGCCACCGCCGAAGAGATCGCCGCACTTGTGGTCTATTTGGCGAGCGATGAGAGTGCGTTTACGACCGGTCAGCCACATGTCATCGACGGTGGGTGGTCGGGGTAAAGCCACTTTTTGAGTATTTGTTACCAAATGGAAATAGGGGCGTTGCTGTGTCAGGCGCGCGTGAACCTTAACGGGATGTATAGATGGCCGAGAAATCGAAACTAAGATCGCAGCAGTGGTTCAACAACCCTGACAATCAAGAGATGACCGCGCTGTATTTAGAGCGGTATTTGAATTACGGGCTAACAAGGGAAGAGCTGCAATCGGGCAAACCCATCATTGGAATTGCCCAGACAGGTTCTGACCTGAGCCCATGCAACCGCCATCATATTGAGCTGACCAAACGCGTTCGTGACGGGGTGATTGCTGCAGGCGGGACGGTCATCGAAATACCGGTTCATCCTATTCAGGAAACAGGTAAGCGCCCGACTGCGATGCTGGACCGCAACCTTGCGTATCTTTCCTTGGTCGAGACGCTATTTGGGTACCCGATTGACGGGGTGGTTCTGAACATTGGGTGTGACAAGACCACCCCTGCCCTACTTATGGCCGCCGCTACGGTGAACATCCCCGCGATTGCACTGAGCGTGGGCCCCATGCTGAATGGCTGGTTCAACGGTGAGCGCACAGGCTCTGGCACCATTGTTTGGAAGGCCCGCGAGATGCAGGCTGCAGGCGAGATTGACGACGATGGCTTCATGGATTTGGTCGCCTCATCGACGCCCTCCGTGGGGTATTGCAACACCATGGGCACTGCCACGACGATGAATTCCTTGGCGGAAGCCTTGGGCATGCAATTGCCCGGCTCCGCCGCAATCCCAGCGCCCTATCGCGAACGCGGGCAAATCAGCTATCACACAGGGCAGCGTATCGTTGAAATGGTCAATGAAGACCTACGTCCCTCCGACATCATGACCAAGGAAGCCTTTGAAAACGCTATCGTTGTCAACTCCGCCATTGGTGGATCGACCAATGCGCCCATTCATTTGAACGGCGTCGCAAAACACTTAGGCATTGAGCTAACCAACGATGATTGGCAAAGCATTGGCCATCAGATTCCGTTGCTGGTGAACTTGCAACCGGCGGGCAAATATCTGGGCGAGGACTATCACCGTGCAGGCGGTGTTCCGGCCGTCATTGGCGAATTGCTTCGGGCCGGATTGTTACCGCATCCGAATGTTGTGACCGCAAATGGCAAGACAGTGGCTGAGAACTGTGGCGAGCTTCGAACCGGCAATGACGATGTGATTTACTCTGCAACGGAACCGATGTTGACGGACGCCGGATTTATCAATCTCAAAGGAAATCTATTCGATTCAGCCATTATGAAAACCAGCGTCATTTCGGACGAGTTTCGCGACCGGTATCTCTCAAACGCGAACGACCCCAATGCCTTTGAAGGCCGCGCGGTCGTTTTTGACGGCCCCGAGGACTTTCACCGGAAGATTGATGACGAGAGCCTTGCAATTGACGAGCACTGCATTTTGATCATGCGTGGTGCGGGTCCGAAGGGCTATCCGGGCGGAGCAGAGGTCGTGAACATGCGGCCCCCGTCTCATCTGCTGAAAAAAGGCGTTCACGCCCTGCCTTGTGTGGGGGATGGCCGCCAGTCGGGAACATCAGGTAGCCCGTCTATATTAAATGCCTCCCCTGAGGCGGCTGATGGGGGTGGTTTGGCACTGGTCCAAACCGGTGACCGCATTCGGATTGATCTGGGGAAATGCACCGCCGACATGCTGGTGGCTGACGACGAGCTAAAGAAACGAGCCGAAGCGCTGGTGAATGGTTCAATTGACGTGCCGGACAGCCAGACGCCTTGGCAGGAAATTTTCCGAAACATGGTGCGCCCTTTCTCAGAAGGCATGACCCTAGACGGGGCCACAAATTATCAAGACATCGCTCGCAAATACATGCCGCGCGACAACCACTAGGGAGCATTTGACATGAAACTTGTACGTTACGGCGCGGTGGGCGCAGAGAAGCCGGGCCTGATCGATGCCAACGGAGAGCTGCGGGATCTTAGTGCCCATGTCAGTGACATTGATGGCGCGCATCTGGGAGAGGCAACCTTGTCGACGCTGCGCGGCCTCGACGCCAGCAGCCTCCCCAAAGTGGATGGCACCCCTCGTTTGGGCGCATGCGTGGGCAGTATTGGCAAGTTTTTGTGCATCGGGCTGAACTACTCTGACCACGCAGCAGAAACAGGGGCCGACATCCCCGAGCATCCAATTTTATTCTTTAAAGCGAACTCAGCGATTGTGGGGGCCTATGATGATGTGATTATGCCGCGTGGCTCCACCCATACGGACTGGGAGGTTGAGCTGGGCGTCGTCATTGGGACGCAGTGCAAATACGTCAGCGAAACAGATGCTTTGGACTATGTCGCGGGATACTGCGTGGTGAATGATGTGTCAGAGCGCCATTACCAAACACAGTTGACCGGCCAATGGACGAAAGGAAAATCCTGTGACACTTTTGGGCCAACCGGCCCGTGGCTTGTCACCAAGGATGAGGTCGGCGACGTGCAAAACCTTGCCATGTCGTTGGATGTGAACGGCAAGCGCATGCAAACCGGAAACACCAACACAATGATCTTCACCGTGGCACAGATCATTGAACACCTGTCCTCTTTGATGACCCTGCATCCAGGTGATGTGATCACCACGGGGACTCCCCCAGGTGTCGGGCTTGGAATCAAACCGGACCCAGTGTTCCTGAAATCCGGCGATGTGATGGAGCTCACGATTGAGGGCCTCGGGATGCAACGCCAAACAGTGGGGCAAGACACATGAGTACCCCCAATTTGCTGATGATCGGTGATGCAACCGATGAGATGCTGTCACGGCTAACGACAGAATTCACCATTCACCGGCTCGACGAGATCGCTGATCTGGACCTATGGGCCAAAGAGCATGGCGCCGTGACCGAAGTCGTCATGACCAACGGGCATCACGGCATCCCACCTTCCGTCATGGCCGCCCTGCCCAATTTGAAAGCTGCTGCGGGATATGGCGTGGGTTATGACGCGGTCGACACCGACGCCTGTGTGGCCCGTGGCATCAAGGTGTCACACACCCCGAATGTGCTGAATGGTGAAGTCGCAAATACAGCTTTGCTTCTGTTGCTTGCCGGCATGCGCGAGTTTCGGCGCGATGAGGCTTGGGCGCGTTCTGGCGATTGGGAAATGCAGGGCAATGCCCCTTTGACGCGCTCGCCTGATGGCAAGACAATTGGCATCTTGGGATTGGGACGCATTGGTCAGGAGATCGCGAAACGCCTGTCGATCTTCGACGCAAAGATCGTCTACCACACCCGAAGCAAAAAGGACGTCCCCTTTGACTACTATAGTAACCTTGTTGAAATGGCCGCTGATTGCGATGTGCTGGTGTGCATCACCCCTGGAGGGGCCTCGACCGATAAGATCGTGAATAGGGAAGTGTTGGAGGCCTTGGGGCCGGAGGGCATGTTGATTAACGTCTCGCGTGGCAGCGTCGTGGACGAGGCCGCCTTAATTGCGGCGTTGGACAGCGGCAAGCTGGGCTGTGCAGGCCTTGATGTGTTCGAAGGCGAGCCGCATATCCCTAACGCGTTGAAAACCTCCGCGCGCACAATCCTTCTGCCACATGTTGGATCCGCCACCCGCGAGACCCGCGCGGCGATGGGGGCGCTGACCGTTGACAATTTACTGCAATGGAAAGCGGATGGAACTCTGATCACCCCAATTCCAGAATGTGCTCACCTTTGAAACAAGGTTAGTGCGTCACAATGCATTCACGGGGGGGCTGGCAGAGATGTCGGCCCCTTTTGGGTTTCTACCTCGGCATAGGTTGTTCCCGATTCAGCAACACGTTGTTTCCAATTCGCATGGTTAACGCCCCACTCTTGCCCCAATCTTTTGGCATCACAGCGTTCAGATAACTGGCAAAGAATCGCCAATGCGTAACCCGTGAGGAATTTGAAATGCGTAAATTTGTAATGAGCTGTGCAGCCTGCGCCGTTGCACTCACCGCTGGTGTTGCTGCCGCAGAAGATGTGAGCAACGAAGACGAAGTCACCGGCTACGACGATCCGATCAACGAGCGTCACGTCGACATTCGTGGCGGTGTGTTTTTCCCACCCCTGATTTTGGCAAGCGTTGGGCAAACAATCACGGTTAAGAACCAAGAAGACGAAATCCACGACGTCACCGCAATTGACGACAGCTGGTCCTCCGGCCCGATCGCCCCGGGTGAAGAGAAGGAAGTGACCTTGTTGGCCGAGATGACATTGTGCTTCAAATCGACGTTCAACGAAAACTACAAAGGCGGCTTTGGCTCCCCTGAAACGGGTGAAGCACCGGAATGCTACGAGCTTTCCGGCGACGGTAACGGCGATGAAGTTGCCGAATAAGCCCTAGGCTTGAACAATTTAAAGGCCCCGCTGTTGTCAGCGGGGCCTTTTTTTTGTGAGTTGGTATTCGCGGCAGCGATACTGGCTGCCCGACACCTCAGACAGCCAGAAACGGGCCTATTTTTAAACGGGCCTATTTTTTAACGATACGCCCGTCTGTGAAGGCCTTAACCGGACCTTGAGCAGCCATGTATTCTGCCAAAACATCAGCCAAATCTGGACCGAAGTCATAGGCGTTTGCTGCTGAGGTGAACATTTTGTAGCCGTCCCCGCCACCGCGCACGTAATTGTTGGACACCAGTTTGTAGGTCGCGGCAGGATCAATCTCGACCCAAGCATCGCCGTCCTTCACAGCAACCGCTTGGATGCGCCCCTCATTTGGTGCGACCGAAGCATCCCAGCTGAACTGAAGGCCAGCCACCTGCGGAAAGCGGCCTTTGACCTCTTCCACTTGGCTCACTCCGTTCTCCAACGCATCGATCACCGTTTGGCCGGTGACTTCAAACGTGGACAGGGTGTTCTGGAACGGCAGCACCGTCAGCACCTCGCCCATGGTCACGTCACCTGCGTCGATCGAGGACCGGATGCCGCCCGAATTCGCAATGGATATGGTCACCCCTTGGTCCTTCACGCGATCCAACATGGCTTCCGCAATAAGGTTGCCCATTGCACATTCTTCAACGCGGCAAACCGCGCGGTCACCGTTGATGAGTTCGCCTGATTGGGCGACCACCTTGTTGCGGATTTCTTCCAACGGAGCCGCCAATTCGCTCACACGGGCCAAGACAGCTTCATCCTCGGCCACCTGACCATCGATGAGGATCGGTTCGCCTTTGGCCTCGGTGATTTTGCCGTCATCGTCGAAGGAGACGTTCAACTCACCAAGGTATTTCCCGTAGGCATAGGCTTGAACAATCGCGGTGTCATTGATCATGACAGGGTAGATATCCTCGGCGCGCTCTTGGGTGTTTGACAACAACGTGTTGGAGTGACCGCCAACAATAACGTCAACACCGGTGGTTTTAGACGCCACCATTTTATCGACGATAAAGCCGGAGTGGCTGAGCACGATGATTTTGTTCACCCCCTCGGAGGTCAGTTTATCAACCTCTCCCTGAACCGCCTCAGACGGGTCTGTGAAGGTGATGTTCTTGCCCGGAGACGCCAGATCAGGGGTATCAAGCGGCGTCAGGCCGATCAGGCCAATCTTCTCGCCGCCGCGCTCGATTACGGTGGACTTCATCAACTTGTCTGCCAAAGCAGGCTCGCCAGACACATCAGCGTTGGACATCAAGACGGGAAATCCAACGGAGTCCATGAAACCCGCAAGAACTTCTGGGCCGTCATCAAATTCGTGATTCCCGACTGTCATGCCGTCATATTTCAAGCCGTTCATCATCTCGGCTGCGACCTTGCCCTTATAGTAGGTGTAGAACAGTGAGCCTTGGAACTGGTCGCCCCCATCCACGAGGATGGCGTTGTTGCTGCGCCCGCGCGCCTCTTTGACGGCATTCACCAGACGCGCCCAACCCCCGAAGCATTTTCCTTCGGCATTATCTTCGCCGGAACAGCCACTGTCGTATTTGCTGATCGGCTCAAAACGGGCGTGAAAGTCGTTGGTGTGCAAAATCGTTAAGGAGTAATCGGCGGCGGCAATCCCCGTGGTCAGGGTGAGAGCTGCGGCACTGGAGAGAAAGGTCTTAAGCATATGGATGGTCCCCCATTCTAAAATTCTAGCGTCAGAGTGGCGCGAATGATGCACGGAGTCAAAGCCCCCTCCGTGCAGTGGCGTAACGTCACCATGTGACAGCGCGGTGACTTGACCACTCTTTGAGCACAGGGCATGTGAGACCTATGAATATTTACAAGATCATGACCGCTGATGCGTGGTCCAAGTTTCAGGCGACTTCACGCTTCACCGGCGCGCAAATCGACCTGACGGATGGCTACATTCATTTCTCCACCGCAACGCAGGCAAAAGAGACCGCCGCCAAGCATTTCACAGGCCAAACGGACCTGTGGCTGGTCTGGGGCAAGGCCCCAACGGATTCCGCGTTGAAGTGGGAAGTGTCACGAGGCGGCGCTGAGTTCCCGCATCTGTACCGTGATTGGGAGCTGTCAGAAGTCACCAGTGCAGCCCCTCTTGCGTGGAACGGCACGACCCATGATTTCCCAAAGGAGCTGACATGAAAGCCCTAGAACGCATAGCCCTTGCAGGCCTGCACCGCGTCGACCCTGAACGCGCACATGGCTTGGCCATACAATCGTTGAAAATGGGGCTTGGGTTTGGACAAGGCCCCATTCTTTCCCCCCGCCTGTCCACCACATTGGCGGGCATGGAATTGAAAAACCCTGTTGGATTGGCAGCAGGGTTTGACAAAAATGCAGAAGTTGTCGGACCTTTGGCTCAAGCTGGCTTCGGCTTTTTGGAAGTCGGCGCCGCGACCCCGCGTCCGCAGCCAGGCAACCCGAAGCCGCGCCTGTTTCGCCTCACCGAAGACCAAGCCGCGATCAATCGCTTCGGCTTCAACAACGAGGGTATGGATGTCATCGCAGAGCGCCTTGCATCACGGGTTGTTGGCGTACCGGTCGGCCTAAATCTTGGGGCCAACAAAGACAGCGAAGACCGCGCGCAGGACTTCGCGACCGTGTTGCGTCATTGCGGGCCGCATGTGAATTTCGCTACGGTGAATGTCTCGTCACCCAACACCGAAAAGCTACGCGACTTGCAAGGCCGCGCTGCACTGTCGACCTTATTGTCGGGTGTCATGTCGGCGCGGGCGGAATTGCGTGTTCCGATCCCCGTATTCCTGAAAATCGCGCCCGATCTGGACGATGACGCTTTGGGTGAAATTGCCGAGGTCGCCGTTGAGGCCGGTTTGGCAGGCATCATCGCGACCAACACCACCTTGTCGCGCGACGGCCTGAAATCCCCCTATAGATCCGAAGCAGGAGGTCTTTCGGGGCAACCGGTCTTCGAGAAAAGCACCCGCGTGCTGGCCCGCCTGTCGCAGCTTCTGGATGGCGCAATGCCCCTTGTGGGCGTAGGCGGGATTGGCTCGGCGGATCAGGCCTATGCCAAGATCCGTGCGGGCGCATCCGCGGTGCAGATCTATACGGCAATGGTTTACGGCGGTTTGTCCTTGGCCGGTGACATCGCCCAAGGGCTCGACGCCCTCTTGGAGCGCGACGGCTTTGCCAATATCGCGGATGCCGTAGGAACAGGGCGCAACGACTGGCTTTAAGTCGCCTCTGCCTCCAATGCGGGGTAACGCAAACCCAGCGTTATCCCGCGCGCCACGAATAAAATCAGCAGGCTGACCCATAGGCCGTGATTGCCCAAGACCGGCATCAGCACAGCCAAGGCGCCGCAATACACCACGAAGGATACCGCCATCATATTGCGCATGTCGCGCGTGCGCGTAGCCCCGATGAATATTCCGTCCAACATCCACGCATAGACGCCGATCAACGGGGCTACGACCATATAGATCAGGTAGCTGCGCGCCTCGTCTTGCACTTCGGGGGCGGTGGTCATCACGTCGATAATCTGCCCCCCGAACAGCGCGAAGCACAGCGCCAGCCCAGCCGTCACAATCACCCCCCAAAGCGTTGTCAGATATGCGCCGCGCCGCAAACGCAACCGGTTGCGTGCGCCCAACGCCTGTCCCACCAAGGCCTCGGCGGCGAAGGCAAACCCGTCCAATGCGAAAGCCGTTATATGCAAGAACTGAAGCAGGATTTGGTTCGCCGCCAGCGTCACATCGCCAAAGTCCGCCCCAAAGAACAAGAAGGAAATAAACGCGGCCTCCAACAGGATCGACCGCAACATGATGTCCGAATTCACCGCCGCCATGCGTGTCAGGCGCATCCGGTCAAACACCCGAGGCCAGTCTTTCCAAGCCGGTGTGCGAAAGGCGTCGCGGCACAGCCAAAGCCCAAGGCCCAGACCGGACCATTCCGCCAGAAACGTCGCAAAGGCCACGCCCTCGACGCCCCAGCCCAATTGCAAAACAAAGATCAAGTCGAGAACGATGTTCAGCCCGTTCATCCAAACCTGCAGCACCAATACCGCTCTGGTGCGCTCCAATGCGATCAACCAGCCGGTTATTCCGTAAATCGCAATCGCGGCAGGGGCGGAAAACACACGAATGCCCATGTAGTCTCGGGCAAGGTCTTCAACCTCGGCGCTGGCAGGGGAAAGCTGGAACGCCCCCCAAAACAACGGAATTTGCAAGGCCATGATCACAAGTCCGGCCGCGACCCCGATCATCAACGAGCGTGACAGCAGTGCTGCGACCTCGCCGGTCTCCCCTGCTCCATGGGCTTGCGCGGTGAGCCCCGCGGTCCCCATGCGCAGGAAGCCGAACAACCAATACAGCCCCGACAGAATAATCGCGCCGATCCCCACTGCCCCAATGGGCGCGGCGAGCCCCATTTGCCCCACAACCCCAGTGTCCACCGCCCCAAGGATCGGGACGGTGGCATTTGAAATCACAATGGGAAGAGCTATTTTCAGAACCCGCCCGTGGGTTAGGTCCTGCGCGGCGGGGTCAGCTGCCATCAGGTGTTGGCATCAAGAAATGCCCAGTTGCTTGGGCAAATAGACGATCACGATTGTCC
The DNA here is from genome assembly GCF_947487515.1 of uncultured Litoreibacter sp. Taxonomy (GTDB): domain Bacteria; phylum Pseudomonadota; class Alphaproteobacteria; order Rhodobacterales; family Rhodobacteraceae; genus Litoreibacter. Next base: position 730,262 of record NZ_CANKWO010000003.1, on the reverse strand, counting down.
TGCCACGCCTCTACATGCACCGAAGCGTAGCGTCGCCCCGACCGGTTCACCCGAGCCCGCGCATAAGCATCGCGCGGCAGGCCAGAGCGAAGGTAGTCCACAGTAAAGTCGATGGTCTTGGGAATAACCGGCAGTGCCCCATCTTGAAGTTTGCCGTCTTCCATATCGGACCACATGGTGGACCACGTCAGCCCGATGATCGAGGTAATTTCCAAGAAGGCCGCCGTCGCCCCCCCATGCAAGGCCGGCAGCATCGGATTCCCGATAAGTTCCTCGCGGTACGGCAAGACAGCCGTCAGCTCATCCCCTCGCCGGTCGAATTCGACGCCCAGAAACTGAATGTAGGGCACGCTTTGAACCAAGCCGTGCAAGGCGGCATCTCGGCGCGTTTTGATCACCTGAACCGGTTCGGGTTTACGCATGACCTAAGCCCCTTTCGCCCGTTGAAATGTGAACGCACCGGTGGCGGACGCCACAGGGTTTTCCGTATCGTCATCCAAGGCCGTCGCACGCACAAAGGCTACAGAGCGCGTGACGTGATAGCATTCCGCCCTTGCGCGAATACGCTGGCCAGGCGTTGCGGCACGCATGTAGTCGATGCGCAGGTCAATCGTGGCGGTTCCCCCGTGCGCCTGCGGATGCGACATCACAGCAGTCCCCCCGCATGTATCCATCAAGGCCGACACAGCCCCACCGTGGATCACACCAGTTGACGGGTTGCCAATGAATCGCTCGTCATAGGGCATCGACAACACAGCATACCCTTCCCCGATCTCGTCCAAACACATCCCCAAAGCGCGGGAGTGCGGAATGGCGTCCAAAAACTGGCGGGCGAATGTCATGCGGTCTGTTTTTGTACTCATATGCACATTTGTGGCAGCTTTCCGCACCAGCGCCAAGGCGCGCATTGCTGATAAGTTTGAAAATTCCCACCCAAGGGCGACTAGAATGGTCGCGTTACCTATGCAAAGGTATTCGTGACGAAACCTGCATGAAGGGATACCGGATGAGATACGGAGCTGCTTATGGCATCTGACAGCCGCCTGACCTTTAAAGAAATGTGTGCCCAGTTCGACGTGACACCGCGGACCCTTCGTTACTACGAATACATCGAACTTCTAAGCCCGGAACGCGAAGGCCGGTCGCGCTTTTACCACCCACGCGAGGTCGCGCGCATGAAGTTGATCATGAGAGGCCGCAAATTCGGGTTTCCCTTGGAGGACATCCGCCAGTGGCTTGATATGTACAATTCGGACCCCCAGAACCGCGCTCAGATGGAAGCCGTGATCGAGTTTGCGGACAAACAGATGGGCGAACTGCTCAGCCGCAAGCAACAGATCGAAGAATCAATCGCTGAACTTCAAACCCTTCGCGATCAGGTGGCAGCAGGATTGTAGTCCCCTAAAATCCGTGGCGCGCCCCAATCCGAACCCTTGCCAAATGCAGTTGCGGGGAAATACCCCTTGCAGTTCCCCCTTATTTATATGGGCTTTACGGGGAAATCTGTTCACAAGGCGTCACTATCTTGTCAGGCGGTGGTTTGCAAAAGTTGCGCTAAATCCCCCTAAAAATTTCCTGACATTACGTCACCTCAGTTCTGACGCCACGTTACATTTACGTTAACGTCAACAATGCTTGTATGGTTGGATCACGTTCAACATGTCCAATGCATCGAAACCGCGAAGTAGAAGTAAAGGACATCAAATGTCTGAGGATACTATGACCATTCGTGAAATGTGTGACGCATACGGAGTAACTCCGCGTACTTTACGTTTCTACGAATCCAAAGAACTACTGTTCCCGATCCGAGAGGGGCAACGCCGCCTTTTCACCAAAAGCGACCGCGCCCGACTGAAACTGATCTTGCGAGGCAAACGCTTCGGTTTTTCGCTGGAAGAAATTCGCCAGCTTCTGGATCTATATCACATCGGCGACCAGCAGGCGACGCAGTTTGCCCTGACCTATGAGATTGGCCAAAAGCGACTGGCCGACATGATCAAACAGCGCGACGAATTGAACGAAGCCATTGTAGATCTGACTGCCCAACTGCAATGGGGAGAAAAAATGATCGCCTCGCGCAGCCTACCCAAGGCGGCCAACTCCTAAATCCACGTAACCAAATTCGCAAAGAGGCCCCTATGCCCAGCTACACCGCCCCAGTCAAAGATATGCAATTCGTCCTACATGACGTTCTGAAAGTCTCCGCGCAAACCGTGCCTGGCTATGATGAGCTGGAGGCCAACTTCACCTCCGCCGTTCTGGATGAAGCGGGCAAAATCGCCTCCGAAGTGCTGCAACCGCTCAACGTCGTGGGGGACAAAGAGGGCTGCAAACTGGAAAACGGGGTTGTGCGGACACCGACGGGGTTCAAGGCAGCTTTCGACCAAATGAAAGAAGGCGGTTGGACCGCCCTGGATTGCAATCCCGAATATGGCGGCCAAGGCATGCCATATGTTCTGGCCGTGGCCGTGGGGGAGCAGTTCACCGCAGCCAATATGGCGTTCAACATGTACCAAGGCCTGACGCATGGCGCCTACTCTGCAATCCACGCGCATGGCACAGACGCGCAAAAGGCAACCTACCTGCCAAAGATGGTGTCTTGCGACTGGACCGGCACGATGAACCTGACGGAGCCCCATTGCGGCACCGACTTGGGGTTGATGCGTACAAAAGCTGCGCCTCAAAACGACGGGAGCTACAAGATTTCCGGCCAGAAGATTTTCATCTCGGCGGGCGAACACGACATGTCAGACAACATCATCCATCTGGTGTTGGCCAAAATCGAAGGCGGCCCCGAGGGCATCAAGGGCGTGTCTTTGTTTATTGTGCCGAAGTTCATCGTCAAAGAAGACGGCTCTCTTGGAGAGCGCAATGGCGTTTCTGTGGGCTCGATTGAAGAAAAGATGGGCATCCACGGCAACTCGACATGCGTGATGAACTACGACGAGGCCACTGGCTACCTTCTGGGGACCGAGCACAAAGGCATGCGTGCGATGTTCACCATGATGAACGAAGCGCGCATCGGGGTTGGCCTGCAAGGCTACGCCCAAGCCGAAGCCGCCTATCAGAACGCGGTGATCTACGCCAATGATCGTTTGCAAGGCCGCGATGTAACCGGCGCGAAGAACCCTGACGGGCCAGCTGACCCGCTGATCGTGCATCCGGACATTCGGCGCAATTTGATGGACCAAAAGTCCTTCATCGAGGGCGCGCGGGCCTTTACCTTCTGGGGCGCCAATATGATCGACCAGCATGTGCGCGCCGATGATGACGCCGCCCATGGCATCGTTTCGCTGATCACCCCTGTGATCAAAGGCTTTCTAACCGACAAAGGTTTCGAATATGCGACAGCCGCCCAGCAGGTTTACGGCGGCCACGGCTATATTGAGGAATGGGGCATGTCGCAGTTTGCCCGCGACGCACGGATCACCCAAATCTACGAGGGCGCCAATGGTGTTCAAGCTTTAGATCTGGTGGGCCGCAAGTTGGCGCAAGACGGCGGCAAGCACGTGATGGCTTTCTTTGAGATCGTCAAATCTTTTATCAAGGAAAACAGCGGCAATGAGGAATATGAAAAATCCTTCCTCGACCCGCTAAAAGCCGCCTCTAAAGACCTTCAAGCCGCAGGCATGTATTTCATGCAAAACGGAATGAAGAACCCGAACCACGCTTTGGCTGGCTCTTATGACTTCATGCATATGTTTGGCCATGTCTGCCTCGGGTTGATGTGGGCGAAGATGGGCAAAGCCGCGATGGATGCATTGGAAAACGGCGCGTCAGACACGGCTTTCTACGAAACCAAGATCGCAACCGGCAAATACTACATGGCGCGGCAACTGCCCGCGACGGGTATGCATTTGGCGCGAATTGAAAGCGGAGCCGATACGGTTATGGCGCTCGACGCGGCGAGTTTCTAAAGTGGCGGCAGGGCACCCCCTGCCCCATCAAATTTGCGGAGACGACTATGCCCAAACGCCTGAAACTAACCCGACGTGTAAACCTTGCCATGACTGAAGACGCATGGCGCAAACTGAAGAAATTCAGCACGGAGGCGGGCTTGGACGAAGGTGAGGCACTGTCGTTTCTGTTCGAAAACTTCGGCAGCGTGACGGATGAAACAAATCTGACCCATCGCCTGCGCATTTTTAATTCTGAACTGGAGGCCCGTAAGAAATGACCGCAAAACTGTATTGCTTTGGCGAAAGTGGAAACGCCTACAAGGCCGCACTTGCGCTTGAACTGTCGGGCATGGACTGGGAGCCGGTTTTTGTGGATTTCTTTAAGGGAGAAGCCCGCTCTGACGCCTTCAAAGAAATCAACGTGATGGGGGAGGTTCCTTCCTTCGTCGACGGCGATATCACCCTGACCCAATCGGGGGTCATTCAACAATATGTTGTCGATCAAACCGGAAAATTCGGCGGAACCTCAGAAAACAAATACGAAGTGCTTCGTTGGGTTTTGTGGGACAATCACAAGTTTTCTTCGCAGATTGGGCCGCTCCGGTTCTTAATGAATTTCCTGCCCGAAGATAAACGCCCGCAAGAGGTGATCAACTTTATGCTGGGGCGCACCAAGGCCGCCTATGCTGTGCTGAACGATCACCTCGCGGGTCGGGACTGGATCGTCGGCGATGGGGTGACCACGGCTGATCTGTCGTGCTGCAGCTATCTGTTCTACGATGAACCCTTCGGCTTTGATCGTGCTGACTGGCCCCATATTGACGCGTGGCTCACACGTATCTCTCAATTGCCAGGTTGGAAGCATCCTTATGACCTCATGAAACCGGCGTTCACCGCATGACCACGCAGGTTAACTTTTTGCTGGATTTCTCTGCCTATGAGCGCAATTCTGCGCCTCGTATTTCGGAGAGTTTATGTTCAGCAAATTGGCACTTGGCGGCATCTGGGCCTACCAACAATATCTATCCCCCAGAAAGGGTTACCGCTGCGCCTATTCTGTTGTGCATGGTGGCACGGGGTGCTCTGGCTACGTCAAACACGCGATCCGCGACCACGGGATTTGGGCCGCTTGGCCGAAGATCACGCAGCGGTTCCGCGACTGCAAAGCGGCCCATCTTGTCACCAAGTCTAAATGCGCGGTTCATTCACAGCAGTTGGATGAAGACGAGCGTAAAGAATTGGAAAACTACCGCCGCAAAGATCGCTGGTACAACAAGCTCGACTGGTGTTGCTGGGGCGGGTGCGATGCGGCAGCCTGCTGCAGCATGGCGTCGGCCACACCTGCCGCGGCACCGGATGCCGCAGGGGGGAGTTGCTACGGGGCGGACTGCGGTGGCGGCGGCTGCGATTGCACACCAGGGTGTGACTGCTCTCCGAGCTGCTAATCACCGTGAGGATCGCCCATGATCCTCGCTGCATTCTTGACCGGCATGACCTTTTGCGGCCTCGCCCTCGCGTTGATCCGCGCAGAAGACACATTCGATAAATTCGGCTCCGCGGCCGCCATGTTTTGCGCTTGGTGTGCCTTTGGCATGCTGCTGATGGCTGGCCTCTACGGATTGGGGCTGGTGCTGCCCGCGATCGCAGGCGCCGCGGTGCTGGCGCTGCGATCCACCGACACATTCGGCCGAAGGCTACACGCCTTGGCTTCGTATAAACTTCCCATTGGAGTTGCGGCGTTGCTGTGCAGCGTTGCCGCTTGGATCGGGATCCTAAATCTGATGGAGGAAATTCCCTATGGCTGAAGCCTATATCTATGACGCCGTGCGCAGCCCGCGCGGTAAAGGCCGAAAAGACGGCAGCCTTCACGAGGTCACCGCCGCACGCCTGTCCGCCAACATCCTGAATGCGGTCAAATCGCGCAACGGGTTGGAAGGCCACGCTGTAGAGGACGTGATCTGGGGCAATGCGACCCAAGTCATGGAACAGGGCGGCTGCCTTGCGCGCACGGCTGTTTTGGCCTCGGAGCTGGACGAACGCATCCCCGGTCTGTCGATCAACCGCTTCTGCGCCTCCGGCATGGAGGCCGTAAACCTTGCGGCCAATCAAATCAAAGGTGGCGCTGGCATGGGCTATATCGCCGGCGGTGTGGAAATGATGGGCCGCGTGCCGATGGGATCAGACGGAGCGGCCATTGCTGTGGATCCAAGCATCGCCATGGACAGCTACTTTGTGCCACAAGGCATTTCAGCCGACATCATCGCGACCGAATACGGCTTTACCCGCGAACAAGCGGACCAATTGGGTGTCGAGAGCCAACGCCGCGCAAAGGCCGCGTGGGACGACAACCGCTTTGCCAAATCTATCGTGCCGGTGTTGGATCAAAACGGCTTGGAAATCCTAAGCCATGACGAATACATGCGCCCCCAGACTGACATGCAAAGTCTCGGCGGTTTGAACCCAGCCTTCCAAGCCATGGGGGAAGTCATGCCTGGCTTCGACAAGGTTGCGCTGATGAAATACCCGCATCTTGAGAAGGTGAACCACATCCACCACGCAGGGAACTCCTCGGGCATCGTTGATGGCGCCGCGGCTGTTTTGATCGGCTCCAAGGAGTTTGGCGAGGCGCATGGTTTGAAGCCACGCGCACGAATTCGGGCCACCGCCAAGATCGGCACCGACCCCACCATCATGTTGACCGGCCCCGTCCCAGTGACCGAGCACATTATGAAGCAGTCTGGTATGGCGATTTCCGACATTGACCTGTTCGAGGTCAATGAGGCCTTCGCCTCTGTCGTATTGCGCTTCATGCAGGCCTTCGATGTGGACAACAGCAAGGTCAACGTTAACGGCGGCTCTATCGCGATGGGCCACCCGTTAGGGGCAACCGGCGCGATCATTATCGGCACATTGCTGGACGAGTTGGAACGCTCTGACAAAGAGGTGGGGCTGGCCACACTTTGCGTCGCCTCCGGCATGGGTGCCGCCACCATTATCGAACGCGTTTGAGGATTAGGGACATGACCGATTTCACACTGAAAACCGACGCTGACGGCGTGGCCATCATCACATGGGACACCGTGGGCAAATCCATGAACGTCATGAACCAACAAGGGTTCTTGGATCTCGACGCGCTGATTGATCAGGCCTTGGCCGATGACACCATCAAGGGGGTGATCCTCACCTCTGGCAAGCCGGACAGCTTTGCTGGCGGCATGGATCTCAACATCATCGCTAAAATGAAGGAAAGTGCGGGCGACAACCCCGCCAAAGGCTTGATGAACGGATTGATGGACACCCATAAAATCCTCCGCAAGATCGAACGCGGCGGTATGGATGACAAAAACAAAGGTGGCAAACCGATTGCCTGCGCGATGCAAGGCACGGGGCTCGGCATCGGCTTTGAAATTCCGCTGGCCTGCCACCGTATCTTTGTGGCCGACAATCCCAAGGCCAAAATCGGCCTGCCGGAAATCATGGTTGGCATCTTCCCAGGCATGGGCGGCACCACCCGTGTGACACGCATGTTGGGGGCCATGGGGGCATCCCCATTCCTGCTGGAGGGCAAATTGTCCAACCCGCAGAAAGCCAAATCGGCCGGTTTGGTGCATGAAGTGGTTCCGGCTGACGAGCTGCTGGCTGCGGCAAAAGCTTGGGTCTTGTCCGAGCCAAAGATCGTAAAGCCATGGGACGAAAAGGGTTACAAAATGCCCGGCGGTGCGCCCTATCACCCCGCTGGATTCATGACCTTCGTCGGGGCTTCTGCAATGGTCAACGGCAACACCAAAGGCGTCTACCCCGCGGCCAAAGCGCTGCTGTCAGCCGTCTATGAAGGTGCCATGGTGCCATTTGATACGGCCCTGAAGATCGAAGCCCGCTGGTTCACTCATGTCCTGATGAACCCAAGCTCGGCCAATATGATCCGGTCTTTGTTCATCAACAAGGAAGCCTTGGAAAAGGGCGCGGTGCGTCCTGATGTGGCGGATGAGAAGGTCAAAAAGGTCGGTGTCATTGGCGCGGGCATGATGGGGGCTGGCATCGCGCTTGTCTCCGCTATGGCTGGCATAGAAGTGGTGCTGATCGACGCCAAACAAGAATCCGCAGACAAAGGCAAAGCCTACGCCGAGGCCTATATGGACAAAGGCATTGCCCGCAAGAAGGCCACGCCCGAGAAGAAAGAGACCGTGCTTGGCCTGATCAACGCGACGGTGGATTACGATGCGCTTAAAGGCTGCGACTTGATCGTTGAGGCCGTGTTTGAGGATGTGGCCGTCAAGGCCGAGGTCACCAAGAAGGTGCAAGCCGTGGTTGGCCCTGACTGCATCTTCGCGACCAACACATCGACCCTGCCGATCACCGAACTTGCGAAAGCCTCCGAAAGTGCAGAGAACTTCATCGGCATTCACTTCTTCTCGCCAGTTGAGAAGATGATGCTGGTCGAGATCATCAAGGGCCAAGAAACGGGCGATCGGGCGGTGGCCAAGGCTTTGGACTTCACCCGCCAAATCCGTAAAACACCAATCGTGGTCAATGACGCACGCTTCTTCTACGCCAACCGCTGCATTATCCCTTACATCAACGAGGGCATGCGCATGGTCAAAGAAGGCGTGAACCCTGCCTTGATCGAAAATGCGGCCAAGCTGGTCGGCATGCCGTTGGGGCCTCTGCAACTGGTGGACGAGACCTCCATCGATCTGGGCGTAAAAATCGCCAAGGCGACCAAAGCCGCCATGGGCGACGCCTATGATGACGCTGTAGATGAAATCTTGTTTTGGATGGCCGATGAGGGCCGCCTAGGTCGCAAAACCAACGCAGGTTTCTACGCGTATAACGACAAAGGCAAACGTCAGTTGCTGTGGGACGGGCTAGAGGCCAAATACCCCTTGGCAGACGACCAACCCGATCTGACAGAGGTTCAGAACCGTCTGTTGTTCGCGCAAGTCTTGGAGGCCGTTCGCGCACTCGAAGAGGATGTGCTGATGGACATCCGTGAAGGCGATGTTGGTGCGATCTTGGGCTGGGGGTTTGCGCCTTGGTCTGGCGGTCCACTGTCTTGGTTGGATATGGTCGGTACCCCTTGGGCGGCAGAAACCACCAATGCCTTGGCCGAACAACACGGCGAGCGTTTCAAAGCACCCGATCTGTTGGAGGACATGGCAGCCAAGAACCAAAGCTTCTACGGGCGTTTTAACCCGGCTAAGGCAGCATAATCGATTGAAACCATCGCATGCATGAGTATTCTACGCGCATTGTATTTTGAAACAGGAAAAACTCATGCGTGCGATTATTACGACCCTAGCCTCTTTTGCCCTCTTGACCAGTGTTGCTCAGGCAGATGGATTCAAGCGGATCACATCCAAAGAGGACTACATTGAGCAGGTCGCAGGGAAAAACTACTGCAACGAAACCGGTTGCTGGAAGGTTCGTAAGAACGGCAAGATGAGTGGGAAATTCGGCGAGGCCAAGCTCAAGGGAAAATGGAAGTGGTCCAAGGGCTTCGCATGCCGGTCCGCCTCCTTGGGCAAAAAGGATCTCGGCAGCGATTGCCAGATCGTCGAAACAAACGGCAAGCAAATTCGTGTAACGCGCGATCAAGGCAAGGGTAAATCCGTCGTTTACGTAACCAAGTAAACCAGACGAATCTTTGAAACACAGTATCTAAATCCGGCCTTTTGGCCGGATTTTTCGTATCTTGCACTTCGATGCCTTGGGAGTAGCAAAACACGCGCAAGCAAGATAACACCACCTGCAAGACGGGCTGATCCTACGCTCGCGAGCTAGAAGGTCACCGCACCCAATGTCTGATCCGCGTTTGAAAATCGTTCTGGTCACCCCTGAAATTCCCTATAACACCGGTGCAATTGGGCGCACATGCGTGGCGCTTGGGTTGGAACTTATCCTCATCAAGCCTTATGGGTTTTCTTTGGATGAAAAAGCGGTGCGGCGTGCGGGACAGGACTATTGGAAGCATGTTCATCTGAGCGAATATGAAACTTGGGAGACCTTTCTGGAGGAGCGCAAGCCACCGCGCGACGCCCTCTACTTCTTTGAGGAACACGGTGCCCGAAACGTCTATGAACCCGACTATCAAGAAGATGCATATTTGGTGTTTGGGTGCGAATCCAAAGGCTTGCCGGATGAAATCCTAGATGGCGTGAAGGACCGCATTATCAGCCTCCCCATGCGCAATCCGATTGTGCGCTCGCTCAATTTGGCAAATGTAGCAACCGCCGTAATCTATCAGGCGATGCGCCCGCAACTCGGCGGGTAAATCGGCCGGAGCTCTGGTTAGATCCAGCCCACGGCCACAGGGCGCGCGCGCTCTTTGCGGTCGACTTCGCCCATATTGCGAACCAGCAGGCGGGACTGCCGGTCATTGAGTGGCGTAAAGCGGTACAGCCCATTTGGCGCAGGAATGTCCAAGAACACGCCCCCCTCAGCAACCAATGTTTGCGCATCTTCAAAGCGAAGGGTGACATGTGTCAGATCGCCGTTGACCCGTGCCCGCGAAATGCCGCGGTACCCAATCAGATTCTCTGCGCGTACCGTCACACATGCCTCGCCAAACAATACGCCTGCGGCCTCGTCTTCGATGACCAAGCGCGTATCAGGGGACACCAGCATCGCGTGATCATTGCCAATTGCACCTTCCGGAACCAACAGCGGCCATTGACCTGCGGCGGCTTTGGCGGACGCGAGACTAAGATCGCGGGTTTCGATATGGGTGATTTCCTGTTCGCCCCGCTCGGCTGTCAGAACCTTGTCGCCGACGCTCAGGTCTTCGATAGCAGTCCAGCTGTGACGCGTTGCAATTTTGGTCCCAGCGAATATGCCAGCACTTGGAGCAGTCGTCAGCACCAATGGTTCGACTTTGGAAGCTTTGCGATTTGATTTAAAAAACATGTCCCACACCTGTCTGCTTACTGTTGATTTGGTAGGGATAGCTTTTGCAAGAGTCAGGGATTCGGCGGCAAAAAGGTCATTTTGGGGCAAATTGTGTCCAAAATGGTAACAATCAAAATTTGTAGCCAAATCGCGCGATATCCGCCGCGGCGACCTGCGCGATCAAATCGCGATCAAGCGGACAATAGGCCTCGCGGTAGTTGCCACGTGTCGACTTATTATCATGAGGGAATGTCCCTAGCTTGCAACCAATAAGCCTTTCGACATGGGGCAAGTCTTCGGCCAGATGCTCCAGCCTCACAAAATGCGCGCAGTGTTCTCGGCCTGAAGCCGTTGTCACATAACTGCCGTAGGTCGAGGCTTGAAGCGACGCGACTGTATGCGGGTGGTTCAGGAAACCGCTGAAGTCCAACTCTTGCGCCAAATGCACCGCGCGGTGGTCAAAGGACTGCATTCGCAACCAGTGATAGTAGCTCACCGCGCGGTCCCATGGGTTGCGCACCATGGTAAAGACATTGGCAGCGTCTATCTGCTCTTGTGACACCAACCCCACAATATCGCGCAGCGTAGAATGCTTCCAAAGCCGCCCCGCGGCTTGCACATCCTTCACTCTGCGTCGTCGTTTCACCGCCTTGGGCGTATCCCCCAACATGATATCATCCGCGCGCGCCTTTGCCTCCAGCGCAAGCGCCATAGACGTCCCGCCGGTCTTGGGAATATGCACGAAGATATAATTGCGTCCCTGCGAGATGATCATACCGCCTCACTGCGCCGAAGGATGACCACCCCTGCCCCGATAATGCAGACCATCCCCAGCACTCCCAACACATCTGGCACTGTCCCCCAAAGCACATATCCCCAAAGCCCCGCGGCAATAAGAAAGGAATATTCGAAAACCGCCACATGACTGGCCTCTGCCAGCAGATAGGCCCGAAACAGGGCAGCAATGCCTATGACTGAAACCACCCCTTGCGCGGCTGTCCAAAAGAGGGCCTGCGCGGTCCAATCTTGCCATCCGGTTCCAAAAAATCCGTCGATTTCAGGGGTCGTGACCTTTGCGCTCAGGATCACAAGACCGAGCACACCCCAGATTGCAGACGCGCCGAAGAAGGATAGCACCAGCACGGTTTCGCTTTCATCTGCGCAGTATTGACGGGTCGCGATGGCCCCCAAGGCGTATAGAATCCCCGCTGCGACGGGGACACAATTCATCAAAGACACATCCTGCCCGAACGGGCGTAACACCAGCATCACTCCAACAAAGCCAAGGATCGCGGCCATTGCCCGCCACCGCCCGATGCTTGCGCCGTAAAACCCCCAAGAAATCAGCAACACAAAAATTGGTGACGTCAAAAGCCCCGCCGCAACTTGCGCCACAGACAGGGATGCCACCGCTCCGAAGTACAAGATCATCGCCAAGGAAATACAAAAGGACCGCCAAGCAACGGCGCGCCAGCTTAGAGCTTTCAGACGCCACCCCATGATCAACGCCACCGGCAGCACCCCCGTCAAAACCATTGCAGAGCGACTGGCGTGGAACTGCCAAAGCCCAATGTCCTGCGCGATCACCGGAACGAAATTATCAATGAATGAGAGGCTGACCATGCCAAACACTGCCAGAATCGCCGCTTGACGCGGGTCATAACGCGATGCGCGCTCGGGGATCGTGTCAATTGTCATACATTTACCCCTTATGTTGCAAAAACCCTCTTCCCAAGCGGCTGTGACTTGGGCAATCTCCCCCTCCAGAGTTGCCTACTAAGGGGGGAAAGACAATGGGCTGGATGACTGACGAGACAGGTTTGGAAAAGCGCGAGGCAAACTATGTCCCGCTCACCCCACTTTCACATCTCAACCGTGCGCGCGAGGTCTTTGCGGACCGCGAGGCCATCGTCTACGGCAATATCCGCCAGACCTACGCTGAGTATCATGCACGCGTGACGCGGCTGGCTTCTGCGCTGTCCAAACGCGGGGTGGCGTCTGGGGACGTCGTTGCAACTGCCCTGCCCAATTTGCCCGCGCAAGCCGAAGCGCATTTCGGCGTGCCTGCTTGCGGTGCGGTGCTCAACACCATCAACACCCGCCTTGATAGCAGCACAGTCACCTATATTTTTGAGCACGGAGGCGCGAAGGTCATTCTATGTGACACGCAGTTCTTGCCCATGGTCGAGGCCTCCAAAGCTGCCTGCGCGGGCGGCGGCCCCGAAATCATCGAAGTGCCAGACGCGCAAGCGGGCTATCCTGCCACTGGCCGCCATCCAACCTATGAACAACTACTAGAAGACGGGGATCCAGATGCCCCTTGGCAGATGCCACAAGACGAATGGGAAAGCCTCGCGCTTAACTACACCTCTGGGACAACGGGGCGACCAAAGGGCGTCGTCTATCACCACCGCGGCGCCTATTTGATGACCATGGGCACCGTTGTGTCTTGGCGCATGCAGTTGTTCCCCAAGTTTTTGGCCATCGTGCCGCTGTTTCACTGCAACGGCTGGAACCACACGTGGATGATGCCGGTTTTGGGGGGCACTGTGCATTGCTGCCGCGATGTCACCGCCGACGCGATATATACAGCCGTCGCGGAGGAAGGCGTCACGCATTTCGGCGGGGCTCCTATTGTTTTGAACATGTTGGTCAACGCCTCTGATACGGCCCGCAAGCCCTTCGATCAGCAGGTAGAAGTCTTCACCGCAGGCGCGCCCCCTGCTCCCGCAACGCTGCAAAAGATTGAAACCTTGGGCTTCAATGTCACGCAGGTATACGGGCTTACGGAGACCTATGGGCATGTGACGGAATCTTTGTGGAACCCTGATTGGGATGCGCAGCCCGACGACGCAAAACCGGCCTTGAAGGCCCGCCAAGGGGTGGCCATGCCAATGATGGAATATGTCACCGTCGTGGATGCGCAAAACACCCAAGTGCCGATGGATGCCTCGGCCCAAGGCGAGATCGTCATGCGAGGGAACGCGGTGATGAAAGGGTACTACAAAAACCCCGCCGCCACGCAGGAAGCCTTTGAAGGCGGCCACTTCCACTCCGGCGATATTGCTGTTCAGCACCCTGACGGGCATATTCAGATTGCTGATCGCGCCAAGGATATCATCATATCTGGCGGGGAAAATGTCTCCTCTGTCGAGGTCGAGGGTGTGTTAATGTCCCATCCTGCCGTTTCTCTTTGTGCGGTTGTTGCCAAACCGGACGACAAATGGGGCGAAGTGCCTTGCGCGTTTATCGAGCTGAAAGCAGGCGCCAAGGCTACTCAGGAAGAAATGATCGCCCATGCCCGCGCCCATCTGGCGGGGTTCAAAACACCCAAGGCCATCGTGTTTCAAGAGCTTCCCAAAACCTCGACCGGAAAGATCCAGAAGTTTGAATTGCGGGACGTCGCCAAGGCGCTGTGAGATAGGTCGCCTGCGTGAATTCGCACATCGTTGCTTGTAAACCCGTTGAGCCAGCACGGATTTCAAGCTATTCTATCGGGATAGCATAATAAAACAGGCAGCCGCGGCGAATGACGGCGTTGAAAGAATATGATCGTCTGGAAACAACAGGCATTTGGCGCGAAAGCCCAGATGCCCAACGTCGTGACGTTCTGGTCTCCTTTGGGGACGCCACTTTAGTCATTCAAGATAAAACTGACACCGCGCTGGCGCATTGGTCGCTGCCAGCTATCGAGCGTCTGAACCCAGGTGCGCGCCCCGCCTTGTTTCGCCCTGGCCCTGATGCCGGCGAAGAGCTGGAACTCGACGATGACACGCTTATCAACGCGCTTGAGAAAATCCGCAAAACCGTGGAGCGACGCCGCCCCCACCGTGGGCGTCTGCGGCTTTACGTGTTCACCGGCCTTATCGCCGCGATTGGTGCTTTGGGCTACTTTTGGCTTCCGGGCGCATTGGTTCGCCATACGGTTTCTGTAGTTCCCGACAGCAAACGCCTCGCGGTGGGCACCGCACTGCTGGGGCATATGACACGTCTTACAGGTGATACCTGCCGGTCCAACCTCGGGGCTGCGGCCTTAGCGCGACTGAAGGCGCGCGTGCTAGGGGATGGCCTGCGCAAAGCCTATGTGGTGCCGTCAGGACCTGATGGGGCGCTCTATCTTCCTGGTGGGTTGCTTTTGCTGAACCGCACGTTGGTCGAGGACCATGACGCAGCGGATGTTGTCGCAGGGTATATGCTGGCCGCAACAGAGCAAGCGAGCCACATAGACCCGATGGAATTGCTGCTCGAAGAGGCCGGAGGGGCGGCAATGCTGCACCTTCTCACCACGGGGCAGATCAAGGATGAAGTGTTGCGCGACTATGCCGAAACACTGCTGGCCAAACCTTTGCCTGCGCCCAATTCCGATCTGCTTCTTGATCGTTTTGCGACTGCAAAGGTGGCCGCTAGCCCCTATGCCTACGCTGTTGATGTCACAGGGGAAACCACCCTGAACCTGATCGAGGCCGATCCCTACCGTGACACAGAAGCCCCACGGCTTATCTCGGATGGGGATTGGATCAGCTTGCAGGAAATTTGCGCAGAATAGCTTATCAAGCGGGGGCTTAGAAAATCCCTAGGACCCGCATTTGCTTGGCTGTCGCCCTCTTTCCCGTCGCCGGATCGATAAGGTAGCGCGGTACGGTGTTGGACCACACCAAATTCATTTGCGCCTTGCCAGACGTGGTGCCAACGCCGCGCAGCGGGTTCAAGCGATCATCCTTCCAAGCGGCCTTGTGACCTTTCGGAATAGGAAGGCTGGCTTCCGCAATCTTGCGATTGGCCCCTTTTGGTCCAACCCGTTGACCTTGTGGGGCTTGGTTGTGGCTTTGGGGTGAAACCTCTTCGCGGATCACGCTGCGGGTTCGCGCATTTTGCGGGCCGCAGCGCGCTCCGTCATTGATGAACTGAGAGCTGAAATCGCTGGCGTCGCCACAGCGGTAGATCACCTTAGGCTGCGCGGTTGCCCGCCCTTTCTTCACCTGCCTACGCACGACAGGGGCTTGTGGCTGCGGGGCTGCTACAGATTTGCGGACGACGCGCGGTTGCGCCGCTGGTGCGGCTACCTGTTTGCGCACTACGCGGGTTTGCGGCTTGGGGGCCGCGACAGATTTGCGAACGACACGCGTTGTTGGTTTTGGCGCGGCGGGGATGACTGTGGTCGTTTGGCGGACGACCTTCGCACCTTTGGGTATCTTTGGTGCAACGGATTTGCGCACCACGTTTTGGGCAGGGGCTTTCGCTGCACGTGGCGCCGCTTTGGCTGTGCGTGACGCGGACTTCAAACTTGGCGTTTGCCCGCATACCAGCTTGCGCGACCGCGTTACCCGAGGCACCCAAGTCACATTCCCGCTAAAGCCCGCGCGAATATAAACACAGCCGCGGCTGTCCACATATTGCTTGCCTTTAAAGGATGCAGGAGGGTTCTCCGCAGGGCCACTGTTGCTGCGCAAATTTTGCGCATCTGCGCCGATAAGGCCCATGCTTAAAGCTAGAATTGACACTGACAGTAACCGCAAAAGTCGCATATTAGTCCCCACTAAATATAGTGGTCACAATGCAACAGAGACACTATCAAGTAAAGTCAGAAACTACCTTATTTTGTACCGAACATACGGTCGCCCGCATCCCCTAGCCCAGGAACAATATATCCATTGTCATTCAAGTGACTATCTACTGAAGCCGTTACAATCGGCACGTCTGGGTGGGCTTCCTTCATCCGCGCAACGCCTTCCGGAGCAGCCAGCAAACACAAGAAACAGATGTTTTTTGCGCCCGATTTCTTCAACAAATCAATCGCCGCCACCGATGAATTACCCGTCGCCAACATTGGGTCCACAGCAATCACCATGCGGTCATCCATGTGCTCTGGCACCTTGAAGTAATACTGCACAGGTTGCAGCGTTTCTTCATCGCGGTACAGGCCCACAAAGCCCACGCGCGCCGATGGGATCAGCTCCAACATCCCGTCCAACAGACCATTTCCAGCCCTCAGAATTGAGATCAGCGCCAGCTTACGCCCCGCCAGCGTCGGGGCATCCATCGCTTGAACCGGAGTTTCAATGTGCTTGGTTTCCAGCGGCAAATCGCGTGTGACCTCATAGGCCAAAAACTGGCTTATCTCGCGCAGCAATTGCCGAAACACTGCAGTGGAGGTTCCCTTTTCCCGCATCAAGGTCAACTTGTGCTGAACCAGAGGGTGATTAACGACTGTCAAATGAGGGGACGCACTCATGAGGTAGGCTCCAGTTGTTTGAGTAATTTTTCACGGGTGGCCGCATCGCAAAATGCGGCCTTCGCAGCTGCTACATTGACGTCACGCACGACCTCATCATCCCAGCCGAATGTGTCGGCCAGCAAGTCATATTCACGGCTGAGGGTCGTGTGAAAAAAGGGCGGATCATCCGTCGAGACCGTTACAGGCACCCCGCGCTCTCGCAGTTTCTCTATCGGATGGGATTGCCAGTCGGGATACACCCCAAGGGCCACATTAGAACCCGGGCAGACCTCCAAAACAATCTGATGCTCGGCCAGATGATCAACCAATGCGGGATCTTCTATGGAGTTCACCCCATGGCCTATGCGTTCTACTTTTAGGTCCCGCAGGGCTTGCCATACGGATGCCGCCCCGCCCCACTCACCGGCGTGAGTAGTCAAACGCAGGCCAGCCTCGCGGGCCATGTCGTAACTATAGGCATAATCCCCCTGAGCGCCGACCATCTCGTCGCCCCCCATCCCGAAACCGGTGATGAAGTCACCCGCGGTTTCCGCAGCGCAAAGTGCTGCAGTCTTAGCCTGCTCCGGTCCGAAGTGGCGAATACAGGTGACAATCCCGCGCATGTCGATCTCTGGCAGCTTGGCCGCAGCTTCCTGCATGGCGATCATATATTCGCGCCATGCTCCCACATCCCCTCCGCCGCAAAAGTCAGGGGATAGAAAGGCCTCTGTGTAGATCACCCCTTGCTCTATCGATTGCTCTAGAACCGCGGTGGTCAGGCGGCCAAATTCCTCTGGTCCTGTGAGCACCGTGCAGGCCGCTTCGTAGACGCTTAGGAATTGGTTGAAATTCTCGAAACGATAAGAGCCGTCATCGTTGAACACGCCTTCAAGGTTCAGACCCTTTTCCTGCGCCAAGCCGCGAATGAACGCCGGAGGGGCAGCGCCTTCGATGTGAAGATGAAGTTCGATCTTGGGGATGACGGTCACAAAAAGCTCCTTCCGGGGCCGCGTTGTGACAGCCCCAAGTGATCTGCTATAGACGCCGCCACATCAACGAACATGACGTTGCCCAAATCCTTCACACCGGCCCCCGCGACCACAACAGGCACCTGTTCGCGCGTGTGATCGGTTCCTGTCCATGTGGGGTCGTTGCCGTGATCGGCCGTAAAAATCATTATGTCGCCGTCCTGCATTTTTCCCAAAAGAGATGCGACCTGCGTGTCGAACCATTCCAGATGCGCGGCATAACCTTTTGGGTTGCGCGTATGCCCATAAAGGCTGTCGAATTCCACGAAATTGGCGAAAACCAGCGCGCCTTCTGGGGCTTCATCCATCACGTCCGATAAATGCGCCATCAAGACATTATCGAACCCCTTACGGCTGTCATCCACGCCGCGCCCCGAAAAAATGTCACTAATCTTGCCAATGCCATAGGTCGCGCGGCCATCCGCCTTTGCCCAATCCAGCAAGGCAGGAGACGGCACTTCCATAGCATAGTCGTGACGGTTTTTGGTGCGTTTGAAACTGGCGGCATCTGTGCCGATGAAGGGGCGCGAAATGACCCGACCAACATTCATTCCATGCAACATCGGTGCCATATGCGCGCAAAGTTGCTGCAAACGTTCGAGACCGAAACTGTCTTCATGAGCCGCGATCTGGAAGACGCTATCGGCAGAAGTGTAGCAAATCGGCTTGCCGCTGCGCATATGTTCTTCGCCGAGCTGCTCGATGATGACGGTGCCCGAAGCGTGGCAATTCCCCAATATCCCGTCGGTTTCGCAGAACTTTGCCACCTCTGCCACGACTTCGGGCGGGAAACTTGGGGTGCGATCCGGAAAATAGCGCCAATCCCACGGCACCGGCACACCGCTCAATTCCCAATGGCCTGAGGGGGTATCCTTGCCCTGAGAGACTTCGGTCGCGACCCCGTACATTCCTTGTGCCGGCTTGTCAGACAGCCCCGCGGCCAACCCCAACCCAAGGCGGGTCAGATTGGGCATCTTCAGGCCGACGTTCTGGTGAATGTGCAGCAGCGTGTTGGCCCCTTCATCCCCGAACTTGGCGGCGTCGGGTGCGTTGCCGCAGCCCACAGAGTCCAGCACGATCAGGAAGGCACGGCTCAAACGGATACCCGATCAATGAACAAGTCTGGCGTGGTGACTTTGGCGGCCCCGATCTGGAAGGCTTTGCGCACCGCCCGTTCGGCTTTGGCGGCCGCCTCCTCGGTGGCGGCGTGGACCATTGCAAGCGGGGTGGATTTATCAACGGCCTCGCCGATACGCTTGAAGCCAGACAGGCCGACGGAGGGGTCGATTTTGTCGGACTCGCGACGGCGCCCGCCGCCCAGCTCCACCACGGCCACCCCTAAGGAGCGGGTGTCAATTGCGCGAATGTAGCCCGTCGCAAGCGGCAGCACCTCGCGCACGATATTGGCTTCGGGAAGGCAAAAGCGCCAGCTTTGGTCAAAGTCCGTAGGGCCGCCAAGATAGGCAACCATCCGACAAAACCGCTCCATCGCGGCGCCGCTGTTGATCGTGTCGTTCAGCATTACCCACGCGGCCTCCGCGTCGATCTTCATATGTTTGTTGCTGGCCAGAACTTCGGCACCTAGGGCAAGGGCGACCTCGCGCAGACGCTTTTGGCCCGTTCCACTGAGTGCTTCCATGACGGCGCGCATCTCAACTGCGTTACCTGCGGCCGTTGCCAAGGGCTGCGACATATCTGTTATCAATGCGGTTGTCGGGCAGCCAGCGCCTGCGGCGACCTCCACCAGCGAAAAGGCCAGCCGCTTGGCCTGCGCAGAATCTTGCATGATCGCGCCATTGCCAGCCTTCACGTCCAACACCAGCCCTTGGATGCCCGCCGCCAGCTTTTTGGCCAAAATGGAGGCCGTGATCAGATCGATGCTGTCCACTGTCGCCGTCACATCCCGAATGGCGTAAAGGCGGCGGTCTGCTGGGGCCACCTGCCCCGATGCGCCGACAATGGCACATCCTACTTCGCGCACCACATGTTGAAACTTGGACGTGCTTACTGTGCTGACAAACCCGGGGATCGCCTCCAGCTTGTCCAATGTGCCGCCTGTGTGCCCAAGCCCACGACCTGACACCATCGGAACATAGGCCCCGCAGGCTGCCAAAGCAGGGGCCAAAACCATCGATACCGGATCTCCGACCCCGCCGGTGGAATGCTTATCAAGAACCGGCCCCGGCAATTTCCACCGCAGCATCTCTCCGCTATCGCGCATACCTTCGGTCAAGCCGACGCGGCCGTCCGCGCCGAGGCCTTCCATCGCCACAGCCATCGCAAACGCACCGGCCTGCGCATCGCTTACGCCGCTTTGCTCAGCCAGAGCCTTGCCGAACCAGCGGCATTCGGCAGTGCTCACCGGTTGGCGAGTGCGAATTTTACCTATGATCTGTGCTGCATCCATCGGTTAAGCCATATGCCCCGCATCAAACGCGCCAGGCAACAATGCGGCTACGGTTGTTTTCTCTTGCGCGCCGGATGTGGTGGCAAGGATCACTGGAACACCGCCCGCAGCAAATTCCGCGATCTTCTGACGGCACCCGCCACAAGGGGGAATAGGGGTCGGAGAACCGGCCACGACGCAAATTTCCGCGATCTCGCGCTCGCCCGCTGCAACCATAGCCGCAATCGCACCAGCCTCCGCGCATGTCCCTTCGGGATAAGCTACGTTTTCCACATTGCAGCCCACATAGATCGCGCCAGATGACGCGCGCAGGGCAGCCCCCACCTGAAACTTGGAATATGGCGCATGGGCGTTCTCGCGAACAGCCAGCGCAGATGGCAGCAAATCAGACATGAATGTCCCCCAAGACGTTTCATGCGATATTGAAGTGAGCGGACAAGATATTCAATGCCTCCCCGCTGGGAAACACGGGGAAAAACGGGGAAAAACGAAGGCTTATAGAAGTTTTCTGACCCGCCCGTTGCGAAATGCAAAAATGCGCGCTGAACTTGACGCAAAAATCAGATTTTGGCCTCTTGGCTACCCTTGCGGATAGCCAAGTTCTTTCAACGCCTCGGTGATCTCGTCGAGGATCGCCGGGTCATCAATCGTGGCTGGCATTTTGTAGTCTTTGCCATCCGCAATCGAGACCATCGTGCCGCGCAAAATTTTGCCCGAGCGGGTTTTCGGCAGACGGTCCACCACGCAGGCCAGTTTAAACGCAGCCACGGGGCCAATCTGGTCGCGCACCCGTTTGACTATTTCCTGAACCACATCTTCATGCGCACGATCCACGCCCGCGTTCAGGCAGACAAAGCCCATAGGCATTTGCCCCTTCAGCGCGTCGGACACTCCGATAACCGCACATTCGGCCACATCCGGATGGCCGGCCAAAACCTCCTCCATCGCGCCGGTAGACAGCCGGTGACCGGCCACATTGATCACATCATCGGTACGCGCCATGATGTAGAGGTAGCCATCTTCGTCGATCATGCCCGCGTCACCGGTCTCATAGTAGCCGGGAAATGTGGTGAGGTAGCTTTTCACAAAACGTGCTTCGGCGTTCCACAAGTTCGGCAATGTGCCCGGAGGAAGCGGCAGCTTGATCGCGATTGCGCCCAATTCGCCCGCCTTCATTTGGTGACCGCCTTCATCCAGCACTTGCACATCATACCCAGGCATCGCCACCGTCGGGGAGCCGACCTTGACCGGCAGCGCCTCGATCCCCATGGGATTGGCCGCAATGGCGTAGCCTGTTTCGGTTTGCCACCAGTGATCAATGATCGGCTTGCCCAGATGGGTTTGCATCCATTCTATCGTGTCAGGGTCTGCGCGCTCCCCTGCCAAATAGACATTCTTCAAACACGACAGATCGTAGTTTTTAATCAATTCGCCTTGCGGGTCCTCGCGCTTGACCGCGCGAAAGGCCGTGGGGGCGGAGAAGAAGCTTTTGACATTATGTTCCTCTACCACACGCCAGAATGTGCCTGCGTCGGGGGTGCCGATGGGTTTGCCCTCGAACACCACCGTGGTGTTGCCATGGATCAGCGGGCCGTAGCAAATATAGCTGTGGCCCACGACCCACCCCACGTCTGACGCGGCCCAAAACACGTCGCCACTGTCAACGTCATAGAGGTTCTTCATGGTCCAGTTCAGCGCTACCAAATGCCCCGCCGTCGGGCGCAGAACGCCCTTGGGTTGGCCGGTTGTGCCGGAGGTATACAAGACATAAGCAGGGTGATCGCCGGACACAGGCACGCATTCGGCAGGCGCGACCCCGTCTTGAAAGCTGTGCCAGTCGAAGTCGCGCCCCTCAATGAGCTGCGCCCGTTCTTGCTCGCGCTGAAGGATCACACAAAAATCGGGCTTATGCGTTGCAAGGTCAATCGCGCCATCCAGCAAAGGTTTGTAATGCACCACCCGCCCCGGCTCTATCCCGCAAGAACTGGCAATGATGGCTTTGGGGGTCGCATCATCGATACGCACAGCCAGTTCATTTGCCGCGAACCCGCCGAAAACCACCGAGTGTACGGCCCCGATCCGCGTGCAGGCCAACATGGCCTCCAAGGCTTCGGGCACCATGGGCATATAGATGATGACGCGGTCGCCTTTCTCCACCCCTTTGGCGCGCAAGGCCCCCGCAAGGGACGAGACGCGCGTCAGCAATTCGGAGTAGGTGATTTTTTGTTTGGTTTGGGTGACGGGGCTGTCATAAATGACAGCCACACGGTCGCCAATTCCGGCTTCGACATGGCGGTCTAGGGCGTTGTAGCAAGTGTTAACTTCAGCATCCTTGAACCATTCGTACAGCGGTGCCTTGTCAGAGAAGAGCGCTTTGGTCGGCGGAGTAACCCAGTCAATCGCCTCGGCCTGTTCCATCCAGAACCCGTTCGGGTCGTCAATCGAGCGCTTGTAGATATCGGCATATGTCATGGTGGTCCCTCCTCTTCCCACGCATAACTAAAGCCGCTGAACCAAAAGGGCGCAAGGCGCAGGATGCCGCAGTTTGCGCAATCTCTGGCCCCAAAAACTGCGACCGCATCCATTGGTCGCCATTTTCTGCATCGCCTTTTGAGCACCGTGACACATTTTTCACGCGCGGCGCAGAACAAAAGGCCATGGCATCATGACACTGGTCTGTGCCGATGCAACATGACCGATCGGAGGCAAAGACCGCGACCGGTATAAAAGAAAAGGCCCGCTGCAATGTTGCGCGGGCCTTATCAAAGGTGACACCAGTGGCGTGCGCTTTTAGATCGCCGCCCTTTTCATCACGACTGCGCGGGCGATTTAGCTGTAAAGCCGTTGCACCCCGAAGCTGTCATGGATTTCGTTTGCCGTCGCTTGGCTGACGCCCAATGCGGTGGCCAATTCGTGCAGATACTTGGCCTCGGCGTTATTGTCCGGCTCAATCGACATCACCGACATCGAGTACACCTGTGTCTCCAACCCTTGCGGGGTGTCCCGTGCCAGCGCCGCGGCATCGACCGGCTCTGACATTGCGTCGCGCACGAATGCCATATCGGCTTCGGTGGCGTCCTCACCGATGGTGGCCATCAGCGTCTCTTTTTCGGTCGCGTCGATTTCGCCGTCGCACCGTGCGGCCATAACCATGGCGCGGATCATCAAACCGGCGGTGTCTTCTTCGGACGGCTCTTGTGAGGGGTTGTCTTGGCTGAGCAGGCTTTCCAGCGAGCTGCCTTGGCCACCGCGTGCGGTCGCCAATCCGCCCAACAGGCCGCCGATACCGCCCAATCCGCCGGAAAGACCACCCGCATTGCCGCTCGCGGCACCGCCGGTCAATCCGCCAAGCATACCGCCCAGACCGCCGGTTCCCGCTGTCGCGGCACCAGCTGCCCCTTTGAGGCTTTCCATTACCTTCCCAATCCCGCCGGATTGCTGGACCTTTTGCATCCCCTTCGCAACGGCAAAACCAATCGCGACTTTGGTGATCATATTCATCAATGACATTGTTTATTCTCCCAACAACGCAGCAAGCCACCGCAGTGGGGCTCTTCGGTATGAAGATGGGGGCCCAGCGGCAAACCGTCTAGGGGGAAAGTCAAACGAGTTCCGGCTCCCGCCCAAGTCGGGTGGCCAATGGGGCCACGGTAAGTCCTTGCACGATGATCGAGAATATCACGACCACATAGGTGGCAGTCAGGATCAGCGGCTTCCACTCGTTATCGGGTAAGGACAACGCAAGTGCGACCGAGATGCCGCCCTTCAGGCCGCCCCACGTCATGATCGGAATCACCCCGCGCGAAAACTCTCGGAACGGGCGTAGCAGTAAAATCGGCACCGCAACGGCGCAAAGTCGTGCCACCAAGGCCAGAGCAATAGCAAGAAAACCAGCCATAACGCCATCCATGGTGAAGGCCACCGCGAAGACCTCAAAGCCAATCAGCAAGAACAACACTGCATTTAAGATTTCGTCGATCAGCTTCCAAAAGCTGTCCACATACTCGCGGGTGACCTCTGACATGCCGTATTTTGCCCCGACATCCCCAATGAACAAGCCCGCGCAAACCGCCATGACCGGCCCCGAAATATGCAGATATACCGCCAAAGAGTATCCACCGAAGGCCAGCGCTAGGGTGATCAGCACCTCAAGCGAGTAGTCGTCGATGCGGCGCATCACTCGGAATGTCAGCCAGCCAAGGACGACCCCCAACAGCGCTCCGCCTACGGCTTCTTGCAAGAACAACATCGCCGCATCAGCCAATCCGCCACCACCGTGGCTTTCGCCATGCGCATCAATCGCTGGAAAGGCCAAACCGACCAGCACCAAGAACACCACATAACCGACGCCGTCGTTGAACAGGCTTTCGCCTGCGATTTTGGTCTCCATGCTTTTCTTTAAATTCGCCTGACGCAACACACCCAGCACGGCCACCGGATCTGTGGGTGAAATCAATGCCCCAAACACCAGCGCGATCATGATCGGCATGCCGGTGATCCATGAGAACCCGAAACCGGCAATCACTGTGGACAGCCCAACGCCCAAAGTCGCCATGAGCGCAACCACACGCCATTCGCCGCGCAGGTCGGCCAGTTTGACATGCAAGGCCCCCGCAAACAGCAGCAAACCCAACATGCCTTCCAACAGCGCCTCGGAGAAATCGATTGATTTCACCAAAGCCCGCACCTGATCTGCCACCCCAAGGTGAGGCGCAAATCCATCAACAGCCAGCACCCCCATAGAGGCCAGCAAGGCGACAATCAAAATCCCGATCGAGGACGGCAGTTTGAGAAACAAGTAGTTAATTGTGCCGAAAGCAGCGGCAAGCACCAACAAAAGTGATGCGATTTGCAATAGATCCATTCGTCGAGGGCTCCGTGTTACCGTTCGATTAATCTGCCCGTGTGGGCGATGTTTCCGCCAACCTACCCCATTCCGGCCAACAGGCCAGTCGCAAACTGACCCAAATCAGCTTTACGTCCCACAGAAGGTTTGATGTATCAGTTGTTGGTTGCTTGGGGCGGCTTCCAAATCAGCGTGCTCTGCCACGTCTTTGAACGGGAGGGCCAGGGCCGCGTTGAGCCGGTTGAAGGGCGCAAAATCCCCTTGCAGCCCTGCTTGTATGGCCTCTTCGACACGGTGGTTGCGCGGGATGATTGCCGGATTGGACGCCATCATAAGCTCCGTGTCTCCGCCACCCCATCGGGTTTCCCAGTGATCGAAGCTGGTCGGGTCTACAAATTCGTCTCGGGCGCCCTGCCCTCGGGCCATGGCTCGAAACACCCGTGTAAAGTCTGCGCCATTGTCTGACATGCGGGTCAATAGATCCTGTATCAGCACAACCTGAGCGTCGCCGCCTGTGGCAAAACCGATTTTGGCGAAGAACACCTGCTTCCATGCCGCGGTGTAATAATCCCCGAAGCTTTCCAGCGCGGTGCGCGCCGCCGTCACAGCCTTGTCGCGATCGGGATCAATGAGGGGCAACAAACTGGTCGCCAGTTGCGCAAGGTTCCACACCAAAACTTCGGGCTGACCTTGGTAGGCGTATCGCCCCTGTTGGTCGATGGACGAAAACACCTTGGCCGGATGATAGGCATCCATGAAGGCGCAAGGGCCATAATCGATGGTCAACCCGCCCACATGCGTGTTGTCCGTGTTCATGACGCCGTGGATAAATCCCAACCCCATCCATTTGGCCACAAGCTTGGCCTGAGCCGCGATAACCGCAGTTAAAAACCCCAAGGCGTCGCCCAAAGCGACCTCCGGATAGTGGCGCTCAATCGCGTGGTCAAGCAACAGGGACACCGCCTCTTGATCATCACGAGAGGCAAAGAACTGGAACGTCCCGACCCGAATATGTGACCGCGCTGCGCGGGTTAGTATTGCGCCAGGGACACCGGTTTCACGTTGCACCCGTTCACCCGTCTGGACCGCAGCCAAGGCCCGAGTGGTCGGCACACCCAGCGCGTGCATCGCCTCGCTGACGATATACTCGCGCAACACCGGCCCCAATCCGGCCCGCCCGTCTCCACGCCGTGAGTAAGGGGTCGGGCCAGAGCCTTTGAGCTGGATATCCCAACGCCCGCCATCAGCCCCCAGAACTTCGCCTATAACATTTGCGCGCCCATCCCCCAGTTGTGGCGACCAACCGCCGAACTGGTGTCCTGCATAGACCTGCGCCAAGGGATCGGCACCGTGAGGCATTGCGTTGCCCGCAAGCATCGCCACGCCGTCATCCGAGCGCAACCAATCCGCGTCTAGCCCCATCTGCGCGGCCAGCGCATCATTCACCGCGATCACCGACGGCGACGCCACAGGTTTTGGCTGCAACTTGGTGTAAAACCGCTGCGGCAAACGCGCATAAGAATTGTCGAAACGGGGCGGGTTCACAAACGTGCAATCCGCTCGTTCAAGAGTTCAAAGAAGCCCTCGGCATTCAAATCCCCCATGAACAAGGCGTTGGCAGGGCGATGTGTCACCCCCCACCAATCGGCCACAGTCATCCCCAAAGTCAGGTCCGAGGTGACTTCGATTTCCACGTTTACATGGCGGCCGGAAAACAATTCTGGCTTCAGTAAATATGCGATCACGCAGGGATCATGCAGCGGCGCGCCCTTGGAGCCGTATTTGTCTTTGTCGAACCGTTCAAAGAAGTCGGTCCATTCCGCAACCATGCGGCCGGCTTCATTTCCCAACGCCCGAAACGCCTCTACACGCGGGCGCGTGGTAAGGGCTTTATGGGTGACATCCAAAGGCATCACCACGATATCCACACCAGCGCCAAAGATGATTTTGGCCGCATCAGGGTCGACATAGATGTTGAACTCGGCCGCAGGTGTGATGTTTCCAACCTGAAAATATGCCCCGCCCATCAACACGATCTCTTGCACTCGATCAATGATGTCCGGTGCACGCTCAAAGGCAGTGCCAATGTTGGTCAGCGGCCCTAGAACGCACAATGTGACAGTCCCCGCGGGCTCCGCACGCAGGGTTTCAATGATGAATTCCACCGCATGCATGTCTTGAAGCGGCATGGTCGGGTCGGGCATGACGGGGCCGTCGAGCCCTGTCTTGCCGTGGACATGTTCCGCGGTCACCAGTTTGCGGCCCATCGGGGCGCCACATCCTGCAAAGACCTTCATGTCCGGCCGGCCTGCAAGTTCACACACGATACGGGCGTTCTTTTGCGTCAGCGCCAAAGGCACGTTTCCTGCGACGGCGGTCACGCCCAAAACGTCCAACTCCTTTGGAGAGCCAAGCGCCAACAAGATTGCCACGGCATCATCCTGCCCTGGATCCGTATCGATAATAATTTTGCGAGGCGTGCTCATAGGGGTCTTACTTTCAGTTTTGTCAGGCGGTTTTGCAGACGTTCGATCACTTCGAAGCGAAAACCGTGGAACGAGAAGACCTGCCCCACCGTCGGGATCGATTGCGCCTCGTGGATCACGAGCCCTGCGACGGTGTTCGCCTCTTCATCGGGCAAAGACCAATCGGCCATTCGGTTCAAGTCACGAATGGTCATGGCACCTTCGACAATGTAATTCCCGTCAGTTTCCGGCTTCAAAGCCTCCACTTCGGCATCGTCGAACTCATCGGTGATCTCGCCGACGATCTCTTCGAGAATATCCTCAAGGGTAATCAGCCCCTGCAAGGCGCCATACTCATCCACCACCAGCGCAAAATGCGTGTGTAGCTTCAAAAACTGGCGCATCTGGTCATCCAAAGCGGTGGTTTCTGGCACGAAATACGGCTCGCGCATGACCTTCATCACATCAAAGTCACTCAGATCGCGCGTTATGCCTTCCGGCCCGCGCAAGGTTTTGTCCACGGCGCGCAACAGGTCTTTCGCATGTATGACGCCCACGATGTTTTCCTGCTCCCCTTGGTAGACGGGGATGCGGGTAAAGTTGCTTTGCAGACATTGGCTTATGATCTTGTCAGGCTTGTCTTCGGCGTTAATCATCTCGATTTCGGAGCGGTGAAGCATGATCTCTTCGACGTCGCGCTCATTTAAATCCAACGCGCCTAACAGGCGGTCGCGTTGTTCTTTGTGGACCACGCCTTCTTCATGGCCCAAGGCCAATGCACCGGCGATTTCCTCATTCACCGACAAGATATGGCTATCTGGGTCAATCTCGACGCCGAACAGCTTCAACATACCGCGCACCAGCGCCCGCACCGCTGTCACCATCGGGGCGAAGATCAGCACGACCACTGAAATGGGGCCGGACACGCGCGCAGCGGCGGTTTCCGAATTGGTGATCGCATAAGTTTTTGGCAGCACCTCGGCGAACACAAGCACCAGCAAAGTCATCACCAAAGTGGCCCAAGCCACCCCACTTTCACCAAAAGCTTTGGTGAATAGCGCCGTCGCCAACGAGGCCGCAAGAATGTTCACAAGGTTGTTGCCCAGTAGAACCGAGCCGATCAAACGCTCGTTGTCTTCGGTGATTTGCAACGCGCGCTCCGCGCCGGGCGACCCTTTGTCCGCCTTGCTACGCAGCTTGCCTCGCGAGGCGGCGGTCAGCGCCGTCTCGGAGCCGGAGAAAAACGCCGACAACAAAAGCAACACCACGATGCCAGCAGAGGTGAGCCAAAAGGCGGTATCAAAGATTGTTGATGCGTCGTCCATTCGGGTTTTCGGTCCTGTAAAAGAAAGCTAAATGAGAGTTATGCGGCGACATGCCCGCTGCTTCAAGGGAAACCGCCATATGACCACCATCCAGAGCTTAGGGGAATTGCACGGCGATGTCGTGTTGTTTGGCGGCATCTATTCCAATGCTCAGGCTTTGGAGCGGCTCTTGGACGTCGCACAGCAACAAGGCATTCCGGCGTCAAATTGCATCTTTACCGGCGATGTAGTGGCCTATGGCGGCGATCCGTTGATTTGTGCCGAACGCTTGGCCGCTTGGGGGTGCCCTGCGATCCTTGGCAATTGCGAACAGCAATTGTTGGACGGTGCATCCGATTGTGGCTGCGGATTTGAAGATGGCAGCGCCTGCGATCTAGCTTCGAAGTCATGGTATACATTTGCCGCGCAGCAGATCGGAACACGCGCGCGCGAATTTTGGAGCACCACCCCCGATTGGTTGGTATTCACCCATTTGGGCAAGCGCTATGCGGTGATCCACGGCGGCGCGCGTGATGTCGCCCAGTTCCTTTGGCCCGATGACAGGACGCAGGTCTTTGCTGAGCAGATCGCGCTGATCGAAGCGCAAACCGGATCGGTCGATGCGGTGATCGCGGGACATTGCGGTATTCCCTTTGAACGCTCTATCCACGGTAAGGCGTGGATCAATGCGGGTGTTATCGGAATGCCCCCCCATGATGGGCGCCCCCAGACCCGCTACGCGGTCCTATCCGCCGACGGCCCTCGCTTTCACCCGTTGGAATATGATTTTGAGCAAGCGGCGGCATCCATGGCGCGTGCGGGGCTAACTTTGGGCTATGATACTGCGCTCAGCACTGGCATTTGGCCCAGCGAGGATGTTCTTCCGCAATCACTTAGGCAGTAAGCTAACCGTTTGCCATGGGGTGGTGATCCAACACCAGCTCTTTCAAGCGTTCATCCAAAACATGTGTGTAGATTTCGGTCGTTGAAATATCCGCATGTCCGAGCAACGTTTGAATGGCGCGCAAGTCGGCCCCATTGGCCAAGAGATGCGTCGCAAAGGCGTGGCGTAAGGTGTGCGGTGTCACTTTTGCGGGGTCCACCCCGCCTGCCACAGCCAATTCCTTGATCAACAAGTAAAAGCGGTGGCGCGTCAGGTGACCGGCCTTGCTGCGAGACGCGAAGAGAAATTGGGACGCAGGCTTGCCTTTGGCTTGTGCGGCCGCATCCAACTCGTCGCGCACCTCGATCCAGACTGCCAGCGCATCACGGGCGGAGGCCGCCAATGGCACCATACGTTCCTTGCCGCCCTTCCCTTTGACCAACAACATGCGCGGATCGCCGCGCGCGGCGGAGACGGGCAAGGTCACCAGCTCCGTAACCCGCATGCCTGTGGCGTAGAGAAGCTCCATCAAGCAGGTGTTGCGCAACCGGTCTTCCTGCCTGCGCGCAGAGGTTTGCGCCGCACCAAGCAAGTTGTCGACTTCCTCCACGCTTAGCGTCTTGGGGAGGGACTTCTTGCGCCCTGGCCCCTTAATCTGGATCGACGGATTGTCTTCTCGCCAGTTTTCCTCATAGGCGAACCGGTAAATTTGCTTGATGGCCGACAGTCTTCGCGCCCGCGTGGATTGTGCAAGCCCCTGATCGTCGCAATGGATCAAATAGTCCTCCACATCCGCCCGAGAAGCGGTTTCGAAGGTAGGCCCACGGTCGGTCAGCCATTCGGCAAAACTGATCAAATCACGCCCGTAGGCCAGCAAAGTGTTCTCGGAGGCATCCAATTCAGCGGCTTGGGCATCCAGAAAGGTCTGGATCCAACGCGACATATCCGCCGAAAGGATCACTCGCCAGGCCGCGTGATCAAGACGAACAATGCCATGCGTCGCGCTATGTCAATCAGCCCCAAACGGCGCAGGCTGCGCAGGCCGTCTTCCAAGGCCTTGGGGTCAGCGCTGGTGCCGTCTTCCATCATCTTGACCGATCTGAGGGTTGCCAATCCCAGATTGCCGCCCTCTATCAACGCCCCCATCGGTGTTGATATCTCATCCGTGGTAAAGGCTGCCGCGACAGCTGTTTCCACCGCGTCCAGATGTCCGGTTTGTTGCAAACGCGACAGCGCCGCCGTGTCGCCTGTTGCAACCGCTGTCCAAATTTCGGCCGTGTCGGTGGCCAGAACGTCAGCCTGCGCCGCCGCTTCATATGCGGGGGACAACATCATCAATCGGGTCGCAGCCTTCCGCGTCGCTTCGGGCAAAGGCAGCCCCAGTAATGCTTCGCCAAACATCGCCGCCAATGCAGGCTCCAAACCTGCGCGGCGCATCGTGCGAACGGCCTTGGGCAATTGTGTCGCGACAGCATTTGGGTCACGCGCGATCAGCGCCACTTCAAAGGCTTGCACGGCTTCGGCACGGTCCCAAACCCCACCAGAGGCGGCGGGCTGGCGCTCGCTATAGCTGGCCAAAAGCCTTGAAGGGGGAATGGCCCCCGTACGGGCCAGACGTTCGGCGGCCGTGATCCGTGGCTTCCAGCCGCCATTCTCCGAAAGGGCTGCAAAGGCGAAAGCGTTGGGCAATGTGGACAGCGACAAGGGCTCCCCGATCGCTTCATGCATGCGGAAGGCCAAAGGCGTGACGCGGGTGGGTACCGGCAAGGGCGCTTCCCCCTCAAACAGCTCAGTGTCTAGAAACCGCGCGAGTAGCGCGTCCTCTGCTAGGGGAATGGCGTCTAGAGCCTTAGCGGTACTCAGGGTCAAATTTGCAGCCGTCCAGTCACCGGCACGCGCCATACAAAATATGCGGGCCGGATAGGTGGGCGACAAATCGGGCTGACGCAACATGCGTGCGCAGGCGGCATCTTCATCGCCAATCAGCAAGCTTGCATCAAACCAGCGCTGGAACAGCGAAACCGTTCCGGGGTCCGCGCGGTCCAGCAGCGCTTTCGCCTGATCCAACGCGCCCAAAGCAAGCAACGCATCGACCCGCGCAAGGAACAACACCTCGGCTGATCCGCTGTCGATGGGCGGGGCCAATTCCGCCAACAGCACCCGCCGTATAAGTTCGGCAAGCGGCGGAGGCAGGTCGGGACGTAAATTGTTCAGCTCCGCCGCAAGAGACTGCGAGCTGCTCGTCCCCCAAAAGCGGGTTGGCAAGCCCGTGACCGAACTGGGAACAAGGCCGACCGCATCGCGGCTTGGCGCGCCCAGCTTGGTGGTGACAACGGCCTCTGGGGTGGCGTTGCGCGACACATCGTCCACGGGTTTTGCTTGTGGAATGACCGGCGGGACTACGACCTTGGGTGCTTCGACGGCATTTGACAACCAATCGATGGCTGACAATGGCTCTTCGGCGCGCAGCCCCCCAACTGAGGTCGCCATGCAGCCAAAAATGGCCAAGAATGCTGCCGTCTTTCTAATTCGCATCCAAAGTAACCGGTTGATTCACTTCGACTCGGCTTGGGCTAAGATCGCCCAGATACGCATAGCCGATTATGCCGATAACACCTATCACGATTAGAAAAATCAGAGCTTTTAAAAGCCTTACCACGCTGCGTCTGCCTTTTGTCTGGGCACTTTTTAGTGCCGTCTTTTGTACCTGTTGAGTGAATCATATATGGCTTTTCCGACAAGTTCACGCCATTCAGGACAGAATTCGACAAATTGAGCGAGAGAATGCCACCGAAAACCATGACTTTGACCCGCCCCTTGGTCCTCGTGGGCATGATGGGCGCCGGAAAAACCGCCATAGGCGGGGCCGTCGCACGTATCTTGGACGTCCCGTTCATCGACAGCGATGAAGAACTGGTGCGGGCAGCTGATCGCTCGATTGCCGAGATATTCGAGCGCGATGGCGAGGCGTTTTTCCGTGCGCGGGAAACGGAGGTCATAGCGCGGCTGCTGGAGGGTGAGCCTGCGGTTCTGTCAACCGGTGGCGGGGCGTTTCTAAGTGATACAAACCGTGCGCTGATTGCCGAAAAAGGCGTGGCGATCTGGCTGAAGGCGGACTTGCAACTGTTATGGTCGCGCGTACGGCATAAAACGACACGCCCCTTGTTGCAGACAGACAACCCGCTGGCCACATTGACCGAAATATTTAACGCCCGCACCCCGATCTATGAACAAGCGGCGATGTTCGTCGAAGCCCAGCCCGAGTACTCCATCGAAGATATGGCGCAAAAGGTCATAGAAACGCTGAACACCGCTAACCTGCTAAAAGAGACCAACACATGAGCCAACCGCATGAAACCGTCCAAGTTGCCTTGGGCGAGCGCAGCTACCGCATAGAAATCGGCCACGGGTTGCTGGCTAATGCAGGCGATTGGGTCGCCCCATTTCTGTCGCGCCCAAAGGTTGCCGTTATCACGGATGACACTGTGGGGCCCCTGCATTTGGACAGCTTGCGCAATGGCTTACGTGCCGCAGGAGTGGAGATGGTGCATCTGACCCTGCCCTCAGGGGAGGCCACCAAATGCTGGCGCTACCTGACCGAAACGGTTGAATGGCTGCTGGAGCAAAAGGTAGAGCGCGGTGATATGGTCGTGGCCTTTGGCGGCGGCGTCATCGGGGATTTGGTTGGCTTTGCCGCGGCCATTTTGCGCCGTGGGGTACGTTTCGTGCAGATACCGACGTCCTTGCTGGCACAGGTGGACAGTTCTGTAGGCGGAAAAACTGCGATCAATTCCTCTCATGGGAAAAACCTGATCGGATCGTTTCACCAGCCCTCTTTGGTTCTGGCGGATGTTGCGGTACTTGGAACTTTGACCGAGCGTGATTTCCTTGCGGGATACGGCGAAGTCGTAAAATACGGACTTTTGGGCGATGCCGCATTCTTTGACTGGCTTGAAGGCAATGCGCCGGCTCTGGCCAAAGGCGATATTGCCAAGCGGATCGAAGCCGTGCGCTGGTCGTGCCAGATGAAGGCCGATATCGTAGAGCGTGACGAAACCGAAAAAGGTGACCGAGCCTTGCTCAACTTGGGGCACACTTTCGGGCACGCATTAGAGGCCGCCACAGGGTACTCTGACCGATTGTTGCACGGTGAAGGGGTGGCCATCGGTTGCGCGCTTGCGTTTGAGGTCTCCTCCCGCCTTGGTCTGTGTTCGCAAGAAGACCCAAGCCGTGTTCGTGCCCACCTTAAGGACATGGGCATGAAAACCGATCTCAGCGATATAGAAGGTGACCTGCCAGACGCAGCGGCCTTGATGACACTGATGGGCCAAGACAAAAAGGTCACCCAAGGCACCCTGAACTACATTATGACCCGCGGCATAGGACAGGCGTTTGTCACGTCAGAGGTGGACCCCAAGATCGTCAAAGCGACCCTAAGTGACGCCCTAGCTTCCTAGAATTTTGCGCACGTAGTTGCGCGTTTCTTTGTAGGGGGGCACGCCGCCGTGCTTTTCAACCGCTCCAGGGCCAGCGTTATAAGCCGCAAGCGCCAAACGCCAACTGCCGAATTTGCGGTACATTTGCTTCAGGTAGCGCGCGCCACCTTCTAGGTTTTGCTTGGGGTCACGCGGGTTCACCTTCAACAGCCGCGCAGTTCCCGGCATCAATTGCGCCAGACCAATTGCGCCTGCGTGGGACACCACTTGCGGCTTCCATGCGCTTTCTTGTTGGATCAGACGCAAAAACAAATCTTGTGGGATTCCATGCTTGCGCGCAGCACGTTTCGCATCCCCCAAATAGGTGCTTTTCTGTGAGCCGGTGTAGCGGGGGATCGATGTCGATCGCAAAGAGCCGCTATTGAGAGAGGCCAAAGAGGCCCTGCCCGGCCGCAACTTGGCAGATGATTTATACTGCTTCGACAAGCGCCCATCCAATAGGCGCGCCTGAGATTTGAAAAGCGATCCACGATTGCTGCTGGATCCCGAAGCAACCAAGCCTTCAGCCTGCCCCATGTCCGGTAAAACCGGCGCGGCAATCGAAAATGCCATCAATGCCACCAATAGCTTACGCATAGTTTTCAGTTCCATTCACCACCAGCACGTTTGCGCAATATAGATGTTTCAAATGTATTAACCACCCCCTGCGCAAATTCCTGCCCACTACAGAGTGTGGTTGTAAGTCTTCCATGAACCAAATACCGACGTGTATAAGTTCACAAAAGCAAGATTCGGGAGACGCAAGCATATGGCCGGTTCAGTTAACAAAGTCATTCTCATCGGCAACTTGGGGCGCGACCCAGAAGTTCGAAATTTCCAAAACGGCGGCAAGGTCTGCAACCTTCGCATCGCCACTTCCGAGACTTGGAAAGACCGCAACACCGGCGAACGTCGTGAAAAAACCGAATGGCACTCTGTTGCGATCTTCCAAGAGGGTTTGGTCCGCATCGCAGAGCAATATTTGCGCAAAGGCTCCAAAGTCTACATCGAAGGCCAGCTGCAAACGCGCAAATGGCAAGATCAAAGCGGCGCTGACCGCTATTCCACCGAGGTTGTGTTGCAAGGCTTTGGCGGCACGCTGACCATGCTCGACGGCCCGAATGGTGGCGGTTCAGGCGGCGGCGGTGGTGGCGGCGGCTACGCTGGTGGCGGTGGTGGCGGCGGTTATGGTGGCGACCCGATGGGTGGCGGCTATGACAGCGGACCCTCTGGCGGTGGCGGCGGACAACCCAGCCCGTCCAGCGATATCGACGACGAAATCCCGTTCTAAAAATTAGAACTGCACAAAATTAAAGGGGCCTCGCGGCCCCTTTTTCATGTCTCGCTGTCGGCGTCCGGCTTGGATCGCCAGAGCAGTATTGTCACACCGAGCAATCCCAAGAATATCGCCCCCGGAACCAAAACAAAAATCTGCAGGTCTTCACCATGCATTTGCCAAGGCAAGGGAGGGGAGCAATTGCCTGAGGGGTTTCCGAACGCACAGGCCATCGCCATGGTGTACATATAGCCCAGCGCCCACAGCCCACCGAAGCAGACTGTGACTAGGGTCATAATAATCGCCATGACCTTTTGAAGGGTGCTCATAACTTACGCCGCAGCGTTTGCCGGACCTTGCCCCCGACGACGACGATTGCGCTTGCGTTTCGGCGCGCCACCGGATGGGGCATCGCCGCCACCGCCGCCTGCAGGCTTCGGCTTGCCTTGGCCGCGACGACCGCCTCCACCACCACCCGGGCGACCGCCACCACGATTGCCGCCGCCTCCGCGTGCGGGCTTCTTTTCCTCTTCGTGGCGTTCCCAGCGACGACCACCACCCAATGGAATGGTGATTTTGAGCAGCTTCTCGATGTCCTTCAGCTCGCCCATTTCGTCGGGCGCGCAAAATGCAATCGCCTCGCCCTCGCGGCCTGCACGCGCGGTCCGTCCAATGCGGTGGACATAGCTTTCGGGCACATTCGGAAGGTCGTAGTTATACACAAACCCCACACCAGGAATGTCGATACCACGCGCGGCCACATCGGTCGCCACGAGGATTTTCAAATCCCCCGCCTTGAACGCCGCCAAGGAACGATCACGGTGGTTTTGCGACTTGTTGCCGTGGATGGATCCGGCCGCAAAGCCCTTCTTGTCCAGAAGCTTCATCAGCTTTTCCGCACCATGCTTGGTGCGGCAGAACACAAGTGCGAGGTCATCGCGGTGCTTGTCCATCAGCTCAAGCAGCAAATCGTTCTTAGCCGCCTTGGCTATGTAGTGAACCGATTGCGTGATCTTGTCAGCGGTTTTACCCGGAGCTGCGACTTGGACGCGGCGCGGATGATCCAGATAGGTCGCGGCCAACTCTTCCATCAGTTTCGGCATGGTGGCCGAGAACAACAGCGTTTGACGATCTTTCGGCAGCAAAGGTGCGATTTGGCGCAGCGCATGGATAAAGCCCATGTCGAGCATTTGATCCGCCTCATCCAGCACCAGATACTGGGCGTCCCCCAGCACAACCGCCTTTTGTTGCAGCAGATCGATCAGTCGCCCTGGTGTTGCGACCAGAATGTCGGTCCCGCGCTCTAGCGCCTTTTTCTGCGGGTTTATCGAGACACCGCCGACGACCATATTGATCTTCAGGTGTCCGCCGCCTTGGAACATCTTCAGGTTGTCGCAGATTTGCTTGGCCAACTCACGGGTGGGCGCAAGAATGAGGCCACGCACAGTACGTGACGCAGGCTTCGTGCCAATTTTTACCAGATTGTGGATCATTGGCAGACCAAAAGCCGCCGTCTTACCCGTGCCGGTTTGGGCAAGGCCCATGACGTCGCGGCCGGTCAGGATGATCGGGATGGCCTCTTCTTGGATCGGCGTTGGTGTTGTTATGCCGTTGTCTTCCAACTTCTCGGCGATTTTCGGGGAAATCCCCAATGCTTCAAACTTATTCAAGTCATGTCCTCTCGTGACATGTGGCCCCGCGCCCAAAAGGCGGCAGGGTCGCGTTAAAATGGTCGTGGAGGCGTCTCCTCCACCGGACCCATTCGCGTGAATTTCGGGAACGTGTGTGCTGCGGCGGTGCGATGCCCCGCGAATATGCGGAACTCACGCGGCACCATAATTGCGCAAGCTTGGAGGGCAAATGCGCCTTGTGCCAACATAAGTCAAGCCTGAGCCCGTATTAGGGCTGGAGGAAGCGCTCTGCCGCGCCTAAAATGCACCCAAAAGACGAAGGGGGCCGACGACATGGCAAAATCCATTATAAGCCGTTCCACAGAACGCGGCTTACGGATGACTGGACAACGCCGCGTGATCGCGCAGGTTTTGGAAGAGGCTGTCGATCACCCTGACGTGGAGGAATTGCACGCGCGGGCGTCTGCTTTGGATGCAGGTATCTCAATTGCCACTGTCTATCGCACCGTCAAGTTGTTTGAAGAAGCTGGTCTTTTGGAACGGCTGGAGTTCGGCGACGGGCGCGCCCGCTATGAAGACGCCGAGCGCGACCATCACGACCACCTCATTGACATGCAAACCGGCGAGGTGATCGAGTTCGTGGACCCCGAAATCGAAGAGCTTCAAGAAAAAATCGCAAATCGCCTTGGCTACAAGCTGAAAGGCCACCGGCTTGAACTTTACGGGGTAAAAGACACATGATCACGCGCCCCACTCAAGAACAACTGATGGAAATTGTCGCACCCTTCCAAGACGGCGCATTAGAGGACGCGCTGGCGAAGGCGCAGGCATTGGACAAGCTATTCCCAGACTTCCCAATCACGCAAAACTTGACGGGCTTAATTTTGGCGAAGATGGGCCGGCTGGTCGACGCTTTGGCCCCCCTCAGGGCAGCAGTTGCCCAGCGACCGGACTATGCCGAGGCGCAAAATAACCTGGGGGTTGTGTTAGGTGATCTTGGCCGTCTCAAGGAAGCCGCAACGCATTACCTAGCAGCGATTGAACAGAACCCGAACTACGCAGAGGCTTTGAACAATCTGGGCTGTCTGATGAAGGATATGAACCGCAGCAAGGATGCAATTGCCCTACTAGACCGCGCCATTGCCCTGATGCCGGATTACGTCGAAGCCATTTCCAACAAAGGGGATGTGTTGCTGCATTTGGGCGACTATGACGCCGCCGCCAAAGAGTTACGCCGCGCCATAGACCTATCGCCGAACTTCGCCCCAACTCATCGAAATTTGTCTGTATGCCAAAAGTACACCGCTGATAATCCGCACATCCAAGAGATGGAGACACTTTGGTCCTCTGACGCGTTGGACCCTACCGGCAAAGGCTCTTTGGGGTTTGCGTTGGGCAAGGCATATGACGACATGGCCGACTATGACCGCGCGTTTGACTATTTCGAGAAGGCGAACGCGGTGTTGGACGCCCATACACCCTATTCGCCCGTTGCTGATCAAAGGTTGTTTCAAAGCTTGAAGGCGACCTTCGGTCAATCAGTGCCTGAACTGCGGATACCAACGGCTTCGCCACGGCCTGTTTTCATTGTTGGGATGCCGCGTTCCGGCACATCGTTGACCGAACAAATTCTAGCAAGCCATTCGCAGGTACACGGGGCCGGAGAGCTGGACCTGCTGGAGAATGTGCTGCAACGGGCCCGTATCTTTGAGCAACCCATGAGCGAGCCCCTCCTGCGCGAGATACGCGCAGGATATCTTGGTGGAATAGGCGACATTGAAACGGACGCCCCAATCGTGACCGACAAGCTGCCGCTGAATTTCCGTTGGATCGGGTTCATCCTCAAAGCCCTGCCCGAGGCTAAGATCATTCATTGTTCTCGTGATGCACGCGCTGTGTGCTGGTCAATCTTCCGCCACGGATTTGCAACCACGGGGAACAGCTACCAGCATTCAATGGCAAATATTGCCCAATATTACCACATGTACCAAGATCTTATGGCTTTCTGGCATGAACGCTTTCCAGGGCGGATATTGGACATGGACTACGAACATCTGACCCAAAACCAAAAACGGCAAACCGAACGTTTGTTGGAATTTACTGGGGTGGATTGGGAAGACGGCTGTCTCGAATTTCACAAGAACAAACGGGCGGTTATGACCGTGTCCTCAACCCAAGTGCGACGCGCTATGTACCAAGGCAGTTCTGAAGCGTGGCGGAACTACGAGGCCCACCTCGGGCCTCTCTTGGATGGATTGGGCGCGCGCCGGTAGGACCGCTAGTCTCGCTTGCCGCGACATTATTTCGTTAGCGCTAACGGCACGTGACTTGCCCTTGTCACATTGCGCCTCTATACCCTGCCACAACTGTAATCTGACGCTAAGGAAGCCCCTGCTATGAGCACAATTATCGACATCCACGCCCGCGAAATCCTCGACAGCCGGGGCAACCCGACCGTGGAGGTGGACGTCATGCTTGAGGACGGCACAATGGGTCGTGCAGCGGTTCCATCGGGCGCTTCAACGGGCGCATATGAGGCGGTCGAAAAACGTGATGGTGATAAGTCGCGCTACATGGGCAAAGGCGTTTTGGACGCGATTGCTGCGGTGAACGGTGAGTTGGCGGAAAACCTGCTGGGCGAAGACGCGCTGGATCAAGTTGGCCTTGACGAATTGATGATTGATCTGGACGGCACAGACAACAAAGGCCGCTTGGGCGCAAACGCCATTTTGGGTGTCTCCATGGCAGCCGCGAAAGCCGCAGCCGATTTCACCTCGCAGCCTTTGTTCCGCTACATCGGCGGCACCTCGGCGCGGGTATTGCCGGTTCCAATGATGAACATCATCAACGGCGGCGAGCATGCTGACAACCCGATCGACATCCAAGAATTCATGATCATGCCAGTCGCTGCGGAAAACATCCGCGAAGCCGTGCGCATGGGGTCAGAGGTTTTCCATACGTTGAAAAAAGAGCTGTCCGACGGCGGCTATTCCACAGGGATCGGCGACGAGGGCGGCTTTGCACCAGCGATTTCGTCGTCACGCGAAGCCTTGGACTTCATCCTGAAAGCCGTCGAAAAAGCTGGCTACAAGCCAGGCGAAGACATCCATCTTGCCCTTGATTGTGCCGCGACCGAATACTACCGCGACGGCAAATACGACATGAAAGGCGAAGGCAAAGTTTTGTCTTCCGAAGAGAACGTCGACTATCTGGCGGCTTTGGTTGCGGACTACCCGATCATCTCGATTGAAGACGGCATGGGCGAAGACGATTGGGACGGTTGGGCCGCCCTGACC
Organism: uncultured Litoreibacter sp.; assembly: GCF_947487515.1. Lineage (GTDB taxonomy): Bacteria > Pseudomonadota > Alphaproteobacteria > Rhodobacterales > Rhodobacteraceae > Litoreibacter. Next base: position 689,653 of record NZ_CANKWO010000003.1, on the reverse strand, counting down.
GCGAAACTTGGCGACAAAATCCAGCTGGTTGGCGACGATTTGTTTGTAACCAACCCAGCCCGTCTGGCCGAAGGTATCCAGAAGCGTTCTGCCAACTCCATGCTGGTCAAAGTGAACCAGATCGGCACATTGACCGAGACTTTGAAAGCCGTAGAAATGGCGCACCGCGCGGGTTTCACCAACGTGATGTCGCACCGCTCGGGCGAGACCGAGGACGCAACGATCGCGGACCTCGCCGTGGCGACCAACTGTGGCCAAATCAAAACCGGCTCGCTGTCGCGCTCTGACCGTTTGGCGAAATACAACCAGTTGATCCGCATCGACGAGATGCTGGGCGAGACGGCTGAATATGCCGGTCGTTCAATCCTCAAAGGATAACTGACACCCGCGTGCCCTTAACGTACGCGCGGTACATGACAATCACCGATCGCAGCGCAATGCTGCGGTTGGTTTCGCCCCCTAGGGTTGGCTGACCGTTCCTCCACCAACATTTGCCGCAACGCCGGTTGTGCTTGGGCAACTTGTCGGCAAGCCACGCGCGACGCGGACGGCGAGATAGGCAAAGGCCTGCGCCTCGAGCATGTCGCCATCCAAGCCATATTCATCAACGTCTTGAACCTGCACGCCGGTCAAAGCCTTGAGGCGGGCCATGATATGCGCATTTCGCCTCCCTCCTCCGCACACCAGAATTTGCGCGGGGGATTTTGGCATATGCTCCATCGCGCGGGCCACCGAAGCGGCGCAGCATTCGGCCAAAGTGGCCGCAGCGTCTGCATCCGAAAGCTTGGCGACCATGGGAGGAAGCTGTGTGAAATCGTCCCGATCCAACGATTTGGGCGGCACTTTGTGGAAATAGGCGTGCGACATGAAGCTCTCGACGGTTGTCGCGTCAACGTGCCCCTGTGCTGCAAGAGAGCCGTCTTGATCATAGGGCAGATTTTGACGCGCTTGCATCAAATCATTGATCGGAGCATTCGCGGGCCCCGTATCAAAGGCCAGCAACGCGCCTGTGTCTTGGGGGGCATCATAGCTCGGGTCGACATAGGTGACGTTGCCCACCCCCCCCAGATTGAGGAACACCGTCGGGGCCGTTAGAGACAAATACTGAGCGCAGGCAAAATGAAAGAACGGCGCCAAGGGCGCGCCCTGCCCGCCCAACTGCACATCAGCACTGCGGAAATCCCAGACAACGGGGCATTGCAATATATGCGCTAGCAACGCGCCATCCCCTGTTTGATGTGTGCGCTGGCGGTCGGGATCATGGGCTAAGGTTTGGCCGTGAAACCCGACGATTTGTGGGGATTGCTCAGGGTCCGCCCGCATCATACGTGACAAGAGCGCCGCATGAACTGTCTCAACGGTTTCAGCGGCTTGCGCTACATCCGCCCCATCCGGCCATTGCCCCAAAGCCCTTGCAATCGAAGCGCGCTCAGCTGCGCTGAAGGCGCGGTAGTCACTTTGACCGAAGGCCGATATCACCTCGCCATCTGTGAACAGCAAAGCCGCATCCACTCCATCCAGAGAGGTTCCCGACATCGCGCCAAGCGCCCAAATTGAACCGGTGATCTTCAATGTCTTCCCCTTCGTGCCCCTCACGCCTATAAGGCGCAGGATACTGTTTCACAGGGACGATACCCCAATGACTTACCATGCCAAATCTGAATTCCTATCTGTCATGATGGAGCGTGGCTTTCTAGCCGATTGCACCGACTATCAAGGCTTGGACGAGGCCTTGGCCTCGGGTGTGGTCCCTGCATATATCGGCTTTGATGCGACCGCATCGTCACTGCATGTCGGGTCGTTGATCCAGATCATGATGCTGCGCTGGCTGCAAAAAACTGGCCACAAACCCATTGTTTTGATGGGCGGCGGCACCACCAAAGTCGGCGATCCGAGCTTTCGTGCGGATGAGCGCCCTTTGCTGACTCCCGCGCAAATCGATCAAAACATTGAAGGCATCAAATCGGTGTTCTCGCATTACGTCTCCTTTGGGGACGCGCCAACCGACGCCATGATGAAAAACAACGCTGAATGGCTGGACGGATTGAACTACCTCGACTTTCTTCGTGATGTTGGCCGCCATTTCTCGGTCAACCGCATGCTGGCTTTTGAAAGCGTCAAGTCGCGTTTGGACCGTGAACAATCCTTGTCGTTCCTAGAGTTCAACTACATGATTTTGCAGGCTTATGACTTCATGGAGCTGCACCGTCGCTACGGCTGCGCATTGCAAATGGGCGGCTCGGATCAATGGGGAAATATCGTCAACGGGATTGATCTGACACGGCGCATTCTGGACGGCCAGATTTTTGGTCTGACTTCCCCTTTGCTGACCACAAGCGACGGTAAGAAAATGGGCAAAAGCCAAGATGGCGCAGTTTGGCTGAATGGTGATCTGCTCAGCCCCTACCAGTTTTGGCAATTCTGGCGAAACACAACTGACGCGGATGTTGGCCGGTTCTTGAAGCTTTACACGGAGATGCCGGTGGAGGAATGCAACCGTCTTGGCGCACTTGAAGGCGTAGAGATCAACGAGGCGAAAGTCACCTTGGCAAATGAGGTGACCGCGCTTTTGCATGGGCGTGACGCGGCGATTGCAGCCGAAGCCACGGCGCGCGAGGTGTTCGAAAAGGGCGGCACGGGCGACAGCTTGCCTACCCTTGCCTTAACGGCGGACGAACTGGGGGAGGGAATTTCCATCGTGCAACTGATCGTGCGTTCGGGGCTCGCGGGATCCGGCAAAGAGGCCAAACGGCTCATTGCGGACAATGGCGCCAAGATGAACGACGCGCCCCTGACCGAAACCGGATTGTTCATCACAGCGGATCTGTTGGCGACCCCCATAAAACTGTCAGCGGGTAAAAAACGTCACGCTCTAGTCACCTTGGAAAAGTAGTGTAGACCACTGGGGATGCGCATCTTTGCGCGCCCCCAGCTCGCCCGACGCAGGCCACGCTATCCGTAATGCGCGACCGGTGTGCCTGCGATGGCTGAAACATTCAGCAGACCACGCGCAGTGATAGACGGCGTGACGATATGGGCCTTGTTGCCCATCCCCATCAAGATCGGGCCAACCTCTAGCCCCCCGCCCTTCATTTTCAATATGTTACGGACCCCAGACGCGGCATCAGTGTTCGCGAATACGAGCACATTCGCCGCCCCTTCGAAGCGACTTTCAGGCATAATTCGCGCACGCAGCTCTTGGTCCAATGCCGCATCGGTGTGCATTTCACCCTCATAGGCGAAGTCACGTGGCTGAGCGTCCAGTATCGCCAAAGCCCCGCGCATTCTGCGGCCGGTGTCACACTCCAAATTGCCGAATTGCGAGTGCGAACAAAGCGCTATTTTCGGCTCTACCCCAAAACGCCGCACATGGCGGGCCGCAGCGATCACGGTCTCTGCAATCTGCTCGGAGGTGGGTTCGGGGTGAACATGTGTATCGGCGACGAACAGTGGGCCATCCTCAAGGATCATTAAGGACAACGCTCCCACGGGGTGTAGCTCGGCATCTCCCAATACTTGTGACACATAGTTCAAGTGCCACAAAAACTGACCGAATGTCCCGCAAATCAAGCTATCTGCGTCACCGCGATGAACCATGACTGCGCCAATCGCCGTGGTGTTGGTCCGCATGATCGCGCGCGCCAGATCAGGGGTTACACCTCGGCGGGCCATGATCCGGTGGTAGGTCTGCCAATAATCGCGATACCGCGGGTCGTCATTGGGGTTCACCAGCTCAAAGTCACGACCGGGCTTGATCGATAACCCCGCACGTTCCGCACGACGCTCTATCACTTCGGGGCGGCCAATGAGGATCGGTTTATCAGTTGTATCCTCCAGCATCGCGTTTGCGGCCCGCAAAACACGCTCGCTTTCCCCTTCGGTGAAGACAATTTTGCGCGATACTGTTCGCGCCGCCTCAAACACAGGGCGCATAATCATAGCCGACTTAAACACAGAGCCATCAAGCTCTGCTTTGTAGCTCTCGATATCCTCCAAAGGGCGCTTCGCCACACCGCTTTCCATCGCAGCCTTCGCCACCGCGGAGGCCACGACCCCAATCAAGCGTGGGTCAAAGGGCTTGGGAATCAGGTAATCCGCGCCAAAGGTGAGCTGTTCGCCCTGATAGGCCGCGGCGGCCTCAGCAGAGGTCGTGGCACGCGCGAGGGCAGCGATGCCTTCCACGCAGCCAATTTTCATCTGATCGTTGATCGTTGTGGCTCCAACATCCAACGCGCCGCGAAAGATGAAGGGGAAGCACAAAACGTTGTTTACCTGATTTGGGTAGTCGCTTCGCCCAGTCGCAATTATCGCATCCGGCGCTACTTTTCGGGCGTCATCGGGCATGATTTCCGGCGTCGGATTCGCGAGCGCGAAGATGATCGGCTGCGACGTCATTTCTGCCACCATTTCTGGTTTGAGCACCCCCGGCCCCGACAGGCCCAGAAACATATCAGCGCCGGCGATCACGTCGCTCAGGCTCCGCAGGTCTGACTTTTGGGCGAATGCAGCCTTTTGCGGGGTCATTTCCTCGGTGCGGCCTTCGTACACCAATCCGGCGATGTCACACAGCCAGACGTTTTCACGCTTCACGCCTAATTTCAGCAACATGTTCAAGCAGGCAATCCCAGCCGCGCCGCCGCCGGTGGAGACAATCTTGATGTCCTCGAACGCCTTGCCTGCGACCTTCAAGGCATTGGTCGCCGCAGCCCCCACAACGATGGCGGTGCCGTGTTGGTCATCGTGGAAAACCGGAATATCCATGCGCTCGCGGCAGATGTCTTCTACGATAAAGCAGTCCGGCGCCTTGATATCTTCCAGATTGATTGCGCCGAAGGTTGGCCCCAATGCACAGACAATTTCGGCCAGTTTTTCGGGGTTCTTTTCATCCAACTCGATGTCGAAACAGTCGATATTGGCGAATTTTTTGAACAGGACCGCCTTCCCTTCCATAACGGGTTTGGACGCCAGCGCACCAATGTTCCCCAAGCCCAAGACGGCTGTTCCGTTGGACACCACGCCAACCAGATTTCCGCGCGAGGTGTAATCTTGTGCGGTATCGGGATCGCTTTTGATTTCAAGACAGGCTTCCGCCACTCCGGGAGAATAGGCGCGCGACAGGTCCCGCCCGTTGGCTAAGGGTTTGGTCGCACGGATTTCCAGCTTTCCAGGCTTAGGGAAGCGGTGATAATCTAGGGCCGCCTGCCGAAGAGCATTCTGGCGCTCTTTCTCATTGCGTTTTTCTGTCATGCGGTCTCTCCCTGAAAATTAGTTTAATGTTAAACTAATTTGAAATCTATCTCACTATGTCGCGTAATTCGCACTGCGAAGCAAGACTTGCATATCTTCCGGCCTAAGCCCAGTCTGTGTTGAGCTGGAGGTTACATGTCAGACATCATTGCCGAAATTCGCCTGCCCACCCGAGAGCTACGAGACGATATCCCGTTTTATACCAAAGTGCTGGGCATGAGGATGGACATGATTTACCCCGCTGACGATCCTACGGTCGCGGTGTTTTCGGGTTATGGGCTTCGGTTACGCATCGAAAAAGGCGCGCAGGAGCCCGCTGGAACGCTGCGCATCCTGACTGACAATCCTAACGAATTTGCTAACGGAGAACGCCAACTAACGGCGCCCAATGGCACAAAAATTGAAATCGAAGACAGGCACCCCCCATTGACGATGCCCGACACTCAACATGCTTTCGTTGTGCGCCGCCTCGCGGATCAGGCCCCATGGATCATCGGGCGCGCCGGTATGCAGTATCGTGACTTGATCCCTGACCGATTGGGTGGGTCAATCATCGCGTCGCATATTCGCATTCCCGACGGCGGGCCGGTGCCAGATATGGTGCATTACCACACGGTCGGGTTTCAGCTGATTTTTTGTTATCGGGGCTGGGTCGACCTTGTGTATGAAGATCAGGGTGCGCCATTCAGGCTACACGCAGGAAATTGTGTGATCCAGCCCCCCGAGATACGCCACCGCGTGCTCTACGCCTCCGACAACATAGAAGTAATCGAGATTGGCGTACCAGCTGAGCATGTCACAACCATTGACCACGACATGGAGCTGCCCAACGACCGCGTGAACCCCGACCGCGAGTTTCAGGGGCAAAAGTTTGTGCACCATAAGGCCGAAGACGCCACTTGGATGCCGTTTCGGATCAAGGGCTTTACCTGCCGCGACACAACGATTGCGCAGAACACAAATGGGGTGGCCGGTGTACAGGTTGTCAAAGCCTCTGGCGCGTCGGATTGGACCAGCCACACGGCCGATATTTTGTTCACCTTCGTCATGGAAGGCAGCATGACCCTGCACGGCGAAGGAAAAGAGCCCTACTCCTTGCAGGCGGGGGACGCCTTCGTCATCCCACCTGATATGAAGACCAAATATATGGATGCGTCAGACGACCTTGAGCTGCTCGAGGTGTCTTTGCCTGGGGCATTCAACACGCTTTAGGCAAATTGCTCGCGGATCAAGCGTTCCTCCAGCCCGTGGCCCGGATCGAACAGAATTCGGTGTATGACATTCGGCTCGGAGGTGATTTCCACCGAGACAACATTGCCCGCAGACCGACCATCCGCGTCCGCCATGACAGGGCGCTTCTTCGGTTGCAACACGTCAAACCGCACCTTTGCCGCCGTGGGAAGCAAGGCCCCTCGCCATCTTCGCGGCCGGAACGCAGACATCGCCGTCAATGCCAGCACCTCGGAGCCGATGGGCAATATCGGCCCGTGAGCCGAGTAGTTGTATGCGGTGGAACCAGCAGGCGTCGACACCAACGCCCCATCACACACAAGTTCTTCCAACCGTTCGCGCCCATCTACAAAGATGCGAAGCTTGGCCGCTTGCGACCCTGCACGCAGTAGCGACACCTCGTTGATGGCCAAGGCCTCATGGACTGTGCCGTCTTCGCGGATCGCTTTCATGCGCAGGGGGTTTACGTCTTCCTCCACGGCTTCGGACAACCGTGCGCGCAAGTTGGGTTCTTGATACTCGTTCATCATAAACCCAACGGTTCCGCAATTCATCCCGTATACAGGCGTATCAAGATGCTGCGTGCTATGCAGAGTTTGCAGCATGAACCCGTCGCCGCCCAACGCCACGATCACTTCGGCGTCTTCCAATGGCGTGTCGCCATACCGCTCGATCAAGGCCGCGCGCGCTTCGCAGGCGACATCCGTCTCAGATGCCAGAAATGATATTTTGTTTACGTCGATCATCAAGCTCAAGTTTCCATGTCTTTCCAAGACCTTCGCGTGGGTTGTCGGGAAACACAAGCACATCATAGGCAACTTTGGGGCGTAAGAAGCCGTCAACCCGTCGCTTTGATGGCTTTAGGTTCTGGTAATTTGCCCTTAAAAGGCCCTCAATTCTTGCGCTGCCTCCTAAGGAAGGGATCTACCATGAACGCCACTCACCGTGATGACGGCTTTTTCACCGAAAGCATTGAAACCCGTGACGCCGAGCTTTTCGGCGCCATCACCAACGAGCTGGGTCGCCAGCGCGACGAAATTGAATTGATCGCCTCCGAGAACATCGTAAGCCGCGCTGTGATGGAAGCCCAAGGCTCCGTTCTGACCAACAAATACGCCGAGGGCTATCCTGGGCGCCGGTACTACGGCGGCTGCCACTACGTCGATGTGGCCGAGAACCTCGCCATTGATCGTGCCAAGCAGCTGTTCGGCTGTGACTTTGTGAACGTGCAGCCGAATTCCGGCTCGCAGGCCAACCAAGGCGCATTCCAAGCATTGATCAAACCCGGCGATACCATTTTGGGCATGTCGCTGGACGCCGGTGGTCACCTGACGCATGGGGCCAAGCCAAACCAGTCGGGCAAGTGGTTCAACGCCATCCAATACGGCGTGCGCGCCGACACGCTGGAACTGGACTACGACCAAGTCGAAGCCTTGGCGCTAGAGCACAAGCCACAGCTGATTATCGCCGGTGGCTCCGCTATTCCGCGTCAGATCAACTTCGCCAAGATGCGTGAAATTGCAGATAAAGTGGGGGCGTTCCTTCTGGTGGACATGGCTCATTTCGCCGGTCTGGTGGCCGGTGGTCAGCACCCCTCGCCTTTCCCGCATGCCCATGTTGCGACCACCACCACCCACAAAACGTTGCGCGGCCCTCGTGGCGGCATGATCCTGACCAACGACGAAGCGCTGGCCAAAAAGATCAACTCAGCGATTTTCCCAGGCATCCAAGGTGGCCCATTGATGCATGTCATCGCGGGCAAGGCCGTGGCCTTTGGCGAAGCCTTGCGCCCAGAGTTCAAAGAGTACCAAAAGCAGGTCGTCGCCAATGCGCAAGCTATGGCCGACCAACTAATCAAAGGTGGTTTGGACATTGTGACGGGCGGCACCGACACCCATGTCATGCTGGTTGATCTTCGCCCCAAGAATGTGAAGGGCAACGCGACTGAAAAGGCTCTGGGGCGCGCTTTCATCACCTGCAACAAAAACGGCATCCCTTTTGATGACGAAAAGCCGACTATTACCTCCGGCATCCGTCTTGGGTCCCCGGCGGGCACGACCCGTGGCTTCATGGAAGCCGAGTTCCGGCAGATCGCTGATCTGATCGTTGAGGTCGTCGACGGCCTTGCGGCCAATGGGGAAGATGGAAACGCCGATGTCGAAGCTGCGGTGAAGGCCAAAGTCTTGGATCTCTGCGCCAAATTCCCGATCTATCCGAACCTGTAGTCGGTCGATCAGCTTTATCAATGGTGTAAGCCCTTCGCTATATGCGAGGGGCTTATACGTTCTGGCCTGCTGCGCGCAGAAGGGCCTTGAATTCCTCCTCTGCCAACACCTGAATATGGTCGTTCACCGCAGCGGCATCCGCCCCCTTGTCAGTGAACAGCGGCATAAAATCGTCGCCGACAATCAAATGTGTCGTGTGACGCGTCACCCGTGGGCGCACTGCCATACCCAGCTTGGCGGCAAAGTTGGCGGCCCGCTCCCGTGGCATGTTCAGTTGACCGGAAATCACCGCAATCGCCCCATAGAACGGCCCGTCAGGGTTGGCCTCGCGCTTCGGGTTGGTCTTGCTGCGCGATTTGGGCGCTGGCGTCATCAGATCCGCAAAGGGCACGCCCAACCGGTCCTCCGCAAGAAGCACAACCTGAGCGGCGGCGCGCGCATCTTCGCCCGCGTCATGGTGCAAAAACTCAAGCCCAAGTACCTTTTTTAGGTTCGCCAACCCGTGGCCGCCATTGCCCTTCAATTCAGGCCAAGCGCGGCGCGCAATTTTTACGCTATCATCCCAGCGCAAATCCGGTGTCGGCAAGCGGTGGGCGCGGCAAGCCGATGCTATGGCCTTTTGATCAAAGCTGCTGTGCTGGATTAAGTGATGGGCCGTCAGAAGTGGCAAAATCTGCTTCAGGGCATCGGGAAATTCAGGCGCATCCTTCACCATGTCAGCCGAAATTCCGTGAAGCTGCACATTGAACGGCTCAAACGTCCCGCGCGGGTTCACCAGCATGGAAAAGGACTGAACCTCGTTATTTTGCTGCACACAGGCAAGGCCGATCTGGCAAATGCTTCCCGCTTCGGCATTCGCAGTCTCGACATCCAGCGCCACAAACCGGAAGTTGCCACTTGGCAGTTCGGTCAAGTGGTCAAGACTGGCGCGTGCTTCGTTGGAAAACGACATGCCAACAGCCCTCAATTATGCGATTTGCGTCGCCTCAGCTTTGCGTTGACGTTCCTTCCAACGGGGCATGCGCACGGATTTCCCCGCCATGTCGGAATAGATCGCTTCCACCCGTGCCAACGACAGGCGACCGTCCGGTTTGTACCAGCTGGTGACGCCGTTCAACATGGCTATCAGCGCCAATGTGGTCAGCTTGACGTCATCCACGTCGAATAGCCCTTCGTCCTGCCCCCGCGTCAAAATATCTTCTAGAACGCCTTCGTAGGTGCGGCGCATGGCCCCCAGTGCCTCAAAATTGTCCGGCTCCAGATTGCGCAATTCCATGTAGGAGATAAAGACTTCTTCAGGCCGCCCCAAATGGAAGCGGATGTGGAAGCGCGAAAAGGCCTCCAGCTCTTTAACCGGACCTTCCGGCTTTTCTTCAGCGGCCCAAGCATTCAACACATCTTGCATGTGATCGCGCATCAAATCGAACAGCAGCGATTGCTTGTCTGGGGTATAAAGATACAACGCCCCCGCCTGCACGCCGACTTCCGCCGCGATTTGGCGCATGGAGACCGCTGCAAACCCGTGGGCTGCGAAAAGTTTCAGCGCCGCGGCGCGTACGCGCGGGCCGGTGATGTCGGAATGTGAACCAGTTTTACGTGCCATTCCATCACCCTATCTGAACACACGTTCACATCAACCCTATATGTGGCGCTGGACGCCCCTGCCGCCTCGGCCTATTGTGCGGCTCAGTTTATATCGGACGTTTCTCAATGCGCTGCACCTTATCTGTTCTTGTTCTCGCGCTGCTTCCTGCATGCACCGCCAAACTGCCCGCTATTGATGACACGATCGGCGAGGCGGCGCGCAACGCGGACTACCCAGCCCTGCATCCCCTGCCCGATCTGATTGCCCGCTCTTCTGCGGGAAGCACCATAGAAGTGCAAACCGACGCCCTTGCTGCGCGTGTGGCCCGCCTGAAAGCCCGCGCCAGTGCCCTTAAGGGGCGCACCATCATAGACGGGGCGACGCGCTTGCGCCTGCTGAATGCCGTCAAGGATCGCCCGACCTAAGCGACCCTGCATTGCACCCCTTTGAAATACACGCTAACCAGCGCGAAACACCTTATTTTGACGGAGCCCTCCCTATGTCTGACCCTCTACGCCTTGGCATTGCAGGACTGGGAACCGTCGGCGTCGGCGTCGTCCGCATAATTCGTCAAAAGGCGGCGCTGTTAGAGGCCCGCACCGGACGCAAAATCGTGATTACCGCCGTTTCGGCCCGCTCTAAGAAAGATCGCGGCGTGGCTTTGGACGGCTACGCGTGGGAAGACGATCCGGTGCAGCTGGCCACCCGTGATGACGTTGACGTCTTTGTGGAACTGATGGGGGGCGCGGATGGCCCCGCAAAAGCCGCGACCGAGGCCGCCTTGAAGGCTGGCAAGGACGTGGTCACCGCGAATAAGGCCATGATGGCGGAACACGGCCAAGAGCTGGCTCTTTTGGCCGAAAGCGAAGGCTGCGTGCTGCGCTTTGAGGCCGCCGTCGCAGGTGGCATTCCTGTTGTTAAGGCGCTGACCGAAGGCTTGGCGGGCAATGACATCACCCGCGTCATGGGCGTGATGAACGGCTCGTGCAACTACATCCTGACCCGCATGGAAAACGCCAATCTCACCTATGAGGAAGCCTTTGCCGAAGCCGACGGGCTTGGCTACCTTGAGGCAGATCCCGAACTTGATGTCGGCGGCATTGACGCGGCTCATAAGTTGGCGCTGTTGGCTGCCATTTCCTTTGGCACACAAGTCAAATTCGACGGGGTGCAGCTCGAAGGCATCGGGCGCGTCACCATCGAGGACATTCACCAAGCCGCCGATATGGGCTACAAAATCAAGTTGCTTGGCACTGCACAGATGACTGGGCGCGGGCTTGTGCAATCCATGTCCCCTTGCTTGGTCCCCGCGACGTCCCCTCTGGGGCAGTTGGAGGGCGGCACCAATATGGTTGTCCTAGAAGGCGACCATGTCGGGCAAATCGTGCTGCGGGGCGCAGGGGCGGGTGAAGGCCCGACGGCCTCGGCGGTCTTGTCGGATGTCATCGACGTTGCGCGCGGCCTTCGCCTTGCGACTTTCGGTCAACCTGCCGACACGCTTCGAACAACCCCCTCTGCGAACTCGGGCGCGCCAGCCCCCTACTACATTCGCATGACCCTTCACGACAAACCCGGAGCCTTGGCCAAAGTCGCGACCTGTTTGGGCGACGCAAGCGTTTCGATCCACCGGATGCGCCAATACGATCACGTGGACGACAAAGCGCCCGTTTTGATCGTCACCCACACCACGTCGCGTGACGCATTGGAAGATGCATTGGCCAAACTGCCCAAGACAGAAGTTCTGGCCTCCGAACCCGTGGCATTGCGGATCGAAGAGGTCTAGAACCTTGTGAACTGGACCGCCCCAGTCGACATCTATTGCGAACGGGTTAGTCCAGAGTTTTGGGCGGAGCCGTGGAATGCTGCCTCAAACGCCGCCTTCATCATTGCGGCCCTTTGGGCGTGGCGAACCATGCGAAACACCGGCACGCAGAGCCCCATTCTTGTCGCGCTGACAGCGCTTGCCTTTTGTATCGGGATTGGGTCGTTTCTGTTTCACACCTATGCGAACGCATGGTCCGAACTTGCGGACACGCTTCCCATTTGGACCTTCGTTGCGGTCTATATAATGGCCTGCATCCACATCAGGGCGGGGGTTCCACCAAGACGGATCGCTATCATTGCGCTCGGGATCGCCGCGGCCGTTATTGTTGGCACTTTGGCCTTCGACACCGCCGACACCGCACAAGCGACACAGGCCTCTTGGAGCAATGGCTCGGAGCAATACCTGCCCGCGGTCATTGCGCTCTTGGTGCTGTCGGTCCTCTCCCTTAAGCGCAACCACCCGTTGCGATATTGGTTCGTCTCCGCCACCGCTATCTTCATCGTGTCCCTTGGGTTTCGAACCGTTGACTTTCATACCTGCGAGGCCCTGCATGTCGGCACCCACTTCATGTGGCACATTTTGAACGGGGTCATGATTGCCCTGCTCTTGCAAGCCCTGATCCGGCATCGCGCCGCGCATCCTTGAACCCGCGCCCGTCCCTCGTTAAACGGGACATAACTGCCAACTAAGGATATTTCCATGAGCGTCTCTTCCGACCAATTCCAAGACCGTATGCTGTCGCTGGGCCTCGCCCGTGTTTCCGAAGCCGCCGCACTGGCTTCAGCCAAGCTTATCGGGCGCGGCGACGAAAAGGCTGCTGACCAAGCCGCCGTCAACGCGATGCGCGAGCAATTGAATATGCTGGAGATCGCGGGTGTCGTGGTCATCGGCGAAGGGGAACGCGACGAAGCGCCCATGCTCTTCATCGGAGAAGAAGTCGGCACCGGCAACGGCCCCGGAGTGGACATCGCCTTGGACCCGCTGGAAGGCACCACCCTGACGGCCAAAGACATGCCAAACGCGCTGACGGTGATTGCTATGGGGCCACGCGGCTCGATGTTGCATGCCCCTGACGTCTACATGGATAAGCTCGCGATCGGACCAGGCTATGCTGAGGATACCGTGACGCTGGATATGTCGGTCAAAGAGCGTGTGGCCGCATTGGCCAAGGCCAAAGGGTGCTCGATGCAAGACATCACTGTTTGTGTGCTGGAACGCCCACGTCACGAGCAAACCATTGAGGACATCCGCTCCACCGGTGCGGCGATCCGCCTGATCACCGATGGTGACGTTGCGGGTGTCATGCATTGCGCCGAGGCCGCCACAACCGGCATCGACATGTATATGGGCGAAGGCGGGGCACCTGAGGGCGTTCTGGCTGCGGCGGCGCTGAAATGTATGGGCGGGCAGATGTACGGCCGCCTGTTGTTCCGCAACGATGACGAACGTGGCCGCGCAGCCAAGGCTGGCATCACCGATCTCGACAAGATTTACTCCCGTGACGACATGGTCACCAAGGACGTAATTTTTGCGGCGACTGGCGTTACGGACGGCTCGATTCTGCACGGCATTCGCCGCGAAGTCGGCTATCTGACGACTGAAACCATCCTGATGCGCTCCAAAACCGGTTCCGTGCGTCGCATGAGCTACCGCAATCCGGTGAGCTAATGGCCGAGGCCTTCCTCGGCGTAGAGCATTCTTTGACAGGCCGCCGTTGGGTGGGCCTGTCAATTGAGCAGTCTCGCCAAGCCGAGGCTATGGCCCAACAGACACCGCTGCCGCGCCCGCTATGTGCCACGCTTGCACGTTTGGGGGTGCCGGTTGCTGCCGCCGAAGCCTACCTTACCCCCGCCTTGCGCGATCTGCTGCCCGATCCTTCTGTTCTGAAGGATATGGACACCGCCGCTGACCGCGTCGCCGCCGCCGTTCGGGCGCGCGAAAGAATCGCCATTTTTGCCGACTACGACGTGGATGGCGGGTCATCTGCTGCCCTGCTGATCTGCTGGCTGCGTGACATGGGGCTTGCAGCGTCTCTCTATATCCCCGACCGCATCGACGAAGGGTACGGCCCGAATGCCCCCGCAATGTCGGAATTGGCGGCGAACCACGATCTTATAATCTGTGTTGACTGCGGAACCCTGTCTCACGATGCCTTGGCGGCGGCGGTAGGGGCTGATGTCATCGTCTTGGACCACCATTTGGGCGGCGAGACGCTCCCTCCGGCGATTGCGGTCGTCAACCCCAACCGGCAAGACGAAGACGGCACGCTGGCGCATCTATGTGCGGCTGGCGTGGTGTTCTTGCTGTTAGTGGCCGTGAACCGCGTGATGCGCGGGGAGCGCAGCCTCCCTGACCTTATGGCGATGCTGGATTTGGTGGCACTCGCAACAGTGGCGGATGTAGCCCCCCTGATTGGTGTCAATCGCGCGCTTGTGCGTCAGGGCCTCAAGGTTATGGCTGGGCGGCGGCGCGTCGGCCTTCGGGTGCTATCTGATGTGGCGCGCATGGATACGGCTCCGACGTCCTATCATCTGGGCTTTCTGTTGGGGCCTCGGATCAACGCTGGCGGTCGCATCGGGGCACCGGATTTAGGTGCCCGCCTGCTGTCGACAGACCAAGAACACGAAGCCCAAGCCCTGTCCGAGCGACTTGATGCCCTGAACACCGAGCGCCGCGAAATCGAAAACGCCGTACGCATATCTGCGCTGGAGCAGGCCGAAGAACGCGGATTGGACGCGCCACTGGTTTGGGCTGCTGGCGAAGGGTGGCATCCCGGGGTAGTGGGCATTGTCGCTGCCCGATTGAAAGAAGCCAGCAACAGACCTGCGGTGGTCATTGGGTTGGATGGCGGGGAAGGCAAGGGCTCCGGTCGCTCGGTCTCGGGTATTGATCTGGGTGCGCAAATACAGCGCTTGGCCTCCGAGGGGCTTTTGATCAAGGGCGGAGGGCATAAAATGGCCGCGGGCTTGACCGTTTCGCGGGACAAGCTGGAACCCGCCATGGCCCGTCTGACCGAGATGATGGACAAACAAGGAGCAGGGCTGTTGGGGCCGTCGGATTTGCGGTTGGACGGGATAATGATGCCCGCCGCTGCCTCCGTTGAGCTGATTGAATTGATCGAGCAAGCCGGCCCCTTTGGCGCTGGTGCCGCGGGGCCTCGATTTGTGTTTCCAGACCAGCGCATATTGTTCACCAAACCCGTCGGTGAAGGACATCTGAAGATCAGTTTCGGAGACGGCAATCCATCCAAAATGGATGCAATCGCCTTCGGAGCATTCAATTCGGAACTAGGCCCTACTCTCGAAGCCCATGCCGGTCGCCGCTTCCATTTGGCAGGTCGCGTAGAGATCAACACATGGCAGGGCCGCCGCTCTGTGCAACTGCGTTTGGAGGACGCAGCATTGGTGCAAGCACCGGCCTAAAACCACATGATTTGGGGTTGAGTAAAATTTTCCGCACCGAGTGGACATTTTCCTCTTGCCAGCGTGGCGCGGGTTACTTAGACAGCGCCTCACGATCCCGGTGCTCCCTTCGTCTATCGGTTAGGACGTCAGGTTTTCAACCTGAAAAGAGGGGTTCGATTCCCCTAGGGAGTACCAGATCGTATCTTTCCCGAATTTTGAACTTTTGAGCCCGCGTTTGCCCGTCTGTGTTGATTATTCGCTAACCCAGCGCGGAAAACTGTTTTGGATCAAAGACTGTGTGGCGCGCCCGCCCCTGATCTTTCGATGAATACAAAGCGCGATCTGCATCATTGAGCATCTGATCCGCCACGGGGCGATCATAAAAACTAGAGAGAGTCGTTCCGATACTGGCTGAAATTTGACACAGATCATCACCGTAGGTTATGGGCTCCTCCAGTCGCGAGATGATGCGCCAAGCGATCCCGCCTAATACGGAAAGATCGACACATCCCCTGATGATCAGAACAAATTCGTCACCACCGACCCGCGCCACTAAATCGCCAACGCGCGTCTCATCTTGCAGAACGCCGGCAACATGTCTGAGAACATGATCGCCGGCCGCATGACCGAAGGTATCGTTCACTTGCTTGAAGTAGTCCAAGTCCAAATGCATCAATCCAAACGGCTGATCAGAGCGCAGCAATTGATACAACATGGCATCCATGCTGCGGCGGTTTTGCAAATTTGTCAGCGTGTCGGTGTAGGCCTGTGCTTCAGCTTCATCGCGCGCACCTTCTAATCGCATGTTCAGGCGTTTGGACTCTTCAAGAGCGACTGACTTTGCCTCAATCAGATACAACATATCTACCGTGGGATCTGCCGGCGCAAAATCCGCGCTACTAAGCTTGTACCGTTGCACGGCTTCTACCACATTGACCCCAAGCGAGAGGTTGATCAAAGCACCTCGTGTCGCGCCGCGAACACTGCCTGGATGATCGCGCAGCAAAGGTCGCAAAACCGGTGCTGAGCCCCCTTCTTCTCGGCGATCAGGCAGCATTACGGATTGCTGTGTCAGGGGGACAAATAGCCCCTTCATCCCCAGCCTATCCCCTTGACGAAACCGCGTTCTAATAACACATCCTTCGTGTTCAAGAAGGTCACCAAAGCTGTCGATGTTCAGGGGTCTCTTGACTTCAAACACTTCAAGGAAGCGCTGACCAATCAGGCTTTGATCGGGCTTCAACTTCGCCAAGGTCGGGCCCACCGATAGGATGTGACCCGTCGGGGAGATGTGCAAATGCATTGGCATCAGTGTTCCCAACACATCCTCATCAAAGGGAATGTAGCGAGTGCTTGGTTCGGTGGGTTGTTCACGTCTCATGATGCTGTGCCCCCAGCAATCAGACCAAATTCGCGCCCTGTGGTGAAATCGACTTCAAACAATTCCACCTTCACAACCTCTAGCACTTCACCGCTGCGGAAGGAGCGCCCCACCTCCAGCATGACCAATGTTCCATAGTCATCCGCCATCGCCCGCAAGACGCCCAATAGAACTTCACCGAATCCCTGCCGCGACCAATCCAACACAACGCTGAAAGAGGTTTCTGAATGAACTTCCACCTCAAACCGAGGGAGTTCCAGATCAGGCAAAGCAAGTTTAACGCGATCATGAACGTCTTCGAGGGAAAGAATGAACTCCACATAAGTTGTGCCCCCAAACCGCAAAAGCCGCCGCACGGTTTCCATACGTTCATGGGTCACCAGATAGGTTCCAACATCTTCCGCGACTTGTGCCGGCGAACGTTCCAACAAGTTGGAAAGGGAGGTTAAAGCATCATCCAGATGATGATCCGGATAGGGCAACATCGCTTCATACTCATGGAACGGTAGCTCCGCTTCGACCACAACTTTTTCCCAGATATCTTCCCCATAGATATCCTGCGCAAAGCATTGCAACGCGCGATGGACCAAACCGTACATGTGATGCCCCTTCAAAGTTCTGAAGACACATCTGAAGCAAAATCGTTAAAAAACGCCAAAGAGGTCGGCAATTTCTCAAAAATCCGTGGGCACCCCACCTTCAGACTTTCGGCGCGCAACAAAATCCGTCAGTTCTTCGCGGATGGCAATGTCCATCGCCGGAGCCTCAAACTCTTCGATAATTCCTTTGTACATCTCATGTGCGCGCTCGGCGGTCCAAACACCACCATTCATGTCCCAAGCTTCATAGTTTGACCAATCCGAGATCAACGGCGCGTAGAAGGCATTCTCATATCGATCTTGCGTGTGCTGGCAGCCGAAGTAATGGCCATCCGGCCCCACTTCTCGGATGGCGTCAATTGCAATGTCCTCTGGCGTGGTTGCATAGGTGGCAGGCTCCATATACCGTTGAATTTGTTGTATTATGTCGCAATCCATGATGAATTTCTCTGGGCTGGCGATCAACCCGCCCTCTAGCCAGCCTGCGGCGTGGTAGACGACATTCGTGCCCGATTGCACCGCGGCCCATAAAGAATTCGACGTCTCCCACATGGCCTGCCCGTCAGGCACATTAGCCGCGCAGACACCAGACGACCGGATCGGCACCCCGTAAAAGCGCCCCATCTGCCCTGTCATTTGCGTCGCGCGCATGTATTCAGGTGTCCCGAATGCCGGCGCACCGGTTTTCATGTCTACATTGGATGTGAATGTGCCTATGGCGCAGGGCGCCCCTGGGTTGACCACTTGCAACAACACAATCGCCGCAAGGCCTTCGGCCAAAGACAAGGTCACCGCGCCTGACATGGTGACGGGGGCCATAGCGCCAGCCAGTGTAAACGGCGTGACGATCACCGGCTGGTTGCGGCGCGCGTGGATCATCGCGCCCTCCAGCATCGGGAAATCATGCTTCAATGGCGAGACCGAGTTTATGTTGGTGTACATATGCGGCTTGGCATCGAATTCCTCGCGGGTCATCCCCCCAGCGATGCGGGTCATTTCCATGACATCCTCCACACGCTCTTTGCCCAAGGAATAGGCGTGGACGACTTTGTCGGTCAGCGTAAGCTTTTCAAACAAACAGTCTAGGTGGCGCTCTCGCGGGTGTAGGTCGATGGGTTCCACAGGGTAGCCGCCGGCAAAGTGAATGCAGTTGAAAAACTGGGTTAGTTTGAGGAAATCCTTGTAGGTCTCAAAGTCACCGGAGCGTTTGCCGCGCTTTAAATCCCACGCATTTGGAGGAGAGGAGACATTGCCAAAAAGAATATGCCTCCCGCCCATGGTGATCATACGGTCAGGATTGCGGGGGGTGATATCAAATTGCGCTGGTGCATGCCCCAGCATTTCCATCACGAAGTCTTCGTCCATTTTGACGTTTGTACCATCGACTTTGCAGCCTGCGGCCTTCAGGCAGTCGCAGGCCTTCGGATTTAGGAACTCAATCCCGATCTCGGACAAGATGCGCATAGCCCCTTTGTGAATGGCTTGAATGCCTTCCTCGTCCAGCGGCTCGGTCGGTTTGTCCGTGTTGATGGGAAGGCGCCAAGGCATTTGCTTAGGCAGTTTGGAGACCGTGCGTCTGGTGTTCCCTGCGCGGCCACCGCCGCGTTTGCGTTTTAGGGGTTCACTTGCCATGTCGATCCGGCCTCCGAGGTTTGCAGCTCCCCCAGCTTGCCGTTTGGTGGGCCCTCAGGTTGGGCGATTTCCGACGCTCATGGGTCGTTTTTGGAGTAAAGCGGTCCTGTCGCCAACCAATCTGGAATATCTGCCACGCTTTGCAAAACCACATCCGCATGAGGTTCCAGATCAGCTCGGGTCGCAGGGCCCGTCAGCACGCCCACGCATATCATCCCCGCATTGCGCCCAGCATGAAGATCATGCGTGCTGTCGCCGATCATCGCCACCTCATTCGGAGCAAGCCCGCACTGATTAGAGAAGGCCCACAGCATTTCGGGCGCAGGTTTCCCCCCAAACCCTGAATCGAACCCCAATATGCGGGCGAAACGGCCTTCCACTCCCAATTTACGCATATGCATATGCGCAGCACTTTCGGTGTCATTTGTCGCCACCCCCAATACAAGCCCCATGGCGTCAAAGCGGTCGAACAGGTCAGGCAGCGGGCACGGGGGGGTCAAATCGGCGTTCAAGGCCATTTCATTGGCGTGGTTCATCAGCTCTTGCCAGTCCCAATGCGGCACCAAAGGGTGCAAAAGATCGATTGCGACATCCGCAGTCCCAGCAATCACTGGGCTGTGGGGATGAAAGCTGGTGCTCTCGGGTTGAAAGCCGACGGCATCGGACAGTCGTGCGAAAAGCTTCGTATCGCCTTGTGCCAGATCTGACAAAAATCGGGTGGCCCATTGCCCCCATGTCGCGTCGAAATCTAGCAATGTGCCGTCCTTGTCGAACAGCAAGCCTTTGATCTGCCCTGTCATATCCCGCCCGTTCCTCTCTTGACCCGCAATGAATGCTTCGTGACAGTGCAAAGTAACAGCCGCAAGAACAAGCCCAATGCGCGGCGGGCAGCCAAACCCTTGAAGCAAGTTAAATGACAAAATTTTTCTCCTATCGGGATCGCCCGATGCACTTGGGTCCCTACCCATTGGAAAAGCTGGCTCGGGCAGATCATCTCTGTTTGGATCAAGTGCCAGATATGCGGCAAACCAGTTTTCGCCGCGCCGATGACCCAATGAGCATCGTGAACGCCATGCAGGACTATCAGGCGATGCTGGATGCGACCCGAGAGGGGATGGTCAAAAAGGAAATCGCCGAAATCCCTACGAGCCTGTCAGAGCGCACACATCATCTGAAAGCCTTTGGCTACTACTGTGATGCCTCCATGGTGGGGACCTGTGCAATTCCGCGCGAAGCATGGCTCGACGCCCCGATGAGTAACCCCGACGTAGACCGGTTGGCGGAAAAGATACGGACCTTGCAGCCCAAAACGCTGGCGGCCGGTATTGACGTCATCATGGCAGGCCTGCGCGAAAGTATGCGAGCCCCGCCAAAGGCCTGCGATCACCACACCCATGCCTTGGTGTTCCTTTACGACATGCCCCGTGATCCGGAGGCCGGCGAAGAGGGCAGCGATTGGATAAAGGGAGCCCAAGACCAGCGCGCCTGTTTGCGCGGGATGGAGACGGCAGTGACCCTTGCCTCTTATATTCGGACCCTTGGCTATGACGCCCGCGCGCATTCTATGGCAGCAAGTGATGTTCACATGGGCAAGCTGGCTGTGGCGGCGGGGATCAACCATGAGACAGGCAAGAACCCATTTGTCGGGGACCGGTACGGGTTGGCTGTGGTGACGACCACCTTAGCGATGGCTTCTGACAGGCCATTGGCCCGCACGGCCAAGCCCGGACGCGAATGGCGGTTGGGGCTGGGTAAACAAGCCAAGACAGCCCGCACCCGCGATGCCTATGCCCAGCGTCGCTTTGTCGACGGCCCGCACCCCTTTGAGACCCTAAATCGCGTCGACAGCCCGACCACCTACATCGACACGCCCAATGTGGCGCGGGTGCCCAAGCGGGCCAATCTGTTTGCGCGCGGCCTGTTCGGTGACATGGGAAAATCAGTTCAAGATGCCACCAAAAACGGTAATTACGTCCGTAAATCCGCAGCCGCATATGCCTTTCGCCCATCCCTTGGGGCCTTCGTGCTATTGCAAGACGGCGATGCCTCGGCGGTGCATAGCAGCACCCGTGATCCCGACCGCAATGCAGCGAACATAAAGGCGGCGCTTTACTGGCTTGGCGTTGATGCCGCAGGGCTCAGCGCCTGTCCCGATTGGGCCTACTACAGCCATGACGCTGCGGGGCAGCCCATCACCCCCTATCACTCTAACGCCATTTCCATGATCATCGACCAAGGTCATGAAACTATGGAAGGGGCATCCGGCGACGACTGGATCGCCTGCGCCCAATCTATGCGGGCCTATCTTCGGTTTTCGCTGTTGGGCGGGGTTTTGGCACAGCATATTCGCAACCTTGGCTACACCGCTCGCGTGCATTCGGTCATGGACGACGAGGTTCTGCACCCGCCGCTTTTGTTGCTCTCGGGCTTGGGGGAGGTATCTCGGATCGGCGAAGTGATCTTGAACCCCTTCCTCGGCCCGCGTCTGAAATCCGGCGTTGTCACAACCAATATGCCGATGACCCACGACAAGCCTATCGACTTCGGCCTGCAAAAATTCTGCGATGCCTGCAACAAATGCGCCCGTGAATGCCCTTCAGGGGCGATCACCGCAGGGCCGAAGCTCATGTTCAACGGCTATGAGATATGGAAGTCCGACAGCCAGAAATGCACGACCTACCGCGTTAGCCAAAAGAACGGCGCGATGTGTGGGCGCTGCATGAAAACCTGCCCTTGGAACTTGGAAGGCCTGTTTGCCGAAGCCCCCTTTCGCAAGCTGGCCATGACCGTGCCGCAGGCCGCGAAGGCGTTGGCCAAGCTGGACGACATGGCCGGAAAGGGCGAAATTAACCCCGTCAAAAAATGGTGGTGGGATTTGGAGATGGTCGACGACGGGGCCTACCGCCCTTCTGCGCATCCGGTGAATGCCCGTGGGTTGCAAAAGGACTTGGACCTCAAGTTCGAAGACCAAACACTGGCGGTCTACCCTGCCCCATTGGCCCCGCCGCCCTATGCCTACCCCTATCCGATGGACCGCGAGGCCGGCATTGCAGCCTATGAAGCGATGATACCGGCAGAGGCGCATAAAGCGCGACGCGCCAAGGGAGTTGCGCCTGAACACATCTATACTGCGGATCAAACCGAAAGCCCCGTCATGGGGGCCGTAATCTCGCATGTGGACCAAATGTCCGAAGGGGTGACCAAATACGAATTCTCCATGCCCGATGGCTCGGACATGCCTCCGGTTGAGGCGGGGGCCCATATCGACGTGGTCGTGGCCCCGGAGTTCTTACGCCAATATTCGCTGTCCGGCGATCCGGCTGATCGCAGCAAATATCAGATCGCAGTCCTGCGCGAGGACCAAGGGCGTGGCGGATCCAAGTTGATGCATCGGATATTTGAGAAAGGACGGCGCGTTCATATATCCAAGCCGATCAACCACTTCCCTTTGCATCAAGACGCCTCCTTCAGCTATCTTATGGGCGGGGGCATTGGGGTTACTCCAATGATTGCTATGGCTCATCAACTGCATGCTTTGGGGCGGGACTTCGCGCTGCATTACTCCTGCTCGTCCAAGGCGGGAGCTGGGTTCTTGAAGGATCTACCAACCATGCCATGGGCTGACAAAGTTCATTACCATTTCTCGGACGAGGGCACGCGCTGTGATCTTGCCGCGACCTTGAAGTACCGCGAAAATGTCCATGCCTACACCTGCGGGCCAGAGGTCTACATGGCCGCGGTCATGGATGCCGCACAGGCCAATGGCTTCCCCGAGGACGCCCGTCATCTGGAATTTTTTTCAGTGCCAGAGCAACCTGACTACGTGAACCACGACTTTACCCTCAGGTTGGCCAAATCTGGTCGCGATATTGCCGTCAGCAAGGACGAAGCCCCCACGGACGCGTTGCTGCGGGCGGGCATACATGTGGACGTCAAATGCTCTGACGGATTGTGCGGTGTTTGCAAATGCGGGCTCGTGTCTGGCGAGGTAGAGCACCGCGACTTCGTGCTCTCGAATGCGGACCGCACCAAGACTATTATCTTGTGCCAGTCGCGCGCGCGCGACGAAAACGGCGTGGTGGAGATCGATCTATAGCAGGTGCAGCCACACCTCGGCGGTCAACCTCGCCGCAGGCCAAACACGCTGGTCAGCGCAAATAGCCCTGCGGCGACGCAGACAATCGTGGGGCCTGCTGGCGTGTCGTAGTCATAGGCCAGCTTCAAGCCGCCTAAGGAAGATACCCCACCAATGGCGGCCGCAATGACAGCCATTTTTTCTGGCGTTTGGGACAAGGGGCGCGCGGCGGCGGCAGGAATGATCAACAGCGCCGCGATCAGCAACACCCCGATCACTTTGATTGCCACCGCAACGACAATTGCCAAAGCGATCGTCAAAATCAGCTGTTCTTTCTTCGGGTCGATCCCGCTGGCCTGCGCCAAGTCCGGGCTCACCGTCGCCGCCAGAAGCTGTTGCCAACGCCACCCGACCAAAGCCAGAACCAATATCGCGCCGCCCCAAATCACCGCAAGATCAACACGACCAACGGCCAGTATATCCCCAAACAAATAGGCCATCAGATCAATGCGCACACCTTCAAGAAACGACACCGCAACCAGCCCAAAGGCAATGGCCGAATGCGCCAAGACCCCCAAAAGCGTATCCATCGCATAGCCCCGCCCCGATAGGGTCGACACTGTCGTGGCCATCACCAATGCGATCACCAAAACGCCCGCAAATACCGACATGTTGAAACTCAGCGCCAATGCCACCCCAAGGATGGACGCATGCGCCGTTGCATCGCCAAAATAAGCCATTCGTCGCCAAACAACAAAGCACCCCAATGGTGCTGCGGCCAATGCGACGCCCAGACCAGCCAATGCCGCGCGAACAAGGAAACTATCAAACATTACTGTGCTGCCTCATGGGAATGATTGTGATCGCAGTCTTCCCCGTGGCCATGCACGTGGTCGTGGTCGTGGTCGTGGCGGTATAGCGCCAATGCCCCTCCGGTGCCGGATCCGAATAGCGCGCGGTATTCCGGTGCCGAGGCCACTGCTTCGGGTTTGCCTTCGCAACACACGTGGCCATTCAGGCAAATCACGCGGTCAGAGGCGCTCATCACGACGTGCAATTCATGGCTGATCATCAGCACCGCGCAATTCAAGTCATTTCGAACCTGTTCGATGTGCTGGTAGAATGCCGCTGACCCGGGCTGGTCCAGCCCTTGGGTCGCCTCATCTAGCAACAACAGTTGGGGCCTATGTAGCAAGGCTCGCGCAAGCAGCACGCGTTGAAGCTGGCCACCCGACAGGCTCGACATTTGCTGGCGTCCAAGTTCAGGCACACCCGCATGGGTCAAAGCATCCGCCGCTTGGGAGTTGGGTACGCGATGCGGAAGGCTGAGAAAGCGGGTGACGGTCATCGGCAAAGTCGGGTCGATATGCAGTTTTTGCGGCACATAGCCAATCCGCAGCCCCGAAGCTTGGGTGATCGTCCCCGAAGACGGCACAAGCGCCCCGATCAATGCACGCAGCAAGGATGATTTCCCCGATCCGTTTGGTCCGACAATTGTAACGATCTCTCCCGAAGAGATGCGCATGTTGACGCCGTCCAGCACGTTATGCGCCCCGTAGCTCAAGTCCACATTGCGAAACTCGACCAATACACTCATTCAGGTTTTCCTTGGCAGTTCGGGCAAATGCCTTCGGCCTCAAGAACCGTGCGCTCAATCGTAAAGCCGGTGGCTTGAGCCGCTTTCCCAAGTCGCCCGCCCGAGGTTGCCGTTTTCTCCTCTGCGACAGCGTCACAGCTGCGGCAGATCAAAAAGGCTGGCACATGAGAATCCCCTGGATGTGCGCAGGCAAGGAAGGCATTCAGGCGCTCGATCTTATGAGCGAATCCGTTTTTCACCAAAAAGTCTAGCGCCCGATAGGCAACCGGAGGCTGCGAACCCAGACCTTCCTCGCGCAGGCTTTCCAGTATTTCATAGGCTCCAATCGCGCGGTGGCGTTCCAGCAATATTTCCAAAACCCGTTTGCGCACGGGTGTCAGCTGCAAACCCGATTCTTCGCAGGTCTTGGCGACGGCTGCCACGCCTTCTGCGATGCAGCTGGAATGGTCGTGGTGTTTGAATCCTAACGAATCCATGGGGGCTCCTGAACACTTGGGGTTGATGTGTTATAAAATAACAATTAACAAAGCGCGATATGTTATACAATCACGTAGGTCCTTTCATGCTCCGCCCCACGCTAACGTCACTTTTTCTAAGCCTCCCCGCGATTTCTCTGGCAGAAACGCCGCGAGTGGTCGCAGATATCGCCCCAGTTCACTCTTTGGTTGCGCAAGTTATGGGCGATCTTGGCACGCCGGACCTTCTTGTCACAGGTAGCGCCTCCCCGCATAGCTTTTCCCTTCGCCCGTCTCAGGCGCACGCGCTGGAGCAGGCAGATCTGGTAATCTTCGTTGCCGAGGATCTGACCTCTTGGTTAGAACCGGTGTTGGACCGCGTCGCATCTAAGGCCGAACATCTGGAACTTCTTCATTTGCCGCAAACCCAGACGTTGGACTTTCGAACAGGCGTGACATTTGCTGCGCACGATCATGCGGATCACGAAGAGCATAAAGAACACGAAGGTCACGATGATCACGCGGGCCATGACGACCATAAAGAACATGAAGGCCACGACGATCACGCGGGCCATGACGACCATAAAGAGCATGAAGGTCACGACGATCACGCGGGCCATGACGACCATAAAGAACATGAAGGTCACGATGATCACGCGGGCCATGACGACCACAATCACGACGGTGTCGATCCGCATGCATGGCTAAATCCGGATAATGCGTCGGCATGGTTGGACGTTATTGCTTCCGAACTTTCAGAACACGACCCAGCCAACGCCGCGGCCTATGCTGCAAATGCGAAGGCCGCCAAGGAACGACTGGCCGCCACAGTCGTCGAAGTAGAGAACATCCTGACCCCAGCCAAAGGGAAGAACTTCATCGTGTTCCACGATGCCTACCACTACTTCGAAGCCCGTTTCGGCATCGAAGCCCGTGCTGCGATTTCTATCAGTGACGCCTCCAGCCCCGGGCCGGCGCGCGTCGAGGAAATCCAAAAGCAGGTGCACGAACTGAAGGTCACCTGCGCCTTCTCGGAGCCTCAATTCTCTGATGGTTTGGTGAATACCGTGCTGGATGGCACAGATGCGAACACCGCAATTCTTGACCCGCTTGGCGCCAGTCTGAAGAATGGCGCTGATCTTTATGGCAAGTTGCTGGTGAACATGGCGACCGCAATCGCTGACTGTTAACGCCGTCGAGCCGCCCAAGACCTTTGGGTCATTGGGCGGCTCTTTGATTTACTTGGCCGCCATGCGAATTGCGCCATCCAAACGAATAACTTCACCGTTCATCATGGCGTTCTCACAGATGGAGCACACCAGAGACGCGAACTCTGCCGGATCCCCAAGACGCTGCGGGAATGGTGTTTTATCCGCCAGTGAATCCTGAACCTCTTGTGGCAAGCCCTTCATCATCGGGGTTCCAAACAGCCCAGGTGCGATTGCCATCACCCGAACTCCCGAGCGGCTAAGGTCGCGCGCCATTGGCAAAGTCATGCCAACGATTCCCGCCTTAGAAGCCGCATAGGCAATTTGCCCCATTTGCCCGTCAAAGGCCGCAATGGAGGCCGTGTTGATGATAACGCCGCGTTCGCCATCCTCGTTGATAGCTTCGGCTTCCGACATGCCTGCGGCCGCCAGAGACGAGGCCAAAAAGACCCCGTATAAATTCACATCCAGCGCGGTGCGGAAAAGCTGTGCGTCGTGTGGCTCGCCTTTGGACACAGTTTTGGCACCAGGTGCGATGCCTGCGCAGCACACCAAAACACGTTCCTGCCCATGTGCGGCGCGCGCGGCTTCGAAGGCCGCGTTCATGCTGTCACTGTCTGTCACATCCGCGTTGCAAAACAGCCCACCGATCTCAGATGCAACCGCTTCACCAGCCTCGGCGTTACGGTCAAAGATCGCGACCTTGAGCCCTTTTGCCGCCAATGCACGTGCTGTGGCTTCTCCCAAGCCAGACCCACCGCCTGTTACGACCGCAGCCATGTTGTTTCCCAAAATCATATTAGTCCTCCTCATCGGCCCCAGCGACCGTCGGGCACTAGTTACCTTCGCACGCAGGAGTTTTCAATGTGATCACTCCTTGGACAAAGCGCCGCAGCTTTATGCGGCAGGGGGCGAGAATCACGCTACTTGGCGATGT
Source organism: uncultured Litoreibacter sp. (assembly GCF_947487515.1). GTDB lineage: Bacteria > Pseudomonadota > Alphaproteobacteria > Rhodobacterales > Rhodobacteraceae > Litoreibacter. Next base: position 662,253 of record NZ_CANKWO010000003.1, on the reverse strand, counting down.
CATGCAGGGGATCTTGTGTTTTCACGTCTTGGTTGGGCGTAGGCACATTGGGTGCACCGCAATCTGAACATACTGGTGGTTGACCCCGCTGCGCCCGTTGCTCGCGAAATCAGTGACGCCTTGGAGCATGACGCCTGGGGCACTGTAACTCTCTTGTCGTCTTTGGCCTCGCTGGAGCAAACACTGGCGCTGCAAGACCCTGATGCCATTCTCATTCACCTCTCCAATCCCGATTGTGATATGTTGAAACAGATTGGGAAGATGTCCGGCGCGCATCAGCGACCGGTTGCTGTGTTTGTAGAGCAAACTGACGCGGCACGAACGCAGGCCGCGATTTTTGCAGGCCTGAGCGCTTATGTGGTCAACGGAATGCAGGCGGATCGGGTCAAATCTGTGCTGGAAACCGCGATCATCCGCTTTTCAGTGATCGACAAGATGCAAACAGAGTTGGACGCAGCCAAGCAGGCCCTGATCGACCGTAAAACTATCGATCGCGCAAAAGGCGTGCTTATCTCTGCACGTCAGGTTTCGGAGCAAGAGGCCTATAACCTGCTGCGGAAAACCGCGATGGATCAAGGGCGCAAAGTGATTGACGTAGCAACCGCCATTGTCTCCACCGCCGATCTCTTGCAGTGATACTGCCCTAACCGCAAACGATCCCCCTATCGACGATTCCTTCAGCTTCAACGCCTGTCCGATTCTTCGGATGATCCGGCTTCTTTGGGGCAGTTTTTTCGGCTTCCACGCCCAAAGAATGCCAAAAAAATCATCAATTGCTGCATTGCGGCGCAAAAAGCTGCCCCCTGCGTCGCCTTCGCTTAAGAAACAGGCCAGAATTAACTTCAAGGCAACGATGCCTGTTCCGGCCAACAACGCCGTTGGCTACCGAATTTATGAGCAACGCCGCTCGATTGTGCATGCACCTCCTCCCGCGTGCGTCAATCGTGCGGCTTTTTGCATTTCCACAGGGACTCAAAAAATGAACACACTCAAATGGCTACTTGCTTCGTCTATTCTTTGCACCAGCCCAGCCATGGCCGAAATGCTGGATCTCGAGAAAGATGAACTGACCTTCGGCTTCATCAAGCTCACTGACATGGCCCCTTTGGCTGTCGCCTATGAAAACGGGTACTTTGAAGACGAGGGCCTATTCGTTCGGCTTGAAGCGCAGGCCAATTGGAAAGTTCTGCTGGATGGCGTCATCGATGGCCAACTGGATGGCGCGCATATGTTGGCGGGCCAGCCGCTCGCCGCGACCATTGGCTACGGCACGAAGGCCCATATCGTAACCCCGTTTTCGATGGACCTGAATGGCAACGGGATCACCGTTTCCAACGATATTTGGGAGCAAATGCGCCCCCATGTCCCGTTGATGGAAGACGGACGCCCCCAACACCCAATTTCAGCGGCGTCTCTTGCTCCGGTGGTAGAAGAATACAAGGACCAAGGCGTTCCGTTCAACATGGGAATGGTGTTTCCGGTCTCCACGCACAACTACGAGTTGCGGTACTGGTTGGCGGCAGGTGGTATTGAACCTGGATACTACTCTCCGGAAGATGTGAGCGGGCAAATCGGGGCAGATGTTTTCCTCAGCGTAACCCCGCCCCCGCAAATGCCTTCCACCATGGAGGCAGGCACAATCTTCGGCTACAGCGTCGGTGAGCCTTGGAACCAACAAGCCGTTTTCAAAGGGATCGGCGTGCCAGTCATCACCGATTATGAACTATGGCGCAACAACCCCGAAAAGGTCTTCGGCCTGTCCGCGGAGTTCACCAAAGAAAACCCCAACACCACCATTGCTTTGACCAAAGCCTTGATCCGCGCTGCGATCTGGCTGGATGAGAACAATAACGCCAACCGTGAAGAAGCCGTCGAAATCCTTGCGCGTTCGGAATATGTTGGGGCCGATGCGGATGTCATCGCCAACTCTATGACCGGCACTTTCGAATATGAAAAAGGCGATGTGCGCGACGTCCCCGACTTCAACGTATTCTTCAGATACAACGCGACCTACCCGTTCTATTCCGATGCGATCTGGTACTTGTCCCAGATGCGCCGTTGGGGGCAAATCGCTGAACCCAAAAGCGACGAATGGTTCGTTGAAACGGCGCAATCCGTCTACCGCCCCGATATCTACTTGCAAGCGGCCCGCTTGCTGGTCGACGAGGAATTGGCAAATGAAGCTGATTTCCCATGGGATAGCGACGGGTTCAAAGCCCCGACCCCTGCAGCAGATGTCATCGACGGTATCGGCTACGACGGGCGCACTCCGAACGCCTATCTAGAGAGCCTGCCGATCGGGCTCAAAGGCGATCAGGTCATCGCAGGGTCCAACATCCAGAACTAAACGCTTCTTCCACCGCGCGCAGAGTTACCGCGCGGTGGAGCCTTCCTCCTTCATCATCTTCTAAGACAGGCTTCAACATGACCGCCATTGATCCAGACAGCATCGAGCAAGAAGCTCGTCGCGCCAGACGCTTCACGCGAATTAACAAAGCAGATGCCTGGTTTCAGGTGTTCGGAGTTGCGTGGCTGACGCCGATCCTGAAAGCGGCCGCAGGGGACAATCCGCGCGGGCAAATGTCGGAGATCTGGCGCCTATTGGGCGTGCCCTTGTTGGCCATCGTAGTGTTCATCACGGCATGGGCCACCTTGGCTCCGACAGTTCACACATCGCTTGGCGCCATCCCCGGCCCCGTGCAAGTGTGGGAACAAGCCGTCAATCTAAACGCCGACGCCGTCCGCGAACGGGGCAAGGAAGCCGCCTTCTACGAACGTCAGGACGCCCGCAACGCCAAGTTGATCGCACAGGGGCGCGAAGACGACATTCGCAGCCGTGTCTACACAGGAAAACCAACCTATTACCAACAGATTTGGACATCTATCAAAACGGTGTTCTTTGGCTTCTTGATCGGCTCCCTCGTTGCCATTCCCTTGGGGATTATGGCGGGGCTGTCCCCGACTGCAAACGCCGCCATCAACCCCATCATTCAAATATTCAAACCCGTCAGCCCGCTGGCGTGGCTTCCCATTGTGACAATGATCGTATCGGCGGCCTATGCCACCAATGACGGCATGTTTTCCAAGTCATTTTTGGTATCAGCCATCACGGTCACCCTGTGCTCTTTGTGGCCTACCTTGATAAACACCGCCCTTGGGGTTTCCTCGATTGATCGCGATCTGGTCAGCGTGTCGAAGGTGCTGAAAATGAGCACATATGCCAAAATCACCAAGCTTGTGCTGCCGTCTGCATTGCCTTTGATTTTCACCGGTCTGCGCCTGTCCCTTGGGGTCGGCTGGATGGTGCTGATCGCCGCCGAAATGCTGGCGCAAAACCCAGGGTTGGGGAAGTTTGTTTGGGATGAATTCCAAAACGGCTCTTCTCAATCCTTGGCAAAGATCATGGTTGCGGTCTTCACCATCGGGATTATCGGCTTCCTTTTGGATCGGGTGATGTTTGCCCTTCAGTCCATGTTCACCTTCACAGAAAACCGGTAGGCCCGCATGAGCATTCTGAAACTCGAAAACGTCTCGAAATCCTTCGGGCAAGGCACCAATCGCATCGATGTCCTGAAGGATGTGAACCTAGAGATCAAAGATGGGGAATTCATCGCGATCTTGGGCTTCTCGGGCACGGGGAAATCGACCCTGATGAATTTGATCGCAGGGCTAGAGATGCCCGACGCCGGCAAGGTCAGCTTCAAAGGGGCCCCGATCACCGGCCCCGGTCCGGAACGCGGATTGGTGTTTCAAAGCTATTCTTTGATGCCGTGGCTGACAGTGGGCGGAAATGTCGGGCTGGCTGTGGACGCGGTCTTCCCAAAGTTGTCTCGCGAAGAGCGGCAGGCAAAAATCGACCACTATGTCGGCATGGTTGGGCTGTCGCATGCGATCTCCCGTCGCCCGTCAGAGCTGTCCGGTGGCATGCGTCAGCGGGTCTCGGTGGCGCGCGCATTGGCCATGACCCCCGAAGTTTTGCTGCTGGACGAGCCGCTGAGTGCTCTGGATGCGTTAACCCGTGCCAATCTCGCAGATGAAATCCTTGATATTTGGGAGACAGAGCGGAAGACCTGCTTGCTGATCACCAATGACGTGGATGAAGCCATCTTGCTGGCGGACCGGATCATCCCGTTGAACCCTGATGGCACCTTGGCTGATCCCGTTGAGGTAAACCTGCCGCGCCCCAGAGATCGTGGGGCGATGAATGACGACGAAGGCTTCAAAACGCTGCGGGCACAGGTGACAAAATACCTGATGGATGTTGGCATTGCCGCGAAGACTGGGGACACGCGTGTTCTTCCAGATGTGACGCCGATCCATTCGGTGCCAGCAGCTGTCAAAGAGGCCCAAAAAGGGGGGATCGAGGACCGCTACCTTGTGTTTTCCAAACTGCATAAAGTTTACCCGACCCCCAAAGGCCCGCTTACGGTTGTGGAGGACTTCAATCTGAAGGTGAACAAAGGCGAATTCATCAGCCTGATTGGCCATTCGGGCTGCGGGAAATCCACGGTTCTGACCATGGCCGCGGGCCTCAACCCAATTTCCAAAGGGGCAATTCGCCTTGATGGCTGGAACGTCGAAGGCGCCGACCCAGAGCGCGCGGTGGTGTTTCAATCGCCCAACCTGTTCCCTTGGTTATCGGCCAAGGAAAACGTCGCCATTGGGGTCGATAAAGTCTACCCACGCGCGTCGCAATCCGAGCGCCAAGACGTCATCGAGTACTACCTTGAACGCGTCGGGTTGGCCGACAGCATGGACAAGCAGGCCTCCAGCATGTCCAACGGCATGAAGCAGCGGGTTGGTATCGCCCGCGCCTTCGCCCTGTCGCCCAAGCTGTTGCTACTGGATGAACCCTTCGGCATGCTCGACAGCCTGACCCGTTGGGAACTGCAAGAGGTTCTGATGGAGGTTTGGTCGCGCACCAAAGTCACCGCCGTTTGTGTCACCCATGACGTTGACGAAGCGATCTTGCTGGCCGACCGCGTGGTGATGATGACCAATGGGCCGCAGGCCACAATCGGCAAGATCACGGATGTAAATCTCCCGCGTCCTCGCACGCGCAAAGCACTGCTCGAGCATCCGGATTACTACAATTACCGCGCAGAAGTTCTCGATTTCCTTGAGGAATATGAGCACGGCGCGAAACCTAAACCCAAACCAGCACTGGCGGCAGAATAATGACCCAGAATCTGATTATCATCGGCGCAGGCATGGCCACAGGCCGCGCATTGGAACATCTTTTAGACAACAACGCAGACGTCAACGTCACGCTGTTCAACGCGGAACCCCGCGGCAACTACAACCGCATCATGTTGTCCCCTGTCCTCGCGGGCGAAAAGACCTACGACGACATCGAAACCCATACCGCCCAGTGGTATAGTGACAACAACGTCACCTGTCGCTTCGGCGAAAAGGTCACCTCGATCAATCGCGCCGAGCGGAGTATCACCGCAGAAAATGGCGAGGTTTTGTTTTACGACAAACTGCTGCTTGGAACGGGATCCAACCCGTTTATGATCCCACTGCCCGGTCACGAGTTAGAAGGTGTTATCGCCTATCGCGACTTGGAGGACACTGAACGCATGATGGGTCTGGGACCCGATAACAAATGTGTGGTCATCGGGGGCGGCCTGCTGGGGCTGGAGGCGGCCGCGGGAATGGCTGCACGCGGCGTCGATGTGACCGTTGTCCATATCATGGGGCACTTGATGGAAAGGCAGTTGGATGAAGCCGCAGGCTACCTGCTGCGCAAGGCGCTTGTAGACAAAGGCATCACGGTCAAATGCTCGGCCAACTCCTCTGAAATTCTTGGCGAAGACGGGCATGTCAAAGCCTTGCGGCTGGACGACGGAACCGAATTGCCCTGCGATTTGCTGGTTATGGCCGTGGGCATCCGCCCCAATGTGGCGCTCGCAGCAGACTCTGATCTGGCGGTGGGAAGGGGCATACATGTGGACGATCACATGGTGACCTCGGACGCGGATATTCTGGCGGTCGGAGAATGTGTCGAGCACAACGGCGCGATTTTCGGCCTTGTGGCACCGCTGTATGACCAAGCCAAGGTCGCGGCGTCGACTTTGATGGGACAAGAGGCCCAGTTCGTCCAAAAGGAACTATCCACCAAGCTGAAAGTAACCGGCTGCGATCTGTTCAGCGCTGGCGACTTCGCAGAAGGTGAGGGCCGTGAAGACATCGTGTTTCGCGACCCTGCCCGCGGGGTTTACCGGCGCTTGGTCATTGCCAACAATCAGGTGATCGGGGTGGTGATGTATGGCGACACCGCAGACAGCAACTGGTTCTTCGGATTAATCCGCGACAAGGTCGACATCACGGACATGCGCGACACGTTGATTTTCGGACCTGCGTTCCAAGGGGGAACCCCTTCGGACCCGCTCTTAGCCGTTGCAGCCTTACCGCGTGATGCGGAGATTTGTGGCTGCAACGGCATTTGCAAAGGGCAAATTGAGGACGCCATCGCCGCCGGAGCATCCGACCTAAACGCGATCAAATCCACAACCAAGGCCTCCGCGTCCTGCGGCACCTGCACCGGATTGGTGGAACAAGTGCTGGCTGTCACCTTGGGGGATGACTTTGTTGTCCCTGCCGCTGCTTCCATCTGCGGCTGCACCGACATGACCCATGAAGACGTGCGGCGCATGATCAAGAGCCAAAGCCTGAAATCAATGCCCGCTGTATGGCAGGAATGCGGGTGGAAGACATCTTGCGGTTGTCACATTTGCCGCCCTGCATTGAACTACTATCTGTTGTCGGACTGGCCGCTGGACTACCTTGATGATCCGCAATCGCGTTTCGTCAACGAACGTAAACATGCCAATATCCAAAAAGACGGCACCTTTAGCGTCGTGCCGCGAATGTGGGGCGGGATTACCACCCCAGACGAACTTCGTGCGATTGCCGATGCCGCCGACAAATTCGAGGTGCCAACGGTGAAGGTGACCGGCGGACAACGCATCGACCTGTTGGGCGTCAAAGGCGAAGATCTTCCAGAAATCTGGAGCGACCTGAACAAGGCTGGCATGGTCTCGGGGCATGCGTATTCCAAAGGTCTGCGTACGGTGAAAACCTGCGTCGGTACAGATCATTGCCGGTTTGGCACACAAGACAGCACCGGTTTGGGGATCAAGCTGGAGAAAATACTCTGGGGCTCGTGGACGCCTCACAAGTTGAAACTGGCTGTCTCTGGATGCCCCCGAAACTGCGCCGAGGCGACCTGCAAAGACATTGGCATCGTTTGTGTCGACAGCGGCTTTCAAATCAGCATCGGCGGGGCCGCGGGCATGGATGTGCGCGAAACACAGCCCTTGTGTCAGGTCCCCACAGAAGAGGACGTGATAGAGGTCGTCAAGGCCGTCACTCAGTCCTACCGAGAGAACGCCAAATATCTTGACCGCATCTACAAGTGGATGGCGAAGGTCGGACTTGAATGGATTCAAGAGCAGATCAACGATCGCGACACCCGTGCTGCCCTTGCCGCACGATTTGACCTGTCCCAAACAGTCTATCGCAAAGACCCATGGGCACAGCATGTCGCCAAAGACGACGCCTACCACCCCCTTACAGACTTAGCCTTGGAGGCCGCGGAATGAGCCAATGGATCGAAATATCCGCCCTTGATGCCATCCCGCAACGCGGCGCGCGCTTGGTAAAAACCCCCCTCGGGTGCGTGGCGGTTTTCCGCACCGCCACGGATGAGGTTTACGCCTTGGACAATGCCTGCCCCCACAAAGGCGGCCCTTTGGCTGACGGTATCGTGCACGGCACACAGGTGACTTGCCCGCTGCACAATTGGGTCATCTCACTGGAGACAGGCATGGCCCAAGGCGCAGATGAAGGGCAAGTCGCGACCTACCGCGCAAAGGTCACAGACGGGCGCATCTATCTGGACACCGAGTTTTTGCAACACAGGGCGGTCGCATGACTTTGACCAAAACCGTGTGCCCCTATTGCGGGGTTGGTTGCGGCATTCTTGCGGGCCCAGATGGCACCATTAAAGGCGACCCTGACCATCCGGCCAACTTTGGCAGGCTGTGCTCCAAAGGCACGGCACTGGGGGACACCATCGACCTTGAAGGTCGCCTTCTTGCTCCTCAGGTAAACGGGGCAGAGGCCACATGGGATGCTGCTTTGGATAGGGTGGCAGAAAAATTTAGCGCTGCGATCCGTGATCATGGCCCAGATAGCGTGGCGTTCTATGTCTCGGGCCAACTGCTTACCGAAGATTACTACGTCGCGAATAAACTGATGAAAGGTTTCATTGGATCGGCAAATATTGACACGAATTCAAGACTTTGCATGGCCTCATCGGTAGCAGGGCACAAGCGCGCCTTTGGGTCGGACACCGTCCCGGGCACCTATGAGGACTTGGAAGAGGCCGACTTGATCGTTCTGGTGGGTTCCAACTTGGCGTGGTGCCACCCCGTGCTTCATCAACGGATTGAAGCGGCGAAGAGTGCCCGTCCGTCGCTTACGGTCGTCAATGTTGATCCACGCAAAACCGCTACATCCGCGATCGCGGACCACCATTTGAGGATCCTGCCCGACGGCGACATCCCATTGTTTAACGGGCTGTTGGCCCATCTGGTCGCAACGGGGAAAACCGATGCTGACTTTCTCCAAGCTCATGTTTCGGGCAGCCCAGAGGCCATTGCACAGGCCAACCTGAGCGATCCGTTGCAAAGTGGCTTGTCCGCCAGCGAGCTTGCGCATTTCTACCAGCTTTGGGCGGAGACCAAAAAGGTCGTTACCGTCTATTCGCAAGGGGTGAACCAGTCTGGATGCGGCACCGATAAGGTCAATTCGATTTTGAATTGCCACCTCGCCACAGGGCGAATTGGGCAACGCGGATGTGGGCCGTTTTCGGTTACCGGTCAGCCCAATGCCATGGGCGGGCGTGAAGTGGGCGGCCTTGCCAATATGCTCGCCAATCATCTGGACATCGAGAACGCCGAACACCGCGACTGTGTTCAAAAGTTTTGGGCCAGCCCAAATATCCCAACCGCTGCTGGGTTGAAGGCTGTCGATCTGTTCGACGCCTGCGCATCTGGAAAAATCAAAGCCCTTTGGGTCATGTCGACCAACCCTGCCGTCAGCTTGCCAGATGCGGACCAAGTGGCAAGGGCTATCTCAAACGTGCCCTTTGTGGCCGTGTCTGACATCATGGCCCAGACCGATACCGGCGATCTTGCCGATGTGCTTTTGCCCGCCACTGGCTGGGGAGAGAAGGACGGCACTGTCACCAACTCAGAGCGCCGCATCTCGCGCCAACGCGCGTTCCTCCCTGCCCCTAAAGATACGCGCCCCGACTGGAAAATAATATGTGACGTGGCATCGCGCATGGGCTGGTCCAAAGCCTTCAACTTTGAGACCCCAGCACAGATATTCGCCGAGTATGTTGCCCTGTCGTCCGCCACCTCTGATTTCGGACGGGATCTGGATTTGAGCATCTTTGCCGATGTGGATTACGCAAATTTGATCCCCACCCAATGGCCGCAGGAGGGCAAACGTTTCTTTGCTGATGGCGATTTCTACCACTCTGATGGCAAGGCACGCATGCTGCCGATTCAGGACCCCACACCTGTGGAACGCACCGCCTTTACGCTCAACACTGGGCGCAATCGTGACCAATGGCACACGATGTCACGCAGCGGGAAGGCTCCGAAACTGGGGGCGCATCTGGCAGAACCCTATGCGGAAATTCATCCCCAAGACGCAGATCAATTGAAGGTCGGCACCGGAGACCTGCTTGAAGTGAGCAGCCCCCACGGCGCGTCAATTCTTCGCGCGTTGATCACCGAACGCACTGCGAAAGGCCAGTTGTTCGCCCCCATTCACTGGACGCGGCAGCACAGCAGTGCCAGCTGGGTAAATGCGGTAATTCCCCCCGCCGTCGACCCTGTTTCAGGTCAACCTGCAACCAAGATCGCTCAGGTGGCGCTGCGCAAATACCCCGCCCAGTGGTTTGCTTTCGCGGCGGTGCTCGACAAACCCCAAGCAACGGCCAGCTATTCCGCGATCGCGCGGTCGCTGACAGGCTGGCAAGCAGAGTACGCAGGTCTTTCGCATCCTCAAGATTGGGAAGGATTGGCGCGGGGATTGCTAGGAGGGGACCTAGGGGTTGCCTCAGAAATGTGCGACCGCCGAAGCGGGCAAACCCGCATCGCCTTTCACGATGGCGAACTGCTAAAGGGATTGTTCTTCGCAGGCCCTACTCCGGTCACTTTGGCGCGCACTCAAGCGATATCGCTTATTGGCACTCAAACCCCATCGCTCCGTGCCCTCGCGGGGCGTGGTGATATTGATCAACCCGACCCCGGCCCTATTGTTTGCGCCTGCATGAACGTCGGGATCAACACAATCCACGGGGCCATTGCATCAGGGGCCGACGGCATCGACGCATTGGGGGCCGCGACCTGCGCGGGGACCAACTGCGGGTCTTGCAAGCCAGAGTTGGCCAATCTTCTCAGCAGCGCCCGCCTCCCTATGGTGGCAGAATGAGCCTCGCGCCGTTTGTTCGCATCGTTGCCCAAGGCAAAGGCCGCGCCCGCGCCATGACGCAGGACGAAGCCGCGCAAGCAATGGAGTTGATCTTATCCGGAAATGCGGCGCCCGAAGCCGTGGGCGCGCTTCTTATGGTCTTGCGACTGCGAGGGGAGACCGCATGCGAAATCGCAGGGTTCACTGCCGCCCTGCGCGCGGCTTCCCCTCAGGCGGTAACGGCGGATTTGGACTGGCCTTGCTACGCCGCAGGCCGCACACGCGGAGCCCCGCTTTTTCTTCTGGCCGCCAAGCTTGTGGCACAGGCTGGCTACCGCGTGGCCCTGCACGGATGGAATTCGCATCAAAGCCAAGGGGCTGATCCCCGGCACGTTTTGAACAAGTTGCAGCTTGAAGGTGATGGGCTAACCTATCTGCCGCTCGAGACCGTCAGCCCGCAAGCCTTTCATCTGTTGAGGCTGCGAGACACCTTTGGTCTAAGAAGTTGCATAAACACCGTGTTGCGAATGTGGAACCCGACCGCAGCATCAGCATCGGTGCAAGGGGTGTTTCACCCGTCTTACCGCGGGTTGCAGTCACGGGCCGCACATCTGCTGGGGGATCGGAACCTCACCGTCATCAAGGGCGGCGGCGGCGAATTCGAACGCAATCCGGCAAAAGACATCGCGGTTTTTGGGCTTCGAAACGGGATCGAGCTGAATGAACGCGCCGTGGCCAGCTGCGCGGGCAGCCGACCTTTGCCCTCTGCCTGCGCGGTTGATCTGGGCGCGCTCTGGAGCGGCGCACAAACCGACGCTTTCGCGAAGGATGTTGTCATCGGCACGGCGGCGCTGGCTTTGTGGACCTTGGATGCAGCCCCCACAATCCCCGAAGCTTCGGCCATTGCGACAGAAATCTGGGCTGACCGTCACCCGAAAATCAGGAGCGCCAGATGAAAACCTTTCCCATGTTCTTGAAAATGCAGGGACGTCGCGTCGTCATTGTTGGGGGCGGAGAGCAAGCCGCTCAAAAGTGCCGCCTGATCCTAAAGACCGAAGCCGCGATTACCATATTGGCCCCTGCGCTAGACCCCGAGCTATCCGACCTTTTCAATGAAGCGCGCATCGATTGGAACAGCGCCCCCATTTCGTCCTCTCATTTCTCCGACGCGGCCCTCGTGTTCATCGCGACCGGCTGCCCTGCGATTGATGCCAGCTTACATGCGTTGGCCAAATGCGCGGGCGCGACGGTTAACGTAGTTGATCAACCGCATTTATGCGACGCATACACGCCTTCAATCGTTGATCGCTCGCCGGTTGTGGTGGCTATTGGCACTGAAGGGACCGCGCCGGTTCTCGCGCGCCAGATCAAAACACGCGTTGAAGAAATTCTAGAACCTCGGCTGGGCGAACTGGCGGCCCTTGCAGGTCGATTGCGCGCACGTGCCTATGACCGACTGTCCCCGCGTGCCCGTCGTGATCTGTGGCGTTGGGTCTTTGCGGGGCCTGCTCGAAAGGCGCATGCCCGCGGCAGTGAACGCGAAGCCGCACGGATCATCAAACAAGCGATCGACACCGCAAACTTTGGGCCCGAGCAGTCAGGCTCCGTCACATTGATAGAGGCCGATCCCGACGCAAAAGACCTGATCACATTGCGCGCGGTGCAGCGCTTGCAAGAAGCAGATGTCATCTTTTATGACCGCGCGTTGCCCCAAGACATACTTGACCTTGCGCGGCGCGATGCCGAACGCGTTGTCATCACCCCTGCATTGGCGACAGCCGAGCTGTCACAAGCAAACACATCGGGCGTTTTGCTGGCCGCCGCGCGGCAAGGGAAGCGTGTTGTCAGGGTGCAGTGCGGCGGCACAGATGATGCGTCTAAAGTCGCCACGGATATATTCGCGGCCAACGGAATTCCCTTGGAAATTGTGCCCAGCGTGGCCAGCCAAACGATCAAACCCAAAGGATGCTCGCAATTGCATAAAGAGCTTACATATGAACGCCCTGCGGTTCTTTCATCAAGCTAGGGCCCAAAAACCGGTGACGAAAATTTCGCGCTAGGTCATCGCCTTTGCAACGAAGCGTAATCGCGTAACAAAGGCACACGGCGTGGCCTAAAACTGCGCCCGTTCAGAGAGGCCTGTTCGATCCTCGACGCATTGAACAGCCGCCAATCCTTACGCATGCAGCACCAAACCAGCACAATTAGCGCACGGTCTGAATAGCTGATGCCAAGCGGCCAGACCTCGCGCTCTGTGACGCAATCCTTGAGGTCCCTGTACCGCACGTTCAACGCCAGTTCTTCCCAACAAGCACGACGCAATAACGCCATGTCTACATCCAGCTTAAACTCCGCAGGTGGGGCTCTGAAACTTCGCAGAACGGTGTGCATCGCTTGGCGTGACTGCCGGTCAGCCAATGTCGCGATGATCCGCGCAAGAGCCGAGCGACCGGCAGCCTCCAACGTCGCGTCACCAGTATGCGACAGATCCCCTACGGCAAGGACAAGCGCCTCGATCTCGAGTTGCGAAAAGCTTTGCGGGGGCAAGGCAGGATCTTCCGTCAACCGGTATCCGACCCCCGCTTCCCCATCGATCAAAGCACCGCCTGCGCGCAATGTAGCAATGTCCCGATACAACTGCCGAGGCGACACGCCTGTCTCGGTCGCCAGCCGCGCAGCCGTGACAGGCGCCGGTAAACGGCGCAGCGCATCCATAAGGCGCATAAGGCGATCAGTTCGGGCCATACTGACGTAATCTGTCAGCAGGCCTCAGCTAGATCAAGGCATAACGTAATTTCAGGATACCCGCTAAATGCCGACACTTTATCACGCCCCGAACACTCGCTCGACGTCGATCCTTCACTTGATCGAAGAAATGGGCATCGCCGATCAGATCGACGTGCTCAAGGTTAATATTGTCCGAGAAGTTGACACAGAAGCGGCCGATACCCGCAATCCTCATCCCGAAAAGAAAGTGCCCTATTTGATCGACGGCGAGGACCATCTGCGTGAACGTGGAGCAATCGTCACCTATTTGACCGATATGTTTCCCGACACAGGGCTGGGCCGACCCGTGGGGCATCCTCAACGAGGGGAATTTCTAAGCTGGCTGTTCTATTACCAAGGCGTGGTGGAACCTGTTCTGCTTCTCTCTTCGGCCAAGATCGAACACCCGCTTTTGCACGAGACCTTTCGCGACATGGACGCTGTGACTGCAAGTTTGACGACTGCCTTGGCGCATCAACCCTACCTTCTTGGAGAGGATTACTCCGCGGTCGACCTGTTGCTTTCCAGCCCTTTCCACTGGTTGCCTGACGCCGTTCCACCGCTGCCGCCAATTCAAGACTGGATCAAGCGATGCGCCAACCGTCCAGCGCTGGCTAAAGTGATGCAAAAAGAGGGCGCGAACACCCAAGCCTAGTCACCGATACGCGAGGGATCCCTTCGGCTTGGCCGCATGCACATCTCGATCAAAGCCGTTGCATTCCAAATGACATACGCCCCATCTTTTGGATGGGGCGTATGCGCGTAGGATCACGGGGCTTATCCGGCGTCCATACGCGAACGCCCGATACCGCTCTGAGATCGGCGTTGGCCCACGCTTACTGCACGCGTTTGCCGTATCCACCCCCACCGGGGGACTTCAGAACAAACACATCATCCTTGTTCATTTGCGCAACATCATTCCCTTGGAGCGGCTCAATGGTGCCATCCACGCGAAGGACAGAGTTTTCACCCGGTGCACCGGATTGACCACCCGACGCCCCATGCGGTGTCGTTTGGCGATGCGAGGACAAAACGGTCGCGGTCATTGGCTCCAAGAAGCGCAACTTGCGAATAATTCCTTCGCCGCCCGAAAACTGCCCGTCCCCTCCGGAGCCATGGCGGATGGAAAATTCGTCAACTCGGACCGGAAAACGCGTTTCCAGTACCTCAGGGTCGGTCATCCGCGTATTGGTCATATGGCTGTGAACGCCACTTGCCCCGTTGAAGCCGTCCCCTGCACCGGTCCCTCCACAGATGGTTTCATAGTTTTGAAACTCCTCGTTGCCATACACAAAATTGTTCATGGTCCCTTGGCTACCTGCGATCACCCCCAGAGCGCCGTAAAGAGTATCGGCAATGGCCTGACTAACCTCGGTATTCCCAGAAATGACCGCGGCCGGTGCCTTGGGGTTAATCATCGACCCTTCTGGCACGATCAGGTTCAGGGGTTTCAAGCAGCCTTCGTTCATTGGAATATTCGCCCCAACAAGGGTTCGGAAGACATATAGAACAACGGCATGGCAGATTGCCTTGGGGGCGTTGTAGTTAAACGGATCTTGTGCGGATGTGCCTGTGAAATCGATGGTCGCCTCACGCGCCTGACGATCAACGGAGATCGCCACTTTGATGTGCGCCCCGCTATCAAGCGGATAGGTGAAATCACAGTCCTTCAGGACATCAAGTACGCGACGCACGCTTTCTTCCGCATTGTCTTGGACATGGCCCATATAGGCATGCACCACTTCCAAGCCGAAGTGCCGAGTGATCTTTGTAAGTTCCAGCACACCCGTGGCATTGGCCGCAACCTGCGCTGCGAGATCCGCCATGTTCTGATCTACGTTCCGGCATGGATACTTGCCCGACGCCAGTAAAGCCCGCGCGGCCTCATCTTGCAAAACGCCCTCTTGCACCAGCAAGACGTTGTCGATCAATACGCCCTCTTCCTCGATGTGACGGCTATCAGGGGGGGCCGATCCAGGCGTTGTTCCGCCAATATCCGCGTGATGCCCCCGCGAGGCGACAGTGTATATAATGTCTTTTCCGGCATCATCGAACACCGGTGTGATAACCGTGACGTCTGGCAAATGCGTGCCGCCATTATAGGGGTTGTTCATCATATAAACGTCGCCTGGGCGGATTTTACCTGCATTTTGGCGCAACACGGTGCGTACGCTGTCGGACATCGATCCAAGATGTACCGGAACATGCGGCGCATTCGCGACAAGATCGCCGTTTCCGTCAAAAATGGCGCAAGAGAAATCAAACCGCTCTTTGATGTTCACCGAATAGGCAGTGTTGGCCAACGTGGCCCCCATCTGTTCTGCGATGGACATGAAGAGGTTGTTAAAAACTTCCAGCATCACGGGGTCTACCGAAGTCCCGATGGCTTCTTGACGATCCAAAGGCACAACCCGCGTCAACACCAGATTTCCACCGCGAGCGCATTCCGCCTGCCACCCAGCCTCTAGGATATTCGTGCCTGTCGGTTCTGTCAGTATCGCCGGACCGTCCACTTTGTCACCGACACAAAGTGTTGCGCGGTCTACCAAGGGCACATCGCGCCACTCGCCATGGCTGAACATCTTGGCGTTCTGCGGATCGGCGGTGTCGCCCAGAGACTCGCTCAATGTTACAGTTTCACCCGTAGCCCCGATGGCCTCAGCAGTCAGCAGATCAATGATCAAGCCCGCATAACTCGGGACAAAGCCAAAACGTTGGCGATGCGAGGCCTCAAAGGACGCCGTCATTTCGGCGGGTGAGCCAAAGGGCACCTCGAGAGTTTGATGTGCGCCATCTGTACGGATGTGGGCAACTTTAACAACGGACACATCGCTTGGCTGCACCCCCTGCCCGACGACTTCTTCCTGCACGCGAAGGGCCAAGGACGCCATCGCCTGCTGCGCCTGTTCGATTGCCTCCAAGGGCTGCGCGAATTGATGTTCATGGATGGCCCTCACATCCGCCAGCCCCATGCCAAAGGCAGAGAGCACCCCTGCAAAGGGATGGATAAACACACTTTCCATACCCAAGGCATCCGCGACAAGGCAGGCATGCTGCCCACCGGCCCCGCCGAAACAATTCATCGTGTATTTCGTGACGTCATACCCGCGTTGTACGCTGATCTTTTTGATTGCATTCGCCATGTTCTCTACAGCGATGCGCAAAAAGCCCTCAGCGATGTCTTCAACCGATCTGTTGCCGCCGATTTCCTGCGCCAAGGCGTCAAATTTCTCGCGCACCACGTCAGCGTCCAAAGGTTGATCCGCATTGGGGCCGAAGACTGACGGGAACTGGCTGGGCTGGAGTTTACCAAGCAACACGTTGCAGTCGGTCACGGTGAGCGGCCCGCCCTTGCGGTAGGCCGCAGGGCCGGGATTGGCACCCGCGCTTTCGGGTCCGACCTGCATGCGCCCGTCACTGAACGACAAGATAGACCCGCCCCCCGCCGCGACGGTGTGAATGGACATCATTGGTGCCCGCATTCGCACGCCCGCGACTTCGGTCTCGAAAGAGCGTTCAAATTCCCCTGCGTAGTGGCAGACATCCGTCGAGGTGCCGCCCATGTCAAAGCCGATAAGTTTGTCGAAGCCCTGTTCAGCAGCCGTACGGACCATGCCAACGACCCCACCTGCAGGGCCCGACAGGATGGCGTCCTTTCCTTGAAACAGGCGCGCATCCGTTAACCCGCCATTCGATTGCATGAACATCAGACGGTCGCAGCCGCCATTCGTGGCGTTGAGCGCGGTGGTCACCTGATCAACATAGCGCCGCAATATTGGGGAGAGATAGGCATCAACAACCGCCGTATCCCCACGCGAGACGAGTTTAATCAAGGGGCTTGCTTCGTGACTGAGGGAGATTTGCGTAAAGCCCGACTGGCGGGCCATCTCCCCGATTTTTTCTTCGTGCTCGGTAAAGCGGTACCCATGCATTAGTGCAACCGCGACGGACCTGTAGCCCATTCCATAGGCCCGAGATAATGCCTCTCGTGTTTGGCCCAGCTCAAGCGGAGTAATAACTTCGCCATTGGCCTCCACACGTTCTTCGACCTCAATCACGTCACTATACAGCAACTCAGGTAACTTGATTTCCAGTTCAAAAAGGTCAGGTCTGTTCTGGTATCCTATGCGCAAGAGATCACCGAACCCTTTGGTTATCAGCAATAGAGTGCGTTCACCCTTTCGCTCTAGCAGCGCGTTGGTGGCAACCGTCGTCCCCATTTTTACGGCTGAAATCTGCCCAGACGGAATTTCGGCTTTGCCCTCTAGTCCAAGAAGCGACTTAATCCCATGAACAGCAGCATCGGGGTAAACTTCGGGGTTTTCTGATAGCAATTTGTGGGTTTTTAGCGCGCCTGAAGGTGTCCGCGCCACGACATCGGTGAAGGTGCCGCCACGGTCCACCCAAAATTGCCATTTGTTTTTGTCGGAAATTTCCATGACCAAACCCTTCGAATCAGTTTATTGTTGCTTTATGGTTATAACGCTGACAAATTGTCAACGTTATGAAGATGAATGGATTCGGGCCAATCCGGACCGACATGGGAGACTAAAAATGAAGCACTTACTTATCTGCGCCGCTGCCATCGCTGCTGCGACATCCGCCACCGCCGAGAGCTGGGACATGCCAACGCCCTATGGCGATTCAACATTCCACACACAGAATATCAGCCAGTTTGCTGATGACGTTCGCGCCGCAACAGACGGCGGGTTGGACATCACAGTTCACTCTGCAGGATCACTTTTCCCGCATGCCGAAATCAAAGGTGCAGTACGCAACCGCCAAGTTCCAATCGGCGAGTTTTTCTTGTCGCGCCTGTCTAACGAAGACTTGGCATTCGGCCTCGACAGCCAGCCCTTCGTTGCCACCAGCTACGATGACGCACGCAAACTTTGGAGCGTACAGCGCCCTGTTGTAACTGAGCTACTGGCCGAACAAGGTCTGGTGCCGCTCTTTTCCGTGCCGTGGCCAGCGCAAGGCCTCTATACAACCGGAGAGATCGCAACTGTTGATGACCTGAATGGCCTGCGGTTCCGCGCCTATAACGCTGCATTGGAAGAATTCGCAACATTGGCAGGTGCAGCGCCAGTTCAGATCGAAGCGTCGAATATTCCCCAAGCCTTCGCCACAGGGCAAGTTGCGGCCATGATCACATCGCCCTCCACCGGCGTTAACTCCACCGCTTGGGACTTCTTGACCCACTACACGCCAATCAATGCTTGGGTTCCAAAGAACATCGTGGTGGTGAACCAGCGTATGTTCGATGGCCTTGATGCCGAAACACAGGCAGCCGTCCTTGCTGCAGCTGAGGCCGCCGAGACCCGTGGATGGGAAATGTCAGCAGCCGAAGCCAAGAGCAAAACCGAGGAACTCGCCAAGAATGGCATCACGGTTTATGAGCCCAGCTCGGAGCTTTCTGAAGGATTGCAAGGCATTGGCCAAACGATGCTGACAAATTGGAAAACCAATGCGTCGGATTCTGCCAAGGCCATTCTTGGCGCTTACACGAACCAATAATAACCTCCATACTGGCCGGCGATACCTCGAGTATTGCCGGCCATTTTTTACTGCAAGGGGGACGCCATATGGGCCGTCTACTACAACGTCTCTATGACATATGCGCGGCTCTTTCCGGGGGGCTAATCCTTTGCATTTGCCTGCTGATCAGCGCCCAGATTTTGCTCAATGCTGCCGGAAGATTGAGCCCAGGAACGCTTCCTTCAACGATCCCGTCCTATGCCGACTTTTCAGGCTTCATGTTGGCAGGAGCCACATTTCTTGCGATGGCACATACCCTGCGCGCGGGGGGCCATATTCGGGTGAACCTCGTTACCGCACGATTGCCTGTACATATTCAGACCTTCGCAGAAGGTTTCGTTCTGCTGACCGCGGCAGGCCTTATCGGTTTTGCTGCATGGTTTATGATCGGCTTGGTCCAAGAGAGTGTGCACTATGGTGACGTCTCTAATGGCATCATTCCCGTAGCCTTGTGGATACCGCAAAGTGTGGCGGCCTTCGGGGTGTCTTTGCTTTTTGTCGCGATCCTGCACACGCTCTTTGACCTTATTCGGGCGGGAAAACCCGTTCTTTCAACTCCGGACGAGGTGTAGCCCATGACCGATCCAATAGTTGCACTGGTACTTCTATCCTTACTGATCGCACTGCTTGCATGCGGGGTTTGGGTTGCCGTTTCCTTGTCAATCGTCGGGCTTGTGGGCTTGGTGTTTTTCTCCAACGCCCCCGCCGGCCTGATCATCGCGACCACGTTTTGGGGGCATTCGCACAGCTGGGCGCTGACGGCACTGCCGCTGTTTATCCTCATGGGAGAGATTTTGCTTAGGTCGCGCATGAGTGATGACATGTTCACAGGTCTGGTGCCATGGCTGAGCCGAGCGCCCGGAAGGCTTTTACACGTCAATATATTCGGCTGTGCGATCTTTGCAGCTGTGTCGGGATCTTCGGCTGCCACTGCCGCGACAATCGGTCGGATGTCTGTGCCAGAGCTGACCAAACGTGGCTACCCTGAAAGCCTGATTTTGGGAACTCTTGCGGGCTCTGCCACCTTGGGCCTTTTAATCCCGCCTTCAATCATCCTCATTGTTTACGGCGTCGCAACCGAGCAATCTATCGCGCGGTTATTCATCGCAGGCATTTTGCCTGGAATTATGCTGATCACCTTGTTCGCCGGATATGTCGCGGTAAGAGCGTGGATGAACCCCGAACTGATCCCGCCAATCCATGAGAGGTTCTCGCTTCGTGAAAAGCTCAGGGCTTCGCGCAGGTTGGTGCCGGTTGCCCTACTAATCGGTGGTGTCATCGGGTCCATCTATGGTGGCCTTGCCTCCCCAACGGATGCGGCCGCATTGGGGGTGGTTCTTGCTACTATTCTGGCGTGGGCATCTGGATCATTTAGCTGGTCCCTCTTCGGGGCGGCGGTCATGTCCGCGACACGCACTTCCTGCATGATCGCGTTGATTTTGCTGGGGGCAGCGTTCCTGTCCGTTTCCATGGGGTTCACGGGCTTGCCGCGTAATCTGGCGGCGTGGATATCCAGCATGGATTTATCCGTAACGGCTTTGCTGTTCGCCTTGACGATATTCTTCATCGTTTTGGGCTGCTTTTTGGACGGGATTTCGGTCATCGTACTTACCACATCGATCATCATGCCGATGGTCGCGGCCGTGGGCATCGATCCGTTGTGGTTCGGTATCTATCTGGTGATTGTGGTTGAGATGAGCCAGATCACCCCCCCCGTAGGCTTCAACCTTTTTGTCATTCAGGGGCTGACGGGGATCGACATTTTGCGGATAGCCAAAGCGGCTTTTCCCTTTTTCTTGCTGCTTTTACTGGGGGTCATCCTCATCACGGTGTTCCCGCAAATCGTGACCGCATTGCCAAACTTAATGGGGGGTTAAAGAGACGCTGCTGCGCGGCTGGCTTGGTCGTATTGCCCGGAAAGGGTACGCAAGCTGGCCGCGATCTCGCGCATCTCGTTGCCTGTCATATCGAGATGGGACAACCCGTCAAGGAAACAGCGATTGCGCACCTGACGGTAGGCTTCACAAAGATCTGCCCCCGTTTTTGAGGTGCTGTAGAACACCTCCTTGCCGCGTTTTTCAGATGACAGAAGCTCCATCTTCATCAGTTTTCTTAGCGCATAGTTCACCGTGTGGGTGTCTTCGATGTTCAGGAGGAAACATATGTCCGTCAGACGCTTGTCCCGTCCTCGATGATTTGTGTTGTGCAACACGAGAATTTCCAGAGGCGTAAGGTCCGTATTCCCAGCCGCCGACATACAGCGGGTCATCCATCGCGAGAACGCGTTATAGGCAATGATCATACCGTATTCGACTTCAGAGGCCTCCCAACCCTCACCTTCTGACAGGTGGCGCGAGGAAACGATACGGCGCTTGGGGTCGGCGTTCTCAGACATCTCATCATCCATTCATTTATGTTTTATGAACATAAAGCATGTGTTTCGTCAATGAAAGCGCCGTAACTCAGGCCGTCGCAACGGCATATTGTGTTCTGGGTCAGACTGCAGATCGCCGCCCCGAGGCTGCATCCCTGTCAACATATAGGGATGGGAAAGCCCCCCAAGATTTCGACGGCCTCGGCACAGCAGACAAGGTCATATCCGCTAAGCCTCCTAGGGCTCTGGTTGCGGCCTGCAGGCGTTACCCCTCCAGACACCAGCGCATCACCGCCTTTTGGGCGTGCAGACGGTTTTCGGCCTCGTCAAAGATCACTGAATTTGGCCCGTCCATCACTTCCGACGTTGCCTCATCTTCGCGGTGCGCGGGAAGGCAATGCATGAAGAGTGCATCAGGTTTGGCGTGATCCATCAGGTCCTTGTTCACCTGATAGCCGCGCAGCTGGTTGTGACGACGTTCGCGCGCGGATTGCGGGTCATGCATCGACACCCAAGTGTCGGTCACGACCAAATCGGCCCCTTCGACGGCCTCACGCGGGTTGCGCTCGGTGGTGTATAGCCCGTCCAAAGCCTCCTCAGGGTCCAGAGGCTGCGGCCCCGAGAACACCAGATCGAACTCGAACTGCTTGGCGGCATGCGCGAAGCTGGCGAAAACGTTGTTGCCATCTCCCGCCCAGACGACCTTTTTACCTTTGATCGGGCCATTGTGTTCCTCGAACGTCAGGATGTCAGCCATGATCTGGCACGGGTGTGTGCGGTCCGTCAGCCCGTTAATGACCGGAACGGTGGCGTATTCGGCCATCTCCAACAGCGTGTCTTCTTCAAACGTACGCATCATGATCATATCGACATAGCGCGACAGAACGCGGGCGGTGTCGGCAATCGTCTCGCCATGGCCGAGCTGCATATCGGTGCCCGACAGCACCATGCTCTGCCCGCCCATTTGACGCACACCTACGTCGAAGGAGACACGCGTGCGCGTCGAAGGTTTTTCGAAAATCAACGCGACCATGTGGTCTTTCAAAGGCTGATCCGCATCCAAAGCACCCTTGGGTTTGCCCGCGCGGGCCTGCTTGACCGACAGCGCAGTGTCGATGATCCGGCGCAAATCGGCTGGGTCTGTTTTATGGATGTCTAGGAAATGATTCACTGTGTGCCCTCCAAGGCTGTCGCGGCCCGATGCAGTCGTGCCACGGCCTCCTTAATTTCGTCGTCACTGATCGTCATGGCAGGCAACAACCGAATGACGTTGTCGCCGCCTGGAACGGTCAACAGATGCGTGTCATAGCAGGCATTCACCACGTCACTGTTGGGCACCACGCATTTCAGGCCAATCATAAGCCCTGCCCCGCGTACCAATTCAAATATCGTCGGATGAGACGCCACCAATCCTTCTAAACTTTGACGCAACAAACCTGACTTCCGCGACACTTCGCTCAAGAAGTCATGATCCGCCACGATGTCCATCACTGCGCTACCAACCGCGCAGGCCAAGGGGTTGCCTCCATAGGTGGAGCCATGCGTGCCCGCAGTCATGCCACTTGCCGCCTCTTCGGTCGCCAAACATGCGCCCAACGGGAAGCCGTTGCCGATGCCCTTGGCGATGGCCATGATATCGGGGGTAACGCCAGCCCACTCATGCGCAAACAGTTTGCCTGTCCGGCCGACGCCACATTGAATTTCGTCGAACACCAACAGCGCACCGGTCGTGTCGCACATGTCGCGCAACCCTTTGAGGCAGGCGTCTGGCAATGGAATAATCCCGCCTTCGCCCTGCACTGGCTCCACAATCACCGCAGCGATGGTGTCGTCCAACGCGTCTTGCAGGGCCTCGTGGTCCCCCGCTGGCAAGTTTATGAAACCTTCAACCAACGGGCCAAACCCCTTTGTGAGTTTCTCGCTTCCTGCGGCGGAAATCGTCGCCAATGTCCGTCCGTGAAAGGAGCCCGTGAAAGTGATGATGTTCACCCGGTCCGGCTGGCCTTTGTCGTACCAGTATTTGCGCGCCATCTTGATTGCGCATTCCATCGCTTCGGCGCCCGAATTGGTGAAAAACATCGTGTCTGCGAATGTCGCGTCGCTCAACTTCTGGGCCAACGCCTCTTGGTGTGGAATTTGGTAAAGGTTGGAGGTGTGCCAAAGCGCGCCCGCCTGATCTTGCAGCACCTTGACCAAAGCCGGATGGGCGTGCCCAAGCCCCGTTACCGCAATGCCAGCGCCCAAGTCCAAATATCGCGTGCCATCTCGCGCGATCAACCAGCTCCCCTCACCGGTTTCAAAGCTCATATTCGCCCGTGAATAGGTCGGCAGTACAGCAGATGTCATCGCGTTTGTTTCCTTAATACGCAGCGGAAATCCAGATATGTTAGGAAGTTCCGGTACAAGTCAATTTGATAGAGGGAAGAGAAGGCGCGCAATGCGCACAGGTGATCAGACGCTAAATCAGCGTCGGCGTCGCAAAATGGTAATATGTGCGGTTTTGATCATGGGAATGCGTCTAAGGCGCAATCCTCTTTCTGTCCAGATGAAACTGCTCAACAGCGCCATACCATTGCTTTGGGCCTCCCCCGTCCTTTGGTGGAGGCGGTGGCTGCGATGCAAGGTTGAGAGGGAGCTTTGTTGCATAAGCTGATTGAGGCTCAGCTTCCCCGTCCCCAAGACGGATTTATCCTAAAGCCTGAGTAAAAGATATGCTTTGGGCCGTGTCGCGCCAAAGGGGGCGGTCAACTTGGTGTCAGCGCCCCACCTACCCAAACGTTCCAAATGCTCTTGCCGGATCGAAACTGGCCGTGCTGCAGATGCGTTGTATAGAACCGCAATAGATGCGAAAGCACTCATCTATTTCCAACAATCCTGTTAGACACATCATAACTTTTCCAAGCAGCAAAAGATGCCTATTGATTTCATTGGATTTTCTTTGTCTGAAGCACACCGTAGCTTTTCTTTTGAACACCCTACAATTTCCGGTGAGTTCTGCTCATGTTCGTCCATTTTACAGCCACTTTGTCAATTTCACCTGCTGAGAACAGACTTTCATGGTTTGCGCAGAGAATGTCCGCTAGGAGCCCATACCTACATTTTTCTGTTACGCAGCGAAGGTCGGCTTATGAGAAATACGGAGCTGCTAACTTTACCCAAGATAATCAATAATTGGACAGTCAGGCATATGATCACCACGGCAAGTTGTCACCAAATGCGCCAATTCGTCATGCAGTGACTGCAGCTCACGTTGCTTCTCTTCGATTTCTTCCAGCCGCTTGGATGCTATACGTTTCACTTCTGCGCTGGTGCGATCTTGATCCTGGTATAGTCCGAGAGGTTCACGGCATTCTTCGATGGTGAAGCCAAACTCTCGTGATCGTCGGATGAAGACCAGCTTTCGCACAGAAGCATCGTCATAAGTGCGGTACCCTGCATCAGAACGCGACGGAGCTTGAACGAGGCCAATGTCAGCGTAATAGCGCACAGTTTTGACGGGGAGACCCGCAGCCTTTGATGCAGCAGAAATATTCACCGAACTCACCTCTTAACCTTCTAGTTACTGGAGGGATTAGGTTGATGCTGAATGAGTTTCAAGGGCGCCAGTCGGATGGATGCCCGCACCTGCGTAAGAAAAGAATGACCATGCCCAAGTATACCGCCAACAAAACTGCGACCCTCTTTAGGATGGTAATGACCGATCACATGTGTCCGTACGGATTGAAGTCGAAAGACTTGCTGGAACGTCAGGGCTATCAAGTTGATGATCGCCACCTCACCAGCCGTGACGAGGTTGATGCGTTCAAGGCCAAGCATGAAGTAAGGACGACGCCGCAGACATTCATTGGTGAAACCCGCATTGGTGGCTTCGACGATCTGAATGCATACTTTGGGAAAGCCACCATGGCTGATGATGCCACGACCTATAAGCCCGTGGTTGCCTTGTTCACGGTTGCTGCGTTGATGGCTGTTGCAGACACTTGGCTCATCCTTGGCACCATGTTCACTGGGCGGACGGTTGAGTTGTTTATCTCGATTTCAATGGTCTTGTTGGGTCTACAGAAACTGCAAGATGTTGACCGGTTCGCCACCAAGTTCCTGAACTACGACCTGCTTGCTCAGCGATGGGTTCCCTACGGCTACGTTTATCCTTTCGTTGAGACGGGAGCGGGGCTGCTCATGATGGCGGGCGTTCTCACCTGGTTGTCTGCACCAACCGCTTTGTTTGTGGCAAGCATCGGCGCGATCAGTGTGTTCAAGGCGGTCTACATCGACAAACGCGAACTCAAGTGCGCCTGTGTGTCGGCGGTGACAGCAAAGTTCCACTTGGGTCCGCGTCGCTTACCGAGAACCTGATGATGATCGGTATGGCGATCTGGATGCTCTCAAAGCTGTGATAAGAAAACGCTTGACCCTCCACCAACTGGAAGGCTTAGCGATGGCAGAAAGATGTGAGGATCAGTGCCTTCAATGAAATCGACCATCGCTATTGCTACTATTTTGGTTGCAGGTGGTGTGGGCTACGCGATGTGGCCCACAGTACCCCACACCACAACGACAGACGTTGCCATCGCCATGGAAGACGGAGTTATTGCAAATGTCCTGCTGCCTGACACGCTGTCCCAGAATGCCCAGATCGGGCAACTCGCCTACGAGGCCAAATGCGTGGCTTGCCACGGGGGGAACGCTGCGGGCCAAGATGGCGTTGCACCGCCGCTGGTCCACGTTATCTATGAGCCAAGCCATCACGGCGATGAGGCGTTCCAACGGGCCGCTGCTGTGGGCGTTCGGGGACACCATTGGCCGTTTGGCGACATGCCCCCTGTTGAGGGGGTAACACGAGGCGATGTCACGATGATCATCGCCTACATTCGGGAACTGCAACGGGCCAACGGGATCAATTGATCTCCTACAACAAGACTGGAAACAACAATGAAAGCTATTCTACTTGCAGGCATGATGGGGATTTGGGGCACGGGTGCGATGGCGCATTCCCCCCTCGATACAACGATACCAGCTAACGAGGCCATCGTCACAGAGATGCCGACCGAAGTTTTGATGAACTTCAAAGGTGACATCCGTCTGACGCGGGTCGCGATCACACATGCCGGCACACACAGCATGGACATGGACCTTGGCGAACAAACGGCTTTCACGCAGGAGTTTGCCTTGCCAATGCACGACATGGGAGTAGGAACCTATGTGGTTGAATGGCGTGGGCTTGGTGTAGATGGCCATGCCCTGAACGGCACCTTTAGCTTCACAGTCGAATAACGATGCCTGATGCGTTCGGTCTGGCGGCCATCGTCACAAAATTTGCCCTATACCTTGGCGTGATGACTGCGGCTGGCACTGTCATGGCGACGCTGATGTTTCGGCTAGATCGCACACATGGTTTGGCCGCAGCATTCGCTGTTCTAGGGATGGCGGCGACCATCCTTGCCTTCTCATTACGCGGAGCCAACCTGACGGGTGATCTCAGCGGTATGACAGATCCAGAGATGCTGGGTCTGCTATGGACGACGCCTGTCGGTACGGCATTGCTATTGCGTTTGGTGGGTCTCGGCCTGTTGTTCGTTGGCTTGTTCATGGGGCGTGTTGGAGCTTGGGTCTCGGCTCTGGGTGGAGTCGTGGCGATCTGGTCATTCGATCACGTCGGACACATCTCTAGCCGAGACACGACGCTGCTCGACATCGCTTTGACGTTGCATTTGCTGACTGTCGCGTTGTGGATCGGTGTTCTCACGCCATTGAAGCGCCTGGCATCGTTACCCGACACCTTTAACATGGCTGCGAACGTGGGGCATCGATTTGGCGTTGTTGCGTCCGCTACAGTCCCCGTGCTGATCATCGTTGGTGGTTACATGGGCTACCAGCTTGTTGGATCGTTCACCGCACTTATCGGGACTGGATACGGACAGGCATTGATCATCAAGGTTCTTCTCGTAGGTGGCCTGCTGGGGTTGGCTGCGGCCAACAAACTTTGGTTCGTTCCCGCGCTCCGAGCAGGTGATCCAGCCGCTGCAAGCCACCTATCCAAATCTATATCGTTTGAATGGCTGGTCATCCTTGTTGTGCTTGGCACGACCGCTGTTTTGACAACACACCTAACTCTGCCAGCATGAGACACCACATGAATAGACGACACTTCTTGGCCTCCGTTTCAGCCACCGCGATCTTGCCTATGCCCACATTCGCAGCCGAAGATACGTTACGATTGAAGGCAGAAGCGGTGACGCAACAAATCCTACCAGATGGAAATGGCGTGACATCCATGCTGGGCTTCAACGGATCAATGCCAGGTCCTGAACTGCGGGTGCGTCGTGGTGAGCGTGTGAACATCGATGTTGAGAACGGTCTTGAAGAAGGCACCGCAGTGCATTGGCACGGCATCAGGCTGGAAAACCAGATGGATGGAGTGCCGATGCTGACACAGGAGTTGATTGAACCCTCCGATACCAAAACCTATAGCTTTGTCCCGCCAGACGAAGGCACTTATTGGTATCATTCGCATTACATTTCTCATGAACAAGTCGCACGTGGCATGATGGGACCACTGATTGTTGAGGATGAAACTCCTCCTGATATTGACCATGACATCACCGTGTTGATGGCAGATTGGCAGATGCAGGAAGATGGTAGCCTGTCCAAAGAGTTTACCGATATGCACAGTGTCGCCCATGGCGGTTACATGGGGAATTTCGCCCGTGCTTTCTTGTCCCAAGGTCAGGTGAAGACTGGAGATCGTGTTAGGTTTCGGTTGATTAATGCAGCAACGAATCGCATTTTTCCTGTAGCGGTAAGCGGCGTCAGCGGGTTGCTTGTGGCCTTGGATGGCATGGCTCTATCGGAGCCACGTCTTATGGCCGAGCTTACCCTCGCACCTGCACAACGGGCAGACTTGATCGTTGATGTCGCTGGCCCCGTTGGGTTTGATATGCTGACCCGTCAGGGATCATATCGGTTGGCTGATCTGGCTGTGAGTGGCACAAATACGGATAGGTTGGGTGGGCCGATCATGGCCCTGTCGCCGCCTAATCTGCCAACACCTGCTGATCCCACGCAACATCTGACGTTGACGATGATGGGGGGGGCAATGGGCGGTCGCCACGATGGCGACAATATCTGGGCGTTCAACAACGTCTCGGACCTACAAGGCGACCCGTTTGGATCATTTCAGAATGGCGAGACGGTACGGATTACATTTGCAAACGATACCTTGTTCCCGCATGGCATCCACCTGCACGGTCACCACTTCTATGAAGTCGATGAGAATGGTGCCTTGGGCGACCTGCGCGACACAACTTTGGTAAACGCAGGTGAAAGCCGTGATGTCATCTGTGTCTTCGATAACCCTGGTCGCTGGTTGATCCATTGCCACATGCTCAGCCACGCCGTTGGTGGAATGCGTACATGGGTGAATGTGGCATGAGGTGGGTGATCACAATCTTGCTGTCTTTGGCATCCCCAATCGCCGCTGATCACAACTGGGATCACCGCGACATCGTTGCGGGTCAAAGCCTTTATTCAGACAACTGCGCATCGTGCCACGGTGCCAACCTTGAGGGACAGCCGAACTGGCAATCCTCAAACGCTGATGGTGTGCTTCCAGCACCGCCTCATGACGGGACAGGTCACACGTGGCACCATGATGATGAACTGCTGTTCGAATATACCAAGCTCGGTGGCACTGCTGCATTGGAGGTTAGGGGTGTCACTGGGTTCAACAGCGGGATGCCAGGCTTAGGCGGAACACTCACAGATGATGAGATATGGGATATCCTCGCCTACATCAGATCAACTTGGTCTGAGCGGGAACGCGAAGTCCAAGCCAGCAGGAACCCTCCCCACTAACAATTCAGTGGAGTCGCTTCATCCACAACAGGACTTGCCCTCTTGTATCGGCGGGCAAGGAACCGTCGCATATGAACAGTAAACGCAGCAGTCACCGCTCAGTGGCTTGAGTACAGTTTGGCATGACTTGCATTCATAAAACCACTGACACGCATCTGTTGGCATCATTTCAGTTTCGACATGCCCACAGTCGGGACAGGTCAGTGTGGACTCAAGAGCAACTACTGTTTCCGTCGTTGCCATATCGCGTACCCCGTAAGAATAAGAAACCCTGCCAAAATTGGCAGCAAAACTGCGTCGTTATACAGCACACCCAACAACCCAGTAAGACCGAGTGCGGTCAAAACGATTGGCAGCAACGGCGTAAAGCAACACAGCGCAGCAAGCAGCGTTCCCCCAATGCCAAATGCCAGCAGTTTATTTTTCATATTACTATCCCTTGTCGTCCTGACTGTGCGGTTATCGCCAAAGTTTGATTTGCATTGGCACCCGTCATCCAATCATAGCTCTTGTAGCGACTACAGGAGCAAAAGAAATGTTTGCCATCGGGAAAGCTTCGCAGAAGAGCGGCGTCCACATTGAGACGATCCGATATTACGAACGTGAGGGGCTTGTTCCGAAACCTGATCGCTCGGCGGCAGGGCGACACCTGTATACCGCTGATGAAATCGCAAAGTTGCGTTTCGTAAAGCGTTGCCGTGATCTTGGGTTTCCGATGTCGATCATCCAAACGTTGCTTTCACTGAACGACGAGCAAGGCCGTTCTTGTAAGGAAGTGAAGAGCATGGCCGAAGACCAACTAGTTGCGATCAATGCCAAGATTGAAAGTCTTGAACGACTTCGTGCAGCCTTACAGAGCCTGTCTGCGAGTTGTGATGAGGGAACATCTTCATGCCCGATGCTGGACAGCTTGATGAGCGAGGCTCCAACGGTGCCACTTTAGCTGACTATCAGCCAATTGATCTGAATGATTACGTTAGGCTGTACTGTCCACGTCCTGTTTGAACCACACGACCGTCATCACACAAGGCCCGCAGTGCGCGATAGCAGGCTTCTTGACTGAGATTGATGCGGGTGGCCAACTCGGTCACCGTAGCATCGAAGTACCCTGCCTGAACCGCAGCCAAGATGCGGTCCTTGGCCGACGGGATTGCCAGCAACTCGATATGTGCGCGGTACTGTTGGACCTGAACAGCCAGCAACCTTGTGAAGCCTTCGGAGAACGCAGGATTGGATTGGATCGCTGCAACGACATCTGCCTTTGCGATCTTTGTGACGCTGCCAGCCGCAGTGCAAATCGCATTGCAATGGTAGGTCTCTGAGAAGACTGATGCCTCCGCAAACAGCCCGCCCGACACCGCTCTATGAAGGGTCAAGGTGTCGCCACCCAGTCCAGTGCGTTGCAGCGTCACGCAGCCAGAAACGACACGGTAAAGCCCCGATGTTGTCTGATCCTGGCGAAACAGCACGTCACCTTTTTGCATGTCAATTGCGCGACACGCAGTCTTGGGTAGATGGGAGAAAGGATCAGTAATCATATGATCGAGATCATAAGCGGCCAAAGTGAAGTTGGATAGGGTTATCAAGAAACAGGAGGATTCAATGAAGCTAGGACTTTTTTCAGCAGCCCTGATGTTTGCCGCATCGAACGCCATGGCACAACATGCGCATACGTCGGGGTCACCAAACGAAGCGGGACAGTCCCAGTTCGCAGCGATTTCTGAGATCGTGACATTGCTGCGTGACGACACAGACACGGACTGGACGCAGGTAGATATCAAAGCACTGCGTGATCACCTCGTGGATATGGACAACGTGACGACCAAAGTGTTGGTTGAACGAAGGGTCGATGGCTTGGGAGTGACATTCAAAGTCACGGGAGATGAAGTAGTCGCAGAATCCATCAGGCGTATGGTCTTGGCACATAGCCCAATGCTGCAGCGATCATCGGATTGGACATTCATCGCGGAAGAAGTGGGAGGCGGCGCATCAATGTTGGTTCAGACAGCTTCGGAGGAAGAGTTGAACCAAGTGCTGGGACTGGGTTTCTTTGGGTTGATGACCGTCGGTGCGCATCATCAACAGCACCATCTTATGATAGCAGCAGGACAATCACCGCATTAAAAAACAGTGAAAAGCAGGCGTTCGTGGACAAATACGGAAAGGTTGCTTCGTCCGCAGAATTGACCTCGCCACGCGACGCAGCGAACGTCTCCTTCTTGCGGCGGAAGGCCTTTTGCGCGGTCTCGACCTGTTTGGTGACCCACAACGCCAAATATGACCTCGTTCAACTCCAACACAGCCCAACTAAGTTCCCGCCAACAAAACCTCGACATCGCATCCCAAATAGTCATCCCTAAAAAAACGTTGTGGCAAGGAACGCAGCCGGTTCTTGATGCATAGCGGTCGGCTAGGAACTCCACTGATAGCTCTGATTGATCAGCCGGTAGCGCAGCGAAGACGTCCATCAAAAATCGAAAAATACGGCCGTACAAGTTGCCGTGCCCATGGCACAGGCGCGCATACACATCTTCGTTGCGGACGTCGCTCACACCGATACCTGTCGCCTGCGAGAAGCCACAAAGGACGGTATCCACTTCATCAAATGCATCCTCTGCCAGCGGGTCCAGAGGGGGCAAGAAACAAGGCGTGATCAAATTCCGAAGCTGAGGATCAAGGTTAACTTTATCCATAAGTTCGGGAATCCCGCTGAGAACCACGACAATCGGCCAATCTCTGTGCTTCATGAAAGTCTTGATTGAATTCAGAACCTTCCTGGTCTCGTTTTCCCCGAGGGTCTGGAACATGTGTTGGCATTCATCAATATGCAGAAGCCAAACCCCATCCTGCTGTAAACGCTTGCGAATCTCGGACCATATGACGTGCTCAGTACAGCGTGGTGACATCTCATAGCCAAGTTCTTTGGTGATCTGCAGTCCCATCGCCTTCCACGTTGTTTCCCCGTTCAAAGCAAATTGCGTGAAGCGCTTTTCACGCCCACACTCAAGAAGATCACCTCCTTCAGCCATACGGGCAAGCGCATGATCAATCTCCCAGGTTTTCCCTGAATGGCTTTCGCCAACCACAACCAAACCACAACCTTCAAAGTGCTGGCTGGTCAAAGCGCCAGCATCGTACTCATCTACCACCGATGCGAGGACCTCATCGAGTTCTTCGGCCCGGGACATGTAAAAGTACATTGACTTCAACATTGAGAGACGGCGCACCTTGCTGAGGTGCCTAGGTATATCAATGATCTTCAAGTGAAGCGTCCTTTTCCTTTGGGTTTTCCGGAATAACGCCCGGTAGGAGCACTTCCTGACTTGGCTATTGTGGTCTTAGGCTTTTTCTTCTTAGGCGGATCGCTTGATGACCGCCGAAGAGAGCCGCCAACGTCTAGCTTTTCATCCCGAAGGGTTTCATCAATCCGTTCGGCGGCCTCCATCTCATCGGGGCTGCCGTCCCCCTCCCGACACAACTGCGCATTTTCTTCTTGCTCTTCAGCAATATCGTCTGCGGAATAGATACCTTGCCCTGTTCCACCACCAAGCAGTTGGTCAAAGTCGACTGACGTCACCTGATCTGGGTTTTTGTCGATATGCAATTTCATGCAAAAGCTTTGCTCGAAATATTCCAGCGTTTCCGCAGAAATCTCGGTCGATGGGAGCCCATGCGCGTCAATCCCAATTGCAATTTTGTCCGCGAACCAGTCTGCGTAATCTGAAAGAACGTATTCATAGAAAATCTGGTCTTTAGGTTTCGTCGATCTCATTTTTTTTGATAGCGGCCATCAGGGTTCTGAGCGAATGGTGGGCTAGGTCTTTACGTTGGTTTTCCAGGTGAACCTGTTTGCCTTCAATCAAGACGGTGACTTCTTGCAGATCATTAGGATCAATGCGCACTTCGACTTCGAACTTTCCGTTCGATGTATGTTTTGGGAAGAGATCGGCATCACCAAAGGGGATTCCAAGGATGCGGATGCCTTCTTTAGACATCAGCCTCTTGACCTTGAGGACCGTCGCATTCCGGCGCACGCGCGGCAATGGTGTTGGCACCGCACCGTATTTCTGCGCCTTTTTCCAGGCTTCGATGGGACGCTGTCCTAGCAGACCTCCATGTTCTTCCAGCGGATAAGAGTCGACTATGTACTTGATTAAAAGGTGGCGGAGCTCATCAGAATTAAATGCAGCCATTCCTTGTGAGTCATAGTCAATCAAACAGTCAATCGAGTAACCCGTCTTGCCGGGGAGCTCGTCTGCAAACATGGTACGGAGGCCGCCAAAGAAACGTTCGATGAATGGCTTGTCCATCGGCACCCCCGCACGTCCAAAGACGATTGCACCCCCCATCGCGAGGATAGCGGCTTGCACCTCTTCATTGAAGAACTCAGCACCGGTATCCACGACGATTGTCCCGAGTCCGGTACGCTGGCTCCACGGCATTTTGCAATCCGCGATCCGGCTGACGTCGCTCTTATCGCGGGTCACCATATCTAGCACTTCGATGACGGTGCGCGCATTTGGTGTCGCAGCCAGACCGACACCGAGGATCATTCTTGTGGCAACATCGATGGCAGCACAAACCCACAACCGTTGACGAGTTTTCTTTTTTCCCTTGCCCTCGCCTTCCTTCAACTTCTTTTGCAGATCGGGGGCGAGAAGGTCCCAAAACTCGCCCTTCTTGCTCAAGGTGAAAACATCACCTTTCCAGAAATCCAGTTCGATGAGCTCGCCAGGTTTCAGAGCACGGACACCATGCTGTGTCGGCGAAAACTCCTTTTGTGCAGCGCGGTATCCTTCGCGACTGATCACCAACTGAAGCCGCGTAAACCTTTTCAGTCTCCGATAGACTGTATTCGTGTGAGGTGCCTTTAGGGGACGCGCATCGCCGTTTGCAAGTCGTTCTCTGGTCGCCTGCCGGAAAGCTCTTTCGACGAACCTGACGATCGACGCTTTTGAAGCGCTGTGCCTTGCTAAGGTACGCTTGGCAACATTTGTCGAGAAGTGCATTTTGAGCACTGGTAAGATCAGAGAAAGTGTTACCTTTCAGCTTTTTGGACAACAGTAGCTTTGGGTGCGGGACTTTTGCGGTAAAATATGTTGTGCAAAAATTGGAAACCGATTTCGCGCCCCATGAACGCGCCAAGAACTCACCATTTTTGTCCTCACCGAGCGCATTTAGGCGCTGTCGATCATGTGCCGCTTCTTTGATATCACGGTAGTGGTTCTCGACCAGGGTTTCAGTATACGGCGGCAGCCCCAGGACACTCCTTGCGGCAAGGCACCAAGCCTCTCGTTGGAAAGCTGTCTTCTTGTCAGCCTCGGACCGGTTCTCCCAAGGTATTTCGCCGCCCTCAGCGACATCAAAACCAGGATCATTCGGATCATTCTTGCTGAAATCAGTATCGATAACGACGTCAAAACGGTTCAGGATCTCTTGGATCTTTCCGTCGGTCAGAACATGGTACTTTACGACTTCATCGTCGCCGACGAAACGATCACGAATAATCAGCCCAGCTTTTCCAGAGCCCGCCACAATGACTGAATAGCCATCATATTCAATGAGCGTTCCAGGCTCAAAGTGGAATCTCTGGACGCAAACATTCATCCCGGCAAACCTAAGACAGTCGGATAATCGATCAATTCTCGCCGGTTTGCGACAAGTTTATGGTCAGCAATCGCCCGCAGCACTGCGTCAAAAGCACGTCCCTTGTCAGTGTTTTTAGGCCCCAATTCGCACCGAAAAACCAGCTCCTCAACTGTGAACCTGTCAACGTCGATCAGGTCAGACAAGACCGCCAACAGGCGCTGATCCGCGTCAGGATCTGGAAACCTCTTGGCCAAGAACATTCGGTCATTGTTGCCACGCACATATGGTGGGAACTCAGCCTCGGAAACTGCTGCGAAGCCATAGCCAGCCGGTAGCTGCTTACGGATTTCTTCACAGATCAGCGCATGTTTTGGCTTACTCAACGACTCTTCGTTTTTCACATATAGATAGTATTTCTGACCCGTCTTAAGCGTGACGAGGTAGTCTAGTGTATTGGACTTCAACTTTGCGATCGGCTTTGAGAAATACACCTTTCTGGGCTGGCATTTTAAGCCGAAAACATTTGGGTGTAATAGCGATCGGATAGCTGTCGCACGCTCAAGGCTCGATTCATGGCCTACGACCCTGGGAATATACCCATCCTCTTCGGTCCTCGCGACAAATGCACCCGTTTTTGCAGACGCACTGCGCCCCACGACACCGCGCGTACCGTCATATGGTAATAACTCATCGAGGTTCTCGTACCCCAGATATTCAGGGCGGCCGACCAGCACCCTTAAATATCCTCCGTCCGTTTCCATCAGGTCAACATCCATCTGGATTAGGACGTCCGATGAGGCGCTGCCTGAGTGTGTCTGAACTTCCATCGTCATGTCATGTAAACAGTGCGGTTGTCATCTCGCCCGCCTCTCTCATCCAAACTCTGCGCGCGCTGATAGCTTTGCGCACTGCGATGTCTCTTAAATTTCCCTTAACGGCATTGATTTGCGAGAAATCGATTCGAGTCAAATTATTGTTAAATCTCAATGCTTTGCGAAAATTATTGCAGTCTCTAATTTCGCAACCACACAGTTCTTCAAGCATGATTTCTTTCATTTTCTCGTATCTCCAGATCAAATCGGTGCGGTGCCTCAAAACAGATCTAGGACCCCAAAAAATGGATTTACACAGATAGCGCGTACTACGGTGGGGATTGGCTGTATCGCTAACTCAATAAGCTAGTTTTATCGTTGCTGTGGTGGCGGTAACTGATCGTATAGCCAAAAGTAATGTTCCCGGCTGTTTTTGTTGATATCTTCGGGCTTCGGAATTGGGTTGGTACAAATGCACTTTCCCATCAATCCGCCGCCAACCTGACTTAAGTCTTCGATTAATGATTTCTTGATCCGACGGGCGGCCACGTATGAAACACCCAGCCGCTCTGCGAACGCATGACCTGTAAGCTCAGACCATTCGTTCCCGTGTGCATGACAACGAATTATGTCTTCTCCAGCAAGAAAGCAGGTCCGAAGATCCAGACGGGAACGGTGCAGAAACGTCTTAGCTTTCACAGAACACTGGTAATTGCAGCTCCGGCAATAGTAAATTTGCCGACTTTCAAGAAAACCAACTTCGCCGCCTTGGCATCCCACACAAACCGGCCCCTCGGGCCATCTGACTTTGGCGAGTCGTTGGTTGCAGGATACTACGCTTGGAAAAGTAGAGGCGACTCCAGGCTCCGGGACTTGAAGAAATAGCGTCATCCAGTGAATACGCAGAGTGTTTGCTGCAGGTCTGATGCTTGCCGTCATAAGACAATCGATAAGGAGAGAAGTGTCCGTCCACAACATGGATTATGCTGCAAGGGGGGCGGATGCCGGTCATTCGCTGTAAGTGCGAGGGCACCTAGGATCGCTCTGGAGAGCGGCCATTCGCAGTACATTTTTTTCAGTGCCCAGCCTCCGATCCACTACCTGTTGCTACCCGACGGAGCAATTAATCTGAGCGATACGTTTGCCATTGCTCCTCACAATATCTTGCCGCTCACACATAGTATCAATTGCAAATTCCGATTGAGGGATGTGCAGGAATTCTTGCGGTTTCAAAACCTTGTACGGTTAGTCGGCATAGAAAGCCCAATATACACAATCGAATTGAAGGCCTCTGATTTCCGGGATTGGATCAAGTAAGGAATTCCTGCCTTAAGCTTTGCGGGCATATGGGCGATACATTAACTATGACGGTTAGGTATTTTGAAGCAGTCGCTAAATTAAATTGATGCCAGACATCCACGGCAGTTCTTTCAAAGGTTATACAGTGCAAGGCGTCAGTGATGAAATTTGGTTGTTGGATGGGACCAATCCACGCGACAATGAACCTCCGATATCCACTTCAACAGTCTTTGAGGTGCATGATGATCGAGCAACCACAGACGACTGGATTCCAACGGCATTGAAAACTCTTCTTTTCCCTGACGGGGCAGAGCCTATACGAACATACCTGTTAGTCGATTCTACTCTTCGAACTTCGATAGTCGGGTTGTTTGACTTGGATGTTCTGGACGTACCAGTTGCATGTCTTTTCAACGGCGATGCGGCAGGTGAGCAAAAAGAAGTTGCTCCCTATCTGGTAGATTTAACTCTGATCGGAGACGTGATCCCACGTTTCCATCGAGAGTTTTTTGCTAAGCATTGGGGGCAAGGGACGGGCATACTCATTACGTCCTCGGTTAATCTCGATCAACTTAAGCGACACTTCCGCAAGTTTACAAGACTCAAACGCGAACGGGACGAACGTTGGTTTCTTTTCCGGTTTTGGGATCCCGCGATTGCGTCGGTGTATTTCCGTGCGATCGAGCATGATCCGGTCCGGGCCGCGCAATGGTTTGGACAAGGTCTCGTACAGACTATCGTGATTGAAGAAGAACTCGGCAAGCAAGCAAGTGTTTTTGATGGCGTGGCTGCAAGTCGGCTGGATAGCAATGCCCATTTACCTCCGGTTGTCCTCACTGAGTGGGAGCTTGAACCCTTCAAAGCGAGCGCTCTTGATCGTCACATCGAAGAGATGGCACAGACATTGAAGTCTGACTTTGCTCCTGAACTAAGCGCCTACAGACCAGAAGTGATTAAACGTCATGTGCGACCAGCAATCTCAAGGTTCATGCGTTTTGGCTTCAAACGCCGCGAGCACCTACACGTCATCGCCGCGTGGGCTTTGTTCTTTGGTCCGGAGTTTGACGAGAAAGACCCTGACGGTCGCTTGCAATCCATTTGTGCCTCTCAAGAGCCAGAGGTTAGCCGTTTCAAAGCGCTCAAATTGCGTATGGACGAGCTTGGAACGCGAAAGGAGCAGGTATGAGCCTCGAGCCGGGAGAAGTGACCGCACGCTCGGAACACAGTGGGATGAAAAATGCGGGAGAGATGGGGTCTGAGTGCCAAATCTGCGCTCGAGCTGTTGGGGTGCAGTTTTTCTATGACGACCCGCTGAATACGCCCATAACCGACTTAGAGGTAAAGCTCGCCGATATGTCAGGCGGGACGCTTGTAGAGGCGATCACGACGGAAGCTCCTGTCTCTCGCGGACTGCAAGATGCCACTTCTGGTGTCAGGGCGGTGCGTTCGGAACTCGGTGGAGTTTTGCATGGCGAAGTTCCGTTCTCGGTTGGAGCGGTTACCGCAACAACTAATCCATCTCAAGACATTGAGTCTGCTGCAGATGATGCATGGGTTATCGAACAAGACATTGTTGGCAAGCTTTGGAGATTTGAGCAGTCGATGCTCACTAAGTTCCAGCCTTATGTTGATGAGTGGGAACGTGACGGGCTGCTCGGAGCTGGTGCGGACTATTATAGAGGAGTTGGGAAAGGAATTACGAGCTGGTGGAATGGCGAGAAAGACTTTTGGGGATCAGCTTGGGGAGCCCTAAAAAGTTCCGCTGCAGCAGTCGAACAGTACACTAGGTCGAACCCTGAACTATTGTTGGGCCCGGTGGGTTACATGATCCATGCCCAAAAATTAGGGATGCGTGCGGGCCAATCGCTTGCAGAGTGGTTTAGTGAGAATTCTGAAAGTGTCGGTGACTTTCTCGCTAACCTCACCGTATTGATGCGTGCTCTATTAATTGGTGATATTGATGGAGTAATTAATGAGTTGGAAACTCTAACAGGCTTAGAGGATATTCCGGGCGCTATCGGTGACTTTGGCAAAATGCTGAAAGATGCAATGGCCGATGGTATCGACTGGATCCGAGATATGATCGAAATGATCCGGCGGACACCAGTATTGGGCCTTATAGCGAATACAGCAATGCGATGCATAATGCTGATGACGCCAAATTATTGGGCAAAAGTAATTGGCGAAGGTGTTGGTTTTGTGATTCCAGAGATTTTGATCTGGGTGATTACAATACTCATTGGAGCATTGAGCACGGGAGCGGGATCTTTTTTATTAGCACAAAGGTGTGCTGGGATCGCTTCCAAAATACGTTCTTTGATCAAAGGATCGCAGCACGTATCAAGGCTGTTGTCATTTCTTGATGAATTAATGCCCATTATTAATTTGATCGCTGACTTAGCCAAGAAACTGAGACAGAGCATCAATGAAATTCGAACTGGGATTGTCGATACCACTCAGAAGCTGTTTCGTCGGAGCCGATATTACAGAGGCAAGCTTGATGATCTTGCCAGACAAGGGCATGGACCGCAGAGGCACGAAGGCGACGTTACAGATAAGGCTCTTTTTGACCGAGTTTATCGAGGCAAAGACCCAGCGACAGGTCGCATGCACCCGACAGACAGAAGAGGACGTATTCGAGGTGTCGGTAAGCACTCGACTAAGTTTCACACCCCTGCTGACTACGTCCGCGCCTATGAGAAAGCTCTGAAGCACCCAGACTTTAAGTCTTTTAAGAGCAATTCTGCTCTTGATCGCCAACAAGTTGAAATACCAATGTCAGATATTTTCGGCCCTAAATTCCAAGCTCGAGTAAGGGGATTTACTCGTGCATCTGGACGGACTGGAAGGCAACCGACTATAATTCGTACAGTGTTCTCCGAAAATGCCAAAGTAGTTGTGCGATTCAAGCGCGAAAATGGTATCATCAAACTTATAACAATGTATCCAGAGCCATGATCAAAGACACGTTCCTGATATCTACTCGTTTGCGCACTCTATTGGGTGCCTTTCATCCCGAAACTCTTGAGCCTGATCAGGGAGAGCCTGATGCCAGGGTATGCATGAACGGATGGACTGACTTCGATAGGCAGAACGTCGAACAAGAGTTGCATGCTTTAGTCAGTTCGGAGAGCAAGGTTGCAGAGTGGTTAGGTCAACGTATCGGTGACGATGTACGCGATGAAGTTGCCGCACGAGACTTCCTTAGGTCACTAGCACTTTTTGTGGTTGATCCGAATAGATCGCAGCCCGACGTCGGCGAAATTTTATTATAAAAGTCTTTGAGCGAAGGTGTTGGTTTCATTGCGCCCGAGCTTATCATCTGGGCCATAGTATCTATAATTGCGGCCCTGAGTGCTGGCTCAACATCAGGAATACTAGCGGCACGGTGCTTACGCATTGCAGCCTCTATTCGTAAGGCTATCAACGGTAGCGAGGCCGTCGGCAAACTATTGCGGGTCATGGATGATCTCGCTGAGATCATATCAAAGGTCAAAGACTTAGGGAAAAAACTCAGGAAAAGTATAGCTGAAAAAGTCGAGGGTTTGGTTGACGAAACTCAACGCAAGTTTCTACCCACAAGAATATGGAGGCAAAGACTCGAGAAGTGTCTGACGTCAGCACCCGTTGGACAGATTTGAGGATTTGAATAAAAGAGAGTTTCTGGTTCATCTTATCGATTAGGAGATCGAGATGACGAAGAAGTCGACCACATCGAAAGAGGCCGCCGACAAGGTGGTTAAGAACATCCGGCGTAAGGCGCGCCAAACTTATTCATCTGAAGAGAAGATCCGGATTGTTTTGGCTGGCCTGCGTCGCGAGGAGAGTATCGCCGTTCTGTGCCGTCGCGAAGGCATAGCGGAGAGCCTGTATTACAGCTGGTCAAAAGAGTTCCTTGAAGCAGGTATGCCCTTACCTACCGTGACCGACAGTTCATTTGACACTGAAGTATACCAATCCGACATACCCGTTTGGGTCGATTTTGGGAGCGAATGGTGCGCACCATGTAAGCAAATCGAACCTTCGTTGATCGCACTTGAATGCGAACTCAAAGACAGATTGAAAGTTTTCAAGGTCGACGTCGATACGACACCCAATGTCGCAATGAATCTAGGTGTACGCGGTATCTCGGCACTGTTTGTATTTCGTGATGGTAAGGTGTCAGCACACAGGACAGGAGCCGCTTCAAAGCAAATTCTTCAAACTTGGCTCGAGGCATCAATTTCTTCGTAGAATGGTATCGATTGAATTGCGGTGGAGCGATAGCAGTCATCCGCGCGTGTTGCAGCTAATGACTGCAAAGAGCCCAAACTGCTTGAAGCTTGGGTTCGCACGAATGTCTGGTTCGGCGAACTTTTGCGACTCTTCGTTGAGAACCTTGCGAAGGCAACCGTCCGGAATCTTCCCAAAACGGCAATACATTTACTGGTTTTGGATGATCGCGTTTTCCCATTCACGAATAAATACCTGCCGCTTGAGTTGATCAAGATAGGTCATCAGGGCGGGTTCGAGGCGAATGGACGAGCGGCCATTTGTGTTTTGAAAAGCGTCAAGTGATGGCAACAGCAAATTTTCAACCGATCCTTGAGATTGCAGGCGAATGAGGTGGCTTACAAACGATTCAGCCAAGGCTGGATCTGAGGTGGATTTCGAAACGAGGGCGGTTCGCATCATCGTCGTTGGGAAATCCGATGGCAAGATTACAGTGAGTACATCTTCGATGTCGGCGCGGGCCAACGCGTAACTGCCCAATACGTTGTAGGCCACCAAAATGCGCCCTTCCGCGAGATCGTCAATCATCTCACCCGAACAACAGTAAAGCTGCGCATCCAGACTGCCGATCACCTCCAACAACCGCCAAAAGGTTTCGGATGCGCGGGCGTCTTGCGTGGCAAACAAATACCCCAGCCCCGATAAGCGCACGTCATAAGTGCCGACGGTTCCCTGAAAGAGCTCGGTGTTTCCACGTAGGACTTCGATCAAGTCCTGCCGTGTGGATGGTATCGTCAGACCTTCAAACGCGGCTGTGTTTATAACGATGGCCGCCGGTTCGGTGGTGAAGGCAAACAAGCTGCTCCGCCATTGTGCCCAGTCCGGGTGGGTCAGGCCGTCCAACCGCTGCGCAAAGCCGTCGTTGGTCAGCTTGAGTTGTAGATCCATCGCGCTTGAGATGACAACGTCGAACTGATCGGGGCTTTGGCGGAACAGATCGTCGAGGTCGGCTGTGCCGGTGACAAGATATTCAACGGAGACATCCGGACGCTGAGTTATGAAACTCTCGATAATCGGGACAAAGAACGACGTGTCTGTGCTTGATAATATCCGCATGGAATGAGGGGCATCTTCGGACCCGAATACGCGCTGATCCTCCCATTCTTGCGCAAGGGCGAACAACGGCAAAAAGGAAAGGATTAAAATTGCAAAGTAACGCATGCGCCGCCTTCAGATCTATTGGACAATACCATGGTTCCGTCGTGGGCCATCGCCACGTCTTGCACAATTGTCAGCCCAAGTCCGGAACCGATGTGACCTTGGGTATCACCGCCACGAACAAACCGCCCGGCGAGCATGTCCATCTCATTGACCAAGAATCCGGGACCTTGGTCGAGAACATCAACCGAAATGGAGGGGTTTGTTTGGACGCGGATCGTGATCGACGTGTCCACGGGCGCGTATTTGAGTGCGTTGTCGATGAGATTGCGAAAGGCATTTTGCAGCAAGACCGGATCGCCCCGTATGATCGCTGGTGCGGTGCTTTCAAGGTTGATTGTCACATCACGCATGTCTGCCACAGGCGTCATTCGTTGAACGAGATCACGCAATAACCCGTCGAATTCAACGTCTTCGCGCTCAAGGTTTTCGGCGCGAAAGGTGACCATCGCATGATCGAGCAACTGCCCCGCCGCGCGTGAGCTTTCATCAATCGCGCGCATCATGGAGCGTAGGGCGTCGCGGTTTTCCTGTGTCTCCACCCGTTGAAATGTGGCCTCAGCGTAAGAACGGACAGTGGCCAGCGGGGTGCGGACACGGTGTGCCGCCTCTGCGATGAAGTCTTCGGATTGCTTGAGGGATTGGTCCAAGCGCGACATCAGCGTGTTCAGCGACCCCACCAGTGGCACCATTTCAGTTGGCACTGGCTTGAGGAACGGGCTGAGGTCCTGTGGTCCGCGCCGTGTGACGGACGTGGTCAGGCGGCTTAGCTGACCAATGGTCGCAGACGTAGCCCAGAACGCCAAAGCTGTTGCCAGTGCAAAAAAACCGGTGCCAAACACGGCAACGTTGCGTGAGATTCTATTCAATGTTTCTGCCAGCGCATCTTGAGTTTGTGCCACGCTGACAGAGACCTGTCGCGGCGTGTCGATTCCAATTAAGGTACGGCTCGCTGAGGCGACGCGGATGGTGGCGTTGTCGTATTGTGTCGAGGTGAACACGGCTTCACCCACGGAGACGGGAAGCTCTACGTCCAAACCATCATAGCCCGACAAAAGTGCACCGTCCTCGTAAATAGCGTAGAATACTCGGTCGTCGGCTGATGTGCTGAGCATGGACAAGGAAGCGTAGGGGAAATCGAGTTCAATGGTCCCTTCGCGCAGAACTGTGGCGTCAAGAATGGAGGACACCGACGCGCCAAGGATGTTGTCTTGCCCTTCTTGGGCGATTTGGGCAGCATATCCGCGCACAACGAAAAACAGCAGGATCGCAAGAAGTGCGGCCCCACCTGTCAGGATTATCCCAAGGCGATTGCGAAGCGATCCAAAGACGACAACATTAGCCTTCATGATCAAGCCTGTAGCCAAGACCGCGCAGCGTCCTGATATGCACGCTGGACCCTTCAAGGTGCTTGCGAAGCCGCCCGACATAGACCTCGACCGCGTTCTCAGACACATCGTCGTCGTAGGAAAACAGCCGATCCACCAGCTTTTGCTTTGAGAAAACCTGGCCCTTCGCGTTCATCAAAAGCTCTAACAAACGCAGTTCGCGGTTGCGCAGATTGATGGTCGTCCCCTTGACGTTCAGGTACCCGCCGACGGGGTCAAATTCGACGTCACCCAAGCGGGTCGTTGGTTGTGCTGTGCCGGTGTTGCGACGCAAAACCGCGCGGCAGCGGGCCTGCAGTTCGGCATGGTCGAAGGGTTTGGTGACGTAATCGTCAGCGCCAAGATCAAGCATGCTGATTCTATCTGACACTTGGCTACGCGCTGTCAAAACGATCACGGGGGTATCGTTTTTCTCTGCACGATGTTGTTTTAAAAAGCTGCGGCCATCCCCATCCGGCAACATAATATCTAGCAAGATTAGATCGTATTCGCCGGTTTGCGCGAATGCCACTGCGTCGCTGATTTTATCAGCGTGATCAACCTGATGCCCATCAAGCCCCATGCGTGAACAGATGGCTTTTGCCAGCTCTGGATTATCTTCGACGAGAAGGTACTTCATCGCGCTTTTTGACCTTTCTTCGGCTGGTGTCAGGTTTGTGTCAGGTTAACGTGGTTTTCTCTGCCGAGATAGCCGTAGGAGAGAACGGCTACCAAATGGGAGAGAAAAATGAAAACGATGAAAATGGGACGTCGTGCCCTGATCGCGGCAACAGTCGCAACACTTGGTCTTGGGACGCCAGCATTTGCTGATGGTCATCAGATCCTTGACGACATCCACTTCTTGATCCCCGGCGGCGCTGGTGGCGGTTGGGATGGCACAGCGCGGGGTACCGGCGA
Organism: uncultured Litoreibacter sp.; assembly: GCF_947487515.1. Classification (GTDB taxonomy): domain Bacteria; phylum Pseudomonadota; class Alphaproteobacteria; order Rhodobacterales; family Rhodobacteraceae; genus Litoreibacter. The sequence goes on along the minus strand of NZ_CANKWO010000003.1, from coordinate 617,812 downwards.
AGCCTTGACAGAATCCGGCCTGATCGGTTCCGCGTCTTTCGAAAACATGTCCGGCGGCGGTGGCGGCACAGCTATCGGTTACTTGATCGAGAATGCTGAAAGCCTTGAAGGCACGTTGATGGTCAACTCAACGCCAATCGTGATCCGCTCGCTGACTGGCGTTTTCCCGCACAACTTCCGTGACCTGACACTCGTGTCTGGCACCATCGGTGACTACGCGGCGATCGTTGTCGGTAAAGACAGCCCAATCAACACGATGGAAGAATTCCTTGCGGTGTATGACGCTGATCCAAGCGGCACACCAATCGGTGGCGGTTCTGTTCCGGGTGGTATGGACCACCTTGTTGCAGCCATGGTTATGGAAGCATCCGGGCGTGACGCGCTTGGCGTGAACTACATTCCATACGACGCCGGTGGTACAGCTATGGCAGCTTTGCTGTCCGGTGAAATCGCGGCCTTGTCGACTGGTTTTTCCGAAGCGGTTGATCTGTCAAACGCGGGTGAAGTGAAAATCATTGGTGTGACGTCAAGCGATCGCGTTGATGCGGCTCCAGAAGCCATGACCATGATGGAGCAAGGAATCGACACGACGTTCGTCAACTGGCGTGGTTTCTTTGGCGCACCGGGCTTGTCGGACGAAAAGGTTGCGGCCTACCAGTCAGCTATCGAAGCCATGTACGAGACACCTGAGTGGGAAACTGTCCGTGCGCGCAACGGTTGGGTCAACATCCACAATTCCGGTGACGATTTCCGCGTATTCCTTGAAGAGCAGGAAACAGTCATTGGTGAGCTGATGACAAAATTGGGCTTCCTCTAAGAGGCACCTTGGGCGGAGCGGGCAACCGCTCCGCCTTCTCTATCTGAATTCTTGGAGGGATTGATCGGATGGCTCTGGACCGTTGGATTGCACTTATATTGTTGGGCATCTGCCTTGCTTATGGCTACACGGCCTGGTTTACGATGGACGAAGGGCTCGCCCCGTTCATGCGACGCAACCCTATCTGGCCCAGCACATTCCCCAAGGTTTTGTCGATTTTGGGTATTATCGCCTCGATGGTCATCCTTCTCGGTCTTGAGAAGGACGAGCAAAGGATCGGCGAAATCGATTATCGACGCCTCACGGATTACAACCTCGGTCAAGCGATTTTACTGCTCGCCCTCATGGCACTCTACGCGCTCTGCCTGCGTTCTGTTGGGTTCCTCATCTCTACAACGTCTTTCTTGGTACTCGGTTCATTCATTCTGGGTGAGAGGAAGTGGCACGTCATGTTGCCTGTCGCCTTCGCAGCGACGTTCATCATCTGGTACCTTGTCCAAGAAATATTGGGCATTTATATGCGCCCGCTTCCCAACTTCATTGTCAGCTTGGTAGGAGGCTAAAATGCTCGAAGGTATTCTGATTGGCCTGCAAACGGCCTTGTCCCTGCAAAACCTATTGCTCGTTGTTGCCGGCTGTCTGATCGGCACATTTATCGGCATGTTGCCAGGCCTCGGACCAATGTCGATCATTGCGATCATGATCCCGGTCGCCATCTCGATGGGCGACCCGTCGGCTGCGCTGATCCTGCTGGCAGGTGTTTATTACGGTGCGATTTTTGGTGGGTCGACGTCTTCTATCTTGCTGAACGCCCCCGGAGTGGCTGGAACCGTAGCGTCAAGTTTCGACGGCTACCCGATGGCACAACAAGGCAAAGCCGGTAAGGCGCTGACAATTGCCGCCATTGCCAGTTTCGCGGGCGGCACAATCGGTGCCATCTTGTTGATGATCTTTGCACCGATGTTGTCTTCCGTTGCGCTGCTGTTTCATTCAGCTGAATACTTTGCGCTAATGATCGTTGGCCTATCCGCAATCGCCGCATTTGCGGGGCGCGGGCAAGTAACCAAGGCGCTGTTGATGACGGTCTTAGGTCTGATTATGGCCACGGTAGGCGAAGGTGCCCTGTTTAATTTACCACGCTTTACAATGGGTATCATGGATTTGCAGTCTGGCTTTGGGTTTATCACGCTGGCCATGGCGATGTTCGCGTTGCCAGAAGCCGTATTCCTCGTGCTCAAGCCGAAGAACCTCGGCGACGATGGCGGCGAAATCAAAGACCTGCGTATCACGCGCGCAGAAGCCCGCGCCATCGCTCCTGTTATTGGCCGTCAGTCGATCCAAGGCTTCTTCATTGGTGTGTTACCCGGTGCAGGTGCCACCATCGCCAGCTTTTTGGGCTATGCAGTCGAACGCAATCTCGCCCCGAAACATGAACAGGACGAGTTTGGCAAAGGGTCGATCAAGGGTCTTGCCGCGCCAGAAACCGCCAACAACGCGGCGTGCACGGGATCGTTTGTGCCGTTGCTGACACTCGGCATTCCGGGCTCAGGTACGACCGCGATCCTACTGGGTGCGCTTATTGCGCTGAACGTTACACCCGGTCCGCGTCTGATGATAGACGAGCCACAGATTTTTTGGGCCGTTATCATGTCCATGTTTATCGGCAATCTGGTCCTGCTCATCCTGAACTTACCGCTGATCCCTTACATTGCAAAACTGCTCGCCATACCGCGCAACTACCTGATCCCTTTTATTATGTTTTTCACCCTCATGGGGGCTTACATTGGCCAGAACAATGCAACTGAACTCTTGTTGCTCGTCGGCTTCGGGATATGCGGATTAGCTCTGAAGTTCGCCAGTTACCCGCTGCCACCACTCCTGATTGGTTTTATCTTGGGCGGCATGATGGAGGATAATTTCTCTCGCTCAATGCAGCTTTATGGCGGCATGTCGTTCATCTGGGAACGCCCCATGACACTGGGCTTGCTGATCATCGCAGTGTCGCTCGTATTCCTTCCTGGCTTGCGCGCTTTGCTCGCGCGTTCAAAGGGAGTTTGAACGCTTCAACATAGGCGACACCAAGGGCTTGAACAGTGAATTCAGAAAGCAAGTGAAGGCGTTCGTATATCCCTCAATCATCGTCGCGGGCGCGAAAGGATAGGCACATTCACCAGTTCCGCAGTTCTTACCGCGAGGTGCCACGACTGCTTGTTTTCTGCCCAAGTTGTTTTTCGTTGCCTTGTAGCCTGTTGAAAGCAGCCATTGCGCAAATCGCGTCCAAGGTCAGTTTTGTCCGCACTCCCGACCCTCGTCAGGTAAGTAATCAATGTCTGCATTGCCTTCGTTTTTTCGATTTCTATTATGGACGTCGATGCTCGCATTCCGGAGTGGCAATGGGAAACGCAAACATTTTCCACCTGCTGCGCCCAGAGTGCTTGCTTTGATTTTCTCTGCGCATAAATCGATCAGAGATCCGCAGGAGAAACCACTTTGCCAGCTTTATTCATCGCTTTTGATCCTCTGCCGCGCGAGACAGCGACATCGTACATGTCACGGTTGGCCTCGGCAAACGGGATCGATGCCGCGACGCTCGGACGTGAGACAGGGGTAATCTTTAGCGATGTAATCAATGGTGACAGCGCCGCGTTGGCAGGCCTGGCTGCGCTCGGAGCGACTGACGTGGAACAGCTCACCGCTTGGTCTTACCTTCATCAAGACAGCCGACACTCCCTGTTCAGGGGTGAAACGTTTCTCGGAAAGACCGTGAAAAACCCGGGGGTGCGCGGTTGCACGGCCTGCTTACAACAAGATGAGGCCCGTCACGGTGCAATGTATTTGCGCGGTCATTGGTCAATCCCCCACGTCAGTGCTTGCGTTGAGCACGGCTTGCCGATCGTGCAGCTCTGGAGAGAACCCGGTATCTACCCTCGCTATGATTGCGCCAAACATCTCGAAAGTATCAAAGAGAGCGTATTGCGGGGAGACTTGGATCCTAAGCCCAGACCGGTCACTGATTTCGATACGTGGCTGGACAACCGCCTTGCTGACGGGGCCAGTGACAACTGGCTCGATCAGTTCCCGCTACATGCAGCGGCGACATTCTGTCATTTGCTTGGTCATGCATTGTTGCGCAATCACACGACAGCGCCGTCGCGTGTGCGTCGTGACGATCGCTGGCTTGTTTATGAGCTTGGTTTCAGAGTTGCTTCGCAAGGTGAGCCGGCCATTCGCGAGGCTCTCCGTGACCTCCAAGAATTACCAGGCGGCCCGAGTGACGGTCCCAAAAAGCTCTTTCCACTTCTCTATGAACGGCTTTCCCGAGAACACCTGCATGATCCTGAATACGAAGAATTTCGCTGTATCTTGCGCGAACATCTTCTCGAAACATGGCCGCTTGGACCGGGAGATGAACTCTTTGGCGAGCCTATCACAAAACGACGCCTGCACTCAGTAAAGACTGCCGCCAGATTAACAGGCATCGATGCGCGCCGAATTCGAAAAATGATCGAAGCTGAAGGTCTGTTGAGTGAAGCGATGCGCCGACGTCCTGATGCTTGGGCCTTGTTTGACGCGGCCAAGGCCCAGCACTTTCTTTCAGAAGCAAAGACACTTCTTGATGATAAGGCATTTCAAGAGGCCATGTGTATGTCACGGTCGCAGTTCGACCTCCTTGTTGCTGACGAGCTTATGGTTCCTGCGGTCACTGATGCGAACGTAAAAGCAATTTGGGATCCTATGGCCGGGGCAAACTTGATCGACCAACTCCTCAAAGGTGCTGTCCTACTTCGGCAAGCACAGCACAGTTGGTGCCATATCGGCAAAGCTGCAGCTCGGTTGAAGATCGGCCCGGGCATCTTAGCAAGGGCGATTATCGACGGACGTCTCACAAGCGTAGGAAATCACGCAGATTTCGACGGCTATGCTGCGGTCTATGTCGATTTCCAAGCCGTGCAGGCTCTTTTTGATAACGATGGCCCGAGGGCGATGTCACTCGAACGGTTTGCAAAATCGGTCGGTATCAACCAACCAAGTCGCCTCAAACGCCTCATTAAGAATAAGCATACGACGGCGACAAGAATGCAGAACCCAAAGACGAGAGCTCAACAAGACTACATCACAGACGAAGATGCCGCGAATTTTCATGAAAGGTATTTTACTCCAAGGACCATGTCCCTCCACTTTGAGCAGAGCTGGCAAAAGATTTCAGCGCAGATGCGGCATCGATCAATCCGCGCTTTTTCTCCAGATGGAGAAGACTACGGGAACATTTATTTGCGTTCAGACGTACCGGCTGAACTGTGATCCAAAGTTCCCGGCAGGAAAGAACTTTGGATTTTAACTTGCAAGCGTCGGTTTGACGTCATCGGTCACCAGGCAAGAAAGCACTCACGGCCCATTGCGGACATTGGCCGGTGATCTGGAATGCTGCAGTGCGGCCCGTCGAACCAGCCATTCGCGGCGACCGCAAAATCCCAGCGTAGGCGAACTAGCAGTCTGCGGACAAACCGCCATTTCGCTGCGGCCGCACCGATGTCTGGTCTGCGCGCTCAGAGCGCTATTGTCATTGGCTCAAGTCAGCAAAGCGGGATTTCAATAGGGCCTCTTCGAATTCGCCCTCAGCAGTACTGTCGTAAACGACACCACCGCCAACATTCATCTGAACAGTTTTATCTTGGCGGCACTGCAACGTACGGATGGCCACGTTTAATTCCATTGCGCCGTCAGGCGCAATCCAACCAATAGAGCCACAGTAGGCCTCACGCGGTTGTGTTTCGATGTCTCGAATGATCTGCATGGCCCTCAACTTAGGCGCTCCGGTGATCGAACCGCAAGGAAACAACGCCTCAAACAGATCTTTGAAAGAGATGCCTTGGCACATTTGAGAAGTGATACAGGACGTCATCTGATGCAATGTTGCGAACCGTTCTACGGCGAACAACTTTGGAACCGCGACGCTGCCAATCTCTGATACACGGCTCATGTCGTTGCGCAACAGATCAACGATCATCAGGTTTTCGGCGCGGTTTTTCTCAGAGGCCTGCAACTCGTCTCGCAGAGCATCGTCAATAGCTACGGTTTTCCCACGCGCGGCAGTGCCTTTCATCGGGCGAGTTGTCAGCTTGCTGTCTTCTGAAAGCGAAAAGAATAGTTCAGGAGACCTTGACAACAAGGCAGTGCCACCCAAGTCAACCAATGCCCCATGAGGTACGGGCTGGCGGTCCTTCAGTTGGGCATATAGCTGCGCGACACTCCCAGTAAAACGGGAAGTAAGAGGGAAGGTAAGGTTGGCCTGATAAATGTCGCCTGCTGAGATGTAATCATGAACCGTCTGAAAAGCCTTTGCATAGCGCGCAAAATCCCAAAGTGGTTGCATCGGGCACAATGTGGCTTGCGTGTCATTTGGCACTGGCTGGGGAGATATCGGTGCGTCAAAGACGCCAAAATGGAGCAGCGGCATGTCTCGTACGGGAGGCAATAGGGGTGCCAACTTTGACGAAGTCAGATACCCAAATTCGTAAGAAATATACCCGGCTAACCAATGACCGTCGGAATGCGCTTGCTGCATGGCATTGAACGCACCCTCCGCCTCGGCCGGCGTATCTGCCCTAATCTGCGCAACTGGTGCGGAGAATTCCGTGCCGCCCGCGACCGGACCGCTGTCAAAGATCACCTTGGCATTCGTCACTAACGTCAAAAGTCCGCAGCTATCCGCATTTCGCGCAAGGGCCGCACAACATCAATCGCCTGCTGGTAAATTGGATGCGCTTTATAGGCCTGCAATGCGGCATCATCGACGAACTCGGAATAGACGACCACATCCACTTCACCTGAGAGTTCATCAACACGACTGTTTTGGACTACCTCAAACACCGAAGCATGTGGAATGTTCTTTAGCAAGGAGAGGCCACCAACAATGCGCGCGACGTCATTTTCGTCTGCCGCACTGAAGAAGACCACATGCCGGATGAAAGCTCTGTCAGACAAGGCGAAACCTGCGTTCAATTTACTACTGAATTTCACAAATCACTTGCCGCAGTGAGTGCAAGTTGCAAGAGCCTCAGTTTTGACGCGTTGGCGGTTCCGCTCAACAAGGTGTCATCAATTCGAGCCGACGACATTACCTAATCATAAATAGAGTATCTTAACTGGGATGCGCGAACACAAATCCTAACCGGCAGATGTTGGCCTGCCGTTGTTTAGCATGTATTGGACACCAAAATGAGTTGGAAATGCGCTAAATGCTAGACTTGCCACATGTTCGATCCGCTCTTTCAGAGCATTACGACCTGACCCCGTCACCTGAGGTTGCCGAGGCGATGGCCGACACCTATGCCAGAATGGCACGCGTCGTGACCCCGCCGGACTGGGCAATCTATGCGCCTTATGTAAAAGCGATCAATGCGCTCAAAAAAGAACGTAACGCAGTCATCTTGGGGCACAACTATATGACGCCTGAGATCTTTCATGGCGTGTCGGATTACGTGGGCGACAGTCTTCAGATTGCAATGAAAGCCCAAGAGGTAGACGCGGAGGTGATCGTTCAGGCTGGTGTCCATTTTATGGCCGAGACGACGAAAATCCTGTGTCCTGAAAAGACCGTGTTGATGCCCGATATGGAAGCCGGGTGTTCGCTTGCTGAAAGCATCACTGCGGGTGGTATCGACGAAATGCGTGCCAAATATCCCGGTGCGCCGGTCGTGACCTATGTGAATACAACAGCCGAGGTGAAAGCAGCGTCTGACATTTGTTGTACGTCCTCAAATGCCCTGCAAATCGTGAACGCGATGGAGAGCGACACAGTCATCATGACGCCGGATCAATTTCTGGCGCAGAACGTCGCCAACCAAAGCCACAAGAATGTGGTCTACTGGCCCGGCTCCTGCATCGTGCACGAACAATATACCGCCAAGGACCTGCGCGACTTTCGCGAATGGAATCCCGGTACGCGTCTGATCGCACACCCTGAATGCCCCCCAGACGTTGTGGAAGAGGCGGACTTTTCCGGTTCCACCAGTGGCATCATCAAATATGTCACGGATGAGAAGCCTCAAAAGGCGATGCTGATTACGGAATGTTCGATGGCATCCAATATTGCTGATGAACTGCCAGAGGTCGATTTCGTCGGCCCCTGCAACATGTGCCCTTACATGAAGAAAATTTCGCTCGAAAAGATCCTTTGGGTGCTTCACACGGGCGAAAATGAGGTTCTTGTCGATCCTGAGGTGGGCGCAAAAGCCCGCGCATCGGTGCAGGCGATGATTGATATGTCGCGCAAGCTGGGTCTTTGATCCAAATGAAAACTATTCAAACCGACCGGGTCGTCATTGTTGGCGCAGGCCTTGGGGGGCTTTATGCAGCCCTGCGACTTGCGCCGCGTCCCGTTGTGATGATCTCACCTGCAAGTTTGGGCGAGGGAGCCAGCTCTGCTTGGGCCCAAGGCGGGGTCGCGGCTGCGATGAACTCCGCAGATAGCGCACAAAGCCATGCCGCAGATACCGTCAAAGCGGGTGATGGAACCGTTGATCCAGAGGTTGCCAGCCTTGTCACCCAAGAAGCCCGTTCTCACATTCTTCATCTGACGGCGCTCGGCACGCCCTTTGATCGGACAGAGACCGGTGATTATGTCATGTCACGCGAGGCGGCCCACAGTTTTGCGCGGGTGGTGCGCGTCAAGGGTGATCAAGCGGGCGCCGAGATCATGGCCGCCCTGATCGAACGCGTTCGCGCGACCCGATCCATTCAAGTGTTAGACGGCACGATGGCGCTTGAGCTTGAGGTATCAGACGGACGCGTCACTGGCGTTGCGGTGCAATCGGCCGATGCCCTTTGCTCTGCACCTGTGATGCTGCGTGGCAGCGCTGTCTTGTTGGCAGGTGGCGGGTCTGGCGGGCTCTATGCCCAGACGACCAACCCACCGCGCATCCGTGGTCAGGTCATCGGATTAGCCGCGCGTGCAGGTGCCCTTATTGCGGATGCGGAATTCGTGCAGTTTCATCCGACAGCCATGGATGTCGGCGAAGACCCCGCTCCTCTGGCCACAGAAGCCCTGCGAGGCGAAGGTGCGATCCTGACAAACGACCGTGGCGAACGGTTCATGCAGGCTTTGCATCCTGATGCAGAACTTGCGCCACGCGACATCGTGGCCCGTGCGATTTTTGCGCAAACCCAAGCGGGGCGGCGTCCGGTGCTTGATACGCGCGATGTGCTAGGGCAGGCGATCAAGACCCAATATCCAGCCGTAGCGGATGCCTGCGCCCGCAATGCAATCGACCCTGCAATTACACCCATTCCTGTCGCTGCAGCCGCGCATTACCACATGGGCGGGATCGCAACTGACATTGATGGACGCGCGTCATTGGGCCATCTTTGGGTTTGTGGCGAAGCATCATCGACCGGTCTACATGGCGCCAATCGACTGGCGTCGAACGGGCTGCTCGAAGCGTTAGTATTCGCACGCATCTGTGCTGATGACATCGCAAAATACGTTCCTGAGACAAACGCGTCCGCCATCGATATTTCACTCGAAAGCGGTGGCATACCGCCCGATCCAAATGCCGTGACGGAGCTGCGTCAAACGATGACCGATCATGTTGGTGTTGTTCGCGACGCTGATGGCCTGAAATCTGCTCTGTGCAAGCTGGCAGCGCTCGAAACCGCCCACAAATCCAGTGTGTCGTTCCTAAATATGACGGCGACGGCCACATTGATCGCAGTATCCGCCCTCAGCCGCAAAGAAAGTCGCGGGGCGCATGCCCGTTCTGACTTCCCCGACACCTTGCCCGGTCCGGGCCAAAGATCACTGCTGACGCTGAAAGAGGCCTTGGCGATAAGGTCCAAAATTTGCGAGAAAACATCATGAGTTTTTCCAACGTTCCTGACTTGATCCTAGAGCCCATGATTCGCAATGCGCTGGCGGAAGATTTGGGCACCTATGGCGATGTGACCACCCGCGCTGTGATCCCTGCCGACACAACATACACGGCGCGCCTGAACGCCCGCGCTGATGCGATTGTGTCGGGCATGCAAGTCGCGCGGATGGCGTTTCAGCTTGTTGATCCCACGCTCGCCATCACAACACGTGTTGCGGATGGTCAACCTTGCAAGGCTGGTGAAACGCTTATGACGATTGAAGGCAGTGCTGCCTCTATCTTGTCTGCGGAAAGGGTGGCCCTGAATTTTGCGGGTCGTTTGACGGGCATCGCGACCAAGACGGCCTCATTCGTAGCCAAGACCGCGGGCACCAATGCCCGCGTGACCTGCACCCGTAAAACAACGCCCGGCTTGCGCTTGGTGGAAAAGTTGGCGGTTCTGCATGGCGGTGGATTTAATCACCGGTATTCGCTGTCCGATGCGATCCTGATCAAAGACAACCACATCGCGGCGGCCGGTGGCGTGCGGCAAGTTCTGGATGCCGCCATGGCGTATGCGAGCCATATGATGGTCGTCGAGATAGAGGTCGATCGGCTGGATCAATTGGCCGAAGTTTTGGATGTTGGCGGAGCTTCAGTTGTTCTGTTGGACAACATGAGCAACGACATGCTGCGCGATGCGGTCACGCTGGTGAATGGGCGTATGAAAACAGAAGCGAGTGGGAATGTGACCCTCGATCGGGTTGAGTCGATTGTCGCAACTGGCGTTGATTACATTTCGTCCGGCGGGTTGACCCATTCGGCGGCAACGGTCGATCTGGGTTTGGATTTTTGACGCCTTTTTGCGAGGCTTTACGATTAATCGAAAGCAGTCATTGCAGCACACCGCAGCATCGGTGACTCTGGGCTCGTTCCTGCCGTTAGCCGCATCGCCGCAATCCTACTAAACGATCTCGGTTTGACCAACAAGTCGGCCCTTTGCGGACATTGGCCGGTGATCTGGAATGCTGCAGTGCGGCCCGTCGAACCAGCCATTCGCGGCGACCGCAAAATCCCAGCGTAGGCGAACTAGCAGTCTGCGGGACGGAGCCGCCTTTTGCAGCCGCGGTCGATGCCCGCGCAGAAAACCTTCGCATGTGCAGCATCTCACTTTCGGCACTGCAGTAGAATCCACCATAGCGGCCATTCAGCGGGATCAAAACCGGGTAGTTCCAAACTATCCATTCACTGCACGTGGGTTTGGTGAACAATTCGAGGCCCGCGAAGTGAGACCGTCGAAATGCCTGTTACAAATATGCAATCTTGCAACGTGAAACAGGCTGCCAATATGTGCAAAATTGTGGGGGTGCGAATGCGAGTTGCTCTCCGTGGACTTCACAAATCAATGGTAGGTGTCTTCTGAGTAAGAACTTGGCTGCAAGACTTACTCAAGATCACTGGCTTCGCCATAAATGACAATATGCCCGTCATCTAGTATCTTCGAAGGCTTATATTTTGGATCTAGTTTAAACTGCTCCAAGCTTCCAATTTCAGGCATCCCTGCACCAATGTACCCATAAAAACCACCATACCTCCGCACAGTCTTTGCAAGGCTATCTGGTGTCTTCCCGAAGTAGGGTATCCCAAAAACAAGTAGCCCATCCCCCGTCACGCCAGCGAAGTAGTGATCCCCTTTTCTATCCTTGAAGTAGAGTGGGTATTCATGCCCAAGTTGGCCTTCCAAAAACTCGATTAAGTCTCTCAAGCTATCAAAAGACCGTTGCACCCCACCAAACCAAGGAAACTCATAATAGTTGGTGTTAGGGATAAGTTGGTTGTCCTGAACGAACGTCATGACTTCCCCAACAGGCCTATCTGAAACGAAATAAAACAGTGCATCTGCATCCATCTTATCGAGTCCTCGCCAGACCAGCACTCACGAATTTTCCGATATCGCGTAGCTCATAATAGTAAAACTCCTGGCCGTTAAGTGTGGCCCTAAACTCAGTCATTCTGGCAGGAGGACCTGCCGGATACCCTCGGACAGCATATGGCTTCATAACAATACGAACTGTGTGAGCATTGTTTCGCACGCGGCCAACCGCCGTGTTAAAGAGGTCTTGAAGCTCCTCCGCCTGCGTTGCTCTCCACGGTGGCAGACCAAACTCAGCTCCATGTCGGCATATAACTATGCTGAAAAGCCATTTTCATCTTTGCAGACATTTGCGACCAAGGCACGGCATGACCAATACCCAAGAAACCGTTCATAATACCGGCTTCATTATCGGCTTGAGCCGCTAGTGAAGAACGTCTCAGATCAGTCTTTTTGACGACGTCCGTTGGCATCCGCCGACGACCTATTGAGGCGAGCCGCCTAGCCTGGGTACGTGTCAGTCTCATCAACCCATAAGATGCGTTTCGGGCTAAGGCTACCAACCCCGCCCTGAATGCAAACACTAAGCTTGCAATACTAGCCGCAAGCTCCGCACGCATCAGTCTGTCTGATAAAACACGATATCCTACATCATCATACGTCGCAAAATCGATATATCCGATACGATACAGCTCATCCCAAACGTCGGCGTCGATTTTGTCGGGATCAAGGGTGCAAAAGTAATCTAAAACCGGATCTGCATCCTGACCAATATAATTGCTGTCAGTCTGACAATAATCTAAGCCACGCTGTGCGAGATTACGCGCGTTTTCCGCACGTTCTCTAATCACCCGAGCCAGCCCAGGTCGCGCTGTTGCGTTGTCGAGCACAGCGGGCGTCAGATCTTCCGCGAAGATTACTTCGGCGGGTAATCCTTCATAATGCTGAATGAGCGCCGCTGCGTTTTGGCTCGGCACCGTTCGGTCACGATATCCACTAATGCCGATGCGGGCATAATCTGATTCCCATCCATTCTCGACAATGTCGGCCTTAACCTCGAGATAAAACCACTCATCCCGCTCGATGCTGACGGCTATTTCTTCAAGCTTGTCAGCCCAATCGTTAAGTTCCTCATATTTCGGACAGCACGTGCAAGGGCAGACCTGACAGATTTCTTCATGTTGCCCCATTAAGCACTCTCTTTCATAAGATCTTTTACATCAAACTCGAGTTCCGCAATGAGCCGCGCAGGCGTGTGACCAGCGCTGATGGTTCTACAAAAGGGATCCGTCCCAAAGGATACTTCCCCCATCTCTTCACACATCTTAACAAACCGCTTCAAGTGAGATGGTTTTTTCAGGCCTATTGCATGAGCTTGCTCAACAGCAGCCGTAACTTTATGCAAGCACTCCTTAGCTGATACACCACTAAAGTCGCTCCACTTCCCCTCCTCACCTTGAAGCAGAGATGCTATTTTCCTGTTCCCTAAATTGCGGCTAAATTGCTTCAACAGCCGAAAATCTCCATCACCAAACCTAGAAGGCTTCGTATTAACTGTGAGACTGTGTGCAGTGATGCCAACTATGCATCCTAAAAATGGATCAACAATAACAATCGAATTACCCTTAAAAAATGAGCCGTTTACAACGCCACACTGGGAATCCCCCTCTGCAAGGGTTTGAAACAGTATTGGTTCCCAAAACCTGAAGTAAAACCACTTTCCTTGCTCGTCCTGTACCCTCGTGAATTTTCTAAAGTGCCCCCACATCTCGTCCAATGTACCGCGAGAGCGCAGGTAAATCCCTGGTTCATCATCCCACAGATGCCACCCAGCACCCGACCGGGTGAACAGGTTTCGAGTGAGGTTGTTACTTTCCTCCAGACGCACAATCCACGGAGCCACGTCTTTCAGCTCTTCATATGCACCGCCCTGGAACAGGCAGCGATGCTCAAGCCCTGACGCGATCAACAATTCAGGCAAGCCTGGAATCTTGGCTGCATCTAATATCGCATAAGTTTGGAGCAGAGGCACCTTTACAAGATCGCCCCCTACTTGCTCTAGTTCAAACTGTGTTGGATCTACTTGGCCAAACAGCGGCTCATGCACGCCCTCCGGTACTGACTTAGGAGTGTCCACACTAAACTGGGCGCCCAGCGGCTCAATGCCTTGGATAATCTCGATGTTCAGATGAGGTTTGGATAGCGTTTCAGGCGCGGTAGACTGTTCCGTCCAATAGTCATCAATACGATTGTCTGCGTTCACGTTTGGCAGCCTAAAAATATTTATTAAATCTAATGCTGCGATAGTATTCAAACTAGTGAGCTGTGCAAGACCTGAACTCGCGTTGCTGTCGATCGGCGTTTAAAACAGTTCAATTTCTTGTGAAACACTGTGAATTCTACGCGGCTGATTTTGACAAGGCCATCAGTATTTTGGGAGACTCTTCTCGAAAGTAGCGATTGGCCCTATTGTGACGAAAGGTTGCAGAACCCCGCGACTTGATCCTTGGCTGTCATATCTTCTCTGCGATTTGCGTGAATGGCCGGTTTTTCGGCCGCAATGCAGCGTTTGAAATTACGCAATTGTGGCAATTTTCGTGCTGCGAACGCATGCAGCCCGAAAATTCGAATTCACAGTCTGGGCTCGTTCCTGCCGTTAGCCGCATCGCCGCAATCCTACTAAACGATCTCGGTTTGACCAACAAGTCGGCCCTTTCCTGCCGTTGGCCAACTGGTGGAGATGCTGCGCTCGCATCCCGCATTGCGGACATTGGACAGGATCGACAAGTCGCGCGCATTAAGAACACCAATGCAAAAAATTCTTATTGCACGTTAGACTTCCTGCGTAACGTGTTGGTACCGTCGCAGTTACGGTTCACAACAGACAAATTGCTACCAATAATGCTTTTAAGGAGTAACTCGTGTCGACAGAGGCCTTATTCGGTCGAACAATCCAGCTTTTCCTCGTAGACGGAAAGCCAACCGGGCTGCGAAAAGCGACGATCCATGGTTGGACAGGTTTGCTTTTTGTAAGCGGGGCTTCAGCTTTCGGCGATCTGACCGCTCGTGAAGAGGTCGATCGGACCGGCATCTACATACTATCCGGTCCTGATCCAGAAAAGGCCGGTGCATCCCGCGCCTATATTGGCTCTGGGAACTCTGTGGCTGAGAGGATCAAGCAAAGCGCGATCAAAAGAGATTTCTGGGAAACAGCCATCACCATCACCACAAGTGACGACGACCTATCCAAAGGGCACGCGGAATACCTTGAGGCGCGGCTCATAGAGCAAGCCGCCCAAGCAGGCCGCGTCACGTTGGACAATGGCACTCAGCCGGACACAAGCAGACGACGACTGCCAGAGGCCGACATCGCCAATATGGAGCAGTTTCTATCAAACCTGCGCATCATCCTGCCCGTGATTGGCCTGGATTTGCTCAAACCACAACCGCGCGCGGTGACACAGACAGCGAAGCCGGTCGACGAGCGAACAGAAGGTGATGTGCAGTTCGAGATCCGCCACAAGAGCGGCGTCAAAGCGACCGCTGTCGAAGAAGATGGCGAATTTGTTGTGCTGGAAGGGTCCGAGGCGCTCACCGAGACCGGCTATGTCCAACAAAGCTACGGCGGCTTGAAGGAAAAGCTCGTCACAGACGGTGTCCTGGTCGCGGACGCGGGCCAAAAACTCAGGTTCACGAAACCTTGGTCCTTCAATAGTCCTTCAGCCGCCGCAGCCGTCATCTTAGACCGAAACAGCAACGGCCGCCTGGAGTGGAAGGTCAAAGGATCGAAGCAGACCTACCATGACTGGCAACAAGCTGAAGCGAACCGCCCCTCCTAGGCAGCGTCAACGCTTTCGCTAGACTTGCCCGCCGACCCCTTTGAACTTTTCGACAAAGGCCGAAATCTTCTCGAAGACAGTCGTCTTCTTAGTCCGAAACTGCGGATTTAGTGGGCTCATTTTGGGAAGTATGGCATTTAGGTCGGCACCGTTTTCACTTGCAAATTCGCGTTTTATGGAAGCCGAAATATAACGCTTTGCGGCGTCAGAATTTAGATCTTCTGACTTGATAAGCTCCTCGACTTCCTTGCGTTGCTCCGCTTGGGCAAATGAAAAAAATGCGTCGATCACACCAGCCTTGTCATCAATCTGATCGAGATCAGTCCGGTTGATGAAGTCCACTATCAGACTCTCTTTTGCCCGATTGCCAAGACTGCCGCGAATGACACGCCGGGCATCTTCAATCAGATCTCCCTTGCTCTTCACCTTCTTGTTCTTGTCGAAGATCAACTCGAGGATGTAGTCGAGGTTGATCTCTTGCGATTTCAGAAGGTCGACCTCGAAAACGACGTCATCCCAGTCGATAGTGTTCTGTTCTTGCTCAGCAGACGACTTTTCTCGACGTAGCCAATCGCGAATATCATTGTACGACGATCTATAATCTTGAATCGCCCTCTCTGAGGGTAGGTCTATTGCCTCCAAGTCACGAAGGTCTTCATCGTTCAAGTAGTGCTTTTGCTTAAACTCTTCGACGGCATCAGCGTCTTTTGGGTCTAGGCCCTGATAGGCCTTCAATGCTGAGAATTCATCGTAGTTCCGAAGCACATTTTCGACTCTCAGATACTCACCAAAGAGCCTTGCAAACTCCTTCTTGTCTTCTTCTTTGACTATTTCGTCCGGATTGGGAAAGCGTTCGGTTAGCTCCTTCACAACATCAATGAACCCGCGTCGCGCCGCACCGGTTTCCTGATCAACGAAACCATTCATGTACTCGTCGTAGCTCTTTTCCAGCACAACGTTCTTTGTGTTCTTGTCACCGAACAACGTGATCGCATCAACTGTCGCTTGTTCAAGGTCCCTGAAAGCTACGATATTGCCGAATGTCTTCGTTGCATCGTAGATCCGGTTGGTCCTGGAGAACGCCTGCATCAAGCCATGGTACCGGAGGTTTTTGTCAACAAACAAGGTATTGAGCGTCGGAGCATCAAAGCCGGTAAGGAACATGCCGACGACAATTAGCAGGTCGATATCCTTCGAGCGAACCCGGCTGGCAAGGTCGCGGTAGTAGTTCTGAAAACCACTGCTATCGACACTGAAATTCGTCTTGAAAAAAGCATTATAGTCTTCGACTGCGGCGCTCAAAAATTCCTTCGCACTGCTATTCATCGCTGACACATCAAAGCTCTCGTCCTGAATGTCCCCGATCGCGTCTTGCTCTTCGTTGGCCGCAAACGAGAAGATCGTCGCGATCTTCAGCGGCTTTTCACTGTCTGCCTGCAGAGCGTTTAGGGTTTCGTAGTAGAGCTTGGCCGCATCCACACTGCTGACGGCGAACATAGCGTTGAAGCCACTGCTTCCCGCATGCATCCGGTGGGTTTTCTGACGGAAATTGTTCAGTATGTACTGCGAAACTTCTCGAATACGTTCTTGATGAAGCAGCGCTTGCTTGTTCTCAGCTGCGCTGAGCTTTCTTTCGTCTTGCTCTGTTTCAATGGCTTTAAACCGGGGACGTACATCGTTGTAGTCGACCTTGAATTTCAGAACCTTTTCGTCGCGAATGGCGTCAGTGATCACATAGGAATGCAACTCACGTCCAAACACGCTGGCGGTCGTTTCAGCCCCAAGTGCATTCTCAGGAAAGATCGGCGTTCCGGTGAAGCCAAACTGATAAAATCGCTTGAACTTCTTTTTCAGGTTCTTCTGCGCCTCGCCAAACTGACTGCGGTGGCACTCGTCGAAAATGAAGACCACCTGCTGATCGTACACCGGCAGATCACCTTCTGATTTCATTAGATTATTCAGCTTCTGGATCGTCGTGACGATGATTTTGTTATCGTCTTTACCCAAGTTGCGCTTCAACCCGGCGGTACTGTCAGAGCCGTTGACACTGTCAGGGGAAAATCGCTGGTATTCCTTCATGGTCTGGTAATCGAGATCCTTACGGTCCACGACGAAGAAAACCTTGTCGATAAATCCCAGCTCAGTCGCTAACCGCGCAGCCTTGAAACTCGTTAGGGTCTTGCCAGAGCCAGTGGTGTGCCAGATGAAGCCACCACCCTCTGGCTTTCTCCAGTTTTTGGCCTCAAATGAACTCTTGATCTTCCATAGAATGCGTTCTGTCGCAGCAATCTGGTAGGGGCGCATGACCAGCAATGTGTCGCTGACGTCGAAGACCGAATACTGCAGCAAAACGTTCAGCAGTGTGCGCTTCTGAAGGAAAGTAGCTGTGAAGTCCTTAAGATCTTTGATCAGTTCATTGTCAGACTTCGCCCAGTTCATGGTGAAATCGAAGCTGTTCTTGTTACGCTTGGTCGTGTTGGCGAAATACCGAGTGTCGGTGCCGTTCGAAATCACGAAGAGCTGCAGGAACTTGAACAGGGAATTTTCGCTGTTGAAGCTCTCTTTGCTATACCGGTGGATCTGATTGAACGCCTCCCGGATCGCCACGCCGCGCCTTTTCAACTCGATTTGTACCAAGGGCAAACCATTGACCAAGATCGTCACGTCATAACGGTTGGCGTGCGTACCGGCTTGCTCGAACTGCTTGATCACCTGCAGTTTGTTACGTGCCTTGTTCTTTTTGTCGACGAGGTAGATGTTCTGGATGCGCCCGTCGTCAAAGACGAAATCATGGATGTAGTCGTCGTGGATCTTGCGGGTTTTGTCGACGAGGTTGTCGCTGGGTTTGTCTAGGTAAGTCTCGGCAAAACGTTTCCATTCTTCATTCGAAAACTTGACGTTGTTCAGTTCTTCTAATTGCACCCGAACGTTAGCGAGCATGGCCTCTTGGGTCGTGAGTGCAGGCATAAACTCATAGCCCTGATTGACCAGGTCCTGAACCAACTCACGTTCCAGATCATCTTCGCTCTGGTACCGATCGGCGGCGTCCCACTCTTTGGTGTACTTATCGAGGACGATGAAATTCTTCGTTTCCGCGATGGTTTTCGTCTGCTCAACCATTTTGTTCGTCCTGCTTCAAAGCCACTCGATACCGCTCAGGGAACTCATATTTGTTGTTGGCAGTAGCACCCAGAAGGAACCCAAGAACTCGCTTATCATCTTTAGAGAGCTCTGACTGCTCATCACCCGCGTGTTTCGAGTGGCTCGAGATGTCGACGATGCGCTTCAAATAGGCATCGCTGGTCCCGTCAGCAGTTTTGGGTAGTAGGTCTGACCAATCTTCATATCCCAGAAAAGTCGACGTCTTTTCCAAAATGTTTCTCAGGAAGTTGTAGTGGTATTTTTCAAACGCATCGCGTTCCGATGCGGACTTAAGCTTCTCAATCAGATGCAGGTGGTAAGAAAACGGGCTGTCAGTTTTCAAGGGATCCAGTGAGTACGTTCCGTCTTCATTGTGGGACAGTCGATACTTGAGGCCATTTTTCAGCGAATTGAAAAGAACGTTAAAAAATAGTGGGTTGTGGGTCGTAATGATGAATTTGGGGCCGTCCTGCGGTGCAGACTTGATCAGCGTCGCCAGGGTCTGCGCCAGCTCAATGAGATGGTTGTCGTCAAGTGAGCTCACAGGGTCGTCAATGAAAACATACTCGAGCTTGTCGAACTGGTTGGTGCTTCGATCATCGGCCTCGGGAACACTTAGAACCGAGACCACTTCTTCCATCAGCGTGTAGAAAATGCTCCAGATGAAGTTGCTTTCCTCGCCTTTTGAAATCTTGATGCCCGTCGTGGCTTCGTCGTCGCCGGTCGCGATGGAGAATGAGACAGAAGGATAGGTCTTCTCTCCGGCCTTCTGGCTATCCTTTTCCATGAAGACGGGGGTCAGATTCTTGTTCGTGTAGTGCTGAAAATTCGCAATGACATCGTTGCCCTTGCCTTGCTCACCAAGGATCCAGTCGGTGAAGGTGTTTGGCTGGATCATCAGCTTGGGCTCACCATCGCCCAGCAGATCATTGTCCCAGTAGAACAAGTCTTCGGTGAACGCGTTGTAATACAGCACCTTTTCGCGAGAGGGTTCGCCTTCTTCACCTTCTTCGGGCCTGGGAGCGATCAGATCCTTCATCGCGCGGGACAAGCGGGTCTTGCCGGTGCCGTTGAATGCATAGATCAGCTGCACCTTTTTGTCAGCATCTCGCAGCTGCTGTGCGATCTGTTCGAGGGTCTGGCTCATTTACGCGGCCTCCTCGGGTTTGGGGAAGCTCAATAGCAGGTCGCGGTAGTATTCATATTGCTGCTTGCGCAACTTGATCTCACGCGGCAGGCCCTCATTGAGCGAGGTGGTCAACGTGTCGAACTTGTCGAGGATGTTGACGACGCGCTCTTGTTCCTCGGGTGAAGGGACAGGGATCAGGATCTTGGCCAGGCTGTCGGCGTTGACGCGTCTGACTTTTGCACCGGTAATGTGAACCCGTTTTTGTTTTTGAAACTGCTCCGTTTGGAAGAAGTAGGCGACAAATTTGGGGTTTAACTTGTGCGAGTAAAAGCATGCGTCGCTGCTGACTGCGATTTCCTCATCGCCAAGCCAAGCGACTGCCTTGCAGACGTCTTCATCGTTCTCGCTCGTTGTCGCAATCACCAAATCGCCGGGCTTTGCCATGCGGGCTTTCTTTGCAAATTCTTCTGATACAAAGCTTTTGGTGTCGTGGGCATAGGTTCCGTAATGGGTGTAAATCTGACCGTAGTGAATGCAGCCCACTCCAGACTCTGCGAAGTCTTTCTTTTGAAGGCCGCCGCCGCGCGTAAAGGATCCCACCCGCTCGTCACCCATCGGCAAATGCTCAACGTCTTGGCCCTCATAGTCTAGCAATTGCTCTCGATAGTGGTTGTATTGCTGCTTACGGGCCTTAAGCTCGGCTGTCAGATCGGCTGTCAGCTCGGCTGTCAGCTCGGTGAAGCTATCCAAAATCCGAACAATCTCCGCTTGGATCGCAAGCGACTTTTCTGGGTCCTCAGGGCATGGTATTGGAACCTCGAGGGCTTTGACAATCCCCGCGTTTATGTTGGTCTGTGAGCCTGTTCCAAGTGACTTTATGTACTCATACTTGCTTCGCAAGAAATGAAAAACATAACGATAATCAGCAACCTCTGGATCAAGCTGAATATTTGCACACGCTTGGTTGGTCGTCATTGGGACCTTGTTGATTCCGATTTTTCCAACTGTGGCACCGTACATGGCAACGATGACGCAATTTTTCGGAATCCAGTTTGCGCTGGAATTCCTTAAACCTTCGTCGGTGATCTTGACCCCGGTATCCCAAATATTGCCAAAGTTGACTTCTTGCGTCCGAAGCCACGGAATGTCGCCATCGTAGTAAGATCGGACGCTCGTTTTAGGAGTGCCGCCAGAGGAGATTTTCTTTGAGATGGCAACCAGAGATTTCCATTCCACCGAGGCCCCATCCAGCAGCTTTTCCAGAAACCCCTGTGCGCTCATGCCTCGATCTCCGCAACGATCGCGTCGATGTCCGCACGCAGCTGGTCGATTCTGGCGACAGTGGTTCTAAGATCGGCATTCAGCTTGGAAATTTCGACGACCTCACGGGTGTCCTTGGGTTCAACATAGGCACTGACCGACAGGTTATAGTCCTTCTCGACAATCGTATCGTAGGGGACGGTTTCAGCTACATGAGGCACGTTCTCCTTGTTGTCGAACATCCTCATGATCTCGGCAATGTGCCGGTCATCCATGATGTTGATGTTAACACCTTTGCGGAAGAACTCTTCCCCCGTTGCATCGATGAACTGAACGGCCGTGTCGGTTTTGTTTTTGGCCAGCACCAGAATGTTCACTGCAATGGTCGTTCCGAAAAACAGGTTGGGCGCGAGAGCAATCACCGATTCTACATAGTTGTTGTCGACCAGATACTTGCGGATCTTCTGCTCCGCCCCGCCACGATAGAAAATACCAGGAAAGCAAACGATCGCGGCACGCCCCTTGGCCGACAGATAATGCAGCGCATGCAGGACAAAGGCAAAATCCGCCTTCGACTTTGGGGCCAGCACGCCTGCGGGGGCGAAACGCTCATCGTTGATTAGGGTTGGATCGTCTGAACCCTTCCAGTTCACCGAATAAGGCGGGTTCGACACGATGGCATCAAAAGGCTTGTCATCGCCAAAGTGCGGCTCCATCAACGTGTTGCCGTGTTGAATGTTGAACTTGTCGTAGTTGATGTTGTGCAGGAACATGTTCATGCGGGCGAGGTTGTAGGTGGTGTAGTTGATTTCCTGCCCGAAGAAGCCGTCTTCGATGATGTGTTTGTCGAACTCATCCTTGGCCTGCAAAAGCAGCGACCCAGACCCTGCCGCCGGATCGTAGATCTTGTTGACGCTGGTTTGGTTGTGCATGGCCAGTTTGGCGATGAGTTTTGATACGTGGGTTGGCGTGAAGAACTCGCCGCCTGACTTGCCCGCGTTGGCGGCGTAGTTTGAGATCAGAAACTCATAGGCGTCGCCAAAGAGGTCGCCCTCGTTTTCGTCGAATTTCAACGGCAGGCCTGCGACACCTTTGAGGACTTCTGTCAGACGCTCGTTCTTTTGCTTAACCGTGTTGCCAAGGCGGTTGCTGGTGGTGTCGAAGTCAGCAAAGAGGCCAATGATGTCGTCTTCGGACGGGTAGCCACTCGCTGAAGCCTCGATCGCCGAAAAGACTTCTGCCAAGTCGGTGTTCAGGCTGTCGTTTTTGCTCGCGGTCTTGGCCACATTTTGAAAGAGCTGACTGGGATAAATAAAGTATCCCTTTGTCTTGATCGCATCGACTTTGACGTCATCGGGGATGTCAACGTCTGACATACCAGCATAATCGACGCTGTCGTCACCACCTTCGATGTAGTTTGTGAAGTTCTCGCTGATGAAGCGATAGAACAACGCGCCCAAGACGAACTGCTTGAAGTCCCAGCCATCAACCGCGCCTCGCACTCTATTTGCGATATGCCAGATTTCGCGGCGCAATGCCTCTGCCTGTTGTTGACCAGTCATTTCTGCTCCCCTTCTTGTTTTTGTTCCTGCTCGGCAATCCAGCGGTCGATCTCGCTTTTCCGAAACCGCCATGCACTTCCCACCTTGAAACCGGGAACCTTCCCCTCAGATGCGAACCGATACGCCGTTTTCTCAGCGATTTTGAGATACTCAGCGAGCTCTTTCACGGTCAAAATATCTTCGTTGGGCATTTCAAAAATGTCCTCTCTGAGGGATATGAGTTGAAACTAGGGGACGTAGATTGAACCAACAAGCGCCATTCACGCTCGCTGCCAATTATCACCACTTTCAAGACCACTATTCGGCAGACAAAACGTTCGAAGCGCCTCCTCGGTTAGCAGCAAACGTCTTCCTCATGCCGCCACCAAAATGGATCGTGCCTTCGAAGCGAAGGCCCCCACCGTCCGGAGAAAGGACCAAACGGGCTGCTCGGCATTGAAGTTCCGCTTTTGCGTTATCTCAAGGTTCTCGCTGCAAAGCGGCGAATGCACACTTTCCGCCCCTCAACCTTGACTATCTGTACCCTCATTTATGTTGGTATGGTCTAGCGCGCGTCGTATTGATTCAAACTGCTCGTGCGACATCAGCACAAAGCGCGGTTTTCCATACCAGGTGTGCGTGACAGGTTCACATTGAGCAGCCTGTAGGATCGCCATCGTGCTGCGCCTCAATTGGGTCGTTGAGAAGCTCTTCATATCTTGGCCTCACTGCCGATTATGTGCCGGATTCTGCCCCATGTTCGACATCGCACCAGTGTTTGTTTGGCGGCAGCTTCTTTGCCCGCCGCGCAATATCGGCAAAGGTGATCGGCATGAAGTCCCACACATCAACGCCAACATTCACGGAATTGCGCGATCCGCGCCAGTTGTTGTGAACGTGGCCAAACAACTGCAGCGCACCTCTTCGAGCGTGGTTCCATGTAATCATTGGATAATGGCACAAAGTGTTGAGCTGGTTCTGAGGCCCGTCTCGCAGTTCAGCGAATTGAGAGACTGAATCCC
Source organism: uncultured Litoreibacter sp. (assembly GCF_947487515.1). Taxonomy (GTDB): domain Bacteria; phylum Pseudomonadota; class Alphaproteobacteria; order Rhodobacterales; family Rhodobacteraceae; genus Litoreibacter. The sequence continues at coordinate 594,341 of NZ_CANKWO010000003.1, read as the reverse complement.
ATGGCAGTTCGAGCGTTGGCTTGTGATCGTGGTTGCCGACTACCAAATGACGTTCCGCTCCTGGCAACTGATTGAAAATTTGCGCGACATAAGCGCTGTCCTTTGCCCTGGAGCCAAATGCAAAGTCGCCCAGAATCCAAAGCTGGTCTTCCGGGCCAACCACCTTCCACATGTTTTCCAGCATCGCTGCATCCATCTGTGATGCTGACACGAAGGGGCGATTACAAAATCGCATGATATTTTCGTGGCCGAAATGTGTGTCGGCTGTATACCAGATTGTCATTGAACATTCTCTCGGTTTGGTCAGCCCGTCAGAGCCCGAAGTTCTTCGGGGGTGTAGTCTAGGGCCAGTAATTTTAGAAAGAGCAGATCCAGAGGCAATTGTGTTTCCATCGAGCGTATGTCCTCGGATCGGATGCTCAGATTATATCCGCCACGTTTGTTGACGCTGACGCATATCTCACGCCCATTGAAAAAATCCCAAAGCACCAGTGTGAGAAAGGTGTCCTTTTGGTCTGTTTGGATCGTTATGCCCGAACATTGCGCCAGAACTTCTGGAACAACAGACACCAAAACGTCCCATGCCTGCTGCTGCTCAGTCTCACTTAAGGATTTTGCAGTTAGGGACGAATCTTGAGCAGCCGACATCAACGCCAAGACTGGGGTAAATCTCGTCCGGAATGATTCTACAGAATCTAGCGCTTGAGGAGGAACCTTATCCATCATTCTGATCTTATTTGAGCGAAGACCGCACTTTGCAGCCTAGAAGCACTGATTGTATGTATACCTAATTTCATCACTTTGCCCTCGGCATTGCAGACATCACATATGCGTAAATTGAGCCCACAAGCAGTTTCACATGATTCAATGAAGAGATGTGATCACACCAGATTTGAGCACCTTAAATACACAAATTCACAGTATACTTCATAGACCAAACGGTAAAGACCCAAGATGCCGATAGGATGGAAGAACTATCGGATAAGTTACTCACTTCATTTGCATTTGTCGTGCGCCAGCGTCGACTGGAGCTTGGGCTAACGCAAGAAGAACTCGCACACAGGGCGAATGTGTCGATGCGATATGTATCTCTTTTGGAGACGAAAAAGCACCAGCCAACGCTTGAGACGATAAATGGCCTAAGCGAAGGCCTCGAGATGACAATGACTGAGTTGATCCGCCAAATTGAGGCAACGCTCACTAAAGCGTAACCTCTTGTTATTTATGCACTAAATTAGATAAATGGGTTGGTCCTGCATCTATTCTAAAGGTCGCTTTGTGACCCAAAGGGCCCTGTTAGCTGACCCATTTCATCTGCCTCCCCCTAAACAGCCTTCTATCCGCATTTAGAATGCCCACATGACCCACAAGTCATGCAGCCCTCGATCATGCGTAGATCGAACTGACCGCAGCTTGGGCAAGCCGGACCTCGCCCTTCAGACAAATTCACGACCTGCGCTTGAGGGTCCGTTTTCAGCCCCATGCCTTCGCCTTCGATGAATCCCGTTGCGATCATGTGTTTTTCAATCACCCCGCCTATCGCTGCAAGGATGGAAGGGATGTATTTGCCCTGCATCCAAGCGCCCCCACGCGGATCGAACACGGCTTTCAATTCCTCAACCACAAAAGAGACATCGCCCCCGCGCCGGAACACGGCCGAAATCATTCGCGTTAAGGCCACGGTCCATGCAAAATGCTCCATGTTCTTAGAGTTGATGAACACCTCGAAGGGGCGTCGGTGGCCGTTGAGGATAATGTCATTGATGGTGATGTAGATCGCGTGCTCACTATCGGGCCATTTAACCTTGTAGGTCTGGCCTTCCAATTCATTTGGGCGGTCCAGTGGTTCGGACATATAGATAACGTCGCCGTCGGTGGCGGTTTCGGGATGCTCGGACGGGGTGGTTTCAGCCGTCTCCGATACGCTCAGAACAGAGCCGGTTACGGCATTGGGTCGGTACGTCGTGCAGCCTTTGCAGCCCGTATCCCATGCCTCCATATAGACGTCTTTGAAGTCGTCAAAGCTGATGTCTTCCGGGCAGTTGATCGTTTTCGAAATGGACGAATCCACCCATTTTTGTGCCGCCGCCTGCATGCGGACATGATCCAATGGGGCCAAGGTTTGTGCATTGACGAAGTAATCGGGCAGCTCCTTGTCGCCAAATTTCTCGCGCCACAGGTTCACCGCATAGTCGACGACCTCTTCCTCGGTCCGCGACCCGTCTTTTTGCAAGACTTTGCGGGTGTAGGCATAGGCAAAGACCGGCTCGATGCCCGAGGACACATTGCCCGCGTAAAGCGAGATCGTGCCAGTGGGGGCGATGGATGTCAGCAAGGCGTTGCGGATGCCGTGTTCGCGGATGGCTTCGCGCACATCGTCGTCCATGGCCTGCATCGCGCCGGAGGACAGATAGGCTTCGGCGTCGAACAAGGGGAACGCGCCTTTTTCCTTCGCCAAATCAACCGACGCCAGATATGCGGCGCGGGCGACCGCGTGCAGCCAACGCTCGGTCAGACGCGCCGCCTCTTCGGATCCATAGCGTGACCCGACCATCAGCAACGCATCCGCCAACCCCGTGACCCCCAACCCAATCCGGCGTTTTGCAGCCGCTTCGCGAGCCTGCGCCTCAAGCGGGAATTTCGACGCATCCACCACATTGTCCATCATCCGCACGGCCGTGCGCACCAGTGCATCCAGTTTGGCTTCGTCCAGATCAGCGCCCTCTTCAAACGGGCGATCTACCAGACGCGCCAAGTTGATGGAGCCCAACAAACACGCGCCATAGGGCGGCAAAGGTTGCTCGCCGCAGGGGTTGGTCGCGGCGATTTGCTCGACATAGGACAGGTTGTTGGCCTTGTTGATCCGGTCGATGAAAATCACCCCGGGCTCGGCATATTCATAGGTGCCGCGCATGATTTTGTTCCATAGATCCAACGCGCGCACGGTTTGGTACACTTGGCCGTCAAAGACCAAGTCCCATTCGCCGTCTGCCTTCACCGCTTCCATGAAGTCATCGGTGATCAACACGCTGAGGTTGAACATCCGCAAGCGGGCCGCATCCTGCTTGGCGGCAATGAAGGCCTCCACATCAGGGTGGTCGCACCGCATGGTCGCCATCATTGCGCCGCGCCGTGACCCTGCGGACATAATCGTGCGGCACATCGCGTCCCAGACGTCCATGAACGACAAAGGTCCCGACGCATCCGCCGCCACGCCCTTGACGTCCGCGCCCTTGGGCCGGATCGTGGAGAAGTCATATCCAATGCCGCCCCCTTGCTGCATCGTCAGCGCGGCCTCTTTGAGCATCTCAAAGATACCGCCCATGTTGTCGGGGATCGTTCCCATGACAAAGCAGTTGAACAAAGTGACCGAACGCCCTGTTCCAGCCCCTGCAATAATTCGGCCAGCGGGCAGGTATTTGAAATCTGACAGGGCGCCGTAGAAGGCCTCTTCCCATTGGGTCGGGTCGCTTTCAACTTTGGCTAAGTCCTTGGCAATGCGGCGCCATGTGTCTTCGACCTCTGCATCAATCGGGGTGCCATCCGCCTCTTTGAAGCGGTATTTCATGTCCCAGATTTGCGAGGCGATTGGGGCAGCGAAAGCGGTCATAGTGGTCGGTCCTTAGCAGGGAATCGGATTGAAGTCGGCAGTTGTGGGGTTACTATAGGTAGCACAGGCAAGGGGCGAGGCAATTGGCGCAAATCAATCTAGTTAAATTAAGTGTCGGGACCGAAAGCATATCCGACCTGCAAGATTGGCAAACGCTGCGCCGCGCCGAAATGCCTGAGGGGTTGCCGCGCCATGTTACCAGAATGTGGCCCAAACGCGAAACAGAGCTTGTGAACGGTGGTTCAATTTATTGGGTCATCAAGGGCTCCATCCAGGCCCGCCAGAAGGTTTTGCGTTTGGATGAGGTCATTGGAAATGACGGCATCCGCCGCTGTGCCATTGTTTTAGAGCCAGAAATTGTTCGAACAGCAGCTGTGCTCAAGCGACCATTTCAAGGTTGGCGATATCTAAAACCAGAAGACAGCCCGCCTGACCTAACAGCCCAACGAGAAAACGATGACGCCTTACCCGCAGAGATGTCTGCAGCCTTAGCTGATATCGGGATTTTCTAGGTTCAAGACACCCATCAGCTTGTTCAAGTCGCACCCAGACCAATCCGCGACCTTACTTGCAAACAATGTGGCTTGAGATGCCAGAATTGGGCCATCCGACAACATACGCAAGTGGTTGGCCTTCAACGTGGCGCCTGTGGTGGTAATATCTGCGACAGCTTCCGCTGTGAGGTTTGCGACAGTGCCCTCAGTTGCACCTTGGCTGTCAATCAACTGGTAATCCGCTACGCCTTGCCGTTGCAGGTATTCGCGTACCAAACGATGGTACTTCGTAGCAATTCGCATTCGAAAGCCATGTTCTTTGCGAAACGCTGCAGCAACCGCATCAAGATCGCCCACTGTTTCAACATCTGCCCAAAAGTCCGGAACTGCGATGATCAAGTCCGCATAACCAAATTCCATTTCCGCAACGGGTACGATCTTCTCTTCCCACAGCGAGATTTTCTCGCGCACCATATCAGTACCCGTCACCCCCAAATGGATGCGGCCTGCTGCCATCTCGCGCGGGATTTCCCCTGCTGACAGCAACACTAAGGACACGCCTTCGACGCCCTTCACCTCGGCCGCATATTCACGATCCGACCCGGTGCGCGCCAAGGTCACACCGCGCGCGGCAAACCACGCAAATGTGTCTTCCATCAAACGACCTTTGGAGGGGATTCCAAGCTTGATCATGCCAACACCTCCAGCAATTCGGGGCGGATCACACCACCCACTGCAGGAATTTCGCGCCCCTGCCCCAGCACTTTTGTGAGCGCATCATAACGCCCGCCAGTTGCCACAGGAACGCCCGTCTCACCGTGAAACCCGAACACAAAACCGTCGTAATATTCCATCGTTGTGCGTCCGTATGCCCCTGCGAAGTTAAGGTTATCCACGTCGATGCCCCGCTGCGCCATAGAACTCAGGCGCGTCTCCAACTGATCCAGCGCGGGCGTGATTGCGGGTAAATCCTTCGCAATCTGGCGCAATTCAACCAAGGCCTTCGGAGCGACGTCCGAGACGTCCAAAATCGCTTGCAACGCCTGTAACTCCGATGGTTCCAAAGGTGCGAACTCTGCATCAGTACGCAGCGCACTCAGGCGGCTTTCAACCTCAACCGCAGAGCGTAGCCCGATCTGCGGTGCCTCCGAGTTAAAGGCAGGAACCTCTCGTGTTGAAGTCGACGAAAATCGGTCCAGAAGGGCGCGGAACCTCACGGGCCGCCAGATGTGTCGCAGCAGGGCATCGCGGCGGCGTTCGGTGGTAGACAGGCCTGAGACGGCGGCCGTCAATATGCCAATGTCCCCTGTCGCTGCAGTCACCGAAAACCCGCTTAATGCCTTTGAAAACAAGGAGAAAACTTCCGCATCTGCACCCGCCGGATCAGCGCGGTCGAAAACCTCATACCCGACTTGGGTGTATTCGGAAGGGCGGCCCGTGCCCGCCTCTTGGGCGCGAAACACCAAGCCTTGGTAGGTATAGCGCGCAGGCTCCGCGCCGTCTTTCATATGCTGCTGCACCACCGGAACCGTAAAGTCAGGACGCAGCATTTGTTCGCCCAAAACTGGGTCAGAGGTCACATAGGCCCGCGCACGAATGTCTTCGCCGTACAGGTCCAACAACGTATCCGAAGGTTGCAAAACCGACGTTTCGACCGAAACGGCACCGGCTTCCCGAAACAGGCGCGACAGCCGTTCGGTTTCTTGACGAATGCGGTCCATATCAGTTCAACATCTTCTTAATCGTGGCCACCAAATCCGCGCGCGCGACTTCGCTTTGCGCCGGCTGGCCTTTCCATTCTTCAAGCGTCGCGGTTTTGGCAATCTCTGCGCCCAACACAAGATCCTTGACCTGCACCACCCCGCGCTCTGCCTCGTCCGAGCCTTCGATGATCGCAATCGGTGAATGCCGCTTGTCGGCGTATTTCAACTGGTTGCCAAAGTTCTTCGGGTTTCCCAAATAGACCTCCGCGCGGATGCCTGCGTTGCGCAGCTCGCTCACGATGCTTTGATAATGCGCCATGCGCGCCCGATCCATTACTGTCACGATCACAGGGCCCACGGTTTCTTTGTTCATGCGCCCCTTCGCATGCAATGCCGCCAACAGGCGATCCACGCCGATGGACACCCCCGTTGCTGGCACTTCTTGACCGGTAAAGCGCTTGACCAGATCATCATAGCGCCCACCACCGGCAACAGAGCCAAACTGGCGTGGGCGGCCCTTCTCGTCGTTGATCTCAAACGTCAGCTCTGCCTCGTAGACAGGGCCCGTGTAATACCCAAGGCCACGCACGACGCTTGGGTCAATCTCAATACGGTCCGAGTTGTAGCCTTGCGCCGCCATCAGCTCCGCGATGGTTTCCAACTCTTGCACACCGGCGACGCCCGTGTCGGAGCCGATGACCAACTCGTTCAGGCGCGTAACGGTCGCCCCACCGCTATCGCGTTTGGCCTGCATGAAGCCCATCACGATCTCAGCCTGCTCATCGCTGAGACCCGCGCCTTTGGTGAAGTCGCCGCTACCATCTTCGCGCCCCGCCCCCAGCAGCGCCCGCACGCCATCTGTGCCAAGGCGATCCAGCTTGTCGATCGCGCGCAAAACGATTCCACGTTCGTCCATGAATTTGGCCGGATCGCTTGGGTCCAGCACCCCTGCCACTTCCATGACGCCGTTCAGAACCTTGCGGTTGTTGACCCGCACAATGTAGTCACCGCGCGGAATGCCAACGGCCTCCAAAGTATCCGACAACATGGCGCAAATCTCCGCGTCCGCGGCCACCGAAGACGCGCCAACTGTGTCCGCATCACATTGATAGAACTGGCGGAACCGGCCGGGGCCAGGCTTTTCGTTGCGCCAAACCGGTCCCATCGCATAGCGGCGGTAAGGTGTGGGCAGATCATTGCGGAATTGCGCATAAACGCGGGCCAAAGGGGCCGTCAGATCGTAGCGCAACGCCAGCCAGTCGGCGTCCTCATCCTCTTGCCACGCGAAGACACCCTCGTTGGGGCGATCCACGTCGGGCAGGAACTTGCCAAGCGCCTCGACAGTTTCAACGGCGCTGCTTTCGAGGGCCTCAAAGCCATAAAGCTGGTAGACGTCAGATATCTGATCCAGCATCGCTTTGCGCTGCGTGACTTCTGCGCCAAAGTAGTCGCGAAACCCTTTTGGGGTGACGGCCTTCGGGCGGGGCTGCTTTTTGACTTTGGCCATGACACGCTGTCCTGCTTGGTATGTTTGGCCAAGGCTTTACCCCGCAGCCCTTGCGGGGGCAAGCAAAGCGCCATATCTGCGACATGAAAACCGGAGGCAATGATGACAGACACGACCCAGCTGGAAGAGAAAATCGCCCATCTGACACGCACCGTCGAGGATATGTCCGACATCGTGGCGCGTCAGGAAACCGAAATCGCGTCTCTTCTGAGGCGGGTCGAAATGTTGATGCAGCGTTCCGCCGAGCAGGAATTGGACGTTGGCGGCACGGCTGTTCTTGCAGATCAACGTCCGCCACATTGGTAGAAAGCTAGATTTCTTCCACCATCACCACGCCGCCCAGAGATTTGATCGCGCCTTTAACTTGCGGGTTCACCGCAAAGCGATCGCCGAGTGACACTTCAACTTCGCCAGGTAGATCGGGCGACATCAAGCACAAAGACACCGGCCCGCGCGCGCGGATTTTCGGGTCTTGGCCGGATCGCTCCAACACGGATGCAATAGCCGTGATCGCGCTGTCTTCTTCCACGAAAATCTTCAACCCAAGCGACCCCGCATCGGCCACGGCCCCATCCACCGGTTGCGCACCACGGCACAGCAACTTCAGCTGTTCCGCCTCCAAGGTCGCCTCGACGGTCATCACAACATTCGCGCCCGTGACCAAGTGATCGCCGGATTTCTCTAGCGTGTCAGAGAACACGGTCACCTCGAACTGACCCGTCGGGTCAGAGCCTTGCACAAATGCAAACCGGTTGCCGCGCGCGGATTTGCGGTCCTGACGCCCTGCGATATTCGCCCCAAGTGTTGCCACGAACGGGCCCCCTTGTGCGCGCTGCTCGATCTCGGTCAGGGTCATCGCCCCCTTGCGCTTCAAGATCAGCATGTAGTCGTCCAACGGGTGACCGGACAGGTAGAAGCCAATGGCTTTGAACTCTTCCATTAGCCGTTCTGCCGGCAGCCAATCATCTACTGGTGACAACCGAGGCTCCGGAAGATCATCGCCCGCCTCCCCGAACAGCGACACTTGGTTCGAGTTGCGTTGCTCAAAAATTGCGGCCGAGTAGTTTACCAACCCGTCGAGCGACGCAAAAACGCGGTGGCGGTTCGGGTCCAGTTGATCAAAGGCACCAGAGCGCGCCAGCATTTCCAACGGGCGTTTGCCCACTCGCTTCAAATCCACGCGACGGGCGACATCGAACAGCGTCGCAAACGGCGTGCCGTCACGCCCTTCGACGAAAAGCTTCATCGCTTCGACGCCGACGTTCTTCAAACCACCTAGCGCATAGACCACGCAGCCGTCTTTTACGGTAAACGTCGCATCCGAGCGGTTCACGCAGGGCGGCACCACTTCTATGTCCATGCGTTTGGTGATCTCGTCGAAATACACCGCCAATTTATCCGTCAGGTGCAAATCGCAGTTCATCACGCCCGCCATAAATTCGACGGGGTGGTTCGCCTTCAGCCACGCTGTTTGGTAGCTGACCACCGCATAGGCCGCGGCGTGAGATTTGTTGAAGCCGTAGTTGGCGAATTTTTCCAGAAGATCGAAGACCTCGCGGGCTTTCTTCGCATCGACGCCGTTTTCCTTGGCGCCTTCTTCAAACTTCGGACGCTCCGCATCCATCGCTTCCTTGATCTTCTTACCCATCGCACGGCGCAACAAGTCAGCACCACCAAGCGAATAGCCCGCCATGACCTGCGCGATTTGCATAACCTGTTCTTGGTAAACGATGATGCCTTGGGTCTCGGCCAAAATATGGTCAATCGACGGGTGAACCGATTCCAACTCTTTGGTGCCGTTTTTCACCTCGCAATAGGTCGGGATATTCTCCATCGGGCCAGGGCGATACAAAGCCACCAGCGCCACGATGTCTTCAATGCAAGTGGGCTTCATACGCCGTAGCGCATCCATCATGCCCGAGCTTTCCACCTGAAACACGGCCACAGTTTTGGCTGCAGAATAAAGGTCATAGGACTTTTTGTCGTCCAACGGGATCGCCCCGATGTCATTCAGCGCGCCCTCAGGGGGGTCAAACAACGTCTCACCCGCCGCATCAATGTGTAGCGGGCGGGAGGGCGTGATCAGGTCAATGGCGTTTTGAATCACGGTCAGGGTTTTCAGGCCCAAGAAGTCGAACTTTACGAGGCCAGCTTGCTCAACCCATTTCATGTTGAACTGCGTCGCTGGCATGTCAGAACGGGGGTCTTGATACAGCGGAACCAGCAAATCCAGAGGCCTGTCCCCGATCACCACACCCGCCGCGTGAGTTGACGCGTTCCGCAGCAATCCTTCGACCTGTTGGCCGTAATCCAGCAAACGGGCCACGACCTCTTCGGATTTCGCCTCTTCCCGCAGCTTCGGCTCGTCAGCCAAGGCTTTTTCAATCGATACCGGCTTCACGCCCTCGACAGGGATCAGTTTTGATAGGCGGTCCACCTGCCCGTAAGGCATCTGCAACACACGCCCCACATCACGCACTGCAGCTTTGGACAGCAAAGCACCGAACGTGATGATCTGCCCCACCTTGTCGCGGCCATATTTTCCCTGAACGTAGCGAATAACCTCTTCACGGCGATCCATGCAAAAGTCGATATCGAAGTCGGGCATCGACACACGTTCGGGGTTCAAGAAGCGCTCGAACAGCAAGGAATACCGCAGTGGGTCAAGGTCGGTCACTGTCAGCGCATAGGCCACCAAGGACCCCGCACCAGATCCACGACCCGGCCCCACAGGGATGTGGTGGTCTTTGGCCCATTTAATGAAATCGGCCACAATCAAAAAGTAGCCGGGGAACCCCATGCCCTCAATAATGCCCAGCTCAAATTCCAGTCGCTCTTCGTATTCCTCAACACTTGCCGCGTGGGGGATCACCGCCAAACGCGCCTTAAGGCCTTCTTGCGCTTGGCGCCGCAATTCAACGACTTCGTCATCCGCAAACTTCGGCAAAATCGGATCGCGTTTGTAGACTTTGAACGCACAGCGCTGCGCGATTTCCACGGTGTTTTCCAAAGCTTCCGGCAGGTCGGCAAACAGTGTCGCCATCTCCTGAGGGGATTTGAAATAGTGCTGCGGAGTCAAGCGGCGGCGGCCTTCTTGTTGGTCCACATAGGCGCCTTCAGAGATGCAAATCAGCGCGTCATGGGCCTCATACATATCCGGCTTTGGAAAGTAGGCATCATTCGTAGCCACCAAAGGAAGCCCCATGGCATAGGCCATTTCCACGTGCCCCTGCTCCGACTTTTGTTCTGCCTCAGGTAACCCGCCATCCACTGGGTGGCGTTGCAACTCGACATACAAACGGTCGGCGTAGATCAGCGCCAGCTTGTCCATCAAATCTTGCGCTTTGGGACGTTGCCCCGCCTGCAACAACCGCCCGATGGGGCCATCTGGCCCGCCGGTCAGGCAAATCAGCCCCGCGTTGTGCGCGTCCAATTCATCGACAGAGACCTGCGGCAATTCCCCATCTGAATCGATGTACAGACAGGAATTCAACTTCATCAGGTTTTCATAGCCCTGCTCGGTTTGAGCGAGAAGGACAATGGGGGCCGGTGCGCGTGCGCGTTCGCCTTGCGGGGCCTTGTCGAAGGTTAAATCAACTTGGCATCCGATGATCGGCTGGATTCCCGCGCCGGAGGCATATTCGGAAAACTCTAAGGCTGCGAACATGTTGTTCGTGTCCGTCAACGCAACCGCGGGCATCCCCCCGTTGGCGCAAATACCGGGTAGTTTTTTCAGGCGCATCGCCCCTTCCAGCAAGGAATACTCGGAATGGGTGCGCAGGTGAATGAATCGGGGGGAATTGCTCATGGCCACACATTACGTCGCCCCCTTCCATCGCGAAACCCCGAAATCCATCAGCCATTGTTCCGACGATGGGAATCGCATTAGTTAGTCAGATGGCTAACCATTCCCTTGATACGCTTTTTGCCTCGCTCGCGGATCCCACGCGCCGCGCGGTCATTGAACGGCTGGCCCATGGTCCCGCTGCGGTGAAGGAGCTTGCCGCGCCACATAACATGGCTCTGCCGTCTTTTCTGCAACATATCAAAGTGATGGAGGCAGGCGGTATTATCGCCACCCGCAAGGAAGGCCGACAACGTATCTGCCGAATGGAGCCAAATGCCCTGATCCCTCTGCAAGGATGGCTGGAGTGGCAACGACTGGCGTGGGAAGCCCAAGTCTCGGACCCCGAGAACTGAGTCACTTGCCAAAAGCACATTCCTAGGCTTTGTTGGAAACCAACACATCCCGCGCGCCTTCTACGTCGCATCGAAAGCACGCCAAAGGGAACAGCCAACAAGTAACGCGGCAGGACAAATTTCATATGTTAACGTTTCTTCTGAACGGAGAGACTGTTGAGGCTGAGGTCGGTCCAACCGAAACCCTGCTCGATTTTCTGCGCGACCGACGCGATCTCACTGGCACCAAAGAAGGCTGCAACGAAGGCGATTGCGGGGCCTGTTCGGTTGTGGTCACGGGGCAGGATGGAATTGCCCGCGCGATGAATGCTTGCATTTTGCTCATGCCCCAACTCTCTGGCCGCGCCGTGCGCACGGTTGAAGGCATCTCGGGGCCCAATGGTGAATTGCACCCTGTGCAACGCGCGATGGTTGATTTGCACGGCGCGCAATGCGGCTTTTGCACGCCAGGATTTGTGACCACCATGGCTGCTGCCCACGCCAATGGGGCGACCAATCATGAGGAGCAGTTGGCCGGAAATCTATGCAGATGCACAGGATATGCCCCGATCATTCGCGCCGCACAGGCTGCCTCGACGCAAAGCGTCCCCTCATGGATGGAAGAGTCGTCCATTGAGGCCAAAGCCCCCTTTCCGATGCCGCAAACCTCGGACGCATTGGCCGAATGGTACAGCAAAAACCCCACAGCCACATTGATCGGCGGGGCTACCGATGTTGGCCTATGGATCACCAAACGGCTACAGGATCTGGAAAATGTTGTGTTCTTGGGACGTTGCGCCGACTTGCAGCAGATTGAGGTAACCGACGAGGGGCTGCGCATAGGGGCTGCTTGCACGATTACCCAAATCATGGAGGCTGTGGCCCCGCTCTATCCTTCATTCGCACAAATGCTGCGTCGTTATGGGTCTGAACAAGTGCGAAATGCCGCAACGATCGGCGGGAACATCGCAAACGGGTCACCCATTGGGGACGGCCCGCCCGCGCTGATCGCTTTGGGCGCTGTCTTGCATCTTCGTAAAGGGGACATCCGCCGTGCCATGCCGCTAGAGGATTTCTTCATCGCCTATGGTCAGCAAGACCTGCAAGCGGGCGAGTTTGTGGAATACGTCACAATCCCCAAGCAGCGCGACACGGTGAAATGCTACAAATTGTCCAAGCGGTTCGACCAAGACATTTCGGCGGTGTGTGGCTGTTTCAATATTGTGGTGGCTGGCGGTTCTGTCGCTAAGGCGCGGATTGCCTTTGGCGGGATGGCCGGCACCCCCAAGCGGGCCATACATGTTGAGAATGCCTTGATTGGCAAGGCGTGGAACGAAGACAATATGGAAGCAGCTTTGCTGCAGTTTCCGCAAGATTACACCCCGATGAGCGACATGCGCGCCTCTGCTGGCTACCGAATGCAGGCTGCGCAAAACATGCTACGGCGCGTGTTTGTAGAAAGCTTGGGCGTTCCGGCATCAGTGCATGAGGTGCGCCCATGAGTGTCGGCACATCTGCCCCCCATGACGCGGCGTCTTTGCATGTGACGGGCACCGCGCGCTATACTGACGACATACCCACCCCGCGAGGAACACTGCATTTGGCCTTCGGGTTAAGCACCATTGCGAAGGGTAAGATCACCGCAATGAACCTTGACGCGGTGCGCGCGGCCCATGACGTGGTCGATGTGCTTACTGCCGACCATTTGCCCCATGACAATGACGTCAGCCCTTCGAACCATGACGAGCCATTGTTGGCCAAGGGCGAAGTGCACTATCTGGGCCAACCGGTCTTTCTAGTCGTCGCCAAGTCGCATCTGGCGGCGCGCAAAGCAGCGCGACTGGCGCAGATTGACTATGACGCGCAAACTCCTGTTCTGACGATTGACGAGGCCTTGGCCGCCAATTCTCATTTTGAGGAAGGGCCGCGCGTCTACGCCAAAGGCGACGCACCTGCGCAACTCGCCAGTGCCACCAATCGCCTGCAAGCCAGCTTCGAAATTGGCGGTCAGGAGCATTTCTATCTGGAAAGCCATGCCGCGCTGGCGCTGCCCCAAGAAGGCGGCGATATGGTCGTTCATGCCTCGTCGCAGCACCCCACCGAAATTCAACATAAGGTGGCGGAAGCTTTGGGCCGCCCAATGAATACCGTGCGGGTGGAGGTTCGGCGCATGGGCGGCGGCTTTGGCGGGAAAGAGAGCCAAGGCAACGCGCTATGTGTGGCCTGTGCGGTGGTGGCCGACAAACACCGCCAGCCGGTCAAAATGCGCTATGACCGCGACGATGACATGATCATCACGGGCAAACGCCACGAGTTTCGCATCGACTATGACGTCGGATTTGACGCCCGCGGCAAAATCCAAGCCATCGACGTCACGCATTTTGCGCGTTGCGGTTGGGCGCAGGACCTCTCTTTGCCTGTTGCGGACCGTGCCATGCTGCACGCCGACAACGCCTATAATCTGGAGCACGCGCGGATCACTTCGCATCGACTGAAGACCAACACTCAAAGCAATACTGCCTTTCGCGGCTTTGGCGGTCCACAAGGTATCGTCGGGATCGAGCGGGTCATGGATCACATCGCCCACACCCTTGGATTGGACCCGTTGACCGTACGCCGCGAAAACTACTACGCCTCGCAGTCAACCACGCAGACCACCCCTTACGGCATGCAGGTCACTGACAGCATTATTCGCGAAATGACGGATAAATTGGAGGTGTCGTCAGACTACCAAGCACGGCGCAAGGCGGTGGCTGACTGGAACGGCAAAAACCCCGTTTTGAAACGCGGGATAGCCCTCACACCGGTGAAATTCGGCATCTCCTTCACTCTGACGCATTTGAACCAAGCAGGCGCTTTGGTACATGTCTACCAAGACGGGTCGATCCATTTGAACCATGGCGGCACAGAAATGGGCCAAGGGTTGTTTACCAAGGTGGCGCAAGTCGCAGCGCAGTGCTTTGGGGTGCCGCTGGAGGCGGTCAAAATCACCCCGACTGATACCGGCAAAGTTCCCAATACCTCTGCCACGGCGGCCTCTTCGGGGTCAGATTTGAACGGCATGGCGGTGCTGGATGCCTGCGAGAAAATCAAAGCGCGGATTGCAACATTCCTGTCGCAAGGCCCCGTGGTGTTCGAAGGTGGTCGTGTTGAATTCGACGGCACGACGCTCAGCTTCGCAGAGGCCGCATCACAAGCCTATCAAAACCGCATCTCCTTGTCGGCGACCGGCTTTTACGCCACCCCCGACGTCGAATGGGACCGAATTGCGGGCCATGGTCGCCCGTTCTTCTACTTCGCTTACGGCGCGGCGGTGACAGAGGTGGTGATCGATACGCTTACCGGTGAGAACCGCATCCTGCGCGCGGATATCTTGCATGATTGCGGGCGCTCCTTGAATCCAGCACTGGACATCGGCCAGATCGAAGGGGGCTATGTGCAAGGTGCCGGCTGGCTGACAACCGAGGAGCTGGTTTGGGATGACAAGGGCAACCTGAAAACCCACGCCCCATCGACTTACAAAATCCCCACGGCTTCAGACCGCCCCGAAGTGTTCAATGTCGCCTTGTGGGACGGGGAAAATCGCGCCGAGACCGTGTTCAAATCCAAAGCGGTCGGGGAGCCGCCGTTTATGCATGGTATTTCGGTATGGTCGGCATTAACGAACGCCATTTCGTCCTGCGGCGAAAGCTTCCCCGACATTGATGCCCCCGCAACTGCGGAAGTTGTGTTGATGGCTTGCCAAAAGTTGCGCGCATGAGTTTTGACCCGAAAAACCTGCAAGTGGCACTGGCAGAACATGGCCGCGTTGCGCGGGTGGTTATTGTGTCCCACAGTGGCTCCAGCCCTCGCGAGGCAGGGACCTCAATGCTGGTTTGGGAGGGCGGCCAATCTGGGACGATCGGCGGCGGCGCTTTGGAATTAGAAGCATCGCGCGCTGCCCTGACACAGTCTTGCGGCGTGACGCGGGTTCCGCTTGGCCCCGCGTTGGGACAATGTTGTGGAGGGGCGGTTACACTTGTCACAGAGATTTTCGAGCAAATGCCAGACACGCGCGCCGGTTTTGCGCGACAAGTAGAGGGCGATGCGCCGCAACCAATGTCGATCCAACGCGCCATCGCTGCGGCCCGAAACGGGTCTGGCGGGCAGTTGGTCTTTGAGAACGGGTGGCTGTTTGAAACCGTTTCTCATCCCCCGAACCCGTTGTGGATTTGGGGGGCTGGCCATGTCGGTCGGGCGATTGTGGAGACCCTCGCCCCTACGCAAGCCTTTGATATAACTTGGGTTGATAGTGGGCCGGAACGCTTCCCCCCCGCGCGCCATGCAGTCACCCACCTTCCGGTAGCCAATATCCCCGACGCCGCAAAATTTGCCCCCGCTGACGCGCATCATCTGATCCTGACCTATTCGCATGCCTATGACCTAGAGCTTTGCCACCGCTTGCTGGCCCATGGGTTTTCAAGCCTTGGTGTGATCGGATCAGCGACCAAATGGGCGCGGTTCAAATCTCGGCTTTTGACCTTGGGGCACACAAGCGCACAAATTTCACGCATTCGCTGCCCCATCGGGCAACCCGCGCTTGGAAAACATCCGCAGGCCATTGCCGTAGGCGTGGCTTCTGAGCTACTTCTGTCGCTGCAATCGAAGGCCTTGGAGAAGGACGTCGCGGTTTGATGGAGGATCGTCTTAGCATCGCAGGTGAAGATCTGCTTACGATCACAGGGCTGACAAAGGCCTATCCCGGTGTTGTTGCGAACGATCAGGTCTCGTTTTCTATCCGTCCTGGAGAGGTGCACGCCTTGTTGGGCGAAAACGGTGCAGGCAAATCCACGCTTGTGAAAATGATTTACGGATTGGTGAAGCCCGACGCCGGATCCATGGTGCTTAAGGGCGTGCCCTATAGCCCAGCAGAACCCCGCGCCGCCCGCGCTGCGGGGGTGGCGATGGTGTTTCAGCATTTCTCTTTGTTCGAGGCGCTCAACGTCGCGGAGAACATCGCCCTTGGGATGGAAAACCCACCCAAAATGCGTGATTTGGCTGCTCGTATCAGAGAGGTTTCCCAAAACTACGGCTTACCGCTGGACCCCGATCAAATGGTGGGTGATCTGTCCGCAGGGGAGCGTCAGCGCGTCGAAATCATTCGCTGCCTGCTACAGAATCCGAAGCTGCTGATCATGGATGAGCCGACGTCCGTGCTGACCCCGCAAGAGGTCTCGGTGCTGTTTCAAACGCTGGAAAAGCTGCGTGGCGAGGGCTGCTCGATCCTCTATATCTCGCACAAACTCGAAGAAATCCGCGCGCTTTGCGACCATGCAACGATTTTGAGGTTGGGTCAGAAAGTTGCCACCTGCAACCCGCGCCAAGAAACGGCACGCGCAATGGCCGAAATGATGGTCGGAGAGGCGCTGCACGTCCCGCAAAAGGCGCCGCGTATCCCACAAGATGTGGCGCTTGAAATTGACCAACTGGATGTCCCCGCCCGAGCCGCATTTGGCACTTCCCTCAAGGGCATCAGCCTATCGGTTCAGAAGGGCGAAATCCTTGGAATTGGCGGCGTGGCAGGCAATGGGCAGGACGAGTTGTGCTCCGTCCTTTCTGGCGAGGCCTTAACAGCAGCTGAGCAAGTTAAACTTGCCGGAACCCCCATTGGCGACCTCGGCCCGAATGCCCGCCGCGCCTTGGGGCTGCTTGCTGCCCCAGAAGAACGTCTGGGCCATGCCGCTGCGCCTGATATGTCGCTGACGGAAAACGCTTTGCTATCGGGCGCGGTGCGTGAAGGCTTGGAACACAACGGGATGATCGACTGGGGTAAAACCCGTGATTTCGCCCAAAAGATCATCCACAGATTCGACGTGCGCACCCCTTCAGCCAACACGGCCGCGCGCGCGCTTTCTGGTGGCAACTTGCAAAAATTCGTGGTGGGCCGCGAGATATTGCAAAACCCGTCTGCTTTGGTGATCAATCAGCCGACTTGGGGCGTTGACGCCTCTGCCGCCGCCGCGATCCGCCAAGCGTTGTTGGACCTTGCGGCCGAAGGCGCGGCTATCGTGGTGATCAGTCAGGACTTGGATGAGTTGATGGAGATATCCGACAGGTTTGCAGCGCTGAATGAAGGGCGCTTAAGCGCGCCGGTGGAAACCTCCGATCTGGACGTCGAAAAAATCGGCCTCATGCTAGGTGGCGCGAGTGACACAAAAGCTGAGCAGGTGAGCGCGTGATTACATTGGAAAAACGCCCCGAGCCGTCGAAGCTTTGGACTGCCATCACCCCCATATTGGCGGTCGTCGCGACGATGATCGCTGGTGGCATCATGTTCGCCGTGTTGGGAAAGGACCCCCTCGTCGCGATCCGCACGATTTTCTGGGACCCTTTGTTCAATGAACAATTCGCGGGGTTCTCTCGTCCTCAATTGCTGGTCAAAGCCGCGCCGCTGATCCTGATCGCAACCGGCCTTGCCATGGGGTTTCGCGCCGGTGTTTGGAACATCGGGGCCGAAGGGCAATATATCATGGGGGCGATCTGCGGGGCCGCCGTGGGGTTGGCGTTCTACCCCACAGAAAGCTTCTTGATATTTCCGCTGATGATCGCCGCAGGGGCCTTGGGCGGCTTCCTTTGGGCGATGATCCCTGGGGTATTGAAGGTCAAGTTCCACACCAATGAAATTTTGGTCTCCTTGCTGCTGGTTTATGTGGCCGAGTTTATCCTTGCCTCCATGGCACTGGGGGCGTTGCGCAACCCTGAGGGCAACGGCTTCCCCGGCTCTCGGAACCTGAAGGAATACCCCTCGGCCTTCAACGCGGAGCTGTTGCCCAACACCGGCCTGCATTGGGGCGTCGTGGCCGCGATCATCGCTGTGATCTTTGCCTATGTTCTGTTCTCCAAACATATGATGGGCTTCCATATTCGCCTTGCAGGTCAAGCCCCGAAAGCCGCACGTTTCGGCGGGGTGGAGCCTGCACGTCTAATCCTGTTCTGCCTCGGCACATCCGGCGCATTGGCAGGGCTGGCAGGGCTGTTCGAAGTGTCCGGCCCAGCGGGCCAAATCAGTATCGACTTCAACGTGGGCTACGGCTTTACCGCGATCATCGTAGCCTTCCTTGGCCGCCTGAACCCGTTCGGCATTCTGTTGGCGGGGCTGCTGATGGCGCTGACCTATATCGGCGGCGAATTGGCGAGCTTCATGCTGGGTGTGCCCACGGCGGCAATCCAAGCCTTCCAAGGCATGTTGTTGTTCTTCTTGTTGGCCGTCGACGTGTTGACGAACTATCGGATCAAGTTTGGTACCAAGGGAGGTGGTTCAATATGAATGAGCCCCACCCCAGATACCGTAGCAACAAATTCTATTTTACCTGCGGAGTAGTATTCTCATTAGCAGTAATTGGGCTGCTATTTGTCGGTTCTTTTGGGTTCTTCATCATATTAATTGCTGGCTCAGTTTCGGTATTCGAATTCATTCGCGCATTGCTTGGACTAGTTGGGCCACGAAGCGAACAAGCCTATGAATTAGTGTCGCAAAATGTCGTTACGGATAATGAAAATGTCCCGCCGCGAGTGAGACTCGCTTTTTGGGGCGGCTTCATAATGCTGTTGGTCATGGGGCAACTCGCTGTATTTGGAGGATTACCGCTATGGACCTAAGTGCAATCTCCCCGACCCTCCTACTGGCCTCCCTCATGGTTGCGGCCACGCCGATCCTTCTCGCAGCACTTGGCGAGTTAATTGTCGAGAAATCCGGTGTCCTCAACCTTGGCGTAGAAGGCATGATGATCACTGGTGCTATTTGCGGCTTTGCCATCGCGGTGGAGACCGGATCCCCTGTTGTGGGCTTTATCGCCGCCGCAGCGGGTGGCGCCGTGTTGTCACTGATATTCGGATTTCTGACGCAGTATTTGCTGTCCAATCAGGTGGCCACCGGCTTGGCGCTGACCCTGTTCGGGCTTGGGCTGTCGTCCTTGATGGGGCAAAGCTATGTTGGCATCCGCCCGCCTGCCATTGAGAAGCTGAACCTAGGGCCTTTGGCGGATATTCCTTTGCTTGGCCCAGTGCTGTTTAACCATGATCTGATGGTCTACCTGACGCTGGCGCTTTGTGTCGGCATCTGGGCCACCCTGAAATTCACCCGTGCGGGCCTAATCCTACGCGCGGTGGGCGAGAACCACGACGCGGCCCATGCGCTTGGCTATAAGGTCGTGAAAGTGCGCTTGCTGGCTATCATGTTTGGCGGGGCCTGCGCTGGCCTTGGTGGCGCATACCTCAGCCTGATCCGCGTGCCGCAATGGACCGAGGGCATGACCGCAGGTGCGGGCTGGATTGCCTTGGCAATTGTTGTCTTTGCCTCATGGCGCCCGTTGCGTGTTTTGCTGGGTGCCTATCTTTTCGGCGGGGTGACTGTTTTGCAGCTCAACCTGCAAGCCGCGGGTCTGGCAATTCCTGTCGAATACTTGTCCATGTCGCCATATCTGATAACCATCGTTGTGCTGGTCATAATGTCTGCTCCCCGCAAGGGCGGAAAAAGCCGCGCATCACTCGCCGCGCCTGCCTGCTTGGGGCGCGCATTCCATGCTTCACAATGAGGCCAATAACCATTTCAACCTGGGGAGATACCAACCATGAAACGCAGAACTATCCTCGCGGGGGCCGTTGCAGCCCTTGCCTTGACCACCACGGCATTCGCCGAAGACAAAACCAAAGTTGGCTTTGTATATGTTGGCCCAGTGGGCGACGGCGGCTGGACAACAGAGCACAACAACGGGCGTCTCGCCGTTGAAGAACATTTCGGTGACAAGGTTGAGACGATCTTTCAAGAAAAGGTGCCAGAAGGGGCCGATGCCGAACGCGTGCTCACCCAGATGGCCTTGTCCGGAGCGGATCTGATCTTCACGACCTCCTTTGGGTACATGGACCCAACTCTCAACGTCGCCAAGAAGTTTCCTGACGTGAAATTCGCGCATGCCACGGGCTTCAAGCGTTCGGACAATGTCGCCACCTATTCCGCACGCTTCTACGAAGGCCGCGCAGTTATTGGTCATATTGCCGGCAACATGACCAAGACGAATAAGGTCGGCTACATTGCCTCCTTCCCAATTCCTGAAGTGATCCGAGGCATTAACTCGGCTTATATCCACGCGAAGAAAGTGAACCCTGACGTTGAATTCAACGTGGTTTGGATTTTCACATGGGAAGACGCGGCCAAGGAAGCCGATGCAGCACAAGCATTGATCGATCAGGGTGTTGACGTTCTTATGCAGCACACTGATACCACTGCTCCGATGTTGCGCGCAGAGGCCTCCGGCGTCCATGCTTTTGGTCAGGCCTCAGACATGAAGGTTGCTGGTCCGACGGCGCAACTCACGTCAATAATTGACGATTGGGCACCCTACTACATTGCGCAAACACAGGCTGTGATGGATGGCACTTGGCAGAGCACCGACACTTGGGACGGCATCAAGGAAGGCATGGTTGATTTCGCCGAGTTTTCGGATGCGATCCCGCAAGATGTTCGCGACGAAGCCAACAAAATGATCGAAGACATCAAGAGCGGTGCCTACAAGCCATTCACCGGACCGCTGAAAAAGCAAGATGGCTCTGACTGGTTGGCGGAAGGCGAAACCGCTGATGACGGCACGCTGGCAGGCATGAACTTCTACGTCGAAGGCCTCACTGGCGATATCCCGAACTGATAGGTCGGGTCAGGCTTAAACTCCAAAGGCCCGCGAGATTTCGCGGGCCTTTTTTATGCGTAACACTATCGGTTAGTCAGAGTGTTTTTGCAGCACCAGAAAGGTCATCATGCCCATCGGGGGCAAGTTGTTCCGTTCTGTGACAGACAAGTTGGGTTGCCCAAGAACTGTGCTGATCTCGAAGTCCGAATGCCACCCAATAAGATTGGCAAAGGGAGCCACGATACGTTCCGCACGCGCGAGAAGACCGTTTTGGCGCGCGAAGTGATTGGTAATTACAATCTTGCCCCCCGGCTTGCAGACACGGGTCATCTCGGCCATCACACGCTCTGGCTCTGGGACGACTGATATGATGTGCATCGCGGCTACGGTATCAAAGTGGTTGTCGGGAAAGTCCAAATTTCGCGCATCCATCTGCCGAAGATCTTGGACTTGGTGAAGCCCGAGGTCTTTCACCTTGGTCCACGCCTTTTCAAGCATGTCCTCGCTGAAATCGATGCCAGTCACTTGCAGGTCTGACCTATAGAGTGGCAAGGCCAGACCAGTGCCCACACCAACTTCCAATGCCGTCTCAATGTCTTGAGCATTGATGAATTCTACGGCCGCTTGCCGCCCCGCATTGGTGATCTTGCCAAACGTCTTGTCGTAGATAGGGGCCCATCGCGCATAAGAGCTTTTGACGGCATGGAGTTCCATGAAGTTATCCTTCGATATCTGCCTTTAGGTACCAAGCGTCACAAGCAGGCTGCTTGTGTAGACCTACAGGTTTGAAAATCTGTTACCGGTCAAAAGTAACAACAAACGAATACACATGCGCCTCAAAAAGTCGTTATCAACTCACGTATTGTCGCTTTTAACGCGAAGCTGGAAACGACCACAACCGGATTAATTGCGACACCCAATTTGGGCAACGCCTTGCGCCAAACCCGACCCGACTTGCGCCCCAACCCCCTGCTTTCACGACGCCACGATAGGACTTTATCCTTCGGCGGTTCTCTGCCACGATCATGGGTATGATACATATGAATACGGCCAACGGGGCCCCCGCATCCAAACTTTGCTTTGGCACCATGCAGTTCGGCGGCAAAGCCGACCTTGTCGCAAGTCAGTCGATGTATGAGGACTGCCGCACTGCAGGTATCAACTTTTTCGACACGGCATATGTCTACACTGGGGGGCAATCGGAAACGATGCTCGGTCGTTTTGCACGCGCCGAACGCGAGGACGTGCTGATCGCGACCAAAGCCGCCTATGACAAGCCCGCGACAAAAGCCAACATTCTGCAGTCCTTTGAGGAAAGCCGCGCGCGTATGAAGCTTGATATGATCGATCTGTTGTATCTGCATCGCTTCGATCCGAGCACCTCTTTGCAAGACAGCTTTGAGGCATTGGCCGAATTGCGGGAAGACGGCCTGATCCGCTACATCGGAATATCAAACTTCGCGGCGTGGCAGGTGATGAAGGCCGCACAAGTCGCGCGTAATCTGGGCACCAATATTGATGTCTTGCAGCCCATGTACAGCTTGGTGAAACGGCAGGTTGAAGTTGAGTTACTGCCCGCGTGTCAGGATCAAAGTATCTCTGTGGTGCCCTATTCGCCGCTTGGGGGGGGATTGCTCACGGGGAAATATGCCACCGATGATGCAAGCGGGCGGCTGATCGATGATACGCGCTATAATGCCCGATATAACGTCCCATGGATGCATGAAACCGCGCGTGCCCTGCCGCAAATTGCTGCGCAGCATGAAACCGATGCTGCGACACTTGCGGTTGCTTGGGTTATGAAAAATAAAGCTGTAGCAGCCCCAATTATCTCCGCGCGGTCCTCTGAACAATTGGCCCCTTCCTTGGCTGCTTTGGACTTTGAAATGAGTGACGCGCTATACGATCAACTCACGGCACTTACGCAAACACCTGCCCCAGCGACTGACCGCCTAGAGGAGGCATGATTGATTTCCTAGTTATCGGCGGCGGAATTGCTGGCGTATCCGCAGCCGCAAGATTGTCCGAACTGGGAAGCGTTACCCTGCTGGAGCGCGAAGAGGCGTTGGCCTTTCATGCCTCTGGACGCTCAGCGGCGATGTTTGAAGAAACATACGGGAAACCCTCGACCATTGCGTTGAACCAAGCCAGCAAAGACTGGCATTTGAATGTAAATCTGTCGCGCAATCACCCGCGTGGGATGATGCTATTGGGCAAAGACGGGGGCGAGGAAGAATTTTCCCGCGATCTTGTCGCTATGAAAATGAGGCGGCTCACCAGATCCGAAGCCTTGGAACTGCTCCCGATCCTCAACACCGACACCGTTCCACATCTTGGCTACCACGAGGATGCTTGGGACGTAGACACAGATGGCGCCATCCAACGCTTTGTCAAAATGCTGCGCAGCAACGGAGGCGATATTGTCACCCGCGCAGAGGTCTCAAAGATCGCCAAGACGGGTCACGGTTGGCGCTTGAGCGCGGGGGGCACCGACTATGAGGCCCGACAGATCGTGAATGCTGCAGGAGCTTGGGCAGACCAACTTGCGTTGTTGGCCGGTGTTCAGCCTTTGGGATTGCAACCGCTGCGCCGCTCCATGGCACGGGTCGCCGCACCTGATGGCTTTGACGTGTCAGAATGGCCAATGCTCTTTGGTCCAGGGGAGCGCTGGTATGCCAAACCCGACGCAGGCGCGCTTCTTATCTCCCCCGCGGACGAGACGCCGGTGGCCCCGATGGACGCTTGGGCGGACGACATAACTCTTGCCGAAGGGATTGCCCGCTATGAAGACCATGTCACCAAACCGGTGCACCGCATGATCGCCAATTGGGCTGGACTTCGAACCTTTACCCCCGACCGCTGCCTTGCAATCGGCCCCTCCGAGCAATCCGGATTTTGGTGGTGCGCCGGTCAAGGTGGATACGGGTTTCAAACGGCCCCCGCCGCGGGTCAACTTCTGGCCGATTTGGCGGGCGGGCGACAAGGGGAACTGGACGCCGCCACAATAGCGGACGTGTCCCCGCAACGTTTTGGTTGACCCTGTTCCGCCCTCATCCGTTGGGGCTGGACCAAATCGCAAAGCGATGGCAAAATTGCCTTTTAGTTAAGGATTAATCATGCGCCATATTTTTCTTGCAGCCCTGCTGTCCCTCCCCGCCAATGCAGCCTTTGCCGACAATCTGGAGCGATTGGAAGTGGCCACTGAATTGGGCGGAAAGCACCTGTCCGCATTCATTTTAAGCCGTGCTCCTGAGTTGGAGCCGAACCTGCCGAACTGGGATTGGGACGATGATTACCGCACCGCCGCTCGTTGTTTTCTGGACGATCTAGAGGACAGTCAAGGCGCTGATCACGTTGAAAAATACCTGACCGCCGTTGAAGAATACTCTGCCACGCCTGTGACTTCTTTGGCCCAAACCGAAAACCAGCCAGCTATAATGAGCACCCCAGCGGTGATGACGGCCATGCAAAGCTGTGGCGTGATGCAACAGGTCATGAAACGCATGCAAGAAAGCGGGTTTATGGGGGCGATGATGAACGAGGCCACGATGTCAAAACTGGGGGGATAACTCCCCCCAAGTTTAACGTTTTACAGGCTAGCCGTTGACCCTGATCGTCGCGTTTTTCGGATCATAGGGGCTGTCTTCTACGACCACCGCATCCCATAACTCGCGTTGCATCCGAACCTTCAACTTGGTTCCGACCTCGGAGAGTTCCGGTGAAACATAGCCCATCCCGATGCTTTTCCCGAACGCCACCGAGTAGCCGCCGGATGTCAGGCGCCCAATTTTGGTTCCGTCAAAATACAGCGCCTCACGGCCCCATGGATCAGCATCATCTGGCCCATCAATCAGCAAGGTCACGCATTTGGAGCGAATGCCAAGTTCTTGCATCTTTGCCTTGCCGTGGAAGTCTTTTTCCAAGTCAACAAACCGTGGCAGATCCGCCTCAAGCGGCGTCGCGTCGCGGCCCAATTCGGTCCCAAAGGCGCGGTAGGACTTCTCCATTCGAAGCCAGTTTTGCGCCCGTGCGCCAACCAGCTTCATACCATGCGGCTCCCCCGCTTTTTCCAGCAGGTCGAACAGGTAGTTCTGCATCTCAATCGGGTGGTGCAATTCCCAGCCCAATTCGCCCGTGTAGGCTACACGGATCGCATTGACGGGGCACATACCCAGCTCAATCTGTTTCGCCGACAACCATGGGAACCGTTTGTTGGAAAGCGCCGTTTCAGGATCAGCGTCCTTGATCACCGCATTCAAAACATCGCGCGACTTTGGACCGGCAATAGCGAACACGCCCCATTGGGTTGTGACGTCTTGGCATTCGATCCGGCCGAACTCTGGCTCTTTGTCCTCAATGGCTTTGCGCAGATAATCCGCATCATACGACGTCCAAGCCCCCGCAGAGACAAGATAAAACTCATCATCTGCCAAGCGCACAATTGTATATTCGGTGCGCGTCGTGCCGGCCTCGGTCAGGGCGTAGGTCAAATTGATGCGGCCAACGCGCGGCAGTTTGTTGGTCGTGAACCAATCAAGGAAGGCCTCCGCCCCTGCCCCTTTGACGATGTGTTTGGTGAAGGCCGTTGCGTCCACAAGGCCCACGCCTTCGCGAATGGCTTTCGCTTCCTCAACCGCATATTGCCACCAACCGCCGCGGCGGAAGCTGCGCGAGTCGTGGTCGCTAAAGCCCATCGGCGCGTAGTAATTCGGGCGCTCCCAGCCGTTTACCCAACCAAATTGCGCACCGCGCGCGGCTTGGCGATCATAGGCGGGTGACGTGCGCAAGGGGCGCGCCGCGGGGCGTTCTTCGTCAGGATGGTGCAAGATGTAGACGTGGTCGTAGCACTCCTCGTTTTTGCGGGCCGCAAACTCGGTCGTCATCCACGAGCCGTAGCGTTTGGGGTCCAGTGAGGCCATGTCGATCTCGGCCTCGCCTTCCACCATCATTTGCGCAAGGTAATGCCCCGTGCCGCCCGCCGCCGTGATCCCGAAAGAGAACCCTTCGGCCAGCCACATATTGCGCAAGCCCGGTGCGGGGCCGACCAATGGGTTGCCATCAGGTGTATAGCAAATCGGGCCGTTGAAATCGTCTTTCAAGCCACAAGACTCACAGCTTGGGATACGGTGAATCATCTCCATGTATTGTTGCTCGATCCGCTCCAAATCAAGCTGGAACAAATCAGCGCGGAAACTGTCTGGCACGCCGTATTCAAAGCGCGCAGGGGCATTTTTCTCATAGACGCCCAATATCCAGCCGCCGCGTTCTTCGCGTACATAGCTTTGCGCATCCGCATCCCGAATGACGGGATGCTCTGGGTTGTTTTTGCGGAACTCAACCAATGCGGGGTCTTGCTCCATCACGATGAATTGGTGCTCCACCGGGATCGCTGGAATTTTGATTTTCAGCAACTCCGCCGTACGCTGAGCGTGGTTGCCCGTCGCCGTCACGACATGTTCTGCGGTGATCACAGTTTGCTCGTCTGACGCGACCAAATTGCCGCCCTTTTCCACCATCTTCGTGACCGTCACACGCCACTCGGAGCCGGTCCACTCGTAGCCGTCTACCTGCCATTTGCGTTCAATCGTTACACCGCGCTGACGCGCGCCCTTGGCCATCGCCATAGTCACATCGGCTGGGTTAATGTAGCCGTCGGTTTGATGGTAAATCGCACCCTTCAAATCGTCTGTGCGGATCAATGGCCAGCGGTCTTTGATTTGCGCAGGGGTCATCCATTCATGCGGCACGCCTACAGTTTCAGCCGTGGAGGAATAGAGCGCATATTCGTCCATCCGGTCTTGAGTGCGGGCCATGCGCAAGTTTCCGCACACCGAGAAACCCGCGTTCAGGCCGGTTTCGGCTTCAAGCTCTTTGTAGAACTTGATCGAGTAATCATGAATGTGGGTCGTCGCGAAAGACATGTTGAAGTAGGGTAGCAAGCCTGCAGCATGCCAAGTGGAGCCGGACGTTAATTCGTCGCGTTCCAATAGCATAGTGTCCCATCCGGCCTTGCCCAAGTGGTATGCAATCGAGGTCCCAACGGCACCGCCGCCGACAACCAGTGCTTTTACATGCGTTTTCATTTTTCCGACTCCCCTTGGGCAAACTTGGCCTATGTCTAGCAAGGCCCATTCCATTTCCCGTGCGTCATTCGACACAAAATCCACCATTTCCGACAACAGGCGGCCCACCAGTTGCACCCAGATGGCCGCCCAGATATTCTACGCCCAATTAAGACTACTTTAACGGATATACCTTATGCTTCGTGCCGCCGCTTTGATCGCGACTCTCACCCTTGCCTCCCCAAGCCTCGCTGCCCAATGCGGCAACTCTGCGGGTGGGTATAACGCTTGGAAAACGGCTTTCGCCAAAGAGGCATCGGCAAAAGGTGTCGGGGAACGTGGGCTCGCGGCTTTGGCAGGCACCAGCTACGCGAAGCGCACTATCGCCGCTGATCGCAACCAAAAAAGCTTCAAATACTCCTTGGACAAATTCATGAAGGTGCGTGGCGCGGATACGATTGTCGCCCAAGGCCGGAAGCGCAAAGCAAAAAGCGCAGACTTCTACGCCTCTTTGGAGAAAAAATACGGGGTGCCCGCTGGGGTCATCATCGCCATTCACGGCATGGAAACCGGCTTTGGTCGGTTCATGGGCGACAGCAACGTTGTCTCCTCTATCGCGACGCTGTCCTATGACTGCCGCCGGTCCGACTTCTTCACCGGCCATACATTGGCCGCACTGAAGCTGGTAGATCGCGGCGTGATTTCCCCGAAGTCTGTTGGGGCCAAGCACGGCGAAGTTGGTCACACGCAATTTCTGCCTGGAAACGTTTTGAAATACGGCCAGGACGGCAATGGCGACGGGAAAATCGACCTGAACAACCTGTCTGACGCGCTGGCCTCTACCGCGAATTTCCTCAAAGGCAAAGGCTGGAAACGCGGCGCGGGCTACCAAGAAGGCCAGACCAACTTCGCAGTGATCCAGGAGTGGAACGCTGCGGGAGTATACCAAAAAGCGATTGCGATCATGGGCGGCAAGATCGACGGGTAATCCCCGCCGCAGACTTGCCCCTGTCGCAGCGGTTTGCTTGTTTCATTCCGCAAGACGTTCATCGCTGCAACAAAGAGCCCCCGCGCGGCAGGTTTTGGCCGAAGGGCCAAAGTTGCACGAAAATCGGAGGGTCGAGTGCTGATTCATCGGCGTTTACCGCTATCCCCGCTTGATCTGCTTCGCGATCCCTCCTATACCCCGCCAATCTGGAATCAGAATACTGACCGGAGCCTTTGTTTTATTGGACATCTGATGTGCTTTCTTCGGCACCGACGGCAGATGTGAAAACAGCGGCACACAAGCAACGTCGACCTGATCTCTGGCGGGCACTTCGGTGGACCCGGAAGAAGACCAAGAGCTCTTAGGACGCGAGACACATTCACCGGGTAAACCGGGATCATATGAAGGAGCGTTTCAGATGAACCTGATCGCACAACTAGAAGCGGAACAAATCGCCGCTTTGGGGCATGATATCCCCGACTTTAAAGCGGGTGACACCATCCGCGTTGGCTACAAAGTGACCGAGGGTACACGTAGCCGTGTTCAGAATTACGAAGGCGTTTGCATCGCGCGCAACAACGGCAAAGGTATTGCCGGTTCGTTCTGCGTTCGCAAAATCTCCTTCGGTGAAGGCGTGGAACGTGTGTTCCCACTGCACTCCACCAACATCGACAGCATCACCGTAGTACGCCGTGGCCGCGTTCGTCGCGCCAAACTGTACTACCTGCGTTCGCGTCGCGGTAAGTCCGCACGTATCGCGGAAGATTCCAACTACAAAGCGCCTAAGGCGTAAGGGGAACTGTCATGAGAAAAGATACACACCCAGAGTACCACACTATCAACGTCAAACTGACAGATGGTACAGTTCTTGAGATGAAATCCACCTACGGTGCAGAAGGCGATCAGATCGCTTTGGACATCGACCCATCCGTGCACCCAGCATGGACTGGTGGTAACCAACGCCTGCTGGATACTGGCGGTCGCGTTTCCAAGTTCAAAAACAAATACGAAGGTCTGGGCTTCTAAGCACAGCTTCAGTTTCAAGCGTTCGAAAAGCCGCTCCTTCTGGGGGCGGCTTTTTTCATGGGGACCATATGCGTGACTTCGCTGCCTTGTTGCCCCCCCCAAATCCGGCGAACCTTGGGCGCGCAACCCTTGACGCAGTCGCGCCTTGGCGCTCTTAATTGACGCTACTACATCTAGAGAGGCGCAGTTATGTCGTTTGAGTTCTTATTGACGTCTTTGATTGTCGTCTTGTTGCCTGGAGCTGGCGTTGTCTACACACTTGCAATCGGCCTTAGTCACGGGTTCAGGGCAAGCATCGCCGCTGCCTTTGGATGCACCCTTGGAATTGTACCGGCCGCGGTGGCCAGCATCATTGGGTTGGCGGCTTTGCTGCACACAAGCGCCCTAGCCTTTCAAGTTATCAAGTTTTTAGGCGTCGCCTATCTATTCTACATGGCGTGGAAGATCGTGAAGGACGACACAGTTATGGATCTGTCAGAGCGCAAAAACAAAGCGGGTTACAAACGGATAGCGACCACCGGCATGTTGCTGAACATCCTAAACCCAAAGTTGTCTTTGTTCTTCTTGGCATTCCTTCCCCAGTTCATATCCCCAGCCGCTACAAACGCGACATCATCACTGGTAGGATTGGCGATCATCTTTGTGGGCATGACCTTTGGGGTCTTTGTGATTTATGGCGCGTTCGCATCATATTCGCGGGATTACGTCATTCAGCGGCCATCGGTCATGAAGTGGATTAAACGCAGCTTCGCCGGAACCTTTGGTTTCCTCGGGGCGAAGTTGGCGGTTTCGAATTGAAGCCACCTGCCAGGCGCTTTCCTGTTCAATTTTCGAGGGTGCCCACGGGGGCCAAGTATACATTTCGCACGGGAAAACTATGGTTTGCACGCCGGAAATTTGACACCGGTTTTGCTTCCCCTCGGCCCTGCTCACGATTATAACGACGTCAATCCCCACTAAGGGGCATGCATTAGAATACAGGACACATCATGGCCGCTCACATTATCGTCTTTGGCAACGAAAAGGGTGGATCAGGAAAATCCACCAACTGCATGCATGTTGTCACGGCGCTGGTACGCGCGGGCTTTACCGTGGGTGCCTTGGATCTTGACCTTCGCCAACGCAGCTTTTCGCGCTACTGTGAGAACCGTTTGCGGTTTGCCAAGAAAAACGGCCTAGAGCTGGCAAGCCCAGAAGTGGTCGAACTGCCAGAGGTTGATCCCGCAAGTTTGGGCGCTGGCGAAAACATCTATGACCGCCGTTTGACCGAAGCAGTGGCAGGTATGGAAGGCCGTTTTGATTTCATCGTCATCGATTGCCCTGGCTCCCACACCCGTCTGAGCCAAGTTGCGCATTCACTGGCCGACACGTTGATCACCCCGCTGAATGACAGCTTCATCG
Organism: uncultured Litoreibacter sp.; assembly: GCF_947487515.1. Taxonomy (GTDB): domain Bacteria; phylum Pseudomonadota; class Alphaproteobacteria; order Rhodobacterales; family Rhodobacteraceae; genus Litoreibacter. Next base: position 563,709 of record NZ_CANKWO010000003.1, on the reverse strand, counting down.
ACTTCGACCTTCTGGCGCGCATTGAACCAGAGACCCAAAAAATTATCGGCCCGTCAGTCTATTCTGAAATGGTCTGGCAGGCCCGTCAGCTTCGCGCCCAAGCCGGCCTGACCCCCATCGATTGGGTGGTGGTGCGCAACCGCGTGGGCACCCAACGCATGCACAACAAGAAGAAAATCACCGACGCCGTTGAATCACTTGCCAAGCGCATTGGCTTCCGCGTCGCCCCGGGCTTCTCGGAGCGGGTGATTTTCCGTGAACTCTTCCCCAGTGGCCTGACTTTGCTGGACCTTGGCGACATCGGCATCAAGAACCTCAACGTCTCCAACATCGCCGCCCGTCAGGAAGTTCGTGAACTGATGAAGGCGATCAACCTGCCCGGTGTGAAAATCACCTTCTAGCCGTAGGACCGCGCCAAGCGATCTGTTGGCCGAAGCGCACGCATGGCCCTTCATTGCGTCTGATCCAACGGCGCAGAGCTGTTAACTTCGCTACCTGTAGAGAGACGCGAAGTGATGCGTAGGGCCATGCCCCTTTCCAACACTTAACTGGTTGGCGGCCTCTATGGCCTGCGCAACATAGGTCTTTGCCGCGGAGCAGGCCTCCTGCATGGTCGCACCATTGGCAATCTGCGCCGCCAGAGCCGCGGAAAGTGTGCACCCGGTGCCGTGCGTGTTCTTCGTCGCAAATCGCGGTGCATTAAGCCAAAATTCTTGCTTGTTAGTCACCAACACATCGGGGCTATCGTCCACATCTAGATGGCCGCCTTTCATCAACACGGCGGCAGGCCCCATGCCACATAGCTCCCTGCCCTGCGCGACCATTTCATCGCGCGTCGTCGCTTCTGGCTTGCCCAGCAGATAGGCTGCTTCCGGCAAATTCGGGGTCAGAACGGTGGTCTTTGGCAAAAGAGCGTCGCGCATGGTGCAAACTGCGTCTTGCGCCAGCAACGGCGTACCGCCTTTGGCGATCATCACCGGATCCAGCACGACGGGGACGTCCGGCCAGGCTCTCAACGTATCCGCCACCGATTGCGCAATACCGGCATTCGCAATCATACCGATTTTCACCGCATCGACCTTGATATCGGCAAAGATTGCAGCAATCTGATCCGCAACAAAGGAGGCTGGGACATGGTGAACGCCGCTCACCCCTTGAGTGTTTTGAGCCGTCAGCGCAGTGATCGCCGCCATCGCATAGGCCCCGTTTGCCGAAATCGCCTTGATGTCCGCTTGAATGCCCGCTCCGCCAGAAGGGTCCGATCCTGCAATCGAAAGCACGTTCTTGATCATCTGATCGATCCCCAACCTGCGGGAAAACATGAGGCAACAAGCCCTGCTGAGTGATCCCTGAAAACAGGGCCATGGTGGAAGTTTAGGGGTACAAGTATTTTCACTGTCATTTCTCTGACCGGCGAAACAGGGGACAAGGTTGCCGCATCAATTGCCCTCCCTCCGCCAGCATTATCTGGTTCAGGTTCAATGGGGCCTTCTCAGCCGTTAGGCGCCCCCGATATGATTGAGTTAGGTAAGGCACAGATACGCGTCAACCTCAGGGGGCGTCCGCACAAAGCGTCGCTGCCATGACCGCGAGGGAGCGCGCTCCGCGTGCCCGTAGAACTGACGCAGCCTGCCATGCGCGCAGCCCCGACTGGCAACACAACACAATGCGCCTGTCGGGTATCGGGTCAAAGTGGGCCAAATCGTCTTGGGACATGTATCTTGCCGAAGCCACAAGCGGCTCCGGCGCCTCATCCGCATCACGAAGTTCAAAAACCAGATCCCCTTCTCGGAGCATCCCTTTGGATATAAACGAAAAGCCATCGTTCGGCTCAGGGCTTCCATGAAAATCGAAGCCCCCGAAAACGAAGCTTTCAAGATCAACCGTCACCATCCGCCCAAGCGGGGAAGGGTCGCATCCAAGCAGCACGCGCAGCGCCATTTGCGCCTGCAATGATCCCACAACCCCAACAACCGGCCCCAAGACCCCTGCCGACGCACATGTGGCACCCGTTTGTGGCAGGTCCGGAAACACCGCCCGCAAGGATGGCGCGCAAGCGCAGTAGCCTCCGACATATCCCGCCTGCCCCAGAACGCTGGCCGAAATGAGCGGCGTTTGCGCGGCATAGCAGGCATCCGACAAACAGTACGTCACGGCAAAGCTGTCTGCGGCATCAATGACCACATCCGCGTCTGCCACAATTTGCGTGGCGACATCTGGCGTCAAGGAACACTGTCGTGCGTCAACGGTCACCTCGGGGTTCAGTGCCGCGATGGCTTCGGCGGCGACGGCAACTTTGGGGCGGTCAATATCGGACATCCGGTACAGCGGTTGGCGATGCAAATTGCTTTGAGAGACGTGATCCGCGTCAAGCACGGTCAAATGCCCCACACCAGCCCCCGCGAGGTACAACAACACCGGTGATCCAAGCCCGCCAGCCCCGATCACAGCCACCTTCGCGCGCGAGAACTTATCCTGCCCGTCCAGACCAACATCAGGTAACTGAATTTGCCGCGCGTAGCGGCTCATGGCGCACATGCTGTGATCCAAGCGCGGGTTTGCGCAATCGGATCATCGGCCTGCTGAATGTCCGTTACAACCGCGGCACTGTCGGCACCGGCTGCAAACACCCCCGCCAGCCGATCTGGGGTTAGCCCGCCAATCGCCACAAGCGGGGTGTCCCCCACGGCCGTCTTCCAACGGGAGACTTTCTCCAACCCCTGTGGTCGCCATTTCATCTTTTTCAGCAGCGTCGGATACACAGGCCCAAGAGCCACATAGGCCGGATTGTAAGACAAAGCGCGATCCAACTCGGCCCCGTCGTGGGTCGAGAGGCCAAACCGCACATGCGCATGACGCAAGGCTTCAAAATCGGCTTGATCCATGTCCTCTTGCCCTAAGTGAACGAAATCACACCCCAAATCGATCGCAATTTCCCAATAGTCATTCACCACAAGTTGCGCATTATGCGCGTCACAGATGGCACGGGCTTCTTCGATTTGCCGGCGAATTTCGGGCGCATCTCGGTCCTTGATCCGCAGCTGCACCAACCGCACCCCAACAGGCACCAAAGATCGAAGCTCGGCCACATCACTTACAATCAGATAGAATTTTTCCATCATCCCAGCTCCGCCATACCAAGTGTCGGCGTCGACGGCACCGCCATATCGCGGCGGTCCATCGGGTCTGCCACCAGCCCAGCGCGCCCTGCGTCCAAGGCCAAAGCCATCGCACGAGCCATCAAAACAGGGTCACCTGATTTGGCCACAGCTGTGTTCAGCAAAACCGCGTCCATTCCCAATTCCATCGCCTGCACCGCATCCGACGGCCGACCAATCCCCGCATCCACGATCAAAGGCACATTGGGGAAATGGGCGCGCATGGCGCGAAGCGCATCCGGATTGCGCAAACCTTGACCGGACCCGATGGGGGCGCCCCAAGGCATCAAGACTTCACAGCCCGCATCCAGCAGCTTTTCCCCGACGATCAGATCATCCGTCGTGTAGGGAAACACTTGAAATCCCTCCGCCGACAAAACCCGTGCCGCTTCAACCAACGCGAAGACATCAGGGGCCAGCGTATCTGCGTGGCCTATGACCTCCAGTTTGATCCAGTTCGTTTCGAAAATCTCTCGGGCCATCTGAGCAGTCGTCACCGCCTCTGCCACCGAATGGCATCCGGCCGTGTTCGGCAAAATGCGCTTGCCCGCTTCGCGCAGCAGGTCCCAAAACCCCGCCCCTGTCCCGTCAGAGGTTTCACGGCGAAGGCTTACGGTTACAACGTCGCAACGGCTTTCAACGATCGCCTCTGACAGTACCGCAGGCGAAGGATATTGTGCCGTACCAAGCAAGAGACGTGACGATACGTCCACCCCATAAAATTGCATTCTATCCTCCTTGCATTGGGGCCAGAACTTCCAGCCGGTCCCCATGTGCCAAAGTCACATCGGCGCGTGCGTCTCGCGGAACAAACTGACCGTTGATCGCGGTGGCGATGGCCGGCCCTGTGAACCCAAGCTCGATCAAAGTGTCGGCAAGTGAGCTGGCATTAATGGTTTGCGGTATTTGATTGACGATGATTTGCATGAGATGTCTCCGAAAGAATGAGTTGAGCGGCTTGGACGGCCAGCGCTGGCGCCAAGAGAAACCCGTGACGATACAACCCGTTAAAATGAAGCCTTCCGTCATTTTTGACCAAACGCGGCAGGTTATCAGGGAAGGCAGGCCGCAAACCCGCACCCGTTTCAATGACCGCTGCCTCGGCGAACGCAGGGTTTAGGGTAAAGGCCGCGTTGAACAGTTCTGACAAGGATCGCAAAGTTGGGGGGCGCGTTGATGTGCTTTCGACCATTGTCGCCCCGATCATGTAGACCCCTTCCCCGCGGGGAACCACATACAGCGGAATGCGGGGGTGAAGCAGTCTCACGGTGCGGTTGATTGCGACCTCAGGGCAAGACAAGATCGCCATTTCGCCCCGCACAAACCGCAGATCAGTCACGCTGGCCGACGCACCTGTGCAATCCAAATCCACCTGCGCCGGTGCCTTGGTTCCCAGCACAATTTCAACCCCCAGATCTTTGACGGCCTTGGCCAGATCCAGCAGGGCCATGCGCGGGTTCAAATGCGCCTCTTGCTCATACAGCAAGCCGTGGGAGAACCTCCCCGCCAGCGCGGGCTCCAACGTGGTAATTTCGGCCTGATCTACCGCACGATGCGCCGAGGTGCGGCGCGAAAAGCGGGTCAACTCCGCGCTATCGCGGGTGGGGGCTACGACCAATGTGCCCAGACGGCTCACTTGGGTGATCCGCCCCCACCAATCGGCCGCTTGCGCCCCGAGGGTAACAACAGCCTCGTCGGCGCTTTCGCGTTCGCACCAAGGCGCAAGCATCCCACCTGCAAAGCGCGATACGCTACCGGCCCCAATCGAAGGGTTGGCTTCGAAAACCCGCACGGCGGCACCGCGCCGCGCGAGTTCCAACGCTGATGACAGACCCGCAAGACCCGCCCCTGCTATGGTGATCACCCGTTGTTGTCCTTCACCGGAACATACAACTCCCCACCTTCGCGGAACTTGGCGGACATGGCCTCAAACCCTTCCTTTTGCGCGATGGACCGGATGTCATGTGAAATGCGCATCGAGCAAAATTTCGGCCCGCACATTGAGCAGAAATGCGCGACCTTATGGGCTTCCTTCGGCAAAGTCTGGTCGTGAAAGTCACGCGCGGTATCTGGGTCGAGTGACAGGTTGAACTGATCTTCCCAACGAAATTCGAACCGAGCACGTGATAGCGCATCGTCGCGCCGTTGTGCCCCTGGCAGCCCCTTCGCCAAATCGGCGGCATGGGCGGCAATCTTATAGGTGATCACGCCGGTTTTCACATCATCACGATCCGGCAAGCCGAGGTGTTCCTTGGGCGTCACATAGCACAGCATCGCGCAGCCGAACCAGCCGATCATCGCTGCTCCGATGCCGCTGGTGATGTGGTCATATCCGGGTGCGATATCCGTGGTCAGTGGCCCGAGCGTGTAGAAAGGTGCCTCGTCACAACATGCCAGCTGCTTGTCCATGTTTTCTTTGATCTTGTGCATTGCAACATGACCCGGACCTTCGATCATGACCTGACAATCTTTGGCCCATGCAATCTTGGTCAGCTCTCCCAATGTCTCCAACTCGGCAAATTGCGCTTCATCATTGGCATCCGCAATGGAGCCGGGGCGTAGCCCATCGCCAAGCGAGAATGACACATCATAGGTACGGCAAATGTCGCAAATTTCTTCAAAGTGCTCGTATAGGAAGCTTTCCTTATGATGGTGCAAACACCATTGAGCCATGATCGAGCCGCCGCGCGACACGATCCCCGTGACGCGGTTCACCGTCATTGGCACCATATGCAGCCGAACGCCTGCGTGGATCGTAAAGTAGTCGACCCCCTGCTCGGCCTGCTCGATCAACGTGTCGCGAAAGACGTCCCAAGTCAGGTCTTCTGCGATGCCGTTCACCTTTTCCAGCGCCTGATACAAAGGCACCGTCCCGATGGGCACTGGGCTGTTACGCACAATCCATTCGCGGGTGTTGTGAATGTTGCGCCCTGTGGACAAATCCATCACGGTGTCCGCCCCCCAACGGATCGCCCAAACCATTTTGTCGACTTCTTCTTCCATGGACGATGTGACCGCCGAGGTTCCCATATTGGCGTTAATCTTCACCAGAAAGTTGCGCCCGATGATCATAGGTTCTGATTCTGGGTGATTGATGTTTGCGGGGATAATGGCGCGGCCTGCGGCGACTTCGTCACGCACGAATTCCGGTGTCACGTAATCGGGAATATTTGCCCCCCAATCGTTGCCATCACGGTGGCAGGGTGCCAGCTCGCGCAGCTGGTTTTCGCGGATCGCAATGAACTCCATTTCTGGGGTAATGACACCCGCGCGGGCATAGGCAAGCTGGGTCACCGCACGGTTCCCTTTTGCACGCAGTGGCCGTGTCTTAATCGGGAAGCTTGGGGTTAGGTGGTCCCCTTGCACAAATCCGTTGTCCGCAGGAATGATCTCCCGCCCGTCATAGGCTTCGACGTCACCTCTGGCCTCGATCCAAGCGCGGCGCAGCGTCGCGAGGCCCTGTTTTACATCCGTTTGCACGTCACCATCCGTATAGGGGCCAGAGCTGTCATAGACAGGCAAGGGCGGCTCACCTGCGGTTGGATGCACCGAGATTTCGCGCATTGGCACACGCACATCAGGGAACAACGTCCCATCGACATAAATTTTGCGCGATGCAGGCAATGCGTCTGTGGTGATTTTAGGGGTGGGGATGTTCATGTTGGTGCTCCTCAAGCTCAAGTCCTAAAAAGACACCAATTGAGTTTGGGGAGGATGCGCAGGCGCGTGGTGCCTGCTTGTCCAGTTGCGCAAGACGGATCACCCGACAGTGCAACCTTTTGCTTCCTACGCCAGTGTCAACTGGGTCAGGTTCAAAGGGTCGCGTCACCGGGTTTTCACCCTGTCAGCCTCTCAGTCCCATTGGCGGGACTCCCCTGCGTAGTTCCCCTATAGGATGCGAATTTGGGCCTGACAAGCCGTCTTGTGACGTAAAATTTTGCCCTCGGCTTTGTCGTCAGGCGCGCTTTGAAATCACATGAAACCTGTACTGCGGCTTATCCGGTGACCGCGAAGGGGCAAGACCAGCCAAGGCAAGATATCCTCCGTTTTCTTGACGCCAAGCCACGCGGCCTTTGCATCCATCCGCTATTGCTCGTCTCTGATCGGCGTGCTTGACTACACTTACAAACGGGGCTGCCCCGATATCAACGGAGAGAACAATGTTACCTTTGAAACTAGCCGTACTTGGAGGCGCGCTGAGCATGTCAGCTTTGGCAGCCTCCGCCGAAACATTTCGCTGGGCCTCCACGACCGATCCACAAACCATGGACCCGCATGCGGTAAATTCCGCGCCGGTACTGTCATTCCTGAACAACATCTACGAGGGACTTGTTCGTCGCGGGCAAGACATGTCGATCGAACCGTCCTTGGCAACCTCTTGGGAGCCGCTTGAAGGTGAAAACGGATGGCGATTCAAGTTGCGCGAAGGGGTGACCTTCCAAAACGGGGCCGCCTTCACCTCCGAAGATGTGTTGTTTTCCTATCAGCGGGCCTCTGATGAAGCGGCCGATGTGCGCTCGTGGTTTGCGCCTGTGACAGACATGCGTGTCGTCGACGAATTCACTGTCGATTTTGTCACCTCGGCACCCAACCCGCTGTTCCCCGATTCAATCGCGAACTTCATGATCCTCGATAAAGATTGGGCCGAGGCCAATGACGCCGCCCTCCCTGCGCGCGACGCCGAGAATTTCGCAACCATGAATGTGAACGGCACCGGCCCCTTCACCCTAGCTGATCGCGACCCCGGAGTGCGCACAACACTGGCGCCAAATGGAGCTTGGTGGGACGACGCCAGCCATAACATCACCGAGGCGGTTTTCACCCCAATCGGAAACTCCGCCACCGGCCTCGCAGCACTTCTATCCGGCGAGATCGACTTCATCCAACCGATCCCTTTGCAAGACGTCGCTCAGGTTGAAAGCCGAGACGGCTTCAAAGTGCTGGAGGGCGAAGAGACCCGCGTCATCATGTTCGGCTTTGGCCATGAACATGATACATTGCTGTACTCGTCTGACGTGACAGATGCCAACCCCTTCACCGACCCTCGCGTGCGACTGGCCGCTGCCCATGCCTTGGACATAGCGTCAATTGACCGCGTGCTGTTCCGAGGCAAAATCGAGCCGGCAAGCCAATTGGTACCTGCGGGCATTTCGGGCTTTTCGGAAGCCAACCAAAACCGCCCCGACTACAACCCAGATCGGGCCAAAGAACTGCTCGCAGAAGCGGGGTATCCTGACGGGTTCTCTTTCGGGTTGAAATGCACCAACGACCGCTACATCAACGACGAAGCCTTATGTCGTGCAGCGGCCTCGATGTTTGCAGCCGTCGGCCTAAATGCAGAGCTAAGCACCGGCCCAGTCCGCGATTACTGGCCGCAACTGCGCGAGGATGACTTCGATATGTACCTTTTGGGCTGGTCCCCGGGCACATTCGACATGGAGCACCCGATCCGGTTCTTGATGCACAGCCAAGACGACTCCCGCAAACTGGGGTCTTGGAACTTTGGCAACTACTCCAACGCGCGAGTGGATGAGTTGCTGCCGATGGTTCAGCAAGAAATCGATCCGGCCGCGCGCCAGTCGATGATCGACGAAATCATCGCAATCACGCAAGACGAAGTTGCCTATATCCCGCTGTATACTCAGCCCCTGATCTGGGCCGCAAAGGACAACGTCGAATTGACACAACGTGCGGATAATTTCTTCATGTTGCGTTGGGTGACGGTGAACTGATCCGGAGTTAGGGCAAAGGGCGATGGTCTATTTCATTCTCAAGCGGATGGTTCAATCCGTCTTTGTGATGCTGGCCGTCGCCTTTTTGGCCTTTTCACTATTCCGGTTCGTTGGCGATCCAATCACCCAGATGACGGGGGTCGAAACCTCTGTCGCGGATCAGGAACGGCTAAGGGAAGAACTGGGATTGAACGACCCCTTTGTTTCGCAGTTTATGCGTTTCACGGGGGATATGCTGAAAGGTGATTTCGGGTTCTCCTACCGCACCCGCCAACCAGTGGCGGATATGATTGCCGACCGGATTCCGGCAACCTTGGAATTGGGTGTGGTGGCGTTGATCATCTCTCTTGTCGTGGGGGTGCCTGCCGGTGTTTATACTGCGCTAAAACCTCGGGGCGTGCTGACCCAGACGATATTGATGACCACCCTTGTGGGGGTGTCGATCCCCACATTTGTGATTGGGATAATGTTGATCTTCATATTCGGGGTGCAGTTGGGCTGGTTGCCCACCTTTGGACGAGGGGGCACAGTTCAGATTGGCAGCTGGGAAAGTTCCTTGTTCACTATTGACGGGTGGCGGGCATTGTTGCTGCCGGCGATTACCCTTGGTGTTTATCAGCTCACTTTGACCATGCGGCTTGTCCGCGCCGAAATGATGGAGGTAATGCGGTCCGACTACATCCGGTTTGCCATGGCGCGCGGCGTGCCCATGGGGCGGTTGCACTACAAGCATGCGTTAGCCAATACCATGGTGCCCGTGATCACGATAATCGGGCTGCAGTTTGGCGGTGTGATCGCCTTTTCGATTGTCACCGAGAGCGTCTTCCAATGGCCGGGCATGGGGTTGTTGTTCCTTGAATCCATACGCTTTGTCGATATTCCGGTGATGGGGGTCTACCTTGTTGTAATCGCGTTCTTCTTTGTGCTGGTGAACCTTGTTGTGGACCTGCTTTACGTGGCTATCGATCCTCGTTTGCGGATCAGTGACGTGTCATGATCGCCCTGTTGAAAAAATATGAAGGGCTTTGGCTGTTCGTTCATTCCCCTGCAGCCATTGTCGCGGCAATGGTAGCGGTGCTGATCTTTTTGGGTGCGGTTTTCGCTCCATGGGTCGCGTTGGTGAACCCTTATGACTTGTCCTCTTTTAGCTTGTTTGACGGGCTTCTTCCCCCCGCATGGCAGGACGGCTCGAACCCAAAATACCTGCTGGGGACGGACGATCAGGGTCGCGATATGATTTCGTCTATTCTTTATGGTGCGCGGCTATCGCTGGTTATTGGTTTGTCGGCCCTGACGATTGCCGCGATCCTTGGTGTGGGGCTTGGCCTTGCCGCGGGGTATTATGGTGGTCGCTTTGATGCGGTGGTGATGCGTATCGCGGATGTGCAGCTTGCGCTGCCCGCGATCCTGACGGCCTTGCTTATTGATGGAATTGCACGCGGGATTTTGCCCGCAGCCATCCAGCAAGACCTGCGGGTTGCTGTGCTGACCTTGGCGATTGCGCTGTCGCTTTGGGTGAATTTTGCCCGCACGGCCCGCGCGTCAACCTTTGTGCAGATGAACAAGGAATACGTACAGGCCGCGATCATGATGGGCCAACGCCCGACACGCGTGATGTTCGTACATATACTCCCCAACATACTTGGGCCGCTTTTGGTGATCCTGACGGTGGATCTTGCATCGGCCATTTTGCTCGAAGCAACATTGTCATTCCTTGGCATCGGCCTGCCCGCCGACAGCCCCAGCCTTGGCACGCTTATCCGCATTGGCATGCAGTTTCTGCTGTCCGGTGAATGGTGGATTTTGTGGATACCGACGCTGTTTCTCGTCGCGCTGGTGGTGTCGATCAACATCCTTGGGGACTTTCTGCGAGACATATTCAACCCGAGGTTACGCTAGATGCTGACGATCAAGGATCTTGCAGTAAAATTTCCCTCTCGGTTTGGCGACTTCACCGCCATCGAGGACGTGGACATGGAAATCAAACCCGGTGAAATTCATGGGTTGGTCGGGGAAAGCGGTGCTGGAAAATCGACCGTCGGGGCGGCTGTAATCGGCCTGCTGCAGTCTCCGGGCTATGTCGCAAAGGGCTCCTTGAGGTTGGGGGAGACGGATTTGCGCACCTTGACGCCAGAGCAGGCCCATAAGGTGCGCGGCGATCGTATCTCAATGATTTTCCAAGACCCGCAAACCAGCCTGAACCCGTTGATGACCATCGAGGACCAACTGATCGAAACCATTCAGGCGCATTCTGACGTCACAGAAGCCGCGGCCCGACAACGCGCGGTCGATCTGCTTGAGGAAATCGGGATCAAAGACGCCGCGACACGGATCAAGGCCTACCCGCATCAGTTTTCCGGTGGCATGCGTCAGCGGGTTGTCATTGCGTTGGCCATCAGCACCGACCCAGAATTGATCATTGCGGATGAGCCAACGACAGCCCTTGATGTGGCCGTTCAATCGCAGGTTCTAAGCTTGATCCAACGGCTCGCAAAAGAGCGCCAGATTTCGTTCATGTTGATCACGCATGACATCGGCGTGATTGCGCAAGTGGCTGACCGTGTCACGGTAATGCGCAAAGGGCGCGTTATGGAAACAGGCGACACGGCGCAAGTATTGGGCGCGCCCGAACACCCTTATACACAGGCCCTAATGGACGCAGTTCCGCCGCTGGACCGCAAATTGGAACGCTTTCGTGTTCCGGAGGCTAATGATGCGTCTTCCAGCCTCGGGGAGCTCGCAGAAAACTGGCTTCTTGAAGGGCAACAGCAAGCGCCCACAGGGCTGTCGTTGCGCAATCTGTCGGTGCAGTTTTCAGGGCCGCGCACATCGTTGTTTCGCAAACCTGCGCCCTATGTGGCACTGGATGATGTCACGCTGGATATCAAACCTGGATCAATCATGGGGCTGGTTGGAGAAAGCGGATCGGGAAAATCCACATTGGCCAAGGCGATCACCGGACTTGTGACACCGTCAAGCGGTACAATGATGTTGGGCGACACTGCCTTGCCCTTTGGCAAGTCCCGCAGTCGCCTTCACCCGTCGCGCCAGCTTGTTCAAATGGTATTCCAAGACCCGTATTCCAGCTTGAATTCCCGCCACCGGATCGGGGATATCTTGGCGGAACCCTTATGGTTTTACGGCTTTGTAAAAGACGCGGACGAGCGGGAAAAACTAGCGGCCTCGATGCTGTCATTAGTGGGAATGCAACCGGACGCGATTACCAAGTACCCACATCAGTTTTCCGGTGGCCAGCGCCAGCGCATTGCTGTCGCTCGCGCTCTATTGGCCCGCCCGAGATTTTTGATTTGTGATGAGCCGACTTCCGCGTTGGATGTGTCCATTCAGGCGGAAATTTTGAACCTTCTGAAAGATCTGCAAAACAAATTTGGCCTAACAATCCTGTTCATCAGTCACAATCTCGCCGTTGTGCGCCAAATGGCTGATGACACGGCCGTCCTTCGGAATGGCAAGATTGAAGAAGTGGGAGAAACGCATTCGGTCTATACGGCACCGCAAGCTGCATACACGAAATCATTGCTGAGCCTGACACCGGTTATGCCAACGTCATGGGCAGTCGAGACCTGAAGCCTGCGCCCGTGGATTCGGACCGCCGCATAACAGTGACGGGGCGTTGGGCAGGCAATAGCACACGCCTTACGACCCATCCGTTTTCAGCATGAACTTGAGAAACTTTGCCCCGTCATAATCGATTTCTCCGACAAAATTCGCCCCAAATCGCTTGAGTGCCCCCAGATTTTGGCGCGAGGGCGGCAAAAGAAACGTTACATATGGGAGGCGTTCGTCTGCACAGGCAAATTCTATCGCCTGCTTGGTAATTCGTATCCCATGCCCAAATGAGTCTGGCCTGAGAACCAATCCATAATCCCAATCGCCCCCCTCTTTTTGGAACCCGCCCCAGCCGACGTATATCCCGTTTACCAATATGGCCCAATGGCCAAGCCCGTCGCGCCTCCAGTGCTGCTCTTTGGTCTCCACAAACTTAGCCACAGCGTCGGCGTCCCAGTCGAAAGTCAACAAAGGCATATGTTCTGCGACACGAGGGTCCGACATATGAGACAAAATCTCGGCCGGATCAATTTGGGTCAGACGGGTAAATTTGATCTCGTGTTTCAATGGGGGTCCAGTCGAAAAATGCACCGGTTATAACCGGCAATTACTTATGCCGAATTATCAACAGATAATGCCTTTCAAGTCGACATCGCCCTCAATCAACTTTCTCAACAGAGCTGTTTTCGCATCGCTCTGCTGCAGGACAATGGTTGCCTCCCCCCTGCGGCTCTTTGCCAAGTTTTACTTGCGAGACGAAGTGAGTTGCGGCGAAGATGGGGCCAGTATCGTGGGGTGGAGTAAAATTTTGGCTCCTTAGATCTTTGGCTTGCGGCCCCACCCGCTTGCATTTCAAACCTTTGATGAAGGGATACGGACATTTGAGTGCATATCGCCTTACCCCAGCTAACTTTGGCAAGATCAGCAAGGGCCAAAAGTACCGGCAAGTTTTGCCTGTTCTCACCGTGGCCCCAGACCAATGACGCCCCCTTGCATCATTTGTGTAGCAATCACGGGCAGCGTAGCGCGAAAGGCGGATAATCCCGCCGTCCCGATCACCGTCAGCGAGCAAATCGAAAGCACTCATGCAGCCTTCGAGGCCGGAGCAAGCATGGTTCACGCCCATGTGCGCAACGCTGATGAAAGCCCCTCCAGCGACCCCGAAACCTTCGCGGTGCTCAAGGCTGGGCTGGAGAAACACTGTCCCGGGATGATTATTCAGTTCTCAACAGGAGGGCGATCTGGTGCAGGGGCGATGCGTGGGGGGATGCTGCATTTGCGCCCCGACATGGCGTCATTGTCGGTCGGCTCCAACAATTTTCCCACACGGGTTTATGAGAACCCGCCTGATCTGGTGGATTGGCTCGCGGGCGAAATGTTGAACTACGGAATCAAGCCAGAAATCGAGGCCTTCGATCTGTCCCATATCCTGCAAGCAGCCGAGATGTACAAACGCGGCCAGATCAAAGACAGGCCGTATGTTCAATTTGTTATGGGTGTCAAAAATGCGATGCCAGCGGACCGCGACGTCTTTGAGTTCTACGTTCGCACCGTCAAACGGTTGTTTGGAGAAGACGCGCCATGGTGCGCTGCAGGGATCGGTGCAAATCAAGCTATCTTGAACGAATGGTCAGTGTCCTCAGGTGGTCACACCCGCACAGGTCTTGAGGACAACATCCGCCTTGATAAGAGGACCCTCGCCCCTTCCAACGCAGCCTTGGTTAAAACCGTCGTAGATATTTGCGCCCGCAATCAGCGCGCGGTTGCGACACCAAGCGAAGCGCGCCGCATCTTGGGGCTGGCGTAGGGGAAATGGACGTACCACAGAAAATTGTCTGGAGTTCAGACCGCGTTCTACTTCTAGGCGATCATGTTGGGGCCGAGAATAAGAACCCGAGGGCGCACAATCCCAGTGGCCTCTCCCAGAGCAACATTTCGCTGCTCTGGAAGATCAAATCATAGTTTTCGCTTAATTTTCGCGGGGACGGAAAGGTTCCAGAACTTCGACATCAACTGTTTTAATTCGGGCGAACCGTTCGGTCACATCATTGGTTGCAGTCCAGTTGTGGCGGGTCTTTGCGACCAATTCCACGCCATCAGGCGTAATACCCGCCCAGTCGAAGTCAACTGACAAGGAATATTGATCGTCACCTAAGTCCTGCGCAGAAAAGTTGCTGAGGATATGCGTGCTTGCGGAAACCTGCGATCCAGGTCCAGCGAGCCAAGCTTCAAATCCGGCAAAATCGGTAATCGCCCCGCTTGAAAAATTCAGCGAAAACTCCTCCGCCAAAATCTCTTGTACTGGGGCTGCGTTGCGGGCCGGATCTTCGATCAATGCCAACCAATAATGCACAAGGCTGCGCATCCGGTTTTCAGCATAGGCATCTTCAAAAACATCCGCTTGAGATTCGCTGTTCTGCTCAATTTTCACATTGGAGAGCAACGGCAGCAACCCCTCGCCCTGCGCCAGTGAGACGGTGTAGGTTAACTCTGCCTCGCGCACCGCACCATCAGGCAGCAAACCTTCGTTTTGATAGGTAACCTGCGCACTGAGGTTCATTGCGCCATCGTCGCCGTGGGTGATCTGAGCAGATTTTAGGAAATGCGCGTTGCGCCATGTGTCGGGAAGTTGCGCGACACGGGACGCATATTCATCATGACCATTTGCGGTCCCCAAACCAGAAGAGATGACGACGTCGGACGTCAGAATATCCAAGGCATTGTCGATGCCGCCTGCGGGGCGCTCATAGAGCTGATACCAGCGGTGAAACTGCGCCATGACCGCATGTTCACGAAACCCGTTGCGAATTTCGTCCTGCGTGACTTGCGCCATTCCTTGCGTCACAGAGCCAATAAGCAAACCAGCCGCGATAAGTTGTCTCGACAAAAACATGGTTCTAGTCCTTCTAAAATGAATAGTTGCTCATTTTATGCCTCAAGTCGAAACGGCTCGCCAGCACAAAGCGAATACTTCTTCAGCGTGATCAAGATCCAGCGGACGACCGCTTAGAGCTGACTGACGACCTATCTGCAAAGCTGGCGCGATAAGAAGCGTGTTGATTGCACCGGCCGAGCCCGCCCGAATGGTGCCATCCACGACAGCGCCTGCAACAATGGCAGATGCTTCGTCCGACATCGATTGCACCAAAGCGCGTTCTTCATCTGTTAGGAGCACCGCGTTCAAAATGACTTCGGCAAAAATGAAGTCATGCGGTTGTTGATGTGCATATTCCAGCAACCCGAACCACATTGCTCGGATTTTGGTTTTTGACGTGTTTTGATCGCGCGCCGCCAAGATCATCATCTGATGGATTTCGGATTTAACTGCGAGATAGGTCGCCCGAAGAAGCGCATCTTTGTTTTCGAAGTATCGATACAGCGTGCCGACGGCCAAGCCTGAACGCTTTGCCACGTTGTTCACAGAAACCGCCGTGGACCCGACGGCTGCCACTTCTGCGACAACTGCCCGTCTGATGACATTCTCTTTGTCGCCTGACTTCTGGCGCGCCATATTCCATTCCTCCGATCTTCATTCAGTCGCATATCAACGACGAGAGGTCAAAGCTCAGCCCGAAGAGGAGGCGTCGCATGCCATCAGAACATCAACAATACCGCGAAACCGGTGATCATTAGTCTCGCGTTTCGCCGCCACAAATACCTGCGATTTTGCCCAGCACACCTACGTCTGAGCGCGTCTTGGTGCAGGTGGTTTGGGCATGTGCTCAGCCTTTTGATGTTCGTGTGGCATCTTATGGGAAGCAAAACTACTGCGTGGCAAGTATCTAGAACGGCTTGGTGACCACCAAAAAGATGACGGCGCCCAGCAAGGCAATAACCAATGCAAGATACTCTAACTTCAAGGGTTGAGGCGCTGCACCGTCGACAAGAAGAGAGCGCCGAAGGCGCCCTGAAAGCACCCCGTGCAAAGCTGATAAAACCACGACGAGGATCAACTTACCCCAAAGCCAGCCCACGCCGAACCAGCTTGCATAGACGGCTAGCCCGACCCCACACAGCCAAGTCAGAGCCATAGCCGGTGCGGTCACCATTCGGTCATATCTACGCAAAGCCGCGGCGGTGTCAGTCGCGGGATGGCTCAAGAGCCAAGCGAGCAGCATCATGCCTGACATCCAAACCACCATGAAGATGATATGCGCAGCCTTTAGCGCCTCATAGATCACGTGGGGTTACCTTTCTTTTGTCGTTCTTCAACCAGCGTTCATTGAAAATCCCTCCAAAGGGGATCATAGCGCCAACACCCAGCCGAACGGCGCCCAGCCCATCAAGCCCCCCTTCGGCCCAGCTTCGTATGACAATCCACATGAACACCAAAAAGGTAATGCCATGCACCGCCCCCATAACGGAGACGACCTCAGGGAGACCTGCCATGTATTTGAGAGGCATCGCGATCAACAGCAACACGAGCAGCGTGACGCCCTCTGCCACGGCAAAAAATCGCAAAGTTTGCACTAGTTCACCCCCCGCTTTCGACCGGCATCGGGCATGGGCCCACGCGGTTCGGTCCGACCTAAGCTGATCGCGCAGACAGACGCCATCACCCCGCAGACAGCCATCGCGGCGGTCATGGGCAGTGCATCAACAGACGGAAGGTAGCCGACAATCGCACTGGACACCCCACCCAAGGCAAACCCAGCTGCACCGCTGATCGCCGAGACAGTGCCATTTTGCGACGGCATCACCGTCATCGCCGTGACGATTGCGTTGGTGGCGACGAATTCCAGCGCACCAGCAAATATCACGATGGCGCACAAAAGAAGGATCAGCCCCCCATCAGCAACCGCGACGACGCAAGCAATTAGTCCTGACGCCGCAAGCAGTACCGCCCCAGCCAAGGCCTTGGACTGGCTCTTTTGCGCCCCCAGAAGTTCGGCATTGACCACATTGGCAAGGATCATCGCGATGGCATTCAAACCCATCAAGAAGCCGTACTGCTCTGGGGCCACACCGAAATACTTGATGTAGACAAAAGGGGATCCGGCAACGAAAGCAAACAACCCGCCGATGGCAAACGCGCCGGTCAACAGGGCGCTCATTATTCGCCTATTTGACAGAACACTGGCATAGCCAGATCCAATCTGCCCAAGCGAAATTTTACGTGGCGTAAAATCCGGCTCCCGAATAAAGACCGCCATAGCAAGAATTGCGGCCCCACCCAAAAGGGCCAGAACCACAAAAATTGCGGGCCACCCTATATAGGAAAGCGTCACCCCCCCTGCCAGCGGAGCAATCACTGCTCCAACAATCGTTGTGATCATTAAATATGAAATCACCTTCGAGGATTTTTCTTCCCCAAACCTATCTTGCACCATCGGGATAATCCCAACACCTGCTGCCGCCCCCACGGCCTGCACGAATCTCCAAGTGTAGAACGCCATCAAAGTTTCAGCCTGCGCGATCATAAGGCTCGCCACCAAAAACACGGCCAATCCGCCGAACAGCACCCGCAACCGACCAACAGCGTCACTAATTGGACCGAGCACCAACTGCCCAACAGCGACGGCCACCAAGAAGATGGACACGCTCATTTCCAATTCGTCGATGCCGGTGCCCAAGCTTGTTGCAATGGTCGGCAGCGCGGGCAGGTACATATCTATGGCAAAGGGGGACAACATAAAGACCGCGCCCAGCACGAAGATGTAGGTCACCTGATGCTTGGCAGACGCTTCCGCGCCTCGGGGATGACTTGGCGCCTTGCTGTGCATTACATTGAGCCTTTCGGCTTTAGCGTGTCGAAGAAAGGTGTCTTAGGGGCCTTTCCGCCCGACAGACCTGTCAGGAAATCTGCGCGAGACCCTTCGAGGTGATCGGCAGTTTCAAATTGCAGCGCGTCCATGACGCCTTCGCGCGGGAACCGATCGAACAGGTCTATTAGATTGGTTTTCTTGACCCGCCGACGACCGAAGCCAAACAAGTCGCAGGTCGCGCCGCGTGCGAGCATGAATGCCTCTGCCCCATGCACCCTGCTACTGACGTGAATGTTCAAGTGAAGTGCGATTGCCTCTGAAATTTTGTCGTTTGCAGTCCCGCCGTGCCCGCATAGATCAAGGAAGCTCTTTGCCTGCCGAGCCCCCTGAACCGCAAAGCAGCATGCCGACAATGGTGTTGCGTTATCGCGGGTGAGGCCAAGATCATGCAAAATTGCGGCGGCAAAGAACACTTCATTGTTGTATTCTATTCCACGCTGTTCTGCGATGAACCGTCCAAGATAGTAGGTTCGCCAAGAATGGAACAACAAAGCTTGAGAATGAGTTTCTTGCGCGTGTTCCAATGCATCCTGAGCCAAAGGCGTCGTCGGAGCATGCATCGCGTCCAGCGACAAATCCGAAACCGATAGAAGTCCAAACCTTTGCCGGACAGCGTCCGCAACTTCCCGCGCCTGCACAAATGCCAGATTGCGGACAAGCGCTAGAGTATTCCCGCGAGACAGCTTGCCATTGCTGGCGTCTCCCCACCGAAGGGTTCCCATTTTTTCTCGCGACATCTCGGCTCCAACTGCGTCCACTATTATTGTACTATTTCGAATATAAATTGCGACAGCAAGCTTAATATGCGAAGCAGTACAATATGACGCATTCAACACCGCGCGGCCGCCCAAGGCATTATGACCGCGACACAGCACTAGATCAGATCACTCAGGTTTTTTGGAAGCACGGGTTTGCTGCGACCTCGCTGGATATGATTTCGGAGGCGGCGGGGATGAAGCGACCTAGCCTATATGCGGCCTTTGGCGACAAGCAGGCCATGTTTCTGCTGACCCAAACCCGATTTGCAGAAAGGTTGTCGAAAGAACTGTCCGAAATTCTGAAGCAACCAGCGCCCCCCAGCATCGTCCTAAACACCTTTTTCGAGCGTCTGATTGAAATCTATACCGGCGGCACCAACCAGCAAACTGGGTGCTTCGTGTTTTCTGTGGGTCTGATCGAAGCGACCACCGAGAAAGACATCGGTGCATTAATCAAGCAGGCCTACATGAACATGCAAGAGGACATAGAGTTCGCACTTGAGCGTGCGGTTGCGTCAGGGCAGCTGCAGAACCATGGCAATACCACGGCTTTGTCAGAGCTGTTGGTGGCCTTGGGGCATAGCTTAGCGATTCGAGCGCGATCCGGCGAAGAGCCAACAGACCTGCGCAAACTTGCTGAACGCACGATCAAGCAACTGCTCACGTCTTAAGATTCCTTTAGACAGGTTAAGTTGGGTAAAGGCGGGCGCCCCTGCCATCCCGCCTTCGGCAAAACGGTTTTTGCTTTGCACCCCTTCCGCACAATACGATTTGGGCGAGGGCCGATCGCAATGTCAGCTTTGTTGAAAACAGTATTGTTACAATATTGTGTATTCAAATAATTTATGTAACATGTTATAGATACCTGACGAAGCAAGAAGAGCACACCATGACCGCCTATATACTTGATGCAGTAAGAACTCCGATTGGCCGTTATGGAGGATCGCTTTCTTCTGTGCGCGCAGATGACCTTGCCGCTTTGCCAATTGCCGAACTGATGCAACGCAATCCAGTTGTTGACTTCGGCGCCGTGGATGACGTGATCTTTGGGTCTGCGAACCAAGCTGGCGAAGACAATCGAAATGTCGCCCGCATGGCCGCATTGTTGGCTGGCTTGCCGGAAACAGTTCCAGGAACAACAATCAATCGCTTGTGCGCCTCCGGCATGGACGCTGTAGGAATGGCGGCACGCGGGATTAAAGCAAACGACTACGGCTTGGCGATCGCCGGTGGCGTGGAAAGCATGAGCCGCGCCCCGTTTGTCATGCCAAAGGCCAGCGCTGCTTTCTCACGCGCAGCGGAAATTTTTGACACGACAATCGGCTGGCGCTTCGTGAACTCGAAGATGAAAGCCGCCTTTGGGACAGATTCCATGCCCGAAACAGCCGACAACGTTGCAGAAGAGTTTTCGGTGTCACGGGAAGACCAAGATGCCTTCGCGGCTCGCTCTCAAGCCCGCTATGCTGCGGCCTTCGCGGCAGGCGTTTTTGCGGATGAGTTGATGACAGTCAGCATTCCGCAGCGCAAGGGTGACCCGATCGTGTTTGAAGCCGACGAGCACCCACGCCCCAGCGTAGATGCCGCGAAGCTTAGCAAACTTAAGGGTGTGAATGGCCCCGAGAAAACTGTGACTGCGGGCAATGCGTCCGGGGTGAATGACGGCGCTGCAGCATTGCTTCTTGGCAATGAAGCGGCCGCCAAGACATCCGCCCCCCTCGCCCGCGTTGTAGGGATGGCTGCTGCGGGGGTCGCCCCTCGTGTTATGGGAATTGGGCCTGTGCCAGCGGTGAAAAAGGTTCTCGCGCAAACAGGGCTTACATTGGATCAGATGGACGTCATCGAACTGAACGAAGCCTTCGCAAGCCAAGGCATCGCCGTTTTGCGTCAACTGGGCCTTCCTGATGACGCTGCACATGTGAACCCGAATGGTGGGGCGATTGCCCTTGGTCATCCTTTGGGCATGTCGGGCGCGCGCTTGGTCATGGCCGCGGCCTATCAGCTGAAACGCACCGGCGGGCGCTACGCCCTTTGCACGATGTGCGTAGGTGTTGGCCAAGGCACGGCATTGATCTTGGAACGGACATAGGAGCAACGCTATGTATGCACAGATGGTAAAATCAGAGGCCACAAAGGACGATCCGGAGCAGCTCGCAGCTTTTCAAGCTCGCGTTGATGCGGATGAAAAAATTGAGCCCAAAGATTGGATGCCGGAAGGCTATCGCAAGACCCTGATCCGGCAGATCGGCCAGCATGCCCACTCGGAAATTGTCGGGCAACTGCCCGAGGGCAACTGGATCACTCGCGCCCCGACCCTAGAGCGGAAGGCCAACCTTCTTGCCAAGGTGCAAGATGAAGCCGGTCATGGGCTGTACCTATATTGCGCTGCCGAAACACTTGGAGTGTCGCGCGATGAGCTGACCGAGATGCTGCTGAATGGGCAGATGAAATACTCTTCGATATTCAATTATCCGACCCTGACTTGGGCGGACATGGGCGCGGTTGGCTGGCTGGTCGACGGGGCGGCAATCATGAACCAAGTCCCGCTGCAACGCACGTCCTATGGCCCCTATGCCCGCGCAATGGTCCGCGTGTGCAAGGAAGAGAGCTTTCACCAGCGGCAGGGTTTTCATGTGATGATGGCCATGGCCAACGGCACAGCAGATCAAAAACGCATGGCGCAAGATGCGTTGAACCGTTTTTGGTTTCCGGCCCTGATGATGTTTGGCCCCTCGGATAAAGACAGTGTGCATTCATCGCAATCCATGGCTTGGAAAATCAAGATGAACACCAATGACGAACTGCGACAGAAGTTCGTCGACGAAACGGTTCCTCAAGCCGAATACCTTGGCCTGACCATTCCCGACGAAAAACTGACGTGGAATGAGGACACCAAGGAATATGACTTCACCGAGCCGAATTGGGACGAGTTTTTCGACGTCATCTCTGGAAACGGGCCCTGCAACGTTGATCGCATCAACATGCGGCAAAAGGCTTGGGATGACGGCGCATGGGTGCGCGAAGCAATGATTGAACACGCGGAAAAGAAAGCCGCACGAAAACTGGCGGCGGAGTAATCACATGAGTAATGAATGGCCCCTTTGGGAAATCTTCATCCGAGGACAACACGGAATGAGCCATCGGCACGTAGGCTCGCTACATGCAGCTGACGCCGAGCACGCCATGAAAAATGCGCGAGACGTCTACACGCGGCGCAACGAAGGCGTCAGCATTTGGGTCGTAGAGGCCGAAAAGATAACCGCCTCCAGCCCGTCGGCGAAGGGGCCCATGTACGATCCTTCGCGGGGAAAAGTGTATCGGCACCCCACATTCTACGACATCCCTGACGACGTAGGTAAAATGTAATGGATCACCTGTTTGAGTTTCTCCTGCGCCAAGGTGACAACGCATTGGTTCTGGGGCATCGCACCTCCGAATGGTGTGGGGTCGCCCCCGCGTTGGAAGAAGACATAGCACTTGCCAACACCGCACTCGATCTGATCGGACAAACACAGCTTTGGCTGGGCTATGCGGCCGAGGTCGAAGGCAAAGGGCGCAGCGCCAATGATCTGGCCTATCTGCGCGATGTTTATGACTTCCGAAACGCTTTGATGCTGGAAGTTCCGAACAACGACTTTGGACGCACATTGATGCGCCAGTTCCTATTTGACGCGTTTCAAGTTCCTTGGCTTACGGCGCTTAGCGCCTCAAGCGACGAACGCGTGGCAGGGATCGCTGCGAAATCTCTCAAGGAGGCGACCTACCATTTGGAACGCTCCTCAGAGACCGTGATCGCCTTGGGGGATGGCACAGACGAAAGCAATCGTCGGATGCAAGACGCCCTCGACTATTTGTGGCCCTACGCAGGCGAGCTGTTTGGTCAGGACGCAACTGATCAGGCAATGCAAGACGCAGGCGTGGCCCCAGTGCCAGCATCGATGCGCAGCGTTTGGGATACGCAAATCGAGCAAACTTTGTCCGCCGCCTGCCTTAGCCGGCCTGACACGAGTTTCGCGCATTCCGGCGGGTGCAATGGCTCCCGACACACCGAACATCTGGGGCATATGTTGGCGGTAATGCAGACTTTGCAGCGCTCCTACCCCGGTGCGGTTTGGTAGATGACTGCCGTGAGCGACATTTCGGAAGCCCAGATTTGGACCTACCTTGAAAGCGTCCCCGACCCAGAAATCCCAGTGATTTCGATCGTGGACCTCGGAGTTGTGCGCTCGGTAGAAATCACGGGTAAATCAGTCGAAGTGACGATCACCCCGACTTACTCCGGATGTCCTGCCATGGCTGTCATTGCTATGGATATAGAAACGGGATTGGCCAAACATGGGATTACGGATGTCCATCTAAAGACCCAGATTGCCCCCCCGTGGACAACAGATTGGCTCTCGGAAAAGGGCCTTGCGCGTCTGGCAGACTATGGCATTGCAGCCCCCCAGAAAGCCGGAGGACCGGCGTGTTGTCCGCGCTGCCAGTCTAAAGCCGTTGAGCGGGTCAGCCAATTTGGCTCAACCCCATGCAAGGCGCAATGGCGTTGCACGGACTGCCTTGAACCTTTCGACTACTTCAAATGCATTTAAGGCGATGAACATGGCCCAATTCCACCCACTCACAGTTACTCAGATCGAAAAGACCATCCGTGACGCTGTCGTCGTAACGCTGCGCCCCAAAGATGATAACGTCTTTGCGTTCACCCAAGGTCAGTATCTGACCTTCCGTCAAAATTTTGGGGATCAAGAGCTTCGCAGATCGTATTCGATCTGCACTGGTCAACAAGATGAAGAGCTAAAAGTCGGCATCAAACGGGTGTCCGGCGGTGCGTTTTCCACATGGGCCAATACTGAGCTGTCAGTCGGCGATACTCTGGAAGCGATGCCTCCGATGGGGAACTTCTTCGCGAAAGCCCATGGGGACGCACCACATTACCTTGCCTTCGCGGGCGGCTCTGGGATCACCCCAGTATTGTCAATTCTGCGCACTGGCTTGGCCAACGAGCCCGAAGCACGCTTCACACTCGTCTATGCCAATCGCAGCCCCAGTACGATCATGTTTCGCGAGGAGCTGGAAGACCTGAAAAACCAGTATCTTGGCAGACTAAACCTGATCCACATCATTGAAGGTGACGGCCAAGAAATTGATTTGTTTCGAGGCCGCTTGGACAGCGAAAA
The DNA here is from genome assembly GCF_947487515.1 of uncultured Litoreibacter sp. Taxonomy (GTDB): domain Bacteria; phylum Pseudomonadota; class Alphaproteobacteria; order Rhodobacterales; family Rhodobacteraceae; genus Litoreibacter. Next base: position 539,552 of record NZ_CANKWO010000003.1, on the reverse strand, counting down.
ATGTGCCACCCTCTTTCAAACATGGGTCGACATCGCGTCGGTGGACTCTGCCTTTATCTGCGGCCCTGAGCCGATGATGCTGACCATTTCACAATCGTTGCAGGATCATGGCCTCACCAAAGACCAGATCCGCTTCGAGCTGTTCGCATCGTCACAACCCGGCCGGTTGCCGCAGAAGATCGCTGACAACACGGATATGGAAGATGGTGTTGACGGGCGCGTGACCATCGGAGGCGAAGCGCGCTCCCTTGTCATCCCCCCTGAAACCAGCCTGCTAGAAGCCGCATTGGCCAACAATCTGGATGCACCGTTCGCTTGTAAGGCGGGGGTTTGCTCAACGTGTAAGGCCAAGGTTCTTGAAGGCGAAGTCGAGATGGTCAAAAATCACGCTCTAGAGGATTACGAGGTCGAAGCCGGATTTGTGCTGACGTGCCAATGCTATCCGGTCTCGGGCGAGAAAGTTGTCTGGGATTATGATGAGGCAGGGCATTAAAGCCCTCCCTCCCCCCGTATCTGCCGCGGTTTGCACCGCCTGACAGCTACCGGCAAATCAGAAAACAAGCTTTCAACGAAATTGCGAAACCGCCCGATCCATATGGAACGGGCGGTTTTTCATTTCCCTACTAGCCGAACCCCCACACACCCAAAGGCAGCATGAGTGCAAACAGCGGCAAGGCAATCAACAGGATCAGACGGATGATGTCTGCGATCCAGAAAGGTGTGACGCCTTTGAAAATTGTCGCCGCGGACACATCCGTCACAACAGATCGCAACACAAACACATTCAATCCTATCGGGGGTGTTATCAACGAAATTTCGGTCACGACCACAACAATGATCCCGAACCAAATCAGGGCCATTTCCCCGTTTACGTCTCCCTCAAAGAACCCCAAAGACGCGATCAGCGGTGCAAATACCGGCACCGTGAGAGTGATCATCGAGAGGCTTTCGAAGACAGCCCCCAGAACCAGATAGATCAAAACAATCAGCCCCAGCACCGCAAAGGGTTCAAGCCCTGCGCCTTGCAGATAGCTCAATAGATCGTCGGTTAGGCCGGCGCGTGTGATCAGCCGGTTGAAGATGTCAGCGCCAATCAACAACACAAAGAGGCCGACCGAGGTGCGCACAGTTTGCGACAACGCGTCGATCAACCCGCTCCAAGAAAACCGCCCAATTAGCATCGAAATCAATATGGCCCCGAATGCACCAACGCCAGCGGCCTCGTCTGCGGTAAACACCTGCCCGTAAATACCACCGATAATAATGACGAATAGAACTAGGATTGGGATCACCCGCAAAATGCATGCGCGGGCCTCTGCGCCAGACATAGGGTCTCCGGCGGGGCCAGCTTCGGGTTTACGCCAAACAACAAATGCTACGGCACCAAGATACAACAAAATGCCCATCAGCCCGGGCAAGATACCGGCTAGAAACAGCTTCCCAATCGATTGACCGGTCAGAAATCCGTAGATGATCAAAATGATGCTTGGCGGAATCAAAATGCCCAACGTCCCGCCCGCGGCCACCGACGCTGTGGACAGGCTATCGTGGTACCCAAATTTTCGCATCGAAGGCAACGCAACCTTGGACATGGTCGCAGCTGTCGCCAAAGAGGAGCCAGACACTGCAGAAAACCCGCCACATGCAAGAATAGTCGCCATCGCCAGCCCACCTGGAAGGCGCCCGACGGCGGCGTAGGCTGCGCGATACAAATCATGCGCCATCCCGCTTTGTGCGATAATCATTCCCATTAAAATAAACAGCGGAATAACGGACAGTGCATCATTCTGCGTCACATCAAGAATGGAATCAGCCGCCGGACCAAGCCCCGCAGACCAGCGCCCATCGCGTAGGTAGACGAACCCGATGGTTCCAACGGCCCCCATAGCGATACCAATAGGCACCCGCACCAAAACCAGTGCGATAACGATAGCAAAGGCAATCAACGCGATCGTCATGTGTCTTGTTCTTTCTTAGAGAGGAATGTGAGGTATAGACAGCGCAGAGCAACGAGAACTCCGGTCACGAACACCGTTGCCGCCACAAACCAGATGAGTGGGGATTTGGGGAGAAACAGAAGCTCACTCGTCGAGCCTCGGCTAAACGCCTTTTCGGCCCGTTCGGCCAACCAGACGCCCATCACCAAAAACGTACCAGCCATCAGCGCCTCGATAGCGCGATCCCGCCAGAACGCGGCGCGTTCCGAGAACAATCCGTCGAGCAGATCAACGTCGATCTGCTGGCCACGTATTGTCACCACCGGCACCGCAAAGAAGATCGAACACGCGAGAAGGATTTGCGCCAGATCCTGACGCCCAAAAATGGGCGCGTTGAAGCCGTAGCGCGCGACGACCTCAGCAACTGTCAAAAGCATAAGCAGCATCAGACAAGTTGCACTGAGGACCAAACATATACGGGCAAGCCAATGGCTTGCCCGATCAAGAGTATGTTTCATTTAGTTTTTGCTGCTGTATTCAGTCATCGTGTCACGGATGATCGTCAGGGCCGCATCTGCATCGACGCCTTTGGCCGCTACTTCTGCAATCACGGATTTCTGAATTTCAGGAACAAGCACTTCAAACTTGGCAGCTGCATCGCCTTCGAGATCAACCACCTGACCGGTTTCAGTCTGTGCTTTCACGCCGCGCTCGTTGCCTGTGTCCCATGCGGCACCCGCATATGCAGAGAAGTCTTCACCAAGAACAGCTTGGATGGCCGCTGCATCTTCTTCACCAACTGAATCGAGGAACTCCTCATTCATAACGATCGAAAAAGAACCTCGGTAGAACCCACCATCAACGCGATACGAATATGGCAGAACTTCAGTCAGTCGAAGAATGGAAATTGTATCTCCTGGGAAGAACGTGCCGTCAGCCACTCCGTTGGAGACCGTTTCATATACCTTAGGTGCGGACACCTGAACGCCGGCCATACCAAGGCCTGCAAGTACATCCCCCATAACGCCGCCGCCGGAGCGGATTTTCAGACCTTCGACGTCTTCAAGAGACGAAATTTCTTTAGAAAGATGCAACATGCCGGGGGCGTGAACCATCATAGCGACCGGTACGATGCCGTCGTATTCATTCGCGGCACCCAATACCTCTTGGTGCGCACGCCAATGTGCGGCCGAAGCAGCTGCGGAGTTGCCGTCCAACCCTGGGATCTCAATAAGTTTGGTTGTGACAAAGCGACCAGGGTTATAGCCGTGGAAGATCCACGCAGCATCTGCCCCGCCATCTTCGACAAGATCGGCTTGTGATGGAGGTGAGGCGAGTTGGTACTCTACCTTGCCGGTAACGCGCCCTTCGGTCGCCTCTTCAACACGGTTGATAAACTCAGGCCAAACCAGTTCGTTCATAATATGGGTTGGTGGTAGCCAAGATGAGATGACCATCTCTTTTTCAGCGAAGGCCGTAGTTGCACTCAGCAGCGTCAAAGCGGCAGCTGAAAATAGCATTGACTTAGTATTCATGTTTTCCTCCCTTAATGTAGAACGATTCGTCCTACCATCTTTGACAATATACACAAACCGACCGGTCAGTCGATTATTAACTCAGGCTCGCTCCTAGCCTCATTGGCTACGGTTTAGTCAGCCCGTAAAGCGTCAAATCTGCAATCGTTTTCGCGTATTCGACACGTTTCTCGCGCGTGGCGCCCGGGCTCCACATGTAAAACCAGTTCATCATACCAAATACCGACATCGTCATTTCGCGACATTTGGATGGGCTTTGCGCTAGGGCTTCAGGTGCGCACTCCCGAAGTGACTGAGACACCACTTCGACCAAATCCCGCTGATACCCTTTCAAAACATTTTGCTTGTCAGCGGTTAGCAAAGGCAAGCCCTCACTTTGAATTTTGTGTTCGTTATCCATCCCTTCGTACGCCAGAAGAAACGCACGGGTTATCGCATGCAGCTTCTCAGAAGGGCTTTTCTGTGTGCAATCAACAGAAGTTACCAACTCTCGAAGCTGCGACAGATAGGTATCAAGAATGTCAAAAACCAGATCATCCTTGCTGGCGTAATAGTGGTAGATGTTTGCCTTCGAGATACCGCAAGCGCGCGCAACTTCGTTCATCGAAGCGCGAGCAATTCCTTCTCGAGCATAGACCTCAGCAGCCACGCTTAGAATATGCTGGCGCTTGTCATCATGATCTTTTGCTCGGGTTCGTACCATTCGTCTACTCCTTACGGCGATTATCGAGAACGCGGCGGGCTTTGCCCTGACTGCGTTCAACCGTGTTTGGTTCGCCGACGATTACCTTAGTCGAGACGCCAACAACATCCTTGATCTTCTTCGTAAGAAGAGAGGCCAAGGCCGTGCGCTCTGCTTCACCGGAGGCATCTGGCATCGCTTCGGCAAGAACTGACAAAGTATCCATGCGCCCATCACTGGAAAGAACGATCTGGAAGTGCGGCGCAAGTTTCGGGATCGTCAAAACCTGTTCTTCGATTTGTGTTGGAAAGACGTTGACGCCCCTCAGGATAATCATGTCATCCGAGCGACCAGTAATTTTCTCCATTCGGCGCATCGACCGCGCGGTCCCTGGCAAAAGCCGCGTAAGATCACGGGTGCGATATCGCACCATCGGCAAGCCTTCTTTCGTGATTGTGGTGAATACCAGCTCTCCCAACTCTCCCTCAGGCAAAACCTCACCCGTTTCAGGGTCAATGATCTCTGGATAAAAATGGTCTTCCCAGATGTGCAGCCCATCTTTGGTCTCTACACATTCGTTCGCCACACCTGGCCCTAGGATCTCTGACAGACCATAAATATCGACTGCGTGCATATCAAATGCATCCTCGACTTCTGCTCGCATTGCATTTGTCCATGGTTCAGCTCCGAAAATTCCGACCTCTAAAGAAGAGTCCCGCGGATCAATGCCTGCCTTTCGATACTGTTCCAAGATGTTCAGCATATAGGACGGTGTTACCATGATCGTTTTGGGCTTAAAGTCCTCAATCAGGGTCACTTGGCGCTCGGTCATCCCACCAGAGACGGGGACAACAGTGCAGCCCAAACGTTCTGCGCCGTAATGCGCCCCCAATCCGCCCGTAAAAAGCCCGTACCCGTAGGCAATATGGGCAATATCTCCCGGTCGTGTGCCGCTCGCGCGCATCGAACGCGCAACCAGATCGGCCCACATATCGATATCATTTTGCGTGTAGCCTACAACCGTCGGCTTACCAGTCGTCCCGGAAGAGCCGTGAAGGCGCACAATTTGTTCACGGGGAACCGCAAAAAGTCCAAACGGGTAGTTGTCACGGAGGTCATTTTTGTAGGTAAACGGAAATTTCGCCAAATCTGCCAGCGTCAAGAGATCCTCTGGGTGCACCCCAGCTGCATCAAACCGTTCACGATACATAGGAACGTTTTCGTAAGCATGACGAAGTGACCACTGCATGCGACTAAGTTGCAGCTCACGAATTTCATCAATTGATGCGATTTCGATCGGATCGAGGCTTTCACGGGAAGGTGTCAGGTCTTTCATGTGTTATTCCTCAAAAAGTCTGCCAGGCACGGTGCGCGACCCGCCTCTAAATTCGGCAATCGTCGTGCCATCTTCGGTTTGAACGCTGACATCATAGATACCGCTTCGACCGCGCAAGCTCACCTCTTGTGCGGTTGCAATTAGCCTATCTCCAACCGTCGCCGGTGCGATGTAGGTTATCGAGTTATGTTGGGCCACCGTCTTTTGATTTCGACTGTTGCAGGCAAAGGCAAATGCGCTATCGGCCAAAGCGAAGATTATTCCGCCATGACAGTTCCCCATCCCATTGCAATGATGCTTTGCAACGACAAGAGAAAGAACGGCGCTCCCTTCGTCTATTTGCTCCAAGGCCATCCCCAGCCACATACTGGCACGATCTTCCGACCACATCGTCGCCGCGGATTTTTCTGCCCGAGTTTTGGGTGTCATCATCATTCGCCTTTGAATGCAGGTCGACGTTTCTGCAAGAAAGCGGAAACTCCTTCTGCATAGTCAGAGGTTTCCCCACAAATCTTTTGGTACGTCGCTTCCAATTCCAGCTGTTCTTCAAGGGAATTGATGGACGCGGCATGAATGGCTTTTTTGGCATGTGCCAAGCCAATGGTCGGGCCAGACGCCAGCTTTTCTGCAAGCGCACGCGCCTCGTCCATTAGCTCTGGCGCGGCGCAGGTTTTCCAAATCATCCCAAACTCAGCAGCTTGCGCAGCAGAGACCGGCGCTCCAGTCATGGCGAGCGCCTTCGCCCGCGCAGGCCCCAACAGTCGCGTCAAATTCCAAGTCCCACCGGCGTCCGGCACCAGCCCAACGCTGGCAAAGGATTGAATGAACTTTGCCTCATCGGATGCGAGAACGATATCACATGCCAACGCCAAGTTTGCGCCCGCACCAGCCGCCACGCCGTTTACTGCACAGATAACAGGAAGTTCCGCGTCACGGATCAACTGAACCAAGGGATTATAGAACTTCGTCAAAGTTTGCCCCAGATCCGGGGGACCATCCATTTGAGCAGGATCCCGATCGCCCAAGTCCTGCCCAGCGCAAAATCCACGCCCCGCACCTGTCAGCAGAATCGCCCGCTTTTTACCCTTGATTGCGGCCTCCAAAGCAGAGCGCAGGGCAAGATGCATTTCATCATTGAAGCTGTTCAGCTTGTCTGGGCGATGCAGCGTCACCTCAACCCAATGACCGTGATCTTGAGCTAAAATCGTATCAGACACTCTTTGCTCCCTTGCATTTACTCGTTCACCGATTTATCTGAATAATCATAAACCGACCGGTTGGTCAATTCAAATTGTAGGAGCCGGTGTCGCATGCGTCCTTGTGTGAAAACTGAAATCATCGACCGAATTGCGTGGGTTACGATTGACAATCCACCGGTTAACGCGACGTCCACTGCCGTTCGCAGCGAACTGCTCCAAGCCATCAATGACATCCAAGGCTGCAAGCTGGCTGTCTTGCAATGCGCAGGGAAAACCTTCGTCGCCGGCGGAGACATGTCCGAGTTTGATGCGCCCCCTGCCGCCCCTCACCTTCCGGATGTGGTAAACGCCATTGAAAACAGTCCGGTGCCGTTCCTCGCAATCCTCCATGGCTCGGTACTTGGCGGAGGCTTAGAAATTGCGATGGCCTGTGCGTACAGAATTGCGAAACCCGGCACCAAATTCGGCCTTCCGGAAGTGAACGTCGGCTTGATACCCGGCGCAGGCGGAACACAGCGCGCTCCACGTCTGCTTGGCTGGGAAGCGGCCGTAAAAATGGCATGCCTTGGACAGCTGGCATCGGCGCAAGAACTTCTGGAGCTTGGTGCAATTGATGCGGTTTCGGACGACCCCAGATCGCAAGTAGCGACCTTCATCGACCGCCCGTTTGTACCGGTGTCCACGCGAGATGTCCCGCCGAGCCAAATCATGGACACGCTTGGTGAGACGGTCCGGCGGTCCGCCAAAGGGCGCATAGCGCCGCTTCACAACTTTACGGCGCTTCAATGGGCTGCTGCCCCTTACAAAACCTCCCAACCCAAAGAACGCACATTGCATCTTGCCCTTCGGCAGTCCGACGAAAGCAAAGCTTTGCGGCACATATTCTTCGCTGAACGCGCGTCAAGTCGACCGGAGGCTTTGCGCGGCACTACTCCGCAACCCGTTGCATCGGTTGCCATTGTGGGTGGTGGGCTCATGGGCTGTGGCATTGCTTCCGCCTGCCTGAATGCAGGCCACAGCGTCCATATCGTTGAACGTGATGTCGAAGCCGCAGCAAAGGCGACAGACACCGTGCGCGGCCTTCTCCAAGGCGCGCTTGAGCGAGGGAAAATTAGTGAGGAACAATTTCAAGGTCGACTGAAGGCGTTTCATGCGTCGGATATTTATGCCGACATCGCTCATGTGGACTTAGCCATTGAAGCTGTTTTTGAGGACCTCGCGGCGAAACAGGATGTGTTCAACGAACTATCCCGCGTCATGCGTCCAGATGCGTTGCTCGCGACCAACACGTCCTACCTTGATCCCAACGACATCTTTGCTGGCGTCCCAAACCCCGAGCGGTGTCTTGGCCTGCATTTCTTTTCCCCTGCTCATATCATGAAGCTCGTTGAGGTCATTCGCACCCAAAGTACCGGCATGTCCGCCTTGGCCTCGGGCTTTGCCTTTGCAAAAGGCTTGCGGAAAACACCTGTTCTGGCGGGGGTGTGCGATGGGTTCATCGGGAACCGCATTCTTGCGGCCTATAGGCGCGCAGCAGAGTATCTATTGGCAGATGGCGCCCTTCCATATGAAGTAGACGCGGCGATGCGAGCATTTGGCATGGCGATGGGTCCGTTCGAGGCACAGGATCAGTCAGGACTTCAAATTGCCGAAGCCAATCGCCGTCGTCAGGACGTCAATCGTGATCCAAACGAACGCTATGTTACCATATCAGATCGCCTGTGTGCAAAAGGGCGTTTGGGGCGGCGTAGTGGTATGGGATGGTACAGCTACTCGGCCGGTTCAAAGGCCCCGCAGTGTGATCCACAGGTTGAAGAGATCATCTTTGACTACCGCGCAAAGACTGGGTTGTCCCAAACCAAGTTCACAGCAGAAGACATTCAAACACAACTCCTGACCGCGATGGCCAATGAAGGTGCGCGAATTGTGGAGGAAGGCATTGCCGACAGTGCCGCTGACGTGGATGTCGTCAAAACTTCTGGCTACGGCTTTCCGCGATGGCGCGGCGGCCCGATGCATTGGGCCACAATGGTTGGGCCAGATGCGTTGATCGCGACCCTCAACACTATGGATCAGGCCAGCCCAGGCTCGTGGATCCGTGCTTCAAAATATTCAAACACAAGCTTTGACCAAAGGTGACATCATGACAATACAAGACGTAAGAAGCTTCGCCGCCGGACGCTGGATTGACGGAGATGGCAGTGCCCGTGAAATCCGCTCTGCCGTAACCGGCGAAGTTATTGCTCAGGCAGGAAATGCGTCTTTGGACGTCGACGCGATGCTAGATCATGCGCGCACCACCGGTGGGCCAGCGCTGCGGGCCATGACATTCCACCAGCGCGCCAAGATGATCAAAGCGCTGGCCTTGCATCTCAGCGAACATAAGCAAAAGCTTTATGACATTTCCTTCGCAACTGGGGCTATTCAGAAAGACCATTTGATCGACATTGACGGTGGAATTGGCACAATGCTGGTCTTCGCCTCCAAAGGCCGGCGCGAAATGCCCGACGATGTTGTCTATCTAGACGGTGAAGTGGAGCAGCTTTCTCGCAAAGGGTCGTTCCTAGGTCAGCACATTTGTACGTCCATGCAGGGGGTTGCTGTTCATATCAATGCGTTCAACTTCCCTGTTTGGGGGATGTTGGAAAAGTTGGCCCCAACTTTGTTGGCTGGCGTCCCCGCCATCGTCAAACCGGCAACCGCAAGCTGCTATGTGACCGAGCTCGCGGTTCAGATCATGATCAACAGCGGCCTTCTTCCCAATGGCGCATTGCAAATGGTTGCAGGCGGGTTGGGCGATATGCTGGACCGCTTAACCAATCAGGATGTCGTGAGCTTCACAGGATCCGCAGATACGGCCCTAAAACTACGATCCCAACCCCATATTCTGTCCAACTCGATCCGCTTCGTGGCCGAGCAAGACAGCCTCAACGCGTCGATCCTCGGACCAGATGCAGCCCCGGGGACACCTGAGTTTGACCTCTTCGTCAAAGAGGTCACGCGCGAAATGACCACGAAGGCCGGTCAAAAATGTACCGCCATCCGTCGCATTTTCGCGCCGGACGCTCATGTCACAGCTGTTCTTGAGGCCCTTCAGACCAGCCTGTCCAAAGTTACCATTGGCGATCCTAACGATGATGCGACGCGCATGGGGGCGCTCGTTTCCTCCAGCCAACGCTTGGATGTGTTGGAGAAAGCAGCCACGATTGGAAAGGAAGCCGAGCGGGTATTCGGCGACCCTGACAACTTCGAAATTCATGGGGCCAATGCGCAAAACGGTGCGTTCGTGCCCCCGATGCTGTTCCATTGCGCGACGCCTGACACCGCTGTCCATGTTCATGAAGTGGAAGCCTTTGGTCCGGTCTCCACTGTTATGCCCTACAGCGACATCGAGCACGCCGTGGCCCTTGCAAACAAGGGACAGGGCAGCTTGGTTGCCTCGGTAATCACCCATGATCCTCAGGTCGCGCGTACAGTTGCTTTGGGTGCCGGTGCCTTCCATGGCCGGCTTTACTTCAACAACCGCGACAGCATGAAGGAAAGTACAGGGCACGGATCACCTCTGCCTCATATGGTACATGGCGGCCCGGGTCGTGCAGGCGGCGGCGAGGAAATGGGCGGTGTGCGTGGTGTTATGCATTACATGCAGCGGACGGCCATTCAGGGCAGCCCAGAGATTTTAACTGCGATCGGCAACCGCTGGGTGCCCGGAGCAACAGAGCTAGACCACGCCAACCATCCTTTCACCCGTAGTTTCCACGACTTGATGATCGGCGAGACGTTCAAAACCAAAGAACGCACAATCAGCCTTGCTGACATTGAACAGTTCGCTGAATTCACCGGCGATACTTTCTATGCTCATATGGACGAAGATGCGGCGAAGCGTAATCCGTTCTTCCCGGGCCGAGTGGCACATGGATACCTTCTGCTCAGCTTCGCCGCAGGCCTCTTTGTGGAGCCAAACGAAGGCCCAGTGCTGGCCAACACAGGCTTGGACAAGTTGCGCTTCATGAAGCCCGTTGAAGCCGGTGATGCGATTAAAGTGAGGCTGAGCGTCAAACATAAAACCCCGCGGAATGATGAATACGGAGAAGTCCGATGGCATGTAACTTTGACGAACCAATCCGACGAATTGGTCGCAGAGTACGAACTTTTGACCATGAATGCCTATTGAGCGACGCTAGGGCATGGGCAGCGCAGGAACCCCTATGTTAGTGTCCTGAAAAGACACTAACATATTGGAACCACCTGTGCAGCCGCTTCACCCTCTCATCAAAGACCTGCTCGATCTTGAGACGCTGAAGACATGGTCCGTGATCGCCACTCTGTTCGGGGATTTTGACGGCGAGCAGATGACCGGAAGCCAAATTCGGGAACCTCTGGGGCATCTGGGTATTAAGCCTGAAGCCATTCGTGTCGCGTTGCATCGGCTGAAGATCAACGGCTGGATCATCGCCGACAGGCAGGGGCGAGAAGCCGTCTACCGCCTCTCTCCACATGGGCGAAGCGAAACCCGTGTCGCGGCAAAGGATGTGTATCGGCAAGACGTGAAATTCCCCGAAGGCTGGCAGTTTGTTTTGACCCGCGAGGACCTCGCAGTCGCCGAGGCAGTTCCCATCTCCAAGGATGTAATGCTCGTTCCAACTGGGATGATACCCGAAGGCCCCGAGACGCTCGCGCTGAACACGACGGGCGCTGACCTGCCCCTGTGGATCGTGGAGCAACTCGTTCCCCCGCGCCTGTTACAGAACGTGGAATCCCTGACCGCCGTTTTGCAAAAAGTGGCCATGGCGGATCAAGATATTTCTTGCATGGATGCAAAATGCCTACGTCTATTGACCCTTCACCATTGGCGAAGATTGGCCTTACGCCCGGGAAGTTGGGCGCACATCAGCCTACATCCCCATGGAGGGCTTGCCAGATGCCACGCCGTCATAACCGGATACCTAAGTCACACTTAAGCTGGAATGTAAGGTGCTAGGAGTTCAGGCAACCGTCGCGTCACGACAACACTCAACTTCTGGTTTGGCATTTGCACGCATCCTTGAGTGGAATTCCCAGCCCCAAAGTGACAAGATCGCGCCAAAGGGGCTAAGGCAAGTACCGCCCCTATGTAGATCATGTGCATCGGTGCAAACAGGACGGTCAATGTTACGCGTATTCAAGATTGTTGCGATATCTGCTTGTATGCTTTGGGCTCCCCTGTTCGCTGTGGCGGCCGATCGCGGGCCCGTCACCAACCTGCCGCTGCCTCGTTTTGTGTCGCTCAAAGCGTCCGAAGGGAATGTGCGGCGTGGGCCATCTTTGACACATCGCATCGACTGGGTGTTCAAGCACCGCAACATGCCTTTGCAAATCGTAGCCGAGCACGGTCATTGGCGGCGTGTCGTTGACCGCGACGGGGCCGGAGGATGGGTGCATTACACGTTGCTTTCAGGGTCCCGTTTTGGGTTGATCGAAGAAGACCTGACCCCGATCTATAAAATCGCCGACACTGGGTCGCACATTGTGGCCCATGCCGAGATGGGTGTCGTCGCCCGTTTGGGAAAATGCGATCAATATTGGTGCCGCGTCACACTAGAAGGCACGAAAGGTTGGATGCCGCGCGAAAAGCTTTGGGGACTGCTCCCTGGGGAAATCCGCGAATAATCCGCCCAATCACTGTAATGTTTTTGCGGCAGCGCCTCGTTGAACTGCCGCAAAAAGCTACCCCATAGGCGTGATCTGGATAAGGCCCCTTTACGCGACCTTGTCCAACCCTCGCCCCTCAAGCAAAGCCTCCACGCCTGGCAATCGCCCGCGGAACTCAATATACAGTTCGTCCGCTTCGCGCAGCCCGCCCACGGACAGGATGTGATCTTCCAGCTTGCGCGCCATTGCAGGGTCAAATGCCCCCCCAGCCTCCTCAAACGCGGCAAATGCATCGGCATCCATGACTTCCGACCACATGTAACTGTAGTAGGCCGAGGAGTAACCATCGCCCGCAAACACATGGGCGAAGTGAGGGGTGGCATGGCGCATACGGATCGCAGAGGGCATCCCCAAGTTGTCCAGTACTTGCGCCTGTTTCGCCATCGGGTCCGTGACCGCTTCGCCTGAATGGAACTCAAGATCGACCATTGCCGAGGCAACATATTCCACGGTCGCAAAGCCCTGATCATAGGTTCCCGCATCCAACATGCGTTGCAACATATCAGCAGGCATCGGCTCGCCCGTCTCAGCGTGGGTTGCGAATTTTTGCAAGACTTCGGGAACCTCCAGCCAATGCTCGTAAAGTTGGCTCGGCAACTCAACAAAATCACGGGCCACAGAGGTGCCGGAGATCGACTCATAAGTTACATTCGATAGCATTTGGTGCAAAGCATGACCGAATTCGTGGAACAAGGTCCGCGCGTCATCGTAACTGAGCAACGCGGGGCTTCCCGTCGCCGGTTTGGCAAAATTACACACGTTGATGACATGTGGACGGATGTCGGCTCGCAGCCTTTGTTGCGCCCTCATCGCCGAGCACCACGCCCCAGAACGTTTGCCCCCTCGTGCGAAATAATCCCCGATAAAGACGGCCACATGTTCCCCATCGCGTGTGACCTCCCATGCGCGGGCGTCTGCATGGTGAAGATCGACAGAGATCGGGGCGAATTCCAGTCCGAACAATCTGCTGGCGCAATCAAATGCCGCCTCAATCATCCGGTCGAGTTGCAGGTAGGGCTTCAATTCTGCTTCGTCCAAGTCGTGTTCTGCTGCGCGGCGCTTCTCGGAATAATATCTCCAATCCCACGCCTCTAGGTGACCATTGATGCCATCTGCATGCATCAATTCCGTCAACTTCTGCGCATCGATATCGGCTTGCGCTTTGGCAGGTTTCCAAACTTGCATCAGCAAATCACGCACCGCTTCTGGCGTCTTGGCCATTTCGGTTTCCAGCTTAAAACGGGCAAAGTCTTTGTAGCCCAACAAGTTGGCGCGTTCGTGACGCAGTTGCAAAGTCTCGGCGGCGATGTCGCGGTTGTCGGTTTCACCGCCGTTCGCGCCGCGTGCCACCCATGCCTCATAGGCCACTTCGCGCAGATCGCGACGTGGGGAGAACTGCAAGAACGGTACAATCAAGGATCGCGACAAGGTCAGCAAATATCCGTCCTTGCCAGCGGCCTCAGCTGCGGCGCGGGCGGTGGCGACCACGAAATCCGGCAACCCTTCAAGATCCGTCTCACTCAGCGCCATCGACCAGTCGCGCTCATCTGCAAGCAGATTTTGGGTAAACTGGGTCCCGATCACCGCGAGGCGTTCCTTGACCTCTTTCAAGCGGTCAAACTCTGCGCCTTTCAGCTGCGCACCTGCACGCACAAAATCGCGTCGGGTCAACTCTAGCACGCGCATCTGTTCTGCGGTTAAATCCAGTTCGTCACGCATCTTCCAAATCGTTTCGACGCGCGCGAACAACTTCGGGTTCATCGACACCTCAGAGCCCCAAGCGGCCAGTTTCGGGGAAAACTCGCGCTGCAACGCCTCACGGGCAGGAGTGCTGTCGACGCCCGCCAAAGTGTAGAATGGTGCCAAGACTTTGTGCATCCCGTGCCCCATCAATTCCAGCGCATCAATCGTGTTGGCGAATGTCGGCTCATCAAGATTGTCCACAATTGCAGCCAGCTCTGCGCGGGCCTGCGTCAGGGACGCCTCAAACCCAGGCGCGAAGTCGTCGTCGGACATATCCGCAAAAGGTGGCAGGCCAAACGGTGTGGTCCAATTCGAAAGCAGGGGGTTGGTCATGGGCAAGATCTCCTTTGCGCCTAACCTATTCTCTTGTCAGCCGGATGCAATCAATCGAGATCTGGATGTCGCATGTGGCGTTCAAATCTACGTAAGGCCAGCGAAAGCGAAACCGTCAATGTCAGGTAGATCAACGCCACAACATTGTAGGTCTCAAAGTACCGAAAGTTTCCAGCCGCCGTGACTTTTCCAAGTTGCGTGATGTCCCCCACGCCTAGGACTGACACGAGGCTGGAATCCTTAACCATCGCGACGAAATCATTCCCTAATGGCGGCAAAATTGTACGAATTGCTTGTGGAAAAACAATGTAGCGGAAGCGCTGCCAACGGGTCAGCCCCAAAGTGTGCCCTGCTTCGATCTGGCCACGATCCACCGAACTCAGCCCCGCGCGGAATACTTCCGCGATAAAGGCAGAGTACCCGATGGCCAAAGCCAGTGTCGCACGCCACAACAGGGGAAATTGACGGGTGCGGATGAGCTCTGCGTCAAAGGGTTGCAAGGCCCAATTGGCCAGCCCCACAACAGCCGGAGCCACAACAAAAGCCACATAGAGAAGCAGTACAATAATCGGGATGCCGCGCACGACTTCAACATAGAAGCGCGCAATTTGGCGTATGATGATGCTGCGCGAAAATGACATCAACGCCAGCCCCAAGCCCAGAACAGACGCGGTGCAGAACCCAACAAGGGTCACCATCACGGTGATGGTGACGCCTTTCGACAAAGTGCCCAACACTTGCGAATACAAATCATCGGCAACGACTTGATACCCAAGATAGACAACAACGCCCCCCAAAAGCACCAGCCAATAGGGAAAGTCTTCAGACTGTTTTGAGGGACCTAGCACCTAAAATTTAGCCGCCGAGTTTGTAGTCCAAGAACCACTTCTTATTGAGCGCGTCCAACGTACCGTCCTTGGCCATATCCGCAATGGCCGCGTTGATTGGTGCAACCAGCTCGGAGCCCTTCGGGAAGATGAAACCGAAGTCTTCGGTTCCCAGCTTTTCGCCAATAATTTTAAGTTTGCCCTCGGAAGCGGACACATATCCGTTGCCAGCCGTGCTATCGGTCAGCACCAAGTCCACATCGCCGGTTCGCAAGGCCTGAACCCCTGCCCCGAAGGTCTCAAACTTGATGATACGGGCGTTCTCCTCGTTTCCGTCCAACACGTCATAGACACCTACATAGAACGGGGTCGTGCCCGGTTGCGCGGCCATCAACAGATCTTCATCGGCTGCGAACGACTTGGCATCGGTGAAGCGATCTTCATCCCCGCGCACCATCATGATCATCTCGGAAGTCATGTATTTATCCGAGAAATCAACCTGCTCCTTGCGGTCGTCGCGGATCGTAATGCCGGTCATCCCGAAGTCGTACTGCCCTTGCGACACGGCAGGAATCATCGCATCCCAGCTGGTGTTTTCGTAGACTACCGTCGCATTGATACGTTTGGCGATTTCGGCCACCGCATCATATTCCCAACCAATGGGGTTGCCAGTGCCAGGCTCAATGAACTGTAGCGGCGGATAGGCGTTCTCGGTGACCACAACGATTTCTTTGCCCTCTAAGTCGGGCAAATGCCCATCGGCACAGGCAGCAGTGGCAGTGAAGGCGGCAAGTGCCGCAGCAGCGAAACGAAGCATGGATCAGATTCCCTGATTGTTTGGACCTCAGGAGCCTAAGTGACGCAGCTAGGAAAAGGCAAGGTTGCTTGCATGTTCAGCCACATCAAGGCACCCTTTTCGAATTCATTAAGGAGAGCAGGATGACCATCGGGCGCGTTCAATCCCCACGCATTATTCGTATCGGTGGCGGTGTTTCCGCGGAGGTCGCCCAAGTTCTGGAGCAGCTCCGGCTGTCGCACCCGCTGATTGTAACGGATGAAAACTTGGTCAAACTGGGCCATGTCGCCAAAGTAACGCGCGTTTTGGACACTGCGGGGATCCACTACGGACTTTTCGACGGGGTGGTTGAGGACCCAACAGACATCTGCCTTGATGCAGGGTTGGCCGCTTTCGACGCAGAGGACTACGACTGTGTCATCGGGTTGGGCGGCGGCTCGTCGATGGATACGGCCAAGGCGATTTCTTTCATGTCGGTGAACTCTGGTCATGTGCGCGACTACAAGGCTCCAACACAGATCGACAAATGTGGCCCGCCGCTGATTTTGATCCCGACCACTGGGGGGACAGGGTCCGAGTTGACGCGGTGGTGCGTGATCACTGACACCGCAAAGACCGAAAAATACAACCTGTCAGGTCTGGCGGCCGTGGCAACTGCCGCCCTCATCGATTGGGAATTCACAACCACCAAACCGTGGCGCATAACCGCTGATACGGCGATCGACAGCTTGACCCACGCGATGGAGGCATATGTGTCGCGCAAGGCTTTTTCCTATACGGATGCCTTCGCTCTTAGTGCAATGCCACTCATTGCAAAACACGTGCGGGCGGCCTGCTTGGACGGCACCAATACAGAAGCACGAGAAGGGCTGATGCTGGCGGCGTCTCAGGCGGGAATGGCGTTTTCAAACGCGTCAGTGGCCTTGGTGCACGGTATGAGTCGCCCCATCGGCGCGCATTTTCACGTGGCACACGGGTTGTCCAATGCCATGCTTTTGCCAGACGTCACGGCGTTTTCAGTTGACCACGCTCAAGACCGCTATGCCGATTGTGCCCGCGTCATGGAGATGGCGACCACTGGCGACAGCGACCAATTGGCCTGCGGGAAACTGGTCGAAGGGTTGCGACGCCTCAATGATGATCTCAAGGTTCCCGCCCCTTCCGCGCAGGGGTTGAACAAAGACCGCTATTTCGCGCTGCTGCCGACTATGGCCCAGCAGGCCTTGGCTTCGGGGTCACCACAAAACAACCCGCGCATCCCCACGCAAGACGACATTGTGCGGCTGTATCAAGATTTGTGGTAAGGAATCACCAGTTTTCAGCGCCCTGAAAAGCACCTGCGATTCCCAAGAAAACAGGTCGCAGCCTAAGACTTCTTGGCTGCTGTCTTTTTCTTCGGCTCCAACGCATCAAGGCGGGCCTTCAAGGCCTCATTCTCTTCGCGGGCTTTTTGAGCCATCAACCGCACAGCTTCAAACTCGTCACGCGTGACGAAATCACGATCCGCCAGCCAACGGTCCAGCATCCCCTTAAAGGCATTGTCTGCTTCGCCTTTCGCACCCTGCGCCACGCCCATCGCGTTGGTCATCAGTTGCGACATATCATCGAAAAATTTGTTGCGGGTCTGCATGGCGTCACTCCTTCGTCACTTGCCCCTATATGGGTTGGGTTGCGTCCATGCACAAGGTTGACTTCGTCGCAGCCTCAGCGCACGAAACGGCCATGACAATATTTGCCCTGCCCTTTCCCGACATCAGTCCCGAAATTTTCACACTTGAGTTGGGAAGTTTCTCCTTTGCGCTGCGATGGTACGCGCTGGCGTATATCGTCGGGCTGGTCATTGCTTGGCGCATTGTGGTCGACTTGATGAAACGCCCTTTGCTGTGGGGCGATCGCGGCGCGCCCATGACAAAGGAGCAGCCCGAAGACCTGTTGACTTGGGCCATACTTGGCGTCGTGTTGGGCGGGCGATTGGGCTATGTTTTGTTCTACCAGCCCAGCTATTTCCTATCCAACCCCGTCGACATCTTAAAGGTTTGGGAGGGCGGCATGTCCTTCCATGGCGGCTTCCTCGGCGTTGTCGCCGCAGGTCTGGCGTATTGCTGGAAGTACAAGCTTCCTACCTTGCAAGTGGGGGACGCTGTGGCGGTCTCGGCACCGGCTGGACTGATGTTGGGGCGCCTCGCCAATTTCATCAACGCCGAGCTGTGGGGGCGCCCGACTGATGTGCCGTGGGCCTTTGCCTTTCCTGGTCAAGCCGCACAAAACTGCCCCAATGTAGAGGGCATTTGCACCCGTCACCCTTCACAGCTTTATGAGGCAGGTCTTGAGGGGCTGGTGCTTGGATTACTTATGTTGTGGCTCGCGTATCGTCGCGGTTGGCTGATGCGCTCTGGCGCGATGATCGGCGTCTTTCTCGCAGGGTACGGAATTGCCCGTGGATTTGTGGAGTTTTTCCGCCAGCCGGATGCCCTGTTTGTGAGCGAGGGAAATCCACTGGGCTTGGCGTGGCACATGGGGGGATACGGGCTGACCATGGGGCAAATCCTGTCAATCCCGATGATCCTATTGGGCCTCGCCCTCATCGCGCGGGCCAAACGTGCATGACGGCCCTTGGAGACCTTCTAACGCGGCAAATCGCGACGGATGGCCCAATGACGTTGGCCGATTATATGCAGGCCTGTTTGCTACATCCCGACCACGGCTATTATGCAACGCGTGACCCGTTTGGAGCCTCCGGCGACTTTGTCACTGCTCCCGAAGTCAGCCAGATGTTCGGTGAGCTATTGGGCTTGAGCCTTGCGCAAGCATGGATGGATCAAGGGCAGCCCGACGCCTATTTGGCAGAGCTTGGCCCCGGACGCGGCACCTTGATGAAAGACGTGCTGCGCGCGACGGCACGCATCCCCGACTTCCCGCGCAAAGTGGTCTTGGTCGAGGCCAGCGCCCATTTACGCGAAGTCCAGTCTCAAACACTTGTCGGGGCAGATGTCACTTGGGTTGATTCTACGGCGGCACTACCGGACGGCCCAGTGTTGCTGCTTGCGAATGAGTTCTTCGATGCCCTGCCTATCCGCCAGTTTATCCGTGGCACACACGGCTGGAACGAGCGTCGCATTGGATTGCAAGGTGACGCGTTATCCTTTGGCCTGACCGAGGACACCCGCATCGATGCCCTCTCCCACCGGCTTGCGGATACGGGCGCCGGCGATGTGGTGGAGCTTTGCCCATACGCCGCGCCAGTGATGGCAGAGATTTCAGCACGGGTCTCGCAGGGCGGCGCAGGGATTATCGTCGACTATGGCGATTGGCGATCTTTGGGAGATACATTTCAAGCGCTGGAAAACCATGCACCAGTGTCGCCGCTTGCGGCCCCTGGGCAGGCTGATTTGACGGCGCATGTCGACTTTGAGGCGCTCTCGGCCGCCGCCACCTGCCAAGTTAGCCGCATGACCCCGCAAGGCGTTTTGCTAGAGCACCTCGGCATCACCCAACGCGCACAGGCCTTGGCACAAAATTTGCACGGCGCGGCGCTGGATCAGCATGTTGCCGCGCATCGGCGCTTGACGCATCCGGAGGAAATGGGGACGCTGTTCAAAGCAATTGCACTCACTCCGCGGGGCGCATCCCACCCTCCTGGCTTTGATATGGCGAGTTCATCATGACATTGGAAATTCTTACATCAGATGTATTGGGCAGCGTTCGGCATGGGTTTTTCACGCGTAAAGGCGGGGCCTCTTCGGGGATTTTCGAGGGACTAAACTGCGGCCAAGGATCGTCCGATCAATCCGAAGCAGTATTGGTCAATCGCACGCGCGTGGCCCAAGCCATGCAGGTAGAGCCAAGCCACCTGATTTCTGTTCACCAGTGCCATTCCGCCGATGTTGTTGTCGTTGATGCCCCGCTGCCAGAAAAGCCGAAAGCAGATGCAATGGTCACCGCGACCCCGGGTTTGGCGTTGGGCATCCTAACCGCTGATTGCCAACCGGTTTTGTTTTCTGATCCAAACGCCGGCGTCATCGGCGCGGCGCATGCTGGTTGGGGCGGAGCCGTTTCAGGCGTTTTGGAGAACACAATCGAAGCCATGATCGCACTTGGGGCCACGCGCGACAGCATCCAAGCCGTGATTGGGCCCTGCATCAGCCAAGCAGCCTATGAGGTTGGGCCGGAATACTTTGAGCGGTTCTATGACGAGGACCCCGAGAACGCCCGCTTTTTCGCAAGCGGCGAAGGGGACAAAATGCAGTTCGACCTGCCTGCATATGGCCTTCACCGGCTGCGATCTGCGGGGATAGCCGCGGAATGGACGCGCCACTGCACTTATTCTGACCCGTCGCGCTTTTATTCCTACAGGCGCAGCGTGCATCAATCACAGGCCGATTACGGACGGTTGATCGCGACAGTTCGACTGTAAAAGCTGCTTTGTTTCGCTGACTGTGACAATTGCAGGGCCTTCGCCCGCCTTAATCAGGCCTTAAACTTCCGCTGCTAATGATGACGTTATGCAGCTTATACACTCAAATATCCTTGAATTACTGGCGTTCACGTTCCTTTGCATCGTCGTCGTCCTTCGCCACAATTATCTACAAAGAAATTTAAGAAAGTTTGAACGACGACATGCCCCTGCCCCATTGCCGTGGTGGATTGTACCTGTCCCCAAGCGGGACACGAATTTTACGAACGGGGCCACAACGCAGCGATCACGCAGCACCGCTCCGACACCATAAGTTGGGAGAAACACAATGGGTAAAAGTAACCGCTGGATGACTTGGGTTCTTGAAGAAAGTGCGCGCACGGATGTGACCATGCCTTGGGCACGTGGTGTAGAGCCGAACTGGCAATCTCGCTTGGCACATGAAGCACCTGGCCTTGCGAAAATCCTTTCGACTCCTCTGTCCGATGACATGGGTGACCTGCGTGTGGCGGGGATGTCTCGCTAACCGCGTGTATCATCGCCATTTGGATGCAATACACCTAGATCACGCAGCCAAACTTGAACGGCACTATTCCTCAATAGGGCCATAGGCTTTCAGAAATGGCTGCATATTCGCCTCAAACTTCTTCCAAGCGCCGACTGACGAAGAATACATCGGCTGGCGCACCTGAGTTGCAGATAAAGTGCGCACCTCGCGCTTGGTCTCGTAAAAGGACAGGCAGGCGTCTTCCCACTCAAGCCCGACAGCATCGACAAGAGCACGCGACTGGGCCTCGGGCTCCGCGATCAATTCTTCATAGCGTATTTCGTGGAAAGCATCGGGGCACTGCCCGCGCCAAAACTCTACCATCTCCTCAAACTGGCGAAGAAACACCGCAATGTCCTCTAGCTTGTTGGAATAGCGATGCAACCCAGCGCGAAACTGGTTCTTGTATAGCGATAAGGCATTGTCACGCGGGTCGCGTCGTACCACGACAAAGCGCGCATTTGGCATCGCTTTGGCAAGAAACCCGATTAATGAAAAGCTAGAGATCGATTTATCCGTGACATGCGTGGCGTCCGGAAACAGGTTCTGCAGCTGTGATTGGAACTCTTTTGCGGCCTCAACGCATTCGGCCAACAAAGCATTCCCATCCAGTTTGCCTCCCCCTTTCGGACTGACCAACAGATCGCTAATTTGGGGTTGGATGAGTCCCAACTCCCCGCCGCCTTCGACGCTGGAATGTGACGCAAGAATTTGTTCCACCAACGTCGTCCCCGAACGCGGCGCTCCGGTCACAAATATCGGCGCGGCGTCACTGACTGGGCCACGACACTCTTTGATCTGCTCATACAAATCCTGAACATCTTCAATCCGCTGCTTCACCGCCGCTGCATCATAGGGAAACACACGCGCGACGGCATGGTTGGCCTGATCCAAATAGGTAAATACTTCGCCAAATTGTCCGCTGTCCTCCATTCCTTTTGCCAAGGAAAATGCCAGCATCGGGAGCTCCTCATCTCCCAAACGTTTTGACTTTAGGGCCGTCTTCATTTTCGGGATATTTGCATCGTCGGCTGTCATCTTTGTTTGCGACGCATATAAGGTGTAATGCCGACCGGAGTTCGGCGCGATTTCGATCGCCTTTTGAACAGTCGCGCGGGCCTCCTCAATCCGGCCCATGGTTTGCAGCAAGCTGGATTTTCTGAACAAAATCATATCGTTCAAAGGAGTTAACGAAAGAGCTTTGTCAAATTGGGCCAGTGCATCGGTGTAGTTTTTCAACTCTGCCAGCGCGTTGCCGTATTCAGCATAGACGCGCGCTTGTCGAAACCCATTTGAAATAGCCGAATTAAACAAATCTGCCGCGTCATCCCATCGCGAGTCGCGCAGGGCCGCAAGGCCTTTAAAATATGCAAATGTTGGTGTCTTGCCCAACACCGGCTTTGCGCGATCTAGCAAAACGTCAAAGTTCTTGGGGTTGGGATGTTGGCGGGCCATGTTCAGATAGCTTGTCCAAATCGCAGGCTCGTTCGGGCGCAGCTTCAATGCGGCTTCAAATTGTGCCGCCGCCTCCGCGGCTTTGCCGAGGCGCACGAAAACCTCCGCGAGGTTAAACCGGACTTCCGCCAATTGCGGGGCCGCTTTCACCAGTTGCGTGTACCCTTTTTCAGCCTCATGCAATCGGCCACGATCTTGGGCTTGGCGCGCTTTGGCAAAAAGCTGCTTTATTTGTTGATTGCTCAAAGTTGCCATCAGTCACGTACCCTATGCCAAATCAGGGAAACATCTATCATCAGCGCCCCTTGTTCACCAGACTAGGACAGCAACATCGTCGCCGCAGAGCTTTGATTTCGCCGCCAAATAGGTTGCGCAGGAATTTGGGATCTTGCCGCGGCCTGCCCCCCAGGAAGCCAGAACCGCCTTGCTTGCTTCGCCGCGGGCATCACCGCGGCCTTTGCAGTCCCAGCAAGCGTGCGGAAATCATGCTTAAACATCGGCTCCCGTAAAAAACTGTAAGTCGCCTGAAACACTTGTTCGGCGTCCTGCAGCATGCGGTCATAATCGATCAGTAACATGCGCGCGGCGGCCGGTCCGTCCAGGGCGCTTTGCAACTGCAAAATGGGGCGGCCAATTTCGCCCGTGAGGGACATCAATGAAGTTGGTGATTGCGCCTCTCCCGCGTCTTCGGCGATTTCTGCAGCGATCCGTTCTGGCTCTCGTACCAGTATGACAAAGCGCGACAGCGGAAAAATTGCCCCCAATGTCGTGATATGCGACAGCCATTTAGGGTTGTTGTCAACGACCACGGCGTCGATGCCTCTGGCGTGATGGGCCGCATCCAACGTGCTTCGGAGCAGGGCTGCATGTGTTCGCGCGTCGATGTCCGAGAATGGCTGCCCCGACGTATCCGCGCCATTGCACACCGCATCCACCAGCCGCTCGGCGGGGCTATCGCTTGAGACGCAAAACTTCGGGTTTTGCCCCAGCAGCTTTGTGAACTGCCGCGCCCCTGACTTCGGCAATCCCGCCACAAAGTGGAAGCGCGTCATCGAGACAACTTTCAACGTGGGATCTTTACTTGTTACCTGCACCATTCGCCTCATTCACCGACACATTCGAGGGTGAAATGACTGTGACAGAGCGATTCGAAACTGTCCATTGCTCAAGCACGACGCGAAAGATTGGCGCATTCTGGAAAAGCCAGAAACGGTACTGTGAACCAGACTGCATTGTCTTCAGAAACGCGCCGAATAAGTGCCATTTATTGACTTAAGAACATATTTCTTTGTATTGTTTACACATCTTAAACACGCACTTCTGCGCGCCGGTGGGGACCGACGCAGTCACGCATAGACCTGAAAGGGACGACGCATGGCCTATTCCCCTGACGCCCACACAAATCTGACAGCTTTTGAAGTTGGCGCAGCTCGGTCCACAGTATACCGCTCTCCGGCACGCGCCCGAATGCGTGCCTTATCTCGCCCCTATGACATCGCATGGCTGAGCCCTAAAGGTGAGGCCCGCTACGACACCGTCATCGCCCCCTCGCTTCCAGTGGTAGAATGCGCCTGCGCGAATATGGCACGCGGGGCATTGATCGCGACAAGCAATGGCCCCGTCGCCGTCGAAGATCTCACCCCTGGTACGATGATCACCACATCCGAGCATGGGGCCATTCCGTTGCAATGGGTGGGCTCTTACGAGATGTCTTTGCGCGAAGCCCAAACGGCAGATCGTGGCGCCTTGTATCGAGTGACTTCGGAAGCCTTCGGCCTTGCCAAACCGTCGCAAGATTTGCTTCTAGCCCAGCGCGCCCATCTTCTGTTTACCCATTCGAAATGCCGAACTCTCTTCGGCACCGAGAAGGCCTTTGCACCGATCCGCGCATTCGATGATGGGACATCGATTTTTTCCGTGCAGCCCGCCTCCCCGATTTCAATGTTTAACCTTGGCTTCGACAGGCAAGCGACAATCAAGGTAAACGGGTTGGAGGTCGAAAGCTTTCACCCCGGCCCGCATACAGCCGCCTTGATCGACGACGAAATGCGCGAGGCATTGCTGCGCCTGTTTCCACAAGCCCGCGGGTTGGAATTTTTTGGCCCGCAGACGACAAACCGCATGACCGCGTTTGAAATGCACGCAATCCGCGACGGGTCCTAGTCTATCTGGGACAGCCGTTCTTCGACGACTTCAAACGGAACACCGGGGTCGTCTTTGGCCACGCGGATCACCAGCGACGTCTTCACACTTGCCACGTTTTCGGCCGAAGTCAGCTCTTCGGTCAAAAACCGCTGGAAGCCGCTTAGGTCGGGGGCCACGCATTTCAAGATAAAGTCGACTTCACCATTCAACATGTGGCACTCGCGGACCAAGGGCCATTCTGCGCATCGCGCTTCAAAGGCAGATAGATCGGCTTCGGCCTGACTTTGCAGCCCCACCATCGCGAAGACCTTCACCTCGAAGCCAAGCGCCCTGCCCTCCACATCGGCATGATACCCCCGAATGTAGCCCGATTCTTCGAGTGTCCGCACACGGCGCAAACACGGCGGCGCAGAAATACCCACGCGTTTCGCCAGCTCTACGTTGGTCATTCGCCCGTCAGTTTGTAACTCAGAAAGAATTTTGCGGTCGATCTCGTCGAGTTTTGACATGGCCATTGCGGACTCCTTAACTTCCAAACGTCTTACGCCAGAGGCACCTAATGCGCAATAATATTTCAAGCTTGCGCAATATTTCAAATGATCTGCAAATTGTTCGCTGCCCCCTTTCGCTTGGGCCACAGCGCAATTATATGTGTCGGACTTCAAAAATCGCCGATGGGAATCCGCTATGTCAGACACGCGCCACACCAAAGTTTTGATCATCGGCTCGGGCCCCGCAGGGTATACCGCTGGCGTCTACGCCTCGCGGGCCTTGCTCGACCCGATCTTGGTGCAAGGCATCGAGCCTGGCGGCCAATTGACCACCACCACCGAAGTTGAAAACTGGCCGGGTGACACCGAGGTGCAAGGCCCAGACTTGATGGTGCGCATGCAAGATCATGCAAAGGCCATGGGCTGCGAGATTATCGGCGATATTATCACTGACCTCGACACCACATCCCGCCCGTTCAAGGCGAAAGGCGACAGCGGCACCATCTACACCGCCGACGCGGTGATTTTGGCCACCGGCGCGCGCGCCAAATGGTTGGGTCTGGAGACCGAAGAGAAATTCAAAGGCTTCGGCGTGTCCGCATGTGCCACATGCGACGGTTTCTTCTACCGGAACCAAGAAATCGTCGTCATCGGTGGGGGCAACACAGCCGTTGAGGAAGCGCTGTTCCTGACTAAGTTCGCCTCCAAGGTGACATTGGTCCATCGCCGCGATGAGTTGCGGGCCGAGAAGATCCTCATCGATCGCTTGGAAAAGAACCCGAAGATTGAGCCTTTGTGGTTCCACGAGCTGGTCGAAGTCACAGGCACCGAGGCCCCTCTCAGCGTCGAGGGGATTAAGGTAAAGCACACGAAAACCGGCGAAATCACCGATATCCCGTGCAAAGGCGTCTTCGTGGCCATTGGCCACGCCCCTTCAAACGAGTTGGTCAAAGACGTGCTGGAAACTCATATGGGCGGATATGTAGTGACCAAACCCGACAGCACTGAAACCTCAATCCCAGGTATTTTTGCTGCTGGCGATTTGACCGATCACAAGTATCGGCAAGCCGTCACAAGTGCTGGCATGGGCTGTATGGCAGCACTTGAGGCCGAGCGCTTCTTGTCCGAAGAAGACTAATCCACCGAAATCCTTCGGCCTGCACCACATGGTTTCAAGAGCGCCTCCGAGACATCGGCAGGCGCTCTTTTTGACTGTGGCTATTTTGCTTCGACAAATGCTGCATTGCTTTCCCCGCAAATCCCCTCTTGTTTTTGTCGTGAAATCTGCGATGCGTTCACCCGTGAACACACCTGAACCAAAAATACGACCTCGCCGATGAAACCCGCTTTGGACAATGAAGACCTGCTTTTCCGGCTTTTGCGCCAGCTGGATCTGACGCCAGAGGCGTCGCAACGGGCGACCGCCACCGCTTTGGGGGTGTCGCTTGGGCGGCTCAACTCCCTTTTGCGCGCGGCGACCGAGGCCGGTTTGGTCAAGATCAGCAACCGCGCAGGGCCAGACAAACGCCAACGCTTTGAATACGCCTTAACGGCGCGCGGCGGCTCCACAAAAAACCAACTCACCAACGCGTTTCTCAAACGAAAGTTCGAAGAATACGACGCTCTTCACGCCGAATTAACCGGCACTCACGCAAGCCTCTCCCCACTCAGTGACAGGACAAGACTAATGAACAACGCCTTAACGCCAATCCCAGAACTCTATGTGTCATACGACAGCGCCCAGAAAATGAAGCTGGAAGCCGCAGAACTGACATCTTGGGACCTGACCCCACGCCAAATCTGCGACCTAGAACTGTTGATGAACGGCGGCTTCAACCCCCTCAAAGGGTTCCTGTCCGAGGCCGACTACGACAGCGTCGTTGAAACCATGCGCCTGACCACGGGTGAGCTTTGGCCAATGCCAATCACCTTGGACGTGGGTGACGAATTCGCACAGTCCATCGAAGTCGGCCAAGACATTGCCTTGCGCGACCAAGAAGGCGTGATTTTGGCGATGATGTCTGTGACCGACAAATGGGAGCCGAACAAAGCCCTTGAGGCTGAAAAAGTCTTCGGCGCGGATGACACCGCCCACCCTGCGGTGAACTACCTGCACAACCAAGCGGGCAAAATCTACCTTGGCGGCCCGATTACCGGCATTCAGCAGCCGGTGCATTATGATTTCCGCGCCCGTCGCGACACACCAAACGAGATGCGCGCCTACTTCCGCAAAATGGGCTGGCGCAAAGTTGTGGCCTTCCAGACCCGCAACCCATTGCACCGCGCGCACCAAGAACTGACGTTCCGCGCCGCCAAAGAAGCGCAGGCCAACCTATTGATCCACCCAGTTGTGGGCATGACCAAACCGGGCGACATCGATCACTTCACACGGGTGCGCTGCTACGAGGCGGTGTTGGACCAATACCCCTCCTCCACCACGTCCATGAGCCTGTTAAACTTGGCCATGCGCATGGCAGGCCCACGCGAGGCTGTTTGGCACGGCCTGATCCGTAAGAACCACGGCTGCACGCACTTCATCGTGGGTCGTGATCATGCCGGCCCTGGCTCCAACTCTGCGGGAGAGGACTTCTACGGGCCGTATGATGCACAGGATTTGTTCCGCGAGCACCAAGAAGAAATGGGCATCGAAATGGTCGACTTCAAGCACATGGTCTATGTGCAAGAGCGGGCCCAATACGAACCCGCGGATGAGATCAAAGACCGCGAAAACGTTACTGTCCTGAATATTTCTGGCACCGAGTTGCGCCGCCGTTTGGCCGAAGGCTTGGAAATCCCTGAATGGTTCTCCTTCCCGCAAGTGGTCACAGAACTGCGCAAGTCACGTCCTCCGCGTGCAAACCAAGGCTTTACGGTGTTCTTCACTGGTTTTTCCGGCTCTGGCAAATCCACAATTGCGAACGCCTTGATGGTGAAATTGATGGAAATGGGCGGGCGTCCGGTTACTTTGCTGGATGGTGACATCGTGCGTAAGAATCTCAGCTCCGAGCTGGGCTTCTCAAAAGAGCACCGCGACCTCAACATCCGTCGTATCGGCTACGTGGCTTCCGAGATCACCAAAAACGGTGGCATCGCCATCTGTGCACCGATTGCCCCCTACGCCACCACGCGTCGCGCAGTACGCGAGGACATCGAAGCCTTTGGGGCCTTCATCGAAGTCCATGTTGCGACCAGCATCGAGGAATGCGAGCGTCGCGACCGCAAGGGCCTCTACAAGCTTGCTCGGGAAGGAAAGATCAAAGAATTCACAGGGATTTCTGATCCCTATGACGTCCCCGAGAACCCAGAGCTGTCGGTCGAAACCGAGAATGTTGAAGTCGACAACTGCGCACATCAGGTGATTTTGAAACTGGAGTCGATGGGCCTGATCAAAGGCTAATCACCTCCCCAAAAAAGAACGACAGTAAGGCCTTCCTTCAACGGGAAGGCCTTTTTTGTTGACCCAATTAAATGTTCCACTTACGTTCTCATGCAGACAGGAGCATCACCTATGGCACATGGAACCAAGCTCAACGGCAGTCTGCGCAGCTTCATCGAACGACAAAAAGTCTTCTTTGTTGCGACGGCCGCAGAAACTGGCACTGTTAATCTATCGCCCAAAGGGGCTGACAGCCTGCGCATCTTGGACGACACCCGCATTATGTGGCTCAACCTTACGGGCAGCGGCAATGAAACCGCGGGGCATGTGCAGCGCCAAAACCGCATGACATTGATGTTTTGTGCCTTTGAGGGCGACGCCCTAATTCTGCGGCTGTACGGCACGGTCAACACCTTGCATCCGCGTGATGCACAGTGGGATGCAGCGGCCGAAGCATTTCCCGAAATGGCAGGGTCACGGCAAATTTTCGAATTCAAAATTGACCGTCTTCAGACCTCATGCGGCACAGGTGTCCCCCTGATGCCGTTTCAAGAAGATCGCGTCGACGATGAGCTGCTGCCATATTACGCCGATATGGGCCCTGAGGGCGTGGACGCTTACTGGCGCAAGAAGAATACCACCACAATTGATGGCTTCGACACCGGCCTTTTTGAAGACTAGGGCCGCATCTCGCCTGACATCACAATGCGCCCCTGACCGGAGACTTTCACGCCCGCAATCGCGTCGCGTGGGCCTAATAGCTCGACGCGCGCATTGCCTGGCCGCCCCATATCATGGCCTTGCTGCGCAATGTAATTCGGGGCCTCGATCATCCCATGACGCCACAAATACGCCGCAGCACAGCCGGTGGCCGACCCCGTAAACGGATCCTCTGCGGGGCTAGGCGGCAATAGCAAAAGGCGGCCAAATGTGGCCCCCGCATCAGTTGCCCCACCTAAAGCCACCAGATAGGGCTCCATGACCGGAGCGCCATCTAGCCGCACGGTCTTTTGAAATTCCCTGAGTTCCGCGACATCGATCTGGGCACGCCTCAGCGCATCATGATCGCGCAAGACCGTGATCACGAATGGCAACCCAGTCGACACGATCTGCGGCTGCCCCACGATATCCTCTTTGGTCAACCCAACGCATCTGGCTACTTTCTCAGCCGGCACCTCATCTCCAAAGATTGGTGCGTTTTGGGTCATTGTGATCCAGCCGTCGTCAGAAACCTCAACAGCGATGATCCCAGCGCCGGTCTCCAATGTCAGATTCGGCCCCGAAATCAGCCCGCGCGACAAGGCCGAATGCACCGAAGCGATCGTCGGATGCCCTGCGAAGGGTATTTCATGTGTGGGGAAGAAATAGCGTACTTTCATGTCGGCCACATCCGAAGGGCCAATGAAGGTGCATTCCACCAGACCGGTCTCTTTTGTGAACTTCAAACATGTCTCAACGGGCAGGTTCCCATCGTCATACACCACCGCGCAGCCGTTGCCCCCGAATGCGTCATTCGTAAAGGCATCAACCCAGTCAAATGCGAACCCGCTCAATGTACTGTCACAGGTGCATAGTCATTTTGGCGCGCCAGCATGAAAGCCATTTCTCGGTCCTTCACCAAAGCCAGCCGCTCCCCGTCGGCCCCATGCACCGCATAAAGCTGATCAATGCCGCCCAATTCTTGGCGCAGGTCTTCTGGCAACTCAGTTGCATCAACGGCGCGGACATAGGCGATACGGGCGTCCCCGCCCAAGGTTTTCAGATCTACAGGTGTGTCCATGAGTTTATCCTTTGTTGATCTTAATTGTTTGCACAATCGTATCGGGCACCGCGCGCCTCAGGTCGACATGCAGCAAGCCGTTTTCGGTTTCCGCCCCTGCAACTTCCACCCCGTCCGCCAGCACGAAGGCCTTTTGGAATTGGCGCGCAGCGATGCCACGATGCAAGAATATACGGTCCTCATCAGGATCGGCTTGCTTGCCGCGCACGATCAGCTGGCGATCCTCGACCGTTATCGACAAGTCGTCTTCACCAAAACCGGCCACGGCCAGCGTGATGCGATACGCGTTCTTGGCGGATTGTTCGATGTTAAACGGCGGATACCCGTTTTCGGATTTGGCGGTGCGTTCCACCAATCGCTCCAACTGGTCGAACCCCAGCAAGAAGGGGTGTGACCCCAAGGTAAGTTTTGTCATGGCACAGTCCTGTTGGTTCTAGCGACTTTGCAAATTTGGCCCCCGAAGGCAGCCGTCCTTAGAAAATGGGGGGTGAGGAGAAATGAATCAAGGGCAAGATCAGTGAATCACTAGACAGAACGCATTCGCCCCCCCACATTACAGCCACCCGCAGGAAAGAGCCTATCCCCGTGAAGTCATCTGAAAACATGTCCAAGAACGATGTTCTTCGCGTCAAGCTTGAAGTCCTCAAGCGCGAGCACCGTGATTTGGACGAAGCCATCGCCGCCTTGCAAGAGAAGGCCGCGCCTGATCAGCTGACCTTACGTCGCCTGAAAAAGCAAAAACTGTCCCTCAAGGACCGTATTACCGCCCTTGAAGACCAGCTTGTCCCAGATATTATTGCGTGATCGTTCCGAGCCGCTATAAGGACGACTTCAATTCAGTATCCTGAAAGCGGCCCTATCATGAGCAATCCATCTGTCCCCGTAGGTATTATTATGGGCAGCCAGTCCGACTGGCCCACGATGAAAGAAGCCGCCGATATTCTCGACGCTCTTGGCATTGCCTATGAGGCCAAGATCGTATCCGCCCATCGCACCCCAGATCGCCTTTGGGACTACGGCAAAACCGCTGCAGATCGCGGGCTTCAGGTGATTATCGCCGGTGCAGGCGGCGCGGCCCATCTGCCTGGAATGATGGCCTCCAAAACCCGCGTGCCTGTAGTTGGCGTGCCGGTTCAAACCAAAGCTTTGTCCGGCGTCGATAGCCTCTACTCGATCGTGCAGATGCCGAAGGGTTTCCCTGTTGCGACCATGGCAATCGGTGCCGCTGGTGCGGCCAATGCGGGCCTCATGGCGGCAGGCATCTTGGCGTTGCAAGACGCGGAATTGGCTGTGCGACTGGACACATGGCGCGCCGACCTCGCGGCTTCGATCCCGCAGGAGCCCACAGATGTCTAATCCGCTGCCAACCAATGCGACCATCGGCATTCTGGGGGGCGGCCAATTGGGGCGTATGCTGTCTGTTGCCGCCTCTCGACTGGGGTTCAAGACTTGCGTGTTTGAGCCAAGCGCGAACTGCCCTGCCTCTCATGTTGCAGACCGCCATATCCAAGCGTCTTATGACGACACTTCTGCCCTGCGCGCGTTCGGCGAAAGCGTCGATGTTATCACCTATGAATTCGAGAATATTCCTGCCTCGGCCTTGGACTTGCTGGAAACTCTGCGGGACGTCCGGCCGAACCGCCGCGCCTTAACCATCAGCCAAGACCGCATGAACGAGAAGGCCTTTTTGCAAGACCTTGGTCTGTCTGTGGCCCCGTTTGCACCGGTTGAAACCTTGGAGGACATGCACAAAGCTGTCGCCGAAGTCGGCGCGCCCTCCATCCTAAAGACACGCACGTTGGGATACGACGGCAAAGGGCAAGCTCGCCTGCGCCAAGCCAGCGACGCCGAAGCCGCGTTCAACGCCATGGACGGGGCGAAGGCCGTGCTTGAAGGCTTCGTCGATTTCACCTGCGAGATTTCGATCATCGCTGCGCGTTCGGCAGACGGCCAAGTTGCCTGTTTTGACCCAGGTCAGAACGTTCACCGCGACGGCATTCTCGACACCACCACGGTTCCCGCCGCCATTCCCGCGTCACTTGGGTTGGACGCGGTACTGATGGCTGGCCGCGTTCTCAATGCGCTGGATTACATCGGCGTGCTGGGCGTAGAGCTTTTCGTGACTCCGGCGGGCCTTATCGTCAACGAGATCGCGCCACGCGTGCATAATTCAGGTCACTGGACCCAGAACGGCTGTGTGATCGACCAATTTGAGCAACACATCCGCGCAGTCGCAGGTTGGCCGCTGGGGGATGGCAGCCGCCATTCAAACGTAGTCATGGAAAATCTGATCGGGGCGGATATGGACAAGGTGCCTTCTCTTGCAACCGAGCCAAACGTGGCCCTGCATCTGTATGGCAAACTGGACGCCAAAGCAGGCCGAAAAATGGGGCACCTGAACCGGATCACCCCAAAGGGCTGATCCGTCAGTCGCTGCTTAGAGCTTGCTCGACAGTTTCTCCGACCGCTTCACTGACTTCGGCTGCGGCCTCCGAGACCGCCTCCCCTGCGACATCGGCGACTTGAGCCGCGACCTCCGTCAATGTCAGTTCGTGGTCGAATGCGCCTTGCTCTAAAAACTCCATGGTCTGCGCTACGACCAAGGGGGCGTTCATCATGAAGGTATGGGTCACCGGTAGCGCCAGGTGGTCAGTCATCCCGTCCACTTTGGTTCGCTCTACCGAGACTTTCCCGTCATCAGGGCCGGTAATCAGCATTGAATAGAGCGGGTTCATTGACTTCGTCCCCGCAATTACGCCCAACGGAAAATCCACCGGACCCAACACATTCGGGACGGAATCAGGCCCTGTGTGCAACTGCGCCCCTGCTGGCCCGTTAACCCACTCGAAGGGCTCCCAAGCGCTTAGCTCGTCGACCAGCTCGGACCCTTTGTTGGGAGGCGACAACATTACCACTCGTCCTAAATTTGGTAATTCATTCCCCTCCAGCCAGTCGCGCACCAAGATTCCCCCCATCGAATGTGTGACGAAATGGATGGGGGTATTGGCGTCGCATTCGGCAACTGCTGCGGGGATTGTCGCGTTGGACAAGGCGCCGATGGTTTCGGTCGTTGAGGGGTAGGATGGATTTACGGTTTGGTAGCCATTGCTTTGCAATGTTTGCTCCATCACCGAGAGCGAAAAACTACTGCGCGCCAGCCCGTGCAACAACACAACGCAATCAGCGGTGGCCATCGTGGGCACAAACAAAAATGGAAAGACTAAATATTTCATACGCCCCACATAGACCCTTAGATTCAAAGTTTCACCCACCTCGCTGTCGAAACTTGCGACATTTGAGCCGCGTAGACCCATTTTCCCCGTGATAGAGGCGTGAAACCCGACACCTCAACGGGCATTTGATCACACCCCTGTTGACAACACATATGCCGCGGCCACATGTAACCGCTCAATATTGTAGTCGTTTAAGGAGAGGCAGTTATGCCCGTAGTTGTCGTCGAGTCGCCCGCAAAGGCCAAGACAATTAACAAATATCTCGGATCAGACTACACTGTGCTTGCCTCTTACGGGCACGTTCGGGACCTGCCGCCAAAAGACGGATCGGTGGATCCGGAGAATGATTTTGACATGTTGTGGGAAGTTGGCAGCGACTCCAAGAAGCACGTCAAGGCCATCGCGGACGCCCTGAAAGAAGATAACAACCTCATTCTCGCGACCGACCCCGACCGCGAAGGTGAAGCCATCTCGTGGCACCTTGAGGAGACCCTGCGCAAACGGAAGGTCATCAAAAAGGATACCCCCGTCAGCCGCGTTGTGTTTAACGCCATTACAAAGACCGCCGTCACCGAGGCGATGAAAAACCCGCGCAAAGTGGACCAACCGCTGGTGGACGCCTATCTGGCACGCCGCGCGTTGGACTATCTCGTGGGCTTCAAGCTTTCACCGGTTTTGTGGCGCCGCCTGCCGGGTGCGAAATCTGCGGGCCGTGTGCAATCAGTTTGCTTGCGTCTGATCGTTGACCGCGAAATGGAAATCGAGAAGTTCAACAACAAAGAATACTGGACCGTAAAGGCCATGTTGTCGAACTCTCGTGGCCAGAATTACGAGGCACGGCTGACCACATTGGCCGGCAAAAAGCTTGATAAATTCGACATCGCCAATGACACCGCTGCCGAATTGGCCGTGGCTGCGATCAACTCGCGCAATCTCAAGGTCACCAGCGTTGAGGCCAAACCAGGCTCTCGCAATCCTTCTGCCCCTTTCATGACCTCGACCCTGCAACAAGAGGCCAGCCGCAAATTCGGCATGGGTGCCCGCCAAACCATGAGCGCCGCGCAACGCCTCTATGAAGCCGGTCACATCACATACATGCGAACCGATGGCATCGACATGGCGCCAGAGGCCATCGCCGCCGCGCGAGACGCGATCAAAGACAAATTCGGCGATCAATATGTCCCCGGCGAGCCGCGCATCTACAAAAACAAAGCAAAGAATGCCCAAGAAGCGCACGAATGTATCCGCCCGACAGAATTGGCCAAAGGCGTCGAGGACCTGTCGATCATCGATGCGGATCAACGAAAGCTTTACGACCTTATCTACAAGCGCACCGTGGCCTCGCAAATGGCTGCGGCCAAGCTGGAGCGCACAACGGTCCTGATCGGCTCTGATGACCAACAGGTCGAGCTGCGCGCATCCGGCCAAGTGATGATGTTTGACGGCTTCTTGCGCGTCTATGAAGAAGGCAAAGACGACGACGCCGTTCTTGATGATGACGACAAATCCCTGCCGCAAATCAGCCAAGGCGAGACCGCCAATCTGGCAAAGACATCGTATTTCGAAGAGTTCAAGAAGGCCGCAAAGTCTTCGGATGACGTGGTCGAAGATGTCAAATCCACGGCTTCGGTGCAATCCAATGGTGCTGCAGTTATCTCAGCGAATGAAGCCATCCTTGGCACACAGCATTTCACCCAGCCCCCCCCCCGTTACACCGAGGCGACATTGGTCAAGCGCATGGAAGAGCTGGGCATTGGTCGCCCCTCCACCTACGCGTCGATCGTAACCACCATTCAAGACCGCAGCTATGTGGTCAAAGAAAAGAACCGCCTTATTCCGGAAGACAAAGGCCGCCTTGTGACGGTCTTCCTGTCCAACTTCTTCTCGCGCTACGTGGAATATGACTTCACCGCCGCGTTGGAAGGGGAACTGGATGACGTCTCCGCAGGGGAGCGGAACTACAAAAACGTACTGGATCGCTTTTGGCGTGACTTCTCAGTGGCAATTGCCGAGGCCTTGGATTTGTCGATCACCGAGGTGCTCGAAAAATTGAACGACGTGCTGACACCACATATCTTCCCCGACAACGAAGAAGGCACGGACCCGCGTCTTTGCCCCAATTGTGGTGAAGGGCGCTTGTCCATGCGCACCGCGCGTTCAGGCGGGGCTTTCATCGGTTGCTCGCGCTACCCAGATTGCAAATACACGCGCCCCTTCGGCCCGCCAAACCCCGAACTCGAAGCCAGCGCCATCCCGCCAGAAGGTAAACTTTTGGGCGAAGATGATGGCGACAATATCTGGATTCACAAAGGCCGCTTTGGCCCCTACGCCCAGCGTGGTGAAGTGACCGAGGAAAACAAAAAGCCGAACCGTCAGTCGATCCCGAAGGAATGGCCGCCGGAGGACATTGACCTGCCTCAGGCAGTACGCCTGTTGTCCTTGCCGCGTCTTTTGGGCCCACACCCAGAGGACGGCGTGAACGTCTGGTCCAACATCGGACGGTACGGCCCCTATCTGAAACATGCGGACACCACTTCGAACCGAGGTGGCACCAACGCCAACCTCGAAAGCCTTGAGGATGTGTTCACTGTGGGCATGAACCACGCGGTGCAACTGCTCGCAGAAAAAGTCGCGTCTCGCGGCGGGCGCGGGGCTGCAGCCAAAACCCTGCGCGACATGGGCGATCATCCCGATGACGGCGGCAACATCTCGATTATGGAAGGCAAATACGGCCCCTATGTGAAATGGGAAAAGGTCAATGCCACGATCCCCAAGGAGGTTTCGCCGGATGATCTGACTTTGGATCAAGCCATGCAGCTGATTGTCGAGAAGCAATCCAAAGGCGGCACCAAGCGTAAGGCACCAGCCAAGAAGAAGGCCGCCCCCAAGAAGAAACCAGCGGCGAAAAAGCCTGCTGCGAAGAAAAAAGCGCCCGCCAAAAAGAAAACGGACGCTGAGGAATGATCGTCAAAGGGCTGCTGGTTTTACTGGCAGTCTTTTGCACGCTGGTCGCGCTTTTGGTCTTT
Source organism: uncultured Litoreibacter sp. (assembly GCF_947487515.1). Classification (GTDB taxonomy): domain Bacteria; phylum Pseudomonadota; class Alphaproteobacteria; order Rhodobacterales; family Rhodobacteraceae; genus Litoreibacter. The sequence continues at coordinate 503,006 of NZ_CANKWO010000003.1, read as the reverse complement.
GCCAAGTCGCGACCAGCCTCAGCACAAATCGTGCCAGCCAGTCATCAAACTGTCACCGAACCCTGAGTAGATGCGAGGACGAAACCAAGCTTCTACAAAGGCATCTCAATGACCCACTCCAAATATTTGCTCGCCACGCTTTGCGCGCTATTGACCTCTCCGGCGATCAGCCAAGACACGCAAGTCGGGCCTCGCCCGCTGTATCTGGTCGACCGGATGGATGATGGCGCACTTAAGGACAAGCTGCTGTCCTGCGCAAACGACCCCGTCACCCGCACAGCCTTCTCAATCGGCCACCGCGGCGCTGCGTTGCAGTTTCCGGAACACACCGCCCAAAGCTACACAGCCGCGTCCCGCATGGGGGCAGGAATCATCGAGTGCGACGTCACTTTTACCTCCGACAAGAAACTGGTTTGCCGCCACGCACAAAACGATCTGCACACCACCACCAACATTCTGGCCACTGAGCTGGCCAACAAATGCACGACCCCTTTCTCGCCAGCCAAAGATGGCGCACCGGCCAGCGCGGAGTGCCGCACCTCTGATCTGACACTGGCGGAGTTTCAAACCCTGATTGGCAAAATGGACGCCGCAGACTCCTCCGCCACCACCTTGGAGGGCTACATGAACGCCACTGCGGATTGGCGCACAGATCTCTATGCCCACCAAGGCAGCTTGATGACCCACGCCCAAAGCATTGCCTTGATCAAATCCGCCGGTGGCAAGTTCACGCCAGAACTCAAATCCCCAGCGGTCACAATGCCCTTCAATGGCTTCACCCAAGAGGCCTATGCGCAGATGATGATCGACGAATACAAAGCCGCGGGCATCCCCGCGACAGATGTTTGGGCACAAAGCTTCAACCTTGATGACATCCTGTACTGGATCAAAGCAGAGCCGGAGTTTGGTGCGCAGGCCGTCTATCTTGTGCAATGGCACGACGGGTTCGACGAGCAAGACCACACAACATGGAAAGAAGACTTCGCCTCGCTGAAGAGCCAAGGGGTCAACTATCTCGCCCCCTCAATGAACATGTTGATGACCAACGCGGATGGGGAACTTGCTGCTTCCAACTACGCAAAAGCCGCGCGTGAAGCTGGGCTGTTGCTTATCAGCTGGTCGTTGGAGCGCTCCGGCCCGCTGCACACTGGCGGCGGGTGGTATTACAAATCGGTAAACGATCTGATTACCTCTGATGGCGACCTATACGAGGTGATCGACACCCTTGCCCAAGATGTGGGCGTCGTTGGGCTGTTTTCTGATTGGCCTGCGACCGTTAGCTACTACGCAAGCTGCATGAAACTGCCATAACGCCTTGAAATCTGGCCCCCACTGCCCGACATAGAAGGGCAACGCAACTCTGCCTTTTGGGGGCCAGACTTTCCATGAACAACTTGAATCAAGCCGCGCTCGACTTCTTGCTGACGCGCCGCTCGCGCCCTTACAAGACCCTGACGACCCCTGCCCCAGACAAAGCGGACCTGCTTCCATTGCTCACCGCAGCAGCGCGCACGCCCGACCACGGCAAGCTGGAGCCATGGCGCTTCATCGTCTTGACCCAACCCGCCTTGCTTCGATTGTCTGAACTCGCACGCACGCGCGGGGGCGAATTGGGTCACGCCGATGACCAGATCGACAAAATCGCGGCCATGTTCCTGACCGCCCCCCTGTCTGTCGCCGTGATTGCATCCCCAAAGGACTCGCCCAAAATCCCGCAGATGGAGCAAATCTTGAGTGCGGGCGCAGCGTCCCTTGCCCTGTTAAACGCCGCATTGGCCGCCGGCTGGGGGGCCAATTGGCTCACGGGGTGGACGGCCCATGACCGCCCCTTCCTGACCCAAGGCCTTGACCTGAAGTCGCATGAGTTCGTGGCTGGGTTCATCCACCTCGGGACGCAGACCACCACCCCACCAGACCGCCCGCGCCCAGATTTGGCTGCCATTACAACTTGGATGAACACATGATCTTTTCCGATTTCTTCAAAGCATTGGGCCAAATAGGCGACCGGCGCTTTTTGAAAGTGCTCTTGATGGGGGTCGGTCTGACCCTCGCCTTGTTGTTTGGCTTTACGGTCGTTTTCGCTTGGATCATCGGGTTGGTGGTGCCGGATACGTTTTCCTTGCCGTGGATCGGGGAAATCACATGGATCGACAATGCCCTGTCGTGGGCGGTGGTTCCTGTGATGTTTGGCGCGTCGGTTTTCTTGATGGTTCCTGTGGCCTCGGCGTTTACCGGCCTTTTCCTCGACCGTGTCGTCGACGCCGTAGAGGCAGAGCACTACCCTGGATTGGCCCCTGTGACCCCGCTTCCGTTGAGCGAGGTAATGGTGGAAACTTCCAGATTTTTGGGATTGATGTTGATTGCCAACCTTGTGGCCTTGGTGCTGTGCTTCATCTTGCCCCCTGCCGCACCGTTGATTTTCTGGGCCGTAAACGGGCTGCTGTTGGGGCGCGAATACGCGACAATGGTCGCACAGCGCAGACTAGGGTCCGAAGGGGCCGCCGTGTTTCGCAAAAAACACCGATGGCAAATCTGGTTCGCCGGCACACTTATGGCAGTGCCCCTGACGATCCCGTTTGTGAACCTGCTTATCCCTATTTTGGGAGTGGCCACCTTTGCACATCTGTACCACCGGTTGGCACGTTAGCTATCCGGCCCGAAGCGTTTGTACAGGTTTATCGTGTCCGCATTGAGGTAGCCATAGATAATGGCCAAACACAGCGGCCCCCAAATGATGAATGCCACAACTGTCGTAATTGCAAACTTGCGCTTCATGCGCGGGTTCGCAGGCGCTGAGCGCGGGGTTCCGCGGGCTACCTCGCCCATTTCGCTTTGGCTGGGTGTCCCGAAAGGCAGCACGCAAAACAGCACCAGAAACCAAACAACGGCAAAGACCACAAATGCAGAGGTAACGGCCATCAGGCTTGTTCCAACTCAACTAAAGTGCCGGTAAAATCTTTTGGATGCAGGAACAGGACCGGTTTGCCATGGGCCCCGATCTTCGGCTCGCCGGTTCCCAAAACCCGCGCACCGCTTGCCTTCAAATGATCGCGGGCCACAATGATGTCATCGACCTCGTAGCAGATGTGGTGAATGCCGCCAGATGGGTTCTTGTCCAGAAACCCTTGGATGGGGCTGTTCTCTCCCAATGGGTACAGAAACTCGATCTTGGTGTTGGGCAATTCCACAAAGACAACGGTTACGCCGTGGTCCGGCTCGTCCTGAGGGGCGCCGACTTTCGCACCCAATGTGTTTTTGTATTGCGCGCAAGCTGCGTCTAAATCCGGCACGGCGATGGCCACGTGGTTCAGTCTGCCAATCATGATTGTCTCCCTTAACGTGTAATTTGGGCGGTTATGGCGGTCTGTTTAAGCTGCTGCAAGCTTTTGAGGTGCGTAAAATCCGCGCTATTCATCTCCTGTTAGGTATGAGGAGTCAGCATAGAGGCAGAACCCGACTCACCCTCTAGCTGCCCGGAGGCTCATATGCCCGATGATACTGCATTCATGACATTCGCATCACACGCAACTGCACAACGTCCTTTGCTCGGCTTGACCGTCTTGGTGGTCGAAGACAGCCGATACGCATCCGAAGCCGTCCGATTGCTTTGCATCCGGTCCGGCGCCCGCATTCGCAGGGCCGATACGTTGACCTCGGCGCATCGCCATTTGCAAGTGTACCGACCCTCAGTGGTGATTGTAGATTTGGGGCTTCCCGATGGATCAGGCACAGACCTTATCGCGGAACTGGCAACCGAAGACCCCAGCGGACGACCGGTTATTATTGCCACCAGCGGGGCCGATGGGCAGGCAGAGGCCGCGCTGGCATCGGGGGCCAATGACTTCATTGCCAAGCCGTTTTCCTCCGTTTGCGACTTTCAACAGATCATCCTCAAACATCTGCCTGCGGATATGCGACCAACAGGCCCGCGCCTGCTAAGCCATGAAATCGTATCGCCCGATCCGATCGCTTTGAATGAAGATCTGCACCACTTGGACGAATTGCTTGGCAGCGGGGTGGATGCTTTGCCCTATGTCGCGCCGTTTCTTCAAGGACTTTCGCGGTTGGCCAATGATGATGAGCTTGAAACGGTTTCGCGCAAACTTAGCCGCGCTGAAGCAGACGGCGAAGGTCGCCGCCTTGCAATTCAGGCTACGCGAAACCTTATTCAAAAGCGCCTTAGCGTTCGTGAACTTGTCTAAAGCGCCGGATCACTTGTGACGCGCACCAATCCTGTGAGGGATTTCAGGGATTCAATTTGTCTCCCTTCCGCGTCAAAATTGGATGGGTCCAACCAAGCGGTAAAGGCTTCTTTGAGCGCTGGCCAATCAGCGTCAATGCAAGCAAACCAAGCCGTATCCCTGTTTCGCCCTCTCACTATAGTGGCTTGGCGAAACAAACCTTCATAACTAAATCCAAACCGTTGCGCGGCGCGGCGCGATCCTATGTTGCCAGCATCGCATTTCCATTCAAACCGCCTGTATCCAGCTTCAAACGCCCAACTCATCATCAAGAAAATGGCTTCGGTGGCGGCTGGGGTGCGCTGCAACTCTTGCGAAAAGTTGACATGCCCCACTTCTATTGACCCTACCTCTGGAGATATTCTCAGATAGCTGGCGACCCCGCTGAAATTTCCGGTGGCATGCGGCTTGATGGCGTAGAAGAGCGGGTCATTCCCTTCGGTGATCTCGCGCACCCAACGGTGATAAGTGGCAGCCGAGGTGAATGGTCCGTAGGAGAGGAAGTTCCAAATGTCGGTATTCGCGGAGTTTGCCCGATGCAAATCAGCAGCGTGAAGATCCGGTTGAAGCCGCTCCAACCGCACATATCTCCCCTCCATTGCATCTAGGTTTGGGCGCTCTGGCGCGCGCCAATCAAGGATCGGGCGGTCTATCGGTTTCTCAGGAGTCATCTTCTCGACCTCGGTAGGTTTTTTGGGAACCCTAGGACGTTCTGTATAAAGTGCAATGGCTCAATTCCGCCGCTACGCTTCCCAAAGTAACCCCGTAGAAACCTGCCTTGCGACGCAAAGTTGCCATGTTTTGTCGCCAGATTTGTTCACGACAGGACCAAGGCGAAAATCGTCGTGGCCATGCATATAGTTGAGATACCGAATGACGAAGACACTCCACAGCTTTCTGCGCTCCGAAGAGGGGGCAACATTGGTCGACATGACCATGCTGATGGCCGCCATCGCTGGTCTGGCCCTTGCCGTGACAACAACAATGTCCATTGGCAATGAAGATTTGACCAGCGATCAACCTGCCCCTGCGATCGCACAGGCAGCCGTACTCTAAGCCAAAAGCCCGGGATCACGTCCGAGCTGCAGACCCGGAAACACCAGCGTTTCCAAGCTGCTCCGCTCAATTCCGTAGAGCCCATGCATCAACCATCCAATGTAGGATCGCACATCGCGCGTCGGCATTAAGTCGCGCCGCGCATAAAGTGAGGCCTCGTCCAACCCTGGCCAATCGCCATAGACGCGACCACCGCGAATAGCCCCTCCGGCCATTATCATCGCGCCCCCCGTGCCATGATCGGTTCCATTTGTGCCGTTTGCGCGGGCGGTTCGTCCAAATTCGGTAACTGCGACCACTGCGGTTTTCTGCCATTTGGGGCCGAGATCACGCTTCAGTGTCAAAATCGCGTCCTGAAGCCCGCCCAAAGCTCTGCTGATGCCGCGTGTTTGGCCGCGGTGCGTATCCCATCCGCCAAGAGAGAAAGCCGCAATTCGCGATTCTTCGTTCAAGCGGCGCGCAGCAAAACCGGCCAACACTCCTGCATCTCCGGCAGCCCGCGCAGATTTCACCGCTGCCCGCATATCCTTGCTCGACATCCCAAAGCTGTCTGTACTCGCAAGCCCCAAGCTATCGGCAATCGCGATGGCATCGGTGCTGGTGTCGTGAAACAATGCGTCATCGTGGTAGATTTCCTCCAGAAGCAGCCGAGCTTGCGGCGACATATCCAACCGCCCATCCGGTGACCAACTCGACACGGGCGCGCGCCCCGCGACCAATTTCATATCCGACCGACCGATCGCAAATGCCGTCTCCGATCCTGCCCCCGGCAGAATTTGCAACAGGCGGTTCAGCCAACCTTCACGCGCCTGCGCACCGCTCACATCTATTCCGGTTCCGGCCTCCAGCAGATCTTGCCCGTCAAAATGGCTGCGTTTATCGCGGTAAGGTGTGGACACCGCATGCACCGCCGCCAACTCTCCCTGCCTCCAAAGCGGCAGAAGATCGGCCATCGCCGGATGGAGCGCGAAGAACCCATCCAAATCCATGGCGGCGCTCTCTCGAGATATCCCCAAGCCCGCGCGATAGCGATGTATCAGCGGATCCCCCAACGGGCGGATAGCGTCCAGCCCATCCATAGCCCCGCGCAGGATTATCACCACCAACCGGTTTTCACCGGGGGCCTGCGCGAAGGTCATGGGGGTCAGTAACGGGCTTGCCGCCGCCGAGCACCCTAAGGCCGTTGCCTTCATCAAGAACTTTCGCCGCGACAGAGAGCCACTCATTGCTATCTCCTTTGAAATGCTGGTGACGCAAGGACCAAGCCCACGCCTTCGCGGCGTGTCTCCGCAGCGCGGGCCGCGAATTCCACCTTCTTGTCCAATGCGCCCCCCAACGCGACTTCTGCGAAGTCACGCGGATCAGGCAGGCTTCTGTAGAATGCCGAGGGCGCGGACATCGCCCACTGTATTCGCGCCGCCAATCCCTGAGGTGTCACCCATGCAGCCGCTTCTTCAGGCCAACCGTCCGGCCCCGCCGGCCTGAACCAATGCTGCCCCATCGCTGTCATGGGCGTCAAAACATAGGCCGCACGTTTGGTTCGGTTCATTTTGCGCAAGGAAACGGCTGGCACCTCCAAAACGCGCATCGCCGAGAGCATGAAATCTACCGGCTGCTTGATCTTTTCTCCGAAACTGGACCACGCAAACGGGTGATCCAACATCACCTGATAGACTGCCGATAGATCGCCGTCGGTTTCACGAAACCGCTGCGTCATGTCGGCAACCATCCCCGCATCAGGAGTATCAGAGGTGAAGTGAACCGCGATCTTGCGCGCAATATGTCGTGCCGTATCGGGATGCCGAGCCACGTCGTCCAAGAACGCCATGACATCTTCAACCGCTGGCGCGCCCCCGCCATAAGCCTGCCCCAGAACATTTTCCGCACCCGGCTCTGCGATTTTTGCGCGAAACACGAACCCCTTGCTGAGGTCCGTACTCATGCCAGTCAACAGCTCCGCCAATTGGCGGACATCGGTCTGGTTATAGGCGCCCCCAACGCCCAACGTGTGCAATTCTAGAAGCTCTCGCGCCAAGTTCTCATTCAATCCGCGCCGCCCGCGCGCCCCGCGCGAATTTGGCCCAACGGAGGTGTTTTGGTCCAAATACTCCAGCATCATCGGGCTCACCATCACTGCCTTCAACATGTCCACAAATCTTCCTGCGATATGTGGCCGGATGGATTCTTCGATATAAAATGGCACGGCGCTGCGCGTGAGATTGGTTTTGCCCACCACCGTGAAGTGATCCGCCCAAAAACGAGTCAGCCTTTCGCGAAACGGCTGCGGGCTTGTGATTGACCGCGACACCAATGGCGCGAAAACCCCTTGCAAGCGTGAGTTAAATCCCCGTCTGGCCTGCTTGTAGGAGCGAGACAGATCATCCGCATCGGGGCCTTTCCGCCCCCGCCGCGCGGCCTTTTTCAGTGCGTTCACCTTTGCGAAATCACCATATAAATCTGACAAAGGCGGGATGGGAAAGGCAGCGGCCGCGAGATCATCCCCCCGCAGCTGCGCCATCACTTCCGCGACAGATTTCGCAGGCGCGATGCTCGGAGACAATCCTTCGCCAAAGCGAATGGCAGCAATTTCAGGCGTGAACGCCATGGGGCGGCTCTTTCTTCAACTCGGATAACGCTAGTGTAACGTATCCGTGGCATATTTCCGTTGAAAAATGATTGAGCGCCGCCCCTTTTGGCAGGTTCTTGCTTTAGTCTTGCGGAATGACCCGCAGACCCAATTCCATCAACTGATCAGCCATTGGCTCGTTCGGCGCGTCCATCATGAGATCTTCAGCGCGTTGGTTCATCGGGAATAGGATCACTTCACGAATGTTGGCCTCATCCGCCAACAACATCACGATGCGGTCGATGCCTGCTGCACAGCCACCGTGGGGCGGTGCGCCGTATTTGAACGCGTTGACCATGCCGCCAAAGCGCTTGCGCACTTCCTCTTCGCCGTAGCCTGCCAGCTCGAACGCCTTGAACATGATCTCAGGGCGGTGGTTCCGGATCGCGCCCGAAATCAACTCGTAGCCGTTACACGCTAAATCATATTGGTAGCCCAGCACATCCAGCGGGTCACCTTGCAGCGCTTCCATCCCACCTTGTGGCATGGAGAACGGGTTGTGCGAGAAATCGATCTTACCGGTTTCCTCATCTGCCTCATACATCGGGAAGTCGACGATCCATGCGAAGGCAAAGCGGTTCAGGTCGGTCAGCCCCAGCTCATTGCCGATCTCGACACGTGCACGCCCCGCGACACCTTCAAAGGACGACGGCTTGCCGCCCAAGAAGAAGGCCGCGTCGCCCACTTCAAGGCCCAGTTGCTGGCGGATCGCTTCAGTGCGCTCTGGCCCGATGTTTTTGGCCAACGGGCCGGCGGCTTCCATGCCTTCACCTTGATCACGCCAGAAGATGTAGCCCATGCCAGGCAGGCCTTCTTTTTGTGCAAACGCATTCATGCGGTCACAAAATTTACGCGACCCGCCTTTTGGCGCAGGAATGGCGCGGATTTCGGTGCCGTCTTGCTCAAGGATTTTCGCGAAGATGGCGAAGCCGGATTCCTTGAAGTGCTCTGACACGACCTGCATCTTAATCGGGTTACGCAAATCAGGCTTGTCGGTGCCATACCAAAGGGCCGCGTCCTTGTAGGAAATCTGCTCCCACTCGCTGTCAACTTTGCGCCCGCCGCCGAACTCTTCAAAGATGCCTTGGACAACCGGCTGAATGGTGTTGAAGACGTCCTCTTGCTCCACAAAGCTCATCTCTAGGTCAAGCTGGTAGAAATCGGTGGGGGAGCGGTCGGCGCGTGGGTCTTCGTCGCGGAAACACGGGGCAATCTGGAAATATTTGTCGAAGCCAGATACCATCAACAGTTGTTTGAACTGCTGCGGGGCTTGCGGCAACGCGTAGAACTTGCCCGGGTGCAGGCGGGACGGCACAAGGAAGTCGCGCGCACCTTCAGGGCTGGAGGCCGTGATGATTGGCGTCTGAAATTCTTTGAACTTCATGTCCCACATACGTTGACGCATGGAGGAGACAACATCCGAGCGCAGGATCATGTTGCGCTGCAACTTCTCGCGGCGCAGATCCAAGAAGCGATACTTCAAACGGGTTTCTTCTGGGTATTCTTGGTCGCCGAACACCATCAGCGGCAACTCATCGGATGCGCCCAAAACCTCGATGTCGCGGATGAAAACCTCGACTTCGCCGGTTGGCAGTTTCTCGTTCACCAGTTCCGGTGCGCGGGCCATGACGTTGCCGTCGATGCGGATACACCACTCGGAGCGGACTTTTTCGACGTCCTTGAACACAGGGCTGTCAGGGTCGGCCAAAACTTGCGTCACACCGTAGTGGTCGCGAAGGTCGATAAACAGGATGCCGCCGTGGTCACGGACACGGTGAACCCAGCCAGAAAGGCGAACATTATCGCCCACATTGGCGGCGGTCAGGTCGGCACAGGAATGGCTGCGGTAAGCGTGCATGATATATAGGCCCTCTTTGGCGATAATCGGTGTCGGCCCGATACACATGCCATCCGCCCCAAAGTCAAGCAAACGAGGCGCAATTTCGCCTTACTCGTGAATTAATTGACAACTTGTTAAGAATCCGGCCCTTTGCCTGCGCGAATAATAGTGGCCGAACGCTACAACACAAACGGGGAAGCAATACTTATGTGGGATAAACTACTTGGCACTTTGCTCAAGCAGCTCATCAAAGAAGGAAGCCTAACGGTTCACCTAAATTCTGGCACGATTTTTACTGTTGGCAATGGCGCCGCACCAAATGTCACAGTGCGGCTCAAGCATGACGGGCTGGCCGGAAAGCTTATTCGCAATCCCGAACTCGCGATGGGCGAGGCCTATATGGACGAGACCCTAACCATCGACAATGACGACGTGCGGGGCCTTTTGACCCTTGTTGTTCAGAATTTCCAGGGCGGAAACCTACCGCTTTCGCAATCCATTGCGCGCAAATTACGCATCGCCAAACGCAAATGGGATCAGTGGATTCCCCATGCTACAGCCAAGAAAAACGCCGAGCATCATTACGACATTTCAACCCCATTCTATTATCTGTTCCTAGACGACGACAAACAATACACTTGCGCCTACTTCAAAGACCCCTCATTTACGCTGGAGGAGGCCCAAGCCGCCAAAAAAGCCCATATCGCAGGAAAACTGCTGATCGAGCCCGGGATGAAGGTGCTCGACATTGGCTCTGGCTGGGGGGGCTTAGCGATCACATTGGCCAAGGATTACGGCGCCAAGGTTGTAGGGCTCACCCTGTCGGACGAGCAACGCAAGGCTGCCACTCTTCGCGCCAAAGAAGCGGGTGTGGCCGATTTGGTTGAGTTCCGCTTGCAAGACTACCGCGACAATACCGAACAATTCGACCGCATCGTGTCGGTCGGGATGCTGGAGCATGTGGGCCAGCCGCAATATCCAACCTATTTCCGTCAGATCGAAAAGAACCTGAAGGAAGACGGCGTGGCCTTGATCCATTTCATCGGACGCACTGGCCCGCCGGGTAATCTGTCCCCGTGGTTTCAGAAATACATCTTTCCGGGCGGCTACACTCCGTCTTTGTCCGAGGTTGTCAGCGTCGTGGAGAAGTCCTCGCTGGAAGCCGCCGACATTGAGGTGTGGCGGACCCATTACGACAGAACCCTCTATGAGTGGTTGATCCGCTTCGAGGATCAACTCGATAAGGTTCGCGAGATGGGCTACGACGAGCGCTTCATCCGCATGTGGCGCTACTACCTGATCGCCTCTGAGCTCAGCCTGTCTGACATGCCACATGTTTTGTACCATGTGCAGTTGCACAAACATCAAACCACGGTGCCGATCACCCGCGATTACCTCTATGTCGATGGCGCTTCCCAGCCGCATTCGTCATTTCCCGAGGGCTTCGTTCCCAAAAAATGATCCAAACGGTCAAAAGCGCCCCATTTTCGGCTTCAAGAAATGGGGCGCAGCTCTACTGGGGCCACAAAGCACACAAAGAATCTCAAATCCCTTCCCTACATGCCCTTGCGCCCACTTGGTGGACTCCTTAAACCCACGATAATTTGCGCAAACTGGGGACCGGAACATGCCAAAAAGAACCGATATCAAATCCATCATGATCATCGGCGCAGGCCCCATCGTTATCGGGCAGGCCTGCGAGTTTGACTATTCCGGCGCACAAGCCTGTAAAGCGCTTCGCGAAGAAGGCTACCGCGTCATCCTGGTGAACTCGAACCCCGCCACGATCATGACCGATCCCGATATGGCCGACGCGACTTACATCGAGCCGATCACCCCAGAAGTTGTCGCCAAGATCATCGAGAAAGAACGCCCCGACGCCTTGCTGCCCACAATGGGGGGCCAAACAGGGCTTAACACCTCGTTGGCATTGGAAGAAATGGGTGTCCTCGACAAGTTCAACGTCGAGATGATCGGCGCCAAACGCGACGCCATCGAGATGGCCGAGGACCGCAAATTGTTCCGCGAAGCCATGGACCGCCTTGGCCTTGAGAATCCGAAAGCCACCATCGCCAACACGATGGAAGAATGCATGGACGCGATCGAATACGTCGGCCTGCCAGCCATTATCCGCCCCGCGTTCACCTTGGGTGGCACAGGCGGCGGCGTCGCGTACAACCGTGATGACTACGAACACTTCTGCAAAACCGGCCTTGATGCGTCCCCAGTGAATCAAATCCTGATCGACGAATCCCTACTGGGTTGGAAAGAGTACGAGATGGAAGTCGTGCGCGACCACGCCGACAACGCCATCATCGTATGTGCCATTGAAAACGTCGATCCGATGGGCGTGCACACGGGCGACAGTATCACCGTCGCCCCTGCCCTGACGCTGACCGACAAAGAATACCAAGTGATGCGCAACGCATCGATCGCGGTTCTGCGCGAAATCGGCGTCGAGACCGGCGGCTCCAACGTGCAATGGGCGGTGAACCCAGCCGATGGCCGCATGGTCGTCATCGAGATGAACCCACGCGTGTCGCGCTCCTCCGCTTTGGCGTCCAAGGCGACGGGCTTCCCGATTGCCAAGATCGCGGCGAAGCTGGCTGTGGGTTTCACGCTGGACGAGTTGGACAATGACATCACAGGTGTGACGCCTGCCTCCTTTGAGCCAAGCATCGACTATGTTGTCACCAAAATCCCGCGCTTCGCCTTTGAGAAATTCCCGGGCTCCGAGCCCTACCTGACCACCGCGATGAAATCCGTGGGCGAAGTCATGGCAATTGGCCGCACGATCCACGAATCCCTGCAAAAAGCGCTGGCGTCTATGGAAACCGGCTTAACCGGCTTTGACGAGCCGGAAGTGGACGGCATGCCGGCAGCCGATCAAGAAGAGCTCCGTGATGGTGTTCTGTTTGGCAAAACCGCATTGGCCCAAGAAGCCATCGACAAGGCCCTGACCCGCGAGTTGGCCAAGCAAACCCCAGACCGCATTCGCGTCATCGCCCACGCCATGCGCTACGGGTTCTCCAATTCCGAAATCCAGCAGATCACGGCCTTTGACCCGTGGTTCCTTGACCGTATCCGCGAAATCATCGAAGCCGAAGCCGTGATCCGCAAGGACGGCCTGCCCATGACCGAGGACGCCCTGCGCGACCTCAAGATGCTCGGTTTCTCTGACGCGCGCTTGGCCATTCTGACCGGTCGCACCGAAAACGACGTGCGCAAAGCCCGCCAGAACCTTGGCGTCAATGCTGTGTTCAAACGCATCGACACCTGCGCCGCCGAGTTCGAGGCGCAAACCCCCTACATGTATTCCACCTATGAGAGCCCAATGATGGGCGAGGTCGAATGCGAGGCGCGCCCATCGGATGCCAAAAAGGTTGTCATCTTGGGGGGCGGCCCGAACCGCATCGGCCAAGGGATCGAATTCGACTACTGCTGTGTGCACGCCTGCTACGCGCTGACCAAGCAGGGCTACGAGACGATCATGATCAACTGCAACCCCGAGACCGTGTCGACCGACTACGACACCTCTGACCGCTTGTACTTCGAGCCGCTTACCTTTGAGCACGTCATGGAAATCCTGCGTGTGGAGCAAGACAACGGCTCCCTGCACGGTGTCATCGTGCAATTCGGCGGCCAAACTCCGCTGAAAATCGCGCAAGCCCTGCAAGACGAAGGCATCCCGATCCTCGGCACATCCCCTGACGCCATTGATCTGGCAGAAGACCGCGAACGCTTCCAGCAGTTGGTGCAAAATCTTGGCCTCAAGCAGCCGCACAATGGTCTGGCTCACTCCGACGCCGAAGCCTTCGAGAAAGCCGCCGAGATCGGTTTCCCACTGGTGATCCGCCCCTCCTACGTCCTCGGTGGCCGTGCGATGGAAATCGTGCGCGATCAGGCGCAGTTGGAACGCTACATCTCCGAGGCCGTGGTGGTTTCCGGCGACAGCCCCGTTCTGCTCGACAGCTATCTGTCCGGCGCGGTCGAGGTTGATGTCGACGCACTTTGCGACGGCGAAAACGTCCATGTCGCGGGCATCATGCAGCACATCGAAGAGGCCGGAGTGCACTCCGGTGACAGTGCCTGTTCCTTGCCGCCATACTCCTTGTCCGACGACATCATCCAGCAGCTTCGCGACCAGACGAAGGCCTTGGCCCTTGCCCTGAACGTGGTCGGCCTGATGAACGTGCAATTCGCGATCAAGGACGATGTGATCTACCTGATCGAGGTCAACCCGCGCGCCTCGCGCACCGTACCATTTGTGGCTAAGGCCATCGGCTCGCCCATCGCGTCTATCGCTGCGCAGGTTATGGCGGGCGCCAAGCTGGGCGACTTCGACCTGATCGACCCGATCATCGATACATATGCGGTCAAAGAGGCCGTGTTGCCCTTCGCCCGCTTCCCCGGTGTGGATACAATCCTCGGGCCGGAAATGCGCTCTACGGGTGAGGTTATGGGCTCCGACAAGAACTTCCACATGGCCTTCCTCAAGGCGCAAATGGGCGCGGGCACCGAGCTGCCGTTGGACGGCACTGGCAAGGTGTTCATCTCTATCCGCAACGAGGACAAAACCCCTGCAATGTTCGAGGCCGCCTCCGCGCTCTCAGCCCTCGGCCACGCGCTGATCGCCACCCGCGGCACGGCGGCCTGGCTGGTCGAGCAAGGTCTGGACTGCGAGACGGTCAACAAGGTCTATGAAGGTCGCCCGAACATCGTCGATCAGATGAAAGACGGTCTGGTGTCGCTGGTCCTCAACACGACCGAGGGCGCGCAGGCCGTCGAGGACTCACGCGATATCCGCTCCATCGCCCTCTACGACAAAATCCCCTACTTTACGACCGCCGCCGCAGCCCACGCGTGTGCGCTGGCCATGAAGGCACGGGTTGAGGGTGAAATCGGGGTATTGGCGTTGCAAACATAAATTTCCTCATTAATGTGCCCGCATCAAGTTAAATAAATGGACACATTAATTGGAAAAGGTTGTTCGATACGTTTGTCATAGCAAACGTGTTTTAAAGATTGCTCACGAATACGGTTGGAAGAACGGCGCGCGGTACACTAACACCCGCGACATTCGCGATTTTGATTACTGTGGGTTTCTCGACATTGACTGGAAAAACTACAACTTCGAAAAGCACTTGGAAATCTCCAAGGAATTGAAGCCCCAATTAACTATCGCTCGAGATGTAGACAATATCGAGGAACTATCTGAAACTCTTTCGCAAGCTGAAAAACTACTTCAACATTCGGAAGCGGTGGCGATTGTTCCCAAGGATCTAAAGCTAGTCGATCGCATTGATGAGCTGATACCAGTTGAGTTTCGCTTGGCCTTTAGTGTGCCAACCAAATACGGCGGAACTGAAATACCATTGGAGTCATTTGGAGATAGGCATGTTCATCTCCTTGGCGGTCGTCCCGACGTTCAAGCCAAGTTATCTAGAACGCTCAATGTTGTAAGCATTGACACCAACAGGTTCACGCTCGACGCATCGTTTGGGGATCATTTCGACGGAGAAACATTCCGACCTCACCCTATAGGTGGTTATGAAACCTGTTTGCGTAGTTCGTTAGAAAATATGAACAAACTATGGACATCCTAGAGGCACACCACGAGGAGGGCATGAAGAATGGTAGCTAAACTAGAAATTGAATCGGATCCCAGATCGGGCTTTCTGATCGCGATGTACAACCAACTATTGAACGATATAAACCGCCACATTGTGGTGGTTTGGCAATCCGTCGCCACACTTGTTGCAGCGATAGCATCGTTCAGCCTAGTGGAAAAAAACATTGTTAGTGCGGGAGTTGCTACATCCATAGTGCTGCTAGTATGCTTTTGGCTCATTGCGCACGTGTTAGACGCTGGACATTGGTACAATCGAAATTTGGTAATGATCGCCAACATTGAGCGCCAGTTTCTCAAACAAACTGACCTCAAAGAAATCCATGCATATTTTTCAAAACACCGACCCGAAAACAAGCTAATTTCACACCTGCGCATACAGCTTTGGCTCGGAATTTCTGTTGCCATATTATTTATTATTTTTCACTTACAATCATCGATAGCCGTTAAGATATCAGCCTCCACAGAGCTCAATTTTACTGATTGGCTTCCAGTCGGAATTTGCGTTGCCGGAATTTGCGTATGCTTATGTTTCAAAGCCAGTTTAGATGCGAAGTATGAGGAATTCGTCAAGTTATCACCGGGAAAAGAAGTTGACGGCCGAGGTTTTGAGTTCCAACACGGCCATGGTGGTAAACAATAGCTAGCAACAGTAAAGCCCGTCATGTCGTCGGCACATGCCTCCCTCTTCCAACATCCGTAAATCCCAACTTCCATGCTAAACTCCGCCCCATTACCCCAAAAGGAGTTTCATCATGCATCCTATCATTCTGACCGCATCCTTAACCGCCACGGCCCTCGCCCTCGCGGCTTGCGCCCCTGCCCCGACATCCACTAGCACCACCCTTCCCTTCTTCGGGGGTGGCTACCGTGCCGATGGCGACCAATGTCGCCGGATTGGCGAGGATGCGTTTACAAATCAGTTCCTCGACGATGCCGCGGATCTAGTGGGCTGCCCCGAAGGCATGGAAAATCTAGGGGTGTTTGTCACCGACACAGGCGCCACTGAGGTCGCGCGCAAGGACGGCTACGTTCTATATTCCGTACCGACGCGCTAGGTCAGCGCGCCGAAACGCTGCCATTCGCTTTGCCGACCAAATGCAGTCGTCGGTTTTAACGTCCAAATTCAGATAGTTTCGTCTTCGAGGTGCAGCTTCATCTCGACCAGCACTTTTTGCAGCTCCAGCGTCTCGGACAACATCCGCTTCGCCTCGGTCACGGTGATAATCCCGTCCGAGATCGACTGGTTGTACTCTGACATCAACATGGCAAAGCGCTGCGCCAAGGCGACGACGTTGCTGTTAACCGAACTGGCGCTTTTGTCATTGCTTTTGCGACCAGAGTCGACTTCCAAGCCATTGCCGTTAATTTCGGCCAAGGCCTGCGTCACATGGGGAAAACTTGCGGCGGCCTCAAGTGCGGCGACAGCATCCAAAGGCATGTAGCGATCGGCGTGTTCATCGGATTCGGAATAGTAACGACCCAACGTGGCCTTAGAGCGCCCCGTCAGCTTACAGGCCGCCTCAACACCTACATCCTTCACCAAGGCTTCGGTATGTTTCTTCAGGTATCTGTTCATCTTCGTCATCGTCGTGTCTTCCCTCAGCCGGTTTGGCCTTATCGGGGAATAGCCTAAAGCCTTTCCCCTGCGCAATTGTTTTCCCTCACGGTAGGTATTCATAGCCCCTAGGGTATGGGGGCTATGGGGGGCGTGTTGTGCTGAACACACCCTTTAGGTGAGGGGCGTCATTACACGCGCTGCCGGGTAATCAGCGCGTGTCTTGTTTGCTTTCCCTAGCGCGCCCCTCACCGACCTTGCTCCTGATGGCCGGCTTTGCTACGGGGACGCCATGGCAAAACTATATTTTCATTATTCCACTATGAACGCGGGAAAGTCGACGCTCCTTTTGCAAGCAGCGCATAACTATCAAGAAATGGGTATGGAAACCTACCTGTTGACCGCAGATTTTGACGATCGCGCCGGCACTGGAAAAATCGGGTCGCGCATCGGGCTGACCCGTGAGGCGGATATTTATGGCAAAGGCCACGATTTATTTGCCATGATCTCGGCGCGTCTGAAAAAGGGCCCAATTGCCTGCGTGATGGTGGATGAGGCTCAGTGGTTGTCGAAAGATCAAGTTTGGCAACTTGCCCGTGCCGTGGATGACTTAAAAGTCCCCGTGATGTGCTACGGGTTGCGCGTCGACTTCCGAGGGGAGCTGTTTCCCGGCTCCGCTGGCCTGCTGGCCCTTGCCGACGAGATGCGCGAAGTCCGCACGATCTGCCACTGCGGTAAGAAGGCGACGATGGTTATTCGCAAAGGCACCGACGGCTCCGCTGCGACAGACGGCGATCAAGTTCAAGTCGGAGGGAATGAAACCTATGTGTCGCTATGCCGAAAGCATTTCCGCGAAGCAACCGGAGACACCTGATGAAACGACTGCTGCTGGGGGTCATGTTGTTGGGTATCGGCGGCATAACCGGCTACGTGGCACGCAACCTTCAGACCTTTGTTCTGGACATGAACTCCGCTGGCGTCAGTGAATGGCAAGACGCGCGTATGGGCTTCTTGGAGGCCATGGCAGCCTCTGCCTGCGCCACGACCGCCGATCTGCGGGCCGTCGCGGCCACGCGCGGTTGGGAGGTGGTACCAGACACAGCCCTCGGCATTGTCCCGTTCGACGATGCGGCGGAGGTCTTATGGGTCGATATTCGCCCTGGCCTGCCATTTTCCAAATGGGACCGCGATCCATTTGGATTTGACGCCCAAGGCTGCTTGCTCCCTTAAACGGGGTTCGGCAAATCCTTACCCGCCACAAAGGCCGCCAGATTATCAAGCGCCATCATCCCCATGCTGGTGCGCACCTCCAACGTGTTGGTGCCCAGATGCGGCAGCAACACGACGTTCTCCATGTCCGTCAGGGCCTTTGGCACTCTGGGCTCTTGCTCATAAACGTCTAGACCCGCACCACCGATCTGCCCGTCCTGAAGTGCAAAGATCAGCGCGGCTTCGTCCACCACATCCCCGCGCGAGATATTGACGAAAATGGCGTGCGATTGCATCGCGCTGAACACATCCGCCCCGATCAAATGCCGCGTCTCCGCACCACCCGGCGTGGCGGCGACGACCACATCCGCCACTGCGGCCACTTCTTCCACATTGCCCAATTGCGTCGCCCCGTCGATGTCTTTCACCGAGCGGTTGGCGTAAACAATCTTGCATCCAAATCCGTGCCTGCACCTGTCCGCAATCGCCTGCCCGATGCGCCCCATGCCGATGATACCGATGGTTTTTCCAGTCAGGTGCAGCCCGAGCATTTGCGTTGGCTGCCAACCTGTCCATTTGCCAGCACGCACCAGCCGTTCGCCTTCGCCCGCGCGGCGCGCGGTCATCAGCATCAAGGTTAGCGCGACATCTGCCGTCGCATCGGTCACAGCCCCAGGAGTGTTGGTGACCGCTATGCCCTGTTCGTGCGCTGCATCGACGTCAATATGGTTGTACCCCACCCCGAAGTTGGCCAACAGTTTGGCGCGCGGCTTGGCTGCCAATATGGATTGGGCCGTGAACTGATCCCCAAGGGTTGGCAATATCGCGTCAAATTCCTCAATCGCTTGTGTGGCTTCTGCCTGAGTCATTGGGTCCGATGTATCGCGAAGCGTGACGTCGAATTCTGCACGTGCCCGTTCCATCACGGCAGGCGGCAACAGGCGCGAAATGAGCAGCTTCATCAATACAGCCTTCCGCCGATTGGCACATCTTTGTCCGGCGTCACCAACACCACTTCATCATTCTCATCCGGCACCCCCAGAACCAATATCTCGGACATGAATTTACCGATTTGGCGTGGCGGAAAATTCACCACAGCCATCACCTTTTTGCCGAAGAGTTCCTCAGGCGAATAATGCTTGGTTATTTGGGCCGAGCTTTTCCGCTCTCCCAGCTCTGGCCCGAAGTCCACCCATAGTTTGATCGCCGGTTTGCGCGCCTCCGGATATGGTTCTGCTTTCACAATAACACCGACGCGCACGTCCACCTTCATGAAGTCATCGAATGACAGATCCGACATCGCTACTTCCCCAACTCTTGACCGCGCAGAGTTGCGGCTTTCACCGCCTCATCCAGCAACTTTGGAAAGCCATTGCTCTCGTCCATCAACACGTTCAATGCCGCCGCCGTTGTTCCGCCGGGGCTTGTGACATTGACGCGCAATTGCGCAGGGGCTTCAGCGGCATCTTTGGCCAAAGCCCCCGCCCCAGCCACCGTGGCTTTGGCCAGTTGCATCGCCATATCGGCAGGCAGACCCTGCGCTTCGCCCGCGGCGGCCATCGTCTCGATCAAGTGGAACACATAGGCGGGGCCGGACCCCGAGACGGCTGTCACCGCGTCAATCTGCGCCTCGCCGGTCAAGCGGACCACCTCTCCGACAGCAAGCAGCAGCCCTTCGGCCATATCAAGGTGTTCGGCTGTCACATTGTCGTTTCCAACGATTGCTGTGATGCCTTTGCCGATGGCGGCTGGCGTATTCGGCATGGAGCGCACGATTGGCGTGTCAGCCCCCAACGCCGCCTCAAATTGGGCGATTGATGTGCCCGCAGCAATGGAAAGGAACACTGTTTTCCCGTTGCCCAAAGCAACCATTCGCGGCAGCGCGTCGCCCATCATCTGCGGTTTAACCGCCAGAAGCGCAATCGCCGGATCCTGTGGCAATGCTTCGTTGATGTGGACGCCTTGCGCCTTCAGCCAATCCGACGGGTTAGGGTCGATGACATGAACCGCGCCTGCGTTGATCCCGCCCTTCAGCCAGCCTTCCAGCAAAGCCGATCCCATCTTTCCGCAGCCCAGCAGAACCAGCCCGCGCGTGTTTATTTCGGTGAAATCCATGAAGCCCCTGCAATGTCGTCACTATATGTCAGGGGGGAAGGTTATGCCCGCCCGTAGGCTTCCGCAATGGCTACATTCATCGCATCTTGCGGGCTACGGTCGCCCCAGCACACAAGTTGGAAAGCGGGGTAGAACCGTTCGGATGCCTGTACGGCTGCGGACAACATCTTGTCGACCTGATCAGGCCCCGCGTCACGGCCACCGGACAGCACCAAGCCATAGCGGTACACCATCAGTCGTTGCGCTTCCCAATAGGTGAATGCGCCGGTCCAGCAGGTGTCGTTTGCGCGGTTGATCACCTCATAGAGGGCCGGCAATTTGTCCGAGGGCGGCTCCATCTCGAAGGTTGAAACCAGCCGAAGCGTTTCGTCGTAGTCAGACCACGCGAGGGTGATCGAATATGTCCGCCACTGCCCTTCTATGGCCATTGCAATCTGGTCTTCCGCGATGCGGTCAAATTCCCACTCGTGGTGGGCTGCTAGGGTCTCGACCAAATCAATCGGGTGAAGATCTTCGGTTTCGATGTAATGCTCTAAGCTCGACATGCGTGGCCCCTTTTCCAGATCGTGCCTATTGGGGTTGCCTGCCCCCCAAATAGCTGGGTTCTACACTACAGGTCGTTTTTCACTACGACCCTTGTCTAGATGTTGGGGTTTCGAGGAGTTTCTGTAAAGGCTTTATTTAGTCTTACCCACAACACTTTGTGTGACCTGTGGGTGAATCCTACTATTTGGCGGGTTGTCCACAGACAGAGCACTGCGGGTCACGTTTCAAGTTAATCAACCGCGTTTCGGAGTAAAGCGCGTCATAGATCAACATCTGCCCCTTCAGCGGGGCCCCTGCTTCCGCAATCAGCTTGATCGCCTCTACGGCCATCATCGAGCCGATCACCCCAGGCAAAGCCCCAACCACTCCAACTTCGGCGCAGGACGGGGCCAAACCCGCGGCAGCTTCATGGGGAAAGATGCAGGCATAGCAAGGGCTGCCACTCGCAGGGTGGAACAGGCTCAACTGCCCTTCCCATTGCGTAATCGCTCCGGAAATCAAAGGCTTGCCAAGTTTCACGGCGACACGGTTCACCAGATACCGTGTCTGCGCATTGTCAGACCCGTCTAGGACCAGATCATAGTCCGCAAACAGGTCTGCTGCCATGTCAGCTTCCAGCCTGCGGTTGTAAGGCAGCACGGTGATCAGCGGGTTTTGTGCCTGCAGGGCGGCTTGGGCCGAAAAAACTTTGGGCATCCCGATCCGCGCATCCGTGTGAATAACTTGACGTTGCAGGTTGCTGCTGTCGACCACATCCTCATCGATCACCCCGATGGTGCCAACCCCTGCAGCGGCCAAATATTGCAACACAGGTGCCCCTAGCCCTCCGGCCCCAATGACCAGCACGCGGGCTTTCTTCATTTTCTTCTGCCCCTGCCCACCAATTTCGCGCAAAACGATGTGGCGGGCATAGCGGTTCAGCTCCGCATCGGTGAATTTGTCGGAAGGGGCAGAGGCAGGCTCCTCGCTCTGCGCGTGGCGCTTCAACACCCGCAACGCACATAGATAGGCAAGCCCCACGCCGCCCACCCCGATGAAGATCAGCCAGCCCGACAGCGTTCCGGTTGCCTCTTTCACAGGATGTGCGTCGGGCAAAAACAGCTGAAGCAAAAGCACCAAAGCAAGAAACGCCAAAGCCGCCCCCCACAAGTATTGTCCCCTCACGCCCATACGTCGCCCAATCAAAATGGCCACACCGGCAAGGGCAAGAACAAGAACCATATCAACCGCGCCCAGTTGACCCGAAGCCGCCCGCGCCCCGAGCCGTATCGGACAGGTTTTGCGCCAGAGCGAATTTGGCCTGCACCACGGGCGCTACGACCATTTGGGCAATCCGGTCGCCGTGCGATATTTCAAACGGCTGCTCACCAAGGTTGATCAAGATCACCCCCAGCGGGCCACGGTAGTCGCTGTCAATCGTTCCAGGTGAATTGGGCAAGCTGATCCCATGCTTCAGCGCCAAACCCGACCTTGGGCGAATTTGCACCTCAAATCCGTTCGGGATTTCCAAACGCAGCCCTGTCGGAACCAATATCCGCGCCATTGGGGCCAGCAACAAGCCAGACGCGCGGTCAGCTTGGTTCAAATTGGCACGCAAATCTGCGCCCGCTGCCCCGTCTGTCTCGTAGGATGGCAGGCCCAATGTGGGGTCTGCGTCTGGCGTCCAAGTGACCTGCAAAACTGGCGTCATTGCAGCACTTCTGCAATCTTGGCGGCGATTTTTGCGGCAGTTTGCTCTTTGCTCAACCGCGGCCAAGTCTCGGCCTCGCGATCCGATATCACCGTCACCGCATTTTCCGTACCCCCCATGATGCCGGTCTCGGGGCTGACATCATTGGCCACGATCCAGTCGCAGCCCTTGCGCTTGCGCTTGGCGGTTGCATTGGCGATCACGTCATCGGTTTCCGCCGCAAAGCCCACCACCAATTGCGGGCGGTTGGTCTTTGATTGCGACACTGCTGCCAAAATATCGGGGTTCTCTGCGAATTCTAACGCGGGTGCATTGCCTGATCCGTCTTTCTTCATTTTGGAACCGGAGGCGTTCTCGACGCGCCAATCGGCCACGGCTGCGGCGAACACTGCAGCATCTGCCGGTAAGGCTGCCTCCACGGCGTCCTTCATTTCGCGGGCGGTTTGCACCTTGACCACTTTGACGCCCGCCGGCGGCGGCACATCTGCAGGGCCTGTCACGAAAGTAACATCAGCCCCCAACGCGCTTAACGCCCGTGCGACCGCCGTTCCTTGTGCGCCCGAGGAGCGGTTCGCGATGTAGCGCACGGGGTCAATCGGTTCATGTGTCGGGCCAGAGGTCACCAGCACATGTTTGCCCTTCAACGGCCCGTCGTTCAATGCGGCCTCAACGGCGTCCACGATTGCCAAAGGTTCTGACATGCGACCTGGCCCATGCTCGCCGCAGGCCATGTCACCAACATCGGGGCCAACGGTGAGAATTCCATCTCCAAGCAAAGTCGCCAAATTGCGCTGCGTCGCCGGATGCTCCCACATGCGCACATTCATTGCAGGCGCGATCAGAACCCGTTTGTCCGTTGCCATCAGCAAGGTAGAGGCCAGATCATTCGCCAGCCCAGCCGCCATCTTGGCCATCAAATCCGCCGTAGCGGGGGCCACGACCACCAAATCTGCCGCCCGTGACAGCTCGATGTGGCCCATTTCTGCCTCGTCGGTCAGGTCGAACAAATCGCGGTAAACCTTTTGCCCTGCCAAGGCTGAGGTGCTCAACGGGGTGACGAATTCCTCAGAGGCTTTGGTCAGAACAGGCACCACCGTGGCCCCTCGTTCACGCAGACGCCGGATCAGGTCCAGTGACTTGAAGGCGGCTATTCCCCCCCCAACGATCAAAAGTATTCGTTTCCCTGCAAGCATGTTGCACCTCACATTGTGTTACTTAAGTGTTAGGACAGCGCAGCGCAGGGAGCAATCAGTTGCTTGCGAAACCTTTCGATCAACCGCAATGTTGCGCGTGGCACTAACCGGACCAACTGCAGGACATCATGATGGCCAACCTTCCCCCTTTGACACTGGTGCTTGGTGGCGCGGCCTCGGGCAAATCCGGTTTTGCCGAACGGCTTATCGTCTCGCGCAACAGCGATGCGCAAAGGGTCTATGTCGCCACCGCCCAGCCCTTCGATGACGAGATGCGCGCGAAGATCGACCGCCATCAAGAGATGCGCGCTTCCGACGGGTGGATCACCCATGAAGACCCCATTGAGGTCGCCAGCAGATTGAACATGGCAACGCGCGACCAGATCATCTTGCTGGATTGCGCGACCTTGTGGTTAACAAACCAAGTCATGGCGCGCGCCGAGTTGACCCAAGAATGTTCAAAACTTACCCGCGCCTTGCGGGACTGCGCCGCAACAGTCGTTGTTGTCACAAATGAGGTCGGGCAAGGCATCGTGCCCGAACACGCAATGTCGCGGCACTTCAGGGAAGCGCAGGGCCGTCTGAACCAACATCTTGCAGCCGAGGCGCAATTGGTCGTGCAGGTGATCGCGGGCTTGCCACAGCTTTTGAAGGGCAACATGCCCGATGGTGTCTCATGAAAACCACCCGTTTCTGGTGGGTGCGTCATGGTCCAACGCATCAAAAAACCTTTACCGGTTGGCGCGATGTCCCTGCGGATTTGTCGGATGCGGGCAAAATTGCGCGCCTGAATGACCACCTGCCTGCGGCCTGTGCGCTGGTCTCTTCTGACCTGCTTCGCGCACGCGCAACGGCTGATGCGATTGAAAAGGGGAGACATCGCTTGCCCCATGACGCGGCGCTGCGCGAGTTACATTTTGGGGTGTGGGACGGGCTGCATTTCTCGAAGGTGTCGGAAATGCACCCTGAATTGTCCCGCGCCTATTGGGAAACTCCTGGCGATGTGAGGCCCCCAGAGGGCGAAAGCTGGAACGATTTGCACACTCGGCTTGCCCCAAAAATCGACGCCTTACATGCAAGTGACCATACAGATGTGGTGATCGTCGCCCACATGGGGGTCATTTTGTCACAAATTGAGCGCGCGCTTGGCGTTTCCGCCTATGAAGCCATGTCACACTCAATCGAGCCCCTGTCGGTCACCCGCATCGATATCAGCCCCGCTGGCTGGACAGCAGGCGCAATCAATCACCAACCGTGATGCGTTTAGCGCACAAACTTTCATTTCCATCGGCAGATTATATCGGGCTAACTTCACCACATGACTTATGATTTACTTATAGGCGACCGCTCTTATTCCAGCTGGTCGTTGCGGGGTTGGCTTCTGTTCGCGAAGTTCGACATCGACGTGACCGTGCATGACACGCGGTTTTATATCCCCCAGTTCCAAGAGGACCTGAAGCCCTTTGCGCCAGCGCGCACTGTGCCGGTCATGCGTTTGCCTGAAGGTGGCGTGGTGATGGACAGCCTAGCCATGGCTGAAACGCTGGCAGAGCGTCATCCCGACAAGACCTACTGGCCCAAGGAGACCAAGGCCCGTGCCTTGGCCCGTGGCATGGTCGCCGAAATGCACAGTGGGTATGGGGCGCTGCGTAGTGCCTGCCCGATGAATTTGCGGCAAAGCTTCGTGGATTTCCCGCTGAGCGACGACATCGCAGCTGATGTCGCGCGCATTGAGCAGCTTTGGGGGCTGGCACGTGATCACGCCACGGATGGGCCGTGGCTGTTTGGGGA
This sequence comes from uncultured Litoreibacter sp., assembly GCF_947487515.1. GTDB lineage: Bacteria > Pseudomonadota > Alphaproteobacteria > Rhodobacterales > Rhodobacteraceae > Litoreibacter. Next base: position 477,512 of record NZ_CANKWO010000003.1, on the reverse strand, counting down.
ATATTCCATCGTCGATGCATTTTTCGCCCCTATTGCTGCACGATTGGCCGGCTACAACTTGCCTGTGAATGATGTATCCAAGCGCTACATTTCCCATACAATTTCCGACCCGACATTTCTTGACTGGCGCAGGCGCGGGCTGAAGGACGATCCTCAGTCCACTTACGATCTGCCTTATGAGGCCGGAAAATGGCCCGGACCTGACTAAGTAAACCTCGCGTTAACCAACAACTGGCCACAGTGCACCGAAGGGCGGCATTGAGGGTCAGTTTGGTTACGCGCACATATACGGTCGCCTTTGAGGGCATAGAGGCTCGGTTGGTCGAAGTGCAATGCGCTGTGACCGCTGGGCTGCCTTCCTTTTCTATCGTCGGTTTGGCCGATAAGGCAGTGAGCGAAGCCCGCGACAGGGTTCGCGCCGCCCTGACCGCGATGTCGATCGCCATGCCGTCCAAACGTGTCACAGTAAACCTGTCCCCCGCCGATCTGCCAAAAGAGGGCTCGCATTTCGATCTGCCCATCGCGTTGGCCCTGCTGGCAGCATTGGACATTCTCCCCGCAGATGACGTCCAAAACACCGTGGCCCTAGGCGAGTTGTCACTTGATGGATCATTGGTGCCAGTGATCGGCACCTTGCCCGCAGCGCTGACCGCCGCCGAGCAAGATTGCAGCCTATTGTGCCCCGAGCAATGTGGCGCCGAGGCCGCTTGGGTCGATGCCGCTCGTGTCTATGGGGCTGCGTCCTTGCTGGAAGTTGTACAGCATTACACGGGCCAAAAGCCCCTTTCCATTGCGCAGCCGGGCGAAGTGAAACGCCCAAATCACGTGAAGGACCTGCGTGACGTCAAGGGACAGGAACGCGCCAAACGTGCGCTGGAAATTGCTGCGGCCGGTCGCCATCATTTGCTTTTGGTCGGAACACCGGGGTCAGGGAAATCGATGTTGGCGGCCCGACTTGCTGGCATTTTGCCCCCGTTATCGCCGGAAGAGGCCTTAGAGACTTCGATGATTCACTCCCTCGCGGGGTTATTGAAAGACGGCGGAATTTCCCGTGAACGCCCGTTCAGAACCCCGCATCACACGGCCTCTATGGCGGCAATCGTGGGGGGGGGACGAGGTGCAAAACCGGGGGAAATTTCGCTGGCCCATAACGGCGTGCTGTTCATGGACGAATTCCCAGAATACCCGCGTGCGGTGCTGGAAACCCTAAGGCAACCGATTGAAACAGGTGATGTCGTTGTCGCCCGCGCCAATGCGCATGTCCGATATCCTTGCAAATTCATGTTGGTGGCGGCGGCTAATCCTTGCAAATGCGGATTTATGACGGATGCGGCTCAGGCCTGTTCTCGGGCTCCGGTTTGTGGCGAAGACTATATGGGGCGCATCTCGGGGCCGCTGATGGATCGATTCGATTTGCGTCTGGACGTACCACCGGTGGCTTTTACCGATCTGGATCTCCCTGCCTCTGGCGACACCACTGCTCAAGTGGCCGCCCGCGTGGAAGCCGCTCGGCGCCTACAGGAAAGGCGGTTTGGGGCGCATGCTGGCGTACGTGTGAACGCAGATGCGGAAGGTGAGTTGCTCAAGGAGGTCGCCTCTCCAGACGCCGAAGGCGCCGCACTTCTAACCCGCGCGGCAGACCATTACCGCCTGTCAGCGCGCAGCTATCACCGCGTATTGCGCGTGGCGCGCACGATCGCGGACTTGGAGGCAAGCCCGACCGTTCGCGCCTCACATATTGCGGAAGCCGTGAGTTACCGCGTGGCGTTTTAGCGCGCCCTCTTGGCTTCGATCACTTCCCAAATTTTTGCGGTAATGTTCACATTGTCAAAGCGTTCAAGTTCTTGAATGCCTGTAGGTGAGGTCACGTTAATTTCAGTCAGCCAGCCACCAATCACATCAATGCCAACAAACACTTGGCCGTGGTCTTTCAGGTCCGCGCCGATCCTGCGGCAAATCTCCAAGTCGCGTTCTGTGAGCCCGATCTTCTCTGGCCGCCCGCCGACGTGCATATTGGATCGCGTCTCCCCCTTTGCTGGAACGCGGTTAATGGCGCCGACGGGTTCTCCATCTACGAGGATGATCCGCTTGTCGCCCTTCGCCACATCCGGCAAGAACTTTTGCATAATCAATGGCTCACGGTTGATCCCCGCGAAAAGCTCATGCAACGAATTGAGGTTGCGGTCATCCGGCGTAAGGCGAAACACTCCGGCGCCCCCGTTGCCATACAAAGGCTTCAAGATGACGTCGCCATGGCGCTCCTTGAAAGCCTTCAACGTCGGCAAGTCGCGTGCAATAGCGGTTGGAGGCGTCAAATCCGGATAGTCCAAAACCTTCAGCTTTTCAGGCCAGTTGCGAACCCAAGTCGGATCATTCACGACCAAGGTATCCGGGTGAATGCGATCCAGAATATGTGTCGTGGTAATGTAGCCCATGTCAAACGGTGGATCTTGGCGAAGCCAGACGACATCCCAATCCGCTAAGTTAACCTTCTGACGGGGCCCCAATTCAAAATGATTGCCCTTCTCGCGGCGTAGGGTCAATGGCCAGCCATCGGCGAAAACCTCGCCTTCTTCATACGACAAGGCGTTCGGTGTATAGTAGAACAGCTCGTGCCCGCGCGCTTGTGCTTCTTCGGCAATGCGAAAACTCGAATCTCCGTCAATGTCGATATTGTCGATCGGGTCCATTTGAATGGCGACTTTTAGGCCCATGCGCTGTCCTTTTGCTGCAGTGGGCGCAACTTTCGCCCTTTGCACCTAAATGGGCCAGCAGCGCGCGTCTTTCAATCCACTACATACGAACTGCAGATGTCGCATTTTCGCACACTCTAGGCCGCAAGGGCGTTTTCGATAATCTCAACCATGCCGGTGCCATCTACAAAAGCTACGTCCATGCGCATGTTTGTATCCTGTCCCGCAGGTTCATTGGCGACAAATTCACTGGCCGTATCAAACAATCGCAAAACCTGCCGGTGCACCAATCGTTCTGCAGCGCGGGCATGGGTTCGGCTTTGCTTCACTTCAATAAAAATAACTTGATCACCATTGCGCATGATCAGATCAACTTCGCCCTTGCTTCCGCGAAATCGATGGGCCGCAAACTTATATCCGCGGCGAAGGTAATCACGGGCAACGCTGCGCTCAGCCTCAAGGCCCGCATGGTATCCCGTACGCCCGCGCTCCACTCGTGACATGACTATTTTCCTTCCTTTTCCAACCGCAAGGCCGCTTGGTAAACTTGCCTTCGCGGCTGGCCAGTTGTGGCTACAACCTGCGCCACCGCGTCTTTCAATGACACTGTTCCCAAAGCATCTTTGAGCATAATATCGATATCACTTTCGTCGAAACTGCTGGCTTCGCCTCGCGCCACCAACACGACTACTTCGCCTTTCAAAGTTACCCCATCCAATTCCGCGACCAGTTCCGAAATCGTTCCGCGGCGGACTTCTTCAAACTTCTTGGTGAGTTCCCGCGCGACGACGGCGTCACGTGTCTCCCCGTAAACATCCAACAAATCAGCTAACATTTTGTGAACACGCTTTGGGCTTTCGTAAAAGACCAAAGTTCCAGGAACCTCTGCCAGCCCGCGCAAAAAGCTTTGGCGCTGACCTTTGGAAGTCGGCGCAAATCCAGCGAAGAAGAACGCATCCGTCGCAAGACCACTCACCGACAAGGCGGTCAACACCGCTGATGGCCCGGGCGCCGCAGTCACCATGAAACCCGCCTCCGTCACGGATCGCCCCAACTGATAGCCGGGGTCCGCCACCAATGGCGTTCCAGCCTCCGACGCATAGGCCACCGATTTACCCTCGGCCAAGGCCTTCAGAAGCTTTGGCCGTGCGGAGGCGCCATTGTGGTCATGGTAGGCCACCATCGGCCGTCCCTCCAAAGCGATTCCATGAATATCCATCAACCGGCGCAAAGTCCGAGTATCTTCCGCCGCCAAGACATCTGCCGACGCCAGAATATCGAGTGCTCGCAACGTGATATCGCGTGCGGTACCGATAGGCGTAGCAATGAAATACAGGGCCGAAGCCAAATTTACGCGATTTGCAGCCGTCATTTGCGATACCCTTCGTCTTCACGTTTACTTGACCCTCCATACCTCGTATTCAGGCAGCTACAAGTGTGGCTGTGCCGGCGGCCATTTGGTGGGGACTATTGGAGTAATAACATGTTCAACCTTTTGGGAAGTGCTCGCAAGGGCGCGAGGATCGTTTTAGCAATGGCCGCTGCGGCCGTCGTGTCGGCCTGTGACATAGACCTAAGCCAAGTGAGTGGCGGCGGTGCAAAATCAAATGGCGGCGCTGTCGAGGTCGCACTGCTTGTACCTTACGGCTCTGCCACACCGGGCGATGACGGCCTTGCCCGCGCGCTGGAAAACGCCGCCCGTATGGCTGCAGCAGATTTGGGTGGCGAAAAAGTAAATATCACCGTCTACAAAACTGCAGGACAGGCCGGAACGGCCGCAACCGCCGCGACCAACGCTGTCGCCGCTGGGGCCGACATCATTTTGGGGCCATTGCGCTCTGACGCGGCGAATGCCGCAGCCGTGGCGGTGTCGGGAGCGGACATCAACATCATTTCGTTCTCCAACAACACCTCCATTGCGGGGGGTAATCTTTTTGTCCTTGGAAACACCTACGACAGCATTGCATCCCGCCTGATGGGCTATGCCAGCGCTCAGGGGCGCAACCGTGTTGTCGTGGTTTACCCGAATACGCCCGTTGGTCAGATCGGGCGTTCCGCAATTGTGAAGGCCACCTCTGGCACCAATGTTCAAATCGTCGGCGACGGCTCGTTTGAGTTTAGCCAAGAGGGTATTGTTGCTGCGGTCCCCAAGATTGCACAAACTGTAAAAGAGTCCGGTGCTACGGCGCTGATGATGACCTCCGACAGCACGGGCGCGCTGCCGCTTCTGGCCCAGATGTTGCCGGAACAGGGCGTCAGCCCTTCCGTCACCAAATACATTGGCCTGACCCGTTGGGATGTCCCTGCGCAAACGCTGTCTCTTGCAGGTCTTCAAGGCGGTTGGTTCGCATTGCCGGACCCCGCGCCTGTGGCGAAGTTCAAGCAGCGGTATTCTGCGACGCATGGAGCGTCCGCGCACCCTCTGGCCGGCTTGGCATATGACGGGGTAGCGGCAATCGGAGCCCTTGCGTCCAAGAAGCTGGCCATGACAAAGGGCAACTTGACGCAATCCTCTGGCTTCAAAGGGGTAAACGGGGTATTCCGGTTCAAAGCCGATGGCACAAATCAACGTGCTATGGCGATCGCTCAAGTGACGAACAATCAGGTCCAGATTATTGATCCCGCACCAAAATCCTTCGGCTTCGGCGGCTTCTAAGCCCAAAAGCTTCGATATAGAACTTTCAGCGCCGGGCGAACTTATTTGCCCAGCGCATCAAATCTTGGACGTGGACGCACTCCATGCGCAGCTTGACGCGGCCATGTCGGCCTGTTCCGACGCCAAATCCATGCGCGCAGCCACGGTCGCGACCCTGTCGGAAGCTCAAGTCACGGCGCGCGGCATCATATCCGCGTTCTTTGAAGACAACCCGCTCGCGGCGCGACGGGTCACTCGCTCCTACAGCTATCTGACAGATTGTTTGGTGCGCGCCACATTCTATGTCGCGCAAAAGTACCTTCATCCGATCTCTAATCCCACAGAATCGGAGCGTTTGGCGGTCATGGCCGTCGGCGGGTACGGCCGCGGGGAGATGGCGCCCTACTCCGACGTGGATCTGCTGTTTCTGACGCCCTATAAAGTCACCCCATGGGCCGAAAGCATCATTGAATCGATGCTGTATATCCTGTGGGATTTGAAGCTAAAAGTCGGCCATTCCTCTCGCACCGTGAAGGATTGCCTGCGTTTGGGCCGCGAGGATTTCACCATCCGCACCGCACTTTTGGAGCACCGGATGGTGGATGGTCACGCCCCTTTGGCCGAAGATCTTGACGCCCAGCTTTGGGGCAAGCTGTTTCACAACACTGCCGCCGAGTTTGTCGAAGCCAAACTGGAAGAACGCGCGGAGCGGTTGAAGAAGAACGGCGGCCAGCGCTACATCGTGGAGCCGAATGTCAAAGAAGGCAAAGGCGGGTTGCGTGACCTGCAATCGCTCTACTGGATCGCCAAATACGTCAGCGGCGTCAAAACAGTGGACGAGTTGGTCGAGCTGGATGTTTTCACGCAAGACGAGTTGCAGAACTTCCGCCAAGCTGACCGGTTCCTCTGGGCGACCCGCTCGCATATGCACCTGATCGCGAAACGCGCGACGGAGCAATTGACCTTCGACCTGCAAGTCGATGTGGCCGAACGGATGGGCTATCGGGACACGGCCGGACGGCGCGCGGTCGAGCACTTCATGCAAGACTATTTTCGGCACGCAACCCGTGTCGGTGAGCTGACCCGCATCTTGCTGACGGATCTTGAGGAACGGCATGTCAAACAAGAGCCAGCGATCATCGGCTTCTTGCGCAATGCCCGCCGCAAACGCCTCAAGAAGGGATATGTGCGCCGCAAAAACAGGTTGGATGTGGCGGATACCCAAGCGTTTCTAAGCGACCCGCTGAATTTGCTGCGCATCTTCGAAGAGGCCTTGCGCACCGGCTATTTCATCCACCCCGACGCCATGCGGCTGATTGCGGCCAATATTGACATGGTCCGAGAGTTGGAAGGCAATAAGGTGGCCGCGCGCATCTTTCTTGATACGCTTTTGAAACACGGCAATCCCGAACGCGCCTTGCGCCGGATGAATGAATTGGGCGTGCTTGGGGCGATCATCCCAGACTTTCAAACCATCGTGGCGATGATGCAGTTCAACATGTACCATTCCTACACTGTGGACGAACACACGATCCAAACGATTTCCCACCTCGCGCAGATCGAACGCGAGGAGCTGATCGAAGAGCTTCCCGTCGCCTCCAGCATTCTCAACGAAGGGCTGAACCGCAAGGTTCTTTACGTAGCACTGTTGTTGCATGACATCGGCAAAGGTCGCGCCGAGGATCACGCCATATTGGGGGCGAAAATGGCCCGCTACATCGCGCCTCGTTTGGGGCTAAACAGGGAGGAGTGCGACACCGTCGAATGGCTGGTGCGCTACCACCTGTTGATGTCTGACATGGCCCAAAAACGCGACATTGCCGACCCGCGCACCGTGCGAGATTTTGCCAAGGCGGTGAAGTCGGTCAAGCGCTTGAACCTGCTTTGCGTGCTGACAGTATGCGACATTCGTGGCGTCGGGCCCGATGTTTGGAACAACTGGAAGGCCTCTTTGATCCGTGCGCTCTATCGCCAGACGCGGCGCGGGTTGGAAGACGGCATGGAAGATTTGAACCGCAACGAGCGCGGATCGGAAGCAAAGAAAAACCTGCGGGCGGCCTTGCCAGAGTGGGACAAAAAGGCCCTCAACCGAGAGGTGGCGCGTCACTACCCGCCCTATTGGCAAGGGCTTCATGTCACAGCACATTCGGATTTCGCCAACCTGCTGCGGGACATTCCGACGGATGAAATCCGCATTGAGCTGACCCCCGATGAAGACCGTGACGCCACACGTGCGTGTTTTGCCATGGCGGATCATCCAGGTATCTTTTCGCGGATGTGCGGGGCATTGGCCTTGGTTGGGGCGAATGTCGTGGATGCACGCACTTACACCAGCAAAGACGGCTTCGCGACAGCAGCCTTTTGGATCCAAGACGGTGACGGGCACCCCTATGACATTGGCCGCCTGCCCCGCTTGAAAACCATGATCTACAAAACGCTTATGGGTAAGGTGTTGGCCCGCGAGGCCTTGGCCCCGCGCGACAAGATCAAAAAGCGCGAACGCTCTTTCGTGGTCCCCACATCGGTTACCTTCGACAATGAGGGCTCCGAGATTTACACGATCATTGAAGTCGACACCCGCGATCGGCCCGGCTTGTTATATGATCTGGCGCGCACTTTGTCGGAGACCAATATCCAGATTTCATCAGCCGTGATTGCAACCTATGGCGCGCAGGTGGTCGACACCTTCTATGTGAAGGATACATTCGGGTTAAAGTTCCACGCCACTTCAAAGCAGGCCCTGATTGAACGCAAATTGCGCGAGGCCATCACCCGTGGCTCGGAGCGCGCGCGCGCATGAGCCAGCCGAGCAAACTGATGCGCGGCTTTGCCACCGTGGGTATGTGGACGCTGCTGTCACGCATCTTGGGGTTTGTGCGTGACGTTTTGATTGCGGGGTTCTTGGGCGCGGGGCCGGTGGCAGAGGCCTTCTTGATCGCCTTTTCGCTGCCCAATATGTTTCGCCGGTTTTTTGCCGAAGGCGCGTTCAACATGGCCTTCGTGCCGATGTTTTCAAAGAAGGTGGAATCCGGCGACGACCCGCTGACCTTCGCCCGTGATGCCTTCACGGGTTTGGGCACCTTGCTGATTGTTTTCACCCTTATCGCCCAAATATTTATGCCCGCCTTGGTGTTGCTCATGGCCTCCGGTTTCGCGGCCGATGACCGGTTGGAGCTGGCCACCCTCTTCGGGCGCATAGCATTTCCATATATCTTGTTCATCTCACTGGCCGCATTGCTGTCTGGGGTTCTGAACTCCACCGGTCGCTTCGTTGCCGCGGCTGCCGCGCCCGTGTTGCTAAATGTCATTTTCATTGCTGCCCTTGGGCTCAGCGCCGTGGGGTGCAAATGCACCCCGCAAGAATTGCAGGTCCTCACCGGTACATTCCTTGCGTGGGCTGTCCCTGTGGCAGGTATCGCGCAATTGGCGCTGGTTTGGTGGGCCGCGTCACGTGCTGGCTACCGCCTTATTCCGCGCATGCCACGCATGACGCCAGAGTTGAAGCGCCTCGCCATCATTGCAGCCCCCGCGGCCTTGGCCGGAGGGGTGGTGCAGGTAAACCTATTGGTTGGGCGCAATGTGGCCAGCTGGACCGAAGGTGCCATCGCTTGGGTCAACTATGCGGACCGGCTGTATCAATTGCCCTTGGGCGTGGTCGCCATTGCCATCGGCGTTGTGCTGTTGCCAGAGTTGTCGCGCCGCCTACAAGCGGATGATGCGGCCGGTGGGCAAGATGCGATCAGCCGTGCGGGAGAAGTGGCGCTGGCCCTAACCGTGCCATGCGCGGTGGCCTTGATGGTCATTCCGTCACCGCTGATATCTGTTCTGTTTGAGCGCGGTCGCTTCACCGCAGAAGACACCGCCGCGACCGCCTTGGCCGTCGCGATCTACGGGCTGGGGCTGCCTGCGTTCGTGCTGCAAAAAATCTTCCAGCCATTGTATTTTGCTCGCGAGGACACCAAACGCCCGTTCTACTTCGCCCTCGCGGCGATGGTCATCAACGTCGTTGTGGCTGTGGGCCTTTGGGCGTGGCTTGACTACTTGGCGGCGGCTTTAGCCACGTCGCTGGCGGGATGGGGCATGGCGTGGCTGTTATGGCGCTATTCGCGTGGCTTCGGCCAAGCTGCGCGGTTCGATGATCGTTTTCGCGCGCGCGCACCACGCATCATTGCGGCGTCTTTCGCGATGGGCGGTTTCCTTTATGGCGGGCATATGCTGCTTGCGCCGATGTTTGATGCGGGCGCTTGGCGCTATCTAGCGCTGGCTATATTGCTGATCGCTGGCGGGGGATTCTACGCAGTCGCAGGACGATTGTTTGGCGCCTTCACTCCGGCAGAGCTGAAAAGCTCCCTAAAGCGTTAACGCTGGCGCATCTTCGCCAGCACCCGCCCCCAGCCACCGGGGCTGACAAGAAACGACATCAAAAACCCCGCCCCAAAGCCTGACAACTCGGCGACCCAGTCCAACCCGAAACCATGCTGTCCAAGCAACTGAGCGGTCAGACCAAACACCAATCGCAACCCCATCAGGACGCCGATCAACGTAAAGGCCCGCATCGAGTTCGCACCCACGGCCGCAAGCTTCACCCAAAGCAAAAATGTGAATGCCCCAATCAACCCATAGGCCCCAGGATAGGCCCCAAACAAGGGCGCTTGGTCATTGGTCAGCACCGCATACATCAGCGCCCCAAAAACAGATGAAACCACAAAGACACTGATAAAGGAAAGCGCGGAAAACACCTCGCCCACCGCCTTCCCCATAGCCAGCACAATCACCACTGCGAAGGCCGCATGGGTGAAATTTCCGTGCACGAAGGGATAGGTCACAAAGCGTTGCATATACTCAAGGGGATAGTAGCTTTGCGCAAACATCTGATCCCAAATGTAGCCCGAAAATCCGTAATCCTCCACGGCAGACAACCGCCAGCCGATGCCCTGCGCGCCCCCCACAAGCCCGCTGGCGCCAGCTTGGAAAATAACCTCAACCCCAGCCAGAAGGATGGCCAAGGCGACAACCACTGGCGGCAAGGCGTTAAATGGGGATTCATCAGCGTTTTCGTTATACATGGAACCTGCTCTGGTTGACCTCTTGTTGGCCCATGGGTAAGCGACAAGGACCGATAAATCCAGACGGAGATACTGACCATGGCAAACACGGCCTTCCAACCGCGCGTGTTCTCAGGCATCCAGCCTTCCGGCGGCCTGACCCTTGGCAACTACCTCGGGGCGCTCAAACGCTTTACCACGATGCAAAACGAGGGAAATTTCGAGACGATCTACTGCATGGTGGATCTGCACGCCATCACCGTCTGGCAAGACCCCGAAACGCTAAAGCGCAACACCCGTGAGCTATGCGCGGGCTTCATTGCCTCCGGCGTTGATCCTGAAAAATCGATCCTGTTCAACCAATCTCAGGTGCCCGAACACGCGCAGCTGGCGTGGGTTTTCAACACTGTGGCCCGCATGGGTTGGTTGAACCGCATGACGCAGTTCAAAGACAAGGCTGGCAAAAACCGCGAGAACGCATCCGTGGGCCTCTTCGCCTACCCTTCGCTTATGGCCGCTGACATCTTGATCTACCACGCCACGCATGTGCCCGTGGGCGACGACCAAAAGCAGCACCTGGAATTGACCCGCGACATCGCGGCCAAGTTCAACCATGACTACGGCGTGGACTTCTTCCCGATCACCGAGCCAGTGATTGAGGGGGCGGCGACGCGGGTGATGTCGTTGCGCGACGGGTCCAAGAAAATGTCGAAATCCGACGCCTCGGACATGAGCCGGATCAACATGACGGATGACGCGGACACGATTGCCGCCAAACTGCGCAAAGCCCGCACCGACCCAGACGCCCTGCCCTCCGAGGTCGCAGGTTTGGCAGAGCGCCCAGAGGCCCGCAATCTGATCAACATCTATGCGGCCTTCTCTGACATGACACCGGAGCAGGTTCTGGCAGATGTTGGCGGCAAGCAGTTCTCGGAGTTCAAGCCGATGCTGGCGGAATTGGCGGTCTCCAAACTGTCCCCGATTTCATCCGAGATGTCGCGCTTGATGCAGGACCAAGGCGAGATCGACAAAATTCTAAGCCGTGGCGCTGAACGCGCGCGCGAAATCACCGAGCCGATCCTCGCAAAAACCTACGATATCGTCGGGATGGTGCGGTAAGGCCCTGTCACAAAATCGATTCAGATTCGCGGCACTGTAAGAGCACCAGCCGCAATGCCCCTCGCCCTGTCCCGGCATAGGGGGCGGTTATCTAACTTGCCTCCGGTCCCGCTCCCCCGAGACCGGAGGCATTTGTTCTTTGGCGCACAGACACCATGCGCCCACAGGCCTACCCAACCAGAAAATCTTGGCTAACTTCGATGCAAAGGAGTTCGCTATGACACATATAACCCCAACACTTGGCCATGTTCACCTACAGGTCTCTGACCTTGAGAAATCTATCGCGTTTTACCGTGATGTGGTTGGCCTTGAAGTTCAGCAATCCAGCAACAGCGCAGCATTTATGTCCTTTGGTGGGTATCACCATCATCTTGGGTTGAATACTTGGCGCTCCAAAGGGACGTCCCGCCTGACCAACAAGGAACCTGGTTTGTATCACTCTGCGTTCCTCTATCCTGATCGCGCAGCCTTGGGCCAAGCCGTCATTCGCGCGTTTGAGCACTGCTGCAAATTGCAAGGAGCCGCGGATCACGGAGCTAGCGAAGCGGTCTATTTCAACGACCCAGATGGCAATGGCGTCGAGCTTTACCGAGATCGCCCGCCAAGTGACTGGCCGCGCGCCAAGGACGGCAGCCTTGCGATGACCAATGAACCGCTGGATATTCCGGCTTTGATGGCGGCGGGGCGAAAAGGTCTGGACGCCTGACCTAATTGCTCCTAGCGTGAGTCAACTTTAGGAAGGGCAAACCCGTGGCAACTGGCATCAACATCCGCACATACTTCAATGGCAGTTGGCACGCGAGCGACCTCGCCGTTATGCGCGCGGCAGATCATGCCATGTGGCTTGGAACCTCGGTGTTTGACGGGGCCCGCTACTTTGAAGGTGTGGCGCCCGACTTGTTGGCCCATTGCGAAAGGGTGAACCGCTCCGCCGCTGCGCTGATGATCACCCCGACACATACCGCCGAGCAGATGGTCGACATCGTGCGCGAAGGCCTGTCCGCCTACCCGAAGACCGCCGCGGTCTACATTCGGCCAATGTATTGGGCCATTGCCGGTGACGATCTGGGGATCGTCCCGAAGCCGGATGAAACCGGCTTTGCGATCTGCTTGGAAGAAATTCCCATGGCTCCGCAGGGGGCGTCCACAACTTTGACGACAACCCAGTTTTGCAGGCCCACGCTTGACTCAAGTGTTGTAAATGCCAAGGCCGGATGTCTCTACCCGAACAACGCCCGCATGTTGTCGGAAGCGCGTGCCAAAGGCTTCGGCAACGCCTTGGTCGCAGATGCATTGGGCAATGTAGCCGAAACCGCGACGGCCAATGTTTTCATGGTTCGTGACGGCGAAATACTGACGCCAATCCCAAATGGGTGCTTTTTGTCTGGCATCACGCGCGCGCGACATATGACCAACCTCGCCCATGATGGGGTATCGGTGCGTGAGGCGGTTTTGACGTTCCAAGATTTCCGCGAGGCCGACGAGGTCTTCTTGTCCGGCAATATGATGAAAGTCACACCGGTGAAGGAATTCGATGGCACCTCCTACCAGTCTGGCCCCGTGACCAAACGGGTGCGCGAGATGTATTGGGACTGGGCGCTGTCAGAATAATCCGCGAAGAATATACAGGCAGGGCAAACCATGTATTGCACGGCGCGTGCGCATCAAGCATGATCCGCACTCGGGAGGGCTTTGGCCATGCGTAAGTTTCTTGTTGTACTCGATGATAGTCGTGAATGCCTCAACGCCATGCGGTTTGCGGCGATGCGTGCTGCGCGCACGGGTGGCGGCGTTGAAATTCTGGCGGTCATTCCGCCCGAGGATTTCAACCACTGGGTTGGCGTGGGCGAGATTATGCGCCAAGAGGCGCGGGAGCGCATCGTCGCCCATTTCGAGGTGTTCGCAAAGTGGATGCGCGACAAGCAGGGGGTCGACCCCGAGTTGGTGATCCGTGAAGGCGAACCCGTGCCCGAAATTCTGGCTCAGGTGAAAGACGACCCCGAAGTGGGCGTTTTGGTTCTTGGTGCAGGCACTGGCAAGCAAGGCCCTGGCCCACTCGTTACAGAGCTGACGCGCCAGTCTGGTACCCTGCCGATGCCTGTCACAATCGTACCAGGGGAAATGACGAAAGAGCGGCTGGAAGCTGTGAGCTAGGGTCACGCCCAGCCACCTTAGAATAATTCCAAACTATTGACTTCGCGCCTGCGCAGTCTCATATCTACAGTCTACATCAAAGAGGCCCCGCCATGTTTATCCAGACAGAATCCACTCCCAACCCCGCTACGCTAAAGTTCCTACCCGGACAGACAGTGCTGGAAATGGGAACTGCGGATTTCCCGTCGGCGGACACAGCCGGAACCTCTCCCCTCGCGAGCCGCGTTTTCGCTGTGGAAGGCGTCACAGGCGTGTTCCTTGGAAATGACTTTGTCACCGTGACCAAGGCCGACACTGTGGAATGGGATCACGTCAAACCCGCCATTCTGGGGGCCGTGATGGAGCATTTTCAATCCGGCCAACCTGCCCTTGCCGGTGACACCGCCGAAAGCGGTGGCCACGCAGAACACAGCGGCGAAGACGGCGCAATTGTCGAGCAAATCAAAGAGCTCCTAGATACCCGCGTGCGCCCAGCAGTGGCGCAAGATGGGGGCGACATCACCTTCCACGGCTTTGAGCGGGGCATCGTGTACCTGCATATGCAAGGGGCCTGCGCGGGCTGCCCGTCCTCCACAGTGACACTGAAGATGGGGATCGAAAATCTGCTGCGCCACTACATCCCCGAAGTGGTTGAGGTTCGCCCCGTCGCGGCCTAAGTCTGACGCTATGGCTGATCAACTTACATTGGCATTTGACACATCGGCTGCGCATTGCGCGGCCGCTTTGTTGTTGGGCGACACGATTGTCGCGACCCGTGTCGAGGACATGGCCAAAGGCCAAGCAGAGCGCCTGATGCCCCTCCTCGAGGAGGTCTTGACCGAGGCGGGCAAAAATTGGTCTGATCTGGACCGCATCGGAGTGGGCATTGGTCCGGGCAACTTTACCGGCATCCGCGTCTCGGTCAGCGCCGCGCGGGGCTTGGCCGTGTCATTGGGTGTACCGGCCATTGGGGTCAGCGCCTTGGAGGCGATGGCGGATGCGCCCTCAATAACTGGGAAAACTTTGGCAGTGATCGATGCGCGTCAGAACAAAGCTTATTCTCAGCTGTTTGACATAGGGGGGATCGCGTTGGCGCCTCCGACCTTGTCGCTTTTGCAAGATGTGTCTCAAAGCCCCGATGGGGGTCTTACGGTCGTCGGGCACGACAGCGCAAACCTTGCTCTGCGCCTCGGCTGTCATCACGTAGAAACCACCGCCCGCGCGGCGATAGAGGCCACCGCCCGCATTGCCAGCACCCGTATGTTGGACGGCAGCCGCCCTGCCCCGCTTTATCTGCGCCCCGCGGATGCCGCCCCCCCTCGCGACCCTGCCCCCGTCATCCTATGACACCGGATGAACTGGCCGCTTTGCATGCGCAATGCTTCACGACCCCGCGTCCTTGGACGGCAGAGGAGTTCTCCAGCTTTGCAGACAGCACGTTCCTGTTAACCCAAGAAAACGCCTTTCTCATGGGGCGTGTCCTCGCCGACGAAGCCGAACTTCTAACCCTTGCTGTGGCACCGGCCCAACGTCGAAATGGGGTGGCGCGCGCATTGGTGGAGACATTCAAAGCGCGGGCCGCAGACGCGGGCGCGGCAAACGCCTTTCTCGAAGTGGCCGCAGATAACACACCGGCCACCGCACTTTATTTCGCCACTGGCTTCGAAGAGGTTGGCCGCCGTCGCGGCTACTACAAGCAAGCAGAAGCTCCGGCATTGGACGCCTTGGTTCTTAGATGTTCACTTATCGGGCGTCACCCAGACGTTGGAGGCTGAAATTGCATGCAGCAGACCAAAATTAAGCAAGAATCGGTTGACCCCCGACCGTTGCTTAGGCGTTAATGCCCGATGATCTTCGGGCAGAGACCTGCCTGATCACCACATATAAAATCGCCGATACTGCTTCGGTTGAAACAAAGAAAACTACTGGGAGACCACCATGACAGTCATGAACAAATTCCTTGGCGCAGCTGCGACTATGGCGCTGAGCGCTGGTGTCGCGTCCGCTGATCCAGCGATCATTTTCGATCTCGGCGGCAAGTTCGACAAATCCTTCAACGAAGCAGCATTTAACGGCGCTACACGCTGGGCCGAAGAATCCGGTGCGAAATTCGCGGAAGTTGAACTGCAATCCGACGCACAGCGCGAGCAAGCCCTGCGCCGCTTTGCTGAAAAAGGCTTCAATCCCATTGTGATGGCTGGCTTTGCCTTTGGGAATGCTTTGGGCGAAGTTGCAGGTGATTATCCTGATACCTCCTTCGTTATCATCGACATGGTCGTTGACGCGCCAAACGTGCGCTCCGTGGTCTTTAACGAGCACGAAGGGTCTTACCTTGTTGGCTACATGGCGGCAAAAGCGTCCAAAACCAACACTGTAGGCTTCATCGGCGGCATGGACATCCCACTGATCCGCAAGTTTGCATGTGGCTATGCCCAAGGCGCCAAAGCGGCGAACGCAGATGCGACAGTAATCTCCAACATGACTGGCACAACAGGTGCGGCTTGGAACGATCCGGTTAAAGGCGGCGAGCTGACTCGCGCGCAAATCAGCCAAGGCGCTGACGTTGTCTATGCAGCAGCTGGCGGCACAGGTTTGGGTGTTCTGCAAACTGCCGCTGACGAAGGCATCTTGTCCATCGGCGTCGACAGCAACCAAAACCACCTGCACCCGGGCAAAGTCCTGACATCCATGATGAAGCGCGTCGACAACGCTGTTTACAACGCCATGAAAGACGGCCCCGGCCTGACAACTGGCTTCAACGTCATGGGCTTGGCCAATGAAGGCGTGGGTTACTCCATGGACGACAACAACGCGTCCTTGGTTTCTGACGAACTGAAAACAGAAGTGGACGCGGTTGCGGCCCAGATCATTGCTGGCGACGTTGCGGTGCATGACTACATGTCCGACGAAACCTGCCCAGCCCTGACGTTCTAAGTTAGGAGTCCCAAGCATGACAGACTGCATCAACACATTCTTCTCAGCTTGGGGCGATCCATCAGACGAGAGCCGCGCGGCAAAGACCGACGCGGCTCTTGCCACTACATTTTACTACGCAGACCCAAATGCGCCGGAACCGATCACCACGCGTGACGCCTATCTGGCCTATGTGAAAATATTCGGTGACATGATGCCGGACGGCTCGGCCAAGGTGGTGCATGTCTCTCAACACAACGGCCACGCCCGCGCGACTGTTGCGTTTTGCAAAGACGGCGTCGCGATGCAGCATGGCCAGTACTTCGCGGATATCAAAGACGGAAAAATCACCCGTCTCATTGGGTTTGCCGGCATGGGAGAACCCGAGTGAGCACCGCTCCGGCAATCGAACTTAAAGGCATCTCGAAGTCCTTCGGCCCCGTTCAAGCAAACAAAGACATCTCAATCAGCGTCATGCCCGGCACGATCCACGGCATTATTGGCGAAAACGGCGCGGGGAAGTCCACGCTGATGTCGATCCTGTACGGGTTCTACAAAGCTGACAAAGGCGAAGTCTATATATCCGGCAAGAAAACCATGATCCCCGATAGCCAAGCGGCCATTGCTGCGGGCATTGGTATGGTGTTTCAGCATTTCAAACTGGTGGAAAATTTCACGGTTCTGGAAAACGTGATTCTTGGTGCTGAAGACGGTGCGATGCTGGCCCCCTCCTTACGCAAGGCGCGCAAAGAGCTGACGGCATTGGCAGCCGAATATGAACTGAACGTAGACCCAGATGCCTTGATCGAGGATATCGGCGTGGGCATGCAGCAACGCGTCGAGATTTTGAAGGCTTTATACCGGCGGGCGGATATTCTCATTCTGGATGAACCTACTGGCGTTCTGACCCCTGCCGAGGCGGACCAATTGTTCCGCATCCTTCACCGCCTGAAGGAAGAAGGCAAAACAATCATTTTAATCACTCACAAGCTGCGTGAGATCATGGAGGCCACCGACACGGTGTCTGTGATGCGACGTGGCGAGATGACCGCGACAGTGAAAACATCCGAGACCTCACCAGAGCATCTGGCCGAGCTGATGGTCGGACGTAAGGTGCTGCTGCGCGTAGATAAAGAACCTGCGACGCCGGGCGAAAAGGTGCTGGAAGTTGAAAACTTGCGCGTCGTTGATGCGGCAGGCGTCGAGCGCGTAAAAGGTATCTCACTAGAGGTGCGTGCAGGTGAAATCCTCGGCATCGCGGGGGTTGCTGGAAACGGGCAATCCGAACTGCTGGAAGTTTTGGGCGGTATTGAGAACGGCACCGGCACCATTCGGGTGAATGGCCAAGAGTTAGACTTGACAGGCAAGTTTTCGGATGCCCGATCGCGCCGTAAACGCGGCATTGCCCATGTCCCCGAGGACCGCCAGCGCGAAGGCCTGATCATGGATTTCAAGGCGTGGGAGAACACCGCCTTCGGATATGATGACGATGACGCCTATCAGGCGGGTTTGCTGATGGACAACGCGGCCATTCGTGAAGACGCCCAAGGCAAAATCGAACGCTTTGACGTGCGCCCAGCCAATGCTGAACTGGAGGCCAAGAGCTTTTCGGGGGGAAACCAGCAAAAGATCGTGTTGGCCCGCGAGATCGAACGAGACCCTGACCTTTTGCTGATCGGGCAACCGACCCGCGGGGTAGATATCGGCGCGATCGAATTCATCCACCAACAGATCGTGGCCCTACGTGACAAAGGTAAGGCGATCTTGCTGGTTTCGGTGGAACTCGAGGAAATCTTGTCTTTGGCGGATCGCGTTGCGGTGATCTTTGACGGGCAATTGATGGGGGAACGTCTGCCGTCCGAGACCGATGAGAAAGAACTTGGCCTGATGATGGCCGGCATGACCGGGGAGACCACCTGAGATGGAACAACTGCCAAAATGGGTCGACCTCGTCATTGTGCCGCTGGTCGGGCTGATCCTCGCCTTTTTCCTTTCCATGTTGATGGTTTTGGTCACCGGCCATGACCCGATGGAAGCGTTGAGCCTGATGATATCGGGTGCGCTCGGGTCTACTTATGGCTGGGGATATACCCTGTATTACGCCACCAACTTTATCTTTACCGGATTGGCCGTTGCGGTGGCCTTTCATGCGTCTTTGTTCAACATTGGCGGCGAGGGTCAGGCGGCTCTTGGTGGTTTGGGCGTCGCGTTGATTTGCCTGTTCATCCCTTGGCCACATTGGAGCATCGCCCTGTTGGCGGCCATTGCCTTCGCGGGCTTGTTTGGCGCGATGTGGGCTTTGATCCCCGCCTATCTGCAAGCCAAACGCGGCAGCCACATTGTGATTACCACAATCATGTTCAACTTCATCGCAGCGTCTTTGTTGAACTATGTTATCGTCAATAAGCTGCGTCCCAGCGGATCCATGGACCCTGCGACCGGTAAGTTCCCCGAAGTGACTCATCTGCCGTCTTTGGGAGACATCCTTAACGCCGTGGGCATTCCCTTCTCGAAAGGCACGCCTGCGAATGTGACCTTGATCGTGGCGCTTTTGGCCTGTGTTTTTGTCTACTATCTGATCTGGCGCACCCGCTTGGGCTATCAGCTTCGTGCATTCGGCAAGTCACAACCTGCAGCGGTCTATGCCGGCATCAGCCCTATTAAAATCACCATCGTCACCATGATGATCTCTGGTGCTTTGGCTGGTCTTATGGCGATAAACAACGTTATGGGCGAGGCAGAGCGCCTGATCCTTGGATCGGTAGAAGGCGCGGGCTTCATCGGTATCGCGGTGGCTTTGATGGGGCGATCTCATCCAGTTGGTATCTTGTTTTCTGCGTTGCTGTTTGGCGCGCTTTACCAAGGTGGCGCGGAGTTGGGTCTTTGGACTTCGATCCCGCGCGAATTGGTGATCGTCATCCAAGCTTTGGTGATCCTGTTCACTGGTGCTTTGGACAATATGGTGCGCCTGATGGTGGCCAAAGTTTTGCTGCGGCCCAAGAAAGCGGAGGCGTAAGTCATGGATTATCTCACAATCATCCAGATTTTCGACAGCGCCTTGCGTCTTGCTACCCCTTTGTTGTTTGCCTGCCTTGCCGGTCTGTTCTCAGAGCGCGCTGGCATTTTTGACATCGGGCTTGAAGGCAAAATGCTGATTGCGGCGTTTTTCTCGGCCGCGACGGCCTATTCAACAGGATCTGTCTGGATGGGGCTGCTGGCGGGCGTCGGGGCCTCTTTGGCCCTATCTGCCATCCATGGATTGGCCTCAATCACCTTCCGCGGCAATCAGCTGATTTCCGGCGTGGCGATCAACTTTCTGGCCTCCGGCCTTACGGTGCTGATCGGGTTGAGCTGGTTCAATCTAGGGGGGCAAACCCCCTCGTTGAATGGCGCGGCACGTTTCCAAAGTATCGAATTGCCCTTTGCCGAAACCCTGTCGGCGGTTCCAATTTTCGGGCCTTTATATTCTGAGGTCTTGTCCGGCCACACTTTCCTTGTCTACGTCGCGCTGCTGTGTGTGCCTTTGACATGGTATGTACTCTATCGCACACGGTTCGGATTGCGTTTGCGCGCGGTCGGGGAAAATCCTGCGGCGGTGGACACAGCCGGCATTTCCGTGGTCGCGTTGCGCTATGCCGCGGTCGCGATTTGCGGCGTGCTTTGCGGTTTGGCTGGGGCTTATCTGGCCACTGGGCTTGGGGCGAGTTTCGTCAAAGAAATGACCGCTGGGCGCGGGTTTATCGCACTGGCGGCGCTGATTTTTGCAAAGTGGCGGCCATGGTATGCACTATATGCAACTTTGCTGTTCGGGCTTTTGGAGGCGATATCCAACCGCTACCCAAGCCTTGATTTGGGCGTTGTCACCTTGCCGTCGCAATTCATGCAAGCGCTGCCCTATATTTTGACAGTGGTGATCCTTGCCGGTTTTGTTGGCAAAGCTGTTCCGCCTCGCGCGGGAGGAGAGCCCTACGTCAAAGAGCGGTAAATTCCATGGAGAGTCCCAATATCTCGAATTCAAGCGTGAGATCGATATTTATTGTATCTGGACTTATCTTTTAAGATTGCCCAGTCCAGTTGGACAGGTCTAAGGAACACCCATGCAAATATATCTCCCCATAGCCGAAGTCTCGGTTAACGCGTTCTTGCTCCTTGGGCTGGGCGGAATCGTGGGGATATTGTCCGGAATGTTTGGCGTCGGTGGCGGTTTCTTGATGACCCCATTGTTGTTCTTCATTGGCATCCCGCCCGCGGTGGCGGTGGCCACGGAGGCCAATCAAATTGTGGCTTCGTCCTTCTCGGGGGTGCTGGCGCATTTTAAACGCCGAACGGTTGATTTGAAGATGGGTGTTGTGTTGCTCATCGGGGGGCTGACGGGGGCCGCAATCGGGGTCCAGGTTTTCACCATCTTGCGCGAGATGGGCCAAGTCGACCTGCTGGTAAAACTTTGCTACGTTGTCTTCCTTGGCATCATCGGCGGGCTGATGTTCTTTGAAAGCCTGCGCGCCATTCGCCGGTCCAAAAGCCCGACCTCCGTCCCTGTTCGCAAGAAGCACGGGTTCGTGCACGCGCTGCCTTTCAAAGTGAAATTCCGCACATCCGGACTGTATATATCCGTTATTCCGCCACTGGTGGTTGGTTTGTTCGTCGGGATATTGGCCGCGATTATGGGCGTTGGCGGCGGCTTCATCATGGTGCCAGCCATGATCTACATTCTGGGAATGCCCACAAAAGTTGTGATCGGGACATCGCTGTTCCAGATCATTTTTGTGACGGCCTTTACCACCTTGCTGCATGCGACCACAAACTACACCGTCGACATGGCCTTGGCAGTCTTACTGTTGGTCGGTGGAGTTGTCGGGGCGCAAATCGGCACGCGGATCGGTGTGAAACTAAAGGCCGAGCAATTGCGCATCTTGTTGTCTTTGATGGTTATCGGGGTCTGTGCCAAGCTTGCTTTGGACTTGTTGATTGAACCGTCCGAGTTGTTCTCTCTTGGGGCGGGTGGCCACTGATGTTGCGTGCTCTTGCATTGGCCCTTTGCCTCCTTTCAAGCCCGTTGGCGGCGGAAGAAGTCGTGGCGGATCTGTCAAAAGACGAGGTCGCGATTACCGCGAACTTCGACGGCTCTGACATTTTGATCTACGGCGCAGTCAAGCGCGATGCCCCTGCCGCAGCCGACCCAATGCAGGTGATCATCACCGTTGCAGGGCCAAAGCAGGAAGTGAATGTTCGCAAGAAAGACTGGCGTTACGGCATTTGGGTGAATACCAGCGCCGTCGAGGTCGATGCCGCCCCCAGCTTCTATGCTGTGGCCTCCAGCGGGGCACTTAGTGACGTACTGACCGAAACCGAAGATTTGCGGCACGGCATTTCCATTCCACGCGCGATCCGTTCGGTGGGCGCCCCCTCGGATGTTGAGAACGCGACAGAATTCACCGAAGCCCTTATCCGCATTCGAACCAAAAAGAACCTGTATCAGCAGCTGGATAACACGGTAAATTTGTTCGACGAGACGCTGTTTTCCACCACCATCGACCTGCCGGCCAATTTGGTGGAAGGCCCGTATGACACCCATATCTTCCTCGTGCGCAACGGGGTGATTGTCGACGATTATGCTACGGTAATAAACGTCAACAAGGTTGGGCTGGAGCGTTGGATCTATGATTTGGCACATCAAAAGCCGTTGATCTACGGCCTGCTCTCGCTGTTCATCGCGATTGCAGCGGGCTGGATGGCCTCCGCGGTTTTCCGCTACATTCGCTTCTAAATCAGTCTTCCGCGTCTAGCGATTTCAGCTCCAGCTTGGCTGCAGTTTTCGGCAAATCGTCCGTTCGCAAGGTCCCCGTTGGGCGTGCAAGCATATTGCGCGTTATCCACATTAGCCGGTTCTCTGCCCGCGTAATCGCAACATAGGCCAAACGTTTCCACAAGGGTTGCCCTGCCTCTTCGCGGCCTGCGCGGGCGGCGGCGTATAGATCAGGTGCGAAGACTTGCACCGTATCCCACTGTGAGCCCTGCGCTTTATGTATCGTAACGGCGGAGCCATGTAAGAACGCAGCTCCCATACGGGCCGCGAAGGGGATGAATGGCTCTTCCTCGCCCGGGGCTTCGATTTTGATGATCGACGCGGCCGAAACCTGCGGGTCTTCCGCGCCCAACACATGCAACTTCGAAAACCCCGGCTTGTTGCCCGGCCCCATGTAAATCACTTGTGCCCCTTTGATCAGGCCACGCGCTTCTAGGTCGATCCGCTTTTTGCGGTGCTTTGCGGGTAGCTCGATACCGTCGCAAATCAGTGGCTCGCCAGGCAGTAACGTATCGACCGTCGCCCCATATGCGCCTCTGAAGGCCTGTATCAAGCGGATGCGCGTGGCGTTGCGCCAGACCAAAACCGGCGAGCGCGCCATCAGATCTGCCTCAACCCGTTCGGCATAGATTACACGGTCGTCTTTTGCCGCCGCGTCACGGACCAATTGCTCAAACGCATTGAAGTTCACATTTGGGTCTGCCAGCGCATGCGCCAGATCAAGGATGGGGTTGTCTTGTGTTTGACGGTGCACGCGCGACAGTTCCAGCCTGCGGCCATCTTTGAGCTTGTCGAACACCATAGCGCCAGATTGACCGACTGGCGCCAATTGCGCAGGGTCACCGAACAAGATCAATGTTGGAAAAATTTCACGCAGATCTTCGTATTGCTTCTCGTCGAGCATCGAAGATTCATCAATGAAGCCGATGTCTAACGGGTCTTCGCGTCGCTTCCAGCCTTGGATAAAGTCAGAGCCCTTCAATCCCGCAGCCGCCAGCGCCCCCGGGATTGATTTATTCGTCTCATAGAACGCCAAAGCGCGATCAAGGGCGATATCCGTGATGCCTTCGATCTCGGGGCGATCACCTTGCCCTGCCAACCAATCGGCAACCTTTTCGTATTCCGGATCATACATTGGCGTATATAGAATGCGGTGAATGGTTGTGGCCGGAACGCCTCGATTGCGCAGCACACTTGCCGCTTTGTTGGTCGGGGCCAACACGGCAATTGTGCGTCGGTCCTTGCGCGGCTTTCCATCATAGTCACCGGAAATCAGGTCCACGCCCGCATCCACGACGGCGTCAACCATCTTGGCGAGCAGCAAAGTCTTCCCCGAGCCCGCCTTCCCAACGACCGCCATAACCTGACTTTTTGCGTCATTGAGAGGGGTCGTATGCCCCTCCACAAGATCAACGCCTGCCTTTGCCATAAGCTCCGTTATGGCATCGTAGGCTTCCGCCTGATCTTCAGAAAATGTGACTGCAGTTGGGATCTTTGACATAGGGCGGACCCTACCTTGCGCCCCTGTGGTTTGCCAGCGAGATCAGGCCGCAACAAGGTCCTTATTCACGCCCGCCCGCTGCCCGAATGCGCGGGTGTACCAATGCGACGACACCTCCAGCGAAACGCCCGCCTTTTGTGACAAGTTGCGCAGTGGCGTCGCCCCGAACGCCCATAGCCCTGTACTGATCGCATCGCGCCCGTGGCCTTGCGTACCCAATATCTGCGGGAGCCAGCCAAGTTTGCGGTAGATACGGATCATCCGTGCGTCAAACACCCCAACGGCATGGCTAAGGCCCTGCCCCACGCCAAATTGCGCCCCTGCCAACATCAGTAATGCCGCGATCCGCCCACCATCTTGCGCGGATGGGGATACACAGAACCGCGTTGTTTCCCAGATGTGCGGGTCGCGTATCTTTCTGCCCGCCAGGTCCGAAAAGTGATCATTCACCATTGTCGCGGCGGTCGTTGGCATAAACCGCATAGATCCTCCGTGCTCGCCGGATGCGGTTTCCCATAGAATGTAGAGGGGATTGCGCATGTCGTATTCGTCGCGCTCGAACCCGTTGTCATCAACCGAGACGTCCCAGTTCAACCGTTGGTGGAACTGAATGGCGCGATCTCTCAGCATGCTGTCAAACAGCTTTGGGTAGGTCACTAACTCAACTGCACTGATATATCTGATCATCTGAATCCCCATTCTGTAGGAGACAGAGAAGTCGCATGTTTTGGTTAATGATTTTTCAGAGTAGCGACCGCAGCAAGCGACCGATGGCAACGGTTTCAAACCACGATCATACCGTGTGACAGGGCCAAAGCGACTGCGTGCGTTGTGTTTGAAGCCCCAAGCTTCAGGCGTGCGCTTTCGATGTAGACGCGCAAGGTGCTCTCAGAAATGT
The DNA here is from genome assembly GCF_947487515.1 of uncultured Litoreibacter sp. Lineage (GTDB taxonomy): Bacteria > Pseudomonadota > Alphaproteobacteria > Rhodobacterales > Rhodobacteraceae > Litoreibacter. The sequence continues at coordinate 452,769 of NZ_CANKWO010000003.1, read as the reverse complement.
TTAAACTTTCTGCAATGCTGGCGCGATTTGCCCCCGTCGCCAACAAAGTTAGCGTGTCCCTTTCTCGGGGCGAAAGGGCGCGGGCGGCGGGACGGTTCGCGTTCCCTTCGATCTGAAGCGCTTTCTCATTCATGTAGTGGGAAATAAGCAAAAGGTCGGCTGCACGCTCGTTGGTGTAGGTGGCCCAAGTATCATCGCTGCAACGATGGTTTATCGAGAACAAGGCGAACTGACCACTGGGGCCGCGAATGGGCACGCTAAATCCCTGATTTCCCAATCCCGCTTGCGTTGCCTCCCCCATGAAGGAGCGCGCAGTTTTAGTGGACCAGTCTAGCGATTTCCAGTCAATGGGGTGAAACAACCGGTAGCAGCCCTGAACAACCGGATCGATGCGGGCATAGTCTTTTTCAACATAGCGCTCTGCCCACTTCGGGTCATATGTGAGGGCCGCATATTGATCGCCGGTACTGTTCACCGAATGATAGACAAGATGTTCTAGGTCGTAAGTCGACCTAAGTTGCTCTACAAAGGTTTGCAGTTCCTCAAGCGTTGTCGCCTGTGAAAGCATTTCCTGCATATCTACCAGTCGGTTCATAAGCACCCGTCATTCGTCGTCTGGAATGGACCGGTGTTGCGAGTTCGGAAGTCGCAACCATGATCGTGTCGTCAAGATGCTCTGCAAGATACTTTAACTCGTTTTTGGCAGAGAACTTTCTGAGATCCATTAAGACGTCGATAATCCAGTCATTCTTCATCTACACTATCCTCTCCAAAGGGTTAACCAACCGTTAACAAGAGCTTAGCAGCGGAAAATTGCCGATAAAATTCACCAATTGGTCCTCCCCAAAAATAGCGAGGCAACGATTTGTAACCTATTGTTTTTGCTAAGATGGAGTTTTCCAAACAAAGGAAAACCCGCGAACCTGATAGATTCGCGGGCAATTTCGAGAACTAGTTTGAGAAGGTCAAGCTTCTCGGCTAGCGGCCAAAGTATCTTTGAAAGTTGTTAGTCCGTTGCGCGGTGCCGTCACCAAAACGGCCATATTTCCGGGCTTATGCTCATTGCGCAGCATCTTGGTGTGGGCCTGTGGAATGTCATTCCAAGGGAACACCTCGGACATACAAGGGTCCAAGCGACGCTCGCACATCAACTGGTTTGCCGCTGACGCCTGCTTCAGATGTGCGAAGTGAGACCCCTGCACGCGTTTCTGGTGCATCCACAAATAACGTGCGTCCATCGTCAGGTTATAGCCAGTGGTGCCAGCGCAGATGACAACCATGCCGCCCTTTTTAACCACAAAAACAGACACTGGCATTGTTGACTCACCGGGGTGCTCGAACACCATGTCGACATTGTTGCCTTTGCCGGTGATGTCCCAGATCGCCTTACCAAACTTGCGAACTTCTCCGAACCATTCTTTGTATTCCGGCGTGTTCACCGTCGGCATTTGACCCCAACAGTTGAAATCCTTCCGGTTCAGAACACCTTTGGCTCCCAGTCCCATCACGAAATCACGCTTGCTTTCGTCAGAGATCACACCAATTGCGTTCGCCCCAGCCGTTTTAGCCAGCTGCACCGCGAAAGAACCAAGCCCCCCAGAGGCGCCCCAGATCAAAACGTTTTGGCCAGGCTTCAACTCATGCGGAGCGTGGCCAAACAACATGCGATATGCGGTGGCCAATGTCAGTGTATAGCAGGCGCTTTCTTCCCAGCTAAGATGTGCAGGCCGCGGCATCAATTGTTGCGCTTGAACCCGTGTGAATTGCGCGAATGAGCCATCGGGGGTTTCGTAGCCCCAAATGCGCTGGCTGCTCGAGAACATCGGATCCCCACCGTTGCACTCTTCGTCGTCGCCGTCGTCTTGATTGCAATGAACCACAACTTCATCGCCCACCTTCCAGCGGGTCACCTTGTCGCCAACGGCCCAAACGATGCCTGCAGCATCAGAGCCCGCGATGTGATACTCAGCTTTATGCACGTCAAACGGGCTGATCGGAACACCAAGGCCGGCCCAAACTCCATTATAGTTCACGCCCGCAGCCATAACCAAGACCAGCACTTCGTTGCTGTCGATCGAAGGCGTTTCAACAACTTCGTTCATGAAGCTGTCTTCAGGTTCGCCGTGACGTTCGCGGCGGATGGCCCATGCATACATTTGCGCGGGCACATGTCCCATCGGAGGAATTTCCCCAACCTCATAGAGGTCTTTCTTTTCTGCGCTGTAATCCAATTTGTCGTCCTGCGTATCAAGGGCCATGTCAGGCGCTCCCCATCTTAGTCAGTGCCGCGACGCAGAATCGAATGCTGCGCCGCCAATAACGGAGAGATACAAACGTCAAAGTAACAATACAACCCCAAAGTATAGTTTTTTGAAATTTTATGTCGTTGGTAAATTTTCGATGCTGGAGGCGTAATAGGCCAGAATCTCTGGCGCCTTATCGGTTACAGATATCGTTGTGCCCGAAACTTTGATCAATTCGCGCACTTCCAACATCCTCAAAGCCTCACTCAGGGCCCGCCCTTCAAGCAGCTTTCCGTTCTCGCGGGGCATGCAAAGCTCCATGCCTGCCTTGCGAACTTCTTCAATATCTTGCGTAAATCGCGCCTCAAGATCGGAGCGCGCGATCACCCCACCTGCCGCGACGATATGGCGGCAGGTCAAGGGAACCGGCAACACTGGCACAACAGAGCCCACACGCTGCATCAGCTCCGCACCCAGCAATTCGGTGGTATTCTCGGGGTGCTCCGTCACAAACTGCTTTAACGAAACCGGCGTCCCAAAGGCCACGCCCGCGAACCCCAAGCGGTGAAACTTTCCGGTCACCCGTTGCCAAAGGTGGCGACCAACATAGCGCAGCAGATGCCCGATACGAAATTTGAACCGTGCAGACTTATCGCCTGCGGCGGCAACCAAAACACGGTCCTCCAACACCCGATCATAGCTAAGGCCTACGGGTACGAACACCACGTCGCGGGCGTTTTCCGGATGAAACCCATCCACAATATAGCTGATCAGGCCCAACTTGGGCGTCCCTATCGCCCCTGTCCGCGATAGCCCCCCTTCGGGAAACACCGCCTGCGCCACTCCCTCTTTCGTCGACAGCTGCACGTAGCGCGCCAAGATACGGCGATACAGCGGGTTCAGGTTCTTGCGACGAATGAAATAGCCGCCCATCATTTTGATCAGGGGGCGCAATGGCCAAACCCGCGCCCATTCTCCCACCGCATATGAAAGCGCGCTGTCACGTGCGGCCAAATAGGTCACCAATATGTAATCCATATTGGAGCGGTGGTTCATAATGTAGACCACAGTGGCGTCGGGATCGATTGCGGCCATGGCTTCACTGCGAGGATTCACAACCCTGACACGGTATAGGCTGCGCGACATCCACTTTGCCGCCTTAGTGCCCAAGCCGAAGTAGACCGTAGCGCTAAATGACGGCACGATTTCGCGGGCATAGCGTTCCGCGGTCTCGAAGGCCACGTTGTCAGGGACCCCCATGGTGTCGGCATAGTCGTTCACGGCGCGAATGACGTCTGGGTCGTACAGGACATTTTGGATCATGTCGTGTCGGCGGGCCAGTTTGAACGGCTGTATCGGTCGCGCCAGCTTGGCGTTCAACTTCGACACGACCCGCTCCGCCCGTCTGCGAAAGAACCAGCGCACAGACGGAAACAAGAAATGTGACGCGGCCGTAACCGCGGCCAACAGCCCCATCAAAATCAAAGCCCAAACGGGCAGTTCCACCGTGTTAAACATATGCGAGGACAGTGGCAGTCTTTGCCTTTGGGGTAAATCCCGTCATGCTGCAACGCGGCGCGTTGACAAAGCCATAAAATTCCAAGTATCAATCCCTCAACGCAAGATTGTTGCTGCAAGCGATTCACACGAGGCCCCCATGTCCGACCAGCCCAACACGCCGCAAAAAGATCGCCCTTGGCTGTTCCGCACCTATGCGGGCCACTCTACCGCCAAGGCCTCGAATGAGCTGTACCGCGGGAACTTGGCCAAGGGGCAAACGGGCCTGTCGGTTGCCTTCGATCTGCCAACCCAAACCGGATACGACAGTGATCACATTCTGTCCAAGGGCGAGGTCGGAAAGGTCGGCGTGCCCGTGGCGCATTTGGGTGATATGCGCAGCCTGTTCAACGACATTCCGTTGGAAAAGATGAACACCTCCATGACGATCAACGCGACCGCCCCATGGTTGCTAGCGCTCTATATTGCCGCAGCCGAAGAGCAAGGCGCAGACATTTCCGCCCTCCAAGGCACCGTTCAAAATGACCTGATCAAGGAATATCTGTCCCGCGGCACCTACATCTGCCCCCCAAAACCATCGTTGCGCATGATCACCGACGTGGCAGCTTATACCCGCCAGCACCTTCCCAAGTGGAACCCGATGAATGTTTGTTCATACCACTTGCAAGAAGCCGGAGCGACGCCGGAGCAAGAGTTGGCCTTCGCCCTTGCCACAGCAACCGCAGTCCTTGATGACCTGAAGGGCAAAGTCCCGGCCGAGCATTTCCCCGCCATGGTGGGCCGCATATCCTTCTTCGTGAACGCGGGCATCCGCTTCGTCACCGAGATGTGCAAAATGCGCGCCTTCGTGGACCTGTGGGATGAAATTTGCCGCGAGCGCTACGGCGTCGAGGACCCCAAATTCCGCCGCTTTCGCTACGGCGTGCAGGTGAATTCTCTGGGCCTGACGGAACAGCAACCTGAAAACAACGTCTACCGCATTCTGATCGAAATGCTGGCGGTAACCTTGTCCAAGAACGCCCGTGCGCGCGCCGTGCAACTGCCCGCGTGGAACGAAGCCCTTGGCCTGCCCCGACCGTGGGACCAGCAGTGGTCCCTGCGTATGCAACAGATCATGGCGTTTGAAACCGACTTGTTGGAATACGACGATTTGTTCGACGGCAATCCCGCGGTCGACCGCAAAGTTGAGGCCTTGAAAGAAGGCGCGCGCGCGGAATTGGCGACCATCGACAGCATGGGTGGGGCCAATGAGGCCATCGAATACATGAAGTCACGGCTCGTCGAGGCCAATTCCGAACGCTTGGGCGGGATCGAGACAGGCGATACCACCGTTGTCGGCGTGAACAAGTTCCAACAGCACGAAGAAAGCCCTCTGACTGCAGGCGACGAGGCGATCATGGTGTCCGACAAAGACGCCGAGGCCGACCAAATTGCGCGACTGGACGCTTGGCGCGCCTCGCGTGACAATGACGCGGTAGAGGCAGCCCTTGCTAAAGTGCGCCTTGCCGCACAAGACGGCACCAACATCATGATCCCCACCATTGAAGCCGCCAAAGCGGGCGCAACCACAGGCGAATGGGGCGACGTGATCCGCCAAGCCTTTGGGCAATATCGTGGCCCGACCGGCGTGTCACGCAATCCTTCCAACCGGACGGAAGGCCTTGAGGACATTCGCAACCGCGTGGACGCTGTGTCAACCAAACTGGGGCGTCGCCTGAAGTTCCTTGTCGGCAAACCTGGTCTCGACGGGCACTCAAACGGGGCGGAGCAAATCGCAGCCCGCGCCCGTGATTGCGGCATGGACATCAGCTATGAGGGAATCCGCCTCACTCCAGAGGAGCTCGTTGAGGCGGCGTTGAAGGACGAGGCCCATGTTGTCGGCCTGTCGATCCTGTCGGGATCTCATATTCCGCTGATAGAGGACATGATTTCCAGAATGAAAGCAGCAGGAATCGGCCATATTCCGGTCGTGGTTGGCGGCATCATACCTGAGGATGACGCGCAGCGTCTGCGTGCGATGGGCGTGGCGAAGGTCTACACTCCTAAAGACTTCGAACTGAACCGTATCATGGATGACTTGGTAACACTGGTGGATCCCGCAGGCATCGCCGCAGAATAGCGCGACAGTAGGTCTCGCGCCTGCCTTTTGGCGCTGATACACTCGCCCGTGTATTAGTCCAAAAGGAACCTGCCCCATGACCATTCATATCGGTGCCAAGCTCGGCGATATTGCAGAAACCGTCCTGCTTCCTGGCGATCCATATCGCGCCAAATGGGCGGCAGAAACCTTTCTAGATGACGTCAAACTCGTCAATGAAGTGCGCGGCATGCTGGGATATACAGGCAGCTGGAAGGGCAACCGCGTCACCATACAAGGGTCGGGCATGGGAATGCCGTCGCTGTCCATCTATGTGAATGAACTGATCAAAGAATATAATGCACAAACCCTGATCCGTATCGGCTCTTGTGGCGGCATGCAGGATAAGGTCGGCGTGCGTGATGTGATTTTGGCAACGGCCACCACGACCATTTCGACCCCGTCCCGTGGTATCTTCAAAGAACTGCAGTTCGCGCCAACTTGCGATTTCGACCTTCTGCACAAAGCCTATCACGCTGCTGAGGCCCGCAAGGTGCCCACTCATGTCGGCGGCATCTACTCTGCCGATGTATTCTACGACGAACGCCCAGACCTGAACGAATTGATGACCCGTCATGGGATCTTGGGCGTCGAGATGGAGGCCGCGGAACTCTACACGCTTGCGGCCCGCTATGACCGTCGCGCCTTGGCGGTGTTGACCGTGTCTGATCACCTGATCACCGGCGAAGCCTTGCCAAGTGAGGACCGCGAAAAAAGCTTCGGCGACATGGTGGAAATCGCCCTCGAGGCGGCTTTCGCATGAAACAACGATTGTTGGGAAAGGACGGTCCCCGCGTCGGGGCCGTCGGACTGGGCTGCATGAGTTTTGCCGGATTCTACGGCGACACCGATTTGCAGACCTCCTATGACACGTTGGATGCGGCCCGCGACTTTGGCGTCGATTTTTTGGACACCGCATTGATTTACGGCATGGGAAAATCCGAAGAGATCATCGGCAGCTACCTCAAGGCCAATCCCAATCACGGGTTCAAAATCGCGACCAAGGGCGGGATCGAAACCCAACCTACCCGCCATTTCGACAACTCCGAAGCCAGCCTGCGTCGCGCATTGGAAAGCTCGTTGAAACGGTTGGGCGTGGACTATGTGGACCTATACTACATTCACCGCCGCGAGGCCGAACGCCCGATCGAAGACGTCACCCAAACATTGGCAAAATTCGTCGCGGAGGGCAAAATAGGCGGTATCGGATTTTCCGAAATCGCGCCATCTTCCCTGCGCCGCGCCCATGCGGTGCACCCAGTCATGGCAGTCCAAAGCGAATATTCCCTTTGGGCCCGACAGCCGGAAATGGGCATGATACAAACCTGTGCAGAGTTGGGGGTCACCTTCGTGCCGTTCTCTCCGGTCGCACGCGGGATGTTTGCCGATATACTGCCTGACCCGCGCGCCTTCAAAGATGGTGATTTTCGCAAGGAGCAGCCGCGCTTTATCGGTGAGAACTTCGCCGCCAACTCGGCGATCTTAAAACAATTTGGCGCATTTTGTGCTTCTCAAGGATGGAGTCCGGCAGCGACGGCCATTGCGTGGACCCTAGATCAAGGCGGGCATTTGATCCCGATCCCAGGCACCCGAAGCCGCGCGCATTTGCAGCAACTTGTGGAGGGCGACGCAATTACCTTAACCGCTGAGACGCGCGCCGAAATTGCCCGTATTTTGCCTGTTGGTTGGGCGCATGGGGATCGCTATTCGGACAGCCAGATGTTTGGGATAGAACGCTACTGCTAAAGCGCGAACGGGGCGCTGCTTCCGCAACGCCCCGTTAAATGTGTCAAGGTAGCGGCCCGTTAGACCTGACGCTCTACCATCATGTTCTTGATTTCTGCGATGGCCTTCGCGGGGTTCAACCCTTTGGGGCAGGTCTTCGCGCAGTTCATGATGGTGTGGCACCGGTACAGCTTGAACGGATCTTCCAATTCGTCCAAACGCTCCCCCGTTGCTTCATCACGGCTGTCGATGATCCAGCGGTAGGCGTGCAGCAAGGCTGCTGGCCCAAGATAGCGATCACCGTTCCACCAGTAAGATGGGCAAGAGGTCGAGCATGACGCGCACATCACGCATTCATACAGGCCATCCAGCTTCTTGCGGTCCTCAATGGACTGGCGCCACTCTTTCTTCGGACGGTTCGTTTTCGTCTCCAGCCACGGCATGATAGACGCGTGTTGTGCATAGAAATGCGTCAGGTCGGGGATCAAATCCTTCACCACAGACAGATGCGGCAACGGATAGATTTTCACGTCGCCCTTGATCTCATCCATACCGTAGATGCAGGCCAGCGTGTTGATCCCGTCGATGTTCATCGCGCAAGACCCACAGATGCCCTCGCGACAAGAGCGGCGGAACGTCAACGTCGGGTCAATCTCGTTTTTGATCTTGATCAGTGCGTCCAGCACCATCGGGCCACATTTGTCCATGTCGACAAAATAGGTATCTACAGACGGGTTTTTGCCATCATCAGGGTTCCAGCGGTAAATCTGGAATTTGCGCACGTTGTTCGCACCTTCGGGTTTGGGCCATGTTTTGCCACCCATAATTTTCGAGTTCTTAGGAAGGGTCAGTTGAACCATGTCGCTCTCCTATTGCAAAAGGGCCGGAAGGCCGTTTTTCAAAAGACATTCAAGTGTGTCGGGACGGGTGGCGATTTCCACCACCAGTTGCGTTTCTTCAGGGCCAAGACCCGTGACACCGGCTTTCGCCAGTTGCAAAATTTCCACCGCGGATGCGTTGTCGATCACGCAATCTGTGGCAGGTTCCAGCGGCACTCCGGGGAAGCGTTCCGTCAGAACGGGGCGCACCGCGTCTTTCGCTTCCTTGCGCGCCAACTGATCGGCCAAGCCATCGTCGCCGCAAGCCGACAGGCCCATCAACGCCGCAAGCGCGGGTATCACTAGTTTATTCATGCGTTCCACCTTGTGAACAAAACATCCATATGGCGCGGTTGCGCCTTCTTTCCTGCGTGCGCGGCCGTGGCCAGCACATCGCGAAATTCTAATCCGGCCTTCGCCAGTTCATTGATCACCGCAGAGGGCGGCGCCACCCCTTCAAAACGCTGCGTGACCGACATCTCTAGGATTACGAATTCGCACCGTTTCAATGTCTCGGCCCCGCCCCTGAGCACTTCAAATTCAAAGCCCTCAGTGTCAATCTTTAGGCCAAGCTTGCCCGTCAAATCCGCAGCCAACATGTCCAGCGTGATCACGGGAACCTCGCGTTTGGCGACATCGGAAAAGCTGCGCACCAGATTGTCTGTGCGCGTCTTGAGGCTGGCCATGGCCCCGCCTTTGCCCGGTTCGGTTTCTGGCACGGACAGCATCGCTTTGCCCTGCTCGGCCCCAAGGGCCACCGCGCGAAAGTCAAAACTTTTGGGCGACACGCCAGCCTTCACCGCCGCTTCGCATTCCGCTTGCGGATCAACCAGCACGAAATGCGCATTCGGGAAGCTACGGTACAGCCACGGCGTGCCGTCATGCACGCCCACATCGATCACGCAATCAGGCGCGAACTCATAGGCCTTCAGGTAAGGCGGGCGCGTCTTGATCGGGTGAAGCGCAAAGCCTTCCTCCCGCGCCGCGCGGCGTATGTCGGCGACATTGCTCAGAGCGATACCCCATTGGATGCCATGCAGGCCAAAGTGCCTTCGCGGGTCATGATTTCAGAAATTAAACCTGTTGTGGCGGCGTCAAGTGTCTCAACACCCGCCAGAAGCTGGAGCTCTTCGGTTGATGTGTTTTGCGCCCCACAGTTTGCGGCGGCGGCTTGCGCTTCGGCAGATAGCTCCGGGGAGACATCCGCAATAAACTGCGCGATGCTTTGTTCTTGAGCTTGCGTTGGCTCATCCAGTGTGGGGGCACCACAGGCGGCCAATGCCATCAAAACTGCAAATTTCTTCATGTCGAGGCTCCAATGGTAATTCCAAATGTTGTGGGTTGCGGCTTGCCGCTCACACGTCGGTCAATGCATTCCGCAAAGGCCTCATCAGGTGATTGTGGGCGAAACACTTTATCCGTCACGGTAATCGACCCTTTGGCTTTCCCGCCACCGGTTCCAACACCGACGCCGACGCGCCCCTGCACGCCATCGGCCAGCCCCACTTCTTCGCGGCAGAGCTCCGCCGCCCGCTCCGGTGAAACCGGAACAGGCGCGCAGGCGGTGCAGAACACTGCTGCACATCCAACGGCTATGACGGGCAAGCCAAGGCGCATTAGAACGTACGTTCTTTTGGCGCGATCTTTTTCAGGCTGATCCCGCCTTCGCTTTCCTTGCTCAGCGGTTCGGTGATGACTGGACGGTGAGACAACTCAACCTTCGCGCCCTCAATCCGGCTAATCGTGTGAACGCGCCAGTTCTTATCATCGCGGGTGGAATAATCCTCATGCGCGTGGGCCCCACGGGATTCTTTGCGCGCTTCGGCCCCGACAATGGTGGCCAATGCGTTGGGCATCAGGTTGTCCAGCTCAAGCGTTTCCATCAGGTCCGAGTTCCACACAAGGCTGCGATCGGTGACTTGGATGTCATCCATCCGCCCCGCGATGGCAGTCATTTTGTCGACGCCTTCTTTCAGCGTTTTATCTGTACGGAACACCGCCGCGTCTGCTTGCATCGCCTTTTGCATGTCCAAACGCAGTTCAGCCGTTGGCTCGGCGCCATTTGCATGGCGGACATTGTCAAAGCGATCAAACGCCTTGGCCAGGGATGCGCTGTTGGCCGCAGGAATGGCAGCCGCACGATCCACGACTTCACCCGCACGGATCGCCGCCGCACGCCCAAAGACCACAAGGTCAATCAGCGAGTTCGACCCAAGACGGTTCGCGCCATGCACGGACGCACAGCCTGCTTCGCCCACGGCCATCAGACCCGGCACAACGGCGTTCGGGTCTTTGGCGGTGGGGTTCAGCACCTCGCCAAAGTAGTTCGTGGGAATGCCGCCCATGTTGTAGTGCACCGTTGGCAGAACGGGGATCGGCTCTTTGTTCACATCGACGCCTGCAAAAATCTTGGCGCTTTCGGAAATGCCCGGCAGGCGTTCCGCCAGCGCTTCTTTGGGCAGGTGGTTCAGGTTCAGGTGGATGTGGTCCCCACCTTCGCCAACGCCGCGCCCTTCGCGGATTTCCATCGTCATGCAGCGCGAAACGTAATCGCGCGGCGCAAGGTCTTTATAGGTCGGGGCATAGCGTTCCATGAACCGCTCGCCCTCCGAGTTGGTCAGGTAGCCGCCTTCGCCGCGTGCCCCTTCGGTGATCAAGCAGCCCGAGCCGTAAATGCCCGTTGGGTGGAATTGCACGAATTCCATATCCTGCAGTGGAAGACCTGCCCGCGCCGCCATGCCACCGCCGTCACCTGTGCAGGTGTGGGCAGATGTCGCGCTAAAGTAGGCACGCCCGTAGCCACCCGTTGCCAGCACAACCATCTTGGCGCTGAACAGATGCATCGTGCCGTCATCCAGCTTCCAGCACAGAACGCCCTGACACACGCCGTCGTCCGACATGATCAGGTCAATCGCGAAGTATTCAATGTAGAATTCCGCGTTGTTCTTCAAAGACTGGCCATAGAGCGTGTGCAAAATGGCGTGGCCGGTGCGGTCGGCCGCTGCACAAGTGCGCTGCACAGGTGGGCCTTCGCCAAATTCGGTGGTGTGGCCGCCGAATGGGCGCTGGTAGATTTTGCCTTCTTCGGTCCGCGAGAACGGCACGCCGTAGTGCTCCAGCTCGTACACGGCCTTAGGGGCTTCGCGCGCCAGATATTCCATCGCGTCCGTGTCGCCCAACCAGTCCGACCCCTTGACGGTGTCATACATGTGCCACTGCCAATTGTCCGGCCCCATGTTCGACAGCGACGCGGCGATGCCGCCCTGTGCTGCCACCGTGTGGGACCGCGTTGGGAAAACCTTGGTCACACAGGCAGTGCGCAGGCCTTGCTCGGCCATGCCCAGCGTCGCGCGCAGGCCAGCGCCGCCAGCGCCAACCACTACAACATCATATTCGTGAGTTTCGTATTCGTAAGCAGCCATCAGTTCAGGGCCTTCCGATTAAAGTGCGATGCGCGCAAGCGCGAAAAGGCCGACCGCAATCAGCGTGTAGCAAAGGCCGGTTAGGGCGATCAGCGTCAACTTTTGGGCTGTGCCATGCACGTAGTCTTCAACGGCTTCTTTGGCCTCAAAGGTAAAATGCATGACGGCCGCAACCAGCATAAGGCCACTGACAATAGCGGGGAACGGGCGCCCGAAGTAGGCCAGAACCTCTTCATAGCTGCCGCTGAACCCGTAGCCGAAGGTGCACACGAAGATTGGCGTCATAACAATGAGCGCAACCGAGCTGATCATCATATGCCAGTGGTGGGTAGTGCCTTGGCGACCCGATCCCATACCCTGAGCGCGTTTTCTATCCGTTAGGTACGTCATATCCTGCCCCTACAAACAAATGAACGAAATGAAGGTGAAGACAGTCGCCAGAACGAACATGCCGATCGCCATTTTCTCGGAGGCTTCCACCTCGACCAAATAGCCCAAATCCCAGATCACGTGCCGGAGCCGACCCAACGCGTGATAAAACAGCGCCCAGACCGCCAACAGCTGAACCAGCTTGCCAATCCAGCTGCTCCACAGCCCGTCAATAAATGCGAATGCGCTTTCCGAGCTAGCGGCAGCGATCAGCCACCAAACCACTAGGATCGTTGCAAACAGCAATGCAATGCCCGTGATACGCACCATAATAGAGGAGATGGATGTCATTTGCGGGCGATAGATCATGATATGGGGGGAAAGCGGTCTGTTTCCCCGATTGACGTCAGCCATGGCGCGTCCTTCATTTGCTACAATGTTTGAGTGCTATCATTAGACTATTAACAACATGAGTCACGCCCCATACGGCCCGAAATGCGCGATGAAATGTAGCAATTTCTTGATATTTTGACCTTTGTGATCACAGCAAATAATTTAGTGATCACAAAAATCGAAACGAAGCATCTACTTCACTAAGGCCACTTGTTTGGTGATTTCACGCAATAACTTCTGCCGGATTCGGTCTGGATACTCTTCGAAGTTGGACGCCTGCATTGCGAAACTCCCGGGTCCCGAGATGAGAAATCTGCGGTAGTATTCAACCAATCCGGTGTCGGAGGCCTCAATTGCCAATCCGTTGATTGTTACCCCATCTCGCAGGGCGCTGGCTTTCAGTTCTTGAGGTGGCACACCCTCGTTTGACACCCCATCACCGGACACATCGATGACCCGCCGCCCGCACTCTGGAACTTGGACAAATTGCTGCAACGAGAAACCGACTGCCTCGCCTATGGCTGTCGAGAAACTGCGCCATTCCCGCGTCGCCCCCCCAACGCGGGCGGCCAATGCATCAGCGGCGTCAAAATCGGTGACCTGCGTCCATGGTACGGATACGATCTGGCGCGACGATCCGGTCCATTGGATCAACATCACTTTTGCTTGCGCGACCACAAGTGCCTCCGACACAGCGCCGTCGGCCAGTGCAGCCCCTAGGCCTTTCATCTGCACTTGATATTCATGTGGATTTACCGACCCAGACACATCGACCGCCAGCACCAAGGCCAGCTCGCAAGCTTGCGCGGAGGCGCAGCTCATCCATGTGCTCAGAAAGATCGCAGAAAGTCGCATCCCAATCAGTATGCTACTGAACCTCTAACATTTGTAGCATTTTCACGCCTTCCATCTCGATGATCGGCTTAAGCTCCGCGTCGATCCCCGCTCGGTAGGGGATTGGTGTCCCCTGCGGGTCCGTCAGGTTTTCCAGAAAATTTATCCGCTCCACAGTCGGCGGGTGGCTCATGTCAACGCAATGCGCCTCCTCGGCCATCTGCACCCCCAACTCAGCGCGCACCTGCTCTGACGGGGTCATGGCGTGGCGGCAAAGCTGGTCAAAATACGCCGTCCCATGCGGCAGCAATGAAGGTGCCATTTCCAAATACCCTTCATGAAGCAGTGGCATATAGCTGAGCTTGCGCAACGTCCCTATCACCGCCTCACGCCCAGCCGCGCGCGTCGCGATAGCATCAGCGAAATATTCGGCCCGTTGGCTGTCAAGAAAGCTAAGCCGCGTCAGCAGCACCCAAAGCTGCGAGAACGCCGCCGCGAAAATCCACATGATGCCGCGCCCGAAGATATCCTCTGCTTCTGACTCGCGTAGGTAGTATCCTTCTTGGTCGACAAGCCGCGAAGACCCGCACAAAGCATGCCATTCAGCAACGGAATGCAGCCCCGCTTGCAAGATGCCGGTGCGCGCTTGGTCGCCATTCACCTGATGCGAAATCTCATGCGCGATAAGGGCAACGCGTTCTTCCGCGCTCAGGATTTGCCACAGAGCAAAGCCTATCCCCAACACGCGCTCCCCGACGCGTTCAACTGAATGCGCGTTGAACTCAGCGCCGAATTGCACCTTGGTTATAGGCTGGCCGCCCAGCCGCTCTGCGATCTGATCTGTTAGGGAGAACAGCTCTGGCAGGTCGTCGCGCGTGAAAAACTGCCCCTCAATTGTCGGACGTCTTGGGCGGACATAAAAGCCGACAGCCACGATCAATCCGCCGAAGAACAGCAGCAACGGATTAGGGAACCCCAGAACGCAAAGCACCACTCCACCGATCATCAAAACGAAAGGCACGATCAGCATAATGCCCGAGAGCCCCTGCGCGATGCGGGTGCTCATGGATACTTGGCCCACCTGCCCCGCCAAAACATCGCGCATGGCAGCGTCTCGAACCGCCGCGCCTAGGCGCTTGTGCGCTTTGGCGGTCCACCTCGCAAGATATGATCCGCTCAAGTGTCTAAACCGGCATCAAGGCCCAGTAGTCCAGATCAAGCAGCACGCCCGGAAGGTACTTGCCGTCTTCGCCCTTCAACGAGAAGGGCGCCGCCTCTGCCTTTTGCGCAACAAGGCGCAGGCGGATTGCCCCGACGCCAGGCTCGCCCGTCTCTTGGATGTCCAGCACCTCGGACCACGCCTTGACCGTGTCCCCTGCCCCACATGGGTTGGCATGCGCGCCCGAGTTCAGGCCCACGATGATCTGCGCATTGGCCAAGCCGTTGAACGACAAGGCCCGCGCCAAAGAGATAACATGCCCGCCATAGATCAGCCGTCCGCCGTCGCGCGCAGTGGCGTCAAAATGCACTTTCGCGGTATTCTGCCACAGACGTGTGGCCAGCATATGCTCGGCCTCCTCGATCGTCACACCGTCCACGTGGTCGATCTTTTCGCCGACAGTATAGTCACCCAGCCGGTGCGGCTCGCCTGCTTGGGCAAAGTTGTAGTTTTCGAAACTCAGCCCCTCAGGCACGATCAGGTTGCTGACATCGACTGTCGGCGCCAGCTCCGGCACCACTGTCTGCGGTGCGGGCGCATCGATATTGCCCTTACGCACCATCACCCAGCGCACATAGCTAAGAACATCTTCACCCAGCTGGTTTGAACCCGTGGTGCGCACCCAAACAACGCCGGTTTTACCGTTGGAGTTTTGCTTCACACCGATCACTTCTGACCGAGAACTGATGGTGTCGCCCATATGCACGGGCTTCAAGAACCGACCTTCGGCATAGCCCAGATTGGCCACTGCATTCAGCGAAATATCGGGAACCGTTTTGCCAAAAACCGTGTGAAAGGCGATCAAATCGTCCAGTGGGGCTTCGTGCAAGCCGCAATCTCGGGCGAATTCATCCGACGAGTAGAAGGCGTGGCGTGCTGGATACAGCGCGTGATACATTGCCCGCTCACCACCGGATAGCGTGCGCGGGACGGCGTGTTCTATCACCTCTCCGACGGTGTAATCCTCGAAGAAACGGCCTGCATTCGTCTTGCTCATTATTGCTGTCCTAGCTTCATGTCGGGGGTGTAGTTTCCCGCGATCTCTTTCGTGACGGCCTGACCACAACGCATAACGCCATTTGACGCGTCAAATGCATAGGTCGGGTCACCGTATAATTCCCAGCCCTTCGAGAGCGCCTCTGACACCTTGTGGCAAAATGCCGAAGTGTCGTCTTCGGTGAGCAGTCGGTAGATTTTCATCACAGGCCTCCGAACGGGCTGTAGCCCAAAAATGTGTGGATGCCAGCCACAATGCTGAACAGCACCAATGTGACAACAACCAAAACGATTTCCTTCTTCGCCGGCGCCTGTTCCGGTGGTGTCCATGGGCCTTCGGCTCGGTTAATCAGGATCATAGAAATGATCGCCCACGCCAACATTCCGCCAAACAGGATCACCGAAGCCAAATCGCCATTGGCCAGCAAATGCGCAAAAGCCCAAATCTTCACCGCCCCCAGCATAGGGTGGCGAATTTTCGTACCCAGCCAAACCATGGCAGGCTTCGCCGCAGAAGCACCAAAAACATAAAACGCCAACAGCATCAGCAGATTATTGATATGCCCGAAAAAACTAGGCGGCGACCAAATAGGAATGAACTCCGCGTTGCGGTAGCCCATGACCATAAACACCAACGCCAAGACCAGCGCGGCGGTGATTACGCCCTTTGACGCCTCGCCCATTTTGTCGGTCATTGCACCGCGAAAATCCGGCGCCAGCCGCTTTATCCAATGAGCAAAGGCCCACAACAGAACCCCAAGTGTTAGTAGCGTCATGCACCCTCCAGCAGGTTGATAGCGTTTGCTTTGGCCAATAGCCGCGTCGCTGTCTCAACATGCAGGTTTTCTACGATTTTACCATCCACAACCGCAACACCTTGCCCTTCGGCCTTGGCTTGCTCAAAGGCGGCAACCTGTCGGCGCGCCAGATCCAGATCGTCCTCGGAGGGGGCAAATACAGTGTTGGCCGTGCCAATCTGCGCCGGATGGATCAGGGTTTTTCCATCAAACCCCATGTCGCGGCCTTCTTCGCATTCAACACGCAGGCCATCTTCATCCTTAAACGCATTGTAAACGCCATCCACACACACCAGCCCTTCTGCGCGGGCCGCAAGCAGGCACATCTGCAGGCTGGTTCTCATAGCATCACGGCCCCGCGAACCAAGGTCTTTGGCCAAATCATTGGTTCCCATCACAAACCCCTCGACCTTCGGAGCAGCGGCGATTGTTGCCGCGTTCAGAATGCCGCGAGGCGTTTCCATCATCGCCCAAATCGTCGTGTTGCCCTTCAACCGTTTGGCAAGGTCAGACACCACTTTCGGATCTTCGACTTTGGGTAGCAAGATCGCATCAGGTGCCACTTCGACAAAGGTCGCCAGATCCTCCGCGCCCCATTGCGTATCGCCACCATTCACGCGCACGATACATTTGCGCGGTCCATAGTCAGTGTCGCGCAAAGTTTGCGCCAGCAATTCACGAGCGGCAATTTTTTCATCCGGCGAGACAGCATCCTCCAGATCAAAGATGATCGCATCGACGGGAAGGGACTGAGCTTTCTCTAGCGCACGGGTTTTGGAGCCCGGTATGTAGAGCACCGAACGATAAGGCTGCGCGACGTTTTGCATCAAATTGCACTCCTGTTTTGACATATTATTACTCACCACAACCCGGCAGTCTCTGCAACAGGTGATTTGCCGCAGTGCAGAATTTTCCGTACATCCGTCACTCTACACTTAAGTTTCTTCAAGTTTTCACTATTTAGCGCGAAAATTCGCCAGCAACGCGCGGTCCTTTAACCAGATATTCTTGGATATTCGCAATTCTACTCCTGCAGCGAACGGTGCCATTGGCCAAAAGGCAAACATCGTTCGCGCTGCGTTTCCGATCGCGTCCGAAATTTGCGCGATCCCCAACGAAAGGACCGTTGAAATGACGAAATACCTCTTTGGGCTCTCCTTTGGACTTGTGGCATTTTTATTGGCCACCAGCATCTCCTCGGCGCAACCCAGAAACATGTGCGCGGATCGCAGTGCGGTGATGCAAAAACTGGTCACAAAATTCGGGGAAACCCGCCGATCTATGGGGCTGGCTACGAATAGCGGGATTGTGGAATTGCACGCTTCCGACGACACAGGATCATGGACCATAACCGTCACTCATCCCAATGGCATCACATGTCTGGTGGCCGCAGGAAACTCCTTTGAAATGGTAGAAGATGAACTTCCCGCGTCCCTTGGCGCGCCGACCTAGGCCATCGTGAGCTAGGTCAAACCATCAAAGATCAGCTTGCTGCCTGCGCCTAAAAGCAGCGCATAAGTGAGCAAAAAGAAATAGCGCTCCGGCATCGCCCGGTGTGCGTAGACCCCCATCACCACGCCGACCAACAACGGGGGTAACATGTAAAGATCGGCCAGAAAGGTCTCCCAGCTGAATACGCCCAAAAAGGCGTAGGGCACGGCCTTCATTGCGTTGATGGCCCAAAAGGAAATAACTGTCGTTGCCTGATAGGTCGTCTTGTTCATCCCTTGAGACAGCAAAAACATGGCCGCAGGCGGACCACCGGCGTGGCTTACGAAACTGGTGAAACCAGAGACCACCCCAGCGATCACTCCGACGCGCCCGTTGAATTGCGACTGCGCTTTAATCACCCACCCGCGTGCGCGCGCTATCTGGAACGCCACGAACCCAAGGGAAATTGCACCGATCAACACACGTAGCACATCGGGGTTGGTGGCTTTATACAACAAGGCCCCCAAGATGACGCCAGGGAATCCGCCGATGATCAAAGCCTTGGCGCTTGGCCAGTGCCATTCCCCCCAAAACGGGCGCAAAGTCGCGACATCCGCAATCATGAGCAATGGCAACATGATCCCCAATGCAGTCGCAGGAGGTAGGAACAACGCCAGAATCGCCGTTGCCACAAAGGCCGCCCCGCCCCCGAATCCTCCTTTGGCGACGCCTGATATGAAGGCTGCCGGCAAGGCCAGTGCAAAAAAGGTGGCATCAAGTTCCATATGCCACAGCTATGGCGGAAAAGGCCTTAAGTTCAACAGCTAACGGCAAATGAGTTCCGCCCAGATAGATCACGATTGCCCGTTCTGCGCTGCGGCACTCTTGCGCGATCACCCCGCAGGCGCTACCCATCGCCCCCAACATCAACCGACGAAGGACCATTCACATGGCCAGACCTAAAATTGCCCTGATCGGCGCCGGACAAATCGGCGGCACGCTTGCACATCTCGTAGCTCTGAAAGAGCTTGGCGACGTCGTCTTGTTCGACATTGCAGACGGCACCCCGCAGGGTAAAGCACTCGACATCGCTGAAGCAGGCCCCGCGGGCCCGTTCGACGCAACGTTGAAAGGCACCACTGACTATGCTGACATCGCAGGCGCAGACGTCTGCATCGTCACCGCCGGTGTTCCCCGCAAACCTGGCATGAGCCGCGATGACCTGTTGGGCATCAACCTGAAAGTAATGAAATCCGTCGGCGAAGGCATTGCTGCCAACGCACCAGACGCATTCGTTATCTGCATCACAAACCCGCTGGACGCGATGGTTTGGGCGTTGCGCGAATTCTCTGGCATGCCCCATGAGAAAGTTTGCGGCATGGCTGGCGTTCTTGATTCTGCCCGTTTCCGTCACTTCCTTGCGACTGAATTCGAAGTCTCCATGAAAGACGTAACCGCGTTCGTTCTGGGCGGCCACGGCGACACGATGGTCCCGCTGACCCGTTACTCCACAGTTGCCGGCATTCCATTGCCGGATCTGGTGGACATGGGGTGGACCACGCGGGAGAAAATGGACGCAATCGTTCAGCGCACCCGTGACGGTGGCGCCGAAATCGTCGGCTTGCTGGGCAACGGCTCTGCATTCTATGCGCCTGCAACCTCCGCCGTCGAGATGGCCGAGAGCTACCTGAAAGACCAAAAGCGCGTTCTGCCTTGTGCAGCTTACGTTGACGGCGCTTACGGCCTTGATGGCTTCTATGTGGGCGTGCCGACCGTTATCGGCAAAGGCGGCGTAGAGCGGGTCGTTAACATCAAGTTGGCCAAAGACGAGCAGGCTATGTTCGACAAGTCTGTCGACGCCGTTAAAGGTCTCGTTGCAGCCTGCAAAGAAATCGACGGATCGCTGGCGTAAGCCATCGCTCAAGACCACATTACAAAGGCCCGCTTGTCACACAGCGGGCCTTTTTTATTGGGCGCTGTCATGTTCCTTTTGGGAAAACCGAGCAAACACCCGCCCGTCTGTCACCGCAAACCCCAAGGCGATAACGGCGAAGCCGACCCACGCTTGCAGCTCCATTCGCTCTCCCAAGAACAAAACGCCAAGTCCAATGGCGAACGGTGGAATGAGCAACGTCACTAGCATCAAATTGGCAGCACCCGACTTAGCCAGAATGGCGAAATACAAAACATAGGCCACTACAGTGGACACGGTCGCCAACCCCAACAGCGCGCCCCAAACACCCAGCGACAAATCCATATTCGGCGGGCCATCGATGGCCACGACAATCGGGATCATCAGCACAGTACTGCCGATCAGCATCCCCAATGCATTCATTAGCGGCGGTTGTTCCGCAAGCAGCAGCTTCCCCCAAACACCCGCAAAAGCATAAGACAGCGCCGCGCCGATCACCGCGAGTTGGGCCATATTCCCAAGGCTAAATCCGGTAATCACTTCTGGCCCCATGATGCAGGCCACCCCCAAAACCCCCAAGCCCGCACCAATGATTTTCTTCTGGGTTAGCGGTTCATCCACAAGAAGAACTCCGGCCACCACAGCCCCAAACATTGCGGTGGTGGCGTTTAGAATTGAGGCAAGGCCACTGTCGATTTGGGTTTGCCCCCAGAAAATCAGCGAAAACGGAATGGCGTTATTGAGCGCCCCCATACCCAAATAGCTCCCCCAAACGCGGAACGAGCAAGGGACGGGAATTTTGCGAAACCAAACAACAAAGGCCAAAACAGGTATCGCCCAGAACACACGATGAAGTGTTATGGTCAGCGGTGGAACCTCGCGCAGTGCAACTTCCGCAAAGAAGAACGACCCTCCCCAAACAGCCGCAAGAAGCAGCAGCATTGCTATGGTTTTCATGTCCATTGAGGGCGGCTGTTTTAACTGCACGTGAGGTATCCGTCTGAGGGCGTGGTGCAGTGAGCATCGCTGAACCACATCAAAAGAGCGACCCGTTTCTTGATCAAACCATATCCTTTGCGTGCCCTATACACCCTCAGAGCTGATCGAAGAACTCCGCCTTCTCGCGCCTCAGCCATGCATCAAACGTCGCAGCGGACAGGTCCAGATTTTCATGGGGCAGCAGGGCCTTCAACCCGCGCGTGACATCAAAGGGAATGTTCATCAACAGGTTCTCCTGCTGCAATGTCTCTGCCAAAACATCTAGCACCTTGATCCGGTCATGCAGCGCATTTGCGGCTGCCAAGTCCCCGCCACCATCTTCAATCGCATCGATTTGCGCCTGCATCTGTTCGGTGATCGGCTGACCCACCTGAAGGTTCCGAAACAGCGCCTTCCGCAGGCGTTTGAACACCCAATGCAACCGCGTCATCCCGTCGAAGTGCAGGATCACCGAAGACCGAGAGCGCTTCATCCCAGGAAATGTCCAAGGGCGGTCAGTGTCGTGATGCGGGCGATGGATGCCCAAAACATAGTTGTAGCCAGTCGGGGAACAGGCCTTTCCCTCACTATGCCCAGTTAGGCCGAAACGCGTGAGCCCCTCGTCGTCTAGCGTCAGGTGATCGTAGTTTCCCTCAGCTTTCTTGGTAGAGACACGAAAGTTCTGGCTAAACATGCCGATGTCGGCCTCGCCCTGCAGCCAAACCCGTTCCACATTCGGAATGCTGAGGTAGTGGCCTGGGCGCATGCGTTGCAGTCGGGCCAATTCGTGCTCCAGCGGCTCGACCTGATGAATGAACTCGTCAGCATCCAGATGGACAAGGTAATCCACATTCGTCCGGTTGTAGGCGAGAGTTGCGTTGAGTGTCTGGCGACGTTGGTGGGTTTTGGGAACCTTTATATCAAGCTCCGAACGCCAGTAGTTTGCATCCGCAACAGTCACATGCACTGCCTTTAGCGGCTCCAGTAATGCCCGCGTTTCAGGGTTGTCGCGATCCAGATAGATATGTACCGCCGAGGCCCCCGACCACAGGTGATGGGCGGCATAGGCCGCGACAAGTTCCGGAGGTTCGTCCATCGTCCCGACGACGCCCCAAGTAGGTGCAGGCATGATACAGGCTGTCCTATGTTCGGTTGTTCATATTTTATAAGTCCCAGCGTGCGCCAATGACGTCAATGCCTAACGCGATTCGCCTTATCACATCATTTTGTGATCACACGTTTTCAAACTGTGATCACAAATGTCGCTTTTCTGGCCTTGAGGTCAATTTCGACGTTTGTATTAAGGTTTTCACATGTATCAAAGTCTAGAACCCCCTGACTCAAGGAGAGAGTTTTGAACATCCACGAATATCAAGCGAAAGCCCTGCTTCGCTCCTATGGCGCACCGGTCTCCGATGGCCGTGTCGTCCTCGCCGCTGAAAACGCGAAAACCGCAGCTGGTGAGTTGGACGGCCCGCTTTGGGTTGTCAAAGCTCAGATCCACGCTGGTGGCCGCGGCAAAGGCTCCTTCAAGGAAGCTGACGCTGGTGAAGCTGGCGGTGTGCGTCTTTGCAAATCCGTTGAAGAAGCGGCCAATGAGGCCAAGAAAATGTTGGGCCGCACTTTGGTCACGCATCAGTCCGGCCCTGCTGGCAAGCAAGTGAACCGCATCTACATCGAAGACGGCTCCGGCATTGAAACCGAATTGTACCTCGCTTTGTTGGTTGATCGCCAAACAAGCCAAGTATCCTTTGTTTGCTCCACCGAGGGCGGCATGGACATCGAAGAAGTCGCAGCATCCACCCCTGACAAAATCCTGTCCTTCTCTGTTGATCCGGCAACAGGCTACCAAGCCTTCCACGGCCGTCGCATCGCGTTTGAGCTGGGCCTCAAAGGCGGGCAGATCAAGCAGTGCGTTCAACTGATGGGCACGCTTTACAAATTGTTCGTCGAAAAAGACATGGAAATGCTGGAAATCAACCCGCTGATCGTGTCCGACAAGGGTGACTTGAAATGCCTCGATGCCAAGATGGGCTTTGACGGCAACGCAATCTACCGCCACGCCGACATCGCGGAGCTGCGCGACGAAACCGAAGAAGACCCCAAAGAGCTTGCAGCGTCGAAATACGACCTGAACTACATCGCTTTGGACGGTGAAATCGGCTGCATGGTGAACGGTGCTGGTCTGGCAATGGCCACAATGGACATCATCAAACTCTACGGTGCTGAACCTGCCAACTTCCTCGACGTAGGTGGCGGTGCGACCAAAGAGAAAGTGACCGAAGCGTTCAAGATCATCACCTCCGATCCAAACGTCAAAGGCATCCTCGTGAACATCTTCGGCGGCATCATGCGCTGCGATGTCATCGCCGAGGGCGTTGTCGCCGCGGTGAAAGAAGTGGGCCTGAAGGTGCCATTGGTTGTGCGTCTCGAAGGAACTAACGTTGAAGAGGGCAAAGCCATCATCAACGGCTCCGACGTGGACATCATCGCAGCCGACGATTTGAAGGACGGCGCCGAGAAAATCGTGAAAGCGGTTAAGGGGTAGTGATGTTCGGCCGCGAAATTATCTTGATCAGTACATTGGCAGTCATGATTGGCTGCCAACCAACTGTGCCGAAAGGTAAAACGCTGGTCCCCGCACCCGAAGTTACAGGTCTTTTCAGACATGTTTGCCTGTCAGATGCTCCTGAAAAGCGCCTTGTGTTCCCCTTTGTGGAGTTAGGTAACGATACGTATCGCCATAGCAACTTTGATCTACAGTTTAGCATCAGTGGAAAATCTTGTTCGATGGTGGCGATGCTGGAAGAACCCAATGGTAAACTGTCAGACCCACGCGTCGAAGCAAGCCGCGCATCCAAAATTCGTATACTGAACCAACTCCGCGCCATGAAACCGGGCATCAAAACAAATATTCGCGAAGACGGCTACGTCGCCGCGACAACCGAGTTAAACTAGGAGGCCCACATGGCCATTCTCATTGACGAAAACACCAAGGTAATCTGTCAGGGCTTTACCGGCTCTCAGGGCACTTTCCACTCCGAACAAGCAATTGCTTACGGCACACAAATGGTTGGCGGCGTAACACCCGGCAAAGGCGGTCAAACCCACCTGAACCTGCCTGTCTTCGACAGCTGCCACGAAGCCGTGGAGCGCACTGGCGCGGATGCGACCGTGATCTACGTCCCCCCCCCCTTCGCGGCGGATTCCATTCTGGAAGCCATCGACGCGGAAATCCCGTTCATCTGCTGCATCACCGAGGGCATTCCAGTTCTCGACATGATGAAAGTGAAGCGCGCGCTGGAAGGCTCTTCCTCCCGCCTGATCGGGCCGAACTGCCCGGGCGTTATCACACCTGACGCCTGCAAAATCGGCATTATGCCGGGTCACATCCACAAGCGCGGCTCTGTTGGTGTTGTTTCGCGCTCCGGCACGCTGACTTATGAAGCTGTGAAACAAACCACAGACTCCGGTCTGGGCCAGTCCACAGCTGTTGGCATCGGTGGCGACCCCATCAAGGGCACAGAGCATATCGACGTGCTGGAAATGTTCCTTGCAGATGACGAAACTCAGTCGATCATCATGATCGGCGAGATCGGTGGCTCCGCCGAGGAAGAAGCCGCGCAGTTCTTGGCTGACGAGAAGAAAAAAGGCCGTTGGAAACCAACAGCTGGTTTCATCGCTGGTCGCACGGCCCCTCCTGGCCGTCGCATGGGTCACGCGGGCGCGATCGTCGCTGGCGGCAAAGGCGACGCGGAAAGCAAGATCGAAGCGATGAAATCCGCTGGTATCGTTGTGGCTGAAAGCCCCGCAGGCTTGGGCGAAGCCGTTCTGGCAGCGATCGCAAAATGATCAAAGCGGTCGCCATGGCAGCGTGCGCAAGCACCGCTTTGGCGGCCACTTCCCTTGTGGCCAGCGCCCAGACCCTCACCGAAATGTCTGCCTCCATCGAAGCATGCCACTTGCCGCACGCAAATGTTAGCGATACCGTTGACGTCTTAGCGCAGCAAGGCTGGGTTCTGGTCCCCGAGGGCGACCTATCCTCAGACACCATCGAGCTGTTGATCTGGCCCCAAGTGGCCTTCTACGCCAATGGCGACACCGGTGGTGAGCAGCTCAAAGCAATTGTCGACCTGCAGCGCAAAACCGTCGCTGGCTTTGCAAAGAAGAAAGACATCCCCCAAAGTAAGACCCGCATCCTGACCCGCCAAATCGGCGCGGATGCTGAGGCTGTTTTGGTACAATGGCTCCAACCAACTCCTTCTACCGTCAACATCATCTGCCGCTTCGCGCTGTCGTCCGCCAGCGTCACCGGACAAGGCTCCAAGGATTTCGGCTCGCCCGTGACAACCAAAGCCGAAAAGGGCGGGATTTGGACGACCACCGTCCTGAACGCCGACAGCCTTGCCGCGAAAATCAATGCCCCTGTTACCGTAAGTGGCATCGTTCAAACGCAAGCGAACTTCGCTTCGGAGGGCAACTGATGGGCCCCGTTCAAGCTGTACTCAACGGTCTACTCAAGTTTCCGGTTTTCACTGGTCGTGCTTCGCGTTCAGAGTTCTGGTGGTTTGCACCAGTCTGGGCTTTCGCGACAGCATTTTTGACGGAAAAAATCATCGCCGCAGACGTTGTAACGAATTCAATTCCTCATAAAACTCTCTTGTGTCTCGCAATCAGTCTTCCAATTTGGTCTGCGACCTCCAGACGGCTTCAGGACACGGACGAGCCCGGGTCACAAGTGCTTTGGCCATTGTTGTGGCTCTCAGCATTACCGTTATTGTTTGTGCTACCATTCAGCCCGCTCGCGGCCTTTTTTCCCTTTGGCACGATAATTTTCACACTCATCGCCATCGCCGTTTTGGCCGTGTGCGCGATTATCCCCTTTGTGATCATGGGCCCACTGATCGGGCAAATGATCCTCCCCTCCACACCCGCCCCCAATCACTACGGTCCCAACCCTAACGAGGTCCCAACATGACCGAGCACTCCTCGAACGACCAGTTTCACGCGTCTTCCTTCATGCAAGGGCACAACGCCGAGTATCTGGAACAGCTATATGCGCGCTACGCCAACGATCCGAATGCAGTCGATGAGGGCTGGCGGGATTTCTTCAAGGCCTTGGGTGACGCCGATCTGGACGTGAAGCAAGAAGCCGCAGGGCCATCTTGGGCGCGCGCTGACTGGCCACCACAACCCAGCGATGACCTGACCCAAGCGTTGGACGGCCAATGGGCCGAACCGGAAAAAGCCGCCGAGAAGATCAAAGGCAAAGCGGCCGAAAGAGGTGTGGCCGTCTCGGACGAGCAGGTCAAACAGGCCGTGCTCGACAGTATTCGTGCGATCATGATCATCCGCGCCTACCGTATCCGTGGCCACCTTGCCGCGAATCTTGATCCGCTGGGCATGAAAGAGCCGGAACCCCATCCCGAGCTGGAGCCAAAGAACTACGGCTTCACCGAAGCCGACATGGACCGCCCTATTTTTATCGACAATGTGCTGGGGTTAGAAACAGCCTCGATGCGCGAAATCGTGTCGATCCTGAAGCGGACATACTGTGGCACCTTTGCGCTGCAGTACATGCATATCTCCAACCCCGAAGAAGCGGGCTGGCTGAAAGAGCGCATCGAAGGCTGGGACAAGGAAATCACCTTTAGCCGCGAGGGCCGCAAAGCGATCCTGAACAAGCTGGTCGAGGCCGAGGGCTTCGAGAAATTCCTGCACGTCAAATATATGGGCACCAAGCGCTTCGGCCTTGATGGCGGCGAAAGCCTCGTACCCGCGATGGAGCAGATCATCAAACGCGGCGGCAGCTTGGGCGTCAAAGACATCGTCATCGGCATGCCCCACCGCGGCCGCCTGTCGGTGCTCGCCAATGTGATGAGCAAACCCTACAAAGCGATCTTCAATGAATTCCAAGGTGGCTCTTTCAAGCCCGAGGATGTCGATGGCTCCGGCGACGTGAAATACCACCTTGGTGCATCATCCGACCGCGAATTTGACGGCAACAACGTCCACCTTTCGCTGACCGCCAACCCGTCACACCTAGAGGCGGTGAACCCTGTTGTGTTGGGGAAATCGCGTGCCAAGCAAGACCAGAACAACGACGAAGACCGCATCACTTGCATGCCGATCCTGTTGCACGGCGACGCGGCCTTTGCGGGCCAAGGCGTTGTGGCCGAAGGCTTCGGTCTGTCGGGCCTGAAAGGCCACAAGACCGGCGGCACCATGCACATCGTGGTCAACAACCAAATCGGCTTCACCACCGCGCCGCATTTCTCGCGCTCCTCGCCATACCCGACGGATATCGCGCTTATGGTGGAAGCCCCGATCTTTCACGTGAACGGCGATGATCCGGAAGCGGTGGTTCATGCGGCCAAAGTCGCCACGGAGTTCCGCCAGAAGTTCCACAAAGACGTGGTGATCGACATCATTTGCTACCGCCGCTTCGGACACAACGAGGGCGACGAGCCCATGTTCACCAACCCGTTGATGTACAAAAAGATCAAGAAGCAAAAGACCACGCTGACGCTCTATACCGAACGTTTGGTGCGCGATGGATTGATCCCAGAGGGCGAGATCGAGGATATGAAAGCCTCCTTCCAGTCTTATCTGAACGACGAATTCGAAGCCGGCAAAGACTACAAGCCAAACAAAGCCGATTGGCTGGATGGAAAGTGGTCGCATCTGGACAAGCGCGATGCTGAAAACTACCAGCGCGGGCAAACCTCTATCTCGAACGATACGTTTCAGGAGGTCGGTCGTGGCTTGTCCACCGCGCCAGACGGCTTCCCCTTGCACAAAACGATCGGGCGCTTGCTGGAATCTAAGGCCAAAATGTTTGACACCGGCGAAAACATCGACTGGGCGACGGGCGAAGCCTTGGCGTTCGGCTCTTTGTTGACGGAAGGGTATCCTGTGCGTCTGTCCGGTCAGGACTGCACACGCGGCACATTTAGCCACCGCCATTCGGGCCTGATCAACCAAGACACCGAGGAACGCTACTACCCGCTCAACAACATTCGCGCGGGGCAATCACAGTATGAAGTCATCGACTCCATGCTGTCCGAATACGCGGTCTTGGGGTTTGAGTATGGCTATTCGCTGGCTGAACCAAACGCGCTGACCCTATGGGAGGCCCAATTCGGTGACTTCGCCAACGGCGCGCAGATCATGTTCGACCAGTTCATCAGTTCCGGTGAAAGCAAATGGTTGCGTATGTCCGGCCTCGTGTGTCTGTTGCCGCATGGCTATGAGGGCCAAGGCCCAGAGCACTCCTCTGCACGTCTTGAGCGCTTCTTAACCATGTGTGGCGGCGACAACTGGATCGTGGCCAACTGTACAACGCCCGCCAACTACTTCCACATTCTGCGCCGCCAGATTCACCGCGATTTCCGCAAGCCATTGATCCTGATGACGCCGAAATCCTTGCTGCGCCACAAATTGGCCGTGTCCAAGGCGGAAGAATTCACCGATGGCTCCAGCTTCCACCGCGTGCTTTGGGATGATGCCCAGCAGGGCAATTCCGATACGACGTTGAAGGCTGATGACAAGATCAAGCGCGTCGTTATGTGTTCCGGCAAAGTCTATTACGACCTGCTGGAAGAGCGCGACGCGCGCGGCATTGACGACGTCTACCTTCTGCGGTTTGAGCAGTTTTATCCGTTCCCTGCCATCTCGGCGGTGAAGGAATTGGAACGCTTCCCGCAGGCCGAAATGATCTGGTGTCAGGAAGAACCGAAAAACCAAGGTGCATGGTCCTTCATGGAGCCAAACATCGAATGGGTTTTGACCCGAATTAATGCGAAACACTCGCGTCCGGTTTACGCTGGTCGCGCCGCCGCTGCCTCGCCTGCGACCGGTCTGGCCAGCCAACACAAAGCACAACAAGCAGCACTCGTGAACGATGCGCTGACAGTCAAAGGAAACTAATATGTCCGAGATCCGCGTCCCAACCCTTGGCGAAAGTGTCACTGAAGCCACTGTAGCAACTTGGTTCAAAAAACCTGGTGATACTGTTGCCGTCGATGAAATGCTCTGCGAGCTGGAAACCGACAAAGTGACCGTCGAAGTCCCATCGCCCGTCGCTGGCACCTTGTCAGAAATTGTCGCCGCCGAAGGCGAAACCGTTGGCGTTGACGCCCTGTTGGCGCAAGTCTCCGAGGGCGACGCTGCCCCCGCCGCAGCCCCAGCAACCGCTGAAGTTGCCCCTGCACCTGCTGCAGGTGGTGACACGGTCGACGTGATGGTCCCGACACTGGGCGAGTCAGTTTCAGAGGCCACCGTTTCCACTTGGTTCAAAGCAGTAGGCGACACTGTCGCGCAGGACGAAATGCTGTGCGAGCTGGAAACCGACAAGGTTTCTGTTGAGGTTCCGGCCCCAGCCGCAGGCACCATCGTGGAAATCCTTGCGGGTGAAGGTGCGACCGTAGACGCGACCGCGAAACTGGCGGTTCTGTCGTCTTCCGGTGGTGCGGCTGTTGCCGCGGCACCTGCGGCGTCCGCAACCACCGCTTCTGCGCCTGCTGCAAGTGGCGCAAAAGACGTCGAGAACGCCCCAAGCGCCAATAAGATCATGGCCGAAAAAGGGATTGATCCTGCAACCGTCCAAGGCACTGGCCGCGATGGTCGCGTGATGAAGGAAGATGCGCTGAAAGCAGTCGTGGCCCCTGCCGCTCCGGCTCCGGCTGCCTCTGCACCGCGCGCTCCGGTCTCTGCCGATGATGCCTCTCGTGAAGAGCGGGTGAAGATGACCCGCCTGCGCCAGACCATTGCGCGCCGCCTGAAGGAAAGCCAAAACACCGCCGCGATGCTCACCACCTACAACGAGGTCGACATGACCGAGGTGATGGCGCTTCGCAACGAGTACAAAGACCTGTTCCTCAAGAAGCACGGCGTAAAACTTGGCTTCATGTCCTTCTTCACCAAGGCCTGTGTTCACGCGCTGAAAGAAGTGCCGGATGTGAACGCCGAAATCGATGGCACCGATGTGGTTTACAAAAACTACGTCCACATGGGCATCGCTGCGGGCACACCTACAGGTCTGGTTGTTCCGGTTATCCGCGACGCCGACCAGATGTCCTTTGCGGATATCGAGAAGGCCATCGCCGAGAAAGGCGCACGCGCACGTGACGGCAAACTCAGCATGGCAGAAATGCAGGGCGGCAGCTTCACCATCTCTAACGGTGGCGTTTACGGCTCGCTGATGTCCTCGCCGATCCTGAACCCGCCACAGTCCGGCATCCTTGGCATGCACAAAATCCAAGACCGCCCGATGGCGATCAATGGTCAAGTGGTGATCCGCCCGATGATGTATCTGGCGCTGTCCTATGACCACCGCATCGTCGACGGCAAAGGTGCCGTGACATTCTTGGTTCGCGTGAAAGAGGCGCTTGAGGATCCACGTCGGTTGCTAATGGATTTGTAAAAGTGCAACTGCGCTTTAGGAGAAAACGAGTATGGGCCGCTGCACTGTTTGTCGGCCTATTTCTAGCTTTGGTCGTGTTTGATGTTCTGGATCAAGGTTTATTTCCAGAGCGCTTCCCGCTTGCTTTGAGGGCCCTCGGTTTCATCGTTCCTGTTATAGCACTATGGCTACTAATCGACATCTTTCGTGATACTTCCAGACAGGTTTGGTTGGCGACGCTCGGATTGACCGCAACCCTGTTTGTATATGCAGTTGGAGTTTTTCGTGCACCACTCCGCCCTGGCGATACTATTCTAGATCCATTGCTTGCGGCTGTCATATTGTCGTTGCCTGACCTGTTGGGTTGGGGCTTCGTTGTTTGGGCTTTGAAGTCCTCTCAATTTGATTTCGCCGAACAATCCCGTGATTGAGCTCACCCAGCCCTCTTTAAGGACCCCAATGGCCTACCTCTCACCCACATCCCTCACCTGCCCAAAATGCGATTTCACAGATGAAATCCGCATCGTGGTAGGTGTTGGCCCGAACTCGGGCAAAGGTGATACGCCTTATCGGCGTTTCCAAGGCGCGGGTGGATTTCTCAAAGGCACCAATGAGGATGGCTCCAGAGATGGAACATTACGCTGCCCGAATGATGGCACTATTGTCTGGGCCAACAAAGCAGGCAAGAAGGCGTCAGATAGTTAAATGTCCGTGAACCCTCCCCTATCTACCAGCCAGCGAATGGCAATATGGACCGTCTATCTGGTGGCTGCGGGCATTTGTTTTGTTACTGCAGTGGGGCTGTTTCAAACTTTGATGCGCGCCTACAGCTTTGACATGGCGTTGGTTTTGGGCTTGGTCCCGACAGCGGCAACTTTCCTTGCGGCTATCATGCTTCTTGAAGGAACGCGGCAAAGACGCCGCTGGGCTTTCTGGCCCGCACTGGTGGTGTTGGTCGCAATTGTTCCTTCCAATATCGTGTCGCTCATTGACTATTCCCTCAACCCGAACCTGCCCGCCGCAGGTTTTGCGTCCGAACAAGACGTCGCGAGCCGTGGGGCTAGCCCCCTTCGCGCACTCCTCAAACCAACCGAAGCGGGGTTTTGGGGCAATCGTATGAAAACCATTCTCGCCACACTAGTGGTTCTTTTGATCGTAGCGTTGCCAACCCCCATACTCTGGCGCCTCCGCAGTAAAGGTGTTCTAAGGTGACTACTGAACTCACCATCCTCGCCCTCGCAGGCCTTCTCCAAGCGGTTCAGTTCTGCCTCTACTCGGTCGCCGCAACGAGACAGGTTGGCACCAAAGTCAGCCTTGGCCCGCGTGACATCAAGCCGGAGCTGTCGGGGATCGCCGGTCGCTTGCAACGCGCCTTGAACAACCACTTCGAGGGACTGATCCTATTCACCCTCTCCGTGGTCGTCGTCACATTGGGCAAGCAAAGTTCTCCTGTGACCGAAACATGCGCCTACCTCTACCTCATCGCGCGGGTGCTATACGTCCCCGCCTATGCGTACGGTCTGTCGCCTTGGCGCTCGGTCGTCTGGACGGTAGGCTTCTTCGCAACCATCACCATGCTCATCGCGGCTTTGATATGAAAAGCCGCCTCAACAAAATGCCGACACCCAATTTCGCCTCATACAGGTAAGGAGATACCTCAATGTCTAGCTACGACGTCATCATCATCGGCTCCGGCCCCGGCGGCTATGTCTGCGCCATTCGCTGTGCTCAACTTGGCCTGAAAACCGCCATTGTGGAAGGTCGCGAGACCCTCGGCGGGACCTGCTTGAACGTCGGCTGCATCCCGTCCAAAGCCTTGCTTCACGCATCGCATCAGTTGCACGAAGCAGAGCACAACTTCGCCAAAATGGGCCTGAAGGGCAAAGCACCTTCCGTCGATTGGAAGCAGATGCTCGCCTACAAAGATGACGTGATCGATACCAACACCAAAGGCGTCGAATTCTTGATGAAGAAGAACAAAATCGACTGGATCAAAGGCTGGGCGTCCATCCCCGCTGCCGGTCAGGTCAAAGTTGGCGACGAGGTCCACGAGGCCAAAAACATCGTGATCGCCAGCGGCTCCGAAGTGTCCACTTTGCCCGGCGTGGATATCGATGAAAAAGTTGTCGTGTCCTCTACCGGCGCGTTAGAACTGGGCAAAATCCCGAAGAAACTGGTGGTCATTGGCGCTGGCGTTATCGGGTTGGAGCTGGGATCTGTTTACAAACGCTTGGGCGCGGAAGTGAAGGTCATAGAATTTCTCGATGCCATCACCCCGGGCATGGATGCTGATCTTGCCAAAACCTTCCAGCGCACTTTGAAAAAGCAAGGTCTAGAGTTTCAACTAGGGGCCGCCGTGCAAGGGGTTGAGGTTAAAAACAACAAGGCCAAGGTCACTTATAAGCTGCGAAAAGACGACAGCGAGCACGTGGAAGATGCAGATGTCGTTCTGGTTGCCACTGGCCGCAAACCCTTCACAGACGGCCTTGGGCTGACCGAATTGGGCGTCGAGCTAGAACCGCGCGGCCAAATCAAAACCGACGCACATTGGGCGACGTCAGTAAAAGGCATTTATGCCATTGGCGATGCAATTTCGGGTCCGATGCTGGCACATAAAGCCGAAGATGAAGGCATGGGTGTTGCAGAGGTTCTCGCGGGTCAAAAGGGCCATGTGAATTACAACGTCATCCCCGGAGTGATTTATACCCATCCCGAAGTCGCCAATGTTGGCCTCACCGAGGAACAATTGAAAGACGCAGGTCACGCCTATAAGGTCGGCAAGTTTTCTTTCATGGGCAATGGTCGCGCCAAGGCCAATTTCGCCGGCGAGGGCTTCGTAAAAATCCTCGCAGACAAAGATACGGACCGCATATTGGGGGCTCACATCATTGGCCCAATGGCGGGGGATTTGATCCATGAAATCTGTGTTGCGATGGAATTTGGTGCCGCCGCCGAAGATCTTGCCCGCACATGCCACGCACATCCGACCTATTCGGAAGCCGTGCGTGAAGCAGCCTTGGCTTGCGGTGACGGCCCTATTCACAGCTAAACGCTTGCTGCCCCATCATTGCTTCGAAAATACCTCGGGGCGTGGGGCAGCGCCCCACATTCAATTCTTGGGCGGGCCGCAAGGTCCGCCCAAGGCGCTACTGCGCAAGCATCCTTAGCCCTTGAGTTACATCCGCACGCACCGCCAATCTTAGCCCCGGTTCATCTCCG
This sequence comes from uncultured Litoreibacter sp., assembly GCF_947487515.1. Classification (GTDB taxonomy): domain Bacteria; phylum Pseudomonadota; class Alphaproteobacteria; order Rhodobacterales; family Rhodobacteraceae; genus Litoreibacter. Next base: position 419,295 of record NZ_CANKWO010000003.1, on the reverse strand, counting down.
GCTTTCAGGGCCGCGACGATGAGCCGGTGGTGTTGCGGCAACTCCGAGCGTCGCAACTTCTCATAAAGGCTACGCATTGTCGGGCCCATCTGCAGCCATACTGTTTCCGCCATCGCCAACATCGCCGGAGCTTGCGCACGCAAGTACAAAGTGCGGTGAAACTCCAGATTGGTGCGGATGTAGCCAACGGGGTCTTGGCGGGTGATGGCCTGAGCAATCGAGCCATTGATGGATTGCAGCCGGTCGATCAGCGCCAGATGTGCGCGTGGCAATGCGCGGGCGGCCAACTCCGGCTCCAGTAGCGCGCGCAGGGCTGCCAATTCTTCTATCCGGTCGTTTGACAATTCAGGCGTCGATATTCGCCCCGAGGACGACAATGTAAATGCGCCTTCCGCCACCAAGCGCCGCATTGCCTCGCGCGCGGGGGTCATCGACGCGCCAAACTCCGCTCCGATGCCGCGCAGGGTTTTGGCGGACCCCGGCAGAAGCTCGCCATGCATGACTTGCGCGCGCAAACGTCGATAAATCAACTCATTGGTCGCGCCGCTGGGCTCTGGTTTGGCAGAATTTATAAGCATGTCGCAAACTGTGATCACATAATTGGCCACGGTCAAGGGAGCACCACCATAGATGAGACGTTTTGTCTTGCAGGCAACCCATATTGGAGGAACTGTATAACTGCAGCTCCACAGCTATGTCCCACATCCGAGTAAAGCACATGCATGTCATCGCCTTTGCAACCTTCTGCCTTTTGGCAACTTCGTCCTTCTGCGCAGCACAAGTGGCCTATCCTTCCCCGATTACCGAGGACGCCTATGAGGCCATAGATTTGCAAGAAGCCAAATTAGGCCAGCTCTTGTTTTACGACCCCATTTTGTCGGGCAACAAAGAAGTTGCCTGTGCGACGTGCCATCACCCGCGCTTTGGCACGTCAGATGGTGTCTCGTTGTCATTTGGGGATGGTGGCACCGGCTTCGGGCAACATCGCCGCGCCAATGCCGAAAACCTCCCAGAGGAACGTATCCCGCGAAATTCACCCGCTTTGTTCAACCTTGGGGCCAAAGAGTTCACCAGCCTGTTCCATGACGGTCGCCTCGAAGCCGACCCTGCGCAACCGAATGGTCTGCGCAGCCCGATGGATGCGGATATGTCGCTCGGGTTTGCTTCGGTTCTTTCTGCTCAGACGATGTTCCCCGTTCTCAGTCGCGACGAAATGGCGGGCTCTCATGGGGAAAATGATATCGCCCGCCTCATTCGCCAAGGCATCATAACCGGCGATGGCGGGGCATGGGACCGGCTTGCACGCCGCGTCGCGGGCATTGACGCCTACGCGGCGCAATTTTCGACAGTTTACCCGCATATTAACACCGCTGATGACATCGCCTTCACCGACATTTCCAACGCCATTGCGGTCTTCATGGCGCATGAGTGGCGGTCTGACAGCGCGCCCTTCGACGCGGTTTTGCGCGGCGATCGCCATCCCACAGGTCCGGCGCACCGCGGTGCGCAGCTTTTCTACGGGGCGGCCGGTTGTGCTGAATGCCACAGCGGCCCTTTCCTAACCGATCACAAGTTTCACGCCATGGCTGCCCCACAAATCGGGCCCGGAAAGGCTGCCAGCTTCGAAACCCACCACAAGGACGAGGGGCGTTTTCGGGTGACGGGGCGGCCTGAGGACTTATATGCGTTCCGCACTCCATCCTTGCGGAATGTGGCGCTGACCGGCCCCTACGGCCACGCAGGGGCCCATAAAGACCTCGATCAGTTCATTCTGGATCACGCCGATCCTGCGCGGGCCTTGTTTCACTACGACAGATCACAAGCGGTTTTGCCGCCCTATGAGGCACTCGACTTTGCGGTGATGGATGACCTGCACCAGTTGCAGGCCATTGCGGATGCGGTTCAGGCAAGGCCTGTGCAGTTGACCCAAGAGAACCTGTCAGATTTGATCGCGTTTCTGGACAGCTTGACCGACCCGATCAGCGTCACCGGACGCTTGGGCATTCCTACAAACCTCCCCAGCGGGCTAAAGGTGCCAACGGGCGATTAAGGCTTCGTCAGCACAATGTTTCGCCCCGCGTCCGACCGATGTTGCGACGTGCTGCCATCGGGCCAATGCACGTGTATCGTGGCGGTGTTCTGCTCGCCCAGCCCAAAATGACGCGGCAAATGTTGACCGCCTGCATGCCCGCCACCGATGGTTTGCTGAATGGTCTGAGACCCCATTGACGTTTCAACCTCGATTGTCGCCCCGACAGCATGACGATTGCCGCCAGATTGCCACAAGGACACGCCAAGCCAATTGCCCGTGTTGGCTGTCTCGTTGCGATATAGTTCCAGCGGCGCGCGGCGGTTCGACACAATGAGGTCAAGCCGCCCGTCCAAGTCGAAATCTGCCAAGGCGGCTCCGCGAGAACGGTCCAGCGTCGCAATCCCCGCCTGTGCCGCCACCTCCAAGAAAGTGCCATCAAGGGCCTGTATCAGCAGATTGTTGGGGTCGCGTGTCGCCATACCAGGCATCTGATCCACATTGCCCTTCGCGATAAACAAATCCGCACGACCGTCATTGTCGACATCCCCGAACTCAGCGTGCCAACCGGTAGAGGGGCGCCCGTCCCCGCCTGTATGCGGTCGCTGCGCATAGGTGCCGATGGCATAATCCGCCGCCTGATAGGCGCCATCGGGCATTGCGAATTGCAACAATTGGTCCCCCATAGAGGTCAGCATGACCTCATCCAAACCATCTGCGTTTAGATCACGGCTGGCGATCCCCATGCCCCAGAGCGACACATTCTGCCAGCCGTCTTCCTGCCCCAAGTAGCGCCGGTCATGAATGTCCCACATCTGCTCATGCCCGCCGGACACATAGTAATGCCGATCGTTTGACAGGCGCAAAGTCGGGCGACCTCGGGCGTCCTTGGCTGCTAGAATGGACAAAGGGCAAAACCCCGGGGTCAAAGCATATCGGGCATAGCCGTCTTCGGTGGGACGCAAAATCGCGTTGTCATCACAGGCCTCAAACGGCCCGTTGGGATCCGCGCGGTCCACGTAGTTTCCAATGGCCAGAACCGGCCGTGACAGGTCACTTTCCCACCACGCGGTGAAGGCGGTGGACCATGCATCGTCTACTGGCAAACCGAACTCGGCCGTTGCATCCGTGAAGCGACACTCAGCCCCGCCCTTTAGCACGCGGTTGCTGCCGACGCGCAGAACGAACAAGTCCATGTACCCATCCGCATCCAGATCAATCGGATATGCGCCCGTTACCCCCGTCAGGGTCGGAATATCCACTTGCGAGAAAGAGAACTCGCCCTCATTGCGGATCATTGCCGCGGGATTTTCGCCACCGGCTGCGAAGACGTCGGGCAAGGCGTCTGCGTTGCAGTCAAATACCGCAAGACCTCCGCCGACGAAATGCTCCCAGCCGCCGCCGTAGACATGGTGTGGAAGCTCTGCGGAGCGGTCGCTGAAATGTGGCTCTGCCCACGCTTGCTGGCTCACGCATAAGGCCATGAGAGCCACATACTTCAAAGTTTTTGCACCTCAAGCCCGCCGACCAGAACATCCGTCAGCGCCGACAACGCGGGCGCGGTGGCCCCCCTTGCCCAGACCAAGTCATCCCATGGATGAATTTCGATTTGGCAGGGTTGCCGCCCGTCCGACAGGGTCAGTTGATGCATTTCCTCAAACACGTCCTTGGCATAGAGATAGTCGTTCTGCATCCGCTCTCCGGACAATATGATCAACGGGGGATCAAACAATTGAATGACATTTGACAACCCCGCTGACAGATACCGCCCTGCCCGCCGAAAGATCGTCTGCGCCGCCGAGTGACCCGCGTTGGCCTGACGGAACAGCAAATCCAACAGGGCTTCGGGGTCGCGCGGGGTTGCGATGTCTTGGTCCAGCGCCGTAGCGGCCTCGCGCGTGAGGGCGTAATCCGCGATATAGGCTTCCAAACACCCCCGTTGACCGCAGCGGCACAAGGCTCCATCCAGCTGAACCTTCGTGTGCCCAAGCTCCAGCCCCATGCCGTGGGTCCCACGGTAAAGCCGGTTGTTCACCACAAGCCCCATGCCGACCCCATTCTCAATCGTGACAATGGCAAAATCAGTCATGTCTCGTCCGACCCCGAACCATAGCTCCGCAAGGGTCAACATGTTGGTGTCATTGTCCAAAAACAACGGCATATCGTAGCGCTGCGCAAAGGAGGTGCGCAGATCCTCATTCGGGTCTTGCAGCAGCGACGACCACCGCACCATGCCAGAGGCGAAATCCACAATTCCAGGCAACCCAATGCCCACAGCTTTGATGTCGCTTTCGACCTTGCCAGCGGCCCTGATCACCATATCGATAAGGCCCGAGACCTCATTCATCAACTGAGCAACTGTGCCGCGTTTTCCGGAGGCAGGCAGCACCGCAGTTGCCACCACATTTCCGGCAAAATCTGACAAGACTGCCGAATGTTGCCGGAAGGACAGTTTAACTCCGATCACATAGGCAGCCTCGGAGACAACTTCCAAAGCAACGGGAGGACGCCCTCGGCCAGTGTCACGCATGGGGCTATCCACTTCACGCAACAGCCCGCAGGCGATCAGATCGGCAGTCAAGGTAGTGGCACTTCCCGCGCTGATGTCCAACGCACGGGTTATATCCGACCGAGCCGCGTGACCATTGGCCCGCACATGTTGAAATATCTGTTGCCGCAAAGGGGCATCACTTGCCTGGCTGCGAGACAATAGCGGCCCGCATCCCGTGGGCTGATCGGTCTTTTTACCATCAACATCAATATTATTCATCTTGTAAACTTAATACCCCTCTGCACGATACGTCCACCCATAATAACGCCCCCCTTTTCGACAAGAGTGGAGGTAGATATCACGAAATTCGCAGCAATATCGCTCAAGTTGCGATTTATTATTTTGCAAACTGAATTAAATAGATGCACTCTGTTCCCCGAGTCGCCTGACTCGCCCCCTGATCCATTACAGGGGAACCACTAGGGAGGAACAACATGAATAAATATATCATCGCAGCCGCAGTTGCGGCCTCTGGCTTTGGTTCTGCAGCCTTTGCTGACGGCCATGCTGTGACCGTCGGCGTAAGCTGGTCAAACTTTCAAGAAGAGCGCTGGAAGACGGATGAAGCCGCCATCAAGGCCGCGCTTGAAGCCGCAGGTGCCAAATATGTATCCGCCGATGCGCAGTCTTCGTCGGCCAAGCAGCTATCCGACGTCGAAAGCCTGATTGCTCAGGGCGTAGACGCCCTGATCATCTTGGCTCAGGATTCTGCAGCAATCGGGCCGGCAGTTGACGCCGCCGACGCAGAAGGCATCCCTGTTGTGGCCTATGACCGCCTGATCGAAGACAGCCGCGCCTTCTACCTGACCTTTGACAACGTCGAGGTTGGCCGCATGCAGGCCCGCGCCGTATTTTCGGCTCAGCCAACCGGCAACTACGTCATGATCAAAGGGTCTCCGACTGATCCAAATGCAGACTTCCTGCGTGGCGGCCAGCAAGAAATCCTGCAAGCCGCAATCGATAGCGGTGCAATCACCATCGTTGACGAAGCCTACACAGACGGCTGGTTGCCCGCCAATGCGCAGCGCAACATGGAGCAGATCCTAACCGCCAAAGACAACAAGGTGGATGCGGTTGTGGCCTCTAATGACGGCACTGCGGGCGGCGTTGTTGCGGCTTTGACGGCGCAAGGCATGGAAGGGCTTCCAGTGTCCGGCCAAGACGGTGACCACGCGGCGCTGAACCGCGTTGCCTTGGGCACTCAAACCGTTTCTGTGTGGAAGGACGCCCGTGAATTGGGCAAGGCCGCAGGCACTATCGCGGCAACTTTGGCGGGCGACGCGGCCTCCATGGTTGACGGATCGGCCAAATGGACCTCCCCAGCAGGGACGGAAATCACTTCCATGTTCTTGGCCCCTGTCCCGATTACTGCGGACAACCTGACCGTTGTGACTGACGCAGGATGGATCACCGTTGAGTCGCTGTGCCAAGGCGTCACAGACGGCCCCGCGCCTTGTAATTAAGTTTGCGGCAGATACGACCCTGCCCGACTTACGGGTCCGCCTTCCTCGCGGGCGGACCCTTTTCTCAAATTCAAGACATCCCTAAGCCACAGCCTCTGGCCCGTTGATCGGAGCCATCTGGGATATCGCACCTGTTGTTATGGAGACAGACCATGTCTGACCAAAGCGCCCCCACGCCGCCGCCAAAGCGCAATTTCCTGCAATCGCTTGAAGTCGACACCCGCCTATTGGGTATGATCGGCGCCTTCTTCGTCGTTTGTATCATATTCAATATTCTGACTGACGGGCGCTTCTTAACCCCACGCAACATTTTCAACCTAACCATTCAAACGGTGTCGGTCGCAATCATGGCAACGGGCATGGTCTTCGTCATTGTCACGCGCCATATCGATCTGTCCGTGGGAGCCCTGCTCGCCACCTGCACCGCGGTAATGGGGATGACACAAACCCAATGGCTGCCAAACCTTATGGGGCTAGAGCTTGGCCACCCGATGATCCCTTGGATCACCATTGCGGTGGGGCTGTGCACGGGGGCCGTGATCGGGGCTGCTCAAGGTTGGTTGATCGGCTATCAGGCCATCCCTGCCTTTATCGTCACCCTTGGTGGACTGCTGGTTTGGCGCAATGTTGGCTGGTGGTTGACTGACGGGGCCACTATTGGCCCGCTTGACCAGACCTTCGTGTTATTTGGCGGCATTAGCGGCACTTTGGGTGCGTTTTGGAGTTGGATCATCGGCGCAGCTGCTACGGTCGCTTGCCTGCTGGCCATATGGTCCGGTCGCAGCACCAAAACGAAGCACGGTTTTCCCGTGAAACCTATGTGGGCAGAGCTATCGATCATGGGGGTGGTGGTCGCCGCCATACTTGGCTTCGTGGCGGTTTTGAACTCCTACACTGTCCCCTCACGGGTGATTGCGCGCGACCCTGGCCTTTTCGGCTGCGAGACTGCAGACGGCTGCGTCGCCGCTTACGGCCTGCCTTATTCCGTTCTTGTCCTCATCACTGTTGCGATTGTGATGACTGTCATTGCCCTGCGCACACGTCTGGGGCGCTACATATTTGCCACGGGAGGCAATCCCGATGCGGCAGAGCTATCGGGCATCAACACCCGCCTGCTAACCGTGAAAATCTTCGCGATGGTCGGTGTTTTGTCGGCGCTTGCTGGCATCGTGGCCTCTGCGCGTTTGGGGTATCACACCAATGATATCGGCACGCTGGACGAGCTGCGCGTCATCGCAGCGGCGGTGATCGGCGGCACCGCATTATCGGGTGGCGTGGGCACCATCTACGGCGCAATCATCGGAGCGCTGATCATGCAATCCTTGCAATCCGGCATGGCTATGGTGGGGGTGGACGCCCCTTATCAGAACATTGTTGTCGGCGCAGTTCTGGTCGCCGCCGTTTGGATCGACATCCAATACCGTAAGCGCGTGGGAGCAAAATCATGAGTACTCCACTGGTTGAAATGAAGAATGTGTCCATTGCATTTGGTGGCGTCCGTGCCGTGGATGATGTCAGCATCGAGCTGCACGCCGGCGAGGTTGTGGGGCTGCTCGGGCACAATGGGGCGGGCAAGTCGACGCTGATCAAAATGTTGTCGGGAGCCTATAAAATGGATTCCGGCGAGATATGGATCGAGGGCAATCGTGCCACGATCAACTCTCCGCGCGACAGTCGTGATTACAACATCGAGACGATTTATCAGACCCTTGCCTTGGCAGATAACCTAGATGCGGCGTCCAACCTGTTTTTGGGGCGCGAGTTGACGACCCCTTTGGGGTTTGTCGATGACAGCACCATGGAAGCCGAGACGCGTAAGATTATGGCACGGCTGAACCCCAACTTCAAAAAGTTGAAAGAGCCAGTATCCGCGCTATCAGGGGGTCAACGTCAATCGGTCGCGATTGCCCGTGCCGTGTATTTCAACGCCAAAATCCTGATCATGGATGAACCTACAGCCGCTTTGGGCGTCCATGAAACGGCCATGGTTGCCGAATTGATCGGGGAGCTGAAGAAGCAAGGGTTGGGCATTTTCTTGATCAGCCACGACACCCGCGAAATGATGGAGCTATGCGACCGCGTGTCGGTCATGAAGAACGGCAAGATGATCGGAACCGAGCGCGTTGAGGATGTGACCGAGGATGACATACTGTCGATGATCATCTTGGGCAAAAACCCGAAGTCGGCGGCATGACCTATCTGGGTTTGGACCTCGGGACGTCGTCCCTGAAGGCCATCTTGGTGGACGATGAGCAACGCATGTTGGCGGAGCATTCTGTTGCGCTGAGCGTCTCTCGGCCACAGGCTGGCTGGTCCGAGCAAGACCCGCAGCACTGGGTCGATGCCCTGCATACGGCCATCAAGGCGATTGCGGCGGCGGCGGATGTCTCAGGCCTGCGCGGCATTGGATTGGCAGGGCACATGCATGGGGCAACATTGCTGGATGCGTCCGACAAGGTGCTACGGGCGTGCATCTTATGGAACGACACGCGCTCCGCCAAAGAGGCGGCGGCGCTGGACGCCGATCCGCAGTTTCGCGCGCTGACTGGCAATATCGTCTTCCCAGGTTTCACTGCCCCAAAGCTGGCATGGGTGCGTGCCCATGAACCGGAGCATTTTGACCGAACCACCAAAGTCTTACTGCCCAAAGACTACCTTCGACTGGTCCTCACCGGAGAGCACGTAGCAGAGATGTCTGACGCCGCGGGCACCAGCTGGCTGGACGTAGAAAAGCGCGACTGGGCAGATGAGCTTCTGGCCAAAACTGGCCTGACACGATCCCAAATGCCGCGCCTTGTCGAAGGCTCAGAGGCCTCGGGCGTCTTGCGCGATACATTGGCGGAGGAATGGGGGCTTCCCAAAGGCGTCATCGTTGCGGGCGGAGGCGGCGACAATGCCGCAAGCGCCATCGGTGCCGGTGTGGTCAAAAAGGGGGATGCCTTCGTGTCCTTGGGAACCTCGGGCGTGTTGTTCGCGGCCTGTGACGCCTATCAACCCGATGCGGCAACAGCGGTGCATACTTTTTGCCACGCGGTGCCAAACACGTGGCACCAGATGGGGGTGATCCTTGCGGCAACCGACGCTTTGCAATGGCTCAGCCAGCTCACCGGCCAATCCGCCGCGGAGTTAACCCGCGACTTGGGCGATCTTCAGGCCCCGTCTCCCACGCTGTTCCTGCCCTATCTTGGCGGCGAGCGCACACCGCTCAACAATGCCGATATTCGTGGGCAGTTCTTACATCTGGAGCATTCCACCGACGCGCGGCAGGCGGCGCGTGCGGTATTGGAAGGCGTGGCTTTCGCCTTTGGCGACTGCCAGCACGCCTTGACGTCAACCGGAACCCAGATCACCCGCGCCTTGGCGATTGGGGGCGGGGCCAAGTCGGACTATTGGCTCAGTGCCATCGCGACCACGCTGGGCATTCCCTTGATCGTGCCACAAACCGGTGACTTCGGAGCAGCCTTTGGGGCCGCCCGTCTCGCGATGATGGCCACAACACCCGCAGGCCTTGAGATCGCCAGCATGCCGCCGATTGCCAAAACAATCGATCCCAATGCCGCCCTGCAACCCGCCTTCGCGCAAGCGCATGACCGCTACCGCGCCGCATATACCGTTCTTAAGGATCTATGAAATGACCGACTTCTTCAAAGGCATCCCAGACATCAAGTTTGAGGGTCCAGACAGCAACAACGACTTTGCATTCCGCCACTACAATCCGGACGAAGTTATCATGGGGAAGACGATGAAGGACCACCTGCGCTTTGGCGCAGCCTATTGGCATTCCTTTGCGTGGCCAGGTGGAGATCCCTTTGGCGGGCAGACGTTTGACCGCCCTTGGTTTGGCAACACGCTAGAGTTGGCCAAAATGAAAGCGGATGTTGCCTTTGAGATGTTCCAAATTTTGGATGTGCCTTACTTCTGCTTCCATGATGCCGACGTGCGCCCTGAGGGTGCGAATTTTGCCGAGAACACCCGCAACTTGGACGCCGTGGTCGACTATTTCGCGCAGAAGATGGACGACACGGGCGTCAAGCTGTTGTGGGGCACCGCCAACCTGTTTTCGCACCGCCGCTTCATGGCAGGAGCCGCCACGAACCCCGACCCAGACGTCTTTGCGTTTTCTGCGGCCACGATCAAAACCTGCATGGACGCCACAATCAAACTGGGCGGCGAAAACTACGTCCTTTGGGGCGGGCGGGAAGGCTACGAGACATTGCTGAACACCGACATGGGCCGCGAGCGTCAGCAAGCCGGCCGGATGCTGCAAATGGTCGTCGACTACAAACACAAGATGGGCTTCAAAGGGGCGATCCTGATCGAGCCAAAGCCGCAGGAGCCGACCAAACACCAATATGACTACGATGTGGCCACTGTTTACGGCTTCTTGAAGGACTTCGGGCTGGAAGGTGAGGTTCAGGTCAACATCGAGCAAGGCCACGCAATCTTGGCAGGGCATTCGTTTGAGCATGAACTGGCCCTCGCCCGCGAATTGGGCATCTTCGGCTCCATCGATATGAACCGCAATGACTACCAGTCTGGCTGGGACACCGACCAGTTCCCGAACAATGTGCCGGAAATGGCGCTGGCCTATTACGAGGTCCTGCGTGCGGGTGGTTTCACGACGGGTGGTACAAACTTTGATGCCAAGTTGCGCCGCCAGTCTCTGGATGCCGAAGATCTGATCTTGGCGCATGTCGGCGGTATGGATGCCTGCGCCGCCGGATTCAAGGCAGCAGCGGCAATGTTGGAAGCTGGCACGTTGGAGGTCGCGCGCGATGACCGCTATTCGGGATGGGACACGGCCGAAGGGGCGGCCTTGCTGTCAGGCGACTTGAGCAGCATTCACGACCGCGTTGTGGCTGAAGACATAAATCCGGAGCCTCGTTCGGGCCGCCAAGAGCGACTTGAAAATCTTGTGAACCGCTACTTGTAGCCGGTGTCGCCCCACCTGCGGGAAACGCGCGGGCGGGGCGACCAGTTACGTCAAGAACTCATCAATCCGCACCGCGCGGTGCTCTGTCATCGACAGCTGCGCGGCCATGCCCATAACCACGGATTTCATTCCGTCTTTGACATCAACCTGCGCTCGCTCGCGCTCTCCGCGCACCAATTCAACAAAACCTTGATGCTGATAGAAGGTTGATCCGTTGTGGTCGCCCGCCTCCAGAATTGTTGGGTCCACAGGAACATCGCGCGCGAAGGGCCCTTTTGGATCACGCGGGCTGACGATGACTTGTGGCACGGGGGGCGTGCCCAGATGTTCAGGCCAGAACCGCCCAGGCCCCGGCACCAAGGCTTCGATCTTCCCTTCGGGGCCGACGGCTGAAACCTCTTCTTGGTAACGCGCACCTTCCGCAAACATACATAGTTCCAGCACGGCCCGTGCCCCCGACGCGAAGTCGACAATCACGTAGCCATTGTCGAGGATGTCCGGTGTTGCCCCATCATATGTTTCGTCCAAATGGTTCACATCCCGTCCTCCCGAGGCCATGACGCGAACCGGCTCTGACTGCATCACAAGGCGCATCAGGTCAAAGAAGTGACAGCATTTCTCGACGAAAGTGCCGCCGGTCTTCTGATTGAAACGGTTCCAGTCCCCAACTTTGGGCAAAAACGGAAAGCGGTGTTCGCGGATCGTCAGCATTTTAACGCCGCCGGTTGCCGCTGCGGCCTCTGTCAGAAAGGTCGCGATTGGTGGCATGTAGCGGTACTCCATCGCCACCCAGACCGGCGCAGGATAGGTATCGCGAAACGCCACCATGCGAGCAACGTCATTTGGGTCGGTAAACAGGGGTTTCTCCACCAACACCGGCAAGGGGCGTTTGGCCGCCAAAGCTTCGAGTTGCTCCACATGCCGGAAGTTCGGGCTGGCAATCAAAATGCAGTCCAACTCCGCCACATCCAGCAAGGCCTCGACGCTGTCCACCAAAAGTGCATTCGGTGCGAAAGCCAAGGCCGCTTGCGCCATTTCCTTGTCTGGCTCAAAGATCGCGAAGGCCGAGGTGTCCGGCAAAAGCGCGATGTTCCGAAGGTGCTCCTGCCCCATCATGCCGCATCCGATGATGCCGTAGTTGACCTGTTTCGCCATGTCGTGGTTCCTATTTCAAACGTTGCACATATCGTGCGGTATCAGTGTCAAACCATGTGCGGGAATATTCGACGGGATGCGGCTTTTTCTCCCAGCTCAGTCGCTCGATGAACCCCGTGATTGCTGGGGCGGCTTTTCCAAACTCCGGCGGGGCCCATTGCGGCACTTGCGCGATGCTGACGTAATCCTCCGCGCGCGCGATCCAGAAGCCCAACTTCACTTGGTAGTATCGATATAGAGAATCCGACGCATGTTCCGGCATAACTGTGCCGCTGTCAGCGTCGAGCCAGATTTCCTCGACAGCGGCGGGCACTTTGTTCAAAAACCGCAATCGTCTGATCCGAGTTCCCCGATTTGACGTTCCGAATTCGGGCAGGTCGCTTGGCTTTTCAAGCTCTTTGATATCAAGAAATCTGGCTGTTGGAAGCCCGCCACCAGACAGCAGCTCGATCCGGAACATCGAGTAGGCGCTTTGCGCGGCGGGATTGGACTTAACGTAGTTGCCCGACCCTTGCACCCGTTCGAGCATTCCTTTTTCCTCAAGAATTTTCAGCGACTTACGCAGGGTACGAACCGTCACCTGATGAGCCGCTGCGAGCTGGCGTTCGGGCGGCAAACGTTGCCCGTCCGCCAATCGCCCCGCGGCAATCTCTCGGATCAGTACTTCGCTGACTTGTGCATATATTGGCAGCGCGGCGGGGCCGTCATGACGTTCATACATATTCCAGCCCCCGACGACAATTAATTGATACCCCATTGATCTACATCATAGACGGGGCTACGCAAGAAGAAATTGCGACGTGGCTTTGGGGAGGAATCAGATGACAGTTGTCCCAGTGACATCACCAACTCTGGACGCGACAGAGGTGTCTTGGTTTTCGGCGCTTTGCTCGGATGACTATCAGTTTTTGGGCGTACCTGATGGCGACTTACGTTCTTCTTGGGCGCATTGCTCCGACATTGTGAAAACTGCTGAAGATCAGGGTTTTCGCAACATCTTATGCCCGTCGTCCTATCAGGTCGGGCAAGATACCCTAAGCTTCGTTGCAGGCTGCGCGCCGATCACCTCCAAGATCAACCTGCTGGCCGCAGTGCGCTGCGGCGAGATGCAACCGATCATGCTGGCGCGCACCTTGGCCACATTGGATCACATGTTGGAAGGCCGCCTGACGGTCAACATCATCTCCTCCGACTTTCCGGGCCAAAAAGAGCCGAGCCCTTACCGCTACCAACGCTCCCGCGAGGTTGTTCAAATCCTCAAGCAGGCGTGGACGCAGGACGAAATTAACCACACAGGCGACATCTACGACTTCAAGGGCCTGACGACCGATCCGGTGCGCCCGTATCAGTCCGGCGGACCAATGCTGTATTTCGGTGGTTACTCCCCCGATGCGCTGGAGTTATGCGGCGAATACTGTGACGTCTATCTTATGTGGCCGGAAAAGGTCGAAGACCTTGAAGGCCGAATGAAAGCCGCCAATGAGGCCGCCGCACGTCACAACCGTACGTTGGATTACGGCCTGCGCACCCATGTCATCGTGCGCGATACCGAAGCCGAGGCCAAAGAATACGCCGAATATATCGTCTCCAAACTGGATGACGAGCAAGGCACGGCCATTCGCGATCGTGCGCTGGATGCCAAGTCTTTGGGTGTTAGTCACCAAGCCAAGAACCGCGATGTGGCGGATGATCATGGCTACATCGAGCCGCATATGTGGACAGGAGTGGGCCGCGCGCGCTCTGGGTGTGGGGCCGCGATTGTGGGGTCTACCGATCAGGTGCTGAGCAAACTTGAGGCCTATCAGAAGATGGGCATTCGCGCGTTTATCCTATCAGGCTACCCACATATCGACGAGGCCAAGCATTTCGGCGCCCGTGTGCTGCCGCAGATGAAAACCTGTTCCTTGCCTGAAGTTTATGGCCGCGTCCCCGCGCAGCCCCCCGCAACCCCACTTGCCGCAGGAGTCCGCCGCTAATGGACCGCATCTCGCTTACTTCCGACCTTTCATTCAGCCGTCTTGTCTACGGCATGTGGCGCGTGGCTGACGATGCCGACACCTCCCCTGCCCACGTCGAGGCGAAAATTCAAACCTGTCTGGATCAAGGCATCACGACCTTCGATCAAGCAGACATCTACGGCGGCTATGTGGCCGAGGCTGTATTGGGCGGCGCGCTGAAGGCGAACCCGTCTTTGCGCAACCGTATGGAGATTGTTACGAAATGCGATATCGTCGCGCCTGTCGGTCGCTATGCAGATGCCAAGGTCAAATACTACGACACCTCACGCAAGCATATTGAGCACTCGGTCGACTGTTCCTTGCGCGACATGGGGGTTGATCACATCGATATGCTGCTGATCCACCGCCCCGATCCCTTGATGGATCATCAAGAAACAGGGGCCGTGCTGGATGATCTGGTGCAAAGCGGCAAGCTGCGCGCGGTGGGGGTCTCTAACTTCCGGCCCTATGACTGGGATTTGCTCCAGTCAGGTATGAAAACCATGCTTGCGACAAATCAGATCGAAATCTCGCTAGGCGAAGTTACCCCGTTCACCAATGGCGACATTGCCTTCCACCAACGCCAAGATCACGCGATGATGGCTTGGTCACCTTTGGGTGGTGGTGAGTTGATGACCGGCAAAGGCGATGTGGCTGACCGGCTGGATGAAATCGCGGCAGAGCAAGGGGTGGATCGCGCCGCCGTGGCTGTCGCCTTCCTGCTGCGCCACCCCTCGAAAATCCTGCCCGTTCTGGGGACCAACAATCTGGAACGCATTGCAAAGATCTCCGATGCGTTGAAGGTCAATCTTGATCGCCCGACTTGGTTCTCGCTTTATGAGGCAGCCTTGGGGCGGGAGGTCGCCTAATGTCGCTTCACGCCAGCCCGTCTTCCAATGCATTCGTGCCGGACGAGACGAACACGCGTCTGTTGCGTGATGCATTCGGGCGGTTTGCGACAGGCGTGACCATTGTCACAGCCGCGACCGACGACGGGGTGGCAGCAATCACGGCGAATAGTTTCTCATCTGTATCACTGACACCGCCGCTGGTGCTTTGGTCACCGGATAAGAACTCGCGCAGGTTCGCGCATTTTGCCAGTGCCACGCATTACGCGGTTCACGTTCTTGCGACAGATCAGAATGATTTGTGCTGGGCCGTGGCGAAGGACGTTCATGCGTTAAATGATCACGATTTGCAGCTGAATGCGGAAGGCGTACCGGTGTTGGAAAACTGCCTTGCGCGCTTTGAATGCACAAAAACTGCCGTCTACGAGGGCGGCGATCACGTTATTATGCTTGGCCAAGTGAACCGTGCAGAAATGCGCGAAGAAGGCGATCCGCTCGCGTTCTTTAGAGGACAGGTGGGGAGTTTCACAGCACACTGACCGCAGCGCGTCGAGGAGGACGCGCCGCGCTCGGGGGAGGATGACATGCAGATACTGATAGCGGCCGCTGGCTTGCTGCATTGGATCAACAGCCGTGTTTTGACGGTTGGCCGATGGATTGGGATCTCCGCTTTGGCGATCATGGTCTGCCTTATCTTGGGGCAGGTCTTTTTCCGGTATGCATTGAACGATGCCCCCAATTGGACGGAAGAAGGTGCGCGGTTTGGCATGCTTTGGATGACCGGTCTGGTTGCGCCTCTGGCCTACCGGATGGGCGGCTTTGTCGCGATTGATATGCTGGAGGAAGCCCTGCCCAAACTTCTGGCGGGGCTACTGGGCATTTTGCTGTTGGGCATTTCCTTGTGGGTGCTGATGATTGCGTGGGACCGTGGGTTGAACAACCACGTGGATACCTTGTCTGGGCGCGGCTGTTCGTCTTCCTTGCGCTGGCCCTTTGGGATCGAGATCGGAAAATGCGGCGCCAAGTTCCAGAATAACTACCAATATTCCGCGCTTTGGGTTGGGGTGAACTTGCTGATCCTTGTGAACCTTGAGCTGATCATTCGCCAAGTGGTGACCCTGTTTGGCCGCGCCGACCAGCTTCCTGCGATCAACAACACGACATTGGCGGGGGCTGACTGATGCTGCTTTGGTTCCTACCGATATTCTTGCTGTTGATCATGATCGGCCTTCCGGTGGTCTTTGCGCTTCTGGCGTCGCCCATCGCGCTTATCATGCTGGAAGGCGACCAGCGCAATGTCGTCGCGGGCCTTTACCGCAACCTTTACAACGGCATGGACAGCTTCCCGCTGATGGCGCTGCCGTTCTTCATGCTGGCCGGCGAGATCATGAACCGTGGTGGGATCACATTGCGGTTGGTCGAGTTTTCGCAGGCTTTCATGGGTCACCTACGCGGTGGCTTGGCGCATGTGAATATTCTGGCGTCGATCCTGTTTGCGGGGCTTTCGGGTTCTGCGGTGGCGGACACCTCGGCGCTTGGGTCCACGTTGATCCCCGCGATGGAGAAGAACGGCTACACCCGTAAATTTGCAGCGGCCATTACGGCGGCAAGCTCTGTGATCGGGCCGATCATTCCGCCCTCCGGCATCATGATCATCTATGCCTATGTCATGGGCGAAAGCGTGGCGGCCTTGTTCCTTGCAGGCATCGTGCCGGGTGTTTTGGTCGGGGTTGGCCTGATGGTCATGGTTCGCCTCATGGCGGATAAATACGATCTGCCCAAGGCCGAACGTATCGTGCGCAAGGACCAGACCATAACCCCCTTGGAATCTGCCGTCAGCTTTGCGCTGATCCGCATCAATATCGCGGGTATTCTTTATGCGGTGTCGGGTTTGGTGACTTGGGTTTTGCCGATGCAAATCAGCGGTTGGATGATTTTCCTAATCGCCCTTCCGATCGCCCATGCGGTTGCGCAGGCGACCAAAGCACGGGTGTCCAATGACTTCCGGCTGGTGTGCAAGAAAGCCGTCGCCCCGCTGCAAACACCGATCATCATTCTGGGCGGCATCTTGATTGGGGTCTTCACCCCGACTGAGGCCTCCGCCGTTGCGGTGGCCTATGCGTTGATCATCAGCTTCTTTGTGCTGCGTTCCATGAACAGCCGCGACTTGGTTGAGGTTCTGACCCGATCTGCAGTTTCCACATCCGCGGTGCTATTACTCGTGGGGGCCGCCGTGTCGTTCAAGACGGTTGTGTCGCTGTCCTACGCGCCGCAGATTCTGTCGGATTACATCTTGTCGCTGTCGGAAAATCCGCTGGTTCTGCTGTTCTTGATCAACATCCTTTTGTTCATCGTCGGCATGTTTCTGGACGCAGGTCCCGCGATTATCATTCTCGGGCCGATCTTGGGGCCGATCTTTGTCGACCTTGGCGTGCACCCTGTGCACTTCGCGATCATCATGTCGGTGAACCTGACGGTGGGCCTTGCGACACCGCCCATGGGGCTGGTGCTATTCGTGGCCTCATCGGTATCCGGCGAGAAGGTCGAGACCATCTCACGGGCCATTTTGCCATTTCTTGCAGTGGAGGTCTTCGTGATCTTCCTCATCACCTATGTCCCCGCCATCTCGATGACGGTGCCATATCTTGCCGGTTTCTTGGGTTGCGGCCCGGACGTCGGTTTCGCGGCTTGCATAAGCCCATCACCGTGACCACGGTGGTAACCATAAGGGCCTCTTCAAGCGCCCAAACAGAATCCACAGGGAGGATACTATGTTTAAAACACTAACCAAAGCCGCCTTAACGGCCGCACTTCTGGCGACCCCCGTCGCCGGTTGGGCTGCGGATTTCACCATCCGTGCGACGGCAAACTCCAATGAAAACGACGAAGATTATGACGGCCTCGTTGTCTTCAAAAACTACGTTGAATCCGCCTCGAACGGTCGCATCGCTGTGGAGCTGTTCATCGGCACCCAGCTGTGCGCAACTGGGGCAGAATGCCTTGAGGGCGTGGCCGAGGGCTCGATTGATGTCTATATCTCCACCTCCGGTGGTGCGGCGGGCATCTTCCCCTATGTGCAGGTTCTGGATCTGCCATATCTGATGGCCAACGACCGCGTGGCAGAGGAAGTGCTGACCGGCGACTTCACCCGCAAAATGCGCGACATGGCCTTGGAGACCTCTGACGGGGCGATCCGCTTGATGACCATCGGCAACACAGGCGGCTGGCGCAACTTCGCCAACACCAAGCGCCGCGTGGCGGCACCATCCGACATGGAAGGCTTGAAAATTCGCACCGTGGTTGCAGACCTGCCGCAAGAGCTGGTCAAAGCCCTTGGGGCCTCCCCGACGCCGATCCCGTGGCCAGAGCTGTTCACATCCTTCCAAACCGGTGTGGTCGAAGGGTCCAAGAATGGCATCACCGACATCATGGGCATGAAATTCCCTGATGCGGGCCTGCAATATGTGACCCTCGACGGTCACGCCTACATGGGGGCGCTGTGGTGGATGTCCAACGCCAACTTCCAAGCACTGCCGGAAGATATGCGCCGCGTGGTTGTGGATGGCTTCAGCCAGCTGCAGCAGGCCACATTCGCGTCACCAAAGCGCAAATCGATTGAGGCATACCAAGCCTTCGTTGAAGGCGGCGGCGACCTTTATGTGCCAACTCCGGACGAGAAAGCGGCCTTCGCGAAAGCCGCGATGCCGGTTCAAGACTGGTTCCGTAGCAACGTAGACGGCGGCGGCGAAATTCTGGACGCATTGGTTGCCGCTGTTGGCGAGGCCGAAGCCGGTCTGGCGGCAGATTACGCAAAAGACCTGAACTAAGTCCCACTGAGGCAGCGCATACAAATTGCGCTGCCTTTTCTCCGGTTCAAATCTATTTGAACGGATACATCCAACCTTTGTAGTCGGTGACAAGCACATGCGCTTTATCGATCATCTCAGGCGTCATTTTCTTGACCACTTCCTCAAGGCTGATCGCCGCGTCAGGGTCGCCCCCGATGGCCGACAATGTGTACCACATATACGCGCGGGTAAGGTCAGGTGAGGGCATGCCGCGACCGACTTCATAGTACCAGCCCACAGCCGATTGAGAGCCCGGATGCCCCTTCATAGAGCTTCTAAGATACCACTCAAACGCGCGCATGTCGTCGCGCTCGACGCCCAAGCCCATCGCGTACATGATGCCAATCAGTTCTTCCGCATCTGCGTTTCCGGCTTTCGCGGCGGGGACAAGTTCGGCATAGGCCTGCTCAAACTTGTCGCTTTCCATAAGATCACGGGCATTTTCAATATCTGCAAAACCGGCGGTGGTGCTCAACAACAGGGCTATCAGAATTCGCATCGGTCGTGGGCCTCTTTGTTGGTCGCAGGGATGGCACCGGCGATCGCGTTCGCCGAGCCGTTGCCAGCCGCCTTAACACCCGCAAATTTCTTGCCGGTGGACCGCAAACAGGCCGCCTTAGGTCAGCTTCTATTCTACGACAAAATCCTGTCGGGAAACAAGAATATCAGCTGCGGCACTTGTCACCACCCGAAGTTCGGCAGCTCCGACGGGTTGTCCTTGGGGATCGGCGAGGGCGGTGTCGGATTGGGCACAGATCGCACCGCGGGCACGGGCCACTCACGGATCGAACGGCGCGTGCCTCGCAATGCCCCTGCGCTGTGGAACTTAGGGGCGCGCGAGGTTCATACCTTGATGCATGACGGGCGCATCAGTGCAGCTGACACCTATGGCAACATGTTTAACACCCCCGCAGAGGAATGGTTGCCCGACGGGATTGACAGCGTGCTCGCCGCGCAGGCGTTCTTCCCCCTGACCTCAGAAACCGAAATGGCCGGCGGCACAGGCGAAAATGAAGTGTCCGGCGCCGTGACCGACCGGATCGACAAGGGCTGGCCCATCGTGGCCAAACGGGTTCGCACACTCCCCGAGTATGGCGAAAAATTTGTCGAGGCGTTTCATCACATCACGGCGGCAGATCAGGTTACCATTGTCGAGATCGCCAACGCATTGGCAGCATTCCAGTCGGTAGAGTTCCAAAGTATCGACAGCCCCTTCGATCAATACCTCGCGGGAGAGGAAGTAGCGCTTGCTCCGGCACAAAAACGCGGGATGGATTTGTTCTACGGTGAGGCTGCCTGCGCGCGTTGCCACAGTGGACCGTTGATGTCTGATCAAAAGTTTCATGCCATCGGGCTGCCGCCTTTTGGGCCAGGCCGCACCCGCCGCTTTGACCTGATCGCGCGCGATGTCGGGCGTTTGGGGGAAAGTGATGTGCTGGAGGACGCCTATAAGTTTCGCACACCGATGTTGCGCAATATAGCGCTTACAGCCCCCTATGGGCACAATGGGGCACATAGTACCCTTGAGGCGATGATCCGCCAGCATATTGATCCGCAAAAGACATTCGAGACTTGGGCGCCTAGTTCTGCCCAGCTGCCGAATGCCCCATGGCTGCAAAACTCGGACTTTTTGATCTGGCAGGATCGCGCAGAGATATCGCGGCAAAAGCGGGTACTTTCGCCAAGTAGTCCCGCGTTAAGCGACCGGCAGATTGAAGATATCGTGGCCTTCTTAGGCGCATTGACCGGCAGCACTGTACAGACACCACCTTTTGGCGTCCCCAAGCGCGTTCCCAGCGGGTTGCCTGTGGATTAGACGGGCCCCCGCCCACGGCTCAAACTAGCGCATTACTTTTCGGGTGCGCAGCGCAGAACTTCCGCGCATCTTGATATTTCTCAAAGGGTGTTTGGTGGAGCCTAGCGGGATCGAACCGCTGACCTCCTGCATGCCATGCAGGCGCTCTCCCAGCTGAGCTAAGGCCCCAAACTGCAACCCTAGGGTTGCGAGGTGGTGTCTAGAAGGGCGCGGGGATCAGTTCAAGCGAAAAATCCACCGCGCCCCACTAATTAATTGTCGTCGTCTTCCGAGGCCACATCGGCCAGCTCGTCGAGGCTTACGGTATCCTCGTCGTCATCTTCCAGAACATCGTCGCCCAAGTCGGCGTCGTTGTCCTCTTCGTCGTCCTCAAGGATCACTTCTTCAGCGTCGTCGACAACGTTGTCTTTGTTTTGCGCGTCAGGCTTATCGGCCTGCATCGTGCGGGATTTATTGCCTGTCACACTTTCAAGGGTGAACTCGTGCTCGCAAGACGGGCAAGTCAGCGGGTCTTTCTGCAGGTCGTAGAAACGAACTTGGCAGCTTGGGCAAACGCGTTTAACGCCCCATTCTTCCTTGGGCATAATCGTCCTCTTTCGTCGGTGCGTCTAAGAATGCGCACATGCGGTTGAATCTCTGAATTGCAGCCAGTTGCCACATGGGGAAAGGCGTGTCAAAGGCTTTCCCCTTTTTGAAGCTTTCCATGGCGGAATGGCCGCGCTACCTTCGGACATAAGCAGGGAATTGCGGGCAATCAAGCGATGGCAGATACGATTCATCTGGGGCACCCCCCGATTGACGTCACATTGAAGCATTCGGCGCGCGCACGGCGGTTGTCATTGCGGGTATCCGGCGTGGACGGACGTGTGTCTCTGACGCTGCCAAAGCGGGCCTCCATGCGCGAAGCACAAGAATTCTTGCACGCGAAAGAAGACTGGATTCGCAAACATCTCAGCCAACGCCCCGAGGCCACGATCATTGCCCCGGGTGTGGCGATTCCTATCGAGGGCCATTCCCGCCTGATCGCAGAAACGCGCACCCGCAGTGTCAAGTTGATGGACGACCATTTGCTGATCCCAGAGGGCGCCGACAAAGCTGGGGCCCGCGTACGCGCTTTCTTGAAGGTTCTCGCACGGGATCGTTTGGCGGAGGCCAGCGCGCGGTACTCCGCCGTGCTTGGTCGCCCTTATGCGAAGATCAGCATTCGCGATACGCGGTCGCGTTGGGGGTCATGCACGTCGGATGGGAATTTAATGTACTCTTGGCGGTTGATTCTCGCCCCTAAGCAGGTGCTTGACTATGTTGCGGCTCATGAGGTCGCGCATTTGGCGGAAATGAACCACAGCCCCGCATTTTGGGCCGAGGTGGCTGGCCTGATGCCCGACTATGAAGCCCCGCGTAAATGGTTGCGAGTACATGGCGGCGGCCTGCATCACTACCAGTTCTAAAGAGGGCACCCAACGCTACTCAAAAAACGCGCGCACAACCTCGCCAAAAGCTGTCGCAAACTCAGCACAATTTCGTTGAGCTCCCTCCCTCACACGGGGGTGACCCCGCATGGCCCTATAGGTGACGGCTCTTCGTTAATTTTCCGTGACCATATTTATCCTCCCGCCCAAAGATGCGGTGTTTTATAGGTCCCAAGACGTGCCTTCAGCTGCACATTCTTGACCGGATTGGGGGCGTCATACTGTTGAGGTGTCATGCCCGACACAGGATCCAGATTAGCCGCCAAAGCGCGCACCATTGCCCGCGCAACCTGAGGGGCCGCACCGCTGGTTCCGATCAATATTGATCTCGCACCAGAGTAGACGCCCTGCCCCACAGTTCCCGGCAACGTTTGACTGCGATCCGACACCCCGCTTATTGCCACCTGCACGCCCCAAGTAGCGGGCGCATCCGTTGTGGTGTTCAGCAGCCCCCCCGCAGAGGAATAACGCGCAGGTGTTCCGCTGGACTGCACAAAGCCCCCGACACGTGTGACCAGCTCGGCATTGGCCACGCCGTTCATGCTGCCAAATCCGCGTAGGGGATCAAGGGGCTGGGTGTATTCTGGCAGGGCGGGTTTCATATGTGGCGGCTTGTCCAACTCGACCAAATAGCTTTGCCGGCCACCGGTGCGAAGTTCCGATGGGTCGTCGTCGCGCTGAACCCAGACATTGATAAACCCGTCCGGTGGCAATGGCTCTGATGTTGCGGTCCGCTTCAGCGTTAACACCCAGCGCCCCGCAGCGGCCCAACGGGGCGGCTCGTTGTCCGTCATATTGATCGGTGTGCTTGGGGCAAGTGCAACCATCGCCCTCCACCGTGTTCCGCGATTTTTGTCGACGGAGATTTGCCCCACCACTGCACCATCAATACTGAGATTTACGAAATCCCTCGGGTCTCCGCGAAGAAAGCGCGGGGCTCCCTGAACGGCCAAAGACGGCGGGGTATCACAGGTCAGGCCGCGGGGCGGGGTCACTTCAAAGGTGTAGCCGTCGGGGTCCAATCCCTCGGGCAGCCACATTTCCACATAGCTAGAGGTGCTATCGTCGGGCTGAACCTGCCAACCGATGCTGATTTCACCATCCTTG
This sequence comes from uncultured Litoreibacter sp., assembly GCF_947487515.1. Lineage (GTDB taxonomy): Bacteria > Pseudomonadota > Alphaproteobacteria > Rhodobacterales > Rhodobacteraceae > Litoreibacter. Next base: position 396,079 of record NZ_CANKWO010000003.1, on the reverse strand, counting down.
AAGGCGTCTTCTTGGAAGTTCGCATGCATTTCGTCTTCAAAGGTATTGCCACTTGGCATGACCAGAAAACTCGGGGCAAGGGCGCGGCGCGATGTCAGCAACTCTTGGATGGCGCTGTCCATTTCAGACGCCCCATCGTGGCGCCCCGATGACCAGCCGTAGGAGAAATTCACCACCAAGGGCAGCTCTTGTGTCAGGCCATGCGCTTGCGCGATGCACTTGGCGCGATCAAACACGTAGTGCAACGCCGAGAGCATATACATCTCCTTGCCGAAACCCGACGTGTCCCACGAAATGGAATTTGGCAGCTGCACCGCAATAATCTCTATATCGTCCAGCGACGGGTCCACCGGCACCCCTAGACGTTTTCCCGCCGCCATCGACAGAGTATGCGCCCCATGGGTGGTCTCGCGGCGCAGGTAGTTGCCGATCTCGGGGAGCCCCGTATCAATCGCCCCCGCTGCACGGTACAACGCCTCTTCCTCGCGCCCGTGGGTCAGGCGCAGGGTGTCTATTTCGCCATTGCTCACTTCGCGGCCAAACGGCACGGGCGCGGGCCCATTGCTGCGCGCGGCCTGCAACCAGCAGTGGCTTACGCGTGTTCTACCCGATGCGTTCAAATAGGTGCAGTTTGCAAATGGGATGCCATCATCAATGACCGCGATGATCGCCTTGGGAGGGGTCGCCTGCGGCTGATATCCTGCGACCTCTGCTGACGCGTCATATTCTTGGGTCCATGACAGCGGGTTGATCGGAAAATTCACGCGGTAACGCGCGCGGGTTTTCCGGCCGGTCAATTCGTCGCTTACTTCGGTAACTTGGTCAAAAGTTTCCAGCAGGCGGTCGATCCTGTCGCCCAAGTCTTCCGAAAGCGTGGAGCTGGTACTTTCGGGATTATAGAAACAAAACGGGCGAACACTTAGCCCCTGACCATTGTTCCACAGGGGAGGGTAGCGAATATCCACGCGTTCCGCGTCGGCCCCTGGCTCTGGCTTGAACTTTACCCGAGACACATCAGGTAACGGCCCCGAGCTGTCCATTAGGGCCGCGAAGTACCGCGAGCTCCAGTCTCGGATTGCAGGGAAACTAAAGGGGCGGCCTAGGTTTTGACCGAACACCCAACGTTCATAGGGGCCGGTGTACTGCCGGACACGCGGTGCCATTTACACCATCGCCCCAGAATCGCCCGTATGCGCCTCAGCGACGGCCTTACGCCAAAGCCATTCGAACAACGGCGATGTGGAGGACTGAACATCCTCTCCGACCGATATGCCGTAGTTTTGAGCCGTTGTTCCCCCCTCCATCAACGTCACAAAATCATGGCCGACAAAATCCGTGTTCTGCGGCTCGTAACCCACTGATTTACTGCTTTGCGCGATCCCGCAGCGCCCCAGCACGGCCCCGCCAATGGCTTGCCCCAAAGAGGCACCGGCCCAAGTGTCTATCGGGTAGTGAACGCCTGCAACCGTCCGGTTGACGGCAATCCGATTGGCCAATTGCCGCAACAGCTCTCGGCGATCGGCGCTGTCGGCAAAGCTTTGCCACGCATCCATCAACCCCAACATAACGGTGGCCACACCATAGGCTTCCGTTGCGTGAGCAGAGGGAAAACTACCATGCCCCGGGGTCGCAATCATCGGCATGATGCGCGTATCCACTTGGTCGGGGCGCCGTACCGCCAAAGCGTATTTTGCCATCATCGCAATATGCGAACACATCAACTGCGTGACAGTGATCAGCTCCAGCGTGAACCGGTTATGTGCCGGATGCAGTGCGAGGATCATCGCGAAGTAGTCTGTGGGGAACCCCAGTTGGCTGGTGATCTCGGCCGCGCGATCGGCGCGCAAGTCACTGTAGTCGCGCACGATGCTACATTGCTGCGAAAGCAACTCGGCTGAAGGGCGCTGGACAGACAGCAGATCCTGCCCCTCAAAGGTGAGTGCGACCTGATCTCCTGCAACCGAAGACCCAACGTCTTTGATGAAATCCGTAAGGTAAAGAGACCCGCGCACCCAGTCGGCGGCTTGATTCAGATTGTCGGTCGAATTCTCGGGCAGCTGTGTGGGGATGGGCGCGGGCCCGTCACCTATGGAGTGAATAATCGCCTCTGCAGTGGTTTGAAGCCCCGTCGTTAACGCAGGTCCATATGCGGCTGCGGCCCCTCCTCCAAGGAAGTCACCAAGTCCGGCGCCACCAGCAATTCCACCGATGCCGCCAATCCCTCCAATGCCACCGATGCCACCAATTCCGCCAATGCCACCAATTCCACCGTATCTCGCCATGTCGCTTTGTTCCTAGGTTAAGGGAACGCCCGCCGCCTTTAAGGCCACCAACGCTCGTTGCCCAATCGCCCGCCCCGAAGAAGGATGAGCTTTGGCATAATCGTTAAGTCTAAAGTCAGGTTGACGGCGCATCAGGTCCGATGCCGCCGCGCGGGATTCGTCCCCGCGATCCAAGAAATGCAGCGCAATGATCTTTGCGCGCAATGTAGACAGATGGCGGTCGTTGACCTCCAAGGAGCGTTCGGCGAATTCGAGGGCCTTCTGGTAGTCCTCAGCGGCCAAATGCGCAGTGCTGGACAGGCTGTCATAAAAGTAGCCGAACGGATCTATCGGGGACAGGCTGCACGCCTGACTCGCGGCTTCGATGGCATCGGCACCTTCGTCTTGAAACGCCAGTAACGCACCGCGAAGCAGCCATGACAGGCTTTCGTTGGGGTTGATATCGATGGCCAAGTCGTACCGTCCGCTGGCCACGTCCATCCTTTGCAAAAGGTTGTTATGCGCGAAGCCGTCAATCACCAAAGAGAAGGAGCTATCTGGGTTGATGTCCAACGCCCGAGAAGAGGAATCCAATGCGCGTTGGGTGTCGCCCTGCTTGTCGGTCGTCCAGCCGTTAAATACGCTCAACACATACCATTTAGCCAGCCACGCATGCGTTTCTGCCACCATTGGCGCGCGCGACACGGCTTCTTCCAACAAGGGGCGCGATTTCGCAAAGTCGCGGAAAGTCGGCCGATGCATCAATGAGACACCGCCAATCACAAGATGATGGTCGTCCAACTCCGGCACGGGGCGGTCATTGACGTAGGCAATCGCCTCATCCGCAATGGAGCGCCCAATGGCGCGCACTGCCCCCTCTAAGCCGCTGCCGACATCATCCCAAAAACTGGATTCCGGACCCGCAAGCTGCCGCGTCCACAAAATGCTGCCATCCCGTGCATCGACAAAATCCATGTCGACAATGATGCGCCCGCCCATTTCGCGGATGGACCCCGTCACAAAGTAATCGACATCCAGCTCTCGGCGGACATCCAAAATATTGGTGGACCGTGCAGCCAGCGCGCGACTTGATAGATGCGAGATAACCGACAACAAATTTGAACGTGACAGAGACCGGCAGACTTCTTCGGCCAGCCAATCCCCAAGAACGCCCAACTGCTGGCCGCCCATGACGCGCTTAAATGGCAATGCGGTGATACGCGGCAGAGGTCGCCCAAGCTGGGTGCGCGGCGTCGTGCGATACAAAGCAGCAATCTGACTATCGTCAGCCCGCATCGCCGCGACCCATTCCTCAAAGCCGCGATCGCGAATACCTATGCCTTCCATAAAGACACCGGTTCCCGGGGCCCCCAAGAAGCTCACCAAAGATAAATCCAATTCTACGTCGCTGTTGGTGCATTTGATAAATCTGTCGAAGTCCGGCCCTAGCAAAGACCGCAGGTCAGACAGGGCACGGCGCAAGTTCTGCCGCCCGCCGTCATAGCAAGACGACCCCCACAAGGTGCGCTGAAGGTAGGAACGGGTCCGCCGTCCCAAGGGTGCAGTCGCCAATAGCGCGAATAGCGCCCTATGCTTGGCGCCTTTAACCTCAACTCCGGCCGCACCATCAACACGCACCACACAGGACCCGAACAACGATATGTTAAGTTTAGTGGTCACTGTTATCTCACGCCTTCCCTAGAGGTAAGTTTAACAATCTAAACTAAAATTCTCCAACTCCTTCACACTTTTTTCACATGTGGAGGAAGTAATGCGTTGATACCCTAAATACATTCGCATCCATTCAACATACCGGAGCCACCTATGATGCCGCTGAAGAAGGGGCCAGAGCCTATCGCAGACTTGCTCGATTTTTACGATCGTTGGCCGTCTCTTCGGGGGTCCATGCACGCCCTCAGCGAGGACTCGACCCTGAGCGAGGAAACACGCGAAACGCTTTCGTGGCTGATCTTGTTGGCGGATCGCGTCGGCCCCGCTGACATTAGCTCGTAACCCACAGCCTCAAGAAAACTCTTCAAACGCCTTCAACGCCTTGGCTGAATACGCATATGACGGGCCGCCTCCCATATATGTGGCCATAGCAAGGGCTTCGACCAACTCGTCGCGCGTAATGTTCAAACGGATCAACGACTTAATGTGAAACCCGATACAGCTGTCGCAACGGGTGGCAATTGCGATTCCCAAGGCCATTATCTCTTTGGTTTTCTCATCCAGAGCGCCAGACTTTTTAGCCGCGGTCCCCATCGCGTTAAACGCTTTTGCCGTATCCGGCATCTCCTTGGCCAAGACACCGATATTTTCGGCGGTCTCGTTCATAAATTCAGTCCAGTCCATTTCGTTCATCCTCTCTCATCCGATCCCATTTTGCGCTCTAGCCAGCGCACAGCTGCGCTAATGATCAGCACCAGCACCAAATACTCGACGATCAGTAGCGAATAGATTTCCAACGGGCGGTACTCCGTTACCACCAGTTCATTGGCGCGGCGGGTCAGCTCCTGCATGCCGATCACCGAGGCGAAGGCTGACATTTTTACGATATAGATAAATTGGTTCGCCAAGGGCGGCAGGATACGTCGAATGGCTTGCGGTAAAATCACGTAGCGCATGGTTTGCAGGTAATTCAAACCCACCGTTTTCGCGGCTTCTGACTGCCCTTTTGCGATGCTTTGTATCCCTGCGCGATATATCTCTGCGGTGAATGCGCTGTCGGATAAAGCAAGGGTAATAATCGCGCCCCAGAAGGGATCAATCTGGATGTTAAGCCCCATTGATTTGAACACAATCGGCAACCCGTAGAAGACCCAAAACAGCATTGGAAGCAGCGGAATCGCGCGGATAACCTCAACGTAGACGCGGTTGATCGCGCGTATGCCGCGATGCTCTGACAAGGCTGGAAGGGCCACCAGCAACCCCAACACGATGGAGATCGATGCTGCGATTACCGACAGCAAAACCGTGGCCCCCATGCCATTGATCAAGAACCTGATGTTGACCCAGCCGGAGGGCGTCATCGGATTGACGACATACCACCCCCATGTGTCCGACGACCCGCAGCTGGACAGCAGCAGCACCCCGAAAAGGAACAGGACCACGCGCATATCAGTGCTGCAAAATTTGCTGAAGAAACGCCTGAGTGCGTTCGGACTTCGGTGCGGAAAAGAAATCTCCAGCGGTGCCGGTTTCAATAATTTCGCCCGCATCCATGAACACCATTTTATCCGCGACCTTTCGGGCAAACCCCATCTCATGGGTGACAACAACCATGGTCATCCCTTCCTCCGCCAGTTCAACGATCACATCCAACACCTCCGAGATCATCTCGGGATCCAGGGCTGATGTTGGCTCGTCGAACAGCATCACTTTTGGTTCCATACACAGGCTTCGCGCGATGGCGACGCGTTGCTGCTGGCCACCTGATAGCTGGCTCGGGCGCTTGAAGGCTTGCTCGGGGATACGCACACGTTCCAAATATTCCATGGCACGCTCTTCCGCTTGCTGACGCGACATTCCGCGTGCCTTCATTGGCCCCAAAACAAGGTTTTCCATGACGCTAAGATGTGGGAACAAATTGAACTGCTGAAAGACCATTCCGACCTCGGACCGGATCGCCTCAAGCGCCGCTGCGCTGCCATCTTGCACCACACCACCGATCTTGATCACGCCTTTTTGATGAGCCTCAAGCCGGTTGATACAGCGCACGACCGTCGATTTCCCCGATCCAGATGGCCCGCAGATAACAACCCGCTCACCGGATTGGACGTTAAGATTAATGCCCTTAAGCACCTGAAAGTCGCCAAACCACTTGTCTACATTGACCATCTCGATCGCATTTTGCGTCACATCCGCGCCCTTCCGGCCAATTCATCATACAGCTTGAGGTTACGGGCCATGTGGCCGAAACTTCAAGCCACGATCACTTTCTCAACACCGGAGACACTCCCGCTATGAAACAATTCGCAAACGCCCTCGTGGCACTGGCCTTTGGCGCAGCCATGAGCACGGCCGCAATCGCCCAATCCGCCTTGAACGAAATACTGGACGGCGGTGTGATGAAAGTCGGTACCACCGGTGACTGGAACCCAATGTCCGTGCGCGACCCCGCCACCAACAGCTATAAAGGGTACGACATCGACATCATGACAGAATTGGCCAAAGACCTTGGCGTCGAGGTCGAATTTGTGCCGACCGACTGGAAAACGCTGGTGAATGGCGTGACCGCAGGCAGCTATCACATGACTGGCTCCGCCTCGATCTCACCTGCGCGCATGAAGGTTGCAGGTTTTTCGGACAGCTACATCGCGGTTGAAATCTTTCCCTTCACCCTGAAGGAAAACGCCGACAAATTTGACGGCTATGACAGCATCAACAAGCCAGAAGTCACCGTTGCCACCACGCTGGGCACGACGTTTGAAAGCTTGGCCAAAGAATGGTTCCCGAACGCAACCATCAAAGTGGTAGAAGCCCCGGCGCGCGGGTATCAAGAAGTGATTGCGGGGCGTGCGGATGTGTTCATCACCTCTAACATTGAAGGCTCCACATTGGACGACAAATTCCCGATCATGCGCGTGAATGGCGCCGAAGCGCGCGCGCCCTCGCCTATTGCGATGCTGCTGCCGCAGGCCGATCAGGTTTGGATCAACTACGTAAACAATTGGATCGAAGTCAAAAAAGCGCGCGGCTTCTTCGATACCGTTGCACAGAAATGGGGCCTCTGAGCAACCTCGACAAAACCGGAGGGACCGCGCGTGTGTTGCGCGGTTCTTCTATCTGATCAGGATCCAGCGCGTTCTAGTGCTCCCATGTTCAGGTCAAAACTTCAGACCAAAACGGCCCACAGCGACCCGATTAAACAGGGTAGAAACGGGCTAAATCTAGTCCTTGCCAGCTATCAAAACATTCCGACGGGGACAGCCCTTCAACCTTTGTCGGTTGGTATCCCCCAGTGTAGAACGCAAAGGCCATGCCAGTGGCGCGCGCGGTGCGAAAATCGGTCACGCTGTCGCCAACATAGAGGCAATCTTCGACGCCAAGCCCAAGGGCGGCGACGGTGTGAAGCAACGGCAAAGGGTCGGGCTTAATCGCCGGAGTACTGTCGCCACCCGTAATTGCCTTGAAGTAGCGCGTCAGGTCCATTTTCTGGCACAGGTCACGCGCCGGTGCTTCGGGTTTGTTGGTGCAGATCGCCATCGGCACGCTTGCCGCATCCAAAGTGTCCCGCACCCCATCAAACAGGCGTGTCAGGGTGGTCAAATCCTGCCCGTAGGCGCGGTTCATCTCGGCGCAATGCGGGGCTAGGTTTTCTGGCACCCCGCCCGTCGCGCGCAAACAGCGCTCGACAGTTTTTTCAATTCCGTTGCCGATGAAGCCAATCACCTGATCCAATGTCACCGGATCACGTCCCGCATGGGCCAACATCACATTTGCCGCCGCGTGAATATCCGGCGCGGAATGAACAAGCGTACCATCTAGGTCAAAAATGATAGCCTTCATGTCAATTCAATCTGAAGTTTCATAACCAGCGCCTGCTCCTTCAACGGGTTTCACGCGCAAGTTATGACTGTTTTTGCAAGGGCTTGCAGCCTAATTCGTAATCAGCTCCGGCCCCATGACCAAGTTCGGCAACCACGTCGAGATGGACGGGATATAGGTCACCATGATCAAGAATACGACAAGGATCATCAAGAACGGCAGCGCCGCGCGAACGACCGCCATCATCGGCATTCCGGCCACCCCAGAGGTCACAAACAGGTTCAAACCTACCGGCGGGGTAATCATCCCGATTTCCATGTTCACCACCATGATGATGCCCAAATGGATGGGGTCGATGCCCAGCTCAATGGCAATCGGGAACACCAGCGGTGCCACGATAACCAACAAACCCGACGGCTCCATGAATTGCCCGCCAATCAGCAAGATCACATTGACGATAACCAAGAACATGACCGGACCGAACCCTGCATCCAGCATGGCGGCGGTGATCTGTTGCGGAATTTTCTCGTCGGTGAGGACGTGTTTCAATATCAGCGCATTGGCGATCACAAACATCAACGTCACGGTCAATTTGCCGGCGTCAAACAAGGTTTGTTGGGTGTCTTTGTGGAAAAACGCCGTCACCAAGGCCTGTGGCTTAGCAAAAAGGGAGACGTTCTTTTCCCCTTCCCGCGTCGCCAGCGGCCCCATGTCGCGGTACACGAAACACGCGATGATCCACGCATATACCGCAGCCACGGCAGCGGCCTCGGTTGGGGTGAACGCCCCGCCGTATATGCCCCCCAAGATGATAACGATCAGAAACAGGCCCCAACCGGCCTCTTTGCCCGTTTCGAAAATACGCGCCCACCCTGCCCATTCGCCCTTTGGCAGGTTTTTAATGCGGGCCATGACGTAGATGCCGACCATCAGCATGAAGCCTGCAAGAAGCCCTGGGATCACACCAGCCAAGAACATCCGCCCAACGGAAACCTCTACGGCAGCAGCGTAGACAACCATCACAATGGAGGGCGGGATCAAGATGCCCAGCGTCCCCGCGTTGCAAATCACCCCTGCTGCGAATTCCTTGGTGTAGCCGACCTGACGCATCGCCGCGATCACGATGGAGCCAATGGCGACCACTGTGGCAGGCGAAGAGCCGGACAAAGCGGCAAACATCATGCAGGCAAACACGGATGCAATCGCCATGCCGCCACGAAGATGCCCCACGCAGGCAATTGAGAAGTTGATGATCCGCCGCGCGACGCCGCCCGTTGACATGAAGCTGGAGGCGAGAATGAAAAACGGGATCGCCAACAAGGTATAATGTCCCGCAAAGGCTTCGAATAAAGTCCCCGCGACAGAGGCAAGCGAGGCGTCCGAGAACCACAGCAAAAACAGCACCGACGAGAAGCCCAAAGAGACCGCAATCGGCACACCGATAAGCATGAAGCCAATGACCATTCCGAAAAGAAGGATGATTTCCATAACTTATTGTTCCTTCAAGTCAGCAGCGAGGCGCTCGGCGGCCTCTTCCACATCGTCCTCGGCCTCATGGCTGACGATGAGCATGTCAATTTTGCCGGTTACAATGGCGAAGAAGGCCTGCACGGATCGCAACAAGAAAAGCGCCATAGACACGGGCAACACAACATAGGGGATGAGGCGTGGAAGCTTTTCGTACTCGTCACCATCGTTGAACAGCCCCTCAATAAACCGCAGCACCTCGGGCACCGGAATGTCGTTGGTTTCGTACCAACCTTTGCCGCGGAACTTTTCCTCAAAGCCTGTTGGGAACCACCGCCCCTCCGTTGCAGGGAGATTGGCGAAATTGGCCCAGTAATCCCATGCGCCCTTCAGCAGCAAAAATGCGAAAGCCATACAAACCACGGCCGCGACGACACCAAGCGCGCGCTTCAATTTCGGCGAAACGACATTCACAATGGCGTCCACGCCAAGATGCGCACCTTTCTTGACCGCATAGGACGCCCCCAGCAACACCAGCCACGCGAACATGAAAACGGTCAACTCCAGCGCCCATAAGATATTAGCGTTAAACACATAACGCGCGATCACATTGGCGAAAGTCAGCAGCGTCATCAGCCCCAGCAACAGGGCGATGAAGATCTCTTCTATACGGTCGATAAACGAGCGCGCGGCCTGTGCCATCTGCCCCTCCCCAATAGTCGCGAAATTAGAAAAGCGCGGCGGACGGATGCCGCCGCGCTCGTGATTGTCGAAGCCGGATTAGGAACCCGTTTCGTTAAACTTTTGAGCCGCAGCGATGTTGTCAGCGCCGACATCGGCTTCAAACTGCGCCCAAACCGGTTTCATGGCATCGACCCAAGCTTGACGTTGCTCGGCGTCCAACTGGCGAATGACGCCACCGGCTGCCAAGATGTTCTCTTTGGCCTTTTCATTGGTCGCAAAGGCCTCGCCATTACGGGCTTCGGTCACTTCGGACAGAATGGTCATGAACTGGTCACGCACATCTGCATCCAAGCTGTCCAGCCAGTCCACAGAGGCCACGACAAGGTAGTCAATAATGCCGTGGTTGGTTTCGGTAACGCCGTCTTGGACTTCGAAGAACTTCTTGCCGAAAATGTTCGACCAAGTGTTTTCCTGACCATCTACAACGCCCTGCTGGAGCGCACCGTAAACCTCCGAGAAGGCCATTTTCTGGGGCGACCCACCGATGGCTTCCATCTGTGCCACCAGCACGTCAGACGGTTGCACGCGGAATTTCAGCCCATTGGCGTCTGTCGGCAAGACGAGGGGCTTGTTTGCGGACATTTGCTTCATGCCATTGTGCCAGAACGCCAACCCTTGAAGGCCGCGCTTTTGCATGGAATCTTTCATGCCTTGGCCTGTTTCGGAGTTTTGGAAACCGTCAACGGCGTTGATGTCTTTGAACATGAACGGCAAGTCAAACAAGCGGAATTGCTTGGTGAATGTCTCAAATTTGGACAGCGAAGGGGCCGCCAATTGAACGTCACCTTGCAACATGGCTTCGAGCACTTTGTCGTCATTATAAAGCGTCGAGTTGCCGAAGACTTCCATGCAGGCTTTGCCATTCATCTCGTCATTGACGCGCTGCTCCAACAAGGATGCAGCCACACCTTTCGGGTGCTTGTCGGTGTTGGTTACATGGCTGAATTTGATAACGACTTCGCCATCGTCACAGGCTGCTGCGGCAACAGATGGAACAAGGGCAACAGAGGCGACGCAGGCCGCTTTCAATAGTGTTTTCATGGTATCCTCCCAATGGATGTTCGATCAAACGGGCTGTCCCGCTGGATTTTCAAACCATGACAAGAAGCCGACAATCGGTGCAAGCGCCCCATGCAAATTTCGAAAAATCTATTTATAACAATAAAGTAACGTCAATCTAGCAAAGTCACCCCTGCAAAAAGTGCGAAAAATCAGACAAAATCACTGACATTTGCACAAAAATTCCGGTATTTCGCACAGACCCTTCTGACGAATCGAAAGTGAAATGAACTCCACCGACAGAAACCGTAGACGCTGGACCTATGTGGTGATTTACCTCGTGATGTCTGTGGCCGCCGTGGGGGCGACTTTCCATGTCACCTTGCGCTCGGAACTGGCCCGATTGTCTCGCACCGGAAGAGTGGTACTGGAGCAATCGTCCGACCGGTTGATTGCCCAGCTAGAGAGCTACCGCGAGATGACCGATCTGATGGCGCGCCACCCACAGGTGTCAGCCCTGATCGAAGGCCGAAGCAGCCGCGCGGTAACGTCGGAATTTCTGCTGCGCACGGCTTTGACTACCGGCGCGAAAGAGCTGCATACATTGGATGCCCAAGGGCGGGTGCTGGCCTCCTCCACTTTAGAAGAAGCACCTCACATCATTGGCACAGATTGGTCTAACCGCGCCGATGTCATCGCCGCCAGAACGCGTCGCATGGGGATTTACCACTCGGCCGATGACCTTGGACAACGCAGCTATTACTTCGCGCGCAGCGTGTTGAATGACACGGGGAACCCGCAAGGCTATGTCGTCGTGAAGGTAAACATGGACGAACTGGAAGCAGAGTGGCGGATCGACGAAACTGTGGTGACCTTCTTTGATACGTCGGGGGTCAGTTTTGTGTCCAACAGGTTGGGTCTGGCGCTGCGTCACGACAGTAAGCTACAGCAGACGCCCTCTGCGTCCTTTGGTTACCCCGAAACGCTGCAAAGCTTCCCGCATCATCAGCTGTCGCGCGCCGGTGGCCATGATATTTGGAACTTTGAAAGCGGATCAGAGATGCCCGAACGTGCATTGATCGCATCCCAAGACGTGCCGTTGATCAACATGACCGCCCGTGCCTTTATTGACACCAACCCCGCCTTCAGCGAGGCCCGCCTGCTTGCCGCATTGGCGGCAGCGGTCTTGTCGTTGTTCGGGATGGGGTTTGCCTTTTTCGCCCAAAGCCGAGATCGCCTAGCAGATCAGCTGCGGGTGGAGGCAGAGGCCAACACCCAACTGGAAGCCCGCGTCGCCAAGCGCAATGCGCAACTTCAACAAGCGCAAGATAACCTCATTCAAGCCAGCAAATTGACGGCTCTTGGTCAAATGTCTGCGGGGATCAGCCATGAGCTGAACCAGCCTTTGTCGGCCATTCAAAACTATACCGCCAATGCAGAGAAACTCATTGAACGCGGGCGCGAACCGGAAGCGCGTGAGAACCTGACGCTCATTGCCGAACAGACCCAACGCATGGACCGGATCATCCACAACCTGCGCGGCTTTGCCCGCAAGGAAACGGAACCCTTGGAGACCGTCAATGTCGCGGACGTTCTTGCGGCGTCACTTGGCTTGGCCGAGCAACGCGCCAAATCGGAGAATGTGGACATAGTTCTTCACTCGGTCCCGCATGCATGGGTCGACGCGGGTCAAATCCGGTTGCAGCAGGTTATTGTAAACTTGCTGTCCAACGCGATGGATGCATTGAGCGACTGCGAAAGCAAAAAGATCACCGTGACCCTCAGCCAACACCGAAAGCAGGTCCAGTTGGTCATCTCTGACACCGGCCCCGGACTGAAGGATATCGAGCGCGCCTTCGAGCCGTTCTATACGACCAAGGACATCGGCGCGTCCAAAGGGCTGGGGTTGGGGCTGTCGATTTCCTACGGGATTGTCGGCAGTTTTGGCGGCTTGCTTAGCGTCGAGAACCTTGATCAAGGCGGTGCGGCCTTCACCATTACCTTGCCTGCGATCGCGACCCATCAGGAGGCCTCGCAATGACCCCTACGCTGCTACTCATTGAGGACGACGCTGCCCTGCGCCGGTCGCTGGCGCAAAGCTTTGAGTTGGAGGACATCACGGTCATTGCGGCCTCCAGCTTCGTGATGGCTAAATCCAACATTTCGCGAGACTTTGAAGGCGTCATATTGTCTGACATCAGAATGCCCGGAAAGGACGGCTTCGACGTCTTGGCGTATACAAGGCAGGTCGATCCGGACCTGCCTGTGGTGCTTTTGACCGGTCAAGCTGATGTCCCCATGGCCGTGCGCGCGATGGCGGAAGGGGCCTATGATTTTCGTCAAAAACCCTGCCCGCCCGACCAGCTTTTGGAAGTTATTACGCGCGCGATGGAGCATCGCCGCCTCGTTCACAAGTCGCGCAATATGGAACGCCAACTGCAGGCCGGCGACCCTGCGGCCACCAATTTCCCTGGAAGTTGTGCAGCCGTTAACCGGCTGCGCAAGGCCCTGCGCCAAGCCGCCAGCTTGCCTGTTCATATCTATCTGCAAGGCCCTGCTGGGGCTGGGAAACGGTTGGCTGCGCACACGATTCACGCGCTCGCCCCTGAAAAACAGCGCTTCATTGCTGTCTCCTTGCGCGATACGCCCCCCGAAGCACTGAGCGCAATCGAGTTGACCTCCCAGCCAACCGACTTGTCGGTGAAATCCCTTGATCTGGCGACCTCTGCACAGCAAACCGCCTTGCTGGAAATGATGGAGCAGTTCCCTAACCTGCGTGTGATTGCCTCCTCGCCCAAAAGCTTGGATCAACTCAGACAAAACGGGTTGCGGGATGACCTGTTCTACGCCCTCGACATGATGCAAGTCACCGTCCCGTCGTTGGCACAAAGGCGCAAAGACCTCGCCACGATTTTCGAAGCCTTGGTGCGCCAAACCATACGCGGGATGAATGGTGACATGCGCGAAATTCCGGAAAGCCTCTATGCGCAGGTCATCGCGCGCGACTGGCCCGACAACCTCCCGGAGCTGCGCAACTTCGCCCGCAGCTTTGCTTTGGGTTTGAACGTGCAAACTGATGCGAACAAGAGCTCCGAACTCAGCCTTGTCGAGCAAATGAACGCATTTGAGAAACTTGTCCTGACCGATACTTTGCGCCGGTTGGGTGGGAAAAGCGCCGCAGTGGCCGAAGCCTTGGGCTTACCGCGCAAGACACTGTACGACAAACTGGCCAAACACGACCTCAAGGCCAAGGATTTTCGCAACGCCCCCCCTTAAAGCGGCAGTGGATTCACCGGCTTTGTCGCAAATACCAATCCTCATGGCGCAAACCGCTACCAACGGAGCTTGCGTTTTTGTGAAACCAGCGAGATATGAGAAAGGCGATGCATGGATAACATATGGGACGGCATCAAAGCCGCCGTTTATCTGCTGGTTACATTTGATCGCGATCTCATGGAGATCACTTTGCGGTCGCTTCAGGTGACCCTAAGCGCGGTAGCCATCTCGTCTTTTGTTGCGCTTCCGTTCGGCGCATGGCTTGCTATTCGCCGGTTCCGGCTGCGACGCGCTGCGATTGCGGTTCTGAATGCCCTTATGGGCCTGCCGCCGGTTGTCGTGGGGTTGGTCGTCTATTTGCTGTTGTCGCGGTCCGGCCCCTTTGGTGTGCTTGATCTTCTGTTTACGCCCGCGGCCATGATTATCGCGCAGGTCATTATCATCACTCCTTTGATTGCCTCTATCGCGCATCAGGCCATTCGCGAACTTTGGGCCGAATATCATGATCTGCTCATCTCGATGAACACCACAAGTGGGCAACGTATTCGCACCTTAATATGGGACGGACGGCGCGCGTTGATTACTGCCGCTTTGGCAGGGTTCGGGCGCGCCATTGGCGAGGTCGGGGCCATCATGATCGTTGGCGGCAACATAGACCACGCCACCCGCGTCTTGACGACCGCCATCGCGTTGGAAACCGGAAAAGGGGATTTTGCCTTGGCCTTGGGTTTGGGCTTTGTGCTGATCTTTTTGTCCTTGCTGGTTAACTTCGCCACACATGCTTTGGGCAGAACCGAGCGGGGGAAATTCTGGTGAGCAGCATCCTGCCTCTGACCCTCTCCAATGCCTACGTCAAGCGTCGAGGCAAAACGCTTATCGGGCCGATTGACCTAAGCATCGAGGCGGCGGAGCTGACGATCATTATTGGCCCCAATGGCGCTGGAAAAACCACGCTGATGCGAGCGATGCACGGGCTGCAACGGTTGACGTCAGGTGTGTTGGAGTTTGCCTGCTCCATCGACGACGCCCGCCAAGCACAGGCCTTCGTGCCCCAAAACCCGATCATGATGCGCCGCTCCTTGCGCAACAATCTGATTTATCCGTTGCAGCTACGGGGCGTTTCCAAGTCCGCAGCCAATGCGCAGGCCGATGATTGGGCCCAGCGCATCAACCTGCGTCACGCGCTGGATCAGTCTGCGCCAAATTTGTCGGGGGGCGAAAAGCAAAAGGTCGCGGTTGCCCGTGCCCTCATTCGTGAACCGGAGTTGGTCTTTCTTGACGAACCCTGCGCCAATCTTGACGGCCATGCCACCCGAGACATTGAGACCATGTTGCTGGCGGAACGCGCGGCGCGGCGCACCATCGTTATGTCCACGCACAACCTTGGGCAGGCCCGCCGTCTGGCCACGCGCGTGATCTTCATGCTGGGCGGATGTGTCCATGAAACCGGTAGGGCCGACGCCTTCTTCGATGCCCCGCAAACCCCCGAAGCCGCCGCATTCCTAACAGGAGACATCGTATGATCCGCCCCGTCTTGCTTGCCGTCTTGGCAACTTTGTTCCTTGCTATCGGTGCCAAGGCCGAAACCATGAAACTCGCGGTCACTACCTCGTTTCACAACTCCGGCCTATCCGACATCCTGCTGCCCGTAATCAAAGAAGACACGGGGCTTGATGTTCAGCTTCTGGTGGTCGGAACAGGGCAGGCTTTGCGCCTCGGAGAGGCGGGCGATGTGGATGCCATTCTTGTCCATTCGCGCGGTGCAGAAGAGACGTTCGTTGAGGCGGGTTTTGGCACCCACCGCCGCGAGATCATGTACAATGATTTCGTTCTTATCGGCCCTAAGTCGAACCCCGCGGGACTTGCAGCACCCGACGGTATCGTCGCGGCACTGGCGCAAATATCTCAGTCAAAGGCAACATTCGTCAGCCGCGATGACGAAAGCGGCACCCATAAGCGGGAGATGTCACTGTGGCGCCGCGCGGGTTTGAACCCCGAGAATTTTGGCCCTTGGTACAACGCCGTTGGAGCAGGCATGGGGGCTGCATTGAATACCGCGTCGGGCCTGTCGGGACACATATTGTCGGACCGTGCGAGTTGGCTAAACTTTGGCAATAAGGCCGACCTCGCAATCCTGTTTGAGGGCGACCCGCTGCTGTTCAACCAATACGCCTATATTCCGATCAACCCGAAGAAACATCCGCATGTGAAGCAGGATCCGGCGGCTCAGTTGGAGAACTGGCTGGTGGGCGACAGGGCTAAGGGTTTGATCAACGCCTATACCATCAACGGTGAAGTGTTGTTCACGTTCAACGCTCATCCCTAACGGCATAGGCGGGCCATTTGGCACTAGCACCGCACAGCCCGCCCCTTTTAGGCGTCAACCAACCTTTGTGACGACGCCTAACTATAGCTGTCCATTGGCGGGCATGTGCAGGTCAGGTTACGGTCCCCCCAAACGTTGTCGACGCGGTTGACCGGCGGCCAGTATTTATCGACCCTGAATGCACCAGGTGGGAAGCAGCCGGTTTCGCGAGAGTAAGGCCGATCCCAATCTTTCACCAAGTCTTCCATTGTGTGTGGCGCATTCTTCAACGCATTGTTTTCCGCGTCCATCTCTCCATTTTCAATGGCCGCAATTTCTGCGCGGATTGCCAGCATCGCATCGCAAAAGCGATCCAACTCGGCCTTGGCTTCAGACTCGGTGGGTTCAATCATCAAGGTGCCAGCCACTGGCCAACTCATCGTGGGCGCATGAAAACCTGCGTCGACCAAGCGCTTTGCGATGTCATCCACCGTGATATTGGCGCTCTCGGCAAAGGGGCGGGTATCGATGATGCATTCATGCGCCACACGACCTGTCGGGCCTTTGTAGAGAACCTCAAACGCCCCCTCCAAACGCTTGGCGATGTAATTGGCATTCAAGATGGCCACGCGCGTTGCCTGTGTCAGCCCTTCGCCCCCCATCATCAGGCAGTAGGCCCAAGAAATCGGCAGTAGCGAGGGGGATCCGAAGGCCGCAGCGGATACCGCGCCCTCTTCGCCGCTGGTCGGGTCAGACGGCAAATGCTTGATCAAGTGGTCCTTCACACCAATTGGCCCCATGCCCGGCCCGCCGCCGCCATGCGGAATGCAGAAGGTTTTGTGCAAGTTCAGGTGGCTCACATCGCCGCCCAAATCTCCGGGACGCGACAGACCGACCATCGCATTCATATTCGCGCCGTCGATGTATACCTGCCCGCCGAAGTCATGCGTGATCTGGCAAATGTCTATCACTGTCTCCTCAAACACGCCGTGGGTCGAGGGGTAGGTGATCATACAGCCCGCCAAATCGTCAGCGTGTTTTTCTGCCTTGGCGCGGAAGTCTTCTATATCGATGTCGCCATTGTCAGCGGATTTCACGGGCACAACCTTCCAGCCAACCATCTGCGCAGAGGCGGGATTTGTCCCATGCGCGGACATCGGGATCAGGCAAATGTTGCGATGCCCCTGACCATTGGCACGGTGGAAGGCCGCAATTGTTAGCAACCCTGCCAACTCGCCCTGCGCGCCGGAATTGGGCTGCATGGAAATCGCATCATACCCAGTAATGTCACATAGCTTCGATGACAGGTCATCGATCATCTCGTGATATCCTGCGGCCTGATCGGCCGGTATATACGGGTGCAAAAGCGAGAATTCGTCCCATGTCACCGGCATCATTTCGGCCGCTGAGTTCAGCTTCATGGTGCAAGACCCAAGAGGAATCATCGCGCGATCAAGGGCAAGGTCACGGTCGGCCAAGCGGCGCATATACCGCATCATCTCTGTCTCGGCGCGGTTCATGTGGAACACCGGATGTGTCAGATAATCCGACGTTCGAAGCAGCGCATCTGGGATGCGGTACTCGGCGGTTAAACCTGTGTCGCGGTCATTGATCCCAAAGGCCCGCCAAACCGCGCGAATGGTCGCGGGGCGCGTGCGCTCGTCTAAGGCGATACCGACCTTGGTCGTCCCGACGCGGCGCAGGTTAATGCCTTCATCCACTGCGGATTTCATCACCGCCTCTTGCAGTGGGCCCACGTCGACGGTGATCGTGTCAAAGTAGCTCTCTGGCTCAATCTTGAAGCCTTTTGCCTCTAGACCGCGCGCCAGTCGCACAGTTTTTCGGTGGATGCGCTGCGCAATTGCCTTCAAGCCCTGCGGCCCATGAAACACGGCATAAAATCCCGCCATCACAGCCAGCAACGCCTGCGCAGTACACACGTTCGAGGTGGCCTTCTCGCGGCGGATGTGCTGCTCTCGGGTTTGCAACGACAGCCGGTAGGCACGGTTGCCGTGGCTGTCAATCGACACCCCGATAATCCGTCCAGGCATGGCGCGTACGTGTTTTTGCTGGGTTGCCATATAGGCGGCATGTGGTCCGCCATAGCCGATAGGCACCCCAAAGCGCTGCGTGCTGCCGACCGCGATATCCGCCCCCATGGCCCCCGGTTCTTTCAGCAAGGTTAGCGCCATTGGGTCTGCCGCAATAATACCGATGGATTTCACCTCATGCAGCGCGGCTATTTCCGTGGTGAAATCGCGCAAATGCCCATGCGTTCCGGGATATTGAAAAATCGCACCATATACTGCGCTGGCATCCAGATCGTCGGGGTTGCCCACGATTACTTCAATTCCCAAAGGAGCCGCGCGGGTTTTCATCACCGCAATGTTCTGAGGGTGGCAGTTTTCATCGATAAAGAAAGCCTTGGACTTCGATTTCGCCACCCGCTGCGCCATGGTCATTGCTTCTGCGCAGGCGGTCGCTTCGTCTAGCAAGGAGGCGTTGGCCATCTCCAACCCAGTCAGGTCCGAGACCATGGTTTGAAAATTCAACAATGCCTCTAGACGCCCTTGGCTAATCTCTGGCTGGTAGGGGGTGTAGGCCGTGTACCATGCTGGATTCTCCAGAATGTTGCGCTGAATTGCTGGGGGCGTCACCGTTCCATGATAGCCCTGCCCGATCAAAGACGTCAGCAACTTGTTCTTGGATGCGACAGCCTTCATGTGATGCAAAAGTTCGCGCTCTGACTTGGGCTTGCCGAATTCCAACGGGTCTTTCTGACGGATTTTACTTGGAAGTGTATCGTCAATCAGCCTGTCTAGGTTTTCCGCCCCCACGACCTGCAACATCGCCTCCATCTCTGCTGGAGAAGGACCAATGTGGCGACGATTGGCGAAGTCGTAGGGCAGGTAGTCTGTGGGGGTGAAGGTCATTGATTTGCTCCGCTTATCCGATCAGGGATTTGTAGGCTGCTTCGTCCATGTAGTCGTCCATCTGGGACGCGTCGGAAGGTTTGATTTTGAAGAACCAGCCATCGCCGATTGCGTCCTCATTGGTCAGGCTCGGGTTGTCGGTCAATGCGTCATTCACTTCGACGATCTCGCCGTCAATCGGGGCCAGAATGTCCGAGGCGGCCTTCACAGATTCGATCACGACGGTTTCGTCATCCTTGCTCACTGTGGTGCCGACTTCAGGCAACTCAACGAAGACAATGTCACCCAGTTGAGTGGTTGCATATTCGGTGATGCCTACGACGACCAAGTCATCTTCGACGCGTAGCCATTCGTGCTCTTCTGTGAATTTCATTATATTTCTCCGTTGGTTATCGTTTGAAATTGGCCGGTGTGAACGGCATCTTGGTAACTGTGAGCGGCAGGCGTTTCCCGCGTAATTCCCCAAAGACCGTCGTGTCGGGTTTGCTCAGATCAGCCGTGACATACCCCATGGCCACGGGGCCTTCGACAGTCGGCCCGAAGCCACCAGAGGTGATTGAGCCGATCTGCTCCCCACCCTGCGCTTGGGCGTAAAGCGGTACTCCTTCGCGCATTGGTGCGCGTCCTTCGGGCCGCAAGCCTACGCGTTTGCGCGATGCGCCCGATGCTATTTCACGAAGGATGATGTCTGCGCCGGGAAAGCCGGCTGCCCGATCACCGCCGGCGCGCCGGACCTTCTGAATGGCCCATGTCAGCGCGGCTTGAACCGGCGTTGTCGCCGCATCGATGTCATGGCCATAAAGGCACAGACCTCCCTCGAGGCGCAATGAATCCCGTGCGCCCAACCCGATGGCTTCGACCTCTGCATGGCTCAGCAGGGTTTTGGCCAGTGCTTCTGCGTCCTGATCGGGCACCGAAATCTCATACCCGTCTTCTCCGGTGTATCCGGACCGAGACACCCAGCATTCTGCGCCGTTCAACTGCAAGGTTGCGACATCCATGAAATTCATTTCTGCAACCGCTGGGTTCAAATCCGCCAAGACGGCCTCGGCAGACGGGCCTTGCAAGGCAAGCAGCGCGCGATCGGTGACCGGTGTGACTTGAACCGAAGGCCCCAGTTTGGCCAACATATGGGCGATATCCGCATCCTTGCAGGCGGCGTTGACCACCACAAAAATATGGTCCCCGCGGTTGGCCAACATCAGATCGTCCATAATGCCGCCAGCGTCATTCGTGAAGAAGCCGTACCGCTGTCGGCCTTCGGCAAGTCCCGCAATATCGACCGGTATCAACGCCTCCAAAGCCAATGCGGCTGTGTCTCCGGTGACTTTGACCTGTCCCATATGGCTAACGTCGAACAATCCGGCCTTGGCGCGCGTGTGCAGATGTTCGCTCATGACGCCAAGCCCGTATTGAACCGGCATGGAATACCCTGCAAAGGGTACCATTTTCGCGCCAAGGCTGACATGCAAATCATGAAGCGGGGTCTGCAACAGGTCTGACATTTTTTCGGCCCTTCAAATGTTCGCCGAAATGTCTGTGGAGACAATAACCGGCATCAAGTCACGTGCGGTTGCCCACACGATTGATGCCCACTCTGTCCTTTTGCCTGAGATCGCTATCCCTTCGGCGGGTGACTTAACACCTCTCTCCAGATCGTCCTTCGCCGCGTCGGTCCATGTGGCCTGAGAGTTTCCGGGGCGGTTGCTCCTTCGGCACCAGCTGGGCTGGTTCTCCCGACGTGACTGCATTTGATCCCGACGTGTTGTCGCGACCAAGCACAGCCAAATGACCGATGAATGCGTCGCCTGTCAAGAGGCTACAGCGATAGGGACTTCACAAGCCCATCAGCACATGACTGGGCGGCGGCGTCCGCCAGCATCTGCGCCTTCAGGCCGTCCAGACCGTTTGGCAGCGGCGCCTTCCCCTGCGTCAACGCGGCCACGAAATGCGCCAATTCATTGGCATATGCAGCTTCATACCGTTCCAAAAAGAAGTTCATCGGGGGGGCACGCCGATAGCCGGTTTCGGTTGCGACTTCGACCGAGGATTCCAGAATATTATCCGCCCGTATCATCCCCTTGGACCCGTGTACTTCGATCCGTTGGTCATACCCATATGTTGCCCGGCGGGAGTTATTTATCTGGCAAATCTTGCCGCTTGCGGTGCGTAAAGTCACGGCTGCAGTGTCAAAATCTCCGGCTTCGCCGATTGCCGGATCAACAAGGCAGGAACCTGTGGCATGCACGGATACTGGATCCTCCCCGAGCAAGAAACGTGCCATATCAAGGTCGTGGATCATCATGTCGCGGAAAATCCCGCCCGAGGTCTTTATGTAATCGATTGGCGGGGCGGAGGGATCGCGCGACAAAATGGTAACAAGCTCCACATCCCCGACCTCCCCCGCTTCAATACGCGCCTGCATGCTTGCGAAGTTTGGGTCGAACCTGCGGTTAAAGGCTACCATGAAGGGGACGCCAGCGGTCTCTACCGCCTTCAAGCACTCGCGGATTCGCTCTGCGCTCAGATCAATCGGTTTTTCGCAAAAGATCGCTTTGCCTGCAGCGGCGGCCTGATGGATCAGATCATAATGAGTGGTCGTCGGCGTGCCAATAATCACCGCATCGATGGAGGTATCCGCGATGATTTCATCCGAAGTCATCACCGCCGCCTCTGTCTTTACGGCAAGCGTTTCGGCGGCGGCGGGTAGGAAGTCACTCACCGCAGCAACACGCGCATCGGGTGAAGCCATAATTGCCCGCGCATGAACTTGTCCGATACGTCCGCATCCGAGGATTCCGAAACTCAACATGGGCTAGCCTTTCATAGTCGCCAGCACGCTCCGTGCGGCTTGTTCAATCGGATCATGGACGTCTTTCAAAATCGCCACACGATCAAAACGGGCATGGTCCTTTCCGATGGCAGTCCGCAGGGCCTCCCCAAACACCATGCGCAATTCGGTTCCGATGTTGAACTTGCAGATGTTGGTCGATCTGGCCAAGCGTTGACGCTGCTCTACTGGCACCCCAGAGCCCCCGTGGATCACCAATGGCACATCCGTTAAGGCCTGAATGGTGGCAATGCGGGCCTCGTCCAAGCCGCCCTGTTTGTCTTGCTGTAGATGTACATTCCCAACCGAAATCGCCATCGCGTCCACTTCGGTTTCGCGCGCGAAGATGGCGGCATCTTCAGGATCCGTGCCCGCAGAGCTTTCCCCGTCAGCGTAGCCGACAAACCCGATTTCCCCTTCGCAGGATATTCCTGCGGCATGGGCCAGATCGGCGATCTTGCGGGTCTCTTTGATGTTATCATTCAGGGGCTTGCGCGAGCCGTCATACATTACGGACGTAAACCCACAGTCCACAGCTTGCGCGCAATCATCATAGGTGTAGCCGTGGTCCAGATGCGCCACCACAGGCACATGCGCGGCTTCGGCCAAATGGCGGAACATTTTGCCCAGCACAGGCAGGGGGGTGTGCTCACGGCAGCTTGGCCCCGCTTGCAAAATCACCGCACAATTCTCGGCCTCCGCGGCGGCCACATAGGCACGCATGTCTTCCCACCCCAATGTGACCAGACCGGCCACAGCATAGCCGTGGGCCTTGGCCGGATGCAGCACGTCAGACAATGTCGCAAGCGTCATTTGAACTTCGCAATCATGTCTTTGATGCCGGGAATGGTTTCAATCTGACTGGCGTGGCTGGGTTGGAAATATTGCACAAGGCTGCGCTGCGACAAACCTCCCAGAATGGTGAAGTAGTACATTTGATACCCTGGTAAAACGGCACAAGGGTGATAGCCGCTATCAAGACAAATCGTCGAACCATCTACCAGATGATATGCGTCTCCGGCCTTACCGTCCTCGCGTTGCAGCATCTGTACGCCAGACCCATGGTTGGGCTTGAAGCGAAAATTGTAGGTCTCGTCGTGGCGGGTCTCTAGAGGCAAACGGTCGGTATCATGCTTGTGAGACGGGAAGCCGGACCATCCGCCCTCGCCCACTGTGAACAGCTCAGAGACAAGCAAACGCCCGACTTTGTCGTGATATTTCGTGCCAAGGATATGCTTGATTTTGCGGTGTGTTTTCGTGTCATCCGAGCCGTATTGCACGAGGTCCAATTCGTCAGAGCGCACGGCAAAAGCCTCTAGCGTCTTTTCATACAAAGCACCCGCTACAAAAATTTCGGCCTCGTCGCTGGTACAAACAAATTCGGCCTTGGCCGCGCTCGGGACGTAAACGCCCTCCGGCTCTCCGCCCCAAACGTCCTCGACACGCCCTCCGATGTCCTGCGCTTTGAATCCTTCAACATTCACGTCAATCGACCCCGTTGCAGGGACGATGCAGGTCTCGTAGCGGGGCACGCTGTATTCAAACGCCTCGCCTTTCTTCAACTTTACGATGTTGAAATAGTTCAGCGGAACCGTGGTATCATCCACATCGACAATGGGGGTGTTCTTGTTGTCAAACGGAGGGATGTGCATTGTATGTTCCTTTTAGGCGGAGGACGTTTTAGGCGGAGGTCGGGCCGGGATGTCCGGCCAAGAAGTCTTCTAGTGTTTTGGTGTCGGGCATCGCAGGGGCGCAGCCGGGTTTTGAGACGGTCACGGACGCGCAAGCGGAGGCGCGCAAAATTGCCTGCGCCAACGGCAGTTGGCCCGCCAATCCGGTCATCAGCCCCGCCATAAAACTGTCCCCTGCACCGGTGGGTTTCAAAGCCTCAACGGCGTAGATTCCAGTGCGGATTTCTTGGTCTCCAGTGAAGGTAATCGCCCCTTCGGGCCCCATTTTATACACCACAATCGCAGCTGAATTTCGGGCCAATTCTCGGGCTTTCTCCAAGCCCTTTTCGATTCCGCCCGCCATGAACCCGAATTCTTCGTCATTCCCCACGATCATATCGGATTGATCGGCCGCCCGACTTAAAACATCCGAGGCGACCTGTGCTGATGGCCATGAATACGGCCGGTAATCCACGTCAAACACGATCGGAAGACCTGTCTTTGCGGCCAGATCAAAGGCAAGGAACGCTGCGGTGCGGGAAGGCTCTGCTGCGAAGACGGTGCCGGCCGTGATCAAGGCCCCATATGCGCCAAAATCGACCGCTTCGACATCCGCAGTGTTCATCTGAAAATCGGCGGCCCCATTGCGGTAAATCACCGATTGATGGTCCTCAATCCGGCTTTCATAAACCGCCAAAGAGTTGCGAAACTCACCACCAACCGGCGTCACATGCGTGGCATCAACGCCGTAGTGTTTCAGCTGGTTCACGGCGTATCGCCCGATGCTGTCATCTGACACACGCGTAACCAAGGCGGATTGGCCACCAAGTTTGCAGATGCCGGCGGCCGTGTTCGCCGCACTGCCGCCAAGGCTGGACCGAAAGACCGTCGCATCTTCGGTTTTCGTACCAGCTGGGTCGGGGAAAAAATCCATCCCCGCGCGCCCGACAACGACGAAATTGTTTTGCCTAAACCCAGCAAGAAGTTCAGCAACAGGTTTCATTAGACGCCCTTTCGCTGCTTGGGGCGCGCACGTTCCACATCCTCATGCGCCGCGCGTGTTTTCGGCTTCTGGGACACATGCGGCGTGCCGACTTCCCACCATGTGTGGCCTTCCTTGGTCCAGCCCTCATAGGGGTCGACTTTCATGGAAATGACGTAGGTGCGGTCTACGGATTTGGCACGTTTGAACGCATCCGCAAGCCCCTCAGGTGAAGAAACCGTTTCCGCCAGGGCGCCCATTGCCTTCGCATGCGCTTCAAAATCCACCCCCACCTGATGGGTAGCGGTTGGTGTGTCCGCAATTAGGTTGTTGAAGCTTTCCGCACCCATATTGTTTTGCAACTTGTTAATCACCGCAAAGCCACCGTTATCCAGCACCAGAACAATCATCTTTTTCTGCGTAAGAACCGACGAATATATGTCCGAATTCATTAGCAAGTAGGATCCGTCACCGGTGAAGATGATGGTGTCTTGATCCGGCTCTGTTTCGGATTGCGCGATCCGCGCCCCCCAACCGCCCGCGATTTCATACCCCATGCAGGAAAACCCGAATTCAACATCTACCGTCCCAATGTCCAAAGTGCGCCAGTTGGCCGTCACCTCTGCGGGCAGCCCACCTGCGGCGGCCACCACACGATCACGTGGGTCGCACAGGGCATTCACCACCCCGATGGCTTGCGCGTAGGAGGCTGGGCCATTGCCCAATCGTGTGTTCTTCTCAACATACCCGGCCCATTTGATCCGCTCTGATTGGGCCTCTTTGGTCCATGATTGTGGCGACGAATAGCTGCCCATCGCCTTCTGCAAGGCGCTTAGCCCCAGTTTTGCATCCCCCACCACTGTCATCGACATGTGCTTCGCCGCGTCATGGCGGGCAGCATTCAATCCAATGATCTTGGCGTCCTGAGAAAAGGCCGTCCAACTGCCGGTGGTGAAGTCCTGCAATCGCGAGCCAACCGACAAAATCACGTCAGCCTGCTCAGCGATGGCATTGGCAGAATTGGACCCCGTTACGCCAAGCGGCCCGATATTCAACGGATGCGTGTCCAGTAAGTTGGCCCGTCCGGCGATGGTCTCCACCACAGGGATTCCGGTCGCCTCTGCGAAGGCGGTGAGCTGCGCTACAGCACCAGAGTATTGCACACCGCCACCCGCGATAATCATCGGGCGCTTTGCGCGGGTCAGCAGTGCGGCTGCATCGGAAATCTCGTCGGCGTCAGCGCTTTGGCGGCGAATTCGGTGCAGTTTTTCGTCAAAGAAGCGCGCCGGATACTCATAGGCCCACCCCTGCACATCTTGTGGCAAGCCAATGAATACTGGGCCGCAATCCGCTGGGTCCAGCATCGTGTTCAAAGCCGCAGGAAGGGATTGAATGATCTGTGCGGGGTGCGTGATGCGGTCCCAAAACCGCGTAACCGCCTTGAACGCATCATTTACCCCGAAGGTCGGATCCCCGAAATGTTCTAGCTGCTGCAATACGGGATCAGGTAGGCGTGTGATGAAGGTATCCCCGCACAACATCAACATGGGCAAACGGTTCGCATGGGCCAGAGCTGATGCCGTCAGCAGGTTCGCGGTCCCTGGTCCGGCTGAGGCGGTGCAAAACATAAACCTGCGGCGCAGCTGGGCCTTGGCATAGGCTGCCGCGGCGAACCCCATGCCCTGTTCGTTTTGGCCGCGATATAGCGGAAGCTGTTCCTGGTAATCATAGAGCGCCTCTCCCAGACAGGTCACATTGCCATGCCCGAAGATGCCAAAACCGCCACCGCACAGGCGCGTTTTCACCCCGTCGATCTCGATAAATTGTGCCGCCAGATAGCGCACAATGGCCTGCGCTGTTGTCAGTGTGATGGTGTCGCCGGATGATGCCACGCCATGCCCCCCAAGATCGTCGAAATTATACTGCAGCGCGATTGCATATTGACCCGCCGCCCGAATCCAAGATAACCATTTTGCAACCGGTTGCAATTGCTTTCTTGGAAGGAGCTTCGCAATGAATGATCTCGGCATAGGAATTATCGGCGGCGGCTATATGGGAAAGGCCCATGCGGTTGCCTTCTCCTGCGTCTCTGCCCTGTTTGACACGGCCCTAAAGCCCCGATTGGAGATGGTCTGCGCCTCCAGCGCTACATCGGCAGAACGCTACCGCGTGGCCTATGGATTCGCCCGCGCAACCAGTGACTGGCGTGTAATGGTGGATGATCCGAAGATCGATGCAATCATCATTGCGTCGCCTCAAGAAACCCACCGCGAGATCGCCGTTGCAGCGCTCGCCGCTGGTAAGCATGTCATGTGTGAGAAACCACTCGGGGGATCGCTGGATGACAGCCGCGCCATGCTTGCGGCGGCCGAGGCCTCGGGGGGTATTCACATGGTGGGCTTCAACTATATTCGCACCCCCGCATCGCAATACGCTTACGCGCTGATCCAAAGCGGACGCTTAGGCGATATCACCTACTTTCGCGGCGAGCACACCGAAGACTTTTATGCCGACCCTGACGCCCCTGCCACTTGGCGCACCACCGGAATGGCGAACGGCACGATGGGCGATTTGGCCCCGCATATGATCAATGGCGCACGACGGCTCATGGGGCCGATCAAAGCGGTGAACGCGGTGGTGGAAACGGTGCACCACCAGCGCGGCGGTGTACCCGTGACCAACGACGATCAGGCTCAGATCATGGTGAAATTTGAAAGCGGGGTAACTGGGCACATCCACGTCAGCCGCATCGCAACCGGTCGCAAGATGGGCTATGCCTATGAGGTCCACGGCACCAAAGGGGCGATCCGCTTTGACGGCGAAGATCAAAACGCCCTGCACCTTTATCTGCGCGAAGGCCCCGAGGCGGAACAAGGGTTTCGCAAGATACTCGCGGGACCGGCGCACCCCGACTACCTGCCGTTTTGTCAGGGTCCGGGGCATGGCACGGGCTACCAAGACCAGATCACCATCGAGGCGGCTCACTTCCTCGCGGCGATCTCTGAGAACACCCCTCAATGGCCAACCTTTGCGGAAGGCATGGAAGTAAACCGCGTGGTTGCGGCAGCACTCGATTCCAGCGCCAAGGGCGTATGGGTTGATGTGGCGGACTACTAAAACAAAGGCGAACACAATGATCAAAATTGGCAATGCCCCCTGTAGCTGGGGCGTCGAATGGGCAGATGACCCGCGCAACCCGAATTGGCGCAAAGTTCTGCAAGAAAACGCCGACGCCGGATATACTGGGATCGAATTGGGCCCTGTGGGCTTCATGCCCGAAGACCCGACCATTCTGGGCGAGGCTTTGGAAGAATACGGCCAAGAGCTGATCGGCGGCGTGGTGTTTCGCCCCTTCCACGACGCGGCCCAATGGGACGATGTTCTGGACGGGGCCGTGCGCACCTGCAAAG
Organism: uncultured Litoreibacter sp.; assembly: GCF_947487515.1. GTDB lineage: Bacteria > Pseudomonadota > Alphaproteobacteria > Rhodobacterales > Rhodobacteraceae > Litoreibacter. The sequence goes on along the minus strand of NZ_CANKWO010000003.1, from coordinate 367,712 downwards.
CGCTTACCGCGCATGGCGCCAAGCACTTGGTGCTGATCGATTCCATCGCGGAGCGCCGTGCGCCCACCGCTGGCCGCGCCTCCGAGGCGGTGCAGATGGACAAAGCCGAATGGACCGCCTTTCGCGATCGCATCACCACCATCGCCAAATTGGGGGCCGAGGAATACGGGTTAACCGTTGGCATTCACGCCCATGCGGGTGGCTTTATGGATTTCGAGCCAGAGCTGGATCGCCTGCTTAGCGAAGTGGATGAAAACATCTTGAAGATTTGCTTCGACACGGGCCACCATTCCTACGCGGGCTTCGACCCTGTGGCCTTCATGGACCGCTTCATCGACCGTATCAGCTATATGCATTTCAAGGACATTGATCCTGTGGTGAAGGCGGAAGTGGTGAAAAATCGCACCGATTTCTATGACGCCTGTGCGCAGGGTATCTTTTGCAACTTGGGCGACGGCGATGTCGACTTCCCTGCAGTTCGTGCCAAACTAGAAGCCGCAGGTTTCAACGGCTGGTGCACGGTCGAGCAGGATTGCGACCCTGAGGGGGACACGTCTCCGATCGCAGACGCAAAACTGAACCGCGCCTATTTGCAATCCATCGGCTTTACAGGAGCTTGACCATGGCACGACTAAACTGGGGTATGATTGGCGGCGGCAAGGGCAGCCAAATCGGGCCGGCTCATCGATTGGGCTCTGGCCTTGATGGCGACTTTTCCTTTGTGGCCGGTGCGCTGGATCACAACGCGGATGCGGGCCGCGCCTATGCGCAAGAATTAGGCATTGAAGCGGATCGCGCCTACGGCGACTGGCGTGAAATGCTAACGGGTGAACGGGCACGCGAAGACCGCGTTGATCTGGTCACTGTGGCCACACCGAACTCCACACATTTTGAGATCACCAAGGCCTTTCTGGAAGGCGGCTTTCACGTCCTATGCGAAAAGCCAATGACCATGACGGTTGAGGAAGGCGAGGAGATCGTCAAAATCAGCCGCAAAACCGGCAAACTTTGCGCGGTGAACTATGGCTACACTGGGTATTCATTGGTGCGCCACATGCGTGCGATGATTGCGCGTGGTGATCTGGGCAAAGTGCGTGTGGTCGTCTCGGAGTTTTCGCACGGCCACCACGCTGACGCCGCGCAGGCCGACAACCCGCGCATCCGCTGGCGCTACGATCCCGCGCAAATGGGGGCATCTGCACAGTTCGCAGATTGCGGCATTCACGCTATGCATATGGCCAGCTTTGTGACCGGACAGGAGGTGGACAGGCTGTCCGCCGACTTCGCCTCCACCATCCCCAGCCGTGAGTTGGAAGACGACGCAATGGTCAACTTCCGCATGAGCGGGGGCGCGGTTGGGCGCCTGTGGACCTCCGCGATTGCGGTGGGGCGCATGCATGGGCTGACCATTCAGGTCTTCGGTGAGAAAGGCGGATTGCGGTGGGCACAAGAGCAGCCAAACCAGTTGTATTTCACCCCCACCAATGGCCGTGTCCAAGTGATCGAGCGCGGCGAGGCGGAGCTGTCCCCTGAGGCAGATCGCGCCACCCGCGTCACCATCGGTCACGCCGAGGGGATGCCGCTGGCCTTTGCCAATATTTACTCTGATCTGGCGGCCGTGATCCGTGCCGAGAAAGCAGGCGTCGCGGTCGACAAAGCGGCGGATTTATATCCGCGTGCGGAGGACGGGCTTCGGTCCATGGCGGCGGTATATGCTTGCGTAAAATCAGCCAAGGACGGTGGCACATGGGTGGACGCAGTCCCCCCGCTGTTAAGGTAGCGACTTCACCGGACGAAGCGTGCCGCGCTCTACAACGTGGCACGCGAAAAGCCGCGCTTCGGGGTGGCGGTCACTGTCTTTCAACATGGCGGCCACCAATTCAACCGACGACGCAATGATCTGTTTAATCGGGTTGTGAATTGTCGTCAGGTTGATGTTTTCCCAGCCCGCCATTTCCATGTCATTCAAGCCAAGCAACCCTATGTCGTGTGGCACCGATAGCCCCGCCGATTGAATGGCCGAGAGCGCCCCGATGGACAGCACGTCGTCGCCGCAGAAATAGGCCTCGGCTCTTGGGCCTTCTAGAACCCGCAGCATCTCGGCGCGGCCCGCCTCAAAGGTGTAATCCTCTGCATAGCTGGCGATCATCTCAATGTTTGGAGTTCGGGCGATCTCATCGGCAAAGCCGTGATGCCGGTCTTGGGTGGAGGTAGCGGACTTCGGCCCTCCCAAAAAGGCGACCTGCTGATAACCGCGCGCCGCAAGGGTTTGCGCAGCCATGCGGCCCGCCTCGATATTGTTGATCCCCAGCACGTTCACCTTGGGGCTGGCGACGTGCCGTCCGAAGGAATGCACCACCGGCACACCGGCTGCGCGAAACCCTTCGGCAAAACTTTCGGGCAATGTCGAAGACGCCACAATCACCGCATCCACCGAATAGGCACGCAACATGCGCACAGAGTTTTCGGGGTCCACCTCATCCGACAGGTTCACCAGCAATGGGCGCAACCCGCGATCCTGCAACCCTTTGGTGAACAGGTCGAACACCTCTAGAAAGATCGGGTTGTGAAAATTGTTGGACACCAAGCCAATCAGTTTGGTGCGACCAGTGGTCAGGGAGGACGCCAAGGCGTTCGGGCTGTAGCCCAATTCATCCGCAGCCTTTTCAACCTTGCGGCGGGTTTGCTTCGAAACCGAGGCACCTTCAGTGTAGGTGCGCGACACGGCAGATCGGGAGACCCCCGCACGTTCCGCTACATCTTTGAGTGTCACCGCCACGTCTGCTGCCCCTTATTGCAGGTCGTCTTCTTCTTGCGCGACGGCCTCCCAGTCAGCCGTCGAAAACTTCCATGCAGCTATAAAGCCCATTCCCAAAAAGATAACCCCCCAGAATACCGCCCCCGTTGAGACCTCAAACAGCCCCCAGATTACCGCCACGACGACCACACAAAGGCGACGCCAGACTGGGATGAAAAAGGGAACGGCCAAATTGAACATACCTGAGCTACGCCGCGCCTTCGAATTCAGCGCCCGTTTTGGCCCCTGTGATATAGGCGACGACATCCTGCCCGTCGGTGTCTTCCTTGCGCAGATTGGCCACAATGCGCCCCCGCCGAAACACGATAATCCGGTCCACCAAATCAAAGACTTGGCGCATATTATGGCTGACGAGGATCAGGCTTTCGCCCTGCTCTTTCAACGTTCGGATGATGTTTTCCACTTGCTCTGTTTCCTGCACGCCAAGTGCCGCTGTTGGTTCGTCCATGATGGTCAGCTTGGAGGCGAAGGTGGCCGTCCGCGCAATCGCCACGCATTGGCGCTGCCCCCCCGACATATTGCGAATGGTGTTCTTGATGTTGGGTATTTTTACGGCCGTTTTTTCCAATCCTGCCATCGTGTCATCGCGCATGGCTTTATAGTCGAGGAAGCGAAAGGGGCCAAGAAAGTTCCATTTGGTCTTTTCGCGCCCCAAGAACAAGTTGTCGGGTACGTTCAAATCATCTGCCAAGGCGAGGGTTTGAAACACCGTTTCGATTCCGGCCTCTCGGGCGTCAATCGGGCCGGCAAAATTCACCTCCGCGCCGTCAAATTTGACGGTGCCACGGGTACGTTGCTCAACGCCGGTGATTTGACGAACGAAGGTCGATTTACCTGCGCCGTTGTCCCCCATAATCGCGACATGCTCGCCCTTTTTCAGGGCGAAGTTGGCCCCTTCCAGCGCGTGCACACCACCATAGTGTTTGGTCAGGTCTGTTGTTTCTAGAATTATGTCTGACATGATCTGACCCCCTATGCTTTCATCGCGGCGCGTTGCTGGCGCCATTGATCAAGGACGACCGCGCCGACAATGATCGCGCCTTTCACCATCTCTTGGTAGTAGGCGTCGAGGCGCAGAAAGGTGAACCCCGAGATGATAACCCCAAAGATCAAGGCCCCGATCACGGTCCCGATAATGGACCCGCGCCCCCCCGCCAAAGACACGCCACCAATGACCGCCATGGCGATCGCGTCCAGCTCATAGATAATGCCCATGCCCGATTGCGCGGTCAGGTTTTTGGACGTCAAAACAACCGCAGACAGGCCCGCCAACATACCGGCAATCGCGTAGACCAGTATCTTGTGGCGGCCGACATTAATCCCCGACATTCGCGCCGCGGCCTCGTTCGAGCCAATCGCATATGTGTGCTTTCCATAGATGGTCTGCGTCATGATGATGTGAAACGTGATGGCCAGAACCACAAAGATCACCACCGGCATCATGCCGCCACCGATCATGCCGTAGGACTCGGTTGGGAAGGACACGGGCTGCCCGCTGGTCCACCATTTTGCGACCCCGCGGGCTGAGACCATCATCCCCAATGTGGCAATGAACGGCGGAATTTTTGCGATGGCCACGAACATGCCATTCACCATGCCAGCCAGCACACCGATGGCGAGGCCCACGAAGATTGGAACAATGATCGGAAGGTCCATCCACGCGGGGCCAAACACGGCCTTGGGATTGGGGCTGCCGTTCACCTCGGCCACCTGCGCGAAGCTCATCGCGATCATCGCCGCCGCCCCCACCACAGAGCCAGAGGACAGATCAATCCCGCCAGAAATGATAACCTGCGTCACCCCAAGGGCAATAATGCCAATGATGGACACTTGAAGGATGATAATCTTCAGGCGCGCTTCGTTGAAGATGCTGTCAAAACGTCCGTTGCTGTCAAACAGGAAGCTTTGCCCCATGATGGCTGCGCCAAGTCCCTCAAAGATAAGGATGATCAGGATCAAAGCGCCAAAGACATTGATCTCGTTCGGCCACTGGCGCTTAGACTTATCAAAGGCCAATCCACCGGTCCCTTGGCTCGTGTCTGACATGTGTCAGCCCCCTTCTGGTATGTCGGTAATTTATGCGTGTGCGAGGTGGTCCTATGACCTCCTCGCACCAGGTTTTGTCGCGGCTTATTGCAAGAAGTCGCCGATGTTCTCTGGGGTGACCAGCTTGAACGGAATGAACACTGTTTTGTCGACGTCTTCGCCCGCAATCAGTTTCAACGCCGTATCAATGGAGCCACTGCCCTGACCTGCAAGGTCTTGGAACACGGTGACGTCCATCTCGCCCGCCTGCATGGCAACAAGTGCATCAGCCGTTGCGTCGACACCGCCGACAACCACGTCATCCATAGAGATGCCTGCAGCTTTCATCGCTTGGATCGCGCCGATGGCCATCTCGTCATTGTTGCCAAAGACTGCGTCAAACGGCTCGCCGGAAGAGATCCAGTTGGTCATCAAATCCTGCGCCTTGTCGCGGGACCATTCAGCCGTTTGCTCGTCGATCAGGGTGATGAAGTTGCACATGTCCATGCCGATCACGTCATGGAAATCCTTTGAGCGCTGAACAGCCGCTTGGTTCGACAACTGGCCCATCAGCATATAGGCCTTGGCACCGCCGGACTTACCCTGCGCGCGCAAATCTTGGCACATGCGGAATGCGGCCAATGTGCCGGATTCGATCTCGTTGGAGGCCACGAAGGCCTGACCATCGGGCAAGGTCTCCATGTTGATCGGCTGGCGGTTCACATAGACCAGCGGAACTCCGGCGGCGGCGGCAGCGGCGGACATGGCTTCGGTTGCGTTGGTATCAACCGCGTTCACGATGATCGCATCCACGCCCGAGGCCACGAAGTTGTTGATCTGGTCAAGCTGCTTGGCCACGTCGTCAGTGGCGTCTTCGACCTGCAGGTTTACACCATCCAGCGTGTCAGCATGTGTGGTCATGCCGTTGCGCATAACCGTGAGGCCATTGTCGTCAAAGCGGGCAACCGATACGCCAATTTGCTGCGCCATAGCCGAGGTTCCCATCAAGACCGTCAGGCCTGCGGTAAGTAGTAATTTTTTCATCTATTCCTCCCAAGAACCGTGCCCGGCGCACGAAGTTGTTGATACCGGGAGCCCCGATTAGGGCGATTAGTCCATCTCGACCCGTTCATGCGCCGAAGGCGATGTCTAAGTCCTCCATGACGCAGATGCGCAAAGCCGTCTCATCAGTTCCCTCCACGGCAGGTCACAATCAGGTTGCGTGTGAATCCTTGCCTGAACCAGACGGCCTTCCAACGTAGTCACTTAAGGTAGATTAGCGGTTAGATTCATTTTTGCAACCGGTTGCATAACTTCTCGAAAAATGTGGAAAAATTCACCCCTTACCAATTGATATATAAAAGAATATTTAAAGGTTTCGTATGTCAAAAAGTGTTAACGTTACCTTTACATGATCGCCAATTCAGCCCCAAAGCAGTCGATTTTCCCCGACTCACCATGCAGGATTCACGCGGTCAGATCCTTGCCAAACACAGCCCGCCTGCCCACAAATTTCTTTGCTGGAACGAAAAAAGGCGGCTGAAATCCAGCCGCCTTCTAACGTCATGTGAAAGAGGTGTTTTAGTTCACGCCTGCAATGGTTTTCAGACGGTCCATGACCTCATCGCCAACAAGTTCGTTGCCCAGCTCTGCCCAAACTGGCTTCATTGCTTCGGCCCAAGCCGCACGTTGCTCGTCATTGAGGTAATGTACGCCAACACCTTCGCCTGCGATGAACTCAGCTGCAGAACCGTTGATCTCGGTGTTCTTTGCCATGTTCCACTTTGTAGCGTCAGCCAAAGCTGCCTGTACTTCAGTTTTCACGTCAGCAGACATACCGTCCCACCACTGTTTGTTCGCACCAACCAGATAGAAGGAGTACTGGTGATCCGTCATCGTGATGTGATCTACAAACTGGTATGTAGAAGAGCCGCGCCATGAATTGGGCGTCACTTCGCCTGCATCAATGACACCCTGCTGCAGGGCTGTTGGGGCTTCGGACCAGTTGATCCCTACTGGGTTGGCTCCGACGGCCTCCCATGTTTTGACGAAGATCGGCGCGGACTGCACGCGAACTTTCAGCCCTTTTGCATCTTCGGGCAACAGGATTGGATCTTGCGCCTTATAGCCCAGATCACGAGGTCCGTTCATCCAAACCGCAACGATTTCGATGTTCTGACCGTTCAAGCCAGGCATGATCGCTTCGCGAATGGTCGGATCAGCGACGGCTTCTTGAATCTTTTCAGGGGTGTTCAGCATGAACGGCAGTTGCAACGCGGCAACCTTGGGTTCGACGGTGCTATAGATGCCGGCTGTCGGCGAAATAATATGCGTGCCGCCCAGCTGCAGGCCTTGAATCTGGCTTTGCTGGTCGAAAAGCGTGCCACTGTGGTGCATCTCGACGTTGATCTTATCGCCAAGGCGCTCTTCAAGCTGCCCGACCAGATAGTCAAAGGTCTGGCCTTTCAGGCCTTTGTTGTTGTTGTCGTTCGACATGATCATCTGGACCTGTGCCGAAGCGGCAACTGGCGCCAGCAACAACGTCGCCGTAAGGGCTGCTGATTTTAGGGATTGTATGAGCATTTTTCTTCCTCCGTTAGAATTGAACTCAGGGATTGAACCGGTCTCAACGTGTGAGACCGGGCAGTAAAAGCGAAAGCGTCGGAACGTAGGTCACGAGCAACAGCGTGATGATCGTGGCCCCCATCCACGGCAAGGTTGCGCGGAACACTTGCAAAGGCGGGATGCCAGAGATGGAACTTGCCACGAATAGGTTGATCCCAACCGGCGGGGTGATTAGCCCGAGCTCGATGTTGACCACCATGATGATCGCAAAGTGCACAGGATCAATGCCCAGAGTTTCCGCGGCAGGCACCAACAGCGGGGCAAAGATTAGAATGGTTGGCACACCTTCAAGAAAGAAGCCGACAACCACCAACAAGAGGTTCACACAAAGCAAGAAGACGATCGGTGACAGGTTCATGTCCAGCACGGCTTGTGCCATCGCGGCGGGCAAACCGATTTTCGTCAAGAAGAACCCGAAGAGCAGCGCATTGGCGGTGATCCAGAAAATCATCCCCACACGCGGACCCGTTTCCGCCGTGATCTTCAGAACATCCCGAACGGAAAGTTCGCGGTAGATGAACATACCAATCAACATCGCCAGCACGGCGGCAACGGCTGCTGCTTCTGTCGGCGTGAAGATCGCGCCGCCATCGTAGTAGATGCCCATCAGATCGAATTCTGGGAACCCGTAGATGCCAAAAACGATGAATACCGGCAGGGACAGGGCGGGAAGGCTTGTTCGAAAGGCCCGAGACAGCTCTTTTCCGGTGGCCTTTGGCTTAACTTCGATGCCTTCACGGGCCGCGAGGAACCGTGCCGTGAACAAGAGCAAAGCTCCGTAGATGATGCCGGGAATGATGCCCGCCAAAAACAGCGCAGGGATCGAAGTCTCGGTTACGAACCCATAAAGGATCAGTGGAATTGACGGCGGGATCAAAATGCCGATCGAGCCAGAGGTCGCCAAAGCGCCCACAGCGTATTTCGGCGAGTATCCCTCTTTCATCAGCGACGGGTAGAGAATGTTACCGACAGCCGCGACGGTGGCAGGGCTGGAGCCTGAAATCGCCGCAAAGAAAATGCAGGTCAGAACAGTAGTCATCCCAAGGCCCGCACGAAGGTGACCAACCATGGCCTGCGCAAGCGAGACCAAACGTTGAACCAACCCACCCTTCTCCATCAGCCCTGCGGCGAGGAAGAAAAACGGAATGGCCATCAAAGTGAAGTGGTTCAGGTTAGAGAAAACCTTCTGCCCCACAATCCCGTCTGGGATCGGTGAGAACAGCATCGACGCAATCAGGGCAGAACCACCAAGTGCAACCGCAATCGGCGCGCCCACCGCGATGATGACGAAGAATATGAGTATGAGAGTTATAAAGGCCATCAGTCTACGATCCCCTTGTCGGATGTGTCACCGACCTGTTTTCTGAAAGTCGCATCTGGTGAATGGCTGGCGGGCTCTGAAAGAAGTGCCCAAGCCAACAAGCCGTAGCGGATAAGCATCATAAAGGTGATGATGGGAACGATTAGAAAGGGATAGACTTGCTTGATCCCCAGCTCCGGATGAAGCGCGTTAATCATATCGATGAAGCGCGCGTAGAAAATGCTGTCCCACAGGAAGAAGCAGGCCAAAAGAAAGGCCCCGCCTATTGCCAGAAAGTTGAGAACGGCACGGGCCTTCTCGCCGACAAGATTGGGCAGAAGCTCCACACGCGGGTGATAGCCCTCACGCACCGCGCGAACTGAGCCGATCAACATGGCCCAAATCAGCGCCGTGACCAACCCAGCTTCCAGCCAGTGAATACCTGTGTTGAACACGTAGCGCAGCACGACCTGCAGGAAGGCGAATGCCAACCCGAGCAAGGTCAAGGCCACCATTGACCACACTTCTATTGCGGACAGTAGCCCATCCAGTTTCTTGATCACATCTTCCTCCCTTTTGCCGTCCCATGCGGCAGTATTCAGTCCATATGGGAAAACATTTTTTTCCCTGCAAAAGGCAGTTCTGCCCGCAGAATCGTCGATGTTTCGGCTTCGGTGATGTACAAGTGGCGCCCCTCCGGCCCGCCAAATGCGCAATTAGCTGTCAGTATTCCTTCGGGTGATTTGATCCGTAACATCGGCTCTCCCAGCCGTGACATTACCCATACGGTGCCCAGCCCCATGTGGCCGATGATCAGTTCTCCACCCTCTCCGAGCGCCAGACCGTCCGGACCTGCAAGCCCGCCCGATAGCTGAATGAACGTACCGGTTTTTACGACGGTCCGGCCACCCGGGAGAAATCGCACGCGCCATACGGCGTTCATGCGTGTAACAGCGAGGTAAAGCTGTTGTTCCGTTTCGTTGAACACCAGCCCGTTCGGGCTCGGTATGTTGGAAATCAGACAATCAAGCTCACCGTTGGTCCGATAGCAGAACAGCCGCCCATAAGGCGCGTGAAGTCCGCTTTGTCCTTGATCGGTAAAATAGAGGTCTCCGTTGGACGCAAAGCACAGATCATTGACGCCGTGGAATTGCTCCAATCCGGGGCGGGTGATGAACTTCTCCACCTTCCCTGACACCGGATCCATAACCATGATGCCATGCGCATGATCGGCGATGAAAATGCGCCCGTCCTTATGGATTTTCAGCCCGTTGGGTTCCCCATCATAATCCGCCGCGACCGTGAACTCGCCCTTTGGGTCGCACCGCAGAATCCGGCCGTGACAGATGTCGACGCAGTAGAGGTTTCCATCACGGTCAAATGACGGCCCTTCCAGAAAAGCCCGAAAGCGTTTGCCAGGATGTTGCACGTCCGCCCAAGCCGAGGATGATTTCGGCTCGAACTCAGAGGGCACTCTGGCAAAAACATCTGCTGTAATTTCATCTGGTGCTGCGAAAAACATGTGACTCTCTGGATTGCTTTTGACGTAGGGTAAATGCAAAATTAATATCAGATCAACAAAAAAGGTAGTCTTTTTCCAAAATGACCACTCATTTCCCAATCACCGACGCCCATGTTCATGTTTTCGCACCAGAAAAATATCCGCTGGACGCGTCTCGCTCCTACACACCTGGGCCGGCAAACGTCGCTGATCTTGCAAATCATCTGGGACGAATCGGTGGGCAGAACGCGGTCATCGTTCAACCCAGCCCCCATGGAACCGACAATCGCCCCACGCTTCGGGCCGTCAGTGAGCGGGGGCAAGACTGCACGCGGGGTGTTTGTGTGATCTCTCCCGCATCGACATCTAAGGAAGATCTCGATGCGCTTTGGGGTGAAGGAATTCGTGGCCTGCGCGCAAATTTGAAGACCGCAGGGGTGAACGCCATTGAGGACGTCGAGCGCCAGCTGCAAGAAATCTCGCGCACGATGGCTGGAACAGATTTAATGCTGCAAGTCTTTCTGCCGATCAAGGTGACCATCGCCATGGCAGAAACATTCAAGTCATTAGGACGTCCGGTGATCTTGGATCATTTTGCGGGTCTAAAAACATCAAGCCCTACAAGAGACGAAGAGCTTGCCGGCCTCTTGGAGGTCCTCAGTTTACCCAATGTCATCCTCAAAGCATCAGGGGCCTGCAGGGCCATCGATTACGCCTCGACGACATCGGCACTTGATGATGTCGCACCGACATTATTTGCCGCGGCGCGCGGGCGGGTGATCTGGGGCAGCGACTGGCCTCATACTGGGAAATCATCCGAAAGGGCGCAGCGACCGCTAAGCGAGATAGAACCTTTCATGGCTATTGACGACAACGCCAGCTTGGACAATATCCGCAAGTGGTCAGGAAATGATTCAATATTTCAAGAGATTACGAGTGATACCGCGAATTCTCTGTTCGGGTTTTAGCTATGGCCCGCCACATTGGCCGTGTAGCGGAAGGAGAAGGGTTCCACATAAAAGGACTCGCCATATAAGATGACCCGCTCCTCGTCGGAAATGATCGTATGTGATCGCACCAAGAGCGGCGCGCCCAAGGCGACCTCCATATCCTGTGCCTGCGTTTCATTCGCACAGACTGCGCGCAAGGCGGCGTCAATTCGCCCAATGCGCAGCCCCAAGCCTTCTTGAATAATCTGGTGGCCGCCTTGGGTTTCCAGCGCGGCCAAGGACACGTCCCAATCGATCATGGGGGACAAATACCTCACCTCAGAGCCAATGCAATTGTCATCCACAAATCTCAATCGATAGAGGCATCGAACTTCCGTACCCTGCGCCACATCAAGTTTGCGGGCCACACGTTGCAGCGACGGGGTTTTGGTGAACGACACCAATTTGTAGGAGACACGATCGCCAGCCACTGCCATCTCGTTTTCAAAGGACTGGATGTTGTGAATATCCAAGGCAACTTTGACTGACATGTCGTCATCAACGCGCGACGCGAAAGTTCCCCGCCCTGCCTGACGCTTGACGATCCCTTCATTTGCAAGTCGCGTCATCACGGCTTGAACCGTTGAGCGGCTGACAGAGAATTCGGCGGCAATCACCTTCTCAGTCGGGAGTTGCGATCCGATCGGGATCTCGCCGCTGCGGATATCTTCCACGAACCTAGCGTAGATTTTTTGTTTAGCTGACATGCGCTCGGCCTGATTAAATACTTTTAATAGCTGAGGACCACTATGAGATGCCAATCAATTAAACGCAAATGAGTAGTTATTTTGAGCCGCTCATTATTCCTGCTTATCATCCAGACAGGACGATAGAATATTGGGCAATACTCCTCCTTGGCGAAGCAGGTCCAAATCCTGTTGAGTTTCCACCGCCGCACAGCACGAAATTTCGTCCACCAAGCCATTGGATCGCGATATCTGAACTGGGATTCTCTGCCCGATGGTCAATGTCTCACTGGGCACATCGATAGTGAATTTATCAGAGGCGGTTATCCCGGCAGAATGGGGCTCAAAGTCATCTTCAATCCGAAGCGGCAAAATACCCATGCCGATCAGATTGCAACGATGAATACGTTCAAAGCTGCGTGCAACCACTGCTCTGACGCCTAAAAGAGCCAGTCCTTTGGCCGCCCAATCGCGGCTGGAGCCCATGCCGTAGCGCTCGCCAGCCAGCAAAATGGCATTCTGACCACTCTGAGACAGCTCGATGGCTGCCTCAAAAACCGGCAATGTCCGCCCGTCCTCCAGCACCGTTTCGGAGGGCGCCAAACCAGCTTGCAGTTGATTGCGAACCAACCTGTTGGTGAACAACCCGCGCAGCATGACCTCCCAATTTCCGCGATAGGCCGCATAAACATTCAGATCGTCCTGTGCCGCGCCGCGCGCGATCAACCATTTTCCTGCGGCGCTGTCGGCGGAGATCGCACCGGCAGGCGAAATATGGTCGGTGGTTATGTCATTCCCGAGCACCATCAAAGGCTTGGCCTCATACCGGCCCAAACGGGATGTTTGCGCGCGCGAGGCGAACTTTGGTCGTCTGAGGTAGCGTGACGCCTCGTCCCAAGGGAACTGCTGTGTACTTGGGGCAAAGATTGCGTCCCACGCCGCACTGTTCCCCGCAGAAGCGAAAGCTTCCGGCACATCGCTTGCGTGAAGGGCGTTGGCAATCTCGCGCTGGATGTCGTCTGGCGCAGGCCAAACGTCGGACAAAAAGACCTCTTCCCCGTCTGATCCAACCCCAAGAGGGTCAGACTGGATATCCCCATGCAAGTTTCCCTTCAATGCATAGGCAACGACCATAGGCGGAGACGCTAGAAACCCGAGGTCAAGTTTTGGGTGGACGCGACCGGGAAAATTCCGGTTGCCCGACAAGACCGCTGCGACCGCCTTACCGTCCGTCAGCCCTTGCTCGATCACCGGCGGCAACGGTCCTGAATTGCCAATACATGTTGTGCAGCCATGCCCGACGACGTCGAACCCAAGGGCCGATAAATCGTCATCCAGCCCCGATTTTCGCAGCAAGCTGCGCGCCGAAGGCGATCCAGGCGCCAAGGATGTTTTCACCCACGGCGCGGATGTTAAGCCTCTTGCCCGCGCGTTGCGTGCCAAAATGCCTGCCGCGACAAGCAACGCGGGGTCAGAGGTGTTGGTACAGCTGGTGATCGCTGCGATACCGACCGCGCCATCGGGCAAGTGGTCTGGGGCCGTTTTCGCGGTCTCCAACGGCCGCCCGATTGCGGCTTCAACCCGTTCAGCCGCCTCCCCTGGTGCGCATCGGTCTTGCGGGCGGCGCGGCCCAGAAATAACCGAAGACACCGTCGCAAGATCCAGCTCCAGAACGCGGTCGTAGTGCGGGCAAGCCGCAGGGTCGAACCAAAGCCCCATGGCCCGATAAACCGGCTCAATGCTGGCGCAATGCTGTGGATCCCGCCCTGTGCGCATCAAGTAATCTACTGTCGTGCTGTCCACTGGGAAATACCCCGTCGACGCCCCATATTCAGGTGCCATATTGGCCACCACTGCACGGGAATCTGCGTTTAGCGTGGACACGCCGGGGCCAAAGAACTCCACAAACTCACTCGTTACGTCCATTTCGCGCAACCGGTGGGTCAGCTCCAGAGCAAGGTCGGTGGCAAAGCTGCCGGCGGGCAATTGCCCCGTCAGACGCACGCCAACAGTTCTTGGAACCGCAAGGAACACGGTTTGCCCGAACATAACGCTTTCGGCTTCTAGTCCGCCCACGCCCCAAGCCATAACCCCGATGCCGTTGATCATCGGGGTGTGGCTGTCGGTTCCCAGCAGCATATCGGGATGCGCAAACCCGTCTTCACTGACGTCCAGCACTGTCGCGAGTTGCTCAAGGTTGATCGTGTGCATGATACCAGTGCCAGGCGGATGAACACGCACCCCATCCATGGTTTGAGAGGCCCATTTCATGAAGGCATAGCGCTCGGAGTTGCGCTCATATTCGTTCTTCGCATTTTGCAGGAACGCATTTTTCGACGCGAAAACATCAACCGCCAACGAATGATCGACGGACACATCTACAGGAAGTGTCGGGGCCAGAATGCTCGGGTCACCGCCAGCCTCGGCGACGGCATCGCGCAGTCCTGCGACATCAGCCAAAGCGGGCGTACAGGTCGTATCATGCATCAGCAATCGGTTGGGGCGAAATTCAAACTCGAAACCGCTGTTTTGCCGTTCGCGCATGGCGTTCAGCATTGGGGCAATGGCCCCTCCCGTTCGAATGTGGTTCTCGCACAATAACCGCAGCACCATGGGAAGCTGCTCTAGGCCCTCTCCGAAAATGCCCCGCAAATCGACTGCGCGCAGTTGTCTGTGGCCAAGGTCGACTGAGATATCGTTCATTTTGAAGGTCCCGAGGGTTTAAGAAGCCACGACAGCAACAAGGGCGCCAAGCTCAGCGCAATGAGAACGCGAAACACATGGTGCAGCCCCACAAATGCAACATCACGGCCCACGCTAAGCGCGATGATCGACATTTCAGCCAAACCGCCAGGTGCGAAGGCCAACACAAGCGCCACGGGATCCGCCCCGCTGCTTTTGGCGACAAGCAAAGCCCCCCCGAAAGCCACCCCAATTTGCAAAGCCACAACCATGGCAGCGGCGCCGAGGGCGCCCATGAGTGCTTTCATTGGAACACCGGCAAACCGGCCACCGACATTGATCCCGATGAAGACCTGTACAAGCGCCGTGATCGACGCGGGGACTTCAAACATTGTCCAGCCAAGCAGATGAACCGCGGCGCTGATGATCATCGGGACAACCACGATTGGGGCGGGCATTCGCACACGCCCCCGCGCCAACAGCCCCGCCGCGATGCAAACGACAATCCAGAGCCAATCCAACGCAGCCAAAGATGTCAGGCCAGAGGTTGAGGCAGCCGCCACAGGCTCGATCGTGGTGATTTGGCTTACCAGTATCGGTATCAGCAAGATCGCCATGGCGATGCGCAACGCATGCACTATCGCGACCCGCGCCTGATCGGCCCCTTGCTGCTCGGACAATAGAACCATTTCTGCAATGCCACCTGGCATGGCACAAAGCGCCGCTGTGGCTTTGTCAAACCCCGCGATCCGCCGTAACGCAAAGAAGGCCGCGACAAACATCAAAGAGAGCGCCACAAACAAGAAGGCCAAAGACACCCACCACGCGGCAAAAGAAGCCAGAAGCTCGTGGGTGAAAGCCGCTCCGAGCATAAGGCCGATGGATGCGCGCACAACATCCATCACAAAGCCGGGTTGTTTAACGGACGCCCCCCCCAGTGAGGCCGCCGCCGTCACCAGCATTGACCCAATCATCCACCCCAACGGAATACCCGTTAACGAGACGAGCCACCCGCCGACTGCGGCGCCAACAAGCGCCGCCAGCGCAGCGGGATATGAGGGTGAGGTGAAAATCAGACCAGTTTCTTCTTGCTGTGCAAAACACCATCCGCATCGCCGTAAATCCAGTCTCCAGCCTCAAACTGGACACCGCCAAAACCAATGGGTTCACCTACGACGCCCCAGCCACGCTTGGCGCTTTTGACGGGGCTGGTTCCAAGGGCAAAGACCTGAATATCCATCTGATCAATTTCTGCGCTGTCACGGATGGCGGCGTTCAGAACCAATCCGGCCCAGCCGTTTTTGATCGCCAGCTCGGCAATCATATCGCCCAAAATGGCAATACGGGTTGACCCGCCACCGTCGACGACCAGCACGCGACCTTCTCCTGGTGTTTCAAGCTGGGCGCGAAGTTCGGTGTTATCTTCAAAGCATTTGACCGTTTGCACCTTTCCCGCGAAATGCGCCTTTGCGCCAAAGCGCCGAAACGGCAAATGCACAAGGGTTAGGTCTGCTGCATTCGTGTCGATGAGATCAGCGGTTTTCATGATGGCCTACTTCCTACCAAATGTTGTTTCTCTTCATTGACCTTACCAAAGGTCTCAAAACCGTTTGCGCGCCTGAAGCGTCGCGGTTTCCTTCAGCACCTCGGTGGCCTGTCTTCGCAATGCCGTCCGGCAGGCGCGCTGATATTTGTCTTGCGTCACTCAGCGGCAAACCCCGATCAAACATCAAAGCGCTCGCCATCTGCTGAAGCAGGGCTAGCGCCTTGTAGATTAAGCACCCGCCTTCATTACGCGAAGGGCCTTGGTGAAAAAGTCGGTCGCACCGAAGTTGCCAGATTTCAACGCAAGGGCAATCGGGTTGGTCTCCCCGAGGGTTAGAACCGGCACGCCTGGGTCAATCTCTGGCCCGATGGTCATAGCTGGTACCCCCACCGCAGTCACAACGGCCTGCGATACGGCGCCTGACGTCTCGCCACCCGCCACCACGATCCGGCGATAGCCAAGTTCGATCAACGCGCGTGCCGTGTCGGCGAACAACAGGTCAAGCTTGGAGGCAACAGCTTCCCGCCCAAATCGAGTTTGAATGGCCTGTACCTCTTCGGGGTTGCCGGAGGAATACGCCAGCGGTGCTTCCCCGACGTGGCCCTTGTAGAATTCCAGCAAAGTTTCGGTGGTCACGTCACCGGACATGACACCCGCCACATCGATGGCAAACACGGGGTTGGATTGGGCGTGGAAGTCAATTTGCCCACGGGTCGCACCGGAGCAAGAGCCCGCCAAAATCGCCTCTGGGCCGGATACGCCGTCATAGGCGCTGACATCGCGTGCCGTCGATTGGGATTTGATGAAGTTGCGCGGCAGTCCAAGCGCAATGCCGGAGCCGCCAGTGATCAGCTTGGCCCCTTTGAGAACTTCGCCCCAAACCAATAGGTCTTCGTCCGAGACCGCATCCGCAATGAGGAATGGCTCATCCGCGGTTTTCATCGCGGTTCTGATCGCATCTGCCCCTTGCGTCACGGTGCTTGTCGGGATCAGGCCTACCGGCAGTTTGGTTTGGTGACCTAACCAGCGCTGAAGGTTGGCGTCGGTCATCGGGGTCAGCGGATGGTTTTCAAGGCCGGATTCGTTCAGCAGCTTGTCGTGAACAAACAGATGGCCCTGATAGATTGTGCGGCCGGTCGTCGGAAAGGCTGGGCAGAAGATCACGCCAGAGGCGTCAAGCTCCTTCGCGAGGGCCTCGGCGACGGGACCAATGTTGCCTTCGCGAGTGGAATCAAAAGTAGAGCAATATTTGAAAATGAACTGCTCGCATCCTTGATCGATCAGCCAGCGCAGCGCGCGCAGGCTGTCTTCCACGGCCTCGGCAACGGGGGCTGTGCGGCTTTTAAGCGAGATTACACCGGCTTCGATGTCCTTCGGAGCAGGTCCAACCGGAACGCCAGAGAATTGCGCGGTCCGCAGACCGCCTTCAGGCGCTACACCTTTCGCCAATGTATTGGCGATATCACTGGCGCCGGTAAAATCATCTGCAATCACACCTATAAACATGGGATTTGGTCTTTCGATTAAGTTTCTACACGCCGCCGAATTTCAGCAATGGCTGCTTCGGGGCTTGTGAGGACGGGGATGTCGACTTCGTTGCGCACGGCTTCTGCCGCGCCGGCCATGGAAAACTGCGCCAGCATGATCGCATCCGCATCGCGAATGGTTGCGGCGGTTTGTGCTATCAGGCGGTCATGCGTCGCGTCATCGCCCGCCCGTTTTGCCTCCAAGGCTCCTTCGCAGAAGTAGGATGTGATTTGCGCGCCGCTACCTTTGCTTTTCGCGGCCTCGCTGAATTCTTCTTCCATTCCCTGAGCGGCGGGTTGGAATGTGTAGATCATGGCAATGCGGTCGCCATGGTCAAAGGCGGCATCAAACATGGCCTCATTGGGCTTCATGACCGGAATGCTTAGTTCGTCA
This sequence comes from uncultured Litoreibacter sp., assembly GCF_947487515.1. GTDB lineage: Bacteria > Pseudomonadota > Alphaproteobacteria > Rhodobacterales > Rhodobacteraceae > Litoreibacter. The sequence goes on along the minus strand of NZ_CANKWO010000003.1, from coordinate 349,620 downwards.
TTGGCCTGCTCGATCGCCGCGCCAAATGCTGAACATGTATAGAGGATACCATCCGATTTCACGTCCGCCGCATAGTGCGAAAGATCGATAATCCGGCGGGACATATCATCGGAGAGTTTTTCCGATTTGGCCCGATCCGTAGAAAGACCTTCTTCGAGGATCGTGATTGTTTCAGCCTCGGGCCAAAGTGCCTTGGCAGCTGCTTCAATAGGATCAATCGCCACTCGTGTTGCGTGGATCAGGGCAATTCTGGGATGCGTTTTCATGCTGGTATCCGAAGGAAAGGACACGGCGCCACCTGAGCCATTTCAGGTGGCGCCGATAGTGTTCACAGGCACTTTTGCCTGTAAGATGCGGCCTTAGGCTGCCACAGACTCTTTGGAAACAGCTTCTGCGACGAAGCTACCAAATGCGTCTGTGTTGACTGTGCCGCCAATGTCGCGTGTGCGTTTTGCCGGATCATCGATCACCGCATCAACCGCATCAGCAATAGCCTGTCCCGCATCCATAAGCTTCTGAATGCCGCGCTGTTCGCCAAGCCAGATCAGCATCATGGAGGCCGACAGGATCAACGAGGTTGGGTTCGCAACGTTCTTACCAGCAATGTCAGGAGCAGAACCGTGCTGCGCCTGAGCACAACACAACCCTGTTTCAGCATTCGCGTTGATCGAGCCAGCCAAGCCCAGAGAGCCGGACAGTTCCGATGCCAGATCAGACAGAATGTCACCATAGAAGTTTGTCGCGACGACAACGTCATACTCTTGTGGCTTGCGCACCAACAGAGCGGCGAAGGCGTCAACGATCAGCTCTTCGGTTTCGACCTCTGGGTAGTCCTTAGCAACTTCACGGAAGCACTCGAGGAACAGACCGTCAGTCATCAAGAAAGAGTTGGCCTTGTGGATGGCAGCCACTTTCTTTTCACGCTGCATGGCCAGCTTGAAGGCCTCGCGGCAAATCCGCATGGAGCCGTGACGGGTGATTTTGCGCACGGACAGCGCCATGTCTGGGTCCGGCATCATTTCACCGACACCTTTGTACATGTTGCGGTCAGGGTAGAACCCTTCCGTCGCCTCACGCATGATGACCAGATCCATGCCCTCTGCCTTGTTTGGCAGGAAGCTGCGGCTACGTGCAGGGCGGACATTGGCGTAGAGGTCCAATCCGATGCGGAACCCGGCGCTGACGTTGCGGCCACCTTCCACGACTGGCGGGTAATCCATGTGGGATTGTGTCCCAAGGATCACGCCATCAAAGTCGTTGCGGCCGCGCTCCAGCACTTCATCACGCAGCGTAATGCCGTGTTTCTTGAGGCTGGTGAAGCCGGACTCTTCTTCATGGAAGGTCAACCCAAGATCAAACCGCTTGTTTGCTGCCTCAACCACTTCAAGCGTCGCGGCCATGATTTCAGGCCCGATTCCATCGCAGGGTAAGGTCATGATACGCATTTTGTTGTCTCCTATATTGGCCGAAGCCAAGTTAAATTAATGTTTTGAAGGTCGGGCTTAGTCGCCCAGTGGTGTTTCGCTTGTTTTGCGTTCGTCCTCGATACGGGATTTCATGCGGCGACCGATGAACATCGGCAGCATGAACCCTGTGATCGCGATCAACCAAAGGATGATGGCAAGCGGGCTTCCCACTAGGACCAACCAGTCCCCGTCAGAAATCGTCATGGCACGGCGCAAGTTGACCTCCATCTGGTTGCCCAGAAGAATACCAAGGATCACCGGCACCAAAGGCACCTCAAGTTTCCGCAAGAGCCAACCCGCAAATCCGAACCCGACCATCAGCAGCACATCAAAAGTTGAACCGGTGATCGAATAGATGCCCACGAAGGAAATCATTGCGACGACAGGCATCAAGATGCGTGTGGGGATCAGCAGAACCCGCGTAAACAGGCCAACCAGCGGTACGTTCATCAAAAGCAAGATGAAGTTCGCAATGAAGAGCGCTGCAATCAGCCCCCAAACCACATCTGGGTTCTTAGTGAACAGAAGAGGTCCTGGGGTGATGTTGAGTTGCAAAAGCACCGCCAACATAACAGCCGTCGTTCCCGAGCCTGGCACACCAAGCGACAACATTGGCACAAGCGCGCCACCGGCTGCCGCATTGTTACCAGCCTCAGGGGCTGCAACACCACGTGGGTCACCTTTACCAAAGGTCTTCCCATCACGGTCGACTGTTTGCTTTTCAAGAGAATACGCAAGGAACGATCCCAACGAAGCACCCGCACCGGGAAGAACGCCTGAGAAGAACCCAAGCCCTGTGCCCCGCGCCATGGAGGGAATGCAGCTCTTGATCATTTTGAAATCAGGAAGAATGCGCCCAACTTTGGCGGATCCAGTTGTTCCGGCTGCGCCGCCTTTGTGATGCTCCAGAAAGATCAGAACTTCACTCAGGGCAAACAGGCCAACGATGGCGATCAGGAAGTCAATCCCGTCATAAAGGTGGATGTGATCGAAGGTGAACCGCTGCGACCCTGTTTGTGAGTCACTGCCGATCATCGCAATCCCCAGACCCAAAGCAGCAGCGAAGGCTGATTTGGCCTGATTGGTTGAAGACACGCCGCCAAGGGTTGCGAATGCAACTGTAAACAGGACGAAGTATTCTGCAGGACCGAACAGCAGCGCAATTTTCACCAACTGCGGCGCAAGGATTACCAGACCGATGGTTGCAACGAAGGCACCGACAAACGATGCGACGCCGCCGAGAGATAAGGCCTCCCCCGCCTGCCCTTTCAGGGCCATGGGGTAGCCGTCGATACAGGTCATCATCGCCGGTTCATCACCGGGAATATTCAGCAAGATCGAACTGATCCGCCCCCCATACATCGCACCGTAGTAAACACTGGTGAGCAAAATGAGCGATGGGATCGGGCCAAGCCCGAGCGAAAATGCGATAGGAATCAAGATGGCGACACCGTTTGCCGGTCCAAGACCAGGCAAAGCCCCCATAAGCGTTCCCAAGAAACAGCCAACGACAGACAGAAAGAGGTTCTGCGGTGTCAGCGCGATGGCAAAGCCATCAAAAAGTAGCGAGAGAGTATCCATGTTTAGTTACCTCAGAATCCAAGTGGGCCTTCAGCCAACGCGAGGCCGAGGATAAGATGGAAAACAACGTAGATACCGACAGCGGTCAGTAGGCCTACAAGCAGTGACCATAGGGGTTGAGTACCAAGGCGCCATGTCAGGTATGCTGTTGCGAATGTTGTCGAGATGACGAAGCCGACATCAGACAAAAGCAACGCGTAAAGAACCATGACCGCCGTAGCGAATAGAATTTCTGCCATATCACGCAAGATTGGCCATTTCGGTTCTTCGTCCGGCCGCGCAATGAAGTAGATGGAGGTGAGAGCCAATACGGTCCCGACGATGTAAGGAAAGGCCCGAGGGCCCACTACATCAACCATAAAGCTGTCTTTAATTATCGAGGCGGCCCAAATGTAGAAAATGGCAAGGGCCAGCCCAAAACCACCAAAGATACGGTCACTCATCTTAATCTCCCAGGAATGTAAGATGCTGGCTGATCCATCAGAATGGATCAGCCATTTTTATTTAGTTACTTGATGATGCCAATTTCTTTGGAAAGCTTGGTCACATCTGCAATGCTGCCAGCTACGAACTTGTGCATGTCATCGCCGAAGTTGTTGAATGGCTCGATCGCTGCTGCTTCAAGCTCTGCTTGGAAACCTGGGTCCTGTGTCAGCGTCATGATTGCGCCTTTCCAGAATTCTTTGGCTTCGTCAGTTGCACCAGCTGGCATGTAGAGACCGCGCCAGTTCGCACCAACAACATCGTAACCTTCTTCTTTGGCTGTGGAGATGTCAGGGAAGTTCTTCAAACGCTCAGGCGCCATGATGGTCAGGATGCGAATGTCACCTGATTCCAAGAAGCCCAACATTTCAGAGAAGTCACCCGAAAGCGCTTCAACCGCACCGGACAGAAGGCCAGTCATAGCTTCGCCGCCGCCGTCAAATGAGACGTATTTCATTTGCGTCACATCGGCCAAACCTGCTTCGCGTGCAACCAGCATCGGCTTGATGTGGTCAAAGCTGCCAACAGAAGAACCGCCAGCGATGCCAACAGACTTAGGATCCGCTACAATGTCATCCATCATTTGCTTGAGGGATGTGTAAGGTGAATCCGCGCGAACAGCGATCGCACCGTACTCAGCGCCGAATGTCGCCAAGAAGTGAACGTCGTCCTGCTCAGCACCTTCGTAGATACCTTGAGCAATACGTGCGCTGGTGCTCATAGATGCAGCAACGATCAGGTTGTTGTCTTCGTTGCGCTCTTTAGTGACATGCGCGAAAGCAACACCGCCGCCGCCGCCAGACATGTTTGTGACCTGCATCGAATCTTCGATGACTTTCAGATCAAACAGGTACTTCGCCGTTGTACGGCAAATAAAGTCCCAACCGCCACCAGGGTTGGATGGTGCGATGCACTGCGGGCTTTCCGCCTTGAACTCTGCAAAAGCGCCTGTGGCACCTGTTAGTGTTGTGGCGACAGCAAGCAAGCTGACCCGTGTAAATTTCATGAACATTGATCGTCCTCCCATTGAGTAAACTCCCAAGCGCGATTCCTGCGCTCCCCCAATGAATTGCATATTGATATCATAAAAGCCAATACATATTTTCACTTGTGCAATCGATATTCCTGCGCCCTTATTGAAAACTCCGATTAACCTAATATTAACAATGATTTACCCAATTCCACTGACACGAATGTGATCGCCTGACGGCTCTGATTTGGGAGAATGCTCTTGCAAGCTGGGGTGAGAAATTGCCGCAACAGTCCGTATTTTTCGGCTTTTAATTTGCATAAAGCCAGTTTTTCTGGCCTCATGCCGATTAGAAAATGCAATCCAACCTGACTTCTAGGCATCATGAAAGTGACCCCACCTGTGCGAACGAGCGAACTGTCACGAAAGATATCCAATCGACTGATACACGACATTGTGACCGGAGCACTGAAACAAGGGCAACATATCGGCGCGCAGCAAGTGGCGGATCGCTACGGCGTCTCACGAACCCCCGTGCGCGAAGCACTGATCACCCTTGAGGCCCAGAATATTCTCGTTCGTCAGGCCAACCGCGGCTACTTCGTCGCCGATCAATTGCCGCCAAGTATCAAGGATACCCTGAAAGACACTGATCAGGGTCAGGCAGACGATTATCAAAGACTGGCGGACGATTGGCTAACCAATGAAATCCCCGAAGACGTCACAGAACAATTTTTGCGCCAGAAGTATGATTGGACCAAGGCCAAGGTCGGCGAACTTCTGGTTCGCGCAGCACGCGAAGGCTGGGCAGAACGAAAGGAAGGGTACGGTTGGCGCTTTCTTCCAGTCGCGAAAACACCCGAGGCCTTTGATGAAATCTACCGGTTCCGGATGGCGATTGAACCCGTGGCAATGCTTGAGCCCTCGTTCGAGCTGGATCACAAAGTTCTGGACGAGCAACGCCGCACCCAAGAGCATATGCTGGAGATCGATCTGAACTCCGCCCATGGGGAATCTCTTCTCGAGAACGGGTCAACGTTCCACGAAGACATCATCAAAATGTCAGGCAACCCTTTCTTCTTAATGTCTCTTCAACGGGTGAACCGCATGCGGCGCTTGATGGAATATCGCGCCGAGATAAACCGAGAGCGGTTGATCGAGCAATGCACCGAACACCTCGAGATTTTGTCGCTACTTGAATTGGGCAATATCGCCGATGCCTCCTACAGAATGCGGCAACACTTAAGCGGGGCGCTTAAACGAAAATCCCCGCTCGCTTGGAACTGGGCCGCGGATACCAGCAGTCAGAGGAAACTTGACGATGACACATAAGGCGACCCCAACCGGTGGCGACCGGAGCATCGCGCTGGTCGCGCATGACCAAATGAAAGACCGCATGGTCGAATGGGCTGGGGCAAATGCCGACATCCTGCGCGAGTTCGAACTTTTCGGCACAGGGACGACCGGCGGGCGGATTGCCGACGAAGTGAACTTGCCGATCACGCGGCTCAAAAGTGGCCCGTTGGGCGGGGACGCTCAAATCGGCGCAATGATTGCGGAAGGACGATTGGGTACACTCATCTTCTTTACCGATCCGTTGTCGGCACTCCCCCATGATGTCGACGTCAAATCGCTTTTGAGATTGGCGACCCTCTACAACACGGTCCTCGCCATCAACGAGGCAACCGCGTCAGCCATATTGTCCAGCCTCGACCGATAGCCAACCGGCTGCTGCGGGTTTGCTTGTTGGATATACGGCAGCACCCAGAGATCATGCGAAGCAACGTCGCCTGCCTCAAAGGCTCAGATGCGTTCCATTCGCGGGGGGGATGCGTAATGAGGCACGGGGCTAACGTCGTCTGATGTTGCCCAATCGAACGCCAGTGACGAACCAACGTTCCTCTTCGGGGTCCCATCCCATGCCTGCCGTCAGCATAATTTCACGGGTGGGGCGTACCATCCAGAACAATGTGCGCGGGGGAGAACAAGACAACGACCATGTCCCATTGCGAACAGTGTCTAGACCTTGCACGCCATCTGCCTGCCCAATCGTTTCACGAGGTGGCGCGGCACAGCCATGCGAAAGTAATAGGTCGTGCCTCGAAGCACGAGACGCGGAGTAATGCCCATCCTTTGCGTTCCTACTGTAACAGGTGTCTTTAGCAGGGGCTGGATTTGCCAGAAGCGCTCTTGGAAAAACGGTTATGACCAGTGAGTTACAGGTCAAGTGGCGGAGACGAAGGGATTCGAACCCTCGAGACCCTTCCGGGCCTACTCCCTTAGCAGGGGAGCGCCTTCGACCACTCGGCCACGTCTCCGTTGACCCGTTTAGCGATAGGTTTACGGGGCAGCAACCGAAAAATTGCCCCGCTGAACGTCCTTTAAACCTGCGGCAGGCCTGTACCTTTTCGGATCACTTGTTGGGAGTTCAACAACTTGAAGCATCCTTTCAGCAATTCGCGCTCTCCGGGAACAAAATACTGCTTCATTTCCAGATGTGTAGGTGCCGTCGTAACAGGGGTCGTGGCTTTGTCGCGCTTGGCGCTGTCGGGGCTGATCGAGCCGGTGGCAGGTTTCCCTTTGCCAACCCACGCCTTCATTGTCGTGCTCAGTCTTGCGCGGCCGACGTATCCGCAGTCGTGCCATTCCTTGGGGATCACCAGCAAGGCTTGCGCTGCACGCGCCAACGAAATGTCATGCTCTTCAGCCCATGCGCCGACCTTCACGAAGTTATCGTAGTCCAGCCACCAGCCGCCAGCCATTGACGACTTCGCACCATATACATTTTTGGACGCCGTTCCGAAGAACCGAAAGTAATTTCCCGGCTTCAGCTTCACTTCTTGGGGCGCGAACATGCCACCATTGTGCACGATCGAGCCATCAACGTCCTTTGCATAATCCAGTTGATACCCGTCAGGGGAATTCGACATGCCAGTCGGGCGCATGCCTTGGGCGATGGCTTTCCAGAACCCGTAACCGGCCCCTTCAAAGCAGTGAAAATTGTTGTCGGGGCGTGTTTTTGGGCCAGCCATAATGGGTATCCGTTCAGTTTGGAATCACTCGTTTCAATTCCGACACCCTGCCATAAACAGGAGAAAAAGAAACTGGTTTCTAAGCTGAACTATAACAGATTTGGGGCGTTACGCGGCCTCTAAATCCGTCGGAATGCCGCGCCCCGAGATCATGCCCAAACCCTTAGCTTGCGTCAGGATCAGCCAATAGCTTTCTGTTGGATCGCGGCTTGGAAGTTCAAACACGACATCTGCGTCTTCTTGCACGTTGTGTCCGCCAACCTTTAAGGTGCCCCGCATATAGACCAGCGAGGGAAGCGCTTGCATCCTCTCGACCACGGGGCCCAGCGCATCCAAATCCCCTGTCACAAGCAGTACCGGCCCTGCCCGTGCTCCGGTCAGTTGCCACAATAGATCGCTGTGATGTTGAGCGGGTGTAGCTGTCTTGGACATGACATCTCTCCTTTGCACTCAAGATACAGCCCTGCGCTGCGCGCTGTATGGGAAAGCGCTGCGGGTTTTCCCTCTCTGGGGGCCGGTTTGGCGCGGAACACCAAACCTGCTGGATGATGCGTCCGGCTATTTGTTGAACAAGAAGTGCAATACGTCGCCGTCTTTGACGGTGTAGCCCTTACCCTCGGCGCGCATCTTGCCCGCTTCTTTGGCGGGTTGTTCACCCTTGAAGGTCACGAAGTCATCATAGGCAATCGTCTCGGCGCGGATGAAGCCTTTCTCGAAGTCGCCATGGATCACGCCCGCGGCCTGCGGGGCCAGCGTGCCCTGCTTGATCGTCCACGCGCGCGCCTCTTTGGGGCCTACGGTGAAATAGGTCTCCAAGTGCAAAAGCTCGTAGCCCGCGCGGATCAACCGGTCCAAGCCTGCTTCCTGCAGGCCCATTTCGGTCAAGAACATCTCGGCTTCTTCGGCTTCCAGTTGGGAAATTTCTTCCTCAATCTGCGCAGAGATCACAACATGGGCGGCGCCTTGCTCTGCTGCCATTACCGCGACTTTTTCCGAGAACTCATTGCCCGTGGCAGAAGATGCCTCATCCACGTTGCACACATATAGGATCGGTTTGGAGGTCAGGAGCTGCAGCATTTTCCACTGCTTTTGGTCGTCCTCATCCACCTCGACCGTGCGCGCAGGCTTGCCGTTTTCCAACGCTTCCATGGCCATTTTCATCAGACGTTCTTGCTGAACGGCCTCTTTGTCCCCACCGCGCACCTTGCGCACGATGTTGACCAGACGTTTCTCGATGGATTCCATGTCCGACAGCATCAGCTCGGTCTCGATCACATCCGCGTCGGCCACGGGGTCTACGCGGCCATCCACGTGCGTTACATCGCCATCCTCGAAGCAGCGCAGCACATGGGCGATGGCGTCGGTCTCGCGGATGTTGGCAAGGAACTGGTTGCCCAACCCTTCGCCCTGCGATGCGCCCTTCACCAGCCCTGCGATATCCACAAAGGTCATGCGGGTCGGGATGATCGACTTGGAGCTTGCGATCTCGGCCAAAGTATCAAGCCGCGCGTCTGGGACAGCGACCTCGCCCACGTTGGGCTCAATGGTGCAAAACGGAAAGTTCGCCGCCTGCGCCGCCGCCGTTCGGGTCAACGCGTTGAACAACGTGGACTTGCCTACGTTTGGCAGTCCGACAATACCCATCTTGAAACCCATGACGCTCTCCTAAATCCGGTTCCGGCGCATGTAGGGGCTGGTGGCGGCTCTGGTCAAGCATATATGGGTTTTTTGATGGCGCGCAGCACAGCAACGCCCCCCAAATCGAAGAAATCCCCCCTCGCCCGTTGATCTCCCCCCTTAACATGGTGCAAACCCCTGTGAGTTATAAGTCAGGGGACGCCACATGACACGCATCGACGACACATTCGCGCGGCTGAAGGCCGAGGGCAAAAAGGCTTTTGTCACCTATGTGATGGCCGGCGACCCCGATGAGGCCCGCGCCCTAGAGATCGTCAAAGGCCTGCCCGCAGCCGGTGTTGATATCATCGAGCTGGGCCTTCCCTTCACCGACCCGATGGCCGATGGCGAGACCATTCAGCTGGCCGGACAACGCGCGTTGGAAGCGGGCATGACGCTGGATAAGTTCCTGCAATTCGTCCGCGACTTCCGCGCCACAGATGACATCACGCCGATTGTGATGATGGGCTACTACAACCCGATCTATTCACGCGGCGTGGACAAGTTTCTGGCTGAAGCCAAAGAGGTTGGTATCGACGGTATGATCATTGTCGACCTGCCCCCTGAGGAAGACGAAGAACTTTGCATCCCCGCCCAAGCCGCTGGCCTCAATTTCATCCGTTTGGCCACCCCAACCACTGATGACAAACGCTTGCCTAAGGTGCTGCAGAATACCTCTGGGTTTCTCTACTACGTCTCGATCACCGGCATCACAGGTGCTGCCGAAGCCAGTGCAACCGATGTGGCCCCCGAAGTGGCGCGCATCAAGGGCAGCACAGACCTTCCGGTCATCGTGGGCTTCGGTGTGAAAACGCCTGAGACCGCTGAGGCCGTGGCCGCTGTGGCGGATGGCACCGTTGTGGGGTCGGCAATCGTGTCCAAGATCGCAAATGGCGACAGCACGGAAGACGTCTTAGCCTTCGTGAAGTCGCTGGCGGATGGCGCGCATCGGGCTTAACGCACCGCATTGACACCAAACCGCCCAAATTGGTAACAACTCCTAACCAATTTGGACGGTAAGGCTGCGGCATGGCTAAAATCACTGAAATTGAAGACCTGAAGCGCATCTACAAGCGGCGCACGCCGAAGATGTTCTTTGACTATTGCGAAAGTGGAAGCTGGACCGAGCAGACGTTCCGCGAGAATTCATCGGACTTCGATCTGATCAAACTGCGCCAACGGGTGGCGGTGGACATGACCGGCCGCAGCACCAAAAGCCAGATGATCGGGCAAGATGTTGCCATGCCGGTGGCTTTGGCCCCTGTTGGGTCCACGGGCATGCAACATGCGGACGGTGAAATCCTTGCGGCCAAGGCGGCGGAAAAATTCGGCGTGCCATTCACGCTGTCGACCATGTCTGTGTGCTCTCTTGAGGACGTCGCGGAGCATACCTCCGCCCCCTTCTGGTTCCAGCTCTACGTGATGAAAGACCGCGAGTTTACCAAACGCGCCATTCAACGCGCCAAGGATGCGGGGTGTTCGGCTTTGGTATTGACCTTGGACCTGCAAATTCTGGGGCAACGCCACAAGGATATCAAGAACGGGCTGACGGTACCAATCAAGCTGTCCCCCCATACGATCTTTGATCTGGCAACCAAATGGCGGTGGGGCTTGCAGATGCTGCAAACCAAACGGCGCAGCTTTGGGAATATTGTCGGTCACATTGACGGGATCACGGACATGAGCTCGCTGTCCGTTTGGGCCGCAGAAAGCTTCGATCCGAAACTGGATTGGGACTATGTCAAAGAGATCAAAGACCTCTGGGGCGGGCCGCTGATCCTCAAGGGCATTTTGGATGCCGATGACGCCAAAATGGCGTTGAACGTGGGGGCTGACGCGATCGTGGTGTCGAACCACGGCGGGCGGCAATTGGACGGTGCGATGTCTTCGATCAAAGCGCTGCCATCAATTATGGATGCGGTGGGTGACAAGATCGAGGTTCACCTAGATAGCGGCATCCGGTCGGGTCAAGACGTGTTGAAGGCCTTGGCGATGGGGGCCAAAGGCACCTATATCGGACGCGCTTTCATCTACGGGTTGGGGGCGAACGGCCAGCAAGGTGTGGAAGAGGCGCTGAGCGTCATCCACAAAGAGCTGGACATCACTATGGCCCTTTGCGGTGAAAAAACCGTGCAGGACTTGGGCAAGCAAAACCTGCTGGTGCCGCGCGACTTCTATGGCGATTGGGCTTAGGCCCCGCGGCCTCGCAAGGCAAAAACCAAGGGCACCAGCCCCACCAGCAATAACGCGACCGCCGCATAGGCGGCCCGCAACCCGTAGCCCTCAGAGATAAGGCCCATAATCGTTGGCGCGGCAAAGAAGCCCAGAAACCCCAACACCGCCGTGCGCGAAATCGCGACGGTACGTAGCGAAGGGGGCACCATCCGCCCGACCAAAGCCAACCCCAAGGGACCGATCACCGATATGCCCAGCCCCATGACCCCAAAGCCGATGTAGGCGATCAGCGGGGTTGCGGCCACGACAACACACAGGGTGCCCACAACCGACAGACCTGCGGCCCCTAGGATCACGCTGGTGTCGCTCAACCGCTCGCTGACCGCCTGACCTCCGAAGCGACCGATGGTCATGGTAAGCCCCAGCATCGCGGGCCCTAGCGCACCTTCGGCGGCGCTGCCCCCCAATGTCCGCTCCACATGCAGTGCGGACCATGCCTCCACCGCCGCCTCCGACATGAAGGCGATCAGCACCACCGCGCCGCATAGCGCGACCGTCCCCCAAGGCAAGGAAACGGGGCGACCGTCATGCTTGGCGTCATCGGGTTTCATTCTGAGCCGGTAAAACAGTACCATGACGACCGCCCCTATCATCGCAAACAACACGGCAGGTTGAATACTGGCTTCGCGCGCCAAACCGGTTCCCGCAGCGGCAATCGCATAGGCCAAGGAAAAGGCGCCGTGGTTTGCATTCATAAGGGGGCGGCCTGTTGCGGCCTCCAATTCGGACACGCGGGCGTTCATGATCACATCCGTTAGCCCCGAGGCCAGACCGCAGCCAAACATCGCCAAAAAGAAGGTCGTTGAAGTTGTCGCCAGCCCCGGCATCAGGAAGGCAAAGGCCAGCAACATGGCACTGACCCCCATCGACCAACGCCCCAGCCACCGGTCAAATACGGGGGCAAACCACATGGTTGTGGCCAGCCCGCAAGCCGACCCCAACAACAGAAGACCAAATCGGGCATCCCCCGCGCCAATCTGCTCCTTTAACTCGGGCACATAGGCCGCAAAACAGCCCCAATACAGCCCCACAATAGCGAAGGTGAGTGCGGGGGTTTTGGAAGTTCGCAGGGCGTTTGCAATCGTCATAGGCCAAGCGGTATCGTCACACCGATCGCGCAGCAATGGAAAAGCCGATGAAACCCCTTTTCAAGCAGGCGATTCCCTCCTATACGGCACTCTTCACGCGGCCCGACACCCTTGGAGGCAGCCGCACCCATTAAACAAAGGAATATAGTCATGGCTGGTAAGATCCCTGATCTTGAAGTTGAGACACGCGCGGGGACGGGCAAGGGGGCCGCTCGCGCAGCACGCCGTAACGGCATGGTGCCAGGTATCGTGTATGGTGGTGGTGAAGAGCCGCAAGCCATTCAGATCTCCTTCAACAAGTTGCTGAAGCAACTGCGCGCTGGACGCTTCATGTCCACATTGCAGAACATGAAAATCGAAGGCCAAGAAGACTTCCGCGTCATCTGCCGTAACGTGCAACGCGATCTGGTAAAAGATCTGCCAACACACATCGACTTCATGCGCCTGCGCCGCACAACAAAAATCGCCCTGTTCATTCCGGTCGAAGTTGTTGGCGAAGACGTATCCCCTGGCCTGAAAAAAGGCGGCGTTCTGACGCTGGTACGTCCTGAGGTTGAGCTGGTTGTAACCGCTGGCGACATCCCAGAGAGCATCACTATCGATGTCTCCGAGACTGAAGTCGGCGAAAACGTCACGATTTCTTCCGTGAAATTGCCAGACGGCGCGAAAGTTACGATTGACCGTGACTTCGTGATCGCGACTCTTTCCGCTCCATCAAGCCTGAAATCTTCCGGCGATGATGAGGATGACGCAGCCGAGGGCGAAGAAGCTCCGGAAGCAGAAGCAGCCGCCGAGGAGTAATCCTCCCGCCGCTTCTTGCGACTTAATTAAAACGCGCGGCCTGAACGGGTCGCGCGTTTTTCGTTTGTGCAGCCCTTCTGCCTTGAACTTGTGAACACCCGTTTTGGCCAGTGCCTATGCGTCGGGACGCCCGGGTTCACTTGGGTCACTGGAAAATATTGCGATCTTGTTGCCTTGAGGGTCACGAAGATAACCCACAAAGAAATGTGGCCCATAAGAGTCGCGGAAACCGGGTTGCCCTTCGTCCGCGCCACCTGCTGCAATGGCGGCAGAATGAAGACTGCGCACCTGCTTTTGGTTGCGTGCCTCAAAGGCAACCATTGCGCCATTTCCAGCCGAGGCCGGACATCCATCAAAGGTTGGTTTAACGTAGAAATCTGGTGGCACAGCGGACTGGTCCGGCGAAAAGGGGAGCGCGTAACTGAGGCCTTCTGGCCCCTCTTTCACCCCATAGCCCAACGCCGGTAGGAACGCCGAATAGAACAATTTTGCACGTGCGATATCATCTGCACCGACGGTGACATAGGCAATCATACTACGTGTAACCTTCCCGATAGTGAGGTGTTGCGACGACCTTGCTGCAAATTGGTAGAGCAGAGTATCGCCCTCATCAACACCTCGCTAAGGGGTAATCCTCGCGCGCTCGTCCCGACCCGATCTTTGCTGTTTCAACGTCACGCCTTCGCTAAAAGCACGATGCGGGTCGCGGCATTTGGATCACCTTCGCTACCTAGATGGCATGCAATAAAAGGAAAGCATGACCATGGACCTAAAAGATAAAACCATTTTAATCACTGGGGCAAGCAGCGGCATCGGTGCGGCTTCTGCGCTTTTGTTCGCGGCTCAAGGCGCAAATCTTGTGCTTGGGGCACGCCGCGAAAAAGAACTTAGCCAAATCGTCGGGCAGATACAGCAAAGCAACGGTAAAGCCGTATGCCTCGCAGGGGATGTGACCGACGAATCCTATTCAGCCGAACTGGTCGCTTTGGCGAAATTCGAATTTGGCCGCCTTGATGGGGCCTTCAACAATGCGGGAATGATGGGCGACATGGGGCCTATTCCCGACATGGAAACCACAAACTGGCAATCCGTGATCGACTGCAATCTCACCAGTGCATTCTACTGTGCAAAAGCCCAACTCCCTGCCCTTTTGGAGGCCGGAGGCGGTTCGATGGTGTTCACCAGCTCCTTCGTCGGGTTTAGCAACGGTGGCATGCCGGGCATGGGCGCTTACGCTGCATCCAAAGCAGGGCTGATCGGATTGGTGCAATCCTTAGCGAGTGATCATGCTGCGCAAAATGTGCGGGTCAACGCCCTGTTGCCCGGTGGAACACTGACGGCGATGGCAGGGGATGACCCTGATACGCATGAATTCATCGCGGGGCTGCATCCGGTAAAGCGCCTGGCGGACCCGAAAGAGATGGCACAAGCCGCCTTGTTCCTTCTGTCGGACCGATCGAGCTTCATAACCGGCACACCGCTTGCAGCGGATGGTGGTATGGCCACACGTCTGCTCTGACTGGCTTGCCGTTGGTCATCATTTGATCAACGGCAGATTTCCCCCTCTGGCCCCCGCCCAGCAGACGCGGTAAAACGGCGATATGAAACTCTTCGTAGGCCTCGGCAATCCAGGCGCAAAATACAGCCACAACCGGCATAACATCGGCTTTATGGCATTGGACCGCATCGCGGATGATCATGGGTTCAGCCCGTGGAAGTCCAAGTTCCAAGGGCAGCTGTCCGAGGGGCGTTTGGGTCATGAAAAGGTGATGCTGCTCAAGCCCGCCACCTTCATGAACCTGTCGGGGCAATCCGTGGGCGAAGCCATGCGGTTCTTCAAGCTCGACAGCACCGATATCACCGTCTTTCACGACGAGATCGACCTAGCCCCAGCCAAAACCAAGTGCAAATCGGGCGGGGGGCACGCGGGGCATAACGGCCTGCGGTCGATCCACCAACATATCGGGCCGCATTACGATCGCGTGCGTCTTGGCGTCGGGCATCCGGGTCACAAAGACAAAGTGCCGTCCTATGTGCTGAACGATTTCGCCAAGGCGGAGCAAAACTGGCTGGACGATGTGTTGCGTGGCGTTTCTGACGGGGCGCCTTTTCTGGCCGAAGACGACAGCGCTAAATTTCTTAACGCTGTGGCCCTTCGCGTGGCTCCTGCCCGCTCCTCCACCACACAGCCCAAGCCAAAGCCCCAAACGCAGGGGCAGACACAGGCGGAGCCTTCGCCAGAAGCCGAAGACACCCGCAGCCCGATGCAAAAGCTGTTGGATCGCTTCAACTGAGCCTCAGTGAAGATCACCCCAAGCGATTGATCTTAAAGTGATCTACGCCGTGGGCGATCATCAGCCCGCCTTAAGCGAACTCACCCATTTCGAAGTCCAGCGCACGGGCGACGGTAAAGATATCCTTGTCGCCGCGACCGCACATATTCATGCAAATGATGTGATCATTCGGCAGGGTCGGTGCGATTTTCATCACATGAGCCAAGGCGTGGGATGGCTCCAGCGCAGGGATAATGCCCTCTTTTTCGCAGCACAGCTGAAACGCCTCAAGCGCCTCAACATCCGTGATCGCCACATATTCGGCGCGGCCGATTTCGTGCAGCCAAGAGTGCTCTGGCCCAATCCCCGGATAGTCCAATCCAGCAGAGATCGAGAAGCCCTCAAGGATTTGCCCGTCGTCGTCTTGCAGCAGATAGGTGCGGTTGCCGTGCAGCACGCCCGGGCGCCCACCCGTGAGGGAGGCGCAGTGCTCGTTCTTGTTGTTCACGCCTTTGCCGCCAGCTTCGACACCGATAATATTCACGCTCTTGTCGTCAAGGAACGGGAAGAACAGCCCCATCGCGTTGGAGCCCCCGCCGATCGCGGCAATCACCGTGTCGGGCAAGCGCCCTTCGGCTTCCATCAGTTGTTCTTTGGCTTCCTTGCCAATGATCGCTTGGAAGTCGCGCACCATTGCTGGGTAGGGGTGAGGCCCCGCCACTGTGCCGATGCAATAGAAGGTGTCGCGCACATTGGTCACCCAGTCGCGCATCGCGTCGTTCATCGCGTCTTTCAACGTGCCACGGCCAGACGTCACGGCCACCACCTCTGCGCCCAGCAGGCGCATGCGGAAGACGTTGGGGGCCTGGCGCTCCACATCATGCGCGCCCATGTAGACGACGCATTTCAGGCCGAACTTGGCACAAACAGTCGCCGTTGCCACTCCGTGTTGGCCTGCACCTGTCTCGGCGATGATGCGGGTTTTGCCCATACGGCGGGCAAGTATGATCTGGCCCAAGACGTTGTTAATCTTATGCGCGCCAGTGTGGTTCAGCTCGTCGCGCTTGAGGTAGATTTTCGCGCCGCCCAGATGTTCGGTCAGGCGTTCCGCGTGATACATAGGCGACGGGCGGCCAACGTAGTGCTTCCACAAGAAATCCATCTCGTCCCAGAAGGATTTGTCGGTTTTGGCGTGCTCGTATTGCTCTTCCAGCTCTAGGATCAGCGGCATCAATGTCTCGGAGACAAAGCGTCCGCCAAAATCGCCGAAACGACCCTTTTCGTCAGGGCCGGTTTTATAGCTGTTCACCAGATTGTCAGGCATTTTGGAACACTCCCGTTGCAACTTAGCTGATGTAGCCCGTGAACGGGTCGGGGTAAAGCGTAAGGCCGCAATGAGGCGCGGAAACTAGAGCTTCGGTATATCGTCATGGGCGGCAGCTACGAACTGCTTGATAAGATTTGCGTCCTTCACCCCACGCGCGGATTCCACGCCAGAGGACACGTCAACCTGCTTTGCCCCTGTGAGGCGGATCGCCTCGGCCACATTGTCCGGCGTCAGCCCGCCCGCCAGCATCCAAGGAATGCCCCACCGGCGCTCGGCGATCAGGCGCCAGTCGAAGGAGAGGCCGTTGCCGCCGGGAAGGTCCGCGCCTTTAGGGGGTTTGGCATCAATCAAGATTTGGTCCGACACGCGGAAGTAGTCATTCAGCCCCGCCAGATCGCCCTCATCCGCGATGCCCACGGCCTTCATCACCGGCAGGCCAAAGCGGTCGCGCACCTGCGCCACGCGGTCTGGGCTTTCAGAGCCATGCAGCTGCAACATGTCCAACGGCACGCGGTCCACCAGTGCATCCAGCTCTGCGTCGGTGGCGTTTACCGTCAGCGCGACTTTGGCGATCCCCAAAGGAACTTCCAAGGAAAGCTTATGCGCGGTGTCCAAACTTACATTGCGAGGGGATTTTTCAAAGAAGACGAACCCCACATAGGCCGCCCCTGCCGCTGCACAAGCAGCAACATCTTCAGGCTGGCCAAGGCCGCAAATTTTGACGCGCGTGGTCATGTGATTGGCCTAGCTTGTCGCCGTGCTGTCATCCAGAAGGGCAAGAACTTCGTCTTTGCCTTCGTTGGATTTGCGCTTGAGGCCTTTGACCTCGCGCTCCAGCTTTTCTTTTTCGCGTTTTTGCAGGCGGGCGTCGGCGCGGTGCTTGTGCTCGCGAAACCATTCCCAGACAAACCCGATCAGCAAACCAACGATGATCCCGCCAAAGATCACCACAAACAGCGGCAATTCGTAGGAGAGAGGCTGGCCCAAATAGGCTGCAAGTTCTTCAGGCAGAAGTTTGATCGTCACCATGCCACGGTTGGCCAAGGCGACAAGAATCAACGAGAGGCCGACGACGGCCATGAACACATAGCGGATGTAGCGCATTTAGATTAGCTTTCGTTACCGTTTAGACGGTCTCGTAGCAGCTTGCCGGTCTTGAAGAAAGGCACATGCTTCTCATCCACTTGGACAGATTCACCGGTGCGCGGGTTCCGGCCTGTGCGAGCATCCCGCTTTTTGACCGAGAACGCGCCAAATCCGCGAAGTTCCACGCGGTTGCCCGAGGCCACTGCATCGACGATTTCCTCAAAGACAGTGTTCACGATGCGCTCGACATCCCGCTGATAGAGATGTGGGTTTTCATCGGCGATCTTTTGGATCAGCTCAGAGCGTATCATAAAATATCCTCCCCAGGACTTTTTCCTAAATACGGGTGGCAGCCCCGCCTTGGGAAACTATAGGCCGAATTATCCAACTGAGGAAAGCATTTAGAGCGCATCTTCTTCCAAGATGTCGGGGAAAAACGTGTGAAAACCGACGGGTCTTGCTGCTTTGCACAGAAAACTGGCTAGAAAATCGCACCAATTCCGCGTGAAGCCGCCCTGCGCCTTTGATCGATTCGGGGTCGTAGACGTGAAAACGGCCCCGCCATTGCTGGCGAGGCCGTTCCCCAATTTTTGGTCGAGCTTGATTACTCGTCGTCGGACTTCAGAGCCGCACCAAGGATATCACCCAAGGATGCGCCGGAGTCGGAAGAACCGTACTGCTCAACTGCTTCTTTCTCTTCAGCAATCTCACGTGCCTTGATGGACAGACCCAAGCGGCGGGTTTTTGCGTCCACGTTGGTCACACGTACGTCCAGCTTGTCGCCAACGCCGAAGCGCTCTGGGCGTTGCTCGGCACGATCACGCGACAGGTCGGAGCGGCGGATGAAGGATTTAGCGCCTTCATATTCCACTTCGATGCCACCGTCTTCGATGGAGGTAACCTCAACCGTGATGATGGAACCGCGCTTAACGCCGTCCACTGCTGTGTCGAACGAACCGTCGAGGGCTTTGATCGAGAGCGAGATGCGCTCTTTCTCAACGTCAACTTCGGTGACAACGGCTTTAACCATGTCGCCTTTGCGGAAGTCGCCCAATGCGTCTTCGCCACGGCCTTCCCACGTGATGTCGGAGAGGTGAACCATGCCGTCGATGTCGTTGTCGAGACCAACGAACAGACCGAATTCGGTGATGTTCTTGACTTCGCCTTCGATCTCTTTGCCGACAGGGTTGTTCTCTGCGAACACTTCCCATGGGTTGCGCTGAGTCTGCTTGAGACCCAAGGAAACGCGACGCTTGGAGCTGTCGATTTCCAGAACCATGACTTCGACTTCTTGGGACGTAGACACGATTTTGCCTGGGTGTACGTTCTTCTTGGTCCAAGACATTTCGGACACGTGCACAAGACCTTCAACGCCTGGCTCCAGCTCAACGAATGCGCCGTAGTCAGTGATGTTGGTGACGCGGCCTTGGTGTGTAGAGTCCAAAGCGTATTTCGCAGCAACTTCGCCCCATGGATCGTCCTGCAGCTGTTTCATGCCGAGGGAGATACGGTGCGTCTCTTTGTTGATCTTGATAACCTGTACTTTGACGGTTTCGCCAATTGTCAGGATCTCGCGAGGATCGTTCACACGGCGCCATGCCATGTCGGTGACGTGCAGCAGGCCGTCTACGCCGCCAAGGTCGACGAATGCGCCGTACTCGGTGATGTTCTTGACCACACCGTCAACAGCCTGACCTTCAGTAAGGTTGCCGATGACTTCTGCACGCTGTTCAGCACGCGATTCTTCCAGAATGGCGCGACGCGATACAACGATGTTGCCACGGCGACGGTCCATTTTCAGGATTTGGAACGGCTGCTTCATGCCCATCAATGGGCCAGCGTCGCGTACGGGACGTACGTCAACTTGGGAGCCAGGAAGGAACGCAACTGCGCCGCCCAGATCCACGGTGAAGCCACCTTTGACGCGACCAAAGATTGCGCCTTCGACGCGCTCTTCATCAGCGTATGCTTTTTCCAGACGGTCCCAAGCTTCCTCGCGGCGCGCTTTGTCGCGGCTGATGGAGGCTTCGCCGCGGGCGTTTTCTACGCGGTCGAGGTAAACCTCAACTTCGTCGCCCACTTCGATTTTCGGGGATTCGCCTGGATCAGCGAATTCTTTAAGCTCGACGCGGCCTTCCATTTTGTAGCCGATGTCGATGATAGCTTGGCCAGCTTCGATAGCGATGACCTTACCTTTGACAACCGAACCTTCGTCCGGAGTGTCCATTTCGAAGCTTTCATTCAAGAGGGCTTCGAATTCGTCCATAGTTGCATTTGTAGCCATGTGGCGTGGGTTTCCTAATCTAATGTTTATGCGGGCCGAGCGGTTGTCTCCGCCGGTCTTTGGGTTTCATGTTGGTCGTCTGGGCCAATTCCAATTCAAGGGCATTTTTCAAAACAAATAGGGCCGGAAAACCGACCCTGCCCGTTTGAATGAATGCCTTGAGACTGTTCTCGCCCCTTCAGACAGTCGCGCATATAGCCTGAGTTGGGGGAAAGGGCAAGTCTGTAAGGCCGAAAGCCTTGTCCTTGCCCCTTCAGTTTTGTCGCTTACTTGTATCCCAAGCCTTGATACTTCGCCTCAAGCGCTTTGAATGTGTCCACGCCGCCCTTGGTCTTTTCGACCAAGCCATATTTCTTGGCGTCTGATTTCTTGCTTTTCACAGTGCAGCCACTGTCCTTGCAAGCAATCCGAATCTTGTCGCCCGCATCGTTTTTCATGGTCGTATTTCCGGCCACGGCAGGGGACGCCAAAAGAGACATCCCGACGATGGCAACAGCGATTTTTTTGGTAAACATGTAAATTCTCAAACTATAGTAACACGGGCAATACTGCATCTTTTGGATTCAGCCTCCAGAAGTCCCCCGCGAAAAACTGTCCGGCCTTTGCGCCCTACATTTCCCGATAACTTGGCCATTAACCTTCGGAAGAGTTCAGGCTACGCTTTGGACACACATTTGGAACCGGCACATTGAACACATATCGTAAAACCGCCTTTCGACTTCTCGACCCTGATCAAAAATCAGACTGGCTGGCCCGTTTTCTAGACCTGTTTTTGATTGCGCTCATCGCGATCAATGTGGCGGCTGTCATATTGGAAACCGTGGAAAGTATAGACGCGCGATTTCACGCTGCGTTTTGGGTGATTGAAGTCATATCAATGGCGATCTTCAGTCTTGAGTATCTCGCGCGCGTTTGGACAAGTGTTGAGGACCCCAAGTATCAAGATCACCCCAATCCGCGCCTAAGTTACATGAAGTCTCCCATGGCGGTGATTGACCTTATGGCCATCCTGCCGTTCTACCTTGGGTTCTTCTTTAAACTTGATCTACGCTTTTTGCGGGTCGTGCGGCTGCTGCGGTTCCTCAAGCTGACGCGGTATTCATCTGCCATGACGGTGTTGCTTGATGTCTTCAAAGAAGAGGCCAACGCCTTCTTTGCCGGCTTTTTCATATTGATCGTGTTGCTCATTCTCGCTGCAAGCGGGGCGTATTTGGTGGAACATGAAGTCCAACCCGAAAAGTTCGGCTCCATTCCGGCCGCGATGTGGTGGGCCATGGCCACATTGACGACTGTGGGCTACGGCGACGTGGCCCCCGTCACCCCTGCGGGGCAGGTTTTCGGATCTCTCGTGGCCGTTGTGGGGATTGGCATGGCCGCCCTACCTGCCGGTATTCTGGCCAGCGGCCTTGCCGACAGGTTGCATCACTCCCGCGAGGAGCTGGCGGACAAGTTGCGTGCAGTGCTGGATGACGACGAGGTCGACACCGAAGATGAAGAGGTATTTGAAAAGGTTCGGCGCGACCTTGGTTTAAGCAAACGCGTCGCGCAAACCATCCGTAGAAATGTTCAGAATTCTCGCAAAGAGGCCTCTATGTGCTTCTGCCCTCATTGCGGCGAGAGCCTGCAGCAAGAGCGTTGAGCGAACGCCGCCACCACCAAACCTTAACGTCTTGGCCCTATACCCTGCCCTCGGTTAACCAATCGCAAGGCGCACTCAACGCCCTGCATTCGATCTGTGGTCCATGACCCTGCAAAGGGCATCCCGTGACCGCCGGCATATAAGGGGGCAATACTCCCCGAAGGGACGCAGGGTGACGCCTGCACGCACAATGACCGCAGCCCGAACTGGGCGGCCGCCTACTTTGATCAAACAGAGATAACCATTCGCCGCGTCCGCACCATCGGGCGACGGTCCCTATTGGCAGCGTTCCACATAAGACGAGCAGAACTTGCAGTTTCGGGTCTTCTTGAAAAACTGGCCAGCATTTCCTGCCCTGCATTCCTTCGTGCCGCATTGCCTGTTGGCCCCGCAGAACTGCTTGTACTTATTGGCGGGTTTCGGCGTCGCCTTTTTGCTCACGACCTTGGCCTTTGGCGCGGTGGCGGTGGCTTTGGGTTTGGCCGCTTTTGGTGTGACCACCTTGGGCTTGGTCACCTTGGGTTTGGTCACTTTGGGCTTGGTCACCTTGGGCTTCGCAGCTTTGGCTTTCGCGGCCTTCGGCTTGGGGGTCTTTTTCGATGCCGCTGGGGCACGTTTTACCAGCTTGGAGCGCCAAGTCTTCACATCCTCATCACTCACCTGCGCGCGCAAAGCGGTCAGTACCGGCAAGGTCGCAAGCCCAAGAACCGGAAGCTCTTGCGCCGTTTCAAAGCTGCGGATCGCGGCTTCGGTCCGGCGTCCGGCGACCCCGTCAGCGGGACCTAACGCATGCCCCAACGCAGACAGGCGTTCTTGCAACTCAACCCGTTCATCGCGGGTGAGGTCGCGTTCCAACTCTGGCGTCGCTGCGTTGACCTCCTCTGACGAAAGGGGCTCCCCCGCAATATCCGCGATCTTGGCATGTGCCAGCTCCGCGAAGAACCCGTCAGGGTAGAGGTCCAGATAGGCTTCCAGCAGTGACGTCTTTTGCGTGTCGGCAATGGAGGTCCAAAACACGATTTCGGCGGCATTGGCAGAGGGCACATCCTCCACCGCGCTATCGGTTGTAACGATAACGGGCACCTCGGCCGAGAGGCCTCGGCTACTGTTCAAATAGATCGGGTCAGCCGACAAAGAGCCATAAACAAAGGGCTCTTGCTTGCCAGCCGTGGCTTTCAGCACCCCGTCGCGTACGCGGCGCATCATCAACCCCACCTCTAGGTCTGGCTGTTCCAGCGCCTCGATCAGCGCGCTGGCATAGGGGCTGTTGCGTCCGATCCCATCGGCGGCGGTGGTGCCTTCTTTGGCAGCATAGGCCACCAAAGTGTTTTTGGCCGGCTCGATCGCCGACAGGCCACGACTGATGGACCGTGATGTATCGCGCCGCTTCATTGAGGTCGCAAAAGGATTGTTCCGGCAGGCGTCCACGATCACCATGCTCAGGCGCTGCGCACCATTCGCGGCGAAAACCATGGTTTCCAGCTTCACCGCTTCGAAGTTCACATCCGCATCGCTTTCAAGCACCGCGTCCACCGGCAATAGGTAGTTCTGGCGGTCGATTTCGATGCCATGGCCCGCAAAGTAGATCAGCGCGATATCTGCCCCGTCAGCGCGGCTGCGAAACCCGCGCAAACTGTCTAGCATCGCGCTTTGGCTTTGGTCGGACAGAAGGTCCACCTCAAAGCCCGCCGCGCGCAGGCTTGCAGCCAGATCAGCGGAGTCGTTCTTGGGGTTCCTTAACTCGGCGACATTCTCGTAGGCACCGTTGCCGATCACCAAGGCGATCCGACGCGCGCTGTCTCCTTGTGCCTGCGCGCTAAGGGTCAGCGCGAGCACCGAAAGCGTCAAGGCAAACAGGCAGCACAAAATGCCGCGCAGGTTCGTTTGGAATTTCAGCGCGTGGGTTTCCATAACCCACCCTATCACGGCGACGAATTTCGGGCTAGAGGGCTGTCCGGATCGCCGCCACTGCAGCCGCCACAGCATCCTCGATGGTCATATGGGACGTGTCGATGACCACCGCGTCCTGTGCCGCCGCCAAAGGGGCCGCTTCGCGTTCACGGTCACGGGCATCGCGTTCTGTCAAATCCCGAAACACCCCTTCGCGGGTCACGTCCTGCCCTTTGCCCGAAAGCTCCAGATAGCGGCGTTCGGCGCGGACTGTGTCAGAGGCGGTGACGAAGAGTTTCACCTGCGCATCCGGACAGATCACCGTGCCGATGTCGCGCCCGTCCAACACCGCGCCCCCCTCTCGACCGGCGAAATCATGTTGAAACTGAACCAATGCCGCGCGCACCTGTGGGATGGCCGCGGCCTTGCTGGCGGCCTGCGCCACGGCCGTCGTGCGCAGATCGTCACGGGCCAAATCCTCGGGCGTTAAATTCTGGGCAGCACTCACCGGATCGGCGCCATCCAGCACCCGCGCGCCGGTGGCGCGGTACAAGAGCCCTGTGTCCAAATGGGCAAAGCCAAACTCTGCCGCCACACGTTTCGAAAGAGTTCCCTTACCCGCCGCAGCGGGGCCGTCGATTGCTACTGTAAACTTCATGGTACCTGTGTCGTCAGATTTGGATCATCCGCCTGCGCATGCGGCAGATCGTCATTTATGTCGTAATACCCGCCTTTGTCTGCGCAAAAGATGTGACCTGCAAGGCGAAGCCCTGCGTCCTCCTCAAAAGTGCCGGCAAAAATGGACAGGTTTTGGCCCTGACCATCCCAAAACATCTGGCTCCCACAGGTCCCGCAGAACCCGCGGCGCGCGGTGGGGGAGGACCGATACCACGTGACCTCGCCATGGACGGAGACATCGCTTCGCGCCGCCGAGGTTGCCGCGACATGATGACCGCTGGATTTGCGGCATTGTCGGCAATGGCACGCAATGACGGGGCGCAAGGGGCCGTCGACAGTATAGGTGATATTCCCGCACAAGCAGCTACCTTTGGGCATGAGCAGATCTCCAAGCTAGTTTTAACGCGATTAGGGCAATAGCTAGGCTTAAAAACTTGCCCGTTGTAAACATCGCAATGGTCTGAACGAAGTCACTCGTGCTCGACTTCGCGCCATGCGTAATGAGGCTCGATACCAGCAGGTTTTCCAACAGATCAAAAGCCGCATAAGCCGATGCTGACACCGCAATAAGCCACCCGCGCCACCGTCGAAGCTTGAACGCAAGAAGCAAAAGCAATGTGGTCAACGTCCCAATGAAGACCGTATCTACCGGCTTCAGCCAATTGACGTAATAGTCCCGTCCCGCCTCGGTCATAGCAGAAAGATAGATACCGCCCCGCGCACCGCTCATCCCGAAGGGGCGCATGTCAAAACCCAAAATGCCCCCCGCAAGGGAGGGCATCGTGACGAAGGAGCCATAGGCCAACGCGCCATACAGCGCGGCAGCCAAAGCCGCCAGCGCCCAAAGCAGGGCGTTAAGCGCCGAAGGCAATCGGATCGCTCATTGCGACATGCTCGCCGCCTGCAACGCGCTTGGCCAAATCAGTTGGCTTGGCGTCGAAGTCATATGCGTCATCGGCATGCAGCCCTGCGTCCATCAGACCCTCCACCGAGGTAATCGTAGCGCCACCCTGCTCCGCATCGCTGAGCATGATGCGCAAACCCTGCACCGCGTTTTCAGCCTTCACACCAACCAGCGCCACTTGGCCACCCCCAGTTTGCACCGCAAGTTCCACCAGCGCCATTTTGCAGCCGGTTTCGGGCAATGCTTCCGGCAACGCTCCAGGATAGGGGTCACCCGCGATCAGGCGGCCAGGTTGCATATCCATCGCCTTGACGGGACCAAGGTTGATCGGTGCGTCGAAATCGCCCTCTTCAAAGTCATCCAGCAAGGCCGCGCGGCGCAGCAACAACAGCTTGGTGCCGTCTTGGTCAAAGGCCATCATCAGCGTCGCCAAAAACTGCGCGATATTGTCAGAGTGGCCGACGAAAATTCGCGAGTTCGCGTCCAGTTCGGCCTCGCCCGCGGTAACAACGCTCGCAAAATACTTCTGCATAATCCTTAGTCCCTTGTAATAGTTGCGCCCAAATCGCGCATCAAACCTTCAAAAATCGGGAAGGACGTCGCAATCGGCCCTCCATCGTCAATATGAACCGGCTTTTGAGTGCCCAGCCCCAACACCATAAACGACATTGCAATGCGGTGGTCCAGATGCGTGGCACATGTGCCGCCGCCCGGAACGCCGCCGACGCCCATACCGTGTACGGTAAAGGTATCTTCGTCTTCTTCAATAGTCACGCCGCAGGCCTCAAGCCCACGGGCCATGGCGTCAATGCGGTCGCTTTCCTTCACGCGCAGCTCTTTGACGCCGCGCATGACGGTTTTTCCGGTGGCAAAGGCGGCCACAACGGACAGCACAGGGTATTCGTCGATCATCGAGGCCGCGCGCTCTGGCGGCACCTCGATGCCTTGCATGTTGTCCGAGAACTTGGCCCGCAGGTCTGCCACCGGCTCGCCGCCCTCTTCACGCATGTTCTCGAATGTCAGGTCAGCGCCCATGTCCTGCAGCGTGGTGAACAGGCCCGCGCGGGTTGGGTTCAGCCCGATACCCGGCACCAACACGTCTGATCCCGGCGCCACGATGCCCGCGCAAACGGGGAAAGCGGCCGAGGACGGGTCGCGCGGCACGGTGATGGTTTGCGGCGTCAGCTCTGGCTGGCCTTGCAGGGTGATCACGCGGCCCTCGCTGGTGTCGTCGACGGTCAGGTTTGCACCAAAGCCTTTCAGCATGCGTTCGGAGTGGTCGCGTGTGGCTTCTTTCTCGATCACCACGGTTTCACCTGACGCATTCAACCCAGCCAAAAGCACGGCAGATTTCACCTGAGCCGAGGGCATAGGCACTGTGTAGCGTACAGGTGCCGCATCTTGTGCGCCTATCAGCGTCATCGGCAACCGCCCGTTCTTGCGGCCGTAGCTTTGGGTGCCAAATAGCGCCAGCGGGTCGGTGATCCGCCCCATCGGGCGGCCATTCAGGGAGGCATCACCGGTGAATGTCGCGGTAATCGGCGATGTGGCCATCGCCCCCATGATCAGCCGCACGCCGGTGCCGGAGTTGCCGCAATCAATCACTTGGTCCGGCTCGGCAAAGCCGCCCACGCCCACGCCGTGGACCGACCAATTGCCACCACCGTGGTTGATCACTTCGGCCCCAAAGGCCTGCATTGCGCGGCCGGTGTCGAGGACATCTTGCCCTTCCAAAAGGCCCGAAACCTTGGTCTCGCCGACGGCCATCGCCCCAAAAATCAGCGAGCGGTGCGAGATAGACTTATCCCCCGGCACATGCGCCTCACCAGATAAAGCGCCACCAGCGCGAGAGGTCATTGGGATTGGGTCACCGTGGCCGGACATAGGGCAGTTCTTTCTCGTCAGTCAAAAGCCCAGACGTGATAGCCTAGGGAAGCGCGAGGGTCCATCGCCGTTTGTGGCTGCGAACCGCTCTCATCACACCAGATCAGTCATAATACTTATGGGCTTCGAGATGATCACGCAGTTGCGGTGGCCGGTAAGGCTTCATTTCTCCTAGATGCGACACGCTGTCCTTTTCTAATCTCGCATGCACAGAGGGATGAAGCGGAAAGTCTGGGTTGACCATTCGAGGCTGCTCTCGCCAGCGAAGCTTTATGCCACAGAAATTGAACATATGCGTTTCTTCGTGCTGCATCCCACCTGCATCTGGCGAGGTTACAAGCTGATCCGTGTTTACAAGAACCTCCGGCACGCATTCCTTTAGCTCGGACATCATCCAGTCCAGCGTTATATCACTAAGGCGAGACTCTGGCTCCGGATAACTGCCGCCAATGTCGCTATGACAGCCCGCAAACCAAATTTGTTTCAACCACTCTGGGTTACGCCCCAGCGTCTTCTTTTGTTCAGCATGCATCCCCCATTTAACACGGGGAAAATCTTTCCGGTTTTCATCAATAGCCAAAGCATGACGCGCAAAACCAACATCTGAATCCAACCACTTGTCGTAATTGGTACGGTTCCAAACCGCGCGGTGCCCATACTTCCAAATATTAGGCCAGTCTTTTACGTTTTCCACCTTTAGACGCCTATTCGGATCCGGTGAGAAAAACTTAAACTGGGACCACCTCAACTTGCCATACCAATACAAAACTATACCGGACAAACCTACCAACGGCGCCCAAAGCAGCCAATGGTAGGAGTTATATGCAAGGACCGCGACCAACGTTAAAAGCGCCACGAAAGCAAAAGCGGCCAAGCCACCGACGAGGGCATTTCCCAATGCGGCGACGGTATCGAACACGCCAATAAATGTCGGCTGAACATTCCCCTGGACGTCCTCTTCAGCATCAGGCACGTAACTGGAATACTTTTGGCGAAACCTACGGCCCAACTCCTCACGCCGTTCGTAGAAAGGTTGCTTTCCTCGTGAGTAACCATTCCCATGGTTGTAGACATAATTCACGGCGTCGCTCGCGATTTTACGCAAACGGTCCCCATGCCTTGGGACCGAGGTTCCGTCGGGCATCTCAGTTGGGATGCCACATAGATTCATGACATTCGCAACAGCCCGCACAGTGTAAGCCCCGCGCGAGAAGCCAAACAATAAAATGCGATCCCCAGGTTCATAATATGAGATGATCTTTTCATAACAATCGATCACGTTCTCATCGATCCCCGTGCCCACCGCTGCTGATAGAACATTCCGGATGCGTGAGAATGTCATGCCCCCCATTTCCCCTGCACCAAGGCCTGGGTCATAAAAACAGACCTGTTCATCCGGCTTGATCGGGGACGATGGCCCCGGCCGCATAGCACGGTACATTTTATAAATATTGGACAATCTTTGATCCGGTTTAAGCCCTCCGATTTGTCCAGTTCCATCGGAGAAAATTAAAATATTCTTTGCCATACTATCTTCACCCAGCCCTGTTTTCGCGCGGGCCCATACAAACAAAATTCAAAAAAATAGCTTGACGCGACCTTGCCATTGGCGAGGCAACAAAAGCAAGAAATACCTATTGCTAGCAATTCTCACCAAAAGAATTGCTAGCAAAAGCTGCACAAATAGATCTCAGCAATAAGGACGAGGAGGCAGGTCTGAGCCTACCCCTCAATCGCAGTGATCATATCCACGCGGGTCGCGTGGCGGCCGCCTTCGAACTCGGCGCTTAGGAAGGCGTCGACGACGTCCAGCGCCAGCGCATCGCCAAGCACGCGTGCGCCCATGGATAGCATGTTGGCGTTGTTGTGCTCGCGGATCATGCGGGCGGAGAACGTGTCAGAGCAGACGCCGCAGCGGATGCCTTTCACCTTGTTGGCCGCCATCATGATGCCCTGCCCCGTGCCGCACAGCAGGATGCCCAAGTCGCAATCCCCCGAGGCCACACGCTGTGCCGCGGCTTCGCCGTGCTTGGGGTAATGGGTGCTCTCGGAGGTCATCGGGCCAATATCTTCGACCTCGTAGCCAAGGCCTTTCACATGAGCGGCAATGGCTTTGCGCAGCTCTATGTCGGCGTGATCACTGGAGATAACGATGCGGGTTTTGGCGGTCATGACGATGTGCTTTCTGATGGGCAAACTCATTGGTGTGATACCTTTGCAAAGGGGCCACGTCCATTGCCCTTTGGGGAAACGCGAAGAAGCCGCGATATGTCGCGGCTTCGTCTTGCATCAGAACCTATCGGCGTTCCGTTAGTAGGCGTCTCCGACCGCAGGGGGCGAGGTTTCGAGATAGCCCGCGAGCAAGGCATTCATGCAGGCCGTTTCAAGTTGAGCATCGGTTGGGGATTTCTTCCGCGCGCCGATTTGGATACCGATGGCGTTATTGTGCAAATCCATCGCACGTTCCCCCGCAGGGTTGGCCGAATAGTTCTCATGCGCGGTGGTGAATTCCTTTGCCCCTTTTGCGCCGATATCGCGCGCCAGCAATGCCGAGGCATAGCAGTGGCGGAACGCATCCCCTTTACCGTTGTGCTGGCCTGCGCGGGGAAACTTGCGCGCGGCGGCGAGGCTGGCTTTTTCCTTGATCTCGAGAATGGTCGAAACTTGGTTCAGGTGGCGAATGAGGTAGATTTTCTCGGCAGGCGTCAGTCCGGTGGCCACACCTTTGATAACGGGAATATCGGGCATTTAGGTCTCCATAATTGATAAATCAAAATTCGTGTGTGTGTTGGCGGTGAGAAGTCGTAACGCGCTAATCGGTTAAAAGCTGAATGTCATTCACCAACCCGTTGGCGTCAAGATCGAGGACCAGCCAAAGTGAATCGATGCCAAACCCCGATTTTTCATCCCCAAGCCAGTAGACCATGTCATGATCCGCAAAATAGGGGGTGTCGGTTGGTGCCCCGATGATATCTTCGACTGCGGCGCGGCTCATTCCTTTGGAAAGATGATCATTCATCAAGGCTTCGACCATGGCGACCCGCAAATGTGGCGTGTCGTAGATTTTGTCCTCATCACTCCAAGACGTTTTGTCAAACTTCGACACCTGCACCACGTCCTGCCCCTTTTGCGTGCCCCACCAAAGCGCCCCAGCGCCCAGTAAGACCACGAAAATAGCAATCAGAAATTTCATCATGTGTCTCCAGTTAATGGGCGGACATTCACCTCAATTACACTGGGGCGCAACAATTAATGCCGCGGTCAGAGAAAATTATTCACTGCAAATGGATTTTGAATCTGCGTAGCAAAAACAGCGGCTTCTTTGTGCGGTTTTCGCAATGCTAGGTTTTGAAAAACGTCATGTAATGTGGCGAGCGCCCCTCGCGCAGGGCTTTTTGTTCATAGCGCGTGGAAAACCAATCCGGCCAAGCCACACTCAGGTCATCAGGGCTTTCCGTCAGCGTGAAACCTGCAGGCGGCACCTCTTCCAAAGTTTGGCGCACATAATCGACGATATCCGTCGCCACACGAAACTCATGACCGGATTTCAATTTCTTGGCCAAAGGCTCCAGATGCTCTGGTGTCACAAAGCGGCGCCGGTGATGGCGGGCCTTGGGCCAAGGATCGGGATAGAGCAGGAACATCTTATCAAGGCTGTTGTCCGGCAACACATCCAGCAAGTCGCGTGCATCACCTGGATGAATGACAATATTGCTCACCCCTTCGCGACGGATTTTCCCCAGTAAAGAAGCCACCCCGTTGACGTAGATTTCGCAACCGATGATCAGCACATCAGGGTTCGACTTGGCTTGATGGACAATATGCTCGCCAGAGCCAAAACCGACTTCGAGCCACAAAGGACGGCCCTGCCTGATCGCCTCTACATCCAGCAGGCTACGTTCGGGATTGTCTTCGCGGCTGACATTCTCAAGGCAGATCTGCGGGAGCAGCTCTTTGAGGTCCTGTTCTTGTCGCGCGTTTAGGCTTTGCCCCTTGAGGCGGCCGTAAAAGTTACGCCAAGGCGTTGCGGAATTTGTGTCTGATGTGCTCATGCGCGGGGGTGTAGCCGCGACGCGCAGCAGGTGCAACTGGGCTCACGTTCTGAACCTTGTGAACGGGCGGAAATTATGGTGACCTCTGCGGGTATTTCAAACAAGGTTTTCCATGCGGATTATTGCTATCGTTTGCGGCGTCATGTTGATCGCGCTTGCAGTGATCGGTGAAGCTACATTGGGTCTTTTTGACGGGGATCGAGACTTGGCGCGACGCGCCACACTTGTGGCCTTTACCCTGTTGGGAGGCATCGGTTTTGCCTGCCTGCAACCCGACCTATGGCGCTGGTACGGCAGATCCCTTCAACGGGTCATTGCCAAAGGGGGATCGCAGCATGCCGTCGCACAAAGGGTGTTGCGCGAGGACGTTCCCGACAAGTTATACGTTGCTGCGAAAGTTGCAGCCGTCGCATGTGTTGGCGCAAGTATCGCTTTAGCTTGGCACTTTTGGTCGGGTGGCAGCTAACAAGAAAGGGCGCACCATTGGCGCGCCCCTCACATCTTGTTCTCAAGGTCGGATTAGACCGCTTTTTTCAACGCCTCGACCAAATCAGTGCGCTCCCAAGAGAAGCCACCATCGGCCTCAGGCGCGCGCCCGAAGTGACCATAGGCCGCCGTACGCGCATAAATCGGGCGGTTCATCCCAAGTTGTTCGCGAATTCCCTGCGGCGTCAGGTCCATCAAACCGGCAACGGCGGCTTCAATAGCCGCATCCGGCGCTTCGCCTGTGCCATGGGTATCGCAGTAAATCGACAAGGGCTTGGCCACCCCGATTGCGTAGCTCAACTGGATGGTACAACGCTTTGCAAGGCCAGAGGCCACGACGTTCTTCGCCAAGTAGCGCGACGCATAAGCCGCCGAGCGGTCAACCTTGGTTGGATCCTTGCCGGAGAACGCACCACCACCATGCGGTGCAGCCCCGCCATAAGTGTCGACAATGATTTTGCGACCGGTCAGGCCCGCGTCCCCGTCAGGGCCGCCGATGACGAATTTACCTGTCGGGTTTACCCACCATTCGGTGTCCGCCGTCAGCCAGCCTTCGGGCAGAACTTCGGTGATGTAGGGTTCAACCACCGCACGGACATCTTGGGACGACATGTTCTCGTCCAGATGCTGGGTCGACAAAACAACCGAGGACACGCCAACAGGTTTGCCGTCTACATAGCGCACCGTCAGCTGCGATTTGGCATCAGGGCCGAGTGTTGGCTCTGTGCCGTTCTTGCGCACTTCGGCCAAGCGACGCAGGATCGAATGCGCATAATGGATCGGTGCGGGCATCAGCTCCGGCGTCTCGTCGCAGGCATATCCGAACATAATGCCTTGGTCGCCAGCGCCTTCTTCCTTATCCGAGGAGGCATCAACCCCCTGCGCGATATGGGCGGATTGTTCGTGCAGCAGGTTGGTCACTTCAACTGTTTTCCAGTGGAACTTGTCCTGCTCATAGCCGATGTCACGAATGCAGTCGCGGGTGATACCGTCGATACGCTCCATGTAGTCTTTCAGCTTGGCTTGATCAGACAGTCCAACCTCCCCGCCGATGACCACACGGTTGGTGGTCGCGAAGGTCTCTGCGGCGACGCGGGCTTCGGGTTCTTCAGCTAGGAAGGCGTCCAATACAGCGTCCGAGATGCGGTCACACACCTTATCAGGGTGCCCCTCGGATACGGACTCCGAGGTGAATAGATAGTTCTGTCGTGCCATGGGGAAGTGCTCCAAATATGTTTCTCCGCCACGTCAGGAAGCCGTTGTGGCGGTTTGAGTTGGCCTTGACCTACCCGTGTGGCGCAGTGCGGTCAATCGAAACACGGCGGCGTGCGGCGATCCGCCAGATCAGCAACAGCAGCAAAACCCCTTGCATGGGGGCGTCATGCAGCCTGCTGTAAAGAGTTGGCGCGGCAGGTTTTGGAAGCTTGGCGTCCAGATAGGCCGCCTCGTTCAACTTGGTTTGCGCCAGTACCCGCCCCCAAGGATCGATCACCGCAGACACGCCGGTGTTGGCTGCCCTGATCAAGGGCAGGCCCTGTTCCACGGCACGAATGCGCGCTTGCGCCAGATGTTGATACGGTCCGGAAATATTGCCGAACCACGCATCATTGGTGATTTGCAAAATCAGGTTGGGGCGGGGCAATCCGCGTAGGCTTTGCGGGAAAATCAGCTCGTAGCAGATGAGCGGGAGCGCCGGGCCAATGCCGGGAAGGTCGATCAGCTTCGGCCCCGGTCCCTTCGAGAACCCGCCCCCATCACGAGCTGCCAATCCGCGAATGCCAAACTGGGCCAAGGCCTCCCCAAAGGGGATGTATTCGCCAAAAGGCACAAGATGGTATTTGTAGTAGGTTTGCGCCCGTTGCCCGTCCGCGTCCAACAGGGTCAAAGTGTTGCGCCAGCCGTCTTCCACCCGATCGTTGCCACCAACGATCACCGGCTGCCCCGCAGCTGCCCGCGAGATGGCGTCCAGCACCGTCGGGGCCTCGTTCAACGGGTATGGCACCGAGGTTTCGGGCCACACAATCAGATCGGGTTGCGTCTCAGCGGGGCTGGCCGTCAAGGTAACCGCGCGTTGCAAGAACTTGCCCACATGCTCCGGATCCCATTTCAAATGCTGCGCAGCATTCGGTTGGATCAAACGCACGATCTTATCCGTGTTTTCCGTGGCATTAGAGGACAGCTGATAGCTGCCGTAGCCCCAACTCGCCGCCAGTACCGCAAGGGATATGGACATTCCCGCCCGAAGGTTTCGCGCATTCACACCCGCAGCAATTGCCAAAGTGACAGCTGTCAAAACCGGTGTCCCGCCTAGGGCTGCCAGCTGCATCACGGGGTGGTCGGACCAGATGTGGCCGATCGTTGCCCAAGGAAAGCCAGTGAACAGCACATTGCGCAGCATTTCCATCGCCGTCCATAGCGCAATCAACGCCAAAAGCCCGCCTATTCGACGCGCCACCCCAAAGGCCGTAGCCCACAACAGCGCCAAGCCCGCTGCCATGAAGAACAACGCGAAGGGGGCCATCCATCCATGTGCGGCAATGTCGACCAGAAACGGCTCAACAAGCCAAAACAGGG
This sequence comes from uncultured Litoreibacter sp., assembly GCF_947487515.1. Lineage (GTDB taxonomy): Bacteria > Pseudomonadota > Alphaproteobacteria > Rhodobacterales > Rhodobacteraceae > Litoreibacter. Next base: position 315,210 of record NZ_CANKWO010000003.1, on the reverse strand, counting down.
AAACCGCGAAATATCCGGAGCCGCCGGCCCAACCGGTCCAAGCAGCCTTGGGGGCGGTCGCCGACATGGTGTAGAGCCAAATCAATCCGGCAAATCCGACCAGCGCCAAGGGCCACATTGACCAAGGGGCCTGTCCCAATGCCCCAAGCGCCCCTGCCCCCAAAGCCAGCGCAAAAATGCGCCGGTTTGGTCGGGCGTCAGTTTGGAAGGCCCGCCGGAGCATGAGCGCTAGCCGGTTTTATCAAGCGGCACCAAAACGCGGAGACGTTTGATACGGCGAGGGTCTGCGTCGATGATTTGGAACTCGGCACCCGAGGGGTGCTCCACCACCTCGCCGCGTGTCGGCACGCGGCCCGACAACATGAACACCAATCCGCCGAGGGTATCGATTTCTTCGTCCATCTCGTCGTCGGACAGACGTTGACCGATCTCGGCTTCGAATTCCTCAAGCGGGGCACGGGCCTGCGCCAGATAGCTTCCCGGCTTTTCAAGTTTCCACAGGTCCGCTTCGTCGATGTCGTGCTCGTCTTCGATTTCGCCAAGCACCTGTTCAATCAGGTCCTCGATCGTCAACAAGCCGTCAACACCGCCGTATTCGTCGATGACCAATGCCATATGTTTGCGTTCGGTTTGCATCTTGGCCAACAAAACGCCAATCGGCATAGAGGGCGGCACGAAAAGCACCGGTCGCACCATGGTTTCCAGATCAAACTTGGGGCCCTTGCCATTGAACCCGTGGCGCAGGGCCACGTCTTTCAAGTGGATCATCCCAATGGGGGTATCCAGAGTTTCCTCGAACACCGGAAGGCGGGTCAGGCCACTTTCGCGGAACACCTCGACCAATTCATCAAGGCCGATGGTTTTCGAGGCTGACACGATTTCCGCGCGCGGCACGGCCACATCCTCCACGCGTTTCACCCGCAGGTTTCCGAGGCCAAGCGCCGGAGCCTTGATCGATCCATTTCTCGGGGATGGAGTGTCTATGGGATCGGGCGCACGAAAGGCGGCGATCACACGTGATATAAGTCCTGGTCCCGTATCACCGCCAATCGCGGTGTCGGTCCGGCTAGGGTCTATGTCCTGCGCGCTTCGCGCTGCGGTAGACGAGCCTTCTATTTCTGCGCCCATCGGTCCTTTTCCAATAATTCGGCCCCAAATGCGGGCCTTACCCCCTATATGGGTCCTCAATACCTAATTTTGCAAGAATTCTGGTTTCCAAACCCTCCATCAAGGCGGCATCTGGATCATTTATGTGGTCAAATCCCAACAGATGTAGCGTTCCATGCACCAAAAGATGGGTCACATGGTCGTTAAATGACGTCCCGCCATCCTCGGCTTCGCGCACGCAGGTCTCAAAGGCGATGGCGATATCGCCCAGCTCCAGCTCATGGGGGGCACCATCGGGAAGTTGTGGGATCATGCCAGGGAGCGCGGCGGCGCGTTCTTCGGAGGGCCATGACAAAACATTGGTGGGCGTCGGCTTGCCGCGAAATTCGGTATTCAGCTCCGCCACCCGCGCGTCGCTGCAGGCCAGCAGGCTGATTTCATAGTCGGCCTCCAGCGACAGTTCGGCCAAAGCCGCGTTGCAGGCGCGCTCGGCCAGCGTGGGCAGGCCTGCGTCGGTCCAACGCGTGTCTTCGGTTAATACTTCGATCTGTGCCATCCCCCCCACTTACAGCAGCGGCGTTTCGCGTCAATGGGGGTGGTTTTCAAATTTCAAACGAAGCTGCCTCTCGGGGATCGGGGTTTGCTTTCCGCCCCTGCAGTTGAGACACTGCACAAAAGCTTAACGGAGTGCGACATGGCTGGATTTTTGACAACTCACATCCTTGATACGGGTCGTGGCTGCCCTGCAAGCGGGCTTTCCATCGAGCTGCACCGCATTGAAGGGGACAACCGCACCCATCTGAAAACGGTTGTGACCAATGATGACGGGCGCACAGATGCGCATATTCTGCCCACCGAAGAGTTTCAAACCGGCACCTATGAGCTGGTTTTTCACGCCGGTGCCTATCTCGACCGGATCGGCACCCCGCCTGAAGAGCCGCGTTTTCTGGATGTGATCCCACTGCGGTTCGGCATGTCCCAAGCACAGCATTACCATGTGCCCCTGCTGCTGAGCCCCTTTGGCTACTCGACGTATCGCGGCAGCTAAGATCCTGCTAGCGTCGCCCCCCTTAGGGGCGCGCGGCGGTTATTGTCGATATGATCTGCTCGGAGGCGAAATCCATGAACAGTCGCGTTTTGGGGTCTTGGTGGCGACGATGGGTGAACAGGCAGGCCAGTTGCACGGGTTCGGGTGGGGTGTCCTCGCCCACCACGACCAATGCGCCGGATGTCAGGTGATCTGCCACCTCGAACGCGGGCTTCAAAGCAATACCCTGCCCCGACAGCGCCCAATCGGTTAGAATATCGCCGTCGTCGCATTCAAAACGCCCCGACACGCGGTACCGTTTGAGGCCTTCTGTTGTCATCAAGGGCCAGTGAAACTCGACCGCACCGGGAAAGCGCAGGTTAAGGCATTCGTGCCCCTCGCTTACGATCTCGTCACCCGATTTGGGATGCCCATGCGCCGCAATGTAGTCGGGGGCCGCACATAGGACACGCTGCACATCCGCGATTTTCTTGATCCGCAGATTGCTGTCTTCCGGCTGCCCTAAGAAGAACGCCAGATCCAAGCCCTCGGTGGTCAGATCCACCTTTCTGTCGGTCAGCCGCAGCCGCAAACTGACATCCGGATATTGCGCCAAGAACGCTGGCACTTGCGGCGCGATCAAACGCCGCCCCAGCCCCAGGGGGGCCGCCACATATAACGAGCCGCGCGGTTGCTCGGTGATATCGACGACTTGGGCTTCGGCGGCTTCAACGGCTTCCAACACCTGACGGGCCCCAGAGTAGAAAGTTTTGCCATGTTCGGTCGCGGTTAGATTGCGGGTGGTGCGCTGGAACAGGCGGACGCCAAGATGTTCCTCCAGCGAAGCGATCCGCGACGATGTAACGGCAGGGGAAATGCGCAAATCCCGACCTGCGGCGGACATGCTTCCCAACTCGAAGACGCGAACAAATGTGCGGATGTTATCGAAGTAGGACATTCTTTTGCTTTTTTTGACACAGCTAGGGGATTACCCCTAATACCAGAAAAGTGAAAATACGCCTAGAGTGCCAGAAACACCGTTAAGGGAGATGCCTCATGTATGATTTTGCCGTGATGTGGGATTGGGTTGGCTTTGCGGTGCGCTGGACCCATGTGATCACTGCCATGGCGTGGATCGGGGCCTCTTTCTACTTTATCGCGCTGGACTTGGGGCTGCGCAAAGCCGCCAACATGCCCGAAGGGGCCACCGGCGAGGAATGGCAAGTCCACGGGGGGGGCTTCTACCACATCCAAAAGTACATGGTTGCGCCAGAGCAAATGCCAGACCACCTGATCTGGCACAAATGGCAAAGCTATTCGACATGGCTGTCGGGGGCGGCCTTGCTGATGATCGTCTATTGGGTCGGCGGCGAATTATTCTTGCTGGACCCGACCAAAGCCGACCTGTCCTTATGGCAAGGCATCGCGATCTCGGCCGGATCGCTGACCATTGGCTGGCTATGTTACGACACCCTGTGCAAGTCCAAGCTCGGCGAGGCCCCGACCGCATTGATGTTGCTGCTGTTCGTTATTCTTGTGGTGATGTCATGGGGCTACGATCAAGTTTTCACCGGCCGCGCCGCCTTGCTCCACTTGGGGGCCTTTACCGCCACGATCATGACGGCGAATGTGTTCTTCATCATCATGCCCAACCAACGCATCGTGGTGGCGGATCTACAAAACGGGCGCACGCCCGATCCCAAATATGGCAAAATCGCCAAGCTGCGCTCGACCCATAACAACTATCTGACATTGCCTGTGATCTTCTTGATGCTGAGCAACCACTACCCGTTGGCCTTCGCCACCGAATATAACTGGATCATTGCCAGCCTGATTTTCCTGACCGGCGTTACCATCCGGCATTACTTCAACACCATGCATGCGACTGGCAAGGGCCCGCATTGGACGTGGGGCGTAACGCTGTTGTTGATGATTATCATTGCGTGGCTATCAACCAACCCGATGCTCGACAGCTATGACGATGCCGAGGCGCGGGCGCTCACCCCCTATGAGCAAGGCTTCGCAGCCGCCGACGGGTTTGAAGAGGCCTATGACGTTGTGCTGGGCAATTGCTCCATGTGTCATGCGCGCGAACCGGTTTGGGACGGGATACATTGGCCACCCAAGGGCGTGGTGTTGGAGACCGCAAGCGACGTTGCCCGCCACGCAAAGTCGATCTTCTTGCATGCGGGTGTGACCAACGCCATGCCGCCGCCCAACGCCATTGAGACCATGACCCCAGAAAACCGCGACATCCTTGTGGCATGGTATCGTGACGGCGCGGCACGGTAGGGTGTTCAAGCTTGGGCTGATTGGCGACAATATCGCCGCCTCGAAAGCCCCGCAGCTGCATGAGACGGCCGGACGGTTAAGCGGGGTTTCTGTCACCTATGAGCGGCTCGTGCCCAAGGACATGTTGCGCGACTTCGACGGGGTGTTTGATTTTGCCCGTGACACCGGCTTTCGAGGGGTCAATGTGACCTATCCCTACAAAGAGCGCGCGGCGCAAAAAGCCTATGTGGCTGATCCGCTGGTACGTGCAATTGGCGCCGTGAATACGGTGGTTTTTTCTGCGCAGGATGCGCCCGCAGCGCAAGGGTTCAACACCGACTACACGGGTTTCATTTGGGCCTACCGCAGCGCCCGCCAGATGGCACCGGCAGGCATCGTCTGCGTGATCGGCGCTGGTGGCGTGGGCAAGGCCGTGGCCTTTGGGCTGGTCAAGCTTGGCGCGAAAGTGATCCGTTTGGTCGACAAGGATAGCGACAAAGCCATGGCCGTCGCGCAAAGCCTAAAGGCGCTGAACTCCGGTGTGGTGATTGAAATCGCCTCGGATGCCGAGCAAGCCGCAAAAGGCGCGGACGGGCTGATAAATTGCACCCCGCTGGGAATGGTCGGCGTCGGAGGATCACCCCTGCCGCAGGGGGCGATGGCAGGCGCGTCATGGGCGTTTGATGCGGTATATACCCCGATAGAAACCGCGTTCCTAACCGACGCCAAAGCCGCGGGGCTCGACGTTATCTCGGGCTACGAGCTGTTCTTCGGCCAAGGCATAGACGCTTGGGCGATATTCACGGGCACGGCCATAGACCACGCCCGCCTGCGCCAAGAGATTACCCCTTAGCTTCGGCCGCCTCATAGGCTTCGATGATGCGGGCAACCAAGGGGTGGCGAACGACATCTTTGGCGGTGAAGTAGTTGAATGACACGCCTTTGACCCCTTGGATCAAATCCTCTGCTTCACGCAGGCCCGACTGAACCCCGCGCGGCAAATCGACTTGCGACCGGTCGCCGGTAATGACCATGCGCGACCCCTGCCCCAAACGGGTCAGGAACATCTTCATTTGCATCGTCGTGGCGTTTTGCGCCTCGTCGAGCACCACGAAGGCGTTGGACAACGTACGGCCCCGCATGAAGGCCAGCGGGGCAATCTCGATGCGGCCCTCTTCGATCAGCTTGGCCGATTGTTTCCCCGGCAAAAAGTCATTCAGCGCGTCATACAGCGGCTGCATATAGGGATCGACTTTGTCCTTCATGTCACCGGGGAGAAAGCCTAACCGCTCCCCTGCTTCGACGGCGGGGCGGGACAGGATGATCTTGTCGACCTTGCCGGTGATGAACAACGACACGCCGACGGCCACAGCCAGATAGGTTTTACCTGTTCCCGCAGGGCCAATGCCAAAGGCCAATTCATTTTTGAACAGCGCGGTGACGTAGTCCTTTTGCGCCTGAGTGCGCGGCTCAACGGTTTTCTTGCGGGTCTTGATTTCGACCGCACCACCTTTGAACATTTCGATCTGATCGCCATCTTGCGCGGTGGCAGTGTCGGCGGACCGGCCCATGCGAATCTCGGCCTCAATATCCGCCATTTCAACCGGCCGACCACCTTCCAGCCGCACATAGAGCGCCTCAAGAACCGTGACGGCTTTCTCCATGGCCTCGCCCATGACGGCCAGCTGATTGCCACGGCGCACGATTTGCACGCCTAACACTTGTTCAATTTGGGCTATATTCCGGTCGAACTCTCCACATAAGTCAATCAGCAACCGATTGTCGGGAAACTCCAGCAGGGTTTCAGACGGGGCGGCCTCCGTGGCGGGCACGGTCAATTCACTTGTGGTCAATGAGCTCTCCTCAGTTGGGTTATTCGATAAGGGTGCATGAGCAATCAATGTCGTGCAAGGGCTGCTGCGCATGTTTCACGTAATTGATACGAAAAAAGGCCACCCAAGAGGGCAGCCTTTTTCATAAATTGATATAATGCGAGGCACCTAGATCGGGTCACTCACGTCGTCAGACCCACGGTAGTTGCCTGTCGCGTAGCCGGGAGGGGCTGCACCGGAGCAAACCGGCTTGCCTTGGCGGTCCAAACGGGCGGACAGGTAGCCCTCGATGCCGTCATCGATGATCCAGTGGTCGCAGCCGCGCGGATCGACCCAAATGCCGGCTTCAAGCTGGCTGAGGTCTTTCTTGCCGCGTCCAAAGATACCGCTGTAGTCGCGCGTTTTATCGCCACCATTGCTTTCGCTCAAACAAGCGCTCAGCATGGATACTGCGGCGACGCTGAGAAGTGCTTTACCAAATTTCATGTCATCGTCCCCTTAGCGAATGCACTGAATTTCAACACGACGGTTGGCCGCCATGCCTTGCGCCGTCCGGTTGGACGCCTTTGGAACCCGCTCGCCGTAGCCGCGTGTCGCAGAGATGCGCGCACCGACCGACCGTGCAACTTGTGCAACTGCATTTGCGCGGCGCTTGGACAGGTTCAAATTGTAGCTGTCGCTGGCGCGGCTATCTGTGTGACCGTCGATGATGTAGGCGGAGGCACCGGCAGATTGGAAGAACTGCTGCAAGCGGCGCTTGTTCGCGGAGTTGATGGTCGCTTGATTGGTTGCAAACAGCTGATCCGAATTCATAACTGCGCAAGTGTTCCCACGGCGGCATACTGGGATGCCTTGGCGTGTGACATGCGGTGTCATGAAGCCTTCGAAACCGTCGTCCATCACCCAGTGTTCGCAGCCATCCGGATCGACCCAGATCGTTGGAATGTAGCGTTCGGCGCGAATGGTTGTCCGGCTGACGATTTTACCGTTGGTGACGGTGCCTTGGCTAAAGCCGTCTTCGGTGTATACATATTGCTGCTGCGCTGAAGCGCCTACTGTCGACAGCGTCAGAGCAGATGCCAAGATGGCACAGCCTTTGATCGCGGTCTGCAGGGATTTTTTAAGATTAAACTGCACTGCCCTCGTCCTTTTGCGTGGTTATCGTTAAGCATAAAATCGGTATTTTGATTGGACTTCGACATATCCATCAAGATTTGGGATATCCTAGCAAATTTATGTGTAGTTTAAAGAGTTTTTTACCACATATAGTTGCCGAATCGGCAACATTGAGTCCTAAATGGCACTGATTGACCCAAGATTTGGCCGGAAAAACGCGACTTAGGCTAAGACACCCGTCAGCGAATTGGTCATATTAACCGTAATCTTCACCCGCTGAACCGTTCCGATCATCTCTTCCGGGGCTTCGCAATGTACCGCATGCAGGTAGTCCGACTTGCCAATAAGCTGCCCTGCCTGACGGCCCTTTTTCTCGAACAAAACATTCACTTCCCGCCCGACCATGCTTCGCTGGGCCGCGTATTGTTGCTCGGTCAGCAGGGCTTGCAGGCGCTGCAGCCGCTCGGAGGAAATCTCGTCTGACACGGCTTCTTTCTCTGCGGCTGGCGTGCCGGGACGGGCCGAATATTTGAACGAATAGGCCTGCCCGTAATTCACCTTGCGGACCAAATCCATGGTTGCCTGAAAATCCTCCTCGGTCTCGCCAGGGAAGCCGACAATAAAATCACCCGACAACAGCAAATCTGGGCGCGCGGCGCGAATGCGATCGATCAATTCGATGTAGCTGGCGGCCGTATGTTTCCGGTTCATCGCCTTCAGGATTTTATCCGACCCCGATTGCACCGGCAGATGCAGATAGGGCATCAATTTCTCGCAGGTGCCATGCGCCTCGATCAATGCATCTTCCATGTCGTTGGGGTGCGAGGTGGTAAAGCGAATGCGCTTCAAACCTTCGATGTCATTCAGGGCCCAGATCAGGCGCGCCAAGCCCCAAGTGCCGTCTTCGCCCTCGCCGTGATAAGCGTTCACATTCTGGCCCAGCAGGGTGATTTCACGCACACCGCGTGCCACCAAATTTTTGGCCTCTGCGATCAAACGCTCAGGTGGGCGCGACACCTCGGCGCCGCGCGTATAGGGCACCACGCAGAAGGCACAAAACTTGTCGCAGCCTTCTTGCACGGTTAAAAATGCCGCCGGACGGGCTTTGTTCACCCGCTTTGGCAGATGCTCAAACTTATCTTCTTCTGGAAAATCAGTATCCAACGCAGTTTCGCCTTGGTTCACCTTTTCCATCATCGTCGGCAACCGGTGATAGGTTTGCGGCCCAACCACCAGATCAACCATGGGCTGACGGCGCATGATTTCGCCGCCCTCGGCCTGTGCAACACAGCCCGCCACACCGATTTTCAGGTCGGGTTTTTCCACCTTCAACGGCTTCATGCGGCCCAGATCGGAATAGAGCTTCTCAGCCGCCTTTTCACGTATGTGGCAGGTATTGAGCAGGATCATATCCGCGTCTTCGATCACATCCGTGGTCTCATAGCCGTCTGCGCCCAAAGACTCCGCCATGCGTTCGCTGTCATAGACATTCATCTGACAACCATAGGTCTTGATAAAGAGCTTCTTCGTGTTGGACATGATGCACCGGTGTAACAAGGGTTCAGGCGGGGCATACCCCAGCCCGTGCGATCTTGCAATTCACCGCCGGATGACAGAGTTTAGGGAACAGCAGAAAAGAAAGAACGGCAGGCATGCGGCACAGCTCTCTTAGCGACTTTTTGGGCGTCGCCCAGACACAGCTTTCCCCCAAAGGGCCGTTTGCATTGGTGTTCATCGAGGATGACACCGAGGTGCAAAGCACAATTGCACATGTCCGAAAGACGGGGTTCCGCGAAGTTTTGATCTTTGGGGCTGCGCATATTCTGCCCGAAGACCAAGATGACTTGCACCTGATTGACACCAACATTCACGAGCAGGACGCATTTGCCGCCATCACCAGCGAAGTGATCAAACTATTCCCAGGTGTCTGGATGCACTATTGCTTCAACGCCGAATACATCTACTTCCCCTTCTGCGAGACCCGCAACATCCGCGAACTCATCGCGTTTAACATGGAAGAGCGCCGCTATTCGGTGATGACCTATGTGGTCGATTTATACTCCAACGATCTGGGCAAGCATCCCAACGCCGTCTCGATGGAGCAGGCCTATCTGGACAAATCCGGCTATTACGCCTTGGCACGGTTCACCGAGGACGGGGAAGCGCTGGACCGGCAGCTGGACTTTTTCGGCGGGCTGCGCTGGCGTTTTGAGGAACATATCCCGTGGACACGCCGCAGGATTGACCGCGTCGGCCTGTTCATGGCCGACAAAGGGTTGGAACTGCGCGGAGACCACACGTTCAACGTGCAAGAGTACAACACCTACGCCTGCCCTTGGCATCACAACATCTCTGGTGCGATCTGTTCGTTCCGCACCGCGAAGGCTTTGGTGTCCAACCCCGGATCAATGTATGAAATCCCGCATTTCTGGTGGAAAAGCTCGGCCAAGTTCGACTGGCACTCCAATCAGCTTTTGGAATTGGGCCTGATGGAACCGGGGCAGTGGTTTTGACGCCCCTTCCCTAAACAACACCCGAAAACGGCCCCCGCATTCAAAACGAGGGCCGCTGGCGCATTAGCTCAACTGGGTTAGGCTTCCAAGACCTTGGCATTCGGCTTTTTGCCAATCTGGATTTGGCGCGGCTTCAATGCCTCGGGCACCTCGCGCACCAGATCGATATGCAGCATCCCATCGGCATTATTCGCAGAGGTCACACGGACGTGGTCGGCCAGATGGAAGCGTTTTTCAAAGGCGCGGGTGGCGATACCGCGGTGCAGGTAGGTTTTGACCTCTGCCTCATCCGCCTTCTTGGCCGAAACGATCAATGCGTTTTCGCGCTGCTCGACGGTTAGATCAGCCTCGGAGAACCCCGCGACAGCAACGGAAATCCGGTACGCATCCTCATCCGTTCTTTCGATGTTATAGGGCGGATATGTGGAGGTTTGGACCTCGGACGTCAGAACCCTGTCCATCAGGTCAGCGACCCGATCAAAACCGACAGTGGCACGGTGAAGGGGGGAAAAATCATATGCGCGCATTTGGTGCATCCTTATCAATAAGCAATGTTTGCGTGTGCGAGCCTTCCATATGGACAGGCCCATTTGCGTTTACCGAACCCCGTTTGGGCATCCGGTAATATTGATGTGGGAAAGCCCGATCGGGGTTTCAAGGGGCCGCGCTTAGGGTTTGATGAACAACGCACCGGATGGCTGAATGCCCGTTTGCAGCGCCACCCGCGACGCGCCAGTGTCCACGCGACGGAACACGCCGTCGTTATATTCAATCTCGCTGAGAAGCACGGACAAGCGCTGGTCCAATCCGACCCCCAGTGCCACCTTCTGGTTGCGCCATTCGGCTTTGGCGGACACCACCGACAAGATGACCGGTGCCCCGTTTTGAATGGCAAAGATCGGCGCGCCGGAAGACCCAAAATCGACATCGCAAGACGTCACATAAACCCCGGGATCGCGGGCCAGCACGTTGCACGTGTCCTGAATGGACGGCACATCCTCACGGTTTTTGGCATAGGAGATCACCTGAACCTCTTGTCCGCGGTCAACCTGAGTGGCCGTTTCAAACGGGCGGATGGCCGTGTTTTTGATCGGTTGATCCAGCTGGATCAACGCCAGATCAGAGGACACTTTGTCAACATTCCCGCGCCCTTTGTAGACATAGTCGGGATGGATCACCGACCGCTTTACCCCGCGATAGGCAGATGCGCGCCCATGCTGCCACCCTGCGAGAAACTCGATCTCGGTGTCACGGGTCCGCACGCCCTTGTTGTCGTAAAAGCAATGGGCCGCCGTCAGCACCAGATCGGGCGCAATGAGAGTTCCGGTGCAAAAGCCCGATTTCCCAAGATTGATACGGCCCACGCCCTGCCATGCTTTGGTTGCATCCAGTGACGTCAACGTGCGCAATGCGCCCTCTGCCTGCGCAGTGGTCGTCAGCATGACTGCCGTTATCAATGTTGCCAAAAATCGCATCAATCGCCCCGATATGCCCGTTTTGACCCTGACTAGATAACAGTTAGGGCGAAAATGCGGCCATGACTGGCCCCTTTTGGGCCCGAGAACCGAAACCTCACAGAACCGAAGTTCCGCGCGCATGTCCAGATCGCCGCCAGAGCAATTCCTAAACTGCGGGCAATATGCAGCAGTCTCTTACCGCAGGCGCGGAATGATCGCCTCATGCGGAGCGTCATGTGCCGGTGCAAGCATCGCTGGCGGTTGGGGTCCACCGGTGGCCCAGTCCAACAGCTCCACCGTATGTACAATCGGAATTTTCGTAGCCGAGCCGATTTGCACCATACAACCAATGTTGCCTGCGGCGATGACATCGGGCGCCTTTGCCTCCAGCGTTTGTACCTTGCGGTCTTTCAACTGTTTGGAAATATCCGGCTGCATCAAGTTGTACGTTCCTGCGGAGCCGCAGCATAGATGGGGGTCCTTGGGCTCCAGCACGGTGAAGCCTGCACGTTTCAGCAGATCCTTAGGGTAGGTTTTGATCTGCTGGCCATGCTGCAAGGAACACGCCGCGTGATAGGCGACCTTCAGGCCTTGATCCGCAGCTTCCGGCAGCTCTAGTTTCATCAGAACTTCGGAGACATCCATCGCGATCCCTGCAACGGCAGCAGCCTGCGCCGCCAAGTCAGTGTCGCGGAACATATGGCCGTAGTCCTTCACGGTTGTGCCGCAACCAGAAGTATTGATCACGATGGCGTCCAGACCTTGGCCTTGCATCTCCGCATCCCATGCGCGGATGTTCTTGGCCGCGGCAGCGTGGCTTTCCGAGGATTTCCCCATGTGATGGGTCAACGCCCCGCAGCAGCCCGCATCTTTGGCCACCACCACCTCACAACCCAATCGCGTCAGCAGCCGGATGGTGGCATCATTGATGTCAGTATTCAGCGCCTTTTGCGCGCAGCCTGTCATCAGCGCAACGCGCATCTTCAACGGGGCCTTGGGCGCGAAGCTTTGCGGATCGTCATTGCGCGACACGGGCGGAATGGTCTTCGGCGCCATTTCCAGCATCGCGCGCAGGCGGGCATCGGGCATAAAACGCGCAAAAGGGCGACCCATCTTTGCCCCCAAAAGCGCCAAGCGGAAACGGTTCGGATACGGCAAGATACGCGCCAAAATCCAACGCAACGCACGGTCAAAGAAGGGGCGATCGTAGTGCTTTTCGATATACTCGCGGGCGTGATCGACAAGATGCATGTAGTGCACGCCAGACGGGCAGGTAGACATGCACGCAAGGCAAGACAGACACCGGTCTATATGTTTGACCGTTTTGGAGTCCGGCTTGCGGGCGTTTTCCAACATATCCTTGATCAGATAGATGCGCCCACGAGGGCTGTCCAACTCATCCCCCAGCACTTGATAGGTTGGGCAGGTTGCGGTGCAAAAGCCACAGTGCACACAGGCACGCAGCACCTTTTCGGACTGTGCCATAGCAGGGTCTTGAAGCTGTTCGGCGGAGAAATTCGTCTGCATCGTTTTACCCCATCACCCCTTGGTTCAATATACCGCGCGGATCGAATTGCGCGCGCAACCCCTCCGAGAGGGCCGCCATCACCGGAGGCTCTGGGGGAAAGGTCTGCGCAGAGCCGCGCAGGCAGGTCGCGTGACCGGAAATCCGGCCCATAGGCGTGCGGACATCAGTGCCTTGGGGAACGACGGCCCAGATCAGCCCGCCGCCCCAGTCCAGAAACACATTGGTTGCAGTTGGCATGCTGGCCACCACCGCAGGGGCGTCGCTTGGCTTGACCGAGATACGCCAGATATCCCCTTCAACGCCTGAGAAATGCTTCATGTCGCGATTGGCCAGCCACAATGCCTCGGAGGCCTCGCCATGCAATTCTTCCATATCGCCATATTCAACCAGCAGGTTTCGCAACTGCGCCAACCTGTAGGACACAGATTCTTCAAACCCCTCAAGACGCAGTGCTGTTATTCCCTTCACCAAACATTGCGCCGCCCCCGAGACCTCATACGGCGAGCCCAGCGCCTTCGACAGCGCGTCTACCGCGCCCGAAACATCCAGTTTGTGCAACAACAGCGTGGCACTGGTTTCCACCCCGGGCAGCACCTTGAAGCTGACCTCGGACATCACCCCCAATGTGCCGTAGGATCCCGCCATTAGTTTCACCAGATCGTAGCCCGTTACGTTCTTCATCACGCGACCACCGTTTTTGATGATGGTCCCTTGACCATCCACGTAGCGCACACCGATCAAGCTGTCCCGACAAGCCCCCGCTTGGATGCGCCGCGGGCCGGAGGCATTGGTGGCAACCACCCCGCCAATGGTCGGCGTGCCGGTTGTGCGCAGCAGCGTGCGGTGGTCCATCGGCTCGAAGGGCAAACGCTGGTTTTCCGCCGCCAGCGCCGCCTCGATTTGCGCGACCGGAGTCCCCGCTTTGGCCACCAATGTCAGCGATCCGGGTTCATAGAGTGTGATGCCAGACAGGCCGGTCGTGGACAGAACGTCGCCGTCCACCTGCTCGATCAGGCGTGTGCCGCCGCCTTGAACGCGGATCGGGGAGGTCGCAGAAGCAACCGCTTCGGCCAGCGCGTGTTCACTATCGGGTGTCATCATGTCAGATCAAACTTCTAGTTGCTGAGACGCGCGCGGCGCGTCTGTGTTGCGGTCAACGGGAAGACTTTGGCGGGGTTCAGCAACCACTTGGGATCGAAGACATCCTTGACCTTCATCTGGGCCTCAAGGTCCTCAGGGGTGAATTGATCATACATCAGATCGCGCTTCTCGATCCCCACCCCGTGCTCGCCAGTCAGGCAGCCACCGACCTCAACACAAAGCCGCAGGATGTCCGCCCCCAAGGCTTCACAGAGTTCAAGATCGCCCTCTTTATTGGCGTTGAACAGGATCAACGGATGCATATTGCCGTCGCCTGCGTGAAACACATTGCCCACATCCAGCCCGTATTGCTTGGACAACTCGCCTATCCGTTTCAAAACATAAGGCAGCTCCGAGACAGGGATCGTGCCATCCAGACACATGTAGTCGTTGATCTGCCCCATCGCCCCGAAGGCCGACTTTCGGCCCAGCCAGATTTTGGCGCTTTCCTCGGCCGAGGTGCTTTCGCGCAGCTCCACCGGTTTATGTTTGCGGGCGATGGCGGTAATTTTGGCAAGTTGGCTATCAATTTCTTGCGGCGCGCCCTCCACTTCCACGATCAGCAGGGCCTCGCAATCGGGGTAGCCCGCCTGCGCGAAGGCCTCCGTGGCGCGAATGACGGGGCGGTCCATGAACTCAATCGCAACAGGCAGCACACCGGCCTTGATAATATCCGCCACGCAGGCCCCTGCGACCTCGTTGTCGTCAAATCCGATCAAAACCGGCCGCGCCCCTTCGGGTTTGCGCAAGATGCGCAAAGTGGCTTCGGTCACCACCCCCATTTGACCTTCCGACCCGCAGATGAGACCCAGATAGTCATAGCCCGCGGCGTCCAGATGGGCGCCACCGATTTCGATCACCGTGCCGTCCATCTGCACCATGGTTACGCCAAGCAGGTTGTTGGTCGTCACCCCGTATTTCAGGCAATGCGCCCCGCCTGAGTTCATCGCGATGTTTCCCGCGATTGCGCAAGCCAGCTGCGAGGACGGGTCTGGGGCGTAGAAAAACCCCTGCTCTTCGACCGCCCCTGTCACAGATAGATTTGTGCGACCGGTTTGAACGCGGATGTAGCGGTCGTCATAGTTGGTTTCCAAAACGTCGTTGAGCTTGGCCACCCCAAGGATCACGCAATCGGCGGTGGGCAATGCGCCACCCGCCAAAGATGTGCCGGAGCCGCGAGGCACCACAGGCACCTCCTCCTCGTGGCAAATCTTCAAGACATCCGCGACCTCTTGGGTCGTCGCCGGCAGCACCGCGCATAGGGGCGGGCATTTGTAGGCTGTCAACGCGTCGCATTCATAGGCCCGCGTCTCAAACTCGTCGTGGATCACTGCATCCTTTGGCAGCACCTGCATCAGGCGATTTACCAACATGGCTTTCTTGGCCATGATTTTCGCATCCGGTGCAGGCATTTCCATGAGTTATCCTAACGGCTTTTGCTGATTGGTAAAAATATATTACCAATTTATGCGCATGGCAAGTCCTCCAAATCAAGGGTAGCATCACACCATGACACTATTAGATCACCTGACCCTTCTGACGCTTCTTGACGCCGGCGCGCTTGCGCATCTCGCGGTAAGCTGGGTTCTTATGAGTTGGTGGATCGAAAACCCCAGCAACTCCCGCCCGTCAGTGACGGTTATCATGGTTGAATACCGCCGCGCATGGATGCGCCAGCTTGTCACCCGCGAGCCGCGCATTTTCGACGCCGCCATTCTTACCAACCTGCGACAGGGCACATCGTTCTTTGCCTCTGGCTGCATGATCGCCATTGGCGGCGTATTGGCCATGGTGGGCAACACCGACAAAATCCAAATGGCCGCCTCTGACCTGAATACCGCACAAGTGCCGACCATCGTGTGGCAGGCCAAGCTTTTGGTGGTTGTCCTATTCTTGACCTACGGGTTTTTGAAGTTCGTCTGGGCAAACCGGCTGTTTGGGTACTGCGCTGTGGTAATGGCCGCTGTGCCGAATGACATTTCGCAACCCTGCGTCTATGACCGCGCCGCCCAAGCCGCAGAAATCAACATTCGGGCCGCATGGAATTTCAACCGCGGCTTGCGGGCCATCTATTACGCACTAGGCGCGTTGGCATGGTTATTGGGGCCTGTGCCCTTGATCATGGCCACATTTGCCGTCACCTTCATCATATGGCAGCGCGAGTTTTCATCGTTGCCGCGTTCTATTTTACTAGATGGGCCTGTTTTGCCCTCAGCCACCAAGGAGACCACGTCATGAAACCTCTATTGGCAGCCCTATTCGTGTTTTGCGCCCACACCGCACCAAGTTTCGCCGATCAAGCCGAGATCAAGCGCGTCACCGCCCGAGAAACCGGGAGTGGCTGGAGCTTTGACGTCACCATCAGCCACCCTGACACCGGCTGGGACCATTATGCCGACGGCTGGTCCGTACATGCGCCCGATGGCAGCGAATTGGGCTTTCGCAAGCTGGCGCACCCCCATGAGAACGAGCAACCCTTCACCCGCTCCCTGTCCGGTGTGCAAATCCCCGACGGCGTGACCGAGGTGACCATTCGTGCCCGCGATAGCGTCCATGGCTGGTCCGACGACAGCTATTTGGTGCGCCTGAAGTAGCCGCTAGCGACGCCCCTCACGCAGCCACGCGCCGACACAGAGCACCAAGGCCAGCAGCAAAAACAGCCATGGCGACAACAGCGGCGTTACGGTCACATTGGTGGTCACATAGGCGTTGCGCGGGGTTAACCCGATCCAGCCGCGACCTGCTGCGTTGCGGCCCTCGCCGACCATCCGCAGGTTCGGGAGGCCCTCCTCCAGCCGCAAGATGCCGCCTCGAGTGGCGCTCACTATGCCGTCGAGCTTGTCTCCGGATGCAATGGTTTCAATGAATTCGCGCGGGGCGGCGGGTCCAAGGGCAATCACGCTTTCGAGGTCCCCTTCTTTCAAACGGTAGAGGCCTTGTTGCGGACCATCAAAGGTCGCCGTGAACCGCCCTGGAGAGGTTTCAACCAACGGCACATTGCTGACCGTCCCGTCTGGTGCCGTGACTTCCAGATCACCGGTTTCCAGTTCAAGCGTGCGCCGTGTCAGGGTCATCGTTTGCCCCTCTGCGGTTGCGGTCAGGGCTTCTTCCTCCAAGTCGGGCTCTTTCATCATCCAATGCGCCAAGCGACGCAGCAGTTCCAGCTGCGGCCCGCCGCCTTCATAGCCGCGATGCCACAGCCACGCCTGATCTGATGCCAGCAAGGCAATGCGCCCTTCCCCCACTCGGTCCAATGTCAGCAGCGGGCGGTCGTCCACACCGGTCATGACAGTTTGCCCGCGCTGCGCATCTACTTCGATCTGGCGCATCCAACGGCCCCAGCCCGGCACCGCGTCTTCCGTTGGGTTCGGCGCAAAACGCTCCAAGCCCTCGGTCACAGGATGGCGTGCGCCCAGATCGGAAATTAGCGGCGTAAAGCCTTGATCCAGCACCCGCGCTGTCGGCTCGGCGGGAATGATGTCGCCCAAAGGGGAGCGGTAAATACTATCCGCAGAGGCAAAATCCGGCCCCGCCGCCACCAGCACAGCCCCGCCGTTTTCGACATACTGCCGGATACTGTCGAAATAGAGCGCCGGAAGAATGCCACGCCGTTTGTAGCGGTCAAAGATGATCAGATCGAACTCGTCCACTTTCTCCAGAAACAATTCGCGCGTGGGGAAGGCGATCAAGGACAGCTCGGACACCGGCACCCCGTCCTGCTTTTCGGGCGGGCGCAGAATGGTGAAATGCACAAGATCCACCGCACTGTCGGATTTGAGCAGATTGCGCCATGTGCGCTCGCCTGCGTGGGGCTCGCCGGAGACCAGCAAAACGCGCAAACGGTCACGCACACCGTTGATCTGAACAACGGCCGAGTTGTTGCGGTCGGTCAGCTCGGTGTCGTCCGCGGCAACGGTGAATTGCAGCACATTGAGCCCCCCATGAGGCAGGGTCAAAGGCAGCTCCAGATCCTCGCCCGTGGGGACTTGGAAAGTCTGCGGAGCAGCGCCGTCGATTGCAATGGACAGGCTGGCCCGCGCAGGCGTGCCTTGCGGCACCCGACCTTGATCCTCAATACGCAAAGTGAGGGTGATTTCCTCATCAAGGATCGCAAAGGCGGGAGCATTCTTGACGATCAGGCGGCGATCCCAATCAGTCGCCCGTCCGGTCAGCAGCGTATGCAAAGGCGCCTCAAGTGCTGGGGCACGTTGGGCATCATGCAGCTGGCCGTCAGTGATCAATATGGTTCCCGCGATGCGTGACTTCGGCTCCTCGCTGAGAACATCCGTGAGGGCGCGCATCACCTCGGTGCCTGCATCCCCCTGCCCGTCCGGCACAGTGACCCTGCGCAGCTCCATCCCGCGCGCAGCAATGTCGCGGCTCATTCCCGCCACCGCCTGCGCCGTCTGGCTTTCGCGATCCGACAGGCGCTGTGATGCGGTTTCATCCACGACCATCACCACAATATCCGTCAGCGGGTCGCGGTCCTCATCTTGCAACGACGGGTTCATCACCCCCACCAGCAGCACCACCAATGCCGGCCCACGCAACCACCACCCGCTTAGCCGCCGCCAGATGGCAAGAAGTATAAGCAGCCCAGAGAATGCGGCCGCGCCATAGATCGCCGGCCAAGGAATCAGAGGGTCGAAAATCACATCCATATGCTAGTTTCCCAACCGTTCGAGCAGAGCCGGCACATGGACCTGATCCGACTTATAGTTTCCGGTGAGCACATGCATCACAACATTCACCCCAAACCGAATGGCCAACTCGCGCTGGCGTTCCCCTGCGAACCCGCGACCAACCGGATAGCGCGGGTTGCCACGTTCGTCGCGCGCCCAAGCCGCTGCCCAATCGTTGCCGCCGATCAAAACCGGTGTCACCCCGTCATTCAGGTCACGAAAGGGCAAGCCCTCCACGGCTTCGGCGGTCGCGGGTGCCGCCTCCACCCAGATATCGCGCGACGTGAACCGGCCCGGGAAATCCTGCAACAGATAGAAGGTACGGGTCAGCACATGGTCTTGCGGGATCGGCTCCAGCGCAGGAATATCCAGCGGTGCCGCCAAAGCCTGCAGTTTACGACCAAGCGGCGTGGACGCGCCAAAGCCGCCGATATTGCCATCGCGCGTGTCGAACAAGATCATGCCGCCGGTCCGCAGATAGCGATTTAGCTTCGCGTAGGCTTGCGGGGATGGGGTCGGCTGGCTTTCGATAATCGGCCAATACAGGATCGGGAAAAACGATAGCTCATCTTCCTCCAGGTCGACCGCTATGGGGTCGGCTGGCTCCACCGAAGTGCGCCTGAACAGGCTTAACGACAACCCGCGAAGCCCCTCGTCCGACACTTGATCCAGTTTGGCATCACCGGTTTTTACATAGGCCAAAACAACCTCGGATGTGGCCTCCAATGCGCGGCTGTCTTCTTGCGCGGCGGCGTGTTCCGGCAGGGCAGCGACCGCGGCGGCCATCACCACAACAGCGGCGGTCACGCCACCGCGCAGCTTTCCTGACAGGGCCAAGGACGCGAGGATATCCACCAAAAGAAGCCCCAAAGCCAATGACAATAGCGTGCCCATCAAGGGGGTCTCTTGCGCGATTGTCAGCCCTTCGACAGGTGTGCCGGCAGGCCAGACCGCTGGGGCAACTGTCGCATCCGCCGACATGACATTCAAAGCAATCCGGCGGTCGCCTCCGGCATATAGACCCGGCGGCAGCTCCGCGTTGATCGCGGCACCTGCCAGTTTTTCACCGGCGACGCCCGCAAGGTTTCCAGCATCGCGCACCACCCCGAAAGCATCGAGGGTTTCTTCCGCCACCCAAGTGGTACCAATCAGATCGTCCGGCGCGATCTCTGCGGGACGCGTGGAAATCGCGAGACGTTCCAACATCTGCACAAACAGCCCCGACAAAGGCAGGGTCGACCATTCGGCATTTGCTGTGACGTGGAACAAAATGACCTGACCATCGCCGATTGATTTGCGCGTCACCAAAGGCGTGCCATCGGCCAAAGAGGCAATCGTGCGGGCGGCGAGATCGGGATCGGGCTGGGCCACAACCTGAGACCTCACTTGCACATCATCCGGCACATCCAACCCGAAGAAAGGGCTGTCGCGGGTGAAGGCGCGCAGGGCTTTCGGCTCTCCCCAAGACATTGCCCCGCCAACGCTGCGCCCGCCCGCACGCAGGCGCACAGGCATCAAAGGATCGCGGCGTTCTATGTCGGCAGCGGCGGTACGCGGCCCCGCGAAACGGACCAGCATGCCACCTTCATCCACCCAATCCAAAAGCGCGTCGCGCTCTGCGTCAGAGACCGTCGCCACATCTGCCAACATCAGCACGTCAGGGCTGGCCAGCAACATATCTTGCAAGGTGCCCTCGATCAGATCGGCCGTGGGAACCAAAGCTTTGTTCAAGTAGTACAGCGGTGACAACAGGTCTTGCGCCTCTTGGTCGTCGCGCCCAGACAGCAGTCCGACCTCGCGGCGCTTCAACGCATCATCGGTCAAAGTGACAGCACCGGCGGACCGCGTGCCTTGCACCTCAAAGCGATTGACGCGGTTGCGCAACTGCGACGGGAGGTCCAGCAGCACTTCGGCCTGCATCGCCCCGATGGCGAAAGCAGCGGTGCCTGTGGCCAATGTCTGCTCGGCCCCATTGGGATCGGGACCAACTGCTAAGAGCGTCACCTCCTGCGCAGAGGCTGCAGGGCTGCGCAGCGCCGTTATCGAAATGCGGCCGTCTTGGAAGACGGCTGGCTTCAACGCAAAGACAGGGCGCGCGGTCTCCACTACGGTGACGGCCCCTCTCGCCTCAAAAGCGGCCAACAGCCCTGCACGGCTATCATGTTCTAGGCCGTCGGAGAACCAGACCGTCTCGAAGTCTGCGTCCCCCAAACGGGTTATCCATGCCTGCAGACCCGCTGCGTCCGGCTGCCATGCCCGTGGTTGAATTCCCTTGAGCGTCGCAGCGACAGCATCGGCAGATTGAAAACTCAACGCCCCAGACTGCGGGTCACTCAGAATGGCAATGGCCGCGGGACGGGCTTGTCTGGCGGCCTCGGCCAGCAGATCCTCGACACGGGCTATGCGCGCGGGCCAATCGCGCGCACTGGCCCAAGACCCGTCCATTGCGATCAACAGCGGGCCGCTGCCTGCGCGGTCCTTTTCGGGATTCAGGACGGGGCCTGCAAAACCGACAATGAAGGCCGCAACGGCGAGCATGCGCAGCATCAGCAGCCACCAAGGGGTTGTGTCGGTTTGGGTGTCGTCGTCCGTGAGCCCCAACAGCAATGCGATCCCAGGAAAGCGGCGTTTGACAGGGGCGGGCGGCACCGCGCGCAGCAGCCACCACAAGACCGGCAATGCGGCAAGAGCCACCAGTAGCAAAGGCGTGGTAAAGGCGAGATTTGCGATCATGACGCGCCGCGCTCCAAGGATTGATAAAGCCACAACAGCGACTTGGCGGCAGGATCATTGGTATGGTGGCACATGTAGCGCCAGCCGGTCTTTCGGGCCAGATCTTGCAACAGGGCCTTGCGGGCCGCGAGACGATTCAAATAGGCCTCGCGCAGGGTATTGGCCTTCAAAGTCTCGAATTTCAACGCGCCGGTCATGCTTTCGAAGACGGTGCGCCCGTCGTAGGGGAAGGATTCTTCGTCGGGGTCCAGAACCTGCACCAAGGCCCCGCGCACCCCGCGATCCGTGGCAGCGGTCAGCGCGTCTTTGACCCGTTCGGGATCGCCCAAAAAGTCGGATATGAACACCGCCCTCGACCCCGCAGGCAACACCCGCGCGTTGGGGGCCCCATATTCCGCCGCGCCCTGTGCATTCATCAAATGACCGGCGATGCGGGCAAGCTGCCCCTCGCCCCGACGCGGCGGCGTGCCGCGATCCGCAAGGCCGAAACGTTCGCCACCTTTGTTGAGCAACACACATAACGCCATGGCAATCACCCGAGCGCGGTGGCCTTTCGTCGGGCAATCCTTCCCTCCCGCGAATGACATCGACATCGCGTCATCGACCCAAAGCATCACCGATTGCGCCGCCTGCCATTCCTTTTGACGCACAAAGGTTGCATCCGACCGCGCGGAGCGGCGCCAATCCACATCGCGCAGCCCGTCGCCGTGTTGTGTCGGGCGGTACTGCCAGAATTCATCCCCCATGCCCGCGCGTTTGCGGCCATGCTCCCCCAGCAGAACCGTCGCGGCCAAATGCTCGGCCTGCGCCAAAAGCGGCGGAAAGGCACTGGCGTGCGCCTCGGCGCGGTGCCTTAGGCTTGCGGGCGTCGCGGCCTGATCTGTCGGGGAGGATTGATTCACGCGGCGGCTTTCCGTTGACCGGTTTGCGCGGCGACATCAGCGATGACGTCAGACAGCACCCGTCCTTCGGCGCGGGCGGCAAAGCTTAGGGCCATGCGGTGCGACAATATCGGATCGGCCAAGGCCAGCACATCGTCGGACGAAGGTGCCAGACGCCCTTGCAACAAGGCACGCGCACGCACGGTCAACATCAAGGCCTGCGCGGCCCGAGGACCTGGGCCCCAAGCGACGGTGTCCCGCACCAGATCGGTGGCCTCGGCCCCATCGGGGCGACAAGCGCGCACCAGATCAAGGATATGTTCCACCACCGCCTCGCCCACGGGCATGCGGCGCACAAGGGTTTGCGCGGCAAGGAGCTCGTCGCCGGTGAAGACCTCGGAGGCCTGCGCGCAATCCGTCCCCGTCGTCGCCAACAAAATGTCGCGCTCCGTATCGCGGTCAGGGTAGTCGACGTTGATTTGCAGCAAGAAGCGGTCCAGCTGGGCTTCCGGCAGCGGGTAGGTGCCTTCTTGCTCCAGCGGGTTTTGCGTTGCGAGCACATGGAAAGGCGCGGGCAACTTGTGATCCACCCCTGCGACTGTGACGGAATGCTCCTGCATCGCCTGCAACAGCGCCGATTGCGTCCTTGGCGAGGCGCGGTTGATCTCATCGGCCATCAAAAGCTGTGCGAAGATAGGGCCCTCAATGTAGCGAAACGACCGGCTGCCGTCGTCTGCGGTCTCCAAGACCTCGGAGCCAATAATATCAGCGGGCATCAAATCAGGCGTGAATTGCACCCGATTGGAGCTGAGCCCCATAACAGTGGACAAAGTATCCACCAAAAGCGTCTTGCCCAAACCCGGCAGCCCCATCAACAGCGCATGCCCGCCTGACAGCATCGCGATCAGGGACAAATCCACCACATCCTGCTGCCCGATAATCTGCTGGCCAATGCTGGCGCGGGCCGCATTTAGCTTATCCGCAAGGGCTTCAATATCTTTTACCAGTTCCTGCGCGTCTGCCATGTGACAACTCCCTCGGGGTGGCTATAATCAATATCTACATAAAGGCAGAAATAGCGGGATAAGAGAATGGCAAAAGGCACCGATGCACAAAAGCTTGAGCTTCCATCGGCGGAAAGCATCGCAGTCGCGGCCCAAGAGGGCGCCAAAGGGGGCTTGCCGCCGGTTGATAAGTGGAATCCGCCGTTTTGTGGTGATCTGGATATGCGCATCGCGCGCGATGGCACATGGTTCTATCTGGGAACACCGATTGGTCGGGAAGGTCTGGTAAAGCTGTTCTCGTCGATCATCCGCAAGGATGGCGACGACTATTTCCTTGTCACGCCGGTAGAAAAGGTGGGAATCACGGTCGATGACGCGCCCTTTGTGGCCTTGGACTTCAATGCCGCCGGAGAAGGCGAAGCGCAAAAACTGCGGTTCGAAACCCATGTCGGAGACCGGTTTGTCGCGGGGCCGGATCACCCGATCCGTGTGTCCTACGACGACAATGGCGAACCCTCGCCCTATGTTTTGGTGCGCCGCAATCTAGAGGCCTTGGTGGATCGCAAAAGTTTCTACCGGCTGGTGGATCTTGGCGTTCACCGCGATGGATGGTTTGGGGTTTGGTCCGGAGGCGCATTTTTCCCGTTGATCCGTTCTGACGCGTTAGAGGGCTGATCACAGGCGCGTGAGCGGAAGGGTCTTGTTATATTTTTCAAAGAGTTACCGCCAGTTTCGCGCTTCAATGCACAGAGGCAGTGCGTTCACAGTCTATTCTTTGACCAAATGCACCAATAGTTTGATGTGACAGTTTCACCGATCAGGGAACCTTTATGTCACGATTCTTTTTTGCCCATCTCGTGTTTAGCGCCGTGACCTCGGCGCTGATGTCGTCGCTTGTTTGCGGGGTGGCAACATTTCGAATGGTTGGATTGTCAGGCGCGTTCATGCATGTCTGGTCGGGCGCTTGGCTCTATGCTTGGCCGGTGGCATTCATCGTGTTGCTCAGCATTGGGCCATTCGTGCGCAAATCCGTCTACCGCAGCTGCAAATGCCCCATGGCCGTGCCTGTTGAGCCGGAAAAAGACACCCGATAACATTCCCCCAATAGACCAGCACTCAAAGGCTTTTACCGCGCCTTCCTCATCATCAGGACGAACATATGGATTTTTCTCTCTGGCTGGCCTTTGTCGCCGCCTCCACGGCACTTTTGTTGATCCCTGGCCCCACGATCTTGCTGGTCCTGAGCTATGCCTTAAGCCAAGGGCGCAAGGTTGCCGTTGCGACCGCAAGCGGCGTAGCACTTGGTGACCTGATCGCCATGAGCGCATCGCTGGCAGGACTTGGCGCGATTGTTTTGGCGTCGGCCCAAGTGTTCTTGGTGCTGAAATGGCTGGGCGCGGCCTATCTGGTTTATATGGGCTTTCAACTGCTGCGCAGCGCCAAAGGTGCCAAACTGGGCGGCCTGCAGCAAACGGATGATCTGACAGCGCGCGCCTGCTTTACCAATGCCACCATCGTAACTGCCTTGAACCCGAAATCTATCGTGTTCTTCATTGCCTTTGTGCCGCAGTTCATTGACCCGAGCGCGGCTTTGCTGCCGCAATTCGCGATCCTGATTTCCACCTTTGTAGGTTTGGCCACCCTCAACGCGCTGGCTTATGCGCTGCTGGCGGATAAGATGCGTAGCAAGATGCAACGACCGGCCGTCATCGTCTGGCTGACCCGCGCGGGCGGGGCTGCGCTTGTTGCAATGGGCATCGCGACGGCGGCGGTGCGGCGCACTGTCTAACGGCTAGTGGGCTTCGGCCCAATTCGCGCCCTGCCCCGCATCGACAACCAGCGGAACATCGAATTTCACCGCCGGATCAGAGGCGTTTTCCATAATGTCACGCACCACCGATATGGTGTGATCCACGGCGTCTTCGGGCACCTCAAAAATCAGCTCATCATGGACCTGAAGCAACATCTTGCAAGGTAGGTCTTTGATCGCCTTGGGCATCTGGATCATTGCGCGTCGAATGACATCAGCCGCGGTCCCTTGAATAGGCGCATTGATCGCGGCGCGTTTGGCAAACCCTGCGCCCGGGCCTTTGGCGGCGATCTCTGGTGTGTGAATTTTGCGTCCGAACAGCGTTTGGACATACCCGTGATCTTTGGCGAATTGCACCGTCTCGTCCATGTAGGTGCGAATGCCGGGGAACCGCTCGAAGTAGCGATCAATGAAGCCCTGCGCCTCGGACCGAGGGATCCGCAAGTTGCGCGCCAACCCGAAGCCGGAAATGCCGTAAATCACCCCGAAGTTGATCGCCTTGGCCTGACGGCGCACGTCTGCCGTCATCTCGTCCAAGGGCACGTCGAACATTTCGGAAGCGGTCATAGCGTGGATGTCATGGCCATCCTTGAATGCCTGTTTCAACGCATCAATTCCCGCGACATGGGCAAGGATGCGCAATTCAATCTGCGAATAGTCGAGGGACACCAAGACATTGCCCTGCTCTGCCACGAAGGCCTCGCGAATGCGGCGGCCTTCCTCGGAGCGCACGGGGATATTCTGCAAGTTCGGGTCCGACGAGGACAAACGCCCCGTGTTGGCCCCGACAATGGAATAGCTGGTGTGCACCCGACCTGTGTCGGCATTGATGTGAGTTTGCAGCGCGTCGGTGTAGGTGGACTTCAGCTTGCTCAGCTGCCGCCAATCCAGAACCTTGCCGGGCAATTCATGCTCCGTTGCGAGGTCTTCCAAAATGTCGACACCCGTGGAATAGGCACCGGTTTTGCCCTTCTTGCCGCCCGGGAGTTCCAACTTATCAAACAGGATTTCACCAAGTTGCTTGGGTGAGCCGACATTGAAGTCCTGCCCTGCCAACTCGTGAATTTCCGCCTCGAGCCCTGCCATTTTCTGGGCGAAGGAGTTCGACATGCGGCTCAGCGTGTCGCGGTCAACTTTAACGCCGTGACGTTCCATCTGCGCCAGCACGGGAACCAAAGGGCGTTCCAGCGTTTCATAAACCGTCGCGACACCTTTGGCGTGCAATTGCGGCTTCAGGAGCTGCCACAGGCGAAGGGTAATGTCGGCGTCTTCGGCGGCATAGGGTGTGGCATCGTCGATTGGCACACGGTCAAAGGTGATTTGCTTTTTACCGGTGCCCAGCAGCGTTTTGATCGAAATCGGCTTATGGCTCAGATAGCGCTCGGACAGCGCGTCCATGCCATGCCCGTGGAGACCTGCGTTCTGCGCGTAGCTGATCAACATGGTGTCGTCGAATTGCGCCACATCCACCCCGTATCGGATGAATATCTTGGCATCATATTTCATGTTTTGGCCGATCTTGAGGATGCTGCCATCCTCCAGCATGGGCTTGAGCACATCGAGCGCCTCTTGCAGGGGCATCTGCCCTTCGGACAGCTCATCCGCGCCGAAGAGATCATCGCCGCCCTGCTTATGCGCCAGCGGGATATAGCAGGCGTGGCCCGCGACTACGCACAGCGAAATGCCGACAAGATCAACCACCATATCGTCTAGGCCGGTGGTCTCGGTATCCACGGCGACATGGCCGTGCTCATAGGCCAGATCGACCCATTTTTGCAGTTCGTTTGCGTCGCGAACGGTCTCGTACACCGCATCCTTGATGTCCGGCATTTCCGGTGCCTCGGAGGCCGCGGGGGCCGTATCCTCGATCACGGGGGCCTCGGCGCCCAACTTGTCGGCGATGCGTTTGGTGAGCGTGCGAAATTCCATCTCGGCGAGGAACGCCAGCAGCTTTTCGGGATCAGGGTCGCGCACCTCCAGATCGTCGATTGTGAACGTCAGCGGGGTGTTTTCGTCCAGTTGCACAAGGCGTTTGGACAGCTCGATCTGCGCGCGGTTGTCGATCAAGGTTTGGCGACGTTTGGGTTGTTTGATCTCTTCGGCGCGATCCAGCAGCTCCTCAAGCGAGCCATATTCGTTGATCAGCAATGCGGCGGTTTTCACACCAATTCCCGGCGCACCGGGCACGTTATCGGCGGTGTCACCGGCCAGTGCCTGCACATCGACCACGCGGTTGGGGCCGACGCCGAATTTCTCCTCGACGCCCTCCACATCGATAACGCGGTGCTTCATGGCGTCATACATCTCGACGCCGCCACCGACCAGTTGCATCATGTCCTTGTCGCTGGAAATGATCGTGCAGCGCCCGCCCAATTCGCGCGCTTGCACGGCGAGGGTCGCGATGATGTCGTCGGCCTCATAGCCTTCCATTTCTTCGCAGGCGATATTGAAGGCAATCGTCGCCTCGCGGGTCAGGGGCATTTGCGGGCGCAGGTCTTCGGGCATCGCGTCGCGGTTGGCTTTGTACAGGTCGTACATCTCGTTGCGAAAAGTGTGTGATCCCTTGTCAAAGATCACGGCCACATGGGTCGGCGCATCGGAGCCGGTGTTGCCCTCGACGTAGCGCTGCAGCATGTTGCAAAACCCCGCAACCGCCCCGATGGGCAGCCCGTCGGATTTGCGCGTCAAAGGCGGCAAGGCGTGGTAGGCGCGGAAGATAAAGGCAGAGCCGTCGATCAGGTGCAGATGGCAGCCCTTGCCAAACGCCACTAGACCTTGCCCTCAAAGTCTTTGTGGACGATTTTCTTGTCGCAGTAGGGGCATTCAACGAAGCCGGTTTCCGCAGGGATTTGCAGCCAGACGCGCGGATGACCCAAAGCCCCTTCGCCGCCGTCACATGCGATACGCATGGTGTCCACAATTTCGGTCTCAGGGGCAGCAGTGGCCATGATGAATCGTCCCGTTCAAAGAGTATATCAGAAGTGGAGATCATAGCGCCCTGACGCACATCGACAAGGGGGCGAGTGAGGGATTCGGCGCTGTACTTTGCCACATGTTTTTAAAGGTCAGCCCCAGACCGCCAAACGCCGCATTGTCGCCCGCTTGGAAACAATTCCGCGCTGCACCGG
The DNA here is from genome assembly GCF_947487515.1 of uncultured Litoreibacter sp. Classification (GTDB taxonomy): domain Bacteria; phylum Pseudomonadota; class Alphaproteobacteria; order Rhodobacterales; family Rhodobacteraceae; genus Litoreibacter. The sequence continues at coordinate 286,981 of NZ_CANKWO010000003.1, read as the reverse complement.
AATTGTTGGCCATGCGTGCTTCGAAAGGATGGAAAAATGGCGAAAATTAACGATGTTTAACGATATCTCTGGCATTCACTTCTTGTTTACCTCTTATTTGCCCCATTGAATTTTCTGGTGAATGGGGCGGTATTTTATGTTTGGATTGGTTGCGTTGGCTCTTTTGGGCATCGGCATTGCAGGCGATGTTTTTAGCAGCAGTGATGGTGGCACTTCGGGTCCGGACCCTGATGCCGAGCTCGACATTGAAGGCACCGATGAGGCGGAAACGCTCAGAGGGGACGGCAGCGACGAAATGATCGCGGCCTACGCAGGTGATGACATTGTATATGCAGGCGCAGGCGATGACGTAATTTACGGCGGTGACGGCAACGATGCCTTGACCGGCGGCCGCGGCGGCGACCAAATTTACGGCGGCGCAGGGGATGACATCGCGAATGGCGGTGAAGGTAGCGACTTTGTCTCTGGCGGTGAAGGCGACGACACCCTCCGCGGCGGCACCGAGAACGATACGGTCTTGGGCGGGCAAGGCAACGACGTGGCATTTGGTGGCGACGGAAACGATGTCGTCGCGGGCAACGACGGTGATGACACGCTCAATGGTGGGGCTGGCAATGACACTCTTCTTGGTGACCTCGGGCAGGACATCGTGAAGGGCGGCGACGGGAACGACTACATCGTGGGCATGGAAGACGGCCTCGCGGACAACCTTTTGGGCGACAGCGATTACGATGAAGGGGACCAACTGAGCGGCGGCGCTGGCGACGACCTTATCCAGATTGGCAACGCAGACACTGCCAACGGCGGCGAAGGGGCTGATCGTTTTGCCTTGGGGACATGGCTGAATGCGGACAACGGTGCTGTTATCGAAGACTACGACAACAGCGAAGACCGCATCGGGCTTTTGTATAGCGATGAAGGTCCGGCTCCGGTTGTCACAATCGTGACGACCAGCGAAGGCGCAGATGTCTTGGCCGACGGTGAGGTACTTGTGACGGTTTTGGGCGCCTCAACCCTATCCCAAAGCGACATCGACTTGGTACCATATGACTTCGGCCCATCAGAACGCCCGACGGCCTAAGTCACAATTTTCGCCCTAACCCGCTGGTCCGATCATCCGGCCCAACGGGCGCCCGCCGATGATATGCACATGCAGATGTGGCACGTCTTGGACACCGTGGGTGCCGGTGTTGGAAATTGCGCGAAATCCGTCTTCGCTGACGCCTTCTAGGCGGCAAACCTCGCCGATGGCGCGCATGAAACCCACCAACTCGGCCTCGCTGGCGTCTTGGGTGAAGTGGTCCATGGACACATAGGCCCCTTTGGGGATCACCAACACATGCGTTGGGGCCGCAGGGGAAATATCGCGAAAGGCCAGCGCGTGATCGTTTTCAAACACGGTTGAGTTTGGGATTTCACCGCGCAGGATTTTGGCAAAAATGTTCTGGTCGTCGTAGATATAGGCCATGGGGATCAGTCCTCAAACAGGTAGTCGATGTTCAGTATTTCACGGGCTTTGTCTTCGGACACATCCAAAAACGCCATCAGCGGAGCAATGTTTTCATCCCGCGACTGGTTCTCCGACACTTTGAAGTAATTGGGGAAATCTGCATCCTTGATTTGATCACTCTCGAACAAGAAGTTCTGCCGCACGGTCGGTAGAAGACGGTCAATGGTGTCTTGCGGTGTCATCTCGCCGGCCAACCCCACCCGTTTGGCATGGCCTAACAGATATTCATCCTCAAAGCGGCATTCGATTTCCAGCAACCGCGTGGTGGAGTTGTCAGAGAACAAGTCGCTCAGCAGGTCCAGATTGGACGGATCAAGGCAGATCACCATACGGTTTTGCTCATAGTGATCATAGAGCAGCCGCATCAAAGCGCGGCGGTGGCGGGTGCGTTTGTCCAGCGTGGTTTGAATGCCGCCCAAGTCGGGCAGAACGGTGCCAGCCTCATCGAACAGATATTCAGCGCCCTTGAGTTCGGTATTCTCCATAACGCGGTGGATCAACCGCTTGGCCACATGCCACTTTTTACAGGCAATCACCATCAATTCGCGGTCGCGCCCGAGGGAGCTTTCACGTTCCCAAAAGCGCGGCGCAAAGCGGCGACCGATGCGACCACGCCCTGTCAGGAACTTGAACAATGTCTGCCCCTCGTTCGAGGTTTGGAAGTCCGTCCGTTCCGAGGCGTAGAGATCCCCCAGACGTTCCTTCAGCTCCTGCGCATCTGGCGAAACTTTGCGGGCGAACAAGAAATCCTGACTGAGCAGGAGGTCATAGTGGTCATTGTAGAATGTCACCGGCATGCCGTAGTCGGTGAACATGAGAAAGGTCAGCGTGCGGGTTTTGATCTCGTTGGAGGGCACCAGATGGCGCACCAGCGTTTGGAAGAATGTCTCGTCCGGAATCCACGTGGTTTTGAAAAAGCGCATCACGTCGGGCCGGTCTTTCGTGAAATCCAACACCCACTCCACCGTGCGGCGGCGCAGACACCACCACTGCGACCCGATCATCATTTGCAGATCAGCGGGGATATCGCGCTTGAAGCCAAACTTCTTTTGCAGCTCGTAGGACTTATAGAACAGCCACTTGTGCACCCGCTCGTTAAACCAATGGCGGTAAATCAGCCGGTCGGCCTTCATACCGGTCTTAATCCAGTCGGACGCGAAGAAATCGAAGCTTTCGATATAGTCCACATCATTAGAATCAAGCGCCTCATGCGCGAAGGTCGCGGATTTGATCGCCATGCAATCGCCGGACAGCATATAAAAATGCGTCGCACGGGGAAACTCGTCGACCGCCGCCCGCATGGCATGAAGGGTGGCCTGCACCAAGGACCATTCGCCCCAGCCGCATTTGATGCGTTTCTTGGCAAAGGCCACGTTGGGATTGTCATCCAAGGCGTCGCGAATCTGCTTATACGCCTTCGGGTCTGCGCTGGCGTCAAAGTGAATGGCCATGCAGTCACCGGCGGCTGTCAGCCGTTCAGCCTGGTCGATAATCGCACCGGGGTCTTTATGACACAGCAAGATGAAGGCGATTTTTGCCATCTGGAATTCAACCCCGGACCTGTCTTAAAACTCTCTTAGGTTTGCTTACATAACCTTAGCTGTGGTTGCTTAAACAGACCGCAATTGCAATTGTAGGCGCAATTGTGGCCAAAACGTAAACAATCGGCCACTTGGTACTAGAACGAGGACGACAGTATGGGGTTTCCAGGCACCTGGATGACGGAGAGCGAGAGCATGGTGTACCGCGTGGTGCCGAAATGTGCGTGCTCGTCCATTGGTCAGATTATGTATTATTCCGATCATGGCGAATTCTTTGATGGCGACATCCATGACGCCACCGGCAAGCTACACAAATGGGCCATTGAGGCCAGCCAGCCGAAGATCGAGAAGAACGTCACCTCGCATAAAAGCTATGCGTTTACCTGCGTTCGCAACCCCTATGGGCGCATTTTGTCTTCCTTCTTCGACAAAATTTGCGGCATTCAACGCAATGGCAAACGCTATCGTGGCAACCTCGTTCCCCTGTTGGTTCAGAAATACGGCATTGAGGTCGGCGACCCTGACACCGGCTTCGAGTTCGACCAAATCGAATCGTTTCGCCGCTTCTTGCTGTTTGCCCGCGACACCATTCGCTGGAAACGCCCGATGGACCCAGACATTCACTGGTCCGCCATGTCCGGCCATATCTCGACTTTCATTGTGAACGGCGGGCGCTACGACAACATTTTCTTCACCGAAACGTTTAACGATGGCATGCAATCCGTCATGGATGCGGTGGAGACGAAACACGCCGTGGACGTCGCAAAAATCCCGCGCTTCAACGAAAGTGAAGGCCACGGGCCCAAGCGTCTACACCCGATTGAGGACTACTTCGACGACTTGTCGATGCATTTGGTCTATGAAATCTACAAGCGCGACTTCAATCTGTTCAAATATGACTTCGAGAACCCAGGCAACAAGCTGCCCATCGGGGAAATCGATTTGGATGAGGTACACGCCAAACTCGGTGACTAAGGGCCCCTTAATGACGGCAGAAAAAGCATCCAACGACCCTTTGTCCGAGTTGGCAGCGAATGTCGCGGCCCCGTTCGAACAGGCGAGTGCGATGCCGAAGTCGGTTTACACCTCGCCTGAGTTCAACGCGCTGGAGCTTGAAAAAATCTTCGCCAAAGACTGGGTTTGCGCCGGTCGCGCGAGTGCTTTGCCCGAGGTTGGCGATTACCTGACGATGGATGTTGCGGGCGAGCCGATCATGGTCCTGCGCGACACGGATGGAAACTTGCGCGCCCAGTCCAACGTCTGCCGGCATCGCATGTCCACGCTTTTGACAGGTCGTGGCAACACGCGTTCTATCGTGTGCCCCTATCACGCGTGGACCTATGATTTGGGCGGCCAACTTCGTGGGGCGCCTGCGATGGAGCAGAACGAGGCTTTCTGCAAAGCCGATATTCACCTGCCTGAAATTCGCTGCACCGATTGGCAAGGCTGGATCATGCTCACCATCAACCCCGATGCGCCTGATGTGCATGAGGCATTGGCTGGCGTGTCTGATCTGGTGGGCCACTACAAGATGGGCGACTACGTCGAGACCTTCCGAGAAAACCATCATTGGAATACCAATTGGAAGGTGTTGGCGGAAAATTTCATGGAAAGCTACCATTTGCCCGTCTGCCATGCAGACACCATTGGCGGCACCGTGGACCTGAACGAGATGACCTGCCCCGAAGGCCATCCTGCCTTCAACTATCACTGGATATTGAAAAACGACAGCTTCAAGCTAACGCTGGCCCACCCCAACAACCGGCATTTGCAAGGCGAAGACCGGCGCAAAACCTACCTGATCTCAGTCTACCCCGCGTTGCTCATTACGCTGACGCCAGGCTATTTTTGGTATCTTTCGCTAAGCCCAGACGGGCCGGATCACGTCAACATCCTGTTTGGCGGCGGCTTGGCCCCCGAATTTGTCGCAGACCCAGAAGCCGACGTGCATTTTGCAACGTTGAAATCTGTGCTGGATGCGGTGAACGAAGAAGACCGCGGCTGCACCGAAAAGGTCTACCGCGGTCTATCCGCTGGCCTGTCAGAGCCGGGCCCGCTTTCGCATCTGGAGCGCCCAAATTTTGACTTTGCCCGCTATATTCACAGCCGCGTCGGCCAAAGCTAAGCGCCCGCCACCCCAATTGTGGTGGCAGCAGCGGCAGGGCCCGCGCAAACGCCCGGACCCGTTCGAGATTAGAGCAAGCCCTGATCCTTGAACCATGCCTGCAACTCGGCTTCCGGACGTGCCCCGATGTGCGAGATCACCTCGGAGGCCGCAACACAGCCCATGCGACCACAGGTTTCCAAGTCGTGACCATTTGTCAGCCCCCACAAGAATGCACCCGCGAACAGGTCACCCGCCCCAGTGGCGTCCACAATTTGAACCGGCATTGCTGGGACATGCCAGCGCTTGCCCTCGGATAACACATGTGCCCCGTCTTCTCCGTCGGTGCAGGCCACAATAGAGACCTCCGAGGCCGCCTGTTCCAATGCCGCGTCGAAATCCTCGGTCTCATACATCGACAACATTTCAGCGCGGTTGCAAAACAGCAGATCTACATGATCTTGGATCAGCTTGCGGAATGCGTCGCGGTGACGCCCAACACAGAAAGGATCGGACAAGGTCAGCGACACGCGCCCCCCCGCACCGGTGCAGGCATGGATCGCTTTGTCGAAGGCCGCGACGGATTCTGGCCCGTCAAAACGGTAGCCTTCGAGGTAGATCCATTCAGCCTGTGCCATCTGGTCTTCGTCAACGTCATCAGGTGAAAGGAATTCGGTCACACCCAAGTAGGTGTTCATCGAGCGTTCCCCATCCGGCGACACGAGCACGATGCAGCGACCGGTTTCGGCCTCGTGCGATGCAGGCGCCAAAGGGGTCTCGTAAACGGCGCCTTGCGCACGCAGGTCATGGGCAAAAATTTCGCCCAATTGGTCATCCTTGACCTTGCCCACATAGGCGGTGGAGCCGCCCAGATGCGCGATACCCGCGATCGTATTTGCAGCCGATCCCCCCGAAATTTCCTTGGCCGGACCAATCAAGCCGTAAAGCTCCACGCCGCGCGCGCGGTCGGTGAGCTGCATGATGCCCTTTTCAATGCCGTTCTCGGCCAAAAATGCATCAGATGCGTGGGCCAATACGTCGACCATTGCGTTGCCAATGCCGACAACTTGGAATTTCTTACTCATGGATTTTGTCCTCAGAAGTGCAGAGATCTCGGATAATACAATTGTTGCAGACCGGCTTACGGGCCTTGCACACATAGCGCCCATGCAAGATCAGCCAGTGGTGCGCGTGTTGTTGGAATTCGACGGGGATATTGTCCTCAATGGCGCGTTCCACCACATCGACGTTTTTGCCCGGACAGATGCCAGTACGGTTGCCGATGCGGTAGATATGGGTGTCGACGGCCTGCGACGGGTAGCTCCACCACATGTTCAGCACCACATTTGCGGTCTTACGCCCAACACCCGGCAGGCTAACCAGCGCGGCCCGCGATGACGGCACAACGCCGCCATACTCATCGACCAGAATTTGACTTAGCTTGATGACGTTCTTTGCCTTGTTGCGGTACAGGCCGATGGTCTTGATATGCTCTGTCACGCCGTCCAGCCCAAGGTCGAGCATCTTTTGCGGGGTGTCCGCAATCTCGAACAGCTTCTTGGTTGCTTTGTTGACGCCAATATCCGTCGCCTGCGCAGACAGGGCCACAGCCACCACCAATGTATAGGCGTTGACGTGATCCAGCTCGCCCTTTGGCTCGGGGTCGGACGCCCTAAAGCGCGTGAAAATCTCGTGGATCGTATGATAGTCGAGCTGTTTGGCGGGTTTTGTCATAGGCGCGGTATGCAACGTCCCCCACGCGGGGGCAAGGTTTTCCCGAACGGCGAAAATGCGCAAAAAACGGGTCGATATGAAAGGCACGCAGTCCTAAGTTGAACGCATGGAACAGAATCTAGAACAGATCACGGCATCAGAGGGCAGCTACCACTACGGGCTGGTGAAACGCGCTATTGAAGCAATCGACACCCACAGCGACGGCCCCTTGTCGCTGGACCAATTGGCCCGAGACATGAAGATGAGCCCATCGCATTTTCAACGCGTCTTCAGCAAATGGGCGGGGGTGTCGCCATCGCGCTTGCAACAATATTTGCGACTAGGGCATGCGAAGACATTACTGGAAGAGCGCTTCACCATGCTGGAGACCTCCAGCTCTGTCGGGCTATCGGGATCGGGGCGTCTGCATGACCTCTTCGTGAAGTGGGAGGCCATGAGCCCCGGGGAATTTGCCAGAAAAGGCGAAGGTCTGACGATCCGCTGGGGCTGGTTCGATAGCCCCTTTGGCCCCGCCATTGTGATGGGCACCACCAAAGGCATATGCGGCATAGGGTTCAGCGCGGAAATCGGTGAAACCCTCGCCATGGAGGATTTAGTGCAGCGGTGGCCCCATGCCACCTTTGTCGAAGACCCTTTGATGCTGCGCCCTTGGGCCCTAGCCGCCTTTGGCGCGAAGGCCGCAGGCGAGGCCGCGCCCTTGTATCTGATAGGCGCGCCGTTCCAGATCAAGGTTTGGGAGGCCCTGCTGGCCGTGCCCAACGGCCATGTCGTGACCTACTCCGAAATCGCCAACACCATCGGCCACAAAAAGGCCGTGCGCGCAGTGGGCACGGCCGTGGGGCGCAACCCCATCAGCTGGTTGATCCCCTGCCACCGTGCGTTGCGAAAATCCGGCGGTTTGGGCGGGTATCACTGGGGTTTGCCGATGAAACGCGCAATGCTGGCCTATGAGGCGGCAAAAACCAGCTTATGAAGCGGCGGATCACCGCTGGCGTCACGTTCTTGTTGGTTGCAACCCTGCCCCCCAGTCCCAACCTTAAGAGGTGAAGCGCCACACAGGCGCGCCTTAACGAGGACAAAACCTATGAAACCACTTCTTCTGGCCCTTCCGGCGGCTGCCCTGTTTCTTGCGGGCTGCGACGCCACAACACCGGACCATCGCACCAAAAACGGCGCCGTCATCGGGGCCGTCATCGGGGGCGCATTGGGGGCGAACTCCACCTCCGACAACAAGCTGGAGCGCGGCATAATCGGAGCCGCGATTGGCGGGGCGGTTGGGGGTGCGATTGGCGACAGTCTGGACCGGCAGGCGGACGAATTGCGCAGCGATCTTGGCAATGACAATGTCGGGGTGGTGAACACCGGCTCTGAATTGCGGGTCACCTTGCCGCAAGATTTGTTGTTTGCCACAGATAGCACAAGGCTGCGGCCCGACCTGCGTGCTGACCTGAGGGCGGTGGCCAACAACCTGAACGACTACCCCAATAGTGACGTGGTGATCGTGGGGCATACCGACAGCACGGGGGATGCCGGCTACAACCAAAACCTGTCGGAACGCCGCGCGCAGGCGGTGTCATTTGTGCTGCGTGACGCCGGCGTCGCAAACGGGCGCTTGCGCGTCAAAGGTCAAGGCGAAAGCCAACCTGTTGCCTCCAACGACAGTGCTGCGGGGCGGGCGCAGAACCGGCGGGTCGAGATCGTCATCCGCCCCTACACCTAGAAGCTGAGGCCGGCGGCAGGTTTTCGCCGGCCCACGCTTCCCCCTTAACACAGGCGCCGAAATGGCCTATATTCTGCCCATAACCCACGCCGCAAAGGCGGGACCCATATACCGAGGCAGGTACCATGACGATCAAAACCATCGCAGCCCTTGCGGCCGCCACCCTTGCTGTTAGCGCATGCACGACTGACAGCCTTTCCGATGTTAACAAATCCCAAACCGGCGCCATTATCGGCGGTGCGGTTGGCGGGCTCATTGGCGCATCCAGCGACGACAACAAGCTGATCAAGGGCATTGTTGGCGCAGGCATTGGTGCAGCCGCCGGTGGCGTCATTGGCCATCAGCTGGACAAACAGGCCGCAGATTTACGCCGCGACATTCCGAATGAAGACATCGAAATTGTGAACACCGGTGAAGAGCTGCGGGTGACCATGCCGCAAGACCTGCTGTTTGCGGTGGATAGCGCCGATCTGGGATATGATCTGCGCGAGGACCTGCGCGCGCTTGCCAGCAACTTGCAAGATTACCCCGACACATCAGTAAATGTTGTTGGCCACACGGATGACACTGGCTCGGACAGCCACAACTTCGACCTCTCGGAGCGCCGCGCACAAGCGGTGGCCTTCACTTTGGAAGACGGCGGCGTCACCCCGTCCCGCATCCAGTCTTACGGGCAAGGTGAGACCCGCCCGATTGTCTCCAACCTAACCGAAGAAGGCCGCGCGCAGAACCGCCGTGTCGACATCGTTATCCGCCCCAACGCGGCCTAAAATCGACCTATGCGACAAGAACGGCCCCAAAACATGGGGCCGTTTTTTGTTGTTTAACGCCCCCGCTGGTCATATGAATTTACCAATTCAGCAGGGTGACCAAATGCCGTTCAAGAAGATCGAAGCCGAAAAACTCTCGAGCGCTGTGGTGCGCCAAATCGAGCTATTGATCCTGCGCGGCATATTGAAACCCGGGGAGCGGTTGCCCTCCGAGCGTGAATTGGCCGATAAAATGGGAGTGTCCCGCCCGTCCTTGCGCGAAGCCGTGGCGAACCTGCAAGAGCGCGGGTTGCTGGCCACCAAAGCGGGTGCGGGTATTTATGTAGCCGAGGTCGTGGGGGCCGCCTTTTCAGACGCATTGGTGAAGCTTTTTGCAGGGCATGATGAGGCGGTGTTCGACTACATTTCCTTTCGCCGCGATCTTGAAGGCTTGGCCGCTGCGCGCGCAGCCCGTCTGGGCTCTGATACGGATCTAAAGGTTGTCGACACCATCTACCGCAAAATGGAAGCCGCACATACCAAACGCAACCCCGCCGAAGAAGCCCAGCTGGACGCCGAATTCCACCTCGCCATTATCGAGGCCAGCCACAACGTCATCATGTTGCATATGATGCGCGCGATGTTTCAAATGCTGCGCGAAGGGGTCTTCTACAACCGCAACATGATGTTCAAACAACGCACCACACGCGACACATTGCTAGAGCAACACCGCGCAATCAACACCGCACTTCTGGCGCGCGACGAAGCGGGCGCCCGCGCCGCCGTCGAGGCCCATTTGAACTATGTCGAGGCCAGCCTGATCGTTAGCAACAAAGAAGATCAAAACGAAGCCGTGGCCAAGCTGCGGCTGGAGCATGAAACCTCTAAGTCTTAAGCGGCGCCCCCCCAGCAAACGCATTGCCGTTTTGGTAGTCGCAAGGCTCTTCTTGCATTTGTAAGTGAAGGCCGGTCCCCGTGAACGGGTGAGCCGCCGCCAGTTCTTCATTCAAGATGATGCCCAATCCAGAGGTTTCAGGCGGCGTGATGTAGCCATTGTCGACGACAATCGCACCGCCGACCAAGTCGGAATGGAAATCAGTTTCGATTGTTTCACACATCAAAAGGTTCGGAATCGAAGTCGCCAAATGGATGTTCGCGGCCCATTCCACCGGCCCTGCGTATAAATGTGGTGCCATCTCGGCGTTGAACACCTCGGCCAGCCCCGCCAACTTCTTCGCCTCCCAAATCCCGCCTGCACGCCCAAGCGCCGGTTGCAGGATTTTCACCCCACCGCTGCGCAAAAGAGTGGCAAACTCCGCCTTCGTCGTCAGCCTTTCCCCCGCGGCAATCGGGATTCGCACCGCCCGCGCGACCTCGGCAAACTCCAGTGGGTTGTCGGGTGGCACAGGTTCCTCAAACCACAAAGGCGCATAGGGCTCGATGGCCTGCCCCAAGCGTATCGCGCCAGATGTGTTGAACTGCCCATGTGTCCCAAACAGCAAATCCGCGCGGTCGCCCACCGCATCACGGATCGCTTTGCAAAAAGCCACCGATAGGGAAATGTCGAACATCGCGGGCTGGTGTCCGGAATGAAGGGTATAGGGTCCGGCCGGATCAAACTTCACTGCCGTGTAGCCGCGTTCCACCGCATCCAACGCGGATTCCGCGGCCATATCCGGCGAGGTCCAGAACTCTGTCAGATCGTGATGAGGCAATGGATACAGGTAGGTATAGGCCCGAATGCGCGGGTTCATTTTCCCGCCAAGCAGTGCCCAAACCGGCCGGTCTCGTGCCTTGCCCAAGATATCCCAGCACGCCATTTCCAACCCCGAAAACGCGCCCATAACCGTCGGGTCGGGCCGTTGGGTAAACCCCGAAGAATAGACACGGCGAAACATCAGCTCGATGTTTTCGGGGTTCTCGCCTTCGATATGACGCGCAAAGACATCTTCGATCACCGCGCGCATCGCGTCAGGCCCCACCGCAGAAGCATAGACCTCACCGATGCCCTCAATGCCGCAAGCGGTGGTGAGTTTTACGAATATCCAATATTGACCGCCCCACCCAGGTGCAGGGGGGGAGGTCACGATTATTTTCAGGTCCTGCAGCTTCATTTGAACATTATCACATTACGCCGCGCCGCGCCGGAGCGCGTGTCGGCAATTGCCTCGTTTATCTGATCGAGACGCCAGCGACCCGACACCAGCTCATCAAGTTTCAGACGCCCCTGAGCATAAAGATCAACCAGCCACGGGATGTCACGTTTCAATACGACATCGCCCATCTTGGTGCCTTTCATGCCCTGCGCCAGCGCCCCGAAAATGACCGGTTCATAAGTCGCCTTGGCACCTGAATGCGGCATGCCGACCAGATACATGTTGCCGCCCGCCCCAAGAAACCGCGGGGCGTTTTCGAAGGCAGGGATGGCGCCAACGGTGACCATGACCGCATCCGCCATGCGCCCGCCCGTGATCTTGGCAACCTGCTCCCACGGCTTCGACTCCGTTGCCAGAACACCGTCTGTGGCCCCAAATTCTTTGGCCACATCCAATTTTTCCGGCACCATATCAATCGCAATAACGCGCGCCGCGCCAGAAATCGCCGCACCTTGGATAGCGTTCAACCCTACGCCGCCCGCCCCGATCACCACCACATTTTGACCCGGGCGCACTTTGGCTGTGTTCACCACCGCACCGACCCCTGTGACCACGCCGCATGACAACAAAGAGGCCGCGTCCATCGGGATGTCATCGGGGATGCGGGCAATCTGGCTTTGGTCGACCACCGCGCGCTCGGCGAAGGCCCCGCAGGCAAGACCATGTTCCAACACCCCCCCATCGGGCATCGACAAAGGGCCGGCCATGCGGTCGTAGGGCGTGGCGCATTGCGTGGGCACCCCAGAGGCGCAGGGTGTGCAGGTCGCGCATGACCGGATCAAGGTAACCAAGACCGCATCCCCGATCGACAACCCCGTGACCCCTGCCCCAAGTGCCGACACACGCCCAGCTGCCTCATGGCCGTACACCGCTGGCAAGTCCCCTCCCCAGCCGCCATCGATGAACGAAATATCCGAAAAGCAAATCGCGCAGGCCTCTAGATCGACCTCCACCTCGCCCGCTTGCGGGGCGCGAAGCTCCACGTTTTCGATGCTTAGGGGGGCGCCAAATTCATGGCACACAGCTGCTTTGATTTTGGTCATTCAGTAGCCCTCGCGGAATGTTACCCTTGAAGACAACCTCTGAAACCTTCATTCCGCAAGCATTCTTCGCGACAAACTGGGTCGTTACCGACATTAATTCGCGTTCCGCCACATCACCGAAGTGAGGAGAGCCCATGCAAATCGACCTTGGACATATCACCTTGAACGTTGTTGAAGACGGCCCCTCCGACGGGCGCCCTGTGGTGTTTGCCAATGCATTGGGCACCACGCTGGGACTTTGGGACAAGATCATTCCGCTGCTGCCCCAAACCCTGCGCCTCATTCGATACGACATGCGTGGGCATGGGGCGTCAGAGGTGCCGGACGCCCCATATTCCATGGGCATGTTGGTGCGCGATGCAGAGGCCTTGCTGGATCACCTGAACATTCGTGACTGCGTGTTTGTCGGACACTCCGTTGGGGGAATGATTGCGCAGGGGCTGGCCAAGAAACGAATGGATCAAATCCGCGCCATGGTGTTGTCGAACAGTGCCGCGAAAATGGGCTATGGCCCAATGTGGCAAGACCAGATCGCTGCCGTGAAAGCTGGTGGACTGGAGCCCATCGCCGACAGCGTCATGGAGAAGTGGTTTTCCCGGGCCTTTCTGAAGACTGAGGAGGCGGACCATTGGCGCGACATGCTGATCGGGACACCAGCGCAAGGGTATCAAGGCACCTGCGCAGCCATTGCCGGAACCGATTTTTACACGACCACCGCCTCGCTGACCCTCTCAACCCTTGTTATCGCCGGAAGTGAGGATGGCACCTCCCCTGCGGACCTGATCCGCGAGACCGCCGACTTGATCCGAGGCAGCCAGTTCGCGCTCATCCGCCGCGCGGGCCACCTGCCCTGCGTGGAGCAACCGGAGCAATTCGCAAAGCTATTGTCCCAGTTCTTTCGCGACATTGGCCATACGTAAACCTTGATAAACCCTGACGGCACGGTCATTCAGGTTAGTATGAAGCGAAATCTCCCCATCACGTTCATTTTGATCACCGTTCTGATCGACGCCATGGGCATCGGGCTGATCATGCCGGTCATGCCCGAATTGATCCAAGACGTGGGGCACACCGACATTTCGGGGGCGGCCCTTTGGGGCGGGATCTTATCCGCCGTATTTGCCCTGATGCAATTTGTGTTTTCTCCGACAATTGGCGGGCTGTCAGACCGCTTTGGTCGGCGGCCGGTTTTGCTGACCTCAAATGCGGTGATGGCCTTTGACTATGTTTTAATGGCGCTGGCTGGCACGATTTGGTTGCTGTTGATCGGGCGCATCATCGGCGGGATCACCGCCGCGACTCATGCAACAGCAAACGCCTTCATGGCGGATGTGTCCAAGCAGGACGAGAAGTCGAAGAATTTCGGCCTGATCGGAGCCGCGTTCGGCGTTGGGTTCGTGCTGGGACCGGTTATCGGCGGCCTGTTGGCCGAGTGGGGGCCGCGCGCCCCTTTCTGGGCCGCCGCCATTTTAGCCGGCGCAAATTTTGTGTTTGGCCTTATCGTCCTGCCGGAAACCGTGACCCCCGAAAAACGCCGCGCGTTCGAGTGGCGACGGGCCAACCCTGTGGGCGGGTTCAAAGCGATTTCTGCCCTGCCCCGCTTAGGCGCATTGCTGTCAGTCTATTTTTTCTACCAGATCGCCAATATGGTTTATCCGGCAGTTTGGGCCTATTATACCGCCGCCAGTTTCGGATGGTCCCCCAGCGTTATCGGCGCGTCTTTGGCCTTATACGGCGTGTCTATGGCGCTCACTCAAGCGGTACTGATCCGCTGGATCATCGCCAAGTTGGGGGAAGTCAAAACCGTTTTCTGGGGCTTGATCTACAACGCCCTGACCATGGCGATGATGGCCCTCACAACGGAGGGGTATATCTTGCTTTTGCTCACCCCGCTCGCGGCCTTCGGAGCGGTCGTTGGCCCCGCGCTGCAATCGGTGATGTCGGGCCAAGCCGCCGACAACCAGCAAGGCGAACTACTGGGGGTGATGTCGTCGATAAACGCGCTTGGCATGATTTTTGCCCCGCTGGTGTTCACCCGCGTGTTTTCCTATTTCACCGGCGATGCCGCGTTCCAATTCCCTGGGGCATCGTTTTTGTTGGCCATGGCCATTATGTTAATCGCATGGGGAACAGTGGCGCGGGCCTTCAGGCGTCCCAAAGCCGTAGATGTGCCATGATTTGCCCGTGATCCGAGGCCAGCTTGTTATACGGGGCTTCGGGATGTGAGCCGTCGGTCAAATGGTCATTGAACACCGAGAAATACGACATCTCCCCGATTTGATCTTTGCCACCGGTGAAATGGCGCGACAGCAGGATTTGATCGATGCTCTCGAACACGCCACCAAAGGCCGAGGTGTAGACCATGTCGCGCAGGGACTTGCGCACAAACAGCTTTTCGCAGCTTTCCAGTCGCACCGCTTCGATCTTGTCTTGGATGACCTCGTTTTCGGCATCCGTATAGCGATCGTTGGACTTCTTCGCGTCATGGCGCCGCATCCACGCATAGTTTTTGAACGGCCGTTCACCGGCAATAATCTCGGAGCTGACCGCATTTTCACTGTCATTGAAATCGCCTAGCACGATGACCGGATTGCCCGCGTTGATCTCTTCGACAATCAACTGGCGCAGCACCCATGCCTCGGCCATTCTGCGTGTCGCGGCGCGCAAAGCCCCAAGCGCCCGCCCCACGGGGTCATAGTTGACCAAATCCACCTCAGGAGCTTGACCGCCTTCGGGGTGCACAAATTCACCCAGCTTGGATTTGAGATGGCAGTTAAACACTGTCACCACCTGTTTTCCCACCGGAATGCGTGCTTTCAAAATCGGGCGAGACAAGCGGTCCAAGGTAAACGACCCACCGTTGCCCTCGCCCATCAAACCGAAAGGGATCACCAAATTCGGGTCGACATTCTGGATCACCTCGGGCTGTCCCACGAAGCCGTAGCGCGACAGGATCGCAAGGCCTGGGCGCCGCTGGCCTGGGCCGCCATCATTGGTATTGGGCGCGAAAGCTAAGGCTGCGTCCGAATAATCCGCATAGGCAAGTTTGCGAAAAATCGCCTTGCGCGCATAACGTTTGTTGCGATCGGGTACCGCGTCTTCGTTTGACGCTTTGCCACGCCGGTCGGCTTCGTCAATCACGTCTTGCAGCGGGGCTTTGTCGAAAATTTCTTGAAAACCCACGATGTCGGCATTCAGGGTAAACACCTGATCCGCAAGCCAATCTTCCTTCCACGCGTGTTCTTCGGGCGTGTATTTCTCGAACCGATAGTATTCTTGATCCGCGCCAATCAGGTTCTTCACGTTGAAGCTGGCAATAGTGAAATCGGTCATGCATCTTTCCCATATTTTGTAAGCGCCATTTGAAACACCTCTGCGTCGACGTTTCCGCCGGAGGCAATGGCGATGACGTCGTCGCCTTCTATTTGTGCGCCGTGATAGAGCGCCGCGGCCAATGCAATCGCACCGCCGGGTTCCAACACGATCTTTAACCGCGCGAAAGCCACGGCCATGGCGCGCAAACAGTCTTCTTCCGGCACCACAATGCCCGCGCCGCACAGGCGGTTCAGGATCGGGAAGGTCACATCGCCCGGTTGGGGCGTAATGATCGCGTCACAGATGGAGCCGGACAGGCTCGCGTTGCGCTTGATTTCGCCGGCTTCAAGGGAGCGGGTGACATCATCGAAATTCTCTGGCTCCACGGGGCGCACCCGCATCTGGGGTGCTTTGGCCTCTAACGCCAAGGCAATGCCAGAGGTCAGCCCACCGCCGCCGCAGCACACGAGAACCTCGGAGGCATTCGCGCCCACTTCTGCGGACTGATCCAGAATTTCCAATCCGATGGTCCCTTGGCCCGCAATCACAAGTGGTTCGTCAAACGGCTTGATGAGGGTCAGGCCGCGCTCGGTTGCAAGGCGGGTTCCTATTTCGTCGCGGTCCTCGGTTGCGCGATCATAAAGCACAACTTCCGCCCCCAAAGCGCGGGTGTTTTCGATCTTCATTTCAGGCGCATCCGCAGGCATCACGATCACTGCGGAAGTTTCATGTTCGCGCGCCGCCAGCGCCACGCCTTGCGCGTGATTGCCGGATGAAAACGCAATTACTCCCGCCTTCAAAGCACTATCCGTCAACGCAGAAACCGCAGACCATGCGCCGCGAAACTTGAACGATCCGGTGTGTTGCAAAGCTTCGGGTTTCACAAACACGCGCCGCCCCGCGATCTCGTCTATGAATGGTGACGACAACAAAGGGGTGCGCCGCGCGTGCCCTTTGATACGCCCCGCCGCGGCTTCGATCATCTCTAGGTTCATTTCATTTCCTCCACCCATGCCTTGATGGTGAGCAGAGATTCCGGCTCATCCAAGAAGGGCACATGCCCGCGATCCTGCACCTCGACCGACAGCATGTCAGGGCGGCGGCGCTCCATCTCGGCGGCGGTTTCGCGGGTCAGCAAATCCGAATTTGCCCCGCGGAGCAACGCCAAAGGCAGGCCGTCCAACGCATCGAAAAACGGCCACAGATCAGGGTTCAAATTTTGAGGACCCGACAGCACACTGTCGCGCAGCTTCGGGTCATAATTAATGTCCAACCCGTCGGGTTTCTCAACGTAGTGTTTATGCGCTTCCTCGCGCCAACGATCCTTGGGGATATTGGCAAATCCTGCCATCAACTTGGCACGTTGGGTCGTTGCGTCCTCAAATGTTTTGAAGCTGGGGCGGCGGCCAAGGTAGTCTTTTATCGCCTCCAAACCCGCCTGCGCGATGTCCGGCCCGATGTCATTCAAGCAAACCCCCAACAGGCGATCTTTCACAGTCGCCGCCAACCCCATGGCAATGATCCCTCCACGAGAGGTGCCCAAAATCGCCGCCTTTTCAACGCGCAAGTGGTCCAGCAAAGCAAGGGCGTCCATGCCTTCTTGGGGTATCGTGTAGGTCGAGGGATCGGCCCAATCCGACTGCCCGCGGCCACGGTAATCCATGCGGATCAAACGCACGCCATCCAGATGCGGCGCGACGTAATCAAAGTCGGTCGCATTGCGGGTCAGGCCAGCCAGACACAGGATCGGCAGCCCCTCCCCCTCATCGGTGAAATGCAAGGACGTGCCATCGGCGGTGGTAAATTTGCTCATAGGGAGGCGACCAATTTTGGAATGGTTGTGAGATCGTTCAAGATATGCGCGGGCGTCCACGGCAGGCGGTCCACCGGCTCGTTGGCGCGGTTAACCCACGCCGTCGTGAAACCGTAGCCCGTGGCGCAGCCCGCATCCCACCCGTTGGAAGACACAAATAGGACCTCTTCCTTGGCGCAGCCGAAACGCTTGCCAACAAGATCGTAAACCGAGGCATGAGGTTTAAAAACGCCTACGTCTTCTACTGACAAGATATCGTCCAGCGTGCCGCTGATCCCCGCCGAGGTCGCGGCCCCATCCAACATGTCGGGCGATCCGTTGGACAAGATTGCTGTGTTCATTCCCGCAGCCTTCAGCTGGGCCAACATGGCGGGGACCTCTTTGTAGGCGCGGAGTTCCCAGTAAAGGGCAAGAAGCCGCTCGCGCAGCTCCAAGCTGTCCAGACCATTGGCCTCCATCGCCCAGTCCAAACCGTGCTGCGTCACATCCCAAAAATCCGCGTGATCGCCTGTCACCGCGCGCAGCCAAGTATATTGCAACTGCTTGCTGCGCCAGTCGGCCGCCAGTTTTTGCCAACAGGCGGCCAAGGCATCTCGCCCGGGTTCGTCGGCCGCAAGACGGGCCGCCGCCGCGACGTCAAACAACGTTCCATATGCATCAAAAACACAAGTGGTGATCGGCATTCAAAGTCCTCCGGTTGCTCAGCCCAGCTTTGCACAGCCCGCCACAGAGGAAAACGCCTAAAGGAAGCGCACCAGCATTGTGTAGCCCCCCAAGAGATGAGCGCCTGCCGTAAACAGATAGGCCGACAGGGCCAACAGGCCTTGCATCTTGGTCATCTGACGCCTTTGCGCCCATGCCTGAGACCAACTAAAGAGCGATTGCGCCCCCAGTATTGCGAATAAAAACAGCGCCATAGATTGCATTGCCACGGCTGCGGCCGCCATCGCGGCACTCATGATCATCGTCACAACATTTGTCGCTCCGGGCGCAAAGGTATCCGTCAGAATGCGCAAACAGCGCCCACCATCAAGCGGCCAGAACGGCAAAAGATTGAAGAAATTCAACGCGGCTGTGACCAAGGCAAATGTCCACAAAAATTCTGCCGCTGCGGGGGACACCGGCTGCACAACATCCGCCAGCGCATAGGCGAACGCCATTGGCGCGAGGCATATCCCTGGCCCCATCAAGGTGATGAAAAAGTCGTGCGCTTGGCTTTCCGGCGCTTTGTCTGAAATCGCCACGCCACCCATAAGCGGGATCAAACGGAACCTTGCGTCGTCATGGCCTGCGATCCGAAACGCGGCGACATGTCCAAATTCATGGATCATCACCGAAATCACAATCGCCACCCCGTAGAGAGGCCCAAAGTACCAAGCTGCCGCGACGAACGCGAGCACCCCCATGCCCAACCCCTGCACATCCATCCCGACAATGGTGAAACCATTTGCCGACGCCAGCCCGCCGCGCAAAACATAGAGCATCAGCACACAAAGAACGGCGGCGGAAAGCAAGGTTAGCATGTCAGTCTCACATTGACTTGGCCGCAGGATAGAACGCCAAAGTAGCGTCGGTTTCCTACAGGTTTTCCGGCTGCGGCATCCCAAGCACGTGATAGCCACCATCGACGCGAATGATCTCGCCGGTGGTGCAATTGCCGTGGTCGCTGGCAAGGTAGACAGCCGTGCCGCCCACCGCATCCAGCGTGGCATTCGCGCGCATCGGGGAATTCGCCTCGGTCTGGCGGAACGTCTTGCGCGCGCCGCCAATGGCTGCACCTGCCAATGTCTTCATCGGGCCCGGGGAGATAGCATTCACCCGAATGCCGTCTGGCCCCAGATCGTTTGCCAAGTAACGCACGGTTGATTCCAACGCGGCCTTGGCCACGCCCATGACGTTGTAATAGGGCGTCACGCGGTTGGAGCCTTGGTAGGTCATCGTCAGCAATGTGCCGCCGTCTTTCATCAACGGTGCCGCACGGCGGGCCACGTCGATCAGCGAGTAGCAGCTGATGGTCATGGAGTTCTTGAAGTTGTCGCGCGAGGTGTTGATGAAACGCCCCGTCAGTTCGTTCTTGTCGGAAAATGCGATGGCGTGAACCACGAAATCGAGGCTGCCCCACTTGTCTTCCAGCGTTTTGAAACAAGCGTCCAGAGATGCGTCGTCGGTGACGTCCACATCAACCAAGATGTCGGAGCCCAGCGACGCCGCCAGCGGCTCTACACGTTTGCCAAATGCATCCCCTTGGTAGGAAAACGCCAGCTCGGCACCTTCTGCGGCCATGGCTTTCGCGATGCCCCAAGCGATAGAGCGTTCATTCGCGACGCCCATAATAAGGCCGCGCTTGCCCTTCATCAGGTCAGACATAAATTAATCCTTAAACTTAGAAAGCATCATGGAACCGTTGGTGCCACCGAACCCGAAAGAGTTCGTCATAACGGTATCCAACCCCGCGTTTTCGACCAACGTTGTGGCAATTTCATTTGCGTTGAGCGCGGGATCCAGCGTTTCCACATTGATCGACGGTGTGATGAAATCATCTTTCAGCATCAGCAGGCAATAGATCGCTTCTTGCGCACCGGTCGCCCCTTGGGAGTGACCTGTCATGGACTTGGTAGAGCTGATCGGAGGGGTGGAGCCCTCGCCAAACACGCGGCGCACGGCTTCGACTTCGCCCACATCCCCAACAGGCGTAGACGTACCATGTGCGTTGATGTAGCTGACGTTGCGCCCTTCTGGAATGGTGCTCATGGCTAGACGCATCGCGCGCTCGCCGCCTTCGCCCGATGGGGCCACCATGTCGGCCCCGTCTGACGTGGCCCCGAAACCGGTGACCTCCGCGTAGATTTTTGCCCCGCGTGCCTTGGCGTGCTCCAGATCCTCCAGCACCACCATGCCGCCGCCGCCTGCGATCACAAAGCCGTCGCGGTTGGCGTCAAAGGCGCGGGACGCGAGTGTCGGCGTGTCGTTATACTTGGAGGACATAGCCCCCATCGCGTCGAACAGGCAGGACAGCGTCCAATCGAGTTCCTCGCCGCCACCGGCGAACATGACGTCTTGCTTGCCCATCATGATCTGCTCGGATGCGGCCCCGATGCAGTGCAACGAGGTCGAACAAGCCGAGGTGATCGAGTAGTTGATCCCCTTGATCTGATAGGCTGTCGCCAAGTTGGCGGAAATCGTAGAGCCCATGCATTTGGGCACGGCAAATGGCCCGATGCGTTTGGTAGCACCCGTTTTTAGCACCGATTGGTGCGCCGTAAA
This sequence comes from uncultured Litoreibacter sp., assembly GCF_947487515.1. Taxonomy (GTDB): domain Bacteria; phylum Pseudomonadota; class Alphaproteobacteria; order Rhodobacterales; family Rhodobacteraceae; genus Litoreibacter. The sequence continues at coordinate 266,032 of NZ_CANKWO010000003.1, read as the reverse complement.
CATGGCCGATGTGGATGGCCCGCCCGATCCGGCGATCAGCCCCGTGCGCGGGTTAACGATATCGCTTTCTTCAAGGCCCGCATCGGCAATCGCTTGCTCCATCGCGATATGGGCATAAGCCGCCCCCGGCCCCATGAAGCGCAGGCGGCGCTTGTCGACATGTTCGGTCACGTCAATCTTCAACGTACCGGCAATCTGACTACGGAACCCGTGCTCGGCCATCACCTCGGAGGCAACGATGCCGGATGTGCCAGCCTTCAAAGCGGCAGTAACTTCTTCGGCGCTATTGCCGATGGGGGATACGATCCCCAAACCTGTGACGACGACGCGACGCATGGGCGTGCTCCTCTTTGGGATTTAGCTCTCTGAAAGAGCGACTTTCATGTCTTTTACTTCGTAGATGACTTCGCCATCGGCTTCCACGATGCCATCTGCCACGCCCATCGTCAGGCGGCGGGTTTGGATCGCCTTAGTGAAGTCGATTTTGTAAGTCAGCATCTTGCGGTCAGGGCGCACCATGCCTTTCAGCTTCACTTCGCCCACACCCAGCGCATAGCCACGGCCTTGCCAGCCGCGCCAGCCAAGGTTGAAGCCGGTCAGCTGCCACAGGCCATCAAGGCCAAGGCAGCCGGGCATAATCGGGTTGCCTGGAAAGTGGCAGTCGAAGAACCACAGCTCGGGTGTGATGTCGAATTCGGCGAGGATGTGACCTTTGCCATGTGCGCCGCCATCACTTGATACTTCAGTGATGCGATCCATCATCAGCATAGGCGGGGCTGGAAGCTGCGCATTGCCTACGCCGAACAGCTCGCCGCGCGCGCATTTCAAAAGTGCGTCTTTGTCAAAGCTCGTTGGGTAATCGCTCATGCCACCCTGCCCCCATATCTCGTATTGTTTCCTAATGTTACACCTAGCATTGGCGCTTTATCGCGTGCAAGGGCCGCCATTGGGCACTTGCGACTGATTTTCATTTGAAACATGGGGGGTGCAGGCTCTATATGTAAGGCAAGCAAAGGAATTTGACATATGTTGTCGATTGGGACCAAACGTGGAACGGAATGGTTGGCGGGTGCAGGCTTGCGCCCGACGCGTCAGCGCGTGGCTCTGGCCGAGCTGCTTGTGGGCGATGGCCAGCACCGTCATATCACCGCTGAAAGCCTGCATGCTGCGGCAACGGACCACACCGATGGTGTATCATTGGCCACGGTCTACAACACCCTCAAGGCCTTCTCGGAAGCGGGCTTGATCCGCGAAGTTATGGTCGATGGCACAAAAAGCTACTTTGACACACGCGTTGACGATCACCCGCATTTCTTCTGGGAAGACGACGGCCTGTTGACCGACGCCCCGAAGGAACAGCTTGAGATCGCCACGCTGCCAGAAGCCCCCGAGGGCACCGAGATCGCCAAAGTTGACGTCGTGATCCGGCTGCGCCGAACCTGAAGCGCCCTATTTCTCTTGCGGGAACCCATATAATGCTGAACGCTAAAACTGGTCTGGCCGTCACGCTTGCAGCCATGTTGGCCACCACCCCTAAAGCCGTCACCGCCCATCCGCATGTCTTTATAGACACAGGCCTAGAGGTCATTTTCGACGATCAAGGGCGGATGACCCATGTGAAGGTCACATGGCAATATGACGACCTGTATTCGCTGCTGTTGGCCGAGGATTACAAAGTTGATGCTGATGGCGATGGCGCGCTAACCGATCAAGAGCGCGAAGACCTAACTGGATTTGATGCGAATTGGGTGCAGGGATATGCGGGGGATTTGGAAGTCGTGCTGGACGGGCAAGTGCTAAAGCTGTCACGTCCAATAGACCCGACCGCCGATATGATAAAGGGGCGCTTGATCTCGTCGCATCTGCGCGAGGTGTCCGGCTCTCCGAAGTTGTCGGGTGATCCCGTCTCCTTGAAGGCCTTCGACCCGTCATATTACACCGCCTATGATGTGACCCTTCCGGTCACCATCAAGGGGCGTGACGACTGCGATATATTGCGGATCGAGCCGGATATCGAAGGTCAGCTGGCCCTGATGCAAGCTCAATTGCTGAGCTTGGACGCAAATGCGGATTTGGAAGAAAACGACATCCCGCTCATCGGGGGTGAATTCGCCACCGACATTCGCATCACATGCCCCGCCTTGTAGTCCTCTTTCCTGTCGCGGGCGCCATTGCCGCCTTGCTGTGGCTTTGGGGCAGTGGGGGTTTTGACAGCCTCGCGGCTTGGGCCGCAGGGGAGCAACGGGATTTCCAAAATCAGATCGCCCGCGCATTGCGCGCGATAAGAAGCGGTGATGTGGGGGCCTTTGGCCTTCTGCTGTCCCTTTGCTTTGCCTATGGCTTTTTTCATGCCATTGGCCCAGGTCACGGCAAGGTTTTGATCGGCGGCTACGGGCTGGGGCGCAAAATTCCGTGGATGAAACTTTCGTTGATCTCTTTGGTGTCCAGCCTTGCGCAGGCCGTGACCGCCGTTGTTTTGGTCTATGCTGGGGTCATGTTGTTTGAACTTAGCCGTCCCCAGATGGTTGGGGCCGCCGAGAACTACATGGCGCCCTTCAGCTATGGCGCCATTGGGCTTATCGGCGGCTGGCTTGTCATCCGAGCGGTGCGAAAGTTCATAAAACAACGACAAACACATACCCATTCACACGACCACGACCACGACCACGACCACGACCACGACCACGACCACGACCACGACCACGACCACGACCACGACCACGGAACCTGTTCAGAGTGCGGACACAAGCATGGTCCCAGCATGGACGACGTCGAGAACACGACCTCGCTGCGTGATGCGTTCGTGCTGATCGGTGGAATTGCCATACGCCCCTGCACCGGCGCTTTGTTCGTGCTGATTGTCACTTGGCAAATGGGAATTGCGATGGCTGGCATTGCCGGAGCCTTTGCAATGGCTCTTGGAACCGCAGTTGTAACAATAGGCGTCGGGGTTGCCGCCGTGACCATGCGCGCGGGCGTGTTGGGGTCATTCGCATCCTCCCGTGTGGCTCAACAGATCGTGCCGATGATCGAACTTATTGCGGGAATGCTTATCTTGATCATCGCCTCAGGACTATTGTTCCGCGCATTGTAACTTTCGCACGACCATGGGTCATGAATGGTTGGGCTTATGCAGGCTCGGCCTTTCACTTCAGCGCCATGAAGTCGGAGGCGTGGTTGCCCACACCGAAACCGCCCGCCTTCGCGTGGCCAGACATGGCACTCAACATCTTGCAAGCCGTCAGGCTCTTTCTGGCAGATAGCGACTTGGTCTGCTTTCAAGGCAGAGTTCAATCGGTGCTGAACGCCCAAAAGGCGCCGTTAGAATCCGAGTTAGGCCTGAGGGATAGCGATTTTATTCACGTCACCAAACAAACCGCAAACTTTGGGCTGCATTGCCCTAACCCCGGATCCGTTAACATGCTGGTTGTAACGAAGCCTGGACGAAAGGCTGATCGAATCATTCCCAAGCCGTTCGGCCCTGTCGTCGGCGCGCCGGAAGTACAAGTGCATTTCAAACCGCGATTGACGGGGCGTTTGCTTCGAATTCCGACGTGACCCTGCACTACGTCGACTGCTTTTTGACCTACCGCTGGATGCAAGGTGAAATACATTGTGGCACCAACTTAAAGCGCAAACCTCCCAGCACGAAATGGTGGCAGGGTTGTCACCGGTGCACAATGAATACAGACGTAAAACCATGACCGAATGGCGCCGAGATGTGCTGCCCTATGCATGGGAAGATATTCTGAAATTCGAAAAAACGAAGCCGCAGTGGAAAATCGATAACAGCATCTTCATCATCCGCGCTTATCCCCATAGGGACTCGGTCGATCCTCTTCTCATTGCGATGCACCTCAAAAGCGATCGCGAAGCCGTCTCATACGCCGCCACCCTTCGCGATATGCCAAAAGGAGCGCTCGAAGAACGGCTGGAAGAGGAAGGAAGGTTCTATACCTTCGTGAAGCCGCAATTGCGCAAGGCGCTTCGAGGCCGGTAAATGACGAACGCTACATGTTTGCAAATCGATATGCTGGAGGTCTCAAAACCGCCGGCACAAAAAGGCGTGGCGTTTTGGGATCGGCAGTGGATCGATCCAGAGCTGTTTCAGCTTCTTTTCGGGGGCAGCGCGGAACACACTTATCTGGTTGTCGACGCCCACTTAAGGCAATCCATCACCAAAGTGTTCGACCTTGATACGCTCAACCTGCCAACCCGCTGTCTTTTCAAAGGCGACGCGGAGGAGCAATTCGCACAAAGCGCACCCTTTCTGATCGAGTTAACCTTGCCCGCGGATCGGGTTTCGCCGTTTCACCGATCTTTCTTTACCGACCACTGGGACGCTGGCACGGGCATCCTGTTGCGTTCCGACGCACCTATGGACGTCATCTGGACCCACCTGCGCAAGTTCATTCGCTCGACCAGTGAACACAGCCCTGATCGCTTTTTCCGGTTCTGGGAAACCAACGCGACGAGAGACTACTTCGAAGCTATCGCCTTGGTGCCGTCACGCTGCAAGGACCTGTTTGAACTGAAATCTGGCCATTGGGTGTCAATGATCATTAGTCACGCGAACATCACCGGCGACACTGTGAAAATCGCTCCAATTCGGGCTGAAATCCAGAACGCAACAATTCAAAGCCGTCCTTATCGATCTCGCAGACGCTTGGGCGGCACGCATGGAAAACGAGGCCAAAGGCAATTCGCAGCCTTCGTTTCAAGCTTATGAGACCACTCATATAACGTCAGAGCGGACACCGATGAAGCAGGGGTAGATCGGGCCGGCGCCGAGTTTGACCTCCACCCCGACCCGTCGTTTTCCCCTGCCCGTTTTCGGATCACCCGTCATGGCAGGACGCCTAGTGCCGCATTGATGGGTCAAGGCCTCATGTGTTGGTCGAGCCAACAATTCAGGCAGGGTGATTTCTAACTGTTGATGTGATGAAATCCACGAGAGCCCCGTTACCTTTCATTGGAAGCCCCGGTTTGGGGATCGCTCTATCGTGGCTCGAACGCGCATTGGAAAGCAGCCATTCAAGCGGTGACTTCGGCGTCCAGCTCAGCTTCGTCGGGCTCGGCCGCTGGAGCGAAGGGCGCGGCAAGAAGGGCGACGCCAATGGCGATGAAGGCAAAGAACGCGAGCAATGCGATCATGGCAAAGCCGAGACCCGCCATAGCAACCGCCGCTGCAAACAGAACCGCGCCAGAGATTGCGGTGGTAACTTTGTTGATGAGGGTTTTCATTTTGGTCTCTCCAGTTTCATTTTTTGTTTCGATGAAACTGTTATGGGCATCTGATTTTACGCGCGCCTGACGCTAACCTTACAAATTTGCAAAGTTCAGCGTGACCCTCAGCCCGCTTGGCTGGTGCTTTGAAAGTTCCAGCCGGGCGCTATGCCGGTCTGCCACTGCGCGTACCAAGGCAAGGCCAAGGCCGGAACCATCCCGCGTGCGAGCGGCATCAAGGCGCACCATTGGTTTGATGATTTCCGAATATTGCGCTGGATCAACACCGGCCCCATTGTCCGCCACCCCGAAGGAGCGGCCCGCGGCAAACAAGGTGATCTGCGCGCCGCCATGGACAAGGGCGTTTTGAATCAAGTTGGCAATGGCCTGAAACAGCATTTTCCGATCGGCCTGCACCTGACCGGCGTCAACCAAATCAAGCGTAAGGGACTTCCCATCATCCTCAACAACGGGGCCGAAAATCTCTGCGACGTCTTCGAGCAGTTCAGCGACGTCGACGGTTTCAAACCCGTCCGTTCCTTGTGCGGCCTCAATCCGTGCCACGCGCATAATCGTGTCAAAGATGTCCGACAAACGGCTCGCCTCTTCGAGAGCGGCACCACGCGCATCGCCTTTGGGCAGCATCTCTAGCTGCGCTCGCAATCTGGCCAAAGGCGTTCGCAAATCATGCGCAATACTCGCGCTAAGATGGCGGGTTTGGGTCACGAGGCGTTCCAGCTCTGCCGCGGTCACATCCAACTGTCGCGCCACATCGTCCAAATCGTCCTTGGGTCGTAGGTGGCCAGTCCGCGCCGCTAAATCGCCCGCCGCCAAAAGCCCGAGAGTATCACCAATGCGCGATAGGCGCCGTTGCGCCAGAAGTCCGGTGATCAGGCCGACGACAAGCGTTAAAGCCACCACAATAGCCGCTGTGATCCAGAGAAAACCGGCAAGGAGCGCTTGTGTTTCTTCCGTGTCTTCCAAGGAAACAGCAACCAATACAGACGTGCCTTCACTATCCTCCGTAACCAAGACGCGCCAGACTTCCGAGCCGCGAAACTCTCGTTCCAAATGCACCGTTCCGCCACCGCGTTGCACAGAGCGCTGAAACCGCTTTGGCAGTCCTCGAAGATCATCTGTCGACCGCAATATCATGCCCGGCCTGTCTTCGGTCATGTCTTCCAGTTCCGTCGCGCCAGCCAATGCCGAAAGCGACGCATCTACCCGCCGTTCATTGGCATCTTCTCCCAATGTCAGCGCAACAAAGATCGCAATTGCAAAACCGATGGCAAAAATGGCGGACAACATCAAAGCCAGCCGCAGGGTGGATGACCGCAGCAACCAACGCAGTTTGCCAAGTAGTTTAAGTGCCAAAGACATAGCCCTCGCCCCTGCGCGTGCGCAGCAGTTGATCATCAAAAGGTTTGTCGATTTTTGAACGTAGGCGGCTGATATGGGTTTCTACGACGCTTGTTGTGGGATCAAAGCTCATGTCCCAAACCTGCTCCAGCAACATTGTGCGCGTCACGAGCCGCCCGGGTCGGCGCATGAAATATTCCAGCAGCTTGAATTCCTTTGCCATCAGGTCAATCGCCGTGCCTTGCCGGTCGCATTGACGCGACAGCAAATCAAGCGTGAGGTCGCCGTACCGCAGCACCGTTTGCTCCTGCTCCATCTGCGCCCCGTCCCGACGGCGCCCCAAAGCGCTGACCCGAGCAGAGAGTTCGACAAAGGCAAACGGCTTCGTCAGGTAATCATCGCCGCCAGCTTCAAACCCTTCCACCCGCGCATCCACTTCACCAAGCGCCGTCAGGAACAAGGCAGGCGTGGTGTCCTTGGATGCCCGTAGTGACTTCAGCACCGCCAGACCATCTAGGCCCGGCACCATGCGATCAAGGATCAAGAGATCAAACTCCTGCCCCATGGCCGCGATCAGGGCGTCCTTTCCATCCTCAAAATGGTCGACGACATGGCCTTCCTCGCGCAATCCGCCGGCGATCCATGGTCCAAGTTGCTTGTCATCTTCCAAAAGCAAAATGCGCATGATGATCCTTCAGCTACGGCAAACGACAATAGGTTGCCGTGACCGGCAACCTACAGGGAACATATGAGATTTCAAAGGCGATCTGCCTTAGGCGTCTTCACCGTCGTCGTCATTTTCATGATCGTCATCGTCGCAGTCTTTGCCTTCTGCTTTGACCCTCAGGATCTCACCGTCATCGGCGGCGATCTTAAGCTCCATCTCGGTGCCATCTTCGGCGACAACTTCGACCTCATAATAGGTGTTGTTGCGGCGCTCTTCCAATTCGACCTCTGTGACTTCGCCCGGCACTTCCATGAGTGCGATTTCGATGATCTGTTCTTCAGTCAGATTGGTTTGTTCTGCGGCGGTTTGCGCTGACACCATCGAGGCGATTCCGCCAACTGCGATGAGACCAGAAAGAGCGCCGGCTTTAACAAGGTTCGTATTCATAGTGTTTCTCCATTTCTTTTGTTGCTGGCGGCGTGATGCCGCCCGATGAAACAGAAATGGGGGGGCCAGATCACATTGTCCCAACACCAAACTTACAATTCTGTAAGGTCTGCATTGAAGACCTGTTATCCACCGCAGTTGCCGACATTGACGAAGAATACCCCGTTCTTGTTGGCAACGAGAACTTGCGGGTTTTCACATTCATAACCCTTTGCCGAACAAGGAAATTTCCCAAACTCTGGGGGCTGCCAAACGTGGCCTGCAAAAGAAGATACACTCACGTAAGCTTGCTGATCGTAGCGGCAGTTTTTTCAAGAATGGACTTTGATTGCGTTTCATCGCCGGTCAGTCTTGCAAGTGTGACCGCCCCAACAAGGAGGGCGAGGCGCGCGTATCCAGACTGATCGGTCGCATCCGCCTCCAGCAGCTCCGCTACGCGGTCAATCGCGTTGGCGGTGTCTTGTTTCACCGGACCCTCACTGCGCGCAAGTTCTGAGCCGAGAGCCGCGATCGGGCAGCCGATGTTGCGGTTTTCGACGTGGTTCTGCGAGAGGTATTTGGCGATATAGTCGGCCCGAGCAGCTGCGCGGGCTGCACCGTCAGCGCCCTGCTCCATGTCCGCAACCGCGTCATCTACAGCCGCGTCAAATGCTGCACTAACCATTTCATCTTTGCCTGAGAAGTGACGATAGAACCCTCCGTGGGTCATCCCAGCAGCTTTCATGACTTCAGCAACGCTGGTGGTTTCAATCCCTTTTTCACGAAACAGACCGGCCGCCGCCTCGAGTATTCGTTTGTGAGATTTCTGTTTTTCGGCGTCGGACACTCTGGGCATGGCGATCTCAAACTTCGGGGTTGACAGTTAAGATGGTATCTATCATCTAATCAATTAGATTACAACAATCATCTATAGGTGCCACATGACAGTTAACCAAAAAATTCTTGTCACCTCTGCAGCAGGTCGCGTTGGGCGGGATGCCGTCCGTTTCCTGATAGAATCCGGCTTCGAGGTCCGCGCCATGGTCCATCGTCAGGACAATCGCGCGGATGAGCTGGCCGCGTTGGGAGCCGACATTTTTGTTGGAAATCTGTTTGATTTTGACGATCTGACAAAAGCAATGACCGGCGTTTCCCGCGCGTTTCACATTCCCCCATTTGCGCCGCATCTTTTGCACAACACAATGCTGGTCTGTCTGGCAGCACAGGCGGCGAAGCTGGAGGCGCTGGTTCTGTTGTCTGGTTGGAATCCCAGCCCCTCACATCCCTCGATGCTGACCCGCGAACACTGGATCGCAAACAACATCGCACGTTGGATGCCCGATGTTGGGGTCATTCACCTGAACCCAGGCATTTTCGCGTTTACATATCTTCTGACAACGCCTGTAACACGCAAATTGGGCGTCCTGCCGTTGCCGTTCGCAGACGGGGCAAATGCGCCCGTTTCAGAGCGTGACATAGCGCGTTGCGCCGTTGCTCTTTTGAAAAACCCAAAGCCCTATATTGGAACCTCTTGGCGCCCCACCGGACCCGCGCTTTTGACTGGAACAGACGTGGCAGAGATTTTGGGAGACGTGTTTGGCCGCCAGGTTCGCTATCAGCCCATTTCATTTCGTATGTTTTCCAAAGCCGCGCGTGCAATGGGGTTTGCGGATTTTGACAGCTATAACTTGCGCCATTACGCCGATGAGATTGCCAATGGCGCCTTCGCGATAGGTGCGCCAACCGATCACGTGGAACAATTGACCGGCACCCCCGCCGAGAGTTTTCACACCACCGCAGACCGGTATGCGGCAGATGTCAGCCGTCTCGCCCCGAATGTAGAAGATGCCTCTGTCTTTCAGGCAATGGCGTTCATGATCCGGATGCTCCTCACTCCGGCTCCGAATTTCAAGACATTGTCAGCCCATGAAGGCGGCGCATGTTTGGCCACCCCCATGGCTGGCCATGCTAATCCGGAATGGCAAGACGCCGCCCGCGGCGGGACCCTGATGCTTTTGGACGGCCCCGATCCTGTCCGGCCCGTCACTGCTCCCAAAATTGCCTGAGCCTAAAACCCAACCAAGGAGTGCTTCATGATCGCCTTCTATGAATTCTATGAATTCTATGTTCGAGCCTTCGCCATAGCTTTGCCACTGCTGGCGATCGTGATTGCCAGTTTTGGCGCCTTTCGGGCAGGGTTCCGCCCGACCCAGACCGCGCTGTTTGTTGCGGTTACCGCGAGCATGTTCGCAAGCTGGTATGCGGTTGCGATCCCCCTATCACAGGCGGGGAAGTTCAATGTTCCGGCCGAATTTGGTGACCTGCCCATCGTGTTGCTATTTTTGTTTGGGGGCGCGTTCACAATCTGGGCGCTGGCTTGGCTTACACCACTTGGGCGACGGCTGACCGAAGCCACGCCTCTTAGCGCGATCGCGGCGTTCCAAATCCCCCGCGTCATGGGCGGCCTCTTCTTGATCGGTTGGCTGGCTGGCGACATCCCCGCTATTTTCGCCATTCCAGCGGGCGTGGGGGACATCCTAGCGGGAATAGCAGGATGGCAGGCCAGTCAGGCGTTGGCGCGGGGCGCACCTAATGCGCGTCGTTTGTTGGCGCGCGCGAATTGGATCGGCATCGTTGATTTCGCTTTGGCGGTCCTGCTCGGGATTGTGACCTCTCAGGGGTTTGCCCATCTCTACGCGATTGAGGCCCCAAACATCATCAACAATCACCCGCTGGCGATGTTTCCCGCCTTTTTCGTTCCCATCTTTTTGGGCTTCCACTTTATTGCGCTGGCTCGCATGCGGACGGAAGGGGCAAGATCAAAGATCGCACATGCCTGAGTTTGGCCCGCCCCAGACGTTCCCCCTTCCGGACTCGTTGGATCGATCTCGCGGGTGGCGCCAATCTGCACTCCGTTGCGGAAGGGGAGTGGAGCTGCACTGCACCTTTTGCACGAAAACCCGACTTTGGGGCAATCGCCCTTGCCCGTCCGTTTCCGTTTGGCCTGAACACAGTTCTAAAACGCGATCTCGTACTGGAGCGCACTAGCTCGCTTCGATGCGTCTAGTATAGAATGTGGTGGCACCTATCTTGCGCCTAAATAGCTGAATGAGGACTGCCACTTTGACCACTGTTCCAACGTCATGGCTTTTATCAATTCTAGCGGTGTTCATCGCAGCGGCAGTCGTAAGCAAGCCTCAGCTGCCTTCAGCAGCACGCGTCTTTTTTGGCCTTGGGCTGGGACTTATTGCTGTGGTCGCGTGTTTTGTCGGCCTGAGATCGGAGTATGGAATTGGCGTGCTAGGCAGCTTACAGCCGCACTTGGCCATTTTGATGGCCCCATGTCTCTGGCTTGGATTTCAATCTCTTGCGTCACCGACTGGGACCCCTTCACGTCAAAAACTAATGCTTGTTTCCGTTGGTCTATTGGCCTTGGAACTTGCCCTTTTCGTGCCATCAGCTTGGTCCGCAGATGTGGTCGTGATCACGGAAAATGCTGTTTTTGTCGTATTGCTCGCGGCAATGCTGCGCCAGCCACAAGACGCATTTGTTCAGGTTGCGCCACATAGGTTTCGCACAACTCGGATTGCGTTGCTTTTTGCACTTCTGTTCATGGCGCTGATTGTCGCCGCGGACATAACGATACTTCTTGCGATGCTGTCGGCGGGAAACGCAGGGGTAATTCACCTTCTGACAGGCGCATCTGGGGTCGTAGTTGTTATTGTTATGCTGTGCGCTCTCATCGGTGTGCCCTTATTTCTTGGCGCACAGTCGCATAGCATTTCAGGAGAGGCCCCTGAACAGCAGCCGTCAGAAGAGGACCATGAACTGCTGCGCAGGCTCGACCATCTGATGCGCGACAATCAAATATTCACAGACCCAGACCTGACGCTTGCGCGACTCGGTCGGCGGCTTCACTGCCCGGCAAGGAGTGTTTCGAAGGCGATCAATCTCATCCATAAGGAGAATGTTTCGCGGTACATTAACCGCTTTCGTGTGAGCTATGCAGCCCTGCTATTGAAAACAACGGATCGGCCTGTGACCGACATCATGTTGGAATCCGGTTTCCAAAGTAAGTCGAGTTTCAACACAGAGTTTCGTCGCCTGACCGGCCAAACCCCGTCCACCTATAGGCAGCATGATGGCTTTGACGACAATGTTCTCAATCGCGATCTCAAACGTTCGGATTCGTAAATCAGGGCGAAGACCACCGACCTTTCGCCTTTCTTGACACCAGAGCCCAGTTGCATTGGGCGCGATCAAGAAAGGAAACATCATGAAGATCAAACACACAAGACATCAGCTGACCGCCATTGGGCTGGCAATTAGTCTGATACTTTTCACCACTGCAACAATCGAAGCCGCGAAAGCTGACACGGTCGTCGTTCCGAAAAGGGACATCGCGGTGATCGACGTTCCCCATCCAAAAGAAGGGAACCTGCTGATGTTGCGCGGTCTTGTCGGCAAAGGCACGGCCTCGTTTCGGATCGATGGCCAATGCCGATCGATGCCCGTCCGGTTTGTAGCGGGCGATTTTTCGGGCCGAAGTATCGACTTCGGAAAATCGAAATCCATCCAAATTGTCGTTACCGCTCCGGACGTCATCCGTGACCTATTGGCAGGGAAAGACCTTGTCAGCGACATGGTGCATGTTGCATCCGATCCCGCAGACAAGGCGGCAGATTTGCATCTCGCGAAGGGCCTTTCGGCGGACACCGGATTTGTCATCAACCCAGGCCGGTCCTTATTGGCGGATGTACTAGGTGCGCGCAAAACAGACGTGGATTGCGCCAGCCTGTCCACACGGCTTCCATAGGTCGAACTCTGCGTGCGCAGCTGAAGTGAATACGGAATAGAACCTTTCTCTTCGATGGCTTCATGCTGCGCATACCACCGCGCCAAAACACAAAGGACTGCTCCTATGCAATCCGCCTAAGGTGATGATGTGAAGCGAAGGCAACCAAGACTAAGGGCAATTCCGAAGAGTGCCGCGCCTGACTTCTTTCGAACCCTATTTTCGTGTGGGCGTAGATGGCAAGTGTTCTCATGGGGTGGATGTTCAGGCCTGTTGCGCATTCAGATGCTGCGACAGGTTCTCCAAGGTCGGCGTCCATCCATCTTCATGGAAAATACGGCTGGCCTCATCTATCAAGCCATCATGCTCCAACACCAGCAGCGTCTTCTCCCCTTTGGGCACAAGCGTGACGGTAACGCGACTGGTTTCATCCCGACCTTCCCAAGCCCATGAAAAGACCAATTCGTGCGGACGTTCAATCCTTTGATAAGTGCCATAGGCCGTGAGAAAATTTCCCATCGCCGGTGGAGGACGCATTTGAGCGTCGCTGGCATCCATGATGATACGAAACGTGCCGCCGACGACCAGATCAACCTCCGCTTCGATGGCTTTCATGCCCAAGGGGCAAAACCATTGTTTCATGAGTTCGGGCAGGATCCACGCATCCCAAACATCCTCCGGAGATGCGTTCAAGAGGCGTGTTTGCAAGACGCTGTGGGTGGTTGTCATATATCAGACTTCTTTTCTTTGTCCTTCGTCGTGCTCTTCACAAGGAAATCTTCCAGCTGATCCAGATTGCTTGACCAAAACTGCCGATAGAAGGACAGCCAATCGAAAGCCGCCTGTAAGGGGGCGACCTGCAAGCTGCATATATGCTTGCGACCGTCGAGTTCCTTTGAAACCAGTCCCGCAGATTGAAGGATCGACAGATGCTTGGAAAATCCGGCTGCGGACAAAGCGAATGGTTCTGCCAATTCGCCTACCGTCGCCGGACCGTCCGCCAGCCGAGCGAGCGTTGCCATTCGCACCGGATCGCTAAGGGCTGAAAAAGTGCGTACCAGCTCTGGAGTTATCTGTTGCATCTATGCTCTCTTTATCTGCGGGATTGTGAATTCTACGCGGGTTGAATTAGGCCGCTTCTTCAGGGAACTGCTTGGAGTCTGTATAAAGCTCCTGACGCAAAATCTTATCACCCTTGAAGGTGAATATATCGCACATCTCCATTTCCTTCTCCCCGTCCGGCATCTGGGCCACGAGTGTGAAAACATGAACGACATTCTCACCCTGCGCAATATGGCGGGAATCCTTCACATGGCCGCAAAACCCAATCAGATGCGCGATATAGGCGTCGGGCTCATCGAAATTCATCATCGGGGCTTTGAAGGTAAAATCATCGGTCAAAAGCGGACGGATCATAGAAGCATCCTGAGCTGTCGCACCGGCATAAAACTGATCGAGAGTTGTTTTTTGGGCTGGGGTCATTGCACGTTTCCTGTTTTGATTCGCTATATCGCTAACATTTCACCATGTAGCAAAGTAATCAAGACACACGAATACCAAGCGCGATAGAATTTGGTGCCAGCATTGATGTGGTCAGCATCGCCTGCGTGTCTTCTCGATCAGCTTTATGATCGGCCAGCTTGTTCTTGGGCCACCTCGGACGCCTATGGGCCACGGGCGATCCAACGCGTTTGCACGATATCTAGAATGAGATTTGGCGATCCCGGGAGGACTCGAACCCCCAACCCTCTGCTTAGAAGGCAGATGCTCTATCCAGTTGAGCTACGGGACCGCTACCTGCTTATTGCGAAAGCTTGGGCCGAAACGCAAGGGCTTTGCTTCTTGAAACACATTGGTTAATTGTGAACGTAGTTCAAGGAGGCCGGAATGGCGGGCAAAGTTCAAAAAAAACGAGACGACCTGCGAGCTAAACTTATCGACATCGCAGAGGAACGGATCAAAACCGGCGGCATTGCCGAAGTTCGCGCACGCGACTTGGCAAAGGAGGCCGGATGCGCAGTCGGCGCGATCTACAATGTCTTTGGTGATATGAACGACCTTATCATGGCCGTGAACGCCCGCACATTTAAGCGCGTCGGAAAACAAGTGTCCGCGGCCGTCGCAGCAGAGCCGCCGGGCCACCCTGTCAAAACTATGATCGCCATGTCGCACGCCTATCTTCACTTCGCGCGTGACAACACAGCCGCGTGGCGCACTTTGTTCGATTTGGAAGTATCTACAGAGGAAGTCGTCCCAGCTTGGTATCTTGAAGAGTTGCAAAAGGTCTTCGCCCTGATCGCTGATCCTTTGGTGCGAATCTTTCCCGAAATGTCCGAAGAAGATGTGTCCCTGATGACCCGCGGATTGTTCTCTTCCGTGCATGGAATCGTTCTTTTGGGGCTTGAAAAACGCATTTCCGGCGTTCCCATCGATAGGCTTGAGCACATGATTACGCTTGTTTTCAGTCACTTAACCTCTACTCCCTCAAAAAAATGAACGACGTTCAATTTATTTCTTGAACGACGTTCAGAAAACGGTATCTTGAATTCATGAACGGCGTTCACGAAACGCCCCCATGTAGGAGAGACCAAGATGTTTTTGACTTTGAAGACCCTGATGACCGGAGCAAACGCCCGTGCCGAAGAAAAGGTCCGCGACGTCTACGCCATCGAATTGATCGAACAGAAAATCCGCGAAGCCACCAACAGCCTGACTGCTGCGAAGGCAACGCTGGCCAGCCTGATCCAACGCCACCGCGGCGAAGACCGTCAGGTTAAGGCCATTGAAACCCGCATTGCCGACCTGACGGACCGCGCCACCAAGGCGCTAGATGATGGCAATGAAGCAATGGCAACGGAAGCCGCGAACGCGATTGCACAGCTAGAGAATGAGCTGGAAGGACGTCGCCAAACGCTAGATCGCCTTGATCAGCGGATCATGCGCCTGCGCCAAAGCATCGAGACCGGCAACCGCCGCATCATCGACCTGAAGCAAGGGGCGATCACCGCCAAAGCTGTCCGCTACGAGCAAAATGTACAGGCCAAGCTGAACACCACCCTTCAAGGGCAATCCAGTGTGGCCGAAGCAGAAGAACTTATCGCGGGTGTCATGAAAAAGGATGACCCGTTCGAGCAGGCCGAAATCCTCGCCGATATTGACCGCGACCTAAGCCATGACACCCTCGCGGATCGCCTGTCGGATGCGGGATACGGCACCGCCACACGGGCCACTGGGGCGGATGTCCTGAAGCGCCTGAAATCCAAATAACTTACCAATTCACACAAAGATTTAGACAAGGAACGAAACAATGAACAACGCAATCAAATCCGACAATAGTTTGATCATGATGGTGAACCTTGCAGGTGTTTTCATCGCCCTAGGGATGTTGGCCCTCTCGCTCTACATGTCTCCTGACGTGCCACTGTCGACCAAAGGGTTCTGGGGTATCGGGGTGCTGATGTTGTGCCTTAGCTTGGTGAACTTCGTGAAATACCGCTTTGACGAGCGCCTCAATGAAGATCGCATCCAACAGATCGAACGCGCCCAAAACGAGAAACTGCTGGAGGACTTTGTGACAGTCGACAAGGCTGCTTAATCCCCACCTTCATGCAGGTTGCCGCGTCCTCCTCCCCGAGGGCGCGGTTTTTCTTGATTAAGCCGCATAAAACCTGTCCCTTGGGGGGACCTAATAAAAGAGATATCAATGCGCCGTTTCGCAGCCTCCATCGTCGGACAACTTCTAATCTTCGTTGGTCAATTCATCACCGCTGCGCGGGCGGATTGGCGTGGGATAGAACCGATAGCGCGTCAACGCATCTATTACGCCAATCATTCGTCCAATGCCGATCTGCCGTTGATTTGGACCGTGCTGCCCGCCGCCATCCGGCGCAATACCCGCGCGGTCGCTGCAGCCGATTACTGGCTGAAAAACAAACTCCGCGCCTTCATCGGTCGCGACGTCTTTCACGGCGTCTTAATCGACCGCCGCGCCGAGCATCGCACCGATGACCCCATCGCAAAAATTGTCGAGGCGTTGGATGAGGGATCGTCGATCATCATCTTCCCTGAAGGTGGTCGCAACCGGTCCGACGACCCATTGATGCCCTTCAAAGCGGGGCTGTACAACCTAGCCCAGCAACGCCCAGAGGTTGATTTGGTCCCCTGCTGGATCGACAATATTTCCCACATCATGCCGACGGGTGAAGTCATCCCAGTGCCCTTGGCCTGCACCGTCACCTTCGGCGCGCCGCTTCATGTTCAACCCAGCGAAGACAAGGACGCCTTCCTCTCCCGCGCCTCGGGTGCTTTGCTAGAGCTGATCCCAACACGGGGGAACGTCTGATGGAGATGACGCAAACCAGTTCTGATCTACTCTTCTTGTTTGCCGCCTGTTGCGGGCTGCTCATCATTGCCACGCTTATCGGTGAAGTCCTGCAAGCCCGCCTTCACAAGACCAAAGCAAACCTAACGGTGGAAACCTATCTTACCCGCGTGCACAGCTGGTGGGGTATGGTGTTCTTATTCTCCATGGCGCTGCTGATCGGACCGGTTGGCATCATCCTGCTTTTCGCCTTTTGCTCCCTCGCGGCACTACGTGAATTTTTGACGCTGACCACCAAAACCAACGCGGATCACTGGTCCTTGATCGCCAGCTTCTATCTGGCCTTGCCACTGCAGTATGTGTTCATTTGGTGGGGCGAAGTCGGGCTGTTTTCTATCCTGATCCCCGTCTACGCCTTCTTGTTTCTGCCAATCTTGAGCGTGCTGCGCGGGGGCGACGGGGCCGATAAAAATTTCCTCGCACGCATTTCGGAAACCCAATGGGGCCTGATGATATGCGTGTTCTGCGCCAGCCACATCCCTGCCCTCGTTACACTTGATATTCCAGAGTACGGCGACCGCGCGCCTTTGCTCATCGCTTATTTGGTGTTCGTCATTCAGATGGGGGACTTGATGGAGTATTTCGCCGGACGCAATCTCGGCAAACGCAAAGTGGCCCCCGCCGTGTCCCCCAAAACCCGTGAAGGCATCGCCTGCGGCGCGGCCTTTGCTGCCGGTTTGGGGCTGTTGCTCACTTGGATGACGCCGTTCTCTCCGCTTGCATCTATGGCGATGGCGGTCGTGGCTTACTTGGTCGGAGTTGGTGGGTCACTGGTCTTGGCGGCGATCAAATCCGACCGCGGCATCAAGAATTGGGGCCATCTTATTCCCGGCCAGGGGGGCTTTGTGGATCAACTCGACTCTGTGGTTTTTGCAGCCCCAGTGTTTTTCCATGTCACCCGCTATTTTTACGGCGGGTGACAGCAAACTTACATCAACTTAGACAGCGCCAATGCCGGCTTTGTCAGGATGGCGGCATCCGCAGATACTGTCAGCTTGAAGGTCGATGAAAGCATCTTCGAACAGCCCAACACCACACTGACAAGCATAGGCGATTGGGTAGAAATCGCCTTCAACGTCATGTGCAAGAAGCGGCAATTCCTGCAATGCCTGCAAAAATTCATCAAGATGTTGTTGCGAGAAGGCGACGCTTCGAACTGAACCCCTACTCGTCCGAGAAACGAATGGCTTCACGATATCCATCTGGTACAGCGCCTCGAGCTGACCTTTAGTAGCGCCAATTTAATCAGGAATGCCCTGAAACCGAACAACAGGTTTTAAAGCCTCGATCATTGGTACGGCTTTAGCTGCCTCAAAACGGCATTAATCGCTGCCGCGCCTCGCGTGTTCGGAAAGATTCTTGAGAGCGGGAGCTCATTGAACCGGCGGATGGTTTCGCCCGTAGCCTCAGAAAGGATCGCATCCTTCAGGCCAGGCACCCCGGCGATGACGAGAGCCACACCTTGCTCAGACTGTACCATGTTTTTCAGTGCCTGAATTGCCGCGGGAATGTCGCGGCCAGTGCCTGATCGAAGAGTGTGATGGCACTCGTCGATCACGAGTGCCTTGTTGCCCACCAACCAAAAACAATGCCGTGTGATTTCCCAAGCGTCTGCTGCGCGCAACTTGGATTCGACTTTCGTGTAAACACCGGCGACTCAAGCCACGTCGAGGATGTTAGAAATACTTCTCAATGCATCACAGCAACACTTGGCCAACCTAGATTATCAAGTCACAGATTTGAAAGATGATCGTGACAAATGGCGCTAGAAAGCAACGACGCTCCTTGAGGAGAAGAGGCCACAAAGCTTTTGATCGAGGGCTTTAGGGTACTAATTCTTATCCAGTCAACCGCACGGAATTCGGCGAGGAATCAACGTTTACGGCTGGTTGAGGAGATATTCAGGAAAGAGATACCTCGCTAGGACGCTGGTCAGTTTGGAACCGCGCGAAACATGACCTCGAAGTCTTCAACAAGCGTGACGGGCTTTGGCTTAGCGTCGTAGGTGATTGAAAGCGAAAAACGCACGATGTAGTCTCGAGGTAGACCAAGAGGCTGTGCGTTTAACGCAGGCAGCATCTGGGACCAGATGCCGTTGTGATGTCTAGTCCAACTGCTGATCAAAAGGGCTTCGCCTTGTGCTAAAGACTTCTGCTCGTTGCTGCCGCTTTGCGTATCCCCACAACATTCGTTGAAGGCGATCGCTTTATCGGGACGATCTGATGGCCAGTAGGACACTGATTGGAACGCGCTGGATACACCGCGACGATAATGGACTGTGACTTTTTCTGCACCACGGTTTGTGATCCGTGCTGTCGCAGTGAACGGCGCGAGATTCGCATCACCTATCGCTTCAAGGCAAAGAACGGGAGATCCAATAATTTCGACATCGAATTGCCCGCTTTGCCGCTTTTCAAGGAGTTCAATCTCCATTTTGCACGCATTCTCGGTCATATCTCTTTCCTCTGTCATGCAGGCGGTTAGGGCCGTCAGCCCAAATAGTGTCAGGCTAGCGAGCCACAATCTTAACATCAGCACTCACTCCCTCATCCGCCAAAATTTTCTTCACCTCGATCGCAACCCAATAGAACAGGTTGTCAGGGTAGTTTGTATTGCCACTTTCCCCCATCACGGAGGCATTGTCGAAAGAATGCTGGCCTACCGCCGCTGGGGGTATTCTGGACGCTGACAAAGTGATGCTCTTGTCGGGATTGTCTGCGCCCTTATAGGTGCATGTAGGTGCCGGACTGGCTGCAGATCGATTATACGTATACTCATCCGGCAGCCCTAACGTGTGACCAACCTCGTGTATCATGGTCCAGCTGATGCTGCTGGGGCCTTGAACGAAGAAGTTCATTTCCGTGCCTCCTCTAACGTAGGAGCGCAGTTGCTCTGTTGTCCCATCCGGCAAAGTTGCTGGGGTCTTGTTGTCCACTGTGACCGCAACATTCGCCGAGCCACTTGTGATAGTCGACGAAAAGACTAACCGCAGCTTTTGGACATCACATCCGGGTTGCGTAATCTGTACGCGCCATCCGCTGGCAGCCGAGGTCCAAGACCCCATAGCAGATGTCAAAGCCGAAGTGATTACTGCTGCATTTGCCGCACTCGTCGCACCATTTGAATAAGCCAAGCTAAACGTCTTACTGATTGTGACAATTCCACCAGTGTTGGTTCGAGCTATCGCAACCTGTGCGCGATTTCTGATGTTCCAACCTGGATTATAACCACAAGAAAAATACTTGGTATCTCCGACACTGTTCACACGCCCTGTAGCGGGGCATGCGCAACACAGTCCTGTGCCTTCTACACTGCCTCGTGGTGGTCCTCCGGGTAAGGCCTCATCTGGGCCAAGGGCTGATTTAGGCATTTGCAAAAAACCTTTGAAGAGAAATTGTTCTAGTCAAACGACGGTGCCCGTAAGAGGCGACCTTAAAAATAGCGTCGGGTTTCTTTGAAGCTTCAACATACTTTTCCTCTGCCCACGGGTAAAGTGGATCGTGCAAAAAATAGGGTCCAAGCGTCATCCAGATGATGTGATGCAGTCTTATGCCGCGATCATCCAGAATGCCGCTGTCTCGCGCTGATGCAGCCGCATCGGCCTCTACTATTCGGTACTGTTCCTCACCCCATCCAAGCCGTCGGGCGATTTCTGTGGACATCATGTTGAGATGGCCCGCATCCAATTTGTCCCAGCTGCCCGCTTCCGCGATGATTTTTTCTGTCCATGACTGAAGGTGTTTCATCTGCACTGATGGATCGCCCAAATGCCCGAAGAACTTCTTGTGACGATCAGGAAATTCCCGTGTCAAATTAGTGAAACGTTCATCACTTGGATCTGCGAACAATTCCGAAAAACACGAAAATTGTGGCGCTCGGTGGAACCATCCCCCGAGAAAGGTCATCACATAGAGCAAATAGGCAAACTCTTCTTGATAACGTAGACCAAATGCACGCCCTTCGCGGATCGCATGCTTTGATATGCGAGCCAAGCGCGCCTGGTCAAATCCGCGGAACCGCACCGGATCAAATCGCGTCATCCAAGCACATAGGTCATGCTCTAGGCGAAACCATTGCAGATCCCTTAGGATTTTGAGGTCCCGCTCCTCTAGGCGAAGGCTTCGAGATGAAGGGATATGCCCTGCAGGCATGGACAGATCAAAGATCCGCGCGCTTTTCGTCGTGCCCCGGGGCACAATAATACGGCTGACCGTGGCATGCCGCGAAACGAGCAGACTTGAAAGCCGATCCGGCCAATCGGCGATCTCTGAAAAATACCAATGTGCGACAAGCGGATCCCAAAAACGGAAGAAAACACTCTTGTTATCTACACGCGGAACCTTAGTGAGGCGCCGCAAGTGCGACCGCATTCCATCGAAATTCGCAGTGCTTTGGAAGAAGATCGCGCCATCAAACTGCCAAAGCGCACTCATCTCTGGATTGACGGAAAAGAGTTTATCCAAGATTCTCTCGTTGGGTGGGATTTCTGCAATCCAAGGAGCCACAGCTCCATAGTCCTCGGCTTCTTTTCCAGAAAAAAGACAAGCGTGCTGGATGCCTTCAGCGGCTAAAACTTCCAAAATATTTGGCATCTTGGCCGCGTCAATACATGCAAAAAGTTGCAAATTTGGCTGCTCAAAGGCCTCCCAAAGATCTTGGGGTCGCGTGATCTTTGTGGTCCTTGGGTCGCTGTATACTGGGACCAGATCCTGAAGATCTTGTATTGAAAAACGCAATGTCTCTTCTTTTGATCTAAAACTACATATTACATCTTTTCGAATTCGCATGCAACTTATGGAAGTTTCACTAGATCATAGTGAGGTAATGCAACTCCAAACGACATTCTCCTTGTTCTCAAGCTGGTGATCCAAGAGTGCGCAGTGCTTCTGATTCATGACAATTAGCGAAGCACCTCGAAGGCGAAGCTGGAGAGAATTGCCTAGCGGGTTGTCGATTGATGTGACAGCTCTGCCCCTTTCAGCTATCACCGCCCCATGTGCAAAGCAGCCGTTCGTGTCAACAAGATCAAAACCATCGCCCAATAACGGGAGCCAACCTTACAGGCCAAGCCCGCGTTCGCGCAGACGCACAAGCGGACTTCGATTTGGCATGGGTCCAAGGTCGGGAGTCCACGCGATTAACTTGCCGCATTCAAAACCCACAATTTCGTGCTTGGCGGGTGAACGCAAAGGCGCACCGATGTGCATGCAAGCGCTGTGCACTGTCTCCCCCGAATGGGTCGAACAAGCCCGCAACTTGCATGACGCTGGCAGCCCGCGCTACCGGAAATTGTTTGCGCAAGCCAAAGCATGAGCCGAAAGTTGGGCTGGCGAAGGTGCCGTGTTTGGTCCCCGCCTCGATCTGGAGCAAAAAGGCGGCGCGGTGGTGGAGCTGATGATCTCGCTCGTACGCAACAGCCGAGGCATGCCTGTGATCTCGACACAAAGCCCTGCTCTTACTTCAAGGTTCGGCTTGAAGGTAAGGCCTTCAAAGAAGTTTACGCGGCACCAAGTGGTCATCTGATGTCATTTTTCCGAGGAAATTCGTACGTCCGCTCTAGTATGTCAGCCCCCTAGGCGATGCACTTGCAGCACACGTCTGCTGCCCGCCTGGTTGTGTTGATAAACTTTAGGAAAATTACGCGAAGTCATAAGTAGTCATGGCAGTTAGATAGACCATTCTATCAGCCGCAAAATCTGTTGTCCTGAATGGGTCTCATCAGTTTCGCGGGATCTTTACCCCGAATTCCGAGACAACTTTACCCCGGTTCACACAAACTTAATGCGTCCAAACCCCACGGCGGTTGGTCGCGAAGTTCTCGCCGTAGCCGCCTTGGCGGATCACCGGTTTGCGTGTTTTGGGATCCGTTACCGTTGCCTCGATACCGTTATCCTTGGCGTAATCCAACGCGGCTTCCTTGCTATCAAAGGAAAGCTTCACCTGCGCTTGCGTGTCTGCCGAAGACGTCCAGCCCATCAGCGGGTCAACATCGCGGCCTGTATCGTTCACATATTCCAACACCCAATTCTTGGTCTTGGCTGTGCCGGATTGCATGGCGGTCTTAGTCGGTTGGTAAATGCGTGCACGCATGGGATCGTCTCCAAAAACTCTGCCTATATATCGCGGTCCTGACACCCTATGGCAAGAGCACAAAATACCACGGGTTGAAGCGGCCTCAAAAAGGGTCATCTTAGAGGCAACCATAGGAATCGCGCGACATGCACAATAACTCCCCCGAACAGATGCCGGATCAGCAGCCGATCCTGTCGAACCCTGCCCCCGACGTGAAGAATCGCGACAAGTTAGAAGGCGGAATCAAGTTCCGTCTGGAGACAGAATTTGAACCCGCAGGGGACCAACCCACTGCCATCAAAGAACTTGCCGAAGGCATCAACACGGGAGAGCGAGACCAAGTCCTCCTCGGGGCCACTGGTACCGGCAAAACCTTTACGATGGCTAAACTTATTGAGGAAACCAATCGCCCCGCGATCATCCTTGCCCCCAACAAGACGCTTGCCGCCCAGCTATACGGTGAATTCAAAGGCTTCTTTCCCGACAATGCCGTCGAGTATTTCGTCAGCTACTACGATTACTATCAACCCGAGGCCTATGTCGCGCGCTCCGACACGTTCATCGAGAAGGAATCGCAGATCAACGAGCAGATCGACCGCATGCGCCACTCCGCCACCCGCGCGCTGCTGGAACGCGACGATGTGATCATCGTGGCCTCCGTGTCTTGCATTTACGGTATCGGCTCGGTGGAAACCTACGGCGCCATGACCCAAGATCTGCACATCGGTGCAGAATACGATCAGCGCAAGGTCATGGCCGACCTCATCGCACAGGCCTACAAGCGCAACGATCAGGCGTTTCAGCGCGGCACCTTTCGCGTGCGCGGGGATAGCCTAGAGGTCTGGCCCGCCCACCTTGATGACCGCGCATGGCGGCTGTCCTTCTTCGGCGAGGAGCTCGAATCCATCGCGGAATTTGACCCGCTCACCGGCACAAAAACCGACACGTTCGAGCGTGTGCGCATCTACGCCAACTCGCACTATGTGACCCCGCGCCCGACGATGCAGCAGGCCATCAAAGGCATCAAAAACGAGCTGTCCATTCGGCTACCCCAACTCACCAACGACGGTAAATTGCTGGAGGCCCAGCGGCTGGAACAGCGCGTCAATTTTGACTTGGAGATGCTGGAGGCCACAGGTGTCTGCGCGGGTATTGAGAACTACTCGCGCTATCTGACGGGCCGCGCCCCAGGTGAGCCGCCCCCCACCCTGTTCGAATTCATCCCCGACAACGCCATCGTATTCGCCGATGAATCCCACGTCTCTGTGCCGCAAATCGGCGGTATGTACAAAGGCGACTACCGGCGCAAGTTCACGCTGGCAGAGCACGGCTTCCGCCTGCCGTCCTGCATGGACAACCGCCCCCTCAAGTTCGAGGAATGGGACGCCATGCGCCCGCAGTCCGTCTTCGTGTCCGCCACGCCAAAGGATTGGGAGCTGGAGCAAGCAGGCGGTGTTTTTGTGGAGCAGATCATTCGCCCCACGGGCCTTCTGGACCCCGTCATTGAAATCCGCCCCGTTGAGACACAAGTTGATGATGTCATGGACGAAATCCGCCGCGTCAACGCCAATGGGATGCGCACTTTGGTCACCACGTTAACCAAACGCATGGCCGAAGATTTGACCGAATTCCTGCATGAGAATGGCATCAAAGTTCGCTACATGCACTCCGACATCGACACGATTGAACGGATCGAAATCCTGCGCGACTTACGCCTTGGGGTGTTCGACGTGCTGATCGGGATCAACCTTCTTCGCGAAGGCTTGGATATCCCCGAATGTGGCCTCGTCGCCATTCTTGACGCGGATAAGGAGGGCTTCTTGCGCTCCGAGACATCGCTCATCCAAACCATCGGCCGCGCCGCGCGAAACGCCGAAGGTCGCGTCATCATGTATGCCGACAAAATCACCGGCTCAATGGAACGCGCGATGGGGGAAACCGAACGCCGCCGCGCCAAGCAGATCGCTTACAATGAGGAACACGGCATCACCCCCGCGACGGTCAAGAAGAACGTCGAGGACATTCTGGCGGGCCTCTACAAAGGCGACGTCGATATGAACCGCGTCACCGCCACCATTGACGCGCCCGCTGGTGCCAACCTGCAAGCCGTACTGGACGGTCTGCGCGATGACATGCGCAAGGCCGCCGAGAACCTAGAGTTCGAAGAAGCCGCCCGCCTGCGCGACGAGGTAAAGCGTTTGGAAACCGTCGATCTGGTGATCTCCGACGATCCTCTGGCGCGGCAATACGCGGTGGAGAAGGCCGTGGAAGACGGCAAGAAAAACGCGGGCCGCTCAACCGCTGGCAGGCCGGGTCAACGGGGTGGTGTGAAGAAGCGGGGGCGTTGAACAAGTCTTCTCTTCATCTCAAATTTGTTGTATCAATTCTATTTTCATATAGTGAAGATACACCCACCACATGAGTTGCATATTTAGCTACATAAGAATTTTTATTGCTGAAAAGATTTGTGGATTCAGACCCTCCTCTGAAAACGGTAGTAATTCTCGACGTTTTTTATCTCGAATTACGTTTCTTATTGCATCGATAATATTGCTCTTAGGAGTATTTGGCTTCTGGAACGAAGATGAAACTCTACAGTATTTAGGTCGGCGGACCCTTATACTTTGGTCAATTGCATTCTTTACGATCGTGGTAATAATACCCGTTCTCGTCATTGATCATCGAAACTTCACATTGAATAAACATCGTTTAATTTTAGATATTTTGATTTCAGCATTTTACAGCATCACCGTATTTGGGTTTCTATATCATGGTCTCGGCATCGAGAAGACAGCAAATACGATGGACGTTAGAACCGTCCTAGATAACTTATACTTTTCGGCAATCACGTTTTCTACACTGGGGTTTGGTGACTTCAGACCCAGCTCAAGTGCTCGAGGGTACGCTGCGATACAAGGGCTTTGGGGAAACATCCATTTAGGATTACTTGCAGGCGCTGTATTTTACGCCCTTGTACAAGAGCAGGAACATTCAAAATAGGCTAAAGATAACGGCCAAGCACAACACAGCTGGGGCAACCCAAACCGTCCATCCAAGCACTTTATCGTAAGTTTTTTGACTCATTTTGTTCTCCTTAAGTTCTTCATACACTAATATAACCAAAACCTCAATATCTAACTAACATCACCCCTCAAAACACCTCCGCCACATCATACATCACGGGCTCAAAGCTCTTGCACAGCCCGCTGATCACGCGGTTGCGTTTGCGCATCTCGTCCGTGCGCAGCATCGCCTGAAAATCCTCGCGGCGGTCCCATTGTGAATAGTTGGCGATCCGTGTCTGCGCGTCGTTCACATGTAGCGCCGCCGCGATAAACCCCGGTTGCTTGGAGATGAATTCAGCGTAAGCCGTCGTTAATTCATCGAGTAAATCCTGACAGGTTCCTGGTGTCATCTCGAAGGTGGTGATCACGGTTTGGCATTGTAATTGCTTTGTAATCTTGGGCATCTGATGGTCCTCCACTGCGCAAGCCTAACACATCATGCGCGCCTGTCGTCAATGCAGGTGGTGGTTAACTTAACGAAGTAGAAACCGAATCCATTCATGCTGGCAGAATGGAACATCACGAATTTGACCCGCTCGCACAACGCCACGGCGCTTTGATATCCCAAGTTTGGAAACAGCTCGGGCAGGCCCGCGACACTGGCGACAAATCTGAAGAGGCGGCAGCTTTTTGGCTGCGCCGTTTTCGCAATTTGAAGCGCCATGTCCTACTTGCCCAACGCGCAGAACTGGCGCGCAAAGAAGTTTCACCGTCAGAGCTGCATCAGTGGTTCGCGCGGGCAACGGACGCCCTGTCCAAAGCAGAGGTGCATTTTCAGTCGCGCGTTAAACAGCAGCACATCGCAAAAACACAACTGGCGGCTACCCTTCGACCTACCGAACCACATGCACTGCACATTGGGCATACCGCACGATCCGCGCCGCCGTACCGCCAAGAAAGTAATCCTGAACACCAGGTTTATGCGACGACACGATAATGCAGTCATTCCCATGCGTGTCCGCCCATTCCAAAATTGTACGGGCGGAATGACCTGTAACCACCATTGATTCACCACCGGGAACCAAAGTCGCGATTTCATCCAATCGGGTTTTCACCGCATCACGGCTTTTCTCGATGAAATCTCCGGATACATATCGCGACGCGTAGCTGGGGAGCTCTTCGATAACGTGCAATATGGTGACCCGCGCGTCATCGGCAGCAATGGCTTTGGCCACCTCTAGTGCTGCATCGGGAGTATGGTCGGGATCAAAGACAACAGGGACAAGAATTCTTGAGTACATGGTCTGCACCTCCTTTGTTTCCTTCCCAGATCACCACAAAGGCAATGACCCCGCCTTGATCCACGTCAATCCCCGCAATGTCTTTTCCTTGCCAACTCCTGCGCTGCCCGACTAGCCTGTCCTCAGCACATAGTAAAAGTAGTTGAGTACCCATGCCCCCTCATCATCGCGACGAAATGGTCTTGTCTTATTCACGCGGTCGTAACGCATTGGGCTTTTTGGGGATGCTGCTTCCGCTGCTGCTTATTTTCGGGGGCATCATGCAGTTGGGAAAGGTGGAGCCATCCATTTCCGACTTCTACCACACGACCTTCCGAGATGTTTTTGTCGGAACGCTTTGCGCCATCGGCGTTTTTCTGGTGTCCTATAGAGGATATCCAAAGTCACGCAATGAATGGATATCCGATGACCGAGTAGCAACAATCGCGGGTCTTTCGGCTTTTGGTGTAGCCTTCTTCCCAAACGAGGTTCCAGGCGGTCAGGAGGTGACCTCTTTTGCGCAAGCCGTCTTTGGCATCTTCCCTACCGCAGTATTACACTATGTCTAAGCACTCACATTTTTGCTGAGTTTGGCAGTCTTCTGTCTTTACAAGTTTCCAAAGAACGCCAAGCCATATCGCAAACGGATATACCGCATTTGCGGGGTAACTATTATGGTAATGGTCGTGCTGGTTTTCGCGTGCTCATGGTTCAAAGTGCAGGGTCCAGAAAACATGAAAAGCCGAGTGCTCAACTACAATTTGGTGTTCTGGTTCGAAAGCATAGGAGTATGGGCTTTTGCGGTCAGCTGGTTGGTAAAAGGCAAAGCCGATTTGATGCTTTACCGCAACTCAGGAAAGGCGGCCCCACCCAAAACTGAGTAGGGCCATTAACCTCTAATATGGGTTGTCTACACGTGCGGTGACATTGATTTTTCCTTTCACCGCAGCCCCCCAAATAATATCGACTGCGCCACCGTCTGCGCCTTCTTCGGGATCAGTGTAATGCGTCACAAACTGCTTCACATTACTCGCGCTTCTGAGTGCCCCCACGGGTGTGACATCCGTCACATTTCGGGCCCGTCCACCGAACGGCAACCACTCTGAAAAGTCGCAGGTCCACGTCTCTGCTGGGCTGGTCTCACTGAAGGACAACATCACCGGATTTTGCGTCCATTGGTTGATCGAGTGATAGGTGTTGCCTGTCCAGTTAATGTTTCGGAACCGGCTTGTGTTCAGCTCCGCCACGCTGTCATCCACCTTGTCCACACGGTCAATGTTGCCGTTCGTCACTTTGAACGTATTGCCCGACACATTCAGGCCGTTAATGAAATGTCCCGATCCATACGGTTTCACCACAATAAACCGGAAGGAGGATGTCGCGCCAATGGCCGTGAAAATGTTGCCGACAATGGACAATGCCCCAAAGCTCAACTCGCTGGAAAAATTGGGCAATGCGTCATGCTCATTGTTCCATTCGATGTAGTTGTTGTCGCTATAGTTGCCGTTGATTACGATCTTTGACGACGGTTTGGTCAGGATCAGCCCTGCGACACGGGGGGCGCCGGTCAAGTTGTCCCCATGGAACCAGTGATTGCCCAGAAGCATGTGCCCGGACCCGTGAACAACCGCGAATGCCCCCATGCGAATGCAGCGGTTGTCACGGATTTTGGCATCATTGGCATTGATGTTGAACCCGATGGAGGTCCGCGCCGTAGCCACGACCGCTTGCTCGTTCGAGATGAATTGACACCGGTCGATCATCATCCCTTGGCAGGCCAGCCCAATCGAAGTGACTGCGCGGTCCAGCGGCGCATTGAAGAAACAATCGCGCAGGTGCCAGATCAATCCAGCGGGCGGCAGCATCACGCAACTCGCCAAACCGTCGGCCTTTAGATCAACGTCGGCGATGTTGAACTGAGACAGTTTTTCAAACCCACTGAAATCCAACATATAGCGAAAGCGTTTGAAGCTATAGTTTTGCGTGCCAACGGCATCATACAATTGCTGGCTAAGGGTCAACGTCTGCGCACCGACATTCTTACTGGTCACGTAAACCTCGCGCCCCACGCCATTTCCGCTAACAAGACTTCCAACTTCAATGTTTGCCACATTGGTCACGCCACTCAGGCGATAAGGTTGAGACACGGAATACGTGCCGCTGGACGTCGCAGTGCCTGCGTCCCACGCAGGGTTGCTGATGGCATCCAATTGGCCATTGCGAATGACGCGTCTCGTCGTAAAGGTCGACACGTCGGGCACCGCCGCCTGCATATCCACTGGCCCTCGCAGTCCGATGGAGCGACCGCATAGATCAAGGCTGTCATGGCTGGATTGTTTTAGCAGAGCTTGAAACGCCTTCCGAAACGCCAGTTCCTCATCCCCAAATGCCGCAGCGTAGTGATCGAAATCGAAGTTTTGCGCCAACGCCAAATACTTGTCATCAGGCATGGTGACAGTGCCTTGGAAACGAACACGGCTTTCGATCGTAACATTTCCCGCCAGATGAAAGACGCCATCTGATACCAAAACACCACGACCATTCGCAGCGGCATCAGCGGCTTCAAAGGCATCCGTGTTGTCCGTGGTTCCATCCCCGATTGCGCCAAAATCCTTAACGTCGACCCAATCCATCATAGACCGCAAGAAAGCGCTGGTCACATCTTCGATTTGCACATCATCGATGCGCAGTACGCCGCCATTCGCTCCGGTCAGGTCGATCCCGAAGTGGCCATATAGCGCATCGCTTCCCCACGACAGGTCTACCCCGTTGCGTTCGCCGGTGCCGACGATCGCAGTGACTTCGACGATGTCACCGTAACTGGTCAAAGTGGTGGCTGGCCCTTGCGTAGACACCCCACTGACCGCCGCACCACCAGCCCCTCCGGCGAAAGCCGCAATGCGAACGGTCGGCAGGTTGCCGGAAATCGCTTTAACGCGCACCTTGATCTGCAAATAGCACCCAGGCAGCAACGGCGTTTCGCCCATATAGCGCAAACGCTGCGTGTTTTCAGTTTTCAGTATTTCAAGGCACCCGCTGAAATCCTGATCTGCAGGGACATAGGCCGCACTCGCGTAGCCATCATAGGTGGCCGTACCGGGGGTGCCATCCCCGCGTGACCATACATCCAAACCGTTTGCAAATGGGGGCGGCGTCAACACCAGCCCGTCGGTAATCGCTTTGTTCATCGGTAGCCCTTTTCAACTTGGTTGGAGCGGGCGTGTCAGACAAAGCGCTACGCCAGACACAAGCCGAGCGCCCCCTAAGAAAGGGTGAAAAAAGCTACTCGGAATTGGAATGCCGGACACGCCGTCCTGACGGGGGCGGTTTAGCCTCAAATAGTTAAGACGCTGCTAAATAGCACCGTACGCTGGGGTCAACCGACCAGCTTTCCCGCCAAAGCATCATCGATCAACGCGATTGTTTCATCGACGCCGTAAAGCGCGATAAATCCGCCAAATCGAGGGCCCTGCGAGGCACCTAGCAGCACTTCATAGAGGGCTTTGAACCAGTTGCGCATCGGGTCAAACCGCTCCCGACCACAGGAAAAGACGACTGATTGCAGCGCGTCGCCGTCCAAGCCGCCGTCCCATGCAGCCAATTGACCGCGTAGGTCCAGCAAGGCTTCACGTTCCAGATCACTGGCCAAGCGGAACACTTTTTGCGGCTTCACGAAGTCATTGTAATAGCGCACGGCAAAGCCTGCTGCTTGATCCAAGTCGCCGTGGGTTTCGGCGGTTGCCTCTGGTGCATACCGCTGAATAAAGCCCCAAAGCTGGTCTTTTTCTTCGGCATTTGCGACCGAGGCCAAGTTCAACAGCATCGAGAAGGGAACAACCATTTTGCTCTCTGGCACATCCGCGCCATGAATGTGGAACACGGGGTTGTTTGCCCGCGCCGCCGCATCTTGCCCCGCATAGGCGCGAAGCTGTTGGTGATATTCGTCCATCGCTTTGGGGATCACGTCGAAATGCATCCGCTTGGCGGTCTTCGGCTTTAAATACATGAAGTACGACAGCGATTCCGACGAGGCATAGGTCAGCCATTGGTCGATCGACACCCCGTTGCCTGACGTCTTGGATATTTTATGCCCATCCGCATCAAGGAACAGCTCATATGAGAAATGCTCCGGTTTGCGTCCGCCAAGAATTTCGCAGATCCGGTCATAGATCGGCGTGTTGGTCGAATGGTCCTTGCCATACATCTCGAAGTCTACATCAAGTGCCGCCCAGCGTGCGCCGAAGTCCGGCTTCCATTGCAACTTCACGTTGCCACCGGTGACAGGCAGCGTCCATTCCTTGCCCTCTTCGTCGTCAAAGGTGATTTCACCCTTCGCCGCATCGACATTCTTCATCGGCACATAGAGCACGCGACCGGTCTCAGGATGGATCGGCAGGAAGATAGAATAAGATCCGCGGCGTTCTTCGCGCAGGCTTTTCAGCATCACTTTCATGATGTCGTCATACCGCTCGACCGCACGCAGCAGCACGTCGTCGAACTTGCCAGACCCGTAGAACTCAGACGCCGAGATGAACTCATACTCAAACCCGAAGGTATCTAGGAACCGGCGCAACATGGCGTTGTTGTGATGGCCAAAGCTTTCATATTCGCCGAAGGGATCAGGCACTTTGGTCAATGGCATCTGCAGATATTGCTCAAGGCCTTCAGGGTTCGGGACATTGCTGGGCACTTTACGCATGCCGTCCACATCGTCCGAAAAGCAAACCAACCGTGTCGGAATGTCCGAAATCACCTCAAAGGCGCGGCGGATCATTGTGGTGCGTGCAACTTCGCCAAAGGTCCCGATGTGCGGCAAACCTGATGGACCGTAGCCCGTCTCAAACAGCACGTAACCCTTTTCCGGAGCGCTCTTTTCGTAACGCTTGAGTAACGACCGAGCCTCCACAAAAGGCCAAGCTTTAGAAGTCATTCCAGCGTCACGCATTTCCGTCATCGGAGCACATCCAGTTTTGTCCCGCGACACACCATGTGACGCAGCAGTGTCGCTACCTATTGTGTGCATTGCCTCAGGTCAACATTCTGCGCTGCACCAAATGCTAGATCAGCTTCCGTGCAGCGCCGCCCAACGGTTGATCAGTTTCGACTGCAGTTTCTTGGCGCGCCCGTTCCAAGACCGCGATCCGCGCGGGGCCTCGCGCTCGGATTTTTTCAATGCCTTGCGGCGCGGCTCATCAGCCATGAACATTGCAAAGGCCAAATCACGACCATCGGGCGTTCGAATATATCCCGCAAGCGCACTGACAAAGTTTAGCGTGCCGGTTTTGGCCACGACTTTGGTTGCGCTGTTTTGCACCACTTTGTGGTCGTCATCTCGCACCGCAATGGTTTTCAGGATCGACCGAAGCTGCCCGTTTGATCCGGCCCCCACAAGGGTTTGCACCATCTCTTGGGCGCTGATCTGGGACGAGTCCCCAAGGCCGGAATGGTCTACCAGTTTAACGTTCTTCAAGCCGAATTTCGACTTCAAATAGCTGTTCATAGAGCGCGCAGAGGCCTTCAAGCTGCTTGCTCCGCTGGCCTGCAGCCCCAAGACTTCCGCCGTCAGATTGGTCGAAAATCGCAACATATCACGCGCGATCACGCGCACTTCTGGGCTGCTGTGTTCGACCAAAACCTTGCCTCGCGGGGCCGTCGTGGACTTCACCGGAAATGGCAGCTTCACCCCATGGGAGCGCGCCACAGTTTGCAACACATCACCTGTGTAAATCTCGGGGCGGCGCACCGGTAACCAGCGCCCGCCAGATTTCCCCAAAGCTTTGCGCGCCACACTCCAGTTATCCTTGCCGCCCTGCCCCGAGTATTTGAAAATCGGCAGGTCACGCGAGGCCACTGTCGTTTTCGCAAACCCGATGCCGGGACGAATTCTGTCTGACCGCGCGTCCATCTTGACGGAGTAGCCGTTACTCGTGCGACGCCATTCCATGTAAACACGGTTAAAATTCAGGTTCAGCCCCGCCACCGCAGGGTTGTATCCCACGTGCTCGGGCTGTTCGCGGTCGATCTGCGCGATCACAGGCATCCCGCCATGCACGCGCATTTTACCCTTTACCGAAGTTACCCCCGCGGCACGCAACTTGGCCGCCATAGCGTCCAAGTCATCCGTGCTCAGCGTCGGGTCACCTCCGCCTTTCACCACCAAATCACCTGCGAGCACGCCATTTCGAACGGGGCCAGTTGCGATCAGTTGCGTTTTGAAACGCTTGGCAGCCCCCAGTTTATCCAGCGCAAACAATGTCGTCAGCGCCTTCGCCACACTCGCAGGGGGCAGCGAAGATGATCCGTTGTGCTGCTCCAATACTTTGCCCGTTCGCGCATCCGCGACGACGAAGCCTATTTTGCCGCCCAAATTCGCCTCTTGAATAAGAGCGCTTGCGCCCTTCACCACTGGCTTGGCCACAGGGATAGACTTGCCGGAAGGTTTGCGCGTGGGCACCAATGATCTGGCAGGCGCATTCGCCAATGCGGCTTCTGCCACGCCAAACATCAAAAACCCTATTACTGCGCGTCGGCCAAATCGTGTCACGGTTCCACCCAAATATTACCTGAAAACTATTTCGCTCAAACCGCTCTAGGAGACAAGCACCAACGCGCAGCGTGACACAGCTGTGATGCTGCGCAGGTGCGCTACCAAGCGCCCGAAGCCCTGATCTTGCTGGAAGATGCGTCGCTCAAAGGCACGTTGACGTAGCACCAGCACGGGCTTTCAGACACCCCCAAAAGCTGCGATTCTGATCCACCCAATCGCGCATGTTCAAACCGCTGCGCAGCCACGGATCGCCGCGCGGAAATCCGGTCACCTGGACGCGCCAGAACACCGACCGGCACGTTTTGCATAATCCATCCCCAGTCGCGCCAGTGATGAAAGCTTGCCAGATTGTCAGCCCCCATCAACCACACGAAGCGCACCCCCGGATACCGCGCTTTCAATGCGGCCAAAGTTTGCGCGGTGTATCGGGTGCCCAAGGATTGCTCTATGCCAGTGATCCGCACCTTGGGATGGTCCATCACCTTTTGCGCACGCGCTATGCGGTGTTCAATTGGCGCAGGCGTGTGGTCTTTCAACGGGTTTGCGGGGCTGACGAGCCACCACACACGATCCAATCCAAACCTCTTCAACGCCTCTCGGGTGATATGCGCATGTCCGGAATGCGCAGGATCAAACGACCCTCCCAGCAGGCCGATCACCTCTCCTGAAAACGCTAATGGAAACTCTCTTTTCATGCCATTGCATAGATAACCTATTTTCACCCCTGTCAAATGAGCATGAATTTGGAACTCACACTAAGTCGGTGATTTGGGAATGGTCAGCGTCTGTGTTGACCCTTGGGGCAATGATGCTCATCCTCAAGCTTGGTGCGGGTAGCGACAAATCGTTGGCGCCCGAACCTATTGGCTCTTTGAAGTCATTTCGCATGATTGCCCTTCTTCCAAAGGCGGATTAAACACCTTCCAACAGTTACTCACACTAGCCGGAGCTTATCCCATGGCAGCCAATCAATTCGTCTACTTTATGGACGGCGTTTCCAAGCAGTATCCCGGTGGTAAAAAGGTGTTTGAGAACATCCGCCTGAACTTCCTGCCTGGCGTGAAAATTGGCGTCGTGGGCGTCAACGGCTCGGGTAAATCGTCGCTCATGCGCATCATGGCGGGCACGGATAAGGACTTCACCGGTGAAGCATGGGCCGCCGAGGGCGCGCATGTTGGCTATTTGCCACAAGAGCCGAACCTAGATGAATCCCTTGATGTGCGCGGCAACGTCATGCTGGGCGTGAAGGCCAAGAAAGACATCCTTGATCGCTACAATGAACTTGCGATGAACTACTCCGATGAGACCGCCGATGAGATGGCGAAGCTCCAAGATGAAATCGACGCGCAGAACCTTTGGGACCTCGACGCGCAAATCGACGTCTCCATGGAAGCCCTGCGCTGCCCACCAGATGACGCTGCAGTCGAAAGCCTGTCGGGTGGTGAAAAGCGCCGTGTGGCCTTGTGCAAATTGCTGCTCGAAGAACCCGACATGCTGCTCCTCGATGAGCCGACCAACCACCTTGACGCCGAAACCATTGCTTGGTTGCAAAAGCACCTGATCGACTACAAGGGCACCATCCTGATCGTTACTCACGACCGTTACTTCCTTGACGACATCACCGGCTGGATTCTGGAACTCGACCGTGGTCGCGGCATTCCTTACGAAGGCAACTATTCCTCTTGGCTGGAACAGAAAGCCAAACGTCTGGAGCGCGAGGCCAAGGAAGACAAATCCCAACAAAAGACCTTGCAAAAAGAGCTCGAGTGGATCCGCGCTGGCGCCAAAGCCCGCCAAGCCAAGTCCAAGGCGCGTATCAACGCCTATAACGAAATGGCCGGCCAGTCCGAGCGCGAAAAGCTCGGCAATGCACAGATCATCATCCCCAACGGTCCACGTTTGGGCAATAAGGTGATCGAGGTCGAAAACCTCACCAAAGCTTACGGCGACAAGCTGCTGGTTGAAGACCTGTCTTTCTCCCTGCCTGCGGGTGGGATCGTCGGCGTCATCGGCCCCAACGGTGCGGGTAAATCCACGCTGTTCCGCATGCTCACAGGGCAGGAACAGCCCGACAGCGGTTCCGTCACTTACGGCGATACCGTGCAGCTCAGCTATGTCGACCAATCACGTGACGCGCTGGCGTCAGACGCTACCGTTTGGGAAGAAATCTCCGACGGAGGCGAGATCATCCAACTGGGTGATGCACAAATGAACTCCCGCGCCTATTGCTCCGCCTTCAATTTCAAAGGCGGCGATCAGCAGAAGAAGGTGGGCCTTTTGTCGGGCGGTGAGCGCAACCGCGTGCACATGGCGAAACTCCTGAAATCCGGCGGCAACGTGTTGCTGCTCGATGAACCTACCAACGATCTTGACGTGGAAACGTTAAGGGCGCTTGAAGATGCCATTGAGGATTTCGCCGGATGCGCCGTGGTCATCTCCCACGACCGCTTCTTCCTCGACCGTCTCTGCACACACATCCTAGCCTTTGAAGGCGAGGCCCATGTGGAATGGTTCGAAGGCAACTTCGAGGCCTATGAAGAAGACAAAATCCGCCGTTTGGGTCCGGATGCAGTGGAGCCAACACGGGTGAAGTATAAGAAGTTCACGAGGTAAGGGCATAAAATTGAAATTAACGCGATTAAACACAGCAGATAACAGTTGGCAAGATTTTCAAACCCAATGGAAAGAAGAGTACTCTACTTACGAAGATGAATTTGAGGGCTACGCCTCAGCGGCGCTCGGCACGCTGGAGAACGAGTGTGACAATGGTACACCAGATCCGGATTCGGGAGTCTTTGCGTTAATTGATGATCAGGACCGCATTCATGCGGCCTGCTTTCTAAACTCAACTCTGTTAAAGGGCTTCAAGGGAAAGGTGATGCGAGTGCGGCACCTTATCCTGTCCCCGTATTACGACTTCGAGAACTTGGAACTTGAGCAATATGCAGAAATACTTGCACATTGCTTTACAGCTATCGTCGATTGCTCTGAAACAACTCTCGTAAGTCCTCACATCAAGATTCACTACCGAAGCCCGTACGATAGAACCTTCTTCGCAGCTTTCGGCCTCACAATGCGTTCAACAGGTCGTTTCTCGACTGTTGAATCCAAGGGAATGTGGTTACACTTAACTAAGACGTAAGGTTTTTCCGCTAGGAATGGCCACTACAAACAAGGGCAAATCCATTATGTGCAATCACGCCTCGACCAAGCAAGCATTTGAAAATGCTATAAAAACAGTTGGACTAGACAAATTCAAACAGTCATCCCTGTTCATGCGCAATGTTAAATCCGCTTTTGAGCAACGCACCGAATCAAAAGCTGCATAATTCAAATGCATTCGGAAAAATTCGACCAAAGCGGGCTCCTTGCCCGCTTTTTTTATGGGTGAAGCTCCATTTTTCGCGCATGTGTCGAATTCGTCGCACGTCGCTGCAATAGGCTTCCCCCCCTTCAAACCTCCCCCTCCTCCGGCCCCTCCTCAATATCTTCCGGCGCCGGATCGTTGTACTTGTCGAGCGTGTGCTCAATGTTCTGGTAGAAGTTCTCCTCCACCGTCAGGCACTCCACGATCCTAGCTTGCGCATAGGTGGCTAAAATCGGTTGATCCGCTCCTGATACCCTTTCCCACGCGCGGTAGAATTTCACCACGCTGCGGTCCATGCACAAGGTGCTCTTCTTCTCCTCGCTCTGAATTCAAAACAGCTACCCGCCCTTTGACCCACATCAAGGCCTCCGCCGCCACAACCGTTATGCTTGATGTCGACGTGATCAAAAAGGAGCCAAACGATGTCCCACACCCCTCATGAGCTTGCCGAAGAATTTCCTGAAAAATTGAAACAAATTCACGCGCTCAAAGAAGGCAACGCTCATTTTCGCAAGCTGTTTGACGCCTACCATGATGTAAACCGTGCCGTGCACCGCGCCGAGACCAACGTAGAGCCCACAGATGAGGCAAATGAGGCTCTTTTGCGCAAGCAACGCTTGGCGTTGAAGGATCAGATCGCCGCAATGCTTTGATCGAAAAAGCTTTACTTGCAGGGCAAACTCTGGCACACGCGCCCTGCAACGTTTGCCTCTTTCGACCCACTGACTTCCCTAATAAGGCCGCCAGTCTATCGTTACAGACCAATCGAGCCGAGCTGCCGCGATCATGCGGGCAGCATTAAATTAAGGAATAACACGATGGCTAATGGCACCGTGAAATGGTTCAACTCTACTAAAGGCTTCGGCTTTATCGCTCCTGAAGGCGGCTCCAAGGACGTGTTCGTACACATCTCCGCTCTGGAACGCTCCGGTCTGTCCACATTGGACGACAACCAAGCTGTAACTTTTGACGTTGAAGCTGGCCGTGACGGCCGCGAAAGCGCTGTAAACATCGCACTTGCCTAAGGCATTGGCGTAAGCCACCGCGATTAAAGAATTCTAAGGGGCGTGCGAAGACATCTTCGCGCGCCCTTTTCTTTTGGCAGCTACTTCTTCTTGACGAACTCGGTCAGGATCACGATGCGCTGCCCCTCCACGCGCCCTTCGATGTGGCCCGCATTGTCCGCGACCAAGGATATCCCGCGGACAGCTGTGCCGCGTTTGGCCGTGAA
Organism: uncultured Litoreibacter sp.; assembly: GCF_947487515.1. Classification (GTDB taxonomy): domain Bacteria; phylum Pseudomonadota; class Alphaproteobacteria; order Rhodobacterales; family Rhodobacteraceae; genus Litoreibacter. The sequence continues at coordinate 227,676 of NZ_CANKWO010000003.1, read as the reverse complement.
GCCCCCACCTTTGACGGGCAGGTCTTTGATCAACACCACGTTGTCGCCCGCCGCCAGAACCGCACCGTTGGAATCGCGATGCTCCAGCGGCACATCTGCGGCCCAAGCCGACAAGTCGTCATCCAGAAACACCATGTCCAGCGTTTCCTGTGCCCAAGAGGCTTCAAGCTGGCGCAACTTGCGCACCGCAAACACCTGAACCGCTGGCGCCTCCGACCACACAGCCCCTTGCAAACAACGCCAGTGGTTTTCCTCTGCCTCCCCCGACGCACATATCCCGCAAAGCGCGATTACATCTTCACGCGGCGTAACAGGGACGCCTTCGGTCGCGGCAGAGCCACACAACTCGCAAGCGCCATCGCACCGCGTCATTACGCTTTCTGGTATCATCACTTGCCCTTTTTCAATGCCCGTCGCCCCAATAAGTGGCCGTGACGCGCCTAGATGTATTTACCCCCTAGGTAGCGCATTGGCACGCTGCCTGCGATCCCGTAATAGTGCGCTATGACCGAATATGACATCATCGTTGTAGGCTCCGGCCCTGCTGGATCTGCCGCCGCCACAACCGCCGCTCGTGCTGGCCTCAATGTCGCTATCGTCGACAAGGCAACGTTCCCGCGCGACAAGTTGTGCGGTGGGTTGTTTACGGGGCGCAGCCAAAAAGCCATGCGCGCCATTTTTGGGCAAGAGGTCACCTCTGATCTGTTTGTCACCACTGATCACATGCGCTTCCTGTCCAGGGGTCGGGTACTGGCCGACATTCCGAACGCCCCACCGGTGCATCTAACCATGCGCCGTGATTTCGATGCCATGTTGCATGGCGAGGCCGTGAAAGCCGGCGCGGTTCCTTACGTGGGGCAACCGATAACCGAATTGGGTAACAGCGCCCTAACCCTTCGCGACGGCACCCAACTTGGCTTCAGAACGCTGATTGGCGCTGACGGGGTGAACTCATTCATCGCGCGGTCCCTGTTTGGCAAACCTTTCGATCCCGACACCATCGGGTTCGGGTTGGAAATCGAATCTCCTCGCAAGCCGGAATGTGATGGCGCGGTTGAGATTGATTTTGACGCCGCCAGTTGGGGCTATGGCTGGTCTTTCCCCAAGCGCGAGACCGTGACCGTTGGTGTCGGCGGCATCAATGCGAAGAACGCCGACATGAAAGCCAATATGTCGGCTTATGTAGATCAAACGAACAGCGATCCGGATCAGCGTTTCAAGGGGCAGTACTTGCCGTTTGGCGACTACAAAAGAAAACCGGGCCGTGACAACATCCTATTGGCTGGCGATGCTGCAGGGCTTGTGGATCCCATCACCGGCGAGGGCATCGCGCTTGCAATGGAAAGCGGCCAACATGCCGCAGAAGCAGCAATCAAAGCGTTAAAGCAGAACCGCCCCCAAACGGCGTATTTCCACTATGAAAAATTGGTAAAACCCATTCAAAGGTCCATCGATCAAGCCAAAATGTGGCGAATGATCATGTTTCCCAAAGCCACTGAAGGTTACTTCCGCAAGGCGTTTGAGCGGGGGAGCTCTTTGCAAATGAAGTATCTTGAACTTCTTGCAGGAGAGGCAGAATACGCCGATCTGCGCGGTGCGCTGTTGCGGCGTATTCCAAAACTTGGCTGGCGGCTCTTAAAACACCGCCTTGGCTTTCGAGGCCCGACTTAGTCTTCCAGAACGAACGTGATCTTCAGGGTCACTCGGTATTCAGCGATTTTGCCGTTCTCAACGGTGCATTTTTGGTCCTGAACCCATGCGCCTTGGACGTTTTTCAGCGTCTTGGAAGCGCGCTCTACGCCTTGCTGGATTGCATCTTCAAAGCTTTTTGTTGAGGACGAGATGACTTCGGTTACGCGTGCGATAGACATATTACTTCTCCGTTTTGAGTATGAGCATCCTTGCTAGCCTGTTTCGACCATAACTCAACTTGTGCCTGCGGGGAAAATCCTGTCTTTTCCCACCATGAATAATCCATATTTCTTCGGCTACGGCTCCTTGGTAAACGCCAAGACCCATGTTTACTCTTCCACCCACCCTGCGAAACTAAGCGGGTGGCGGCGCGTTTGGCGGCATAATTCTGGTGCGCCTCAGGCGTTTCTGAGCGTCACGCCTGACGCCGATAGCAATATCGACGGGCTGATTGCAGAGGTTCCAAATGCGGATTGGAAGGCGCTTGATCTGCGTGAAAGCGGGTACTTTCGCAACGCGCTACCGGCCACAAGTCTGGTCCACGGCGCAGGGGGTGTAGATGTCCACATGTATCAAGTCCATTTGGGCAATGATGCCCCGCCAAGCACAGATCAACCGATCCTGCTGAGCTATCTCGATGTCGTTGTTCAAGGTTATCTAGAGGTCTTTGGCGAAGTGGGCGCGGCCCGTTTCTTCGACACGACAGATGGATGGGACACCCCGATATTGAACGACCGTTCAGCACCCATCTATCCGCGCAGTCAAACCCTGTCGGCCGCTCAATCCACGTTTGTGGACGATCACTTGTCGTCGCTTGGCGCGCAGCTGTTTTCCCGTTAGACCGACATCGTCGCCGCAACAGCTTTCTTCCAACGGGCGTGTTTCTCGTTTCGTGTGGCGTTGTCCATGCGGGGCTCGAACCGGTGCTCCAATGCCCAACTCTGCGCGAAACCTTGCATGTCAGGGTATATCCCCGCCCGTGAGCCCGCCAGCCAAGCAGCCCCCAAAGCAGTCGTTTCCAGCACCTGAGGTCGGTCCACTTCCGCGCCGATAATGTCGCTTAGAAATTGCATCGTCCAATCACTGGCCGTCATTCCGCCGTCCACTCGCAACACGGCTTTTTCATCCCCGCCCCAATCAGCGGTCATTGCTTCCAGCAAGTCCCTTGTCTGGAATCCGACGCTTTGCAATGCGGCACGGGCCAGCTCTTCCGCGCCAGTGCCGCGTGTCAGCCCAAAGATCGCCCCGCGGCAGTCCGCATTCCAATAAGGCGCGCCGAGGCCAGTGAAGGCCGGCACCATGACAACCTCTTGCCCATCATCCGCCTGTTCCGCCAAGGCCTGCGTTTCAGCAGCGTCGCGGATAATCTTGATGCCGTCCCGCAGCCATTGCACCACGGCCCCGGCAATAAAGATGGACCCCTCCAGCGCATAGGTAGGTTGACCATCAAACTGATAGGCAATGGTCGTCAGCATTCTGTTTTGTGACGCAACAGGGGTGTCGCCCGTGTTCAGCAAGGCAAAACAGCCTGTGCCATAAGTCGACTTCAACATACCAGGTTGGAAACACGCCTGCCCGACCGTGGCCGCCTGTTGGTCGCCCGCGACGCCCAAAATCGGCAATGAGGAGCCAAACAACTCCGCGCGGCACATGCCGAAATCAGCGGCGCAGTCCTTGACCTGTGGCAACATCCCCATGGGAATGCCCAGCACTTCGCAGATCGTGGTGCTCCAACTTCCTTTACGGATGTCATACATCAACGTGCGCGCGGCGTTTGTGGCGTCGGTGACATGAGAAGCCCCGCCGGTCATTTTCCAAATCAAATAGCTGTCGACGGTCCCGAAGAGCAACTCGCCGGCTTCCGCACGTTCCCGTGCGCCTTCGACATTTTCCAGTATCCACCGCAATTTTGTACCTGAAAAATACGGATCAAGCAGCAGTCCGGTGCGCTTGGTAAACATTGCCTCATGACCTGCGTCGCGCAACGCGCGACAATACTCTGAGGTCCGGCGATCCTGCCAGACAATCGCGTTGTGCACGGGTTCGCCGGTTTTCTTATCCCAAACCAACGTCGTCTCGCGCTGATTGGTGATCCCGATTGCGGCAATGTCATTCGCGGTGATCCCCGCCTTTTGTATTGCCTCACGGCAGGTGCTGACGGTGGTCGACCATAGGTCGGCGGGATCATGTTCCACCCAGCCTGACTGCGGAAAATGCTGCGTGAATTCTTCTTGTGCAGAGGTCACGATCTTCATGTCGCTGTCAAAGAGGATCGCCCTGCTGGACGTTGTGCCCTGATCAATCGCTAGAATATGTGTCATGTGGTTTCCTCCGTCGCGGCGCGTTCAGCTTGCATCCAGTCGTCCAACAAAGTGATCTCGGCGTCACTCATCCGCAACCCTAGTTTGGAGCGGCGCCACACGACATCCTCTGCCCGACGGGCATATTCATGCGCCATGAGCCATCTGACCTCGCGCTCCGTCAAGGTTGCCCCGAAGTGTCGCCCCAAATCTGATGGTGCAGCAGCGTCGGCCAGCATTCGCCCCGCATCAGTTCCATATGCGCGGACCAATCGCTTCGCCCATCTCTCGTCCAAGAACGGATAATCCACCGTAAGCCCGTCAATCAGACCCTGAACACCATCCACGGGAAAATCTCCGCCCGGAAGGGCGACACCTGCCGTCCAATCGGGTCCGACACTCTGGAAGAAGGGCGCAATCTTGCCCAAAGCATGCTCCGCCAGTTTGCGGTAGGTCGTGATTTTTCCCCCGAACACATTCAGCATCGGGGCACCATCGTCATAGACGCTCAACACATAGTCGCGGGTGGCAGCTGTAGCTGATTTGGCCCCGTCGTCGTAAAGTGGACGCACGCCCGAATAGGTCCAAACCACGTCGTCCACCGAGATATCGCGCTTGAAGTAGCCATTGGCGAACTCGATCAAATAGTCGCGTTCCTCGTCGGTGCATTCCGGCTTCACCGACGGCTCAAAATGTTCTGCGTCCGTTGTGCCGATCAAGGTGAAATCCGTCTCGTAGGGGATCGCGAAGATGATCCGGCCATCTTCCCCTTGAAAGAAATAGGCTTTGTCATGCTCGAACAAACGCTTGGTCACAATATGGCTGCCGCGCACAAGGCGAACACCTTCGCTGGCATTGCTGCGCGTGACGTTGCGAATGATGTCTTCCACCCACGGCCCGCCGGCATTCACCAACATACGCGCACGGCGTTCTGACATTTCGCCCGTGTCACTGTCTTGCAGGGAGATCACCCAATGGTCCGCCGCCCGTTGGGCCGAGACAACCTTGGTGCGCACCATAATTTCGGCGCCGCGTTGTTCAGCATCTTGGGCGTTCAGAACCACCAGCCGCGCGTCTTCGATCCAGCAATCGGAATATTCAAAGGCCAGCTTGAACCGGTCTTCAATCCCTTCGCCAACCTGATCCGTTGTTAGGTCCACGCGGCGCGTCGCAGGGAGTATTTCGCGACCGCCAAGGTTGTCATACATGAACAGCCCCAACCGGATCAGCCAAGCAGGACGGCGACCTTTCATCCAAGGCATCACAAAACTCAACACTTTGGAGGTTGGTGTCATCCCCTCGAACCGCATGTCCTTGTGATAGGGAAGCACAAACCGCATTGGCCAACTGATATGAGGCATCGCACGCAGCAGGGTTTCGCGCTCGATCAACGCTTTTTTAACCAAACCGACTTCAAAATACTCGAGATACCGCAGGCCGCCATGGAACAGCTTGGTTGATGCGCTGGATGTGGCCCAGGCCAAGTCATTCATTTCGGCCAAGGATACGGACATGCCGCGCCCTGCCGCGTCACGGGCAATACCGACACCGTTTATGCCGCCGCCGATGATGAAAAGGTCAACAATATCTTCGCGCGCCATGCCAGCGACTCCTCTTGCGTATCTCATCCCTAAACACAAGTTTACTTTCGTTTCGTCAAGGTTTACTTTCGAAATTGGTAGAAATGGGGCGCTCAATGGCTGAAAACTTCCGGCAATCCGAAATTCTGGACATTGCGCGCCGCAAGGGCCGCGTCAGCGTGGAGAAATTGGCGCGGCGCTTTCAGACTTCCGCGCAAACCATTCGCAAAGACCTGTCTGATCTCTCCGAAAGCGGGCAACTAAAGCGGGTGCATGGTGGCGCAATTCTGCCCGAAACCGCCTCGGTCATCGGATATGAGGATCGGCGCCAATTAAACCACAACGCCAAGACCCGTATCGCCAAGGCCTGCGCACATGACATTCCCGACGGAGCCTGCGTGTTTCTCAACATCGGCACCACAACGGAAGCTGTCGCGCGGGAGTTGTTGCAACACGACGCATTAACCGTGGTGACCAATAATCTGAATGTGGCCAATATCCTCTCCGCTGCACCTCAGATCGATGTCATGGTCGCAGGCGGCACGCTGCGCCGCTCGGACGGTGGCCTGATCGGAGCTATGACCACAAAGTTTATCGCTCAGTTCAAGTTTGATCACGCGGTGATCGGATGTTCAGCACTGGATGAAGACGGAGACATTCTTGATTTTGACATCCAAGAAGTCGAGGTAAGCCAAACCATCATCGCACGATCCCGTGCCACGTTTCTGGTTTCGGACTGCTCAAAGTTCGACCGCAGCGCGCCGGTTAAGATCGCCACCCTAGAAAGCATCCATCGCGTCTACACCGACGCAGATCTGCCGCCTGAACTGGCGCAAAGCTGCGTAGCTTGGGACACAGATCTGCGCGTGTGTTAGCGGCGGCTCAATCGTCTTCAGGAATGCCCATCAACGCCATCGGACTTACTCCCAAAGTGGCGGATGCAAAGGGTCCGCCGTGGCAGGTCAAACCTAGGTCGTTCAGGTCAGCTGGTGGCGTGTCTGGCAAAATGTCCGCTGCAAATTCTTCTGCATTATCCTTCGGACGGTAACCCAAATGCGACGCGGATGAGTTATCCACCGGAGAGCGGTCATTATTGGACACGCCGTAGATAACTGTGAACCCAACCACGGGCGTATCGATCGCACGGGTCACCACGCGCACAAGATCATCGGGGCTCAGCCATGACCCCAAGGCGCGTGCATTGCCCGGACGTGATGTGGCTGACAGAATTCGAATATGAACCGATTCCAACCCCTCTTTTTCCCAAAACATGCGGCCCAAATCCTCGGTGAAGCATTTGGCCAAACCGTAATAGGTGTCTGGGCGATGTGGCATGTCGGGCGTGATGGCGACAGTCTTGGGGTACATCCCCATGGCGTGAATGGAGGATGCATAAACCACCCGCCGTACGCCATGATCCTTGGCGGATTGCCAAATGTTATAGGACCCCACAAAGTTCGGGCCCCACATCTGCTCAAAGGGCAATTCATCCACAATCGCGCCGAAATGGACCACCATATCCGCGCCCTCAAGCAGCGGGCGAATGTCATCCATTTTGGCCAGATCAGCCTGCACGAATGTCTCGTTTGCGGCCAACGCGCCGATGCTTTCAACGATGTCGGTTGAAAGGAGCTGCTCACACATCGCAGCCAATGGCCCGCGCAAGAGTTTTCCAAGGTTGCCTGCGGCGCCCGTCAGCACGATTTTCTTCATGGTGTGATCTCCTGAAACTGTTGGGGCGACCTCAACATTCCGGAATGTTAACCGCAAGCCCCCCCAAGGAGGTTTCTTTGTATTTCGTGCTCATGTCGATGCCGGTTTGACGCATGGTTTCGATACAATTGTCCAATGGCATGAAATGTGTGCCATCCCCACGCAGGGCCAAGGATGCTGCCGATACGGCTTTGATCGCGCCCAGCCCGTTGCGTTCGATGCACGGAACCTGAACCAAACCCGCGACCGGATCGCAGGTCATACCAAGATGATGCTCTAGCGCAATTTCAGCGGCGTTTTCTATCTGCTCATTGGTGCCGCCAAGCGCCGCACACAGGCCCGCGGCTGCCATTGATGAGGCGGAGCCGACTTCGCCCTGACAGCCCACTTCAGCGCCGGAAATCGATGCATTGTGCTTAATCAGCCCGCCAATGGCAGCGGCGGTCAACAAGAAGACGCGCTGCCCGTCATCGGTCGCCCCGACGCAATGTTCTTTGTAGTACCGCAGGACAGAGGGCAAAACCCCCGCCGCCCCATTCGTGGGGGAAGTGACGACCTTGCCACCCGCTGCGTTCTCTTCGTTCACTGCCATGGCGTAGACGCTCATCCAGTCATTGATGGTATGCGGTTGGGCACGGTTCATGCCCTGCTCTGCGGTCAGTTGATCATGGATATGTTTGGCACGGCGCTTGACCTTCAGGCCTCCGGGTAGAATCCCCTCTAAACGCAGCCCACGGTCAACGCAGTCAAACATAGCATTGCGAATGGTGGACAGATTGCGGTCCAGATCACTGCGCGACATGGTGGCCAATTCGTTGGCCTCTTTCATTTGCGCAATTGTTTTACCGTTTGCCGCGCCCATTTTCAGCATCTCGGCCGCTGATCCAAAGGGATAGGGAAAACCGGCTTGTTCCTTTTGCGCATGAAGGTCCGGCTCTTCGTTGGCCAGCTCGGCTTCGGTCAGGACGAAGCCACCGCCCACCGAGTAGTAGGTTTCCTGCATATACAGGTTGCCTGCGACATCCCAAGCCTTCAGCCTCATGCCGTTGGTGTGCCCGGGCAACATCAAGTCATAGTCAAAGGCGACGTCTTTTGCAGGGTCAAAGGCCAATTCTGGCAAGCCTTCTGGGCGTAGGGTTTTCTCATCCGTCAGGGTGGCAATCAAGTCGTCGACGGCATCAGGATCCATCGTCGCGGGCAGATACCCCATCAACCCCAGCATCACGGCGCGATCCGTGGCATGCCCCTTGCCTGTAAACGCCAGGGACCCGTGCAAAGACGCCGACACCGCTCGCAGCTCTCCTGCGCCCGGTTCCTTTTCGCGCCCGCCCCGCAGGTCATCAAGAAAACGCCCCGCAGCCGTCATCGGCCCCATGGTATGAGACGAAGACGGGCCAATGCCCACTTTGAATATGTCGAAGATACTTAGAAACATGTGGGAACAGTCTCCCAAAACGAAAACTGCCGCCTATCAAAACAAGACAGGCGGCAGTGGATTCACGACATGAGCTAAATCTTAGCTACGGCCCTTCCAAGGCACCAAGATGTTTTCGGCCCAGCGCATCAGTACGTCGATGCTGAACCCGATGACGCCGATCAGGATGATCCCCATCAACACGATGTCGGTGTTTTGGAACTTGGAGGCGACCATGATCATCATGCCTGCCCCCTTCTCCGCCGCGACCAATTCAGCAGCAACAACCGTGCCCCAACAAACACCCATCGCGACCCGCGCGCCGGTGAAGATTTCCGGCAGGCTGTTCGGGATGATGACGTGGCGCATGATCTGCCACTTGGACGCACCCAGCGAATACGCCGCGTGAACTTTGGTGATGTTGACGCCCGATACGCCGGAACGCGCAGCAATTGCCATGATCCAAAGTGCCGCAAGGAACAACAGGACGATTTTGCCAACCTCGCCAATGCCGGCCCAGATGATCACCAGCGGAATCAACGCCAAAGGTGGCACCGGACGCATGAACTCAACCACAGGATCAAACCAGCCGCGGAACCAGTTGGACAGGCCCATGGCGTACCCCAACGGGATGCCCACAGCCGCACCAATAAGGAACCCGATAACCACACGGAACAACGAGAACCCTAAGTGCTCCCACAGCGTCGAGTTGCGGAAACCGGTGCTGGAAATCTCGGCTAGGCGGCTTGCCACTTTCTCTGGTGGTGGCAGATACAACGGCTGCATTTGCCAGCCTGTGTTTGGCACAATGTTGAGCGTGCCTTTAGGCGTCATCCCAATGCGGGCAAAGTCGGTAAAGACCTCACCACCAGGGGCAATTGCTTGTCCGTTGACCGCAGTAATCTGCGCCCCGTCAGTGCGACCAAGTTCGTCATTCTTATCTACGCGCAACAGCTTGGAGCGGTATTTCGCCACCGACATGACATCGTTCTTGGCGAAACCGTCACCCGCCTCAACTACAGGTTCAGCGGCGTCGCCATCGGCTTCATGCACGTTGACCGTCACCGTCGCGTCATCGGATTGCCCGCCAGCCTCGACGGTATAGGAGAACTCGCCCGTGCCAGTGAAGGCCGCTGGGGCATGCAAGAAGGACGGGATCAAGCTGGATCCAGTGAACGCTCCCCACAGCAAAAAGATCGTCACCACCGAAATGATAGAGGCCGCTCGGTTCGGGCGCACGGCGCTTTCATCCCCGAAGGTCACCGTCTTTAGCGAAGTGTAGTCTTTGGGTTGCGTGGAGGCGGTGATCTGCTTCACCGCGAAGTAACCACCGGCAAAAATGGCGATGTAAATTGCGAGAATAATCATGCTGATTCCTCCGTGCGGCCCATTATTTCCTCTTCCATGTCCCAGATCATGGCGAGGATTTCCTCACGGGTTTTGTTATAGTCCGGATGCTTCTTCACTTCGCGCAGATCTTGATCCACCCCGAGGTCGGCAAATGGCAAACGGTACTCTTTGTGAATGCGGCCCGGACGAGGGGCCATGACCAGCAGTCGCTCGCCCAGAAGCAATGCTTCTTCAACCGAGTGCGTGATCAAAATGATCGTTTTGCCAGTTTCTTTCCACAGCTTTAGCACAAGGCTTTGCATCTTCTCGCGGGTCAATGCGTCTAGCGCGCCCAGAGGTTCATCCATCAAGATGACGTCGGGGTCATTGGCAAGACAACGCGCCAAAGCCACACGCTGCTGCATCCCACCAGACAGCTCATAGATGGCCTTTTCTTTGAAATCACCAAGGCCTACGACGTCCAGCAAGTGATCAACATTGGCCCCGTATTGCGTTTCCTTCTCGCCTTTCATGCGTGGGCCAAAGGCGACATTCTCGCGCACGCTCATCCACTCGAATAAAGCACCCTGTTGAAACACCATGCCCCGTTCGGCATCGGGTCCTTGAACCGTGTGCCCATTCATGGCGATGCGCCCACCGGTGGGGGCCAAAAAGCCTGCAACGATGTTCAGTAAGGTGGTTTTCCCGCAGCCGGATGGCCCCAGAACGCTCATTAATTCTCCTGGCTTCAGGTCAAGAGAGACGTCTTTCAACGCCTGCACCGATCCGCCGTTTGGCAGGTCAAAGCGCATGGAAATATTTTCAATTGATAGGCCCGACATTGCTGCCCCACTCCTTAATTAGGTGGCTTGGAAGTGAAAAGGGTGGCGCAGGGTTCTCCCTGCGCCACCCCAAGTCGGTGCTACATTTCTGACGCGGCTTGCAGCGGTCCTGTGTTCACAGTCGCGCTGTAGCTATCCAATGCGCCGTCAATGGATTTGGCGTTCACGAAGACGTCCGCAACACCCTTCATGAAGGTTTGTGCGCCACCGCCCAGCCACTTCTCGCCCAGTTGGTCCGCTACGGTTGGGAAGGCAAAACCAGCCAGTGTGGAGGCCGTTGCGGCTTCGTCCATACCAGCGTCTTTTGCGATGACAGGCAGCATTTTCGCGTGGTTGGCTTCATCAGCCCACATCGCGTTTGCGTCCGCAGTCACTTTCAAGAACTTGGCAACTGTTTCGCCGTTTTCAGCAACGAAGCTTGCAGGCGCGGAAGAAACGTCAAACACCAAAATGCCCAAGGCTTCTTTTTCGGCCCCTGTCAGCAACACGTTGCCGGACTTCAGCATGGTGCGCAAACCGCCGCCCCAACCACATGCCATATCCACGGAACCTTGCTCCAGCGCAGCGGCGCCTTCAGCGGGGGCCATGTCCACGACGCTCATGCCAGCGACATCGACGCCGAAGTGGTTCATTTGGCTCAGGAAGCCGTAGTGCGCGGCTGTCCCCAAAGGAACGGCAACCTTCTTGCCAGCCAGTTCCGCCGCGGAGTCTTTGTCGATTTCCAAACCAGTGGCGACAACACAGTTGTCGTTTTCGGAGTAGGACACAGCAACATCAACGATCTGGATGTCTTGGCCTGCGGAGGTTGCAACAACGAAGGGTGGCACGCCTTGGGATACGGAAATATCCACGTCGCCAGATGCCATTGCAGCGGACATCGCAGTACCTGTGTCGAAGGACACCCAAGTGACTGGTGCACCGAGTGCTTCGTCATAGGTGCCGTTCACTTTTGCGAATTGGAATGGCATCGGCCACTCTAGGAAATAGCCGACGGTCAGCCCGTGGCCATCCGCCATTGCGGCTTGAGCGCCGGACAGCATTGCGATGCTGGCAACAGCACCCATCATTTTAGTGGTTAGTTTCATACGTTCATCTCCCATGTTGAACAACGAGCGCAATACAGCGCGAAATTTTCCATTGATTTCAGCAGGTCCGGTTTTCCGGTTCTCATGCCGTACCAAGGGGCTTTTAGAACAGATCACACCGCCATACAGATGCCAGCACAGTCTGCTCTTGCAGTCAGAGTTTCATGTTTTCGCATGATCCCTTCCAGCTTTTCCACATACAGCTAGGCGAAATGAAGTGCCTCCCGTCAATGGATTTAATCGCAGCACTTTACACAGGCCGTTGAAGGTTTTCGCCCAGCGGCCTGCAGCTAACCCGCTATTTTTAAAAAGAATTGCCAAAGATGGAGACCCGCGAACTTCGCTCAATATTCGAAATCTGGCTCTATTCGTGATCCACCTCTGGCCCTATTGCGGGCTCAAAATCCATGCAGCTTTGATACCAGCGAAAGAATTGTCGCAAAATATTTAGAATCGCTGGGAAACCACCCGGCCCCCTTGAAAATAATGGAGCAAGCCGATGGACGGTAATCTGCAAAGCAATGATCTCTCCGGCGTTGTCGAAGCCGACCGCGCTCATGTTTGGCATCACCTTAGCCAACATGCTGGCTATATGGCCGATGAAAACCCGACCGATCCAAAAATCATGGTCGAAGGCAAAGGCCTGCGCGTCTGGGACCAAAACGGCCGTGAGCACATCGATGCCGTCTCTGGCGGCGTTTGGACCGTAAATGTTGGATATGGCCGCGAGACAATCGCAGATGCCGTGCGCGACCAACTAGTTAAGATGAACTTCTTTGGCGGCACAGTCGGATCAATTCCGGCCGCGATGTTTTCCGAGCGCCTCATCGCCAAAATGCCCGGAATGAAGCGGGTTTACTATGCGAACTCCGGTTCCGAGGCCAACGAAAAAGCCTTTAAGATGGTTCGCCAGATTGCGCATAAGCGGTATGGCGGCAAGAAGCACAAAATTCTTTACCGTGACCGAGACTACCACGGCACCACAATCGCCTGCCTGTCTGGCGGTGGTCAGGACGAACGCAACGCACAATACGGCCCGTTTACACCAGGTTTCATCAAGGTGCCGCACTGCCTCGAGTATCGCGCCATGGATCAGGGCTTGGGCGAATTGTCCGGCGAGGCCTACGGCATTGCGGCGGCCAACGCGATCGAAGAGGTCATCTTGCGCGAAGGCCCCGACACCGTCGGCGCCCTTTGCCTAGAGCCCATCACAGCTGGCGGCGGCGTGATCACCCCACCCGAAGGGTATTGGCCACGTGTTCAGGAAATCTGCAAGAAATACGACATCCTGTTGCACATCGACGAGGTCGTTTGCGGCATGGGGCGTACAGGCACTTGGTTCGGCTATCAGCACTACGGTGTGCAGCCCGACATCGTGACCATGGCGAAAGGCGTGGCCTCTGGCTATGCGGCGATCTCCTGCTGTGTCACCACCGAGGCCGTGTTCGACATGTTCAAGGACGACACCTCTGATCAGCTGAACTATTTCCGTGATATCTCCACCTTTGGCGGCTGTACCGCGGGCCCCGCAGCGGCGCTGGAGAACATGCGCATCCTCGAAGATGAGAAGCTGCTCGAGAACACCGTGGCCATGGGTGACTACATGCTGGGGCAACTCGACGAGTTGAAAGCCAAGCATAAGTCCGTCGGCGACGTGCGCGGCAAAGGCCTGTTCCTTGGTGCGGAGCTGGTCGCTGACCGTGAGACCCGAGCGCCGCTGGATGAGAAGCTGGTCGGCCAAGTGGTCGGTCACTGCATGGCGAAGGACGGGGTGATCATTGGCATGACAAATCGCTCCGTGCCGGGGTTCAACAACACGCTATGCTTCTCGCCTTCCCTGATCGCAACAAAGGACGATATCGATGCGATCATCTCATCTGTGGATGGCGCTTTGACGGCGGTCCTAGGTTAAGGGCCACCAGCAATAAACCAATAGAAAAGCCCGCGCGTCCAATGGATGTCGCGGGCTTTTGACTTTCGCCTTCGGCACAACGGACCCTTAAGGCGTCAAAACTTGCACATACGCACGGCCCGCTACTTGGCCGGTTGGGTGCCGGCGTCAGACGCCCATCCCTGCGCAGGATGTCCGGTAAGATGGGCGATCAATAGCTTCCCCAACAACAGCGCCAAGGTGTCCTGCGCGTTGGCCTCACCGACAATATCGGCGACAATGGTTCGGTAGGTTTCCATTGCGATCTGCATCGCTTGATCCTCGCGCACATCGAGAGGCGTTTTGCCCCGAAGATAGTCAAACAGCAGCGTCATTTCCGCGCCAAAATTCGGGCTCATCTGCGCAAGGAGCCGGTCTAGGCGCACCTGCGCAGGCTGGTCATCGTCGGCGTCATGTGTCCCGATCCCCTCCATCACTTGAACGGTTGAGGCCAGAAACAACGCTTCTTTGCTCGGGAAGTAGTGGTAGAGGGCGCTTTTGGAAACACCTAGGTGCTCCGCAATTTTACGCATGCTTCCACCCGCGTACCCTTTTTCGGTAAAATATGATGCGGCCCTCAGGGCCAGCTGCTTTTGGTGTTTGTCGTGGTCAACAATCTTGGGCATCTTTTTTCGTCCATTTGGTCGATAACGTTTGACACCAATTGGCGGCAATGTCTATACGGCGGAAATAGACCAGTTGGACGAAAACATGTTCGATCTTTTTATAATGACAAAACTCATTCACTTTTGCGCGGTGATCGTGATGGTCGGTGCAACTGTAATCAATGGCCTGATCCATGCCGAAGCCAAGCGCCTTACACCGTCTCAAGCGGTTCCCATGCTTGGTGTCGTATTGCGAATAAACCGCCTGCTCATGGGGCCGTCGTTGATCGTCATACCTGCTTCTGGTCTCTTCATGATGGTCCAAGCTGGCCACGATTTCGGGTCGATCTGGATCGCCACCTCTTTTGGCTTGAGCATCGCTTTGATCATGGCCTTCCGGATCGGTGCGAAGATCGAAAGGCAACTGCATAAGATCGCAAGCGACGCCGATTTCGAAAGCCAACCGGCCCTGCCCACTCAATATGAAGAGACCTTTAAGAAGGCCGTCCCCCTTGGCGGTGGTGCGCTGTTGATGAGCATAACTACCGTCATTCTGATGATATTCAAACCATAGAGGCCGAAAAATGACCGATATTTCTTCTAAAACTGGGGGGATCGATCGCTCTCATGACAGCTCTTTGTGGCCGAAACGCGTCTTTGCCTCTTTGCACGGCATCATCGTGCTCGCCTGCTTATGGGTGGCATTTGGTGGAGGTGAATGGCCAGACGGCTTGCGCGCCAAGGTACTGGCCCTCTGCGCGCTTCTCTACTTTCTACGTCACCTCGTCACCTTGTTTGTCTTGTTGCAACGTAGGGTCGAGATGTCAGAAGTCTGGGGGCTGCTCCTTTTCATGGCCATCTTCGAAGTCGGGTTCCTGTTGCTCGGCGCCGGTGGCCTTTCGGGACAGGCGAGGCCCTTTAGGCCTGTCGATTGGGCTGGCATCGGGCTTGTGCTCTGCGGCTCCTATCTGAATACGGGATCAGAATTGCAGCGACGAAAGTGGAAACAGAACCCCGCCTCCAAGGGGCACTGCTACACCGGTGGGCTGTTCGCGTATTCGGCGCATATCAACTACTTTGGCGATAGCGTATTGTTCACGGGATGGGCAATTTTGGCGGCTTCTGCCTTTGCCTTCGCAATCCCGATCATGATGACCTTGCTGTTCATCTTCTTCCACATCCCCGCTTTGGATACCTATCTGGCCGAAAGATATGGCGATGAATTCAAGACCTATGCAGGTAAAACGGCAAAGTTTATGCCCTTCGTATATTGAATAGCATCCCCTTCCGGCCATTCTCGAAGTCATCGCATCTGTGCATTTTCAATCTCTCGGCCCTTCCCCAGCGCTGTGATTTTCGGTATATCCAAATCACAACCGATTTAAGGCCAGCTTCCCCATGCCGATCGCAGTCGAAACCTTCTTTCTGGACCCCGCATTCGAGGGCACCCTGCAGCAACAAATCCAGCAGCTGGTTGCGGGCGGCATTTTGTCAGGTCGCTTTCGCCCCGGAGAAAAGCTGCCCTCGTCGCGCAAACTTGCGCTGCATCTGGGGGTGAGCCGCATCACCGTGACCCTCGCCTATAACGAGTTGATGGCCGATGATTACCTGTCGTCCGCTGGCCGCTCTGGCTACTTTGTTTCGCAAAACGCGCCGGAGCCGCCACAAATCAGCCCGCGGTCTTCTTCGGACACCGTCGATTGGTCTCGTGCGATTGGCAACAGGTTCTCCGGCGGCTTGCAGATTTCCAAACCACTCGATTGGCGCAAGTATAAGTACCCGTTTATCTACGGGCAGGTGGACCCGTCGTTGTTTGATCGTCAGAACTGGCGCCTATGTGCACTGCGGGCTTTGGGGCAACGTGATTTTGACAGCCTGACCGCGGATCAAGTGGATCGCGATGATCCGCAATTGATAGAATTCATTGCCCGAAACACCCTGCCTCGCCGCGGGATATTGGCAAACACCGACGAAATCTTGATCACTGTGGGTGCGCAGAACGCCTTGTGGATGGCTGCGCAGGTTTTGCTCACCCAACGTCGAACCGCTACCCACGAGGATCCCTGCTACCCCGGCTTGCGCTCGATCTTGCACCAGTCGCGCTGCCACCGCGTTGAGGTTCCCGTCGACAGCGACGGCTTGCCGCCCGATCTGATTCCGCCAGAAACAGATGTTGTTTTCACGACCCCAAGTCATCAGTGCCCCACCGCATCCACAATGCCAATCGCCAGACGCAAAGAGCTTCTGCGGCGGGCTTCAGAAGACGATTTCCTGATTATCGAGGACGACTACGAGTTCGAGATGTCGTTTTTAAAGCCCCCGTCACCCGCCCTCAAATCATTGGATGAGGACGGGCGTGTTATCTACATCGGGTCCTTTTCCAAATCCCTGTTTCCCGGTTTGCGGTTGGGGTATTTGGTCGGGCCTGCGCCGTTCATTCGCGAGGCCCGTGCGCTTCGATCTGCTGTGCTTCGGCATCCACCCGTTCATATGCAGCGCACTGCCGCCTACTTTTTGTCGTTGGGGCACTACGATGCGCTGGTTCGTCGGTTGCGCAATGCGTTCCATGACCGGCGACGCGTGATGGACAAGGCGCTGATGACCTATGGGCTTACCGTGGCTGGTGCGGGGGCGTTTGGGGGGTCAAGCTACTGGATGCGTGCGCCGGATGGTGTGGACACCAAAGAACTCGCGGAGCGCTTGCGGGAGAAATCCGTGCTGATCGAACCGGGCGCGGCCTTTTGTGAAGGTGAGCAGCGCGAGTTCAAGCACTACCGCTTGGCGTACTCGTCGATTCAAACGGGTCAAATTTCACCCGGAGTCGCGTTAATCGCCAAAGAGATTGAAGAAATGAAATCCCAAATCCGCAAATAATGGGACCAACAATCCCAAAAAATCGCGCAGAATCAGATATGATGGCCGATTCCTCCAATTTGCTGGACATATAGTACCAAATTTTTGGCTATAACACGACTCTTGGACACAGCATAGCTTCCCCGCAGACCGTTATAATCTCGGGCACCTGCGCCCGCATTTCACCACATTGGGAGACCGCCACCATGAAAATGACGACCGAAGAAGCCTTCGTCAAAACCCTGCAAATGCACGGCATTCGCCACGCATTCGGCATTATTGGGTCGGCTATGATGCCTATCTCTGATTTGTTCCCAACATCGGGCATCAAATTCTGGGACTGCGCGCATGAGATGACAGCAGGCATGATGGCAGATGGCTACACCCGCGCCACCGGTGAGATGTCCATGATGATCGCGCAAAACGGTCCGGGCATCACCAACTTCGTAACCTCCGTGAAAACTGCTTACTGGAACCACACCCCGCTGTTGTTGGTCACACCACAGGCTGCAAACAAAACTATCGGCCAAGGCGGCTTCCAAGAGATGGAACAGATGAACCTGTTCGCTGACTGCGTGGCCTACCAAGAAGAGGTCCGCGACCCGTCCCGCGTCGCAGAAACTCTGAACCGCTGCATCATGCAGGCTCACCGCGCCTCTGCGCCAGTTCAGATCAACATCCCACGGGACTTCTGGACACAAGTCATCGACATCGAACTACCCGTTAAGGTGGAATTCGAACGCCCAGCAGGCGGCGAAGAAGCAATCAAAACAGCGGCAGAACTGTTGTCCTCCGCTAAGTTCCCAGTGATCCTGAACGGCGCGGGCGTTGTTCTGGCAGGCGGCATCGACGCGTCGGCCAAGCTGGCGGAAACGCTGGATGCGCCGGTGTGTGTGGGCTACCAGCACAATGATGCGTTCCCGGGCAACCACCCGCTGTTTGCAGGCCCACTGGGCTACAACGGCTCAAAGGCTGGCATGGAGTTGATCTCCAAGGCGGATGTGGTTTTGGCATTGGGCACACGTTTGAACCCGTTCTCGACCCTTCCGGGTTACGGCATCGATTACTGGCCAACGAGCGCGAAAATCATCCAAGTCGACATCAACCCTGACCGCATCGGCCTGACCAAGAAAGTCACCGTTGGTATCGTGGGTGACGCCAAGAAGGTTGCCGAAGGTATCATGTCACAACTCGCGGATACTGCAGGTGACGCTGGTCGCGCAGATCGTAAGAACCTGATCGCGCAAACCAAATCTGCTTGGGCTCAAGAGCTGACATCCTTGGATCACGAAGAGGACGATCCAGGCACCACTTGGAACGAACGCGCCCGCAACAACGAGCCGAACAAAATGTCCCCTCGTCAAGCTTGGCGCGCAATTCAATCGGCGCTGCCGAAGAATGCGATCATTTCGTCCGACATCGGCAACAACTGCGCGATTGGGAACGCTTATCCTTCGTTTGAAGAAAGCCGCAAATATCTGGCACCTGGCCTGTTTGGCCCATGTGGCTACGGCTTCCCAGCAATCGCCGGTGCAAAAATCGGCTGCCCAGATGTTCCAGTTGTTGGTTTCGCAGGTGACGGCGCATTCGGCATCTCGATGAACGAAATGGTTTCCGTTGGTCGTGGCGATTGGCCTGCAATGACAATGATCATCTTCCGCAACTACCAATGGGGTGCCGAAAAGCGGAACACCACGTTGTGGTTCGACGATAACTTCGTCGGCACAGAGCTGGATACCAACGTGTCCTATGCAAAAATCGCGGACGCATGTGGCCTGACCGGCGTGCAAGTATCGACGATGGAAGAGCTGACAGAGGCCTTGAACACAGCAGTCAAAGGCCAGATGGAAGGCAATGTTACAACCTTCATCGAAGTTCTTCTCAACAAAGAGCTGGGCGAGCCGTTCCGCCGCGACGCGATGAAAAAGCCAGTCGCCGTTGCAGGCGTATCCGCATCGGACATGGCGGACCGGTAAGCCGCCCTCCATATTAAGATCACACCCGTCCCAAGAAATTGGGGCGGGTTTTGTGGTGAAAAGACGTGCCTTGGGAGAGAGACCGCCATGACATCCAACAATCCATTCCTATCCCAACGCGAAGCGGTATGCCCCGATTGGCTTCTAGATATGGCGCAAAAAGCCGCCACACCGCGCGTCGCGATTGCCCGCGCAGGTGCGCCTTTGCCAATGGAAGCGGCCCGCGACGCCACAGACGCAAACATCATGGAACCCGTGTTCACGGGGGAGCGCGCGATGATCGAAGCCGAGGCCGAAAAGCTGGGTTGGGACATTTCGCAGTTCCAGTTGATTGAAGCTGAGGGCGAGCAAGACAGCGGAATGGCCGCGGCCATGGCCTGCGGCGAGGGCCGCGCAGACGTCATGATGAAGGGCCAGCTGCATTCTGACACCTTCATGCGTGCAGCACTTGCACGCGACGCGGGCCTTCGCACCGGCAACCGCCTTGTGCATATCTTCCATATTTCCCACCCCGACGGTGGGCGTTCTGTCACCATCTCGGATGCCGCGGTCAACGTGGACCCCAATATCGACACCCGCAAAGACGCGACCAAGGAGGTCGTGAAACTTCTCAAAATGCTGGGTACCGAGCGCCCGAAAGTGGCCTTCATGTCGGCCACAGAAAGCGTGCTACCAGCGGTCCCTTCGTCGGTTGAAGCGGATGAGCTGGCCACATGGGCCAAGGTAGAGATCAGCGGCGCTGACTTCTCCGGCCCGCTGGCGCTGGACCTCATCTTGTCGCCCGCAGCAGTTGCCACCAAAGGGCTGTCTAACGATCCGGTCGCGGGGCAAGCCGACGCGATCATCGTGCCCGACATTGTGTCGGGCAATTCCTTGTTCAAATCTCTTGTTTATCTCACGGGCGGCTGTGCGGCTGGCATCGTTATGGGGGCCAAAGTCCCCGTCTTGCTGACCTCGCGCGCTGATCCGCCTGCTGCGCGTATGGCCTCGGCTTGCCTTGCCGCCCTTGTCACCGCCGCCAATAAAAATAGCTGACCGGAGTCATACCATGAACCAACCCGTGATCGACCTATCCCCGAAAGTCAGCGACGAAATCCGCAAAACGACTTGCTACATGTGCGCCTGTCGCTGCGGCATCAACGTTCACATGAAAGAGGGCAAAGTTGCCTATATCGAAGGCAATCGCGACCACCCTGTGAACCAAGGTGTGCTGTGCGCCAAGGGCTCTGCGGGCATCATGCAGCACAATGCGCCCTCACGCCTTAAGGCCCCGATGAAACGGGTTGGGCCGCGCGGCTCTGGCGAGTTTGAGACAATCACTTGGGAAGAGGCCTACGACATCGCCGAAGGTGTCCTGCGCCCGATCCGCGAAACTGCACCGGAAAAGCTGGCATTCTTTACGGGGCGTGACCAGTCGCAAAGCTTCACTTCCCTTTGGGCGCAAGGCTTCGGCACGCCGAACTACGCGGCGCACGGTGGTTTCTGCTCCGTCAACATGGCGGCGGCGGGGATCTACACAATGGGCGGCGCGTTTTGGGAATTCGGCCAGCCGGATTGGGATCGCACCAAAATGGTGATGATCTTTGGCGTCGCTGAAGATCACGACAGCAACCCAATCAAGATGGGTCTTGGCAAAGTCAAAGCGCGCGGTGCCAAAGTATACGGCGTGAACCCGATCCGGTCGGGCTACAACGCGGTGGCGGACGAATGGGTCGGCATCACTCCGGGCACTGATGGGTTGTTCATCCTGTCGATGGTGCATGAGCTGTTCAAAGCGGGCAAGCTGGACCTCGACTATCTGGCGCAGTTCACCAACGCGCCTGTGTTGGTCAATGGTGACGAGAACTCCGAAGACTTCGGCCTGCTGATGCGCGACGCGAACAACAAGCTGATGGTCATCGACCGCGCCACCGGAAAGCCTGCTGCGTTCGACGCGATGGGTGTGAAGCCGGATTTGGCCGGATCACTGCGCGAGGCAGGTGTCACCCACCGCTCGGTCTTCCAGCATATGGCCGAGAAGTACCTAGACCCGCAGTACGCACCAGAAGCCGTGGCCGAACGCACGGGCATCTCCGCCGAACGCATCAAGCGTATCGCCGCAGAGCTGGCCGATGTTGCCTTCAACCAAGCCATCGAGCTGGACCGCGAATGGACGGACTTCCGCGGCCATAAGCACGACAAAATGATCGGGCGTCCTGTGTCCTTCCACGCGATGCGCGGCATTTCTGCCCACGCCAACGGGTTCCAAACCTGCAGGTCCTTGCATGTGTTGCAGATCATCCTTGGCAGCGTTGAGACCCCTGGTGGTATGCGCTTTAAGCCGCCCTACCCCAAGCCACCAGAGGCCCACCCCAAACCGCATTACGGTGTCACGCCTGGTCAGGCCTTGGACGGCCCTCACCTTGGCTTCACCCACGGCCCAGATGATCTGGCACTAAAGGAAGACGGCTCGCCTGCGCGTATCGACAAGGCTTTCACGTGGGAAAACCCCATGTCGAGCCACGGCATGATGCATATGGTTATCTCTAACGCGCATGCTGGCAATCCCTACAAGATCGACACGTTGTTCATGTATATGGCGAACATGTCGTGGAACTCTTCGATGAACACGCGCGGCGTGATCGAGATGCTGACCGACAAGGATGACGACGGGAATTACGTGATCCCGAACATCATTTATTCGGATGCCTATTCCTCCGAAATGGTCGCCTATGCTGACCTGATCTTGCCCGACACAACCTATCTGGAACGCCACGATTGCATCTCCCTGCTGGATCGCCCGATCTGCGAGGCCGACGCCGTAGCGGATGCCATCCGCTGGCCAGTGGTGGAGCCAGACCGCGATGTCAAAGGCTTCCAATCGGCCCTTTGCGATCTTGGTGGCCGCCTCGGCTTGCCGGGATTTGTGAATGAGGATGGGTCGCAAAAATACAAAGACTACGCCGACTATATCACCAACCACATCCGCCGTCCGGGCGTTGGTCCCTTGGCGGGCTTCCGCGGTGACGGTGACGATCACGGGCGCGGTGACAGCAACCCCGAACAACTTGACCGCTACATTGAAAACGGTGGTTTCTGGATGGAACACGTTCCAGAAGAGGCCGCCTTCTACAAACCGTGGAACATGGATTACCAAGACTGGGCCGTGAAGAAATCCTTCTTTGACAAGCCAATGCCCTATTTGTTCAACCTCTACGTAGAACCGATGCGCCGGTTCCAGCTTGCCGCCGAAGGGGTTGGCACCCGCCAGCCGCCAGAGCATCTGCGCGAGCGGATCAAGCAAACGATGGACCCGCTGCCAATCTGGTATTCCAACGAGGACGAGAACAAGGCCGACGAATACCCCATCACCGCGCTGACGCAGCGCCCGATGGCGATGTACCACTCGTGGGGCAGCCAGAACGCTTGGTTGCGCCAAATCCACGGCCACAACCCGCTCTATGTTCCGCAGAAGATCTGGGACGACAACAACTTCGCTGAGGGCGATTGGGCCAAGGTCACATCCCCGCATGGCGAGATCACGGTCCCTGTAGCCCTACAAGCTGCTCTGAACAGCAACACTGTCTGGACATGGAACGCCATCGGCAAACGCAAAGGGGCGTGGGCTTTGGATGAGGATGCGCCGGAGACCACCAAGGGCTTCTTGCTGAACCACCTGATCCACGAATTGCTGCCCCCCAAAGGCGACGGGCTGCGGTGGGCAAATTCTGATCCGATCACCGGTCAGGCGGCATGGTTCGATCTGAAAGTGCGCATTGTCAAAACGACGGCTCCGGCGGAAAGCCAGCCGAACATGCCTCCCCAAAAATCACCGGTTGGCAAAGGGCCATCCCACTTAGAATGGAAGGTTGGCAAATGACCACTCTCCCGACCCAAACCGACAAGAAGCTTGGGCTTGTTATTGACCTAGACACCTGCGTTGGCTGCCACGCCTGCGTGGTGTCTTGCAAAGGTTGGAACACGGAAAACTACGGCGCGCCCCTGTCGGACCAAAATCCGTATGGTGCTGATCCGTCGGGCACGTTCCTCAACCGTGTGCATTCCTATGAGGTGACACCGGATGAGGGGGCGGCGATGACCGTTCACTTCCCGAAGTCCTGTCTCCACTGCGAGGACGCGCCATGCGTCACCGTTTGCCCGACCGGCGCATCCTACAAGCGCGTCGAAGATGGCATCGTGTTGGTCAATGAGAGCGACTGCATCGGTTGCGGTTTATGTGCTTGGGCCTGCCCTTATGGCGCGCGCGAGCTGGACCAAGCCGAAGGTGTCATGAAGAAATGCACCCTATGCGTCGATCGCATCTACAACGAAAACCTGCCCGAAATTGACCGTCAGCCAGCCTGCGTGCGCACCTGCCCTGCGGGCGCGCGTCACTTTGGTGATTTGGGGGATGAAAATTCCGACGTGTCCAAACTTGTTGCGGAACGCGGCGGGATGGATCTGATGCCAGAATTGGGCACAAAGCCGGTCAACAAATACCTGCCGCCGCGTCCGAAGGATGACCAGATCGACATCCTTGCCCCCTTCCTTGAGACCGTCGCAGAAGAGCCTCAGGGCTTCCTTGGCTGGCTCGACAAAACGCTTGAAAGGATCGGCTAATGCATCCGGCTCCATCCATTATCGTCTTCACCGTCTTTTCGGGGTTGGGCTTTGGGCTTTTGACGTTCCTAGGCCTTGGCAAACCGGATTACTCTGGCTTCACCGCCTTCCTCTTCTTTTTGATCGCCTATGCCTTTGCGGTTGGAGGCTTGATTTCGTCGACCTTCCACCTTGGCAACCCCCAGCGCGCCCTGAAGGCTTTCACGCAATGGCGCACAAGCTGGTTGTCGCGCGAGGGCTGCTTGGCAGTGGCATCGCTGGTGGTCATGGGGCTCTATGCCATCGGTGTGGTTTTCCTAGACACCCGCTGGACGCTATTGGGCCTGCTTGGCGGCGCACTTAGCTTGGCCACGGTGTTCGGCACCTCAAT
Source organism: uncultured Litoreibacter sp. (assembly GCF_947487515.1). Classification (GTDB taxonomy): domain Bacteria; phylum Pseudomonadota; class Alphaproteobacteria; order Rhodobacterales; family Rhodobacteraceae; genus Litoreibacter. The sequence goes on along the minus strand of NZ_CANKWO010000003.1, from coordinate 203,388 downwards.
GATCTATACGCAGATCACCACCGTGCCGCGCTGGAACCATTGGATCACGCCTGTGCTGTTTCTGTTATACGCCCTCACCGGTGGCGCCTTCCTTGCGGGGCAGACGTCTCTTGCGGCGCCGATGCTGTTGGTGCTTGGCGCGGCGCAGGTCGTGGCATGGATGATCGGGGACAAGCTGTTCGCAGCTTCAGGCTCCACCATCGAAAGTGCGACCGGTCTTGGCGACATGGGCAAGGTGCGCATGTTTGAGGCCCCGCATAGTTCCAAAAACTACCTGATGAAGGAAATGGTTCATGTGGTTGGCCGCAAGCATGCGTTCAAGCTGCGGGTCATTGGCGTTCTGTGCCTGTCTGTGCTGCCGTTCATACTGCTGGTGTTGCCGCCGTTTAGCCACCTGATATCGTTTTTGGCTTTGCTGTTGCATATCTTCGGCGCGCTCACCCTGCGCTGGTTGTTCTTTGCTGAGGCCGAGCACACCGTTGGGCTGTACTACGGCAAACGCTAACCCAACATCCCAAACGAAAAGAAAGCCCCGCCAGAATCTGACGGGGCTTTCTTTGTGTTCGGCGCAGCAATCGCGGCTTAGATATTGACGCTTTGCACGACCTTTTGCTCTCCGCGCAAATCAGCAAGCATGGTCTCACCCGCGACTGCGGTGGTACCAACTGAAACGGCCGGCAGAATTCCCGCAGGCAGATAGATGTCCAAACGGCTCCCAAAGCGGATAAGGCCAAAAACCTCGCCCGCGTTCAGGGCGTCACCGGTTTTGACAAAGCAAACGATGCGACGCGCAACCAGCCCAGCAATCTGCACCACACCGATGCGGTGTCCATCCGCAGACTCAATGGCCAATCCATTGCGCTCGTTGTGTTCGCTGGCTTTGTCCAAAGACGCATTGACGAACTTCCCTTTGTGATAGGCGATTTCGGTAATCGTCCCATCCATCGGCGAGCGGTTCACATGGCAGTTAAACACATTCATAAACACCGACACACGGTGCACAGGCGTGTCCCCAAGGCCAAGCTCCACCGGTGGCACGACTTCGGAAATCAGGGAAACAACGCCATCCGCAGGGGACAGAACCAACCCTTCGCGCTGCGGGATCGTGCGCACCGGATTGCGAAAGAAGTAGTAGCACCAGACCGTCGCCCCAAGGCCCAACCAGAAAAGTGGCTGCCAGATCAAACCAAGAAGCACCGCGATACCGGCAAATATGGCGACGAATTTGCGGCCTTCCGGGTGCATGGGCACCGCCACAATCTTAAGCATGTTCATAGGTCTATCCTGTCTATATCTGGGTTGGCACGCTCAGTGACAGCAAAGCCCGCGCAGGGCAAGTCTGCCTAGCCTTCCGCTGGCTGGGAATCGCGTTCGCGCATGTAAGACACGGGCAAAGACCCCAAATACATGAGGTTCGCGAAAATAAATGTGTGCCACGGGTACACCATCAAGCAGATGATCACGATCGCAGAGCCAATCGCCAGAAATGGCAGGAACTTGCGGCTAATGGAGGCGTGCTTGATCGAAAACGTAGGGATCATGCTAACCGCCAGCAACGCGATGGCAATTTCATAGACTGCGATCACATGCGAATATGTCCCGATGCTGGTCCATCCGACCAAGCTCATGAACACCGGCATCAACGCTAGGGATGCCAATGCCGGAGCCGGAACTCCCACGAAGTAGTCGCGCGCGCCGGATTTCGGCGGCACCGACAAGCCAACGTTGAAACGCGCCAAACGCAGCGCGCAACACACCGCAAGAATTAGGCAACTCAACCAGCCTAGGTTTTGAAATTCGGATGCGTGGTAGAAGGCGTTGTAGATCAGCAGCCCCGGCGCAATGCCGAAGTTAAAGAAGTCTGCGAGTGTATCCAACTCCGCCCCGAAAGGGCTGGCAGTATCCAGATAACGGGCAAGCTTGCCGTCAGCCGCGTCCAAAAACACGGCCAGCATGATGAGATACAAAGCCGCAGGGATGTTGCCCTCGATGCTCATGCGCAAAGACGTCAAACCGGCACAGATTGCGAAGACCGTCACCATGCTTGGTACGATATGGCGCAACTTTATTCGGCGATCCGAGGCCACCTCTTTGGAGGTGCTGCGCGGGGTGTCATCCTTAACGTTCATGTTGTTTAAGTTCTCAATCTGTGTCGCACAATTTCACGCCTTGCTACATCCATTGACGCGGGGAAGCCATATCCTAACACAGTTCGGTGGGGATGGTCTCTATCGGGTTTCAGACACGAAAAGACCGGCCATCCAACCGGTCCTTCGGATTTCCCTTTTCAAGGCTCGTCCTAGTCAAAGCGTTTTTGGTGTGCGACCTCGAAGCCCCAGTTTTCCCGACCGCCAAATTTTTGCAACCTCCAGTCGCAAGCGCGGGCGTGGGCATCCATCCCTTCGGTACGTGACAGGCGTGACGCAACGGAGGACATCATCGGGTCTGCGTCGGTTTTGATTTCCTGCCACGTCAAAATCTTTAGGAACTTCATCACGTTTAACCCGCCGGTGTAGCGGGCGGCCTGACGCGTCGGCAGGATGTGATTGGTGCCGGAGCATTTGTCCCCATGGGTTACGGTGGAACCTTCACCCAAGAACAGCGAGCCGTAGTTGCGCAGGCGTTGCAGCCACCAATCCAGATCTTCGGCCTGCACCTGCAGATGTTCACAGGCATATTTGTCCGAAACCTCTGCCATTTGCTCGCGGTCCTCGCAGATCACAATCTCACCGTGATTGGCCCAAGCTTGGCGCGCAACGTCGCCGGTGGGCCATTCTTTGGCGATTTTCGGCAAAATACGATTCACCGTTTCCGCCAGCGCGTTCGATGTTGTGAACAGCCAAACCGGAGAATTGGTGCCGTGCTCTGCTTGGGACAACAGGTCAATTGCGACGGTCATCGGGTCCGCGGTCTCATCCGCGATCACGGCGCTTTCCGTAGGTCCGGCGAATAGGTCAATGCCCACGCCTCCGAACAGTTGCAACTTGGCCTCTGCCACAAAGGCGTTGCCGGGGCCTACGAGTATATCCGCCGGTTTCGCCCCGAACAGGCCCATCGCCATGGACGCCACAGCTTGCACGCCCCCCATTTCTAGGATCAAATCGGCCCCTGCCAAATCCATCGCATATGCCACCGCCGGATCAATCGCGTCGCCGCGCGGCGGGGAAGCCGCGACAATGAAGGGAACGCCCGCCGCCCGTGCGGTTGCGACACTCATCAAGGCCGACGCCACATGCGCATAGCGGCCACCCGGAACATAGCAGCCAGCGCAATCGACGGGCACGCAGCGTTGGCCAAGGGTTACACCGGGCTCCGTTTCTATGTGAAAGTCGGTGATGCTGTCGCGCTGCGCCTGTGCAAAGCGCACGATCTGCCGGTGGGCAAACTCGATATCCGCCTTCGCTTGGTCGGGGACTTGGGCAATCAATGCGGCCTTCTTTTCGGCAGACAAGGCGAATTCTTGCGTCCACCCATCCAAGTCTTTGGCGTAACCGCGCACGGCGGCTTCGCCGTTGATGCGAATCTTGGAAAGCATGTCTTCCACGATCTCGCGTGTTTTTCGGTCGGCGTCCAGTTGGTCAACCTGTGGTGACTTGAGATGTATCATCGGGGGCCCTCTTGATCCGGCAGTCTGCCCTCAGGCATGTTGCAGCGGACCGCTGGAGGCAAATCATATTCGGCTTTTCCGAGCCACTTTCAAGAATTCCGAAACTGTGGTGATGGTTAGCCGCGTGAGAGACGCGCTTTGGCCGCCAATCTGTGCAGTTGCGCCAAAGGGACCAGCGGAACCGGTTGCGGTTCGCCCAATGGCTTCAACCGGCTGCGGGAACGTGAAACCATCACCGTCCGCGCGTCTGGCCTGTCGATCGCAAAGCCGCATCCAAAGAAGTTTTCCGCCTGCAACAGCACTGGCCAGACCAATTGCGGCCAGTCCAAATCATGTAGCACCACCCGAGAGGCACCGTCGGCGAAGGCGTCGGTCATCACGGAGGCGGCCATAACGATCCGTGCAGATTCAATCACCAGATGTTCGGTGGTGCCCTCGGCGCGTACGGCAAAATGCGGCGGCTCCAGCGCCGCGACCGCTATGGCAAACAGTTTCGGGTCGCTCATCAATAAGGCGGACATGCCCGCCATGTCCTCGGCTTGGCGCGTCGGCAGCCCCGCGCCCAAGCACGCCTGAGCAAGCAGGTTTTGCATGTCAGCCACCAACCAATCCTCGGCGGCATACTCAGGCCCACCGCCAAGGAAAGTGTCAATCCAACTCACAGATACAGGCGCCTAGAAATCCACGGCGGTGTATTTCACGTCCATGTAGTCGGCCAACCCTTGGCTGCCGCCTTCCTTGCCCAAGCCACTTTCTTTCATACCCCCAAACGGGGCCTCAACGGTTGTGATCAAGCCGGAGTTCACGCCAATCATCCCGTATTGCAACTTTTCGTTCAGCTTGAAGATCCGGCCCACGTCGCGGGTATAGGCATAGGATGCCAATCCGAAATCTGTGTCATTGGCCCAAGCGATTGCCTCATCTTCGTCCTCGAAGCGGAACACCGGAGCCAGCGGCCCGAAAATTTCCTCCTTCGCGAATTTCATGTCCTGCGTGGCCTCGGTCACGATTGTCGGCTCAAAGAAGCTGTGGCCATTCCCATGCCGCGCCCCGCCCGAGACGACTTTGCCGCCCTTGGCAGTGGCATCAGCCACGAATTCTTCCACCTTCTCGACGGCATCCATGTCGATCAACGGGCCTTGCTCCACACCCGCCTCGCGCCCGTCGCCGACCTTCAGGTTCTCAACGGCCACTGTCAGCTTGGCCACGAATTCGTCGTAGACGCCGGATTGAACATAGATGCGGTTTGCGCAAACGCAGGTTTGGCCAGAGTTGCGGAACTTCGACACCATAGCGCCGGTTACCGCAGCATCGACATCCGCGTCGTCAAACACCAGAAACGGCGCGTTGCCCCCCAATTCCATCGAAACCTTTTTGACCGTGTCCGCCGATTGGCGGATCAACTCTTTCCCCACTTCGGTGGAGCCGGTGAAGGTGACTTTGCGCACCCGCGCATCCGCCATAATCGCGCCGCCGATTTTGCGTGCAGAACCTGTCACCACATTGACCGCACCTTTGGGATAGCCCGCCTCTTCGGCCAATGCACCCCACGCCAAGCCGCTGTAGGGCGTAGCCGTTGCAGGTTTCGCAACCACCGTGCAGCCGACCGCCAAAGCGGGGGCAATTTTGCGGGCCAGCATGGATGACGGAAAATTCCACGGGGTAATCATACCGACCACACCCACGGGGTGGTTGGTCACCAAAAACCGGCGGCCATTTGAGGGGGCCGGGACGATTTCGCCCTTCGCACGTCGGACCTCTTCGGCGAACCAGCGCACATATTGCGCACCAATGCCAATTTCGCCCATGGCTTCCGCAAGCGGCTTGCCCATTTCGACCGTCAGCAACTCTGCCAGCGTCTTTTGGTTGTCCATCAACGCGTCGTGCAATTTCCACAGCAGACCGACGCGGTCCATCAAGGCCATGCCTGCCATCTGGTCAAACGTCCCCGCAGCAGCGTCGATCGCGCGGCGGGTTTCAACATCGCCACAGGCGGGAACGGTGCCAATAACCTCGCCCGTAGCGGGATTGGTGACGTCAATCGTCTCCCCGCTGTCCGCGCCGACCCATTCACCGCCGATGAAATTGGCTTCCTTCATGTATTTTTCATAGCTCATAGCGCGTTATCCTTTGGAAATTTCGAACTGTGTGTGTTGTTTGTAGGTCTCGTGCGGCCGCAGGATTGCTGTCGGGAAGCTGGCGTGATTGACAGCATCAGGCCACACCTGAGGTTCAAGCGCCACACCGGCATTCGCGCCATATATGCGCCCTTCCAATCCCGCCGGCTCCACGTTCATTTTGAACGCGTCATAAACCTGCAATCCCGCTTCGGTGGTGTGCATCTCCATGGTCACACCCGATACTGTAGACCGCAGCGATCCAACGCGGCGCAGGGGGTGCCGCGCATTGGACAAGCACAGGTTGTTGTCGATGAACACGTCATCATGGATTGGTCGCTCGGTGCGAAAGTCGTAGCGCGTTCCCGTCACATTGGGGGTCTCGCCGGTGGAAATGAAGCCGTCGTCCACAGCCGTGATCCGGTCTGCATCCACTTGCATCAAGTGGTTCTTGGTCGTGGCGCCGCCGTCCAAATTCCAATAGGAATGATGGGCAAAGTTGCACAGTGTCGGCGCGTCGGTTTCGGCGGTGATCTGTATATCCAGCACCCCGCCGTCCAAACAGGCGTAGCTGCAACGCGCAGTCATGTTCCCTGGGTAGCCCATCTCTCCGTCGGCAAAATCCAGACGCAGAGTGATCCGGTCGCGCGCCACTGCCTCAACCTCCCAATTGCGCGTGCCAGCCCCAGCCGCGCCGCCGTGCAAATGGTGACGGCCTTCAAAATTCCGATCCAGCTGGTACTGCGTGCCGTCAATCTGAAACGCCCCGCCTCCAATCCGGTTGGCGCAACGGCCAACCACGGCCCCGAAGCAGGAATCATCTGTCAGGTAGGGGGCAAACTCGTCAAAGCCCAAAACCAATGGCGGCGCATGGCCCTCCAGTCGCAAGTCTTGCAGCACTGCCCCATAGGACAAAACATGCGCGACCAAGCCGCCTCCTTCGATGCGGTGACGCGAAACTGTGCTGCCATCGGGCATCTGTCCAAAGCTCAAATCGGGTATCCTTATGACTGAAGGTTTTACGCTGGCCACACCAAAGCCGACCTTCCGTCGACTAGCAAGACCCGTCCCTCGCTGGACCTACCGAATTCCAAAGCTGAAATTAGATGGGCAGAGGGGCTTGGTTGCAGATTTAAGTATGCTACTAACTGCCGCATGCAAAATGAACTTACATATCCCGACTGGATTGCGGTCGATTGGGGCACTTCAAACCTGCGTGTTTGGGCCATGACTGCAGAGGGCGACGTGCTCGCCGAAAATGGCTCTGACCAAGGCATGTCAAGCGTCGCCCCCGGAGAATTCGAGGTCACGCTTCTGTCCCATATCGCGCCGTGGCTGGGCAATGACCACACGCCCGTGATCGCATGTGGCATGGTTGGTGCGCGACAAGGCTGGGACGAGGCCCCCTACCGAGCGGTCCCCACCACACCCTTGGGTGACATTCATGTCGTGCCTTGCAAAGACAGCCGCATTTCCATGCATATCTTGCCTGGCTTGAAGCAAGAAAAATCCGCCGACGTCATGCGTGGCGAGGAAACCCAAATCGCGGGCTTCCTATCGGAGAACCCCGGCTATGACGGCATTTTGTGCCTTCCGGGAACCCACACGAAGTGGGCCCATATCAGCGCAGGGGAAGTTGTGTCCTTTCAGACCTTCATGACTGGCGAAATGTTTGACCTGCTGAGCCGCGAGTCGGTGTTGCGCCATTCCATCGGTGAAGGCGGCGGGTTGGATCACGAAGCCTTCCTTGGCGCGGTGTCCGACACGATCAGCCGCCCCGAAGCCGTGGCAACGCAGCTGTTCAAAGTCCGTGCGGTCGATCTGCTGTTCGGGGCAGATCAAGCCGTATCACGTGCGCGGTTGTCGGGCATATTGCTGGGCTTGGAGCTTTCCGCAGCCCGCCCCTATTGGTTGGGTCAATCCGTGTCCCTGATCGGGGCCTCTGCTTTGAATGCCCTCTATGCGAAGGCCCTGTCAGCCCAAGGGGTTTCACCCTCCATGCACGACGTGGCCTCCACCACACTGCAAGGCCTGTCGGCGGCCTATAAGGACCTGTCCTCGCGGGCCTAAACCGGTGCTAGGCAAGTAAGTAACAATGGTAGTTTTATGAGTCCCCAAGTTCACGATGATCGCGCTTGCCTGCTGGGCGAAGGCCCTTTTTGGCACCCCAAGTTGGGCAAATTGTTCTGGTGCGACATCCTTGGGCGAAAGCTGCTGTGTGACGACGGGCGAGAATGGGCGTTTGAGCAGCATGTCTCCGCCATGGGGTGGGTCAGCGACACGCAGCTGCTTATCGCCGATGAAGTGTCGCTGTTCACCTTTGACCTAGAAAGCGCGGCGCGCAGCAAAATATGCAACCTCGAGGCCGATAATCCCGTCACGCGTTCCAATGACGGGCGCGCTGATCCCTATGGCGGGTTCTGGATCGGAACCATGGGCAAGCAAGCAGAGCCCGACGCAGGTGCGATATACCGCTACTATAAGGGAGAGCTGCGCCGCCTGTTCGCCCCGATCACCATCTCCAATGCCATTTGCTTCAGCCCTGACGGGGCCTATGCCTATTTCACCGACACTTACTATGCCCGTGTCATGCGGGTGCCACTGGATCCGCAAGGCTGGCCCTGCGCGGCCCCTGACAGGATTCTTGATCTAAGCAAGAAGGGCCTAAATCCCGATGGCGCAATTACCACCGCGGATGGCGATTTGCTGATCGCGCAATGGGGGGCGTCCAATGTGGCGCAATATGGTCGTTTCGGGGATCAACGACGTACGTTTGATCTTCCTACTGCGCATGTCACATGCCCTGTTTTTGGTGGCCCGGATATGTCGACCCTGTTTGTTACGACCGCGCAGCAGGGGTTGTCTGATGATGCCTTGTTGGCGCAGCCAGATGCGGGAAAAACATTCGCGTTCAACACCGCATTGCGCGGTCTCGCCGCCCCTCAGGTACTCTTGTAAAATTCGCAGCTCGGCCCAAGGCCATAAAAAAAGCCCGCGGAGGCTTTGCAGCATCCACGGGCTTTCTTTGGTGGCGTTAGGTGGACTTGAACCACCGACCTAACGATTATGAGTCGTTCGCTCTAACCAACTGAGCTATAACGCCGCTGGGCGGGGAATAAGAAACCACAGCGGCGGGGTCAAGCGGGAATCGCAGGATTAGGCTTGCCATTGGCGCCTTTGCGATAGAACTTCGCTCAGGCAGTGGAGGACCCCATGACACTATTGACCAAATTGCGCGACATTGTGGGCGATGCTCACGTTCTGACGGATGCCGATACGGCCAAATATGATCACGACTGGACTGGCAAGTATAAGGCGACCCCTATCGCTGTGGTCCGCCCCGCGTCTACGCAAGACGTCAGCGAAATTGTCAAAGCCTGCGCCGCCACCAAAACCGCGATCGTTCCGGTGTCTGGCAACACCTCCCTTGCAGGTGGCACCTATGCGAAGGATGCGGTGATGATCTCAATGGAGCGCATGAACGACATCCGTGAAATTCGCCCTAATGCCCGCATTGCGATTGTCGGGGCTGGGGCGGTGTTGTCGGCGATCCACGATGCCGCAGATGCCCATGACCTTGTGTTCCCTTTGACGTTTGGCGCAAAGGGCTCTGCGATGATTGGCGGCGCGCTCAGCACCAATGCGGGTGGCTCAAACGTGGTGCGCTATGGATCAACGCGGTGGCTGTGCTTGGGGTTGGAGGTGGTTCTGCCTGACGGTCAGATCATGAACCTGATGAGTGAGCTGCACAAAGACAATTCGGGCTACGACCTTAAAGACCTGATCATCGGGGCCGAGGGAACGTTGGGGTTGATCACATCAGCGGTGTTGAAACTGGTGCCCAAGCCACGCGCCTACGCCACGGCCATGGTCGCCGTGCCTGCTTTATCCGATGCGCTGACGTTATTGAACGACTTGCAGGCCGCCACTGGCGGCTTGGTTGAGGCCTTTGAATACATGGATGCGCTTTATATCTCGGACCATCAAACGATGTTCCCCAAGGCCCGTGCCCCGTTTGAGGCCCCTCATGATGTAAACATCATGGTCGAAGTTGGTGCCACCGCGCCAATGCTGACCGCTGTGCAGGCAGATGGCACAACCCCATTGGTCACCCTGTTGGAAACCACGCTGGCGAACATGATGGAGGATGGCCGAATTCTGGATGCCGTCGTTGCCCAGAACGACAGCCAGCGCCGCGATATGTGGCAACGCCGCGAGGACGCGGGCGAGGTGATGCTGATCCGCAAGCCGATGATCAACAACGACATCTGCGTGCCCGTAGACAAAGTGGCCGACTTTTTCACCCAGATCGACGCGCGGCTGGTAGACCTAGACCCGCAAGCACTGCACACGTCGGTCAGCCACCTCGGAGACGGCAACATTCACTTCTTGTTGTTTCCCACGCAGGGTGATCCCCAGCATGTCGATATGTTGACCGAGATGGTAGAGGACGTTGTCCTGTCACTTGGTGGCAGCTTCTCTGCGGAACATGGAATCGGCCTGACCAAAAAGCCGTCCATGGCGCGGCGCAAAGACAAGGTCGCGCTGGCTGTGATGCGTTCGGTGAAAGCCGCAATCGACCCTGACAACATCATGAACCCTGGAAAAGTACTCCCAGAGACGAATTAGCCCAAAGGTTATGGAATGCGCGGGGCCGCTGTCATGCAAGCACCTGACGCTGGATCCTGTTCACAATCCAAATTTCGGCCACGATTAGGTTCGGCACCCAACACGCCCATGCGATGGCTGCATAGGATGCCTCCATCGGCAAACCGGCGACTTGGGACAGCGGAAGATACAACCGCAAGGTAACGGCTGCGAACGTCAACGCGGCGGAACGGATCATCCAGACTTGATGCTCTGCAATCCGCTTCGCACGCGCAAGCCAAATTCCCCGCAAGGTCGTGCCAAGCCAAACCAGAGCCAGCAATCCAAACCCCGTCCCCGCAACAAGCCCCGTACGGGTGTTCACCGCCATGAACAACGCCCCGACGCCTGAGATCACAATCGCCAAGACATAAACCCGACCGATCCATCGATGCGTTTTGGGGCGTCGCAGACGAAGCCCCGTCCAAAACTGAAACGGCATCAGTAGCAAAGCCAATGGTGCTAGGCCAACATGTGCGTAGAACGAAAGGGGCCGCTGCTGCGCATGGTAAAGCATGAACTCCATGCTGGCCTCGACACCCAGAACGATAAATCGCCAAGATACAATCGCCACAAGAATGCACAAAAGCGCGTTGAGCCATTTCAATGGTTTTCTAGGCGACATGATGGACCTTTCGCTATTGGGGCAGAGTGCTCGACTCAAACTTTACACTGTAAAGATAGTGTCTCGAACTTGACACTGTCAAGCAACTTGACCCAAGTGACACCATGACGTCTGAAAACACTCCTCACCATCACGGAAACCTGCGACCCGCTTTGATACAAGCAGGGATCGACATTTTGGAAACCGAAGGCACCAAGGGTTTGTCCTTGCGCAAAATTGCGACCCGAGTGGGCGTGACACATGCGGCCCCAGCCCACCACTTCAAGGGCAAGGCGGCATTGCTCGTCGCCATTGCTGCGAAAGGGTTTCAGGTTTTCGCCGATCTGATGGAGAAAAACAGGGACGCTGCCCCGAAAGATCCTCAAAACCAGCTATTGGGTTTGTGCCAAGGGTATCTGCAGTTCGCGGCCGAGAATGAAGCGCTCTTCGAGTTGATTTTTTCGACCGACATCAAACCCCATGCCAACGTGGATGAAGACTTCCGAAAAAGTGCAAACAGAGCGTTCAGATTGCTGGAAGACACCTGCGCCTTGTTCGAGCCGTCCCCCAAGCACAGTCAGGGCCACGAAATCATGATTTGGTCACTTGTGCACGGCTACGCCAGTTTGCGGGCCTACAATAAGCTGATCTCGCCAGAAGATGGCGCCGCTATGCCCTTCGAGCTGATCTTGCCCCAACTGACGCCGAAAAAATGAACTCACCTTCCAGAGCGGATGTCTGCAACCAGATTTTCTAGCTCGCTCAGGTTTGTCATTTGAAAGAACCGCGGGTGCCCGACGGGGGCCTCGGCCTGTTCCATTTCCCACTCATATTTAGCTGGAACATGCACCCCCCATCCCCCTGCCTCAATGGCGGGGACGACATCGGATTTCATCGAATTGCCCACCATAATTGCACGGTCCGGCCCATGGCCGTGGCGCATAAATGCACGAATGTAGGTCTGCGGTGTTTTATCCGCGACGATTTCCACCGCGTCGAACATCTCGCCAAGCCCTGATTGGGCAAGCTTGCGTTCTTGGTCCAAAATGTCGCCTTTGGTAATCAGCACCAGCTTGAAATCCCGTCCAAGAACTTCCACCGCCTCGCGGGCGTGGGGCAGCAGGTTCACAGGATGGCGCAGCATCTCTTGGCCCGCTTCAATGATCGTTTGAATGACCGAGGCTGGGACCTTTTGCTCAGTCACCTCAATGGCCGTTTCGATCATCGACAACACAAAACCTTTGACCCCAAATCCGTAGTGACCGAGGTTTTTGCGCTCTGATTGCAGCAGGCGATCCGCCAAGTGCTCGGGGTCCGCATAATCGCGCAGTAAGTCGTAGAAAACATCCTGCGTGAGGCGGAAAAACTCTTCGTTTTCCCAAAGCGTGTCATCTGCATCAAAACCGATAGTCGTAATTATATGACTCATTTTTCAAACTGCCCCCCTTTTCTGGACTCACCTGTCGCTTATATAGTAGGCCTCGCCAACCGAAAGTCTGCCGCCGCAAGGGAATGCTGCCCGTGACCCCGTTTGAGATCACCATGTCCGACAAAGATGACGACGCCGAGGGCGACGTTGCCGTTGTTACGAAGACCAAACCTAAAACCAAACGGCCACCGATGTATAAGGTGCTGCTGCTCAACGACGACTACACCCCGATGGAATTCGTGGTGCTGGTACTGGAACGATTCTTCGGCCTCAACCATGCGCAATCTGTCGAAATCATGCTGACAGTCCACAAGAAGGGGCTGGCAGTTGTGGGCGTCTTCGCCTTTGAAATCGCCGAAACGAAGGTCGCGCAGGTCATGGAATCGGCCCGCAGCAATCAACATCCGCTTCAATGCACGATGGAGAAAGAGTAGGCCGCGCGCCTATTGCCCCCTATGACAGATACTCGTTTTTCACTGGCGCTGGAGCAAGACCTCCTGAGCCTGCCCGATGGTGACGTCGCCGTTCTAAATGCGGCTGGCGACATGGACCTGAGCTTTGCACAGGCCGACCGTTTGCATCTGACACAAAGCTTCTATCCGGATCACAAGGCCTTGGCGTCGCGGGGCTTCAACATCACCGTCGGCGCCACTAGGCCCGTGACGGCCAGCTTGGTCATGTGTCACCGATCTAAGCCTGCCACCTTCGATCTGATCGCCCGCGCCCTAGAGCAGACGGCCGTCGGCGGCGTGATAGCCATCGAGGGGGCCAAAACTGATGGCGCGGAATCGGTTCTCAAATCGGTGCGCGCTCGATTTGACGGGGTGGAGGTTTACTCCAAGTCACACGGAAAGATGTTTTGGTTCACACGCCCTGAAACCGTGCCAGATATCAGCGATTGGATCGCAAAGCCGATCTCTCTTGCAAGTGGCTTCACCACATTTCCTGGCGTGTTTTCGGCAGATGGCATCGATAAGGGCTCGGCGTTGCTGGCCGAACATCTGCCGGACTTCAAAGGCCCTGTTGCGGACCTTGGTGCGGGTTGGGGGTATTTGGCGCGCAAAATTCTGACCTCCGAGGGCGTCAAATCTTTAGATTTGGTCGAGGCAGATCACCACGCGATAGACGCTGCAAAATTGAACATCACCGATCCGCGCGCCGCGTTCCATTGGGGCGATGTGACCTATCATGTCGGCAGCAATTATGCGGCTGTTGTCTCGAATCCGCCGTTCCATCTTGGGCGAAAGCCAATGCCTGAGTTGGGTCAAATGTTCATCCGCCGCGCGGCTGACATGTTGATGCCAAAGGGCCAATTCTGGATGGTCGCCAATCGCAACCTTCCCTATGAGCAAACCCTAAACGAGCGTTTCGGGCAAGTTGACACCGTTGCCCAAACAGCCGGTTTCAAAGTGATCTGCGCACGCCGCCCTCAGGCCGCGCCGCAAAAAACTCGCACAAAACGCTGAATCACCCTAGCCTGACCCCACCACTCAACCGGAGACAGTCCAATGTCATTTTCCATTGCTGGTAAGACCGCCATTATTACAGGCGCTGCAAACGGGGTCGGCCTTGCGATCGCTCGGCATTTCATCGCACAGGGGGCCAACGTTATGATGGCCGATCGCGATGAAAAGCATCTGCGCGCCGAAATGGGGGACATGGCAGAAGACGAAAGCACATCGCGCATTTTTTCATGCGACTTGCGCGAAAAGCTGTCTCAGGCGAATTTGCTCTCTGCGACCATCGATGCCTTTGACCGTGTCGACATCTTGGTGAACGCGTCGCGGCAGGTGCTGCCGACCAATCCGATGGATGACGAAGACGATTCTGTTGAGCAGCTTTTGCAACAAAACCTGTTGTCCGGTTTGCGCTTGAGCCAGCTGATCGCCAAACGCATGATAAAGCAATCCGAAGACCTAGAGGATGGTGAGATGGCGGGCTCCATTGTGAACCTGTCCTCGATTGCCGCGCGCCGCTCACGCCCTGGTTTAATGGGGTATTCGATCTCTTGTGCAGCACTTGATCAGATGACGCGCACCATGGCCATCGCCTTGGCCCCCAACCGCATTCGCGTGAATGCCGTGGCGTTCGGCTCGGTCATGAGCGCCAGTTTGCAAAACTCCCTGAAAGAGACGGACGACCTGCGCGAAGACATCATCGGGCACACGCCTTTGTCACGTATTGCGCCCGCCTCTGAGGTGGCGGAGGCGGTGCAGTTCTTATGTTCGCCCAGCTCGAATTTCATCACCGGTGAGATCATGACCGTCGACGGAGGACGCACCTTGCTTGATCCGGTCGAGACAGCAGCGCATTAACCCGCGACGTGTTCGCATTGCTTCCAAAAGTCATGGCTGACCCAGCCAACTAGGCTGTCGGGATACAGGTTGGTGCCATAGGATACGAACAGCCAGCCTTCAAAAACGGAGTAATGCGCAAGGCCGATATTGTCGCCTGTGCGGATCGTGCCAATTACAGGAGCCCCGTCACGCGCAGCCGCGTGAACATGGAACTCGGGGCCGAGGTAGTTCAAACAAGCGCTTTCCAACCCGTCATTCACCGCCACATCCTCTAGCCTTCGACGCAGAGCGAGTTGCTGCAATTCCAAAGTTGTGGCTTTGGTATCTACCTTGCAGCCCCAGAGCGCTTCTTCCTCGCGAATGGCTGATACGGTTTTGCTGGCCGCGGGCGACAGCTTGGGGGGCGCCTTAGTGGTGCAGTCGCTGTTGTCAAAGACTGACTGCCCCAGCGGGGATGCAAAACAATACCCAGCCTGATCAAACAAATGATTGCGCGACCACCACAGGTCGGCACAAGGCTCATCTGCGAAGGCGGGCGCCGGAAACAAGAATAGCAAAAGCAGGGAAAGATATTTCATGGCCCCAATCAGCCCCCTTTCCCTGCTCTGGTCAAGCCTGTGTTTGACTTACAGCGCGATGCGGAAACGTGCGAACCCCTCGGGGCCCTCGCCCGCTTCTTCAATGTTTACGCTGGTTACGTCACCCATGTAGGTGCTGGCGGCTGGGCCTGTATCGAACAGAACGCTGGTGCCTTCCATTGGCGCAAAGGTCCAGTTGGCGTCCGCACGCGGGCTGACAGTGCCTTTGTCGACGATGTAGCGCACGATGACGTCGCGGTTGGTGTCTGGGCCTTCAAACACGATTGTATCGCCTGTTCCCGGGAAGCTTCCGCCGCCGGATGCGCGGTAGTTGTTCGTCGCGATGATGAACTCTTGCGCGGGATCAATCGGCTTGCCGTTGAAGGTCAAATTCACGATGCGGTTGGCATCTGCGTTCAACGGCTCCCCTTTGGAGGTGAACATCGACGGTTGCGACAAGTCGATTTGGTACTCAACCCCGTCAATCACATCAAAGTTGTAGCTTGGGAATTCGGGGTTCAACAAAACCTGATCCCCTTCGCCCGCTTTGATCTGGTTGAACATTCCCGCAGAGCGTTCCAGCCAGTTCTTCACCTGCGCGCCCGTCACGCGCACTGCACGCACGGTGTTGGGGTACAAATACAGGTCAGCGACATGCTTGATCGCCACATCACCCACTGGCACATCGGTGAAATACTCTGGGCCACCACGACCGCCGGCCTTGAACGGCGCCGCTGCGGACAGGATCGGCAGGCCTTCATGCTCGGTGCCTTTCAGTTGATCCTCAATGTACCAAATTTGCGCGTTGGATACGATTTGCACCGAAGGATCATCCGCCACCAAGGCAAAGTAGCTGTGCAACGCGGCGTCTGTCTTGCCCACTGCGCGGCGCACATAGGCCAGCGTTTCTTCGTGTTCTTTGGCAACGGAGGCCAGCACTGCCTCGTCGCTTTCCACCAATGCGGTGGTTGAGCGGTCTTCGTTGCGCTTTGAAATCGGGCGGGCCTCAGACATGTGGGATACGATTTTCCACTCGTTGCCAGAACGCTCCAGCATCAGATCAATCACGCCAAGGTGTGACCCCCAGAAGCCCCCCATGGCCGCTGGTTTGCCGTGGATCGTCCCTTTCTCGGCATCAACACCTGCGAAATTTTCAAACTTCGGTCCGGGGAACACAAGGTGGCTGTGGCCCGTCAGGATCGCGTCGATGCCGTCAACCATCGCCAAAGGCACAGATGCGTTTTCCATGCCGTCAGAATGATCCGCAGCTCCGATGCCAGAGTGGCTAAGGGCGATGATAATATCTGCACCCTGTTCTTTCATCAAAGGCACATAGGCCTTGGCGGTATCAACGATATCGCGCGCCTGTACGTTGCCTTCCAGATGCTTGCGGTCCCAGTTCATCACCTGCGGCGGAACGAAGCCGATGAGGCCCACTTTGATCGGGTGGCTGTTGCCATCCCCGTCGATGATCATGCGGTCCAAGATCACAAAGGGCGGCAGCAGGGTTTTGTCTTTGGTCGGCTCTGCGCCCATTTCCTTCACGACGTTGGCCGACACCACTGGGAAGTCCGCGCCTGCCAGTGCTTTGCCTAGGAACTCCAACCCATAGTTGAATTCATGGTTGCCCAAGGTGGAGGCATCAAACCCAACGGCGTTCATCGCTTGGATGACGGGGTGTTTGTCGCCCTCTTTCAGGCCGCGCTCATAGGCGATGTAATCCCCCATCGGGTTGCCTTGCAGGAAGTCGCCATTGTCGATCAACATCGAGTTCGTGGCCTCCGCGCGGATTTCGCCGATGATCGAGGCGGTGCGGGCAAGCCCTACGGTGTCGCGTTGCTTGTCGGCGTAGTAATCATAGGGAAACACATGCACATGCAGGTCGGTCGTTTCCATAATCCGCAAATGCGCTTGGTTAGATGCAGCACGCGCCGAAAACGGGTGAACTGCGATCAAAGCAGCGGTGCCCATCAAAAAGTTGCGTCGGTCAAAAGTGATTTTTGTCATAACAGTCTTCCCTATATATTTCTCTGATTGAGCACTCATCTGGCTGAGTCTCACAACAGTTTTCTGACAAAGCTTCGGTTTCCGCGCCCTCTCGCTTAATCCGAAATCAATGGGCGAAAGTGCGGCGTATTATTTGATCAATCTACGTTTAGAACAATCTTTCCAATGTGGTTTTTCTCTAGAAAAGATTTTTGTGCTTTGTTGATGTCCCGCAAGTTGTGGGTTTCTGCAACCAGCGGGTCAATCTTTCCGGTCTCAATCAATTTCACAAGGTTGCCAAACACTTGCTGTTCCAAAATTGTGCACCCAAAGAAGCTTAGATCTTTTAGGTAAAGACTGCGTACATCCAACTCCACGATAGGGCCGCCGATAGCGCCTGACACCGCATACCGCCCACCGGGGCGTAATACGTCCAACAGCGATGGCCATTTCGGGCCAGCCACCAAATCCACGACCACATCGACGCTGTTCAAGCCAAGTGATGCAACATAATCGTCATTGCGCCCCAATGTTTTTGTTGCGCCCAATTCAGTCAGCGCAGTCGCTTTCGAAGGGCTGGTCACGGCCACGATGTTTGCGCCGCGGGCGCGCGCCAATTGCACAGCAGCCGACCCCACACCACCTGATGCGCCGGTTATCAACACCGTTTCACCCGATTGCAGATTTGCCCGCGTGAGCATGTTCTCAGCTGTGGAGTATGAGCACGGAAATGAAGCCAACTCTACATCCGTCAAATCACTGGTGACGGAATGGGCATGGCGGGCGGCAACCTTGGTGTATTGGGCGAACCCTCCATCGGCTTCAGAGCCGTAGTAGACGGGCACATCCAAAACCTGCCCATCAACCTCTTGAAGTGATGGCTCAATCAATATCCGCTCTCCAATGCGGCCCTGATCGACGCCTTCGCCCACAGCGGCAATGTGACCACAAACATCTGCACCTTGAATACGGGGAAACGTCAACGCCGACCCATTCCATGCAGCGTCATCAGCGTCGGCATCCCCCTTGGAGTACCAACCGATACGTGTGTTGATATCCGTGTTGTTCACGCCCGCCGCGCGCACGCGAACCAGCACATCTCCCTTATCCAAAGTCGGTACGGGTAAATCTTCACGCCACTCAAGCATTTCTGGGCCGCCGTGACCGACCATAGCGATGCCTTGCATGCTTATTGGGATGTTCATGCCAACCTCCTGCCGAGAACCAGAGTTAATCTTGAGTACGACGGTCAGGGGCGTCAAACGAAAAACGCCGCTCCTCGGTTTGAGGAGCGGCGCTTAACTTGGAATTGGGTGGTCGTATTAGTCGTCGTCACCATCGGCACTTGGTGCATCTGGCAGGTTGAACAGGCTGTCGGCGTCAACCAGCAGGTTGTCATCTTCTTCCTCTTCATCCGTGTCACCCGATAGCGTGAAGGCTTCCAGACCGGAAATCGCAGTTGGCAGCTCTGGCTCTGGGGCCAGTCCCAGTGACTGCTCGGTCGAGACCAGCTTGCGGCGCTCTTCGTCGGACAGGGCGGTGCCCTCTTTCAGGCGCTTGGCATTGGCTTTTTGCACGGCGGCGTCCAGCTCGGATTGCTTACACAAGCCCAAGGCAACCGGATCAATCGGTTGGATGTTGGCAATGTTCCAGTGAGTGCGCTCGCGAATGGCGTTGATCGTGGGTTTGGTTGTGCCGACCAGCTTGGAGACCTGACCGTCGGTCAACTCAGGGTGGAACTTCACCAGCCACAAGATCGACGCTGGGCGGTCTTGGCGCTTGGACAGCGGGGTATAGCGCGGGCCACGGCGCACTTCTTCGCCTTCGGCTGCCGCGTTAAACTTCAACTGCAAACGGTACTTGCGATCGTTTACCGCTTTGTCGATCTCTTCTTGCGTCAGCTGGTTGTTGGCAATCGGGTCAAAGCCTTTCACGCCTTGGGCGACATCGCCATCCGCGATGCCTTGAACTTCCAGCTCGTGCAAGCCGCAGAAGTCAGCGATCTGAATGAACGTCAGCGTGGTGTTATCAACCAACCAAACTGCGGTGGCTTTCGCCATAATGGGTAGTGCCATTGTGCTTTCTCCATAATTGCCGCCTCTGCGGACACATCTTCCCCGTCACCCGGCTTAGGGGCTGTCCCTTTCGGAACAAGTTCGTGATGTTGGGGAACTTGAACGCTATATAGGGCCGGAATAGCCGCAGGGGAAGAGAAAATGCGAAAGTTGTTGATGGCGTTGCTGCTCTGGGGGGCGCCGGTTTGGGCCGATGGCGAACGCGCGGGGGAGTTCGACTATTACGTGCTGGCCCTAAGCTGGTCGCCGACTTGGTGTGCATTGGAGGGGGACGCGCGCAAGTCAGATCAATGCGACGATCGCCATGACTTTGGCTGGACGCTGCACGGGTTGTGGCCACAAAACGAACGCGGCTGGCCTTCCTATTGCCGCACGCCTCACCGTGATGCGTCGCGAGGGCAAACCAAAGCCATGGCGGATATCATGGGGTCCGGCGGCTTGGCGTGGCACCAATGGAAGAAGCATGGGCGCTGCTCTGGGCTGTCGGCCAAGGACTATCTGGAAGCGTCCCGCGCGGCCTATAATGCCGTGACGCGCCCCGCCGTTCTGCGCAAGCTGAAGGATCCGGTCAAACTCCCTGCCAAAGTCGTCGAGGAAGCATTCCTAGAAGCAAACCCGAATCTGTCCCCTGATATGGTCACCGTGACCTGTAAAAAGCGCCGGATTCAGGAGGTGCGCATCTGCCTGACCAAGGGTTTAATCCCTAGGCGTTGCGGAAAAGACACTCAAAACGACTGCTCCATGACGGACGCCCTGCTTGATCCAATCCGTTGAAATCATGATAAAAACACGCGTTCTACGTGATGGCATCGCGAAAACGTGAGCACAGTTTGCGACTTCTCCCCTAAAGGTTTCGCAAAAAGTATGGTATTCCTTACCTGTGCGGTACTTCCGGGGGGAAGAAATGTAGTTCGTTAATTGTGAGGACCATCTGAGCATTCTGCATGGTTTTGCACTGCACTTTTGTCCTGCTTTTTGCACGTCGTGTGAAAAGATGTAGCGAGTTTGTAGCCCATAATTTCAGGGGTAAATGGTAAAAGCCGGGTCCCCCCAAGGCCCGGCTTACTTTTCTCAAACTTTCAAGACGATCTTTCCGATATGCGCCGAGCTTTCCATATGCGCATGCGCTTTCGCCGCGTCTTCAAGTGCAAACTCACTGTCCATCACCGGCGCGATGCGTCCGGCCTCGATCAGCGGCCAAATGCGCTGCTTCAACTCCGTGGCAATCGCAGCTTTCGCCAAATCACTTTGCGGTCTCAGCGTGGAGCCGGTGATCGTCAGACGTCGCATCATCACTTGCGCAAAGTTTACCGCGACCTTCGGGCCTTGCAAAAACGCGATCTGAACCAAACGCCCGTCATCTGCCAAGGCACGCAGATTGCGCGGCAGGTAGTCTCCGCCAACCATATCAAGGATCAGGTCTGCGCCTCCTTCGGCTTTCATAACGTCAACAAAGTCTGCCTCTCGGTAGTTCACCGCTTGCTCCGCTCCCAGTGACAGACAGGCGCTGCATTTCTCTGCCGATCCGGCCGTGGCAAACACCCGTGCCCCCAATGCAGAGGCCAATTGGATCGCGGTTGTCCCAATGCCTGATGACCCGCCATGCACCAAGAACCGCTCCCCCGCCTGCAACGCGCCGCGCATCACCACGTTTGAATATACGGTAAAGAATGTCTCTGGCAGGGCTGCGGATTGCGCCATGTTCAGCCCGTTGGGGATCGGAAGACAATGGGCAGCTGGGGCGCGCACATATTCGGCATAGCCGCCGCCTGGTAACAAGGCGCAAACCTCATCCCCGATGTTGACGCCAACGACACCGTCCCCGATGGCCGCAATCGTGCCAGCGCCTTCCAATCCCGGCAGGGGGGAGGCCCCTTTTGGCGGGTTATACAGTCCGGCGCGCTGCAAGGCGTCGGGGCGGTTTACTCCGGCATATGCCAGCTTGATCAATACTTCGCCGTGACGTGGGGCAGGAACTGGCGCTTGGGTGGATTGCAAGACATCTGGTCCGCCGGCTTGGGTGATCTCCACCGCCCGCATCATTTCAGGGAGTGCCATAAATCGTGGTCCTTACTTAGAATTCATATGCCCGGGCAAATCGGAATCGAACCCCGAACCGGGGGCTTTAAGCTGTGACAAAAGCCAATTCGGCCCCGTCATGAGCTTCGACGCCAACGGGTGCGCATTTACTTGCGCTTTGACCTTCTCAAACTGCATGACGTTGTCGATCCGGCGGTCCAGAAACTCCCAAGTTGCGGCATAGTTTTCACTGTCGTCGCCCAGCCAAAACAGAACCGTGGCGCCATAAACAGCTGATAGGGTGGCGCGTTTGGTGTACCAATTGTGATCCACAGATTGATCGCCCAAGGCTGTCCAAATCGCGTCAGCCGTGCCCCAAACAAGCTTTGCACCCTCTGGGGCATTCACCGGAACAGCAAAGAAGGACGTTCCGCGACGCACCGCTTCTTTATCCAGCCCTGCCGCCTCCAGTCGAAAACGGACGCCCGCGGCGATTCGGTCGCGAAAGCGCAGGGACAGCAGGTTCTCGGACTGCAGCCGCGCAACCATCTGCGCGTCACCGCGTTTGTGAAACGCCACCGCCAAATCCAGCGCGCCGCGCGGGTAGAGGGCCAACGCCGCTGCGCGATCAACGCCACTGTCTTCTATTGCGGCATCAAAGGTGTCTTGGGACCAGCCGTCGAAGGTGACATGAGGCAGGCTTGCGTCAAGAAGTTTGGTCTTTGCGTCTTCCATAGTGCGGTCCTTTCAAAACCTGCCTTCATGGTAGACAAGTTCAAGGTGCTTTGCTATATGGCCACTTCCTGCAATCTTGCAAAATTTAACCTAGGAAGGTGGTGACACCACATGCAGGTAAGCGTTCGCGACAATAACGTCGATCAGGCTCTCCGCGCACTGAAGAAGAAACTTCAGCGTGAGGGCGTTTTTCGTGAAATGAAGCTCAAGCAACATTTCGAAAAGCCGTCTGAGAAGAAAGCACGCGAGAAAGCCGAAGCAATTCGTCGTTCCCGCAAGCTGGCTCGCAAAAAGCTCCAGCGCGAAAACGGCGGTTAGATCCGGGTTTTCAAGCAGACATAAATTACCCCCGCAGCGAAAGCCGCGGGGGTTTTTTTGGGGCGACCCGAAAAACAGGGATGATTTGGGCCTTCGGGTAATAGGGCTGGCTCGGCAATATTGCAAAACCGGCGCTCAAACTCACTAAAAGTAGATACTGCGATCTACGGCAACCATCCCCCAATGTACTCGCTACACAGTGCTGAACAAACTTTTGTTCGTGCGGCTAACCTACGCGATTCGTTACCGTGAACGCGCGTGCATAAAACGTGAAAAAGTCGGGTATCGGCGCGGAAAATCAGCCGGCGGTCGGCAATTTGTCCGAATTGTCGTCCGGATCGTCGTCATAAACCTTGCGGGTTTTGACACCTGGAAGCTTGCCAAAGGCAGCCATGGTCTTCTTAGGGAAAAACGACGCGTTGATGCTCTCGAACCCAGGAAGGCGGCTCAGAATCGTGCTTGTCGATTGCGCACATGCTGCCTTGGAAACCGCGCCGTAAGACGCGGCCTCTTTCAGGGCCAGTTCTGCCACCTCCGGCGAGACCTGCACCTCTTGCAAAACTGTGTGGTAGGTTTCGCGGGTGTGGTAATCGACATAGACGCCGACCATACGGTCGGTCATCCCGTAATGCAGATCGTTGCGTTCCGGCGCGTTCGGGCTCCACCACGAACCGGCAGGATCCCAAACAACCCGTTGCGAGCCATTGATCAGCAGGCCGGTGTGCCCGCCTGCCCCAGATCGGTTGCTAATCACGGTGATCAATGTCAGCGAGGCCGGCCCGTTGTGGCGATAGGCCTTGGAACGCACCTGATCGTCAGGCGCCCAAACCGGTTCGGCACTACACGCCGCAAGACATGCGACCATCACTACTGACAACACCAGCCGCATCATAGCAGTGTCGGCTTAACCGTTGACCAGTGCCAACAGCACCAGAAACACAATGATGCCGATCACGGCATATGTGGTGAATTTTGCAAAACCCGCGAACATCTTTTCGTGTTCGCTGATGTCCATGGAGCCGTGTTTGTGCTCTGCCATTGTATCTCTCCGTATGTGTCGTTTGGGGTGATCTAGCGGATTCTTTTGGTGCTGTCACGCGTCAGGGGGACGCGGGGGGGCGCAAAATATCAGGCTTTGTCCAGATCTTGGGCCAGCCGGAAGCCGATGCGGTTGGGTTCAGGCTGATCGACCTGCTTGGGCAGGGTTTTCAGCTGCACATTCAATTGGCTGACGTGCTGAATTTGCTGGGTGCGGGCGCCGCTCGGGTCTGACCCGTAAAAGGTGATGATATCAGGGGCATAAAAGCCAATCCCTTCAATCCGCATAACCCCTGTGTCGCCGCCGACAAAACCCATGGCAACCTCGTGGTCATTATCGAGTTTTTCCTCGAAGTTCTTGATATAGAGAATCAGCCGCTCATAGGCCCATTCTGACGGGGATTTTTGCTCTATCGGCTTTTTGGCCATGGCCTCTGGAAGGGGTTCGTTTTCCGCGGTCGGGCCGCAATCATTTACGTGAACCACACCGGCGCGGCGCAATGCCGAGGCCTCGATGGCCTCTGCGGTTGTTTCTATCTTGTCGTCCATAACTCAGGCCTCTTTGCGTTGGTACACATGTGCCCCATCTTCACGCAAACTACGCGTGGTTTGTCCAGCCAAATATAAGTGAGCACAATGCGCCACGCTTTCGACCAGCGCCAAGCCGTATTCCCCACCCCGTATTTCGCGTTTGAACAAAGGCAAGAAGCAGTCATGCGCCGATTTGGGCGTGTCGAGGTATTCCAACAAACGCTCCAACGCACCATGATGGTTGTCGATCAGTTGGCGCATCCGCAAAGGCAGGCCGGTAAACGGCAATTTGTGGCCCGGCAACACCAGCTGATCCGGCGTGGAAGACGTCGCAAGACGTTCGCAGGCCTCCAGCCAGTCGGACACCGGATCGGCGTCAGGTTCGGTTGGGTAAACCCCTAGGTTCGGGCTGATGGATGGCAGCAACTGATCGCCCCCTAAAACCACATCATCCGCCCAAAGCGTTGCATGTTCTGGCGCATGACCATTGCCGATGCGCACCGTCCAGTCACGTCCGCCAGCGAACAGGACGTCGCCCTCCTTGATCCGGCGGTATCCCAACGGCATCGGGGCGACGCAGTCGGCAAAGTTGAACGGGCGCTCTTGGGCCCGTTGCGCGAAGACTTCGGGGTCCATTCCCGCCTGCTTCCAGAACTGCAGCTGTTGGGCGTTCGGGCGATCCTGCACATCCAAAACCAGCATCCGCGCCATCAGCCACGCCGTGCGTGTGGTTACTAGCTCCGCGCCGTGCTCCGTTTGGAACCAGCCGGCCATGCCAATGTGATCAGGGTGATGATGCGTGACAATCACCCGCGACACGGGCTTCCCCTGCAGCGGTCCTGCCATCAGCCCTTCCCAAATCGCCACGCCACGTTTCGAGAAAAAACCGGTGTCTATGAGTGTCCAGCTATCGCCTTCATCCAACGCGTAAACATTGACGTGATCCAGCTTCATCGGCAGCGGCAATCGCATCCACAATATGCCTGTCGCGACTTCGATGGCCTCTCCTTCCACGGGGATGTCCGGAAAGGGGTAGTTCAATTTGTCGCTCACGCAATCAGATCCTCTTCACTCAACGCAAAGAGATCAGCCGCCCCTTGGCGTGCCTGTTCGGCCAATCCGACATGTTCGGGCAACAAGCGCTTCACATAGACGCGGGCCAAGCGTCCGCGTGCGCTGTCGGCCCCTGCAACCTTCGCCGAGCAAAGGTGGAAATATCCGCCTAGCACCCGCGCAAACAGCCGCAAATAGGCCGTCGCACCGGCAAAGCGGTCGTCCATCTCCTGCTCTACCAGCCATTCGGTGGTTTCGCGCAATGTCTCGGAGGCCGAAAAGACCGGTGCCGCAAGCTCTGGTACCACAGATCTGCACCGCTCGGCGTAGCTTTCAATTTCGTCGATCAAGGCATAGGCCGCCTCGCCGCCATCCATCATTTTGCGGGCAACAAGGTCCATGGCTTGAATGCCATTCGTGCCTTCGTAGATCGCCGTAACCCGTACATCGCGAAGGAATTGCGCAGCGCCGGTTTCTTCAATGAACCCCATCCCGCCATGCACTTGGATGCCCTGCTCGGCGATCTCGATACCGGTGTCGGTGCCAAAGGCTTTGGCGATCGGGGTGAGCAACGCCGCGCGGGCCGACCACTCCGCCCCGCCTGTGGCCGTCTGCATATCAATGGCTGCGGCACAAGACGCGGCAATTGCGCGGGCTGTGAACACATCTGCCTTCATCTGCGAGAGCATCCGGCGCACATCCGCGTGCCCCAAAATTGTGTCCCCCACGGCGGCACGCCCCTGCTTGCGATCTTGCGCGTATCCCAAGGCGTGTTGATAGGCGGCTTCAGCGACAGCAATCCCTTGCCCGCCAACCCCGACGCGGGCGTTGTTCATCATGGTGAACATCGCCGCCATGCCACCGCCCTCCTTGCCCACAAGCCAGCCGGTCGCACCGTCGTATTGCATCACTGCGGTGGGGGAGCCGTGAAGCCCCATCTTGTGCTCCAGCGAGACGACTTTCAAACTATTGGCCACACTCGGTTTGCCAGATTCGTCGGGAATAAGTTTGGGCACCATAAACAGCGAAATGCCCTTGGTCCCCGCGGCCCCGTCAGGAAGGCGCGCCAACACCAAGTGGCAGATGTTTTCGCTGAAGTCGTTGTCGCCCCAGCTGATGAAAATCTTTTGGCCGGAAATGGCGTAGGTGCCGTCACCATTGTTCACGGCCTTGGACTTCAATGCGCCGACGTCGGAACCGGCTTGCGGCTCGGTCAGGTTCATCGTGCCGCACCACTCGCCCGATATCAGCTTGGGTAAGTACACATCCTTGATCGCGTCAGACGCATGATGTTCCAGCGCCTCAATCTGGCCCTGCGACATCAACGGGTTGAGTTGCAGCGACAGGCAGGCGCCGCCCATCATTTCATTCACCGCGTTTTGCACCGAAAACGGTAGCCCCATGCCGCCGTATTCAGGGCTGGCTGCCATGCCGATCCAACCGCCTTCTGCGATGGCTTTATATCCCTCCGCAAAGCCTGGCGAGGTGCGGACCACTCCATTCTCCAGCGACGCGGGGTGCAGATCGCCGCTGCGATTGAGCGGGCCCAAAACCTCGTTCGACATCTTGGCGGCTTCGTCAAGGATCGCCGAAACCATGTCCGCAGTTGCTTCACCGAAGCGTTCTGTCGCAACCACGTCGTCGTAGCCAACGATATGATCGAGCAAAAATTTGTAGTCAGCGGCGGGGGCGCGATATGGCATGTTCTGTCCTCGTTAGGGTATCTCGCGGCTTGGCAAGCAGCCGCAGGATCAGATAGTAGGGTCCATCACTCGTGCCGCTTGATACCCCTCACAAGGGAGCGGCATCAAGCAGAACGCAACGTCAGACATGGGTCTTACCGCATGACCGAATTATCGACCCAATTACTTGGTCCGGCCGATTTAGCCAAGGCTGCCATGATGTTGCAATCGGGGCGACTTGTCGCCTTCCCCACAGAAACCGTCTACGGCTTGGGGGCGAACGCCAAGGATGGTGACGCTGTCGCGGCGATTTACGCGGCCAAAACCCGCCCCAGTTTCAACCCGCTGATCGTGCATGTCGCCAGCCTTGCGCAGGCAGAAGCTTTGGCCCGTTTCGACGACAATGCCCGCGCCTTGGCGCAAGCCTTCTGGCCTGGCCCTATGTCGTTGGTTTTGCCATTGAAGCCCGATCACGGGCTGTCGTCCTTGGTGACCGCCGGCCTAGAGACGGTGGCCATCCGCATGCCCGCGCAACCCTTGGCCCGCAAGCTACTGACCTTGGCCGATTGCCCTGTTGCAGCACCTTCTGCAAACCCCTCCGGCCAGATCAGCCCCACCACCGCGGCCCATGTTTTGGACGGGTTGTCGGGACGCATTGATGCTGTGCTGGACGGTGGCCCTTGCGACGTTGGCGTGGAAAGCACCATCATTTCCACAAACCCGTTGCGGCTGCTGAGACACGGCGGCTTGCCGGCCGAAGCCTTGGAGGCCGCCTTGGGTTGCTCATTGATGCAAGACCTAAATCCCGACATACCAGCCGCCCCGGGTCAGTTGACCTCTCACTATGCGCCGGACGCGCAGGTGGTGTTGAACCAATTGGAGGGGGATTTGATGCTGGGGTTCGGTGACGTCGGCGGCCAACTGAACCTGTCGCCCTCAGGCGATCTGCATGAAGCCGCCGCCAATTTGTTCGCCATGTTGCGTCAGATGGACAAACTGGCCAAAGGGGCCAATGGGGCAGGTCAATTCACCGTCGCCCCAATTCCGATGACCGGCTTGGGCCTCGCGATCAATGACCGCCTTACCCGTGCCGCGGCACCGCGATCAGGCTGAGCCACCGCCAGGGGACAACATCAAAGGATCGACCCCCAGCAGGTCCAAGGCTCCGCTCCATTTGGCAATATTCGCGCCTTTGAAGATCAAGTCACTATCCGCGTCACAGATCAGCCAACCGTTGCGTTGGATTTCGTTTTCCAATTGCCCAGCCCCCCAACCGGCATAACCCATGGTCAGCAGGCACTGCTCTGGCCCGTCGCCGGTCGAGATGTCCTCAAGAATGTCCAGCGTCGCCGTCAGCCCGTAGCCGCCGTCGATGTCCAATGTGTTGTCGGTGCTGTGGTAATCTGGGGAGTGCAGCACAAAACCCCGCCCGTAATCCACCGGCCCGCCAATATGCACGGTGATCTCGCGCTCTGGCGGGGCCAAGGGGATATCAAGCTGCTTTAACAGGTCGTTGAATTTCAAATCCCGCGCCGTTTTGTTGACAATGAGCCCCATGGCGCGTTCGGCCGAGTGGGAACACATGAAAATCACAGACCGCTCAAAGCGCGGGTCGCCCATGTCGGGCATGGCAATCAGCAGCTTTCCTGCCAGCGAAGTCGAATCAATACTCATGGGGTGCAAACTGGCGATTTGGCCCTGCGCTTACAAGCGACCTCAAAGGCGCAGAGTAAAACTTCTGCAAAGCCTCGCTCAAACGTGAGTTTAATGTCATATTGAGAGCCGCTATCGAAATAGTATGAACAGATTCTTGACTTCTTTTGGCGCTGCCCTTGTCGGCACTATGTCCGCCCTTTCCCCTGCGTCCGCGCAGATCGTGGAGAACGGCTTGTCGGATGTGGTGTCTGTTTCGCTGTTGACCGGCTGGCGCGATGAGCATGGGACACATCATGCCGCCTTGAGATTCAGCTTGGCCCCAGGGTGGAAAACCTACTGGCGCGCCCCTGGAGATGGCGGCATCCCCACACGCATGGACTGGTCCGCCTCGACCAACCTACGCGAGGCGCATACGCTTTGGCCGATCCCGCAGGTCTTTCGCCAGAACGGGCTTCGCTCTGTGGGGTACCGCGATGAATTTGTGCTGCCCTTGGCGTTTGATGCCGATGGCAACGGGCCCATTGAAATTGACGGGCATTTGGCCTTCGGCGTCTGCGACGAGGTTTGCATGCCGGTGAACTTGGATTTGCACGCATTGTTGGACCCTGCGGATCAAACCGATGTCACCGAGATTTCTGCCGCGTTGCAACGGCACCCGCTCAGCGCGGATCAGGCCAATGTTCAAAACATCAACTGTGCCCTTCACCGCAGTGACACCCATACTCGGATAGATGTTGAATTGG
Source organism: uncultured Litoreibacter sp. (assembly GCF_947487515.1). Classification (GTDB taxonomy): domain Bacteria; phylum Pseudomonadota; class Alphaproteobacteria; order Rhodobacterales; family Rhodobacteraceae; genus Litoreibacter. Next base: position 174,273 of record NZ_CANKWO010000003.1, on the reverse strand, counting down.
ATATGCCTCCGCTCGCGGGCAATGGCGAAGCGGTGGTGATTGAGGTTGCAAACCCGCATCTGTGGGTTGCCGAGCCATTGATCCACCGCGACGGAGATCACCTGAAAATGCGCGCCGAAGTGGCCAGCCGCACAGGCGCGCCCTTCGCCGTGGATATGCAGCAAATGCGGGTTACAGTGATTACCACGCAAACCGCCGTTGAAATCATCGGTTGCCCTTAGGCGTTTTTTTGGCGCGCCCGCAGGTGCAACAGCACCGCCGCAACCCAGCCCAAGGCCAATAGCAAGGCGGTCCCCAGCACAAACAACAACAAAGCCGACAGAACAGAGCTGCCGTCACCCGCAAGCATTGCGACCGGCGCCGACATCTCGCCCAAGATCGATACACTGCCCAAGGTCACCCCAAATAGCGCGGCAATGATCAACGCAAAGCTCAGGGTGATCCAGCGCATCCCGCCATCCGCCGAGATTGCCCGCCGCGCCGCGGTGACTTGCCGCGCCACATCCGCCTGCATCGCCATCAGCGACGGCACGATCAGCAACACCAGCACCAGCCCGAAGCCAAGCCCGTAACACAGCGTTATGACCGTGGGCTTCAGGAACTGCGCCTGCGACGACGTCTCAAACAAAAGCGGCGCCAACCCCAACACGGTGGTCAGGGTGGTTAGCAAAACGGGGCGCAACCGGTCGGCGGTTCCGTCGATGATCGCGGGGATCAATCCCCGTTCTTGGGCGTATTCATCCACCGTAGACACCAATACAATCGAATCGTTGATGATAATCCCCGTCATCCCGATCAATCCCACTACCGTGAACATCGACAAAGGCACGTCCCACGCGTGGTGGCCATAGATGGTGCCAACCAAGCCGAAGGGAATAATCAACATGATAACCAAAGGTCTGGTCCAACTCGAGAAAACCCAAGCCAGTGCCAGATAGATTCCGATCAGGCAGAACATGAAGCCTAGGCCCGCGTCAGTTAGGAACTCGCTCTCTTGCTCTGCCAAGCCCGACAAGGTGGTCGCGACGCCGTAGTCCTGCTCTATCATCGGCAGGATGTCTTCCTCTAGGGAGGCCATGATTTCTTCGGCGCGCACGGGGTCGTCTTCGGATAAATCACCAGTGACCGAGACCAACCGAACGCCGTTTTCGCGCCGCACGGTGGAAAAGCCGGACTGGCGCACGACGGCGACAATGTCGCTTAGGGGGACATATTCGCCAGATTGTGCGCGCAGGAATGTGCGCTCTAGGAAGTCGGCCGTCAGTTCGCCCTTCGGCAGCTCCACACGGATCGTCGCGGACCGCGGCCCGTCAGGGTATGTCGCCGCTTCAATGCCATTCAAACGGTTGCGCAACACGCGGCCCAAGGCGTCGATGGTAAAACCCAACGCCTGCCCTTGGGCGGTTAAATCAAGGATCAACTCTTCTTTGTCATAGGCAAGGTTGTCTTCCAAAGCCGAGACTTCCGCGAATGTTGAGAGCACGGTTTTCAGTCGCTCGGAGGCCTGCTTCAAAGTCGCGGCATCTGCTCCGTAGATCTGCACATCCAAGGCGTCGCCTCCTGGGCCCGAGCGCCAGCCACGGAAGCTCACGGTCTCCAGCATAGGGTGCCGGCGCACGGCATCTTGCAATTCACCTACGAATTGAAAACTTGAATAGCTGCGCAGGTCAGCCTCGATTAATTCTATCGCGATAGAGCCAAGCTGATCCGCATTCTTCGTCTCTTGCCCTGCCAACCCGCGTCCGGTCGTGCCGCCGACTTCCGCTAACACATAGTCAATCGGGTTGCGGCCATGCTCGGCCTCATATTTCGAGGCCAGCTCATTTGTGGCCCGCTGCATTTCGCGCATCATGTCCATGGTGTCGTCGCGGGTGGCACCCGGCAACATCGCGAAATTTCCCGAAATCGACCCGCGCTCCGGCGCGTTAAAAAACCGCCAGGTCACATCACCTTTGATAAACAAGGCGGCTTGCGACATCAGCAAGACAATCGCCCCCGCCATCACCGGATAGCGCGCCCAAATCACCCCCGTTATAAACGGGCGAAACAATGTCTCCCGCGACCAGTTGAACCCGCGCGTCACTGTGCGTGACGGCCAGTCATACCAGCGTTCCTTTGACTGCGCCGCCAAGGCGTGCGCCATGTGGTTTGGCAGGATCAAGAAGCACTCCACCAAGGAGGCCAGCAACACCACAATAACGGTAAACGGGATGTCAGCGATCAGGTCGCCAAACCGGCCACCGACAGCCACCAACCCGAAGAAGGCTATGACGGTGGTTATGGTCGCAGCAAACACCGGTTGCGCCATGCGGCGTGCAGCATTCTCGGCGGCGGTGGCAGGGTCTTCGCCAAGGGTGGAGGCCCGAAAATCGGCGTGCTCCCCCACCACAATGGCGTCATCCACAACGATCCCGAGCGTGATAATCAGCGCAAACAGGGACACCATGTTGATCGTGATCCCAGCCGCATACATCATCGCAATCGCGCCCAGCATGGCCACCGGCACACCCGCCGCGACCCAAAAGGCGGTGCGCGCATTGAGAAACAGAAACAACAGCAATACGACCAACCCAAGCCCCACCAGCCCATTGTCGAGCAAGATATTCAAACGCCCCGAAATCGCCTCGGATCTGGTGCGGATCAGTTCAACCTTGGTGCCTTCGGGAAGGGTCCGCTCCAGCTCTTTGGCCACCTCTTGCACCTGCCCCTGAATGGCAATGGCATCCCCGCGAATGCTGCGATCAATGCGGATCGACACGGCAGGGTTATCGCCTACAAAATACGCCCGTTCGCGGTCGCTGCCTTCCACAAGGATCACGGCCACGTCGCCAATTGTCAGCTTCGATCCGTCAGGGTTCGAACGCAGTACGATCCCCGATATCTGGTCCGCAGTTCGTTTGGCCACTCCGGTGCGTACGCGGGCATTTGCGCCGTCCACATCTCCTGCCGGATCGGCGGAGGCTTCGCCGCGAATGGCATCCCCTATCTGCGCCATCGATATGTCATTGCGGATCAGCGACAGCGACGACACCTCCACAATCGTTTCCGGCGCTGCGACGCCGCGAATGGTGGCACGGGTCACTCCGGCGGCAAAAAGGCGCGTGACGAATTCATCTGCAAACCGGCCAAGCTGCCCCACAGACACAGGCCCCGAAATCACCACATCGGTGACCCTGTCTCGCCAAGCGCCGCGGCGCACATTGGGTTCTTCGGCATCGTCGGGCAGGTTGTTGACGCTGTCCACCGCCACCTGCACATCATCGGCGGCGCGCGACATATCCCAGTTCGGTTCGAATTCCAGACGGATGCTGGCACTGCCCTCGCGCGATTGGGAATTGGAGCTCTCGACCCCCTCAACAGCCAGCAACGCGGGCTCAAGCAGCTGGACAATCGCCCCGTCGACGTCATCTGCCCCCGCACCGTCCCATTGAACGCTGACCGAAACACTGTCGACAATCACATCAGGGAAGAATTGGGTATTCATGCGCGGAACGGCAGCGGCGCCCATCGCAATCAGAATGACCAGCAACAAATTCGCCGCGGTTCCATGACGGGTAAAGTAAGACAGTATTCCGCCAGTTTTTGATCCGATGCGGCGCTTCATGGCCTAGCTTCCCATGCGGCTTTCAAGCCGCTTCACCATGGCGGCGGGGACTTTCGGTTCCGCCAGTTGGGTCAACATTCGGGCTTTGACCTCATCGGGGATGCGGCCGTTGGCCTCAACGAAGGCGATCAATTTGGCGCGGCGGTCTTGTTCCAGCTCCACCATTTGCGGGGTCTCTGGCACCTCGCGGTTGCCGCGCAACGGCCGCACCTTGATCCCTACCCCCAACAGTTGAGAACGCTCTGCCACAATCTCGCGGTCAACAAGACTGTGGGCGCGCACAATCACATCGTCGCCTTGGCGGTGCAGCACGGTGACCTGCCCGTCCTCCAAACGGTCACCGCTGCCCAGAACCAAAACGCCGCCCGCGGCATCCACAGCGGTAGACGGGATCAACGAGACCCGCTCCAACTCCGGCTCCTCAATGGCGACGGTCACAAAATCACCTGGACGCAATCCGCGGGTGTTCGCGAGCTCGGCAAACAGCAGACGTCCGGTTGTCCCTTCAGATACGGCAGCACTTTCGCGTGTCAGACGGCCCTCAAAGCTCAGATCGGTCCCCAAAACATCCAAGGTGACCTTCACCGGCGCGTCCGTCAGAGAACCGTCAGCCTCTAGAAGTCGCGCATATTGGGCCGTGGAAACGCGAAACGATACCTCAAGCGCATCGGCGTCGATCAGTTCCGCCAGTCGTTCGTTATTGGCGACCAAGCCGCCTTCGGTCGCGGTAACGCCCGACAGACGCCCGTCAAAGGCCGCAAAGACCTCCGTGTCGGCCAAAAGTCGTTGCGCGTTGGACAGGGTGATGCGGCGGCGCTCGATTAAGGTACGGGTTTGACTTACGAGGGCTTCGGCTTGCTGGATCGCTTGGCGGCGCGACAGCACGGCCTGTTTTGCGCTGGCTTCCGCCAGCTCGGCAACTTCGACACTGGCTTCGGTTCCCACACCCCGCGCCTTTAGGTCGCGTTGGCGTTGATAGGCACGGCTGCGCAGCGCCAACTGCTCGACGGCGGCGGCGCGGTCGTCTTCGGCCAACTCCAAAGCCGCGCGGGCATCTGTCAAATCCGCCTGCGCTTCGACCAAGTCTGTTTCCGCCACATCGACGGCATTTTGGGCTTCAGCAGGATCAATACGCGCCAGCAGCTGGCCTGCGCGCACAATGCCGCCTTCTTGGAAATCCTTCGACAGCTCCACCACTGTGCCGCCCACGGGTGCGCGTAAATCCAGCGTGCGCCGTGACCGGATTTCGCCAAAGCTGGCCAAAACCGGTGTCACGGTCGCGGCTTCGAGCAGCACAACATTCGCAGAAAACACTCTTTCGCGGGCGGGACGGGCGGTGCTGTCGCGCGCCCAGCGCTCTTTAAGCGCGCCATAGATAACATTCCCGCCCGTCGCCAACAGGCCAATGGTCAGGGCCATCAGGAACAGGCCAACAAGGCTCCGGCGGAAAAAACGCATATGAAATCGGGCTCCGAAAGTTCACTCGTATCGTAGAACGCACAACGTAGCAGGTTCAACGTCACATACCTAAACGTGAAACATCTTCACTTCCGTCGCTTGTGTTCATCCAGACGTGGGAAAATTTCAACGAAGTTGCAAGGGCGGTGGCGGTAGTCCAGCTGAAGCACCAGAATTTCATCCCATGCGTCTTTGCACGCGCCGGGGCTTCCGGGCAGGGCAAACAGATATGTCCCGTTCAACACCCCCCCTGTTGCGCGGCTTTGCACGGCGGAGGTTCCAATCTTCTTCATGGATACGATGGTGAACACCGTCCCGAAGGCCTCGATCTCTTTCTCGTAGACGTCACGATGGGCCTCGACAGTGACATCCCGCCCCGTCAGGCCAGTGCCGCCGGTGGTCAAGATAACGTCAATATCAGGGGAGGCGCACCATGCTCGCAGCTGCTCGGAAATCGCCGAGCGTTCATCGCGCAGGATCATCCGGTCTGCCAATATATGCCCCGCTGCTTGCAAACGGTCCACCAATGTGTTGCCGGATTTGTCGTCCTCGGGCGTGCGGGTGTCCGACACAGTCATCACGGCAATACGCACGGGGATGAAGTCTTTTGAGGCGTCGATCGTTGTCATCCAAAGGGTCCTTTAAAAGCAGGGGTTAGCAACGGGAAGTCGCGCAGGGCCAAGCACATCAAGGAAGTCTTGCTCGGCGGCATCTACTCTTAATCCGTCGATAAAACTGACCACAAAATCGGCGGCCTCTCCTGTGCAAACAGCCGCAGGGATGGAGGAGCGCTCGCTGCGGATCAACACCTCAATCGCCGCGCGCACCGATGGCAAATCGCGCCCCTCAGGCAGCACGGGGAAATTGTTCTTTGCGTAAAATCGGGCAATTCCCCCCAGCAAATTGTCCAACGCATGGCGCTCGCTTGGGTTGATCGGCAGGTCGCATTTTCGATCCATCGCGGCAGCATGTACGGCGATCATCATCCAGCATCCGACGGCGCCTTGCTCTGTGGCGTCGGTTCCCTGATAGCTCACCGATCCGTTGGGCTCGGTCCGCCGCATCAAAGTCACGCCGTGGGTTGTGATCTGATCTTGCCCAGCCCCCCCTTCAAACAACGCGTTGAAATCAATATCCAGTGCAGATTGCCCCATCGCGGGCACGCTGAGCATCATCAAGGCCGCAAGCCACTTCATCCGCGCAGCTTGGCTTGAAGGCTTAGCAAATCCGCCCAAGTTTCGCGTTTGGCTTGCGGGGTGCGCATCAAATAGGCTGGATGCAGCATCGGAAGCGCGGGTTTGCCCAAGGCTTCCGCCCAAGTGCCGCGCAGCTTGGAGATGCCCTTGCGGCCCAACAGAGCCTCGCAGGCTTGGTTGCCCATCAGCACCAAGATATCGGGGTTGGCCAATGCAATGTGGCGCGTCAGGAAAGGCAGCATCATCGCGATGTCTTTTGGGTTTGGCTCGCGGGTTTGCGGGCGCCAAGGCAGCACGCTGGCCACATATATCGGGTTTTCCGCATGGTCGCGCCCGTGATCAATCGCGCCAAACATCGCGTCCAGCAAGAGACCCGCAGGGCCAATTAGCGGCTGCCCTTCACGGTCTTCCTCGCGGGTCGGGGCGTCGCTAATCACCATGACCTTGGCCCCCGCCACCCCGTTGCTAAACACCAGATTGCGAGCGCCATTCTTCAAGTCGCAATGGGGAAAGGACGCCATCGCGGCCCGCAGCGCGCCCAAATCTTGCGCGCCTTGCGCCAACTCGCGGGCGACTGCGACCGGATCGGGGCCCGTCTGCAAGGCGACAGGGGGCGCCTCGGCGGGCTTGGGCTTCGCCATTTTGGGGGCTTCTTTGGGCACCTCATAGCGGTTAATCGGCGCGTCCCCGATCGCTTCATCCGCGCCAAGGTCTACATGCCAGTCCAACAGCGCTTTGGCCGTGTGAAAGTCCAGTCCCGATTCCATGGGGCTAAACCTAGTCCGGCCACACAGGTACGACAATGGCCTATCGTCCGAAGGCGTGGCTTGCCCGACTGGACGCGCGCCCCTATAACCCGACAAAATCACGATGAGGGTCGTCATGACATTCCGCGCGAAGCATCTGCTGGGGATAGAGCATCTCGGCCCCGATGAAATCACCACTCTTCTTGATCTGGCCGACCAATATGTCGACTTGAACCGCCGCGATGTGAAGCATTCTGATGCGCTGGCGGGGCTGACCCAGATCAACATGTTCTTTGAGAACTCCACCCGCACCCAAGCCAGCTTCGAGATTGCGGGCAAACGCCTTGGGGCGGATGTAATGAACATGGCCATGCAGGCCAGCTCCGTCAAAAAGGGCGAGACGCTGATCGACACGGCCCTGACCCTGAACGCCATGCACCCCGATTTGTTGGTCGTGCGCCACCCTCATTCTGGGGCGGTGGACTTGCTGGCCCAGAAGGTGAATTGCGCAGTGCTGAACGCAGGCGACGGCAAGCACGAGCACCCTACGCAGGCCTTGCTGGATGCGCTGACCATTCGTCGCGTCAAAGGGCGGCTTCACCGCCTGTCTATCGCCATTTGCGGCGATATTGCGCATAGCCGCGTGGCGCGCTCCAACATCATGCTGCTGGGTAAAATGGAAAACCGCGTGCGCCTGATCGGGCCGCCAACCTTGATGCCCACGGGCATGGAGGAATTCGGCGTTGAGGTGTTCGAGGACATGCGCGAAGGCCTGCAAGACGTCGATGTGGTGATGATGCTGCGCCTCCAGAAAGAACGCATGGACGGTGGCTTCATCCCGTCAGAGCGCGAATACTACCACCGCTACGGGCTGGACCCTGAAAAGATGGCTTACGCCAAAGACGACGCGATCATCATGCATCCCGGCCCAATGAACCGCGGCGTGGAGATCGATGGCGTGTTGGCCGACGACATCAACCGAAGCGTGATCCAAGAGCAGGTCGAGATGGGCGTCGCCGTGCGCATGGCCGCGATGGAGCTGCTGGTGCGCACCCGCCGCGAAGCCGCGGCAAATCAAGGGGTAATGGTTTGAGCGAATTATCCAAATGGCGAGGTATCTTGGATGATGGAGAAGAAATCATCTGGCAGGGCCACCCTGAGCCCAAAATTCGCTTCGAATTCAAATCACCATTTGAACCATTTTTCTACATGTTCTTCACTGGGTTCTCGGTTTTTTGGATGGTGATGGCGTCACAAGCTCCTGGACCTTTTTGGATGTTCGGATTGCTCTTTTTCGGGGTTGGTTCTTTCAACCTTATCGGCAAACCTTTCTGGAGGGCTTGGGAGCGTCGGAATTGTTTCTATACGTTGACCAACAAACGCGCCTTTATCGCGACCAAGTCTTTCTTTGGGTCTCGAAAGCTCGACAGTTATCCTCTCACTTCAGAAAAGCCGCTGCAATTTGTCGATGGCGATTTGTCTTCCATATACTTCGACACCGTTGAGCACCGGACCCAAAACGTTACCGTATCGGAACAGATTGGATTTGAATTGCTTAAAAACGGGCGCGACGTTTTTCGCAAAATGCGTGACATGCAGCAAGCGACACGGGAAACGTGAAATGAACGAACCCAAAGACCCTCGCATGTCCGGCAAGATCGCGACCTACGCACTGCTTGGCATTTTTGCCTTCACGGGCCTGATGATTTGGTTGGGGAGCTGACGGTATGGATGACCCCCTACAGGTAACAAAACGCGAGACCGGCGTGCTACGCGTGTTCCAGATCACTGACTATGTGTCGATCCCCTATTCGTTAAAGGGCGATGGCGAGTATTTGGAACAAGCCTTGGGGGGCGTTTCTTTAAACCCGCAGGAGATGCAAAGCATTTCCGCCAACGAACTTTCTGAGGCCGAGGTGAAGACACTTCTACTCGAGGGCTACGACATTGCTCCGCAGAGCATCAACATGTCAGATATTCCATTTGCCACTTCCGCCCTCATATTCATCCGCAGTGCTGCCTTCGATCAGAAACCCGCGACGCTGAAACTGAATAGCAACGCCAAATTGGTCGCCACATTCACCGAAGGCAAAGCCCCTGCTCCTAAGTTTACCCCGCTGGAAAGCGACGCCGCCAAAGGCGTGCTGACCGGCCCCGCCTCCGATGCCAAGCTTGAACGCAGCTTTGGCCAGCGCTTAGCTTGGATCGCGCTCATTGCACTCATCGCATCCGGCGTATGGGTCTACTCTTACTACATAGGTTTTTGATGTCTGACTTGCTTCTTACCAACGCACGGCTGATCGATCCTGAGGCGGGAACCGAAACCCTTGGGGGTTTGCACATCAAGGACGGGCGGATTAACGAAATCTTACCGCAAGATGTTGATCTGAATGACAAAAGGTTCCCCACGGGGAACGTGGTGGATTGCGGCGGGAAGTATCTTGCCCCCGGCATCATCGACATCGGCGTGAAGGTCTGCGAGCCTGGCGAGCGGCACAAGGAAAGCTTCCGCACCGCAGGTTTGGCGGCGGCGGCAGGTGGGGTCACCACCATGGTCACCCGCCCCGACACCATCCCCACCGTCGACACCCCCGAAACCTTGGAGTTCACCAAAAGACGCGGGGCGGAAATGGCACCTGTGCGTATCGCACCCATGGCGTCGCTGACCAAAGACCGCGCGGGGCGCGAAATGGTTGAGATGGGCTTTTTGATGGACGCCGGTGCGGTCGCCTTTACGGATGGTGACAACGTGGTGACCGACAACAAGGTGCTGGGCCGCGCGATGACCTATGCGCGCTCCCTTGGGGCGTTGGTCATGGGCCACCCGCAAGACCCGATCCTGTCGAAGGGAAGCGCGGTGACATCGGGCAAATTCGCATCGCTTCGCGGCCTGCCCGCAGTGTCCCCCATGGCCGAGCGCATGGGGTTGGAGCGCGACGTGGCCTTGGTCGAGATGACCGGCGTGCGCTACCACGCTGACCAAATCTCCACCGCGAAGTCCCTGCCAGTTCTGGAACGCGCCAAGGCGCAGGGGTTGGACGTGACCGCAGGTGTTTCCATCCACCACCTGACACTGAACGAATTGGACGTGGGCGACTACCGCACCTTCTTTAAGGTGAAGCCGCCGCTGCGGTCTGAAGACGACCGTTTGGCCATGGTCGAGGCCGTGGCCAGCGGGTTGATCGACGTGATCTGCTCCATGCACACCCCACAAGATGAGGAAAGCAAACGCCTGCCGTTTGAAGAGGCCGCTTCCGGCGCAGTTGCGTTGGAAACCTTGCTTCCTGCCGCGATGCGGTTGCTTCATGCCGATGCCGTTGATCTGCCAACCCTGTGGCGTGCCCTTTCCCTGAACCCCGCGAAGCGGTTGGGGCTCGACGGCGGCCGCCTGAGCGTAGGCGCGCCCGCCGATCTGGTGGTGTTTGACCCGAATGCGCCCTTTGTGATGGACCGCGAAACTCTGCGTTCCAAGTCCAAGAACACCCCGTTTGACGGCCAACGTATGCAGGGCCGCGTGTTGCGCACCTTTGTGGGCGGCAAGGAGGTCTTCACCAATGCCTGAGATCGTCACCGCACCTTATCTTTTGTGTTTCATTGCCGTCTCTTCGTATTTGCTGGGCTCGATCCCCTTCGGCTTGGTCATTGCCAAGCTGATGGGGCTGGGCGACTTGCGCAAAATCGGGTCGGGCAACATTGGGGCCACCAATGTATTGCGCACCGGATCGAAACCCGCAGCTTTGGCGACCTTACTGCTGGACGCCGGAAAAGGGGGTATCGCGGTTATACTGGCGCGGATCTTCATCGGCGAGGACGCGGCGCAGCTGGCTGGGCTTATGGCCTTCCTTGGCCATATCTTCCCTGTGTGGTTGAACTTTAATGGCGGCAAGGGGGTGGCGACCTATCTGGGCACCCTTTTGGGGCTGTCTTTCGTTGCGGGCTTTGCCTCGTGCATGACATGGCTGGCCTTTGCGCTACTGTTTCGCATTTCGTCGCTGGCCGCGCTGGCGACGGCCGCGCTCATGCCGCTTGTGCTCAATGTCATCGGACTTCCGAGCTACATCGTCTTGTCGGCCTTGTTGGGTGCATTGATCTGGATGCGCCATGCTGGCAATATTCGTCGCATACTGAATGGCACCGAAAAGAAGATTCAATTCAAAAAGGGATAAATGAATGGGACCGGTTCGGGCACTTGGAAGCTGCATTTCCCAGTCCTTTCGGTGGCGTGGTCGTGCGTCGCGCTCCGAATTTTGGTGGTTCTTTTTGATCTACACCGGCGGCTTCATCGCCTATGTGATCTACGCCGCATTTTCTTCAGTGGTCATCAACGAGACCACCATTTTGCCCGTGGTGATCTATGTCTGCGTGATGTTCTTCCCGCTCATCGCAGTTATGGTCAGACGCCTGCACGACAAGGGGCTGACTGGCTTTTTGTTGATCTTGGGGGTGGTGCCGTTTGGGCAGCTAGCCTTGCTGATTTTAGCCCTTCTGCCTGGCGACATCGGCCCAAACGGATACGGGGACGACCCGTTGGGGCGCTCAAAGCCCGAGGGGATCACCTACGGCAGCTCTCGCGTGCCGTTGGTGCGTGACGACGACTAGTAGCTGTATTCGTCGTAGATGCGGCTTAGGTCACCACCCCATTCACCACGGTACTTGGCCAGCAACTCATCGGCAGGGGTTTGGCCTGTTTCGATGCTTTCTTGCAATGCATTGAGGAAGTGGGTCTCGTCGGGCACCAAGCCCCCGGCGCCCGGCTTGGCGCGCGCCTTTAGGCCCGCCTCGGAAATATTGACCACCTCCCGCGCGAGATCGACCATCTTCATGCCATTTACTTCGGCCGCCAGTCCATCCACGGAGGCCGCGACGCGCCACGCCTCGCGGGTGTCTGCGTCCCAGCCCTTGGCAACATCCCACGCGGCATCCAATGCGGTTTGATCATAGCAAAGGCCAACCCAGAATGCAGGCAGCGCACATAGGCGACGCCATGGACCACCATCCGCACCGCGCATTTCCATGAACTGCTTGATGCGGGCTTCGGGGAATACGGTTGTTAAGTGATCCGCCCAATCGGACAACAGCGGCTTTTCACCTGGCAAGGCTGGCAGTTCACCCTTGAGGAAGTCGCGGAAGGACTGGCCAAGCGCATCGATGTATTTGCCGTCGCGGTAGACGAAGTACATCGGCACATCCAGCACCCATTCGGCCCAAGCCTCAAAGCCCATACCTTCGTCGAACACGAAGGGCAGCATGCCCGTGCGGTCCGCATCCAGATCACGCCAGATCCGCGAGCGCCAAGATTTGTGATTGTTGATCTTGCCCTCAAAGAACGGCGAGTTCGCAAAAAGTGCCGTGGCGACAGGCTGCAAGGCCAAAGCGACGCGCATCTTTTGGACCATGTCGGCCTCGGACCCGAAGTCGAGGTTCACCTGCACAGTGCAGGTCCGACGCATCATGGCGGTGCCCATGGTGCCAACTTTTTCCATATAGTTGTTCATCAGCTTGTAGCGCCCCTTGGGCATGAGGGGCATTTCCTCATGGCTCCATTCTGGCGCGGCGCCTAGGCCGATAAACTTCACGCCGATCTCGTCCGAGACGGCTTTGACCTCGGCCAGATGCGTATTCACCTCGTCGCAGGTTTGGTGGACGGTTTCCAACGGTGCGCCAGACAGCTCCAACGCGCCGCCAGGTTCCAGCGAGACATTCGCGCCGTCTTTGTTCAACCCGATCAGGTGCCCGCCTTCCTCCACCGGATACCAGCCAAAGCGGTCGCGCAGGCCGGACAAAACAGCATGGATCGAGCGATCCCCCTCGTAGGGCAATGGCTGGTGGCTATCTTGGCAATACCCGAATTTTTCGTGCTCGGTTCCGATGCGCCATTGGTCCTTGGGCTTGCAGCCGTCTGCCAGCAATTGTGCAAGTTGGGAATGGTCGGTGATCAGTCCGCCGCCGGATTGAGGAATGGACATTGTGCTGGCTCCGTCTGGCTGTTTGAGCGTCTAGCGTTGAGATGATTTGCGGGGGATGTCAATGCAACTGGACGGGCTCTTTGGTCCATATCACAAAGCTGTCATTCGTCGTCGATCCCATCGCGCGAATTGCCGCCTCAAAATCAACGCCTTTCAGGGGCGACAGCGCGTCGAACAGTTGCGCCGCCCCTTCTGCGGAATTCGGGATCAACAAGCGGCTGCCTCCGTTTTCCTCCAACAGCCAATGCACGTCGTCCTCTATCGGGCCTTTGTCGCTGGTTAGAATGGTCACGCGGGCCAAGTCGTTGATCGACACCGCGCCGCCGCCCATAGGGGCAAAATAGGTGATCTGGCGTTCGTCCACCTCGACCACGCCGGGGCCATCGTGGGAGGTGGCGGTCAAGCGCGCCCGACGCCAGCCCGTCCAAGCGATCGCCACACCAGCAAGGATAAACAGCGCCCCCAAGCCCTGCCACAAAAGCCCTATCTGATTGAAGATCAGCACCCCAAACACAGCGATTGCCAAGCCGATCAGCACCTCGGCGTAGCGCCAGAAGAGCGCCTCCACTTCCGGCCGGATCATCCCCAATCCCCAAGCGCGGTTTGCCACAAGGCCAAAGCCGCAACCGCGGCGGTATCAGCACGCAATATCCGTGGGCCAAGGCTAATCGCATGCGCGCTAGGGTGAGCCTTCAAGGCCGCGCGTTCGCGGGGCGAGAACCCGCCTTCGGGGCCGATCACAATGGCCCAAGGGCCTTTTGGCAAATCAGCAAGCGATGATGGCTGCCCGACCATAGATTCGTCGCAGAACAGGATCTGGCGATCCTCGGGCCAGCTGTCCAACATGGCAGCAAGCTTTTGGATATTCGCCACCTCGGGCACATAGGTGCCGCCGCATTGCTCGGCGGCCTCAATGGCATGGGCCTGCAGCTTGTCTTGGCGGATGCGGTCGGAGTTGGTGTATTCCGTTTGCACCGGAAAAATCTTGGCCGCGCCCATTTCTGCGGCCTTCTCGACGATGAAATCCGTGCGGGCCTTTTTGATCGGGGCGAAGACCAGCCACAGGTCTGGGGGCATCTGCAGGGGCAAGGTTTGTTCCTCGCAGATCACCATGCCGCGACGCTTGGCGGCGTCCACCACACGGCAGGTCCATTCGCCATCCGCCCCGTTGAACAAGGCGACCATATCGCCCACGCCAAGGCGCATAACGTTGAAAAGATAATTTGCCTGCGGCTGCGTCATTGGGACGGAATTGCCCTGTCCCAACGGGTGCTCTACAAACAACCTGATTTTTGCGCGTTCCATGAGGCAGAACATATGAGCGAGACGAGCCAATTGCCAGAGGGCCAAGTCATTGACGCGGTGGAAAAGAACTGGGTCGACAGCTGGGCCCCTGCGGTCACGCGCCCGTATCTGCGCCTCAGCCGTGCAGATCGGCCCGTGGGCACATGGCTTTTGCTGCTGCCCTGCTGGTGGGGCGTGCTTCTTGCGGCGGCGGCGGATCCCGCGGGGTTGGGCTGGTTGGACCTTTGGATCATCGTCGGCTGCGCCATAGGGGCGTTTTTGATGCGGGGGGCGGGGTGCACATGGAATGACATCTCGGACCGCAAACTGGACGCCCAAGTGGCCCGCACAAAGTCGCGACCATTGCCGTCAGGACAGGTGGGTGTCAAAGGCGCTGTGATCTGGATGGGCCTGCAAGCGTTGGTGTCTTTGGCGGTTTTGCTGACCTTCAACGGGGTGGCAATTGCCTTGGGGGTGCTGGCCCTTCTTCCGGTGGCGATCTACCCGTTTGCCAAGCGCTTCACATGGTGGCCGCAGGTCTTCTTGGGTGTCGCTTTCAACTGGGGGGCTTTGCTGGCTTGGGCGGCGCATACGGGGTCGCTAGGTTTGGCACCGGTGATGTTGTATCTCGCCGGAATTGCGTGGACGCTGTTTTATGACACCATCTACGCGCATCAAGACAAAGAAGACGATGCGCTGATCGGCATCAAATCCACCGCACGGTTGTTTGGAGACGACTCGCTTTGGTGGTTGCGGCTATTCATGATTGTTTCGGTGTTGCTGATGGCCTCGGCGGTCATTGTGGCCTTGGTGCCTGACGCGAATGTCATGGTGTTGACCGTGGCCCTTTCGGGGGTGTGGGCCTTTGGCTGGCACATGGTTTGGCAGTTGCGTCGTTTGGACACGGAGGATTGGGAAGCCTGCATGCGTTTGTTCCGCTCGAACCGCGATGCGGGCCTCATTTGTGCGCTGTTTCTTGCCGTTGCGGCCTTGCTGTGATTGAACATTCGCGCCGCGCCCGTTAGGAGGGTGCAAGCGCCTTGCCGCACCGACACTGGTAGACGAACTGTATGAGACTAAAGACAATTGCCGCTTTTTGTTCCGCTGCTGCGCTGTCCGTTGGCGGCGCATGGCTCGCGGCTGGTTGGGTTGAGGCCCGTTCGGCGGAAGTTGTTACCTCAAAATTGATCGACGGGAAGCATGATTGGACGTCTGTCACCACAGACGGTTTGCTGGTGGCCCTTGGCGGCGAAGCGCCCGACGAGGCGACCCGCTTTCGTGTGGTGTCGGCCGTCGGCGCCGTGGTCGATCCCGACCGCATCGTCGACAACATGGACGTCAAGGCCCGCGAAGAGATCGAGGCCCCGCGTTTCTCGGTGGAAATGCTGCGCAATGGCGAAGGGGTGTCGTTAATCGGCCTGATCCCCCCTGCTGAAGAAGGCAACGGCATCGTTGACCAATTGAGCGACATTGTCGAAGGCTCGCGGATTACCGACCTGCTGGAAACCGCCAGCTATCCTGTGCCCTCTAACTGGGAACAAGTGCTGGATTTTTCGATCAAAGCCCTGCGTGATCTGGAGCGATCCAAGATTTCCGTCTCGGCGGATGTGATCGAAGTAACCGCCATTTCCGACAGCCCCGAAAACAAGCGCCGCATAGAATCGCAACTGGCCCGAAGCGCCCCGAACGGCGTGCGCTTGGTGTTGAACATTTCCGCCCCCCGCCCAGTTATATCGCCCTTTACGTTGCGCTTCACACTGGACGCAGAGGGCAACGCCGCCTTTGACGCCTGCTCTGCCTATGACGAAGCCAGCAAATCCGCGATCTTGCGTGCAGCCAGCGAGGCCGGCCGCATCGAAAAGCCGGAATGTGCCATTGGCCTCGGGGTTCCGTCCCCAAATTGGGCGAAGGCTGTTGAGGTCTCTATCGCGGGGCTCAAGGACCTAGGCGGCGGATCGTTGACCTTCTCGGACGCTGACATCACCATGGTGGCCTTAGACACCACCAGCCAAGGCACCTTTGACCGCGTCGTGGGCGAAGTGGACGCCGCCCTGCCCGACGTATTTTCCATGCATGCCGTTCTGCCCGAAAAGGTGATCGTTGACGGCACTGGGGCAGAAGCCGCCATTGAATTCGTCGCCACCCGCAGCCCCGAAGGTTTGGTGCAGCTGCGTGGTCGCCTTCCAGATGACAGCGCCGAGCAGATCGTAGGCTCCTTTGCGCGTGCGCAATTTGGCAGTGACAAAGTATATCTGGCGACCCGCGACGACGCCAATCTGCCGCAAAACTGGCCGGTTCGCGTTTTGGCAGCACTTGAGGCTTTGGCCAGCTTGGAAAACGGCAGCGCTGTGGTGCAAACCGACTATGTTGAAATTCGCGGCGTCAGCGGCAACAAAACCGCATCGGACACAATTTCGCGCAGCTTGGCGGACAAATTGGGTGAAGCAGAAAACTTCGAGGTCAGCGTCCGCTATGACGAACTTCTGGACACGACCTTGGCGCTTCCTTCCCCCAAGGAATGCGTATCGAAGATTAACTCCATGCTGAATGCCTCCAAGATTGTGTTTGAGCCGTCCTCCAGCGACATCACCGAAGCAGCCGGCCAAACCGTTGACCGCATTGCCCAGATCGCCAAGCAGTGCGAACGCGTACAGATGGAAATCGGCGGCTACACCGACAGCCAAGGCCGCGAAGAGATGAACGCCGCCCTAAGCCAGCAACGGGCTGACGCCGTGCGCTCGGCACTTTTGGCGCGCCGCGTTTTGGTGGGCAACATCACCGCGAAAGGTTACGGCGAAGCGGACCCGATTGCGGATAATGACACCGCCGAGGGCCGAGAGGCCAACCGTCGGATCGAGTTCAAACTGTTGACAGACGCCCGCGCCGCCGCCACTGACACCCCAGAAGCAGAAGCCGAGACACCAAGTGAATAGATCCGAATTCATCATCGCCACCGCATTCATCCTGTTTTTGGCGTTTTGCGTCGGCTGGTTCACCTGTTGGCTGGTACAACGCTTTAGCCGCGTAACAACCGCAGATGTGGCGGAACTGGACGACATGGCGAAGGCCTTGCATGACGCCGAGGAAACGCGCGATCAAGCGATCACCTACCTGCAGCAACGCGAAGCAGAGCTGACCAACCAGCTGTCCCAAACCGAAGCCGAATTGCGTGCTGCCATGGATGGGTTGCGCGACGCGCGCCATGAGGCCGAAGAATTGCGCGGCTACATTGAGCGGGCAAACCAAGGCGGCTAATGCCTAAGACCAGCGATCCAACGCGTCTTCGTCGCTGTCCTTTGCCGCAACCCATTCCGACCCGTCTGCGGTGACCTCTTTCTTCCAGAAGGGCGCCCGTGACTTCAAGTAATCCATCAAAAAGTCGGCGGCCGCGAAGGCATCCGCGCGGTGACGCGATGCCGTGGCAACCATCATGATGTTGTCACCGGCCTTCATCACCCCAAACCGGTGGATAACCAGCACATCGACCAGAGACCAACGATGCTGCGCCTCTTCGCATATCTGCGTCAACGCGCGCTCTGTCATACCGGAATAATGCTCGATTTGCATCTGGCTGAGCCCGCCGGATACGTCACGGGTGACACCGGTGAAACTCACCACTGCACCAATGTCGGTATCTCCTTTGGCGAAGGCGTTCAGCTCTGCGCCAGGGTCAAAAGGGGCTTCTTGAACAATGACACGCATGGCATTTAGCCGCCTGTCATCGGGGGGAAGAAGGCCACTTCACGCACGCCGTCCAGCTTCGCGTCGAAATCGGACAGGTCCTGATCCAATGCCACCCTCAGCGCGGTAAGGTCGGAGAATGCCAAGGCATAGCGTTCCTCGCGCGCGCGCAGCTCTTCAACAAGCTGCAAAACCGTGGTCGCGTTTGTCTCTACCATTTCTTTGGGCAGCCCGATGCGTTCCCGCACCCACGCGAAATACAGCACGTTGATCATGAGTTTTGCTCGTCACGCAGAAATGGCATCGCCTTGTTCAGGTAGTCCCAACCCGTCACGATCGTCAGCAATGCCGCCGCCCACAAAAGCGCCACACCGACCTTAAAGGTCACATTTGCCGCAACAGAAAACCACTGAAGCCCCAAAGGATCCTCACTGGCCCCAGACATGATTTCTGCCACCACGATTTCATCCATGCCAGCGGTGCGGTCGAGGAACTCATGTTCGAACAATCCGGTGGCGAAAAGCACCGCAATGGCCGTCATCTGCGCCGTGGTTTTCCACTTGGCGAGATTGGTAACCTTCAACAGACCAGCGGTGTCGCCCAGAAACTCGCGCAACCCAGAGACAAAGACCTCGCGGAACATGATCAGGGTTGAAGGCAACAGCACCCAAGGGTTCATCCCTGAAAAGCCGGTAATCACCAACAAGGCAATGATCACCATCGCCTTATCGGCAATCGGATCCAGCATCGCACCAAATTTGCTTTCCTGCTTCCAAGCCCTTGCCAGATAGCCGTCCAGCCAATCCGTAAGCGCGGCGGTCACAAAAAGAACCAATGCGAACCAATCCGCCCAAGGACGTTGAAAATACAAAAACATGACCGCCACACCCGGGGCCGCCAACAGACGCAACAGCGTCAGGATATTGGGAATATTCCACGTCATGCGCCTTGTGTAGCCGAGCACCGCGTCAGTGGGAAGTCAGGACTTCGCAAGAGCGCGCAGGGCAACTGTGAGCGCCCGCACCAAATCCTTCCCCGCCCCCGCATATCCTTGCCTACCGCAATGAGGAAAAACACGGCACAGTATCGCCCGCGGCGGGCGTGGCCTCATATACTGCGCGCGCGATGGCACGGGCCAGACAGGTGGCCGCGGCATGGCCGATCATGAGCGGATCGCCCTGCTTTTCACCGGCGGAAACCGCGAAGGCCAAGTCCCCGTCCATCGGCGTGTGAGACGGCACAATTGCGCGCGCCATCCCGTCATGAGCCGAAACCGCCAAACGTTTGCATTGCGGCTTGGTCAGTTTGGCGTCCGTTGCCACAATCGCGATTGTGGTATTCGCCCTTTCGTGCGCATCGGTTTTCAACGGCAACCTAACCGCACCATAAGATGCAGGGTCACCACCCAGCCCGCCAAACTCTGTGCCGAACTCAGCCTGCGCCGCCCAGAACTGCCCTGCCGGCGTCACCACCGTACCAATCGGGTTCGCCACAACCAAAGCCGCAACCGTCACCCCGTCGTCCAGCACAAGTGACGCCGTGCCAAGCCCGCCCTTCAAGGTCGCCGTGGTTGCGCCGGTGCCAGCCCCATGACTGCCAAGATCGAACTCCTGCGCGGCATTCATCAAGGCCTCTGCCCCCAGCGCCGCATAGGGGTTTTCCACCCAATCTTTGCGCCCGCCATTGAGTAGATCAAAGATAATCGCGGCGGGCACGATTGGCACGCGGATGTCGCCTACCGCGAAACCTCGGCCGATGTTTCGCAAACCGGACACCACGCCGGACGCCGCATCCAGCCCAAAGGCCGAGCCCCCCGACAGCACCAGCGCATCGACAGCCTCCACAGATTTATCCGGCTCCAGCAAGGCGATCTCCCGCGTGCCGGGTGCGCCGCCCATGATATGCACCGATGCCGTGAACGGAGCATCCGCGGTCAGAACCGTCACACCGGACTTCAGCGTGTCATCTTGCGCATTCCCGACCCGAAGCCCCGCCACATCCGTAATGCTGTTTCGTGTTCCTTGTTTCATCAGATGCACCGCCCGCCATCGACTTCCATACAGACCCCAGTGATCATCGCTGCCTCCTCGGAGCATAAAAAACACGCAGCATTTGCCATGTCCTCGGGGGTGGAAAACCGGCCCAACGGAATGGTCGACAAAAACTGTGCGCGGATCTGCGGGGTATCCTCGCCCATAAAGCTTTTCAGCAACGGAGTTTCCCCTGCCACAGGGTTGATTGCATTGACGCGAATGCCATCTGGCGCGAGTTCCACCGCCATGGCTTTGGTCGCGGTGTTCATCCAGCCCTTGGAGGCGTTGTACCAGTTCAGACGCGGGCGCGGGCTGACGCCAGCGGTCGAGGCGACGTTCAATATTGCTCCGCTGCCTTGGGCTTTCAGAACCGGAACGAGGTGCCTTGCGGTCAGGTAGACCGACTTGCAGTTCACAGCGAATACCTTGTCGAAATCGTCCTCGGACACGTCCTCCATCGCGGTGGGCAGATGGGTGGTGCCGGCGTTGTTGACCAAAATATCGATGCGCCCGAAGGCGTCCAATGTGGCCTGAACCATGGCTTTGACGCTGGCATCCTTGGCGACATTTGCCTCCACCGCCCGCGCGGAGCTGCCGATCTCTGCCAGTAAATCCGTAGCCGCGTTCAAGTCGGCAATCATCACATTTGCGCCCTCAGCCACAAACTTACGCGCGATCCCAGCGCCGAACCCCGACGCGCCCCCCGTTACAATCGCTGTTTTCCCCTCAAGACGCATCCGCATTTCCCTTAAGTTGTAGTTTCAGACCATGACGCAAGTGATCGCCGTTTTGCACCGATTTTCCGTGGCTTTGCCAGAACGCTCCATTGCGCGGGTTGGCATCACCCATGCAGCGCGGCCACAGTCTTGAGTGTGGAGAACCCGTAGAGGGCTTCGAACCCCTTCTCGCGCCCATGACCCGATTGCCCTGTTCCCCCGAATGGCAGCTCTACCCCGCCGCCCGCGCCGTAATTGTTCAAAAACACCTGCCCCGAACGCAGGGCCTTAGCCAACCGCATTTGTCGCGCTCCATTGCTGGACCAAACCGAGGCCACAAGGCCGAATTTGGTGCCATTCGCGATCGACAGGGCCTCGGCCTCATCGTCAAAAGGGATCACCACTTGGACGGGGCCAAATATTTCGTCTTGGGCCAAAACGTGGTTGGGGCTTACCCCTGCGAACAACGTCGGGGCCACGTAATGCCCCCCCGCAGGCGCATCAGCGATGATTTGACCTTCGGCCGCCTTCTCAAGAGAGGCCCCTTGGGACAAAAAATTCTCGACTGTCTTTTTCTGCCGCGCCGAGATCAACGGGCCGACATCCAAGTCCTGCAGGGCGGGGCCGACTTGCAAGTCGCCATAGCGCGCCGCCATACGGTCCAACACTTCGTCAAACACCCCGCGCTGCACAAGGATGCGCGACGAGGCCGAACAGGTTTGCCCTGCATTTTGCACCCCCGCATTCACAAGAAACGGCAGTGCCGCATCGATGTCGGCGTCGTCAAACACCAACTGCGGGGACTTTCCCCCCAGCTCCAGCGTCACGGGCACGATATTTTCGGAGGCTTGCCGCTGAACCAGTTTCCCCACCCCGACCGAGCCGGTGAAGGACACATGGTTGACCCCCGCATGTCCGGATAACGCCGCACCGGCCTCAGCCCCAAGGCCGGTAACCACATTCAACACGCCTTCGGGAAGACCCGCCTGACGGGCCAGATCGGCAAATGCCAGCGCCGTCAAACAGGCCTCTTCTGCGGGCTTCAGAACAGCCGCGTTCCCCATCGCAAGTGCCGCCCCCACCGAGCGCCCGATGATCTGCATGGGATAATTCCACGGGATGATATGCCCCGTCACGCCATGCGGCTCGCGCAGAGTGTAGACGGTATAGCCGTCCAGATAGGGAATCGTTTGCCCGTGCAGCTTGTCTGCAGCACCGCCATAGAATTCCAAATAGCGCGCCAAGGCGGCCACATCAGCCCGCGCCTGCGTCAACGGCTTCCCGACATCCAACGCCTCCAGACGGGCCAGAACTTCGGCATTGCTTTGCACCAGCTGGCCGATTTTGGCTAAAACGCGCCCCCGCTCGGCGGCGGTCATCCGCCCCCAAGGACCACCCAGCGCGGCTTGGGCCGCTGACACCGCCTGATCAATGTCATCCGCGTCCCCGCGTGCGACCTGACATATGAGCTCTCCGTTGGAAGGATCAATCAGATCAAGCGTTTGCCCCGACGCCGGATCGACCCAACCGCCACCGATGAAACAAAGAGAGGGGTCGAACCAAAGGTCTTGAATGCTCATTGCGGTGATCCTTGCGATAGGTTGAGACGCTCTGACGCGACTGCGATCAAGACCGGAGTGTAGGGAGGAGACGGCACTTTGAACAAGGGGGGAGCTGCGCCGACCTTCTGGAATTCGCGTCTATGCCGCAGCGTTTGGCACCGGATTTCGGCTCAAAATCTGCGGTAGCTCTGGTAACGCAGTCGCGAAATTGGTAGGCCCTGCGCAACATTATTGCGAGAAGGTTCTATCCTCATGAGCGCCACTGCCCGTAAGACCGCCCCGATGCCGCAAGATATTCTTGCCCGCAAAGGGGGCACACCGATCGTTAGCTTAACAGCATACACCACACCAATGGCCGAGATGATGGACGGCGTTTGCGACTTTGTTCTGGTCGGGGATTCGGTTGGTATGGTCTTGCACGGGCTGCCCTCCACGGTTGGGGTGACGATGGAGATGATGATCATGCACGGCAAGGCTGTGCGGCGCGGATTGACCGCCAGCATGCTGGTGATGGACATGCCCTTCGGGACTTACGAGGAAAGCCGCGAACAGGCGTTTCGCAATGCTGCCCGCCTCATGGCCGAGACCGACGCGGGCGCCGTGAAGCTGGAAGGTGGGGTTGGCATGGCCGACACGATCCGCTTCCTCGTGGCGCGCGGCATCCCTGTGATGGCGCACATTGGTTTGACCCCACAGTCGATCAACACGCTGGGCGGCTACAAAGTCCAAGGCCGTGGCGAAGAGGCCGCCGCGTTGATGGCAGACGCGAAAGCCGTCGCCGACGCCGGAGCCTTTGCGGTGGTGCTGGAAAAAGTCCCTGCGGTTCTGGCGGATGAAATCACCGCAGAAATCGCGATCCCCACGATCGGAATCGGAGCATCTGCAAATTGTGACGGCCAAATTCTGGTTGTCGACGACATGCTGGGCCTGTTTACCGCCTTCAAAGCAAAATTCGTCAAACGCTTTGCCCATTTGGGGGATGACGCACGCGGGGCGATCCAAGCCTATGCCGATGAGGTCCACGCGCGTAGCTTCCCTTCACCGGAGCACACATTCGCTGAAACCCTCGCCGGATCGTCCAAATGACCGCGCCTATCGTTCGCTCGCTGACAGAGCTGCGCGCGATGGTCTTCGAGTGGAAGGCAAATGGCGAAACCGTCGGTGTGGTCCCTACCATGGGGGCATTGCACCAAGGCCACCTCAGCCTTGCGCGGGCTGCCAAAGAGGGATGTGACCGCGTTATCGTCACCATTTTCATCAACCCCAAGCAGTTCAACAACCCTGAGGACTACGAAAAATACCCGCGTACCGAGGAAGAGGACGCCGTCAAGCTGGGGCCGCTCAACGTTGATGCAATTTATGTCCCCGATGGCCCGACGATGTACCCCGAGGGCTTCGCCACCACCGTTTCGGTAGGTGGCATGACGGATGTTTTATGTGGCGCGCATCGTCCAGGACATTTCGACGGGGTCGCCACAATTGTGAGCAAGCTGTTTTTGCAGTCTCAGGCTGACCGCGCCTATTTTGGCGAAAAGGACTTCCAGCAGTTGCAGGTCGTCACCCGCTTGGCGGCTGATTTGAACATTCCGATAGAGGTTGTGGGATGCCCCACCATTCGGGAGGAAGACGGGCTTGCCATGTCGTCGCGCAACCTGCTGCTATCAGATCGCGCCCGCGTTTGGGCTCCGGAATTGAACGCCGCTATGCAGGACATGGCGGACGGCATTTTGGCCGGTGGGGACGTTGCCGAACTGCGTGCCAAAGCCGTGGCGCGGATTGAGCGAGCAGGTTTCACGGAAGTGGAATACCTAGACCTGCGGGCCTGCGACACCTTGGAAGAACTGGACGCCCCTACCCGCCCAGCCCGTCTGCTGGCTGCCGCTTGGCTGGCGGGGGTCCGTTTGATCGACAATATCGCAGTCGGGTAGCCCGCAGCGGACAGGCGCGCCACGAGCCTTCCCCTATCCGCGCACGAGTGTCATTTGTGGATCATAGAGCGCGCGGCTCACTATTTTGGCGTCGATGAGTTCCCCCAGCACGTCGACTTTCAGAGCCGCGCAATCCAAAGGCACATCCGCCGCGATAAACGCATAGGCGAGGTTCTGTTTGATGCGGTGTCCGTAGTCACCTGACGACACCGTCCCGACGACTGTATCGCCCAGCATCACCGATGCGCCGCCATGCGCGGGGGTTTTATCGGTATCCAAGGTCAGGGTTCTCAGGCGCATTTTTGCTGGCTCGGCCTGTCGCCTTAGCAGCGCGTCTTTCCCGACAAAGGCCTTCTTCTTCATATTTACAAAGCGGTCCAACCCCGTCTCGAAGGGGTCGAATTCAGTGAGGATGTCGGCCTTCCAATGCAGATACCCCTTCTCCATACGCATGGAATCGACGGCCAAAGCGCCGAACAAGCGCAACTCATGCGCCTTACCTGCCTCGCGCAAGGCAAGGTAGGCCGCATAAAGAGAGGCATTGGGGATGTGGATTTCATAGGCCAGTTCGCCAGAGAAACTCACTGACATAACCGTGGCCGGTGCGACCCCGATGAAGCATTCGCGCACCGACAACCAAGGGAAGCCTTCGGCGGTCCAATCGTCGCGGCTGACGGCCTGCATGATTGCTCGCGCCTTTGGTCCGGCCAGCACAAGGATCGTTTGATCATTGGTAAGAGACCTGATTTCGACGTCCTCTTGCGCGCCGATGTGCTGCCGCAACCAATCCATGTCGTGATATTCAGCCGCCGCAGCCGAGCCATACCAAATGCGCGATGGCCCGCGATCCGTGGCGGGTAGGTTAGCGATGGTGGCTTCGGCCTTCAGCCTGCCGTGATGATTGAGCAGATAGACCAAACCGACGCGCCCCTCATGGCGCGGCAAGCGACCGCAGACCATACGGTCAAGAAAGCCCTGCGCATCTGCGCCTGTGATCTCAAATCGGTTGAAGCCGTTGACCTCGCATAGGCCTGCTGCGTTTTGTACCGCCTCAACTTCTGCTGCCACGACAGCGTGGGATTCGTCGAAGTGAAACCCGTGGGTGACGTGAAAATCTGGGCTTGGCTTGAAGTATTCGGCCCGCTCCCAACCGTTTACCACAGTGAACTCGGCCCCTTCGGCGGCCAGCACCGGTGTCAGGGCCGTGGTTTTGGCCATACGCCCTGCGGGGCGGTGTTCATTGGGGAAGTGGAAACGGAACTCGTTTTGGTAGTCCTCGATGGCCTTGAGTGAGGTGAATTCTACATTTGCATGGCCGGTAAAGCGGCGCGGGTCGATGCACCACGTGTCATACTGGGCCTCCCCATGAACGATTTGCTGCGCCAGAAGCCAGCCGTGACCTCCCCCCTCGCCAAGACCTGCGCGCAGGCCGATGATGCAAAAAGCGTTGCGCTTGTTCGGGATCGGGCCAACCAAAGGGGCGCCGTCAATTGTGTAGGTAATCGGACCGTTCACCACTGTTTTGATGCCAACCTCGGCCAAGGCCGGCATCCGCTCGAACGCGCCTTCCAGCACATCGGTGATGCGGTCCAGATCATCGGGGCAAAGCGCATTGACGAAATGCGGGTCGATCCCGTCCATCCCCCATGTTTTGCAATCTTGCTCATAAAAACCCACGAGCAACCCGTTCTTTTCCTGACGGCTGTAATAATCGCTGATCGGGCACCTCAGCAGCGGCATTCTGTGTCCCGCATCGCGGATTGCGGGAATTTCATCGGTGACGAAATACTGATGTTCCATCGAGGCGACAGGATGGTGAACCCCCATCATCGCCCCGACCTCGTTTACACGGTAGCCGCAGGCATTCACCACGATCTCGCAGGCAATGTCGCCATGTTCTGTATGTACGGTCCAGCTGTGGTCTTTGTGCTGTGTGAGAGCCGTAACGGGCGTGTTTCGGTACACCTGCGCCCCCGCATTTCGGGCCCGACGCGCTAAGGCTTGGCACAGCTGCGCGGGATCTATGTCACCGTCATTGCCGTCCCATAATCCCCCCAACAGATTGTCGGTCGAGATCAACGGGTGACGGCGGGCGCATTCCTTGGCATCGAGCACCTCGAATTCTACCCCCATACCACGGGCCATGGAGGCGAAGTGACGGTATCCGTCCATCTGGGCCTCGGTGTTGGCCAACCGGATGCCGCCATCGCCGTGGTTGTAGCTGACCGGATAATCGGGATCGTCGCGCAGGTCTTTATACAGGTTGATGGAGTGCGTTTTCAGCCCCACCATCGTTTGATTCATCCCAAAGTTGGTGACTTGCGCCGCCGAATGCCACGTGGTGCCTGAGGTCAGTTCATTGCGTTCCACAAGAACGACATCTGTCCAGCCCTCTTGGGTCAGGTGATACAGCGTGGAGCATCCGGCGATGCCCCCTCCGATAACGACGACACGGGTGTGGGTTTTCATGTTGGCGGCCTCATTTGGTGACACGCCATCTCACTTGAAATTTCCCTTTGGGGTCAATGTTGGGGTCGCAATTCCCAAAAATTCGAAAACTTGTTCGCATAAAATTGGAGAAAAGAAATGCCCATTGCAACGAAAGGGCCGCGGGATTTGGATGTTGAGGCCATTTCTGAAGGGACCTCGAAATGCCTCGGGACACAAAAGCACAACGACGCTCGGGACGCCAAGCACGTCTTAAGGCGCGTGCCGCTCCACTGCCGGTCAACCCCGCCCCGTCAGGGCAACGGGGCGGGATGTATCGCCCCTTGGCAGACAGCGAACTGCAGGCGATCTACGACACCGCGCTGCGACTTCTGGCCGACCTTGGGATGGGCGAGGTGCCGGACAGATTGCGCCACGACTTGATCGCGGCAGGTGCTCGCGACCTTGGAGGCGGCCGCATCGGGTTCCCCAATGCACTGGTGCAACGTTCAATAGAAAGCGCAGCCAAGAGCTTCACCCTTTATGGCCGCGACACCGCCCGTGACATCACTGTGGGCGACGACCGTGTGTATTTCGGGACCGGCGGCGCCGCGGTGAACACGCTTGATTTGGAAACGGGGGGCTATCGCCCCTCCACCCTCGAAGACCTGCATAATTTCACCCGCCTGCAAGATACGTTGGACAACGTCGCGTGGTTTACCCGCTGCTGCATCGCCACAGATGTGCCGGACATGTTCGATCTGGATGTGAACACCGCCTATGCGCTACTGCGCAACACCGAGAAACCCGTCGCCACCGCCTTTACCGTGGCCGCCCATGTCGATCCCATCGTGCGCATGTTCGACATCGCCGCCGGCGGGACCGGGGAATTTGCCAAACGCCCCTTTGCCAAGGCCCATATCAGCCCCGTAATCTCCCCCATGCGCTACGGCGAGGATGCCGTCGATGTGGTGTACAAATGTATCGAGCACAACATCCCCATGTCTTGCATTACCGCCGCTCAAGCCGGTGCAACGGCACCTGCCACGCTGGCGGGATTTCTTGCCCAATCTTTGGCAGAAACGCTGGCCAGCCTAGTGATGGTCAATGTCATCTCGCCTGGTTTTCCGATGGTGTTCTCAAACTGGCCATTGGTGGTCGATCTGCGCACGGGCGCCTTCGCTGGGGGCGGGGGTGAGACAACCGTCTTGAACGCGGCCTCGGCACAATTGTCCAACTGGCTGGGGCTGCCGTCGGGCGTCGCCTGCTCCATGACGGATTCCAAGGCAATCGACGCGCAATATGGGGTCGAGAAAGGCATGACAAGCTTGGCCGCAGCCCTTGCGGGGGGGAACCTGATCTATGAAAGCTCGGGCATGACAGCGGCCCTATTGGGGGCCAGCTTCGAGGCCTTCATTCTGGACGACGAAATGCACGCAATGACCTACCGCGCCCTACGCGGGATAGAGGTGTCGAGGGAAAATTTGGGCTTCGACAATATGTGCGACGCCATACTGGGGGACGGTCATTTCCTTGGTGCCGATTTCACTTATCAGGCGATGGAACGGGACTACTACTACCCCAAGCTTGCCGACCGCAGCCAGCCTCGGGCGTGGGAAGATGCGGGCGGGTTGGATGCGTGGGCGCGGGCGAAAGCCAAGGCGCGCAATGTCCTTGAGACGCATCACCCCAATTACCTGTCCGCAGAGGCGGACGCGGCAATTCGCGCCGAGTTCAACATCCTCACCTGACGTCAGTCGTTGATCAGCCGGTAGCTGTCGACCAGCCAAGGCTCTGCCTCGACGATTGGGCCGATGGTTTGCGTGGCAAGCTGGCTACGCAGCGCCGTAGAGACCACCTTGGCCACCTCGGACAGGTGATTTTCGGCCACAAACATAGAGATGGTGCGCGCAAAGCTTTTGCGTGGGAATGGCAACAACCGGACCTGCGTGTGAAACCGTTTGCTGCGTGCGTAGTTGCTGGGTGTGGTGATCGCCCAGCCGCCATTTTGCGAAATCAGCTTCATGATCGAAGATGTACTGTCCAGCTCGAACCGGTTCTCCAGCTTCAAGCGCATGCGGGTCAGCTGTGCCTCGATCATGTCACCCATAATCTGACCGCGCATATAGCGCAAAAACGGCAGGTCGCTTCGCCCTTCGACAAAATCTTCAGCGGGCTCGGTCGCTGTGGCGGGCACCGCCAGAACGAACGGATCCCGCAGCAAAGGGTATTCATGGACATTGGGCAGCGGGGTAGGCGGATGGGTCGCGATCCCGATATCAACCTCGCGGTCCCGTAGGAGGCTAAGAATTTCATGGCTCATGCGGGTGTATTGGGTGAAGTGACACTTCGGGAGCGCCCCAGCCAGCAGCCGCGTGATTTCCGGCCCGATGTCGCTCTCGAAATCTTCGATCATCGCAAAGCGCAAGCGGCGCAGGTCATGCGGCACCAGCGAGGAGATGTCCCCCTGCGCCTGCGTCAACAGCTCCAGCACTTCTTCGGCGTATCGCAGGTACACCGCACCATTTGCGGTCAGCACCATCGGGCGGCTGGAATGATCGACCAACGCCACGCCCAGATGGTCTTCGAGGCATTTCAAACGATGCGACACAGTGCTGATCGATAAACGCGTCTGATCCGCGGCTGTTTGAATAGAGCCGCTATGTGCAATGGCACAAAACGAGCTGAGCCATTTCACTGAAGGGTGGCCGTCGGTCACCCCTGCGCCCCCTTTTGGGTGAGCAGGTCCACCAGAACCGCGCCCATCACTTTCGCGCTGTCGAGCATGTCATCGACCCCCACGTATTCATCCGGCTTATGCGCCAGCTCCAACAGCCCCGGCCCGTAAGCGATACAGTTCTTCAGCTTGCCGATACGGTCGATGTGCTTTTGATCATAGGTTCCAGGGGAGACGACATATTCCGCCTCTTTCCCCAGAACGTCACCAATCGCCTTGGCGACGGAGGTAACCACCGGCGCGTCTTTTCTGGCCATCGTTGGCTCTACCGACCAAATCTCGTTGAGATCATAGCGGAAGTTTTCGCGCGTGGCCTTTACCTTTTCCAAAACCGCGCGCACCTCGGCTTCGACCTCGGATTTGCTTTCTTCCATAAGGTAGCGGCGATCGATGATCATTTTCGCATGATCCGGAACGCAAGCCGAGGGCAAGCCGGTGAAGTCAGGCTCCGGTTCGGCCTGCCCGCCATGCAGCGAGTTGATGTTCAAGGTCGACGACCGCGCCCCGACGGGCACCACCGGCATTGCGGTTCTTTTCTGCGCCAAGGCTGGAAACAGGGTTTCCTCCATTTCGTGCAGCACCGCGCCCATGTGGCGCAGCGCGCAATCCCCCAAGAATGGCATGGAGCCGTGAGCAATTTCGCCGTGGGTTTCCAGCTCTGCCCACCAAACGCCGCGATGGCCGAGGCAGATGCGATCCTTCTGCAAGGGTTCGGGGATGATGACGTGCTGGACGTGTTTGTAGCGCCCCTGTTCCGCCAAATAGGCCACACCGCCGTAGCCGCCGGTTTCCTCGTCTGCGGTGCCGCTGATTTCTATGCTGCCGCCGAAGTCGGGGTGATGTTCGATGAACGCTTCAGCGGCAATGATGGAGGCCGCAAGCCCCCCTTTCATGTCGCAAGTGCCGCGCCCGTAGATTTTGCCGTCTTTTAGTTCCCCGCCGAACGGATCTGTTGTCCATCCGGCGCCGACCTCGACCACATCGGTGTGGCTGTTGAAATGAACGCAGTCACCCGTGGTCTTGCCGTCGTACCGCGCAACGATGTTCCAACGCGGGAATTTTTCGCAGTCGCCGGGGGTGTCGAGTGCTCGGACCAACTCGCAGGTAAATCCGCGCGCCTCAAAGCGCCGCAAAAGGTACTCGCAAATCTCGCGGTAGTTTTCACCCGGAGGGTTCAATGTCGGAATGCGCACCAAATCCTGCGTCAACGCGATCAGGTCGTCGCGCTTGCTGTCTATACGGGCCCCTAAGGCGATATTATCACTCATGCCCGCTACGCTAAGGCGAACATGCCACATCTCCAAGAGGCCATTGTGCCCGCAAGGAACGTCATCATCCCTTTTCGTGGAAGTGGTCGTAGATCGTTTGCGCCATGGCTTCGGACACGCCTTCGACACTCATCAAATCGGATAGGTTTGCGCGTGATACCGCCTTGGCAGACCCAAAGTGCAACAAGAGCGCCCTTTTGCGTTTCGGGCCTACGCCTTCGATTTCGTCCAACGGGTTCTTCATTTGTGACTTGGCGCGTTTGGCGCGATGGGTGCCGATGGCAAAGCGGTGGACTTCGTCGCGCATGCGTTGGATGAAATACAGCACCGGATCATTGTGCCGAAGCGAAAAGGGGCGCTTGCCTGTGCGGTGGAACTCTTCCTTGCCCGCATCGCGGTCCTCGCCTTTGGCCACCCCAACCATAGCGATATCTTCGACGTTCATCTCGCGCATAATCTGGCGTACGGCGGACACCTGCCCCGCCCCGCCGTCAATCAGCAGCAGGTCGGGCCACATGTCTGTCTTTCGGTCTGGGTCTTCTTTTTGCAACCGCTTGAAGCGCCGCCCCAGCACCTCTTTCATCATCCCGAAGTCATCCCCGGGAACGAGGTCCTCGCCCTTGATGTTGAATTTGCGGTACTGGTTGCGCATGAAGCCTTCCGGCCCTGCAACAATCATCCCGCCTACAGCGTTTGTGCCGGAAATATGAGAGTTGTCGTAGACCTCGATCCGCTTGGGCGGGGCGTCCAAGTTAAATGCATCCGCCACGCCTTGCAGAAGTTTCGCCTGCGTCGCCGTTTCAGACATTTTGCGGGCCAGACTTTCGCGGGCGTTCCGCAGGGCTCCGGTGACCAACTCCTGCTTTTCACCACGTTGCGGTGTCAGAATTTCGACTTTGCGGTTGATCTTCTGCCCCAAAGCATCCGCCATCAAATCGGGATCCTCGATCGCATGCGACAGGATGATTTGGCGTGGGGGCTCTTTGTCCCCGTAGAATTGCCCCATGAAGGCTTGCAAAATTTCAGCCTCGGCCGCGTTTGCCGTTTTTGGGTAGAAGTCGCGGTTTCCCCAATTTTGGTTTGCGCGGATGAAGAAGACCTGCACGCAGGCCTGACCATGTTCCAGATGCAGCGCGATGATATCCGCCTCGGACACGGTGTGCGGATTGATCCCTTGGGCGGTTTGCACTTGGGTCAGCGCACGGATGCGATCGCGCAGGGCGGCGGCACGCTCAAATTCCATCTCGTCAGAGGCTTGTTGCATCTGTTCCGCCAGCTTTTCTTGCATATTGGTGGAACGCCCAGACAAGAAGTTTTGCGCATCCTTCACCAGTTTGGAGTATTCCTTATCGCTGATCTTTCCCACACAGGGCGCCGCACAGCGCTTGATCTGATATTGCAAACACGGGCGAGAGCGGGTCTCAAAGTCACTGTCAGAGCAATTGCGCAGCAAGAAGGCCCTTTGCAGCTGGTTCAACGTCCGGTTCACAGCCCCTGCCGACGCGAAGGGTCCGTAGTAGCTGCCCTTCTCGCGCTTTGCGCCGCGATGCTTCTTGATCTGTGGGAACCCGTGCTGGGTTGTCACCAGAATATTTGGGAAGCTTTTGTCGTCTCGCAACAACACATTATACTTTGGCTTAAGCTGCTTGATCAGGTTTTGCTCTAGAAGCAGCGCCTCTGTTTCGGTCTTGGTGGTGAGAAACATCATCGATGTCGTCTCGGAAATCATCCGTGATATTCTTGGGACGTGGCCATTGGGGTTGGCGTAGTTGGAAACCCGCTTTTTCAGCGCCCGCGCCTTGCCCACATAGAGCACACGCTGCTGCGCATCGAGCATCCGGTAGACCCCGGGCGAATTGTCGAGCGTCTTCAGATACGAATGCACACAAGCGTGGCCGGTGATCGCTTCTGCATCTTCGCTGGTATCATTCGAGGGGGGCATAGCGTCAGTCATTGGAGTGGTGTGATTCCTTACTTCGCTGCACTGTCCCGCAATTGGGATCAAGATAAAAGGTTTCCACCGTTCTTGTGGATAACCTTGTGGGAGAAATCCTCTGAGCGTGGATTTATCCTTAGTTTATGGGGTCAAAAGCGCACTGCCTAAAAATTAGGCAGTCGCTCAAGTCTTTGATTTTAGATTATATTTTTATGCCCTCTTTCCAAACGACTGAAAACATTAACTTTTTGGTAACAGAATCGTGACGATCTTGGTTGCCGTGGACAAGTCAATGCATGAAAAGCAAAAAACGGGACTTTTCTTCTACTCGACACCAATCACGTCAGGTGTCTGCCATCCTAAATGCTGCCCCCCATCAATGCACAAAAGCTGACCAGTTAATGCAGGTGACTTGAGGATATATTCCAACGCGGCAGTTACATCTTGCGGGTTTGAACCACGCCCCAGAACCGTCGCCGCACGTTGTTTGGTGAAATGAGAGCCTGATTGGCGAATACCCTGCACCGTCGGACCGGGGCCAATTGCATTGACGCGAACCGCAGGCGCCAAGGCCTGCGCAGAGGTTTGGGTCAGTGCCCATAGCCCCATTTTTGCGAGCGTGTAGGTCATGAATTCTGGTGTGAGTTTGCGCACGCGTTGATCTATCATGTTGATGATCGCCGCTTGCGCGACCGGCTCTGCATTCTCGTCAGCCGCTACATCCGGCGCTTGGCGAGCAAAGGCCTGCGTCAGTAAGAACGGGGCCTGAAAATTGGACCCCATGTGCCGATCCCAGTTTTCGCGGGTGGCTGATGCGAGGGTATCATACTCAAAGATCGAGGCGTTGTTGACCAGCACAGAAAGCGGGCCATTGAGCGCCTGTGCTGCGGCAGGAACCAAGGCCTCCGCCGCGTCCATATCCAGTAAGTCCGCTTGCAGAGCCGCTGCTTTGCGGCCCTTGGCTTCGATCATTGCCACTGTCTCAAGGGCTGCGTCCTCAGAGGTGCCGTAGTGCACAGCCACATCGAACCCCATGTCGGCCAACTGGAGGGCCAGCGCACGTCCCAGCCTGTCTGCCGCTCCTGTTACTAACGCTCGCCCTTGGATCAACTTCAGCCCCCAGTGTTCAGCACAATGAAAATATAGGTCACGTATAGCGCACATAATGTGAAGCCCCAACGTTTCCCTAGATCTTTGCGCATGAAGACAATCGGGATCAGGATCAGCGAGGCCCCTAACATCACCCAAAGGTCAAACCGCAAGAACGCTTCGGGCACGGGTATCGGGCCAACCAGTCCGGCAACGCCGACGATAACCAACAGGTTAAACAGGTTTGATCCAATGACGTTACCCAAGGCAACATCCGCATGTTTACGCATAGCTGCAACCACGGTCGTGGCCAGTTCAGGCAAGGACGTCCCGATTGCCACAAGCGTAAGCCCGATGACCGTTTCCGACACACCCATGCGCATGGCGATTGCGCTTGCGTTGTCCACCAGCAAACTGGCGCCCAAGGGCAGGCCAATCAAACCGGCGATCAAGAACGCTGCGATCTTCCAGCCCTTCATGGTCGGGTCCGCCCCTTCAGGTTCCTCGTCGCCTTTGTCCACCCGCCCACTGAGCGCGTCGCGAAACTGATCTGTTAGGATCAAAGCCATACCGGCCAGCAACACCAAGGCATGCACCCATGTAATCGGCCCGAAGAAGTTGACCGCGATAAACAGCAAGGTAGCTGCAATCATCTGTAGGTAGCTTTTCTGAGTTTCCGACTGGCTTGTCGGCAGGCCCGCAAAAAGGGCCGGAACCCCCAAAACCAGCAAAACATTTGCGGTGTTGGAGCCAACAACATTCCCTAACGCCAACCCAGGCACCCCGTCGATGACGGATTGCACCGCGATCAGCAGCTCCGGCGCGGAGGTACCAAAGGCAACAACTGTCAGACTGACGATCAAAGCGGGAATGCCCAACCGAAGAGACAGATTTACCGCACCACGCACCAGCGCATCGCCTGCCAGCAGCAAGATTACCAGCCCGCCGAGGGCCCCAAAGATTTCAAGCATGACCTAGCCCTTTTTGCGGCAGGCACATGGACCTTTGCCGATTTTGTAGCTTCCGCATTTGGCGCATTTATGCGCAGTTTTCTTACCCAGCTTCTGCCCGATCTTGGGGACACGCAGCTTTCCGAACATGGCCAAGATTGCCATCCCGACAAGAAACAGCGTGATGATTTTGAAAATCATCAGACTACAGCCCGTATTGCGCCCAAAGCGCTTTCTCATCAAGCTGATCCATCGTGTCGGTCAAAATCCGTGCGCCAAAACGTTGGAACAGCGACCGCTTGGGGCCAAATGTGTTAAACCGCACCTTGTCGCCAAAGCGCTCTTTCATCACTGGCACTAGGTGGCCAATCTCATCGGCAAGGCCAACGTCAATGGCTTTCGACCCGACCCAAATTTCGCCCGAAAACAGATCGCTGTTCTCCGCCAGTTTCGATGTCCGGCGGGATTGGACATGCGCAATGAAGGTTTCGTGAATCTGTGCCTGCAACGCCTTCAAGCGCTTGATGTCGGCGGGGCGTTCAGGGCGGAAAGGATCCAGCATCGACTTGTCTTTACCAGCCGTGTGCACCCGCCGTTCGACCCCATGGCGCTGCATCAGGTCGTGAAACCCGAAGCTGGCAGAAATCACCCCAATAGAGCCCACAATGGAGCTTTCATCGACATAGATATGATCCGCACTAGCTGCCAACCAATATCCGCCTGACGCCGCCACGTCTTCGACGAATGCAAAAACCGGCACGTCGTTCTCTTCAGCCAGACGCCGGATGCGCGCGCCCATCAACGAGCTTTGCACCGGAGACCCGCCAGGCGAATTGAGCTGCAAAGCCACCGCAGCAGGTTTGCCCTTGGTGAACGCCTTATGCAGCATCAAGGCCACCCCAGCATCGTTGAGGTTGGCGCCACGACCACCCGCGGCGATTACACCGCTCATAGCCACAACATTCACCAAAGGCGGCGACTTTAAAAATGGGATAAAACGTTTCATGCCTTGCCATGTAGAGCCCCCTCCCCATGCAAACAAGGCCGTTATCGAAAACGCCCAAATTGTTTTCGCAATCAAGGCGGTCGATTTCGCTTGAACATGTGTATCAGCGGGCATAGATCATCAAAACCGAATTGGCGCGGGATGGAGCAGCCCGGTAGCTCGTCAGGCTCATAACCTGAAGGTCGTAGGTTCAAATCCTACTCCCGCAACCAACGGTCCCGAAGGCCCGCCCGTAAAACGGCGGGCCTTTCGCTTTGTTCGACTTGATCACGCTTACTTCGTAAGCGTTGCATCTGACCCCCTAAATACCATCTGACGATTTCAAGCTCCTCATG
This sequence comes from uncultured Litoreibacter sp., assembly GCF_947487515.1. Lineage (GTDB taxonomy): Bacteria > Pseudomonadota > Alphaproteobacteria > Rhodobacterales > Rhodobacteraceae > Litoreibacter. Next base: position 138,351 of record NZ_CANKWO010000003.1, on the reverse strand, counting down.
AGATACTGACGCTAAACAGAAAAGGCGAGGTCAAGTGAGTTTAGAAGTCAGATCATTCGAAGTCTACGGTTTCAAAATCGAAGTGCATGTTGGGGGGCGCCGCGTCTAGCCACCCAGCTTCAAGCGCTTCATAAATGAAAAAATGGACAGCGGCGAACTATACGTCGGCGAAGTCATGAAGACGTGTAACGTCTCCCAATCCCTCGTCTACAAATGGCGCGCCGACGTCAAAGCATCTCGGAATAGGACAGCCACTGTAACCGACGACGCCTTTTTCGCGGAAATTGTCGTGGGCGAAGAAGGAGCCACAAGTGATAGCGGTCCAATTCAGCACGATCAAATTCAAATCTGCGGGCGTGCGTTCAACTTGTCACTTCCAGCGGCCTATCCTGTGGAAGACTTAGTCAAAGTCATCTTAGCAATCGAGGGGCATGCATGATTTCGCCGTCCGGAAATTTCAAACTCTATCTGGCCTCAAAGCCCGTAGATTTTCGGAAGGGAATGGATGGCCTTGCTGCCATTGTCATGAATGAATTCGACCTGGATCCGCTCGGCGGTGCCATCTTCATCTTCAGATCGAAACGCGCAGATAGAATGAAGATCATTGTATGGGACGGGACCGGTCTTGTGATGACTTACAAGCGTATCGAAGGCGCTGGTTTTGTCTGGCCCCGCATGAGCGACGGCGTCATTACCATCAACAGATCTCAATTTGAGGCACTGTTCGAGGGGTTGGATTGGAAGCGCGTTGTCCCACGCCATGTGCGTAAACCCGCTGCCGTGTGATGGCATTCATTCAAATCAACACCTTTTCCCAATCTACCAAGATGAGATCCTACTATGCCTGACATCGTGATCAAAGTTATTCCAGAAACCGTCTCCCTACAGCTATCATCATTAGCTTCAGAAGAAGGCATTGAGGTCCAGGAATTTGCCAGACGCCTCATCTACGATGCGGCTGCCGTTCAAAGTGTTGAGGGCGGTAAAGACATCACAATTGCGCAGCTCTAAGCCAATATGGAAGCGTATTTCAGATTGGCTGTACGACAAGATCTCTTCATGGCGGATGAACAGGGAGAACGGTTTGTGTTGATATCAACTGATGCTTTCAATCGCCTTACAAAACCATGACCGGTGACGACGTACCATCCTAAAGGACTGAGAGCCCAAACAACGGGTTAACTCGAAAGCGGTCGTTGATGCAGGATGCGGCGAATGGCTGCTATGAGCCCACAGGAGACCTAGAAAATTTGTGCTGCGAGCGCGCGCAGCTTGAAAAATGCTGCGTGAGCGAGGAACTGCATGCCGCCACGCAGCGGGAGAAACGGCCATTGGTGAGGCTCGCAGCATGGAGCAGGCGGCGAATTTGCAGGTCGCGGACAAAGCGCCATTTTGCCATCGACGCAAATGCAGGTGCAGAATGCCAAAAGAGACGCTCGCAATTGCGGCGATGTAAATTCGGCCGCGCGGCGGTTTTTTCAGAGTGGTTGTTCAAAGCTGTTCAAACCGGGGAGTGTCCAAAGCGGCCCGACTGGTGAACGCAATGAAGCTGCGTGTCAGGGTATTGCTTCTGTCGCATTGACCAGTTCATATGAATGAACCTGATGATCGTAACATTTTATACATTTAACGCCCAGTACCGCGCTATTATCCACGCCTTTGTAGGAACATATTAGGCATTTCCAGGCCAACTACCGGAAACGAAATCCGGAGACCGACGGCTATGTCAGGATATATTTCTGAATATAAGTATTACGGGTTATCCGATGAGGAATTCATCGAAATCGCGGTGCCGATCGGTACGGATGTATCCTCGTATACGGTTGTCATCTACCAATCTGATGGCACTGTGGTTTCAACCTTTTCACTGGGGACGTTGCAAACCACCATTGACGGTCAGGATGTCTATGTCATCGACAACAATACGCCCGGGTTCGATGCAATGTCCGACTCGGGTGAGATTTGGGCCGATGATGGCATAGCGCTGGTGGATGACACCGGGACCGTTCTGCAATTCGTCTCGCATTGGGGAAACACCGTCACAGCGACTGAGGGTGCTGCCGCTGGAATGACCAGTACCGAGGTCGGGACCGCATCGGGTGTAGGCGAATCGCTGCAATCCGACGACGGCGGGTCCAGCTACTATACCCAGTCCACGCCAAATTCCGGCACCATCCCCTGCTACGCTCTCGGCACGATGATTGACACATCTGATGGCCCGCGCGCGGTGGAAACGCTGCAACCCGGCGATCTGGTGGTGACGCTGGATCATGGCCCGCAACCGATACGTTGGACCCGCAGCGGCGAGCAGCCTTTGGAATACGCCGAGACCGATGCCAAGCCCGTGTTGATCAAAGCAGGTGCACTTGGCCGGGGGTGGCCGACCCAGGACCTGATCGTCTCGCCGCAACACCGCATCCTTGTCGGCGGCGCCGGGCAATTGCAGCGGGTCTTCGCCAGCGAGGCGTTCGCGTCCGCGAAATCCCTGATCGCCGTGCCGGGCATCCGCCACATGAAGGGCAAAAAGGAAATCAACTGGATTCATTTCGCCTGTGACCGGCATGAGGTTGTCACGGCCAATGGCTGCCTGTCGGAATCGCTTCTGCTCGGACCGATGGTCGTGAACGGGCTGTCATCCGCCGAGCGCCAAGCCCTGACTGAACTCTTTGGACCCGCCTTGGCGCCAGACGCCGCACTAAACGGCCCACCCGCGCGGGAGTGCCTAACCGTGGGCACGGCCAAACGCCAGATCGCCAAGCAACTCGAAGAGAACGGGGCGCTCTTGGCCAAGGAAATCCGGAAATAGGATCGCGATCTGGCGATGGAGAAAAACGAAGCTGAGCGAATGCGCGAGGGTCTGTCAATGGCGCGTTCAAGTTAACAGTTTGATCAATTTATGAAAGTGGCCATTCGCAAGACTTCGGCAAATGGCGGCTTTGTCCTGTGTGGATATCTCCTGCAAAGCAAGACATTTTTGAAGCCATTGGCAATTTGTCAGATACGGTCTTGTGTCCGGCCTATTCGCGCGGAGTTCAAGCCCGCTGGCCCTCCCTCTCATCGCTGCAAGCAGCGACTGCCGGGCAGTGGATGGTTTCCGCTGATCAAGCCCCCATTCTCGCAGACGGACAGTGGTCGTCCTGGACAAAGCCCGTGGTGTCTTGATGTTGCGGCTGACTTTTCCGCCATCACTTCATTGGTCTTGCTGTCTCCTTGTTCTTCGCGTTCGTTTCAAACTGTTCGTTCCATGTAGGGTTCATTTCGCGAGAGCACAGCCCAGATTATGCGCGCGGTTTTGTTCGCCATGGCAATGGCCGCCAGCTTGGCAGGCTTGCGCTGTAGGATGTCGGCGAACCAAGGATCAAATCGCTCAGGATTTTCTCTGATTTGTTTCATGCGGGATGTCATGCCAACGACCATAAGCCGTCGAATGTATAGGTCGCCCATCTTTGATATGCGTCCCAAGCGCTCTTTTCCGCCTGTCGATTTATTGATTGGCGTTAGCCCCAGCCAGGCCGACAAATCTCTTCCACTTCGGAACTGTTCTCCACTTCCGACGGTCGCCACGATTGCAGATGCGGTGATCGGGCCAATGCCCGGTATCGTCTCAAGTAAAGCCATGCGCGGTTCCGACCTTGCGGCTACTGCCGTCCGACGCCCGTACCAATTGACCCGCGCATGAAGAGTCAACACTTGCTCGCTCAGGTCAACAATGACATCACACGCAGCTTGTGGCAGGTCTGGCATATACCCCTCATGGGCACGCTTTGCGAACCGGACTGCATGTCCCACACCTTGAGCGAAGATGATCCCAAACTCTGCCAACAAACCACGCAGCATGTTAATCGTTTGGGTCCTTTGCCGGACAATCAAATCCCGCGCGCGATGAATCGATAGAATAGCTTGTTGCTTAGGTGACTTGACCTCAACGAAACGCATTGTTGGGCGGGTGACAGCTTCGCAAATCGCCTCTGCATCTGCCGCGTCGGACTTTCCGCGCTTGACGTACGGCTTCACATAAACCGGCGCGATCAGCTTCACGACGTGGCCAAGTTTACTCAGTTCACGTGCCCAATAATGACTGGACCCACACGCCTCCATGCCAATCAGGCAAGGCTCAAGTTTCTGGAAAAAGGTAAACATCTGAGCGCGCCGCAAAGAGCGGTTAAATGCAACCGTTCCATCTGCCGTGATCCCGTGAACCTGAAAGACGTTCTTGGCCATCCCTCTCATTGATTGCTTTGCAATCAACTGCCGGTCAGTGATCCAGGCCGATTGTGGTAACTTGCATTGGGTGGCTCCTTTCATAAGCAGTTCATGACAACTGCACTATGGCGCATTGCGACGCCGGGTGAAGCAGGAGCCATCCACCCCATCCCGCGACCGGTTTGTCTGAACGGCATGCAGCGAAAGCTCGGTCTCGGTTCCAGCTAGCACAAGGCGAATGAATGACCGGAGTGACGACACTCGCCGCGTTGCAACAACACATGTGCCGCGACTTCAAACAAATGCTGCGTAGGCAAAGCGCGAAAATCGAATGTCAGTTCTGTCCGCAGACTGCTAGTTCGCCTACGCTGAGATTTTGCGGTCGCAGCGAATGGCTGGTTCGACGGGCCGCACTGCAGCATTCCAGATCACCGGCCAATGTCCGCAAAGGGCCGTATCGGGTGACTAACCCCTGTCCCAATGTCGATCGCAAAGAGATCGGTAAGACTTCCATCTAATTCCGCTCGGGTTTCACAATGTCCAAATCCAGACTTGAGAAGAACGCGCTTTGAAGCAAAGTTTTCTTCGGCAACTGTCGCGATCACGCGGTTCAATCTATACTCCTCTTGGGCATAGCTTAAGAGTCCAGAGACAAACTCCGTCGCAACCCCGCTCCCCCAAACGTTTGGAAAAAAGGCGTACTTTACTTCAGCTTCGACTTGATCGTTTGGATGAACGAGGCCACCGAAACCCAGCAGTTCGCCTCCTTTTCGATCATCGATCGCAAACATCCCATAGCCTCGGCTCAAATAGTTTGAGCGTGTTTTTGCCATCCAAGCCACAGCTTCCTGTTCGGTGAGAGGAGATCCATCGTCAACCCATTTGATTACTTTGGCCAATCCATACAACTCCAGCAGTTTGGGTTGATCGCCCCCCCGCCAGGTTCGAACCAATAATCTCTTTGTGCAAAATATAGGCGCGCATTCCACGGTCGATCTCCTGTAACGCCATTTCGTCTGCTGATAACCGATCTTCGCGGGAGTTTTGACAAGACCATAGCTGACCTTAGCGCCCTGATAATGCTGCGGCAATGTAACAAAGTCCGCTTTAACGGGCTGCGCCGCAGTATTTGAGATCGTCGTGAAGGTCGGCTTTGGGCCGCAAAGTGCCATATATTAGGCTTTCGCGGTGGCGCGTAGCGCCACTTTAGCCTTCTGCAACGGTATCTGGAAGGTCTGCTGAAAGGGTCAGATGCAACGCTTACTGACAATGGATATCACTTTCGAGCGATAGCGATTAGCACCGAAAACGGGCCCCAGGTGCAGCGCTTACAATCCTACTCCCGCAACCAACGGTCCCGAAGGCCCGCCCGTAAAACGGCGTGCCTTTCGCTTTGTTCGACTTGATCACGCTTACTTCTTACGCAAGCTCTGGTTATGTTTTCTTCAGCATCGATTGTTTGTGGTGATTTTTGTCTATTAAACGACGACGGCCGCTGTCCCATATGGGATCAGCGGCCGTTGTTTTGTTTCATCGTTTAGAGAGATACGGATGTTGCTTGTTAGGTTTGGCGGTGACCTACTCTCCCACGTCTTAAGACGCAGTACCATCGGCGCGACGGCACTTAACGGCCGAGTTCGGGATGGGATCGGGTGTTTTGCTCGCGCTATGACCACCAAACCAAACAAACAACATCCTATCCAAGTCACTTACACATATGTGTAGCTTTTGAAGTCCAGCTTCTACTGGATCAAATCAAGCCTATCGAACAATTAGTACCAGTCAACTGAACGCGTTGCCGCGCTTACATCTCTGGCCTATCGACGAGGTGGTCTACCTCGGTTCTCAGGGATACCTTGTTTTGAGGGGGGCTTCCCGCTTAGATGCCTTCAGCGGTTATCCTTTCCGATCATAGCTACCCAGCACTGCCATTGGCATGACAACTGGTCCACCAGTGGATCGTTCACCCCGGTCCTCTCGTACTAGGGGCAACTCCTCTCAAGTATCCTACACCCACGGCAGATAGGGACCGAACTGTCTCACGACGTTCTAAACCCAGCTCACGTACCTCTTTAAACGGCGAACAGCCGTACCCTTGGGACCTGCTCCAGCCCCAGGATGAGATGAGCCGACATCGAGGTGCCAAACGGTGCCGTCGATATGGACTCTTGGGCACCATCAGCCTGTTATCCCCGGCGTACCTTTTATCCGTTGAGCGATGGCCCTTCCACTCGGGACCACCGGATCACTATGGCCGTCTTTCGACTCTGCTCGACTTGTCAGTCTCGCAGTCAGGCTGGCTTCTGCCATTGCACTCAACGACCGATTTCCGACCGGTCTGAGCCAACCTTCGCGCGCCTCCGTTACTGTTTAGGAGGCGACCGCCCCAGTCAAACTACCCGCCACACAGGGTCCCGGATCCGGATAACGGACCGCGGTTAGACATCAAGCAGAACAGGGGTGGTATCTCAAAGGAGGCTCCCCAGAAACTGGCGTTCCTGGTTCAAAGCCTACCACCTATTCTGCACATGTTGTGCCTGATGCCAGTGTGAAGCTGTAGTAAAGGTGCACGGGGTCTTTCCGTCTAACCGCGGGAAGCCTGCATCTTGACAGGCAATTCAATTTCGCTGAGTCGATGTTGGAGACAGCGGGGAAGTCGTTACGCCATTCGTGCAGGTCGGAACTTACCCGACAAGGAATTTCGCTACCTTAGGACCGTTATAGTTACGGCCGCCGTTTACCTGGGCTTCAATTCGGAGCTTGCACTCCTCCTTTTAACCTTCAGGCACCGGGCAGGCGTCAGACCCTATACGTCGTCTTACGACTTCGCAGAGCCCTGTGTTTTTAGTAAACAGTCGCCACCCCCTGGTTTGTGCCCCCAGTCAATACTTGCGTAGAAACTGGGCCTCCTTCTCGCGAACTTACGGAGGTATTTTGCCGAGTTCCTTCAACATCGTTCTCTCAAGCGCCTTGGTATTCTCTACCTATCCACCTGTGTCGGTTTAGGGTACGATCTTATAGAGGGGCTATTTCCAGGAACCTCTAAGCAGCCCATTCAATCCGATAAGGATGAACTACCTTCGAGATCCGTCACCACCTCACGGCCCAGGAATATTAACCTGGTTCCCATCGACTACGCCTTTCGGCCTCGCCTTAGGGGTCGGCTTACCCTGCTCAGATTAGCTTTAAGCAGGAACCCTTGGATTTTCGGCGACAGGGTCTCTCACCCTGTTTGTCGCTACTCATGTCATCATTCTCGCTAGTGATCTCTCCACCGGATGGCTCACGCCCCGGCTTCACAGAAAACTCAATGCCTCCTACACACTGCGAACAGTGCAAAAGAGGCGTAGAGTTATGTCACACTACGCTCCGCTACCATGCCTTACGGCATCCTAAGCTTCGGCTCATGGCTTGAGCCCCGTTACATCTTCGCCGCAGGACAACTTAAATTAGACCAGTGAGCTGTTACGCTATCTTTAAAGGATGGCTGCTTCTAAGCCAACCTCCTGGTTGTTTTGGTCGTCCCACCTGCTTTCCCACTTAGCCATGAATTAGGGGCCTTAGCTGTAGGTCAGGGTTGTTTCCCTCTTCACGACGGACGTTAGCACCCGCCGTGTGTCTGCCAGATATTACTCCCGGGTATTCGGAGTTTGGTTAGGATCAGTAAGACGGTGAGTCCCCATTACCCATCCAGTGCTCTACCCCCCGGGGTATTCGTCTGACGCTCTACCTAAATAGATTTCGCGGAGAACCAGCTATCTCCGAGTTTGATTGGCCTTTCACCCCTAGGCACAATTCATCCCGACCTTTTTCAACAGGTGTGGGTTCGGACCTCCAGTTAGTGTTACCTAACCTTCATCCTGATCATGCCTAGATCACTCGGTTTCGGGTCTGATCCATCTAACTCATGCGCCCTATTAAGACTCGCTTTCGCTGCGCCTACACCTAACGGCTTAAGCTTGCTAGATAGACCAAGTCGATGACCCATTATACAAAAGGTACGCTGTCACCCCTCAAGGGGGCTCCAACTGTTTGTAGGCGACCGGTTTCAGAAACTGTTTCACTCCCCTTGTCGGGGTGCTTTTCACCTTTCCCTCACGGTACTGGTTCACTATCGGTCAGTAAGGAGTACTTAGCCTTAGAGGGTGGTCCCCCCATGTTCAGACAGAATTTCACGTGTTCCGCCCTACTTAATACGTCCGATCATGCTTCTTATACGGGACTGTCACCCACTATGGTTGGCCATTCCAGACCATTCTAATCACATTCACAGCTCGGCTGGTCCCCGTTCGCTCGCCGCTACTAGGGGAGTATCTGTTGATTTCCTTTCCTCCGGGTACTTAGATGTTTCAGTTCCCCGGGTTTGCCTTTTTAACCCTATGTATTCAGGTTAAAAATACCTGGTTAACCTCATTATTGAACTCCCCGAAGGGATAACAATAACAAAGTATCAGGTGGGTTGCCCCATTCGGAAATTCGTGGGTCAAAGCCTATTCTCGGCTCACCACGACTTATCGCAGAGTATCACGTCCTTCATCGCCTCTTACTGCCAAGGCATCCACCAATCGCCCTTCTCGCGCTTGATTTGATCCAGAAGAAGTCAGACTTCTTCCGCGCCCCAAAAGCCCTTTTGTAAGCTCTCGGGGTGAGGCCCTTTTCAGGAACCTCTTAATCAAAAGAGTAAATTTTCCCAAACCCAACAATCTGGTTCAAAGCTTGTTGGGCTTATATCTTTGGTTAGTTTACTTGACTTGGATTGTGTTCGTACTTCGGGCTCAAAGCCCAAGATAAGGGTGCCGGGAAGGCTCCCAAATCATACGAACACTATATAATTCTTAACACCTTTCAGCTCGAAGCTGATCGACCTGACTTACGCGCCAGATCAGTGTTAAAAACTGATGTTTGTATCTCTCTATACGATGTCAATTCGTCCGATTGGACGGGCAAACACTAAACTAGTGCTTGCCGGTGCAATCGAGCAGGGCTGGGATATGGTGGAGCGTATCGGGATCGAACCGATGACCCCCTGCTTGCAAAGCAGGTGCTCTCCCAGCTGAGCTAACGCCCCGTTTTATCCCGAAGGGATATGGTGGGTCGAGGAGGACTTGAACCTCCGACCTCACGCTTATCAGGCGTGCGCTCTAACCACCTGAGCTACCGACCCAGTTGATCTTGCAAAGCAAGATCGACGTTGCCCGACAGGCGGTTTTGCGTGCAAAACCTGCCGAAAGGGCCGCGATGTCACGAGCCGGTGGCTCGCTACTGTTGTAGGCCGCTCTCATCGTTTGCGATGCAAACGACTGCCGCGACTTACGTGCATCGCCTTCGGCGCTACACTTACATGAAGAGATATGAGGACGGCTTGAACCGAATGTCAGTCACTCCGAAGAGTGCCGACTTATGTGCTTAAAGCACTGCTAAGTGATCTACGAGTTAGAACAAGTTCTAGCTGCTAAGATCATCCTTAGAAAGGAGGTGATCCAGCCGCAGGTTCCCCTACGGCTACCTTGTTACGACTTCACCCCAGTCGCTGATCCTACCGTGGCCGCCTGCCTCCCGAAGGTTAGCGCAGCGTCGTCGGGTAGAACCAACTCCCATGGTGTGACGGGCGGTGTGTACAAGGCCCGGGAACGTATTCACCGCGTCATGCTGTTACGCGATTACTAGCGATTCCGACTTCATGGGGTCGAGTTGCAGACCCCAATCCGAACTGAGACAGCTTTTTGGGATTAACCCATTGTCACTGCCATTGTAGCACGTGTGTAGCCCAACCCGTAAGGGCCATGAGGACTTGACGTCATCCACACCTTCCTCCCGCTTATCACGGGCAGTTTCCCTAGAGTGCCCAGCTTAACCTGCTGGCAACTAAGGATGTGGGTTGCGCTCGTTGCCGGACTTAACCGAACATCTCACGACACGAGCTGACGACAGCCATGCAGCACCTGTGTTGTATCCAGCCGAACTGACGAAATCTGTCTCCAGAAATCTCGATACACATGTCAAGGGTTGGTAAGGTTCTGCGCGTTGCTTCGAATTAAACCACATGCTCCACCGCTTGTGCGGGCCCCCGTCAATTCCTTTGAGTTTTAATCTTGCGACCGTACTCCCCAGGCGGAATGCTTAATCCGTTAGGTGTGACACCGAAGGGCAAGCCCCCCGACGTCTGGCATTCATCGTTTACGGTGTGGACTACCAGGGTATCTAATCCTGTTTGCTCCCCACACTTTCGTACCTCAGCGTCAGTATCGAGCCAGTGAGCCGCCTTCGCCACTGGTGTTCCTCCAAATATCTACGAATTTCACCTCTACACTTGGAATTCCACTCACCTCTCTCGAACTCAAGACTAACAGTATCAAAGGCAGTTCCAGGGTTGAGCCCTGGGATTTCACCTCTGACTGATTAATCCGCCTACGTACGCTTTACGCCCAGTAATTCCGAACAACGCTAACCCCCTCCGTATTACCGCGGCTGCTGGCACGGAGTTAGCCGGGGTTTCTTTACCAGATACTGTCATTATCATCTCTGGCGAAAGAGCTTTACGACCCTAAGGCCTTCGTCACTCACGCGGCATGGCTAGATCAGGCTTGCGCCCATTGTCTAAGATTCCCCACTGCTGCCTCCCGTAGGAGTCTGGGCCGTGTCTCAGTCCCAGTGTTGCTGATCATCCTCTCAAACCAGCTAAAGATCGTAGACTTGGTAGGCCATTACCCCACCAACTATCTAATCTTACGCGGGCTAATCCAAAGGCGATAAATCTTTCCCCCGAAGGGCACATACGGTATTACTCTCCGTTTCCAGAGGCTATTCCGTACCTTTGGGTATATTCCCACGCGTTACTAACCCGTCCGCCGCTCACCCGAAGGTGCGCTCGACTTGCATGTGTTAGGCCTGCCGCCAGCGTTCGTTCTGAGCCAGGATCAAACTCTCAAGTTGAAAAGCAATTGCTTGCTTAACCTTGACGTCGAACCTCTGCACATATCAATCATTAGGCCTTACTGAAACCTAATGACCATTCTCTGTTTGTTGTGCTTTCAGTTATCAAAGATAACCGAAGGCCGTCCAAACAGTGAAGCTGACCCAACCATAATCGGCCGAAGCCTAGGTTGGTGGATATGTAAGAGGTTGATCCATCGAAATGGCCAAACCGCCCACATATCTCTTCATGTTTATTCTATCAATTTCAAAGAGCGTAGAGACAAAAACAAACCGTAGCGCCTAAATCGTCGGGCGCAACTGCCTGCATAAGTCTCTGTTTTTTAACCGCTTTCTTGTCCTTGCGAACCGTCCCGCGTCCCCTTGGTGCATCTCTGCGCCGCCGGTGAAGTGGGTTCTAGGCCTACTCAACGACACCCGCAACACCTTTTTTCATCTTTTCCAAACTTTCTTACACAATCAACGCAAAACCAAACAAAAACAACAGGTTAGACTAACGAGAGGGCAGCGACTTCACGCCTTTGCAGGTTTTTGCGGTTCAGACGTTCCGGCTTTTTGCGGCTTCAAAGCGGGTTATCCACAGATGAGACGTTATTTGCGCGTGAATTCCCCCAGAATCCAAAGACTCACCTGTGAATCACCGCGACTCGATTCCATTCCGTGACTCAGCCCCCTGCGGAAGAGCGCATTGGTTGCGCGTAGCTGAAAGGCCGTCATTCGTAGCGCCCGAGGCAATCAGGGCAGCAAGCGCTTCCACCGGAAAGCCAAAAGAACCACGATGACACCTAGGTAGGTCAGGGACTCTACCTCCCAGATCTTTTGAACCATGACGTAATGGACCCCGCCTAACAGGATCGCAGGATAGGTCAGCTTGTGCAGCTTTTGCCACTTCATCGGGCCGAGCTTGCGGATCATGGCATTGTTAGAGGTGATAGCCACAGGGATGAGCATCAAGAAACCTGCCATCCCGATCGTGATATAGGGGCGCTTGAGAATATCCGACCACACCTCACCCCAGCGAAACTGAAGATCAAGGCCAAGCCACACAGCCAGATGCAACACGATATAGAAGAACGACAACAGCCCTAAGGGCCGGCGGAACTTGATCAGCTTCAAGCGAAAGCGGTCGCGCAGGATCGAGATTGCCATAGTCGCGATAAAGAACTGAAGCGCCAGCTCCCCCAGCCAACGTTCAATTGTACGAGACGGATCCACACCTAGGCTATGGCCAAACAGGTCATAGGTGCCCGTCAACGCCAGCGTAATCCCAAGAACGATATACACCCCCGGAAGCGCGCCGAGCAAATACACCAACCAAGTGGGTATGGGGCGAAGCACGGCATTGATCCGCTCCGAAGGCGTTATTGGGTGAGACATGTCTAAGTGGTATTAAAAGTTCTTCTTGAGGTCCATGCCCTCATAAAGACTTGCGACCTCTTTCTCGTATCCGTTGAACATCAGTGTCGGAATACGTTTGGCCAAAAGCCCGCCGCCCACGCGGCGCTCGGAGGCCTGCGACCAGCGCGGGTGATCCACCTGCGGGTTCACATTACTATAGAAGCCATATTCAGGTGCGTTGATCATGTTCCAGCTGGTGGGGGGCTGAGTATCAGTCAGCGTAATCTTCACAATCGACTTGATCGACTTGAAGCCATACTTCCACGGAACCACCAAGCGCATCGGCGCGCCGTTCTGGTTCGGAATGGTTTTTCCGTAAATCCCTGTCGCCATAAAGGTCAGCGGGTGCATCGCTTCATCCAAGCGCAGCCCCTCGCGGTAAGGCCATGGGACAAAATTGCGCTTTTGACCCCACATCTCTTCGGGGCGGTGCAACGTCTCGAACGCCACATATTTCGCACCGGACTGAATGCCCGCCATATTCAGCAAATCCGCCAGCTCGAAGCCATTCCACGGGATAACCATCGACCAAGCCTCCACGCAGCGGAAGCGGTAAATCCGCTCTTCTACGGTCATCGCGGCCATGATGTCTTTGAAGGAATATGTTCCTGGCTTGTCGACCAAGCCGCCAATCTCCACTTCCCAAGGGTCGGTGGTCATCTCGGAGGCATATTCCGCAGGGTCGGATTTGCCCGTGCCAAATTCATAAAAGTTGTTGTACTGGGTGATTTCTTCCCACGCGTTCGGCTCTTCGTCGGTGGAATATTTCGCGGCCAACGCGGGCCCCGCAATGCCGGTCGCCGCCATAGCCGAGGCACCTGCCATAAAGGCCCGCCGGTTCAGGAAAATGTTTTCAGGCGTCACGTCGCCCCATGTCAGATCAGATTTGAACCGGTTGGCCATAGTATAGTGTCCTCGCCTTTGCGTGTTTCCCTTATGACCTACCTGCGACTATGCTCAAAACCAAATGAGGCCTCCTCACGAAACTGTTGGGTGAATGTCATCACATCGTGAACCAACAGCCCAGCCAAGGAAGGGACAGCCCGTGGATATGAACCAAGTGACACTAGAAGTGCGCGATTTCCATGAAGGCGTGGTGTTCTACACCAAGCTTGGCCTGAAACTTATCGTATCGGCCAGAGACGAATATGCACGATTTGAATTGGGCTCTGGCGCGAGCACGCTTTCCCTACATGTCGCCCAATCGCCGTGTCCCGGAAACACCGTGGTGTATTTCGAAGTAGATGACGTGGATCAGCGGCACCACTTACTATGCGAAAGCGGCATAAAGTTTGACAGCCCCCCGACCGACCAAAACTGGAGATGGCGCGAGGCACGGCTGTCAGACCCTACGGGAAACAAGTTGTGCTTGTACCACGCAGGCCCAGAGCGCCGCTTCCCGCCATGGCGCATTGAGCAATAGCGCTTTCTACGTCTCCCTCAGCGGATACAGCACATCCATCGGCACCGACTTGCCGCTGTCTTGAACCAATCGCACATGTTCACGCCGCAACTGGCGCGGTTCGGGCACGCCTACGGAATGGGCAATGAGTTCCACCTCCTTGACAATGTCCTTGGCGTAGCGCGCGACCTTTTTGTATTTGTCCTCCGGTACCAAGCCTTTTTGGAACCTAGGGTTATGTGTGGTGATCCCTGTGGGGCAGGTGTTCTTGTTGCATTTCAGCGCCTGAATGCAGCCAAGGCTAAACATGAAGCCCCGCGCAGATGTCACAAAGTCCGCCCCCGCAGCCAGCGCCCATGCCACGTCACCTGGCACCATCAGCTTGCCCGACGCGATCAGGCGGATGCGCTGTTTCAACCCGTATTCGCGCAACAGGTTCGCCACTTCGGGAAGGGCTTCTTTGATCGTAACCCCCATCAAATCCATCAACGGTAGCGGTGCCGCCCCCGTCCCGCCTTCACCGCCATCAAGGGTAATAAAGTCGGGGGCTTCGTCACGCTGCAAGATCAGGGTGAACAATTCGCGAAATGGCGCGTCGGAGCCATAGACCGTCTTGATGCCCGTAGGCTTGCCAGTGACTTCGCGGATATGGGCGACCAGATCCAGCAGCTCGTCAAAGTTGGACACCTCTATGTGCCGATTTGGGGAAATGCTGTCCTCGCCCTCGTCAATCCCGCGAATGGCTGCGATCTCTGCGGTCACCTTGGCACCCGGAAGTATCCCCCCTTTGCCCGGCTTGGCCCCTTGCGCGAGTTTTAGCTCGAACATCTTCACCTGTGGATGCGCCGCGACTTCGCGCAGCTTGTCGTCGTTCAACGAGCCGTCTTTGTTGCGAACCCCGTATTTGGCTGTGCCAATCTGGAACACGATGTCGGCGCCACCCTCCAAGTGATACGGGCTCACCCCGCCCTCGCCGGTGTTCATCCAGATACCTGCTTCTTTGGCCCCACGTGATAACGCCGTCACGGCCGGTTTTGAAATTGCCCCATATGACATTCCCGACAAGTTAAAGAAGGATTGCGCTTCATAGGGGTGGCGCGCGGCGGCACCGATCACCATCGGTTCGGACTTCGCGAATTGGTCATCCAACGGAGGAAAGGCGGCATTCACAAAAAGGGGCGTTCCCACCACCGCGACATTGCGCGTAGAGCCAAAGGCCACCGTGTTTCCCTTGCCACTGATCGCGCGCTTTACCCAGTCACGCTGCGCACGGTTGAACGGCAGCTCCTCGCGGTCCATCGCGAAGAAATATTGGCGGAAGAACTCGCCGAGCTCGGTGAAGATATGCCGGAACCGTCCGATGACCGGATAGTTCCGCCGGATCGCGTCACCGGTTTGAGAGCGATCAACGACGAACATGACAACCACCAAAAGCGCGACCACGCCAATGACACCAATAAACGCAAGTGCCATGACTTCGATCACCCATCCAGCCCAGTCAAACATCCACATATCCGTTCCCTCTGTTTGTTATTTCCCCACAATCATCTGTAGGCCGTGAAGGTGCAAGTGACAGCCCCGTGAGTATCTGTTTGCGCCTTGCCCACTCCAACCTTGCGCTGATATCAATGTGATGCACAATCTGGATAATGATATGACCAACGCACCGCGCATCACCCCTGAAGGCTTGCGGCCGGAGACCGATATTTCGAAGTGGGTATGGTTTCTTCCCGCAGCGGTCCTTTTGGTTGCCATCCTTCCGCTTCCTTATGTCTACTACATCGGTATGCGATGGATCGTAGCGGCGGCGGCGGCCTTTCTGGCGTGGAAGGAATATACGCTGAACGACAATGCCCCAAACTCTTATGTCTGGGCCTTTGGGTTCATCGCGTTATTGTTCAACCCGCTGATCCCCGTCCATCTGTTCAAGCTGCTGTGGATCATCATCAACATCGCCACTGCCGCGATCTTTGTGGGGCATTACAAGCTGTGCCTGCGCAGCGCCTGAAGCGTCATACAAAAGGGCGCCCGTGAGCGCCCTTTTCGGTGTCAGTGCACGACGGCATCATCAGGTGTAGGCCTGTTCGAAGCGCTCACACGCCCGCCGACCAATAGCCCGTCCGGCCCCGCGCTCACGTCTACAGATGTGCCATCCAGTACTTCGCCAGCCAAGATCATCTCGGCCAGCGGGTCTTGCAACGCCCGTTGGATCGCGCGCTTCAAAGGGCGTGCCCCGAAGACCGGATCATAGCCTTCATCCGCCAGCCACTGCTTGGCATCGTCGTCCAGCTTCAGCGCAATTTTCCGGCCGATAAGGCGCTTTTCCAAACGGGCAAGCTGAATATCCACAATCGCGTCCATGTCCTCTCGGGCAAGGCGGTCAAAGATCACGGTTTCGTCCAGACGGTTCAGGAACTCAGGGCGGAAATGCGCACGCACCGCGTCCATCACATCGCGTTTGGCATTTGCCGCATCGGCACCATCGGGCAGTTGGCTAAGCGCCTGAGCCCCAAGGTTCGAGGTCAGGATAATCAGCGTTTGCTTGAAGTCCACCGTGCGCCCCTGCCCATCGGTCAACACGCCGTCATCTAGGACCTGCAACAGCACGTTGAACACATCTGGGTGGGCCTTCTCAACTTCGTCGAACAACACAACCTGATAGGGCTTGCGCCTGACGGCTTCGGTGAGAACCCCGCCCTCATCATATCCGACATACCCCGGAGGGGCACCGATCAAACGTGCGACCGCGTGTTTCTCCATGAACTCCGACATGTCGATGCGCACCATGGCGCCGTCGTCGTCGAACAAAAACTCGGCCACTGCTTTTGTCAGCTCTGTTTTGCCCACGCCGGTAGGACCCAGAAACAGGAAAGAGCCAAGCGGGCGGTTCTCGTCGTTCAGGCCTGCACGCGCGCGGCGCACCGCGTTGGACAATGCGCGCACAGCGTTTCGTTGGCCGATTACCCGTTTGCCCAACTCATCTTCCATCCGCAGGAGCTTGTCGCGCTCACCTTCCAGCATTTTGGAGGTCGGGATTCCGGTCCAACGCTCTACCACACTGGCGATTTGTTCTGGGCGCACGGCTTCCTCTACCATTTGGGTTTCTTCGCGGTTTTCCGCCTCGCCCAAGGCCTTTTGCAACTCTGGGATCACGCCGTAGGACAACTCCCCCGCCTTGGCCAAGTTGCCATCCCGTTTGGCGATGTCCAATTCAGCCCGTGCGCGATCCAGCTTTTCTTTGAGGTCACGCGCCCCTTCCAACTTGTCACGTTCCGCCTGCCATGTGGTCGTCATTTCGCGTGACCGTTCTTGCAGGTCAGACAGCTCCTTTTGCAGGCTGTCCAATCGATCTACCGAGGCAGCGTCATCCTCTTTTTCCAAGGCGACGGCTTCAATCTGCAGCTGCAAAATCTGACGATCCAGTGCATCCAGTTCTTCTGGCTTACTATCGACCTCCATCCGCAGCCGCGATGCGGCCTCATCCACAAGGTCGATGGCTTTGTCGGGCAAGAAACGGTCGGTGATGTAGCGGTGCGACAGCTCTGCTGCCGTTACCAATGCGCTGTCGGATATCCGCACGCCGTGGTGCAGTTCGTATTTCTCTTTAATGCCGCGCAGAATGGAAACCGTGTCTTCCACGGTGGGTTCCGCCACCACCACGGGCTGAAAGCGCCGCGCCAGAGCCGCGTCTTTTTCGACATGTTTGCGGTACTCGTCCAAGGTTGTGGCCCCGACGCAGTGCAATTCACCCCGCGCCAAGGCGGGCTTCAGCAAGTTGGAGGCATCCATCGATCCTTCGCTGGCACCTGCGCCGACCAATGTGTGCATCTCGTCAATGAATAAGATGATCTCGCCGGCGGCGGTGGTGACCTCGGATAAGATGGCTTTCAGCCGTTCTTCGAACTCGCCACGATATTTGGCCCCCGCGATCAACGCGCCCATGTCCAACGACATCAGTTGCTTATTCCGCAGCGATTCCGGCACATCGCCGTTCACAATGCGCAGCGCGAGGCCCTCGGCAATCGCAGTTTTACCAACACCTGGTTCCCCAATCAAAACGGGGTTGTTTTTGGTACGGCGCGACAAAACCTGCATCGTCCGGCGAATTTCCTCGTCGCGGCCGATGATCGGGTCAATCTTGCCCTCGCGGGCCGCTTCGGTCAGGTCTTGGGCGTATTTCTTTAATGCGTCATAGCCGTCTTCGGCATTGGCGCTGTCTGCGGTGCGCCCCTTGCGTACGTCATTGATCGCGGAGTTCAGTTTTTGGGCAGAGACCGCGCCCGCATCCAGTGCATCCTTTGCGGGGCTTTTGACCAGCGCCAAGGCACAGAGCAAACGCTCCACGGGTACAAAGCTGTCGCCCGCTTTCTTCGCCAGCTTTTCCGCCTCGGCCAGAACTTTTCCGGTTTGCGATTCCAAATAGACCTGCCCGCCAGAGCCTGTGACTTTGGGGATTTTCCCTACGGCCAGTTCAACGGCCTCCTTGACCCGTGCGGGTGCACCACCGGCGGCGGATATCAGATTGGTCGCGAGCCCTTGCTCATCGTCCATAATCGCTTTGAGAAGATGCTCTGGTGCAAGGCGCTGGTGGTCCTCACGCATTGCGATTGTTTGCGCAGCCTGGATGAATCCGCGGGCGCGCTCGGTGAATTTTTCCAAATCCATAGTCACGTTCCTTTCCTAAAGCCTTTGCCTGATTATGGCCCGCTAGGCAGCACCATACTTTGACAAACCTCAAATCCTAAATGGGGTGGCTGCGTGCTTCCCTCAAGGCATGCCGCCGTAAAAATCGCAGGTTACAGCGATTCACCCCTTTGTGAAAAAGCCTGAGTGGCAACGGACCACATGCCTCCCTACGTTATTGTTAACGTAAAGGAGGTAACGATGAGCAGTTATCGAACAGAAGTGCAAAATTTGAACTACAATGCCGCAACCCGCAGCTTTCAAGCTTTGGTGGTGTTTCACGAGGGTCGTGAAACGCGGAAAGTCCCTATCTCTGCCCCGCTGCCGATCACGGCCGACTTTAAGGATGTTTCAACCACTTTGGTTGCTCGTGCCAAGGCCCATCGTGCCAAAGGGCGCGCGCTATTGATGGCGCGTTCATCAGCGCAAAAAGCCGGCAAATTGGTCCACCTGAACGACATGATCCGTGAGTTCAAAACCACGATGGGCCTCGGAGATATCCACTCCGCCGCTTGACGGCAGCACATCAGACGGGCAGCTAAGGCCAAAT
Source organism: uncultured Litoreibacter sp. (assembly GCF_947487515.1). Classification (GTDB taxonomy): domain Bacteria; phylum Pseudomonadota; class Alphaproteobacteria; order Rhodobacterales; family Rhodobacteraceae; genus Litoreibacter. The sequence goes on along the minus strand of NZ_CANKWO010000003.1, from coordinate 119,182 downwards.
TCTAGCTGCAAAGGCCTAAACCCATGTCTGATGACCGTCTGATCGTTGCAATTGACCTGCCGAATGCCCTTGGCGGGCTACAGCTATCCCAAAACCTAGGAGATAGTGTCGGGTTCTATAAAATTGGCCTTGGGATGTTGACCGGAGGCGGTCTGGCCTTGGCGAATGAACTCAAAGACGAGCATGGCAAGCGCATCTTTTTGGACATGAAGCTTTTCGACATTGGGGCGACGGTCGAAGCCGCCGTGCGCGGGCTTGCGCAGTTTGGGCACGACTTTTTGACGGTTCACGGCGATCCGCATATTGTACGCGCTGCCAAGGAAGGAGCCTCGGGTTCCGACATGAAAATCCTTGGGGTAACGGTTTTGACGTCCCTCGATCGCGCCGATTTGGATGCAGGTTGCATCAAGGCCGGTGACATTCATGACATCACATTGGAACGCGCGGCCAAAGCGCTTGAAGCCGGTGCGGATGGTGTGATTGCGTCGCCGCAAGAAGCCGCGATGATCCGTGCCTTGCCCGAAGCGGCGGGCCGGTTGATCGTAACCCCTGGCGTGCGCCCTGCCGGAGCAGAACTTGGCGACCAAAAGCGTGTCGCAACACCTGCGCGCGCTATTGAGGACGGGGCGGATCACATCGTTGTTGGGCGCCCCATCTGGCAGGCCGCAAACCCGCGGGAAGCTGCACAGGCCATTTTGGACGAGCTGCCATAAAAACGGGCCCCTCTTTTCAGAAGGGCCCGCGTTAAGCTCTGCAAAGGTTAGAGCCTGTGTGTTTTACTTAACGATACGCTCAGCGGCGGAGTCGTTGCCCAGTGCGAAGAAGGCGTGAATGTTGCGGGAAACGTCATTGCCCCGCAGGGTGATGTTCTGCTCGGCTGCGCTTTCGTTTGCGGAAACGCCGGACCACAGTGCAGCATTTGCGTCGCCTGTGGATGTTTCGCCAACCACGCGCTCGGCGGCAGAGTCGTTGCCCAATGCGAAGAAGGCCTGAGCGTCAGATACGTCAGCAAATGCAGGTGCGGTTGCGGACAGGGCGATCAAAGTTGCGATTACAGCTTTCATTTCTAGTACTCCGTAAGATGTATGTTGTGTTCGGCGTGTTGCCGTTGATGAACCTAATATGACGGCAACTGATCTGCGCCTCAATGCTCACATATCGCAAAATTACCTAAATTTGGTGCGATTACGCACACAAGACCTTCACCATAGCCCTACACATCACGGCCACGTGAGAACGGGCCTTTGCGCAATTGGTTTTTGTAATATTTCCATCTGAAACGAAAAATCCCCACATCATTGCGATGCGGGGATTCGTTCAACTCAACATTTTTGAAGGGGTCAGTTTTCGTTGATGTCCTTATCCCAAACTTTCACCTGCCCGTTGCGGCGGCCAAAGAATTGGCGCAACCCTAACCAAACCAGCAAGGACGCCGCACCAAAGACTGCCAAGGTGACCGGCAAGGACTGCATCATGGCCTCCGCGGGCCAAACACCCGAGGCAAAAACCACACCGATGGCAGCGGCCCCAAGGGCAAAGCCCAGCAGGATGTATCCGGGCATCAAGACCTCAAGCACCCCAAGAACAAGCGCGAAGGTGAACCAAACCCAATATTGGTTCCATAGAATATAGCTCTCCATTAAGTCCTCCCTTTAAGAAGTTTAAACGCGTCACCAAAGGCATCAAGCGCGGCAGAGGGAAGCAAAACGGTTTGCTTGCCGGATCCTTTTGCCACTTCGGATAAGGCTTCGACCTGCTTTAGCGCCACTTGGTATTGTGCAGCCTCAACACCGTTCTCTTTGATCGCAACGGCGACCACTTCGGTGGCATATGCTTCCGCTTCGGCTTCGATGCGGCGGGCTTTGGCGGATTGCTCGGCGGCGTAGAGCTCCGCGTCGGCGTTCAGCTCTACGGCCCGTTTGGACCCTTCGGCCTCCGTGACCTGCGCACGACGTGCGCGTTCCGCATTTAGCTGCTGCATCATTGCTGCGCGCGTTGCGTCATCAAGGTTCACGTCCAAAATCTCTGCGCGGGTTACTTCGATGCCCCAGTCATCCACGACTTTCTCAAGTGACTGCTGAATACGCTCGATCAGTTGGCCGCGATTGGATTGAACTTGGTCCAGCTCCAACGTTCCCAACTCGGACCGCACAATACCCACAACAGTTGTCGTAATAGCGGCATCGATGTCCCGAATACGGTAGACCGTCTTTTCCGGTTCTGTAATCCGGTAGAACACGCTGCTTTCAACCTGCACCAACACGTTGTCAGAGGTAATGGCGTCTTGACGGTTGGTTGGCAGCTGGCGCTCCAGAATGGAGATTCTATGTGCAACACGGTCCAAAAACGGAACAATGAAGTTGATCCCTGGCCCAAGCACCGAGCGTAGGCGGCCAAACCGTTCGACCACATGTTTTTCACTTTGCGGCACAATCCGCACGCCTGCAAAGACGACAACAACCAGAAAGACAAACAACACCAAGAAGATCGCGTTGTTCCCTAAAAATCCTAAAACTATGTCTTCCATAAACAAATTCCTTTTACTGTCCTGATGGTTATATGGGGATCAAGTAACCATTTTTAAAGAGATAAACCGCGAAATCCCGCCAATCCGTGCTGTGAGAGTCTTTCCAGATACACCCGCAAACACCCCTGCAAATGCGCTATCGCATCGTTGCGTGTCAGGTAGTCATCGGGCGACATTAACTCCCATCGCTGACCTTCTTCTCCGAAGGAAATGCCCTCCTCGGTCCCTAAGGGAAGATGCGCTGCAAAGAAGGCGGCGAGCCCTTTGGGGTTGGTCGTCTCATATGCGACTTTGCCAACCAACTGATAGGCGGCCAGCGTGAGGCCGAATTCTTCCTTCACCTCGCGAAGGGCGCATTGCTCGGGCGTTTCTCCCGCCTCTCGACCGCCGCCCGCGAAGTCCCAACATGCGGGAAAGGGGATATGATCGAAGTCGTCGCGCAGAAGGACCAACAACTGATCCCCGATAAATATCGCAACTTTTGCGCCGTGAAATTCCATACTTCTCCTTAGCACATTATTGCCGCAACCTGCGGGGTAACGTATCACTTCCCCTATGCCATCACTGTGCCGCACATGTTTCCACCAATACGATCAGGGAGCCCGCTGCCCTGACTGCGGCTCACCCCGCGTGATGTCACACCCGGAACTATTCGATCTCAGCATCGCGCATATGGATTGTGACGCGTTTTATGCTTCTGTGGAAAAGCGCGACAACCCAGAGCTCCGCGATAAGCCGGTGATCATTGGGGGTGGGCGGCGTGGCGTTGTGTCGACGGCCTGCTACATCGCGCGCATAAAGGGCGTGCGTTCAGCCATGCCGATGTTTCAGGCGTTGAAGCTGTGCCCAGAGGCCGAAGTGGTGCGCGGGCGCATGGATGTCTACGTTGACGTTTCGCGCCAAATTCGCGCCCTTATGCAAGAACTAACCCCTGCCATTGAGCCCCTGTCATTGGACGAGGCCTTCCTTGATTTGACAGGCACCACAAAACTGCATCACGCCCCACCTGCGGTCATGTTGGCGCGACTAGTGAACCGGATGGAAAGCGAGATCGGCATCAGCGGCTCCATCGGGCTAAGCCACAACAAGTTTCTGGCCAAGGTTGCATCTGATCTGGACAAGCCCCGCGGGTTTTCCGTGATCGGCAAGGCAGAGACCGACGATTTCCTACGCGACCGACCGGTGTCGATGATTTGGGGGGTTGGCGCGGTGGGGCGCGAAACTTTGGAAACAGCCGGCATTCGCACGTTCAAGGACCTGCTGCGGTGGGACCGCCAAGACCTGCACGCCCGCTTTGGCACTCTGGGTGAACGGCTTTGGCACCTCGCACGCGGGCAAGATCACCGCCGCGTCTCTGCCCATGAGCCGGTCAAAGGCATCTCGAATGAGACCACCTTCAACGTCGACACCGCAGATGCCGATTTGCTGGACGGCCACTTGTGGCGCATGGCGGAGAAAGTCGCGGACCGCGCCAAGGCCAAACAGATTGCAGGGCGCGTGGTGACGTTGAAGTTGAAAACCGCGAAATTCAAGTTGGTCACCCGACGCCAGTCCTTGCGCGATTCGACGCAACTGGCAGATCGCATCTACCGAACTGCGCGCGACATGATGGCCAATGTGAACGAAGGGCCCTACCGATTGCTGGGGGTTGGCATTTCCGATCTCACACCCGAAGCCGATGCAGATCGCACACCGGACTTGCTGGACCCCGACGCCGCCAAACGCACAAGTGCAGAACGCGCCACCGACAAAATCCGCGAGAAGTTCGGCAGTGACGCGATCAAAAAGGGTCGTGCCTTGCGCTAGTTATTCAGCAGCCAACCTGACGTTGTCTCGCCCCACGTCCGCAATTGCGGCCACGACTTGCGTCATGAGCTTGCGAAAATTGTCGAAGTTGCCGTTTGGGCGGATATGTTGCTCGTTCATATATAGCGCGCGGTCAATTTCGATTTGCAGCGCGTGCTGCCCGCGCGACGGGCGCCCGTAGGCTTGCGTTATATACGCCCCCGCAAAGGGCGAGTTCCGGCTGACGCGCAACCCGGCCTCAAGAAACACCGTCTCGATGCGCTCAACGATGTCGCCTGCGGCCGCTGCACCAAATCTGTCCCCAAGCACCACATCCGGCCGCATGTTTCCGGACCGCCCGACCGAGCGAACCGCCTCATGAGGCATGGAATGAAAATCCACCAAAACAGCGCGGCCAAACCGGCGCTTCGTGCTTTCCATAAGCGCGGCGAGTTGCTGGTGATAGGGATTCCAATATTTCTCTATGCGCATGTTTGCCTCGGCCAGCGACATCTTCCCCGAATAAATCGCCCGACCATGCGCCACAACACGGGGAATCACCCCCAAGCCGGATGTAATGCGCGGGTTATGAGCGGGGCGCCGAATGCCGCTCACCACAGCGGGGTCCAATTCGTCGTTGGCGCGGTTCAGGTCCAGATAGGCCCGTGGCATGCGTGCCGCCAAAAAAGGGGCCCCGAACTGTGGGGCAGAATCCACTAATTTATCAACAAACGCGTCCTCCGAGGACCGAATCTGCACGTCATCCAAGATGCTGCGTCGCAAGAATTCACGCGAATAGTGGCGGCCACTATGGGGGCTGGCGAAAACCATACAGCTGGTCTGCACCTGCGGTTGCGTCAATGTATAGGCGTCATTCGTCATGCCTGCTCCTGTTGCAAAGAGTATAGGGCGAAAACTTGTCACTTCAAAAGCCCTTGAACCGCTTTCCGACTCCTTCTATAGAGCGCGGACCAACGTGCTTCGGCTGCGGCTCCTTAACTGTGAGAAACGGTCGAAATTGTAGGTCAGATGCGCGCTTAGCTCAGCGGTAGAGCACTTCGTTGACATCGAAGTGGTCACTGGTTCGATCCCAGTAGTGCGCACCATCTGAACGGTTTTAATTGAAGGCGCCCCACCGCGCTGGACGAATAGGAGAAGAGACATGAAGGTTAAGAACTCACTTCGCTCCCTGAAGTCGCGCCACCGGGATTGCCGGATCGTGCGCCGCAAGGGCCGCGTTTACGTGATCAACAAAACCCAGCCTCGCTTTAAAGCCCGCCAAGGTTAATCCTTTGGGCTAAGCTAGAGCGCTTCGGTGTTTTGCTAAAATTCAAAAGCCGCTCCTTCGGGGGCGGCTTTTTCATTTGGGGCGGCGACATGAAGGTATCGAGGCCCAATGTCCGCTGTGCGGACATAGCTGAAATTCGGCATTTGTATTCCAACGGCTGCTTTAGTCCATTCGGAATCAACAGGCTAACGTATCCTTCATAGATGATTTAGGTGTGGACTGGTGCACGACTAGGAACGGATGACCATGAAAAAATCAACTCTGGAATTGACGAAGCAAGCGGGCGTCGTGCCGTTGCCCACTGAGGTCTACCGTTCCCTTAATTTTGATGCGCGTGGAGAGCTGCTTTTGTCATGGTTGGACAAAAGCGGGTCAATCTTCGTCGATTGTGTCGGAAGCCATCTTGAGCCTTCGGAATTCAAACACCTAGGTTTCCAGTTTCCCACCGTCCAAAGGTTTACAGATGGGCGATGGCTAATAGCTGATAAGCGCTGTAGAGAAGCCGAAAACAACGCCCGAGTTTTCTCGCAAGACATGGAACTCCTTCGCGAATTCCGATTGGACGACGCGATCGAGCAAGTTCTTGTCGATACAAAGGGTGGAATTTGGGTCGGTTACTTTGATGAGAACCCATTGGGATTGCGTGAGTTCTCCGACACTGGCGACCTCCTATATGATTTCAACAATTCGTCTGGTCATGACATTTTCGATCTCTACGCGATGCATTTGGACCTAGAGGGCGATATTTGGGTTTATCCGTATACAGACTTTTATCTTGCGCGAATTTCGAGTGGCGCCGTAGAGGTCGTGGTTGAAAGGTGTCCCGTCAAAGGCGCCAAGGCAATCTTGGTTGGTGGCAGTCATATCGCCTTCTTCGGGAGCTATGACGGCGATGGCGTCTACCTCTTTGATTTCAGATCGAGGAAAGGGCTGTTGGTCGAATTGACAGTCGACGGTAAGCCAGTCGAACGACCGGTCATTGCAACCAGAGGAGAGACGGCAGCACTGCTCTGGCAGGACTCAATTTACCTTGTCACGCTTGCGAACCTGATCAACGCGACCAAGGTTTAGGTCCCCGTACGATTACCCGCTCTTCCTGCAATCTGCATTCTGACATCCACTCGGGCCAGAACTCAAACGCGGACATTTAACCTAGACCTCTCGCGCTTCAGCTCTGCCAGTCAAAGAAATTCTCAGGCGCGCGGGCGGTTAGCCGGTCGGCAACAGCGCGGCCCATCTCTGCGGCGTCCTCGATAGAAGACGTCTCCGCATCGCTCAATGCCTCGGACCCGTCGGGGCGCAAAATTTCGGCGCGGAACTTTACCGTGCCGCCCTCAAGCTCTGCCAAGCCCGCAATCGGTGTCTCGCAAGAGCCTTCGAGTTGCGCCAGATAGACGATAGCGGCCTGAGTGATGACCGTCTCGATGGATCTTTGTTCTTGTGTCAGGCGATGCGCGCGCCTTTGGCCCACACACCGCGCAGGACTGGGGTGCCTTGACTGTTTTTGACTCTCAAGACATCGCCCCGCAGACCTGTTTGCAGGCTACCCCTATCCGGCAACCGTGCCGCCATTGCGGGTGTGCGGGTCACTGTCGCAATCGCGCGTGGCAGATCGTTCCAGAGTTCGGCGACGCGGAAAGCCGCCATCAACAACCCACCAGGCACATAGTCAGACGACAGGATATCCAGCAAATCAGCCTGCGCTAGCTCCATTGCGGCGACGTTACCGGAATGGGATCCGCCACGGATGACGTTTGGCGCGCCCATCATGACGGCGATACCATGATCGCGGCAGGCTAACGCGGCCTCGAAGGTGGTTGGGAATTCAGCGAATCCGACACCGTTTTCTTGCGAAGTGACAACGTGATCGCGGGTAGTATCATCATGGCTTGCCAGAACCGCACCCAGCCGCTTGGCCTCCAACACGGCCCCCTTCTCGTGCTTGTCGCCAAACTGGGCCTGCAACCTTTTCAGGTTCGCCACATGTTCAGCGAAATCGTTGTCATCCATGCCACGTTTCTTTGCGACATAGGTGCGCAAGGCGGTCAGGTCGCGGAACTGGCGCTGGCCGGGGGTGTGATCCATAAGGCTGACAATGCCGACACGGTCATCGGGCGTGAAGCGGGCTAGTTCTTCGAGTAAGGTTTCAGAGCAAACCTCTGCGCGCAGGTGCAGGAAATGACTGATCTTGAACACACCTTGGGCGCGCGCGGCCAAAAGCTCGTCAGCAACCGCGCGGGCGTAATCGATGTAGCGCCCTTTGCCGGAGTGAATGGATCCCGCGCGTAAGGCGTCAAACACGGTCGTGATCCCGACCGATGCCAGTTCCGCATCATGGGCGATGAGCGCAGGCAAATGCGGCCAGTCAACTTCTGGGCGCGGTTCCATATGGCGTTCGAGGTTGTCGGTGTGCAACTCAACCAATCCGGGCATGACGATATCGCCTGCGCAGTCCAAGCTACCGCTTGGCTTATGATCCCCTTCGACAATTTCGGTGATCACGCCTTGCTCAATGATGATGGATCCTGTCAGAACTTGATCCGGCAAGACCAAACGCGCATTGGCGAGGCAAAGGTCGTCTGACATAGAAATGTCATCTGAGTGGTCCATATCAGCAGACCTAAGAGGATAATTCATGACATACACTCGTTTCGCAATTTATGACGCGCCAATCGATGACGCTTTGGCAGGCTTTGGGGCGACTTGGCTGGGCTGGGATGTGCGGACAGGCAGCGCCCCTCGTCCAGCAGATGTGCCTGATTTGGATGACATTACGATGACACCGCGAAAGTACGGCTTTCACGGGACGTTGAAGCCGCCGTTCAAGCTGGCACAGGGTCGGTCTGTCGACGAATTGCAGACCGCGGCTGCGGATTTGGCGGGGCGTTGCGCGCCTGCCATCAGCGGTGGTTTGCAGCTGACGACATTGGGCGGGTTTTTGGCGTTGACCCCGACGGGTGACCTGAGCGGGGTGGAACGGGTTGCAAGCGCCTGCGTGACGGAGCTTGACGCCTTTCGTTCTCCTGCCACCGAGGCCGAATTGGAACGACGTCGCAGCGTCGGTCTGAGCACGCGACAGGAGGCGCTGTTGCAGCGTTGGGGCTACCCCTATGTGATGGAGGAATTCCGGTTTCACCTGACGCTGAGCGGACGTTTGGCACAGGCGGATCGCGCCGCGTGGATGAACACAGCGCGTGAACACCTGCCGCCCTTGGCGGACCGCTATGAAATCAGCAGCATCGCCTTGTGCGGTGAGCGCCCCGATGGGCGGTTTGAACTCATCCAACGCTACACCCTCACGGGTTGAAGCAGCGACAGGGCATTTGCGACGGTGTCCTCAAGCGCACCATCGTTGCTCACTGTCAGCACGTTCATCCCCGTTGGCAAAGGTTTGCCCGCTTGGGCCAAACGTTTTGCAATCTGGGCCCCAGTTTCGCGACCGCGTGCCGCTAGACGCGTCGCAAGCGTATCGGGCCGTGCGGTGATATTGAGGACACAAAAATGGGCAAAGGTCGCGTCCCCGGCCTCAAGCGCTGAACGTGAAAAATTAGCGAGGCAATCTTGCCCATTGGCTAGTGCAATTTGGATCGACGCGGGGATGCCATAGTGCAAGTCATGGGCACCCCAGTGAACGGCAAAATGCCCATGCGCCGCCATGTCTTCGAACTCTGCCACAGTGACGGCATCGTAGTCCTCGCCCCCCAGTTCCGGCGCGCGGGTAATCGTGCGGCGCACCAGTTGCAACGTCGGATCGGCTGCGGCGAGCCCTTCCATGACGCTGTCCTTGCCCACACCCGACGGGCCGACCACAGCGATGAGGCGTCCGTTTTTCATGCCGCAATTCCGGGCGTGTATTGGCTCACGTCAATTTCGCGGTCACAGACGCGGACGCGGGCGGCTTCGTCGTGAAAGATGCCGATGATAGCCGCGCCTCGGGCTTTGGCGTCTTCGATCAGCGACAACACGACCTCGCGATTGGCTGCATCAAGGCTTGCCGTTGGCTCATCCAACAACATCGCCGGATAAGGGTGGGCAAAGCCGCGCGCGATGTTCACGCGCTGTTGCTCCCCCCCCGAAAAGGTTGTGGGAGACAGGGACCAAAGCCGCTTTGGGATATTAAGTTTCGCGAGCAATTCTTCGGCACGGGCCCGCGCATTGGTCGCGCTGACCCCAACGGCGCGCAGCGGTTCGGCGACGACATCAAGCGTTGGCACGCGCGGCACGACCCGCAGGAATTGGCTGACATACCCAAGGGTCTCGCGGCGCAAGGTGATCACGTCGCGCGGCTCCGCCTGCACCAAATCAACACCGTCGATCAGGATTTGCCCGGCTTGCGTCAGGTAGTTGCCGTAGATCATCCGCATCAGCGTCGATTTTCCGGCACCTGATGCGCCAGTCAGCGCCACGCATTCGCCTGCCGCCACGGACAATGACACATCGTTGATGACCTCAATCACCGCACTGCTTTGATTGTGCAGCGTAAAGGTCTTCGACACGTTTCTAAGTTCAATCATTTTCACACCTGCAAAACAGAACTGACGAGGAGTTGGCTATAGGCGTGCTGGGGATCATCCAGCACTTGATCTGTCAGACCTGCCTCCACCACATGGCCGTCTTTCATGACCATCAATCGGTCCGCCAACAGGCGCACCACGGCGAGGTCGTGGGTGACGATGATCGCGGATAGCCCCATATCGCGGACCAATCCGCGCAACAGATCAAGCAGCCGCGCCTGAACGGATACATCAAGCCCGCCTGTGGGTTCATCCATGAACACCAACCTTGGCCCGGTCACCAAATTGCGGGCAATTTGAAGGCGTTGTTGCATCCCGCCGGAGAACGTCGTGGGGCGATCATCGACGCGGTTAGCGTCAATTTCAACGCGGCCGAGCCAATCGGTGGCCTTGGCGCGAATATCGCCGTAGTGACGGTCGCCCACAGCCATCAGGCGTTCGCCCACATTGCCGCCCGCACTGACACCCATCCGCAAACCGTCACGGGCGTGTTGATGCACAAAAGCCCAATCGGTCCGCGACAACATGCGGCGTTCGGGTTCGGACATCGTGACAGTATCGCGCGGGCCATCTGTTCGCGTATCGAACACAACCGCACCCGCATCAGGCGTCAAATGTCCCGCCATACAGTTGAGCAAAGTGGACTTTCCCGACCCGCTTTCCCCGACAATCCCCATGACCTCACCGGGGTAAAGATCAAATGCCACATCCTTGCAGCCGATATGCTGGCCGTAAAACTTTGTGATCCCTTGGACCGAAAGCAAAGGTGTCATGCCGCGTCCTTTCCGTTCATCGTGCCGGTGTGGCCTGCGGCCTGTCTTGCCTCGCAGAAATCTGTGTCTGAACACACGAACATTCGCCCGCCCGCATCGTTGGTGATTACCTCGTCGAGGTAGCTGTTTTCCGCCCCGCACATGGCACAAGGGTGGTCCGGCTTAGAGGCCTCAAAAGGGTGGTCTTCGAAATCAAGCGACACCACCTGAGTGTAGGGCGGCAGCGCATAAATGCGTTGTTCACGGCCTGCCCCAAACAACTGGATCGCCGCCATATCCCCAAGCTTGGGGTTGTCGAATTTCGGGATCGGGGATGGGTCCATGACATAACGCCCTTCGACCTTGACCGGATAAGCATATGACGTCGCGATATGGCCGTGGCGGCTGATGTCTTCGTAGAGCTTCACATGCATAAGACCGTATTCTTCAAGGCTGTGCATCTTGCGGGTTTCACTTTCGCGGGGTTCCAGAAAACGCAAAGGCTCGGGGATCGGTACTTGGTAGACAAGAATCTGGCCCTCGCTGAGCGGTTCTTCGGGGATGCGGTGGCGGGTCTGAATGACGCTTGCTTGGGAGGTTTTTGTCGTCGTGGCAACGCCCGCCGTGCGCTCAAAGAACGTGCGGATGGATACGGCATTGGTCGTGTCGTCCGCCCCTTGGTCGATCACTTTGAACCGGTCATCCGGCGTCATCACCGCCGCTGACACCTGCACCCCGCCCGTGCCCCAACCATAGGGCATTGGCATTTCACGGCTGGCAAACGGCACCTGATAACCGGGAATGGCGAGCCCTTTGAGGATCGCGCGGCGGATCATGCGTTTGGTTTGTTCGTCCAGATAGGCAAAGTTATAGTCGCTCATAACAGGCTCCGTGCTGAGAGGTCTTTGCGCAAGGCGTCGGGACCTTTGAAATGGATCGCGTCCATGCCAGCCGCCCGTGCGCCCAAGCAGTTGTGCAACCCGTCGTCGATGAACACGCACCGCTCGGGTGCTACATCTGCGCGGTGGCACAAAAGGGCATAGATTTCGGTTGAGGGCTTGATGACGCCAACCTCACCCGAGACCACCGTCGTGTCGAAGACCTCCAACAGCTCGGGATGCGCTTTGCAGCCTTCGGGCCATGTTTCAGCCGACCAGTTGGTGATTGCATGCACAGGTGTTCCGGCGGCTTTCAAGGCATATAGAATATCCCAAGTGCCGGTGATCTTGGCGGGAACTGTGTGCTGATACCGCTCAACATATCGACCGAGCCGCGCGGCATCTTTTGGGTCCGAAATCAGGGAGGCAGCCAACGCAAATGTCGCCCCCGCATCACAGGCAAGGTTCAACTTGTCGAAGGCGATCCGATCCATGAAAGCCTGCGCTTCAGCCGCGTCCATCTCATCGGCCCAAGCCAAATGCGGCTGCCAGTCGATCAGCACGCCGCCGATGTCAAAAACTACAATATCGGGGGTCATTCTGCGGCCTCAGGCACTCTGTTTGCACCTGCCTCTTCACGCAGTTTGCGCACCAGTTCCAATTCAGCTTGAAAATCAACGTAATGGGGCAATTTGATGTGCTCTAGGAACCCCGTCGCCTGAATGTTGTCCGCATGATAGAGCACAAATTCAGCGTCTTGCGCAGGGGCGCCTTCGTTGTCCTCACCCAGTTCTTCCCAACGTAGCGCCCGATCGACCAGTGCCATTGAAATCGCCTTGCGTTCGGTTTGGCCGAAGACCAACCCGTAGCCACGGGTGAACTGGGGCGGTTCAGACTTTGATCCGGTGAACTGATTGACGGTTTCGCATTCGGTCAAGGTGACCTCGCCAATCTCAACGCTGAACCCCAGCTCGGGGATGTCCATTTCGACAGGCACGGCACCAATGCGCAATTCGCCGACAAAGGCGTGGTTGCGCGCATAGCCACGCTGGGTGGAATAGGCCATGCCAAGCGTGAACCCTTCGTCCGCGCGGGTGAGGGCCTGCAGGCGCAGCGCGCGCTCCGCGGGCATTTCCAGCGGTTCGCGGGTTAGGTCTGGTGGTGTCGTGTCATCGTGAACGGCCTCTTCGATCAACCCTTCGTGGTTAAGGAAGTCGGTCACATGGGGGACGTCGCCGTGCACAGCCTCTCGTGTTGCGGCCTTTGGCGCCTCTCCGTCGGCGGCCAGTTTGAAATCAAGCAGACGGTGCGTGTAATCAAATGTTGGCCCTAGAACCTGTCCACCGGGCAGGTCTTTGAACGTGGCCGAGATGCGCCGGTCGCAGGCCATTTTGCCCGTATCGACGGGCAAGGATGCACCAAAACGGGGTAGCGTGGTGCGGTAGGCTCGGATCAGGAAAATCGCCTCAATCAGATCGCCGCGCGCCTGTTTGATCGCAAGTGCTGCAAGATCAGGGTCATAAAGCGACCCTTCGGCCATGACGCGATTAACGGCCAATGCCAGCTGTTCGCGGATTTGTGCCACCCCGAGTTCGGCAACGGAGGTATCCCCGCGGCGTTCTTCGGCAAGCCATGCGTGTGCGTTCTCAATCGCCCGCTCTCCACCTTTGACGGCCACATACATCAGACCGCTCCTTTGTGCATAACGACTGTGGTGCGCGGTAGGGCCGCTACGCGATCGCCGCACGTGAAGATGAAATCAAGGCCAAAGGGAAAATGCCCAGCATTCAGTTGAAACGCGCGGGTCTCAGGCAGCGACAAGCTGTGCGTGTCTTTGATGCCCGGGCCGGACAAAATGGCCCCATTCGGCTCCAACTGATCAACCTGAACGATCAGCGTGGCAGAGCGGTCAGGGTATTGGGGTGTACCGATTTGATATGCACTGAGCGGCGTCAGATCGTCCCAGCCCCCCACCGCAAACACGCAATGAGACGGCCCAACAACCGGCGCGCCCGTGTGAAATGCGATCCAAGTTCGCACCGCATCGCAGTCTAGCGCGCCTGACAGATGCACGGGGGTGTCTGGATCGCATAGGGTGAGCAGTACAACGCCCGTCGCGGGGGAAAGAGGCGCTGGCGGGGCGGCACCTGTGACCATGTGGATCGTACCGGGCCGCGCCATTGCTTCCATCACCTGACGAAACGCGACCGCAGAGGCGGTGGCGGTGTCCGCGAAGCCGCCGCTGAGAGTTTGGGCCTGCATCAGTCTTCCCCTCGTACCATTGTAAAGAAATCAACTTTTGTGGCGGCGGCTTTGGCGGCACGCGCGTCCCTTTTGGCAGCCTGTTCCGCGTCGAGAACGTCCAACACTTGCACCTGCAATGTCGTAGCCGCAGTGGTTTGCATCAGGGCGTCCACCATGGCCACGGCTTCGGCATCGGCCTTGCTGCGCCCTTGCACGTAGGCGTGGCCGACCTCGCCCGTGGCAAGGGTCAGCGCACAGCGTGTTACAGTGACTTCGCCTAAATTGAACGGGCTACCTGTGGCACCGGCGCGGGCGCGCACCATAGTGCTGCCGACTTCTGGTGCACGCAGCCATGTGAACGCAGGGCGCGTCACTGTCTCGTCCAGCAGGGTGGCAACGCGTCCCATAGGGGCTTTGGCCATAAGGCCAAGCCAGTGTTGGCGCGGTGCATGGTCTTCGCTGAAATCTTTCATCTCGACAACTTTTCGATATCCTATACAACTAGACACATAATAACATGTCCCTTCGATTCCCCCAGCGGAGATTTGTGAATTTTGCGTGACACTTCCCCCAAGACACCGATCTGGCAGGCCATCGCGCAAGCCGTGCGCAGTGATCTGGCCGAGGGCCGCTATGCCCCCGGCGACAAGCTCCCGACCGAGGCGGCTTTGGCTGAACGGTTTGGCGTCAACCGTCACACCGTGCGCCATGGGATTTCTGCGTTGGTGGAAGAAGGGCTCATCCGCACTCGGCGCGGCGCAGGAGCTTTTGTGGCCTCGACGCCGACCGACTATCCCATCGGGCGCAAAGTCAGGTTCCACGACAATCTGATCGCGGCAGGGCGATTGCCCGAAAAACGCGTGCTGTTGGTCGAAGACCGGTTTGCAACCGACGGCGAAGCGCAGGCGCTCGCCATCAACGCGGGTGATCAGGTCTGTTCCTACCACGGGCTATCCTTGGCCGATGGTCAGCCCATCGCGGTGTTCGAAAGCGTCTTTCCATTGGCGCGGACCCCGGGAATATCAGCCGCCTTTGACGCGCAGGGCAGTGTGACGGAGGCTTTGGCCACTGTCGGTGTGGCAGATTACACGCGCGCGTCTACGCGGCTGACGGCGGTGCGCGCGGGTGCGACACATGCCCTGCATTTGCAAGTCAATGAGGGTGACCCGCTGCTACGCTCCTCGGGGGTGAATGTCGATCAGACGGGCAATCCCGTGGAATACGGACGCACGTGGTTTGTCGGGGATCGGATCACACTCACCTTGGAAAACTAAAACGGCCCCAAGGTAAGAGGCAACGCGGCTAGCCTTCGTATTTTTCCAAGAACGCATCGGCCTTCATTGCGCGAAAGTCGTCCAATGCCACACGTATTGTCTCATGATCCCAATCCCACCACGCCAGCGCTATCAGGCGATCCGCGATCGCACGCGGCTGACGCAGCCGCAGAGGTTTGGCCGGCGTGCCCGCGACGATTGTGTAGGGATCGACGTCCTTTGTGACCACGGCCCCTGCGGCCACGACTGCGCCGTGCCCCAATGTGACTTCGGGCTTGATCATGGCACCTGCACCAATCCATGTGTCGTGACCAATGTGGGCGATACGGGACTGGCGATGGGCAAAGAACGCCTCATCGCGAGTCGTATCATCCCAGTAATCGGCTGAGCGGTAGAGGAAATGGTGGCAAGCGGCAGTGTCGAGCGGATGGTCCGTGGCACCGATCCGGCTGAATGCGGCGATGTTAGCGAATTTTCCAACCCGAGCGTTGGCGATGTCGGCATAGCGGTCGCAGTAGGAGTAATCCCCGAACGTCACGTTGTTCAGCCTGCTGCCCCGCCCGATTTCGACATAGGCACCAAAGGTGCTGTCGATGACATCGCAATCGGGGTGAATGAAAGGGTCGTCAGCATTTAGTCTTGGCATGATCAGAACTCTCTTTCTTCGCCGGAAAATCGGAAGAACTTGCCGGTCTTGGCAAGGGTCAGTCCGGCGGAAATATCAAGGATGCCTGCCGCGACCTCTTTTGGGTCTTCTTCTGCGTCCATCCCGCCCATGTCCGTGCGAACCCAGCCCGGATCCACAAGAACAACGGGGATCCCGTCGGGTTCCAGCGAAGTGGCGAGGCCTTGCATTACTTTGTTCAGCGCGGATTTTGAGGCGCGGTAGGCAATTTGTGTGGGTTTGCGATAGCCCATCCACGCCATCTGGGACGACACGGTCAGTATCTTCGGCGCTCTACTTTTGCGCATGTGCTGCAGCACCGCTTGGGCCACTGCCAAAGGCGCCATTGTGTTGACCGATAAGGTATGGGCAAAGCCGTCCCAATCCATGTTCAACGGCGTTTGGTTTTCCGCCTCTGGCCCAATGACACCTGCATTGTTGATGAGCACGTCCACCGGAGGGATATCTGCCAATTGCGCGGCAATACTGGCCGGATCATCGAGGATAAGCGGCACAGTTCCGTCCTGCCCATCGCGCGTTGTGCCAATGACGCTATGTCCGCGCGCGGTGGCTTCGGCAAACAGCGCCGCCCCGATGCCTCGGTTCACCCCTGTAATCAGGTAGGTCGTCATCCGTCTTTGTTTCCGATCAACTTGCCGCGCAGCCAGCCCGACAGCCAATCCATCAGCATGACCATCACAATAATCAGGATGATGTAATAAGCGACTTCTTCCCAGTCTTTTTGGGTTTGGATCGCTTGCGTCAACATTAACCCGATGCCACCGCCTGTGATCGCGCCGATGATCGTCGCGGAGCGGGTATTGGATTCAAGGAAATAGAGGACCTGCGCCAACAGCACCGGAACAACCTGCGGGATCACCCCGAACCGATACCGTTGCAGAGGTTTTGCCCCCGTCGACGTCACGCCTTCGATCTGTTTGTCCTCGACGTTTTCAAGCGCCTCAGAGAACGTCTTACCGAATGTTCCCGTGTCGGTGATTAAAATGGCCAACGCACCCGTCAAAGGCCCTGGACCAAACGCACGGGCAAGAACCACCGTCCAGATCAGCGCATCCACGCCGCGCACGAAATCAAACAGGCGACGCGTGGCAGCACGCAACAACACGATTGGGGTGAACCGTTTTGCGGCCATGAACGCCAGTGGCAGCGCGATCATCGCAGCCCCCATAGTCCCGAGGAACGCCATCAGGATCGTCTCACCGATGGCCCAAGCAACATCTTTGTGCCGCCACATTTTATTGTTCCAAAAGTCCGACATCGCGCCGCTAATGTTACCACGGTCAGGATCAATCTGGTCGCCAAACAGCACCTGACTGAAACCCACCCCGTGATAAGGGCTGTCGAGCGTGAACCAAAACAGCTCCCACCCTGCGAAATAATTGAAGACTTCGGTCTTGGACCCCGTAAGCGTGATCCGACCCTCGGGCGTGGTGATCGCGACACGGCGATCTGAGGCGTTAATCCAGTCAGGCAGATCAGCGGGCAGATTGGTGGAAACCTTCCGGCCCTCCGCCTGTGCGGCGATCAGTCCAAAACCCGCGATATCCACTTCTGTTCGGTTGTCGGGCAAAAAACGCACAATCGTGTCTGCGCCCAGATCAACCGTGATCACATCCGTGCCGCTGACCCAATCGGGGCGCGCGCCGACGGGGTATGCGCCCTTGCGCTCGCCCTCCACAGCATAAGAGATTTCGCCGTTCCGGTTGTCGCGGGTAACATGAACCTTGTGGGACCAGATGTCGGAGGTCAGCGTGCGCGCATTTTCCATGTTGGCGCGTTGGAGCAAGCTGGGCAAATCAAACGCAAAGAAGATGTAGGTGAAATAGGCAAGGATCACCGCAGGCACACCAAAGGCGAACAGCCGTTTACGGCGAAACAGACCTTCCGCATGCGTCTTAGTGGCTTGAATATCTACAGAGCTCATTGGGCCTGTCCTTCAGTCAAACGATTGCGGTAGCGGCTTGAGGCTTGGTCAAAGAACACGATCGTGCCGAACAGCAGCACAAATATCGCGGCGGCCTCATCGAACCGACCCGGCCCCCATGCCATCGCATTGCGCAGCTCGTAGCCAAGGCCGCCCGCACCGACAAAGCCAAGGATCGCTGAGGCGCGAATGTTGATTTCAAACCGAAGCAGCGTGTAGCTGACGTAGTTTGGCGCGACCTGCGGCAACACGCCCAGCAACATCCGCTGTGTCCATGTGGCCCCCGTTGAGGCCAGCCCTTCAACAGGCTTGAGGTCGGCGTTTTCAGCAACCTCGGAAAACATTTTGGCCAGCGCACCAGCGGTGTGCAGTGCAATTGCGATCATCGCGGGCACGGGGCCGCCGCCCAAAACGAAGATCAGAACCAGCGCGATCACGATCTCGGGGATCGCGCGCAGAATGTCAGAAAACCGGCGAAACAGCGGGATCAAGAGGGGCCATTTCGCAAGGCCCCGCGTCCCCAATAGAGACAGGATCAAGCCAGCAACTGCGCCGATGATCGTCGACATCGCCGCGATATTGATCGTCTCGACAAGGGCCGGAAAAAACTTGGCAATCAGGCTTGGCAGGTCGGCGCGCTTTTCCCATGCTTCAGCAAGAACTTCGCTGGGGTAGTCGCCGATTTGGTGCAACCCCTCCCAGAACCCGCCAGCATTGCGCTCATCGGCCACGTTAAAGCCGGACACCATCAAGACCACGAAGATCAGTAGCGCCAAGCCGCTGTATAGCCTGCGCCGCCCGACCTGTGCGAGATAGCTTTCGCGAATGTCACCGACGTTTAGCGCGCGGCCCGTGTTTGTTGCTGTCATGGTTTCCCCGCACAAAAATACCGGCCGCCCCGCATCCGAAGCGACCGGTGTTGTCATGAAATTATCTTAGTTGCCAATCACAGACTGACGGGCCGCAACGATGCTTTCGTATGTTTTATGGGTCACCGGCACAAAGCCAAGCGTATCACCCGCAGCGACGCCATAAGCACATTCCTGATCGCGCTCATAAAGTGTGTCGACCAGTTCGGTCATTGTCGCTTTGACGTCCGCTGGCAGGTCGGCGCGCAGAACAACCGGACCTTCAGGGATCACGTTGGAGATCCAGATCTGCTTAAGGTCGTTCATGTCGACCAGACCCGCATCAACCGCACGGCGCAGCGCACCGGAGTTGTAGCCATCTTCCCATTCGCCCTGAGCGTCAGCCCAAGTCACGCCCGCGTCGATGTCACCATTTGCCACAGCAATGATCGTTTGCTCATGGCCGCCAGTGAATTTCACTTCACCGAAATAGTCGCCAGATTCCATCGTGGCGCCAGTGGTTTGCGGGATCTCGATAGAGGGGATCAGGTAACCGGATGTAGAGTTCGGATCACCAAAGCCAAAGACCTTGCCCTGAACGCCTTCCAGGCTCTCGATGCCGCTGTCCACACGGGCAAACCCGATGGAATGGTAACCGATGGAGCCGTCGAGGTTCTGCTTGACCAGCACAGGCTCAACAGCTTCTGGGTTTTGCAGATATGTCGCTGCATATGAGGACGCGCCGAGCCATGCCATGTCGATCGTGCCGCCCAGCAAGCCTTGGATAACGCCATTATAATCGGCAGGCGCGAACAGCTTTGTTTCAACACCAAGCGCTTCAGTCGTATATTCTTGCATGCATGCATAGTTGTTCATGCGGTCTTGTGCGTTTTCACCGCCCAAAATGCCGATGCGAAATTCGGTGACTTCTTGCGCAAAGGCAGGAACAGCAAGGGCCGTAGTTGCCAACGTAGCAGCGATAAACTTTTTCATCAGTGTCTCCATGGAGGGAATTGAGCGCCTGTTGGCGCAGGTAAACTGGCTCAGGCGGCTGCCTCGACTTTAGGGGGCTCGGTTCTGTCCAGTGTTTCGATTTCGGTGGATGTGGCAGCTTCGGAAAAATCCGTGCCCGCCCCATATATTTCGCGTGCAACACCGGTTGTGAGCTGTGCGGGCGCCCCGTCGAAGACGATGCGTCCATCACGCATACCAATCACGCGGTCACAGTAACGCCTTGCGGTATCCAAGGTGTGCAGGTTCGCGATGACCATGCGGCCATCTTCTTCGTGAATGTCGCGCAGGGATTGCATTACGACCTGCGCATTCATTGGATCAAGCGATGCAATTGGCTCATCCGCCAGAATAATTGCGGGGTCCTGCATCAGCGCGCGTGCAATCGCGACGCGCTGTTGTTGGCCACCTGACAAAGCTTCAGCGCGTTTCGGCGCCTGTTCTGCGATGCCAAGCCGGTCCAGAATATCGATGGCTTTGTGAATGTCGGACTGAGGATAAAGGTTGAACATCGTCGCCAGCGTTGAGCGGCGGTTCAACGTGCCGTGCAACACATTCGACACCACATCCATCCGCGGCACTAGGTTGAATTGCTGGAAGATCATTGCGCAACGCGACTGCCAATGGCGCCGCGCGGCACCGCGCACCGCCGTCACGTCTTCGCCCTCAAACAGGATTTGCCCGCTCGATACATCGCTGAGCCGGTTAAGCATCCGCAACAGCGTCGATTTGCCAGCACCTGATCGCCCGATGATGCCAATCATTGCGGGGGCATCAATCTGGATATTGGCTGCGTCTACGGCGACCTTGTCGCCAAACCGTTTGGTTAGTCCGCTAATGCTTAACATGTCATCCCCCGAAGCGTTCTCGGAGTGATTAAGCCCGCAATTCAACACTTGGGTGACAGTTTTGAATCAGGTTCTTGATGATTTCTTAACGGTTACATGACGATAAACCCGTCGCAGAAAAGTGCAGGGCTTCAAATTGATCAACAAATTCGCTGTTGCAACACACACTGGGACAATTTCGTCATATACTTGTTACATTAAAGCTCCTCCGGCTAATGTGATCCCATGACACGCTATATTTTCACAATTCTGGCGGCGTTCTTGACCTTGCCCGTTGCGGCACAGGCGCAAACGGCGGACGTAACTTGCGATGACAGCGCGCGCTTGGAACGGATGCTCACCACTGTGATGCAATCCGAACGCCGCGCCCTTGGTCTGCGCGGGCCCGAGACGGTGCTTGAGGTCTGGATTGACCCCCGAACGCAGGATTGGACCTTGGTTCAGACCTACACCAACGGGACGTCCTGCATTATTGCAATGGGCGAACACTGGGAAGAGTTGACACCCGCACCAGCATAAACGCGGCTATGTCTCCTCAAGGCGGTCTGTTGCAGGGGCAGGTGTTTGGCTGAGGGCCGTGATCCGTTCGTAGTTTTCGTCAGTGATGTTTGCGCGCCCTAGCTGCAAAGCGGTAATCGGCGCAGCCGCAGTGAATAGCATCTCCGTCCCGCGACTTGATCCTCGCCAACCAAAGTTTCTGTGCACCAAGGCCGAATAGCAGCTATCTCCGCCGCCACTCAGCGCAATAAACCGCGCACGTGCGGCAGCTCTAAGGCTGCGTGCGCATGCAGCATGATTCCAACATTTCTTCTATGGGCTCGACCCAGACATTTAAGCTAGACCACTCGCAGTTCAGCTCCGCCAGTCAAAGAAGTTCTCAGGCGCGCGGGCGGTTAGCCGGTCGGCAACAGCGCGGCCCATCTCGGCAGCATCTTCGATAGAAGACGTCTCCGCATCGCTCAATGCCTCAGACCCGTCGGGGCGCAAAATTTCGGCTCGGAACTTTACCGTGCCGCCCTCAAGCTCTGCCAAGCCCGCAATCGGTGTCTCGCAAGAGCCTTCGAGTTGCGCCAGATAGGCGCGTTCGCAGGCCAGCCGTTGACCCGTAGGTGTGTGATGGATCGCCGACAGCATCTCTGCCACGCGTCTGTCATCGACGCGGCGCTCAATCCCGATAGCGCCCTGCGCCACGGCAGGCAGCATATCCGACGTCTCGATCCCTGTGGCAGGCACATCGTCCATGGCCAGCCGGTTCAAACCCGCCATCGCAAGGAAGGTGCAAGTCGCCACCCCCGCATCCAGCTTCTTCAGGCGCGTTTGCACATTGCCACGGAATTCGACGACATTCAGGTCAGGGCGACGGTGCAAAATCTGCGCGCGGCGGCGCAAGGAGGATGTCCCCACGGTCTCGCCTTCGGCCAATTCTGCTATGCCCTTTGCCTTCAATGACACGAAGGCATCGCGCACGTCTTCACGCGGCAAATAGGTGTCCAGCAACAAGCCCTGTGGCTGCTCTACTGGCATGTCTTTCATCGAATGGACGGCAATGTCGATTTTGCCCGCCAGCAGATCATCCTCGATCTCGCGGGTGAATAATCCCTTGCCGCCGATCTCTTTCAGCGGGCGGTCCAGAACCGCGTCACCGGTTGTCTTGATCACCACTACCTCAAAGGCGTCTTCTGGCAAATCGAAGGCCGCCATCAGTCGCGCGCGCGTCTCATAGGCCTGCGCCAAAGCAAGCGGTGATCCGCGGGTGCCAATCCGCAAGGGTGAGGTCGGGGTGGGTAGGTTCAATGCCATATCAACCTGCATAAATGGGTCACAGAATACTGACAAGCTGTCGCCTTGACATTCGCATGTCTGAGCGCGGACAAGAGGTCGCAACATAAGGAGTGTGGCGATGGCCGAGCAAAAGAAAATCATGCGTGCATTGGCGGGCGAAACATTGGACACGCCCCCGATCTGGATGATGCGCCAAGCGGGTCGCTACTTGCCGGAATACAAGGCCACCCGTGCGCAAGCCGGTGACTTCCTGTCCCTATGCTACAACCCCGAGCTTGCCACCGAGGTCACTTTGCAGCCCATCCGCCGCTATGGCTTTGACGCGGCAATCCTATTTGCAGATATCTTGCTGCTGCCCCAGGCCTTGGGGGCCGATTTGTGGTTCGTCACCGGTGAAGGCCCACGTCTGTCGACGGTCACAACCCCTGCTGATTTCGCCAAACTCAAAGGCGCATCTGACGTTCACGATCACTTGGCCCCTGTTTACCAAACCGTGCGCAATTTGGCGGGTGCGCTGCCCTCCGAGACCACTTTGATCGGCTTTGCAGGCGCACCATGGACCGTGGCCACTTATATGATTGCTGGCCAAGGCACGCCGGATCAGGCCCCCGCCCACAGGCTGCGCGAGGAAGACCCAGCCACATTTGATGCGCTCATTGATCTGATCACCGCCTCCACCATCGAATATCTGTCCATGCAAATCGAGGCCGGTGCCGAGGTCGTCAAACTGTTCGACAGCTGGGCTGGGTCGCTGAAGGGCGACGCCTTCCAAAGGTACTCCTTGGAACCCGCCAAGAAGATCATCACGGCCCTCAAGGCGCGTCACCCCAACACCCCGATTATCGCCTTCCCGCGTGAGGCTGGTGACAATTACATCGGCTTCGCCAAAGCCACAGGTGCTGATTGTGTCGCATTGGACAATTCCGTCTCCGCGGATTGGGCCGCCACCAATGTGCAGGTCGATGGCTGCGTGCAAGGCAATCTTGCCTCGCGCCATATGGTCACCGGCGGGCAGGATCTGGTTGATGAGACGCGGGCCATTGTCAAAGCTCTTTCAAACGGGCCACATATTTTCAATCTGGGTCACGGCATCACCCCCGACGCCGACCCCGAAAATGTGCAGCTGATGATCGATACCGTCCGCGAAACAACTTCCGCGTAAATTCACTTTCTTTTCACTGGAAACCAAGGCACATGCCCCGATAGTGTCAGGGCATGTTTACTCGTATCCTATTCGCGCTTTGCGCCGTGTTCGCCCTATCTTCCGTCGCCATCTCTCAGGAGGCGACAGAGGTCGAAAATGAGGTTACCGCACCCGCGCAGGCCGTATCAGTAGAGCCGGTCGCCCGAGACGAGGAAATCGCGCAACGGGTGGTTGAAATCATGCGCTCGACCGGATGGTACAAGTTCTCTCGGGTCGAAGTGAAAGATGGCATTGTCTTTTTGGATGGTCGCACCAATAGCGCCGACCACAAAGCGTGGGCGCGTGATCTTGCGTCAAAAACACAAGACGTGGTGGCGGTCGTGAACCGCATCAAGGTAGAGCAAGAGGCCAACTGGTCCTTCACCCCCGCAATTGCCGAGATCAAAAGCTTGGGCAGCCGCCTCATCACGTCTTTGCCGCTGATCCTTTTGGCCATCGTCATTTTGCCGTTCACATGGTGGCTGTCTTCTTTGGCCGCCAAGGGCCTGCGCCGTTGGCTGTTGGGGGGCATTGCGTCGCCGTTCCTGCGAGACATCGTGGCACGGTTCATCGCATTGCCGATATTCCTTTTGGGCCTGTTCGTGGTTTTGCAGGTGGCCGGCTTGACCCAGATCGCGGTATCCGTGGTGGGCGGCGCCGGTGTTTTGGGTATCGTTGTCGGTTTTGCGTTTCGCGACATCGCCGAGAATTTCCTTGCCTCCCTGTTGCTGTCCATCCGCCGACCTTTTCGCGCAGGGGAATATATCGAGGTCACAGGGATGGGCGGGACCGTGTTGTCGATGAATACTCGCTCTACCGTGTTGCTCAGCCCAGAAGGGAACCACATCCAAATCCCCAATGCGGCCATTTTCAAGAACACTATCGTCAATTACTCCGCCTCAGCGAACCGTCGGAATACTTTGGAAGTCGGGGTCGGCTACGACGTGTCCGTGGCCCGCGCGCAGGACATTATCCTAGAGGTCATCGGCGGCCATGAAGCCATCTTGTCAGAGCCTGCCCCGATGATTTTGGTCGACAGCCTTGGAAGTTCCACTGTGAATATCAAAGCCTACTTCTGGGTGAACGCGCATGAGTACTCAATGTTGAAGGTGAAATCGGCGCTGCTGCGTCTGGTCAAAAAGGCCCTGACTGAAGAAGGCATTTCCATGCCGGATGACGCGCGCGAAGTTATCTTCCCGCAAGGCGTGCCTGTGCTTCAACTCGACGGAAAGGCCGAAGCGCGCGCCCAAGAGATCGCCAACCAAGAAATTGGGGACAGCGTGCGCGAGGCCGCAGCAATCGACGAATCCGCCCAAGCCTCCTCCGAGGCCGAAGGCAATCTTGGCAATGAACAAGACGAAATCGCCGAAATCGCCGCCGACGCAATTGCGGAAGACGGTGAAACCGATCTGTTGTCGGATAAGGGCTAGGCGCTACTTCAGGGGCAACGCCGCGCCGGATTTAGTGCTGCGCAGCACAAAATTTGTGTTTGACGACCGCACCAATCCGGAACCAAGAATGCGCTGCATCAGATAGCGCTCCAAGTCTTCGGGGTCTGTCGCGACAATTTTTAATACATAGTCGTTGTCACCGGTAATGGCGCTGCACTCGGTGATTTCGTCGTCGGATTGCACCAAACGGTTGAAAGCCTCCATTGAGGCAACCGTATGGTCCATCAATGACACATGCACATAGGCCATTGCCTGCAACCCCAACTGCTTGCGATCCAGCACCGCCACATAGTCTTTGATCAGCCCCGCTTCTTCCATCCGTTTGATCCGGCGCCAACACGGCGAGATGGACATGTTCACCGCCGCCGCCAATTCCTTGGTGCTTAGGCGGGCGTCCTTTTGCAGCAAGGACAGCAGCTTTTTGTCTACGTCATCAATAATCATGCCGTTCTATAACCCAATTTGACGCGAACGAGAAATTTTTTGCCTCAGATGGCGTCATTTACAGTCAAAGTAGAACCCTTTTTCCACCCGCGACGTCCTATCCTACCTTTATCGGAGGACCCAAGATGTCGAAGATCAGCGCGTATCAAGCCAAGCAGGTCAATGCGGATGGCACAATCAGCTATACCAGCGAGGAGGACGCGGTCTGGCGCGATCTTTTCGCCCAGCAGCTTCCCAACATCCGGCGGCTCTGCGCCAAGGAATACCTAGACGGGTTCGACCGGCTTGGCTTGCCCCACGATCGTGTCCCGCAATGCCCCGAGGTCTCGGCCAGCCTTCGTCCTCTGACCGGCTGGCAGGTGGACCCCGTTCCGGCACTGATCGGATTCAGGCAGTTCTTCACGATGCTGGCCAATAAGACCTTTCCCGCCGCTTCCTTCATTCGCAGCAGAGCCGACTTCGACTACATCAAAGAGCCGGACATCTTTCATGAAATCTTCGGGCATACCCCGTTGCTGACGGACGCACGTTTCGCCCATTTCTCGCAAGCCATCGGCAAGGCTGGTCAAACGGCCCAATCCAAGGACCATGCGTGGCTTATTCGCCTTTATTGGTTCACCATTGAATTTGGTCTGACCCGCAGCGATGACGGTTTCAAGGCGCTCGGCTCGGGCCTTGCGTCGTCCCCGACCGAGCTGCCTCACAGCATCGAGGCCCCTGATGTTATCCGTCGCGAATTCGACGTGATGGACATCCTTCGCACGCCGTATCGCATCGACATCCACCAGCCGGTGTATTTCGTGCTAGAGAACATAGACACACTTTTTCAAGCCGCAGAACGCGACCTCATCGCAGATGTTCACGCGGCCCAAGACCTAGGGCTCTTCGCCCCTGAATATCCAAATGAACAGAAGGCAGGATAGATGACCAACACAACAGATCTAAACCAGCAATCTTGCGATGTTTGCGCAGGCGGGGGCGTTGTCATGACGCGCGCAGAGGCGCATGAGAAAATGCCCCAGCTTCACAGCGACTGGATGCTGGATGCCGAAACTTCCAAACTGACCCGCGAAATGACATTTAAGGGCTTCGCCAAGCCGGTTTACCACGCCAATCTTGCTGCGTTCTTGGGGGATAAGGAAGGGCACCACCCCGACATTCAGTTCGGTTGGGGATACTGCAAGATCACCTTCACATCCCACGAACTTGGCGGGCTATCCCCCAATGATTTCATCTGCGCGGCAAAGTTCGACGCCTTGGTGGGCTAGGTCCATTTGGCCACAGGCGGCAGGCTCATGAGAACCGCATTGGCGTCATGGCCGGTTTCCAACCCGAATTTGGTCCCGCGATCATACACAAGATTGTATTCGGCATAGAGGCCACGGTGCACCAGCTGTGCCTCTTTGTCGGCGTCTGTCCACGGCGTGTTGCGCCATTTTTCGGTGACCCCGACAAAGGCCGGAAGAAACGAACGGCCCACGTCCTGAGTGAACGCGAAATCCGCGTCCCAGTCACCGGTGTTTAGATCATCATAGAAGATGCCCCCCACGCCGCGTGCGCGGTTGCGATGCGGAACATAGAAATATTCGTCCGCCCAGTTTTTGAAGCGGGGGTAGTATTCGGCATCATGTTTGTCGCAATATTCTTTGAGAACTCCGTGGAAGAAGGCGGTGTCCTCTTCGCGCTCAAGGCAGGGGTTCAAGTCAGAGCCACCTCCAAACCACCAAGCGTTTGGTGTCCAGAACATGCGTGTGTTCATATGAACTGCCGGAGTTTGCGGGTTCTGCATATGGGCCACAAGGCTAATGCCAGACGCCCAGAAGCGCGGATCGCTTTCCATTCCGGGAACCCCGCGCGCGGCCATCGCCTTTTGTGCGCGATCCCCCAAAGTGCCGTAAACAGTCGAGATATTTACACCGACCTTCTCAAACACGCGCCCCCCGCGCATGACGCTCATCAAGCCGCCACCTGCGTCCGACCCGTCGTCCGTGCCGCGTTTTGTCTCCGACACCTCGAACTGACCCGCCGGAAGATCAGCGAATGGCCCTTCCGTTTGGCTGTTCTCCAACCCCTCAAAGGCGGCGACGATGTCGTCGCGCAAAGTGCGGAACCATGCAGAAGCTTGGGCTTTCTTACTGTCGAAATCGTCGGTCACTGGGCTTGTCCTATTTACTTCACCTCGTGCTAACATTTGTGAGCGACAAGTGTCACGTTCCCTTGGCGTCGCAACTGGAGTAATATTACCCAATGAGATTACTTTTGATCACCCCGTTGGTGTTTCTTGCGGCCTGCGCCAATCCTCTTGAAGCTTGCAAGCAGGATGCGCTGAAGGATCTACGTGTGGTGCAGGCATTGATCGCGGATACTCAGGCCACCCTTGATCGCGGTTATGCAATTCAGACTGAAACCCGTACTGTCATCTATACGAATTTCTGTGTGGGAACCGGTGTTGGCAGCAACGGGCAGTTCAGTTTTTGCAATTACCCGCAGCCCTATACAACCAAACGGCCCGTGGCAGTGGATCTGGATC
Source organism: uncultured Litoreibacter sp. (assembly GCF_947487515.1). Taxonomy (GTDB): domain Bacteria; phylum Pseudomonadota; class Alphaproteobacteria; order Rhodobacterales; family Rhodobacteraceae; genus Litoreibacter. Next base: position 91,214 of record NZ_CANKWO010000003.1, on the reverse strand, counting down.
AAGAAAAACGTAAACTTCGCTCCCTTAAGGCCAAGGAAATTGAGCTTAAGCGCAACAGTTTGCTCAACCAACAACGTTGTGAACTGGAATATCCAGCGGCCGTCTAGCCCCAATATCGCCCATCTAGTAGCATATGCACCCCAAGCCACAAGATGTGGCTGAGACACTTGAACGACACCTCTAAACCAGCTGAAACTAAGGTGTTTTCGGATTACAGCCTTTGTGCTACGGGTAATTCAAAGGTCGATAATCGGCTGATAAATATAAATGGGAATGCAACGTCATTTCCGAGGCAAAATGGGCAGACGTCGTGGTTTTACGTCTTTTAAACGCAGTCCGCATAGGGCTGGTTCTTCTTGTGGCATCCGCATGGGCAGGGGCATCTAACGCTGCACCTTACGCCGCGATGGTGCTTGATGCGCGCACCGGTGAGGTGCTTCACTCCCGCAATGCGGATACGCGACTTCATCCAGCGTCATTGACGAAAATGATGACACTATATGTTGTCTTCGACGCGATCCGTCGTGGCGAAATCACCCTTGAAACGAAGGTCAAGATTTCGCGCAAAGCGGCAGCGGAGCAACCGTCCAAACTGGGCCTGAAGGCCGGTCAACGCATTGCGTTGCGCTACTTGATCCGTGGGGCGTCCGTGAAATCTGCCAATGATGCAGCCACTGCTCTTGGTGAGGCAATATCAGGGTCCGAAGCCGCATTCGCCCGTCGAATGAACGCCATGGCCAAGGCATTGGGCATGACGAATACCACCTTCAAGAATGCCCACGGCCTGACTGAAAACGGCCACATGTCCACAGCACGTGACATGACAACTTTGGGCCGTCACCTGATCTATGACTACCCACAGTATTATAACTTATTCTCCCGCCAAACCACGCACGCGGGGGTCAAGCAGGTCTCCAACACCAACCGCCGCCTTTTGCAAAACTACAAAGGCGCTGATGGCATCAAAACCGGCTACACGCGGGCCGCTGGGTTCAACCTTGTTGCCTCCGCAGAGCGCGGCAACGAGCGCGTGATTGCAACTGTGTTCGGGGGCACATCTTCTGCAGCTAGAAATGCACGTGTTGCCGAGTTGCTGGACTTGGGCTTCAAACGCGCGCCCTCCCGTGCCAAGTTAAGCAAACCTAGACGCCCAGTTCTTGGCACCATTCCTGCGCAAGAGCCAAAAGTCATCAAGGTCGCGCCGACCATTACCGCGCGCAGCAAAAGCCCGCGCCCCTTGCAGCGCCCAGATCGTGCGCCATCCGAGGATATGTTGCTCGCCATCGTCGAAAGCGTCGATAACAACGTGATCAACGCCCGAAATGACGTCGCCACGCGCGCCGCTCAGAACGAGACATTGGCGGGGGCCACCGTCACGCCCGTGCGCAGGCCACAAAACCTGGTGCAAGCCGCCATCGACACCGCAGAGCCACGCCGCAAACCTGCCGCGCGCCGGATCGTAACACGCGCGTCGACATCAGGGGGCCGTCATTGGTCCATCTCGCTGGGGCGCTACACAACCCGCAACCGCGCAGAGCGCTTGCTGCTCAAAACCGCCTTGCAAGAAATTGGCACGCTGGACGATGCCCTGCGCAAAGTGGTCAACCGTCCACGCGGTTGGGAAGCCAATTTTGTCGGCTTGTCCCAAAGCAAGGCCACATTGGCCTGTCAGCGCCTAAATGCGCGCGGTCATGACTGTGAAGTTCGCGGGCCGGGAGCCTAGGCTTTAGCTTGCCTTAAAATCCAGCGCAGCAGCCAGAAGTTGCTGCGTATAGGGTACCTTTGGGTTGGAAAACAGCTCTTCGCTGATACCCTCTTCCACCACGTTTCCTTGCTTCATCACCATCACTTTATGCGACATGGCACGCACGACTTTCAGATCGTGGCTGATAAAGAGATAGGCCAGCCCGTATTTCTTTTGCAAATCGCGCAGAAGCTCTACTATCTGCACCTGAACGGTCATATCCAATGCCGATGTCGGCTCGTCCAGAACAACCAGTTTGGGCCGCAATATCATGGCACGGGCGATGGCGATACGTTGACGCTGCCCGCCTGAAAACTCATGCGGATAGCGGTGCATCATCTCGGGATCTAGCCCCACCTCGCTCATGATCTCCGCGACCAGTTCCCTTGGAGTGCGTCCAGCATCAGTTCCGTGAACCCCCAACCCTTCGGCGATAATCTGCTCCACCGTCATGCGTGGGCTAAGAGAGCCGTAAGGGTCTTGGAACACAATTTGCATATCAGCACGCAAAGGGCGCAGTTCGTTAGAGGCCAAGCCTTGAATGTCACGACCTTCAAACTGGATCGCGCCCTTGCTGGAGATCAGGCGCATAATGGCCAGGGCCAAGGTGGTTTTGCCAGAGCCGGATTCGCCGACGATGCCCAATGTCTCCCCTGCCCTTACGGAGATGCTGGCCTCATTGACGGCTTTGACATGTCCGGTGGTCCGTTTCAGCAGGCCGGTTTGGATCGGAAACCAGATACGCAGCGCATCTGTGGACACCATTTCACTGGCCCCCGCTGGAACAGGGTCTGGAAGGCCAGTGGCTTCGGCGTCTAGCAGCAACTTGGTGTAGGGATGCTGCGGGTTGTTGAAAATTTCCGCCGTAGGGCCGGTTTCCACGATCTCACCATGCTGCATGACACAAACACGGTCAGCAATTTTGCGCACAACGCCAAGATCATGGGTGATAAACAACAACGACATTTTCTCGCGGATTTTCAACTCTGCCAGCAGGTCCAGAATTTGCGACTGGATGGTCACATCCAGCGCGGTTGTTGGCTCGTCCGCGATCAATAGTTCCGGCCCGTTGGCCAGCGCCATGGCGATCATCACCCGTTGGCGTTGCCCCCCCGATAGCTGATGCGGGTAGCTGGTCAGGCGTTTTTCGGCGTCACGAATGCCAACTTTGTCCAACAATTCAATCACGCGCGCCTTCGCGGCGTCCCCGTGCAGGTTTTGATGCAGGCTCAAACTTTCGGTGATCTGCCGCTCCAATGTGTGCAGCGGATTGAGCGAGGTCATCGGCTCTTGGAAAATGAAGCTGATGTCGTTGCCTCGCACTTGGCGCAATTCTTGCTCGCTGGCGCTGGCCAAATCACGGCCATCATAGGTGATCTGACCTTCGACCGAAGCACTGTCAGGCAGCAATTGCACTGTCGACAGAGCCGACACCGATTTCCCCGAGCCGGATTCCCCCACCAATGCCACCGTCTCGCCACGGTCCACATGGAAGGTCACGCCCTTGACCGCTTCGGTGGTTTCGCCGTCTTGTCGGAAGCTTACCCGCAAGTCTTTGACGTCTAGTAGCACAGTCATTGGAAAGTCTTTCTAGGGTCGAACGCGTCACGCACGCCTTCAAAGATAAACACCAGCAACGACAGCATCACCGCGAATGTTGTAAAAGCCGTAAGAGCCAGCCATGTGGCTTGCAAATTTTGCTTGGCTTGCAAAATCAGTTCGCCCAACGAAGGGGCGGAGGCCGGCAGGCCGAAACCCAGAAAATCAAGTGCTGCCAGCGTGCCAATGGTGCCGGTTACGATAAACGGCAAAAAGGTCAATGTCGCAACCATAGCGTTGGGCAGTATATGGCGGAACATGATCGTGGTGTTAGAGACCCCAAGCGCCCGCGCTGCGCGGACATACTCGAAGTTTCGTGCCCGCAGGAACTCGGCCCGCACGACCCCCACCAAGGCAGGCCAGCCGAACAGGATCGACAAGAACACCAGCAGCCAGAAGCTACGCCCCAAAATGGCAAACATGATGATGATCACATAGAGACTGGGCGTTGCGCCCCAAATCTCCAACACCCGTTGGAAAATCAAATCGACGCGGCCACCGAAGAACCCTTGAACGGCACCCGCCGCGATCCCGATGATCGATGACACGATGGTCACGACCAACGTGAAGATAATTGACAATCTGAAGCCGTAAATCACCCGCGCCGTCACGTCGCGCGATGTGTTGTCCGTGCCCAGCCAATTCGTCGCGTCCGGTGCCGCAGGCGCTGTGCCCGGGCGGTCCACGATCGTGGTGTAATGGTAGGGGATGATCGGGGAAATGATCCACCCTGCCTCTACCGGCTCGCCGGCGAATGTACCTGTTGCGGCCTCTTCCATCACGCCTTCGGGGTCGTCCCAGCAGTCCTCAATGCCACCGGTTTTGATCAGGCATTGTATTTCAATGTCACGGTAAACCGCTTCGGTGCGCAGGTCGCCGCCAAAGGCGGTTTCAGGGTAGAAGCTGGTGACCGGCGTGAAGAGCTCGCCGCGGTATTTGATCAAGATCGGCTTGTCGTTGGCAAGCAATTCAGCAAACAGGGACAGGCCAAAAAGAACGGCGAAAATCCACAACGACCAGAACGCGCGACGATTGCGTTTGAAGTTGGCCCAGCGACGTTGGTTGAGGGGGGATAGCTTCATGTTTCGCGGCTTTCAAAGTCGATGCGCGGATCCACGACGATATACATCAGGTCAGATAGGATGTTCACAACAAGCCCCAACAACCCAAAGAAGTAGAGCGTCCCAAACACCACCGGATAATCGCGGGCAACTGCGGCCTCAAAGGCCAACCGGCCCAATCCGTCGAGGGAGAATATCAATTCGATGATCAGCGACCCCGTGAGGAAAATCCCCATAAACAAACTCGGGAAGCCCGCGATCACGATCAGCATCGCGTTGCGGAATACATGCCCGTAGAGCACCTTGCCCTCCGACAGGCCCTTGGCTTTGGCCGTGATGACATATTGCTTTTTGATTTCATCCAAGAAGGAGTTCTTCGTCAGCAAGGTCAGCGTCGCAAAGGCCGAAATGGACGCGGCAGTCACCGGCAAAATGATATGCCATAGGTAGTCCACCACTTTGCCAAACAGGGTAAGCTGGTCAAAGTTTTCCGACGTCAGCCCGCGCAGCGGGAACCATTGGAAATACGATCCCCCCGCAAAGAACACGAGCAGCAAGATCGCGAAAAGAAATCCCGGAATGGAGTAGGCAAAGATGATGACGCCCGAGGTCCATGAATCAAACCGTGACCCATCGGTGACCGCCTTGCGAATGCCCAAGGGGATCGAAATCATATAGGCAATCAAAGTGGACCAAAGCCCCAGCGTGATCGACACTGGCATCGTCTCCAGCACCATCTCTAGCACGTTCTTGGAATGGAAGTAGCTTTCGCCGAAGTCGAACCGCAGATAGTTCCACATCATATTCAAAAAGCGTTGTAGCGGCGGCTTGTCGAAGCCGAATTCTCTCTCAAGCTCGGCAATAAATTCGGGCGGCAACCCGCGCGCGCCTTCATATTTGCTGTCGGTGCTCAGGTTGTCGAACTGGCTGTCGTTGGTGCCGCCCGAAATTCCTTCAAACACATCGCCAGAGCCTTCAAGGTTCGCGATAACCTGCTCAATGGGGCCGCCTGGCACGAATTGCGTCAGGGTGAAATTCACGATCATGATCCCAATCAAAGTCGGAATCACCAGCAACAGCCGTCTGAGAATATATGCGCCCATGTTCGGGTCTTACCGCCTGTTCTTGTAACCGCCCTAGAGGGCGCCTTTTGCCTTCAAGGCCGCAGCCTTTTCAGCGTTATACCACCAAAAATCCAGATGACCCAAGGCCAGTGGCGGCAATTTGTCTGGGTGCTCGAACATATCGTAATAGGCGACCCAGAAGGTGTCATTATACCACGCAGGGATCATGATGCGCGCTGCCCGCAAAATGCGGTCTGTGGCCCGCACGGCGGCTTGCATCTCATCCAGAGTTTTCGCATCAAGCATCTTCTTGATCAACGCATCGACCGCCGGTGAGCTATAGCCCGACGGGTTGAACAACGAATACTCCGCATCTTCGGATCCGAACCGTTGCGAAATGCCGTTGCCTTCCTCGAACCCGTTGACGTAACCGTCGTAGATCATATCCCAGTCGAACCCACGCTCACGGTTGGTGTATTGGGCAGGGTCCACACGGTTGTAGTTGGCTTGAATGCCAAGGCGCTTCAAATTTTCAATGTAGGGCTGAATCAAACGGTCATATGCCGGTTGTGAAGACAGGAACTCTATCTCCAGCGGCTTGCCGTCCTTTTTCAACACACCTGCGGCGTCGGCTTCCCAACCGGCTTCGGACAACAGTTTGTTGGCTTTGCGTAGGTTCTTGCGATCCAGCTGACGGTTGCTGCTTTCATGGGCAGAGATAACCGGTTCCGTGAGCACGGATTTGTCTTCCAGCAATTCCTCAACAGACTTGAGGTACTCCAGCTCCAACCCTTCTGCGACACCTTTTGCCTGTAAATCGGTGTTCTCCCAGAACGAATTGCGCTGCGCAAACAGGCCAAATTGCAGCGTCTCGTTGGTCCATGTGAAGTTGTACATCAGTTGCAGCGCCTCGCGCACACGCGGGTCTGCAAACTTGTCACGGCGCAGGTTGAACACCATTCCATAGGAAGGAGGCAGATCTCCGTTGGCCAATTCTTTCTTGGCGATGAACCCGTCGCGAATACCAGGGAAATCATATGCGGTTGCCCAAGACAGCGAGCTTGTTTCGCGCCGGAAGTTATACACCCCGCTTTTGAAGGCTTCCATCGATGCAGTGGGGTCCGCGAAGTATTCAACGCGGATGCGGTCGAAATTCCAGCGCCCCTTGTTGATCGGCAAATTTGCCCCCCAGTAATCGGGATTGCGCTTGTACACAATTCGCCGCGGCGCTTCGACCTCAACGGGGATGTATGGGCCGGATCCGATGGCCGATTCCAGACGTGGTTCTTTGATGTTGGCGTCGTTCGCCTCGAACCATTTCTTCGAGAACGCAATCGACGCCCCCGCTTGGCTGATCAAACCTTTGCGCGGAATCCCCTCGTTAAAGGTGAACTTGATCCGGTGGTCATCCAGGGCTTCATAGCTTTTGTAGAACTTCGAGACTGCTTGCGCGAAGGACGGCAGACCATCAGTCAGAAAAGTTTTAACCGTGAACACAACGTCATGCGCTGTGACTGGGGTTCCGTCCGAAAATTTGGCTTCTGGGTGTAGGTTGAAAATCACCCAGTCTTGGCTTTCTGGGTACTCCAAGCTCTCACAAAGTACGCAATACGCGCCATAGGGGTCGTCATCCACGGCCGCCATCAGGCGCTCGTAGGGGGTGTTGGACAGAGCCCCTGCGCGGCCCTTGCGGCTGTAGGGGTTCATGCTGTCGAATGTTCCACGCGCGGCAACCGAGATTTCGCCGCCTTTGGGCGCATCGGGGTTCACATAGTCGAGATGCGGGAAGCCTTCGGGGTACTTCAGTTCTCCGAAATCCGAAAACCCGTGGGCTTTGATGATTGTCTCGCTGCGCGCAATCGTCGCCGAGGTAAATGTCGCCGCAATCAGAACCAGCCCAGCGCCCATCCACTTCATCACGCCATTCGGCTTGGATCGGGTTTTGGCAAGGGCTTGCGAATTGCGGTTCGTCATATTGATCCTCCTCAGATCGATCTCGGGCGTGTCGCGTATTTGATAAGATAAAAGAAGTTGGTTTTCCTCAACAATCAAGGCCGATTGCGCGATTGTGAGCTTAAGAGAGGACTTAAATGCAAAAGACCGCCCACAAAGGACGGTCTTTCAATACAATAGCTTCCGATCAACCTAGCCGCCGAGCGTCTCTAGGTAGGCGATCAGGTTCGCACGATCAGTTGGCTTGGAGATGCCCTTGAAGCCCATTTTCGTGCCAGGCGCATAGGCTTTGGGGTTCTCGATAAACCCGCTCAGCGCGTCAACTGTCCAAGTTCCGTCCATGCCGATCAGCACATCGGAGTATCCGTAGCCATCTGCTGCGGCGATATCCTTGTCTACGATCCCGAACAAAGATGGGCCTGTTCCATGCTTGCCCTCTTCGACTTTGTGGCAAGCTTTGCACTTGGAGAAGACCTTTGCGCCTTTTTCAGCGTTCGCTTCGGCCATCAAGGACGCGAAGTCGATTTCCTCAACAACTTCCTCTGTGCCTGTGTCAGCTGTTGCAACTTCCACAACATAGCCTTGCGCGTGATCCTCACCACCATGCCCAGCTTCGCCGGTGTGGTAAATTGTGTCAGCAACCCAGCTGCCCAGCAGAAAAACCAGAAGCGATCCGCAAACCGCACCCAGAACTTTGGTCATAGTCATCGTGTCAAACATGTCTGTCTCTCACCCGTTTGGCGTTTCGCCGCTATCTATCTTCTTCCCATACCCTTCCGCAAGGGCTAGACACCGCGACTAAATGCCTTTTTGTGGAAAATGCACCATGACAGTTAAAATTGCGTTCCAAGGGGAGCTCGGCGCCTACTCCCACGAAGCCTGCGTTCGGGCCCGCCCTGATATGGACCCCCTTCCCTGCAAATCCTTCGAAGAGGTTATTGAAGCCGTGCGCTCCGGTGCTGCGTCATTGGCGATGCTTCCGGTCGAGAACACAACCTACGGACGGGTGGCGGATATTCACCGCCTGTTGCCTGGCTCTGGCCTGCATATCATCGATGAAGCCTTCGTGCGGGTGCGGATTTGCCTGATGGCCCCAAAGGGTACAGCCCTAGACGACATCAAGATCGTGCGCGCGCATCCCGTGCTTTTGCCGCAATGCCACACCTATCTGGCCACCAACAACATTCGCGGCGAATCTGCGGTGGATAGCGCCGGTGCGGCCGCTGAGCTAGCGGCGTCTCCCGAGCCAGGCGTGGGAGTGCTTGCCTCCGAGATGGCAGCAAAGACCCACGGGCTGGATGTTTTGGTGCGTGGGATAGAAGACAATGACACCAATACCACCCGCTTCTTGATCATGTCCCCGCAGGCGGATCTGTCGCGACGCGGAGACACCCATATGATCACGTCTTTCGTGTTTCGGGTCCGCAACCTTCCTGCCGCGCTGTATAAAGCCATGGGCGGCTTTGCCACCAACGGCATCAACATGACCAAGTTGGAAAGCTACATGGTCGATGGCGAATTCACGGCCACCCAGTTTTATGCGGATATCGCCGGCCACCCCGAGGACACCAATGTTCAACACGCGATGGAGGAATTGGGCTTCTTCACCTCCGAAATCAAAGTTCTAGGGACCTATCCTGCCGCCTTCGCCCGTGACTGAGGGCTTGCGCCCCAAACTCGGGGCAATCGCGGTTGTCGTGCATGATGGCCAAGCTTTGCTTGTCCAACGCCGTAATCCTCCAAATGAAGGCGAATGGGGGTTTCCAGGGGGGCATGTCGAAAGGGGCGAAACGGCCCTAGAAGCCGCTGCGCGTGAACTGCACGAAGAAACCGGCGTCATTGCGACCCCAACGTCCTATCTAACCAATGTCGATGTGATTGGCCGTGACCGTCATGGCGTGGTGACCTATCACTACCTACTGGCGGCGGTTCTTTGCAGCTATGTCAGTGGCGATCCCGTTGCAGATGACGATGCGATGGACGCGGCTTGGGTGCCGGTGAGCGCGGTTTTGTCGGGAGATCGCCCCCTGTCGGACAATGTGGCGGCCGTGCTGAACCTCGCGGTACAAATGTGAGGCCTGTCGCGCCGTCTTAAACGCCAGCGGTGCGCAGCCCTTTTTTGTAGCGCTCTTCCAAATCGCTGGCAAAATGCGCGATCCGCGTTTTGTAACGGCGGTTCAAAGTGTTGCGTGCCAGCTTGGCTGACTGCATCAACAAACGCGCCGAAAGGGTTTGCGGGCGCACGTCCAGCTCCAGCCGCATTCTGGTGCGCATACGTGACATGGCAACCAACTCTATCAGGAATGTTGCCGACATGTTGTTTGTTTTCACATCAAAAAGCATTTGATTCGGGCGATCGAAGTCCACAAGCTTCACGTCAAATTCGCGCTTCTTTCCCCGCACCGTGGCGCGGGCCTTCCACGACATACCAATGCCTTCGCCATCAATGTTATCAGTCCGCGAAACATCCGCCCCATGGCGCAACACCGCGCGTTCATAGCTGTCGAAATCCGACAACATCGTGAACACGTCGTCGATCGGTATTTCTAGATCTTCCTTGGTGGAGAACTTCATGTCGGCCCGCTTTTATTTTTCTTTACTTAGTCTAATGTATCCTGAAGCCAGTTAAGCAACAGGAAATGCGCAATTGCGCCCTTTCGCGCCGGTTTCATTTTCGGATTGTTGCCCGCAAACGTCTCCATCATCTCTTCGCGGGTCACCCACAGGGCATCTTCGATTTCTACGGGATCGATGGTGATCTCAGTTGTTTGGGCATGCCCACGGCATCCGAACATCAAAGACGCTGGGAACGGCCAAGGCTGGCTGGACAAATACTCGACCGCACCAACTTTTACGCCCGCTTCCTCAAAGGTTTCCCGTCGCACAGCGGCTTCTATGGTTTCTCCGGGTTCTACAAACCCAGCCAGACAAGAATACATCCCCTCAGGCCATCCCGAAGACCGCCCCATCAGCACCGAATTTCCATGTGTCACCAACATGATCACTACCGGATCCGTGCGCGGAAAATGATGAGCCCCACAAGCCGCGCAGTCGCGCTGCCATCCGGCCATGGAGATCGAAGACTTGCTACCGCATTTCGCGCAAAACCCGTGGGTTTCATGCCAGCTACCGACGGCTTTGGCGGTTGCGATCAATTCTGCGTCGCGCGCGTTGAGATGTGTCATGATCCCGCGCAGCTCCGAGAACCGCTCGTCTTGTGGAAGTCCGGGAAAATGCTGCTCGGAGGGGTCAAGAAACTGATTTAGCGTGTCCAAGTTTTCGTCAGGCTCCCAGCCCGAAACATCCTGTGAAAATCGTGCGACTCCATCGTCCAACCCCAAAAAGATCGGGGCTTCGTCCGCGTGTTCAAATATCGGGTGGTTAGCCGATTGCCACGCTGGGCGGTCGCGGTCCTCTCCTGCGATCAAGGGCTTACCACGCCATATCGGCAAAACACCCGTGTCGGTCTTCGCCAACATATCGGCTAGGGCCTGCTCATCACCGCGCAAATGTGCTGCGCGTTCCAGACCTGATCCACCAAAGGTAACTGTCTCAGCAAGTTTCACCACGCCGCCCCTAAATTGTGTCCTTCGCTTGTTTCACGACAGCTCTCCATTGGCAAACCTTGCGTTATAAAGAATCTGTGCCTATATCGGCGGTGAGGGGTTGGCGCGGGCAAGTGCCTCGCCAACCTGGTCAGATCCGGAAGGAAGCAGCCACAACGAGCCCCACTTGGGTCGATGTCCAACCTCTCACCTACGCCTCATTCGGCGATTAGATCGGCCCAGCAGGCGGCGTTCTTAGGATCAAACACCCCAATGTGACCAATTTTCTCCAGGCCGTAGGTCTTGGGCTTGAGCAAGGCTTGGGTCTTAGTTGCCTGTTGGAAAAACTCCATCGATCGCCACACCACGCTTGGGGGAACCATATAGTCGTCTTCAATTGCTACAAATTTCACGCGACCACTTAGGCTCGTCCAGTCGGGGAAAGGCATCTTCTTTCCGATGTCGCGCATGACGTAGTCGCGGCGCGTGCACAGGTTGCGCCATTGCCAATAAACGCCAGCAGGAAGGTCAGGGCCAAACCTCAAGCGTTTGGCCGGTAGATACCCCAATGCCAATGTCGCCACTGGGCCAGCACCAAACCAGAAGAACCGCGCCATGGCTTGATAAGGCCAAGGATGCTCGGAGACATGCACCGGCCCGCTGCCAACAGTGATCAGGCGGTCTATCTCATGCAAGTCCTTTTGAAACGGCACAAGCAATCCGCCAAGTGAATGCCCGATCACCCACAATGGCACGTCGGGAAAATGGGCGCGCATAAAGTCGCGGGCGGCTTGCTGATCATGCACCCCCCAATCGGTCATATTCGCGTTTGAGCTTCGCACATGCTGACGCGCAGATGCGCCAAAGTCGCGGTAGTCATATAGCAAACATGTCAAGTCGTGTTCTTGTGCCAACCACTCGGCAAATGGCCGGTAATAGCGCATGGGAACACCCGTGGCCGCGTTCAGAACGACGGCGGCTCTTGGGTTTTCACTTGGCATAAACACATGCCCCGCAAGCTTTCGGGCCCCCGATAGAATGGAAACCTCCTGCACCTCGATTTCGGCGGCTTCGACAGGGCTGATCATGGTCATGGGGCACTCCGAGCAAACTAGACTGATCGGTTCAATATCACGACTAGACCATTCGGTCTAGATATGTTTTAATGGGGTGTGTCTAACCTGCCTCCAACCCGTGACCGACTGGTCGCCGCTGCGGCCCTGCTGTTTCAACGCAAGGGGTATCACGGCGTAGGCGTCGCAGAAATTCTGGAAGCGTCGGAGGCTCCTAAAGGCTCGCTCTATCACCACTTTCCCAATGGAAAATCCGATCTCGCCCTCGCTGCGGCGCATTTTGCAGCGCAAGAAACCCTGCGGATATTGGACGCGTCCTTTGAGGACGCCAACACCGCACGCGATGGCATCACCACATTTTGCTACAAGTTAGCCAAGCTGTTTACATTGCATGATAATTGGAGCGGATGCCCGATCAGCTCAACCCTGTTCGAGAGCCCCAGCAACCAAGAATTTCGACTTAACACCCGCGAGATATTCCAAGAATGGCATGAGGCGACCAAAGCCCACGCCATTGCCAAAGGCGCAGAACCCGAAAACGCAGACGCCATGGCAAATGCCCTATGGATGACGCTTCAAGGCGCTTGGACCATGTCCCGCGTACGTGGCACGTCTGACCCGATCAAACAGGTTCCGATGCTGATTTTTGGCAGCTGAGGGCCAACAGTTGGATAGTCTTTGGTGGACGTCACCCCCCCAGCGAATTAGGCTCGTGACGCATCCGAATCCGAGGAAATTCTATGACTGACACTACAGACGGCGGCTATCAGGTTCTGGCGCGGAAGTACCGCCCTGCCACATTTGCCGATCTGATCGGTCAAGACGCTATGGTGCGGACGCTCAAAAATGCCTTTGACGCCGGCCGCATCGCGCAGGCCTTCATCATGACGGGTATTCGCGGCACCGGAAAAACCACCACGGCTCGGATCATCGCCAAGGGGATGAACTGCGTGGGCGCGGATGGCACCGGTGGCCCAACGACCGATCCTTGCGGGATCTGCGACAATTGCACCGCAATTGCCGAAGGTCGCCATGTTGACGTGATGGAAATGGATGCTGCGTCGCGCACAGGGGTAGGCGACATCCGCGAAATCATTGATTCCGTACATTACCGTGCCGCCTCCGCACGCTACAAAATCTACATCATCGATGAGGTGCACATGCTGTCTACTTCCGCCTTCAACGCCTTGTTGAAGACGCTGGAGGAGCCGCCCGAGCACGTCAAATTCATCTTTGCCACCACGGAAATCCGAAAGGTGCCTGTTACTGTACTGTCGCGGTGCCAACGCTTTGATCTGCGGCGCATAGAACCAGAGGTCATGATTGCCCATTTGCAATCGGTTGCCGGGAAGGAAAACGCCCAGATCGCCGAAGACGCCTTGGCACTGATCACCCGTGCCGCCGAAGGCTCCGTGCGCGACGCCATGAGCCTCATGGATCAGGCAATTTCTCACGGCGCAGGCGAGACAACCGCGCCTCAGGTGCGGGCGATGTTGGGGCTTGCGGATCGTGGCCGCGTGCTGGATTTGTTTGACCTGATCATGAAGGGCGACGCCGCCAGCGCGCTGCAAGAGCTGTCGTCGCAATATGCCGATGGGGCCGATCCGATGGCAGTTCTGCGCGATCTGGCAGAGATCACCCATTGGGTCAGCGTCATCAAGATCACACCGGAGGCCGCTGACGATCCAACTGTCGGCCCCGACGAGCGCACCCGAGGGGCCACAATGGCGGAAGCCCTGCCCATGCGGGCCATGTCACGCATGTGGCAATTGCTTCTTAAGGCACTCGAGGAAGTCGCCGCCGCGCCCAACGCCATGATGGCCGCCGAAATGGCAATCATTCGCCTCACACATATGGCCGATCTGCCCTCGCCGGAAGAACTGGTGCGCAAGCTGCAAGACACTCCGCCGCCCCCCGCTGCCCCGACGGGCGGTGGGGGTCATCCCCCTCAAGGCGGCATGACCACCGCGCGCGCGCAAACACAGCAGACCGTCTCCATGGGGGGCGGCACCTCCGCGGCCCTTGATGTTTCCGCAGAAACCGCCCTCGCGCAGTATCCCACATTCAAGCAGGTCGTCGGGCTGATCCGTAGCAACCGCGACATGAAGCTGCTGGTCGAGGTCGAAGGCTATGTGCAGCTGGCCAACTACGCGCCGGGCCGTATTGAGTTCGTGCCAACAGACGACGCCCCGCGTGATCTGGCCTCTCGTTTGGGGGCACGCTTGCAGCAATGGACAGGCCAACGCTGGGCCGTCACTGTTGTTAACGAGGGCGGCGGTGAAACCATAGCGGCTGAGCGTGATGCAGAGGCCAATGCGCTGAAGGCGGAAGCCACCGAACACCCGCTAATGCAAGCCACTTTGCAGGCTTTTCCAGGCGCCAAGATAATCGACATCCGCACCGCCGCCGACCTGTTGCAAGAAGCCGCCGTCGAGGCGTTGCCAGAGGTCGAAGACGAATGGGATCCTTTCGAGGAAGACTAACCCACATCGGCTTGTGCGCTCTATGTGGCCTCTGTCATAACGCTCTCAAATACGAATTCCCAAGCAGGAGACACTCAGATGCTCAAAGGACTAGGCAATCTCGGCGATATGGCCGGAATGATGAAAAAAGCCAAAGAGATGCAGGACAAGATGACCCAAATGCAGGACGATCTGCAAAACATCGAAGTCCAAGGTGAAAGTGGCGCGGGCCTCGTCAAGGCAACTGCGACAGCCAAAGGCATCCTCACCGCCCTCGACATCGATCCGTCTATTTTTCACCCTGACGAGAAAGAAGTCGTCGAGGATCTGATCCTCGCGGCCATCAAGGACGCGCAATCCAAAGCCGCCGACAAGGCCGCTGCAGAGATGAGCAAGATCACCGAAGAAATGGGCATTCCTGCCGGAATGAAGCTTCCTTTCTAGACATCATTGCTTCCTAAATACCTCCGCCGGAGGCTTCGACCGAAACAAAGGGCGCGCCCAGTTGAGTAGCACAAAAGACATCGACACATTGATCGAGATGATGGCAAAGCTTCCAGGGCTTGGCCCCCGCTCGGCCCGTCGTGCAGTGCTTCACATGATCAAGAAACGCGCCCTTTTGATGGTGCCCTTGGCGGACAGTTTGCAAAATGTCTCGGCCACCGCGCGTGAATGCGTCAACTGCGGCAACATTGGCACCTCCGACACATGTGACATCTGCTCAGCCGCCAAACGTGCGACCGGGGAAATTTGCGTCGTTGAGGATGTGGCCGACCTTTGGGCTATGGAGCGGTCCGGCGTCTTCAAAGGCCGCTACCACGTCCTTGGCGGCACCCTGTCGGCATTGGACGCCATCGGCCCCGACGAGCTGCGCATCCCCAAATTGATGGACCGCGTGCAGGGCGAAAACATCCGCGAGGTTATCCTCGCCCTGAATGCCACGATCGACGGGCAAACCACCGCCCATTACATCGCAGGTGAATTGGAAGTTCGCGGCGTCATGGTCACCTCTTTGGCGCAAGGTGTGCCCATTGGTGGCGAATTGGATTATCTCGATGACGGCACAATCTCGGCTGCCCTTAAGGCCCGAAAATCGATCTAACGCAGGACTGAATCGGCAAGCAGCCGCACCAGCGTTTTCTGATCTAGATATCCGGTGCGCGGCAATTGTCGCGCCTCTTGATACCGCCTAACTGCACGGCGCGTGTCCTCGTCAAACACACCATCCACAGCCCCGGGTTTTAACCCAAGCGCCCGAAGGCGATCTTCGACCAGCCGCTGCGTGCCGGAACTTAGACCCAAGCGCTGTTCATTCCGCGCCGCTGCACGAAGGGCATTGGCATTCTTCGCCTCAAATTCTTGTTCGGCAATCTGGGTGCGGGCTTGCACCGCAAAGGCCCCCTGTGGGTTGGCCTGAAGGTATCCTTCATAGGCGGCCAGCGACCCAACAGAAACCGCAGCATCCCAATCGGCGCGATCCTGTGCTGCGGCAGCAGAGCGACGGGCCTCCTCAAAGGGCTGCAAACGTGCGAGGGCGATTTCTGCGAACACCCCGTCGGGGTATTTCTCCAGATACGTCCGCAAACCCGGTTCATCGCCACTTTTCCCGCTGGCACGCCAGTAGGCGCGATCTTTGCGCTCCAACTCTTCTTGGCGAATGCGGGCTTCTTCTTCCAATTCCCGCGACCGTCTGTCTGCTTGGGCTTGCAGCCGCTCTATCTGCGCAAGGGTCAGATAGCTGGTGGCGGCCTCATTGTTCGCCTCTTGCCATTTGGCAATCGCGGCTCGTGAGCCCTTCCCCAGAATTCCGTCGATCCCTTTGGGGTCATATTCCAACAATGACAGCCCTCGTTGAATTTCACGGCGCTTGTCCCGATCCAGCTTCAGCGCCGCTTCCCCCGCCTGTGCCAAAAGCAACGGTTCCGCCAAAATCCGCTCTATCTGTGTATTGGCCTGATCTGCAAATATCCCCTCGGGAAAGCGCTCTAAATAGGCCTCATAGCTGTCTTGCGACCCAATCTCCTGTGTCACACTCCAAAATGCTTTCTGCTTCGCATCTGGGTCAAGCTTTGGAACAACTGGCGACGGGGTGCCATCACTGGGAAGGAAGGCCACCAAGGGGGCCATGAATCCCGAACCCGTCAGATTTGGAGCCCCCTCCAGCATTGCAGCGACCGAATGCCCCCTCACGGTCAACGACCCAGCCACAAATTTTGAAACGTCAACGGTCGGGCCAGTCACAACGGCTACGCCTTGAGGAATGTCATAGCGGCCCAAGCTGGCTGTCACACCTGCCCCCAAAGGAAATGTCTCTGCTTGAACTCCCAAGGCCACAACAGCCCCACCAGTGGCGCGGCCTGCAATTTCAAGCAATGTACTTATCGGGATCGATTGGGAATGGATCGTCGCCAAATCAGGCTCTTGGGCATCCGATCCCAAAAGCCAATTGCCCGTTGCGCTATGGGCAAAATGCCCCGTGACAGCGATTATGACGCGCCCGGTTCCATCGGCTTTGGCGTTCAGCTGTGATACCAAATCGACAAGTTCAGCCACGGGCATATTCGCGCCACTCAGCACGTCGAACCCTGCGCTTTCTAACGGCTTGACTGCATCCAGCATTCCGCTTTCGTCAACTATCTCGGGGCCGTTGGAATAGCGGTCGTTGCCCACAACCAAGGCCAAGTCCCCTGCCCAAGCCGGTGCCGACATTAACAAAAAGGCGGCAAGGCTTTGGCGGGTCATGGCATATCCTTTGTCAGTCGTAGCTGCGTTGGTCCTCGATCACGAGCCCATCATTGGGCAAGCTCCCAACAGGCACCACTTCCACGGCACCCTTTAGCTTCAAGACGCTCGCAACCGATGTCGCATAAGTCGTCGCGTCTCCGCCACTAGCTTCGATCAAAACACGCATCGTGTCCATCTCGCCTTCGCGGGCGGCAACAACTCGCGCACGTGAAACCTCTTCGTGTTTCGCGACAAAGTCGGCGACCTGCTCGGGGCGCACAAACATACCCTTGATCTTGGTGGTTTGATCCGCGCGTCCCATCCAGCCTTTGATGCGCATATTGGTACGCCCACAAGACGAGCTGCCGGGCATAATGGCGCTCATGTCACCTGTGCCAAATCGGATCAGCGGATAATCAGGGTTCAAGGAGGTCACAACGATCTCACCCACTTGGCCGTCTTTCACCGGTTCACCCGTGCCAGGCGTAACAATCTCGACGATCACGCCTTCGTCTACAATCATGCCTTCCATCGCGTCTGTCTCAAAGGCGATGTGGCCCAAGTCGGCGGTGCCGTAGCTTTGCAAACAAGTGATCCCGCGATCCGCATAGGATTGACGCAGTGACGGGAACAATGCTCCACCCGATACCGCCGCTTTGGTAAAGCCCAAGGCTTCGCCCATCTCGTCAGCCTTCTGCAAAATCACATTCAGATAGTCCGGCGTGCCAGCATAGGCCGTGGCGCCGACATCTTTCGCAGCGCGCACTTGCAGCTCGGTCTGGCCGGTGCCCGCAGGCAAAACCCGCGCACCCACCGCCCTTGCGCCATTTTCAAACATCATCCCAGCAGGTGTCAGATGATACCCAAAGCAATTCTGCACGATGTCAGACTTGCCAATCCCGCAGGCGTTCAAAAACCGGCCAAACCGCCACCAGTCATGCGATACCCCACCCGGCTCGTAGATCGGGCCCGGAGATTGAAACACATGGGTAACATTCCCCACCTGCATGCCACCGAACGGCGGCTGCTCCTTTTGCTTTGCACTCAAGTCCGACTTGCGCAGCACAGGTAGCTTGGACAATTCAGCCAAATTGGTTAATTTAACGCCTACCGCTTGTAATGCGGCAAGATGAGCCGCTTCCCGCGCATCCGCGCTGCGGGTCTCAAGGTCATCGAAGAATCCCACGACACATCTCCATTTGGTTTAAAATACTCAAAATTTAGGACAACCAACGTTTACGGCGGCGGTAGCTGCGCACGTCACGGAATGACTTGCGCCCGTCGTCCGACATCCCAAGGTAGAATTCCTTGACGTCAGGGTTTTCCCGCAGCTCTGCTGCAGGTCCGTCCATCACCACACGGCCACTCTCAAGGATGTAGCCATAATGCGCGAAGCGCAGTGCGACGTTGGTGTTTTGCTCGGCCAACAGGAAGGACACGCCCTCTTGTTCGTTCAATTCTTTCACGATGCCGAAAATTTCTTCCACTAATTGCGGGGCCAGACCCATCGACGGTTCATCCAGCAAAATCGTCTCTGGCTTGGCCATCATTGCGCGACCAATCGCCACCATCTGTTGCTCACCACCGGAGGTATATCCCGCCTGAGAAGTGCGCCGTTCTTTGAGGCGTGGGAAATAGGCATAGACCTTTTCCAGATCAGCAGACACCGCACCGCGCCCGTCAGAGCGCGTATAGGCGCCGGTCATCAGGTTTTCTTCAACGGTCAGGTGCTCAAAACAGTGACGGCCTTCCATCACCTGAATGACGCCCTGTTTCACCATATCGGCAGGATCGAGCCCAGCGATTGATTTGTTCCGATACACAATCGAGCCTTTGGTGACCTCACCGCGCTCAGAGTGCAGCAAGTTCGATACGGCCTTAAGCGTCGTGGATTTACCTGCGCCATTGCCACCCAGCAAGGCCGTAATTCCACCCTTTGACACTTTCAAAGAGACACCCTTCAGCACCAATATGACGTGATTATAAATCACCTCGATGTTGTTGACCTCCAAGAGGGTCTCGGTTTTGGAACCATCCAGCATTTCAACATCCCATCTACGTTAGTGATCCTCGGCCAACACCGCGCTGGCCGAGGAAAAAAGTTACTTATTTACAGCCTTCGTCGATGTTGGATTCAGCGGCGAACGCTGCCGAGTCCTCATCTACCAAGCCTTGGATTACGTCCTGATCAGAGCCTTCATAGCCTGTGATCAAGCTCCACTCGCCGGCAGTTGCGTCCCACTGCGCAACCGCGCCAAGACCGTCACCACCGTGGTTTTCGCACGATACTTTGAAGGTCGGGCCAAAGTTCGGAAGACCAATTGCGGCCATCTTCTCTTCGGTGATCTCCAGTGCTTCCATGCCGTCACGCATCAGGGCTGGTGTCA
Organism: uncultured Litoreibacter sp.; assembly: GCF_947487515.1. Taxonomy (GTDB): domain Bacteria; phylum Pseudomonadota; class Alphaproteobacteria; order Rhodobacterales; family Rhodobacteraceae; genus Litoreibacter. The sequence continues at coordinate 71,602 of NZ_CANKWO010000003.1, read as the reverse complement.
GTTCTTTCTGACCGGACAGCTCTTGTGCCGTTTTTGCGGCTTCTGCTGCAAGCATCGCGGCGTACATACCGCGGTTGTACAAGGCGGTGCCCAACTGGTCGCCAGCGCCGGCAGCTTTGCCCGCGTCAACCACGTATTTACGCAGATCGTCGTACAGTGGGTAGTCGTCGCCCAAGTTGTGGAACGTCAACGCTTTGTAGCCGTTGGCTTTGTCGCCAGCTGGCAGAACGTCGTTTTCCGAACCGGACCACCAGATGCCAATGAAGTTCTCCATTGGGAAGCGGATGTTTGCAGCTTCTTGGATCGCCACTTGGTTCATAACGCCCCAGCCATACATGATGACATTGTCAGGCTTTTCGCGGCGAATTTGCAGCCACTGCGACTTTTGCTCTTGGCCCGGGTGATCAACAGGGATCAACGTCAGCTCGAAGCCGTGCTTCTTGGACAGCTCTTCCAAGGTGCGGATAGGCTCTTTGCCGTAGGCAGAGTTGTGATACACAAGCGCGATCTTTTTGCCCTTGATGTCGCCTTGGCTCATGATGTGGTTCACAGCATGCGACGCGCCATCCCAGTAGTTGGCTGGGTAGTTGAACACGTTGGAGAACACTTTACCGTTCTTCGCAGACGTCCGGCCGTAGCCCATTGTGTGAAGCGGAATACCGTCAGCAGTCACTTTCGGGATCAGCTGGTAGGTGATGCCAGTCGACAGCGGTTGATACACCAGCGCGCCTTCGGCTTTGGTTGCCTCGTAGCACTCAACACCCTTTTCGGTGTTATAGCCAGTTTCGCATTCGATAACCTTCGTAGGAACGCCGCCGATACCGCCATCACGCTCGTTGAGCAAGGTGAAGTAGTCTTCGTAGCCGTCTGCAAACGGGATACCATTCGCGGCGTATGGGCCGGTCCGGTAAGACAGCGATGGGAACACAAGGTCCGCCATAACTGGGCTAGCTGCCATAATGGCCGCTACTGCTAGGGTTGTAAATTTCATCAGTTTTTCCTCCCAAGGATGGTTTGATAATTTCTGTTGGGTGGGCGGGTTTACCCCGCCTCAGTTTTGTTAATGCGGGAACGGCCAGAGCCGTAGTTTTTCTTTCGCCAGGCGCCAGAGTTGTGCCAGCCCATGTGGTTCCATGATCAGGAACACAATGATCAGGCCGCCTGCAACGATGAACTGTAGGTGGGCAGCCAAGTCGGTGGGCCAGCCCAAGAAACCTACGAAAACGTTCTTCAACAAGACGGGCAACAGCACCATGAAAGCGGCCCCTGCAAAGGATCCAAATATCGACCCCAAGCCTCCGATGATCACCATGAACAAGACAAGGAATGACTTGTCGATGCCGAAGCTTTCGCCAACTTCCGCGGCCCCAAGGTAGACGCTGAAGAACAACGCACCTGCAATGCCGATGAAGAAGCCGGAGACCGCAAAGGCTGTGAGCTTTGCCATCATCGGATTCACACCAATGATTTCTGCGGCAATATCCATGTCACGGATCGCCATCCACTTACGCCCTACCGAGCCACGTGTCAGGTTGCGTGCAATAACGGCCGCCAAGGTTACAAAGATCAGGCAGATCACGTATTTCGCCCATGCCTCGGTGTTCGGTCCAGTGATGATGATGCCAAACACGTCACGCTCCGGAGAGGAGATCTGACCTGAGGCGGAGTAGTTGTAGAACCACGGAACCTTGTTGAACAACCAGACGAGGAAGAACTGCGCCGCCAGCGTTGCCACCGCGAGATAGAACCCTTTGATCCGCAAACTCGGCAGTCCGAAGACCGTTACAACCCCCGCCGTGATCAACCCTGCCAGTGGCACATGGATTAACATCGACACTTCAGGGAAGGAGGTCATCAGCTTGTAGACGGCATAAGCCCCTACAGCCATGAAGCCCCCAGTACCAAGCGACACCTGACCACAATAGCCGGTTAGAATGTTCAACCCGATGGCCGCAATCGCGTAGATCAGGAAGGGTACGAACACAGCGTTCGCCCAGTAGTCGTTGATGATGAACGGGATGACCAAGAAGGCCACTGCGAGCACCACATAGTAACGGTAGCGATCAAATTTGATCGGAAACGTTTGGCTATCTTCGGGATAGCTGGTGTTGAAATCCCCTGCTTCACGGTAAAACATTAGATCGCTCCTCCGGTAGTTTCAGGCGTGTCGATTGCGTCCAACATATTAAACCCGTTCAATGATCTTCTCCCCAAACAGCCCTTGCGGACGGAACACGAGGAACAACAGCGCCAGCACATAAGCGAACCAGTTTTCGGTTGCCCCGCCGACCAGCGGTCCGATCGCGAATTCAAACAGTTTCTCACCCACACCGATGATCAAGCCGCCCACGATCGCTCCTGGGATCGATGTGAACCCGCCCAACATCAGAACCGGCAGCGCCTTCAAGGCAATCAAAGACAGTGAGAATTGCACGCCCGATTTGGCGCCCCACATAATCCCTGCGACCAAGGCCACGAAGCCAGCGATCGACCAGACAAGTACCCAGATAAAGTTGAGCGAGATGCCAACCGACAGGGCCGCTTGGTGGTCATCCGCCACAGCCCGCAAGGCACGTCCTTGCTTGGTGTATTGTGAAAAGATGATCAGAGCCGCGACAAGGAACACCGCCACAACAGTAGCCGAAATATCGAGGTTATCGATAAAGAACCCGTAGCCCAGCGCCTCAAGCGTGGTGACGTCGATCCAGTCGTTGATGCCTTGCGGCAGGCCAACATCCAATTTCTTGATGTCGGAGCCCCACATAAGATCGCCCACACCTTCAAGGAAGTAAGCAAGCCCAATGGTCGCCATGAACAAGATGATCGGCTCTTGGTTGACCAAATGCTGGAAGATATAGCGCTGCACAAGCCACGCAAAGAGTACCATAACCCCAGCCGTCAGGATAATCGCCAACAGTGCCGGCACATGCCATCCAAAGTGGTGTAATTCCGTCCCGAAAATGGCGTTGATGATATGAGCAAACGGTATTTGCCCCTCCATGATCCCGACGAGGGTCAACGCCGCGAATAGCGCCATGACACCTTGGGCATAGTTAAAGATACCCGAGGCCTTAAAGATCAACACGAAGCCCAAGGCCACCAGCGCATATAGAACGCCTGCCATTAACCCGTTCAGGGTGACTTCCATCGCAAAGAGTAACTGCTCAGGCATCAGGGCCTCCATTATTCATAAGTTCACGATTCAAGGTCTGTCTCCTGCACGCGCATCAGGAACGAACTTCCCTTGCCATTCATTGTCAGCGACACCTCAAGCTTTGGTTCGCGCCAGGTTGTGCTGCGTAGCAGATATCCCAGAACGCGTTCCTCTATCAGCTCGTACCTACTGTCCGTCTGCGCAGTTTCGCCCCAAGTCAGTGCTTGCTTGGAAAAGTCCGCAGCCTGTGTGTGGTCGACTTTGACCCAACACCACTGAGCGAAGTCCGCTCCGCCATCTGAAACCGCAAGTTTTGCGCGTCCGATGGTGTAGGTGGAATAAGTATCGTCGCCGTTTTTGAAGCTTTCATGTGCTTTCAGCGTTTCCGGCTGACTTAGCGACACGTTCTCCAGAGGGGTCAGGCAATGCTGCTCAAACTGGTCCCAAACTTCAGCTTGCGCACCAGTCGCAGCCAAAAGCACAGCACCCAGCGCACTGACGCCCAGCCGACGTTTTGCAGGCGTTATGCTGACGCCCGAATTAGTCATGTGCCACACCCAGATAGGCGTCGATCACCTCTTGATTGTTGCGCACATCGTCAGGTGTTCCGTCACCGATTTTCTTGCCGTAATCCATTACGACAACACGGTCGGACAGATCCATAACAACGCCCATGTCATGCTCGATCAGGGCAATGGTTGTGCCGAACTCGTCATTCATGCTCAGGATAAAGCGGCTCATGTCCTCTTTTTCCTCAACGTTCATGCCGGCCATTGGCTCGTCAAGCAGCAGCAACTTTGGCTCTGCGGCCATGGCGCGTGCCAGCTCTACGCGTTTCTTCAAGCCGTAAGGCAAGCGTCCAACAGGCGTCTTGCGGATAGCTTGAATTTCCAAGAAGTCGATGATTTTTTCCACGACCTCGCGGTTTTCTGTCTCTTCTTTTTCGGCTTTGCCTTTCCAGATCATCTGGCTCAGCATTCCGGATTTCATTTGCGTCAAACGACCGGTCATGACGTTGTCCAAAACGCTCATGCCTTCAAACAAAGCGATGTTTTGGAACGTCCGCGCAATCCCCTGACGGGCAACTTGATATGGCCGCATCGGAGCGCGCTTCTTGCCGTGAAACCACACCTCGCCTTCTTGCGGGTTGTAGAAGCCGGAGATCACGTTCAGCATCGACGATTTACCAGCCCCGTTTGGCCCGATAATGGCACGAATTTCGCCTTCGTTGATGTCGAAGGAAATATCCTTGATGGCCACCACACCGCCAAAACGCAGTGTGATATTCTTCATTTCCATCATCGTATTGCCGATCTTACGGCCGTCCTCAGTCGTATAGTTACCACCAGTCAAATCGTTCATTGTGCTACCTCACGGGATGGCGGGCGGGGCGAAGATGAAATCGAGCGTCGTCCCGTCATTCTGCCGCTACCTTCTGATTGGCGGAAACCGCTGCGTCACGCACAGCCAATGTGGCCTTGATCGAGCCTTTGCGCCCGTCCTCATAAGTCACTTCAGTTTCCGTCGAGATTTCCGAGGAACCGTCATACAGAGCCCCCAAAATATCTGCGAATTTGTCTTCAATGATCCGTCGACGCACTTTCAACGTCCGCGTTAGCTCGCCGTCATCCGCATCCAGTTGTTTATGCAGCACGACAAACCGGTGTACTTGGCACCCCGACAACATCGGATCTTGGGCCACGCTCGCGTTCACTTCTTCCACATGCGATTGCATGGTCGCCAGCACTTCGGGGTGACCCGCAAGCTCTTGGTAGCTGGAGTACGCAATGTTGTTGCGCTCTGCCCAGTTGCCTACCGCCGTCAAATCGATGTTCAAGAAGGCCGTGCAGTAATCCTTGCCGCCGCCAAAGACCACAGCCTCCAACACATTCGGGAAGAACTTCAGTTTGTTCTCAACGTATTTGGGCGCGAACAAGGAGCCGTCAGCCATTTTGCCAACGTCTTTGGCGCGATCAATGATCCGCAAATGCCCGCTGCCTTCCTCAATGAAGCCCGCGTCGCCAGTGGCAACCCAACCGTCTTCGTCCTTCGTCGAGGCCGTGCTTTCATCATTCTTGAAGTAACGTACGAACACCCCAGGAGAGCGGTAAAACACTTCGCCATTTTCCGCGATCTTCAGCTCTACGCCTGGGCTTGGAACACCCACCGTATCGGAACGCACCTGACCGTCCGGCTGCTGGGTGATGAACACCGATGCTTCCGTCTGACCGTATAGCTGCTTCAGGTTAATTCCCAGCGAGCGGTAGAAATCAAAGATCTCCGGACCAATCGCTTCACCGGCCGTATAGCCGACGCGCACGCGCGAAAACCCAAGTGTGTTTTTCAGCGGGCCGTAAACAAGCGCTTCGCCCAACATGTATTTCAACTTGTCGCCAGCCCCTACAGATTTCCCGTCAAGCAAATCTGGGCCAACCTTCTTGGCATGCGCCATGAAGTGGTGGAACAACCATTTCTTAAACTTACCGGCGTCTTCCATCCGGATCATGACGTCAGTCAATTGCGTCTCAAACACACGTGGAGGCGCGAAGTAGTATGTCGGCCCGATTTCGCGCAGATCACTGTGCATTGTTGTCGGGCTTTCAGGACAGTTCACACAGAACCCAGTCCAGAACGCCTGCCCGATCGAGAAGATAAAGTCACCCACCCATGCCATCGGCAGATAGGCCAGAATTTCTTCATTCTTGTTCAGATGATCGAACTCAGACGATGCTTTTGCAGTCTCGATGATGTTCCGGTTGGACAAGATCACGCCCTTGGGCTTGCCTGTCGTACCAGAGGTATAAAGCATCACGCATGTGTTGTCGTAGTTTGGCTTTTCGCGGCGGCTGTTCAGCTCGGCGCGGTCACCTTTTGCACGGCCCTGCTCTTGCAAGGTCTGATACTGCGTAAGCGCAGAGTGATCGTATTTGCGCATCCCGCGAGGGTCGAGATAGACCATATGCTCAATGCCTGGCAGTTGGTCTTGAACCTCATGCACTTTGTCGATCTGCTCTTGGTCTTGTGCGATCACAAAGCGCGCATCGCAGTGATCAAGCACATAGGCAAGTTCTTCAGCGGCGGCATCTTGGTACAATGGCACAGGAACTGCGCCGACCATTTGTGCTGCAACAAAGCTCCAGTAAAGATAAGGACGGTTGCGACCAATGATCGCGATGTGATCGCCTTCATTTACGCCAAGCGTCAAGAAGCCTAAGGCCAAGGCCTCTATCTCATCCGAGACTTCGCTCCAGGTCCAGCTTTGCCAGATACCGAATTCTTTTTCACGATAAGCCGCCTTATCGCCAAACGCAGCGACATTGCGAGCAAGCAGCTCTGGAATGGATTGCACCCCTGCTGTACGGGCCGAATTGGCTGTCACGTAGTGTCCTCCCTAGTCGCCTTTTCAGGCATGGTTTTGCGGGTTACGTGATTCCCGCATGATCAAAATCAAGGGTAGCACTAGACGTGTCAAATCTTTCGTAATAGTAAAGTAAATGTAACGAATTCTTTCTAAATGCGAGGAAGTCATGCTTCAATCTGCCGACAGCTACCATAGATCACGCGACACCTCGGTACTGTTGAGATCGGGGCTGAACCTCATTCAGCAGGCCCTCTCTATCTATAGCGATGACCTTACACTGACTGTGTCCAATCAAAGGTTCCGCGCGATGTTTGGATTGCCCGCCCACCTATCCGAACCCGGTGCCAAATTTTCCGACACAATCGAGTTCCTTGCGAATGCGGGAGAATATGGTGATGTGAAGGATATTCCCGCTTTTATTGAAGAACGCGTGGAAAAAGCACTGACCTTCAAGCAGCATTACATGGAGCGTCAACGCTCTAATGGTCGCTGGGTTTCCATCGAAGGTGGGCCGTTGCGGCAAGGCGGATGGGTTACGGTCTACACAGATATTACCGACATCAAGCGCCAAGAAGAGATGCTGCGAACACGTTCCGATGAGCTCTCTGATCGCCTTCTTGACCGCTCCGAAGAACTGGCCCGAACCAACCGCGCACTTGAGGCCACCATCAGTCGCCTTCACGAAACTCAACAACATCTTGAAGCCGCGGAGGCCCGCGTTCGTTTGGCCGCAGAGACGACTCCTGCGCATATTGCCCGACTCGATTTGCAAGAACGTTATACTTATTCGAATCACCGCCTCCCCTTTCCGCCCTCCAATGGCGCCGCAGATATCATCGACCACACTGCGCAGGATGTATTGGGGGCGTTGGTGTATCAGCAAATCGCGCCCGCATTGCATTCCGCGCTTGCGGGGAAAGCGAAGGTGGTGGAATTCACCTCCCCCAACGACGGGCGGCACATTCGGTCTGCCTTCACGCCAGATACAAACGACACAAATACGGTCACCGGCGCATACGTGCTGTCGATGGATATCACCAATTCACATCAAGACACCCCCAGCACCGCAAAGGAGACCCAAAGCTCCGCCGCGCAGTTCGGGGCATGGATTGCTCGCTTTGACCTGTTCGAACTGCATTCCAACACTAGCGAGAAGGTCATTACCCTTACTTTGGCAGAAGCCACCTTATTGAGGCTGTTTCTCTCAATGCCCAACCGAATGCTCACGCGGCAAGACATCTTTGATGCGCCAAGCGTTCAGCTCAACACTGCGCGGGCGTTGGATATCCGGATCTCCAGACTGCGCCAAAAACTAGGCGACGACGCCAAGTCGCCCAAGTTAATCCGCACCATTTACGGTGCAGGGTATATTTTCGTGGGCGAAGTGGAATGGCTGGACTAAATCCGGACGCTATTCCGCCGCGACGACGGACTCCACCTTTTCGACGCGCACAGCAGAGAACTTGAATTCGGGAATTTTACCGAATGGATCAACCGCCGAGTTGGTCAAAATATTTGCTGCGGCCTCTACATATGCGAATGGCAGGAAGACCATGTCGGGGGCCACTGCGCGGTCTGATCTGGCCATAACATTGACTGAGCCGCGCCGCGTTGTCAGGCGAAGCAGCCCACCTGGCTCAACCCCAAGCTTGCGCAATGTCGAAGGGTGCAAGGAGCAGTTCGCTTCCGGCTCCACGGCATCCAGCACCGCAGACCGGCGGGTCATCGATCCTGTATGCCAATGCTCCAATTGACGCCCAGTGGTCAAAATCATCGGATATTCATCATCAGGGCTTTCATCCGGCGCAATAACGCTTGCTGGTGTGAACTTCGCGCGGCCTCCGTCCCTTGGGAAGCCATCGCCAAATACAATCGCCTGACCGGGGTCAGTCGGGGATAGGGATGGGTAGGTCACAACGTTTTCACCCATCAGGCGATCCCAAGTGATGTTGTCGAGCGAATTCATGTTCTGCTTCATCTCAGCGAAGACATCCGCAGGGCTTTGATAGTCCCAACCAAGCCCCAATCGCTTGGCAAGTTCGACCTCGATCCACCAATCTTCCTTTGCCTCTCCCGGGGGTGGCACGGCAGGGCGGCCCATTTGAACTTGGCGGTTGGTGTTGGTGACCGTCCCCGATTTCTCCGCGAAGGCAGAGGCCGGTAGAATCACGTCAGCGAAATTCGCGGTTTCCGTGATAAAGATATCCTGCACCACCAAGTGGTCCAGCTTCGCCAGCGCATCCCGTGCGTGTTCTACATCGGGGTCGGACATGGCGGGGTTCTCGCCAAGGATATACATCGACTTGATGTCCCCTTCATGAACCGCCGTTAAGATTTCGGTGACTGTCAGCCCCTTCTCGTTCGAGAAATCTCCTGATCCCCAAACATCCGTAAACGCCGATCGCACACCGTCATCCATCACGCTTTGATAATCCGGAAGGAACATCGGAATGAGGCCTGCATCAGATGCGCCTTGCACATTGTTCTGGCCGCGCAGCGGGTGCAGACCCGCGCCTGGACGTCCGACTTGGCCGGTCATCAAGGCAAGACTAATCAAGCAACGCGAATTGTCGGTGCCATGGATGTGCTGTGACACGCCCATCCCCCAGAAGATCATCGCGGATTTGGCACCGGCAAAGGTACGCGCCACATCGCGCAACATTTCGGGGTCTATGCCGCAAATCTCGCTCATCTTCTCGGGAGTGAACCCCGCAAGATGGGCTTTCTCGGCTTCCCAGTTTTCGGTGTAGGCGTCGATATACTGCTGGTCGTACAGCTTTTCTTCGACGATGGTATGCATGATCGCGTTCAACATCGACACATCCGCACCCGGACGGAATTGCAGCATGTGAGACGCATGGCGCTTCAAGGCCTGACCGCGCGGGTCCATCACAATCAACTTGCCACCGCGCTTGACGAACTGCTTGAAGAACGTTGCGGCGACTGGGTGGTTTTCAGTTGGGTTCGCGCCAATGACAATCGCCACATCCGCGTTCTCAATCTCGTTGAACGTTGCGGTCACGGCCCCTGACCCCACGTTTTCGATCAATGCCGCCACCGAGGAGGCATGGCACAACCGCGTGCAGTGGTCGACGTTGTTGTGGCCAAATCCTTGGCGGATGATCTTTTGGAACAGATAGGCTTCCTCATTGGTGCATTTGGCGGAACCGAATCCCGCGACTTCACGCCCGCGGCCCTTCATCCCGTTTGCAGCCACGTCCAAAGCTTCGTCCCACGTCGCCTCGCGGAAGACTTCCTGCCAGTTGTCCGGATCAACGTTCAGACCCTTCGCAGGGGCGTCCTCACGCCGAATAAGCGGTTTTGTCAGGCGGTGGTCATGGTGGATATAGTCAAACCCAAAGCGGCCTTTGACGCAAAGGCGGCCTTCATTTGCGGGGCCATTGATGCCATCGACATATTTGACTTTCCCGTCTTTGACCTTCAGCGAAATCTGACACCCGACCCCGCAGAACGGGCAGATGCTTTCCACCTCGGAGTCAAAATCCTTGCTGTCACCAACTTGGTTTTCGTCCGTCACGGTCGCGGGCATCAGTGCCCCTGTCGGGCAGGCTTGCACACATTCGCCACAGGCCACACAGGAGCTCTCCCCCATTGGGTCGGCGAAATCGAAGGTCGGATAGGCGTCATGCCCACGGCCTGACATACCAATCACGTCATTGACTTGAACTTCACGGCACGCCCTGACGCAAAGGCCACATTGAATGCAGGCATCCAGATTGACCGACATCGCGACATGGCTGTCATCCAGCAGCGGAATACGCCCTTCTTCCAGTTTCGGGAAACGGCTTTCCGACACGCCCTGCATCGCCGCCATGTCCCAAAGGTGGGAAGACTTGTCATGCGCTTCTTCTTGCGCGGGCTGATCGGCCACCAGCATCTCGACAACCATCTTGCGCGCAGATTCGGCCCGAGCCGTGTCCGAGGTCACGACCATCCCCTCGGAGGGTTCGCGAATGCAAGAGGCCGCCAGAACCCGCTCGCCTTCGATTTCGACCATGCAGGCGCGGCAGTTGCCGTCCGGCCGATAACCCGGGGCGGGCTTATGGCACAGATGAGGGATCACAAGGCCACGACCATTGGCCACTTCCCAAATAGTTTCACCCGGGCGGGCTTCTACCTGCTCACCGTTGAGCGTGAATTTGATTGTATCGGTCATTGGCGTGTCTCCCTGCGTCGGCCAACTTAAAGCACCGGATCGCCCGTTTCAGCGCCTCATGCGCGACCTCAAACAACGTATTTGCGTCAAGGCGTTTCCCATCAGCGCGGGGCTGGCGCGTATCGGCGGCGTAACGTAAGCCTTGTGCAAGCAAGACAAGGAACGCTGACATGACACATCTTTGGGTACGATCAGAGAGCCGCGACCACGAACAGCGCGTGGGTGTAACGCCTGAAGGGGTGGTGGCCCTGATGAAAGCCGGCCTGAAGGTCACGGTCGAGCAAAGCAAAACCCGCGCCATTCCTATCGATGGCTACGCCGCGACTGGCTGCGACATTGCACCCGAAGGCAGTTGGACAAGCGCACCACAGGACGCCATCATTTTCGGATTGAAGGAGTTGCCCGAGGACGGCAGCCCGCTGCCTCATCGCCACATCATGTTTGGTCACGCTTTCAAAGGGCAACCCACGGGCCGAATATTGCTGGACCGGTTCAAAACCGGCGGCGGCGCGCTTTACGATTTGGAGTATCTGGTCGGCGAAGACAGTCGGCGCGTGGCGGCCTTTGGGTATTGGGCCGGATATGCAGGGGCCGCGGTCAGCCTGCTTTGCTGGATTGCGCAACAGCAGGGGCGCGCGGTTGATCCGGTTGGTGTCTACCCCTCGTCGCGGGCCATGCAAGATGACTTGCGCAATCGCCTGACCGCATTGGATGCAGCCGTGCCTTCTGTCATGATCATCGGGGCCTTGGGGCGCGTGGGGACGGGCGGGGCCGATCTATGCACTTCATTGGGTCTGCCAGTCACCAAATGGGATATGGCCGAAACCGCCAGCGGCGGCCCCTTCCCTGAGGTGCTAGAGCACGACATTTTCCTGAACTGTATTCTCGCACGCCCTGGCACGCCGGTCTTTGTGCCCGCTTCGGCTAAAACCGCGGCCCGCGCTTTATCCGTCGTGGGCGATATCGCGTGTGACCCTGACAGCGACTTTTCCCCGATCAAGGTCTATGACCGCGCCACCACATGGGACGCACCGGCGCTTCGGGTGCACGATGATCCGGTTCTGGATGTCACGGCCATCGACAACCTGCCATCGATGCTGCCTGTGGAATCCTCGGAAGACTTCGCCGGCCAGCTATTGCCCAGTCTGCTAAAGCTGGCACATTTGGACGAAGGCGTTTGGGGGCAGGCCAATGCAACTTTCCTAGAGCATCTTTAAAGCAGCTCCCCTTCCGCTTCCCCCAGATCAAGCCCCATCATTTCCGCACCGCTTTCTAGGTGGTCGGCAATATGAGGCATACCCAGAAGGTAGCTTTCTGTCGGGGTGGTCTTTTCTTGTAGTGCCGTTGCTAGGGCTTCATCCCATTCGGTGGCTTCGAAGCTGCCCCGACCGATCCACGCAAGCGCGACCAACTCGGCCTGTTCGTCTTCGTTTAATCCGCCAATGAAGGCGCGTAGCTCCGCCTCGGCGCGGTCAATTTCATGGGCGAACAGAACCACCTGCGCGACCTTTGAAAGGGAAATGTCCATTTGCGTAGCTCCTGTATGTTGCAGAGCTACCTTAGGCGGTGAGGTATTCGGGACCTATGATGTGGATCAAACGCAGCTAGTCTTTTGGCTGCCCCAAGGGCACCACATTGGTTTCATCCGGCGCCAGTTCTTCAAAGTCGAAGTTGTCCAAACGATCCGCCCGCTTGCCCGCCCGAGTGGCCGCAGTCAGCACCCCCGCCACATCGTCACCGGCTTGGCGCAGATGGGTTTCCAGCTTGCCCGCCTTTTCGCCGATGATTTCTACATCACGGTGCAATTGACGCAGGGCTTTGCGGATTTCCCCAGCTTGTTCGCGCATCCGTGAATCCTTCAAGATTGAACGCATGGTATTCAACGTCGCCATGCAGGTCGTTGGCGAGACAATCCAAACCCGTGCGGCAAACCCCTCACGCACGATATTGGGCAATCGCGCATGTAGCTCGGCGTAGACCGCCTCCGAGGGAAGGAACATTAGCGCCCCGTCTGCGGTTTCACCTTCGATCAGGTAGCTTTCAGAAATCTTCTTGATGTGAACACGCACCGCCTGCCCCAAAGCCGTCAATGCGCGCGCCTGATCTTCTTTGGTTTCCGCCGCGACGAAGGCTTCATAGGCCTCCAGCGGGAATTTCGCGTCGATCACAATCGGACCCGGAGGATTGGGAAGATCAATCAGGCAGTCGGCCCGCTTGCCGTTAGAAAGTGTCGCCTGAAAGGAATAGCTGTCGGAGGGCAACGCCTTGGAGACAATGTCATTCAGCTGGATTTCCCCAAACGCGCCACGGGTTTGCTTGTTCGACAATATGTCTTGCAGGGACAAAACATCTCCCGACAGTTTTTCGATGTTCGTTTGCGCCTTGTCGATCGTGGCAAGTCGTTCTTGCAACTGCGTCAAGGATTTGGTGGTTTTCTCGGAGGAGCCATGCAGCGTCGTGTTCATACGCTCCTGCAAATCGGCCAATGATCGCGCGGACTTCATGGCGTTCTCGTGAAGGCGCTCTGACATTTTTTGCTGCACTTCGGCCAGACGAACCTCCATCGTCTGGATTGTCATGCTTTGGCTCTTGGACAGGCTTTCCAACCCGCCGGACAGCTGCGACTGCCCTGCGCCAAGGCTGTGTACCGTCTGGTTCAGCTGCCCCATTTGCATCATCATCGGCTGCGCCATATTCGCCGCACGCCCCGCTGAGCGCACGACCTTGATCAGCAAGATCACCATCAGCAACACCACCGCCGCGCCAACCATTGCCGCAATCACCAGCGGGTCATTCCACTGTAGAACCGTCTCACCAATTTGTATCATGTACGTCCGAACAACCGTTCAATATCGGCCAATTTCAGCTCCACATAGGTGGGGCGGCCGTGGTTACATTGGCCCGAATGCGGGGTGGCTTCCATCTCGCGCAAAAGGGCGTTCATTTCGTCGGCGCGCATCCAGCGCCCAGAGCGGATCGAGCCATGGCAGGCCACACGGCTCAGCACCGCTTCGATCTTGTCAGCGACAAGCTGCGTGTCGCCAAGATCGTCCAACTCGTCAAGAATATCGCGCACCATGGACTGCGCATTGACCTCACCCAGAATGGCAGGGGTTTCCCGCACAGCAATTGCGCCAGCGCCAAAGGGTTCCAGCACTAAACCCAGCTTGGACAGGGCTTCGGCATGGGTCAGTAGAACAGCGGCATCCGCGTCAGACATTTCTACAATCTCGGGGATCAGCAAGGCTTGCGCGGCCACCCCGTTTTCCGCCATCTGCTTCTTTAGCTTCTCATAGACTAGCCGCTCATGTGCTGCGTGTTGATCGACGATGACCATGCCGTCTTTCGTCTGCGCGATGATGTAATTCTCGTGAACCTGCCCGCGCGCCGCACCCAGCGGTTGATCCGCAGGGGCCTCTGGCGCTGGCTCTACCACATCAACGCGGCTGTAGACGGCTTGCGTTTCGGCGAACCCTTGCGTCCCGAAATCGGGTGCTTGGGCCTGATAGGAGGCCTGCAGGGCACCTTGCTTGGGGCGATCCATTTGATAAACGGGTCGGTCCACGCGCTCTGGCTGAAAGGCCCCCAAGGTCGCATTGGCCACGGTGGTGGATGCACGGTGACCAGCTTCGGCCAGTGCGTTTTTCAGCGCCGAGACAATCAACCCGCGGGCCAAACCTGGATCACGGAAACGAACTTCGGCTTTCGCAGGGTGGACGTTGACGTCTACCTTTGTTGGCTCCAACTCCAAAAACAGCGCCACCACAGGGTGCCGGTCACGGCTGAGGAAATCCGAATACGCCCCACGCAATGCGCCGACCAATAGCTTGTCGCGCACAGGGCGGCCGTTCACGAACAAATACTGCGAAATGCTATTCCCGCGCGAATAGGTCGGCAAAGCCGCAAAACCAGTAAGGGTGATGCCCTCGCGTTCCGCGTCAATTGGCAGGGCGTTATCGGCGAATTCTGCCCCAAGTATCGTGCGCAACCGCCCGCTGAGGGCATCGAACATATCGCCGGTTTGTGCATCTGCGCGAAAGGTCACGCGGCCTTTGTCGTCGCGCGACAGGTCGCGGATGGTGAAGCCGATATAGGGCTCTGCCATTGCCAGCTTCTTGATCACATCGGAAATCGCGCCCATTTCGGCACGGTCGGTGCGCAGGAATTTCAGGCGTGCGGGTGTGGCGTAAAACAGATTGCGCAGCTCTACCACGGTGCCCTTGGTCAGGGCCGCGGGGGTGACCGCGCCCATTTCTCCGCCATCCACGACGATTTGCGCGGCATCTTCGCCTGCGATGCGCGACGTAATCGTCATACGGCCTACTGCCGCCATGGACGGCAAGGCCTCGCCGCGAAACCCGAAGGTGTGAATATTCAGCAGGTCGGTGCCGTCAATCTTCGACGTGGCATGACGCGACAATGCCAAAGGCAGGTCTTGCGCCGGAATGCCATGCCCGTCGTCGGTCACGCGGATCAGCGTTTTGCCGCCATCCTTCACGCATAGCTCTATTCGGGTGGCACCAGCGTCAATCGCGTTCTCCACCAGCTCTTTCACGGCGGAGGCTGGGCGTTCCACCACCTCCCCAGCCGCAATGCGGTTGACTGCGACGTCATCCAATTGCTTGATCTGAGGCCGTTTTGCCGGCTGGCTATCGCCTATATTGGGGGTCTGAGCGTTCATACCCCCAATTCTAGCATGTCCTCTTCCGATTCGGCCAACAGACTTGGTTAATTGCTGCCGCCCAATCCAACCGGCTGGCCAACCACCACGAAATGCAGGTTTTCAGGCTTCAACATACGCTTGGCGACGCGTTGAATGTCCTCCAGCGTCACGGCCTCCACTTTCGCATTCCTACCGTCGATATAGTCGATTGGCAGGCCGTCAAATTGCATGGCGGCGAGGATATTGGCGATCCGCGCATTTCCGTCGAAGCGCAACGGGTAGGCCCCCGTCAGATAGGTTTTGGCCTTATCCAGCTCTGCTTGGGTGACGCCCTGCTCAGACATCTTTTGCCATTCATCGCGAATGACAGAAATCGCCTCGGCGACGTTGTCGTTGGTAGAGGACACCTGCCCCATCATCAGGTTCGCATGCTCTCGCAAGGCCATGTAGGAATAAACGCCATAGGTCAGGCCCCGCTTTTCGCGGACCTCGTCCATCAGACGAGACCCGAAGCCGCCAGAGCCCAACACTTGGTTCATCACGAAGGCCGCGAAGAAATCCGGATCGGTGCGGGCGATACCCAAATGGCCGAACAAGGCAACGGATTGCAGGGTGTCATAGGGCACAACGGTCTCACCGCCTGACAACAAAAACGGCGCGTCAGAGGGCAACTCAGGCCCCTTGGCAGGCAATGCCCCTAGCAATGTGTCGATCAACACGCCCAGCTCTTGCGCCGAGATGTCGCCCACCGCGCCCACGAAAACGCGGTCCCGTGTCAGCAGAGACTTATGTGACGCGATCAGATCCTCGCGCGTTAGGGTTGCAACCGACTCGGCGGTGCCTTCCAGCTTGCTGGCATAGGGATGATCGCCGTAAGCCAGCGCCGCGAAAGACCGGCTGGCAATATCATTTGGGTCTTCCTCCTCGGACGCAAGGATGGAAAGAACCTGCCCACGCACGCGGTCCACCGCATCTTGATCAAAGCGCGGCTCGTTGATTGCCTTGCGCAAAAGCTCCACCGATGCGTCCTCATTTTCGCTCAGAAACTGCGCAGAGATTGAAAACCCGTCGGCATAGGCGTCGAAGTCATATTGCAGCGCCAATTCCTCGGCCGCCAAGGCAAAGGCTGTGGAATCCAGATCACCCGCGCCCTCGTCCAGCAAACCCGACATCAGATAGGCCGCACCTCGCTTGCCTTGCTCATCCAAGGATGCCCCGCCCTTGAACCGAATTTCCAAGGCCGTGAAAGGAATTGAGGTCTCTTTGACCAGCCACGCCTTTATGCCGCTGGGGGAAGTTACCTCTTCGATGTCGATGGCTGCGGCCGGAAAGGCGATCAACGCGAAACAAGTCGCCAGTAGAGCACGGATCATTGAGACACCTCTTTGGTTTGCGGCTTGCGGAACCAGCCGGTAACCGCGTTCTTTCGGTCAAACACCTGACGCGCGGCCTTCATTATATCGTCCTCGGTAACAGCCTCCAAAATGGCAGGCCAATCTTGCACATCTTTCACCGTCAATCCTGAGGTCAATGCAGCGCCATATTCTCGACCCAGCGAGCTGACGTCATCCTGCGCGTAAATCAGCGAAGCACGGATCTGGGACTTGACGCGGGCCAGATGCGCGGGGTCGACGCCATCTTCCATAAACTGGGCGACCACCGCGTCCATCGCATCTTCGCCTTCTTGCAGGCTCAAGCCCGGGGTCGGCACGATGAACATGCCAAAGGTCGTGTCGTCGTAGTTGACCCCAGAGTAATAGGCAGACGTATAGACCGCCTTGGTGCTGTCCAGTTGCAGGGCGCGCCCTAAAACAGATGTCTGCCCCGAGCCGCCCAAAATTTCCGCCAACATGGTCAATGCCGCCGCTGTTTCTTGGTCTCCTGCGTCACGTTCCGGCGCCTTGTAGCTACGGATCACATAGGGCTGCGCCGCTTGCGGGTCTTCATAAACGATGCGGCGCTCCGCCAGTTGCGGTGGTTCTTGCGGGCGCGTGCGTTCTTGCAGCCCTTCGGTCGGGGCCAAGGGGCCGTAGTGTTTCTTCGCCAGTTCCTCGACCTCTGCGGGGTCAACATCTCCGGCCACGATCAAAACGGCGGCGTTGGGGGCATAGAACTTGCGGTAAAATTCCAAGGCGTCGTCACGGCTGAGTTCCGTCATCTCGTGGCGCCAGCCAATGATCGGGCGCCCATAGGGGTGATTCAAATATTGCGCAGCACTTCGCTGTTCGCCGAACAACGCGCCTGGGTCGCTGTCGGTGCGTTGGGCGCGTTCTTCCAAGATCACCTTCCGCTCGGTTTCGACGTCTTCTTCGGTCAGCCGCAAATTGCGCATCCGGTTGGCTTCCATGCCCATCACCAAATCTAGACGGTCCGCGGCGATCCGTTGGTGGTAGCCAGTGTAATCCCAAGAGGTGAAGGCATTGTCCGACCCGCCGTTGGCCTCGACAATTGCTGAGAATTCACCGGCCTCCAGCTTGTCCGTTGCCTTGAACAACAGATGTTCAAGGAAGTGCGCGATGCCCGAGACCCCTGGATCTTCATCCGCCGCACCTGCTTTGTACCACAGCATATGCATGACAACCGGCGCGCGGTGGTCTTCCAAAACGACGGCCTCTAGCCCGTTGTCCAAAGTAAATGTTGTTACTTTCTCGGCCCCTAAGGCCGGAAAGGCCATCACAGCCGGAGCAAGAAAACAGGCAATTAGGCGGCGCATAAGCATCCCTTCAAAATTCACATCTCTAATAGAAAACATGGCATCAGCCGCATAAATTGCAAGCTAGCCCACGGCCTTGTGACCGCTTTATTCTTCGCCTTCCGGCGGGGCAGACGGGGTGCGCACACCAAGACGGCGCAGGCGCTCCAATTCGGCGTATTGATCCAGTGATTCTTTGCGGTAGGCCTTGAAATAAACGTTCACGTTGAACAGCCGCTCCAGCACGCGGCCGTCGTTTTTGCGGCGAAATTCGATGTCTTGCGCGGCCAGTTCATTGCGAATGTTTGGCGATGTGCCGAAACGCGAGGCGTAATTCACCAAGCCGCCGTCATTGCCGCCAGCATTGGGGTTGCCCCCCAAGGCCACAACCGCGTCCTCAAGTGGCGTGGCGTCGGTCCGGTTGGTGCCGCCTTTGGTGGGGGCAGGCAGCGCGTTGTAGTCATCGGGAAGAGTCAGCGGCTTTCCAGGCAAGATGGCGAATTCATCTGGCCCGCCCTCTTGGTTGGATTTCACATTCAGCAACTGGGGCTGCTTGTTCCGGTCACACGCCGACAGCGCCAATAGGGCGCAGACCATCCCACCAAGGATCATCGCTTTGCGTTGCATGTAAGACCACTCCTGCTCTTCTTTTGAGGCCGTTTTAGCGCAATCCGGCGCGGGCGTCACGAGGCTTCTTTACTCGGGCGCTTGTTCATCTTTGGGCTTGTCGAAAATCACCAAGGCAAACGCCCCTGCGAAAATGAAAATATCGGCAACATTGAACGTGAATGGATTGTTGATCCCGCAACACGACATGTTCAAAAAATCCGCCACGGCCCCGTAGATCACGCGGTCCAATGCGTTGGCCAAAGCCCCGCCAATGACCAACCCCGCCCCAATGCGCGTGATGGAGCGGTCAAGATTTCGATTGCCCCACCACAGCAGAAAGCCAGAGATCACGATTGCCAAAGCCACCAAAACAATGCGCATCGTTTCCGGATAGCCCGAAAACAGCCCAAAGTTGATGCCCGTGTTCCACCCCATGCGGAAATTCAGCAAGGGAGGAAGCACATCAATGGCACCGATCTGGATCAGGTTCAGCTTGTGAACGACTGCCCATTTGGACAGTTGATCAATACCGAATGCGGCCAGCGCAGAAAGGAGCATAACCCGCATGATTAGTGCCTAAAGTGGCGCATGCCGGTGAAGACCATGGCCAGCCCCAGCTCATCCGCCGCCGCGATCACTTCGTCGTCACGCATCGAGCCGCCCGGTTGGATCAGCGCCGTTGCACCGGCCTCGGCTGCGGTTTGCAAACCGTCTGCGAACGGGAAGAACGCGTCGGACGCCACAGCGGATCCGATGGTGCGCGGCTCTGTCAGCTTCAACAGCTCAGCCACGTCTTGGGCTTTGCGCGCCGCAATGCGCGAGCTATCGACGCGGCTCATTTGGCCCGCGCCAATGCCGACTGTTGCGCCGTCTTTGACGTAAACGATCGCGTTGGATTTGACGTGTTTCGCCACGCGCCATGCAAACAACATGTCGGCAAGTTCCTGCTCGGATGGGGCGCGTTTGGTCACCACCTTCAGATCATCCGGCATAATGCGGCCATTGTCTTTGTCTTGCACCAGCAAGCCGCCCGACACTTGGCGCACGGTCAAGGCAGCGGCCACCGGATCGGGCAGACCGGCAGTTGTCAGCAAACGCAGGTTTTTCTTCTTGGCAAAGATCGCGCGGGCGTCGTCATCTGCACCCGGAGCGATGACAACTTCGGTAAAGATGCCGCTGATGGCTTCGGCGGTTTCGCCGTCCAGCGGTTGGTTCACCGCAATGATGCCACCAAACGCAGAGGTTTGATCACATTCAAACGCTTTGTTGTAGGCCTCTGCGACGGTCGCGCCACGGGCCACGCCGCAGGGGTTAGCGTGTTTGATAATCGCGACGGCTGGCCCGTCTTTCGGGTCAAACTCGGCCACCAGCTCAAAGGCTGCGTCCGTGTCGTTAATGTTGTTGTAGGACAGTTCTTTGCCCTGATGTTGCTGGGCCGTTGCCACACCCGGACGTGCGGAGCCATCAGTGTAGAACGCGGCTTCTTGATGCGGGTTCTCGCCGTAGCGCAATGTTTGCGCGATGGTGCCAGCAAAGGATTTGCGGCGCGGTGTTTCGCCCAGCGCCCCCGCCATCCAGCCGGACACTGCAGTGTCGTAAGCGGCGGTGCGCGAATAGGCCGTCAGGGCCAGACGCTGGCGGAAGGCGTAGGATGTGGCGCCGTCTTGGGCGTTCATCTCGGCCAGCACGGCGTCGTAGTCCTGCACATCGGTCACCACATTCACGAACTGATGGTTCTTCGCCGCAGAACGCAGCATCGCGGGGCCGCCAATGTCGATATTCTCGATGCAGGTTGCATAGTCGGCGCCCTTGGCAACGGTTTCTTCAAACGGATACAAATTCACCACCAGCAAATCAATTGCGCCAATGCCGTGCTCGGTCATGGAACCTACGTGGCCTTCGTTGTCACGCAGCGCCAGCAAGCCGCCATGCACGATGGGGTGCAACGTCTTGACGCGCCCATCCATCATCTCGGGAAAGCCGGTCACCTCTGAGACATCTTTCACATCCAGCCCTGCGTCGCGGATCGCGGCGGCAGTCCCGCCGGTCGACAGCAGCTCAACGCCGTGGCCCGCCAAGGCACGGGCGAATTCAATCAAGCCGGATTTGTCGGATACAGAAAGCAGCGCACGGCGCACGGGTACGAGATTGGTCATGGTGGTCCTTAAAGCTTTGGCAGCAACGGTTAGATCAACGCCAGCTTCAGGTCCTCATCTATGTCACGCAAGTACGACGGAGTGTCTTGCGCTTTAGCCAAAGACCAACTGACCTGGCTCGCATACTCCATCACGCGGGCAGATAAAACGACCTGTTTGGACGCACGTGGCTTTAATCGCCCTTTTTCTAGGTAAACACTGGGTTCAATCGCCAATTTTGCGCCGAATGACGGCCTAAAGACCCAAACCTCACCACTTTTCAGCGCCATCGACACAGCCGTGCCGCCCATATCAAGAGAGACATCAACCTCAGGATGCAGGTGGAAGCGGATCGAATATGGCACTCCTTGCAGCGAAACCTTGTCCATATGCGCCTCGAACCGGATACGGTCGGGATCGGATAGCGCCGCCAGAGTGTCCTCACCGGTGACACGGCGGCCATCCAAGCTGACGTCCATTTTGCGCACATGGGTCAGGCCGTATTCGGCACAATAGCTGTCATGGCTGGCGATGATCTGGCTGGCGTCTTCATGGGTTTCGCGCTGCTCGGTCACCCGTTTGGGGCCATTGGTCAGAAGCTCTCCCATGGTGTGCGCCGTCAGCTTTGCCGACGAGACACCGTCTATGGACAATGTCGAATGGGACGGTGTCGCACGTCCGGCGCGACGCCAGTCGGCACCAAAGGGGGCACCCGACCCGCAGTTTACGATAAGCGCCCGACGGCCGGATGTCAGCTCAAACGCCAAGGTGCTGGCATGCCCCGCCCGTGACGCATTTTGTGCAGGCGGCGCGCTGGCATCTACCACCACAGTGGTGCGCCCGCCTTGCAATCGCGCGTATCCCATCGACAAAGCAGTCGACGAGGCCGACTTCACACCCGATTGTGCCAAAGCATGATCCAAGCGCCCCTCTAGGCCGCGACCGCCACCATGGAAACGCGCCAATCCGCCGTCCGCATGGCGCAACGCGCGCAGGGTCGGGGCGATGCGCTCAATGGCGTCCAGATGCGCGGGCAACGGTGTGCGTCCGGCTTCTGTCAGCGCTGCGGCGGCCCATGTAAGCAGGGTGAATACTTCCAGAAGCTCTTCTGGGTTACGCGTGGGAATTCCGCCTTCGGCGTCAATCTGATCGGCACATTCACGCGCCAAGGCGTTCATCGACGGAATCGCATAGCGTTCCATTCCGCCAAGGCTCAGGGCGGCATACAGCAGGCCCGTCAGCGCCTCGAACCGTGGCAGCCCCCGCGAGGCAACAGACCAGCGCCGCCCCAAATAGGCCGTCTGATGCGCCAAGGATTTGTAGTAAAGGTCATTTGTCTCGGGCGACTGCCCGCTCATCAAAAACAGCGCATGGTTGATCCAGCGAATAAGACGCCGGCCGGTTAAGTCCGGCGACCACCCCAAACCGCGCCCGCGGCCGAATTGAGTGATCCATTCGTTCACCCACGCCTGCGCCATCAGGCGGGACTTCCGGTCCCCTACCGCTGCCAAATCATCTAGCCACATGAAGCCGTTTAACTCGGCCTCGAACATCGCGTCGGGCGGGGTGATTTCCCAAATCGAGCGCCCTTCAGCTTGCACCAAATGCCCGCCAAACTGGAAGTTCCCCGCCGCAAGCTGCTTGCCCTTGGCGAATGATCCGATTGTGCGCGGCTCCGGCTGAGATACGAAACCCGTGGCTTGAGTGCCCAAGCCGCTGATCCGCGCATGCACTTTATCCATAAACGTAATATTGCGCTCCATCCCCAAGGATGGCGCGGCTTTTGCCTCAATGCCCATATCACCGACTTTTCGTCTGCTTCTTTTGTCCACGATTCTACGCGGGCGCGGCAGAGCTGTCACCGATTATTCAGGTTTGCGCATCGCAATCATGAAAAAGCCGTCCATTCCGCCACGGTCTGCCCAATAGCTTGGGGACAGTCGTAGGCCGCCAACACGGCTGCGCCACTCTGGCTCCATCCCGGGCAGTTCTTGCTCTATTTCCGTTAAACCATGGCGTTGCATGGCTGTTTTGGCCTGTCGCTCGCCCTCATCAAATAGCAAAGAGCAAGTGCAGAACACCAGCCTTCCGCCAGGTTTCAGCAGGCCCACGGCTGTGTCGATCATGTCACCCTGCAAGGCGAATAATTCGTTCAGCTGCGTGCCATCCTTGGCATAGGGCAAATCAGGGTGGCGGCGGATCGTGCCTGTGGCCGAGCAAGGCGCGTCCAGCAAAATGGCATCATAAAGCACGTCATCAGGGGCATTTAACGCATCCTCGACCATCAGCTTGGCCATCAGCCCTGTGCGTTGCAGGTTTTCCTCCACCCACGCCATACGGTCCGCCGAAATGTCCAAGGCAGTGACATCCGCGCCGGTCGCCGCCAATTGCATCGTTTTGCCGCCGGGTGCGGCGCACATATCAAGTACCGTTTCGCCCTTTTGAACGTTCAACATGCGCGCGGCCATCGCAGCGGCGGCGTCTTGTATCCACCATGCGCCCTCATTGAACCCGGGCAAGTCAGTCACTTGCACCGATCGGGTCACCCGCAGGGAACCGGTTGGCAGTACTTCGGCGCCTAGCTGCTCGGCCCAATGCTCTGCCTTGCTTTCGTCGCGCAGGGTTATGTCTAGGGGCGCGCCAGCAAGATGCGCGGCCTCGATGCCCTGAACGGTTGCCTCATCAAACAGATGCACCACACGCGGGCGCAGCCATTTTGGCAGTGGCGACGCAGGAATGTCACCCCACATTTGCGGGCCTTCGGTTGCGACCTTGCGCAGAACCGCATTCGCCAAGCCCGCCATTCGAGGCGACCTGCCAGAGCGCTTCATCAAGTTCACCGCGCTATCCACCACTCCGTGCGGCGCTTCGCCCTCGACGCATAGCTCCACGACCGCAAGGCGCAGGATATTCAGTGCCACGTCGGGCGGCATCTTCTCGACAAACTGCGAGATCACCACATCGGCGCGCCCCACTTCGCGCAGGGTCGTGGTGGCCAGCCGTTGCGCACGGGCACGGTCCGCGGGCTCCAGTCGGTCCAGCACGCCGCTGTTCAGCAAAAGGGAAAGCTGCTCCTTTTCCTCAAACACACCGCGCAGCAGTTGGACTGCCGCACGACGGGCGTGAAGGCCGGAAGAGAGTGGGGTGTGGTCTTGCGTCATACTTGTCTCCTTGCCCAAGGGCCGTATATCAAGTGCAGGACCGGAACAAGGACGCGCGCCATGACAGACAAACAAGACCTGCCCCCAGAGGCCCTTCGCGCACTGGAAGAGGCCGCCGCCCGCAAGAAGGCTAAGGGTGATCTGGAACTACCATCAGAGCTGGGTGGCCGCGACGGCCCAGAGCCTGTGCGCTACGGTGATTGGGAACGCAAAGGGATTGCAGTCGATTTCTAAGCGACGATTTTTTCGAATTATTCCCCTTTGACGCCATCCAAAAGCAACGTTTCTTGCAATAAACCTTCACTTGGGTCGTCATGCTAGAAACAAGCCAACCTGTTCACAATGTTCTCTACTGGAGTCACTGCCGCTGTAAGGCGTTTGACGTGACAGACATTGAGATCATGCGCAGCTCTATCAGGAACAACGCGGCGAATGGCCTGACAGGATTTCTTTACCGAGAGGCCGGTTTTTACGTTCAACTCTTTGAAGGGCCAAAATCTGCAGTTGAGCACCTTCACAAAACCCTACTGAATGACCGTCGCCACTACGGCTTCCAGCTGATCTTCGCCAGTCAAAGCAATCAGCGTCTCTTTGTTGATTGGTCCATGGGTTACTCTAACGACGCGGCTAATCAACTTGGCCTTGCCTCCCAAAAAATCCAGCCAAGTGACCTCCC
Organism: uncultured Litoreibacter sp.; assembly: GCF_947487515.1. Taxonomy (GTDB): domain Bacteria; phylum Pseudomonadota; class Alphaproteobacteria; order Rhodobacterales; family Rhodobacteraceae; genus Litoreibacter. Next base: position 46,974 of record NZ_CANKWO010000003.1, on the reverse strand, counting down.
CGCGGAGAACGTCGTTAACTTTTTGCAAAACATATCGGTCGGTTAGCCAAAGCGGATCTGCAACGGCCATCAGAGCTGCGTGGCCGAGAACCTGCGCGTTACGGTGATTGGGAACTTATGGGGATTGCGATCGATTTTTAGGGGGATGTCTGGCGTGAACTTCCTTTTCGGTATCTGACTTCCTTTGGAGGCTATTAAACGCAGGCATGGTCAGCCAGCTGCTGCACTGGTGCCTTCTATCAAGCCTCTCGTTTCCTTAAATGCTTCGTATAGATGGTCCATCAAAGCGCGCACACGCGGGTTCTTTCGAACATCGTCATGGGTCAGGACCCAGATTTCCATATCGGGAACCTGCGGAATTTCAGAGACGCGGATCAGGCCTTCGCTTTTGTCTCCGGCAAAACAAGGAAGCAGGCCAATGCCCTGCCCGCGCTCCAGCATTCGGACGACGGCGCCAATTGAGTTGCATCGCAAGACCGGACGGGCCTGTAGCTGTGGGCTGATTGCGGGGGGGTAGTCCAATGCGATCCACCGATCAATCTCTGGGCGATCCGCGAGGTAGTCAGGGGAGGCATAGGCCGCGAGCGGGCTGTCTGCGACCTTGCGGCCAAATGCCTGTTCCGGCGGGTCACGGGTGATCCGCACAACGACATCGGCCTCAAGCCGGCCCAGATCGCTCAGGGTCGCCGCTGTGTCGACCACCAGATCGACCAAAGGATGCTGTTTCATGAAGGCTGACAGAGGTTCGTCAAGCACGGAAAGGAACAAGTCTTCCAGCACGGACAAGCGCACGTTTCCAGCCAAGCCTCCTTCCTGTGCGAAGGCCAGCCGGTCAATCGCTGCGATATTGTCGCCGACAACATCTGTAAGATCGGCAACAGCCTGCGCAAAACTGGTCAACTCATAGCCGGTGCGGGTGCGTTCGAACAACGTATGGCCCAGCTCTGCTTCCAAACTTCTGATCCGGCGCGAGACTGTCGCATGGGTGGTCCCGAGCCTGTTGGCCGCCTCTCGCACAGAGCGCGCGCCAATCATGGCGTGAAAAATGCGTAGGTCATCCCAATTTTGCATGGTGCAAATACTATCCAAATTGTCTCGAATTTGGATAATTTATATGCAGCCCATCGATGGATATCCAGTCAGAACACAAACTGGAGCGAGCCATGACCTACGAAGTCACACTAATCAACGCCGATATCCGCGATCCAATGGATGGGGAAATGCGGCTCGGCCTGACCTATGACGGCAAGACCGTATGTGAGGTCGCCTACAAATGGGATGACGCACGTTTCTCAGCGGTTTTCCACGGACACGCACCAACTCTTCCCGTGCCAGCACATCCTGCCACCCTCATAGAGCGGCCGATAGCAGCCATTCAGGCGGTCAGATCGGAGAAACACACGCGACCCAGCGATGTCTTTGCCGATCATCGTGTTTTCATTTCCCTCAACACTAAGGACTAAGACCATGATCAAGAAAACTGCACTCATTGCCAGCGTCGCGCTGGCCCTATCCTCCTCTGTCGCCGTGGCCGAGAAAATGGGCGTTGTCGGGCTCTATTCCGGGGACTTTGAGCTGGACGACCAAGCAGTCACTGCGCTCGGCTGTGCCATCCAACGTGAAGGCGCAATCGTGGCTGCGCAGGGCAAATTGGCCTATGATCTTACCCAGCCGGACAAATTTGTTGTTCTTGATTGCGAGGACGGCGTTTTGGGCCAAGCCGACCGGAGGCAAGCGGCAACCTCATTGTTTTCCGATGGCTCAGCCATAGCAATTTTCGAAGGCGCGCTGACCAATTTTCCGATCGACGATCAAAACGGCGAGGTCGCAAAACGGCAGTATGTCTTGAAGCTCGGCTACTATAACAACGCCGATGTTGACGCCCGCGAGCAGGACCTTGCTGCCCTGAACATGCTGGCGCAACCCCTCGACGGTCACTGGATTAACGAATCCTTTCTTCAAGTCCACGCGGCCACCGGAATCCCAACGCCGGACGAGGTGGTGGTCATTCACTATGAAAGTGCCGAAGTCGCGGATCAGTTTCGGGCGGAAAACGCAGATATTCTGAAAGAAGTTTCAGACTTCAACGACGCGCATCTGACGTCATTTACTTACTTGGTCGGGTCGGCGTCCCGCTAGGGCAGCTTAAGTTGGCCAGCCGTCACATCGACTGTTGGCCAACTACGGCTATCATTCAGGATCATTGGTTCCCCCAACATCAGCAGGGAAAAACCTCGGCTGCATGGTGGTCAGACCATCAATCAGCACTCGTTTGACTTGCGATATCCTTTTGCTGGATCGCGTGTCAGAATTTGCCAACACCCAAAGTTCCGTTTTCAAGGGGCTGTTCAATCTATCTAGCAATGTTAGCCCTGGGGTGCCATCGCCGATCACCCGAGGGAGAAGCGCCACACCAAAGCCCTGCGCCGCCATCGCTGCTTTGGACGGAAACCCATAGACGAAATGGCATGGGCTTGCCGGATCAAAATGGCCGCTAGCCCATTGAGGAAACGCTCCGTTGCGCTCGGTCGTCAAAATGGGTGCCAAGACAGCCGTTTTTGCATCCATCTGCGCGTTAATGACCTCGGCCAAATCCGTGCAAGAATAAAAACCCCAAGCGCTCAGCGTGACTTTCTGGCCAATCAGGTCAGGATCCGGAGAACTCGTAAAACGCACAGCAATGTCCGCTTTGCGGCCCGGTAGATCCGAGAGTTGATCTTCCGTTATGAATATCAAACGAATGTCTGGCGCAAGACGTGGCAGCTTTTGCAAAGCTTCGGCGACAAACCCCTCAATAGTGCCCGTGGGGACCGAGATATGAACCGGCCCCGACAAGTCTGAACTATGGGCAGTGGCCACGCGCAATGCCTCATCATGGAGCACTTCCATCTGTTCGGCTTGAGCCGCCACCTGAGCGCATATCGGGGTGGGCCGCCAACTCAGCCCGCTGCGATCGACCAGTGCAACGCCAAGGCTGCGTTCAATCTCGGCCATGCGCCGAGATATCGTGGCATGACTTAGCCCAAGGTCTGTTGCGGCTGTTCCTGCGTTCCCGCTGCGAAAAACGGCCAAAACAATTTTGAGATCATCCCAGTTCATCCCAGCTTCGTACAATTTTGCACCAAAACCGTCAACTTCTGTCCATTGATAATCGGGACGTGGGCGCTGACATTTCAACAAACAGCTTGGAGATTTTGATGAAAGACGCACAAAAATATGGCGAATGGGCGGTGGTCACCGGCGCGAGTTCCGGCATCGGGCGGCAATTCGCAATCCAACTTGCCGAACAGGGGATGAAAGTCGTCCTAGTCGCCCGCTCAGCCGACGCTTTGACACGAACAGCCACGCAGGACATTCGGACAGAAGCCAAGGTGATTTCCGCCGATCTGGCAACGCCAGAGGGCCGCGATTTACTGTTGCAAGAGATAGCGGCGCTGGATGTGGGCTTGTTTGTGCACTCGGCCGGGAACGCCTACGTCGGCCCCTATCTTGATGCGCCGGACGATATGGATGAGGGACTTATTGCTATTCATGTTTCTGCAACGACCCAACTGACCCGCGCGATCTCGCAACGGTTGGTGGCGCGCGGCGGTGGCGGGATCATCCTGATCAGTTCGGTCTTCGGGATGTTCCCGATGCCATTTTCCAGCGTTTACGGTGCGGCCAAGGCCTTCATGCTAAATCTAGGGGAAGCACTGGCTGTTGAGCTAAGGGATCAGAACATCGACGTTCTATCCGTAGCCCCCGGGGGCACAAAGACCCGCATGGGTGACCAGCTTGGCGAAGTGATCGACCTTGAGAAAATGGCGATGCCGATGGGTGACCCCGCTGTTGTGGCGCATGAGAGCCTCGCCGCACTCGGGTGGCGGGACACTATTGTGCCAGCGCGTAGGAACCGACTTATGACACGCATGGCCCACCTCTTGCCCCGCAACATGGTGAAGAAACAGTTTGGCAAGATGCTTGAATCTGCCTTGATCCCCCAACCCAAATCGGAGACCTGAAATGCTGGGAATGATGAAAGAAAGTAGAAACTTGCCTATCCATGTAAAGCTCTGGATGGCAGTAATGGTTCTCACCTTTGCCGCGCAGGCATTCTACTTGGACAGCCACTTGCATGTGGCCAACTTGGCGACATTTCTGATCACGGTTGGCATTTTTGCGCCTCTGTCGTTCAGTCTAACCGGTAACATCAGCGCGCTTGCCGCGACGCATTTCATCGCTTGGCCGACGGTGCTCGCATATGGTGTTCATCAGGTCTATCTGGGCCAAGGGCCAGCAGACCCTGTTGCGATGACTGTGCTTCTGGCCGCCTATGTCGTCTTTTTTGTATCGCTGGTGCTGGACTACCGGATCCTGCTTCAGGAGCTCGCAAAGTCGCGTACTCAATAGGCCACTGTCGGAAGCCGCGTTTTTGATCTGCCAAGCTGGGACCGGCTATTTTTAAAGCCCCAGCACGTCCAGCATATCGTATTCGCCCGACGCTTTGCCCTGCCCCCAAAGGGCGGCTTTCAGCGCGCCGCGGGCGAAGATTGCGCGGTCGGTGGCGAGGTGGCGCAAGACGATGCGTTCGCCGTCGGCCGCGAAGACTACGTCGTGTTCCCCCACCACATCCCCGCCGCGAATGGCCGTGAAACCGATGTCGCCGCGATTGCGGGCCCCTGTGATCCCGTCGCGGCCGCTGTCTTTAACATCTGCCAGCGCAACACCGCGCCCCTCGGCGGCGGCCTCGCCCAGCATCAAAGCCGTGCCGGATGGCGCGTCGACCTTGTAGCGGTGGTGCGCCTCGACGACCTCGATGTCGAAATCTTCGTCCAAAGCGGCGGCGACTTTTTTGGTCAGTTGTACCAGCAGGTTGACCCCAAGGCTCATGTTGCCTGCCCGCACGATTGTGGCGTTGGCTGAGGCGGCTTTGATCTGGGCCAGCTCCTCATCGCTCAGGCCGGTGGTGCCGATCACATGCACTGTTCCCGACTGCCCTGCCATCTGCGCCATCGCGATTGTCGCCGCAGGCGTTGTGAAATCGATCACCGCGTCGGCGTCTTTCAGCACGGACATAGCGTCGGACACCACGGGGACGCCCATTTCGGACTGGTTCATGGCCAAGCCCAGATCTTGGCCCACCCAAGGGTGGCCTTCACGCTCTGTCACGCCGACAAGATGTGCGTGATCCGAGGCCTCGATGGTCTCGATCAACATTTGCCCCATTCGGCCAGATGCGCCTGTAATCACGATGCCAGTCATTGCGATGCCCTCATATACAATAGTTTTATGGGTGTAGGACCTGTTGCAAGGGGCTGGCAAGGGGCTTAAGTGCGTGAGTATGGCTAAGAACTCAAAATTCGCGGGCGCAGGCCCATCGCAACGGCAACTTCGTGTGGGTGAGCTTATCCGCCGCACCTTGTCAGAGATATTGAACCGTGGCGAAATCCACGACCCTGACCTGAACCGCATGTCAATTACCGTCAGCGAGGTGCGGGTGACGCCCGACCTACGGATCGCGACGGCCTTTGTGCTGCCCTTGGGTGGCAAAAACAAAGACGAGGCCATTGCCGCCCTTGCCCGCAACAAGGGCGAAATTCGGCACGTGATCACCAAACAGATGTCGGTAAAGCATTCGCCTGACATCAGGTTCCTGCTCGATGACACGTTTGATCGTATGGACGAAACGAACCGGCTGTTCGCGCAAGAAGACGTGCGCCGAGACTTGGCCGCCAAAGACGATGCTGACGAAGGTTAAGCTCACCCTATTTGCCTGCTTGCTTGCAGGGGCCGCGACTGCGGACGGGTGCCGTGATCTAACGCATTTGGGCGACAGCTACACCGTCTGCCAAGTAGAGAACGCCGCGAGCTTGAACCTTTGGCTGACCGACAACGACGGCTTCGTGGTGGGTGAGTTCTTCGACCTTGAAAAGCTGGTGGCCGAGCAAGGCCAGACCCTGACCTTCGCGATGAACGCGGGCATGTACCACGCTGACCGCCGTGCGGTTGGGTTGTTCATATCAGACTACACGCAACAGGCGCGGATCGTCACCCGCGAAGGGCCGGGAAACTTTGCACTGCTGCCGAACGGTGTCTTTTGCGTGGCCAATCAGACGGCGCAGGTAATTGAGAGCCGCAGCTTCGCCACCAATCCCCCCAACTGCCGCATCGCGACCCAATCCGGCCCGATGCTGGTGATCGACGGCAAGCTGCACCCAAAGTTCAACCCTCGCAGCACCTCAAAGAAGCGGCGAAATGGCGTAGGCGTTGACCGGCAGGGCCATTCGCATTTCGTGGTGTCCAACGGGTTTGTGCGTTTTCACGACATGGCCACGCTGTTCCGCGATGTATTGGACAGCCCGAATGCGCTGTTCTTGGACGGCACGGTCTCACGCCTACATTCCACGGCCGAGGGGAGATCAGATCCCGGCCCGCGCATGGGGCCGATTATTGGGCAAGTCCTGCCGTCGCAATAAGGCAGGGGATTGACCTCCAAGCCGCCCCGCAATAGCACGCGATCTTCGAATATCAGGAGCACAGCATGGGACGCCGTAAAAAGGGCCGCGACATTTCCGGTTGGGTTGTCGTCGACAAACCAGCGGGAATTACCTCCACCTCTGTGGTGAATAAGGTGCGTTGGGCATTTGACGCCAAGAAAGCGGGCCATGCCGGCACGCTTGACCCTGACGCCACCGGCGTTCTGGCTGTGGCATTGGGCGAAGCCACCAAGACTGTTCCGTTTATTACCGACGCCATGAAAGCCTACCGCTTTACCGTGCGCCTTGGGCGGTCCACCAACACCGATGACGCCGAGGGCGAAGCCGTCAACGAAAGCGATGCCCGCCCGTCCGACGCAGAGATTGCTGCGGCCCTACCCGCATTGACCGGCGACATCATGCAGGTGCCTCCAAAGTTTTCTGCCGTAAAAATCGACGGGCAACGCGCCTACAAACTTGCCCGCGACGGGGAAGACGTCGAGATCGCCGCACGCCCGTTATTCGTGGAAACGCTAACCTTCGTCGAGCGTCCCGACGCCGATCACGTCACGCTGGAAATGGTCTGCGGAAAAGGGGGCTATGTTCGCTCCATTGCGCGGGATTTGGGCGAAGCGCTTGGGTGTTACGGCCATGTGCGCGAATTGCGTCGCATTTGGTCAGGGCCGTTTGACGTAGAGGACGGCGTGACCTTGGAGGAACTTGATGCGGTGGCCAAAACCGACGCGATTATGGAGTTTCTTGGCCCCTTGGAAATTGGCCTAACCGATTTACCAGAGCTGCCCACAACTGACAGTGGTGCGGTGAAGTTACGCAACGGGAATCCGGGAATGGTGATCGGCTCTGGGGTTGAATATGGCGACGAGGCTTGGGCCTCGCTGAATGGTCAAGCCGTTGCTGTGGGGCGCTATAAAGCGGGGGAATTGCACCCGTCGCGCGTGTTCGTGGAGGCCAACCTGTAACAATCTCCGCGCCATCTCGCGCGGATGCTGGGCAATTTTTCAAAAAACCCCGCCCAATTGTTACAGTTTTTGCGGAGTTCTGAACAGAACACGCATTCGCGTGAAGTGGCTATTTGAACGCGCGGCAATCAGGCACAATGGCTTCAACACATCAAATTTGGAGCACATAATGCAACGTCAAATCTGGACCATCCTTCTCGCTGGTGCTTTGGGCACTATTGCCTTTGACCTGTTCGGTCAGGGCCTATCCCCTGCTTTCGGCTTTTCCAAACTGGCACCTGTCGGCCTTGCAACTGCGACACTGAAAACCGTGTTTGGGTCTATTCCCAAAGGAGCTGGCGACATTTTGCACATCCTGACGGGCATGTTTGTCTACTCACTGGGCTATCTATGGGTTGCGCGTCCTATTCAGCGAAAGGTTATCCCTAACCTGCATTGGGCCCTGACCGCGACGGCTTACGGAATCGGCCTGTGGGTTTTTGCGTTGTATTTTGTAGCACATCTGATCGCCGGAAATGCGCCGTTCCTTGGCTTTACCGGCATCACTTGGGTCGCCTTTTGGGGGCACATTGTCTACGCGCTGGTCGCCGTCTATGTGATAGAGCGCGGTCCGTTTGCAAGCGACGACGACGCTTGAACTAGGCGTCATGGGCTGGCACAAACCGGCCCATGATTACCCGCACACACCTAAAAGACGATGCCGCGTCGACTGCCGTCTATTCTGACTGCGAGTTGTACCGCTACACCCTGACACGCGTTTGGGATGAAGGGGGCCGCAAGGTCTCCTTTGTCATGTTGAACCCTTCCACGGCGACGGAAGTGCAAAACGACCCCACCGTGGAGCGTTGCGAACGTCGTGCACGCGCTTTGGGCTATGGTGCCTTTCGCGTTTGCAACATCTTCGCATGGCGCGACACTGATCCGTTTAAAATGAAGAAAGCCGCAGACCCCATCGGAGGCGCCAATGATGCGGCCATCACAGACGCCTGCCTATGGGCGGACACCGTGATCGCAGCATGGGGCACGCATGGCGAACATATGGATCGTGGACCGCAGGTAGAGGCGTTGATGCGCGCGACCGGCAAACCGCTGCACCATCTGGGCCTCAGCAAAGCGGGTCACCCGAAACACCCGCTGTATATCGCCTACGTCAAACAGCCGGAAATCTGGGACAAGTAAGTTCGCTGTAGAAAGAAAAAGCCCCGACGCTGTCCATGACAACATCGGGGCTTTCAGATTTCGAAGACTGGTCATTCGCTTAAGGTTTGGAACCCTAAGCTGGAACGGCTTCTTCAGCTGGAGTTTCTTCAGCAGGAGCGGCTTCTTCAGCTGGCGTTGCAGCCACGACAGGTGTTGCGACCACTGGCGCTGCAGGGGCCTCAATTTCGAACGTTTCGTGCACGACAATGTCTGTCACCGCCAAAGCGCCCGGCGAGTTAACGACAAGAACAATATTCCCGTCCATCGTGATATTCGCTGAGCCATCTGGGTTGGCCTCTACGGTCACAACAGGAGCTGGGCCCGCTGCGCCATCGTAGTGCAACTCAATCGTGTCTTCATCAAAGTTGAAGTCCGTTACAAGGCCAGCCTCGCCCGCGCGCACAAAAGTGCCCGATGCGAAGACATCAGAGCCCTCGCCGCCCGTCGCAGTATCGCCAGAACCGATGTACAAAACATCATCGCCTTCGGCGCCGAACAACGTGTCGCCGGCATCTGCATCAACAGGTCCGTATGGCTCGTCCACGCCAAGAACCAAGTCATTGCCTTGGCCGCCATTCAGAAGGTCTTCGCCCAAGCCACCACTTAGAGTGTCTTCGCCAGTACCACCGCGTACGTCGTCGTTACCTTCGCCGCCACTCACCATATCGTTGCCAGCACCGCCCGCAAGCAAGTCGTTGCCAAGGCCGCCTTCTAGTGTGTCATCATCACGGTCGCCTTCGATGATGTCGTCGCCTTCACCGCCAAGCAAGGTGTCAGAACCACCGCCACCATTCAACTGGTCATTCCCAGCACCGCCATCTGCTTGATCGTCGCCCGCGCCGCCACCAATGGTGTCCACGCCCGCGCCGCCAAGGATAGTGTCATCACCAGCACCGCCGATAATACGATCATCGCCTTCGCCGCCATCGATACCGTCATCGCCGGCACCACCGTTGATTGCGTCGTCGCCAACACCACCGTTGACCAGATCATCGCCAGCACCGCCGCGCAGATCATCGTTGCCTTCGCCACCATCTACAACATCGTTACCCTGACCCGCAGCAATGGTGTCATCGCCTTCAAGGCCAGAGATCAGGTCGTCACCGCCGTGACCCTCCATGATGTCGATATCCATTGTGCCAGTGAGTTCATCATTGGCATTGCTGCCGACCAAACCATCACTTGGGGTTGTCTCTATCGGGGCAGAGCCGCCATCTGAATCAAAAACCGAACTAACAAGACCAACAAGGGCCAAAAGGCCTACTGCACCAAACATTATATACTCCCCAAATGCCGCAAAATGTGAAACTGCCTTTAACGTTAAGTTAACCATTGGGCGGGTGCTAGAAAATTCGGACAAATTTGGCCAATCTTTCGCCACATTTTTGCCACTGTTTCGTTTCGCAGTACAATGCCCCCATCCTTGCGGCTTTGGACCCATTTATCCGCCATATTTTGCAGGGATTTCTGTCGGGTAGCTTACAACCCTCTACGCCCTGCGCCCCGCCTGACCTCGCCCATCGCGGGCACATAGAATCAGGGTTCCCTTTTGCGCGCAAACGCCCTATACGCGCCCATCTGCTTCTAAATAGCGGATCACTCCATGGGCCTTGCTGGACGACATCCCGGCCTGCGCCATTCACACTAACCTTTAAAGGAGACCCCGATGTCGATTACTGCAGAAGAAAAAACACGCCTGATGAAAGAATTCGCAACCAAAGAAGGCGACACTGGCTCGCCAGAAGTACAGGTTGCCATCCTGACATCGCGCATCACGACTTTAACTGAACACTTCAAAACCCACAAAAAAGACAACCACGGTCGTCGCGGTCTTTTGAAGATGGTTGCTCTGCGCCGTAAGCTTTTGGACTACACCAAAGGCAAAGACGAAGCACGTTACCAAGACCTGATCAAAAAGCTCGGCATTCGCCGCTAAACGTTCGAACCTTTGGTTTGAACGAGTGTGGTGTAGCGGTTTTCAACGAAAACTAGCGGGCCACATACGGTAGAGATTCAGAGAGGCCGCATTCCACTTGGGATGCGGCCTTCTTCTTTTTTGGTACATATGAGTGACGCTAGGTCCGGATTGAGTCCGAAGTTGCCGATGCTGCGTTGTGCTCGAATGGCAGATTTCATGCGGCGAGGTAGAGATTCTCGATTAACTCGTTGCGTTCGTGATGCGCAAAATCAAGAACTAAGATGTCTTCAAGCTTCACTTCAGAATGATCGGTGCAGTGCTTTGCAAACTCCATAACTTCTTCAAGCGTTTCGTGTTCATGCCAAGTTGTCATGACGGACTTATCCTCGGGATAGTCGCCAAAGTTGTAAGACTCTAAAAATGCCCAATCAACGCTATCGTCCCATGCAGAACAATCAATTCCCCATGCCAACGAATAGAGGCACCCAGCTTTCACAAGAGCCTTGCTGACCTCGTTACGATAGTCCCCACCAACTTCGCGCTCGATGAGTATCAGGCACTTGAATTTGGTCATCTGCTTCGGAAAGGAAACAGGGGCATCCGTAGGTAAGAAAACGTAATTAAACATCTGCATGAGGTGACAATCAGGTCGCCCATTAGTCAAGATGAGTTATGGGATGGTATGAAATTTTAGCCACAGCAGACCATTGGGGCACTCCAAGAACGGCAGCTAAGTCCGCACAGCGGACATCCAGCCATGGCTGCGAAATGTGAGCATTCAGACTTGGCAACGCCACTAATAACCTCCCCACTTCCCAAATGCCTCAAACCCCTATATAGCCGCGCTATCTGAGACGTGACGCCCAGACCCCGGGTGCATGCAAGAGGATTGGGGTCGGCGGCAATGGGGCCGCTATTTACACGGGAGACCCGGAAGGCCGGGAGTGCTCCTTTATAGGAAACGATACATGTTTACTGAGACAAAGAAATCAATCGAGTGGGGCGAAGAAACCCTGACACTCGAAACCGGCAAGATTGCCCGTCAGGCTGACGGCTGTGTTATTGCCACCTACGGCGAGACCTCTGTTATGGCCGCCGTGACTTTTGCCAAGAAGCAAAAGCCAGGTCAGGACTTTTTTCCACTGACCGTTCACTACAATGAGAAATACTACGCCGCGGGTAAAATCCCCGGTGGTTTCTTCAAGCGTGAGGCCCGCCCCACCGAGAAAGAAACACTGACATCGCGCCTGATCGACCGTCCGATCCGCCCGCTGTTTGTTCCTGGCTTCAAAAACGAAGTTCTGGTCATCTGTACTGTGCTGAGCCACGATCTGGTGAATGACCCAGACATGGTTGCAATGATCGCGGCCTCCGCGGCCCTGACCATTTCCGGCGCACCGTTCATGGGCCCAATCGCTGCTTGCCGCGTAGGCTATGAAGATGGCGATTACATCCTGAACCCAGAACTCGATGACATGCACAACCTGCGCTACAACCCAGAGCAGCGTTTGGACCTTGTTGTTGCAGGCACCAAAGACGCCGTGATGATGGTTGAATCGGAAGCCTACGAGCTGACCGAAGAAGAAATGCTTGGTGCGGTGAACTTTGCTCACGAGCAAATCCAGCCAGCTATCGACCTGATCCTCGACTTCGCAGGCGAATGCGCGAAAGAGCCGTTCGACTTCACACCGCCGGATTACTCGGACCTGTACAAAGCGGTTGCCAAAGCTGGCGAAAAAGCCATGCGTGCGGCTTACGCGATCACTGACAAGCAAGAGCGCACCGCCGCTGTTGCTGCTGCCAAAGAGACGGCTCAAGAAGGCTTGTCTGAAGAGCAGTTGGAAGACGAGAACCTTGGCGCCGCGCTGAAGAAACTTGAATCCACTGTCCTTCGCGGCGACGTGGTCAAGAACAAGAAGCGTATCGACGGCCGTCAACTGGACGAAATCCGCGACATCGTTTCCGAAGTTGGCTTGCTGCCACGGACACACGGTTCTGCCCTGTTCACACGTGGCGAAACTCAAGGTCTGGTTGTGACCACATTGGGCACCGGCGACGACGAGCAGATGATCGACAGCCTGCAAGGCATGTATAAGTCGAACTTCCTGCTGCACTATAACTTCCCTCCATACTCTGTTGGCGAAGTTGGTCGTTTCGGCCCTCCAGGTCGTCGCGAAATCGGTCATGGTAAGCTTGCATGGCGCGCCCTTCAGGCCGTTCTGCCTGCGCCAACTGATTTCCCATACACCGTGCGCTTGGTCTCCGAGATCACTGAATCTAACGGCTCGTCTTCCATGGCGTCCGTATGTGGTGGCTCCTTGTCCATGATGGACGCTGGTGTTCCATTGAAAGCGCCGGTTGCTGGTGTTGCGATGGGTCTGATCTTGGAAGAAGACGGCTCCTACGCGGTTCTGTCGGACATCTTGGGTGACGAAGACCACCTTGGCGACATGGACTTCAAAGTGGCAGGTACCGAGAACGGTATCACATCGCTGCAGATGGACATCAAAGTTGCGGGCATCACCCAAGACATCATGAAGACGGCGCTGGCTCAGGCCAAAGAAGGCCGTATTCATATCCTTGGCGAGATGAACAAAGCGCTGTCTTCTGCGAGCGAGTTCTCCGTTCACGCACCACGTATCGAGACCATGCAGATCCCAACGGATAAAATCCGCGAAGTGATCGGTTCCGGCGGTAAAGTTATCCGCGAGATCGTGGAAGTTTCCGGCGCGAAAGTGGACATCAACGACGAAGGCACCATCAAGATCGCAAGCCCGAACGGCGAAGCCATCAAGAAAGCCTACGACATGATCCACTCGATCGTGGCAGAGCCAGAAGAAGGTGCCGTGTACACCGGTACCGTTGTGAAGATCGTCGACTTCGGCGCCTTCGTGAACTTCTTCGGCAAACGCGACGGTCTGGTCCACGTGTCCCAAATCGAGAACCGCCGTTTGAACCACCCTTCCGACGTCCTCAAAGAGGGCCAAGAAGTGAAGGTCAAACTGCTGGGCTTCGATGACCGCGGCAAGGTTCGCCTGTCGATGAAAGTTGTCGATCAGGAAACTGGCGAAGAAATCAAAGAAGAGAAGAAAGAGGATTAATCCTCTGCCTCCATTAAAATAGGAAAAGGCCCTGATGGAAACATCGGGGCCTTTTTCATTGGTTGCCTATAATCCCGCAACACTTCAGCGCGAATTTTATTCGACCGATACCCCCTCAATCCTACACACAATTTCGCCCATAGAAGTTGAAGTGAGTTGTAATGACCGGCCCGTAATCCGGCCTCATAAACGCCCGTGAGACGCGGAGAGTTTTGGCCGCGTTAAACATCGTTACAGCTAAGGACAGCACCATGCGCTATACTCTTCCCACCCTCGTTGCCGCCAGCCTTCTTGCCAGCCCTGTGGTCGCGCAAGATCATTACGGCCAGATCTTTGGTGGCGCGTCTTTCTTGCAAGACCCAAACTTTGAGGGCGTCGTAACACCCCCCGGCGGCATCCAATCCGTGGGTACGGATTTCGACACCCGCTTCAGCATCGGCGGGGCCGTGGGCAAATCCCTACCATCCTTGAATTTCGGTCAGTTCCGTGTCCGAGGCGAAGTCGAATTGTCCTATAACACCGGCGACGTCGGTTCCGTGTTCTTTTCGGGGAATGGTCCCGCCGCCGAGACCAATGTAGCAGGCGACATCAGCACCACACGCCTGTTCGGCAACTTGATCGCAGACCTACCCACAGGCGGGGCCTTCACGCCCTACGCAGGGATCGGTTTGGGCATTGCATCGACAGACACCGCCATTGTCTACGGCAATGGCGTGACCTTGAACGACCGCAGCGAAAACCTATCGGCCCAGCTGATCCTAGGCGGGGCCTATGCCTTGTCTGACAACCTAAGCCTAACCGGCGATATGCGTTATGTGCGCGACTTTGGCGTGGATGTGCCACGGTTCAATGGCGCAGGCGGGCTTACCGGTGTCGTCAGCGACGACGTGTCCTCGGTCAACTTGAATGTCGGTCTGCGCTTCGGGTTCTAAGCCCCCTCCAGAAAAACGAGGTGTAGACTGACAGATCGGGTGGGGTTCCATTCGGTGAGGGTTCCGGTGCAACACCGGGGCCCTCAAAGGCGTTCTTTGATTTGATCACGGTCCTGTTATTGCCCCTTTAGGATGAAACCCGTTATGCTAGGGGCAACGAACCGCTCTTACGTATTTTTAGGGCGCATCTTGAGGACCAGAATATGATCAACCGCCGTTCCCTTCTGACCACTTCCATCGCCGCTGCCGCCGTAGGCACACCAGCGCTTGCGCAACGCAAGGCATGGGTCATGCCAGAAGAGTTCAAGCCACGGATTATCACCTTGCAAGGCGACCTGCCGGCGGGCGAAGTTCACGTCGACCCCAAGGCCTTCGCGCTCTATTGGACGCTGCCTGAAGGCAAAGCCATCCGCTATACCTGCGGCATTGGCAAAGCGGGCCTTTACGAGTCCGGTAAATTCCACGTCGGCGCCAAGAAGCAATGGCCCGCATGGACACCAACGCAAGACATGATCAAGCGTGATCCGGGCGCATATAAGCAGTTCGAGGACGGCATGCCGGGCGGCCCTGACAACCCGCTGGGGTCCCGTGCGCTATATCTGTTCACCCCGAGCAAGGGAGACACGTTCCTGCGCATTCACGGGACATCCGCGCCTTGGACCATCGCCTCTGCGGTTTCCAACGGCTGTGTACGCCTGACCAATGCCCATATCGCGCATTTGTATCAACAGGTGCCCGAAGGCGCGAAAGTTGTGCTGCACTAAGTCAGCCCCCATTCTAAACGCAAAAGGCCGACCCTCTTGGGTCGGCCTTCGCATTTTGGTGTCAGCCTAGTTTAGGAGGGCGCTTTGACCGTACGCAGATAGGGCAGAACTTCGGTCACATCCCCAAATTTGGCCGTTGCGTCCTCTGTGCTGACGGCTGGCGGCACGATGACGTCTTCGCCCAGCTGCCAGTTCGCGGGGGTCGCCACACCTTTGGCCGACATTTGCAGACCGTCCAATGCGCGCAGGATTTCCGCAAAGTTGCGGCCAACGGTCATCGGGTATGTCATCGACAGCTTCAGTTGCTTGTCTGGCCCGACAATGAAGACCGAACGCACTGTTGCGCTATCCGCTGGGGTGCGACCGTCTGGCAGGTATGCTTCGGCTGGCAGCATGTCGAAGGCCTTCGCCATGGTCAGGTCGATGTCTGCCACGATTGCGAATTCAGCCTTGGCGTTGGCCACTTGCTCGATGTCGCGCTTCCATTTGACGTGCTCTTCGACGCCGTCCACAGACACGCCCAGCACTTTGGTGCCACGCTTCGCCCATTCGTCAGCAAGTTGCGCGACCGCGCCGAACTCCGTCGTGCAAACGGGCGTGAAGTCCTTTGGATGCGAGAAAATCACTGCCCAGCTGTCACCGACGAAATCATGCAAACTGATGTCACCTTTGTCGGTCGCAACAGTGATATTTGGAATAGTGTCGTTAATACGCAGGCCCATGGCGGTCCCTTTCAATTTGTGCTTTCTCATCCCAATATAATGATGGCGAACGTCATAGACACCCCTGAACGGAGCATCCGATGTCCAATCTCAAGAAATTCTACATCAACGGTCAATGGGTCACGCCTTCTCGAGCCAATGATTTCCAAGTGGTTAATCCCTCCACCGAGGAGATATGCGCAACGATTTCACTAGGCTCGGAGGCCGACACCAACGCCGCGGTTGCCGCTGCGCGTGCAGCATTTGACGATTGGGCTTCGGTTTCAAAATCCGACAAGCTCGCGCTGTTGCGCAGGCTTTTGGACATCTATAAGGCGCGCTCCGAAGAGATGGCCCAAGCCATGTCGATGGAAATGGGTGCTCCGCTAAAACTGGCTCGGGCCCAGCAGGTCGGCGCAGGATCGTGGCATATGGAGGGCTTTATCAAAGCCTTTGAAACATTTGAATTCGATACCCCCTTCACAGACACCGAGATGACCCTGCGCGAACCGATCGGTGTGTGCGCGCTGATTACCCCTTGGAACTGGCCGATGAACCAAATCGTGCTGAAAGTGATCCCAGCGATCGCCGCAGGTTGCACGGTGGTGCTAAAACCGTCGGAGATAGCGCCGCTATCCGGCGTTTTGTTCTCCGAGTTCATGGACGAAGCAGGCTTTCCGGCTGGCGTTTACAACATGGTGAACGGAGACGGGATTGGCGTCGGATCACAACTGTCTGCGCATCCCGATGTGGACATGGTGTCCTTCACGGGGTCTTCCCGTGCCGGCAAGCTGATCTCCAAATCGGCCGCGGACACGTTGAAACGCGTTTCGCTGGAGCTGGGCGGCAAAGGGGCGAACATCATCTTCGCCGACGCCCGCGACACTGCACCTTCAGACGGCGCCGCGCGTTGCTTTCGCAACACCGGCCAATCATGCAACGCCCCCACGCGGATGTTTGTCGAGGCGTCGCGCTTTGACGAAGCCGTGGAGCAGGTAAAGGCCACCGCCGAGGCCACCAAAGTCGCACCGGCGTCCGAAGACGGCAGCCATATCGGACCGCTCGTCTCGGAAATGCAGTTCAACAAGGTGCAAGACCTTATCCAAAAAGGCATCGACGAAGGGGCCACCCTTTTGGCTGGGGGTGTAGGTCGCCCAGACGGCTTGAACCGCGGCTTTTTCGCGCGCCCCACGGTTTTCACCGATGTGACCCCCGATATGACAATCTACAACGAAGAAATCTTCGGGCCTGTTATGTGCATGATGCCGTTCAACTCTGAGGAAGAGGTCATCGCGGCAACCAATGACACGCCATACGGGCTGACCAACTACATCCAAACCAGTGACACCGAAAAACGTCGCCGTGTGGCACGTCGTCTGCGCTCTGGGATGGTAGAGACCAACAGCTCCGGCTTTGCTCAAGGATCCCCATTTGGGGGCTATAAGCAATCAGGCAATGGCCGCGAAGGCGGGGCATTCGGGATTGAAGAATTCTTGGAAGTGAAGGCCGTATCCGGCTGGAATGACTAAGTTGATCCGGCGCGCTTCCCCTCCTTTGCGACCGCGTGGAGGGGGGCGCATTTAGAACGGCACCTTGGCCTTGAATTCCATGGCCTTGCCACCCTGAGGATGGCGCAGTTTCAAGCTTTCTGCGTGAAGCATCATTCTGGGGAACTCATCCGCGTTATCTGAATAAAACGGATCGCCCAATATCGGGTGACCAAGCGCCAGCATATGGACCCGCAATTGATGCGATCGTCCGGTATGCGGGAAAAGTCGCATGCGGGTGGTGCCGTCTTTCACCGCGCCACGTCGCCATTGTGTCACGGCCTGTTTGCCATGCTCAAAATTCACATGTTGCAGGGGCCGGTTTGGCCAATCAACGACCAACGGCAGGTGCATCTCGCCTGCTTTGTCTTTCACCTCACCGCGCACCAGCGCCATGTAGGTCTTTTTGGTGTGGCGTTTTTCAAACTGCAGCCCAAGATGTCGTTGGGCCGATTTGGTAAGGGCAAACACCATGACGCCGGATGTGTCGCGGTCCAGACGATGCACCAAAAGGGCCGTTGGGAACACGGCTTGAATGCGCGTGATCAGGCAATCCGCCAGATGTTCTCCCTTTCCTGGTACGGACAGCAGGCCTTCGGGCTTGTTCACCAACAGCAGCTCCGCATCCTCATGGATGATGTCCAATGGGTCCATTGGGGGGGTGTAAGCGCTACTGACCACG
Organism: uncultured Litoreibacter sp.; assembly: GCF_947487515.1. Lineage (GTDB taxonomy): Bacteria > Pseudomonadota > Alphaproteobacteria > Rhodobacterales > Rhodobacteraceae > Litoreibacter. The sequence goes on along the minus strand of NZ_CANKWO010000003.1, from coordinate 28,691 downwards.
ATTTCGCACCATTGAGTATGAATACAGCACCAAGGCCGCCCAAATCATCGGAAAGGCAATACCGCGCGCAGTGCCAAACGGCTCTTTGAAGACAAACACTGCGACAAGGAAGATCATTGTTGGCGCAATGTATTGAAGAATTGCGATGGTCGATAACGTCAACCGTTTCGCCCCATTGGCATACAGCATCAGCGGCACCGACGTCACAACGCCACACCCCAAAAGCAGCCACAGATCAGATGAAAAATGGCTTGTTCCGGTCGAACCAGCATAGGCCCAATAGGCAAAGGCAGGAACGGCCAACAGCGTCACCTCAAGCAAGAACCCCTGATTGGGCCCGATCGGCAAGGACCTTTTAAACAATGCATAAAAGCCCCATGTCACCGAGAGGCCGATAGAGACCAGCGGCAGCCGCCCCGCATCAATCGTGAGCACCACAATCGCAGCGAAGGCCAATGCGACTGCGCCCCATTGAAGCCCACTCAGCCGTTCCTTCAAGATCACCGCCCCAAGAAACACGGAAAACACAGGATTGATGTAATAGCCAAGCGCTGCATCAAGTGTTTGCCCGACGCTAATTGCCCAAACATAGATGCCCCAGTTGAGCGAAATCAACGTAGCGGTCAGACACCCCATCGCCAGCATTTTTGGCGATGTTAGAGCCTCTTTTATATCTTTGGTGCGCCCCAAAAGGATCAACACTGCCCCCGCCACCGGAATGGACCAGATCACGCGATGTGCCACAACTTCGGCCGCAGGCACATGGGAAAGCGCCTTCATGTACAGCGGCAAGAACCCCCAGAGAAAATATGCGGATACAGCAAATGCCAACCCCGCAGGGCTGTCACCGGATTTTTCAGGGATGTTGTTTAAACGGGCCATGGCATCATTCACCACCATGGCCCGTCAGTTGCAAGGGCTAGACTTTCACACGTTCCGATTTCGGGTCGTAGAAAGGTTTGGAGGACACCTCTGCTTTTACACGTACTCCGGCGACGTCGATCTCATAAGTAGAGGCCAAAACATCCGCCAGTTTTTCACCGTGGCACGGGACATATCCCATCCCCATGGCGGCCCCTAGGTGGTGCCCATAGGACCCTGAGGTCAGGTAGCCTGCCAGTTCACCGTCACGCAAAATGGGTTCGGCATGATACAACAACGGCTCAGGCTCGATGAGCTTGAACTGCAAAAGACGCATGTTTAGACCCTTTTCGGCCTTCTCCAACACGGCTTCACGGCCGATAAAGTTGGCTTTGTCTTTCTTCACCGCAAAGCCAAGACCGGCTTCCATGACGTGATCCTCGGATGTGATGTCATGGCCGAAATGGCGGAAGCCCTTCTCGATGCGGCACGTGTCCATCATATGCATGCCACACAGCTTCAGATCCATATCGCGGCCAGCTTCAAGAAGCGTCTCGAAAACATGGGCCGCCTGATCCGCACTCACGTAGACCTCCCAGCCCAACTCGCCCACATAGGTCACACGGTGAACCCGCGCGAGACCCATGCCGATTTCGACGACTTTTGCGGTGCCGAAGGGGTTCGTCTCGTTGCTGAAATCAGCCGGAGAGACCTTTTCCAACAGCTTCCGAGAATTTGGCCCCATCACCGCAAGCACACCTTCGCTTGCGGTTACGTCTGTGATCACAACATTGAAGTCACCAACATTGCGGCGCATCCATGTCTCGTCCGCAAGGCGCGTAGCAGCTGGAGTAACGACCAAGAACGCCGTTTCGGACAGGCGCGTGACTGTTACGTCTGCCTCAATTCCTGCTTTGGAGTTCAAGAACTGCGTATAAACGATCTTGCCAACAGGCACCGAATAATCGCCGCCCCCGACATAGTTCATAAAGGCTTCGGCATCACGACCTTCGACCCTAATCTTGCCAAAAGAGGACATATCATACATGCCCACATTGCCGCGCACTGCCGCATGTTCACGGGCGACGTTGTCGAAGAAGTTCTGGCGTTTCCAAGTGTATTGGTACTCGGGCTCTTGGCCTTTGTCCGCAATCCAGTTTGCCCGTTCCCAGCCTGCAAGCTCCCCCATGACTGCCCCATTGTCGAGCAAGTGCTGATGGAAGGGCGTGCGCCGAACGCCGCGCGCCGTTTTCTTTTGCAAGAACGGGAAGTGATCCGCATAGAGGAGACCCAGCGTCTCTTTGGAGCGCTCATGCAAGTAGGTGCGATTGCCTTGAAATGGCTGCATCCGGCTGATGTCCACGTCACCCAGATCGAACGGCTTCTCGCCTTCGTCCATCCATTGCGCCAGCGCAGACCCTGCACCGCCTGCCGATTGAATGCCGATGGAATTGAAGCCTGCCGCGACCCAGAAGTTATCCAGCTCTGGCGCCAAACCAAGGTGGTAGGCGTCGTCCGGCGTAAAAGATTCAGGGCCGTTAAAGAAGGTATGGATGCCCGCGTCGGCCAACATGGGCAGACGCTCGACCGCGGCTTCTAGAATTGGCTCGAAGTGGTCGAAGTCCTCTGGAAGTTGGTCGAATTCAAAATCCTTCGGAATGTCGAGCTTCCAAGGCTTCGCCACAGGCTCAAACGCCCCCAAGAGCATCTTGCCCGCATCTTCTTTGTAATACGCACATTCATCCGGCACCCGAAGGACCGGCATTTGAGTGAGGCCCGCTACGTTTTCAGTTACGATGTAGAAGTGCTCACAAGCGTGAAGCGGAACATTTACGCCCGCCATGCGACCAACCTCATGGCCCCACATGCCACCACAGTTTACAACGTGTTCAGCCTGAATAGAGCCTGCTTCACCGTTCGCGCCTTCCCAAGTTACCCCAGTGACGCGACGGCCTTCCTTTTCGATCGAAGTGACCAAGTAACCCTCTTTGACGAGGGCCCCGTTCTGGCGGGCCCCTTTGGCCAAAGCCTGCGCAATATTGGCTGGATCACCTTGGCCGTCCAACGGCAGATACACGCCGCCTACGACACCATCAATGTTGATGTGCTCGTAGCGCTTTTTGACCTCTTCAGGCGAAATAGACTCTGCTTCGACCCCAAAGGACCGCGCCATTGCCGCTTGTCGGTTGATTTCCTCCAGCCGCTCGTCAGTCAATGCAACAGTAATCGAACCGCAGCGCTTGAAGCCTGTTGCGACGCCTGTTTCAGCCTCCAGATCGCCGTAGAGTTCTTGGCTGTATTTCGCCAGTTTCGTCATGTTCTTGGTTGCCCGTAGCTGCGCAATCAAGCCCGCCGCGTGCCAAGTTGTACCAGACGTCAGCTGCTTGCGTTCCAGCAGCACGATGTCCTTCCAGCCAAGTTTAGCCAAGTGATAGGCAACCGAGCACCCGATGACCCCGCCGCCGATGATAACAACGCGGGCATGTGTAGGTAATGTCATGTCTTATGTCCTTTCAATCCGCGAGGGGTACTATGCGCGAATGCGTGCGTTTTCAGGGTCCCACAAAGGCTGGTCTTCTTGGACAACCGCGCGGCAGCGTACGCCGAAGATCTCTACCTCCAGCTCGGTTCCGGGTTTGGCTGCTTCTGCCTTCACGACGCCCAAAGCCACAGATTTGTTGATCCGGTAGCCCCAGTCGCCTGATGTGGTCTCGCCGACGATTTCATCCCCCATCCAAACAGGAGACATGTAGGGCGCGTCAGCGTCACCAGCGTCGACAACAAGCGTCACAAATCCCTTTTTAGGGCCTTGTTGCATCTCGGCGGCCAAAGCGGCCTTACCAGGGAAGTCTTGTTCTTTGTTCAGACGCACAAAGCGATCCAGCCCCCCTTCGAGAAGGGTGTAGTCGGTCGACAAATCACCTTTCCAAGTACGGTAACCTTTCTCGATACGCATAGAGTTCAGGGCGTACATTCCGAACGGCGTAGCCCCCGCAGTGCGTGCAGCTTCATAGACAGCTGCGCTGTCCTCGAAGGATGTGTGAACTTCCCAGCCCAACTCGCCCGCGAAGGAGATGCGGAACAACTTGGCTGGTTTGCCCGCAACAACCGCGTCTTGGATCGTCAGCCAACCGGTTGTCAGATCGGCCTCAGGGGCCAATTCTTGGATCAACTCGCGCGATTTCGTACCGGTGACCAATTTGGTGGACCATTCTTTGGTGATATCCGTGAGCGACAAAGAGCCGTCAGCCGGCAAGCGGCCTTTGAGGAACTCGAAGTCATGCCATTGCGCCACGGCCGCGGTCATGATCCAGAAGTCGTCTTCCCCCCAGCGAATGATCGTCACCTCGGTTACAATGCGTCCGCGGCTGTCGGAGAAGTAACCAAGATTCATCCGGCCAGCTTTTGGCAAAGCGCCTGCGATTTGGGTCCGCAGCCATTCCGCAGCGCCCTCACCGCTAAGTTTGTAGCGCGAGAAGCCCGGCATATCGAGGATGCCGACGCCGTCTGTGCAAGCCGCGACCTCTTCTTTGATGCGTTGCTCCCAAGGCCCCTTGCGGCTCCATGTTTGGGTCGATTCCTCGGAGGTGTCATCCCCGTCCTTGGCGAACCAGTTTGCGCGTTCCCAGCCGTTGTAAGCCCCCATCTGGGCCCCCGCAGACAGCAGGCTTGCATGGTTTGGCGACAGCTTCTTGTCGCGACCAGCAGGCCATTCGTGATGCGGGAAATGCATGGCATATTCGTGGCCATAGGTTTCCAACGCCTTCGAGTGGCAGAAGTCATGGTCGGCGTAGTCAGTGTAGCGACGCGGATCGACGGCCCACATATCCATTTCGGTTTCACCGTGCATGATCCACTCGGACAGAACCTTGCCCGCACCACCGCCTTGAGCGATGCCAAAGGTGAAGGAATGCGCCTCAAAGGCGTTTTTGACGCCCGGCATTGGTCCGATCATCGGCAAGCCGTCTGGGGCATAGGGAATCGGGCCGTTGATGTTACGGCCAACGCCAGCAGTGCCCAAGATTGGCAGGCGCTCCATTGCGTCTTCGATGTAATATTCAAGGCGTTCCAGATCATCCGGATACAGCTGGAAGCTGAAGTCCTCGGGCATCGGGTCTTCGGGCGTAACCCAATGCGCCTTGCAGTTCATTTCATATGGGCCGAGGTTCAGGCCGTGCTTGTCCTGACGCAGGTAGTAGCTGATATCCACGTCGCGGATCATCGGCATTTTGTGGCCCTTCTCCTTCGTCCAAGCTTCCAGTTCGGCGATTGGCTCAGTCAGGAAGTACTGGTGGGACATCACAACCATTGGAACCGTGCGACCACCGAATGGCTTGAACATTTCTCCGACGCGTTGGGCGTAGTAACCGGCACAGTTGGCCACATATTGGGCTCTAATATCGCCTTTTTCGGTCTTCACGATCCATTCGTCACCATCGCGTTCCAGCCCGATCACAGGGCAGAACCGTTCGATCCGGCCACCGGCATCGCGTGCGCCTTTGGCCAAAGCTTGCGTCAGCTGTGCCGGATCAATGTCACCGTCCAGTGGATCCCACAGCCCGCCTTCAAGGTCATGCGTTTCCATGAAGGGGTTGTATTCTTTCAGTTCTGCCGGTGTGCAAATGTCCATTTGCAGCCCTTGATAGCGCGCCTGAGATGCGACCTTCTCAAACTCTTTCATACGCTCTTTGGTATGCGCCAAGCGCACCGCACCGGTGACGTGATAATTCATCGGGTAGTCCACGTCGTCGGCCAGCGTACGGTACATTTCCAACCCGTAGCGCTGCATATTCATCACCGCCCAGTTCGGAGCGAAGTTGGGGCAGTTCCCTGCAGCGTGCCACGTTGAGCCAGCCGTCAGTTCGTTCTTTTCCAACAGAACGCAATCGTCCCAACCTGCCTTTGCGAGGTGGTACAAGGTCGACGTACCGACAACCCCGCCACCAATAATTACAACACGTGCGGTTGTAGGAAAGTCACTCATCGTTTTGCTCCTTTTGACGGGACCGGCCCGTGTCTGTATGTCGCTGAAATCTGAAGGTGGTCATTGTTTGGCCACCGGCACCGGAGAACTGCCAAGCAGCACGCCGTAAACTATAAAACACACCGCCATAACGCGTCTGACCCAAACATTCAGGATCGCGCCGATGGCCGCGCGGCCAAGCCCAGCACCCACGGCGGTGAAACCGAGGTAGCTCAAGCTGGTGATTACAAGGGCCGTCGGCATGATCACCCACATTTGAGACCAGACGGGAATATCCGGCTGCACAAACTGCGAGAAGGCCGCGAAATAGCCCGCAATGGATTTGACGTTGATGGTCGCGATCAAGAAGGCCCGCAGGTAGATTGATCGCGCAGAGACGTGGCGCGGCGTCACCGGCTTGCCTGCGTTCAACAGCCCGCGAACGCCAAGGAACACCAAGAACCCAGCGCCTAGCAGCTTGCCCCAATAGAACACCTCTGGGGCTTGCGACAGCAGTGCCGTGACCCCAGCCGCCGACAGCAGCAAAAACAGCGTCGCCTGTGTCAGGATGCCCAGCACCCCCCATAGGGATCGCCGGAAGCCATGTGTCATCCCGTTTTGGATGCAATTGACTGCGTTCGGCCCTGGCGTGGCGACAAAGACCACCCAGAACACCGCAAATATGATCCAACCCTCGAAAGTCATCTAATACACCGGAGGTGCAATAACCCAGATCACCACAGCGGTGGTCGAATAGGGGTTCATCCAACGGAAGGGCTCGCCTCGGATGCGAAAGCTATCACCGACGTTCAGGGTAAACGTTGTGCCAGATATCCATAGATCCAGCTTGCCTGAAACCACATATCCCACTTCTTGAGTAGGGCGGCACACCGGTTCGGTAATTTCGCTTTTCGGCTCGAAGGTGGAATGGACAACCTCAAAGTCGTCGGTCAGATCCGGCGAAAGGAGTTCCTCTTTCAGCCCTGCTTCATACGATCCAATCGGACGCCGCGAGCCAGCCCTGACAATCAGACCTTGCTCCTCTACTGCTGAGGCCGCTTGGCGAAACAAGCTAGAGACAGAAACATTGAGGGCTTTGGCCATATGCCGCAAATCGGTGATCGACGGCTCGGAGAGGTCCCGTTCCACCTGACTGAGCCAACCAACCGAGCGATCAAGCGTTTCTGCCAGCTCCGCCAGCTTCAACCCGCGTGCCTTTCTCAAGGCCCGAAGATCGGCCCCTAGGGTTACGGTTTGGCTGGGCTGCATATGCTTCATTTGACTTTCGTGAAATTTTTAACCTTTTTTTCACCAAAGTACAAAACTCACGAGTCGCGCAAGCAAAATGTCACATGCGCCTCAAATTTTTCCGAAAACATCCTGCAAAATATCCGCGAGCCGGTCCGCATCCACCTGACTGAAAGCATCAGGCTGGTTGCTATCGATATCCAACACCGCAATCAGATCCCCTGCCCCGTTCCACACAGGCAGCACCAACTCAGAGCGGGTCGTAGACGCGCATGCAATATGGCCAGGGAAGGCATCAACGTCCGGAACAAGTTGAGTTTGCTCCAGACGCGCCGCCGCGCCGCACACCCCACGAGAGAACGGAATGACCAAACACCCGTGCCCCCCTTGGTAAGGGCCGATCTTTAGCAGTTCGGGTGCAACCACGCGGTAAAACCCTGTCCAATCGAACCGGTCATCCGCGTGGTGCAATTCGCACGCCACAGTCGCCATCAAAGAAACGGCATCATCTTCGCCCTCCACAAGGGCAGCTACCGTTTTGGCAAGTGCGGCGTAGTCAGCCATCAGACGGTTTCAATCGCGATGGCCGTGCCCTCGCCCCCGCCGATGCAAATCGCCGCGACACCCCGCTTCAACCCGCGGGTTTCCAACGCATTCAGCAATGTCACGATAATGCGCGCCCCAGAGGCCCCAATCGGGTGCCCCAAAGCACATGCGCCGCCATTCACGTTGATAATGTCGCGCTCCAGCCCCATTTCGTGCATGAATGCCATCGGGACGACCGCGAAGGCCTCGTTCACTTCCCAAAGGTCAACGTCAGAGACGCTCCAGCCAATCCGGTCGAGCAACTTGCGCGCGGCAGGAACAGGGGCCGTGGTGAACAAACCCGGCGCTTGCGCATGGTTTGCGTGGCCCACCACACGGGCACGCGGGGTTAGGTTATGCGCCTTAACTCCGGCTTCCGACGCCATCACGAGGGCTGCTGCGCCGTCCGAAATGGATGAAGAGTTCGCCGCAGTCACGGTCCCGCCGTTGCGGAAGGCAGGTTTGAGCTGTGGAATTTTCTCTGGGCGGGCCTTTGCAGGCTGCTCATCTTGGCTGACGGTGAACGGCTTGCGGCCACCCACTTCCACCGCCGAGATTTCGCCCGCGAAGGCGTCACTTTCTTGTGCGGCCAAGGCGTTGGACAGGGACCGCAGCGCATATTCGTCCTGCGCTTCGCGGGTGAATTGGAAGGATTCTGCGCAGTCTTCGGCGAATGTGCCCATCAAACGACCCTTGTCGTAGGCGTCTTCTAGCCCGTCGAGGAACATCGAATCTTGCACCCCTTGGTGGCCGATCCGCGCACCGCCGCGCATTTTTGGCAATAGATATGGCGCCTTGGTCATGCTTTCCATGCCGCCTGCAACCATTGTTTCGCTATGACCCAGCGACAGTTGGTCAAAGGCCATCATAGCCGCCTGCATCCCCGATCCGCACATCTTGTTGAGCGTAGTCGCTGGCACTTCTTCGCCCAGACCTGCTGCGAATCCTGCTTGCCGCGCAGGGGCTTGGCCCTGACCTGCTGGCAACACGCACCCCATCAGCAGCTCGTCAACGGTTGTCAAACCGGACTGCGCCAATGCGGCCTTGATTGCGGATCCACCGAGTTGCGCAGCCTCTACGTTGTCAAAGGCTCCTTGGAACCCACCCATCGGAGTACGGCTGGCACCAGTTATATATACGGACATTTTTAGACACCTTTTCTGTTAACGACGGTGGCATACATACAGAACGGTAACCTTTGGCGTCTAGTCCATGAACCTGAAAAGATCAGGAGAGTGGAAAATGATGCAAACGACAGAAACACCAAACGGCACCCTTGTCCTTACTTTAGCAGAGAACCGGATCGACGCGGCAACCGCCCTCCATTTCAAAGATAACTTCCGTGAGGCCACCTCAAATGCCAGCGGTCGGGTGATAATGGACCTCTCTACTGTCACCTTTATGGACAGCAGCGGATTGGGCGCCATGGTCGCTGCATTGAAGTCGCTAAAAGGCCAGAAGCTGGAATTGTGCGGACTAACCGCAGCCGTAGACAAGGTGTTTAAGCTGACCCGTATGGACAACGTGTTTTTGCTATACGCAAGCGTGGACGAGGCCTTAGCGAATGATGGCTCCAAAGGTGCCAGTGCTGCGTGAACAACTTGGCCCAATCACCCTTGGTATATGGTGCGCCACGTCTTCACTACGAAGACACTATCAACGCGGATCCGCTTTCCATACGCGACGCAGTGGTGGAAATCATGGGTCGCCTCCGGCAAGAATTCCCAGCCCAGTCAGAAGGCTTTATCGGCACAGAAATTGTACTGGCCGAAGTGCTGAACAACATTGCTGAACACGGCTACGAGAATTCAAATTTGGGGGATATCCTGATTTCAGTGCTTTGTACTGACGACATGATATCAATTGAATCGCGGGATCATGGTATTCCTATGCCTGGCTTAGCGCCGCCGGAAACAGAATTGGAAGACACCACCGTGGAAATCGACGACCTTCCTGAAGGCGGATTCGGATGGTTTTTCATCCGCAGCCTATCTTCCCACATGGAGTATCGCCGCGCCCCTACGCAAAACATCTTTTGCGTGCAAATCCCAACCAATCAAGAACCCGCGCTGTAACTCTGGCGAAGCGCAAAATGCGCTCGTGAAAGGTCAAGGTAGGGGCTTTCTTCTTCTCGAAAATGTCCAACTTCGTCCATGCAGTTGCCTCATTTGAATGTGAAATTTTGCTTGTAGCTGCAGAGCTTCACTCGGCGTCACGTTCATCAGCCCCCACCCAGATGCGTGACGCCGAGGACTAACTCCCCCTAACTCGAACAGGCGTGATCGTTAGTAGACTTTCCCGAATTCCTACCTATCGTTGCGATCATCGGAATTCGAAAGGCCTCCACATGCGTGATTTTCAACTCCCTGGGCGCTCCACGGTGCTTGCCACCAATGGTATGTGCGCGACGTCGCACCCGCTGGCGGCGAAAGTTGCGGTGCAAATGCTGGAAGCTGGCGGAAACGCTGTCGACGCTGCCATAGCAGGGGCCGTGTTGCTGGGGATTTGTGAACCACAAATGACCGGAATTGGCGGCGATTGCTTTGTTTTGCTGCAAAAATCCGGAGAATCAGAAGCGATTGCATTGAACGGATCCGGCCGAGCGCCAAAAGCGATGTCGGCGGCAAAGCTGCGCGCCCGTGGGCTAAACGCGATCCCGAAAGATACAGCTGACGCAATCACGCTTCCAGGTGCGGTTGATGCCTTCTGTCGGTTAAGCAAGGATCACGGAAAACTTGGCCTGAGGGCCGCGCTGGCACCTGCCATCTACTACGCCGAGACCGGTGTTCCCGTGGCACCGCGCACTAGTTTTGACTGGGACCTTGCGAAATCCGTCCCGAAGGGTGCCGCTGCTCAGTACTATCTATTTGGTGGGAAGCCCCCCAAGGCCGGACAGCTGTTTCGATCCCCGCAGCAGGCAGAAGTGTTGCGCCGCATATCGCAATTCGGGCGCGCCGGCTTTTATGAAGGGGAGGTCGCAGACGATATGGTTTCCTCTTTGAAGGCGGCGGGCGGTCATCACACCTTGGATGATTTTGCGGCAACGACCTGTGAATACACCCAGCCGATATCCGCTGACTACAAAGGAACCGAATTGGTAGAGCACCCGCCAAACGGGCAAGGTGCGACAGCGATCTTGATGAACAACATCTTAAAACACTTCGATCTGCCCTCGATGGACCCCTTCGGTTCACTGCGTGCGCATGTCGAGGCCGAAGCCGCGAAACTGGCTTATGCCGCACGCAACACATTCATCGCTGATGAAGCCCACAGCACAGGCGTCGATGGCATGCTTGCATCTGAAACGGCCAAACGGCTTGCCGATTTGATCGACCCGAAAAAAGCCTTGGCCCCTCCTGCGTCATTGTCAGAACAAGTGCACAAAGACACCGTCTATATTACGGTCGTCGACAAAGACCTGATGTCGGTTTCGTTGATATACTCGATCTTTCATAGCTTCGGGTCAGGCCTCGCGTCCGACAAATTTGGCATATTGTTTCAAAACCGCGGTTGCGGCTTTACCTTGGAAAAAGGTCACCCAAACGAGGCGGCCGGTGGCAAACGCCCGATGCACACGATCATTCCTGGTTTGTTGCGTCGCGGCGGCGAAGTCATCATGCCCTTTGGTGTCATGGGGGGTGCCTATCAGCCCAACGGGCATGCACGATTTGTAAGCAATCTTGTAGATTTTGACATGCATCCCCAAGCCGCCATCGACGCGCCGCGCAGTTTCTCTGATGAGGGTGAGCTGCGAGTAGAGCGCGGATATTCCCAGAGTGTTCGCCAAGAACTGGCTGACCTAGGGCATGCGGTTGTCACGCCGGACGGACCCATCGGTGGCGCGCAGGCTATCTATATTGATCGTGAAACAGGCGTTCTTCATGGCGCCTCTGATCCTCGAAAAGACGGCTGCGCCTTGGGGTATTAATTGAAGTCGAACTGTAGCGGGTATTTCCCACGGCCGTCGTAGTCACCGAACATCGCTTCCAGATCGGGATGGTCAATTGGCTCTCCGGTCATATCAGCGGCCAAGTTCTGCTCGGAAACATAGGCCACATAGTAGCTTTCGTCATTTTCGGCCAACAGGTGATAGAACGGTTGATCGCGGTGCGGACGGCTATCCTTCGGGATATTGTCATACCATTCTTCGGTATTGGAGAACTCTGCGTCCACGTCAAAAATCACCCCTCTGAAGGGGTGTTTCTTGTGGCGCACTATCTGGCCCAGTGTGAACTTCGCCTGAGTTTTAAGCATAACATTGCAACCTCTACCCTCTGTAGATAGACCTACTCAGAGAGGTTTGTCCATGAATGGGCGCCTATTTTCGGGGAAACAGTTTGTGAACATATTCTCCACGGTCATAGAAATCGTAGCCCCAGTTTTCATCCTTGCTGCAATCGGATTTACATGGGTCAAACTGGGTTTTGACTACCGCATAGAATTCGTTACCCGACTTGCAATGACACTTTCAGTGCCCTGTTTGATATTCTCAGCGCTGATGAGAACAGAAATTTCCCCTGATGCTTTGACAGCGATTTCTTTGGCGACGATTACTGCTTATGGCATTGTAACCATTGCAAGTTTTGTGGTTGTACGATTTGGTTCTATGGACAGCCGCACCTATCTCGCCCCTTTGATTTTCGGGAATACGGGGAATTTGGGCTTGCCCCTTGCTCTGTTTGCATTTGGCCAAGAAGGACTAGGGTTCGCCGTCGTTGTTTTCGCGATCATGGCCATTTTGTCATTCACATTTGGGGTTTGGCTGGTCTCTGGGGGCGGGTCCTTAACGAAAGTCATCAAAGAGCCTTTGGTCGGCGCAACTATATTGGGCGCGGTATTTTTGGTCATGGACTGGGAAACCCCGCGCTTCTTAACCAATACGATCGACCTCGTCGGGCAAATGGCAATTCCGATGATGCTGATCACCCTCGGAGTGGCCGTCGCCCGTTTGAAACCGGCGGGCATCAGCAAGGCCCTGATGGTCTCGGCTTTCAAGGTTGGCATCTGCATAGGGGCCGCGATTATCGCGGGGAAGTGGTTTGATCTGCCTGCAGTCCCGATGGCCGTGCTGATTTTGCAAGTGTCCACACCGGTCGCTGTGACTTCTTATCTTTTGTCCGTGAAATACGAAGCCGACAGCGATGTTGTTGCGGGCCTTGTGGTCGTTTCGACCTTGTTATCCGTTGGCTACATCCCGCTCACATTAGCGGTTTTGATCTGAATTGGGGCGCAGGGGTATTTGCGTGGATGTTTCTTTTGCGCTAGGATTCAGCAAAGCCAAAAAGGCAAAAGCCCAAATCAAGGCGAGCAGGTATCATGAAGAAAATATTCACCGCGTTAGCGTTTGTTCTACTCGTGTCCGCATGTGGCGGTGGTGGCGGCAAGCCACCTAGAAACTTGGACAACGCGTGCTCAATTGTGTCGCAGAAGTCGGGTTGGCTCAAGAGCATGAAGGCCGTTCAGCGCAAATGGGGCATCCCCGTTCACGTGCAGATGGCAACTATCCATCAAGAAAGTAAATTCGTCAGCGATGCACGCACACCCTTCCGCTATGCGATTGGGGTTATTCCGATGGGGCGTCAAAGCTCTGCATTTGGGTTCAGTCAGGCATTGGATGCAACGTGGAAGGAATACCAGCAAGATCAACGCCGGTTTAGCGCCAAGCGGGATCGATTTAGCGACGCTGTTGATTTTATGGGCTGGTACATGGATGGCAGCTCGGACCGGCTGGGCATCTCGAAGTATGACGCGCGCAACCAGTACCTTGCCTATCATGAAGGGCGTACCGGATTTGCGCGCGGATCATACAACAAGAAGGCTTGGTTGGTGCGCGTCTCGGGCGCCGTTGCAGATCGATCCGAGATGTATCGCAGCCAACTTATCCGATGCGGAAAGGCTTAGGGGCCTAGTTCAGGCCCCTATCGTGAATTTCCTGCGGAATACTGAAGGGGCGTGCGCCAATTTTCACGCCCTTTTCAAGCTCTCCCAAAATCACAGTGGTTTGACCGCCCGCGTCATTCGTGATGACCCATTGGCGCAGCTCCACCGGATTTGAAGTGAACTTCAGCTGGATGTTGCCGTATTCTGGGTGTTTAGGGTCTTGTACCTTCACCACGGTTGCTGTGCCGTCATCACGATGACCTACAACCATGTTGGACTTATTGAAGTTCACATTCTTAGCCAAAATCAAGTTCAGGGGCGTGCGCTTCAGGGGAAACTGCTGCGGTGGCACATTTGACTTCGGGTCAAACACCGCGACTTGTTGACCGCCTGCGATAACAAGACTGTTGTCTGGGGCAGCATAGTCAAAACGTACGCGTCCCGGACGTTTGATCAGGATTTCACCGGTCGTGACGGAGCCGTCCTCGTTGATCTGGGTGAAGTCCCCTTTCGCTGTTTGAAAGCTGTTGAGGTAGTTCGAGATTTGCGAAAGCGAAATCTTTTCGGCCATAGCTGGCACCGCCAAAGCGAGCGACAGAACAGGGGCAAGGATCAATTGTTTAATCATCATGTTCTTAAAATAAGCGAAGGGCCGAGGGGTTTAAACCCTTGGCCCTTCACGAAGCTGAAACACAGCGCAATATTGCGCAGGATCTAGTGTTGCTCTGGCACCAAGATCTCGCGCTTGCCGACATGATTGGCCGGTGAGACGACGCCTTCATCTTCCATCTGCTCTACAAGACGTGCGGCTTTGTTGTAGCCAATCGCAAGCTTGCGCTGGATGTAGGATGTGGAGCACTTACGGTCCTTTAAGACGATCTGAACTGCCGTGTCATATAGCGCGTCCTCACCGTCTGTATTTCCTCCAAGCCCAAGAACCTGATCAATGTCGCTGGATTTTTCATCCGACGGGCCTTCCACCACACCAGACATATAGGTCGGCGGGCCAAAGGACTTGAGGTGGTTCACGATTTCTTCGACCTCTTCATCAGATACGAATGGCCCGTGAATACGTGTGATTTTGGAGCCACCAGCCATGTAAAGCATATCGCCCATGCCCAGCAGTTGCTCCGCACCCATTTCACCAAGGATTGTCCGCGAGTCGATCTTCGACGTTACTTGGAACGAAATCCTTGTGGGGAAGTTGGCCTTGATCGTACCGGTGATCACGTCAACCGACGGGCGCTGAGTGGCCATGATCAGGTGGATACCCGACGCACGTGCCATTTGTGCCAAACGCTGAATACATGCTTCGATCTCTTTGCCTGCGACCATCATCAGGTCGGCCATCTCGTCGACCACAACCACGATATAGGGCATGGTTTCGGGCTGGAATTCTTCGGTCTCGAAGATCGGCTCGCCGGTATCATCATCGAAACCGGTTTGAACTGTGCGCGAGAACATCTCGCCTTTCGCCAGCGCATCTTTCACGCGGCTGTTGTAGCCGTCGATGTTGCGAACGCCCATTTTGGACATTTTGCGGTAGCGCTCTTCCATCTCGCCCACGGTCCATTTCAGGGCCACAACCGCCTTTTTAGGGTCGGTTACAACTGGAGACAGCAGGTGCGGAATGCCGTCATAAACGCTGAGTTCCAGCATTTTAGGGTCGATCATAATCAAGCGGCACTCTTCCGGCGTCAACTTGTAGAGCAGCGATAAGATCATCGTGTTGATCGCCACAGACTTACCCGACCCCGTCGTACCGGCGATCAGCAGGTGAGGCATCTTGGCAAGGTTCGCCACGATAGGATCACCACCAATGTCTTTCCCCAACGCCAGTGGCAGCTTTTGATTGCCGTCACCAAAATCGCGGGCCGAGAGGATTTCGCGCAGAACGACCATTTCGCGCTTTTCATTTGGAAGTTCGATCCCAATCACTGTTCGGCCAGGAACCGTAGACACACGCGCAGACAAAGCCGACATGGAACGCGCAATATCGTCCGACAGGCCGATTACGCGAGAGGCCTTCAAACCGGGTGCCGGTTCCAATTCGTACATGGTGACAACAGGGCCTGGACGCACAGACACGATTTCGCCTTTCACGCCGTAGTCATCGAGTACCGCTTCCAGCATGCGTGCGTTTTCTTCCAAGGCCTCGTCGCTGAGGATATGGCGCTCTACCGTGGCTTCACTGGTCAACAAGCTCAGCGGTGGGAGTTCGAATTCGGATGCTTTGTCCTCGAATTGCAATGCGGGCTGCGCTTCTGCAGCGGCACGTTTCGATGGGGCAATCGGCTTGCGCACCGGTTGCTGGACGACTGGTTTCGTCAAAGGCGCATTCACACGCGCCATAGGCGGAGCGACGGCAGGCATTTCGGGCATTGGCTCCGATACAGGCTCTATTAGCTCGTCATCATGCATATAGTCGGGCTGGGGCGCCTCACGCAAAACCGGCTCTATGCGCAGCGGTTCAGGGCCACGGCCACGGGTCAATTGTGGTTCAGGGCGGCCAACTGGCTCTTCGGTGTATTCCAAAGGCTTGGTCCGGCGACCACGGTTCTTAATCACGTCAGAGATTTTTGACTTAATGCGATCATCGGGATCCACGTCGTCGTGAATAACCGCCGGTTCATCATCATATGCCAGTTCCGACTCGCGGGGCTTCAACCCTGGAAGGCGCGCCAGAAGACTTGGTTTTGCAACGGGTTGGTCAATGTCGATCTGTGGCTCCATGGCAGGTTGCTGGGAGTGCACAATCGGAGCGCGGCGCAGAGCCGGACCTGCGATAGGTTCTTCGTCAGCATAAGTTTCAACCGCCGCCGCAGTTAGGCGGGCTTCTTTCCGCTTAACCCGCAATTCATTTGCCTTAGAGGCCGCAAATACGGCCCCCTTACCGGTGCTGCCCAGCAGCTTCATGATGCTGGCGTAGGTCAGGATTACGCCGATCAACATAAACCGTGTAACAGATGTAATTTCAGACCGATCAAAGCCCAAAACAAACAATGACAAGAAGATCAGGCCAAAGAAAACAAAGAACGCCAATACCTTAAGCCCAAAGGTCGCGCTGATCGGGGCAACGCCAAGAATCGCGCCCAAAACGGTGTCACCGAACAATCCGCCAAGCCCAAACGAATGCGTCCATTCGCTGACGGGAACATGGGTAGAGGCATAAACAGAGGCCAATGCAATCGCCAAGGGCGCGAACATCAAGCGGCCCAAAGCGCGGTCTTCGCCGCGGTGCATCACAAAACGAAGCCCCCAGACGACGGTAATAAATGAAATTGCCCATGCACCGAACCCAACGATGATGAACAACGGGCTTGCAAGATACGCGCCATAGCGGCCCAACCAGTTTTTAGCCGGCTCATCCGTGGCGGACATCCAGCTTGGGTCTTCCGGCACATAAGAGAGCAGCAACATGGTCACCAAGATGCCAACAGCCAGCAGCCCGAAGCCAAAGAGCTCTTTGCCCCGCTTCTCGATCGCTGCTTGCATGTCGCTGTCCAAAAACGGATCGCGTGGCCTTGCTTGATACGCCATAACTACTTCCTCACCTTCAACCGTAGATGCAGCTCTTGAGGCGGGTTAACCCCGGCTGCAATTCGTTCATTGGGGCGACCAAGGCCACCCGGATATATTTTGTACCAGGGTTTGACCCCATGTAGTCGCGGCCCAGATATGCGCCGGGCAAAACTTTGACGCCCGCGCTGGTCCACAGCTCCTTTGTTGCCTCTTCGCCGTCTTTGACTGGAAGCCACAAGAAGAACCCCGCTTCGGGAGACTTGTAGCCTGCAACATCGCCAAAGACCGTATCACTGAAATCCAATTTTTCGCGGTAGAGGGCGCGGTTGGCTTCGACGTGATCTTCGTCGGCCCAAACCTGTTCCGCCGCACGTTGCAAGGGCAACGACAAGGGCGCCCCTGCGTAGGCACGCAAGGCTTTCAGGCGTTTCATATTCTCTGGGCCACTGGCCGCAAAACCGGACCTTAGCCCCGCAAGGTTCGACCGCTTGGACAGCGAATTAAACAGAACGACCCTTTCAGGATCATGGCCTTTCGAAGCCGTTAGCGCACCTGTCGGGGCCATAGTACGATAGATTTCCGAATAGCATTCATCGGCAAAAATCTTGAAGTCATACTTATCAGCCAAGGCCAGCAGATCTTGCCAATACTCTAGCGTCGCGACCGCCCCTTGCGGGTTGGAAGGCGAACACAGGTAGGCTACCGTGGTGCGATTCAACACATCTTCAGGCAAGCCTGCGAAATCAGGCAGGTAGCCTGTTTCGAATGTGGCAGGCACATAAACCGGCTCAGCCCCCGCCGTCAGGGAGGCCACGGCGTAAACTTGGTAAAACGGGTTCGGCATCAATACGACCGGTTTCCCGTTCTTTTCTTCTGGGCTCAGGGCCACAGCAGCGTTGAACAGACCTTCGCGTGTCCCATTCAGCGCTAGGATTTGGGTCTCGAAGTCGACGCTCACATCATAGCGACGTCCGATCCAGGCCGCGATGGCCGCACGTAATTCCGGCGCGCCATCATTCGGCGGATAACCGCCAAATCCAGCGGCATTCTTGGAAATGATCTCTGAAATCCATTCCGGAAACGCGTGTTGAGGCGATCCGATAGTCATATCCACAGGCACCCCGCCCGGCTCTAGACCAGCGAGAAGCGACCGCAAACGCGGAAATGCATATGGTGGCAGGTTCGAAAACCGCTCTGGAAAGGTCATTGGGACCTACTTTTACTGCCTCAAGGATCGGGATCATTATTGCCCCGTTATCCCTAAGCTACCCCAATGCAGCCTCCATGGTCCAGAAAAAGGACCGTAATTTCAGCATTCTGGTTACACCCCTGTGACTTTTTGGCCCATCACGCCAATGCGGCCTCGGCCGCTGAGCAAAGTCGCAACAAATGTTCTTCAGACTGTGGCGCCCCAAGAAACATGATCCCTGTTGATGGCAAGCCAGTGGGCAAGGTGATGCCAGCGGACCCCATTAGGTTCCCGACACGAGTGTTTCGCAGCGCCAGAAGATTTTCGGTCACGTAGTATTCGCTATCCGTCATCAAGCGCTCTGTGTTCGGCGGCAAAATCGGAGAGGTTGGCAGAATGACGGCATCATATTGGGCAATGCGGTCATTCCACACCCGCTGAAGCGCCTCCAACTTCCGCCAACCTGCAATGTAATCCGGCGCAGAGACATTCGCTCCGGACCGAAAGCGTTCAAGTATCTCGGCAAACATGGCACTAGGATTGGCTTCAATTTCGTCTTTCCAGATGCCGTAAGCCTCTGAAGCGAATAGAATACCTGACAAAGGAAGAGCTTCGGCAATTTCTGGGGCTTCTTGGCGCTCAATCTGCGCGCCAGCCGCCTTCAATCGCTCTACGGCACTGTTGAACCCCGCCCGCGGCTCTGGACGGATGTCATCAAATGCGACTGTGTCGAGGATCATCAGGCGGGCACCGTCCAGAGACGCGCCCCGCAGGTCAGCCGTTTTACCGCCTTCGATCGCCGCCAAAATATGGGCCGCGTCCTCCACTGAACGCGCCAAAGGGCCCACCGTGTCAAACCGGCTGCACAGCGGGACCGTCCCCTCCACAGATAGGCGACCAATAGTGGTTTTCAGCCCCACCAAATCATTCCAAGCCGCCGGAATACGCACTGATCCCCCCGTGTCAGAGCCAATTCCAGCCGCAGCCAGACCGAACGCCACTGATGTCGCAGCCCCAGACGAAGACCCGCCCGAAACCGCCTCAACGTCATTCACACAGGGCGAAGTGGCCGTTGTGGGGTTCAACCCTAGGCCGGAAAAAGCCAATTCCGACATATGCGTTTTTCCAAGGCACACCATGCCAGCCGATGTCGCATTTACAAGCACCTGAGCATCGGCATCAGGGACGCGCCCTTTCAGCAACCCCGACCCTGCTTCGGTTGCGACCCCCGCGGTGTCGAACAGGTCTTTCCATGATATCGGAACACCATCCAGCAGCCCGCGACGTTGCCCCAGCGACGCGCGTTCCTGTGCGGCAAGCGCCTCGGCTCGGGCGCGATCTTCGGTTAGGCGCGCATAAATCCGATCCCGAAACTGGTGCGCCCGCGCCGCTTCTAGATAGACCTCCGTCAAGGAAACAGGATCAATGTCCCCTGCTTCAATTCCGCGACCCAGATCACTGGCCGTCATGGCCAACCATTTTTGCGACATCATTCATTCCTTGCACTTATTTGGCCCGAAGGTAGCGGCACCACAACGCATGGACAATGCTACCAGTTCACAGATATTTAGCTGTATGGAATTTGACAGCGACATCGCGATTGTTGGCGGCGGCCTGAATGGCTGTGCCCTTGCTATCGCCCTTGCAGGCGGTGGGTTTTCGGTCACCTTGATTGACAGTTTGGCAGTTGATGCTTTGACAGATGATCGGTTTGACGGGCGATCTTATGCTTTGGCGCTTGCCTCGAAACGGTTACTCGATGCCATCAATGTTTGGGGCGACATCGCCCAGAATACGCAACCCATGTTGGAGATCAAAGTTACCGATGGCCGCGCTGGCGAAGGGCCGTCGCCATTCTGGATGCACTTTGACCATGCGGAGATCGAGGAAGGCCCCATGGGCTTTATGGTTGAGGACCGCCACCTTCGCCGCGCCTTTCTAAGCGCCATCACCGCGAATGACCGGATCACACATATCGCCCCCGACACGGTTGTCGCACAGTCTGTGGATCTGTCTGGTGCTTCGGTCACATTAGCATCGGGCAAATCTGTCCGCAGCCGCCTGATCATCGGCAGTGACGGTCGCCGCAGTGGTGTTGCACAACGTGCAGGCATTTCGCGCAGTTTTAAGGATTATGGGCAAACGGCCGTGGTCGCTGCGATTGGGCATGAATTGCCCCACAACGGGATTGCACATCAGTTCTTCATGCCTGCGGGTCCGCTCGCGATCTTGCCTTTGACCGGCAATCGCAGCTCTATTGTATGGGCCGAAACCCATGCACGCGCCGCCGAGCTTTCAGGCATGGGGGATGCCGAGTTCATTGACGCATTGCGCCCCGCTTTCGGTGATTTCTTGGGGAACATCCATCTGGCGGGCGCGCGTTTTTCATACCCGTTGAACCTGACTTTGGCAGATCATCTGGTCGACCAACGTCTCGCTCTGGTGGGCGATGCGGCACATGGGGTGCACCCGATTGCCGGACAAGGGTTGAACCTTGGGCTGCGCGATGTCGGGGCTTTGGCGCAAGTTCTGGTCGATGCCCGCAGACGCGGCGAAGACATCGGAACAGACGCTGTTTTGGCACGCTATGCGGAGTGGCGCAGATTTGATACGGCGACTTTGGCGATGGCGACCAACAGCTTCAACGGTTTGTTTTCAAACGACAACCCAGTGCTGCGAGCGGGGCGTGACATTGGCATGGGGGTGGTCAACGCCTTCCCTGCCCTGCGCCGGAACTTCATTCGCGAAGCCGCTGGTCTCACCGGCGATTTGCCGCGTCTGATGCAAGGACGTGCGCTTTAGTCCAGCTTGCGGGCCTCATCGATTAGCATGATCGGAATGCCGCCACGAATTGGGAAGGCCAGTTTCGCGTTTTTTGACACCAGTTCCTGTCGCTCCGCGTCATAGGAAAGGGTCGCTTGGCTAATCGGACACACGAGGCCCTCTAACATGTGGCGTTCAAATTTTGGATCGGTCATTGGATCACCTCTTCGGCGGAGCCGCCTCGTAGGGCAAACTCGATTAACGTGACAAGTGTTTCGCGTCGTTCAGGCAGCGTCGGGGCTTCCAACAACGCTTGTTTCTCTTCCGGCTCAAACGGGCACAACATCGAAAGAGAGTTGATCAACATCTCGGTTTCCGCGTCCTTTAGCCCGTCCCAATCGGTTTTCAGATCATTCGCGTCGAAGAATTTCTTCAACTCCACCATGAATTTTGGCCGGTCGAACGCGGGGTCCTTTTCAGGCACCCCGATGTCGCGCTCGAAACCGTCCCAGCTGATCTTTGCTTTGCGATACGGATGAAATCCGGAAATCTCGTCAGAAATTCGATATCTGGATACGCCATTCAATGTGATCATATAGCGCCCATCCTCGGTTTCGGAAAACTGGGTGACCCGCCCGACGCAGCCAATCGTGTGGAGCTGTTCCCCTCCTTCGGAATCGCCATAGGGCTGCACCATCCCGATCAAACGCTGAGGGGTCTTGAGCACATCTTCAAACATCTGAAGATAGCGCGGCTCGAAAAGCTGAAGCGGCATCCTTGCCCGAGGCAACAACATAGCACCGGACAAGGGAAATATTGGGATCGTCTCGGGTAGATCAGAATGACTTATCATAAGCATGATACCCTCCCGAGCAGTTTCCTAAAGGAAGATCATCGACGACAGTTTGCGGCGCCCGTTCAATACGATTGGGTCTTCCGGCTTCAACGCATCAAATACGGTGAACAACTGCGTTTTAGCAGCGCCATCGTTCCATTCACGGTCGCGACGGAAGAGTTCCAATAGCTGATCAACCGCTCCTTTGGCGTCACCGGATGCGTGCAATGCAACCGCCAGATCCAAACGCGCCTGATGGTCGTCAGGGTTCGCATCTACCGCAGCTTGCAGTTCGGCGGCCGGCCCTGTGTCAGCGGCCTGCAACAACAGCTCCAATTGCGCGCGCACGGCCTCGATTTCGGGTAAACCGTTCAATTCTTCTGGTGCTTTGGCCAACAGCTCCGAGACCTGTTCAAGCTGCTCAAGCGCAAGGTGAGACCGCATGAGCCCTGCATAGGCGGCGGGGTTGTTTTGCTCTTCGCCCAATATTGCCTCGAAGGTTTGCAAAGCGTCTTCGGCTTCCCCTTCCTCCAGCATGGACTCTGCGGCGGCGATCGCATCGCCCAAACCTTCGTCTACCTCACCGCCGGACTCGGCTATCAGTTTATCGATGAAGCCCTTGATTTCGCTGGCAGGAAGCGCACCTTGGAAGGCGTCAATCGGCTTGCCTTTATAGAATGCATAGACCGTCGGGATAGACTGGATTTGCAACTGACCTGCGATCTGCTGGTTCTGATCAACATCGACCTTCACCATTTTCACAGCGCCTTTGGCCTCCATCACCCCAGCCTCCAAAGCTGGCCCAAGGGTTTTGCACGGGCCGCACCACGGCGCCCAGAAGTCGACAATCACAGGAACCTCATGGCTCGCCTCGATCACATCGACCATGAAAGTCGCCTCGGAGGTATCTTTTATCAGGTCGTTACCACCTGCGGGGATGCCGCCTACATTCATTTCAAGCATGCTGTTGTCCTTGGTATTAGGGCTTGGTTGTCTCTGTATATGTGGGCTCTTTGATCAAAGATCAAATGTCGCAAAGACCGGCGCGTGGTCCGAGGGTTTTTCCCACCCGCGCGCATGACGCACCACGCGCGAAGAGTGACCCGCCTTCGCGATATCCGACGTCGCCCAAACGTGATCCAATCGACGCCCCTTGTCCGCCGCATCCCAATCCTTGGCGCGGTAGGACCACCATGAATACAGCAGACCTTCGGGAATATCATTGCGGGTCACATCCGCCCAATCGCCTGCGTCCATCACCTCGTTGAAATGTTCAACCTCGATGGGTGTATGGCTGACGACCTTGAGTAGCTTCTTATGAGACCACACGTCATCTTCGCGAGGGGCGATGTTTAGGTCCCCCACGAGAATGGATTTTTGGGGTTTCTTGGCATGGAACTCGTCGCGCAGCTCGGTCAGGTAATCCAGCTTGTTGCCGAATTTTTCGTTCACTTCACGATCGGGCACATCCCCGCCCGCGGGGATGTAGTGATTGTGGATGGTCACCCCATTGTCCAACCGCCCCGCAATATGACGTGCATGCCCCAAAGAGGCATAGTCGTGCTTGCCGGCCTCTACCATGGGCAGACGCGAGATGATCGCGACACCATTGTAGCCCTTTTGGCCATTCGCCACGATGTGGGTGTAGCCAAGATCGTGAAACCCCTCGAGCGGGATCTTATCAACGGGGCTTTTGCATTCTTGAAGGCACAACACATCCGGCGCTTCTTCGCGAAGCAGCTTTAATACCAGCTCCTCGCGCAAACGAACGGAGTTGATATTCCAAGTGGCGAGAGTGAAAGACATTGTGCTTCTCCGGATTGACTTGGCGCAAGATTAGTCCGAGGTTCGGCCCAGCACCACAGGGAAACACCAGATGTCGCTATTTGCTGCCAATCGAAACTTCCGACTGCTGTTTTCCGCAACGGCTGTTTCAAATTTGGGGGATGGCATCTCGGCGTTGGCGTTCCCGTGGCTTGCCTCACTGATAACCCGTGACCCGCTATTGATCGCCGCGGTCGCTGCCGCAACGAGGCTGCCGTGGCTGCTGTTTTCCCTTCCCGCAGGCGTAATCACCGACCGAATGGACCGCCAACGCCTCATGGTCGCAGCGGACATCTTACGAATGATTTTGACACTGGGTGTTGTCGGTCTGATCCTGTCCGCCCCACCCATGCCCTTGCCAGAGGCCGCTTCAGGCGCGCTGCCCTTGATCATCGGCCTATGTGCAGCGGGCTTTTTGCTCGGAAGCGCCGAAGTGGTTCGGGATAACGCAGCGCAAACGGCATTGCCCAGCGTTGTAGACAAACGTGATCTGGAACGCGCGAATGGGCAGCTTTGGAGTGTCGAGCAGATTATGGGGCAGTTCATCGGGCCACCTCTTGCGGGGCTGTTGATTGCATTGGCCGTTCCTGCGCCGTTTTTGGTAGATGCCGCCACCTTTGGTGTTGCGGCCTTCCTGATTTGGCAAATCACGCTTCTACCTCGCGTTCACATCCAGCAAACGACAGGCTTTTGGCGCCAGATGAAAGAGGGCATTGACTGGATGCGCGGGCAACCTTTGATTTTACGACTGGCGTTGATGCTTGGGGTGTTGAATTTCGTGACCATGATGAGCGCCACGATGCTTGTGTTATTGTCGCAAGAGGCCATGGAGTTGGAAGCCGCTGGCCACGGCTTCCTGCTTACTGCCGGTGCAGCTGGCGGGGTATGTGGCGGATTAATTGCCCCAAAGCTGGTCGCAAGATTTGGGGCACAGGCCTGTGTTCTTGGGGCGCTGTTGGTGCTTCCCGTGCCATTTGTGATCTTGGCAATAACGTCCAACCCTTGGATTGCCGGAAGCGCATTATTTCTGGAGATGGCGGGCGGGATGACATGGAATGTGGTGACGGTTTCGTTGCGTCAACGCCTTATCCCTGATGCCGTTTTGGGGCGGGTGAACTCCATCTACCGCTTCTTTGGGTGGGGCACGATCCCGCTTGGCGCGATGTTCGCGGGGTTTCTTGTTGCCAGTTTGGAGGGCAGCATTGGCCGCGAGGTTGCGTTGCGCGCCCCCTATGTTTTCGGAGCAGTGGTTTGCGCAGGCTTGGCCGTCTACGGAACACTTCGCTTGAAGCTTCCCGACGCCTGACAAAAAAATGCCCGGGTATTAACCCGGGCCAGTTCAACAGGGAGATTACCGCAACATAACCCCGTTGCGATCAGGGGAACTTGATAGACTTAAACTCTATGAGTTGAGCTTATACCCACCAGATTCGGTCACAAGAAGGCGGGCATTTGACGGATCTGGTTCTATTTTCTGGCGAAGTCGGTAAATATGCGTCTCCAGCGTATGCGTGGTGACACCGGCGTTATATCCCCAGACCTCGTGAAGCAGAACATCGCGTGCCACCACCCCATCGGTAGAACGGTACAGGAATTTCAGAATATTCGTCTCTTTTTCGGTCAGACGGATCTTCTTTTCATCTTCGGTGATCAACATCTTCATCGCGGGCTTGAAGGTATATGGTCCAAGCTGGAACACGGCATCCTCAGATTGCTCGTGCTGGCGCAGCTGAGCCCGAATGCGGGCCAGAAGCACAGGGAACTTAAAGGGCTTGGAGACGTAGTCGTTTGCGCCGGCATCAAGGCCCAAAATGGTGTCTGCATCGCTGTCGTGGCCGGTAAGCATCAAAACAGGGCATTTCACGCCTTGTTTGCGCATGAGACGGCACAATTCGCGGCCATCCGTGTCCGGCAAACCGACATCCAGTACGACAAGGTCGTAGATCGCTTCTTTGGCCTTCACCATCGCGTCAGCGCCATTGGCGGCCTCGAACACGTCGAAATCTTCTGTCATCACCAACTGCTCGGCCAAGGCTTCGCGAAGGTCCTCATCATCGTCGACTAGCAGAATTTTCTTCAACGTACTCATGGGTCAATGTCCTCTCTTGTTGATACCAAGATGTGGGTTGGCGGGGGCAGAAACAACTCACGGCCCCGTTATTCACAGCCTCGTGTCACAATTAGGGTGTTTTGTTTCAACTTTCCTTCTTATGGCGTAAAACTGCACCAACTTTGTTACAAGATCGAGAGTATGACCCTAGCCCCTGACACAATTGAACTGGCCGCACGCGCGCGCGCTGACCTGCGCATGGGGGTACCTGTAATAATAGGCTCTTCCCTTGTGCTGGCCGCAGAAACTCTTGGTGAGACGCGTCTAGAGGCATTGCAAACTGCGGACATGGAACTGGTTTTGGCGATAACCGACTGGCGCGCGAAAACGCTAAAAGCAACTGCTTATGACACAGACGTCGCGCGAATCGTGGTGCCCAAGGACGCCTCTGTGAATTGGATTGGCTCGATCGCCAACCCCTCTGACGACCTAAACGCCCCCATGAAAGGCCCGTTGAGGACTATTCGAGACGGGTCTGCCGAGACCGCACGGCTTGCCATCCAGCTTGCCAAAGATGCCCAGCTTTTACCCGCCGTTGTTCTTGGGGATCTAGAGGCCCCCCATGACTATGCAAGGCAACATTACCTGACCATTTTGGGGGTTGAGGCCTTGGCGCGGGTCTCAAATGTCTCCAGCCCGCAGTTTCCGTTGGTGAACGCTCGACTGCCGCTAGAGGTCAATGAAGCCGGGCGTCTGCATGTTTTCCGGCCAGAAGACGGCGGAGAAGAACATTACGCCATCGAAATCGGCCAACCCTCCCGATCCGAGCCCCTTTTAACTCGGCTGCATTCAGCATGCTTTACGGGTGATGTTCTTGGGTCTCTCAAATGCGATTGCGGGCCGCAACTTCGCGGTGCCTTGACCCAGATGGGTGCTGCAGGCGAAGGCGTTTTACTTTACCTGAACCAAGAGGGGCGCGGCATCGGGTTGGCGAACAAGATGCGGGCCTACTCCCTTCAGGATCAAGGGTTCGACACAGTAGAGGCCAATCACCGCCTCGGGTTTGAAGATGATGAACGTGACTTTCGCATTGGCGCTTCCATTCTGAAGTCCATGGGCTTTACCCAAATTCGCCTGCTCACCAACAATCCTGCGAAGATAGCGATGCTGGAAGCCAACGGATTGGAGGTTACCGAACGGGTTCCGCTGAAAGTTGGCGAAACACGCTTCAACACAAACTACCTTGCGACCAAGGCCACGAAATCAGGTCACCTGCTGTGAGCACCAAAGATCTGGTCGTCACGCGTTGGGGGACGCGGTTCATGGGCAGGGATTTTCCTTGCAGCATCGGCAAAGGTGGCATCACTGACGACAAATGCGAAGGCGACGGCGCTACACCCGTTGGCATTCACCGCATAGTAGGTGTGCTTTATCGGCCCGACCGAATTTCACGCCCCTGCGATTGGGCGGTTCCTATTGGGCCTGCTGATTTGTGGTCCGATGCCTCAGGCGACGCTGCTTACAACCAAATGGTGCGCGCGCCCTACGCACATAGCCATGAGGCCTTGCGACGCGCCGATCCTTTGTATGATATCGTATTGCTCACGGACTGGAACTATCCGGTTGCCACTGCAGGGAAAGGGTCGGCCATTTTCATCCACCGCTGGCGAAAGCCCCGCCATCCCACAGAAGGATGCGTCGCGTTTTCCGCTGAAAATCTTCTATGGATTGCCCAGCATGCGCAAATCGGCACAGGCGTTATAGTTAGGCCTTAAGCGGAACGCGGTCGCCAAAGATCGCCGAGCCCACACGCACGAAGGTGGCCCCTTGGGCAATGGCCAGCTCAAAGTCGCTACTCATGCCCATGCTGAGCTCTGGTAGATCGTTGTCCTTGGCCAAGTCACGCAGCATGGCGAAATGTTGTTCCGGATCGTCTTCTACTGGCGGGATGCACATCAGGCCGATGACGGGCAATGACAAAGCACGGCAGTCGGCGACGAAGGTACTTGTATCCTCAATTGATATTCCGGCTTTCTGGGGCTCATTTCCAGTATTCACCTGAATAAACAGTTTCGGGCAGTGGCCCAGCTCCTCTTTTAGAACTGCAAAGCGCTTTGCCAGCTTCATTCTGTCGAGGGTATGAACGTAGTCGAACAGCTCCATCGCTTGGCGCAATTTGTTGGTTTGCAAAGGACCAAGCAGGTGCAACTCAACTTCGTCGTATGCTTTCCGAAAGTCTGGCCATTTGGCCGCAGCCTCTTGCACGCGGTTTTCGCCGAAGACGCGATGCCCTTGCTTAAGAACTTCCTCCACACGCTCGTTGGGCTGCACCTTTGACACAGCGATCAACCGAGTACTGTGTTCAGGGCGCCCTGAGCGTAGTGTTTCGGCTGCTATACGGTTCTGAATGTCTGCAAGCGGCATTGGAGGCTCCGGAAAATTTCTTGCCCTCTATCGAACATAGACCCGCACAAAAGAAAAGAGCGGGCCGAAGCCCGCTCTCTCAAATTCGTAAGGGTGGTAGAGCTTAGAAGCTCAGGCCAAGACCCAAAGAAAAGGATTTAGCTGTCGGAGCAGCAGCAGAAGCTTCGCCGGCACCGTAGCCCATGTGCACAACTGCACCGCCGCCAAGGTCGTAAGCTGCTGCAAGACCGAAGCCTTTTGCGTCGCCGCCAGCTACTGTGGAGGAGAACTTACCGTAGTTGGCGTGTACGGAGATCGCGCCAGTAGTGTAGCCCAGACCGATGGAGTAGTGCTTGTCTACTGTACCAGTGTTTTTCATGTCTGTGTAAGTTACGCCAGCGGACAGGCCGTTTGCGAGTGTCGCAGATACGGAAACACCAGTTGCTTTTGCATCGGCTGCAACGCCAACTGCGTCAGCAGCTTTTTGGTAGCCAAGACCGAAGTTAACAGTCGTGCCGGACAGGTCCAAAGCGTATTTGAAACCAATCGCGTAACCGATGCCGGAGGA
>NZ_CANKWO010000002.1 GCF_947487515.1 uncultured Litoreibacter sp. | reverse complement strand
GCGTTGGAGATTGCGCCACCTTCGTCCAGATCAACAGACGCGCCGAATGTCAGGCCGTTGTCTGTTTCGCCGGACATTGTGAATGTCACGTCGATGTCTGTGAAGAACTGAACGCCGTCAGCAGCGCCAGCAGGTGCTACGCCTTGGAATGCTGCGTTTTGTGAGAAGATACCCATTTCGGCGCGGCCGGACAGAGCAACATCAGCAACAGCTGCGCCACCAAAGGCGACCAAAGCTGTGGATGCGAAGAGAACTTTTTTCATTTCGTTTTCCCTCGAGAGTTAATAACTAGGTGCACCTCAATTCAGGGAATCCGAACTGAGTCTGACCTTATCTCTTACGGACAGGCCCGCAATTCAAGCAGCCTCGCGTGTTCACCAAGTTTACCCGAAAAGTTGATGCAACTTCGCCACAGTCCTAATTTCGGGCCTATCCTCTCTTTAGCTATTCTTTCTTGTTCCACCTCGTCCTGTCCGATATGACAGGGAAAACAACAGGCCGAGAGCATATATCCATGGCGATCACCCGTATTCTAAACTGGACCACCTCGTGCGCCCTCGTTATCGCATTGTCTGCTTGTGGCGGCAGCGGCATTCTGGGCAAGGGTAAGAACGAACGTCGCGAGAACGATGCAAACGGCTTTTCACGCGATTACGATAGCGCCGCGCGAGCGAATGCAGTCAAAAAGGGCAGCCGCCTCGGTGACTTGTTTGCCAATAACGACGACCCAAATGTGACCTTGAAGGTTAACAAGTACCTTTGGAAAGCTTCATTGGACGTGTTGAACTTCATGCCCGTAGAGGCTGCCGACCCGTTCACCGGCACCATTGCGATGGGGTATGGGCGCCCGCAAGGTGGTGGAAACGCCTACCGCGCGACCATTTTCATCACCGATCCGGCTCTTGATGCACGTTCTTTGCGTGTTTCGCTGCAAGGCTCCGGTGGTCGCGCTGTGTCCACGCAAACGGCCCGCGCTGTTGAGGACGCTATTCTAACACGCGCTCGTCAGCTTCGCATTGCAGACGGCAAGCTCTAACCACTGGACCTAGTCCAACCGCATCCCTATTACATGCGCCGGGCCTTATCGCCCGGCGCTTTTCGTATCCTAGGAAGACCAAATGTCCCGCTACAACGCACGCACCGTAGAACCCAAATGGCAAAAAGCTTGGGATGACGCCCAAACCTTCCTCGCCACCCGCGATGAACAGCGCGAGAAATACTACGTGCTAGAGATGTTCCCCTATCCATCGGGCCGCATCCACATCGGGCATGTTCGCAACTATACAATGGGCGATGTCATCGCGCGGTATAAGTCGTCTTGCGGGTTTAGCGTGCTGCATCCGATGGGCTGGGACGCCTTCGGGATGCCTGCTGAAAATGCCGCCATGGCAATTGGTGGCCACCCCAAGGATTGGACTTACGGCAACATCGCCGCGATGCGCGAGCAGATGAAGCCGCTGGGGCTTAGCATCGACTGGACCCGCGAATTTGCGACCTGCGACCCCGAATACTACGGGCAACAACAAGCCTTGTTCCTTGATATGATGGATAAGGGCTTGGTTTACCGCAAAAACGCGACGGTCAACTGGGATCCGGTTGATATGACCGTGTTGGCCAATGAACAGGTGATCGACGGCAAGGGCTGGCGCTCTGACGCGCCGGTTGAGCGTCGCGACCTGACACAGTGGTTCTTCAAAATCAGCGACTGGTCAGAAGAATTGCTCGGTGCACTGGATGGCCTTGATAACTGGCCCGACAAGGTCAAGCTGATGCAAGCCAACTGGATCGGCAAGTCACGCGGCCTGCAATTCGGGTTTGAGCGCACGGACGGCGGCGCGGCCATCGAGGTCTATACCACCCGTCCCGACACATTGATGGGCGCCAGCTTTGTAGGCATTTCCCCAGATCACCCGCTTGCGAAGGAATTGGAGGCCTCTAACCCCGAAGCCGCTGCGTTCATCGCGGAATGTCGCAAAGGCGGCACGACGGCGGAGGCCTTGGAAACCGGCGAAAAGCTGGGCTTTGACACCGGTATAAAGGTGAAGCACCCGCTGAACCCTGATTGGGAGCTGCCCGTCTGGGTCGCCAACTTCATCTTGATGGATTACGGCACCGGCGCGATCTTTGCCTGCCCCGCGCATGACCAACGCGATCTGGATTTCTGCCGCAAGTATGATTTGCCGGTGATCGACACATTCTTTGCCACGGACGATGCGACGCCGGTCGAGAACACCGCCTTCGTTCCACTGAAAACCGAGAAGGTGAAATGGGTCAACCATTTCGCTGGGCTTGATGTGGCGACGGGCGAAGATGCTGTTAACACCACAATCGATTTCGTCGAGAAAGCCGGTTGGGGCAAGGGCGTCACGCAATACCGCCTGCGCGATTGGGGCCTGAGCCGTCAGCGCTATTGGGGCTGCCCGATCCCTGTGGTCCATTGTGACGACTGCGGCGTAGTGCCTGAGAAGAAGGAAAACCTGCCCGTTGAGCTGCCGGTTGATGTCACTTTCGACATTCCCGGAAATCCGCTGGATCGCCACCCGACGTGGCGCGACACGCCTTGCCCGTCATGCGGCAAAGCGGCCAAGCGCGAAACCGACACAATGGACACATTTGTTGATAGCTCTTGGTATTTCGCCCGCTTTACGTCTCCGCGCGCCGATACGCCGACAGATCTTGACGATGCAGCCTATTGGATGAACGTCGATCAATACATCGGCGGGATTGAGCACGCGATCTTGCACCTGCTGTACTCGCGCTTCTTTGCGCGTGCGATGCAGGAAACCGGACATTTGCCAGCCTCTGCGAAAGAGCCGTTTGACGCGTTGTTCACCCAAGGCATGGTGACACATGCCATCTACCAGACCCGCGACGAGAACAATCGCCCGATCTACCACTTGCCCGAGGATGTGGATGAGGCAAATGCAACCCTGCGCGCCACCGGCGAAGCGGTGGAGGTGATTCCATCCGCAAAAATGTCCAAGTCCAAGAAGAACGTCGTCGATCCGGTCGATATTATCGATCAATACGGGGCGGACACGGCGCGGTGGTTTGTTTTGTCCGACAGCCCCCCCGAGCGGGACGTGGAATGGACCGCCTCCGGTGCAGAAGCCTCTTGGAAATTCCTTGGCCGCGTTTGGCGCTTGGCCGAGGACCTTGGCGACGGCGACGATACGGACCAAGACTTGGAACGCGCATGTGCGATCGCCATCAACGAGGTAACGCTGGGGATTGAGACCTTTGGTTTCAACAAATCCGTGGCGAAGCTGTATGAATTCGCCAATGCGATCTCCAAGTCCAAAGCAGGGCCGGGTGCAAAACGCAAAGCCGTGAAGGTTTTGGCACAACTGATGTCACCGATGACGCCGCATTTATCAGAAGAAATCTGGTCTCATTTGGGTGGTGAAGGCTTGATTGCTAACGCCCCTTGGCCAGTGGCCGACGAATCCTTGCTGGTTCAAGACACCATCACCATGCCGATCCAGATCAACGGCAAACGCCGCGCAGAAATCGACGTTAGTTCGGAAGCGTCCAAGGAAGAGGTTGAAAAACTCGCGCTGGCGCATGAAGCTGTTGTCAGGGCTCTGGAAGGTCGCGAGCCCAAGAAACTTATCGTGGTACCGGGTCGGATCATCAATGTCGTCATTTAGCCGTCGCTTCTTTCTGCTAGCCTTGCCCGCCTTAACTGCCGCATGCGGGTTTGAGCCTGTGTATGGCACGGGCGGCAGCGCGGAAAAACTGCGTGGGTCGATCCTTGTGGACGAGCCAACGACACGCGACGGCTTTGACTTAGTGGCCCAGCTAGAGCAACGTTTGGGCCGCGCCCAAGCGCCGACCTACGGGATGACCGTTACGCTCACCGTCGAGGAAAACGGCCTCGCAATTTCCGACACCAACGACATCGAGCGCTATAATGTTCTGGGTCGTGCGGATTACGTGGTGCGCAATCTCAGCACCAACGAAGACGTTCACAGCGGCAAAGTGAACACATTCACCGCCTATTCTTCTTCGGTCCAACCGGTGGCGACCCTAGCTGCGGAACGGGACGCAACATCCCGCCTGATGATTGCGCTCGCGGATAAGATCACATCCGACTTGTTGATAAACTCCGGCAAGTTCTAGGATGAAGCTGGCCCCGAAAGACGCCCGCGCGTTCTTCGCAAAGCCCGACCGAACCCGCGCCGGTTTGCTAATCTATGGACCAGACGCCATGCGGATCGCCATGCGCCGCCAAGAGGTGATCACAGCCTTGGTGGGGCCTCAGGGCGAAGAAGAAATGCGCCTGACCCGCATTCCCGGCTCCGAGCTGCGCAAGGATCCCGCCATGTTGATGGACGCGATCAAAGCGCAAGGGTTCTTTCCCGGTCACCGCGTGGCCTTTGTGGAAGATGCGACTGACACGGTGGCCAAGGCCGTCGATGCGGCGTTGAAGGACTGGCAACAGGGAGACGCGACGATCTTGGTGACCTGCGGTCAATTGACCCCGCGTTCTGCCCTGCGCAAGCTGTTTGAAGGCCACAACAATTCCTATGCCGCGGCGATTTACGCCGATCCACCCGGGCGCGACGAAATCGAGGCAGAGTTGCGCAACGCCGGTGTGACCGACATCCCACCAGAGGCGATGGGCGATTTGATGGATTTGGGCCGCGTGCTGGAGCCTGGTGACTTTCGTCAAACAGTTGAAAAACTGTCGCTCTATAAGCATGGCGACGCTACTCCGGTCACCTCGGAAGACATCGCGAATTGTGCCCCCGCCACCTCGGAGGCTTCCCTGGATGATGCGCTGGATATTGTCGCCGAAGGGCGGTTCCAAGAAATCGGCCCGATCCTGACCAAACTCGAAGCCCAAGGAGTCGCCGCTGTGCGCTTGTGCATCGGCGCCACCCAGCATTTTCGGAAATTGCATCTGGCTGCAAGCGACCCCAAAGGGCCTGAGGCGGGGATGGCACGCGCCCGCCCGCCGGTTCCCTTCAAACGCAAAGACCGG
Source organism: uncultured Litoreibacter sp. (assembly GCF_947487515.1). Lineage (GTDB taxonomy): Bacteria > Pseudomonadota > Alphaproteobacteria > Rhodobacterales > Rhodobacteraceae > Litoreibacter. The sequence goes on along the minus strand of NZ_CANKWO010000002.1, from coordinate 848,134 downwards.
ATGTTGCGGCAGGCCCGCGCTTGGGGGACGCATAGGTTGGAAACTGCTTTGCAGCTTTTGACCGATACGGATCTACAGCTTCGTTCTGCCAGCACTGCCCCGCAAATGGCGCTGATGGAACGTGCTTTGATCCGCCTTGCAATGATGAACCGCAGATAGGAGCCTCTTATGTATACTTTGATCGGAGTTACCCAAACCCGCGCCCTTCGCGTAAAGTGGACTTTGGAAGAACTGGGGTTGCCCTACACACAAGTGCCAGCTGCGCCGCAATCCGATGAAGCAAAAGAGCATAATATATCTGGCAAGGTCCCCGCATTGATCGATGATGGGGCGACCCTGACCGACAGCGTCGCAATCATCACATATTTGGCCGACAAACATAATGGCCTCACCTTCAAAGCAGGCACATTGGGGCGCGCACGACAAGACGGGTTCACTCATTTCATTCTGGATGAAATGGACGCAATCCTTTGGACTTCGGCCCGCCATAGCTTCATCCTGCCGCCCGAAAAGCGTGTCGCCGAGGTGAAGCCGTCCTTAAGGTGGGAATTCGCCCGCTCCGAGAGCTTGCTGGTCGCGCAAATGGGGGACGGCCCCTTTTTGATGGGGGAAGAGTTCACCATTTGCGATATTGTGTTGGGCCATTGTCTGGATTGGGCGAAGTCGGCAAAATTCGAACTGTCCGAACCCCGCCTTCAAGAGTACCTCGCGACCCTCCATGCGCGGCCTGCCTATATAGCCGCTCGCGCGTCATAACTGGATTTCCTGATGAAATACGCAATTCTCACTATCATGTTTCTGGGCGCTTGTTCTGCGCAGGCTGTGATTGACTCCGCCTTTCCTGACCGCGAAAAATTTGCGTTTCGCAGCAGTAACGGGGAAACTATTCTCACCTATGTTTGCGAGCCAAGGCAGTTGACGGCTTTGTTGATGTAATCACCCAATCTGAGCGCAAAGTCAGTCCACTGGGGTTAAACAAGGCTTTGGACAAGGAAATGGGCGACATAGTCGAAAAAACCGAAGAGCAGTTCCAATGCCTATTCTTCGATTACCGAGAGGCGTAGATCGCGGCGGCCTGACCAGCTTTGCGACCTGTCGCTAGACACCCAGTGATCAGATATCCGCCTGTTGGGGCTTCCCAATCAAGCATTTCACCGGCGGCAAACACACCTACACGACGACGCAGCATCAAATTGCCGTCAAGCGCCTGTGCTGCCAAGCCGCCCGCCGTTGAAATCGCCTCATCCATCGGACGCGGACCTTCATGCGAAATGGGAACCGCTTTGATGACTTGGGCCAGTGCCGCAGGTTGCTCAGGCAGTGGTCGCCCGAATTCCTGCAAAAGAGCCAACTTCGCAGCATCCACGCGCAGGTGCTTGCGCATGTGGTTCGACAAACTGTCTTTTCCACGCTTTCGACGCAGCCGCTTTTCTACGTCTTGCGATGATAGGTCGGGTAGCAGGTCTATAGTGAATGGCGCCCCGTCGCGCACAGCGGCCGACACCGCGTAGATGCCGCCACCTTCAAGACCTTTGGCGGAAATGACGGCCTCGCCGCGCGTGGACCCGTTTAAAGCGATGTTCTTCAAAGGTGCTCCGAGGTGGTCTTTCATATGCGATGACCACTGGACCTTGAACCCCATATTGGCGGGTTGGAAAGGGTGCAGGTCCTGAGGTTCAAAGTGCTTTGTCCATGCTCCATCAGAGCCTAACTTGCCCCAAGAGGCCCCGCCCAAGGCCAGAACAGTCGCGCTTGGGTTTTTTTCTACTACTCCGTCCGGGGTGTCAAAAGTGACGGCATTCCCTGCCCAGCCAGTCCAGCGCCACCGCGTATGAAATGTTACTCCCTTTGCGGTCAATCGCGCCAACCACGCCCGCAGCAATGGGGATGCTTTCATCGCTTTGGGAAAAACCCGACCAGATGAGCCCGTGAAAATCGGTTGCCCCAAATCCTCCGCCCAAGCCATGACTTCTGTCGGTCCGAAGTCTTGAAGTATCGGTCGCAGCCAATCCGCATTATATGCCTCAAGAAACGATTTCTCGGGTTCGTCTTTTGTCAGGTTCAAACCCGACTTCCCCGCCATAAGAAACTTGCGCCCGACCGAGGGCTTTGTGTCCGCTACCGTGACCTCATGCCCTGCGTCAGCCAGCATTTCAGCCGCCATCAGGCCTGCAGGTCCGGCTCCAATGACCAGTGCTTCGCTCACTTGGGCATCTCACCCTTGAACTCAATCACGCGGTGCGGATACGGGATTTCAATGTCGTTGTCTTTCAGGGCGTTCCAAATGCGGAACAGCACGTCTGATGTGTACTTGTGACGACCATCGTCGATCCCGTTGACCCAAAACTCGACCGAAAAATCGATCCCGCTGTCGCCAAAACCACGCAATTCACAATCCGCCGGATAAGGTTTCAGCAAGACGTCTGGATGCGACTGCACCGCCGCTTCGACGATGGCGGGAACCGTGTTGATATCCGTGTTGTAGGACACCGAGAACGCGGCTTCATACCGATTGGCGGAGCCTTGGTCGGAGTAGTTTACAACACGGGTAACGATGAAATCTTCGTTTGGCACCACAATCCAGCGCCCGTCGTAGGTTTCCAAAATGATCGCGCGGGCAGTCATCTTGACAATTGTGCCAGCTTCGCCGCCATCCAGCTCCACGAAGTCACCCACTGTGGCTTGGCCTTCCAACAGCAAAATCACGCCGGATATAAAGTTCGACGCAATCTTTTGCAGACCAAACCCCAAACCCACACCAATCGCACCGCCCAACACGGCAAGGCTGGCGAGGTTAATTCCCATGATGTTCATCAACAACAAGAAGGCCGCGCCGAAAATCACAATCTCAACAGCTTTGACGGCAAGTTGGCGCGTGGCGGGTCGCAACTCTTCTTGCTTGCCGATCATTGACGCACTTTGATCGTTGGACCATCGGCCCAACCAGAACAGCAGCGATCCCGCGATCACCCCGCGTACAAGCGACATGATCGAGAAGGAAATATTGCCGATATTAATGCGGAACTCGGTCAAAGCCACGGTGGCCGTGTCGAGCAGCCCCAGCGCATAGAGCGCCGCGATCGGGATAAGTATGAACTTGCCCAGAAGCTTTAGGAACGAATCTGTGACGATCTGTTTCACGAGAATGCGAGCGGCAAGGAACAAGAATATCCGTTTCCCGAAGGCAATCACTGCGCCGCTGTCAAACAAAGACCGCACAACTTGTTCACCGACGGCGGTGAAAGCATAGGCCAGCAAGGGCATCAAAAGGGGCAAGAACTGCAAAACAAAGCGACGCGTCGTCGCGACCAATCCCGCCGCCCCTTCTTCTGGTGTCAGCACACCGCTCAAAGTTCTGGTCAAGCGGCGGCTTACATAAATCGCCAGCACATAGGCCACCACCAGCAAAGCGAACTGCGACCATGCCGCAGGGCTGGTTAACCAACCGAGCGCTAGATCCATAGCTTGCGTGCCGTAGCCAAGCATCTTTTGAACAAATGGGTTGCTATCCAAGTTACCAGCCTTTGATGTTTTTTGGTTTACAGAGAACTATTAGATGCACGATGGCGCCTAGGCCAGCATTCCCTTGATTGCGGCGCTATGTTCGGGCGTCGCGGAGACAACATCCGCTGCAAGTGAAGTGGCCGTCTCCATCAGCGCGTCCCTCGTGACGATCCGGTCGATCAGCCCCCATTGCAATGCCTCGGGTGCCTCGATCTTCTGCCCAGATACCAAAATCATCTTCGCGCGGGACGGGCCGACAAGCGCAGATAGCCGCGCCGGATCGGAAGGTTGCGGTAAAAATCCCAATCGCATGACGGGGTAGAAAAACTTTGCACTCGGAACGCTAATGCGCAGATCGCAGGCCAACGCCATGCCCATGGCTCCACCAGCGAGGGTGCCATTTAGTGCCGCGATACTTAGTCCTGGGAAGTTTTCGACAGCTGTCGACAGGCGCTCCCATATCCGGTCAACGGCCAAGCCCTCTTTTGCCGCCTCCAAGTCTGCGCCTGCACTGAAGACTTCGCCTTCTCCGGTCAGAATTATCGCCTGCGCGCGACCTGCGGCTTCCTCAATGGTGATCGCCAGATCCTTCAGCATGCGCCGTGTCAGGGAATTCGCCTTTTCAGGCCTATTGATAGTGATAATCCAGATCGCATCGTCTTTGGTCACGTTTATCATCCCTCAACGCCTGCTCGTCTGCGCACAACCTCATCGCGCAGCGAAATCTCCTGACCCAAGTAGTCGTTCGCATCCGCCCCGCACATCCAAAGCAGTGCCTTGGCGGGCCAATCTGCGGGAATATGTACCGAAGGATCGAGCGTGCTGACCGGATTGATGCCGCTGGCTTTGATCTTGACCTGCATTTCTGTCGCTACCGTCCCCGGAGACAAACTCATGACGCGAATGCCTGCCGCCCCATGTTCTTGGTGGATGCAGCGGGTTAGCATCGCCGCCCCCGCCTTGGAGGCACAATACGCGCTCCACCCTTCCAATGGGCCATGCGCCGCTCCTGAACTGATGTTCAAAATGGTACCTTCCCCAAGGGACATCATGGTCGGCAAGACGGCTTTTGCGCCATAATAGACACCTTTTAGATTCACATCTATCAAAGTGCTCCATTGCTCGGGATCTCCGTCTTCGATCCGAGAGATAGGATCAATCAGACCCGCATTATTCACCAAAATATCTATACGACCAGTTTGCTCCAATGCGATTGTGACCGCCCGAACCCAATCATCATAGTTGGCGACATCAGTGGTGCAAACAATGGCCTGCGCCCCAATTTCAGCCGCAAGAACTTCTAGGTCGCGCTCGTTGCGCGCAAGGAGCACCACATTTGCACCAGCGCTTGCCATCACGCGCGCGGTGTCGGCGCCAATGCCTCGGCTTGCCCCAGTGATCAAAGCTGTTTTTCCTGATAGATCAACCATGCGATCCTCCATTGCTATACGCCCCATCTGACCCGTCTCAACCCGCAGTTGCAAGCAAAGCTTGCTGATGTCACCTTGCAAGGCAGCTCCCATAGGACTACCTCCAACCATAGATTTACCGGAGCACCCCATGTCCCAAAACCTATCCGCCCTGACCGACCGCATGTTGCAAGCCGCGCGCAATGCTGGCGCCGATACCGCAGATGCGATGGCCGTGGACGGCACATCGGTGTCGATCGATGTCCTAGGTGGCAAACTGGAACACGCCGAGCGATCAGAGGGGATCGATATCGGCCTGAGGGTCATGATCGGCCAGCGGCAGGCGGTTGTGTCGTCTTCCCTATTTGATGATGCAACCCTAGCCACCATGGCTCAGCGCGCTGTGGCAATGGCCAAGGAAGCACCGGAAGACCCCTATATCGGCTTGGCCGACCCGTCCCAACTGGCCAAGGATTGGGACGCTGACGCCTTGGAGCTATACGACCCCACCCCAGAGCCGAAGGCGACCGAACTAGAAGAAGACGCTAAACGTGCAGAGGCCGCAGCCCTAGCTCAACGTGGCATTAGTCAGGTTCAATCCGCCTCGGCCGGATATGGGCAACGGCGCATTCATCTGGCCACATCTAACGGGTTTTCTGGGGGCTACCAACGCTCTAGCCGAAGCTTGTCGTGCGTCGCCATTGCAGGTGAAGGCCCTGACATGGAACGAGACTATTACGGCGAAGGCCGTATCTTTCAAAATGAGCTGCCCAGCGCTGAGGACATCGGGCGCATCGCCGGAGAACGGACTATCGCAAGGGTCGGTGCACGACGCCCTAAAACCGGATCATACCCAGTGATCTTTGATGAACGCATCGCGGCCTCTTTGATCGGCCACCTGCTAGGGGCCTCGAATGGTGCCATGATCGGGCGCGGGTCTTCATGGTTGATGGGCAAGCTGGGTGAGCAGATATTGCCGGACGGGCTTTCGATCACCGAGAACCCCCACCGCAAGCGCATCTCTGGTTCCAAGCCCTTTGACGGCGAAGGGCTTCCCACTGCGCCACGTGATATCGTACGTGACGGGGTGCTTCAGGGCTGGACTTTGGACCTTGCGAACGCCCGAAAGCTTGGGATGACAAGCTCGGCCTCCGCCTCGCGCGGGACGTCCGGCCCACCAAGCCCAACAGTGTCTAACATTGCGCTAACTCAGGGAAGCGTGACCCTTCAGGACATGATGAAGGACATGGGAACCGGCCTTTGGATTACGTCCATGATCGGTTCGACAATCAACCCGAATACGGGGGAGTATTCACGCGGTGCATCAGGCATATGGGTCGAAAATGGCGAGCCACAATATGCGATCAACGAATGTACCGTCGCGGGCAACCTGCTGGATATGCTGCGACACATCCAACCCGCCAATGACGCACGCACGCATTTGTCACGGGTCGTTCCAAGCCTTTTGGTAGAGGGATTAACCCTTGCCGGAGACTGACGATCTACAGCTGCTGATAGACGCCGCACACGCAAGTGGCGATATCGCGCGCACATATTTCAATGCTCAACCGCAGGTGTGGGACAAGGCGGGCGGGGCTGGCCCTGTCACTGAGGCCGACCTTGCCATAGACACGATGTTGAAGGCGGATCTACTGGATGCACGGCCAGACTATGGCTGGCTTTCGGAAGAAACCGAGGATGACACCGCCCGCCAAACAAACGAGCACATCTTCATCATCGACCCGATAGACGGCACGCGTGCCTTTATCGCCGGAGAGCGCCATTTTTCGCATTCTTTGGCAATTGCCAGAAACGGCAAGGTCTGCGCGGCGGTCGTCTACGTCCCGATGATGGACCTGATGTTTACCGCCACAGAGACGGCCAATTCGACCCTAAACGGCGAGAATATCATCACTTCGGCACGATCAGACTTGGATGGCGCGACCCTGCTCACCACCAAACCAAACCTGAAGCCAGAGTTTTGGAACGGGGATGTGCCACCTGTAGAGCGCAAGTTTCGACCTTCCTTGGCCTATCGTTTGTGCCTTGTGGCGCAGGGGCGATACGACGCCATGCTGACTCTGCGCGACTGCTGGGAATGGGATATCGCGGCCGGTGATTTGATCGTGCGACAAGCTGGGGGCACGGTGACAGATCGACACGATGCGCCCCTCGTGTTCAACAACCCCCACCCGATGACAAAGGGGTGCCATGCAGCGGGGCCTAGCCTGCACAAAGCCCTGCAATCTCGCATTCGCCAACCCTGTCCACAATAAGCCCCTGTCCCTAACTTCGACCATCGCTTATTGTCGCCCTAAACCATGTACCAAATCCGGAGCTATCCCATGTCCCAGCGCCTGCATCTCGTCTTTGGTGGCGAGCTTGTCGATCCCACGAAAAATGCCTTCAAGGACGTCAACGACATCCACATTGTGGGGATGTTCCCAAATTACCAAACGGCATATGATGCGTGGAAATCCGAGGCGCAAAAGACAGTCGACAATGCGCATATGCGCTACTTCATCGCACATATTCACCGTCTGCGCGACGAACAAGCCGAAGCCTCTTCAACCGAAGAACTCGGCTAAGCAACGGCTGCCGCGCGGGTATGGCGTTTTCTCCTATGTTGGCACTCTACCTGACGGCTTCGCGCTGGATGGTTCCGCTCGCCAATCGCACACTTGCGTCGCGCATGGCGGAGGGCAAGGAAGACCCTGATCGCATCGACGAACGACGTGGTATTGCGTCTGCGCCCCGTCCGCGTGGGGAACTGGTGTGGTTTCACGCCGCTTCGGTTGGAGAATCTCTGTCTCTGCTCGACCTGATCGACGCCTTGATTGACGAGCGACCGGATCTCAATGTTTTAATCACGACTGGCACACGCACCTCGGCGGATCTGTTAAAGTCGCGCCTTCCGGATCAAACTGTTCATCAGTATGTGCCGCTGGATGCACGCCCCTTCGTTCGGGCGTTTCTTGACCATTGGAAGCCCGATGTTGCAGTTTGGACTGAAAGCGAGCTGTGGCCCGCGTTGATCCATGAGACCAAAGAACGCGAAATTGGGATGCTGTCGCTTAACACCCGCATGTCACAAGAATCCTTTCGCAAGTGGGCCCGATTTCGGGGGGCCGCACGGGCCCTTCTAAGCAAATTCGATCTGTTTTTGACCCAAGATCGGATAACGGCGAAACGCCTAGAGCGGCTTGGAGTAGCAAAGGATCGCTTGCGCGTTAACGGATCGCTAAAGGAAAGCAGCGGTGCCTTGTCGCATGACGAGAACCAGCGCCAATCCATTGCGTCGGCTCTCGAGACCCGACCGGTTTGGCTTGCAGCGTCCACCCACCCCGGAGAGGAAGAGATGGCGGCGGAAGCCCAAAGGATTGCCCGCCGTGCATCTCCTAGGTTGTTGCTAATCATCGCCCCCAGACATCCTGAACGCAGCGCTGCGATCGCGGCCTCATTGCGCAAGAAAGGCTGGCGCGTGGCCTTGCGGTCAGAAGATGTGCAACCAGATGGCGTTATGGACATCTACATCGCCGATACATTGGGCGAGATGGGCCTATGGTACCGCATTGCACCGTTGACCTTTTTAGGCGGCTCCTTGGTCAAAATTGGTGGGCATAATCCCTACGAGCCAGCGGCTTTGGGATCGGCAATCGTGCATGGGCCGCATGTATCGAATGCTCAAGGTATATATGATCGCTTGGACGAGGCGAATGCTGCCCGACAGGTGTTGAGCGCGCGGGACCTTGGTGAAACCGTTATGGAACTTCTAGAGCCGCATCGATCTGCCGAAATGGCACATGCCGCTTGGCAGGTGACCAGTGAGGGCGCAAAGGCCGCCGAAGTGGCCTTTGAAGAAATCAACGCCGCGCTTGATTCTTCGCCGGAGCAGCGCTGATGCAGCCGCCCGAATTTTGGCATCGCCCTGCGGGGTTGTTTTCGGCATTGCTCACCCCCTTTGGCGCGCTCTATGCCTTTGGGACCGCATGGCGTTTGTCACGCGGGACGCCAAGCAAGATTGACGTCCCAGTTGTTTGCGTGGGCAACATAAACGCGGGTGGGACCGGAAAAACCCCGACCGTTATTGCGCTGGTACAACGCCTACAGTCCATGGGGAAAACGCCTCATGTGGTGTCGCGTGGATATGGCGGAACCCTAAAAGTTGCCACGCGGGTGAATGAACGTCACCACAAAGCAGAAGATGTTGGTGACGAACCAATGCTACTTGCCGCCTTCGCGCCAACGTGGATTGGCGCCGACCGGTTCGAAGGAGCAAAGCTGGCAGTCGCCGAAGGGGCGGATGTCATCATTCTGGATGACGGATTTCAAAACCCCAAACTGCACAAGGATGTGTCACTCGTTGTCGTCGATGCAGCACGGGGATTTGGCAACGGCAAGGTGTTGCCCGCCGGCCCTTTGCGGGAACCTGTTGAAAAGGGTCTAAAACGGGCGGATATGCTTCTAAGCATCGGGCCTGCGAAGGCTCAACGGCATTTTGCGGAAACTTGGGGGGTCCCCCCATGCCCGCATTTGAAGGGGCGATTGCAGCCGCTTCAAACCGGTATGGACTGGCAGGGCGCCCGCGTTTTGGCCTTTGCTGGAATTGGGCACCCGCAAAAATTTTTCGCGACGGTAAAAGAGTTGGGCGCAGATGTGGTCAAGTCGGAAGCGCTGGAAGATCATCAACCCCTGTCCACCGCGTTGATGACCCGCCTTGAAAGCGAAGCTGCGGTGCTAGGCGCTCAGTTGGTGACGACAGAGAAGGATGCAACACGGCTTCCCGACGACTTTCGCGCGAAGGTGTTGACGGTTCCGGTCCGGTTGGACATCGAGGATTGGTCAGCACTGGATGCTGCGCTGACCAAGTTGTTCTAGGCTGATCAATTACAGCTCTGCGTCGAGGACTTTCTTCAGCTCGTCGTAGCTCATGTTTTGATGCAGCGTTCCATTGATGACCAATGAAGGAGTGGACCGGATGCCATCCGCGGTCGCGTTTGTTTGGTAGACGGCGGTCAGCGCTGCGGCCTTTTCCCCGTCCGTCAGGCAGGCGTCCAAAGTGGCGTCATCTAGCCCGGCTTGCTTGCCAAATTTGCGAAGGTTGATTGCGATCTGCGCCGGTTCACCTTGCGTCCACTCGCGTTGGTGCTCGAAAATCAGGTCGACAATGCCAAAGTAGCGTTCGCCACCGCCGCAACGGGCAACCATTCCAGCCCAAAGGCCGTAGCGATCAAAATACACCTCGCGGAACACGAATTTCACCTTTCCGGTGTCTACGTAATCTTTCTTAAGATTTTTGTAGGCATTGGCATGAAACGAAGCACAATGCGGGCAAGTGAAGGATGCATATTCGATCAAGGTAATCGGGGCGTCCGCATCACCAACAAACATCTCAACGACGCCAGAGGTATCAATGTCGCTGGCCTCGACGGTTTGCGCATTTACCGGCGATACAGGGTCGGACGAACTTCCAGTTAACACAAAAGCGCCAAGACCAATGGCCAAGACACCTACAATAGCGATCAAGATGTTGCGGTTCATCTGTTTGCGTTCCTTTTAGGTTTTTGCGTGTTTGGCCAAAACATTTTGACCCAATTTTTCTAATGCTCTGCGCAACCCATCACTTTCGACGTTGTTTGCCAACTCTTTACTGGCCGAAACGACATGTGCTGGCGGAGGCGGCTTTTCTGCTGGGGCGGGTTGGAAGGCTCTCTGGCCTTCGCTAAATCCCACCGGCGCTGTCTGGGTAATCCGAACGCGGCTGATGGCAGAATAGCCATAGCAGGCGTTAACTTTTTCGCGAATCTGCGGCAGCATCTGCTGTACCAACGGCGCGGTAGAGCCGGAGCAAAGCACCGTTAGCGTAGCCCCAAAGCCTTCGCGCCCGTAGCCCACATCCACAGGCTTCGCCATACGTGCGGTATCTTCTCCGACGATTTCACTCCAATGGGTCAACAATCGCATTACTGCGAACCCCCGTTGTTCACCTGCCTTGCGAATTTGCCCGTCGATGAAGCCCGACATGGCAGAAAACCCTTTTGACCCGCGTCGCCTGAAGGACGAGCGGCCCTTGGCTACTGGGGCGGAATATGGCGTCTGCTTGCGAGTCACGTAAATTGCCTTAGGTTGCGCGTTCAACTTAGCGCTTCACCGGTCCGGTGTCAGAGAAAAGCGACCAGCGAAAGGGATAAACTTTGCGTGAGCAGGCTTCTTCGGACGACTTACTGGCTTGGTATGACCGACATGCGCGTCAGATGCCGTGGCGAGTGTCACCACAAGATCGCGCCGCCGGTGTGCGCCCCGATCCTTACCGAATTTGGCTTAGTGAAGTCATGTTGCAACAAACCACAGTTGCTGCAGTCAAAGACTACTTCCTTAAATTCACGTCCCTTTGGCCGACAGTAAAAGCCCTAGCCGCAGCTGAGGACGCCGATGTCATGGCTGCTTGGGCAGGGCTGGGGTATTACGCACGCGCGCGCAATCTTCTAAAATGCGCGCGGACGGTTTCTGATGATTTCCATGGGCAGTTCCCGCAAGATCGTTCGGGCCTCGAAGCCTTGCCAGGTATTGGGCCCTATACCTCTGCGGCGATTTCTTCGATCGCCTATGACCTTCCTGAAACCGTACTGGATGGAAATGTCGAACGCGTCATGGCGCGGTTGCATGCCGTTGAAACCCCACTTCCGACCAGCAAACCCCTGCTGATGGAACACGCAAAGGCTCTAACACCGCAGAAAAGGGCCGGAGACTACGCCCAAGCGGTCATGGATCTCGGGGCCACAATCTGCACACCTAAAAAGCCCGCCTGCGGAATTTGTCCTTGGGTATCTGCATGTGTGGGGCGCGAAACCGGCATCGCCCCCGAGCTTCCGCGAAAGCTTCCCAAGAAGCCCAAGCCTACCCGTCGCGGCACTGCATATGTTTTGCGAAACTCAGCCGGTGATTGGTTGCTGGAAACGCGTCCTGAAAGCGGGCTGTTGGGTGGCATGCTTGCTTGGCCCTGCACCGAATGGGCTGAGGATCCGACGCCGGCCCCGGCCCCGCCCGCGCATTCAGACTGGCAAACCGCCGAAATGGAAGTGCGCCACACTTTTACGCATTTTCATCTTATCCTCGACGTGATGACGGCATTTGATGATTCAGAGCCTAACAAAGGCTCTTTTGTCCCTCACAGCCAGTTCAAGCCTTCGGATTTACCCACCGTTATGCGCAAGGTTTATGACGTGGCGAAACACCGCTTCGAGATGAATTGAGTGAACTTCAACATCGCGGTACAGTTCCTCGAACAACCAAACTTGCCACAGGTGCATCATGACAGCTTTACCCCCAAAAAAGGTTTCAATGTTCAGCGCAGCAGTTCCCTTTTGGCTGTCGCTTCTCATGGTTCCGCTTGCCCTTATCGGGGCCACTCAGGGCGGGTGGTGGCTGGCATTGCTGCCACTTTATGGCTGGGGAATGTTCTCTATTCTTGATGCAATCATCGGGTTGAATTTGGACAATGCCGATCTTGATACCCCCGAAGATGACCTGTTTTGGTATCGGTTCATCACGATTATATGGTTTCCCTTGCAGTTCATCATGATCTTTGGGCTGCTCGCCTATGCCACACGCGCCGCGCATCTATCGGGCAGCGAGAAAGTGGCGCTGTTTTTCGGCATCGGAGTGGTGTCCGGAACAATCGGGATCAACTACAGCCATGAGTTGATGCATCAAAGGAACCGTCTGGAACGCTGGTTGGGGGACTTGTTGCTGGCTTCGGTGCTGTATTCGCATTTCCGCTCAGAGCATTTGCTGACGCATCATCGCTATGTGGCCACCCCCAAAGACCCCGTGACAGCGCGCTATAACGAAGGCTTCCACCGTTTCTTTCCACGCGTTCTACGCCAAAGCCTGACTTCGGCATGGAACGCCGAGAAAGCCATGTTGGCACGCAAGCAACTCCCTGCGACAGATGCCTCCAACCCGTTTTTTCGCTACGCGGCGCTTCAGCTGGGAATGCTATTGCTGGCATTCATCGTTGGGGGCTGGACGGGGTTGGGCCTGTTTATGTTCCAAGCTTTCGTCGCCATCTGGCAGCTGGAGCTGGTCAACTATATCGAGCACTATGGCCTCACCCGAAAGCATTTGGGCGACGGTAAGTATGAACATGTTCAACCACGTCATTCATGGAATGCGTCGCATAGGGCGTCCAACTGGTTGCTGATCAACTTGCAACGCCATTCCGACCATCACTACAAACCGGACCGTCGTTTCCCGCTTTTGCAAAACTACACCGAAGAGGACGCGCCTCAGCTGCCCTACGGGTATTCGGTCATGACACTCACCGCGATGGTGCCACCCATTTTCCGCCGTATAATGAACCCGCGTGTGCGCAAATGGCGGGCGATGTACTATCCAGAGATCACGGACTGGGGCCCTTACAAGTCGGCAACGACGCCCATGCCAAGGTAGTTACAGGGCGTAACCGTTGCGCCTTGAAGCTTCTACAATTGGTCGCCAATAGCCCAGCGATGCGTCCGCCGCACTGCCATGGCGCGGCGCTTCGGTGCCGATCATTTCCGAACGTCGACGCAGGCCTTCCACTTGATAAGGGGACACACCGACGACGTAAATTGATGGCGCAATGTTTGAGCAGCGACGGTCTTCGTTCTCGGCTGAAAACCCAAGGTATGGCGCGATCAGTATCGTGCCGGGGCGCGCCTGAGCCATGATCGCATCCTCCATCTCGCGCAGACCATTTGGGTCTTTCAGCGGGCGGTAGAAGTAGATCACATCGTATTTCGAGTAATCTTTGAACAAGCGTGCATCTGCTTCGATAATGCAGTGTTCTGGTGCATTCAGCTTCGCCATTGCGGCGGCCCCGACCTTCACCTGTGTGGGGTTGTTCTCCAAGCCGGACGCGTCTGGGAAAAAGGGCAAGGCAGCCCAAATTTTGGTCCCCCCGCCGCATCCAACATCCAAGAACCTTGGTGGTGTGTCGCGCCCTTGAGCAAGGCAGATACGATACGCGGCGTGCATCAACGCCTCAAAATGGGTCGCGGGTAGCGCAATGTCAGGATGCGCGTCCGACAGCAAATTCATCATCGCCTCTGCCGAAGGTAAGGCCAACGTATGCAGTGCGGAATACAGGTGGTTGACGTATTTGTTGTGCGCGCCCTCCATGTAGTCCGATGGCTGCGGCATCAGTTGCTTACCCACAGGCGTTACCTGCTTGTTCACCATATCTTCGACATTGGGCCACAGGCGAAGACGGCGATGGGCCGCGTTATACCCAACGCGTTGCTCCATCTCAGAGGTATGAGCATCCCGATACCTCGGGTCCGACAATATCGAGCCTTGATCTTGCAACGCCGTACGCAACCTCACGCGGTATCGTGAAATGGGACGCCAAATCTTGGCAAATCCTGGCGTGCTTCGATCACAAGGGGGCAGCAAAAGGAAATCGGCCAGTTGCTTGGTCAACACCGCCAATTCGGATTCAATTTTTTCAAGTTCGGACATCAGGGGCCGTTCTGTCTGGGTACTAAATAAACAATATGCGCGTAATTTAGACATTAGTAACGAATGTGACCAGTACCACAAATCGTCAAACCGCGTAAAAAAAATGCCCCGCACCTTGGGTTAGGGCGGGGCAGTTGCGTGCTTGCGAAGTTTCGCAAACACTGGCGGTAACTGTTGAATTCGGTGTGTTTAGTTCATTTCTGCGCGGATTTGCTGGCGTAGAAGGTCAATCGGGACCTTTTTGCCATCGCGCTTGAATGTCCAATATGTCCAGCCATTGCAGCTTGGTGCGCCTTCAAGTGCGGCACCCACTTGGTGGATCGAGCCCTTGACGTCATCCCCAATCAACGTGCCGTCGGCGCGGATTTTGGCTTTGTGACGCCCGTTCAGGCTCCAGAGTTCTTCGCCCGGGTTAAGCATCCCGCGCTCAACCAATTGGCCAAAGGGCACACGCGGCTCTGCGCGTTTGGAACGGGTGACTTCCAAAGACGTGCGGTCAAACTTGCGCACGTTCTTCAGACGTTTTTCAGCAACTTCACGATAGGCTTCTTCGCGCTCAATTCCGATGAAATCGCGGCCCAGTTTCTTGGCCACTGCACCTGTTGTGCCAGTCCCAAAGAACGGATCAAGGACAACATCGCCAGGATTGGTTGTGGCAACCAATACGCGGTGCAGAAGGCTTTCAGGCTTCTGGGTCGGGTGGGCCTTGTCGCCTGCATCGTTCTTGAGGCGCTCATGACCCGTGCAGATGGGAAGAACCCAATCTGACCGCATCTGAGTACCTTCGTTCAAAGCCTTCAAAGCTTCATAGTTGAACGTGTATTTGCTGCCTTCGGACTTTGACGCCCAGATCAGCGTTTCATGGGCATTGGTCAAACGCTTGCCACGGAAATTCGGCATCGGGTTGGACTTGCGCCAGACCACGTCGTTTAGCATCCAGAACCCTTGGTTCTGCAACTCGTGACCAACGCGGAAAATGTTGTGGTAAGACCCAATCACCCAGATCGCACCGTTTGGCTTGAGCAAACGCTTGGCTGCCTTCAACCATGCTTGGGTGAATTGGTCGTATTTTTGGAAAGACGAAAACTGGTCCCACGCATCATCGACCGCATCAACTTTGGAATTGTCGGGGCGGTGAAGGTCGCCGCGCAATTGCAGGTTGTAAGGGGGATCTGCAAAGATCAGGTCGATGGAGCCTTCGGGAAGACTGTTCATCGCTTCAATGCAATCGCCGTTCATGATCGTGTTCAGTGGCAATGCGTCATGCATCACCTTAGTCATTTTACCCATTTTATCGCCTCAAGCTGGTGCACGTTTCGTGCTTGTTCGCTGTGTTGTGTACAGGATGAGTCAAAGGCGATTCGGTGTCAAAAGCTTTAAAATTCAATGGGTTGAAAATTTAGTGGTGACACAAGATATTGTGTACCGGCTTAAAACTACGTCTATGGTGAGGGGTAACACCGATTTCAGCTAGTGCAGAAATGTGACCCTTTGTGGGGTAACCGGCATTTTTGTCCCATCCGTAACCAGGGTATTGTTGCGCCAGTGCATCCATGTGTCTGTCGCGCGTCACTTTTGCCAGTATGGATGCAGCAGCAATTGACTGTGACTTGCCGTCACCTTTCACAATCGCAGTGGCCGGCGGTCGCATGTCTTTCGGAATTTTATTGCCATCAACCAGCACATGTTCAACTGCGCCCAAGCCTTCCACCGCGCGGCACATCGCCAAATGCGACGCGTGGTAGATGTTCAACGCGTCTATTTCCTCAACAGAGGCTTCCGCCACGCAATAGCGCGCAGTCGCAATGATCTGATCAAACAAAAGGCTACGTTTCTTGGCGCTGATCTTTTTGGAATCATTCAACCCTTGGGGGATGTTCAGCGGGTCCAGAACGACCGCTGCTGCAACGACAGGTCCGGCCAACGGGCCACGCCCAACTTCATCGGTTCCCGCAATGGTAAGTATACCTTGGGCAATCAACGCCTGCTCATATGTGAAATCTGGTCCTGTCATACCCACACCAAGATGTGGATTCGCAAAGAAGTGCAACCAAGACCCACCTCATGCCAAAGGGGGCGAGCACATGGCCCGCCCCCTCCTGCTCGACTTTTGTTTGATTAGGCTTTCCAACCATTCTTGCGCAGACAATGAGGCGTGTAGAATTTCCGCACGCCATGGCGGGTATCGATGGTGCGCTTACAGTTTCGCGGCAAAGCGTGACGCGCATTGTTTTTCATGCAGCGCGCGCCATAGACATCGCGAACACCGCGGTGGGTCCATTGCTCGCGCAGACAGCGATGCGGAGCGATCTTCTTTTTTGCGTGCCGCGGGCGGGTATGATGTGGTCTGTGGCGGTGCTGCGTTGCGACTTCGCGCTTATCCTTCTTTGCGGCACTGGCAATGATTCCCAGCAAGGCGAGGCCAGCGATGACCTTTACGACATCTTCATCCGCACGCGCCGGTGCGGTCGACATGGCGCTAAATCCCAGAGACAAGCTGAGCAGAGCGGCGATAAATTGGCGTGTCATGTTCGTATCCTTCATTGAGGCCCAAACAGCGGGCTTGTGATGAGAGGATTTTGACGGCGGTTGGTCTTGTCGCTCAATGACAGGGCGTTGATATCGGATAACCTTGGCAATTTGAGGCTGCGATATTGAATAACACCGCGGCGAAGACCATGATCAGTATATGAAAAATCACATCTATATACTTGCCCTCGGCTTTGGGCTTTCCTGCATGGCAATGCCTGCCACCGCTGCGTGCTATGCTGATTACAAAGCGAAGAAGGACAACCCGCTGAAACTGCACTATGGCGTAGCACAGGTTCCGGCCAGTGCTTGTACCTCGCCCAGGGCCGCAGCCAAGGCCATCGCGCCGCGACTGGAGGCCGCTGGGTGGAGCCTGCTGAACATAGTATCCGTGTTTGGCGATGAAGGTCTGAACGGGAGGAAGGCGAATGCCGGATCATACTACCTCCGCTTCTAGTAATGCGCCCTCACCGACACAGGTGATTGTGATCGGCATGGTGGTGATTGTCAGCATTTTGGCGGTTGCAGCGTTAGTGTTGTTTCTAAACCTACCGGATGCCAATGCCTTCAACATGCGCGTAGAGCGGATATTCATCGAGAACGACGCCCTGACTGAGGGCGGTGAAATACGTCTGCTGGAAATTCTGGCGCAATCTGGAACGGCATTTTCAGATACATTGGCCTCCTACCGGTTTATCATTTTCGTTTTGCTGGTTTTCGCCACCGCACTTCTCATTGCGGCTTTGGTCTCAATTGTGTTTCTCGTCAGTTTGGCGCGTCGAATGGCCGAGGTGGAGAAAAGCGGAATTCAGGTCAACTCTCTTGTGGTCAGTCGCGATGAGCGGATTGTCCAGATCAACGATATGGAATTCAAACTTACCGAGGCGGCCATGGAAACCATTTCCGTCTTGGCAGAAGCCCGCTTGGACGACGACATCCTGTCGGGTTTAGAGATTGAAGCAATGATCTCTGGCAAACCGGAAGTGGATTGTGACGAGGCCTCCGGCACGACCCGAATAAAGAGGCTACGCGACCATCTGGGAAACCAGATGATGAGTGAACTATTGATCAAGAATATTGCCCGCAAAGGCTACGTTTTGGCAGTGGAACCCAAAGCGATTAAAATGATCTAATGGATCCCGATCTCTACACTCCCCTAAAGAGGGCGTTAACCTTTTGTTGAGGAATTGGGCCTAGCCTTTAACCACATCTTGTATGGCCAGCACCGGCAGCCCCTATAAGCGTCTAAAATTGCAGCAGGAACTCGCCGTTTCCCCTCTACTTTAGGGGAATGAAGGTTGTGGAATCGCCCACTTCAAAGCTAAATCACTAAGATGTGTCAATTACGACTGCCCACCCGATGTTTGGTCGCGGGGGCAAAGGAAGTTCATTGAATGCTTGAGTATCTCGTTACGCTACCCAGAAAGACCAAGCACAATATCCTCTTAGCTACCGACGCCGCATTGGTGGTGATAAGCCTCGCCCTGTCAGTCGTCTTGTTTGTGGACACCGCGCCGGTCGACGAATTGCTGCGCTCAACCCTGCCGTTGTTTGTAATTGTGCCTCTCCTAGCGGTACCGGTGTTTCTAAAAACCGGCCTTAACCGCATTAAATTGATGGCCTTCGAAATTCACGACATGCGCAGAGGAGCTTTGGCGGCTCTTGCCGTTGCGGTCATCACCTCTGCTTGCGTCTTTTTTCTGGGCCTAGATTTCCCGCGCGCCGCCGCAGTGCTGACAGGGCCAATCTTTTTGAGCCTACATCTTGGCGTGCGTACGATCGGGCGAAATCACCTTTTGTCGCGGCGCTTGGGTGATGCGGGCCGCATTCCTGTGGCCATTTATGGCGCCGGCTCTGCCGGTGTTCAGCTTCTGGCGGCATTGCGCCAAGATTTACAAATGCGCCCCGTCATCTTTGTCGATGACAATTCCACGCTGCAAACCATGACCGTCTCTGGCATGTCTGTTTGCTCTAGGGCCAAACTGGAAGCCTTGGTTCACGAAGGCAAAGTGAAACGCATCTTGCTGGCGATGCCTTCGATGAATGAACAAAAGATGCGCAAACTGATCGGGGAACTTTCCGACTTGGGATGCGAAGTTCATGCTTTGCCGACCTACAATGAGTTGGTCGAAGGGTCTGGTTTGGCGTCAAACTTGCGCCCTGTAACGGCAGACCATCTTTTGGGGCGCGACAAAGTTGATCTGGAAACACCTGAAGTGGCGCGTGCCTACGCGGGGCGCCGGATCTTGGTAACCGGTGCAGGCGGCTCGATTGGCTCGGAACTATGCCGGCAAATCATTCTGTGCGGGCCGCAACGTCTGACCCTTTTGGATCACTCGGAATACGCCCTTTATACAGTGTCTCGGGAACTGGCACCGCTGGCGGCCATGCACGGCGTTGAACTTGTTACCCGTCTGGGCTCTGTGTGCGATCGCCATCGGATGACCAACGTCATGGCAGAGTCCGAGACCGATATCGTTCTGTTTGCAGCCGCCTATAAGCATGTCCCCCTTGTCGAGGAAAACGAAATCGAAGGCCTGCGCAACAATCTCTTCGGGACGTTGACGACTGCGAAAGCGGCTCAACAGGCGGGGGTAGAGCGCTTCATTCTGGTCTCGACTGATAAAGCCGTTCGCCCAACCAACATCATGGGGGCCAGCAAACGGCTTGCTGAACTTGCTATTCAAGACCTTCAAACACGATCTGAAGTGACTAAATTCGCTATGGTTCGTTTTGGAAACGTCCTTGGGTCGTCCGGTTCTGTAATTCCATTATTTCAAAGTCAGATAGCCGCTGGCGGACCGATTACCCTCACTCATGACAAAATTTCGCGCTACTTCATGACCATATCCGAAGCCGCCCGTTTGGTTCTGCTTGCGGGGGCCTATTCCGCGGGTGGTGAGGTGTTTGTTTTGGACATGGGGACACCGGTCAATATTCGCGATCTGGCCCGCCGAATGGTCGAATTGACAGGCCTAACTGTGCGGGATGAAAACAATCCGACAGGTGATATCGACATCCAAACCGTAGGGTTGCGACCAGGTGAGAAGCTTTACGAGGAACTTTTGATCGGCAACAACATCTTGCCTACTCCGCACGAGAAGATCATGCGGGCGGAAGAAGCATGCCTGTCACAGATCGAAATGATGCGGATACTAAAACAGATCAGAGCAGCCGTTTCCGCGAATGACCCCGACGCGTTGAGGGCCATCATTCGCACCAGCGTTGATGGGTTCCATACTGCTGATGTCGGTCTGGAAGACGTCGTTTGACGCAAGATATTGCGCACGCTCCTCTTTTGGAAGATCATCCTTCAATATTGCTCATGGGAGCCAGTGGACGTGTCTGCCGGCTTCTCTTGTCTCATTGGCGGGATGCCCCAACCAAAGATATCGCTGTCAAAGCACAGTCGCGTCAGGCAGGTTTTGATTTACAGTGGTCCCCCTTGGACGACGGGCCGCCTCCTCTGGAACGTTTCGTACAAATCCATGGCAAACCCAAAGCAATCATCGCACTGATAGGCGCAACACCCACGACACAAGGGGATATGGCTCAGACCACCGCACTTGCGGTGGCTGTGATCAAAGCCGCAGAACGCGCAGGTATCGCGCGTGTCGTCTTCGCGTCGTCTTCAGCCGTGTACCCTTTGAACGCCGATCTCACAGAAGATGTCCCCCCCGCCCCCACAAGCCCCTATGGCCTAGCGAAGCTCGAAATGGAGCAAGCCGTCGCATCGCTGCAAACCATCGTAGATGTCTGCTGTCTTCGCATTGGAAATGTTGCTGGCGCCGACGCACTTTTAGGTCAGGCAGAGCGTGCAACCAAGGATACGCCCATCGCGTTGGACCAGTTTCCCGACGGCAATGGGCCGCTGAGATCCTACATAAGCCCGCAGAAACTTGCGGCGTGTTTGGAGCAGATTGCGCATCACAATGCCCCCCTTCCTGACGTCTTGAATTGCGCCTCTTCGTCCCCGGTAGAAATGGCGGCACTACTAGATGCAGCCGATCTGGACTGGGTGTGGACGCCTGCCGCCGCAAGCCGAATGGCCAGTCAAAAGATAACCCTAGACTGCACTCTTCTGGGTCACATTGTCGGGGATACTCTGCTTGATGCCGACCCCAGCGACATGATAGCCGACTTGCGAAAACTGGGAGTCTTGGATTGACCCTATCAAAACGCCTGTTCGATCTATTTGCGGCCTTAGTTTTAGGCGCTTTACTGCTTCCAGTGATACTGGGGCTCGCCGCCGTGATAGCGTTCTTGGAGGGGCGTCCGGTGTTCTACATGGCCACCCGCATGCGATCTCCGACGCAAAGCTTTCGACTGATAAAATTCCGCACCATGTCCGTGCAAGACGCAGATCAAGGCGTGTCGGGGGGAAACAAGGTGAACCGGATTACACCGATGGGCGCAATGATGCGGCGCGCGCGCCTAGACGAGTTGCCCCAGCTTTGGAACGTTTTACGCGGAGACATCAGCTTCGTGGGTCCGCGCCCCCCTCTGCGCGAATATGTCGATCGCTTCCCTGATCTCTATGCTCAAGTGCTAAAAAGCCGACCTGGGATCACCGGATTGGCGTCGGTTGTGTTTCACCGCCACGAGGAAAAACTGCTGGCGAGTTGCACCACCCCTGAGGAAACCGACCAAGTTTATGCGCGGCGTTGTGTGCCTCGCAAGGCGCGGTTGGATCTTATGTATCAACGCAAACGGAGCCTGTGCTTGGACGCGTGGCTTATGTTGAAAACCGTGTTCTAGACCACCTATCAATGTGACGTACAAAGATCGCAGCCTTTTGTAGAACGCAGGTCACGGGGTGGCGTTTCGTTGACACCGATCGGCAGATTTCGCATCTAAATTCAGGCAATTCATGAGGGTACAATGAAAATCACGATGATTGGCACAGGGTATGTCGGCTTGGTGTCGGGCGTATGTTTTTCGGATTTCGGGCATGATGTCGTCTGTGTGGACCGCGATCCAACCAAGATCGAGATGCTCAAAAATGGTGAGGTTCCAATCTATGAGCCTGGCCTAGATGACCTGATGGCAAAGAATGTCGACGCAGGTCGTCTGTCGTTCACCACGGATCTACTTGCGGGTGTTACTGGTGCAGATGCTGTGTTCATCGCGGTTGGCACACCCACGCGCCGCGGGGATGGGCATGCTGACCTGTCGTTTGTCTACGCCGCCGCAGAGGACATCGCCAAAGCCTGCGCCACAGCGGGAAACCCCTATACCGTTATCGTGACCAAATCGACTGTGCCGCTTGGGACCAACCGTCAGGTAAAACAAGTCGTGCGCAAATCCTCGCCTGACTTGAATTTCGACGTCGCATCCAACCCTGAGTTCTTGCGCGAAGGTGCCGCAATCGACGACTTCATGAAGCCCGACCGCGTGGTGGTTGGCGTGCAAAGTGATCGCGCCGCAGAGGTTATGGCCGAGGTGTATCGCCCGCTTTATCTTCGTGACTTTCCAATTCTGACCACCGATCTGGAAAGTGCGGAGATGATTAAATACGCCGCAAATGCCTTCCTTGCGACAAAGATCACCTTCATCAACGAAATTGCGGCGCTCTGTGAAAAGACCGGTGCGGATGTGAAGCAGGTATCCCGCGGCATGGGGATGGACGGGCGGATCGGGAACAAGTTTCTGCATGCAGGCCCGGGCTATGGCGGATCCTGCTTTCCAAAGGACACTTCGGCATTGGCTCGGATCGGGCAGGAACATGCTGTGCCGATGCAGATCACCGAGACCGTCATGCGGGTAAACGACGGCATCAAGACACGCATGATCGAAAAATTGCGCGACCTGTGCGAAGGCAGTTTCAACGGCAAAACCGTTGCCGTACTTGGCGTGACCTTCAAGCCGAATACCGATGACATGCGTGACGCACCGGCACTTACAATCGTACCTGCATTGGTCGGAGGTGGCGCGAAAGTTCGCGTGGTTGACCCCCAAGGTTTGCGCGAAGGGCAAGCCCTTTTGCCAGGCGTGAATTGGGCAGAAGACCCTTACAAGGCGGTGCAGAATGCAGATGCGGTCGTGATTTTGACCGAATGGAACGAGTTCCGCGCATTGGATCTGAAGAAGTTGGCCAAGAAAATGGCAAATCCTCGCATGGCCGATCTACGCAACATTTACTCGGCAAAAGACGCCAAACGGGCGGGCTTTCAGGCCTATGAATCGATCGGGCGCGCAGGTTTCACACTTTAGGGCAAACAGACGCTTGGTAATTTTTCCGGCGCCGCTTACCTTCACGATATCCGCATTTTGACCAAGAGGAGCCTCCAATGGTCTCGAACTCCTTAATCGGCCTTATCGTATTTGCCTTGGACATTTGGGCGATTGCCTCGATTTTCAATGCCAAAGTCGAGCTTCCGCAGAAGGTACTGTGGATCGCACTGGTGCTTTTCTTGCCGGTGATCGGTTTCTTGATCTGGTACTTTGCCGGCCCCAAGCCAACCCGCTGAAATGTTGTTTTTGCGCGCATTTACTGCCGCCTATAGGTTTGTCAGCAAACTTTTGGTGACCATGGACGAACGCAACCTCAGCCTGATCTCGGCTGGTGTTGCCTTCTATGCGATGTTGGCGATCTTTCCGGCGCTCGCCGCGTTGATTGCCTTATGGGGCGTATTTCTTGATCCGGCGTTTATCGACGATCAAGTTTCCTTATTGCACGGCGTGATACCAAATGATGCGTTCGGCCTTTTCGACACGCAAGTCGACGCATTGATCCGCGCGAATGACTCGACCTTGGGATACACATCCCTTGTTTCCTTAGGGGCTGCGCTTTGGTCCACACGTGCCGGTGTGTCAGCCCTTATTCGTGGGTTGAATGCCGTTTATTCCGCCCCACATCGCACAGGCATCAGGCGCACGGTCGCGGCACTTTTGCTCACCATATGTTTGATTGCAATGTCGTTGATTGCCCTGACCGGCATCGTCATTTTTCCGCTTGTTTTGGCGGTTTTTCCCTTGGGGAAATATGCCGAAGATACCTTTGAGACATGGCGTTGGATTGTCGTGGTGACCGCGGTGATCATGGGCTTGGGGTTGATCTACCGTTTCGGTCCAAACCACCAAACCACTTTCCTGAAAGCCCGTTGGGTATCCCCAGGCGCGGTGATCGCACTCGTCATATGGGGGGCCGCATCTTGGGCCTTCTCGCTGTATTTAGCGAATTTTGGGAAATACAATGAAGTCTATGGCTCCATTGGGGCGGTGGTCGCCTTGCTCATGTGGTTCTACATCAGCGCTTGGGTCGTTTTGCTTGGCGCCACGGTGAATTGTGAACTGGCTCACCGACGGCAGCAAAGGCGCGCTTAAGAGGGGGCGCGCAGTGTATCGCCCGGTGCAAAAATTGGCGAAATCTCGACTCGCTTTTCAGTATCAGGAGCCAAGACACCGTCCGCTTCATCCGCAATCAATCGCGCGGCCGCCTTGCCGATCTCTACGCGGCAACTGTCCATTGTGGCCAATCTGCGCGGCAAGCCGTCAATCAGATCAACGCCGTTGAACCCTGCCAGTCCCAGCTTGCTTGGCACATCAATGCCGGCCTCCAAACAATACAGCAAACCACCTGCGCCAATCATATCGTTGGAATAATAGAGGAAGTCCAAATCTTTGTTGGTTTCCAATATGTTGGCGGTCATTTCCCGCCCTTTCGCCAAAGCTGAACCGCCGGAGTAATACTCTTCTGCTTCCAGTTTCAGCCCGTTTTCGCGCAACACGGCCTCAAATCCTTCGAACCGTTTTCGTGCGCGGTGATCCAATGGCATTTTGGTTCCAAGGAAGCCAATATTGCGATACCCGCGCTTCAAAATCTCTTTCGCCGTTTCGCGTCCTGCCCGCGTGTGCGAAATTCCGACCGCTGCATCCACTGCGGGCCCATCCACGTCCATAATTTCTACGATGGGGACACCGGCGTTTTCCATCATCCTGCGGGCAACATCTGTGTGTTCCAGCCCCGCAACGATCAACCCTGACGGACGCCACGATAGCATCTCAAAGATCACCTTTTCCTCTTTCTCGGGCAGGTAATCCGTCACGCCAACAACCGGTTGAAGCGGTGTTTCGTCAAAAATCTTTGATATCCCCATCATCACTTCAGGAAAAACCATGTTCGACAGTGAAGGGATAATAACGCCAACAAGATTCACACGATTCGAGGCCAAAGCACCGGCGATTTTATTGGGCACATAGCCAAGCTCGCGGGCGGCATGAAGCACCTTCTCGCGGGTCTTGTCCGATACCTCACCGCGATTTCGCAGCACACGACTAACCGTCATTTCGCTAACGCCAGAAGCCTCTGACACATCCCGAAGAGTAAGCTGATGACGATATTCAGGGCTGGAGCGTTCGACCAAGGGGGATCTCGTTATCTTGTGGATACACCCTTCATGCTAGCGCTAATACCTCCGGCATCCAAGGTGCTTCTGTTTCGTCATTAAAGGTTGCCTGCGAGGTGTTGTTTACGCAATACAAGTCCGAGTGGCCCCGTGGCTCAACTGGATAGAGCAGCCCCCTCCTAAGGGGCAGGTTGCAGGTTCGAATCCTGCCGGGGTCGCCAAAACCACCTGAAAAATATGGCTTATTTACAGGGCTTTGTGCGGAAGCCTGCAGAAAGCCCCGCCAGCTTTCATGCCGAGATCGGTTGAAACGGCCGATTTCTCGTACAAAACCTGTACAAAATTCGCACGTTTGTGCGTATTTCGGTGGCCAATCATGAGCCGCCATAGCTTTGATCCCGAAATCGCCGGGCGTGTCGGTCTGAACGCGGCTGTCATCTTTCAGAACATCACCTTCTGGATCGAGAAGAACCAAGCCAATCGCCGCAACCTTCGAGACGGGCGGTACTGGACCTACAATTCGATCTCGGCCTTTGGTGAGTTGTTCCCCTATCTGAGCGAGAAGCAGATCCGTACGGCGCTCGAAAAGCTGGTCAGTGCAGAGCTGATCATCAAGGGCAATTTCAGCGATGATCGTTATGATCGGACCTGTTGGTATGCCCTGGGCAACTCCATTTGCCCAAATGGGCAAATCGATCCGACCGAAAGGGAAGATGATGCATTTGCCCCTGAAGGCAAGCCATCTGCCCCAGAGGGCAAATCCTATAAGAACAGATATAAACCATATCAAAAACCAAATCCTTCGCGCGCGAAGGCGGCGGCGGAGGATGAAGTTTCTGAAAAGATTTTGTCCACCTATCCGGAGGATCGCATTCGCAGCAAAGCGGTTTGTCTCTCGCAAATCCGCCAAGCGCTGGCCGATGGTGTGGATGCCAAAGACCTCGAGGACGCCGTGCGGGCCTATGCGACCGAGAGCGAAGGCTTCACCCGCTCCAAGGTATGTTTTTCCGACAACTGGTTCAGCTCTGACCGTTGGTTGAAATACCTTCACGACGTCGAGGAGGCGCGAGAAGCGGGCAAAGCCAAAGAGGCTGAATTGCTGAAAGGTTTGGCCGACTGGGTCACGGACAAGCATCCCCTTTGTCGCCACATAACACCCGGCCAAGTGACCGCTTTGCTGGCCGCAAACCTAGTCAGCCCAGCTGAAGTCAAAGCGGCGGGGCTTAGAGCATGAGTGCGACCGATCTCCACAATGAGCAGAGAGCAAGGTTACCCACCGATTACATCGGCGGGACTTGTGAGGGGCGGCGAACCTCCCCTTCAAACCCCAACCAGACGCGCGCAAGCGACGTCAAAGAGGGTCTTTCCGAGAGCGTGATCTTTCGCTGCACACCGTCGGAGAAGGCAGCGCTTGTGGCCAAGGCGCGGGCTGCTGGCTTGCCCAATGCCACGCTGATGCGCGAGGCCTTGGGGATAACCGAGGCACGTCGGCGCAAGCCAATCCCAAGTGTTGACCCGACGCTGACCTTTGCGATTGCCCGCGTCGGCGGCAACCTCAATCAGCTCTCCCGCTGGATCAACGGCGCGGTCAAATCCGGTCGCGCGAGCCAGATCGATGCGCTCAAGGTCGCGGCGCAGCTGGTGGTCATCGAACGGCAGTTGGCGCAGATCGTGGCGGCACACACAGGCGGTGACGGCGAATGATCATCACGTTCTTCTCCAACGGCACCGGCGGCGGGGCGGCCCCCGTTGACTACCTGACGGCCAGCGAAGTTCTGGCCTATGACGAGAACCGCAATCTGATCCGTGATGACAACGGCCAGCCGCAAACCAAGATCCGCGACCCGCTGCCCGAGGTACTGCACGGCAATCCAGACCAGACCCGCGACCTGATCGATGCAAGCCCCAACAAGTGGAGCTACACGGCTGGCGTCATCAGCTTCACTGAGAGCGATGAACCCAGTCCCGCCGCCCAGCAAGAGGCCATTGAGCTATTTGAGGCTCTGGCCTTTTCTGGGCTGGACAGGGATCAATACGATTGCCTCTGGGTGCGCCACACGCATGAGGGCAATGTCGAGCTGCACTTCTGCGCGCCACGCCTTGAGCTTAGCACCGGCAAGGCGCTGAACATCGCTCCGCCGGGACATGAGAACGCCTTTTCCAGCCTGCGCGACCTGTTGAACAAGACGCACGGTTGGGCAGACCCTTTGGACCCAGAACGCGCACTGGAGGTAAGGGCGACGATTGAGGCCCCAACCCGCGCGCAGGGTCGCGAAGCGCTGCACGATTGGATCCTCGATCAGATCAGCGTCGGCACCATTTCTGACCGAGCCAGCATGATCGACACACTCACTGACGCGGGATTCGAGATCCCCCGCGCCAGCAAAAATTACATCACCGCCAAAGACCCCGACACCGGCGAACGCTGGCGTTTGAAAGGAAAGATTTTCCATGACGACTGGCAAGCCGAACCGCCTCGCCGAGAAATTGAACGCGGACCTGGAGACAATACGCAGCGACCACGCCGCCTTGATGGCATCTCAGCTCGAGAGCTTCAGGAGCGATTTCAGCAGCATTGCGACCAGCGCGCTGCATACAATCGAGACCGATATCAGATTCTTTCTGAGCGACAGCAAGAGCGAGTTGAAGAGGCGGAGCGAGACGATCCGGAGCTGGCTGACGATCTCGCCTTGGGTGATCGTGGGGATGGTTTCAGCCTGGATCGCGACAGTGCTGACGGCGAGTTGGTTTTGGACGGGTTTGATCACGCGTTCGGAGATGACGAGGCTTGGCCTGACACGGATCGAACAGTCCGGGCAGACATGGGTGACGCTGGACCCGAACCGGACCGAACTGAAGACCTGCACGATGGGGCAAACGCCCATCATCTGCATCGAGATCAAGGAGCCTTAAATGACGCAGCCCCTGACAGCATTGGAGAGCGAATTACTCGCATCCGTCGAGCGGTTGGTGACGGCCTGCGAGAGCTCAGCCAAGGAATTGCACGCTTTGGAGAAACGCTCGACCAGCAGGATAGAAAGCAAGGTGAATGGCTTGGCGCATTGCGTGGCGCTATTGATGAAATCACATCTCACGTCCGTCACCACATTGGCCGACTTGCTGCGCGAGGAACAGAACTACAAGACGCTTCAGGCGGCGTTAGAGACCAGCTGGAAACTAGCGAAAGACGCCGAGAAGCGGCTGAACGAGAGCTAGCTACGCGGAGTCGGGTCCAGAATCTCACCCATTAGTTCATTCGCAAAACTTGATGCTCCTCAGTCTCTGGCCGTTTGTCTTTCTGAACTTGTTTGGTTGAAGTGGGTGAGCCGGCCATTTGCCTTGGTCAAATTGGTGCAGTGCATCAACTTAAAAAAGGGGAGATCGGCACCTCACCCGACGATCGCCAAACTTTCCCTAGGCCTGAAAGACAAACGGCCGGGGAGCACTTTAATCGGATTTACTTAGCTGCTCGTCCATTCTGGCCTTCACCCCGGCCACAATGGAGGATTTTAAGCGGTCGCCAAGTCCTTCCTCAGTTTCGTCATAGTAAACGCGGTGGATACTGAACCGCGCTGCGCTGGCGACTATCGGGGAGATCGAAGCAATGTCCACGACTTTGCCGCCAACTTCTATGTTGATTTGCTGGGGATCTCCGCCTTCCTTATTGAGGGGCGTATAGAGCTTTCGGGGATAGTTGTCATAGTAGCAAGAACCTGACCAAGTTCCTGTTTGATGGATTAGATCTTGCGAGACTTGTTCGCATACTGAGTTCAGAATCCTCACGCGTCGGCTAGCACCAATACTATTCATCTTCGGACTGTTAGCTGCGGCCTCATCGGCATGCTTCCAGATGTCATGCATGGAGTAGAATTTTCGAGAGGCGATTCGATCGGCAATCGTCTTGATCTCGCGGTCAGGGGCTTCCTGAAAGAGGTGCAGAGATCCCCAGAACAAACTGTCATCAAGCAAGAGTGCGTTTTCCAGATTAGCCGGATCTCGGATGAAGCGAACTAATGCGTGGGTTGAACTCAGTCCAGCCAGTTTTTCGTTACCCTTTGAGATGCGCTCAAAAACTCGGCTCATCAACAGCGAAAACATGTACTCAATTCCGCGCGTACGCTTATGGAGATAAATGGTCGGATACAATTGAAACAACGTGACGGTGAATTGCTCAAGCGAGACGTATGCTTTGCTATTTACATATAGGAACCGGCCGTTGCCGCTATCACCAACGCGGAAATTTCGCATGAGCCAATCCAAGTCAATTCCGCCCGATGAAACACCTGCGAAATAAGGGTCTCGCTTTGCATAGTCCAAGCGATCAGCGTCGAGCTGGCCAGATACCAGGGACGTGTATATGCACGTTTTGTCTTTCTTCGAGATCATGTTCGCCACCGTCTCTGGGAACCCCACGCCTCCCATTTTCTCGAGCGCATGCGCAATAGACGAATCTTTGATAATCTGGGGGCTTACCTTTTCGTGGTCTACTGCGTCCATGAGCGGACTGCCTTGCACCTCCGGATTGCGTTTCGAGTAGAGGTCCATCGCCTTTTCGAATGCATGGCTGAACATTCCGTGGCCGATGTCGTGTAGTAGAGCTGCGGCTAGGCAAGCCTGACCTTGTTGTGACCATTCACCTCGCTTTACATCAGGCTCCACAATCGCCAGCAAACGTTTTGCCACCGCATAAACTCCCAACGAGTGAGCAAACCGAGAATGGGTGGCGGAAGGAAATACATGGTCGGAGAATCCCAATTGCTTGACGCGACGCAACCGCTGAAAAAACGGGTTCGATAGCATGCTCTTGAGCTCAAGCTCAGCCTGTCCTTCAAACTCGATTGACCCGTGAATAGGGTCCTTTATCATCTTCGTGGTCATTGATCCTCCTCAGAAAAAAACACTTTATCGGAATTTGTATCTGCTTAGCTCATGGGCTGGTAGTTTCGTGCACCTTGAAAGGCAGTAATTTAGGATCGGAAGCCGCCACGTCACGATCGAAGTCCTCTCTAGCGTAGTCTCGCGGGTAATAGGAGAAGCTTTTAAGCGCAAAATATGCGTCCTGATCCATAAAATGACGGCTTGTGGCGAGACTGGCTGCTTCGGCTTCTTCTGCGGGGAAGTCGGCGCTCAGGTGCATGGCGGTGATGCCAGTCGCCGCTGCAGAGCATTCATCAATTGGGCGTGCTCCAAGTCCACGCCACTCTTCGATCAGAACGTTGGCCGTTTTTGGTGGTCCGTACGCGAGCACAGGGCCGACTGAAACGCCTGCTACAGCATCTCGCCTTGCGTCGAGCCAAGCTGTGGTCTCTTCAAGAGTTTCTCGCGTCTCACCAGCGTATAGCAGCACATTGACCTTAGCTTTTACTCCATTGTCATGGCAAGCGGCCAAAAGATCGGAAGCGGCAGCGAGATAGCGATTTGGATCAGGAGCTTTCTTCATTGCTAGGATTTGGCGTGGAGACGCTGTTTCAAGTCCGAGATCGATTACACGTAGGCCTGCCCGAGCAAGGTGCTCAAGGGTTTTGGGCGTCATCACGTCGCACCGAGTTTCGGTGCGCCATGAGATATCGAGCGATTGGCGGTTCATCGCATTTGCGAAACCCTCTGCCCAGCGGGCATTCGGCAAGAACATTGATGCTTGGATGTAAGGATGGATTTCCTCGCCGCTGTACTGATTGTGAACAATGGCCATTGAGGCCGCTAGCGCGTCGCCTTCCCCGAGTTTTTCGATCTTGATGTCACGTTCTTCGCAGAATGCGCAGCCCATCCCGCAGCCGCGCGATGCCTCAATGCTGGGCTGGTAATGGCGAAAGCCCTCCACCAGACGATGGTTTAGGGTAAAATTGGGAGTCGGCTCTGAGCTACGAGATAGGACTGGCCTTTCAGTGAGAAGTCGTTCGATTACGCTTTCGCTTAGACCTGGGGCAAGCACATCGGCTTCTGGCAACATGGCTCGCAGCCACATTGGGTCGGGGCCAACAACCCAGCGACCACCTACGACAACGCGGCATTGAGGGTCAGAAGTTTTCGCGAGCTTGCAAAACGCTTGCGCCCAAGGAAGTGCATAAAAGCTCGGAATAGAGATCATCAGTGGATAGATCGACGGGAATCGATTGGTCTGCTTCAAATACCGAAATACGTCCTCGGGAGATCTGTGCTCGCCATGTAGAAGAGCAACATCATAACCGGACAATTCGAGTTTGGTGGCCAAAGACAGCGCCCCATAATTCAGATAAAGCTGCCTTCGGGCCAAAATATGATCGCGTTTTTTAGGCGAAAGCATGCCCGCAGAAACAAACGTTACAGAACTTGATCTATCCATTACACCCGCCGTACAACTTACAGGATATGTAAATAGGGGAATGTAATGCCGTTTGTAAGTATCGAAGGCATAGACGGCAGTGGCAAATCGTTGCAAACCAGCCTTTTAGCTGTGGAACTTGAAAATAAAGGCCTTGAGGTACTCAGAACCAAGGAGCCAGACGGGGGTGTGATCGGTGCCGAAATCCGTTCGATATTGGTCGCTGATCGCGCCGTTAGCCTGACACCTCTTGAGGAACTTCTGCTGATTTCAGCGGCACGAGCGAGCCATGTCGAACAAGTGATCAGGCCAGCTCTCAAAGCTTCCCAGTGGGTCGTCAGTGACCGCTTCCTAGACTCAACTTATGCGTTTCAGGTGCATGATACGGACATTTCCGAAGACTTCTACAGGCATATCGCGTCAGCGGTTGTTGGGCCAACCATGCCAGATCTAACGTTCATCTTGGACATCGACCCAGTGATTGCTCTCGAAAGACGCGCTAAACGCGAAGAGCTTGGCAGTCGAGATCCTTCAGAAGCCACACGGAACTTTTCCCGGATTCGAGAGGGTTTGCTAACAGTGGCGCAGCAGGAACCCGAAAGGTGCCGGGTAGTTGATGCTAATCGCCCAGCCGATGAGGTTGCTGCGCTGATTTTTTCCGAAGTGGAACGTTCGTGCCTAATGTGACGAAGTTCTCGTATTCTTAGTAAAGGTGGGTGATTGCCCGCGCGAGCACAGCAAAGGTAACTTGCGTGAATACAGTTGTGCAGCGGGGTGCAACAATGAACGGTAGCTTTGGGCCGCTTGACGAAATCGGCTTGAGCTACTATCCGGTCTGTGGCCTTCACGCAGGCCGGTGTGCCCGCCATGCAAAGCTAAGCAGCGTATTCAGCTTTGAATTCACACACTGCGCAAGTTGCGTGGGATGATTAGCAGCGGGCACCTAGTCAGATCCTATTGGAGATGACACATGACAAACTATCAGATGAAAAAAATTAGAACTTTGGGCAAGCGGTATGCGCGAGCCACGGCAATGGCACACACTGACGCTTTGAACATCCTCGCCATGGAGTTTGGCTTCGCTCACTGGAAAGCTCTTGCCGATGCGGTGAAGGAAGATTGGCTGCCGAGCGAAGAAGCGCTCGCTCAGGTCGAAGAAATCGTGCGCAAAGCAGGTGCCATACCGGATGCAAGAAATGACGCCTCGCACTTCCACGAACCAAAACCGGAAAACGGAGAGCTTCGCGGTCATCAATTTCAGATTGGAAGCTCTCTCGGGGATGTTTTCGTCTCGGGGAACGGATGGGACTTACGCATTCCTGAAGCTCCCTTCAAAGCACCTATTGTTGAAATTGATGAACGCTACGCAGAAACCAGCCCAGTCAAAGATCCAAGCTTTCTGGCCAAACTTATTGAGATCGCACAAGAGCGCAGTAAACGGATCCGCGCGCAGATGGCAGTCGATTGGCCTCGTCGGTCGACAAAAGCAGATCTCGACGGCGTAGCAAGACATCCACTGCGAGGGGGAGAAGCCTCTACCTGGTACTGTCACAGCTGTGATGCACAAATTGCAGGGTCACAATTGGCTGAGAATTATTGGCATTGCCCCAACTGCGGCACGCACCCTCTCAATATCCACGCTGAGCCGTTTGATGATCAGCTTCCTAGTAAGCCAGTGCAGACGCCAGATGCGGCGCAACGAGAGAAGCCGGAGGTACGGATTGTGGGGCCTAGGCTTACTCTGCACTTGAATGAGGAAACCGTCTCGACATTGATCCGGTGTGCCTTGCTCGAGGATGCGGCATCAGTCAACGAACGGCTAGGCGCAATGCGAGCGGAAATCAGCCTCCTAGATGGGGAAGAGGTCTGGATCACATTTGACGAGATGTTGTGGCCTGAACACAAAGAGCCAACTTCAGCATTGGCAGTCGCAAAAAAGCTGGGGCTTGAAGTTGAGCAAGAGGTTTCGTTTTCAACGGGGCCATTTGCTTGGCCGGACTTGGGACACATGACTTCAGACACTGCAGAATTTACCGAAACACTGCTGAAGGCCTATGAAAGCCATGGTGTGATCAAGCGGTGATGCTTTAACGATCCTTAAGTTGGGTGGTCGGGTACGTAAGCCCAACCACCCGTTTCTCACGCCAAGGCCGCGGTGTGCCGCACCTTATTCCATGAGTGCGCATACTATCCGGCCTCAGCTGTATCCAGCAGTCTTAGCTGCCGTTCAAAAATCGATGCGGAGGCAGTCAGGTCAATGGTTCTAAATGAAATTTCATGTCCTTGGACCATCATCATTTCATTTACATAACCTCCCGTCTGCGGGTGGAGCAGAATTCCTTTGGCTGACAGGCTGGGGGCATCAGACTCTTGTTCTTGGGTTCGGAGGTAGGAATACATCTGGTAGAGATACCCGCTCCGTAAGACCTCACTTCGATAGTTCGAAGAAGTGAAAATTTTCGTGAACTTTGTATCGATGACCACACGGTGTCCCGATTGGGCATGGTTCAATTCGATGTCTGTCTGCATGCCAGGAAGGATCCCATACAGGCCTGAACTCGCGTCAGAAACCGGCCAGGAAATGCGGCGACCCTGCGCAACGTGCCACCCTTTGGGTTCCAATTGAATTCGACAGGCGTTGCCGACTGCGCGTTCGAAAAGCCGCCGGATTAGCTGCTCAGTTGTTTCATCGCCAGGTTGCAGGGTGTTGCCTTCGATTTCCGTTGGAATGCTACCGTCAAACACCATGCGTGCGAGCGCAACCATCATTCGGTCTGCGCTCTCGTTCCGTCCGATCTGATCCGTTGCCAATTGAGCCCGCGAAGGTCGCATACCGGACACACCAAGGCGGGCAAAATCGGCAGCAAGTTTACGACATCGATGGGCCGTTTCGATGTTATCCACCCTAGCTGCGAGGCGCTCAAGCGCAGTACGCACCAATCTGTTCCGAGGCGTATCCATAACATGTTCTTCGAAGCGGCAGGCGACTTGTCCACGATCCATAAGCTGAGCAGTTTCAGTCGCCAGCATATCGATGCGACCGCGAACCCGTTGGAGCACTGCCGATTTAGAGCGATACCCTCTGCTTAGGTTCTTTCGCATTCTATCTTCGACCACATGCACCAGAAGCCGCCCGATGAGGTCAGGGAGGTCCCTGGCGTCCTCAACATCCCGCTCGTATTTGTCACGAAACTGGACTAGATCCGCGGCGTATAAGAACAAGATCCAAATGTTTCGGACGGGGATTTGCCTGGACATCACAACCCATTGCGCAAACGCGCCATTGCCTCAGTTGCCCGTTCTGGCGCGTCGAACCAGTATTCTTCTAACAGTGGTCCAATCTCAGTTTCGATGACATCTTTGAACCATGCCTTGGCGTCCTCAATGGTTTCGTTCGGCGTCACATATGAATGACCTATCCGGAACTGCGGGCCCAAGGATCTGTCAGATGAAATCTCATCGTTGAGTGCGGTCATTTGGGCCCGGATGAAATCGATCGTTTCCCCGTCGATGCCACGGTCTGAGCACCAGGCGGCCCAAGAGTCATTTAGAACAGGCACTAGGGAAACGAACGCAAAACGACGTCGCAA
The DNA here is from genome assembly GCF_947487515.1 of uncultured Litoreibacter sp. Lineage (GTDB taxonomy): Bacteria > Pseudomonadota > Alphaproteobacteria > Rhodobacterales > Rhodobacteraceae > Litoreibacter. Next base: position 812,952 of record NZ_CANKWO010000002.1, on the reverse strand, counting down.
TGCCAAATCTACAAGCGCCAAAGAACGATCAGCGACGTTCATTGTGCCAATGATGTAGAGGTTGTCAGGCACATGAACGCGCTCGCCAGGTTGTTTGCGATAGGCAAGCTCGATTGCATCTGCCCGGCTGCGTTTCGTGTTCTCCAGCAAAGTCAGCATTTCACCGAACACCTGCGCAGGATTGCCACGGTTGATTTCTTCGATGATCAAGACATGGGCAATGTCAGGTTGGGCACGCGCGACTTCGACGACCTGAAGAAAAATGCCGTCGGTGATGACGAGGCCATTCGAGCTAGGCCGATAGCCTCGAACAAAGTCTTCGTAAGACAAAGAGGGATGAAACTGGACTGAGCGCAGTTGCCCTGGGCTAGGGTTTCGTTTCCCGATGAGGGCCTTACCCAGTCTCTTGGCAAGCCATGTTTTCCCAGTGCCAGGAGCGCCCTGCAGAATGATGTTTTTCTTACTCTCTATGCGAGAGATCATTCCCTGCAGTGTGCTACGCGTCATGAAGCCACCGTCGGAAATGATGTCGTCTACACCATATGGCTCGATTGGTTGCTCATCATCGGCTTCTTCTTGCTCTTCAATTGCAGCGAGCGGCTCAATATCTTCTGCATATTTTTCCGCCCAATAGGGGTGTTTGAGGAAGCGTTCGATGTCCTGGTCTTTGTTCTCAAAGGTGAAGCCAACTAGTTGTCGAGCCATTTCATCGTCTTCGAAACGTGCCCGGGCAACAGTCGTCCGGTATGTGTAAAAGAACCATTCGCGAGGAGGATCGATTTCTTCCCAGGATACTTCGACCGTCTTTCCGTCATCGTGATTGCCGGTGATCGTCCCAATTGCTTTGATCCGCATCGCGCTGACAGCGCGTTCACGGTTGTCGAATGGCACATCATGTTTACGAGTGTATGTTGCCTTTATGGCAATTCGATCGCCTTGTTTCATTTGGCGCACGAGGTGCGAAAATTTGTCGTCGTAGCCGTTCTGCCAAATGCCATTTTCTAGGAAGCGAGGCGTTTGGTCCCCCTCATCCCAAGCCGCGCCCACAAACCAATAGTTCACTCCGTCTGGTACGATTTCGCCTTCAGGTGCCTGGTCCTCGTCCTCGTCGGCCTTGATCTCTGTACGCGCCTCGCGAAAGAGCTGGATTGCGAACTCATCAGTCAGCTCAGCTGTTTGTCCCGCATCGGTCAACGCCCAAACACCGCGTTTCGGTGAATAAAGTAACCCCGCTTTCGTCAGGTAGAATCTGCCCCATGCAACCCGGTTTTCAAACGTGGGGCGGCCATTCTTATTAACCTTTGACATATCTTCGTCTGAGAACTCGTACCTACGCGCGATCTCATCAAAAACTTCTCTCGGCTTCGCCTGACCGCCTAGATCTCGTAGCACTTCGACTAATGGGCCGAAGTAGCTAACAAATTGGGGCACCCCTTCGATTTTCTGTTCAAATAGTCTCACGAGTAACTCCACCTATCATCTGTATGCAAAAGCCCGGAAATCAGTGGGCCATCACTGCTTAAAACAATTCTCTCTGTGCCAGGTTACAAACTCAGTCCTTGGCCGGTTGGCGAGGCGATCCGGCACCAAGACCTTGCCGGACGCGTTGATCATGGACGTCACGGCTTCGATGTCGTTGCTCTGACGGGAAACCAGAATTGTCAGGTCGTCAGCCAACCCAACGAGGCCGCGATCAAACATCCAATGCGCAGTTCCAGACAGGGCCAGCCCGTTGCTAACGATGTCGGGGCCGTCATGCTCTACTGGTCTGATATGAGCGGCTTCCACCTCTGCACGACCGCCGCCATTGATGAGACGCAAGCCCGTAATGGCACACCGTTCGCCGTAGGCGCGCAGGACATTCTTCCTGAAGTTTCGGTCGCGAACCGCGCGGTTGGTCAATTGGTTGACGCGTTCCCGTGCGGGCATGTGTTGGAAAGGTGTTTGCGCGTCCTGAAACCCTGGCAACTGCATCGTGTCGCCCACGCGAGGCAGGATGTCCTCATCGCGTCCAAGACCACGTTCGACTATTCGGGCAAAGTCTTCAGCTGAAAGGGTTCTTACTGCGGCTTGCGCGCGTCCGGATATCTTGCCTTGATCGTTCAGCAATCCTCTTTCGATGATCGAGTTCTCGTCCCGGAATGAAACTGGGTCGCCGAAATCAAGATACGTTCCCGGTTCGATCACTGCCAAGAACATGTCCTGCTTCCTAGGATCCGGAATGATCTCCTGGACCTTAGCGACAGCAAAGTACCCTTTGGTCTCTTTGACTTTGCTTGGCTCCAGGTAGACGATCCAATCCCCTTCGCACTGTTGGGCGCGCGAGAGGTATTGCTTAGGAAATTGATACTGCTCCGAGGGAATGTCGTCGTAGATCGAGTCGCTGCGATGGATGAAGATACCGAAGGCCATCGGATCACCCGTGTTGAAGGCGTTCTAGTTTTCGATCGGCCGCGCGTAGGGTCAGCACCGCGCCTGTCAAAAATGGAAGTGCAAAGCCAGCCGCAGCGATGGCAAAAATTATGATAGCGGCCAAAACCGAGTATTCGGTAGGCTGTTGTACCAATGATAGTCGGCCCAAGCCGATCAAGTAGAACACGCTGGTTCCTAGGAAGATCAGATAAAGCGGCCCTAAGGGGTCAATCACCTCACGACGGGTGCGCTCCAAGACTGAGTGTCGCAACATGTTCCAGCGTTTGCTTGCCTTGTTCACCAGATTACTCCCTTACCAGCTCGATCCATGTGTGCACGTCATCATCCGTCACTTCACGGCCTTCGACATGCGATTGATACCAGCGCGCGACGATGGCCCCGCGCTTTTCGCTTTTGATTTTTATGCCCTCATCGGTGAGGTGTTTATCCAGCGAGCTTTCGATGTGCTTGAGGGCCTCGAAATCATGCCCAGCCCGAATGGATTTTGTGCCGAGTAGCAGCCAGGCGACGTCAATATTATAACGGCTTTGCATCTTGACGAGGGCCTCGACCGGGACACCGCGTTTGCCTTTTTCGTAGCTGTGGTAGGCACGATGTGACACGCCAATGGCTTCAGCCATAGCAGCCTGTGAGACGCCTATTTCATTGCGACAGATCGCGAGGCGCGCGCCAATCTCTGCAAACAATTCAGCATCATCTCGCACCATGCAAGTTTCCTAATTGACGGGTGCGCAATTTTGTATAAACATAGCACAAAATGACGCATATTTACGTTTTCACCCATCTGACCACGTCAGAAGGTGCAGAACAAGCGATTCCATGCGCATCGCCGATTCAACTTAAGCGGACAAGGACGACTGAAATGGCGGAGACCAACTATTCAGACAGCTCTCAGATCCTGGGGCTTGGGAAGACGCCCGCCCAATGGGTCGAAGTTATGGCCGGGATGGGGATCGATATTTCGGAACGCACCTTGCGCGAGCGAGCAAATGAGACGGGCGCATTCTATCGCCTTGGGCGGACGATGCTGATCACGCCCGCGCAGATTGATACGATTTTTGAAGGAGGCCAGTCATGCCGCTCCAAATTTACAAGAGGGGCCGTGTCTACTGGGCCAAGGGGTGGATTGAATACAACGGCAGGCCAATCGCCGGCCCATACCGGCGAAGCACTAAGGCATCTACAGAAGAGGGCGCACGGGACTGGATAAACCATGAGACCGAACGCCAGATCCGTCGCTATGTCGTGGGCGACGAACCGAGCAAGACGTTCTCCGATGCAATCATGCTCTACAACGCATCCCCAAAAGCAGCGAAGCAGTTGATCCCGATTGTAGAAGCAATCGGCGACCTGTCGCTGAGTGCGATTTCTGGCGCGCTACTGAAAAGCCTTGGTCCGAAGCTGAAACCCAAAGCGTCGACCGATACTTGGTGGCGCGAAATCGTGACGCCCGCGAGCGCGGTGATCAACAACGCGCACGAGCTTGAAGGCACGCCGCTCATCCGTGTGAAGCCTTACGATAAGTTTGAGCGGATCGCGCAGGACAAGCGACGAGGGAAGCTCAGCCGCGTCGAGCGAACGCCAGCCGACAAGGAATGGATCGAGGCATTTTGCCGTGCCGCCGATCCATACAATGCCGCACTGGTGCGTTTTATGTTTGAGACGGCTGCACGGATTGATCAGGCTGTATCACTGGAGCCGGATGACCTTCGGCCGCATGAAAACAAAGTCCGAGTGAAAGCGCAGAAGGGGCATCCGGAAAGCTGGATCACCGTCTCGCCTCAGATGATGGACGAGCTGCTCGCACTGCCAGCCAAACGGCCGAAGAACCGCAAGACCGGCAAATTCATGAAAGCCCGTGTTTTCGGCTATGGTAGCTCCACCGGCTACAACACGCGCTGGAAGACGATCTGCAAGCGCGCGGGCATCCCGTACCTTTCTGCCCACCCAGCAGGACGGCACGGGTTCTTCACGGAGCTTGTTGTCCGTCAGGGCGTCGATCCCGTCACAGCAGCCAAGGCGGGACGCTGGTCAGACCCCAATTTGCCCATGCGCATCTATGCCCACGCAGAGACCGATGAGGCCGACATCAGGGCTCGTTTTCGTACAAACCACGTACAGGATGATGCTGTACAAATACCCAACAGCAAGAAATCACATAAGGAATAGCGCTATGAACGCATCCCTCCTAAGGGGCAGGTTATTGGTTCGAATCCAATCGGGGTCACCACTCCTTCTGGGACGTTGCCAAGATGCCGTAAATCACCCATTTGCGCGGCTGAGCGCAGTGGCTCAAAGGCAGGGCTAGCGAGGTGAATGTCCTAGTTCTCACACTTCGCAAACCCGTACCGCGGTCGTTGGGAATCACAAACACAACAAGTGCGTGTACGAGTGGTGGAATGAACTCCACCGACAACACAAACGATATTCGTGATACTCACCCTCGGCCGCGATATGGCGGAACGCCTTGGTCGGGGATCCACACTCCTTCGGGCATCGCACCGGTTTGCCAGAACACATCTATTGGAATGCCTCCCCGCGGATACCAGTACCCGCCAATCCGCAACCATTGCGGGTTTAGGAAGTCGACCAACCGCCGCGCGATCGAAATTGTGCAGTCTTCGTGGAAGGCGCCGTGATTGCGAAAGGCCCCGAGGAACAGCTTGAGCGACTTGGATTCCACCAAAAATTCACCCGGAACATAGTCCAGCACCAAATGTGCAAAGTCAGGTTGTCCGGTCATCGGGCAAAGTGATGTGAACTCTGGCGCGGTGAAGCGCACGCAATAGGCCACGTCAGCTTGCGGATTAGAGACGCGTTCTAGCACTGCATCTTCTGGCGAGGTCGGCAAATCGGTTTGGCCGCCCAATTGTTTCAGATCACTGTAAATCGTTTCCATCTTTGTCTCCTTGAACGGGTCAAACCCCGCGCTTGTTTCCCCAAAGCAGGACATGCAACTGCGGCAAAATCCGTGGCGCGAACCAGCTGTCTTCCATCGTCTTATCGACAAGCCACCCCAATTTGTCCGCCAATCCCTGCGGATCAACTGCGACATCAGGATCGACCTCTAGATTTCCGGGCTGCAGGAACAATGGCAAATTTGGGTATTTGCCTGCCACTTGTTGTGCCCACGCATAATCCACCTCGTCGAAGATCACGATCTTCATGACGATGTCGCGCGCGCCATTCGCAGCACTTAGACAAGCCTCAAAGGCCTCCCAGTTGACGACTTCGCCGCTGGAGGGAGGTTTTGGGCTGAGAACCAGCGTGTTGAGATCAGCAAACCACGGCTTGGAAATCGACCCTTGGGTTTCGCAGGCGAAGCGGTACCCAGCCGTTTGACCAAGCGCGATAAGCTGCGTGAAGTCTTGGATCGCGGGATTGCCGCCAGACAGGGACACCGTGAGAGGTTTGCCCTTGGACAGACGCTGCACCTCTGCCCAAACGGCCTCGGTACTCATCGACTGCCATGTGTGACGGTAAGCCGGTTCGACCGCATGCAGGCTATCGCACCACGAACAGCGATAATCGCAACCACCGGTCCGTACAAAGACGGTCGGCTCCCCGATCAATGCACCTTCGCCTTGGATCGTTGGGCCGAAGATTTCTGCAACGCGTAGTTGGCTCATGGGCGGTACTCGGCCCAAGTTTTTGGCGTCTCGCTCACCTTCACCGCGGCCGTTTCCGGCCAAACGGCGGCGCACCAATCATAGAAATGCCGCGCCATGTTTTCACCCGTCGAAGCCACATCCATGACGTCGTTCAGGTGGCGGTGATCAAAGGTGCTGTCGATATAGGCTTTGAGTTCCTTCAACTCTCCGTAATCGCGCACAAACCCGTCGGCATTGAGCGTTTTTGATGCCAGCTCCACGACGACTACGTAGTTGTGCCCATGAAGACGCGCGCATTGATGATCATCGGGCAAATGCGCCAATTGATGTGACGCGGAAAAGTGGAACTCTTTCGTAATGCGGTACATCACTTGCATTCCTTCTGCGCAACAGCCGCGACCCAGAACTCTGGATCCGCATAGGGTGTGGGATCTGTGACATTGGCAAGGTGGAAAGCCTCGCGCCGTTCAACGCAGGTGCCGCAACGCCCGCAGTGTGTTTCACCGCCTTTGTAGCAAGACCATGTCTGAGCGAAGGGCGTGTTATGGCGCGCGCCCTCCGTCACGATATCGGCCTTGGAGCGATGCACAAAAGGCGTGTAGAGCGACACATCCGCATAGCCATCAAGGGCCGCCTTTTGCATGGCGTCAAAGGCTTCGGTAAAGGCAGGGCGGCAATCTGGATAGATAAAGTGATCCCCCCCGTGCACTGCCGTCGCCACCGCCTGATCCCCATTTGCGGCAGCCACCCCAAATGCCACCGTCAACATGATCGCATTTCGGTTGGGCACTACGGTGACGCGCATGCTTTCTTCGGCATAGTGCCCGTCAGGCACGTCAATATCGTCCGTCAGGGCTGAGCCTGTGAGTGCCGCACCAATGCCGCGCAGATCAATAACATCGATAGGAACATCAAGCCGATTTGCACACATGGCGGCATAGTCCAGCTCCTTGCGATGACGTTGGCCGTAATCGAAGGATACGAGGCGAGTAAGCTCATGTTCCCGCGCAACAATATGCGCAAGCGACACAGAATCGAGCCCGCCGGAGCAGATGACAATCGTTTTCATTTCTTAACCCTTGTTTTGATATCCGGGTAGGCTGCGACCGGAATGCCGTCGTTTAGAATGATTTCAGTGAAGAACCAAGTACCGATCATCAATCATCTGCAAATCCTAGTAACCCGACAGGTCGCCCTTGGAGAAAACCTATCCGAGGCCGTATCCAGATCGCCCGGTGAGGCAGTTCGGCAAAGCTGTCTTCACTGAGCTAGCCATCCGAGACAATCCGGATTTTCCCATCAAAGGAACATTGTTTGCGCGTATGCACCATACGCGCGTTCTTGCGAATCATTCACTACTTGAAAAGTGGTGAGCCCTGATGGGTTCGAACCATCGACCTACTGATTAAAAGTCAGTTGCTCTACCAACTGAGCTAAGGGCCCACTGAGGACGCTATCTAGAAAGGTCGCCCCATGGGGTCAACCCCCAAATCCAACAGAATTTGCACCTTCTCTTCCATTGTGTCCAAGCGAAGGTTATATCGCGCCCTATGCAACCTGCAGAGACCTCTCTTGGCCTGCCCTTCATGAAAATGCACGGGCTAGGCAATGACTTCGTGGTTATTGACCAACGGGGCAATGATATACGTGTATCCGAAGCCATTGCGCGGGCAATCGGCGACCGTCATCGCGGTGTAGGCTTTGACCAACTTGCGGTTTTGGATGACATCGACGATGCGGACATCGGATTAACTTTTTTCAATTCTGACGGCTCAACGGCGGGCGCCTGTGGCAATGCAACCCGCTGTATTGCCCGATTCGAGATGAACAGGCGGGGAATCACCTCCTTGTCGCTGAAGACAGAGCGTGGCGTGCTATTGGCAGAAGATGCTGGCAACGGGCTTACCCGTGTGAATATGGGCGCACCCTTGCTGGACTGGCGCGACGTACCGCTTGCCCGCGAGATGGACACGCTGGAGCTACCAATCGAAGGCAAGCCCAGCGCCACCGGTATGGGGAATCCCCATTGCACATTTTTCGTTGATGATGCGGAAGCCATTGACTTGGCCAGCTTCGGCCCAGCGCATGAGCATAACCCGCTGTTTCCTGAGCGCACCAATGTGCAGGTCGCGCAACTCATCGGCGAGAATCATTTGCGGATGCGCGTGTGGGAACGTGGCGTCGGTGTTACTTTGGCCTCCGGATCGTCCTCTTGTGCCACTGCGGTCGCCGCTGCCCGCCGCGGATTGACGGGTCGCCAAGTGCGTATCGATCTTGATGGCGGGCGTATCGACATTGATTGGCGCGAAGACGGCGTTTGGATGACTGGCCCCACTGCGCATGTCTTCTCGGGCCATTTCACCCCTGATTTTCTGGCCGCGCTATGAAGCCGCCAATTTTTTCCACCCACGGGTGTCGTCTCAACGCCTATGAAACCGAAGCCATGCGCGAATTGACCCAAGGCCAAGACAACTTGGTCGTGGTCAACACCTGTGCGGTCACCGCCGAAGCCGTGCGAAAGGCCCGACAAGATATTCGCAAGTTGCGCCGCGAAAACCCCGATGCCCGGCTTGTGGTCACCGGATGCGCAGCCCAGACCGAGCCTGAGACGTTTTCCAACATGGCCGAGGTCGACAACATCATCGGCAACACTGAAAAGATGAACCGCGCCACTTGGGGGTTCTTGCCAGATACCGAGAAGGTGCAAGTCGACGACATCATGTCTGTGGAGGAAACTGCGGGTCATCTCATCGACGGCTTTGGCACCCGCGCCCGCGCCTATGTGCAGGTTCAAAACGGGTGCGACCATCGCTGCACCTTTTGCATCATCCCCTACGGTCGTGGGAATTCACGTTCCGTACCCGCAGGCGTTGTCGTCGATCAGATCAAACGCCTCGTCGATAAAGGCTACAACGAGGTGGTGCTTACCGGAGTTGACCTGACGTCTTGGGGCGCGGATTTGCCAGCAACACCACAGCTTGGCGATTTGGTCCTGCGCATTTTGAAGCTTGTCCCTGACCTGCCGCGTCTGCGCATTTCCTCTATCGACAGCATCGAAGTTGATGAGGCCCTCATGCAGGCCATCGCAACCGAGCCGCGCTTGATGCCCCATCTGCACCTCAGCCTGCAAGCAGGGGACGACATGATCCTGAAACGTATGAAGCGCCGCCACCTACGCGACGACGCGATCAAGTTCTGCGAAGACGCCCGCAAGCTGCGCCCAGACATGACATATGGTGCCGACATAATCGCGGGCTTCCCAACCGAAACGGATGCAATGTTTGAAAACTCGCTCAAGCTTGTCGAGGATTGCGATCTGACGTGGCTGCATGTCTTCCCTTACTCTGCACGCCAAGGCACACCTGCGGCCAAGATGCCCGCCGTGAATGGCAAGGACATCAAAACCCGCGCCGCGCGTTTGCGGGCTGCGGGTGAAGCACAGGTTCAACGTCATCTGACAGCCCGCGTGGGCCAAACCCACAATGTGCTGATGGAGAACGCCCGCATGGGGCGGACCGAGCAGTTTACCGAAACGCTGTTCGACATCGACCAACCTGTCGGCCAGATCGTCCCCGTTCAGATTATCGGGACAGCGGGCAATCAGCTGCGCGCATGACCGATATCCTCTATAGCTTCCGCCGCTGTCCTTACGCCATGCGCGGACGCCTTGCGATCCATGTCGCGGGTCTTCGGCTAGAGCACCGCGAAATCCTCCTACGCGACAAGGCCCCCGAATTTTTGGAAGCCTCGCCCAAGGGGACCGTTCCTGTGGTTGTGACCTCCGATCTGGTGATCGAGGAAAGCTTGGATGTGATGCTATGGGCGCTCGCGCAAAACGATCCCGAAAACTGGCTGCATGACAAAGACGCCAGTCTTGCCCTGATCGCGCATAATGACGGGCCGTATAAGCAAGCTCTGGATCGCTATAAATACGCCAACCGCCATGACAACGACCCAGAAACTTGGCGCGGCCTTGGGGCGGAAACTTTGGCCACATATGACGCGACCTTGTCCAAGACATCCTACCTTCTTGGTGACCATCCCCGCCTTGCTGATATGGCAATCTTTCCCTTCGTGCGTCAGTTCGCCAATACTGACCGCATGTGGTTTGATGCCCAACCTTGGCCGCATCTACAGAAGTGGCTAGCGGGCCATCTGGCTTCGGACCGGTTCGACGACATTATGGTTAAGCGTCCAAAATGGCAGGCCGGCGATCCAACGACACTTGCACCCACCGCCTAACCTCGCCAAGAATGCGGCATGCATCCGAACACTGCCTTCCGCCAAGACCCTCAAACACGCAACATCGCATTTGCGCGGGAACGCGGATTTGGGACATTGGCGATCAATGGCGACGATGGTCCGCACACCGCGCATATTCCCTTTTTGTTGTCCGAAGACGGTCAAGAGGCGGAGTTACACCTTGTGCGGTCCAATCAAATCGCGCGGGCCTGCAAGGCGCCTTTGAAAGCCGTTGTCACCGTGACTGGCCCCGACAGCTATATCTCGCCGGATTGGTACGGGATTGATGATCAGGTACCCACATGGAACTACGTTGCAATCCGCCTCACGGGCATGCTCCACCCGTTGCCACAGGACGCCCTGCACCCGTTGCTTGATCGTCTGTCGGCGCATTTCGAAGAAACCCTGAGACCTAAAACTCCGTGGACGACTGGCAAAATGTCAGATGGTGTGATGGAGCGAATGATGCGCCAGATTCAACCCTTCCAGCTTGATGTCGCGAAAATCGAAGCTACGTGGAAACTAGGGCAAAACAAATCAGACGATGTCCGCGAATTGGCCGCCGATCATGTGGCTGGCTACGGCATCGGGCAAGAAACACACATTCTTTCAGCGCTTATGCGCGGTGCAAAACCGGAGACCTCAAAATGAAGCTTTTTTCCAGCCCTACATCGCCATATGTACGCAAAGTTCTGGTGGTGCTTAGGGAAACGGGCCAGTTGAATGACCTTGAAACTGAGGTGGTTGGCGGCACCCCCATTGATCCGGGCAGTTTGCCGCGTGACCTGAACCCTTTGGGTAAAATTCCGGCCCTTGCCCTTGATGATGGGACCGCAATCTACGACAGCCGCGTGATTTGCCGTTTCTTCGACAATCGCGCCAAGTCCGGCCTTTATGGAACCCCTGAAACCACATGGCAGCTGCAAACTCTGGAGGCCACAGCCGATGGCATCCTCGATGCGGCGATTTTGATGGTTTATGAGGCCCGTGTGCGCCCTGAAGACAAGCAATATGCCGACTGGATAGAGGCCCAATGGCGCAAAATTAATACCACATTGGATGCCTTGGAGACCTCTTGGATCGATATTTTGTCATCGGATGAAATGCACATCGGCCAAATCGCCACCAGTTGTGCCTTGGGGTATCTTGACCTGCGATCTGCTGATCGTGATTGGCGCAAGACACGTCCGAAACTGGCCGCGTGGAACGCGGAATTTGCCAAACGCGATAGCATGGTCGCCACAGTTCCGGTTGCAAATTGAAACATGGTCCAGATTTCACGCACCAACGACCTTGAAGCCTGCCTCGACATTCGTCGAGCGGTGTTCATTCGGGGGCAAAACGTCCCCGAAGAGATCGAAATTGACGGCGAAGACGGCGATTGCATTCAGTATCTTGTCACAGTTGAGAATACGCCAGCTGCAACGGCTCGGGTTAAATCACTGGGATCCACTGCGAAAATACAACGTGTTGCCGTATTGGAGTCGCAGCAAGGCACTGGTTTGGGCGCAAAGTTAATGCGCTTCATTCTAGATGACATTCGAACGGAGTTTGAAACCGTGGTGCTCGGCTCACAAATGCACGCAATCGGGTTTTATGAAAAGCTGGGGTTTGTGGCCTTTGGCCCCGAGTATGACGATGCAAATATCCCCCATCGCGAGATGACGCTGAGTTTCAACAAGGCGCCACGCTAAATTCGGCAGCGAATATGGGGGGCGCCTCGCCTCACTCCCGTAGCTGCCGATGCGCTTCTGCAATGGCTATACCAGCAGATATAGCTACGTTCAGGCTTCGCCCGCCCCCTGGCATCGCGATTTTAACCCGTCCGTCAACGGCCTCATGCACATGATCCGGCACACCAGCACTTTCCCGCCCCACCATCAGGCAATCCCCGTGCTGAAATTTGAAATCCCACAAATCCGTCGCCCCTTTGGTGGTCAACAGCACCAGCCGACCCGGCTTTTTGGCGGCAAATGTATCCCAGCTGTCATGATGATGCACTTCAGCGTTTTCGGCGTAATCCAACGCCCTAGTTTTCAACAATTTTAATGAAAACGGGAATCCGCATGGTTCAATGACATGCAGGGGCGCATTAAAACACACACCCAAACGCACCAATGACCCCAAATTCGGGGCCAAATCGGGCTCAAACGCTGCAATTTGGACATACTGCGACAAATGGCTTCCTTCTGTGGTCGTTCTTGGGTGGACGTTGAGGTGTCTTAGAATATATCTAGCCTCGATATCCTGCGCCATAGGTGCGGATTCTTCAATTTACCGGCCGCATAAGCGGTCCGACAAGGGAGAAGTTCTCGTGTCCCACGCAGACGACCATAGCGGCGAAACCCGTCGCGACTTTTTATACTACGTCACCGCAGGCGCAGGCGCAGTCACCGCAGGGGCCGCAGTTTGGCCTTTGGTGAACCAAATGAACCCATCGGCAGATGTGCAGGCCCTTGCCTCCATTGATGTTGATGTGTCTGGCATTGAGCCAGGGACGCAGCTGACGGTCAAATGGCTCGGCAAGCCGGTCTTTATCCGCCGCCGGTCCGCTGAAGAAATCGAAGCCGCGCGTGCTGTTTCGGTGTCAGAATTGCCTGACGCGGGCGCAGAGAACGAAAACCTCGGACCAGAGGCCGACGCTGAAGACCAGAACCGCTCGCTTGATGAGAACGGCGAATGGCTGGTTATGATCGGCGTCTGTACGCACCTTGGCTGCGTGCCATTGGGTGATGCGGGCGAATTCGGCGGATGGTTCTGCCCTTGTCACGGGTCGCACTACGACACTGCTGGTCGTATTCGCAAAGGTCCGGCGCCGCGCAATATGCTGGTGCCTGTCGCTCAATTCACGTCGCCTGACGTGCTGAAACTCGGTTAAGGGAGAAACGATTATGGCTGGTATCCCACACGACCATTATGAGCCAAAAACTGGCGGCGAAAAGTGGCTTCACTCGCGCCTGCCGATTGTTGGCTTGCTCTATGACACCCTGATGATCCCTACTCCGAAGAACCTGAACTGGATGTGGATCTGGGGTATTGTTCTGACATTCTGCCTTGTGCTGCAAATCGTGACCGGCATCGTGCTGGCCATGCACTACACGCCACATGTTGATCTGGCGTTTGCCTCCATTGAACACATCATGCGTGACGTGAATGGCGGTTATATGCTTCGCTACTTGCACGCCAATGGCGCGTCGCTGTTCTTTGTGGCGGTTTACGCCCACATTTTCCGCGGCTTGTACTACGGTTCCTATAAGGCACCGCGCGAGATTACTTGGATCATCGGTATGATCATTTACCTCGCTATGATGGGTACTGCATTCATGGGCTACGTGCTTCCATGGGGCCAGATGTCCTTCTGGGGTGCGACTGTGATCACCGGCCTGTTTGGCGCCATCCCTGGTGTTGGCGAAATGCTGCAAACATGGCTGTTGGGCGGACCTGCGGTGGATAACGCCACGTTGAACCGCTTCTTCTCGCTGCACTACCTGCTGCCTTTCGTGATCGCCGGCCTTGTTGCTGTTCACATCTGGGCATTCCACACCACAGGGAACAACAACCCGTCTGGTGTAGAGGTGCGTCGCACTTCCAAAGAAGACGCGGCAAAAGATACGCTGCCGTTCTGGCCTTACTTCGTGATCAAAGATCTGTTCGCACTTGGCGTGGTCATGATTGTGTTCTGGGCAGTTGTTGGCTTCATGCCAAACTTCCTTGGCCACCCTGACAACTACATTGAAGCAAACGCGTTGGCGACACCTGCGCACATCGTTCCGGAATGGTACTTCTTGCCGTTCTACGCGATCCTGCGGGCCTTCACTGCGGACGTATGGGTTGTTCAACTGGTAGAGTTCCTCAGCTTCGGCATCGTTGACGCGAAGTTCTTCGGTGTGGCTGCCATGTTTGGTGCGATCGCCGTTATGGCCGCAGCACCTTGGTTGGACACGTCGTCGGTACGTTCCGGCCGCTACCGCCCGATGTTCAAATGGTGGTTCGCTCTGCTGGTTGTCGACTTCCTCGTTTTGATGTGGGTCGGCGCTATGCCAACAGATGAGCCTTTTGCCACGATCTCTCTAATCGCTTCTGCCTATTGGTTTGGTTACTTCTTGGTAATCTTGCCGTTGCTCGGCGTGATCGAGAAACCATTGGCCCGTCCTGCGACCATCGAGGAAGATTTCGATGCGCATTATCCAGCCAAGGGCAGCGACTCAGTCGCAGCTTCAGAGTAAGAGGAAAACACCAATGCTCAAGAAACTCTCACTCGTAGCCGTCTCGGCAGTAGCTTTCGCTTCCGGCGCATATGCCGCCGGTGACGCGGGCCATGTTGAGGACTTCGACTTCTCGTACGAGGGGCCGCTTGGCACCTATGACCAGAACCAGCTTCAGCGCGGGTTGCACATCTACACTGATGTGTGCGCCAGCTGTCACGGTCTGAAGTTTGTGCCAATGCGTACTTTGTCTGACAAAGGCGGCCCAATGCTGCCGGAAGACCAGATGAAGGCCTACACAAAGGCGTATCCAATCAACGACGAGCTGGCTAACCCCCAGCTTTTCGATAAGGACACCGAAGAATTTCGCGCGCTGAAGCCCACCGACAACTTCCCAGCCGTTGAAAGCCAAGGGGCACCTGACTTGTCCTTGATGGCCAAAGCCCGTTCTGGCTTCCACGGCCCTTACGGTCTGGGTATCAACCAGTTCGTGAAAGGCATCGGCGGCGCAGAGTACATCGCATCGATCCTCACCGGCTACACTGGCAAGGAAAAAGAAGAGGCTGGTACAACCTTCTACGAGAACACTGCCTTCCCAGGTGGTTGGATCGCTATGGCGCCGCCTCTCTATGGTGAAGATGTTGAATTCGCTGACGGTCACGCCAACGATCTGCACAGTGAGGCAGAAGACATCGCAGCCTTCTTGCGTTGGACAGCAGAGCCACATCAAGACGCGCGCAAACGCACAGGCTTTGTTGCCGTGCTTTTGATGATCTTCCTGACGGTAACGCTGTATCTGACCAACAAACGCCTCTGGGCGCCGATCAAGCGCAAAAAAGACTAGGCGTTTTCGATACTGTTTTAAAAGGCGCTTCCCTCGGGAGGCGCCTTTTTCATTGGCATACCCCTATCAGTCGCCGAGGTAGTCACGCAGCAACGCGGGTGGCGCATCCAAAAACGGGCCTGTAGGCACCGGCGCATGGGCCAAACCGTCAGCGACCAAAACCGTGCTGCCACCCAATTGCCGCGCGTCTTTCGGATCGTGCGTGACCATAAGCACGGTCAGGCCGCGCTCAGTTGCTATTTCTCCCACCAAGGCCAACATCTCTGCGCGCAACGCAGGTCCAAGTGCCGCAAAGGGCTCGTCAAGCACCATCAAGGGCTTGTCGCGCAGCAACACTCTGGCCAAGGCAATTCGGCTTTGTTGCCCGCCTGACAGCGCCGCAGGCTTTCGGTCGCCGTAGCCGTTTAGACCAACTCGATTTAGGGCGTCTTCCACCGAGGACTGCTCGCTCAATGAGAGTTTCAAATCCGGCTTGAGACCAAGCCCAACATTCTGCGCCGCGGTGAGATGCGGGAACAAATTGCTGTCTTGAAACACCATCGCCAGAGGTCGGTCAGCAGGTGCGGCATTGGTAATATCACGCCCCTGCCAACGAATGTGCCCCCCCGCGACGGACACAAACCCAGAAAGTGCGGATAGCAGTGTCGATTTTCCGGCTCCAGAGGGCCCGATAACGGAGACGCGTGCTCCTGTTTCTATTGAAAAATCTGCACTCAGCCTAAATTTTCCCTGCCAGATTTCAACCTTTTCAAACGTCAGCATCAACACGCCCCCCACGGTCCAAAACCCAAAACAGGGTCAAGCTAAGCGCCAACAGCACCAAAGCAGCGGCGAAGGCTTGATCCATTCTGTAAGCCGTCATCAGATTATAGAGCGCCAGCGGCAAAGTTGCGCGGGTCGGATCTGCAAATAGCGTGATCACGCCAAGATCGCCCATCGACAGCGCCGCAGCCAACCCCGCACCGAAACCCAACGGTCTGCGCAACCTCGGTAGCAACAAGATGCGAAGTCGCGCCCAGCCCTTCAGCCCCAACGAGGAAGCGAGGCGTCCGTAGTCCGACTCGACCTGTCGCAGCGTCGGTGCCAGCGCACGCAAGGTAAACGGGAGACTCATCGCCGCATTCACCACCACTGTGACGGGCAAGGCCAGTAGCACCGGATCAATCCAGCGATATGTCAGGATAAACAACCCCGTCCCGATCACGAGCGGAGAAGCAGCAACCGTCAGATAGCCCACGGCTTCTATGCCGCGCCCCCATTTCAAAGACAGCAAAGCCAAGGCCACTGCCAACACCACTGTCAGTCCGGCCGACACGAGTGCGACCCACACCGACCGCCATGCGGCGCCCAGAATGCTTGGCGGTAGATCAACAAGCCCGGGCACCCCCTTCACAACAATCAGCGCAAGGGGGGTGATCAAGAAAATCGCAACCACGCTGATAACAAAGCCATCGATCCACAAGGACCCATCATTGCGTTGAACCACGCGATCCAAACCGGCCCCCTGACCTACAGGCACCGAGATTTTCAACGACAACAGGGCCAGCACAGTGCAGGTCAAAAACTGCACCAACCCAAGCAAAGCGGCTTTTGACAAATCGAAGTCGAACCGGAAGGCTTGATAGATTGCCAACTCAATCGTTGTGGCCTTTGGCCCGCCGCCCAAAGCCAAGGCAACGGCGAAGCTTGTGGTGCAAATCAGGAAAATGATCATGATCACGCCAGGCAACACCTCGCGCAGCATGGGCCACTCCAAGTGGCGCGATATGTCACGTGAGCTAAACCCCAAAGATTGAGCCAAGCGGAACCGTTCTGCGGGAATGGCCAGCCAAGCCTGCAAAATCAAACGCGTCGCGAGCGGCAGGTTAAAGAACACATGCGCCAGTATCACCCCGTGCCATCCGTAGATTGAAATCGGCTCTAATCCAGCCCAAACCAGTGTTTTTGATAGCAGACCACTCCGCCCGTAGATCGCCAACAAGCCAAGTACCGCGACGATAACCGGAAGAATGAACGGGGCGCCGAGAATGGTCAAAAGCAACGACCGGCCCCAAAAATTGCGGCGCGCCAAAGCCCGTGCAACGGGTATCGCCAGAAGGGCGCTTAGGACCGCCGATACAGCCGCTTGCCACAAAGTGAACCGTACTGCGGACCAGTCACTTTTAGAAAGCGCTGACATCTCCTCTGCCCGCCACGCCACTGCGCCCAGAGTTCCAAGTGTCAGCAACACAAGCAGGGCGACGACCGCCGCCCCGCCAAGAGTTGATAGGGTTATTGGCTGAACGCGCTCAGCCATTGTTCCAGCGCTGCGTCACGCAAATCTGCTGCTTCGTTTTCCGAGTAGAACAATGCTTTCTCCGGCATGTTCAACTTCTTGAACCCGTCTGGAAGCTTGTCGGCATCCAGTTTTGCAGGGAACGACCAATTGGCTGTTGGGATCATCTCTTGGAACGTGCCCGACAGCACGAAGTCCATGAAGGATTGTGCCAGTTCCGGCTGCTTGCTGGTTTTAACCTGCGCCACCAATTCGGTCATGAAGTAGTGACCTTCGTCAAAAATCGCAGCCTTCTTGGTTTCATCTTCTTCTGCGATGATGTGGTAGGCTGGGGACGTGGTGTAGCTGAGAACCATATCAGCTTCACCATCGGTGAACATGCCGTAGCTTTCGGACCAACCTTTGGTGACGGTCAGTGTCTTCTTCGCCAGCTTGTTGAAAGCCTCTTGGCTGTCGTCACCGTAAACCGACTTGATCCAAAGCATCAACGCCAGACCCGAAATTGAACTGCGCGGATCTTGAAGCACAACTTTCGTTTCTTCATCCGCCAAGAAGGCCTCAAAGCTGCTCGGAGCATCGGCCGTTTTCTCGGTGTTATAGATGAATGCCGTGTGGCCCCAGTTGAATGGCAAAAACACGTCGTCCGCCCATTCGATAGGCAAGGTCAGGTCACTCGTGTCTTGCCCATGCGGCAGGAATAGACCCGTTTCGCGGGCCTTTTTGGTCACGTCAGTGTTCAACCCGATAACGACATCAGCTTTCGTGCGGTCGCCTTCCAGCAAAATACGCGGCAACAGGTCGCCGGCCACATATTGCACATCGCAGGCGCATGATTCTTCGAAGGCAGCTTCGATTTTCGGGCCAGGGCCCCATTCGCTGGTAAAGTAGTCAGGGGCGTAGATTGTCAGCACTGGCTTGTCCTCGGCAAACGCCGAAGTGCCCAATGCGATCAGTCCTACGCTCAAGAGGGTCTTCTTCATCTCAATTCCTCCAAAACGACGGACGGAGTGGGGAGTGAGAGCATCTCAAACCTTCCCTCCGCCGGTCTTAACCGGTTCAGGTTCAACGGGTCAGCACATGCTATCTCAGCCCATAGAGGCCCCCCGAGGTAGCGTTGTATCTAAGCCCCAACCCTTACTCGGGCAAGTTGAAAGCGCTTGAGCGTCGCGAACCGCGACGCTAGACCACTGACAAAAGGGAGACACCCCATGTCGATGAACAGCTTTGGCCATCTATTCCGCGTAACCACTTGGGGCGAAAGCCACGGGCCGGCACTGGGTGCAACTGTTGACGGGTGCCCCCCCGGCGTACCCTTGACGGCCGAGATGCTCCAAGTCTGGCTCGACAAGCGTAAACCCGGCCAAAATAAATACACCACCCAGCGCCGCGAGGCTGATGAGGTGCGCATTCTGTCTGGCGTGTTTGAAGGGGTCACAACCGGCACGCCTATCCAGTTGATGATCGAAAACACCGACCAGCGGTCCAAAGACTACGGCGACATCGCTGAGAAGTTCCGCCCCGGACATGCTGACATCACTTACTATCAGAAGTATGGCATCCGCGATTACCGTGGCGGCGGGCGGTCGTCTGCGCGCGAAACAGCCGCACGCGTAGCTGCGGGCGGCGTTGCTCGTGAAGCCATCAAAATGCTTGTGCCGGATCTAAAAATCACTGGCTATATGGTGCAGATGGGTGAACACAAAACAGACGTTCGCGATCTGGATCAGATCGATCTCAATCCGTTTTGGGTTCCAGACGCACAAGCTGCAAACGTTTGGGCTGATTATCTGGATGGGCTGCGGAAGTCGGGCAGCTCTGTCGGGGCGATGATCGAGGTCGTGGCGAAAGGTGCCCCAGCCGGTCTTGGTGCCCCCGTTTACGCCAAGTTAGACACTGATATCTCCGCCGCAATGATGTCGATAAACGCCGTAAAAGGTGTGGAGATCGGCGCAGGAATGCAAGCGGCGATGCTTACGGGCGAAGCCAATGCTGATGAGATTTCCATGGGTCCGGACGGCCCTGTATATAGCTCCAACCACGCGGGCGGCATATTGGGGGGTATCTCTACCGGTCAGGACTTGGTTGTACGCTTTGCGGTAAAGCCTACCAGCTCTATTCTTACAACGCGCAAGACTGTCACCAAATCTGGTGAAGACACAGAGATCATCACCAAAGGTCGCCACGACCCCTGTGTCGGCATCAGAGCCGTTCCCGTCGGAGAGGCCATGATGGCTTGCGTCATTCTGGATCATTTGCTGCTGCACCGCGGTCAAATCGGCTCTAACCAAGGCATTATTGGCTAGGTTTTTGCTTTGACATCTGCACGGCAAGGATGCCGCCTGCAATGATCACAACGCCTATATAGTCGATCGTACCGACGCTTTCCCCTAGCAGGATTGCGGCTATTGCGACCCCGAACACTGGATTGAGGAAGTGGAACGTCGACGCCTTGACGGCGCCAACCCGACCGACCAATTCAAACCAAACCCAAGTCGCAAGAACCCCCGACACCAGTGTGGTGTAGGCAAAGGCTGCAATCCACGACGGGCTTAGAATTACGCTCCAAGTTTCTGTTGCAGCAGCTACAACAAACAAGCAGCCTGATCCGATCAGCATTTGCAGGCCGACAATCATCATGACGTTTCCACCGGATGCCGCCCCCTTCACGGACAGTGTGGCAAAGGTCAGCGCCAAGGCCGCGATTAGGCACAAAACCAATCCGGTGACGTCAACACCGCCATTGATCCGGCTTCCCATGATCATGACCACGCCCAATATGCCCGCCACTAAGCCGACAATCCCGATCATCCTCATGCGCTCTTTGAAGACGAGCCATCCCACCAAGGCCACCATCAATGGCATGAGCGACGCGATGATCGCTGCGAGTGACGCTTCGACCCATTGCATGGCAACAAAATTCAGGCCCAGATACAGCGCATTTTGGCAGACCCCGAAAACCCAAGTTGCCCGCCATTGATGTCTGGTTAATGACCAAGACTGGCCCATCGCTTTCGCAACCAAAATGGCCAAAATTCCGGACAGTAAGAATCGAAGACTTAGGGAGAAAAGCGGTGGGGCATCGGCGACGATTATGCGCGCCGACGTAAACGCCCCGGACCACATTAGAGCAAATGCAAGCCCCATCAAAATTGCTTTGATATCCACACCGAAACCTTCGTCTATTTCGCAATACCTTTACGAGAAAGCGCGCAAAAGAAAAGGGCCGCCCGAAGGCGACCCTTTAAACAAAAACGGAACTGACGTTTAGCCGTTCACGCTGTCCTTCAGAGCTTTCGCAATGGTCATTTTAACCACTTTGTCAGCTTCTTTGGAAATCTGTTCGCCAGTCGCAGGGTTGCGGACCATACGTGCTGGACGCTCGCGGCAGTAGATTTTGCCAACGCCGGGCAAAGTCACAGCGCCACCGCCGGATACTTCGCGTGTAATGATAGCAATCAGGCCATCCAGGGATGCAGCAGCACCCTTTTTGTCTGTGCCAGCTTCTTCAGCCAATGCTGCAACCAATTGTGTTTTGGTCATAGGTTTCGTCGCCATGAGCTCTGCTCCCTCTCTATTGCCCCACCTTTGGGGTGTTATCGCGAGAACCTAACTGAATATTGAGGGGCCGCACAACAATTAGTGTACAAAAACCCCTTCTTTTTCGCGTTTTTTGCTCATTTTCCTAACGTCAAAGGAAAGCTGTCTCCGCAAAACTGCGTAATTTACGTGAATGAAGCCTTTCAAGCGGCATTTCGCGGAGATGTTCCATCGCTCGAATACCGATCAGAAGATGCCGTGACACTTGTGTTTTATAGAAGTCAGACGCCATTCCCGGCAGTTTTAGCTCCCCATGAAGTGGTTTGTCGGACACGCATAAAAGCGTGCCATAGGGCACCCGAAAGCGAAATCCATTTGCAGCAATAGTTGCGCTTTCCATGTCCAGTGCAATTGCGCGCGATTGGCTTAGGCGTTGTACCGGACCGGACTGATCCCGTAGCTCCCAATTGCGATTGTCAATTGTCGCCACGGTTCCGGTTCGCATGATCCGCTTCAAGTCGAACCCTTCAAACTGGGTCACCTCGGCGACGCTTTTCTCCAAGGCGATTTGGATCTCCGCCAGTGCGGGAATTGGCACCCAAACCGGCAGATCGTCGTCCAATACGTGATCTTCGCGCAGATAGGCATGCGCCAACACGAAATCGCCCAAACTTTGGGTATTCCGCAGACCCGCGCAATGCCCCACCATAAGCCATGCGTGCGGGCGCAAAACCGCGATGTGATCCGTTGCCGTTTTTGCATTGGACGGGCCTACACCAATGTTCACCAAAGTAATGCCTGAGCCGTCCTCGCGCGTCAGGTGGTAGGTGGGCATCTGGGGTGTTTTTTCCGTTTTGGGAATCTCCCCGTTGGCATCTTTCAAAACGTGGTTTCCGGTGCTCACAAAGCCGGTGTAGCCGCTGTCAGGATCAGCAAGCATCTGGCGCGCGTAGCCCTCAAATTCTTCTACATAGAATTGGTAGTTGGTGAACAAAACGTGGTTCTGGAAGTGTTCTGCTGCGGTGGCCGTATAGTGGGACAATCGGGCCAAGGAGTAGTCGATCCTTTGTGCGGTGAAGGGCGCCAACGGTTCGGGCACATCTGGCAATTCCTTCAACGTGCCGTTCACAATGTCATCGTTTGTGGTCGACAAGTCGGGCACATCGAACACATCGCGCAACGTAAACTCCATTGCGCCCTCTTGCGGCACTATAAGGTCTGCCGCGTTGGCCACAGCAAAATGCATCGGCATCGGGGTGCAAGACACGCCGATTTGCACCGAGACACCATGGTTATCCACCAATAACCGGATCTGCTGCTCAAGGTAGTTGCGAAACAGGTCTGGGCGCGTCACCGTTGTTGCATAAGTCCCTGGTTGGGCTACATGACCAAAGCTCAGCCGGCTATCGATCTTGGCAAAGCTTTGCGTGGTAATCTTTATCTCGGGGTAGAACGCGCGGTAGCGCTCTGCGGGCGGGTTGCCTTCCAAGCTGTCGCGAAACTTGTCGATCAAAAATGTCGATGCGTCTTCGTAAAGTTCGCACAATCGCTGAACCGCTGCCTTCGGATTGCTAAACAGTTCCGCTTCAGGGGCGTCCGGGGTGCGGACAGGTAAATTGGCAGTCATGCCGTTCATTGAATTTCCTCTATCAAATCTGTCAGTTCAAACTTGGTCACATCCACTAGCCCCAAATCGGATATCCGAAGCGATGGAATGACCACGAGCGCCAGCAACGAGTGCTGCATATAAGCGTTGTTCAAGGTGCAGCCGCAGGCTTCCATAGAGGCGACCATCTCATCGGCCTTGGCCGCCACTTCCTTCGCAGGGCGGTCAGACATCAGACCGGCTATCGGCAATTCAACCAGTGCCAGTTCCTCGCCATCCTTCCAAACCGTGACCCCACCGCCCACTTCGGCCAACCGGTTAGCGGCAAGGGCCATATGGGCGCGATCTGTCCCCACGACGATCATGTGGTGACTGTCATGAGCAACTGTCGACGCCATCGCCATCGATCCTTCATACCCAAAGCCTTCGACCAAAGCGTTTACAACCTCTCCGGTCCCGCGATGACGTTCAACCAAGGCAATCTGGCACACGCCTGCGTCTGGCTCCAAAAGACCCTGTTCAACCGGAACTTTCCGCAACAGCGTTTCGGTTGGTGCTTGGTTCTCCACCACGCCAATCACTTTGGCGATAACGCCTTTGGCGCCTTCAGGGGCGCTTATCTCAAAGTCGGAGGCACCCAATGCGCGCCCCAGATGCACAGTTTGGCGGGCGTCAACCGGCCAGTCCAAATGCGGGCAGGTCACTTTGATTTCGCCATCCTCGGCCACGGTTCGACCCTGCGCAATCACGCGCTCTATTGGCAACTCACGAAGGTCTGACGTCACAATTAGATCCGCCCGCCGACCTGGCGCGATAGAGCCCAATTCGCGCTCCAATCCGAAATGCGTCGCGGTATTGATTGTCGCCATTTGGAGCGCCACAAGCGGGTCGCATCCGCATTCAATTGCGTGGCGCAACACGCGATTCATATGGCCATCATTTACCAAAGTGCCCGAATGACAATCGTCCGTACACAATATGAAGTTTCGCGGGTCCAGACCTTTTTCGGTGACAGCCGTGATCTGTGTTTCAATGTCATACCAAGCCGATCCCAGTCGCATCATCGACCGCATCCCTTGACGAACCCGCGCTATGGCATCGGCCTCACAGGTGCCTTCATGGTCATCCGCGGGGCCGCCCGCCGCATAGGCATGGAAATCTGGCCCCAGATCAGGTGACGCGTAATGCCCGCCCACTGTTTTGCCGGCGTTCTGGGTGGCGGCTATCTCTGCTAGCATCTGTTGGCTTCCGTTCACCACGCCAGGGAAGTTCATCATTTCACCCAGTCCGATGATCCCC
Source organism: uncultured Litoreibacter sp. (assembly GCF_947487515.1). Taxonomy (GTDB): domain Bacteria; phylum Pseudomonadota; class Alphaproteobacteria; order Rhodobacterales; family Rhodobacteraceae; genus Litoreibacter. The sequence continues at coordinate 788,900 of NZ_CANKWO010000002.1, read as the reverse complement.
GGCCAAGTCATCGCCTCGGCCACGTCTTCGGGTCCGATTTCGTAGCCTGTGGTCTCCAAACCCGGGGCGGAAGGGGCACAGCTTGGCATCTGCGTATAGATCGATATTGGCTGGATCAGAGCCTCATCATGCATCAACCTCACCCCATTAAGTCCCAAAACATTGGCAATCTCATGCGGGTCGGTGAACATAGTTGTGGTGCCATGCGGAATCACCGCGCTGGCGAATTCAGCAGGGGTCAACATGCCCGATTCAATGTGCATATGCCCGTCACACAATCCGGGGATCAGATAGCGTCCGCTCAATTCGATCACGTCAGTGTCGGGCCCAATGCAATGCGTGGCGTCCGGCCCGACATAGGCGAACCGCCCTGCACTTATGGCCACTTGCCAGCCATCCAGCACCTCACGGGTGTGAACATTAACAACTTTTCCGCCGCGCAAAACACTGTCTGCGGGGGTGCGACCAACCGCAACGGCAACCAAAGTTGCAGCACTGTCGGCCCATGATTTGAGAGGTTGGTGTTCCATGTTCCAATTGTCCTGACTTTGAGGACGGGCGCAAGTCGCAAAATAGCTAGCCATGTCGCAACAGTCATGGCTTACTTGAACTAGGACAGCAGGAGAGCGGCATGGGCGACGCACAGGTTAATATAGAAAACTGGGAAGAGCGCGTGGACCTCGCAGCGGCTTTCCGTTGGACAGAGCGTTTGAACATGCATGAAGGTGTGTCCAATCACTTTTCACTGGCAATCAATGACGATGGCACGCGGTTTTTGATGAATCCAAATCAGGTGCATTTCTCTCGGGTCAAAGCCTCTGATATGATCGTCGTGGATGCCAACGATCCCGAAACGTTGAAAGGCCCGAATGCGCCGGACCCCACGGCTTGGGGGTTGCACGGCGGCCTGCACCGGAATTGTTTGCATGCCCGCTGCGCGATGCATGTGCATTCAGTCCACGCCACCGTTCTGGCCTGCCTGCAAGACAAAATTCTGCCTCCCCTAGATCAGAACGCCGCAATGTTTTTTGACCGCCAAGTGGTGGACAACAACTACGGAGGTTTGGCGTTTGAAGAAGAGGGCGAGCGATGCGCGCAGCTGTTCACCGATCCGAAGAAGAAGGTCATGATCATGGGCAACCACGGCATCATGGTTATTGGCAATACGGTCGCTGAAACCTTCAATCGGATGTATTTCTTCGAACGCGCCTGCGTGGTCTACATTCGTGCTTTGCAGACTGGCCAGCCCCTGTCGATCCTGCCAGATGATATCGCCGCGAAAACCGCAGATGAGATCGAAAACTACCCAGAACAAGACATCCGTCACTTGGCGGAACTCAAGGCCATTTTAGACGATGAGGGTTCGAAATATGCGACCTAGGTCTTCGATAGATGATGTCAGCGCGTGGACGAGCACACGTCGCTTGGGACGATTGATCAGGCTCTAACCCTGCATATATGTCCTATTTCTGAAAGGCCTTTGCCATGACAACCTACGGTCTAACCGAAGAACACAGCATGATTGCGAATACCGTTCGCAGCTTTGTAGAGAACGAAATATATCCCTTTGAAGAATTGGTAGAGCGCAGTGGAGAAGTCCCCACCGAGATCGCCCAAGACATCAAACAAAAGACATTGGACCTGGGTTTCTACGCCTGCAACTTCCCCGAAAGCGTGGGCTGCGCTGGCCTGAACCATGTCGAGTTTTCGATTGTAGAACGTGAACTTGGCCGCGGGTCTATGGCGTTGAACCACTTCTTCGGCCGCCCTCAAAATATCCTAATGGCCTGCGAGGGGGAACAAAAAGAGCGCTACCTTATGCCCGCCGTGCGTGGGGAGCGGATGGATGCACTCGCCATGACGGAACCTGGTGCTGGCTCTGACGTGCGTGGCATGAAATGTGCTGCTGTGCGGGATGGTGGTGACTGGGTTGTGAACGGCACGAAGCATTTCATCTCTGGGGCTGAACATGCCGACTTCTTCATTGTTTTCATTGCCACAGGCGAAGACGATACCCCGCGTGGCCCAAAGAAACGCATTACAACATTCTTGGTTGATCGCGACACGCCGGGTTTCACCGTTCGCGATGGCTACAAATCCGTCTCGCATCGCGGCTACAAGAACATGATCCTCGAGTTCGACGATTGCCGCCTGCCAGATGCGCAGGTGTTGGGCGAAGTCGATGGTGGGTTCGAGGTGATGAATACTTGGCTCTATGCGACCCGAATTACGGTCGCGGCCATGTCTGTTGGCCGTGCTCGAAGGGTGTTCGACTATGCCCTGAGCTACGCGGCCGAGCGTGAGCAATTTGGTCAACCTATCGGAAAATTTCAAGGGATCAGCTTCCAACTTGCGGACATGATCACCGAAATCGATGCTGCTGATCTGCTGACACTTGCTGCTGCGGATCGGCTTGATAAAAACCTGTCGTCGAACCGCGAAATTGCATCTGCCAAACTCTATGCCACGGAAATGCTGTCGCGCATCACCGACGCTGCGATCCAAATCCACGGGGGGATGGGCCTCATGGACGATTACCCGCTAGAGCGCTTTTGGCGCGATGCGCGGGTGGAACGCATTTGGGACGGCACCTCCGAAATCCAACGCCACATTATCAGTCGCGATCTTCTTCGCGCCCTTGGAGCCTAATCAATGAGTGACCTGTTTCGCCTTCTAAACCCAAAATCCCTCGCTGTTATTGGCGGCGGAGCATGGGGCGAAGCCGTTCTTACACAAGCCAAGAAGTTCGGCTTTGAAGGAAACCTATATGCGGTGCATCCCGTAAAGCCGGAAGTGGCGGGCGTTAAAGCCTACCCTAGCGTGATTCACATCCCAGAGGCCCCCGATGCGGCCTTCGTAGGCATCAACCGCGAGGCCACAATCGGCGCCGTTGAACGCATGCGCAAGCTTGAAGCCGGCGGCGCGGTTTGCTTCGCGTCCGGCTATGCCGAGGCAAATGGCGAAGACACATCAGGCACCGATGCACAGGCCAGACTGCTCAGGGCTGCGGGGGAAATGCCGATTCTTGGGCCCAACTGCTATGGCTTTATCAACGCTTTGGATGGCGTCGCTGTTTGGCCGGATCAACACGGCTGCAAGCGTGTCGACACCGGCGTCGCGATCCTAACGCAGTCGTCCAACATTTCTATCAATATGACGATGCAAACCCGTGGCTTGCCCATCGGCTACATGATCACCGCAGGCAATCAGGCGCAGACCACACAAGCCGATGTGGCTTTGGCTTTGCTTGACGATCCGCGTGTCACTGCGATTGGTCTCCACATCGAAGGGTTTGGGGATCTTTCACGCTGGGAGGCACTCGCGGCCAAAGCCCACGCCAAGTCTATTCCGCTTGTGGCTCTTAAGGTCGGCAAATCTGCACATGCACAGACAGCAACAATCAGTCACACCGCGTCTCTTGCAGGTGGCGACACCGCTGCTCAGGCGTTCTTGGATCGGTTGGGCATACTACGCTCCCCAGATATACCCAGCTTTCTTGAGACCCTGAAACTGCTGCATATCGCGGGCAGGTTACCGTCAAATCAGATATCTTCCATCAGCTGTTCCGGCGGCGAGGCATCGCTGGTCGCAGATATGGCCAACGAACACGACTTAACGTTTCCGGCCTTAACTGATGATCAAAAACAGGGTCTGTTTAAGACTTTGGGCCCCAAAGTCGCCCTTGCCAATCCATTGGATTATCACACCTACATCTGGCGCGATGAGGATGCAATGACGGATGCTTGGTCCGCGATGGCCGCCTCTCACATTGCTTTAACGCTTGTTGTATTGGACTACCCGCGCGGGGATATGTGTGACGCAACTGACTGGGCCAGCGCGACAAACGCCGCGCTTCGGATGCGCAAGGCAACTGGCCGTCCTGTTGCTGTTGCCGCTAGTTTACCGGAATTGCTTCCAGAACATGTTGCACAACAGCTTATTGAAGGCGGTGTGGTTCCCTTTGCAGGCATTGCAGAAGCGCTGAACGCCATTGAGGCAGCTTCACGCCCAGCCTTTGCCCCCTCCTCTGATGCGGTTCTCAGAAAAGCCGCCGCCACCGACACCGAAACCCTGTCGGAATACGACGCCAAAACCGCGCTTGCAGCCCATGGTTTGAGCGTCCCGAAAGCCATCCAAACCAATCACAGCGCCGCGGGCTTGGACACCCTGACTTTTCCCGTTGTCGTGAAGGCCGAAGGCATGGCGCATAAGTCTGATGTGGGCGGTGTTATCCTTGATTGTAACTCCTTCTCGGATGTTCAAATCGCGATGGAGACTATGACCGATGCCACGTCTTTCCATGTCGAAGAGATGTCTGCCCCCGGGGCTGAATTGCTGGTTGGTGTCACGCAAGACCCCGCGCATGGATATCTGCTGACCATTGGCGCTGGCGGAATACTGACGGAGCTGCTGAATGACACACAATCCGTGTTGATTCCCAGCAACCGAAACGACATAAAACAGGCTCTAACCCGCCTTAATATGTACCCATTGCTCACCGGGTTTCGCGGTGCAGAGCCATGTGACCTGGATGCAATTGTGGATGCTATCCTTGCGGTTCAGTCCTACGTCATTGCCCAAGATGACCCTATTGCGGAAGTCGAAGTAAACCCCCTCATTTGCGGTCCAACCGGTGCGATCGCAGTAGATGCCCTTATACGGAAATCCAAATGACAAACCCCATCAAAACCCGCCGCGAAGGCGCTATTCTTGAAGTCACGCTGGACCGGCCCAAAGCCAACGCCATCGACCTTGCCACCTCGCGTATCATGGGGGACGTCTTTGCCGATTTTCGCGACGATCCTGATCTTCGGGTCGCAATCATCACAGGTGCAGGTGACAAGTTTTTCTGCCCCGGCTGGGATCTAAAAGCCGCCGCCGATGGCGATGCGGTTGATGGTGATTACGGTGTTGGTGGTTTCGGTGGCCTGCAAGAGCTTCCGAAGCTCAACAAACCCGTCATTGCAGCGGTAAACGGCATCGCTTGTGGCGGCGGTCTAGAACTCGCCTTGTCCGCCGACATTATCCTTGCAGCCGAACACGCAACATTCGCGCTGCCGGAAATTCGGTCTGGCACCGTTGCGGATGCCGCCTCGGTCAAACTGCCCAAGCGCATCCCCTACCACATCGCGATGGAATTACTGTTCACGGGTCGCTGGTTCGACGCCGAAGAGGCGCGCGGTTGGGGCATCGTGAATCACATCCACCCCGCTGATCAGCTGATGGATCAAGCTTGGGAAATGGCCCGCCTGCTCGCGTCGGGGCCACCGCTGGTCTATGCCGCGATCAAGGAAATCGTCCGTGAAGCCGAGGACGAGAAGTTTCAAGACACGATGGATCAGATCACATCCAGCACTTTTGAGTCCGTGAAGAGCCTTTATTCAAGCGAGGATCAACTTGAAGGCGCAAAAGCATTCGCCGAAAAACGCGACCCCGTTTGGAAAGGCCGCTAGGCGAAGTCGCTAAAAGCGTAGCCTTGTATGAATAGCAGTGCGGTCAGATCACCGTGGTTCACCCGAATTTTGGCCTGTGCTTGCACGGTCGGCTTCGCATGAAGCGCCACCCCAGCCCCCGCACGTTGCAGCATGCCCAGATCATTCGCACCGTCCCCAACGGCCAGCACATCTGCGTCCGTCAGGCCCAATCGCGCAGTGATTTCTTCTAGCGCTTGTACCTTCGCTTCGCGGCCCAAAATTGGCATGCCAACCTTGCCGGTCAGCTTACCGCCCTCTTCAATCAAAGTATTGGCGCGGTTCTCGTCAAAGCCCAGCGCTTTCGCCACAGATGCCGTGAATGCAGTGAACCCCCCAGACACCAATGCCGCATAAGCGCCATTCGCCTTCATCGTCGCCAGTAGCTCTTTGCCACCTGGCATATGGGTGATCCGCGTTGCCAAAACAGTGTCTATTACACCTGAATCAAGCCCTTCTAGCAGACCAACACGTTCTTTCAGCGCCGCCTCAAAATCCAGCTCACCATTCATCGCACGCGCGGTAATATCCGCCACACGCGGGCCAACGCCGGCTTCAGCCGCCAACTCATCGATGCATTCTTGCTGGATCATCGTGCTGTCCATATCCGCCAGCAGCATCATTTTGCGGCGCCCCTCCATGGGTTGGATCGCAAGGTCGATACCAAGGGCGTCGCAGTCCTGCCAAACCACGTCGAAATTCTCCGGCATCTTTTCGACCGCGAATTCGGCAGCGACATCCGGCATCAACCAAATCACATCTCCACCACCCCATGCATTTCGCAAGTTCACAGGTAAAGCCGCATCAAGTTTAGGATCCGTCGGGGCGCAAAGCAGGGTCACTACGAACATGAGGTTATGTTTCCGATCGTGGATAAAGGTGTCGCAAATAATCGTTTAAGCGGCGCTATAGCGACGTTTTGGCGGTTGTGGAAGCCCGTGCACTCCATTAGTGACGCCAGTGGGACACCTCTCCCCAACGAGAGGCAATTATCTGTAAGGGTAGACATTATGACTACGACACAACCGGCTGCGAAGCCGACGAATCCTCGCTTCTCTTCTGGCCCATGTGCCAAACCCCCGACATTTGCGCTCGATAAGCTGGCCAACGCCCCATTGGGCCGTTCGCACCGTGCCGCTGTTGGCAAAGCGAAACTGCTTGCCGCCATCGAGACCACCCGCGAGGTACTTGGCGTACCTGCGGACTATAAGATCGGCATCGTACCCGCCTCCGATACTGGCGCCTTCGAGATGGCCATGTGGAACCTTTTGGGTGAGCGCAAGGTCGAGATGCTTGCCTGGGAATCCTTCGGCTCTGGCTGGGTCACCGATGTTGTAAAGCAGCTGAAAATCGACGCGACCGCGACAACTGCGGATTACGGCGAAATCGTCGACTTTGCGCAAGTGAACTTCGACAATGATGTTTGCTTCACTTGGAACGGCACCACTTCCGGCGTGCGCGTCCCGTCCAAAGACGTGATCCCAGCCGACCGCGACGGCCTGACATTGTGCGACGCCACTTCGGCCGCATTCGCAATGGACCTTCCATGGGATCGCTTGGATGTCACTACATTCAGCTGGCAGAAAGTTCTGGGCGGCGAAGGCGGTCACGGTGTGATCATCTTGTCCCCACGCGCAGTTGCGCGCATGGAAAGCTACACTCCTGCATGGCCCCTGCCAAAAATCTTCCGCCTCACCAAAGGCGGCAAGCTGATCGATGGTATCTTTACGGGTGCGACGATCAACACGCCGTCCATGCTGTGTGTTGAGGATTATCTTTTCGCGCTGGATTGGGCCAAGTCGGTTGGCGGCCTGAAAGGGCTGATTGCCCGCGCTGATGCGAACACGGCCGCGATCAACGGCTTCGTGGCTGCGCACGACTGGATCGATTTCCTTGCAACGGACCCTGCCACACGGTCCAACACCTCCGTTTGCTTGAAGTTCACTGACGACCGGATCAAAGACGGTGCGGCATTTGCAAAAGCCATCGCCAAACGTCTGGAAGCCGAGAACGTCGCACTTGATATCGGGGCGTATCGTGACGCGCCTGCGGGCCTTCGCATCTGGTGTGGAGCCACGATCGAGACCGCCGATGTCGACGCGATGCTTCCGTGGCTCGCCTATGCGTTCGAGCAAGAGATTCAAGCTCAGGCATAAGCTGCCTGAGACCTTCCCATTCTACTTATCATAGGAGCTCATCATGGCCCCCAAAGTACTCGTATCCGACAAACTGTCTGAAACCGCCGTCCAAATTTTCCGCGATCGCGGCATCGATGTGGACTTCATGCCCGACCTTGGCAAAGACAAAGATAAGCTGCTGGAACTAATCCCGCAGTATGACGGTCTTGCCATTCGTTCCGCGTCCAAGGCGACAGAAAAACTGATCGCTGCCGCTGACAACCTCAAGGTCATTGGTCGCGCCGGTATCGGTGTTGATAACGTCGACATTCCTGCCGCGTCCAAAAAGGGGATCATTGTTATGAACACCCCGTTCGGCAACATGATCACTACCGCCGAGCACGCAATTGCAATGATGTTCGCCGTAGCACGTCAGATCCCAGAGGCTTCTGCCTCTACCCACGCTGGGAAATGGGAAAAATCGAAGTTCATGGGTGTAGAACTCACGGGCAAAACTCTTGGCGTTATCGGCGCGGGTAACATCGGCGGTATCGTTTGCGAACGCGGCGTTGGCTTGCGTATGAAGGTCATCGCGTATGACCCCTTCTTGTCCGAAGAACGCGCCGACAAGCTGGGCGTCACCAAGGTTGAGCTGGACGAATTGTTCGAGCGTTCCGACTTCATCACTTTGCACGTTCCAGCCACTGACAAAACACGCGGCATGATCTCGGCCGAGAATATTGCCAAAATGAAGGACGGCGTTCGCATCATCAACTGTGCCCGTGGCGGCTTGGTGGATGAAGCTGCTTTGGCCGACGCGCTGAAGGCTGGCAAAGTTGCAGGTGCTGCCTTTGACGTGTTCGAAGTAGAGCCCGCAAAAGACAGCCCGTTGTTCAACCTGCCAAATGTTGTCTGCACTCCGCACCTTGGTGCCGCAACAACAGAGGCGCAGGAAAACGTGGCCCTGCAAGTGGCAGAACAGATGTCAGACTACCTGTTGACAGGCGCCGTGACCAACGCGCTAAACATGCCGTCTGTGACTGCCGAAGAAGCCAAGGTTATGGGCCCATGGGTCAAGCTAGCCGAGCACCTCGGCGCCTTTATTGGTCAAATGACCGACGAAGTGATCAAGGAAATCCAGATCACCTACAACGGCAACGTGTCCCAGATGAACCTAGAGGCGCTGAACTGCGCAGGTGTGGCTGGCATCATGAAGGCCACCAACCCAGACGTGAACATGGTGTCCGCTCAGGTCATCGCCAAGGAGCGTGGCGTTAAGATATCGACGACCACTCAAGATAAGTCCGGCGTGTTCGACGGCTACATCAAACTGAACGTTGTCACTGACAAGCGCGAACGCTCCATTGCTGGGACCGTCTTCTCGGATGGCAAACCACGTTTCATCCAGATCAAAGGCATCAACATCGACGCCGAGATCGGGGAGCACATGTTGTATACAACCAACGAAGACGTGCCGGGTATCATCGGGACATTGGGTCAGATGATGGGCGAGAACGGCGTCAACATCGCGAACTTTACCCTTGGGCGCGAAGCCGCTGGCAAAGGCGCGATTGCGCTTTTGTATGTTGATGCTCCGGTTGCTGCACCGATCCTGCAAAAGCTGTCCGATACAGGCATGTTCAAGCAAGTGAAGACACTTCGCTTCGACGTCGCTTAAGCCAACTGGAAAGTTCTGATTTGCGCCGCTGCCCTATTCGGGGTGGCGGCGTTTTCATGTGGATCAGTCTTTGCGGATAACGCCGGTTATGGCCGCAGCCCCCAGCGCGGTAACGATCCATCCGATCGACTTGGCGAACCACCGAACCCACCAAGCAACCTTACCCAATGGTGACCGCGAGGTTGAAGGCGCCCACGCAGTTTCCTGACCAAAGACCACCAGCGGAACCACCACATCCGCGGCATATGCGAAGGCGTTAAAGGTTTCCCAGTCTTGCCCGCCTTGGCCCCGCGACGACCAGAAAGCCGCTGGGTTTTCTGCATGGGTTTTAGTGGCATCAATCCAGTCTTTTGACACCAGTATGGGGGCTGCGTTCGGGGTCATATCCCCTGCATTCCACGTACTTTGGAAGAACACGCCAAGACCGATGATCAGCGCCACAGCTATGATCACCGCACGCCCAGGCCTGTAGCCGTACCCAATCGACCAGCGCAAGAAGTCGTCAAAGAACCGCGACAATCCACGCCAGATGATCGACCCGCCACGCGCTTTCATCAGCTGGCGGTTCTCGGCGCGAAGCAGGCGTTCTTTGCGCATAAGAACCGAACGCGCATCATTGCGGTGCCCTAGTATCTGCAGCACATAGGCAAGCTGCTCATAGGGTTGTGAGGTGAAGGGCATATCCTCTGGCTTGCGCGCCAGCCAGTCTAGTCGCGCGTTTATATTTGTCTCTGCATGTCGGGAGAAGTCAGTGTATCGAAAGCCATCTAGGCGAATGGGATACGCCGCCCCCGGCCCGACAGGCTCATCGCGAAAACGCGCGACCTCTGCCCCCGCCAAATTTACTATGCCGTGCGAAATCTGATTGTCAGCCAGATAGAAAATGCCATTGATCTTTGCCCGCGCAAGGCTCAACGCCATATCGCGCCCGTGTTCCTCGGTGGGGTCAAAAACTGGCGCCGCGCTGATCGGGTCCTGCGGCAGGCGAATAGAGGTGTTGGTCAGGAAGAAGTCGTGCTCTACCCGCGCTGAGGAAAAGAACAACATCCCCGTGGTGTGCAGCTCTGTCACGCTCTCGGAGTAAGGGTAATTGCCCAAAAACACCGACCCTTCAACTCGTAAAGACGGGGCAAACACAGCATCTTGGCTCGGGCTATCGATCGACGCATCGCAAATCTGTAGATCACCGCTGATCCGAGCGCCCGCAAGCGAAATCTCTCCCTTTATCGTGGTCTTGGCCCGAATGTAGACAGACCCCGAGAAAGACGCATTATCCGCGGACACGCCGGTTAACCGACAGGCCGACAAATGCAGCCCGCGCAGGCGCGCATTCACAAGGTTTATTGGGGTGCCAATATGGCAATGAGACAACGATATGTCGCGCTCGCAGTCGCATCCCTGCAAGTCTAGCGTCCCAGTGATCCATGCCCCGCGAAGACGAATGCCCTTGTCATGCAGGTTGTCGAAGCGCAGCAGCAAGTTGCGGATCAATTCGGCGCGGATCACGCATTCTGTAGCGTCTGATTGGGGGATATCGCCATCTCCGACACTTGTGCGCTCGGGGTTGGCGGCGTCATCAATAAGCTTTTGTTCAGCTTCGGAGAACGGGGCAAATACATCAAAAGATTTCATGCGGCGAACGTTGCACGGCGCACCGTGCCAAGCAAGCCGCAGTCACCAATTCAACTGGGACAAAAAGGACTCAATCGCGCGTCACATCGGGGCCGTGGGGTTTACAGCTGAACATTCTCCATGGCCCTTAGCTGTCATGAGCAAACGATTTCTTCCCTATTGGGTGTCCTTCGGCATTCTTCTCGCCACCGCCACAACGCTTTTGTGGATGGGACGTGTTCCAATCTGCAAATGCGGCACGATCAAACTGCTGCATTTGGAAACCATGACCTCCGAAAACTCCCAGCACATGATGGATTGGTACACGCCGTCCCATCTGCTTCACGGGTTCATTTTCTACTTTGTGCTTTGGGTGCTGGCGCGGCGCATCGATATCGGCTGGCGCCTTTCTATAGCCACGGCAATCGAAGCCGTTTGGGAAATTCTGGAAAACACCGACGCCGTAATCAATCGCTACCGCGAAGTCACCATTGCGCTGGATTACTACGGCGATAGCGTGCTGAATTCCGTCTGTGACATCCTCGCGATGTGGGTGGGGTTTTGGCTATCAAGGCGGCTGCCCGTCTGGGTCAGCGTCGCCATCGTTATCCTTGCGGAGGTCATCGTCATGTCAGCCATTCGCGACGGCTTGGCCTTGAATGTCATCATGCTGCTTTACCCGTTGGACGTGATCCGCGATTGGCAGGCGGCGGGCTAGACCTGATAATAGTCGCGGTACCATTCTACAAACCGCGCCACGCCAGTGCGCACGTCGGTTTTCGGCTGGTATCCGGTCAACCGTTTTAACAGATCCGCCTGCGCCCAAGTTGCGGGCACGTCTCCGGGCTGCATATCCATGAAGTTTTTGGTGGCCTCTTGGTCCAACGCAGCCTCGATTGCCTCGATGAATGCCATCAGCTGAACCGGTTCTCCGTTGCCGATGTTGACCGCACGCCAAGCCGCAACTTCTGACAGGCTGTCCCCGTCTTCGATGTCATTTGCGTCATCTGGGCGGACGGGTGGCGTATCAATGAGCAAACGAATGCCTTCCACCAAATCGTCAATATAGGTGAAGTCGCGGCTCATATCGCCGTGGTTATAGACATCGATTGCCGTCCCGCTCAGCGTCGCTTTGGTGAACTTGAACAAGGCCATGTCAGGACGCCCCCAAGGACCGTACACGGTGAAAAACCGAAACATCGTGATCGGCAGGTCGTAGAGGTGAGAATAGGAATGAGCCATTGCTTCGTTGGCTTTTTTGGTCGCGGCATAGAAGCTCATCTGCGTGTCGACCTTATGTGTTTCCTCATAGGGCATGACCGTGTTGGCGCCATAGATCGACGACGTGGACGCCATAAGCAGATGCGAACAGGGATGCGCGCGCACGGCCTCCAACACGTTGAAGGCGCCGATCAAGTTTGCATCAACATAGGCGCGCGGGTTTTCAATGGACCAGCGCACACCGGCTTGCGCTGCGAGATGCACAACGACATCGGGCTTGTGTTCGGACATGATATCCATGACCAACCCGTCGGTTTCCAGCAATCCCTCAATTGGAGTAAAATTTGAAGATTGGGACAGCATCTGATGGCGGCGTTGTTTCAACGTCACGTCGTAGTAGTCTGTCATGCCGTCAAGACCCACGACTTTGAACCCGTCCGCCAAAAGGCGTGCGGCCACGTGATAGCCAATAAACCCTGCTGATCCGGTTACCAAAGCGGTGCGAGTCATATGCGTCATGATCTGTCCTTTTGTCTGCGCCTCTTCGTCGGTGATTATCTGCGCGGGGTCAAACCGGAAAACGTCGCAGAATTCCGCGCGTCGCTGATTGTCACCCAGTTTTGCTTGCAATTTCGACCCGTGGCGACCAACTGTTGAGCAACCAGTCAAAGGTCCGCGCTCGCATGAATTTTCTAAAATCATTTCTCAAAGGTCAAAAACCCCCAACTCCGAACGAAGAGCCACCGCAGCCACCCGAGGCGACTCCTCTTGATCGGCCCAACCCCGAAACACCGCATTTCATTGTTGGGGATCTGCATGGCGCGCTTGACCTGCTGGAACATATTTTGGAACAGATCGATCATGTGATCGGCAATCTGGATCTTCCCGATCCCAAGCTGGTTTTTGTCGGAGATTACATCGACAAGGGCCCGTCCAGCGCAGCGGTTTTAAAGCGGTTGCATGAATTGGCCACCGAGTTTCCAGAAAATGTCACCTGCATTTTGGGCAACCATGAGCAAATGATGCTCGACTTTATGGAAGCCCCCGAAGCCCGTCACGCCCGTTGGTTTCGCAATGGTGCCGCCCAAACGCTTGCCAGTTTTGGCATTGAATTGCCCGTGGAAGCCGAATGGGCCGCCACCTCCAATGCGATTGCCATGGCTTTGCGCGGCCAACTTGGTGACGCGATGGAGGACTGGCTGCGAGCGCTGCCCGCATCCGTGCGGTCAGGCAATTTGATGATCGCCCACGCAGGGGCTGATCCGGCACGCGCCGTGAGCGACCAATCCCCTCGCGTTTTACTTTGGGGGCATCCCGAATTTTTGACACGCGTTCGGACTGATGGCCAATGGATCGCCCATGGCCACACCCCGCAAGAACAAGCCACCTGTACCGAGGGTCGCATTTCACTAGACACCGGCGCATTCTCAACCGGCTGCCTGACTGCGGCCGTCGTTCTGCCCGATGGAACAGTGGAATTCCTGCAAACCCTGCAACCCCGAGTGGCAACGTAACGTCACCACTTCCATCGGCGCAAATTAGGCTAAGGTCGCCCCGACACATACGGAGGACCTCAAATGTCACAGATCATGATCCTAAGCGGCGCACGCACCGCAGTTGGCACTTTTGGCGGCGCATTGGCGGGGACTCCGCCGATCGAGCTTGGGGCAACCGTTTCTCAGGCCGCAATGGAGCGCGCTGGCGTTGACCCGTCCCAAATCGGACATGTAGCCTTTGGCCATGTCATCAACACCGAGCCGCGCGATATGTATCTGTCTCGTGCAGCCGCCATGCAGGCCGGCATCCCAGACACCGTCCCCGCCATGAATGTGAACCGGTTGTGTGGCTCCGGCGTGCAGGCGATTGTGTCTGTTGTTCAGTCCTTGATGTTGGGCGACGCGGAATTTGGTCTTGCCGGTGGTGCTGAAAGCATGAGCCGCTCTCCCTACATTTTGCCGCAAACGCGATGGGGCCAGAAGATGGGGGATGCTCCGGCGCAGGACATGATGCTCGGGGCGCTCAATTGCCCCTTCGGCACAGGTCCCATGGGCATCACCGCCGAAAATGTTGCCTCCGAGCATAGCATATCCCGCGAGGCACAAGATGCCTTCGCACTGGAAAGTCAGTCTCGCGCCGCCCGTGCCATTGAGGCGGGATATTTCAAAGCAGAGATCGTACCGGTTGAGGTCCGCGTGAAGCGCGACAAGGTGGCCTTTGACACTGATGAACACCCCAGAGCCACATCACTAGAAGCCCTGTCGGCACTGCGCACGGCGTTCCAAAAAGATGGCACCGTAACCGCTGGCAATGCGTCTGGGATAAACGACGGCGCGGGCGCAATTGTAATGGCGACAGAGGCTGCTGCAAAGGCGTCCGGTCTAACTCCCCGTGCCCGCATCATCGGCTATGCTCACGCCGGTGTGCGCCCTGAAGTTATGGGCATCGGTCCCATACCAGCGGTTCAGAACTTGCTAAAACGCACAGGCCTGAAGGTTCAGGACTTTGACGTGATCGAATCCAACGAAGCCTTCGCTGCACAAGCCTTGGCCGTGTCGCAGGCGTTGGAACTGGATCCGGCGAAAGTGAACCCGAACGGCGGCGCGATCGCACTTGGCCATCCTGTCGGGGCCACCGGCGCAATCATCACCGTAAAGGCCCTGCATGAGCTGGAACGCATCGGCGGCTCCAAGGCGCTGGTCACCATGTGTATTGGTGGCGGACAAGGTATTGCGTTGGCATTCGAGCGGGTCTGATCATTCAATGAATAGGGTCGTGCCCGCTGCTCGACCGTTGGCGTCAATGATCCGGACATGCAAAAATCCGCGCCCCTTAGGGGTGAGCTGCGCCTGACGGTCCCAGCTATTTGTCAGTACCGGCGCCCCGTCTTGCAGCCATGTGAAGGGCGGCGCCCCATCCCTGATTTGCACCGTCACGACGCCGCCGGTATGCGCAACCCGCGCCCCATTTGGGGGAAAGGCCACCTTGGGGTGGTCATGCGCCACCCCGCGTTGCTCTGCGCGACTGGTGAATCTTTGCAAAGGTTGCGGCAAATTTGCGTTGCCCAGCAATAGCACGTCGCGTGGCGGTGCTGGCAGTGGGATGCTGCGCCCCTTTAGCCGCTCAAACGCCTGAAACATCAATGGGGCCGCGTGTTCCCCGCCGAATGCCCCCGGAACCGGCGTGCCATCCGCCCGCCCCATCCAAACACCGACAACATGCTGGCCGTCATAGCCCATCGCCCAAGCATCGCGATGCCCGTATGAGGTTCCCGTTTTGAAGGCTATGTTCTTGTCCCCTGCCAAACTTGGGCGAGGTACGGTTTTCAAAATATCCCCGATATACCAACTGGCTTTCTGACTTAGAATTGGAGGGATCTCGGCAGATCTTTCATCCGTCGCGGATAAGGGTTTCGCACCAACAGGATGCGCAAGTATCGCATATAACTGCGTCAACTCAGCAAGGCTCAACCCCATTCCACCAAGGGCTGTGGCCAAGCCTGCTTGCCCGCCCGGAACCTGCGGTGACAGCCCTGCATGCTTGAGTTTTGCGATCAAATTTGCGGGGCCCAGTCGGTCGAGCAGACTGACCACCGGCAGGTTAAGCGAGGATTGTAGCGCCTCGCGCACAGGGATATCGCCTCTAAACCGGCCATCGAAATTTTGCGGGGCGTAGGAACCGAACTGCATAGGCCGGTCTGACATGATGGTTTCGGGGTGAACGAGACCCTTATCAAATCCCATGGCATAAATAAGCGGCTTCAATGTCGAACCCGGTGATCTTGGAACGCGGGTCATATCAATGAAGCCTCCGCGCTTGTCATTGGCGTAACTGGTCGAGCCGATTGACGCCACTATTTCCCCCGTTGTGTGATCAGCCACGACCATCGCCACAGACAGATGTTGACCACCCCCACGCACAGCGGCAGCGGCAAGCTGCTCCAGCTTTGATTGCACCTGCTTGTCCAAGGTCGAGCGAACCCTTTGGCCACCCTCTTGACGCAAACGCTCGGTCATATGCGGGGCCAGTTTTGGAAAGTCACGCCGCACGGCCTTTAACGGGGCGCCTTGCTGCAGTTCTACTTTCAGGGCTTTGGCACGGACAAGGCGCGATAACACACGGTCACGTGCGGTCTGAGCGGCCTTGGGGAAGCGGTCTGGCCGCCGCGCTTCTGGCGATTGGGGCAATGCTATCAACAAGCCGGCTTGCGAGGGCGTCAAACGACGCGGCTCCTTTTGGTAATAGGCCAAACTTGCAGCACGAAGCCCTTCGAGGTTGCCGCCATAGGGCGCCCGCGCAAGATAAAGCGATAGGATTTCGTCTTTGGTCAGGTGCCGTTCCAACGCAATCGCCAGCCGGATTTGACGCAGTTTTCCGCCCCATGATCCGGTGCCGCTTTCTTCCAAAAGGCGGGCAACCTGCATGGTTAGGGTCGATCCACCCGACACAATTTTTCCGTTTCGCAGCCCTTGTGCAGCAGCGCGCATCATTGCAATCAGATCAACGCCCGAGTGGGCATAAAACCGTTTGTCTTCGTAACGGATCAGCAGACGCAGAAACTCTGGGTCGACATCCGCCACGGAGGCGGACAAACGCCAGCGATCATCGCTGGTTTGGAAAGCCCGTAGCAATGCGCCGTGCCGATCCAAGACCTCCACACTGGTTTCAATCGCCAAGACAGGCAGCTTTGTGCGGTCAATCCATCCGTCAAACTGATCCCGCCCTAGCGCCGCCACCCACAAAAGCACAGCCGCAACGCCCAATATGCGCGACATGGGGATCATTTAGGGCAGAACCTGTATTCGGCCTTCATCCGTTTGAGCACGGTAGATCGGGCGGTACATATCCTCCACGCTGGCGGCAGGGTGATGATACTCCCCTGGGGCTACCGCCCGCAAAATATAGGCCAGCTGAAAGTCGCTGGTGCCCAAATGGTCGACAGCTGCAAGGAACCTGTCCTCACGGAACTCTGTATTTCGCACATTCGCATCCGTCTTCAACCACGCAAGTGATTTGACGTCGCCACTGCGCAGAAGGTTCGGGTTATCGATTTCGAACCCCGCGGGCAGAGGGTCGTTCACCATCAACCGCGCCTCGCCGGTGGCAAGCGGCGTGACAGTTAACACGGCGACCAGTCGCATACCTGTGGTCACCTGAGACGCATCAACGGCCTTCCCCTCTAGGTCATAATATTCGCGTGAGATGCGGTAGCCATGCCCACCGGCGGCAACCGGTTCATCGGACACGCCAAATGCGGTAAGCGTCACGACCGTTTCGGACTGCGAGGTGTTTGTGACGCGAACAGGCGTGGCCGCCGTGTCTTCCAGCACCTTCACAAGCGGCCCGTCAACAGGCGTGCCGTTTAGCGTCAGCGCAGCATCTGGTCGCCCGATCAACGCATTCGCCGCCAGCAAGGTCCAAACAGATTCCTGCGTAGAGCGCCCAACGGTGTCACCCACCGTGGGCGCAATTCTTGCCCCCAAAGTATCGATGTCCAACACATTTGACCCCGCTTCAACGGCAAGTGTCAGCACGGCCGCCGTGTCCCGCAAATCTGTCCCATAGTCATCGCGCCAGACCTGTGACGTCTGCGCTGGCCTGTTCAACAAATCCGATGCACGGCCAAATAGGGCGTCGGCGCGTCTGGAATCGCCGTAAGACGCCAATGCGGCCCCCAACTGAGCGACGGATAATGCCGTAGAAAACGACCCAACCTTGGTGTCGGCATAGTAGCGCAGATCAGCAATTGACGCGGCCCCTTCGCGCGCCAGAACAAGCATCGCATAGGCCAAACCTTCGCCGCCTTTCTCGAAATCCGGCGCGCTGTTTACTGCGTTTCGAAGATTGTCCAAGGCCTGACGGAACGCAACATCCGGCACGACATACCCCTGAGATTTCGCGCGACTTAGAAAATCTGTGACATAGGAATCCAACCATAGATCGCCGCGTCCGGGGCGCCATAGGCCGAACGACCCGTTTGACGCTTGGTTGGTCAACACCAATGCAATGGACTGATTTATCCGCTCCGAGATGCCATTGCGGTTGTTCAACCCCATCGCATCAGCAACTTGATCCAAATACAGCAGCGGCAACGCCTTGGAGGTCACCTGCTCGGTGCACCCATAGGGGTAGTGATCCAACGCATTCAGAAGCCCCGGCACGTCAAATCGCGCCAAAGGCCCCGCGGCAAGGGTGATCGAACTTGTCCCCTCCTTGAAGCCGGCAAAGGCATTGTCGTCCAAGGTGAGCGTCTCGCCAGAGTTCAGCGCAAATTGGCTGCGACGCTGAATGACCGGATCATTCCTACGCAGCTCAATCCTATGGGTTTGCTCCAGCTTGCGACCATCAGGCAGCGTAAGCGCCACATCCACCAGCACGGCATCCCCGCCGGTTGCCTTGAACGGCAATGACAAACGCGTGGTGCCTTTTTCTGTCACCGAAACGGTCTTCGGCACCTCTTGCAAAAGTTGCGAACCAGTGGTGGTCACAGAAAGTGGCATATCCCCTGTTGGCCCCTCCGCATGAACGATTTCCAGCATCAGCTGACTGCTGTCATCCGGAGCCATGAACCGAGGCAAGGTAGCCGCCACCACGACAGGGTCTCGTACCAGAACTTCAGCATTGGCCTCGCCCACCCCGTCTTTCGACCAAACAACCGCCATCAGTCGAACTGCGCCGTTGAACGCTGGCAGGTCGAATTCTGTCTCGACGATACCATCCGCCCCAACGCGCAACGGACCACTGACATAGGCCACAAGATCTTCCGTCGGAGGTGGGGACTTGGCCCGCAATTGCGCCCCCGCGTCACCACCCGACCGCACGGACCCCAGCGCCCCAGACGCACCGTCAATCAAGCGCCCGTAGACATCACGAATACCAACCCCCAGTTTGCGTTGCCCAAAGTAATGGTCAGAGGCCTGCGGCGGAGTAAAACCGGTTAAATTCAGAATTCCCTGATCCACCGCAGCAATCATGGCGTAGGTTTCCTGATCGGCGTTCTCGACGTTTAGGCGCGCGGTTAATGGCCCGCGCGGCGCAGATTCCCCAGTCGTTTCAAAACGGGCCCGAAGCTTCGCATCTTCGGGGTCGATTGCAGCATGGGCCAGCCCCAAAGCGCGTGCGGGATTTTGCCCGCCCGCTGCATCCATCGGGCGTAGCACAGACGCCGACACATAGGCCCCCTTGCCCCAGCTATCCGTCACAGGAAGGGATATCAGATTTTCGCCCTGTACGACCTCCATGGCCTTCATATCAATCAAACGGTTCGACATCACCGTGACCAAGCCCGTTCCCGCATAGCGTGATACAATACGCAAAGTCGCCGTATCACCTGCGCGGTATTGCGTTTGGTCCAAAGAGGTTTCCAATAGGTCGGGCGTTTGGGTTGCGTTCGCACTTGCGTACCACCCTGCTTGGAACTTCATCGACGTCGCAACATAGGGGCCATCGGTGCGTTCTACCTTGATTTCATATTCGCCCCATTGCACCGGTGCAGCGACCTTCAGCGGGTCACCGGCTGTCAAAGTCACCTCTCCTGATGCCACCCGACTGCGGCTTGTCACCTTATCCCAGTGCCAGTTCCCGTAGTTGGAATACCATTGGTAATCGGTTCTGATACGGTTCACGGTCCAGCGCACTTGCATATCCTGCCGCGTCAAATCAGGCCCAAGAGCAATGAGATCGAAGCTGGCGACATCATTTTCTGCAACGACGCCATCAAACTCCGGCTTAACCCCGATTACCGGCTTATCCAGCAACAAAGGTCGGGTAATGCGACGCTCTATCGGGCGATTAGATCCTTCCCGCACGCGTGCGGTGATTTGCGCCTCCAGGGGCTGCATGACTTCGCTCAAGTCGGGTATTTTTAGGGAAGCCGTTGCAAATCCCGCAGCATCCGTTCGCACATCCGAGGCAAAACCGCTGCGTAGGGCGTGAAACGGGCTGTCGTGGCGACCAAAGCGAAACCCAGAGAACCCGTCCAGCGAGGTGGCCGCCTTCAAGGTCATGTCCCCCTCCACCGCTAGATCGGCACCCGGTGCACCGAAAAGATAGCGCGCTTCGATCCCCAACTCAGGTGCTGCGCGGCCTGACACGATTGGGCCTTCGGGCAAAGTTAGTGTCGCGTCGATACGCTCCGGCAGGAAATCCTCGACC
This sequence comes from uncultured Litoreibacter sp., assembly GCF_947487515.1. Taxonomy (GTDB): domain Bacteria; phylum Pseudomonadota; class Alphaproteobacteria; order Rhodobacterales; family Rhodobacteraceae; genus Litoreibacter. The sequence continues at coordinate 768,651 of NZ_CANKWO010000002.1, read as the reverse complement.
AGCAAGTTCTGGGACGACAACGCCGGAGCGTCAGGATCAGCAAAAACCGCCAAACCCCAAGTTCCGCGCGGGACCTCGGCCCCCAATGGCATGGAAAACAGGCGGCCCCCTGCACCAGCGTCCGCCGCGGTCATTCGTGCGTATTCTACACCGTCAGGTCGCGTCAAAACAGCTGTCAGAGACAGGCCTTCAATCGCGCGTGCGACGTTGTCTCGCGCCAACACCAGCGCACTGATGGTCTCGCCCGCGCGATATGCGCCCCGTTCCGTTGTGACAAACAGATCGACCGGTTTGGCGGGCGGATGCCCCTCTACGCCACGATCGGACAGGTCGAACTCAGGATCGCGCAGGGACAAGAACGCAAAATCATCCCCCTTTTGCACTGTCAGCAACCCTGGTGAGGCCGCGCCCACACCTCGGGTCAATCCGGCGTCAAAGCGGGCATACCCCTGAGCGTCGGTTTCTTGTGTATCCAGCACTTCATTGGCACGCGAGATCAACGAAACGGTCACGCCCTCCTTAGCCGCCACATCCGACAATCCGCGCACGAAGACATGCATCCCATCGGTGCCTTCCAGACTTGTCAGCCCCAAGTCGCTGATCACGAACCACTGGGTGGCAGGGGTCGCATCATCTGCCCCTGCCACCGAGGCTTGCAACGCGTAAACACCGGGGGTCATCTCTCCGACGATATCGGCAATCGGCAAACGGGTGGTCACATCCTCATTCAGCGCAGTTTCAACGTCCCCCTGACCCGTCCAAACTTCAACTCCCATCGCCCGACGGAATTCGCGCTCTGCGTAGTAGCTTAGGGGTTTGGCGAAGAAATCATTCTGCATCGTGCGAAGGATGTTGCGGTCCGAGACCTTATAAAGCGTCAAATCCAAAACATCGGTGTTCACCGCCACCACAGGCAAGGCCGCCGCACCACTGCTGGGCAGAATATATGCCCGCCCGTTGAACCGCACCGACGGCGAACGGTCGCGGACATATTGCGTAATCTCCACCCCCTTTTGCAGGGCTTCACCGGATTTGGCCGGCAAACCTTGGCGTAGGGTGAAGCTATAGCGTTCCCCATGCGTCAACCCGCCAACACAAAGCTGCCGGTTCTGGGCCTCTACGCTGATGCCGGAAATTTGAGACTGTACATATGGGCTATAGTCGATGGTTTTCGACAGCTCCTCAGAGAATGCGACACAAATGCGTGGCTCTCTTGAGTTGCTTTCCACTTCTGTCTCGGAAACCCGAAATCCGAATAGACGAACCGCACGGCTTAATGCGCGGGCTGTGTCGTCGCGTGGGTGCAGTGACTGGGCCAAACGCAAGGGCGCAATCATGTCACGGCCACGGCTATTCTGCTCCAGCGCATCTGCCATCAAAGTAAGGGCATTGACGGACAGGGCGGGTGTGGTAGCGCGCAGATAGGCGTTCACCGACGCTGATAGATAGATACGATTGTACTTCCGGCGGTTGCCCGTGGTTGCCTTGGCATGTGCGGCGGCGTCACGGGCAAAGCTTTCCCATAGGTCGGATTGATCAGACAATGTCAAAGCCGCCCCTGCGAACCGCATGGCCTTGAGCGGCTTGCCTTCGTCGCGCGCATGCGCTGCTGCGTCGAGATATTGATCCAGCGTGTAGGCATTGGCGACATAGCTGCGCGACATGTTTGACGCTTGTTCAAATGCTGCGCGGATGTCCCGATCGCTGATAAAGCCCGCCTTGGCGCGCTGCGTCTGCGCCGTCAGCAATTCTTGCGACGTTGCATCTGTCACCTTGGCTGAAACCGCCCCCTCAAAAGGCACGGATTGGGTGGTGTCGGATTTAGGGAAGCAAGCGTTAGATTTGGTATTGAAGGTGAAGGCTTTGCACGCCGGATTACTAAGGCAGGTCCGCGTGCAGGTTTCTAGTGTCGTGTCGAAGATATTCGTTAGATCACTGCCATAGAAGTCCATGTTTTTCGAAACGCTCATGCGGCGCTCGGGGATCAACCCCTGTGCAAATGCCATGCTGGTAGACGCCACAAACATCAGCGTTGCCGAAAAAATGCGAACCGCCATACCAAACCTCTTTTGTAAAATCACATGAAGCGTCGCACAGACAATATGAGTCGGGCAAGGTGGTTGCGTTAAGTGGGTCTTCACCAAGTTCGGCAAATCTATGCAGAGCTGCGCGATATTTTGATTCGAGGACAATGGAACACTCAAGGGCGAATGAAGACCTGATGCTGGAACGCCGCGCGCGTTTAGCGGCGGAGCGTCTGTTGGATCAAAAGCAAGCAGAGCTAACGGCTGCCAATCGCAAGTTGTCTGCCCACGCGTTGAACCTGTCTGGTCAGATTGTCGATCAACGGCGGGTGGTCGAAGAGCTTGAAGGTCAAAATACCCGCGTGGTGAAAGATCTTGTGGCCGCCAACCATAAAGTCGTCGCGGTGGAACGCCTGCTTTGGGATGCGATCGACACCATTCATGACGGGTTTGCGCTATTTGATGCCAGCCGCAACCTGATCGCTGCAAACCCCCCCTATTTGGCTGCATTTGAAGGCGCAGGCGACGTCGGGCCTGGCACCAATTTTTCAGAAATTTTGGATCTTTGCATCGATGAGGGGATTGTCGATCTTCGTGATCAAGGCGCAGACGACTGGTATGAAATGATGCTTGCGCGCTGGTCGAACTCCAAGATTGAGCCGATCACCCTTCGGTTTTGGAATGGCATCTACGTCAAAATGGTAGATCGGCGGACCTCAGATGGCGGTGTCGTGTCGTTGGTCCTCAACATCACGGATAGCATTCTAAAAGAGGGCGAACTGCGCGATGCCCGCGACAAAGCTCAAGCTGCGGACCGTGCTAAATCTGCCTTCCTTGCGAAAATGAGCCATGAGTTGCGCACTCCGATGAACGGGGTCGTGGGCATGGCCGATCTGCTGCTTGAAAGCCCTCTGGATGAAGAAGGAACTCTTTACGCTCAAACAATCCGAAACTCTGGCGAGGCCCTGCTAGAGATCATCAACGACGTTCTGGATTTCTCCAAGATCGAAGCAGAAAAGATTTTGTTGAAACCTGCGCCGTTTGATCTGGAACGGCTGGTGCAAGACGTAGGATTGATTGTTGATCCAACCGTCACGCAAAAGGGTCTGGATTTCCAGATCGACTATGATCAATTCCTGCCCGCTGAATTTGTTGGCGATGCCGGACGCATTCGGCAAGTTTTGACCAACCTCGTCGGGAATGCAGTTAAGTTCACCGATGAAGGCTATGTCTTGGTTCGGGTCGTGGGGGTTGTGAATGATGCGGAGCAAAACTGCCAACTCCATATCACCGTCGAAGACAGCGGCCTTGGCATTGATGAAGATATGATCGAACACATCTTTGGTGAATTCAATCAGATCGAAGACGAAGCAAACCGCAAGTACGAAGGCACCGGCTTGGGTCTATCGATCAGCCACAAGCTGGTTGAGCAAATGGGGGGTGAAGTCTGGATCAGTAGCGTCAAGGGCGAAGGGGCGTGCTTTGGGTTCAAGATCACCCTGCCCTTGGTGGCGGAGGCCGACATGGGCTCCGCGGTGCTGCCCGCGGGCATCCATCGGGCCCTCGTTATCGAACCCAACGCGATGGACTTGGATATTCTGACGCGGCAGATGGAATTCTTGGGCCTGACATTCGCGGCCTTGCCCAATGTGGACGCCGCCACCAAGGACATCGATCCCGACATCGTATTTGTCGGCCTTCAGCGTGAATTGGGCGATGGTGGGGGGGCGATCGAAACACTGCGCTCTTTGTTTGGGGACACTCCCATTGTTGCCATGACCACACCTGCGATCCCCGTCAAATTGCCGTCAGGCATCGCGACGCTCAGCAAACCCTTCAAGCGCGAGGACCTGTTTAGCAGCATCACCGAAGCCGCAAGTTTTGCACCAAAGGCCCCGGAACTTCGTCAATTGCGCCTGTTGGCAGCCGAGGACAACAAAACCAATCAGCTGGTGTTCCGAAAAATGCTGAAGACCCTAACGCTTGATCTTACGCTAGTTGAAAATGGGATCGAGGCTGTTCACGCGTTTAAAAACGGCGAGTTTGACATGGTGTTCACGGATATTTCGATGCCGGAAATGGATGGAATGGAGGCCAGCGCCCGAATTCGGGAAATCGAAGAAGAACGCGGCGCCAACCCTATCCCGATCATCGCTATGACCGCGCATGCCATGGACGGCGATGAGGAACGGATAAAGCAGTCAGGGATAGGTCACTATCTGACAAAACCCCTGAAGAAGGACCAAATTCATGCGATGATCAAAGAGCTCTCTCCTGAGGATACCGACCCGTTTCAGGAATGAATGAAGTCCGCACTGATCCGCATGTGCCCTGTATTGATGCCATTCCAGTTTAGAATTGGCCCATGCATTCGTTTAACCGCCATGGGGTGTTTCGCGTCGAGTGCTCCGTATTTCACAAGCAATGCGGCAATTGCTGCCTCTGCCGCGCGGGTGCCGCCATCGACAATTTTCAGTGCCATGCCTAGGCCCTGCTCGGGCAAAATCGCGACAAACACCGCTTCGGCACCCGTTTTAACGGCCACTTTGCCATCCATTGCGCGCATCAGCTCGGTGCATGCGCGACCTTCACCTGCCACAAGATCAGGATGCATACGCATCGCCTCGACCAATTGTGTCGCTGCTTGCGCCCGTGCGCCCGTTCCCTGCGGTCTTGCCATGCGTGCCATGGCGCGGGCCAACCCTGCGACAGACGTCGAAAAATTCGGGGCAGAACACCCGTCGATCCCGTAGAATTCTGCGGTCTCTCCGGTCATTTCTTCGAAAGAGGCACGCGCCGCAACCTGCACGGGGTGATCGACTTCGCCGTACTCTGACCCTGCGCCCAAATGTTTGTTCAAGGTCAGAAAACCTGAATGTTTGCCCGAACAATTGTTGTGTATCTGGCAAGGCTGCTTGCCTGCGCGCACCAATGCCTCATGCGCGTCCTTATCTGAGGGCTTTTGCGGTCCGCAGCGGAAATCGGAAACACTTAGGCCCAAGTCATTCAGCCACAGCTGCACGCGGTCTGTATGAATGGCCGCCCCCTGATGAGACGCGCAGGCTAGCGCCAAATGCTCGGCCCCCAGCCCATGTGCCGCCGCCGCGCCGCTTTCGATTAAGGGCAACGCTTGCAACATCTTGCAGGACGACCGCGGGTAGATCACCTTTTCGGCATCCCCCCACGATTCCACGATTTGGCCATTTGCATCACATACAACCGCATGCCCCAGATGTTGTGATTCAAGCATATCACCACGCCAGATTTCGACGAAAGGGATGGGTTGTGTCATAGACGCCTCCTAATAAAGCGAAAAACCGCCAATGGGCCTTCCCCAACACATGCATTCTAGGTTATCGTTTGGCAATCGAGATAATAGTGGTGTGTCGACTTTAGTGAATCCGTTAAGGATCGTTCGACGCACAAGAGGCAGAAAAACAGCTGGAGCTGTGAGATACATGAAAAAAATGCTGCAGAGCATGGTCGTAAGCACGGCCCTCGTCTTGGCCACAGGCCCCCTTTCCGCTCAGGAACAGTCAACAAATCGCGTGGCGTCCAAAACGGACTGGAGCGTGTTCGTTGAAGATAATCCAACCCAGTGCTGGATCGTTTCCAGCCCTAAGGAAGTTGTGAACACCAAAGGTGGCCGCGTCGTTGCTGTGACCCGCGGTGATACATTGATGTTCGTTAGCTACTGGCCTGGCGCAGGAAAGCTTGGCGAAGTTTCCTTTACGGGCGGCTACCCTTATCCGGACGGCGCAACCGTTAGCCTGAAAATCGGCGACAGCACATATGAGTTGTTCACCAGCGGCGAAACGGCTTGGGCGCCGACACCAGCAGATGACAACAAGATTATCGCCGCCATGAAACGCGGGGCAAATGCTGTGATCACTGGCGTCTCCAAACGTGGAACGACGACCAAGGACTCCTTCTCGCTCAGCGGCTTTACGGCTGCCCTTGCGGACGCATCCAAGCGCTGCGGCGGATAAATACCTAAAATTTTTCTAAGTTAAGGGATCGGCTGCCAAGGTCCCTTAACACCTCTCATACTAAGACCGGGAAAACCGGCCAATAGGCAGCATCCAATGACCCTGAATTCCAACACCAGAACCATCAGCCTTCCCGTCCAGAAGAAGGCAAACACGGCCGTTCGCCTTTCTCCCGCAGGGTTAAGTGTTGGGACACCGATCATGACCAGTAGCGGCGAACGATTTGTCGAGGACCTGAAATCAGGCGATCGCGTTTTGACCAAAGATCTTGGGATACAAACGGTCAAATGCATCGCATTTCGCGACGTAGACCTGACATCTGCACCTCATAAATCCCCCATCCATATTCCTGCAGGCATCTTTGGAATAGATCGCCCTGCACGAGATTTGTATCTTGCCCCAAATCAACGGATCGCCCTGCGTCATCAAATGTTTGACGTCTTGTTTTCGGCCCGTGAAGTTCTTGTTTCGGCAAAGGATTTGTTAGGCGTGGGAGAGGTTCGCCAAATTCAAGGGCTGCGGGCGGTGACCTATGTTTCCCTAGGGTTTTTGCAAAGCCATCTTTTGTATTGTGGTAACTTGGCTGTCGACCTTGGGCCAAATAATAGCACCACATCCCGCCCTGCCCTTTCCGCCGAGGAGGCCCGTTTGGCGTGTAGCCTTATGCGCCCGCAGGTGATCAAGGCAGAGCATAGCGCAGGTTTCCCTTTGCACTGATATAGTGTATTCGGCGGCGTTCCTGCTTTCAGTGAGGCTCCGATGACATCAACAGCACCGATCACACAAGACTTAGTGACCATTCCCCGCAAGTTGCCTGCCAGCGATCGGGTCAATCTGGTCGGCTTGACTCGTGTTGAACTCCGCGACGCATTGCTTGCAGCGGGGACACCCGAAAAACAGGCAAAGATGCGGACCGGTCAAGTTTGGCAGTGGCTGTACCAAAAGGGTGTGCGCGATTTCGACAGCATGACCAACCTTGCAAAGGACTACCGCGCCCTACTTGCAGAGAAGTTTGAGATAACCTTGCCAGAGGTTGTTACCCGCCAAGTCAGCACCGACGGAACCCGCAAATATCTGGTACGCATCGCAGGTGGTCACGAGGTAGAGGTCGTCTATATCCCCGAAGAAGACCGCGGGACATTGTGCATCTCCAGCCAAGTCGGTTGCACGTTAACTTGTTCATTCTGCCACACTGGCACCCAGAAGCTGGTCCGCAATTTGACCGCTGGTGAAATCATTGGTCAGGTGATGTTGGCGCGTGACGATTTGGGCGAATGGCCCGAGCCGGGTCACAATCCAAATGACGAAGCCAAGCGCAAGTTGTCCAACATCGTACTTATGGGAATGGGCGAACCACTTTATAATTTCGACAATGTGCGTGATGCCATGAAGATCGCGATGGACCCCGAAGGCATCAGTCTTTCCCGCCGTCGGATCACCCTGTCGACATCAGGAGTGGTGCCCGAGATTGCGAAGACCGCACAAGAAATCGGGTGTCTCTTGGCTGTTTCCTTCCACGCCACGACTGATGAAGTGCGCGACACCTTGGTTCCGATCAATAAGAAATGGAATATCGAGGAATTGCTAGCCTCTTTGCGTGCTTATCCCAAAGCCTCCAACAGCGAGCGCATTACCTTTGAATACGTTATGCTGAAAGATGTGAACGACAGCGACGAAGATGCTCATCGATTGGTAGAATTGATCAAAGGCATTCCCGCAAAAATTAATCTGATCCCATTCAACGAATGGCCCGGCGCACCATACGAGCGTTCTTCAAACAACCGTATCAGGGCGTTTTCGGAAATTGTGTATCAGGCAGGATATGCTTCGCCTGTGCGTAAACCACGTGGCGAAGATATTATGGCCGCCTGTGGGCAGTTGAAATCCGCGACCGAGCGGGCGCGAAAATCCCGAAAACAGATTGAGGCCGAAGCCGGCGTCGCAGAGAGCTAAACCCTTAATGCAAAAAAGGCGCCCGATCACTCGGACGCCTTTTTCGTATTCTAGGTTAAGCTTTCGCTTAGGACGCAGCAGCTGCTACGATAACCAGGAACAACAGCGGGACAAGGATGCCGCCAGCTGAAGAAGAAGTTGCTGCTTCGATTACTGGCTCTTCGATGATTGGGTCAGACAGACCACCAGCGAAAGCAGAAGAAGCGGCTACAGCAAATGCTGCTGCAAGTACGATTTTTTTCATCTCTATATCCTTCCAAGATACGCCCGCTGAACCCAGACTATCCGGTTCATTCACGGACACCCAAGACAGTATCTCGTCACACCGTATAACCAAGAAAGTTTGCCCAACACAATGGTCGGGCTATTCAGGTCAGAGCGAGTGATTCAAAATGTCGTCAAATTAGCAACACCTGAGTGCCTACTTTCGCTTTCGCAAACACTTCAGCAATATGTTCATTAAACAACCCGATGCATCCATTGGACGAACGACGCCCGATTTTGCGCGTATCATGGGTGCCGTGAATTCGGTAGTACGTCCACGTCAGATACAACGCATGCGTCCCCAACGGATTGTCTGGGCCAGCGGGCACAAATGGCGGCCATTCTGGATTGCGCTTTTTCATCGCTGGTGTCGGGCTCCAAGTGGGGCCATCAACCTTGCGCACGATGCTGGTGCGACCGCGGCGTGTCAGGTCCTCTGACAGGGGAACGGATGAAGGATACAAGCTGTAATTGCCGTCTTCAGTCCACATATGCAGGGCGCGACTGTCGATATCGACCAAGATCGCACCCTTTTTCAGGTTGTTGAAATAGGGCTGCCATTCTAGCGAGCGGAAGCTGGAAACATTGCGTTTCACCACTTCGGTCAGGTCACGCTCTACTTCGCCAGTTGCGGTTTGTGCGATCACTGGTGTCGCTAGACCAGAAGCCGCAGCCGCGCCCGTCAACAGAAAGCTACGACGATTTAGGCCTTCGAATTTGGAATTACTCACAGAAACACCCTCCTTGGTGAGGTCTTTGCGCTATTAATATGGCGAGAATGCCTCAATCACAAATCAAACAATGATGTGATCGGCCATTTTCCACCACTGTGTTTGAACAGCCCCACGGTTCGGTTTAAGGATTGTCAAAATTCTAGGGAATAATTGGTATGGCCAGACTGCTTCTCATCCTCACCTCAGCGTTTCTTGCGCTGGCGGCGTGTACACCCGTTCCGACCACAGGACCCGATGGCAAGCCCCTGCCTCGCGTCTACCGGATAAAGGCAAATGACACCGCAAAAATTCAGTTCCGTGTATTGGATTCCGTGAATGCATTGCGCGCAGCAGCGGGGACCAATGAACTGGTGTTGGACAGCAAATTGACCGCTGCCGCAGCAACCCATTCGCGGGACATGTCGGTGCAAAATCGCCCTTGGCACTTCGGATCCGACGGGTCGTCGCCATTGGATCGCGTCGCGCGTTCTGGTTACGAGGGTCAGCTGATCGGGGAGAATATTTCCGAGACATATGAGAATGAATCAGAAACTGTCGCAGCTTGGATGGCCACCCCGTCTACCCGCGAAGTGATTTTGTCCCCTCGCGCGAACAAGATGGGCTTTTCGTGGTTCCAAGAGCCAAACGGCAAGATTTGGTGGACAATGGTAACGGGCAGCTAAGGCTGCGCGTTACGGGAATATGTCGATAACAGTCCCGTTTTTGACCATCGCATAAAGCTGGCGCATTTCGCCGTTTTTGACGGCGATGCACCCTGCGGTCCAATCAGGGCCGCGCTTTCCTCCGATATTTGGCTGACCGTGAATAAAGATGTCACCCCCGGGAGAAAGCCCGTGCTTCCGTGCAAAGGCCCGATCTTGCGCATTGGGATATGAAATCCCCAAAGACAAATAGAACGAGCTGTTAGGGTTCCGCCTGTCAATGATATAGCGCCCCTCGGGTGTGCGACCATCGCCTTCGAACTGCTTATGTCCGCGCGCACCGAAACCAAGTTCAACGTTGTAAGTCTTTAGAACACGTTTTCCGTGGTAAACTTTCATGATCCGTTGGCTTTTGAATACCTCAACCTTGGTAACCCGAGGGCCGTTGTAGGTTGTGAACTTTGACGTACAAGCAGTCAAAATCAGCAATGAAGCCAAAAGCAGGCCGCGCAAAAGCACCGAACGCATGTGAGTTACCATCCCATTTTTCTGTAAGTATAGCCAAGAAACGCGGATTTCGGAATCCTATAAACTCAACGTCACAGTGTTGTGTCTTCACCTGCCAACAGCGCAGAAAGGCCGCTGCGGTAGTCGGGATACAGCAGCTCTATTCCCAACTCTTGTTTGATCCGGTCATTTCTCACTCGCTTTGATTCTGCGTAGAAACTACGTGCCATTGGCGTCATCTCGGCAGTTTCAAACGGCTCTGCTTTGGGCAGAGGAAGGCCTAAAAGCTCGGCGGCATATCCGATCACATCTTGGGGCGGCGCCGCGTCGTCATCACAAAGATTGTAAATCGCCCCCGCATTGGGCTGTCGGATAGATGCTTGTAAAACTTGCGCAATGTCATCGACATGGATGCGGCTAAACACCTGATTTTCTTTAATAATACGACGTGCGGTTCCATTTCGAACTTTCGCGAAAGGGCCGCGGTCAGGTCCGTAAATTCCGGCCAAACGAAATATATGGAGCGGCAGACCGGACTGCTTGGCAAGCTGCTGCCATTCTGCCTCGGCTTCCATACGAAAGTGGCCCCGCTGGGTAGATGGCGCCAAAGGAGTAGCCTCATCGACCCAGCCTCCATTGTGATCGCCGTAGACTCCGGTGGTCGATAGGTACCCAAGCCATTTGATGGTCCCTGCTGCCGCCCGAAGTTGGTCCTTCACCCCGCGCAAAACTGGGTCGCCCTCAGCGTTTGGTCCCACGGACACGAGGACATGGGTGGCCTTCGCAAGATGATCCGCCATATCTGCATCTGGCCAAACCACCGCCTGAAGACCACTGCGTTGCAGCTCCTTAGCTTTTTGAACCGAGCGCGTTGTACCGGTGATCGTCCACCCCTGTGGCAACAAAATCCGTGCCAGTGCTTGCGCTGAATAGCCGTGACCGAAGCTAAGCAAATGTGACATCAAGTTAACCTTTCAACAGCCCAACGCGCGGCATCACTGATTGTCGGGTCGGGATCTTGTAAGTGAGATTGTGCCGCGTCGCGCAAATCTGACCGACCCGAATTGCCAATCGCATATAGAACATTTCGGATAAAACGATCCCGTCCGATCCGCTTGATCGGCGAGCCTGAGAACTTCTCGCGGAACTGCGCATCATCAAGTTTTACCAGCTCTGCCAATTTCGGGGCGCGTAGATCATCGCGGGCAGCGTAGCGTAATTCTGTCGCCTCTTGGGCAAATTTGTTCCACGGACAAACCGCCAGACAATCATCGCACCCATATATGTGATTGCCCATATTTTGGCGTAACTCTTCGTCAACCGGCCCCTTATGTTCAATCGTCAGGTAGGAAATGCACCTGCGCGCATCCAGCTGAAACGGGGCAGGGAATGCCTTCGTTGGGCAGATGTCCAGACAGGCGCGGCAGCTGCCGCAATTGTCTGTTTGGGCAGTATCAGGGTCTAATTCTACCGTCGTGAAGATCGCACCCAGAAAGAACCAGCTTCCTAAATCGCGGGCCAGTAGATTGGTGTGTTTACCCTGCCAACCCAGTCCGGCTGCCTCCGCCAGCGGTTTTTCCATCACGGGGGCAGTATCCACGAAAACCTTGATTTCCACATCATCGGCCTGCTCGATCAGCCAGCGACCTACCCGTTTCAGCCGCTTTTTGACAATATCATGATAGTCGCGATTTTGCGCATAGACCGAGATTGCAGCGCGGTCCTTTTGATCCAGAATATCAAGGGGGTTGTGATCTGGAGAATACACTTCAGCCAGCATAATGACGGAACGCGCCTCTGGCCAAAGCGCTGCAGGATTTGAGCGCCATGTCATTCTTTCGGCCATCCACCCCATCTGACCGTGACGCCCCTCATCCACATAGGTGTTCAGGCGATCCGGAGTGCGAGGGATAGCATCAGGGCGACAAATGCCCATTTTTGCGAAACCTTCCGCGAGTGCTTGCGCGCGCAGTCGGTCTTTTAGGCTCAAAAATCCAAGTCCGCGTAGTGGGGAGGTTGGATGAAACCTGGCACCTGATCAGCCAGAATAGAGCGGAACGCAGGCCGCGATTTAATCTTCGCATACCAGTCTTTGACATTCGCGTTCCGGTTCCAGTCCACATCGCGGATATAGTCAAGGCAGGAGAAATGCGCGGCTGCGGTGAAATCAGCCAAGCTGAGCTGATCCCCTGCCAACCAACGGCGCTGATCCAACAGCCAACCCATATAGTCGATATGGTACTTAATCTTCTGGGCGCCCAATTTCACGTTTTTGCTTTCGGGGTAGCCTTGGCCCATGATCTTCTTGTTCACCCGCTCGTACAGCAGCTTTGACGTAACTTCGTTATGAAATTTATCGTCAAACCAATAGGTGAGACGCCGAACCTCGGCGCGATCTTCCGGTTTTTTAGGTAGCAAGGCGGGATCTGGGATGACCTCTTCAAGGTATTCGCAGATCGCCTGACTTTCGCTGAGCGTCTGACTATCGATCTTCAGGATCGGGACTTTGCCAGCCGGATTACGCTGCATAAAGTCGGTGTTCTGCTCCCAGTACCGCTCTTCTACCAGTTCCACCTCAACCTTCTTTTCAGCCAAGACAAGGCGCACCTTGCGGCAAAAGGGAGAAAGCGGGGAGTGGTAAAGGCGGTTCATCGCGTTATCCCTAAGAGAAAATCAGTCTACGTGTCATCGCAATCTTGCACAGGTTTTTCAACCTTCGAAACAGGTGTTTCTTCCATCTGCGCGGATCGTGGCCGCACCACTTGCAATGGATCGGGCACGCTTCTTGATGAAAGCGCTAGGCCGTTTTGCGGATCGCCCCTTGGGATTGGGCAGAATCGCCGCCAGCAAGGAGGCCTGTTTCATCGTCAAATCCTTGGCATCAACACCGAAGTACCAAGGGGCAGCGGCGCCCACACCAAACACGCCTTCGTCGAATTCTGCGACATTCATGTAAACTTCCAACACCCGTCGCTTGGTCCAGATCGTCTCCATCACCGGCGTGATCGCAGCCTCCAGCGCTTTTCGCGTATAGGTGCGGCCGTGCCAAAGAAACACATTCTTCACCGTCTGCTGTGAAATCGTTGATGCCCCGCGTCCGCCACCATCTTCAAGCGCGTCGCGTATTGCCGCCATGTCGAAGCCCCAGTGATTGCAGAAATTCGCATCCTCCGCCGCCACAATCGCATGGGGCATGTGCGGTGAGATGCTTTCAAAATCGCGCCACTCGCGGCGCGTGTTGTCTAGGCGACGGCTTTCCGAGAGAATGTAGAATGTCGTTGGCGGGTTCACAAAAGCGTAAAGTGTCACAACGAAAAGCATGAAAAGCACGGCTGCTATTCCGAAACGCCATCCCCAGCGCACAGCCAGAACCGGCACCATTCCGATGCGCCAGAATATGGATCGCTTCGGTTTCGCCTGTTTGACCGGTTTGGTTCGCTTCTGAGTCTTTTTTGCTGCCTTCGCCATACGGCTTTCTAACCCGATTGGGAGTGCGGTCAAAGCCTACAGATTGAAACAATCGCAGACAAATCTAACGGCAAGTCACACTTGAGATCAGGCCGGAAGTATCGATATCGATGGTCAATCTGTTCGGGCTAAAGTCCATGGTGATCACATCTTCAGGATGCAAAACCCGCACGCCTTTCGGAAGTGTCCGCCCCTGAAGAGCAGCCTCCCGCTTCCCCAACAGATCATAGTAGTTTTCGGCGCCACATCTTGGCTGCCCGTCAAATGTTGCCGGATCATCAAAGTTTTCACCGCCGCCAGAGTCACAGGCGGCAAGCACGACGAGGAGGGGTACAAGGAATCTCATTGCGCGTGTTTAGGGCTTTCTGGTTCTTAGGGCAATTAACCCTTCTAAGCCGCGGCCAGCGCTAGGTACCATAGCGCGCCAAAAACATGTCGACAGCGCCATCAATGATGCGGTCGATCTGCTCTTGGGTCGGTTTTTCTATAATGTTGAAGACCATCTTTACGAAGATTTCGCTCTTCACCAGTTCTTGGAATTGCATCGCTGCAAGGTGCATATCGTCAATTTTCAATTCACCGCGCGCGCAGGCGTGCTCAAAGTACTCGCACAAGCGGTCTTCCATAAGCTTTGGGCCCGACATGTAAAACTCGCGGCCCAATTCCGGAAACCGGTCAGATTCTGCCACGCAAATCTTGAAAATTCTCTGTGCAAAGTTTGACGTCAGAAACGACATCATTTTGTAGGACATGCCGGTCAGCATCTCGCGCACCGGAACGTCGGTGGTCGTCACCTCCAAAGCGCGCTTTGCCTGAGAGGCGCATTCCTGCTTGGCCACTTCCACGAATAAGATCCGCTTGTCTGGGAAATAGCTATAGAGGGTTGCCTTGGAAACACCCGCCTCGCGCGCAATCAAGTCGACGCTTGCCCCTTCAAACCCATGAGCAAGGAAAACGTCACGCGCGCCCGCGATCACTTGATCGTACTTCCGACCACGTTTGATGTCAGGTGTATTGCCGTCCAAGTGAATGTCTCCTGCCCCAGTAAGCTGTTTATAGACCAAGCAGTTAAGTTTCGGCAACAACCCTGAGTTTTTGCAATTGGGGCGGACCCTTAGGCCCGCCCGATTGGTCGCTGGGAATAGGGGGGAGCTATTCAGCGCCAACAAGGATGCGCTTAAGCCATTTGGCGATCGGGGAGGGATCAGGCGCATCGATTTTGGCTCCAACATGGTCATCGGGTTGGAGCAAGTTGGTTGTACGGGTCGCCGCCTCGTCAGAGATCACCGGCGCGGCGCTGCCGAATTCAGCTGGAAATTCAATGTTCGGCGTATAGATCGGCAGCACAACGCCACCCGCGACTGCAGGCCCTGTAAGCGCCATCGCAGCAACAACTAGTGCAAGTTTCATCGAGTTCATGGCCTCTTTCCTTTCAAAGTAAACCATTCGGTTCAGTTGCAACATTTAGACTGAGTCTTTGCATGCCACAAGGCTTTTCTGAACCGTTCGGTTTAGTTTTGGCGGGGTTGCACTCTGCGCATGGCTCGCTACATTAGAATTATTCTAAAGTGAGGTTCATATGTTCAAGTCCATTGGTTTTCGCCGCCATTTTTCAAATTTGACCGAACAAGAGGTGCTGGCGCTTGCTATTTCCTCGGAGGAAGATGATGCGCGCATCTACCGCAGCTACGCCGAACAACTACGTGCAAACTACCCTTCATCAGCCAAGGTGTTTGACGAAATGGCGTTGGAGGAAGACGCGCATCGTCAGATGTTAATCGACATGCACAAACGCCGCTTTGGCGACGTTATCCCCTTGTTAAGACGCGAACACATCTCGGGATATCTCGCCCACGCACCTGTCTGGCTGGTTGAAAACCTTGGCCTCAGCAAGATTCGGGAACAAGCTAGTCGCATGGAGCGCAACGCACAGCGGTTCTACGAATTGGCCGCCCAACGGACCCAAGATGCTGATACCCGTAAACTTTTAGGCGATCTGGCCGCGGCAGAGGCCAACCATTGCCAAGAAGCCTCAAGGTTAACTGGAGAGATTTCTGAGCATGCTCTTGAGGGTGAAGACCAAGAGGCGCATCGCCAGTTTATCCTGACTTGGGTTCAACCTGGTCTTGCGGGGCTTATGGATGGATCGGTTTCGACGTTGGCCCCGATTTTTGCGGCGGCCTTTGCGACTGGAAACACGTGGGATACGTTTCTGGTGGGGCTGGCCGCGTCGGTGGGCGCAGGCATATCGATGGGCTTCACCGAGGCCGCATCCGATGATGGGCAGCTCTCGGGCAGGGGCTCCCCGTGGAAGCGCGGATTTGCCTCTGGCATTATGACAACTATTGGCGGTTTGGGGCACGCGTTGCCCTATCTCATCACCGACTTTTGGACGGCGACAACCATCGCCGTAATCGTGGTTTTCATAGAGCTTTGGGCCATTGCGTGGATTCAGAACCGGTTCATGGAAACCCCGTTTTTCAGGGCGGCCATGCAGGTTGTTCTTGGCGGGGCATTGGTGCTGGCCGCGGGTGTATTGATCGGCAGCGGTTAACGCGCTGTTGCAATCCCCTCGGCCATGGTATCGGGTGTCGACATGCTGGAGATTTTTCTTAAAACACTGCCCTTTTTCGCCGTCATCGGTGTCGGGTATTGGGCCGGTCGGGTAAAGTTCTTTACCCCCGAGGCCACCGGCTACCTGACCAAATTCGTCTTCTATTTTGCCTTATCCGCAATGTTGTTCCGGTTTTCGGCGAACCTGTCGATAACCGACATATTGGACTGGAGCTACATCCAAGCGTATTTCTACGCGAGCCTGTTTGTTTACCTTTGTGTCACCGCCGTCGCCTTGCTGCGCCGACGGTCTGTCGAGGAAGCCGCCATCGAAGCTCAATGCAGTGTCATTGGCAACGTGGGCTTCCTTGGTGTGCCAATGCTGGTGCTCCTTATGGGGGCGGATGCCATTGGACCGGTGATGCTTACTCTTGCCGTAGATCTGATCTTCTTCGGAAGCCTTGTAGTGATTTTGATCACGGGGTCGCGCGATGGGCGCATGTCTGCTGGCGTGCTGAAAACTGTTGGATTGGGATTGCTCAAGAACCCGATGATCGTCTCGATTGTGTTGGGGTTCGCGTGGTCAGCCTCAAAGGCACCAATTCCGGTTCCCTTGAACGAATTTCTGTCCATTCTGGGTGGCGCCGCAACGCCCGGCGCATTGTTTGCGATTGGCGCGTCCCTTGCGACCAAATCAGCAGGGCGCCTGCAAGTGGCGACGTGGTTGTCCTTCGCCAAGCTTGTTTTGCATCCTTTTGCTGTGGCTGTTTGTGCGATTTGGCTGTTTGCAGTCGATCCCTATTCGGCCTCCGTGATGATCGCCGCTGCGGCCCTACCTGTTGCGGGCAATGTTTACATGATCGCCCAGCATTATGGGGTTGCCCCAGCGCGGGTTTCCGCCAGTATCCTCATTTCAACCGTCGTCAGCATTCTAACTGTTTCGCTGATTATTGGTTGGGTCAGTTAAAGGAGCTCTGATGAAAACTATTTCCGAAAACGCATGTTTTGGCGGGGTCCAAGGCGTGTATTCCCATCACTCTGCCAGCTGCGATTGCGACATGACGTTTGGACTGTTTTTGCCTGCCGAAGCCAAAGACGGCCCTGTGCCGGTTTTATGGTTTTTGTCAGGCCTGACTTGCACACATGAGAACGCAATGGTGAAGGCAGCAGCGCAAGGATGGGCCGCAGAGCAGGGGATCGCTGTGATTTTCCCTGACACTTCGCCGCGGGGAGAAGATGTCCCGAACGACGAGGCCTTTGACTTGGGGCAAGGCGCCGGATTTTACGTGAACGCGACCCAGCCCCCTTGGGCTCAGCATTTTCAGATGTATGATTACATCACCAAGGACCTAACCGATCTGGTATTTGAGACCTTCGCGCTTGACGCATCCCGTCAGGCGATCACCGGTCATTCCATGGGGGGGCATGGTGCATTGACGATCGCGCTGCGTGAAGCTGGCCGCTTTGCCAGCGTATCTGCCTTTGCACCGATCTGTAATCCAACCGCCTCGGATTGGGGAAGAAAGCAGTTTTCAGCCTATTTAGGGTCTGATGAGACAACTTGGGCCGAACATGACGCCAGTCTTCTGATGGCAGATCGCGGCTTTGACGGTCCCGTCTTGATCGACACCGGAACACAAGACCAGTTCCTTGATCTCTTGAAGCCTGAAGCGCTTGCGCAGGCCGCAGCAGCCAAACGCCAAGACATCACGTTTCGCATGCAACCGAATTACGACCATTCGTACTTCTTCATTTCAACGTTCATTGAAGACCACATATCTTTCCACGCAGAGGCTCTATACGCATGATCAAGGCAGTTATTTTCGATATCGGAAACGTACTTATCGAATGGCACCCCGAACGTTTTTACGACAGCGCCATCGGCGAAGCCCGTCGCAAGGAAATGTTCGCGACTGTTGATCTGCACGGGATGAATGACAAAGTCGATCTGGGGCATCCTTTCAAGGAAACGATCTACAACACTGCCGAAGAGTACCCCGAGTGGCGCGACGAAATTCGTATGTGGCATGACCACTGGATCGAAATGGCGTCGCCTACAATCGACCATTCGGTTAAATTGCTTCGTGTCCTTCGCGCGAAAAGAATTCCGGTTTTCGCCCTTACCAATTTTGGTATCGGCAGCTTTGACTACGCGGAAACTATCTATAGCTACCTCGGGGAATTCGATCGTCGCTATATTTCGGGCCATATGCAGGTCATCAAGCCGGATCCCAAAATTTACCAGATGGTGGAGGATGACTGCGGGCTGGCCCCTGAAACCCTATTGTTTGCAGACGACCGCGCCGACAACATCGACATGGCCAGATCGCGTGGATGGAATGCGCATATGTTTGAGAACCCGCAAGGCTGGGCTGACTGCCTTGTCTCTCACGGGCTTTTGACAGCAGAAGAAGCCGCAGCATAGTCGCCCAGACGGTCAATTCTGGAATAGCAAATTGGGGGCAGGGCGCATTTGGCCTGCCCCCAACTTTTGGATCACCCCGCACCGTCCTAAACGGCTAGGCTGCTTGGGCAGTCCAAGGCTTTTCACGCACCGGCAGATGTACGATCGCACTAAACGCGCCGACCCCGACACCGATCCACCAAACAAAGGTGTAATCGCCCGTCACATCATACAGTTTTCCGCCCAACCAGACGCCCAGAAAAGACCCTAACTGGTGGGAAAAGAACACAATCCCATAGAGCGTTCCCATGTAGCGCAGCCCGTAGATATGAGCGACCAATCCAGAAGTAAGAGGAACAGTCGCCAACCATAAGCTGCCCATCGCAAGGCTAAAAATGATCACTGTCGTCGGTGTCATCGGCATCAGAATGAACCAAGCAGCGATGATCGTACGGCCAGTGTATATCCCCGCCAGCAAATATTTCTTCGAATACCGTTTGCCCAGATATCCGGCAAAAATCGTCCCGCCAATGTTGGCAAATCCGATCAGGGCGATCGAAAGCGCGCCCAGCGCCGACGTCGTGGTAACCCCTATGCCCGCAAGCAGGCCGGTGCCTGATATCGGGCCGCAAACTTCAGTGATAAAGGCTGGAAAATGGGCCGTTACGAAGGCCAGTTGATACCCACATGAAAAGAACCCCAAGAAGATCATCGTGTAGGACGGATCCTTGAAGGCGCGCTTCAACACGGTGCCTAGGCTTTCCTCTAACTCCGTCTTTGTAGCAACAGGCGCACGCATGAACGGCAATGCAAACAGCGACACCAACATGACAGTCGCGAAGATGATGAAAACCGTTTGCCAAGGGAAGTAGCCCAGCAACAATTCCGCGGCGGGCGCCCCTAGCACCTGACCTGCAGATCCTGCGGCCGTCGCTATGCCCAACGCCATCGACCGGTTTTCATCTGAAGTTGCGCGACCCACCATCGCAAGGATCACGCCAAATCCGGTCCCTGCGATGCCAAAGCCAACAAGAATTTCATAGAACTGGTGCTCTCCGGGTGTAATCGCGAAGGAGGATAGCACCAAACCCGCAGCATAGAGCAACGCACCAAGGATAATGGCTTTCCGATCCCCCATCTTTTCGGCGATTGCCCCAAAGATGGGCTGACCAATGCCCCATGCAAGATTTTGGATTGCAATGGCTAGGCTGAACTCGGCGCGAGGCCAACCGAACTCCTCTCCGATCGGGATTTGAAACACTCCGAAACTGGCGCGGATAGAGAACCCCAACATCATAATGATGCAGCCAACAATGAGAACGGGCGTAAAAAGTGGTGTGCGTGTCTGATCCATAGTGCGACCGTCGTAAACTTTCCGGTTTGCGTCAAATCAGAAATATTGCGACATGGAGTAAGCAGAATTGATGAGATGGCCAGAATGCTTTTGACCGACGCCTATACCGCATTGACCCAAGCAGGGGAGATCACCGCCGATCCGGCTCAGATCGCGGCTTTGCCATTTTTTGACGATGTGGCTGCGCAAATGGCAAAACCTGCACCAAAGAAGAAATTGTTCGGGATATTCGGTGAAGACGACGCACCCGTGAAAGGGCTGTATCTTTGGGGGGGCGTCGGCCGCGGCAAATCCATGTTGATGGATTTGTTTTACGAAACCATTCCGGAACCGCGCAAACGCCGCGTCCACTTCCATGCCTTCATACAAGAAATTCATAGCGCAATGCATGAGATCCGGAAAACCGGCGTGGATGATGCCATTCAGCCAGTGGCCGACGAGATTTCTGCGCAGGTTCGCCTGCTGTGCTTTGACGAGATGCAGATCACAGACATAACCGATGCGATGATTGTGGGGCGGCTGTTTGAAAACTTGTTGGCCAAGGGCGTTGTGGTCGTCACCACATCCAACCGTATCCCAGATGATCTGTACAAAAACGGATTGAACCGAAATCTGTTCATTCCGTTTATAGAGCATCTAAAAGATCACATGACCGTGCATGAATTGGTGTCCGAGACGGATTACCGCCAAGATCGCCTTGAAGGAGAGCAGGTCTATTTTTCTCCTGCCAACGCCGACGCCAAGGCGCGCATATCTGCTATTTGGCAAAGCCTAACCGGGGGTGCAGGCGGGCCGTTGTCCTTGCGGGTCAAAGGCCGTGACGTGATCTTGCCCGCGTTTCGCAACGGTATCGCGCGGGCTAGCTTCTTTGATCTTTGCGGCCAACCGCTTGGGGCTGCGGATTATCTGGCGGTGGCAGAATCTGTGCGCGTACTGGTGTTGGAAGATATTCCAACGTTGTCGCGCAACAATTTCAACGAGGCCAAGCGGTTCGTGACCTTGATAGATGCCCTATATGAGGGCAACGTTCGGCTAATTTGCTCCGCGGCAGCACAGCCTGAACGGCTGTATTTGGAAGGCGAAGGCGTGTTCGAATTTGAGCGCACCGCGTCGCGTTTACGCGAAATGCAATCCGCCGACTGGGGACAAGCCTAGCTGTTTTCGCGCAGTACAGCGCCCGCCAAATAAAGCGAACCACAGATCAATATTCGCGCATTAGGGTCTGTTTTAGTAACCGCGTTGATGGCGTCCAAGACTGTCTCGGCCTCGAAAGCCTGAAAGCCTGCCTCAGTTGCCGCAATGGCTGTTTGCTGGGCGGAAAGCGTCGCCTGCTCATCCGGAATTGGCACCGCATAAAGGGACGTCGCGACGCCGGCCAGCGGTTTCATGTAGCCCACCACGTCTTTCGTATTGAGCATTCCGCATACCAAATGCGTGGGCCTTTCAGGCAATGTTTTCAGCAAGGCGGCAAGGGCCGTACCTGCCGCAGGATTGTGCCCACCATCAAGCCATAGCTCGGCCGATCCGGCTGCGTCGATCAACGGGCCAACCTTCAATCGCTGCATTCGAGCCGGCCAAGTGGCGTTTGTCATCGCGGCTTCGCAGGCCGTATCGTCAAACCCAAGATGACGAAGCACCGCAAGTGCCGCCCCTGCGTTTTGCACCTGATGCGCCCCAAGCAGGGCAGGCAACGGCAAATCCATCAAGCCATGTTCATCTTGAAAAACGAGGCGGCCGCGCTCTTCCCAAACATGCCAATGCTGACCATAGGCAAGAAGGGGGGCACCAAGCTTCGCAGCCTGTGCCTCGATCACGTCCATCGCTTCTTCCGGCTGTGGTCCAACCACGCAAGGAACTCCGCGCTTTAGGATTCCGGCCTTCTCGGTTGCGATTTTGGTCAATGTATCGCCAAGAAAGCTTTCGTGATCGATAGAGATCGGAGTGATCACTGTTACTTCGGGGGTCTCCACAACATTGGTGGCATCCAACCGCCCGCCCAAGCCGACCTCCAACAGGGTAAAATCGGCTCTAACACGGCTAAATGCGAGCAACGCGGCCACAGTTGTGATTTCGAAGTAAGTGATCTTTTCAGGGCCGTTCGATGTGTAGCACTCGTCCAGAACCTGCGTCAGATACTCCTCGGAGATCAGGTCGCCAGCCAAGCGAATACGCTCATGAAACCGCGCCAAATGAGGGGAGGTATAGGCATGGACAGATTTGCCACCGCCTTCCAGTCCGGCACGAATAATGGCCTGTGTTGACCCCTTGCCGTTGGTCCCTGCGATATGAATCACAGGCGGCAAGGTCTTTTCAGGGTGATCCAGAATTGCCAACAATCGCCAAACACGGTCTAGCGTCAGGTCGATGATCTTCGGGTGAAGTGCCATCATCCGGTCGAGGATGGCATCGCTTGTTTGCGTCACTCGGTGGTTTCCGCATTCGCCGCAACCGCGTCGGGCTCGGGCGCGGGCAGGTCGCCTTGGATTGCAGGCGGCAGGCCCGTGAGCATCCGGATAATCGTCACCAATTCATTCTTCATGTCTTTGCGATGCGTCACACGATCCAACATGCCGTGATCCAGCAGATACTCGGCCCGTTGGAAACCCTCAGGCAGTTTTTCACGGATCGTTTGCTCAATCACCCGCGCACCGGCAAAGCCAATCAGCGCATTTGGCTCGGCAATATGAACATCGCCCAACATAGCGTAGGATGCAGTGACCCCGCCGGTTGTGGGATGCGTCAAAACAACGATGTAGGGAAGGCCCGCTTCCTTCAGCATTTCAACTGCAATGGTTGTCCGCGGCATTTGCATCAGCCCGAGGATGCCCTCTTGCATACGCGCCCCACCAGCAGCGGAGAACAGCACCAAAGGGCGCCCCATTTCGACTGCCCGCTCGGCGGCGGCGATGATAGCGTTGCCGACATACATGCTCATGGATCCGCCCATGAAGCTAAAGTCCTGCGCAACCGCAACGATGGGGGTTCGCAGAATCTCCCCTTCGGCCACCAGCATTGCTTCTTTTTCACCGGTTTTCTTGATCGCGGCCTTCATGCGGTCAGGGTATTTCTTTTGATCCTTAAACTGCAAAGGATCTGCAATCGGGGCAGGGACGTCGATCTCGGAGAAAATCCCACCGTCAAACAGCGCCGTAAACCGATCCCGCGCCGTGATGGCCATGTGATGGTTGCAACTGGTGCAGACGTTCAGATTGTCCGACAACTCGCGGTGAAACAGCATAGTGCCGCATTCGTTGCATTTGCTCCAAAGATTTTCGGGAACCTCTCGGCGCGAAAATAGTGAATTGATCGTTGGCCGGACGTAGTTCGAAATCCAGTTCATGAGGCTCTGCTCCCGTTGCTTAAGTTCAGATAATCTGCAGGCGTAGAAATTGCAATCAACGCAGTGCCCAGCGTGCAATTAGCCAAATAACGCCTAACAATACCGTCCCGAAACCCAAGAGGGGTATCATGACCTCACTGTCTTGCATTGAGTAACTTGTGTGAAACAGTCCCAGCCCAGACATTCTGTTGGGTGTAGCGGCGACCATCATGGCAAAGAAGTTATTTGCAAAGTGAAGCCCCATTGCGGCCCCGAGGTTGCCGGTAACTCGCGTAAGATCAACGGCAACGATCCCAAACACAGTTGTTGCCAATACAACCATCGCCGCAAGGAAGGGATCTACAGATGGATCTAGGTGGGCAAGGCCGAAAATCACCGACGGCAACACCATCCACCAGATCGGGTTTTTGAACCGCACGGCAAGCTGCTGCACCAAGAACCCACGAAACACCAACTCTTCTGCCGTGATCTGTATGAGAAGCAATGGCAGCGCCCAAACCAGATATCCCAACCATTCGGCGGTGGCCAAATTGCGGGTCAAATCACTAACACCCCAAAGCCAGTCATACACAAAGTAAATCAGGTTGAAGGCCACGATGATGCCAGCACCGATGGCAAAATTCCGGACAAAATTCTTCCGACGGCCAAATAACGTCAAGGGGGAGCGGTCATACAAGATGACCATCAACATAGCTGCGCCCATCATCGGTATGAATGTCGCAAGCAAAATTGCCATGTAGAACGGAGTTCCCCCGCTCTCCAATCCCGCCATCAAGGCGGTCAAGGAGGCCTCGATCCCATAATCGCCTGCAAAAAATATCCCCACACCCAGAATAAGAATTGCGGTCCAGAAAATGTAGAGAGCAAACCCCAACAAGAAGGTCACCACAGTGCGCCACAGCGCGAAGTCTTCCCGTGCAGGTGCGATAAAGGCCTCAAAGGTCGGGGTTCTATTCATCTACAAATGCCCTTTGGTAAATTTATGCCACGCTATCGCTGCAAAACCTGAGGTGCAATCACGCTTGTGCCTTCTGTACTTGGGCTTTATTCCGTTTCCAACGCGTTTGAGGGAGCCAGCCATGCTTAAGAAGCCAACCGATAAGACCAACATGCCAAGCCGCCACGTGACAGAGGGCCCGTCGCGGGCTCCGCACCGGTCGTATTTCTATGCAATGGGCCTTGGCGACGAAGAGATTCACCAGCCGTTCGTGGGTGTTGCCACCTGCTGGAACGAAGCCGCCCCTTGCAACATTTCCCTGAACCGTCAGGCCCAAGCTGTGAAGCTGGGTGTAAAACAAGGGAACGGAACTCCGCGTGAGTTCACAACCATCACTGTCACCGACGGCATCGCAATGGGTCACGAAGGCATGCGGTCATCCTTGGCTTCGCGCGAAGCAATCGCCGACACGGTTGAGCTGACAATGCGCGGCCACTGCTATGACGCTATTGTAGGACTTGCGGGTTGCGACAAATCCCTGCCAGGCATGATGATGGCTATGATCCGCTTGAACACACCGTCTGTGTTCATCTACGGCGGCTCCATCCTTCCGGGTCGGTTGGACGGCAAGGATGTGACAGTCCAAGACGTGTTTGAAGCTGTCGGCGAGCACCAAGCAGGCAATCTGTCTGACGAGGCTCTGCGCACGCTGGAACGTGTTGCTTGCCCGTCTGCGGGTGCTTGTGGTGGACAGTTCACCGCCAACACAATGGCCTGTGTGTCTGAGGCAATCGGCTTGGCATTGCCAAACTCTGCCGGTGCCCCTGCGCCATATGAGAGCCGCGACCATTACTCCATTGCGTCCGGCCAAGCCGTGATGAACCTGCTGGAGAAAAACATCCGCGCACGTGACATCGTTACGTTGGAAAGCTTGCAGAACGCGGCCCGCGTTGTGGCCTGCACCGGCGGCTCCACCAACGCCGGATTGCACTTGCCTGCGATGGCCCATGAGGCTGGCATCGACTTTGATCTGAATGATGTGTGCGAAATTTTCCGTGACACGCCTTACTTCGTAGACCTGAAACCCGGTGGTCAATATGTCGCCAAGGACCTGTATGAAGCAGGGGGTGTTCCGGTCATCATGAAGGAGCTGCGCAAAGCAGGTCTGATCAACGAAGACTGCATGACCGCGACGGGTTACTCCATCGGTGAAGAAATTGACCGCGTCGATTTGGAAGCAGATGGCAAGGTGATCTATTCCATCGGTGAGCCACTGTCCAAAACCGGCGGCGTTGTTGGCCTGACAGGCAACCTCGCCCCTGAAGGCGCGATTGTTAAAGTTGCCGGCATGTCCTCGCAGCACCAAATGTTCACAGGCCCCGCGCGTGTGTTCGAATGTGAAGAAGACGCCTTTGCCGCCGTTCAAGCCCGCGAATACGAAGAAGGCGAAGTTCTGGTTATCCGCAACGAGGGCCCTGCGGGCGGCCCAGGTATGCGTGAAATGCTGGCAACGACTGCTGCATTGTCCGGCCAAGGCATGGGCAAGAAAGTGGCTTTGATCACCGACGGCCGTTTCTCTGGTGCGACACGCGGGTTCTGTGTTGGGCACGTTGGCCCAGAGGCTGCGCACGGTGGCCCGATTGCCTTGCTGGAGAATGGCGACATCATCACCTTGAATGCAATCAACGGCGAAATCAGCGTGGATTTGACCGACGCCGTTCTGGCCGAGCGCAAAGCCAACTGGAAGGGCCCACGCGAGACGATTTATGCGTCTGGCGCCTTGTGGAAGTATTCGCAGCTGGTTGGTTCTGCCAAATTGGGTGCTTGCACCCACCCAGGCGCCAAGAAAGAGCAACATATCTACATGGACCTGTAATCTGTGCGGACATGGTTAGTACTTTCGCTTGCGTCCCTCCTTCTGGCGGCCTGTGGGGAAACCCCACTGGCCGGTTTGGGGGCAACTGGCCCCAATGAACCCCTATCCGAGGTCACAGTGACATCGGATAGGATCGTTTTGCGGGGGCCAGACGGGTTTTGCATCGATCCTCAGTCTTCTGATCACCGGCCCTCCAAGGCCTTTATGGTCTTTGCCAATTGCGCCGCGATTGCTGGTGATGAAGAGCTACCTCAACCCTTTGTCAGCGCGGTTGTAACTGCAACGGTGCTGCCAGCGGGTCGAAAGCAGCTCACGATTGCGCAATCTCCCGTTGCTCTTGCCGAGTTCTTCAACTCAGACGCTGGTAAGGCTGTGCTGAGTGCCTCGGGGGATGCGGCAAAGGTTACCATTCTTGACAGCTATTCGCGCAATGATGCCTTCGTCATACACGCGCAGGACACCTCCACGCCATTAGTGGAAGGCACGTCCAACACCTATTGGCGGGGATATTATAACGTTAAGAATTCCATCGTTGCCCTGACCGTGTTCAGCACCGATGCGTCCCCCATCAGCAGTTCGGACGGGCTTCAAACACTGTATGACTTCGGAGCTGCCCTGATGAAGGGGCAAGCCCCGAGTGCTGCGCCCCCCACAGCCAAATCAGCTGATGATGTGACCAACACGGGACTGTTGCGCCGTTTATTTGGTTGAAACCATTGTTTGCAATATAGAAACAATGGTAGCGCTGTAGAACGAAGTTAATAGGACAGTCTCAACACTCATGATGGATCGGATGCGAGAATTCGTAAGGCGGCGACTACATCGTCGAACCTTGCGCCGTTGGGAAGCTGCCGTGAAGGACGCTGAGACCATTGATTTATCGCTATTGCGTCACCTGCGCGCGCAGGCACGCCAAATGCGGCGCCGCGTTGATCAGGTCACCCATGTCGCTGATGCCCGTCTTACACTTCCTCGAATCGGCTCGAATGCCATTCGCAAACCCGCGCAATCTGACTGGGCACACCGGCCGGAACTTTGGCGTGGCCCCGTGTCGCCGATTGGAATGGCCGCGGTCGAAAGCCGCACACGTATCGGCAATTCTGCAACGCTGTATCACGATTGCCAGATATCCGAGCTCACTCTGCGGCAGGTAAGAAACACCCGCGAAGGTGATTTGGCACCCTTTGGCCTACGCATGGATGTTTTCCAATTCGACGGCAGCTTTCTGAGCCTTGTTCTGGATTTACCAGACGACGCAACCGAGGGCCTGCGCAAGAACCACATCTTGCGCATGGATACTGAAGTAGAAAGCGAAAAGCGTTTGGAAATTTTCGCGCGCCTGAACATCAAATACGGCCCCAACGTGGAACAAGTCGTCCGCGAGCTACCGCTTCACGGGTCGGAATCGATGGTGGAGTTTGACCTCGCCCATACCAAGATCAGCGAGCGCCGGTTGGAACGCATCTGGATGGATCTGATCTTTGAAGGCCCCCAGATGAATGAAATCAACTTGCGCGACATTACGTTCAGCCGCCGCCCGCGCGCCGACTTCTAAGGAAACCGCATATGAGCAATGTCATCCTTACCAAGACCCGCATTCAGGCCGGCATCTATGAGGCGGTTCTTACCGCCGAGACCGAGGAAAACTACCATCCAGATTTGGTCGCCCTACATCTGGAACGAGAACTCGACGGCCTGAGCGTCACCGAGGACACC
This sequence comes from uncultured Litoreibacter sp., assembly GCF_947487515.1. Lineage (GTDB taxonomy): Bacteria > Pseudomonadota > Alphaproteobacteria > Rhodobacterales > Rhodobacteraceae > Litoreibacter. The sequence continues at coordinate 740,891 of NZ_CANKWO010000002.1, read as the reverse complement.
AGTCTGGGCAACACTTGGCACGTGCGTTTTGACATCCCGCGTGAGGTTCTGACTGATGGCGTGCAGACGTTTCTCATCAATGAAAGACCCACTGGTGAAACTCTGGACAGCTTTGCGATTATAACCGGTGAAGTTCTTTCAGACGACTTTCGCGCCGAAGTAGACTTGCTGCGCGCAGAACTGGACATGCTAAAGAAGGCTTTCCGCCGGCATTGCGTTGAGACCAGCTAAGCCATCTTCTCCGCTACATGACGCCGCGTTCCGCGTGACCTGTGTCTAGGCTTCGGTAAAGCTGTCAGGAACCTTGGAGAATACTCATGACCGACTATCCGCACCTGCTGGCCCCACTGGACCTTGGCTTTACCACCTTGAAGAACCGCGTCCTGATGGGATCGATGCATACTGGCCTCGAGGAAACCAAGGACTGGGACCGTGTGGCCGAATTCTATGCGACCCGTGCGCGTGGCGGAGTGGCGCTGATGGTGACCGGTGGCATGGCCCCGAACCGTGAAGGGGGCGTGTTTCCTGGTGCCGCTGGGCTGTTTTCGGCGGAGGACATTGCCAATCATAAGATCGTCACCGACCGCGTCCATGATGCAGGTGGCAAGATCGCCATGCAAATTCTACACGCAGGCCGCTATGCCTATAGCCCTGATTGTGTCAGTCCTTCGGGGGTGAAGTCACCCATTTCCCCCTTCCCGCCAAAGGAATTGGACGAAGACGGGATTGAGAAGCAGATCGCCGACATCGCGACCGCCGCCAGCCGCGCCCAAGACGCAGGGTATGACGGGGTGGAGATCATGGGGTCCGAGGGATATTTGCTGAACCAGTTCCTTGTGACCCACACCAACAAGCGCGAAGACCGCTGGGGTGGCTCCTATGAGAACCGCATGCGGTTGCCGGTCGAGGTGGTGAAACGCGTTCGGGCGGCCGTCGGGTCAAACTTCATCGTGATCTATCGGCTGAGCATGATTGACCTGATCCCCAACGGCTCTACTTGGGACGAGGTTGTGCTGCTTGCCAAGGAGATCGAAAAGGCTGGGGCCACCATTATCAACACCGGCATCGGCTGGCACGAAGCCCGCATTCCAACGATCGCCACCTCCGTGCCGCGCCGTGCCTTCACTTGGGTTACCAAAAAGCTGATGGGCGAAGTATCGATCCCAATCATCACCTCCAACCGCATTAACACCCCCGAAACCGGCGAGGATGTACTGGCAGAGGGCTGCGCGGACATGGTGTCCATGGCGCGGCCGTTCCTTGCCGACCCACATTTCGTGGCCAAGGCTGAAGCAGGCGCGCCAGATGAAATCGCACCCTGTATTGCGTGCAATCAGGCCTGCCTCGACCATACCTTTGGGGGAAAAATCAGCACCTGCCTTGTGAACCCCAAGGCGTGCTTTGAAACCGAACTCGTCGTGACCCCGACGACCTCCGCTAAATCTGTTGCCATCGTGGGTGCAGGGCCTGCGGGGCTATCCGCCGCACTGACCGCCGCCGAACGGGGCCACAAGGTGACATTGTTCGACAAGTCCCACGAATTGGGCGGGCAGTTGAATATGGCCAAGCAGGTTCCGGGCAAAGAGGAATTCTTTGGCCTCGTGGATTGGTACAAAACCATGGTCAGCAAAAGCAGCATCACATTGCAGTTAGAAACCGAAGCCACGCCTTCTATGCTGTCCGACTTTGACGAGGTCGTCATTGCCACAGGTGTGTTACCCCGCGACACAAAGATCGACGGCCAAGACGGTCCAAATGTGGTGTCCTATATAGATGTGCTGCGCGCCAAGGCGCCTGTGGGCAAGCGCGTGGCAATCATTGGGGCTGGCGGGATCGGCTTCGATGTGGCCGAATATCTGACCACTGACGATAGCCCAACAATTGATCTGGATGCGTGGATGGAAGAATGGGGCGTCACCGATCCCGCTTTGCGGCGCGGCGGCGTCGCTGAGGGCGGGGCAAAGCCGGAAGCCCCAGCGCGGCAGGTCACCTTGCTTCAACGCAAATCCGAAAAACTGGGCAAGCGGCTGGGCAAAACCACCGGCTGGATTCACCGCGCAGCGTTGCAGATGAAGGGCGTCACCATGATCGGAGGCGTCAACTACGAACGGATTGACGCCCATGGGCTGCATGTGTCGGATGGCGAGGCCCGTGAAAACCCGCGCGTCATAGAGGTCGATACTATTGTTATGTGTGCGGGCCAAGTTCCCCTGCGCAGCCTTGCGGATGAACTAATCGCCATCGGGCGGACCCCGCATGTTATCGGGGGGGCGGATGTCGCTGCCGAATTGGATGCAAAACGCGCGATCAACCAAGGCACCCGCTTGGCGGCCTCTCTGTAGCCAGACAATTTCGTTGATTTGCTGAGGTTTTCCGCTGCTTTTGCAAGTTGGAAACGTTTGTTTACCTGTTTCCACGATACGAACGATCCCTGCATATTCCCTTGAATCGTCCAACCGACTTCGCATTCCTGCCCCAATTGGTGAGGATAAAGGCTCAGATATTATGAGTTTTGAGGTGTCCGAATGGATAGACTGACCGAAATGGAAGCATTTGCCACTGTGGTGGACCAAGGGGGGTTTACCGACGCTGCCCGCAAGATGGGGATTTCGAAATCCGCCGTCTCGAAGCACGTCTCCTCTCTTGAAACCCGCTTGGGTGCGCGACTGCTAAACCGTACGACACGGCGCGTCAGCCCAACGGAAATTGGCCTAGCCTACTATGACCGCGCCCGCCGCGTTCTGAATGACGCCGGTGAAGCGGATGCTTTGGTCTCCTCTATGCAAAGCGCGCCATCTGGATTGCTGCGCATATCTGTGGCGACGGATTTCGGCGTGAACCACATGTCCCCGATCTTGGGCGACTTCCTTGTGGATTACCCAGATATCACCGTGAATATGGTGCTGAACAACCGCTTCGTGGAGCTCATCTCCGAGGGGTTCGATCTGGCCATTCGCATTGGCGAGATGGAAGACAGCTCCCTGCGCGCACGCAAATTAACGGAAACAACCAAACGTCTTATCGCGGCCCCAAGCTACTTTGAGCAATTTGGCCATCCCGAAAAAATTGATGATCTGAACGACCACAAGCTTCTGCATTATTCCAACCAGTCTGCTGGCAATGTCTGGAAGCTAACTGCGCCCTCAGGCGAAAAACGCCAAGTGCGCACGCAAGGCTGGTTGACCGTGAACGACGGGCAATCCTTGCTGAATGCCTGCGTATCCGGATTGGGCATCGCGTATCTCCCTAGCTTCCTTTACGCAGACGCATTGCGCCAAGGGCTGGTACAAGAGGTCATGCCAGACCTGCCAAAAGAGACCCAAGGCATCTACGCGGTCTACCCGCCAGGCCGCTATACCCAGCCAAAGGTTCGCACATTCATTGACTTCCTTGTCGAAGCTTTCAAGGAAAAGGGCCCTGACGTCTGGGCCAACTAAGAAAGACAATTTCCCCGATGTTTGGCAGCATCACTGTTGGGTCGAGGTGATTATCACCTCGACCCTTCTGTTTAGGGTGCGCCCTTCTTCGTTCAAGTTGCTTGCGCGCGGGGCAAGATAGCCTACCCCGTCGGATTCAACCTGCGATTTTGGAATTCCAAACTCCGAGGACAAGCGCGCCGCAACGGACTGCGCGCGCTTGCGAGACAGGGCAACATTCCCCTGCAACGATCCTTCGGCGTCTGTGTGGCCGACCAAAGCAATGCGGATTTCCGGATTGGCCCACAGGTATTCCGACAGATCAATCAGCGACAGAAACTTACCTTCGCCCAACGCAGATGAGCCGGTTTCGAATTGCAAATCATCCAACACCGCGTGGCCTTCACTTTGCAAAAGCTCAATCACCGAGCCGAAGGTGATGTTGGGAACTGCAGGCGCCACCTGCGACACCTTCCCTGCAGATTTCGTCGACAGAGATGTCGTATCGGGGCTGCCTACAAGTATCATTTGCACAAAGGCATTATCCGCGCCCCGACTAACCAGCAGACTTACATATTCAGGGACAGGCCCACCAAGCCGCTGCGCCGACAGAAAGCGGAAATCCCCCAGATCGACGTGCATCACCGGTTCGGGCAACACGTCTGTGGTGAAGCGAAAGTCAAACCCGCCACATACCTGCGTGGTGCATTCATACAGCAGCTCGAACCCTGTGGCCTCGAGTTGTTGGCGAAGGCTATCCATCACCAACAGCGACGTTCCCACCCCAACATCAACCCGCCATGAGCGCGTGATCTGGCGCCCCTCGGCCACCAGCGTTTGGACAAAACCATCAGCATAGGGACCAACTGGCAGTTTATAGCTGCCAAATTCCTCGGTTTGGGAAAAGGTCTCGGACACAGGCCCCGGAAATGTCAGTGCCAAATCGGCAATGGCAGAGCTTGCGAACATTATGCCCGCCAGACATGTTGGAAGTGTCCGGTTCATCTATCAGCCGCGTGATATTCCGCATTGGGGCGCATATCGACCGCCGATGCCATGCGGTTCGTCATGTTGAAGAAGCTCGCCACCGCGGAGATGTCCCAAATGTCGTGGTCGGTGAACCCGACCTGACGCAGCGCATCGCGGTCTGCCTCTTCAATTTGGTAGCTGGCTTCAGTCATCTGCACCGCAAAATCCAGCATCGCGCGTTGGCGGGCGTCCAAAGGCGCAACGCGGTAATTCATCACCAAAGCCTCGCCCAAGGCCGGATCGCCCGACAACTGACGCACGGCCGCCCCGTGTGCCACAAGGCAGTAGAAGCATTTGTTTACGGAAGACACTGCCACGGCGATCATCTCACGCTCTAGCTTGGACAGGTTGCTATCCCCAAGCATCAGATCGTTATACATGCCGGTAAAGGCGTCCAGCTTGGCCGGATCAAAGGCATAGGACTGCAACACATTCGGGATCATGCCCAGTTTTTGGGTGCAGATGTCGAAGTATTTTTGGGTCGCCTCAGGCAGCGGGTCAGCCATTGGCAGGTCAAGTGCTGTCACTTTAGGATTTGTCACGGGGGCAGGGCCTTTCAAGGTTTCATTCGGTAATGATACCGCCCAACCGCGGACATGCCCAGAGAGCTATACAACGATTGCGCGGCGGTGTTGGCCTCGGTGGTCACCAATGAGAAGTGATGAGCCCCGTTTTCCTTGGCCCAGCGGGCAGCGGCATTCATCATGCTGCGGGCAAGGCCTTGGCGACGGTACTCTGGCAGAACCTCAACGGCATGGACCATTGCAGTCGTGCCGTGCATGGCAACAAAGGCACATCCCGCAGCGCGGTCGCAGATGCGGCCTAGGATGGATGTCTTGGGGCCTTCGACACGGTCCATCACCGACAAACGGTCTGCATTGATGCCGCCCTCTGCCCAAATGTCTTTCATAATTTGCAAAGGTGGCCAGATGTCGAAGGCAGTCACCGGCGGCACCTCCGCCTCAAATATTGGTCCAGCGAACAGAACTGACGGGTCTATGATTTCATATCCCATCTGCGCCAAAATAGAGTCTAATTCACCGTCTTCAGGCCGGATTGAGAAAAGCGCTGGTTGCCCGCACTTCTTCATTTCGGCCACGGCGGTTGCCACATCATCTGCTTGAACAGCCTCCATCGGGCGTGCAGCAGAAACCCGTTTGCCGCCCCCCTGACCATCGCGGATCAACCAAGGGCCAACCCGCGTTTCATCTGCAGATGGCCATGTGGCCTGCACCACTTCAAACAGCTCAATTCGGTTCAACGCCCAACTCCTTTGCCAATTGCGCGACAACGACCGTCACCCGGTTCGCATCAACTCCACGCGCCACGAGGTTACTGCCATAAACCCCGTCATTCTGAAAAGGGTAGGATCCCAAGGACACATCGGGGTTTGCACGCGCTAGCCTGCCCAGCGGCCCCGCAATGTCACCCTCACCGATATGCACCTTTAGCGTCTGCGACAACAAAGGCTGCCCGCCTGACAGCAGGGGCAGCACAGTCGCGACCATCGCATGAAACACCTTCGGGACGCCTGCCATGACATGTACATTCCCCAAAATGAATCCCGGAGCGACCGAAACCGGATTGTCGATCAGCGTCGCCCCCTCCGGTATCCGCGCCATACGCTTGCGGGCCTCGTTGAATTCTTTCCCCTCACTTGCATAATGAGCAGCCAGCAAATCACGCGCGTCATCGCGCAGATCTACATGTGCGCCAAAGGCCGCGCCGACGGCATCCGCTGTGATGTCATCATGGGTGGGCCCGATGCCGCCTGAGGTAAACACATGATCATAGCGGGCGCTCAGGGCTTGGACCGCCTCAACAATGCGGTCGTGTTCATCTAAGACCACCCGCGCCTCCAGCAGGTCAATTCCAACACCGGTCAGCGCGCAGGCCAAATGATGGGTGTTGGTGTCTTTGGTGCGTCCCGACAGGATCTCATCCCCGATAACAAGCATTGCGGCAGAGGGGTTGGGCATGGCGTGATCCTTGATTGGCTACTCCGTTTCGGTATAGGCCCCGCTTATGCGCTTTCAAACCCCACTTGTTCCCGCTCGGCTGATCCGCCGCTACAAACGTTTCCTCGCAGATGTAGCATTGGAGGACACTGGGCAGGAGGTCACGGCCCATTGCCCCAACCCCGGCGCGATGCTGGGGCTGAAAGATAGCGGAACCCGCGTCTGGCTGGAGCCAAATGACGACCCAAAGAAGAAGCTGAAATACGGCTGGCGCATATCGGAGCTGACTGACGTTGATTTCGCCTGTATCGACACCGGACTACCCAATCGCGTGGTGAAAGAGGCGCTTCTTGCGCAAAAGATCGTTGAGCTCTCTGCGTATAAATCCGTTCGGTCAGAAGTGGCGTATGGTACCGGAAGCCGCGTGGATTTCCTGCTTACGCAGACCGGACTGCCTGACGCCTATGTAGAGGTGAAAAGCGTCACCCTTCGGCGCGAAACGGATTGGGCAGAGTTTCCCGATTGCGTCACAAAACGCGGGGCCAAACACCTGCGTGAGCTCAGTGAAATGGCGCAAGGCGGGGCGCGCGCCGTGATGTTGTATCTGGTGAGCCGGACCGACTGTGGTAGATTGAAAATGGCCGCAGACCTTGATCCGGACTACGCCGAAGCCTTCGATGCCGCGCGCGCCAACGGGGTCGAAATGCTGTGCTACACCTGCGACATATCCAACGCAGGCATGGCGCTGACCACCCCCCTCCCGATAGACCCGTCGCCGCAAATGGTCGCAAGGCTGGTCTAACGCTTTCGGGCGCATTATATGTGCCGTGAACAACACCGGAGAGACCCGTGGACGACTCGACCCATAAAGGCCGCATCACTAAGCATGGCATTCGCATCTATGACGACGTGGATTTTGCGGGCATGGCAAAAGCCGGAGAGCTGGCCGCAGAAATTCTCGACAATATGGTCGGTCTTGTGCAGGTCGGCACCACGACTGCGGCTCTTGATGCGGCGATCACCAAAATGGTGGACGACGCCGGAGCAACCTCAGCCACTATTGGCTACAAGGGCTACCAACACGCCAGCTGCATCAGCGTAAACCATGTCGTTTGCCACGGCATTCCAGGCTCAAAGGTTCTGAAGCAAGGCGACATATTGAACATTGATGTCACCGTGATTGTGGACGGTTGGTTTGGCGATACCAGCCGGATGTATGTCGCGGGCAAACCCAGCCGCAAGGCCGAGCGCTTGATCCAGATCACCCATGACGCGTTGTTTGAGGGCATTATGGCCGTCAAGCCCGGCAATACGTTCGGCGATATCGGTCATGCCATCCAGAAGTTTGTAGAAGCACAACGCATGTCGGTTGTTCGCGATTTTTGCGGGCATGGCTTGGGTCGCGTTTTCCACGCTCCACCCAATGTTTTGCACTATGGCCGCCCGGGCACCGGTGCTGTTTTGGAGGAAGGCATGTTCTTCACCATTGAGCCAATGGTGAATTTGGGGCGCCCAGAGACCAAAGTACTGGCAGATGATTGGACGGCCGTGACCCGCGACAAATCACTGTCCGCACAGTTTGAGCATTCCATTGGTGTCACATCTGACGGGTGTCAGATATTTACACTGTCACCCAGTGGGAAATTTCACCCGACATACTCGGGCACTTAACGCGCAATTAAGTCGAATCGTCTGAACTGCGGTCATGACACTGCATCAGACACATCTACACGACGCCCTGCCAGGCCTTCATTCTCATCGTCTTTCTGTCGTAGCGGCACCTGAGGCGGAGCAACACGGTCACCGCCAAAGAGTGCGCGACCGGTTTTTGCGCATCGGCGGTGAGGCCACCCCAGAGATGGAATTACTGGAACTGGTTTTGTACCGCGCTATCCCGCGCCGCGAAGTTCGAAGTTTGGCCCGACGTCTGTTGGCGACTTTTGGCGATTTTAACGGGGTTATTTCCGCGTCAAGCAATCGGCTCTCGTCGGTCCAAGGGGTTGGCTCTTGCGTCATTCGTGAATTGAAAATCGTGGAAGCAGCCGCACAGACAATGGCGCGCACGAAGGTAATGCATCGGGATGTTTTGTCGACTTGGGATGCCCTGCTGGCCTATTGCCGCACCAAAATGGCCCATATGGACCGCGAACAATTCCGTGTTCTGTTTTTGGATCGCCGGAACAGGCTGGTCGCGGATGAAGCCTTGCAAACTGGCACGGTCAACCACGTCCCTGTCTATCCACGCGAAGTTCTTAAGCGGGCATTGGAATTGAACGCATCTGCTTTGATTTTGGTGCATAATCATCCATCGGGTGACGTCACCCCATCCGACGAAGACATCGCCATGACGCGGCAGGTTCAAAGCGGCGCCGACGCGTTGGGTGTCGTTCTTCATGATCATCTGATTGTAGGTGGTGCGGGGAACTATTCTTTCCGCTCGCATGGTCTGATCTAGGGCGCTACTTCACCCAAACCTCGACCCGACGGTTGATGGCGCGTCCCCATTCCGTATCATCACAGGCCATTGGCAGTGCTTCACCAAAGGCCGCGGGCTGTATAGTAACGCGGTCAAGATCTACGTCCGGCGCGGCCTCTTTTAACAAACTAAGAACGCTGCGCGCCCGCTTTAGCGACAACGAAAGGTTCGGCCCAGCCGGACCATCGCCGTCACTAAATCCCGCCAACAGCAAATCGCGCCCGTTGAACACCCCCGTTTCAAGCGCCCGCGCCAGACGAATGACGTTCTCTTGTGATTGAACGTCAAGCCGTGTCCCACCGGTAAATCGAAACGTGGTTGAAAGCCGGTCGCGATCACGCAACGCCGCCACCATACCTTGAAGGTTTTCAAGAGACACCTCCGGCCCAGCTTGGGAAATAGCGTGCGCCAATCGATCCCCTTGATCGTCAAACCGCGTCTTGGTGATGGCCTGATCTACGAAGCCCGCCCTGCGTATAATCAAGTCAGCCGCAGGGTCTTGGGTGAACTCTAGGAACTCGCGCGCCATTAGAGGCAACCGCCGCGCGGGTGTGTATAGCATCAATGGCAACGTCAGCGGGTAGTCCTCGGCGCGCAGGGCAGACAGGGTTGCATTGGTCTCAAAGCCGCAGGTTCCGGCCACTTTCATTGGCAAGGTGTTTCCAATTTCACTAAGCGTGGTGATCCCTATGGCAAAAGTGTCATCTGCCACGTGATCTGCCACGTCTTGAAGCAATGTGTGATGTGTGGCTTCCGTTGCGACCGACAAGCCGTTCGGCTTTAAAACATGGTCTACAAAGGCCTCGTATAATCCGGATGCGGGGTCCGGCAAATGGCGCACGATGGGAACATCCGGCCCACCAATGTCCGACCAGTGCTTTGCTTCGCCCGACACTGCTGCCGCCATATCTTTCAGCGAGATGCTTCGTAATGGCTGCCCAAGTGCCGCGACAGCTACGATACCGTCAAGCGCCACCACACGGGCCCGCCGCCCTTTCAACAGGTCGCCCGACGACGCCACCCGAGCCATTGCAACCTCATCTTTGTTTGGCTCGCGAAGCACCAGTGCTATGTCCGCTTCTTCGGCGATCAGGTCGGCGTATCCTTCTGCCGTGGTTCCGGATGACAGCGAAAAGCGCGCCTTTACGCGATCCTTATCGTTCAACACGAATGTCGATTGCCGATCACTTGCCACCTCTCGCGTGACGGTCAACCCGTTGCGCATGGCGAAGGCCTGAATCAACGCGGGGACCAGCACCTCTGCCATTCGATTGGTTCCGGACATCCGGATATTCGCAACAAATGCGTTGAGGTCGGGGCATCCAGGCCCGTCACAAGTAACACCTTCCCCATCCAAAGTCAGAGGTCCGTAAATGGTGTCGACACGAAAGAATTCACCATCGTAGGTCAGCAGGGTGCCTTCGATTTCTATACCCCCGTCGCGCGACGTAAGGCGCACGTCATTTGCCAAGGCCGAAACCCCAAAGGCGCACAGCAAAGCAGCCGCCCAAATACTACGCCAAAGGAGTTGCACCGTTTTGTCCGCCTTAGTTTTGCGAGAGTTTCAAATCTTGGAGGATATTTTTCAACTCAATACTTTGGCCAACCGCATTACATCCTGGCCCCTTTAGCTTCAGATCATAGGCGGATGTCGGCTCTCCGGGGACCTTGCGGCGTACCCGCGCTTCACGGCCGGTTTCACAGTTCTCTGCGGTGACCGGTGATAGCAGTGACAGTCGTACAACGCCTGTGGCGTGACGGGCGTCTATTCTGCTGGAGAATACGTGCAGCTCTGACCCATCTGCGTCCTCGGATCGTCCAAGTCTGATCACCGCACCATCCAGAACCTTGGGGGCCTTTGCCACCAATTCCCCTGGTGCCGCACCTTTCCACTGCAAAGCCACACGTGCGAATTCTACCGCCTCGGGCACATCCGCCGAGGCCGACAAGACCGTGCCATCAGAAAGATCGGCCCGCACGACCGCATTCTCGGACAGGGCGGGTAAAAGCAAATGCAGCTCCCCGGTCATGGGCATGGGAACGGTGAACGACAGCCCCTCATGCTCCATCCGGACCATGTCGTAGGGCAGGCAAGGCGCTTGAAGGTGAATGGCCAGCATCGCATCAATCGCCACATCCATGGAGATTGACGGGTCACACGCCGTACCAAAATTCGAGATATTCGCCTGTCTTGCAACAATATCCGCGATGGGTGCGGGTGGTGCTGACAAATGCGCCGCCACGGGTTTGAGATGAGTAAAGGGAACCTCCGCATCAGCTGGTATGTCCGGCGTCACATGCGAAATTTTGGGAAAGGGTGGCGTGACCGCCGCAGGCAACACGTCTGCCATAATCGGTGATGATACACCAAGCCACACGGCCAAAGCCGCGTTTGTTAAAAATCTGCTCATTTACCTGCCTTGCCGAGTTTTCTCGTTGCAATAGAGCTTTAGCGTAGCAGAAAAATTGGCTTGGTGGAACCTTTAGCCGATCTCACCGTGGCAATGTTTGAACTTCTTGCCCGATCCGCAAGGGCATGCAGAGTTGCGCCCGGGATTGCCCCAAGTGGTTTCGTCGTTTTCGTCAAAACCCGAAAGCGCCTTTGGGGCCTCTTCGTGTGCAGGAGCTGCCGGTTGCGCACCAGCTTGTTGCGCAAGGAACTGTTTCATCATCTGTTCTTGCTCAGCCTCGGTTAGCGGCCGAACCTGAGACAGCTTTTGCGTCACATCAACCCGCAGGCTGTCCAGCATACCTTCAAACAGTTGGAAGCTTTCTGTTTTATACTCGTTCAACGGATCGCGCTGGGCATATCCGCGGAAGCCGACAACAGACCGCAGGTGTTCCAGCTTCAGCAGGTGATCGCGCCATTTCCCATCGATGGTTTGCAACAAAATCTGCTTTTCGATGTTGCGCATTTGATCGGGGCCGAAGTCGACGGCTTTCTTGGCCATGAATTCGTCCGAAGCATCGTACAGGCGTTCGCGAAGGCTTTCGTCGTCCACGCCTTCTTCCTCGGCCCAAGCAATAACCGGCAGATCAACACCAAGAGTTTCAAGCACGGCAATATACAGCCCTTGGGTATCCCATTGATCCGCATAGGACTTCGGCGGGATGTATTGATCCACCAAATCATCGATCACCTGATGGCGCATGTCTTGCGCGATCTCGCCGATTTCTTCTGCTTCCATGATCTCCATGCGCTGACTAAAAATAGCTTTGCGCTGATCATTCATAACGTCGTCAAACTTCAAGAGCTGCTTGCGAATGTCGAAGTTGCGACCTTCCACTTTGGCTTGCGCTTTCTCCAAGGACTTATTCACCCAAGGGTGCGCAATCGCCTCGCCTTCTTTCATGCCCAACGTCGACAGCATTTTGTCCAAACGTTCCGAGCCGAAAATGCGCATCAGATCGTCTTCCAAAGACAAGAAGAAGCTGGACCGACCCGGATCACCCTGACGGCCGGAACGTCCGCGAAGCTGGTTGTCGATACGGCGACTTTCATGGCGCTCTGTTGCCAACACATAGAGACCGCCTGCAGCTTTCACTTCGTCTTCGGCTTTTGATTGCTCTTCTTCGATGCGCGCACGAATGGCTTCCGGATCGCCTTCTGGATCCGCCTCCAGCGCATCCATGATCTTCATCTCGGCGTTGCCGCCCAACTTAATATCCGTCCCGCGTCCCGCCATGTTGGTCGCGATGGTCACGGCCCCAATGGTTCCCGCGTTTCCGACGATTTCGGCCTCGCGTTCGTGCTTGCGCGCATTCAAAACATTATGCGGAACTTCGGCCTGCTCTAGCAGCTGTGACAGATATTCGGACTTTTCAATCGATGTGGTCCCGACCAGAACCGGCTGCCCAGTTGCATGGGCGGTTTTGATTTCCTCAACGATTGCTTCGAATTTTTCCTTGGCCGTGCGGTAAATCGCGTCATGCTCGTCAATCCGCGCAATCGGTTTGTTTGTTGGCATCTCCACGACGCCAAGGCCGTAGATTTCCTTGAATTCTTCGGCTTCTGTCGCCGCGGTACCTGTCATGCCGCCAAGGCGCGAGTAGAGGCGGAAATAGTTCTGGAACGTCACAGATGCCAATGTGATGTTTTCAGGCTGGATCGCACAGCCTTCTTTGGCTTCAATTGCTTGGTGCAAACCGCCCCCAAGACGTCGGCCAGCCATCATGCGACCGGTGAATTCATCGACCAACATCACTTCGTCATTGCTAACCATGTAGTCTTTGTCTTTGTGGAATGCCTTATGGGCCTTCAACGCCTCTGTGACGTGATGGACCAGCGAGGTGCTTTCCGGATCGTAGAGCGACTGCTCTTGCGGCAACAGCTCCATCTCGCGCAACCGTTTTTCAAGGAAGTCGTTGCCATCGTCAGTGATCGTCACGACGCGGGTTTTTTCATCCAGCTTATAGTGTTCTTCAGACAGCTCAGGGATCAGCTTGTCGATTGTGATATACAGCTCGGAGCGATCTTCCGACGGACCGGAAATGACAAGTGGCGTGCGCGCTTCGTCAATCAGGATCGAGTCAACTTCATCAACGATCGCAAAATTGTGACCGCGTTGCGCCATCTCTGACAGGTTAGAGCGCATGTTGTCGCGCAGGTAGTCAAAGCCCAACTCGTTGTTGGTCGCATATGTCACGTCAGCCGCATAGGCCGCTTTCTTTTCCGCGTCAGGCTGCTGCGGGTAGATCACGCCAGTGGTCAAACCCAAGGCGGAGTAGACCTTGCCCATCCATTCGGCATCTCGCTTGGCAAGGTAGTCATTCACGGTGACGATATGCACGCCCTTGCCCGACAAGGCATTCAGATAGGCCGGGAAGGTCGCCACAAGGGTTTTCCCTTCACCGGTTTTCATCTCGGCGATATTTCCTTGGTGCAGGAAAATGCCACCCATAACCTGTGTATCGAATGCCCGCAGACCCAGCGCGCGTCGCGCGGCTTCGCGCACATTAGCGAAGGCTTCGGGCAGCAAATCGTCAAGGCTTTCGCCCGATTGCGCACGCATCGCCAAATTTTCAGTGCGGCTTTTGATTTCGTCGTCGCTCAGAGCTTCGAACTCTGGCTCTAGCGCATTCACTTTAGCCACAAGCGGCCGGACAGCTTTTACTTTGCGGTCGTTCGGTGTTCCGAAGACCTTTTTCGTAATAGTACCCAAACCCAGCATATTTCCGCGCCTTTTTTGATGGCAAACAAATTTGTGTCTAGCTTCACCTTGCCCCTTTGGCCGCCGCACCATATCTCGACAGCTAAGACAAGACGCGCCTCAGACCTCTTGGCGATGTAAGGGCCGTGTCTATTAGTGTCAACGCCGCGCCCCGTGCGGCCCCTGAGGAGACAGATAATATGGGCAAATTTTCAACACTTCTGCGTGCAACCGGTCTTGCCGTGACCGTCGCAATGCCAGCCATGGCGCAAGACGCGAAAACGGTCATGGCCACTGTAAACGGCACAGATATCACTCTTGGTCACATGATCGCGCTGCAAGAACGTCTGCCCGAGCAATATAAACAGCTCGACGACAACGTCTTGTTTAACGGCATTTTGGACCAGCTGATCCAGCAAACTGCACTTAGTCAGGAAATGGAAAAAGACCTGTCCGGCTCTATCGCATTGAGTCAGGAAAACGAAATCCGCGCCTTCCTCGCAAGCGAACTTCTTGCCAAGATCGGCACTGCTGATCTGGACGAAAGCGCGATTGCTGCCGCCTATCAAGATCGTTTTGCCAACGGTGAATCCGAGACAGAGTACAGCGCAGCGCATATTCTTGTCGAAACCGTCGAAGAGGCCAATGAATTGATCACCCAGATCAAGGACGGGGCAGATTTCGCAGAATTGGCCAAGGAGAAATCCACCGGCCCAAGCGGTCCAAGTGGTGGCGCTTTGGGGTGGTTTGGCAAAGGCGCAATGGTTCCGGCCTTTGAAGAAGCTGTCGTAGCCCTTGCTGACGGCGCGGTCTCCGAGCCAGTTCAAACCCAGTTCGGCTGGCACGTCATCAAGCGCAACGAAAGCCGCATCAAAGAGGCCCCAACGCTAGACGAGGTGCGCGACGAGTTGGAGCGCGAGTTGCGCGCCAAAGCAATCGAGGACGAGATCACGCGCCTGACTGAGACAGCCGAAGTAACCCGCGCAGAGGTAAAGGTTGATCCCACAGTCATTCGCAATGTAGGCCTTTTGTCGGAATAATCGACAAAAGGTCCCACGCCGATGGCCAGCACTACCAAAATCTCCCCCCTTGCGCCCAAGGGGGGGTTTCCGAAATTGCCTGTGATTGACGGCATTCGCTTTTCGACCATTGCTGCGGGGGTCAAATATTCAGATCGCACCGACGTGATGCTCGCCGAGATTGCCGCCGGCAGCGCGATTGCTGGGGTGTTCACCAAATCCTCGACCCGCTCTGCGCCAGTGCTGGATTGCCAATCCAAGATGGGCCGCGTCGAAGATGACGCCAAAGGGTTTGCCTTTTTGGTAAATTCTGGGAATTCCAACGCCTTCACCGGTGGCATTGGCGTGAGTGCAGTGGAGGCCATCACCCGCAAGACTGCGGACACATTGGCCCTGCCGGTGTCGCATATCTACACAGGCTCCACCGGCGTCATCGGCGAGCCGCTGCCCTATGACAAAATCACCAACACGCTGGACGAGTTGTCACAAACCTTGCGCGCCGACCGCATCGAGGACGCCGCGCGCGCCATCATGACCACCGACACTTTCGCCAAAGGGGCTTCGGCCACATGCGAAATTGGCGGGGTTGAGGTCAGTGTCTCAGGCATCGCAAAAGGTTCCGGCATGATCGCGCCAGACATGGCGACCATGCTGGTCTACATCTTCACCGACGCCAAAATCAGCCAGCTTGGACTGCAAGAAATGGTGTCGCGCCTCAATGAGGGCACTTTCAATTCCATCACAGTCGACAGCGACACCTCAACATCCGATAGCCTTTTGGTCGCGGCCACCGGCACCTCGGGCGCCAACGTCGAGGACAACGAAACCTTTGAGCGCACGTTGGGTGTTGTCATGAAAGACCTCGCGCATCAGGTGGTGCGTGACGGCGAAGGGGCCACCAAATTTGTCGAAATTCGCGTTGAAGGCGCAGACAACAATATCGATGCCCGCAAAGTCGCCATGTCGATTGCAAATTCTCCATTGGTAAAGACAGCAATTGCGGGTGAAGATCCGAATTGGGGACGCGTGGTTATGGCCGTGGGCAAATCGGGCGCAAGCGCCGACCGCGACCGTCTGTCGATTTGGTTCGGTGATGTCTTGGTGGCGAAGAACGGGTGGGTTTCACCCGATTACATCGAGGCAGACGCTGCGGCCCACATGAAAAACGAAGACCTGTTGATCCGTGTAGATCTAGGGTTGGGCGCTGGGCAAAGTACCGTTTGGACCTGCGACTTGACCCACGGCTACATTGAAATCAACGCGGACTACCGGTCGTGAAAACAGTTCTTGTCTCCGCTGTCGCCCTGATCGACGCCGACGGTCGCGTCTTGCTGGCCCAACGCCCCGAAGGAAAATCAATGGCGGGTTTATGGGAGTTTCCAGGTGGCAAGGTGGAAGTTGGCGAAACGCCCGAAGCGGCATTGATCCGAGAGCTACAAGAAGAGTTGGGGATCAACACTTGGCAAAGCTGCTTGGCCCCCCTGACATTCGCGAGCCACAGCTATGATGATTTTCACCTGCTGATGCCGCTTTTTGCTTGTCGCAAATGGGAAGGGATTCCATCGCCACAAGAAGGGCAGACGCTGGAATGGGCAAGGCCGAACGCCTTGCGAAATTACGAAATGCCACCTGCCGACATCCCCCTCATTCCGATTTTGCGTGACTGGTTATAGGCTTAGCGGATATCACAAAAAGGTGACTTTTTCAGTGGAAAAAGAAGCTCAGCTCAGTAAGATGCCCCTAAGTAACTTTGGGGGAAGTGAACATGATGGCAACCGTCACAATCGGAAGCTGCGTTTCTATTCAAGGCATCTTTGTTAAGGCGCTAGAGAACGGGCTCATTCGGGTAAAAGTGGACGACCGCGTTTTTGATGGCCGCCCGATTGCACCACGCCCCAGCTAAACCCATCCCTTTAGATTATCGCCGATGATTTCAGCCAGCGCAGCGATATGCGCGGGCTCGTCGTTGAGACAGGGGATGTAGGTGAACTGTTCGCCGCCGGCCTCTTCGAAGCTTTCTTTGATCTCTTCGTTGATCTCCTCGAGGGTCTCGATGCAATCCGCCGAGAAGGCGGGGGCGATCACCGCGATTTTCTTTTTGCCTGCTTCGGCCAATCGCGCGACTTCCTCTACGGTGTAGGGCTTCAGCCACTCTTCGCGACCAAATACCGATTGGAACGTTGTGGTGATCTCCGTGTCATCCCAGCCCAGCCGCTCCTTCAGAAGGCGCGTCGTTTTCTGGCATTGGCAGTGATAGGGGTCACCCTCCATCAAATAGCGGATCGGCATCCCGTGATAAGAGCACACCAAAATATCAGGACGCTCTATCCCCTCGTAGGCGCGCTCCACTGATTGGGCAAGCGCGTCAATATAGGACTCGTTTTCAAAATATGCCGGTACGGTCCGCGCAGAAGGTTGCCATTTTTCTTTCATCAGCGCGCGAAAGAATTCGTCATTTGCCGTGGCAGAGGTCGCCCCAGCGTAATGCGGATAAAGCGGGAAAAATACGATCTTGTCGCAGCCTTTGGCGATCAGCTCTTTGACTTTGGATTTGGTTGATGGGTTGCCGTAGCGCATACAGAAATCCACCTCGACGTTGTCGCCGTAGGTGTCTCGCAGCGTTTGTTTCAGCGCTGCGGTCTGGTCCTTTGTGATGGTCAAAAGCGGGCTTTCGCCCTGCGCATGGTTCCAAATGCTTTTGTAAGCCTCACCGGAGGAAAAAGGGCGCTTTGTCAGAATGATAAGCTGCAATAGCGGTTGCCATTTCCATGATGCAATATCGACCACGCGCTTATCGGACAGGAACTCATTTAGATACCGTCGCATTGGCCAATAGGTGTAGTTGTCCGGCGTGCCTAGGTTAGCGACAAGCACACCTACCCTGCCAAACTTCACTTTCGGGTGGTCTGCATCTGCATGAGGCAAGGGCGTCGCGTTCATCATGTCCATCATCTTTTCTATTTCTTATCCCCTGTAACCGGTTTTGCATCTAAGCCCAACTCCGGCGTGTTCAAGAAATCGGCAAGGCGGGTCGTCGCTGATCCCGGTTGCAAAGGTTTTTGCTGAGTCTCGGAAGGAGCCCAACCGGTTAGAAAAATCATCTCAAACGTCGCAGAGACGCGATTATCTTCGGTAGCGTAATGTTGCGAATATATGCGCTCCATTCGGCTGAAAAGCGCGCGCGGCGGAGATTTTCTGTGGCGATCGTTCAGGGCGTTGCCCTCCCCCATCGCGCGCAGATCACGCAACAAGCCCATTGGGGATCCGTAAGTCACCCCGCGCTTGAAGCTGTCCGCCACCGGCAGCGCCAAGCCGGCGCGTTGCAACAGGCCGCCAAGATCGCGAATTTCACCCATAGGAGCCACTCGCGGAGCAAGCCCGCCAGTTAGCGAGGCCTCCGCCTCGGACAAGGCTGCACGCAGTTCAACCAAGGTTTGCCCCCCCAAGAAAGCGGCAATAAACAACCCGTCCGGTTTTAGCGCCCTGCGGCATTGCACCAACTGACCCACAGGGTCATTTGCCCAATGCAATGCCATCGCATGGACGACCAGCTCAAATTGTTCCGGCTCCAAGGCCAACGTGTCTTCATCAGGCACAATCACAGCATTGGGGAAGGCTTTTGCCCAAAATTCACGGTGACCGGTGACTATCGCCATCGACGTAAACGTCCTGTTAACGTCGATAAGCCTTTCCTGAACCTCGAACACTGCCTCGTCATGCAAAAACATTGCAGGGCCTTGTCGCGCGGCCCGTTGGCGTTGGCGCGTAAGGGCGATGCGGTCTGTTAGAGGGCGAGGCTGAGACACAAAATATGCTCCTGAAGGCGAAAGGCAAGTCGCCGTTATTTAGAGGAATGCCATGAATTTGCAAACCGCCCTACAGCTGATCTACCCCGCACATTGCCTGACGTGCGGCGCAGCCGTGGAGGATGATCTCTCATTATGTGGCAACTGCTGGCGTGAAACGCAATTCATCCATGGTTTAACCTGCAAAAGCTGCGGCGTTCCACTGCCTGGAAAGGACAAAAGCGACGATCTGCAATGCGACGATTGCATGAAAATTGCGCGCCCTTGGCGACATGGCGCGGCTGCGATGCTCTACAGTGGCAAAGGGCGCGACATCGTATTGCGCTTAAAGCATGGGGATCGAACCGAATTGGCGCGACCGGCGGCAATGTGGATGGCCCGTATCGCGCCGCCGATAGAGCCTGACACGGTTGTTGTTCCCGTCCCGCTGCACTGGCTTCGGCAACTTAAACGGCGGTACAACCAATCGGCACTGATCGCGAAAATTCTAGCCGAACAGCTAGGAACGCCCTTTCTTCCCAATGCGCTGAAGCGCCCCCAATCGACAGAGGTGTTGGACGGAAAATCGCGCATCAGCCGATTTGCCACCCTGAGCAGAGCCATAACCCCGCACCCCAAAAAGGGGGCGCAACTAAACGGGAAACATGTTCTGCTGGTTGACGACGTCATGACATCTGGTGCGACTTTAGCGGCCTGCACCGAGGCCTGCATTTCAGCTGGCGCACGAGAAGTTGACGTTGTGGTGCTGGCGCGCGTGTCAAAAGATGACTAGCTAAGGTGCCAACGCAAAAATGACGAAGGATTTGAACCCGATGGCCAAGATCGAGCTATATACAAAATCGACATGTGGCTACTGCCACGCCGCCAAGCGCCTCTTGGCCCAAAAAGGTGTGTCATACGAAGAAACCGACGTAGAGCGTGACAGCGGCGCCAAGGCCACAATGATCCAACGCTCAAACGGGGGGCGGACGGTTCCTCAGATATTTATCGACGGGAAGCATATTGGCGGATTCGATGACCTGAACGCCTTGGATCGTCGCGGCAAACTAAACGCCTTGTTAAAGTGAAGCTCGCACTTCTCCAGCTCAACGCAAGCGATGCTCCTGCAGAAAACTTGCCTGTAACGCTTGCGTTGATCAAGGACGCGGCGGCGGCTGGGGCCGAGTTCATATTGACGCCAGAGGTGACCAACTGCCTCTCGACAAGCCGTCAACATCAAACGTCGGTGTTATCCACGCAAGACGATGACCCCAGCTTGGCGGCCTTCCTTCTTGCAGCCGCCGAGTACAAGGTTTGGCTCATGATCGGGTCTTTGGCCCTGAAGACGAATGACCCCGACGGGCGGTTTGCCAATCGGTGCTTCTTGATAAATCCGCAAGGTGAGATTGCCGCGTGGTACGACAAAATTCACATGTTCGACGTGGATATCTCGGCGACCGAAAGCTACCGCGAAAGCGATGGCTACCGCCCCGGAAACCGCGCGGTCGTGGCGGATGCCGGTTTCGCCAAAATCGGGATGACCATTTGCTATGATATGCGGTTTCCCAAGCTTTACCGCGATCTGGCGCATGCTGGGGCACACATCATCACCGCCCCCGCGGCGTTTTCTCCGGTCACTGGGGCGGCGCATTGGGAAAGCCTGTTGCGGGCGCGGGCGATTGAAACCGGCTGCTTCGTGATTGCCCCTGCCCAAACCGGAAAGCATGAATCCAGCATAAGAAAATCCCGTTCCACCTATGGGCATTCCGTCGTTATTAGCCCGTGGGGCGAAGTAATTCTGGACGCAGGGACGGATGCCGGTATGGTCTGCCTCGAGATCGATCTGGGCGACGTTGCGAGGGCGCGACAGCGTGTCCCTTCCCTAACACATGACCGCCCCTATACGTTTTGACCTATGCCAGAGACCCCAAATTCCGTTGCCGTATCGCTGTTTAGCGAGCTGTTCATGGTGGACCAGCTTGCGCGAAACAAGCTGAGCAAAGCGCTGCCCAAAGGCATGGAGTTGTCTCATTTCACCTTGCTGAATCACCTGTATCAACTGACCGACCCGCGCACGCCTGCACAATTGGCCAAAAGTTTTGCGCTGACACGGGGTGCGCTGACAAACACGCTGGCAAAGTTGGAATGGGCCGGTCACATCCATGTTTCACCCGATTGGGACGATGCGCGACGCAAGCAAGTTGTGATTAGCCCCGCTGGCCGACGCGCCCGCGATTCTGCGCTGGAGACCATAGCACCCATGATTGTGGGGATCGTGAACAACGTAGGCTCGGACAGAGTTCGCGATTCTATCCCAATTCTGCGCGATCTTCGCCGTAGTTTAATGGAGGACTAGGCAGGCTTTGTGCTTGCCGTGACATAGTTCACCGATAAGTCGCGATCCGACAAAGACCAGCTCCATGCAATCGGATTAAACACGAACCCCTTGCGGTCCACGGGGCTTAGCCCCGCATCAGAAATCAGATTGAACAACTCATCCGGCGTGATGAACTTGTTCCATTCATGCGTCCCCTTCGGCAGCCACCGCATGATGTGTTCCGCCCCGATAATCGCCACCATGAAGCTTTTGGGGTTCCGGTTGATGGTCGAGCAGAGCATCAGTCCGCCGGGCTTCAGCAGTGTTTTGCAAGCGGTCAAATAGGCAAGCGGGTCTGCAACATGCTCCACGACCTCCATGTTCAAAATGACGTCGAATTGCTCGCCCGCGTCGGCCAGCGCTTCGGCCGTGGTGTGACGATAGTCTATGTTTAATCCCGATTGCGCGGCATGCACTTGCGCTACCGGAATGTTTCCACCAGCCGCATCCGCACCCACCACATCTGCACCCAAACGCGCCATCGGCTCTGACAGCAATCCGCCCCCACAGCCGATATCCAAAATACGAAGTCCTTTGAACGGCTCCGGCGCATCCAGATCTCGATCAAACTCTGCGGAAATCTGGCTTGTGATGTAGTCCAACCGGCACGGGTTCAGCATATGGAGCGGCTTAAATTTGCCATTCAAGTCCCACCACTCTGCGGCCATGGCTTCAAACTTCGCTACTTCTGAGGGGTCGACGGTCGAGGCATTCATGTGCAAACTCATCTTCAATTTGGTCACTTTCGGGCATGGCACCCAGCGCTATGCCGACTATATAGGGCTATATGGACAGATCGTCAGGACAAAACAGCGCGGTGGCGCATCTCTACCCACCGATTGACCCCTTTGATCAGCGAATGCTGGAAGTGGGAGACGGCCATCGCATTTACGTTGAGCAATGCGGAAACCCCCAAGGTATACCAGTTGTAGTGCTACACGGCGGCCCCGGAGGAGGGTGCTCTCCTGCGATGCGCAGATATTTTGACCCGACCATATACCGCATTGTTTTGTTTGATCAGCGCGGCTGTGGTCGGTCGCGGCCGCACGCAAGCGTGGAGCATAATACCAGCCAACACCTTATTCGCGATATCGAGTTGATCCGAGAAACCTTCGGGATCGACAAATGGGTTGTCTTTGGTGGCAGCTGGGGCGCGACCTTGTCCCTACTTTATGCGCAAAGCCATCCTGATCGCGCGGCCCATCTGGTGTTGCGCGGGGTTTTCTTGATGACGCAAGCAGAACTGGATTGGTTCTATGGCGGCGGCGCTGGTCAGTTTTTTCCAGAGCAATGGGCGCTATTTGCGGACCTCGTGCCGCTGGAAGAGCAAGACGATATGATCGCCGCCTACAACCGGCGCCTGTTTTCCGGTGATATCGCACTCGAGACATTATACGCGCGGGCTTGGGCTGGTTGGGAAAACGCCCTTGCTGCCTTGCGGGTGAATCACCCCGTTGGAAATGCCCCTGCCGAATACGCACGTGCATTTGCGCGACTGGAAAACCACTATTTCACCCACAAGGGTTTCCTTGACCATGATGGTCAAATTCTGGCACGCCGGAGCACCATCGAACATATTCCAACAGATATTGTTCAAGGGCGTTATGACATGATCTGCCCGCCCATTTCGGCCTATAACCTTGCGAAAGGATGGCAAAATGCCCGCCTTAGGATGGTTGCTGCCTCGGGTCATGCGCTGTCAGAACCTTCAATCACGGAGGAGCTTGTTCGAATAATGAACCTCTTAGGTGAAAATTACACCTAATTGGATTCAAACGACCAAAAATCCAGAAGAATCTTGCGTTGCGGGTTTACAGATTAATATCTGACGTTAGTCTCGCAATCTGGGGAAACTGATGGGATGTAAAAAACACCTGTGGCTGGACTATCAAAGATTATCCTTCAAAGACTGTTGCTTGGGATCGCAACCCTCTTCGCCGTTTCGATTATCATCTTTATCGCGGTCAACGCGTTACCAGGTGATTTCGCACAATCCATTCTAGGTCAGGGTGCTACACCCGAAGCGGTCGCCGCCATTCGCGACCAGCTTGGTCTCAACGCGAGCCCCGTGACCCGCTATCTCAAATGGCTGGGAGGCGCTCTTCAAGGTGATCTGGGTGTCCCCATGTCACAAGCGTTGTTTCAGTCCTTTGCTGGCGCTAGCACCGGTGGTGACGTTATCACCGTGTTTGACCAGATCGTACCGCGCCTGAAGAACACATTGTTTCTGGCCGGAGTGAGCGCTGCAATCGCCGTACCGCTGGCCGTTACATTGGGCATTCTGACCGCTTTGTACCGCAACACAGCCTTCGACAAAGCAATGAACGTCACCACACTTTCAGCTATCTCCAGCCCCGAGTTCTTCCTCGCATATGTGTTGATCTTGTTTCTTGCGGTGCTGAATCCGGTATTCCCATCGCTGTCGAATATCTTTCCTGGCATGGAGTTCAGCGACCGGCTGAACAAAACCATGCTGCCCGCTTTGACACTGACGTTAGCAGTTACCGCGCAAATGATGCGGATGACGCGTGCGGCGATCATCAACTTGCTGGCCTCACCCTATATTGAGATGGCGCGCCTGAAGGGCTTGTCGCCGATGCGGGTCATTGTGAAGCACGCGCTACCAAATGCACTGGCGCCGATCATCACCGTTATTGCGTTGAACTTGGCCTATCTCGTCACCGGCGTGGTCGTGGTTGAGGTTGTCTTCGTTTATCCCGGTATCGGTCAGCTGTTCGTGGATAGCGTCAAAATTCGTGACATCCCTGTTGTGCAGGCCTGCTGCCTGATCTTCGCGGCGGTCTACATCTTGCTCAATCTGACGGCGGATATCTTATCCATTGTCTCCAACCCACGTCTGAGGCATCCAAAATGAACGCTCTTATTTGGATTATTGGCGGCCTTATCGCCATGTTGGGTGCTGCGTGGGTGTTTCGCCTTGGCGCGCAAAAGGCAACGAACAACAAGCCGTATTTTCGGGACCTGCCTTTAGGCGTTGCTTTCGGGTATGTGTTTGCTGCGGTCGCGCTGACATTCAGCGTTTGGTATTTCTTCCAGCCACGGGCTGTTGAAGGTGTCCCACAAGCGGGCGTTATCTTTTTCCGCTGGGCTGTTATCGGCATTTTGGGTTTCGCGGCTGCATCTTGGGTCTTCCGCACGGTGTTTCGCACTATCGGGACAGAGGGCAGCAAGAAGCTGTTCCGCTCCATGCCGCTGACCGCAGCGTTCGGCATTATGATGATTATCATCTATGCCTTCGTTTCGATTTTTGCAGGCCTCATCGCCCCCTACGGCCAAGAAGAAATTCTGGGTGCGGCCAATGTGGTTGCCGGTGGTGATCCTGCATTGGGCGGCGACCCCGAGTTTCCATTGGGCACCGACCAAATTGGTCGCGATATCCTTAGCCGCCTGATCTATGGCGCACAAAACACAGTCGGCATCGCCTTTGTTACGACCTGTCTGGCGTTCTTGCTTGGTGGCACTTTGGGCTTCTTGGCCGCTGTTTTGGGAGGTTGGCTGGACCAACTTCTGTCGCGCATGGTGGATGCCTTGATGGCCATCCCGTCGCTGATCTTTTCGCTGCTGCTGATGACAATCGCCACCGCGTGGGCCGGCAGCGAAGCTTGGTTGGTCACTATTTACATGATTTTCATCATTGCCGTGATCGACAGCACCCGCGTGTTCCGCCTGTCGCGTGCCGTAGGGCAAAGCATCGTCGTCATGGACTACATCGAGGCCGCAAAGCTGCGTGGCGAAGGGTTGGGATATCTGATCTTCCGCGAAATTTTGCCAAACGCGCTTGCGCCTTTGCTGGCCGAATTCGGTTTGCGTTTCTGCTTCGTGTTCCTAACCATCGCGTCGCTCAGCTTCCTCGGTGTCGGAATTCAGCCACCAAAGGCTGACTGGGGCACCATGGTGCGCGACCTGTCACAGTTCATCAACTTCGCCTCCTTTGCGCCGAATGTTGCTGTTACTCCGTTGTTGGCCGCTGGTGCCATCGCCCTGCTGACTGTCGCCGTGAACTTCGTGGTCGACTGGATGCTACATAAATCGTCGGGGCTAAAAGAATGAGCGACCTGCTACTAAAAATTCGTGACCTGAAGATCGAAGGTCGGTCTGACGAAACATGGAACCCGATTATCAACGGCATCGACGTTGATTTGAAGAAGGGCGAAGTCCTTGGCATGATCGGCGAGTCCGGCGCGGGAAAATCCACCGTTGGCCTTGCGTCGATGGGCTATACCCGTGACGGCGTACGGATCAGCAACGGCTCTGTTGTGTTTGACGGGGTGGATCTTGTCACCGCCTCCGCTGCGGTAAAGCGGGACCTGCTGGGCAAACGGATCGCCTATGTTGCGCAATCCGCCGCCGCCAGCTTCAACCCTGCGCATAAGCTGATCGATCAGCATTCCGAAGGGCCAGTTCAGCATGGCGTATCCAGCAGAACTGACAGTGAACAAGACGGAATGGAGCTTTACCGCCGCCTGCGTCTTCCAAATCCGGACGAAATCGGGTTTCGCTACCCACACCAAGTCTCTGGCGGGCAGTTGCAACGTGCAATGACTGCGATGGCCATGGCGTGCCGCCCCGATCTTATTATCTTTGATGAGCCAACCACCGCATTGGATGTGACAACCCAGATCGAGGTGCTTGCCTCGATCCGCGATATTGTGGAGCAATTCGACACCGCCGCGATCTACATTACCCACGATCTGGCCGTGGTTGCGCAAATGGCGGACAAAATCAAAGTTCTGCTTAAGGGCGACGAAGTAGAGGAGGCGGACACCCGCACCATGCTGTCCTCCCCGAAAGAGGAATACACCAAGTCCTTATGGGCCGTTCGCAGCTTTGAACGCCCCGCCAAACCGGCGATCAACGTCAAAGCGACCCCTGTTGTTAGCATCCACAATGTGACTGCCGCCTATGGGACGGTCGACGTTTTACATGATGTAAGCTTTGACATTCATGCAGGCCGCACGGTGGCTGTCGTTGGCGAATCCGGCTCGGGGAAATCGACCACCGCCCGCTGTATTACCGGCCTGCTTCCGCCGCGTATTGGGCATATCGAGTTTGACGGTCAACAATTGCCGCTGGACTACAAGAAGCGCGACAAAAGCCAGCTTCGACAGGCCCAGATGATCTATCAAATGGCCGACACCGCCCTTAACCCGCGCAAAAGCATTGGCGAAACCATTGGGCGGCCCGTCGAGTTTTACATGGGTCTTACCGGCAAAGAGAAACGCAAACGCGTGGATGAATTGCTGGCCGAGATCGAACTGGAGCCAACCGAATACTTCCATCGCCTTCCATCCGAGCTTTCGGGTGGTCAGAAGCAACGCATCGGTATCGCGCGCGCCTTGGCGGCCGAACCAAAGTTTATCATTTGCGACGAGGTCACCTCGGCGCTGGACCAACTGGTGGCAGAGGGCATTTTGCGTTTGCTCGCCAAGCTGCAGGACGAATTGGGCCTTAGTTACATGTTCATCACGCATGACTTGGCGACCGTTCGCTCCATCGCGGATGAGGTTGTGGTCATGAAAGACGGCAGTGTGGTCGAACAGGGCCCCAAGCTGGATATGTTCCAGCCTCCGCATCACCCATATACCGACTTACTGCTAAGTTCTGTTCCAGAAATGGACCCTGACTGGCTCACAAATCTTCTACAGGAACGCGGAGTTGATAACATCGGCGACGCTGCTGTTGATAAGATGTAAAGCGAATCGCCCCATCAGAAGGGGCCGATATAACTGCGGCTGAACCGCTACTCACAAAAACCAACTGGGAGACCTCAATGTCACAAATTTCAAGACGTAGCCTGCTTAAGACGGGTGTTGCTGCTGGCGTACTATCCGCTACCGGCCTACCGCTTCGCGCGCAGGCCAAACAGGGCGGTAAGCTTCGCCTTGGTATTGCTGGCGCGAACACCTCTGATAGCTGGGATGGCCGTACGCACTCCGATAGCTTCATGATCATGTGCGCCCACGGTGCTGTATTTGACTGCCTGACCGAAGTTGGCGCAGACGGCCAACTGAAAGGTGAATTGGCTGAAAGCTGGGAAGCCTCCGCTGATGCGAAGACTTGGACATTCAAGTTGCGTCAGGGTGTAACCTTCCACAACGGCAAAGCATTTGGCGCGGACGACGTGATCGAATCCTTGGGCATGCACACTGCTGAAGGCGCGAAATCTGCTGCCAAACCGATCGTTTCTGCCATCTCCGAGATGAAGAAAATCAACGATCACGAAATCCAGATGACTTTGGCTGCGGGCAATGCTGACTTCCCGTTCCTGCTGTCGGACTATCACATCTTGATGTTCCCTGCGGGCCAAGTGGATGAAGCCATCGCCAAAGGCATCGGTACAGGATTGTACCAAGTCGAATCCTTCGATCCTGGCGTTCGTTTCGTCGGTAAGCGTTTTGCCAACCACTACAAAGGCGATTCCGCAGGCCACTTCGACGAAGTAGAAGTTATCGCGATCAACGACTCTTCCGCGCGTATGAACGCGTTGATGACCGGCCAAGTGGATGCCGTGAACCGTGTGGATGTGAAAACAGAAGCATTGCTCAAGGCTAACCCGATGGTCACCATCATGGAGGTGACTGGCAACCAGCACTTCACCTTCCCAATGCAAACAGGCTCCGCGCCATTTGATAACTTGAATGTTCGCAAGGCTCTGAAGTACGGCATCAACCGTGAAGAGCTGGTCGACAAGATCTTGCAAGGTCACGGCAAAGTCGCCAATGACCACCCAATCGGCCCAGCAAACCAGTATTACGCCGCCGATCTGGAGCAAAACTCCTATGATCCGGACAAATCCAAGTTCTACCTCAAGGAAGCTGGTCTCGACAGCTTGGACGTTGATCTGTCGGCTGCGAATGCCGCGTTTGCCGGTGCGGTGGATGCGTCACAACTGTATCAAGCATCTGCCAAAGCCGGTGGTATCAACATCAACGTGGTTCAAGAGCCAGACGATGGCTACTGGTCTAACGTTTGGTTGAAAAAATCTTGGTGTGCTTGCTACTGGTCTGGCCGCGCAACCGAAGATTGGATGTTCTCGACCGCCTATGAAACAGGTGTTCCGTGGAATGACACTGGCTGGGAAAATGCTCGCTTCCAAGAGCTGCTGTTGTCTGCCCGTGCGGAACTCGACAGCGCCAAGCGTAAAGAGCAATACACTGAAATGCAGAGCTTGATGTCCAAAGAGGGCGGCACAGTCATTCCAATGTATGCGAACTACGTTGACGCGCACTCTACGAAACTGGCGAGCTCCGGAACCATCGGGAACGTGTTCCAGATGGACAGCTCCCGCTTCATGGAGCGTTGGTGGTTCGCGTAAGCGACCCCACAAAAGAATAAAAAAACGCCCCGTCACTTTGGCGGGGCGTTTTTAATTGGTTAGGTTGCTGCGCGTTCCGCGTCACGCTTTTTCCACGTGCGGTTCATGACAACATACATAACGGCCACGCCACACAAGAATGCGCCGCCACCGACAGACGCCAAGGCGCCAAAGCTGATAAAGTCCATTTTCAAATCCTTCCAAATTGACTGTTTGAATGGTTAATTTGGGAATAGGGCAGATTTTGGACCCGTTTGCGGCCCTCAGTAGAACAACCGCAAACAAAACTTGCAGACTCGACCCTCTTGGCCTATATCCCCTCTTAACAGCGGCGCGCTGGCTTCCACCCCCAGCGCCCACCGGGAAACATCAACGGGCCGCGCGCCCGTTTTTTTGTGCCTCTAAGGAAGTTATGTCTGATCTGATCGCCAAAGCCGCCATCGACCGTCGTCTGGCCGAGATTGCCCAACCCGTCATCGAGGGGCTGGGGTATGAACTCGTGCGGATGCGCCTTCAGACTGGCAAAACCGATATCGTCCAAGTTATGGCCGAAAAGCCTGAAGGCGGCATTGAAGTTGATGACTGCGCCAAAATTTCGACGGCCCTGTCCGCGATCTTTGATGTCGAAGACCCCATTTCGGGTGAATATAATCTGGAGGTCTCTAGCCCTGGCATCGACCGCCCCCTGACGCGCCTGAAGGATTTTGGCATGTGGGACGGCTATGAGGCGAAGATCGAAACCGAAGAATTGATCGACGGCCGTCGCCGTTTCAAAGGCCAGCTTGCTGGCACCGAAGGCGACGAGGTTCTGATTACCATTGAAGAAGGCACCATTGGCCTGAAATTCGAATGGCTCACCGACGCAAAATTGGTTCTGACTGACGAGCTGATCCGCGACGTACTTAAAAACCGCAAAGACGCGGGCGAAATTGACGAAACCCAATTCGACGAAGTTCAACAAATCGTCGATGGTGAAGGAGACGACTAATGGCAATTACCTCAGCCAACCAACTCGAGCTGCTGCAAACCGCAGAAGCTGTGGCCCGCGAGAAAATGATCGACCCGGAACTGGTGGTCGAAGCGATGGAAGAATCCCTCGCCCGCGCGGCCAAGTCGCGTTACGGCGCTGAGTTGGACATTCGCGTCTCCATCGACCGGAAAACCGGCAAGGCAACATTTACCCGCGTGCGTACCGTGGTTGAAGACGACATGATCGAAAACGACCGCGCCGAGCTGAACGTCGAGGACGCCAAGGATTACCTTGACGATCCGGCAGTGGGCGACACCATCGTTGACGAAGTTCCGCCAGTAGAAATGGGCCGCATCGCCGCGCAATCCGCCAAGCAAGTTATCTTGCAGAAAGTGCGCGAAGCCGAGCGTGACCGTCAGTACGAAGAATTCAAAGACAAGGCCGGCACCATCATCAACGGTCAGGTCAAACGCGAAGAGTACGGCAATGTTATCGTCGACATCGGTCGTGGCGAAGCCATTCTGCGCCGCAACGAAAAGATCGGCCGCGAAAGCTACCGCCCGAACGACCGCATCCGCGTCTACATCAAAGATGTGCGCCGCGAAGTTCGTGGACCTCAGATCTTCCTGTCACGGACCGACCCGCAATTCATGGCGGAACTGTTCAAAATGGAAGTTCCAGAGATCTATGACGGCATCATCCAGATCAAAGCCGTTGCCCGCGACCCTGGTTCGCGCGCGAAGATCGCTGTGATTTCCAACGACGCCTCTATCGACCCCGTTGGGGCCTGTGTTGGTATGCGTGGCTCCCGTGTTCAGGCTGTCGTCAACGAGCTGCAAGGCGAGAAAATCGACATCATCCCTTGGAACGAAGACCAGCCAACATTCTTGGTGAACGCGCTTCAGCCTGCTGAAGTCTCCAAGGTTGTTCTGGACGAAGAAGCCGAGCGCATTGAAGTTGTTGTCCCAGAAGAGCAGCTGTCCTTGGCGATTGGTCGTCGCGGTCAAAACGTTCGCCTTGCGTCGCAACTGACTGGTCTTGATATCGACATCATGACTGAGGAAGAAGAATCCGCGCGTCGCCAAGCCGAGTTCGAAGTCCGCACCAAATTGTTCATGGAATCGTTGGATTTGGACGAGTTCTTTGCACAGCTTCTGGTGTCCGAAGGCTTCACCTCTTTGGAAGAAGTTGCTTATGTCGAAGTTGACGAATTGCTTGTCATCGACGGCGTCGACGGCGACACAGCTTCCGAATTGCAGGCCCGTGCCCGCGACTATCTGGAAGCCGCAGCCAAAAAGGCATTGGAAGCCGCCCGCGAACTGGGCGCGCAGGACAGCCTCATCGAATTTGACGGCCTGACGCCTCAAATGGTCGAAGCGCTCGCTAAGGATGACGTTAAAACGCTAGAAGATTTCGCGACCTGTGCTGACTGGGAACTGGCCGGTGGCTGGACAACAGTGAATGGCGAACGGTCCAAGGACGACGGCGTTTTGGAGCCCTTCGATGTGTCTCTGGAAGAGGCGCAGAACATGGTAATGACCGCTCGTATCCAGCTTGGCTGGGTTGATCCTGCTGATTTGGCATCCGAGGAAGATGACGCCGAAGAAGGTTCTGAAGACGCTACGGAGGCTGAGGCCTGATCTCAGGCCTCAGGGATCCCGGCATGAGCCGCGGCGGTCAAGAAAACGAGCAAGACGGCCCAAAGCGACGGTGTATCGCTACGGGAGAGCTGCGTGACCCAGCTTATATGATCCGTTTTGTGGTAGGGCCTGAAGGTCAGGCCGTACCAGACGTTCGCAACAAACTGCCCGGCCGTGGCATTTGGGTGAGCGCCGAAAAAGAAGCCTTGGAAAAGGCGATCAAGACGAAGGCTTTCTCTCGCTCCGCCAAGGAGCAAGTGACCGTGCCAGATGGTTTGTTCGAGCAGACCGAGAAGTTGCTGGCACGTCGTTTGGTTGATTTGATCTCGCTCGCGCGGAAGGCGGGGCAGGCGGTCACCGGTTACGAGAAGGTAAAGAGCTTGTTGGAGAACGAGTTCGCTACCCTCTTGGTACAAGCAAGTGATGGGTCGGAGCGGGGCAAATCAAAGCTTCACTCGCCTCCCGGAAAAGACGTTTTTATTGGCTGTTTGACCTCTCAGGAATTGGGTTTGGCATTCGGTCGGGAAAGTGTGATACATGGCGCCTTAACGGCAGGTGGCCTCAGCCGACAGATCAAGGTTGAGGGCATCAAGCTGAAAGGTGTCCGCGGACATAGCGGCGGAAAGAAATCCCGCCCGAAAGGAAAAGACGACGCATGAGCGATAGTGACGGTAAAAAACCCCTAGGCCTTTCTTCTGGCGCACGCCCCGGCAACGTGAAGCAAAGCTTCAGCCACGGGCGCACCAAGAATGTAGTGGTGGAAACCAAGCGTAAGCGCGTGGTTGTGCCCAAACCCGGTGGCGCGAAGCCTTCGATTACTGGATCCCCTTCGGTGGGCGATCCTTCCAAACGCCCTGCGGGCATCTCTGATGCGGAAATGGAACGCCGCATGAAGGCGCTTCAGGCCGCAAAGGAGCAAGAAGCAGCAGACGCGGAACGCCGTGCACGCGAAGAGGCCGAACAGCAGGAACGCCGCGAACGTCGCCGCGCCGAGGCTGAAGCCAAAGAGCGTCAGGAAAAAGAACGCGAAGACGCTTTGAAGGCCAAGGCCGAAGAAGAGGCACGCAAGAAACGCGAAGCTGAAGAAGCCAAAGCCCGCGCAGCAGCACCAGCGGCTGCCCCCGCAGCGGCGGCTGCTCCTGGCGAGCCTGCAGTTGCACCATCCGGCCCACGTGGCGGCGGCAAAGCTGCCCCGACACCTGCCCGCCGTGATCGTGACGATCGCGACAACAAAAACGCAAAGAACCGCAACGACGACGCCCGCCGCTCTGGCAAGTTGACGTTGAACCAAGCTTTGCGCGGCGGCGATGGCCGTCACAAATCCATGGCAGCCATGAAGCGCAAGCAAGAGCGTGCGCGTCAAAAGGCAATGGGTGGATCAGTTGAGCGCGAAAAGGTTGTTCGTGACGTTCAACTGCCAGAAGCCATCGTTGTTTCTGAGTTGGCAAACCGCATGTCGGAGCGCGTTGCAGATGTTGTGAAAGCTTTGATGACAAACGGCATCATGGCCACGCAGACACAAACAATTGACGCTGACACCGCTGAGCTGATCATCGAAGAGTTTGGCCACAAGGTCGTTCGCGTATCCGATGCGGATGTTGAAGACGTCATCACACAGATCGACGACGACGAAAAAGACCTGTCGCCACGCGCCCCAGTGATCACGATCATGGGCCACGTTGACCACGGTAAAACATCCCTGCTGGATGCGATCCGCAACGCTCGCGTTACTGCGGGTGAAGCTGGCGGTATCACCCAGCACATCGGTGCTTATCAGGTTGACCAAGATGGCAGCCTGCTGACGTTCCTTGATACTCCGGGTCACGCGGCGTTTACGTCGATGCGTGCCCGTGGTGCTCAGGTAACTGACATCGTTGTTCTGGTTGTGGCTGCTGACGACGCCGTTATGCCGCAAACCATTGAGGCTATTAACCACGCCCAAGCGGCGAAGGTGCCGATGATTGTTGCGATCAACAAGGTCGACAAACATGACGCCAACCCAGACAAAGTTCGCACCGATTTGCTTCAGCACGAAGTGATCGTTGAGAAAATGTCCGGTGACGTCCAAGACGTTGAAGTGTCTGCGACAACCGGCCAAGGTCTGGACCAATTGCTTGAGGCCATAGCGCTTCAGTCAGAAATTCTGGAACTCAAAGCCAACCCCGATCGCGCCGCCTCTGGTGCCGTGATCGAGGCGCAGCTTGATGTGGGTCGTGGCCCTGTTGCGACTGTTCTGGTTCAAAATGGTACACTTCGCCAAGGCGACATCTTCGTTGTGGGTGAGCAGTACGGTAAGGTTCGTGCGCTGATCAACGACCAAGGCGACCGCATCAAAGAAGCTGGCCCATCTGTTCCGGTCGAGGTTCTTGGCCTCAACGGTACGCCCGAAGCTGGTGACGTTTTGAACGTGGTGGATACTGAAGCTCAGGCTCGTGAAATCGCTGAATACCGCGAAAAGGCCGCCAAGGACAAACGCGCCGCCGCTGGTGCCGCAACAACCCTTGAGCAGCTGATGGCAAAAGCCAAAGACGACGAAAACCTGACCGAGATGCCAATCTTGGTGAAGGCCGACGTTCAAGGGTCTGCCGAAGCGATCGTTCAAGCGATGGAGAAAATCGGCAACGATGAAGTTCGCGTTCGTGTTCTTCACTCTGGCGTTGGTGCGATCACCGAAAGCGACATCGGCTTGGCCGAGGCTTCCGGCGCACCAGTGTTTGGCTTTAACGTTCGTGCCAACACACCGGCCCGCAACACCGCCAACCAAAAAGGCGTGGAGATCCGGTACTACTCGGTCATCTACGACCTTGTGGATGACGTGAAGCAAGCTGCCTCCGGTCTGCTGTCTGCCGAGATCAAAGAAAACTTCATCGGCTACGCCGAGATCAAAGAAGTCTTCAAGGTTACCGGCGTCGGCAAAGTTGCTGGTTGTATCGTGACCGAAGGGGTGGCCCGCCGCTCTGCTGGGGTCCGTTTGCTACGCGACAACGTTGTGATCCACGAAGGCACATTGAAAACCCTGAAGCGCTTCAAAGACGAAGTGCCAGAAGTTCAATCCGGCCAAGAGTGCGGCATGGCGTTTGAAGCCTACGACGACATTCGTGCGGCAGATGTCATCGAGATTTTCACCCGCGAAGAGGTCGAGCGCACGCTGGACTAAGCTTCACAACAAGAATTCAAACGGGCCTCGTACAGCAATGTCGGGGCCCTTT
This sequence comes from uncultured Litoreibacter sp., assembly GCF_947487515.1. Lineage (GTDB taxonomy): Bacteria > Pseudomonadota > Alphaproteobacteria > Rhodobacterales > Rhodobacteraceae > Litoreibacter. The sequence continues at coordinate 706,526 of NZ_CANKWO010000002.1, read as the reverse complement.
TTTGTGCGAACTAGAAGCTGACCAAAGCCACCTTTGAGTTCTTTTCAAACCGCTCGATCATCCATCTTGCCCGCGCACCTGATCTCAGCTTTCGTGCAGCTTCAAATTCGCGCCGCAGCGTTTCCTCGTGGTGCTGGGGAAACAGCACCTCTAGCTCTTCGCGCGCAGCGTCGGTCAAGATATTCATCGTCTCCGCGCCCAAAAACAAACTTTCTGCCGCGACGCCATTGGCATTCAGGACATGGTGTTCATCCAAAAGGACGTGAAAATAGTAAAACGCAGCCTTTGGTTTGTCTAAGGCAACACCAGAACACCCCAAAAGGTCCTTGGCTGGCACAAGAACTTCACTTTCACCGAACATACGCTGCGCTACCTTACCTCGCACCAGCAACCTATGCTGACGAGACACTCGTAAAGTCGATTGATCGGGATGTAGCGTTGCTGCGGCAATCCGAAGGGGTGCAAGGGTCTCATCGGCTCTCACCTCGGCGCGACTTACGTGGCGCGCAAATATCCAACGGATGGGTTGCAGGCCCGCATCACGGGTTTTGACCAAATCGCCTGCGCGCAGGGTTTCTATGGTTTGGAACCCGTTTTGTGTTTCAAGCAACGTACCGGACGCAAAGCAAACGTTTGATGATCCGGGGGTTGGGGTTGCGTCATTGGTAAATCCTGCCCCGCTGCGTTGGATTGAAAACCCGTCTTGATCATTGCCGAAGTCTTCCCCCGAGCCGACGCGTGTCGCTGTGCTCGAAAAGCCAGCGTAGTTTGGCCCCGTCGTCGGGTCATCCAACGTGTCGCCGTTATAGGTTGCTTGAATGAATTCGTCGTTTACGGGGTCATAGACCACTAGATTGTCGGCCCCGTTGTTGAACACCCCGCTTCCGAAATCGGCATCAAAGGCCAAGTTGTCGCCCGACACGCTGGGCAGGCTACCCCCTGACTGCACATTCCGCACAACAACGGCCACTGCGCCTGCCTCAAGAATGCTGCCAGGTGGAAAGGTAAACCAGTTGTCACGTCCGGCGTCCCACAGCTCCAGACCAGAGATGTCTATTGCACTCCCAGAGGTATTAATGAGCTCAAGAAATTCGTCAGCGCCGCGTGCGGCACCGCTACCATCCGTGTCAAAGTTGTTTGCGCCATTGGGGTCGACGAGGACCTCATTTATCGCAATGCCGCCCAGTAATAGATCGGGCATCTTCCTAGTCTCTGTATCTAGAGGTTTGAATGATCTGATTTTACCTTAAATTTGTAGAAAATTTACGGGGAAAGTCGGAAGGCGATGGGCCACACAGTACGCTTGCCCCCCTGTCTCCTCTTTGCGCCCCCGCTTAACCATGACTATATGTCCCCAACGAACACAGGAGAGCAGCATGTCTGACGACACATTCCCGGGCTGGCACGGCACCACCATCATCGGCGTCCGCAAAGGCGGCAAAGTCGTCATCGCAGGGGACGGGCAGGTTTCTGTCGGTCAAACCGTGATGAAGGGCACAGCACGCAAGGTACGGCGCCTATCACCGGGTGGGATGGACGTCGTTGCAGGTTTTGCAGGCTCCACCGCAGACGCCTTTACGTTGCTGGAGCGCCTAGAAAGCAAACTTGAGGCCGTTCCCGGTCAATTGGCGCGCGCAGCGGTGGAACTCGCAAAAGACTGGCGCACCGATAAATATCTGAAGAACCTAGAGGCCATGTTAATCGTCACCGACGGTACAGACTTGTTCGTGATCACCGGCGCAGGGGACGTCTTGGAGCCAGAACATGACGTCACCGCTATCGGATCCGGCGGGAACTTCGCATTGGCCGCAGGCCGCGCGTTGATGGGTACAGACAAAGACGCCGAAACCGTCGCACGAGAGGCGATGAAAATTGCCGCCGACATATGCGTATATACCAACGGCAACCTGACCGTGGAGACAATTGGTGGATAAGGGAGTATCGCGCGATGACCTTCGCGCAGCGGTGTCATCCGGTGTGTTGGACGAGACACAAGCCAGCAAGCTGATGATCCTGTCAGATCAAAGGCAGGGTTACCGCGCCAATATGATCGGCGATGATGAACCGTTCGAGCTGTTCAAAGGCTTTGCTGAAATTTTTGTTACTGTCGGTTTGGGGTTGCTAATGACAGGTCTATTGAGCCTGTCTGCATTACTGGGCGACGTTGCATTTGTACCGTTGGTGGCATTGGCGCTATCGTGGGCGCTTGCGCTTTATTTCACCAAAAGGCGGCGCATGTCGCTGCCCTCAATCGCGCTTAGCATCTCCTTTGCCCTTAGCCTCACAGCGGTAATCTATGCGGTGATTTATGACGACTTAAGCACCCCTGCGCCGCCCCAGAACGCCATGATCGTCGGCATCATTGGAATGGCGGGCATGGCGCTATACTACCGGTTTTTCAAATTGCCATTCGCGATGCTACTGTTGGGGTTATTTGGTATTTTGCTGATGACAGGTATTGTTGACGCCACAACGCCGTCACGAGCTACTGTCTTTAACAATCTCACCGACTTTTTTGATCTTAGGAATGAGCCCTCTTTGGCTGTAGGTACGTTGATCTTCGGGGTTATCGCCTTCATCGCCGCCCTACGCTTCGACCTTCAGGACCCGCACCGCGTTAGCCGCAAGTCCGCATCCGCGTTTTGGCTTCATATCCTTGCGGCACCTGCGTTGGTGAACACTTTGGTCATGTCAAACTACCAGATGGGCGGCACAATTGGCACCAGCCTTGCGATCGTCGTTCTAGCGCTGTTCACCTTGTTGGCCGTCATCATTGACCGCCGCAGCTTTTTGACCGCAGGCCTCGTTTACATGGGATTGCTTTTGGCATCTGCCATTCGTGAAACAGGGACCGATTGGGCCCCTGTCGTCACAATGCTGGTGCTTGGCCTGTTCGTGACCTCGCTAGGGGCGTTCTGGACGCAAGCCCGTGCATGGTTGCTGGGCTTGTTGCCGAACTTCCCCGGAAAACAACGCCTGCCGCCTTATGAGGACGGGCTGGCGGTGTCGGAGTAATTACAACTTGGCGACGCCCAACGGAACGTTGAACTTTTCACACCAGATCCAGACTTCATTGTAGTCGTCTGGGTTGATGCCTTTTGGCAATTTGTAAGTAGATGCGCCTTTGTTCGACTTCAGTGCGCCCATAAGTGTCTTGGGATCGAAGCCGTCCTTTCCCAGCGCAACTTTCGGATCTGGCGCGCCATCAAAGGTAAAATCGCCCAGCAGCTCTACCGTGCCGCCTTTGCCGGATTTTACCAGTTCTGCGCGACCGGTCGTTACGTGGTTGCTAGCGCCTTTGAATTTACCAATGCGGCCGTGACCACCCGCAAATGCAGGCATTGCAGCAACGGTCGAAACGGCAATTGCGCCGCGAAGAATTGAACGACGAGTAATCATGGGGTGCTCCATAAGTTAATGCGATGGGCGGAGTATTCTCTGAAATCCGCATCTGCGATAGTCCCTTACACGGAAACGTCACTTCCTGTGAAAACCGCCCTTCAAGTTGCGGGGCCGTGGTCATATGTCTAAAACACTCCCGAACCTAAAAGGATGCCAACGTGACCGACCTGACCCCACGCGAAATAGTGTCTGAGCTGGACCGCTTTATCATCGGCCAAAACGACGCCAAACGCGCCGTTGCCGTAGCTTTGCGCAACCGCTGGCGTCGTAAGCAGTTGGCAGATGATCTACGCGACGAGGTATACCCGAAGAACATCCTTATGATTGGGCCAACGGGTGTGGGCAAAACAGAGATTTCCCGTCGTTTGGCAAAATTGGCCCGTGCACCGTTTTTGAAGGTCGAGGCCACAAAGTTCACAGAGGTGGGCTATGTGGGCCGTGATGTGGAGCAGATCGTGCGCGATTTGGTTGATGCGGCGATTGTCATGACCCGCGAGCATATGCGCGAAGACGTAAAAGCCGCAGCGCATGAAGCCGCAGAAGAGCGTGTAATCGACGCATTGGCCGGACCGGAGTCGCGCGAAGGTACCCGCGAAATGTTCCGCAAGAAGCTCCGCGATGGCGTGTTGGACGACAAGGAAATCGAACTGGATGTCGCCGACAACAGCGGTGGGAACCCGTTTCAGATGTTTGAGGTTCCCGGCCAACCCGGTATGGGCGCGGGCGGGGCTGGCATGATGAACCTTGGCGATTTGTTCGGCAAAGCGATGGGCGGCAAGACCAGCAAGCGCAAAATGAAGGTATCGGATTCCTATGATGTTTTGGTCGCTGACGAAGCGGACAAGCTGCTGGATCAAGAGACCGTCACACAGAACGCAATTGAGGCCGTTGAACAAAATGGCATCGTCTTCCTTGATGAGATCGACAAGGTTTGCGCCCGTGCAGACGCCCGTGGTGCTGATGTAAGTCGTGAAGGCGTTCAGCGTGATCTGCTGCCTTTGATCGAGGGCACGACGGTTTCAACCAAGCATGGGCCAGTAAAAACCGACCATGTACTATTCATCGCCTCGGGCGCTTTTCACATTGCCAAGCCATCGGATTTGTTACCAGAGTTGCAAGGGCGCTTGCCCATTCGCGTGGAGTTGCGCGCCCTCACAGAAGACGACTTCGTGCGTATTTTGACCGAAACGGATAACGCGCTTACCCGCCAGTATTCAGCCCTTATGGGGACCGAAGAGGTCACCGTCTCCTTCACCGATGAAGGTATCGCGGCCCTTGCGCGTATCGCGGCCGAGGTAAACCAATCCGTAGAAAACATCGGAGCACGCAGGCTTTATACGGTGATGGAACGGGTATTCGAAGAGCTTAGCTTTACGGCACCGGACCGATCTGGGGACGAAGTTGTGGTAAATGCCGAATTTGTGGAGCAGCACCTTGGTGAGTTGAGCAAGTCAGCTGATCTCAGCAGGTATGTATTGTAGTGACATGAAGGCTAGAATTCTTCTTTTTGTAGTCACCTTGGTGATGTCTGCCTGTACTCATTCAGGTGGCTTTGCGCGACTACCGGAGGGAGAGCAAACCGCCACTTTGCGCCCTGTTTTCTTCGCCACGACTCGCCAAACTGACCAGTTGCCGTTCGGCAGCAAACGATCGCGGCAGTCGCACTACGGGTTGATCGATGTCTCCATTCCGCCAGCACATGAAGCTGGCAACATTGAATGGCCAAACAGCAAGCCAAACCCGCAGAAACACTTCTTGGTGTCTAACACCAAATCCTATCGTGGCGGCCCTGAGTTGCGCTCTGATTTGAACAAGGCGCTTGCGGGTGCAAATTCCAAAAACCGAGACGTCATTATCTTCGTGCACGGGTTCAACAACCGGTTCAGCGATGGCGTGTACCGCATTGCACAGATGAGCCATGACATGGGCTTGCCGGGTGTAGTGATGTCTTATTCTTGGCCGTCCGCCGCCAACCCGCTGGGGTATGCCTATGACCGCGACAGCGCACTGTTTGCCCGCGACGGTTTGCGCCGGATGATTGAGGAAGTGTCAAAGTCCAACGTCAATAACATCATTTTGGTCGCACATTCGCTTGGATCAATGGTGACAATGGAGACCCTGCGAGAGCTTGGTATTTCAGGCAACACAAAAGTGTTGAACCGCATTGGCGGAGTGGTGCTGATGTCGCCCGATCTGGACTTGGACCTGTTCAAAACGCAGGCTGACGCTATTGGTGAACTGCCGGATCCGTTCATTATCTTCTCGTCCAAAAAGGATAGGGCGCTGCGCTTGATCGAACGGTTGACCGGTCAGAAAAACCGCCTTGGCAGGCTAACCGATGTGTCCGAGATTTCCGATTACGAGATCACTTACATTGATGTGACGGCTTATAGCGAAGGCGGAACAAATCATTTTGCCACTGCACGCTCTGCTGCGTTGCTGAAGTTGTTGGGGCAAATTCCGGACTTGGACTCCGCATTATCGGGGGATGGCGGGCGCACGGGCCTGCTTCCTGGAACCATTTTGTCGGTGCAAAATGTCACGGAACTTATTCTGTCTCCTGTAGTGGCCCGCTAGTGGACACAATCCGGTTTATCCGCAGCAACCTGAACTGGCTAAGCGCCGGTCTGGTTTTGACATTCGCTTCTTCATTTGGGCAGACCTTCTTCTTATCGATATTTGCCGGCGAAATCCGAGCAGAGTTTGACCTGACCCATGCCACTTGGGGCGGGATCTACATGCTAGGGACGCTTGGATCAGCGGCGACGATGATTTGGGCGGGCGCATTGACCGACAGGTTTCGGGTCCGCGTGTTGGGGCCTTTTGTGCTACTTATCCTCGCGTTTGCCTGTGTCTCGATGGCGTTGGTGTCGTCGGTGCCGATGCTTGTGGCGTTGATATTTGTCTTACGCTTGATGGGGCAGGGGATGTCGACCCATGTCGCCAGCACCGCGATGGCGCGTTGGTTCGTGGCGGCGCGCGGGCGGGCTTTGGCGGTGGCGAGTTTTGGCTTTTCGATTGCAGAGGCAACGCTGCCAATCTTGTTTGTGGCCTTGATGGGTTTAATCGGTTGGCGCAGCTCTTGGCTGGTGGCTGCGGGGGTGCTGATCGTCCTGTCGCCAGTGATCTTTCGACTGTTAAAACAGGAACGCACACCGCAATCTTCCGCGGCTGACAATCAAGTAGCCGGAATGGACAATATGCACTGGACCCGCATGCAGGTGTTCAGGTCTCCGACGTTCTGGATGATCGTGCCCGTTTTGTTAGGCCCGCCCGCATTTGGCACGGCGTTCTTCTTTTTGCAGGTTCATTTGGCCGAGGTGAAAGGGTGGAGCCACTTTGATCTGGTTCAGCTTTTCCCTGTTTATACAGGTGTTGCGGTTTGCTCGATGATTGCTTCCGGATTTGCAATTGACCGCTTTGGAACGGGCCGGATGATGGCCGTCTACACCTTGCCTCTGGCACTTGGTTTTTTGATATTCTCACAAAGCAATTCGCTGCTGGTTGCAGCAATCGGGATTGCCCTCTTTGCGATGACTTCTGGTATGCAATCCACCCTTCCGTCTGCTTTCTGGGCCGAGTTTTTCGGCACGCGGCATCTGGGCAGCATCAAAGCCATGGCAACTGCAATCATGGTTTTTGGCTCTGCGGTAGGGCCCGGGTTGACGGGGGTAATCATTGATTACGGCGTCGACTACAGCAGACAAATGAGTGGCGTCGCCATCTATATGGTGATCGCCACCGCCTTGGCCTTCGTCGGGCTGCGGGCCGCGCGAATGCGGCTATCTGATCCGGCGCAGATAGACATAATACGCCCCTGACCCGCCATGCTTCAAACTGGCTTGCGAGACCTGAAGGATAAGTGGCTTCAAGGGGTGTTGTTGAAACCACTGCGGAACCTGATGGCGCAACACACCCAAACGGGTAGGGATCGGGCCACCGTCATCGCGGCTTTTTCCTTTTCCGGTAATCACCAAAACCAGCCGCTTACCTTGAGCATGCGCATCCAAAATAAAGCGGTTTAGCCGCGGGTGCGCCTGATCCAGCGTCATTCCGTGTAAATCTAGGCGCCCTTCAGGGCTAAGCTTGCCCTGCTTCAGTCGCGTGAAGGCTTTCTTATCCATCGCAACATGAGACTTGGCAAACTGCTGTTCCAAGCTGGGGGACAGGTTATGTTTTGCTGTTTTTGACGCTGCGCGCTCACCCATTTTGAACGACTTGATGGATCGCGGGGATACAGGATCCGGCACACGGGCCTTCACCGGTTCTTCTGCAAATTTTACCTTCTTATGCAGCTTCATCGGAATTGCCGTCTCGGTGACGCGCGCCCAAAGCTCTTGCTCTTCGGGGTTCAGCTGCCTTTTTCCGCGTTTCATGTCACTACCCGCCCGGCGCCAAAGTATAAGCCGTCTGGATAGGCATCAATGCAACCAAGCGGCCCTTGTCGCGAATTCGCCCCGCATCACGACCTGCCTGATCGCCGGTGCCATAGTAAATATCTGCTCGCTGCGCGCCCTTAATCGCGGAGCCGGTGTCCTGCGCAATCATCAGCCGGTTCAGGGGATCAGCGCCGGCCTTTTCAATCCATATTGGCCCGCCCAGCAGGTTATATTTGGGATCAACCGCAATAGAACGCATCGGTGTGATGGATCGGTTCATCGCTCCAAGCGGCCCCTTGTGGGACGGCACCTCGGACACCTCGCGAAAAAACACATAGGACGGGTTGTGGCGCAGTAATTCAGCGCCATCGATCGGGTTTCGCTTTACCCAGTTTCGGATCACTTGGGCTGACACTTGATGTGGCTCGTAGATGCCACGGCGGATCAGCTCTTTGCCGATGGATTTATATTCATGGCCGTTTTTACCGCCGTAGCCCACGCGCATTGCGCCACCTTCGGCAAGTTTAACCCTGCCAGATCCTTGAACCTGTAAGAAAAACTTTTCTACAGGGTCATCGATCCAAACAAGTTCAAGACCGCGGCCTTCCAGCAAACCTTGTTCTTCAATCGCGCGGCGGGAACTCCAGGTGCTTCCGTTTCTGACCTCTGGGGGTTTCCGGTGAAGCGGGTATTGATAGGGGCCGCCGCGGGTCCGAGAGCCGCGCAGTTCGGGCTCAAAGTAGCCGGTGAATAGCGCGTCTTCGTCGCCATTGATCAAGACGGGGCGAAAGAACAATTCAAAGAATGTGCGCGCAGAGGGCTGACTTGTGGCCAAAGCGCAAAGCGTTGCCCATTCTGGGTCCTTAATGTCGGCACAGGTTTCCTGAAACACCGCAAGGGCGGCGGCGTGATCATCATCTGCCCAGCCGTCCAAGTCTTCGAATTTGAGGATTTCATATGTCGGCGCGGCATTCGCTGGGTTGAGGGTCATCGTTGCCCCCAACGCCAGTATCGCTGCTGCCCGCCGGACATGCCTCATTCTCCAGTGGCGACCAGTTGCCAGTTCGGATCATCGCTGCCCATGATACGAGCGAAGGTCCAGATGTCCTTCACGCGTTTGATCTCATTTGGGTCGCCCTCAACAATGTCGCCGGCCGCGTCGCGTACCACAGAGGTCAATTCGCCTACAAATTTGACCTTCAGTTCACCTTCTCGGGTGTCTTTGTCGAATTCAGCGTCAAGTAACGTCATTTCGCGAACGCCAACAAAGTTTGCCTGTACCAACAGGCCCTCTTTTTCGCGTTGTTCAATCACCCCTTCAAAGGCTTCAAGAACATCGCCGGACAAAAACGGTGCAATGTCGTCGATTTCCCCCAACTCAAACGCCATTAGGATCATCTCATAGGCGCCGCGCGCGCCGCCAAGGAAGTCGCTCACCCCGAAGCTGGGGTCGGTGCGCTTCATCTCTGCCAAGGCTTTGGCGGCATTGCTGTCTTCATCGACATGATCGGTGATATCGCGGTCAACACCGCCATCAATCACTTCAAACTTTTGGCGCGCCTTTTGGGCTGGGTCGTTCGACGTTGGCATGGGTAACGGAGGTTTCTCAAAACCCTCACGTGTGCCCAGCACAGATTTCAGCTTCAGGATAAGAAAGACGGCTATACCCGCCAATACTAGAAGTTCAGTCATAGTGTGCTCTTCAACGCCTCTGTGTGCCGTAAAGTTGGCAAATTGGAACTCAGCCTCTTATGTAGGTGCTAGGGGGACACAAGTCCACCAGACGCTCTTTCAAGAACAGGCTTTACCATGTGGCTATTTCTACTTTTCGTGACGATTCCCATCGTTGAGATCGCTCTATTCATTCAGGTAGGCGGGTGGCTGGGCCTGTGGTCAACTCTCGGCATAGTGGTTTTAACAGCAATTTTGGGGACATTTCTTGTCCGTGCGCAAGGCCTTTTGGCGATGTCTCAGATACGATCCAACCTACAAGAGTTCCAAGATCCCACGGAATCACTGGCTCATGGCGCGATGATACTTGCCTCGGGCCTGCTGTTGCTCACGCCGGGTTTCTTTACGGATGCCGTAGGGTTCGCCTTGCTGATCCCGCCTGTTCGCTTGGCTTTATTCCGTTGGCTTCGCAGCAAGGTGAAAGTTCAAAGCTTTGTTCAGACGTCCTATCATCGTGAAGAGCGCCCAAAGGCGGACGATGGTGTTATCGACGCTGAGTTCTCGGAATTGGATGACGATACGCCGCAACCTACACATCGGCCACCTTCAGGCTGGACACGGCATTGAGTTGAGGCGACTGTGACGACCTGTTAAGCACATTCCAAGTTAGTTTACCGCTTTAAGGAGACGCCCAAGATGGCCGAAGAAAACGGCGCGGCACCCGCCGCCCCAACACCACCCCGCATGCAAGTTCTGGCTCAGTTCATCAAAGACATGTCCTTTGAAAACATCGCAGCCCAAAAGGGCCTTGGCGAAGGTGACCAAACACCGGACATTCAGGTTCAGGTGAACCTCGACGCGAAAAAGCGCGGCGAAGAAAACCAGTTTGAGGTTACAACCAAACTGGAAGTGAACGCCAAAACCACCGGAGAAGGTAAGCCGATCTTCCTGCTGGAACTGGAGTACACTGGCATTTTCCAAGTCGAGAACGTCCCAGAAGAGCAATTGCACCCCTACTTGATGATCGAATGCCCGCGCATGTTGTTCCCGTTCATGCGCCGCATCGTATCGGATGTGACCCGTGATGGTGGCTTCCCGCCGTTGAACTTGGAAACAATCGACTTCCTAGCGCTTTACCGCAACGAACTCGCGCGCCGCGCGCAGGCCGAAGCTGCGGCAAAAACTGCCGACGCTTAAGTCGTCGATTTCCACAAAGCGGCGTCGCCCAACTTGTCTACGAAGGTTTGATGGGCGGCGCGTTCCTCTTCGGTGATCCGCGAGGCAAGTGGCGTTGGCCGAGGCGCGGCACGCCAAGTCGGCGCAGACCGGTCCTGACCCGCACCGCCATCCGTAGAGGACAGGACCAAATCCGGTTGCCGCCCGCCGATCAGCTCCAGATACACTTCTGCTAGAATTTCACTATCGAGGAGGGCTCCGTGCTTTTCGCGCGCAGAGTTGTCGATACCAAACCGTCTGCAAAGTGCGTCCAACGTCGCGGGTGACCCTGGAAAGCGCTTTCGAGCAATGGCCAACGTGTCCAATGCCTGCTCATTCGGAAGCAGTTTGAATTTAGCCCAGCCCAACTCCGCGTTCAGGAATTTCATATCGAAGGCTGCGTTGTGGATGACCATCGTGGAATCTCCGACGAAATCCAGAAACGCCTGAGCAATGTTCTTGAAAACCGGCTTATCGCGCAGAAATTCGTCACCAAGCCCATGAACTTCAAATGCGCCCGCCGGCATTGAACGTTCAGGGTTGATGTACTGATGATAAACTTTGCCGGTTGGCATATGGTTGAGCAGCTCTACCGCGCCGATTTCGACGATGCGGTCGCCTTCACCTGGCTCAAAGCCGGTGGTTTCTGTGTCTAGTACGATTTCGCGCATCTTAGGCCCCTAATTCTTCGACCAAAGATGTCACGTCCGCCTTGGTGGCTTCAAGGGTGCGCGTCTCGATAATGTAGTCAGCGCGAGCGCGCTTTTGATCATCTGGTAGTTGTTTGGCCAAGATGGCCTCAAAGACTTCCGGTGACATTGTCCCCCGTCCCAGCACACGTTCACGCTGCACGTCACTTGGGGCAGAGACAACCAAAACAGCGTCGACGTGATCCTGCCCAGATGTTTCAAACAAAAGCGGAATATCCAGCACCACTAAGGGGCTGTCAGCGTGGTCTATCAAAAAAGCCTGACGACTATCGCGAACCAATGGATGCACGACGGCCTCGATTTCCTTTAACGCCTCTGGGTTGGCCGAAATAATGCGTTTCATCCTGTCGCGATCTGCCGCGCCACCGGACACATAGTCTTCGTTCAACATCTTCAATGCAGGGATCGCAGCGCCACCTTCTGCATAGAGGTCTGCAACGGTTTTATCGGCGTCCCAAACGGGAACGCCAAGATCGCGAAACATCTGTGCGGTGGTGGATTTCCCCATCCCGATGGAGCCCGTAAGCCCCAAAACAAAGCAGCCCTTGGTCATTCCAACACGGCACGGCGCAGTTCCGCGTCAACCTGAGGCGCGCGACCAAACCACCGCTCAAATCCGGGTGCTGCTTGATGAAGTAACATCCCCAAACCATCAACTGTGAAGCATCCGCGGTCCTGCGCTTGCGCCAACAGCGGGGTGATTAACGGATTGTAGACAATATCCGTCACCAGAGTTTTCGGAGTGAGGGCATCTAAGTTGAACTTAAGGTCTTCCTTGCCAGTCATGCCGAGTGACGTGGTGTTTACAAGGGTCGTTGCCTCGTCCAGATGGCTTGCTGCTTGGGTCCAATCCACTACTTTGATCTTCCCGCCAAAATGCGCTTTCAACGCATCAGCGCGGGCGCGAGTGCGGTTGGTCAGAATGATTTCTGGCACCTGCTCATGCAGCAACGCCGCGACAATCGCGCGAGATGCCCCGCCAGCCCCAAGAACTAGCGCAGGCCCAGCTTTCGGGTCCCATCCAGGTGCTTCTTGCTTCAGGTTCGCGATAAAACCGAACCCGTCGGTGTTGTCGGCATGCAGCTTCCCGTCGCTTTGAAACGTCAGCGTATTTGCGGCCCCGATCAACGCAGCCCTATCGGAAATCACATCCGCGATATCAAGTACATTTTCCTTGTGAGGAATGGTGATGTTCACCCCCCGAAACCCCATTTTCGGCAGATTGTTCAAAACATGGGGCAGGTTGACGCTAGAGACATCCATCGGGATGTAATGTCCCTTGATGCCATATCGTTTCAGCCAATGGCCATGAAGAATGGGGGATTTGCTATGCGTGATTGGATGCCCAATCACCCCCGCCAAGAGGATAGTGTCGCTGCTCATCCGTCTATTGCTCCTGACATGGTTAAAAACCCTAATACATCTAATAGCGGCATACCGAGAACGGTGAAATAGTCTCCGTCAACCCGAGCAAAAAGCCGCGCGCCTTCTGCTTCAAGCTGGTAGCTGCCCACACTGTGGCGAATATCGTCCCAGTTTCGTGCAACGTAGCCCTCGATATAGTCAGGACTTAGCACACGCATGGTTAAGCGAACCTGACCAACGGTGCGCCAAACTGGTTTGGCCTCTTGGTAGATCACAACGGCCGACAATAATTTGTGCGATTTACCGGAAAGTTTAGTGAGCTGTGCTATCGCATCTTCAGGGGAGGTAGGCTTGGAAAGTATCTCTCGCCCGAATTCCAGAACCTGATCGCTGCCAATCACTAAAGCATCTGTGTGCTTATTGGCGACACGCCGCGCTTTGAACTCGGCCAAGGTGTCTGCGATGTCTCTTGGAGTGGCCTCTTCTGCAACCAAAGAGGCTTTAATGTTTTCTTCATCTATGCGCGCCAGCATAGAGGTGAATTCGACGCCTGCTTGCTGAAGCATTGCCTTCCGTGTTTCAGAACCGGATGCGAGGATAATGGAGCGTGTCATGTGGATAACTCTGAGGGAAACCTTAGGGATATATATTGCGCTTGGCCTGTCTTATCCACTGCGTTCAGATAACCAAGCTGCTTTACCCACACTGTTCGATAGATGGCCTGCTGCTTATCCCTTGTGAGTACTCCAAAACATGGCTGTGAGCGAAACCGGTTTATGCAAAGTCATACAGGGTTTATCCACAGATTCGAGTATCGAAAAATATCATTAACTTATTGATTTATATATTTAATTTTACTCAGAAATTATCTGTGAAGAACTTTTTCGTGTATCCCGCAGAACCGTGGACAAGTCTTTGATCCACAGTATCCACTGTACCTACTAACAACATCATCTTTTCTTTCTTCTTTATTTATTTATTAAGGTAAAATGAACGCGAGGCACTTATGACCGACTTTCTTGCAGAGATTTACCCTTGGACCAAAAGCCTGCATGTAATCTCGGTGATCTCGTGGATGGCAGGTTTGTTCTATCTTCCCCGTTTGTTTGTGCATCATGCAGAGAAAGTTGAAGTCGGTTCTGATACCGATCAGCTATTTCAAATGATGGAGTACAAGCTTCTGCGGGTGATCATGAACCCTGCAATGATAAGCACGTGGGTATTCGGGCTTTGTTTGGTTTTCACGCCGGGGATCGTGGATTGGTCACTGGGATGGCCTTGGGTGAAAGCTGCGGCTGTTCTTGGGATGACTTGGTTTCATCACTGGCTGGGATATCGCCGGAAAGAATTCGAGCGTGGTGAAAACATTCGCGCGGGCCGTACCTATCGGATTATGAACGAAGTGCCGACGGTGTTTATGATAGTTATTGTTGTAATGGTTATCGTTCGGCCGTTTTGATCAACATTGACTTGGACTTGTTTGAAGTCTAGTTACCGCGTCAGTAGCCGTCCGGCTGCCATGACTCCCTGAATATTACATATCCGACTGGCTTGACCGCCGCCTGAATTGGGTGACCTATTATGTCCGAAGAAAAGATGAATCTCGCTGACCTTAAGAAAACCAGCCCCGCAGAGCTGGTGGCCATGGCTGAGGAGCTGGAGATTGAGAACGCCTCGACGATGCGGAAAGGGGACATCATGTTCTCGATCCTCAAGGAGCAGGCGGAAGACGGTTGGGAAATTTCGGGCGACGGTGTTTTGGAGGTTCTTCAAGACGGGTTCGGGTTTTTGCGATCTCCTGAGGCTAACTATCTACCAGGCCCCGACGACATCTACCTGTCGCCGGATATGATTCGTAAACATTCCCTGCGGACAGGGGATACGGTGGAAGGCGTGATGAGCGCGCCCGGCGAGAATGAGCGCTACTTTACAATCACATCGGTGACTTTGATTAACTTCGAAGATCCGGAAAAGGCCCGTCATAAGGTGTCTTTTGACAATTTGACGCCGCTCTACCCCGACGAGCGGTTGAATATGGAACTGCAAGATCCGACGATCAAGGATCGCTCGGCGCGGATTATTGATCTGGTTGCGCCAATCGGGAAGGGTCAACGTTCGTTGATCGTTGCTCCGCCGCGGACTGGTAAGACGGTTTTGCTGCAAAATATCGCTAAATCGATCGAACAAAATCATCCAGAATGCTATCTGATCGTGCTTTTGATTGATGAGCGTCCGGAAGAAGTTACCGACATGCAACGTTCCGTTAAGGGTGAGGTCGTAAGCTCTACCTTTGATGAACCGGCTACCCGCCACGTTGGCGTGTCAGAAATGGTCATCGAGAAGGCGAAACGCCTTGTGGAACATAAACGTGATGTTGTGATCCTGCTGGATTCCATCACGCGTCTGGGCCGTGCATTTAACACTGTGGTCCCTTCCTCCGGTAAGGTGTTGACCGGTGGTGTTGATGCCAACGCCCTACAGCGCCCAAAACGCTTCTTTGGGGCTGCCCGCAACATTGAAGAGGGTGGCTCTTTGACGATCATCGCCACTGCGTTGATCGATACTGGATCGCGCATGGACGAGGTTATCTTTGAGGAATTCAAAGGGACTGGTAACTCCGAAATCGTATTGGACCGTAAGGTTGCAGATAAACGTGTGTTCCCTGCGATGGACATTCTTAAATCTGGGACGCGTAAAGAAGAGCTGTTGGTCGATAAGAATGATCTGCAGAAGACCTTTGTATTGCGCCGTATTCTGAACCCCATGGGGACCACTGACGCGATTGAGTTCCTGATTGGTAAGTTGAAGCAAACCAAGTCAAATTCAGATTTCTTCGACTCGATGAACACCTAATTTCTGTTTAAAAACAGTAAGGTATGAGAATATGGATACGATATTCGCCCTCGCGACTGCGCGGGGTAAGGCTGGTGTTTCTATAGTCAGAATTTCTGGACCAGAGGCGCTATCTGTGGTTTCTAAGCTGGCGCGCCGTTCAGTTCCTACCCGAAAGCCCGTTCTTGCTTCTATCTATGATTTAGACGGTGAATTGATCGATCAGGCGCTTATTCTTGGTTTTGATCATGGCGCTAGCTTTACGGGCGAAGAAGTCGTTGAGATCCAGACCCATGGAAGCCCAGCAATTGTTTCGGCCGTTCTAAAACAGCTTGGTGATATGGATGGCTTAAGGCTGGCTGAACCAGGTGAGTTTACGCGGCGTGCGTTGGAGAATGGGAGCCTCGACCTAGCGCAAGTCGAAGGACTTGCCGATCTGATTGATGCGGAAACCGAAGCGCAACGCAAGCAAGCTGTTCGTGTGTTCAGTGGTGCATTGGGAAAAAAAGCAGAAGCTTGGCGGCAGGACTTGGTCCGTGCAGCGGCGCTGCTGGAGGCAACAATCGACTTCGCCGATGAAGACGTGCCAGTTGATGTGTCACCGGAGGTTCGAAACCTTACCAATGGGGTTCGGGCAGAGCTAGACATAATGGCCGATGGCGTCGGCGCGGCAGAGCGCATTCGAGACGGCTTCGAAGTTGCTATAGTAGGCCCCCCAAACATCGGGAAATCCACACTTCTCAATGCTTTAGCTGGTCGTGACGCTGCTATTACCTCGTCAGTGGCGGGGACTACGCGGGACATTGTGGAAGTTCGGATGGACATTCGAGGCCTACCAATAACTTTCCTCGACACGGCTGGATTGCGAGAAACTGAAGACGAAGTGGAAGCCTTGGGGATTGACCTTGCGGTCAGGCGCGCCCAATCCGCTGATCTGCGTGTGTTTCTCGTTGATGAGAATGGGGTCGATGACAGGATCGCTGTTCAGTCAGATGACCTTGTCGTCCGTGGTAAGTCTGATCAATGCGGCGTCGGTATCTCCGGGTTAACCGGTGAAGGGGTCGCTGATCTGTTGGGAGATGTGTTCAGCGCACTTGAGTCGAGGGCAGCGGGCGCAGGTTTAGCAGTTCGTGAACGACATCGCGTGGCGTTGATGAAAGCATCGAAAGCGCTATTTAGTTGTGACGAAGAAATGCTATATGGAATGGATCGTGCGGAAATAGCTGCTGAAGAGCTGCGGACAGCGGTGCGCGCATTGGAAAGTATGATAGGTCGCGTGGACGTCGAATCCGTGTTGGATGAGATTTTCGCAAGTTTTTGTCTTGGTAAATAGGAGTGTTTCACGTGAAACATTCGAAATTTGATGTTGTCGTCATTGGTGGCGGACACGCTGGTACGGAAGCTGCTCACGCTGCCGCCCGAACTGGCGCGCACACTGCTTTGATAACGCAAAAGGCTGATACTATTGGCGTTATGTCCTGCAACCCAGCAATTGGCGGGTTGGGAAAAGGCCATTTGGTGCGCGAAATTGATGCGCTTGACGGAATAATGGGGAAGGCTGCAGACGCTGCTGGTATTCAATTTCGACTGTTGAATCGCAGGAAGGGCCCAGCCGTTCAAGGGCCGCGGGCTCAGGCGGATCGCGATCTGTATCGTAAGGCGATTCAGTCGCTTATTGCAGCCCAAGCCAATTTGACAGTGGTTGAGGGGGAAGTCTCTGATCTTACCATGGTTGGAGATCGCGTAACCGGTGTTTGCTTGAAAGATGGATCCACAGTTGAATGTGGAGCAGTCGTTCTAACCACTGGGACATTCTTGCGAGGCGTTATTCACATCGGAGATGTTTCGCGGCCTGGTGGCCGGATCGGAGACGATGCAGTCGTCAAGCTTGCTGAGCGTATTGATAGCTTTGGCGTGGATATGGGGCGGTTGAAAACGGGTACTCCACCGCGTTTGGCCAGTGACACGATCAATTGGTCGGAGCTGGAAGAGCAACCGGGCGATGATATGCCTGAACTATTCTCCTTCATGTCGAAAAAGCCTGCCGCGCGACAGATTTACTGCGCCATTACGCACACAAATGAGAAAACCCACGACATAATTCGGGATAATCTAGATCGATCCGCAATGTATGGCGGGCACATCGACGGGGTTGGACCTAGGTACTGCCCATCTATTGAAGATAAAATTGTTCGGTTTGCTGACAAAACGTCTCATCAAGTATTCCTTGAACCCGAAGGGCTGCAAAGCAACGCAGTCTATCCTAATGGAATCTCTACTTCGTTGCCGATCGAAGTTCAGGAAAACTACGTACATTCCATTCAAGGGCTTGAAAACGCTAAGATTTTGCAACCTGGATATGCGATTGAGTATGACTACATTGACCCCAGAGCGCTAAAGCAAACGCTTGAGTTAAGAGCAGTTTCAGGCCTGTATTTGGCTGGGCAGATCAATGGGACCACGGGTTATGAAGAGGCTGGTGCGCAGGGTCTCATGGCGGGCGTTAACGCTGCCAATCGAGTTCGGAGAAAAGAAGAATTCATTCTTAGCCGCGCAGAAGCCTATATTGGGGTGATGGTGGATGACCTCACCACGCGAGGCGTGCTTGAACCATATCGGATGTTTACATCTAGAGCAGAGTTTCGCATGTCGCTTCGTGCAGATAATGCTGATCAACGGTTAACCATGCGTGGCGTGAAGATTGGCTGTGTGGGCCAAGAGCGTCAGCACCTGTTCGAAGTTAAGAAACAGAAACTGGATGCCATTCGTGCTGATCTGGATGCTGTCCTTGTTTCGCCTCAAGAAGCAGAGAAGGTTGGTTTAAGGGTCAATAAAGATGGCAAAAGACGTTCCGCATTTGAACTGCTATCCTTCCCCGATGTTGATCTAAAGGCGTTGACGTCTTTGCTGCCGAATGCCGGGTCATACGAGCCTGAAATCTCAACTCAGATTTCCAGAGATGCGCTCTATGCCAACTATATTGGACGGCAAAACAAGGATGCTGAAGCTCTTCAGCGTGATGAAGCGATTGTAATTGAAGATGATTTTGATTTTGACTCACTGGTCGGCCTATCAAACGAGTTAAAGGCGAAGCTCAATCGTGCGAAGCCTTCATCTCTTGCCCAAGCGGCAAAGGTTGATGGGATTACTCCAGCAGCGCTTACGCTTATACTGGGCCGCCTTAAGTCCAATAAGAGGCGTGTCGGATGAGCGCACGTGAGCAGGAACTCTTCGCTTTAGATCAAAATGTTTCACGTGAAACAGTGGAGAAGCTTCAAGTTTATGAAAATCTGCTGATAAAGTGGACGTCCAAGATAAACCTGATTGCCAAATCAACCGCTTCACAGATTTGGTCACGCCATTTCTTGGATTCTGCACAAGTTTTTCAGGCCATTCCGGAAACTGCCGAAAGGTTGATCGACTTCGGATCGGGCGGTGGCTTTCCAGGCTTAGTGATTGCGGCGATGGCGACTGAGAAGCGCCCTGAATTGAGCGTTTCCTTAGTGGAATCCGATGTTCGGAAATCAGCATTTCTAACTACCGCCGCACGTGAAATGGGTTTGAACGTTACGGTTTTTGCTGAGCGAGTAGAGAATATTCCTTCTCAAAATGCCGATGTTGTGACTGCGCGCGCATTGGCGCCGTTGAGCGATCTATTTGAAATGACGAAAACACATATGAGCGCTGACGGAACGGGGCTGTTCCTAAAAGGGGCGCAGCATCAGCTCGAACTGGACACGGCATCTCAAATGTGGGAATTTCATGTTGAAAAACAAACAAGTGCAACGAATTCCGAGTCAGCTTTGCTGGCTATAACTGGCTTGAAGCGAGCGACATAAATGGCAAAAAAGCCTCCTAAGATCATCTCTGTCGCAAACCAAAAGGGTGGTGTGGGGAAGACAACAACCACAATTAACCTTGGTGCGTCCTTGGCAGCAAAGGGCTTGCGCGTCGCGTTGATTGATCTTGATCCACAAGGTAACGCGTCCACAGGCCTAGGTGTAGATCACGGTGATCGTGAACATACTACATATGACCTTCTCCTCAACGAAAAACCGCTGTCCGAAATACTTCGTAAAACAGAAGTTCCGAATTTGTTTATCTCTCCGGCGAACTCCGATCTTAGTTCGGCTGATCTTGAATTGGTCTCGACTGCGCGGCGGGTATTCTTGATTAGTGATGCCTTAACGGGCCCTGATGTAGACGCCCTAGATTTGGATTACATCCTGATTGACTGCCCTCCGTCACTGAACTTGCTGACTCTGAACGCGATGGTCGCGTCTGACTCTGTCTTGGTTCCCCTTCAGGCTGAATTTTTCGCGCTGGAGGGGCTTTCACAGCTGATGCTTTCCGTTCGAGAAATACGAGAGACCGCAAATTCAAAGCTAAGATTAGAAGGTGTTGTGTTAACTATGTATGATAGACGCAACAATTTGTGCCACCAAGTAGAGTTGGATGTGCGTGAAAACCTACGAGATCTTGTGTTTAAGACAATGATCCCAAGAAATGTAAGGTTAAGTGAAGCGCCTTCATTTGGTTTACCAGTCATAAACTACGATCCAAATTCTCTTGGCGCTGTTGCGTATAAGTCTTTGGCGACTGAAATGCTTTCACGACACTTACATCAGAACGGAGCTTAACATGGCAGAAAAACGAGGACTTGGTCGCGGTCTTTCAGCGTTGATGGCTGATATTGATGTAACTGCACCGGAGAAAGAAGAAACCAAAGGGGCCGTGGGTGAACGTATCGTTCCAATTGAGCGAATTGAGCCCAATCCGGATCAACCACGTCGTGATTTTGTTAAATCTGATCTTGATGAACTGGCCGAATCTATCAGGGAAAAAGGCATTATTCAGCCTCTGATCGTGCGCACGCATCCAAACACTTCTGACGGGTTTCAGATTATCGCCGGAGAGCGGCGCTGGCGGGCGGCCCAGATTGCTCAGGTTCACGAGGTTCCGGTGGTTGTTCGCGAGATGAACGACACTGAAGTTCTCGAAATAGCGATCATTGAAAATATTCAACGTGCGGATCTTAACCCCGTAGAAGAGGCGATGGGCTATCGCCAACTTCAAGATAAATTCGGCCACACTCAGGAACAGCTTGCGACTGCCTTGGGGAAAAGCCGTAGTCACATTGCCAATTTGATGCGCTTGCTGAGTTTACCGGAAGATGTAATTCAGATGCTTCGCCAAGGGGATCTTTCCAGCGGTCATGCGCGGGCTTTGATCACATCTGAAAATGCTAGCGAACTTGCTCGAAAGGTCGTGAAAGAAGGCCTGTCCGTTCGCGAAACAGAGCGGTTGGCAAAGGCAGATTCCCCGAAAGCAAAACCTACTAAAGGGAAAGCGAAGGCGGAAAAAGATCCTGACACCAAGGCGTTAGAGGGCGACCTATCCGCGACCTTGAAGATGCCAGTGAGCATTGATCACATCGCTGGGACTGAAGGTGGCCGCGTGACGATCTCTTACAAAGACTTTGAACAACTTGATGAAGTTTGCCGCTTGCTGGTGGGAAATTAGGGTTACCCGACCAGTTGCCCAAGGATAGAGTTAAGCAGGATCTTCGCTGACGGTGGTACAATCAAGCGTTGGTCTTGAACCATTAGGTGACCAGTGGTCACTAAGTCATTGATTTTATTTTCTGAAACCAAGCTGCCATCAAGATCATTCAGGCGGTGAAGATCACATCCTTCGGATAGCCTTAGGGACATCAACAGATACTCCAAGGCCTGTTCCGATTTGGGCAGCAAATTGGTGCTGCTTTCTCCATTCCCACTGCTTGCCACTGCGTCTAGCCACTTTTGAGGCCCTAAATAGGTCTCAGTAGCTTTGCGCGCGTCGCCGACATCATATCGTCCGTGTGCTCCAGGGCCTACGCCAACATAGTCCCCACCGCGCCAATAGATGAGATTATGACGGGATTCTTGACCCTGTTTGGCATGATTAGACACTTCATAGGCCCCAAACCCATACTTTTGCGTCAGAGACTGAGTGATCTCGTACAGATCTGCAGAGAGGTCATCACTGGGAAGCCCCTGAAGTCCACCGCGGGCAAAGCGATCGCCAAAGGCGGTGCCGTCTTCAATGGTTAATTGATAAAGAGACAGGTGATCGACAGCCATTCCAAGGGCCTTTGTTAGCTCGGCCTCCCAATCAGCGGCAGATTGATCCTGTCGCGCATAGATGAGATCAAAACTCACCCGCTCAAATAGGGTTCGCGCAACATCAAAGGCTTTCTCGGCCTCGTATACGCTATGTAGTCGACCAAGCTTCTTCAGATCGGGATCATTGAGCGCCTGAATGCCCATAGAAATTCGATTTACGCCAGCTTCCTTGAATCCCAGAAATCGGGACGCTTCTACGGAGGTGGGGTTGGCCTCGAGGTTAATCTCTATGTCATTGCTGCACCGCCAGTTTGACCGGATGCGATCAATGATCGCATCAACGGTCTCCGGTAGCATCAGGCTAGGGGTTCCTCCGCCGAAGAAGATCGTGCTGACAACCCTGTCGGGTGTCTGCAGTGCAAGCCTGTCTAACTCGTGCAAATAGGCTCTAACCCACGCGGATTGATCTACATTCGCGACGACGTGACTGTTAAAATCGCAGTAGGGGCATTTGGCTTGGCAAAAGGGCCAATGAACATAGACCCCAAAGCCCGCGCGTTGCCAATTCTCAGGGACCAAAGGCTTTTACCAGTTTTGCAAAAGCGTCTGAGCGGTGACTGATTTTGTTTTTCTCCCAACGATCCATTTCGCCAAACGTGATGTCGTATCCGTCAGGTTGAAAGATCGGATCATACCCATGACCTTGATCGCCGCGCATCGGCCAAACGACTTGGCCCTCCATGGTGCCGGCGAATACCTCGTCGTGCCCGTCTGGCCATGCCAGAACCAAGGTTGCGCAAAAACGGGATATCCACGGCGCGGGTGATCCCGTCTTGAGAATTTCTTGGTAGGTTCGGTTCATTGCCAACTCAAAGTCGCGACCGTTTGGTGTTTCGGACCAATCGGCAGTGTAGACGCCAGGTGCTCCGTCTAGGCAATCCACTTCGATCCCGCTGTCATCGGCCAATGCTGGCAAGCCGGTAGCTTTAGCTGCGGCATGTGCTTTGATGCGTGCGTTTCCGACGAATGTGGTTTCGGTCTCCTCCGGCTCCGGCAGGTTGTGATCAGCGGCGGAGGTTACTGTGATGCCATACGGCTTGAGCAGCTCGGAGATTTCTTCGAGTTTCCCTTTGTTGTGGCTGGCCACCAGCAAGGTATCACCGCTGAACTTGCGCATATCCTAGCCCCCGACAGCAGCTTTTTGGGCTGCGGTAAGTTCAGACACGCCTTTCTCGGCGAGATCCATAAGTTGGTTCAACTCGTCACGGCTGAAAGTGGCACCTTCTGCAGAGGCTTGCACTTCGATCAGGCCAAGACTGCCGGTCATGACAAAATTTGCGTCCGTTCCCGCGTCGCTGTCTTCTGGGTAGTCCAGATCAACAACGGGCTGGCCGGCATAGATCCCGCAGCTAACCGCAGCCACATGATCGGTTAACGGGTCAGTAGTGATGTCACCGGCTTTCATCAGGGCGTTTACTGCAAGCCGCAGCGCCACCCAACCGCCAGTGATAGAGGCGCAACGCGTGCCGCCATCTGCTTGGATTACATCGCAATCCACGACGATCTGCCGTTCGCCCATTGCCACGCGATCTACACCGGCCCGCAAAGAACGACCGATCAGGCGCTGAATTTCTTGTGTACGGCCCGACTGCCCGCGTTTGGCTTCGCGGTTCATGCGCGTATGAGTTGCGCGCGGCAGCATTCCATATTCTGCAGTGACCCACCCAAGCCCAGAATTGCGCAAAAATGACGGCACGCGGGCATCGACTGACGCGGTGCAAAGAACATGCGTATCGCCGCATTTGATCAGGCAAGATCCTTCGGCGTGGCGGGTTACATTGGTCTCGATTGTAATCGAACGCATTTCGTCTAGCTGGCGGCCGGATGGGCGCATGTGAACTCTCCTGTTGGAACGCTTTCAGTTACCCTTGTGATACGCTTGGTTGCAAGCCACATTGAAGACTGCCACCAAGATGAGAAGATACCCGATGACCCGCGATGATAACCTGTCACAGATGAACGACCGTAGCCGTGAGGTTTTTCAGCGGATCGTCGAATCGTATCTTTCCAACGGGGAACCGATGGGCTCGCGCAGATTGTCCCAATCGCTTAGCGAAAGCGTAAGTGCCGCGACCATTCGCAATGTCATGCATGATCTGGAACTGATGGGGCTTTTGGATAGTCCTCATGTGTCGGCGGGCCGTATTCCAACACAAGCAGGGCTGCGCATGTTTGTGGATGGCTTGTTGGAAGTAGATGAGGTCAACACCCGAGACCGCGAAAAGCTGGACGCGACTTTAGGAAGTAACGACCGTGATGTCGGAGTGATGTTGGATCGGGTGGGGTCTGCATTATCGGGTCTAACACAGGGCGCAAGCCTAGTTTTGACCCCGAAACACGAAGCGCCAATCAAGCACATCGAATTTGTAAGCCTTGCCGCAGATCGCGCTTTGGTGGTGCTGGTTTTTGCAGATGGCCATGTAGAAAACCGCGTGTTCACGCCGCCAATTGGGCAAACACCGTCCTCGATGCGCGAGGCTGCGAACTTTCTAAATGCTTTGGCTGTGGGCTCCACGATTACCGAACTGCGCGGGCGTATTGAGACAGAGATCAAGTCCAGACGTCAGGAGTTGGATATTCTAGCGCAAGACCTTGTAAAAACCGGATTGGCAGTTTGGGAGAATGAGAACGAACAGATTGAACGCCTAATCGTTCGCGGCAGATCGAATCTGATTGAAAATGCCGAAGACTCAGAGGCGCTTGATCGGGTCCGTGCGCTGTTTGACGACCTTGAACGCAAGCGTGACATCGCAGAATTCCTTGAATTGACCGATGCTGGAGAGGGTGTGCGCATTTTTATTGGCTCTGAGAACAAACTCTTTTCACTTTCGGGTTCCTCTTTGGTGGTCTCTCCCTATATGAACTCTGATCGAAAGATCATCGGTGCCGTTGGGGTGATTGGCCCTACACGATTGAACTATGGACGGATTGTCCCAATCGTGAATTATACGGCGCAGATGGTTGGGAAACTGATTTCGGACGGTGGGTAGAGGTACAAATGTCTGACGTGAACAACGAAGATGATTTTCAAACGGATCACTTGGAGGCCATGGCCGAAGAGACCGTGGACATCATGGAAGAGAACGACGAACTGCAGGCGCTTATTGAAGAGCGCGACATGCTGAAGGACCGCCTTCTGCGTACATTGGCGGACGTTGAAAATATGCGTAAACGCGGTGAACGTGATCGTCGCGAAGCCGAAAACTACGGTGGCACAAAGCTGGCGAAAGATATGTTGCCAGTCTATGACAACCTGCGCCGCGCTTTGGACGCAGCAGATGATGCGCAACGCGAAGCTGCGAAGGCTGTGTTTGAAGGGGTAGAGCTGACATTGCGTGAATTGATCCACGTTTTTGGCAAGCACAAGATTGAACCTGTGATGCCTGAGGTTGGCGAACGCTTTGATCCTCAGCTCCACCAAGCAATGTTCGAAGCACCGCTGCCTGACACAAAGGCGGGCGACATCATTCAGGTGATGGCCGAAGGGTTCTTGCTGCACGACCGCTTGCTGCGTCCTGCGCAGGTTGGTGTTTCGTCAACTCCGGCTTAGTTCCTTAAGCTCATATAATAATTGCAAAGCCTCGCGCGGCGTTAATTCGTCGGGCGAGATTTCTTTTAGCTTCTCATCGGCCAAAGACGTTTTGACGATAGGGGCGGGTGCAGGGGTTGATGCGAACAACGGCAGATCATCGATCAGCGCCTTTGGTTTCACCCCGCCTTCGCGTTCCCCTTGTTCCAACTGCTCGAGCACGATTTTTGCGCGCTCAATCACCGAAGGCGGAAGGCCGGCAAGCTTGGCGACCTGCACGCCGTAAGATCGATCTGCTGCGCCACGCTTTACTTCGTGCAAAAAGATGACGTCGCCGTCCCATTCCTTAACAGTCACGGTTGCGTTTTCAACGCCGGACAGCTTGCCTGCCAAAGCCGTGAGTTCGTGATAATGCGTGGCAAACAGCGCGCGACAAGTATTTGCGGCGTGCAGGTGCTCAAGGGTGGCCCAAGCAATCGACAGCCCGTCATAAGTCGCAGTGCCGCGGCCAATCTCGTCCAGAATTACCAAAGCGCGATCATCCGCTTGGTTCAAGATAGCGGCGGTTTCGACCATTTCGACCATGAATGTCGATCGTCCACGAGCCAAGTCATCCGATGCGCCGACGCGACTGAAAAGCTGGGAAACCAATCCAATATGCGCGGTCTGCGCAGGAACATAAGACCCTATTTGGGCCAAAAGCGCGATAATCGCGTTCTGCCGAAGAAAGGTCGACTTACCCGCCATGTTCGGACCGGTGAGTAACCAAATGCTTGATGCGTCTTGCTGAGCCGACAAATCACAGTCGTTTGCGACAAAGGGGGATGTGCCTTGATCTTTCAGCGCTTTCTCAACCACAGGGTGGCGCCCGCCGGTCACCGAAAATGCCCTGCTTTCGTCAATGTTTGGTCGCGTCCAGTCTTCTGAGGCGGCCAAGTCCGAAAGGGCAGAATACACATCAAGTTGGGCCAGCGCTGCTGCCGCTGCAAATAGTCGAGCGCTCTCGTTAATGACTTCAGCACAGATATCCGCAAAAATTTGAAGCTCTAAAGAGGTTGCGCGCCCACCTGCGTTCAGGATTTTGGTTTCAAGCTCTGATAGCTCTAGCGTCGTGAAGCGAATTGCATTGGCCGTGGTCTGGCGGTGAATGAATCGATCACTCAGAGGGGGCGACAGCATCTTATCGGCATGAGCTGCGGTAGTTTCAATAAAATACCCCAGTACATTGTTGTGCTTGATCTTCAGGGCAGTAATTCCTGTCTCTGCCGCGTATTCTGTTTGGTGTTGGGCAATTACCTGTCGGCCTTTGTCGCGAAGCTCGCGCACTTCATCCAGTTCGGAATGATAGCCGGTTGCGATGAACCCGCCGTCACGGGCCAATAGTGGCGGCTCTGCAATCAAAGTGCTTTGTAACATCTGCACAATGTGATCGTGACCAACCAGATCGTTTGCCGCGTTTTGGACGGCAGTGGATAGATCTGCAGAACTGAGCAAATTACGCAAGGTTAGACACTGTTCTAACCCTGCACGCAGGGCTACCAGATCACGAGGCCCACCCCTATTCATCGCAATGCGGGACAGGGCGCGATCCATATCAGGTACGTGCCTTAGGGCATCGCGTAACTCACTGCGCAATTGCGGTGCGCTTGAAAACATGTCGATTGAGTCAAGCCTTGCTCGGAGCTCTTGAAGGTCGGTTGAGGGGCTGGATAGCCTTCGGTCTAAAAGCCTAGCGCCGCCTGCGGTCAAGGTTCGGTCAATCGTTTCGAGCAGCGACCCCTTTCGGGACCCGCTTAGTGTTTGGGACAACTCCAAGTTCCGCCGAGTGGCCCCGTCAATTTGCATCAGGCGGTTGGCTGCTTCTCGAACAGGCGGGCGCAGCAGTGGAAGTTTGCCTTTCTGGGTGATGTCGAGATAGTCAACCAACGCGCCAAGGGCGGCAACTTCTGCCCGCGTAAAGCTTCCAAAAGCATCCAAAGAACCGACAGAATAGAGACTAATAAGGCGCTTTTCGGCAGATGTGCTGTCAAAGCTACCCTTGCTTAGAGGCGTGATCGCAGACCCTGTTTCATCCACGATGGCTGAAAGATCCTCAAAATCTGTGTCTGATACCAAAACCTCGCTGGGAGCAAGACGCGCCAGTTCCGGAGATAACCGCATTCGAGAGCAAGGACCCACGCGCATGTCGCCCGTCGAAATATCAACCCACGCCATGGCCCCATCACCGCGAATTTCAGAATATGCCGCAAGAAAATTGTGACGACGTGGCTCCAGCAGGCTGTCTTCTGTAAGGGTGCCTGGGGTGACCAGCCGCACAACATCGCGTTTCACCACAGATTTTGATCCGCGCTTCTTGGCCTCAGCAGGGGTTTCCAGCTGTTCTCCGACAGCCACGCGAAAACCTTTGCGAATTAGGGTCAGCAAATAGTTCTCAGCGGCATGAAAAGGCACGCCGCACATCGGGATGTCATTGCCCAAATGCTTGCCGCGTTTGGTGAGGGATATATCAAGCGCTTCCGACGCCGCGACAGCGTCATCGAAGAACAACTCGTAGAAATCGCCCATCCGGTAAAACAACAAAGCATCCGGATACTGAGCTTTAATTTCAAGATATTGCGCCATCATTGGCGTTACGGATGCATTTGCAACGTTCAAGGCTTCACCCCCCGGTGTGTTGCCCGAATTCTACTGCCCCTAGCAGAGCGGCGAAAGCCCGAATTCCAATGGATGTTGTCGTGCTGGGATAACGTGTCTATCAAGGTCATCGGTCTAGGGAGAGAATACAGATGTCTAAGAAAAGCCGTGTTACCGATGAAGAGGCGCTGTCCTACCATTTGGAGCCGACCCCGGGAAAGCTGGAAATCAACGCGTCCACACCAATGGCGACGCAGCGTGATCTAAGCTTGGCCTATTCACCAGGCGTTGCGGTTCCTGTTGAGGCGATCGCGGAGAACCCAGAAACCGCCTATGATTACACAACCAAAGGCAACATGGTTGCGGTGATTTCGAACGGGACGGCCATTCTAGGGCTGGGAAACCTTGGCGCATTGGCCTCAAAGCCGGTGATGGAAGGCAAGTCGGTTCTGTTCAAGCGGTTCGCTGATGTGAACTCGATCGATTTGGAACTGGATACCGAAGATCCGGAAGAATTCATCAATGCGGTTCGCCTGATGGGACCAAGTTTCGGCGGGATCAACCTTGAAGACATCAAGGCCCCAGAGTGCTTCATCATCGAACAGCGGCTTCGGGAAGAAATGGACATCCCCGTTTTTCACGACGACCAGCACGGAACAGCCGTCATCTGCGCCGCAGGTCTTTTGAATGCGCTTCACCTGACTGGCAAGAAGATCGAGAACTGTAAGATTGTTCTGAACGGAGCCGGAGCCGCCGGTATCGCCTGCATTGAGCTGATCAAAGCGATGGGCGCGCAGCATGACAACTGCATCGTCTGCGACACCAAAGGCGTGATCTATCAGGGCCGCACCGAAGGAATGAACCAGTGGAAATCTGCGCATGCGGCCAAAACCTCAGAGCGCACTTTGGAAGAAGCGATGACCGGAGCGGACGTTTTTCTTGGTGTGTCGGCTAAGGGCGCAGTGACGCAGGACATGGTGAAATCGATGGCCGACAATCCGGTCATCTTTGCCATGGCGAACCCAGATCCGGAGATCACCCCCGAAGACGCCCATGAGGTTAGACCGGATGCGATCGTGGCGACAGGGCGGTCGGACTATCCGAACCAAGTGAACAACGTCCTTTGCTTCCCGTATCTGTTCCGCGGTGCGCTGGATGTTCGTGCGCGTACCATCAATGACGCAATGAAAATTGCATGCGCCGAAGCATTGGCAAAGCTGGCGCGTGAAGATGTGCCAGATGAGGTCGCGGTTGCCTATGGCCAAAAATTGACCTTTGGTCGCGATTATATCATCCCGACGCCGTTTGATCCGCGTTTGATCCACACCATTCCGCCGGCGGTTGCCTTGGCGGGAATGGAAACAGGTGTATCCCGTAAGCCGATTGTCGATATGGATAGCTATATTGTGGACCTGCGGTCCCGTATGGACCCGACGGCGTCGATGCTGGAAGGCTTGCACAATCGGGCGAAGTCGAAGAACGCGCGCATGATTTTCGCGGAGGGTGATGATATTCGTGTGCTTCGGGCTGCCGTTGCTTACCAGCGGTCCGGCTTGGGTCAGTCGCTTGTCGTTGGCCGAGAGGAAGACGTTAAAGAAAAGCTGACTGCGGCTGGGTTAGAGGACGCCTACCGCGAGCTTACAATCGTGAACGCGCGAAACTCTGAACACTTGGAAAGCTACAAATCATTCCTGTATGGGCGGCTTCAGCGCAAAGGGTATGATCTACAAGATGTGCACCGGTTGGCAGCTCGGGATCGTCACGTTTTCTCTTCGTTGATGTTGGCGCATGGCCACGGGGATGGGTTGATCACTGGGGCAACCCGAAAGTCCGCGCATGTTTTGGAGCTTTTGAATCACGCGTTGGATGTGTCTGTTGAAGACGGCGCCGTCGGCGTCACGGCGTTGCTTCGGAACGGCCGCATTGTTTTGATTGCAGATACGCTGGTTCATGAATGGCCTGATGAGCATAACCTTGCGGATATCGCGGAACGTGGGGCTGCCGCCGCGAGATCATTGGGGCTGGAGCCGCGTGTCGCCTTTGTCAGCTTCTCGACCTTTGGATACCCAGTGAGTGAACGGGCAGAGAAAATGCACATTGCGCCAAAGGTACTGGATCAGCGCGGCGTGGATTTCGAATATGATGGCGAAATGACCGTAGACGTCGCGATGAATATGGATGTCATGGAAAACTACCCGTTCTGCCGTTTGACCGGACCTGCGAATGTGTTGGTTGTACCTGCGCGTCACTCTGCGTCGATTTCGGTTAAACTGATGCAAGAGATGGGCGGAGCCACGGTCATTGGCCCAATTCTGAGCGGCGTGGATCATCCAGTGCAAATTTGCTCAACCACGTCCTCCACCAACGACATCCTGAACATGGCCGTTATGGCCGCGTGCAAGGTAGAGTAATAACAAAGAAGCGCCCGAGTAGGGCGCCTCTGTTTAGTTTTTCATGTCGGCCCAGAAGGATTTAACCTTTGAGAAAAAGCTGTTGAGCAAGGGGTTGTTTTCCTCGCTTAGCTTTTCAAACTCTCGCAGCAGTTCTTTCTGCTTGCTGGTTAGATTCACTGGGGTCTCGACCGCGAGCTCGATGAACATGTCACCGGTTCCCGCACCACGTAGTGCTGGCATGCCCTTGGCGCGCAGGCGCATTTGACG
Organism: uncultured Litoreibacter sp.; assembly: GCF_947487515.1. Lineage (GTDB taxonomy): Bacteria > Pseudomonadota > Alphaproteobacteria > Rhodobacterales > Rhodobacteraceae > Litoreibacter. Next base: position 675,962 of record NZ_CANKWO010000002.1, on the reverse strand, counting down.
GCCAGACTGACTTCCGGCAGGCACTTTGACGCGCGACCGCCCACCGTCGATGGTCGGGACTTCCACATCTCCGCCAATGGCGGCGGTCGTCATGGCTACTGGAACCTGACAGTACAGATCGACGCCGTCTCGTTGGAACAGATCGTGCTCTGCGACTTCAATGAAGATGTACAAATCCCCTGACGGGCCACCGCGTAGTCCGGCTTCCCCTTCGCCTGCGAGGCGAATGCGCGTGCCAGTTTCAACGCCTGCGGGGATGTTAACGCTTAGGGAGCGCTCTTTTTCCTCGCGTCCGGAGCCGTTGCAGGTGCGGCAAGGGTTCTTGATAATCTGACCGATGCCGGAACATGTCGGGCAGGTCCGCTCTACGGTGAAGAAGCCTTGTTGCGCACGAACTTTACCCATGCCGGAGCACGTCGGGCAGGTTTGTGGTTCCGCGCCACCTTCCGCACCAGTGCCATCACATCCTTCGCAGGATGTGGAGGTCGGCACTGTGATTGCCTTTTGCATGCCGGCAAAAGCGTTCTCCAGCGAGATGCGCAGATTGTAGCGCAGATCGGAGCCACGTGTCGCGCGTTGCCGCCCGCCGCGCTGTCCGCCACCGCCCATGAAGTCACCAAACAAATCTTCGAATACATCCGAGAAAGCAGACGAGAAATCGCCATTGCCGCCGCCTGGATGTTGGCCGCGACCCCCCATTCCACCTTCAAAGGCGGCGTGACCATAGCGGTCATAGGCTGCCTTCTTGTCGGCATCCTTTAGGACTTCGTAAGCTTCATTGGCTTCTTTGAACTGGGATTCCGCATTGGGATTGTCGGAGTTGCGATCGGGGTGCAGCTCCTTGGCCTTTTTGCGATAGGCTTTTTTCAGCTCGTCGGCAGATGCACCGCGCTCTGCTCCGAGAACTTCGTAGTAATCACGTTTTGCCATGGATCAACCTTTTCAAAACTCGATCCCTGAAACATGCAGACCGGCCCGTAAGTTTCGGACCGGTCTTTGATTTCAGGACTTGGGCGACATTAGTCGCGTTTGTTGTCCAGATCTTCGAAATCCGCGTCCACGATATCTTCATCAACGCCGCGCATTTCATCAGGCTCTTCGGTTGGCTCAGCGGCAGCAGCTTCGTCTTGCTGCGACTTGTAGATCGCTTCGCCCAACTTCATTGCCGCGTCTGTCAAATTCTGAATGCCGGCTTTGATCTTGCCAGCGTCTTCAGTTTCCATTGTTTCTTCGAGGGCTTTTAGGGCCAACTCGATGACTTCAACGGTGGATGCGTCAACTTTGTCGCCATGTTCTTCCAGCGACTTGTTGGTGCTGTGGATCAGGCTTTCCGCTTGGTTGGTGGATTCAACCAGTTCGCGGCGCTCCGCATCTGCGTCAGCATTAGCTTCCGCATCTTTGACCATTTGCTCGATGTCATCATCAGACAGGCCGCCAGAGGCTTGGATCGTGATCTTTTGCTCTTTGCCGGTGCCTTTGTCTTTGGCGCCAACTTCAACGATGCCGTTGGCGTCGATGTCGAAGGTCACCTCGATCTGCGGCAGTCCGCGCGGCGCTGGTGGGATGTCTTCAAGGTTGAACTGACCAAGGACCTTGTTGTCCGCAGCCATTTCGCGCTCCCCTTGGAACACCCGCAACGTCACAGCGTTTTGGTTGTCTTCCGCAGTGGAGAAGATTTGCGACTTCTTGGTCGGGATCGTTGTGTTGCGATCGATCAGGCGTGTGAACACACCACCAAGGGTTTCAATACCCAAGGACAGCGGTGTCACGTCAAGAAGAACAACGTCCTTCACGTCACCTTGCAAAACGCCAGCCTGAATGGCGGCGCCCATGGCGACCACTTCATCAGGATTCACGCCTTTGTTGGCTTCACGGCCGAAGAATTTGGAAACCTCTTCGATAACCTTTGGCATACGGGTCATACCGCCGACCAAGACGACTTCGTCAACGTCGGAAGTGGACAGGCCCGCATCTTTCAACGCGGCTTGGCAAGGTTTGATCGACGCTTTGATTAGGTCAGCAACAAGGCTTTCCAGCTTCGCACGCGTCAGCTTCATGACCATGTGCAGTGGCTGGCCGCCTTTAGGGTCCATCGAGATAAACGGTTGGTTGATCTCTGTTTGTTGGGACGAGGACAGCTCGATCTTGGCTTTCTCTGCGGCTTCTTTCAAACGCTGCAGCGCCATCTTGTCTTTGGTCAGGTCAACGCCGTTCTCTTTTTTGAACTCGTCGGCCAAGTAAGACACGATGCGCATGTCGAAGTCTTCACCGCCAAGGAACGTATCACCGTTGGTGGATTTAACTTCAAACAGGCCGTCGTCGATTTCCAGAATGGTTACGTCGAATGTACCACCACCAAGGTCATAAACCGCGATAGTCTGGGTTTCTTTTTTGTCGAGACCGTAAGCCAGCGCAGCTGCTGTCGGCTCGTTGATGATGCGCAGCACTTCGAGGCCAGCGATCTTGCCGGCGTCTTTGGTTGCTTGGCGTTGGGCGTCGTTGAAATACGCAGGAACAGTGATAACCGCCTGTGTCACTTCTTCGTTCAGGTAGCTTTCAGCGGTCTCTTTCATCTTTTGCAAAATGAACGCAGAGATCTGCGCGGGGCTGTATTTGTCACCCCTTGCGGCCACCCAAGCGTCACCGTTGCCGCCGTCGACCACGTCGAAGGGCAGGTTCTTCTTGTCCTTGGCGATGTGCTTGTCGTCAGCACGGCGCCCGATCAGGCGCTTTACGCCAAAAATTGTGTTGTCAGGGTTTGTAACTGCCTGCCGTTTGGCGGCTTGACCGACCAGACGCTCGTCGTCTGTGAAGGCGACAATAGAGGGTGTGGTGCGCGCACCCTCAGCGTTTTCGATAACGCGGGGTTGAGAGCCATCCATGATGGCGATGCAAGAGTTGGTTGTACCAAGGTCGATACCGATGACTTTTGCCATGAGCGTAGGTCCTTTCTTCGCGGCGATGTTGAGGAGGACAGGCCCAAGCTGGCCCCTGTACTCCGATCCCAAATTTGAACCGAGGGCGTAGCCCCATCGGAATTCGAAGCGTATATAAGGCTGGCATTTAGGTGCTGCAAGGCGCTGGGGGGTTGGAATCTCTCAAAATCGTTAGAAAGACGGTGGAAATGAGTATGGATAAGAAAATCAGGGACAATTCGGGAAGAATTGCACCAGATTTAGTGGTTCGGGGCGTTGATGTTTTTGAAGGTTTTCTGGGAGTCGAAAAGCAGCAAGAGCTGCTTGATGATCTGCGCCGTGTTGTCGCCGCCGCGCCGCTTTTTGTGCCGACCACGAGCAACGGGCGCGAAATGTCTGTTCGCATTACCTCCGCCGGTCGGCTGGGATGGGTGTCGGATCAGTCCGGTTACCGATACCAAGAAGCGCATCCCCGCGGGATGGCGTGGCCCGCAATTCCCGATGTGGTGATGGAGGTCTGGCGCGCGGTTGGCCCGCAGGATCGGGATCCCGATAGCTGCTTGATAAATTACTATGACGATCACGCCCGGATGGGGATGCACCAAGACCGCGACGAGGCAGATTTTTCATGGCCGGTGGTTTCGATCTCTTTGGGTGACGACGCATTGTTTCGCATTGGGAACACCACACGTGGCGGAAAAACCGAAAGCCTTTGGCTTCGGTCAGGCGATGTCGTCGTCATGGGGGGTGATGCGCGATTGGCGTATCACGGGGTTGATCGCGTGAAGGCGGGAACGTCCGTATTGCTTCCGAAAGGGGGGCGAATAAATCTGACCCTAAGAGTGGTGGTTTAGCGACCAGCGCTCCAACTGATGGATGCGTGACGACGGGCTTTGAATTCGCCCATTAACCCCAGCATGATCAAAGTGACCGACACGATTAGGGGATAGCTGATCGAGCTAAAATGCGGGTTATAGTTGATGAACGCATATCCGCGCGCCTGATCGATGCAATGAAACAACGGGTTCCAGTCAAAGAAGGCCAGCATCGAGGAAGGCATGCTGTTTGCTACGAACATTTTGCCTGAGGCGACCATATTGGCGCGGCTGTAGACGGTTGATGCGATCGACGCAAAGCCGGGAAACCACGGCTTGATGGCCAAGAAGACCATCCCGACAGCCACGCCAGAAAACCAAGACAGAAGGAACATGCCTATTGTTCCGATGGGGTCAAAGAATTCGACAGGGCGCCAAGCAACATGGACCAGAAACAAGATCAGCACAGCTGACAGCGTCTGAATATACAAGCTCGACAGCGCGGAAGATGTAATCGCGATTGCTGTGTTCATAGGGGCGTGCTTCATCATCGCCGAGGTCGGCCCTTCCGACCCCATGATCGCACCAACAGCTTTGGTATGCGTGAGGAACAAAAAGATGCCAGACAGCAGGTACAAGATGAAATCCCCGCGAATGGCGCTGCCTCGCAGGCCCAATACCGAAAACATCAAGTAGAACGCGGCCACCATGATAATCGTCGTCATCATGTTCATCGCCAAGCCGATAACGGCGTTGCGGTGCGATTTGCGGACGTGACGAACTGTGCTGACGTAAATCAGCTCGGCCAGCCCAATGGCTGAACGAAAGTGCGTATTGCGTTCTTCGGTTTTGAACATCTTGCAAACCTGCATTGCTTCAGGGCCGGTGCGCTGGTCTTTAAACGCCAGAAAACTTGCCGATCCGTTATCAAGCAAGCATAAGAAGGCTAAAGAGTGAAATCAATTATACGGCAGGAGAGCAGCTGTGGACTATAACAAGATGGCAACGGTGTTTCGTGAACTAGCGCTGGAAGCGGGCGACAAGATCATGGAAATCTACGACGCAGATGACTTCGATGTGCGCGCCAAGTCCGACGACAGCCCCGTGACCGCCGCCGATGAGGCCGCAGATGCGCTGATTTCAGCGGGCATTCGCGCCGCCTTTCCAGATGTGCTGTTGGTCACAGAAGAGCAGGCGGATACCCACGCGGCAAATGCGGCGAATTTCATCATTGTTGATCCGCTGGATGGCACCAAAGAATTCATCAAGCGCCGAGGTGATTTTACCGTCAATATCGCCTATGTCGAAAATGGCACGCCTGTGCGCGGGGTGGTCTACGCCCCTGCCAAAAACCGGATGTTTTATACCGATGAATCAGGCACCACGGTGGAAGAACAAGGTCCGTTTGATCGCTTTAAACAGGGTCTAACAAAGCCGATACGCGTGAAATCCCCCGACAACGACTCTTTGGTGGTGGTGGCGTCTAAGTCTCACCGAGATCAAGCAACAGACGACTATATTTCCAAGTATAAGACGACGGATATGACCGGCGCAGGGTCTTCATTGAAGTTTTGCTTGGTGGCCGCCGGTGAGGCGGATCTTTATCCGCGTTTGGGTCGCACGATGGAGTGGGACACTGCCGCAGGCCATGCCGTGTTGAATGGCGCAGGCGGGGCGGTTGTTCGCTTCGATGACCACAAGCCGTTGACCTACGGAAAGCCGATTTACGAAAATCCATTCTTTATCGCATACGCTCCTGGCGTTGAATTGAAGTCCGCCTGATGACAGTCACCATCGTCATTCCCGCGCGCTATGCTTCCACTCGGTATCCGGGGAAGCCCCTTGTTGAGCTAAGAGGGGCTACCGGCGAGGCGCGTAGCCTGATCGAGCGGTCTTGGAATGCAGCTAAATCAGTTTCTGGCGTGGATCGCGTGGTGGTTGCCACGGATGATGACCGGATCAAAGCGGCGTCCGAAGCTTTTGGTGCTGAGGTCGTAATGACGTCCTCAGATTGCTTTAACGGAACCGAACGCTGCGCGGACGCGTTGCCAGCGTTGGGGCAGGAACCGGAAATTGTGGTGAACCTTCAGGGGGACGCGCCGTTGACCCCCGCGTGGTTTGTTGAAGACTTGATTGCGGGCCTACGCGCCGCGCCGGATGCGGCCTGTGCGACACCGGTTCTAAGATGCGATGGGCGGGCTTTGAACGGCTTTCTTGAGGATCGCAAAAATGGTCGTGTCGGGGGCACGACTGCGGTGTTCGCTGAGGATATGTCAGCATTGTATTTCTCTAAGGAAGTCATCCCTTTTACGTCTGAAGTATACTCTAACTTGGCCGAAACACCCGTTTTTCACCATGTTGGTGTCTACGCGTACCGGCCCGAGGCATTGCGATCATACGCTTCTTGGCCGGTGGGTCCTTTGGAAAAACTGGAAGGCCTTGAGCAGCTTCGGTTCCTTGAAAACAGTCGTAAAGTCCTTTGCGTTGAAGTGGAGGCCAGAGGTCGCCAGTTTTGGGAGTTGAACAACCCGGAGGACGTTCCTCGGTTGGAAACGATGCTTTCCGAGATGGGGCATCCATGATGCCACCTTTGGTCAGTGTGGTGATTGTCAGCCGCAACCGACCAAAGGAGCTGCGCAATTGTATTCGGGCACTTGATTTTCAAACGCATCGAAAATTTGAACTTATCGTCGTCACGGATGAGATAACTGCGGCCAAACTACCCGATTTGATCCCGATCGAGCGGGTTAAATCTGCGGTGTGCGCCGAGGCGAATATCTCCAAAGCGCGTAACCAAGGTGTGGCTTTGGCGGCCGGTGAGATTGTCGCCTTTATCGATGATGATGCGATTGCGGAACCGACTTGGCTGAACCGGCTCACCGCACCATTTCGCGACCCTAACATAGGGGCATCCGGTGGTTTCGTTCGGGGGCGAAATGGCATCAGCTTTCAATGGCGTGCGGAAGAGGTTGGCCTTGATGGCACATCCCATGCAATCGCCGTCGACCAGACAACCGTCTTTGCCGCAGACCCCAAACGGGCGATCAAAACGCAAGGCACCAACTGCGCATTTCGGATCGACGCATTGCGGGCGCTGGGTGGGTTTGACGAAAGCTACAAATTCTATCTAGATGAAACGGATCTAAACATCCGCATCAACCAAGCTGGATATTCAACTGCCATCGTGCCTCTTGCAGAAGTGCAGCACGGCTATGCCGCATCTTCCATGCGTGGGCGTGACCGGCGACCAAAATCCCTGTTCGAAATCGGGGCGAGCCACGCATATTTCATCAAAAAATATGACCGACCCCAAAGCGAATTAGACAGCGTTCGAGCAGAGCAATGGGCGCGGCTGGATGCGGCCTTGGCGCGTGGGCTGATAAAGGCAGAAGATGTGGAATTTCTTCGGTCGGATCTAGAGGCGGGAATCGCAGAGGGTTCCTTGCGAGATCACGGGCGCAATTCCGCTGCTCAGAAGCAATCAAAGTTTCTGCAGTATTTGGACACCTCTGGGGTGGCTGAGCATCAGTTTGTTACAGGCCGCTGGATTTCGCGGCGCAAGGTTTATGCGCAAGCGAAGGAAATTGCGAAGGCTGGAACCCCCTGCACAGCAATAATCCTCAGCCCGACTACCCTGTTTCATCACCGCTGGTTCCATTCCGACGGGTTTTGGGTTCAGACGGGGGGAATATTTGGCAAGAGTACCCGCTCCGATCCGATTTGGACGTGGTATCGATGTGCAACACGCGTAAAGGTCGAACAAGCTGACCTCTCAAGGACAAGATAGGGCCAACTGGCATTGTTTAGCCATTTGGTCACAGTTTAGTCAGAGATGTCGGTCACTGTGTAGTAAACCAAATGAAGTTTGCGTAAATTGTAAATAAAACGAACGAGGCACACCATATGAAGCGCAAAGTCACCAAAGCGGTCTTTCCAGTAGCTGGATTGGGCACAAGGTTTCTTCCAGCAACGAAATCAATTCCCAAAGAAATTATGACCTTGGTTGATAGGCCGCTCATTCAATACGCCATTGATGAAGCACGTGCGGCGGGCATCAAGGAATTTATCTTTGTGACATCTCGCGGCAAAGGCGCATTGGAAGATTACTTTGACCACGCGCCAGAACTGGAAAGTTCTTTGCGCAAGAAGGGCAAGAAAGAGCTGCTTTCCACGCTCAAAAGTACCAATATGGATAGCGGCGCAATTGCCTATATTCGTCAACACAAGGCGCTGGGCTTGGGCCATGCTGTCTGGTGCGCGCGCCGCTTGATCGGGAACGAGCCCTTTGCAGTCATCTTGCCAGATGACGTAATCGCGGCGGAAAAGCCGTGCCTTCAGCAGATGGTAGAAGCCTATAGCGAAACGGGCGGCTGCATGGTTGCCGCGATGGAAGTGCCGCAAGAAAAGGCGTCTTCTTATGGCGTCTTGGACGTGAAGGAAGATATGGGGTCGATGGTGTCAGTGCAGGGCATGGTCGAGAAGCCCGCTATCGATGAGGCCCCTTCGAACTTGGCCGTGATTGGGCGCTATATTCTAACACCTAAGGTTTTGAACAATCTCAACAAACTAAAGCAGGGTGCGGGCGGTGAAATTCAGCTGACTGACGCCATTGCGAAAGAAATTGAAGAAGACCGCGATGTCTATGGCTATCGCTTCCGCGGTCAACGATTTGATTGCGGGTCTAAGGCTGGTTATCTTCAGGCAACAGTTGCGTTTGGACTTGCTCGTGCAGAGCTTCATGACGAATTGTCCGCCTATCTGGATGACCTCAGCGCTACGCGCAACGCGGCACAGTAGCTAGGGAAAAAGCTTATGACAAATGTGCTGGTTACTGGCGGTGCGGGCTACATCGGCTCGCACGCCTGTAAGGTGTTGGCTGCGTCGGGATTTACGCCAGTTACCTTCGATAACCTTTGCACCGGCTGGCAGGATGCGGTGAAATTTGGCCCGTTTGCGCAGGGCGACCTGTTGGATCGTGCGCGGCTTGAGGAAGTGTTCCAAGAATATAAGCCCGTTGCCGTTATGCATTTTGCCGCACTGAGCCAAGTAGGTGAATCTGTCTCCGACCCTGGTCTATATTGGCGCAACAACGTAGGTGGCTCTCTCAACTTGATTGAAGCCGCTACGAATGCGGGGTGCAAAAACTTTGTGTTTTCCTCAACATGCGCAACTTATGGCGATCAAGACGGGGTGACGCTTACCGAAGACACAGCACAGATGCCCATTAACGCCTATGGAGCATCAAAACGTGCAGTCGAAGATATGTTGCGCAACTTTGAGCTGAGCCACGGGTTGAAGCACGTCATTTTTCGGTACTTTAACGTCGCTGGTGCCGATCCCGACGGGCAAGTGGGCGAATTTCACCAACCTGAAACACATCTCATTCCCCTGATGCTTGATGCAATAGAGGGGAAACGCGACTCTTTGACTGTGTTCGGCACGGATTACGACACGCCAGACGGCACATGTATTCGTGACTACGTGCATGTCGTCGATCTGGTTGAGGCGCATGTCAAAGGGTTGGAATGGCTTTTGGATGGTAAGGAGCCGGCAGTTTTCAATCTTGGAACAGGCAGCGGGTTTTCCGTGCGCGAAGTGATAAGCCACTCGGGCAGAGTGACCAATAAGCATGTTCCGATCATTGAAGGTGACCGCCGCGCTGGAGATTGCACAAAATTGGTTTCGGGAAGTGATCGGGCTGTGTCAGAACTTGGCTGGACACCGACCCGTTCAACTCTGGAGGCAATGATCACTGATGCTTGGCGCTGGCACCAATCCGGACATTACGACAAGTAGGGATTTCCCCGTTGTTCTAGACATCACGCGACTTGTGTCGCGCGTTGGTCTGGGGCCAATGACGGGGGTGGATCGGGTAGAGTTTGCCTATCTGAACTGGTGCCTTGGTCAGGATAGAACACCCGTTTTTTGCCTTGCGAGAACGGCAGATGGGTATGTCTTGCTAGACCGAAAAGGGGCAATTCAATTTCGCGAAAGACTGCTGGGGCTGCAACCTTGGGGCTCAAGAGATCTTCGTGCAAAACTGGGCTTCAAAACACCAAAGGCGCGGGGTGCTGCGGAATCTGACCTTCGAAGACTGGCGATTGCGCGGTCTGGAAAGACCTCACTGCCGGATATTCCGATGCAAAATGGTGTCTATTTGAACACCGGTCATTCAAACCTGACCGAAGCCACACTCAACGGTTTTCGCGGTCTTGGGTTGAAGGTCGTGGTCCTGATCCATGATATGATTCCGCTGGATTGGCCGGAGTTTCAACGCGACGGCACCGTGCAGAGCTTTGAGCGAAAAATGAAATTGGTTGCTGCGAAAAGCGATCTGATCATTACGAACTCAGCGGATACACAACAGCGGGCAAAACATTACTTCGAGCGCTGGGGGCGCCAAATCAATAGCGTTTCTTCATTGCTGGGTGTGGAGTCCGTATCTGAAAAAATCCCCAATTCGGGCAATAATAGACCCTATTTCGTATCGATCGGTACGATAGAGCCTCGCAAGAACCATGCGTTCTTGTTGGATATCTGGTCCCAGCTGGAAGCAGAAATGTCGCCTGCGGAGTTACCGAATTTGCATCTCGTCGGTCGCCGAGGTTGGAACAATGAAGAGCTGTTCAAAAGACTGGACGGTTTGCGTGGAACTCCGTGGTTGCGAGAGCAAAATGATTTGGATGACGTTGGCTTGCGCCGCCTGCTCGCGGGGTCGCATGGCTTGTTGTATCCGTCATTTGCCGAAGGGTTCGGGTTCCCCTCTATCGAAGCGGCACAATTGGGGGTTCCGGTAATCTGTGGCGATCTTGCCATTCACCATGAGGTCTTAAGCGACTACCCCGTTTACGCAGACCTGCAAGACATATACCTTTGGAAAAAAACAATAGTTGAGCAGGCAAAGCAGAGGCATAAAGACCTCATTCACGCGAACAAGGCCAAGACACCAAGGATTCCGAAATGGTCGGAGCATTTCCAAGCCGTTAACGCGGCGGTGACAAAGCTGTTTTAACTAGCGTGATCAGAGGTGACACAACATGGGTGTCCGCAGATCATATGAACTTCGCATGGAGCGAAAGCGTTGGCGTTGGCGGGCTGTCCGCAAGCGGCGCGAACTTGTGTCCGTAAAGGACCGAACTGCGCAAATCGGAAATTCTGACATCATTGTTTTCGGAACCCTTCGAAATGAAGCCGTGCGCCTGCCATACTTCCTGAAGTACTACCGCGATCTTGGGGTTGATCACTTCATATTCGTCGACAATGGGTCAGATGATGGCACTGCTGAATATCTGGCCAGCCAGCCCGACGTGACGTTGTTCGCCTCCAACGCAAGCTATAAGCGATCGCGCTTTGGGGTTGATTGGATCAACTGGTTGCTGCGCAAATACGGGCACGGACATTGGACGTTGGTTCTCGATGTGGATGAATTCTTTGTCTACCCGTTCTGCGACACCCGCCCGATCAAGGCGCTGACTGATTGGCTGGATGCGTCTTCGGTGAAATCTTTTGGGACGATTCTGTTGGACATGTATCCCAAGGGCCCGATTGACTCCGTGCGATACGAGACGGGCGCTGACCCTTTCGAGCACCTGCATTGGTTTGACAGCGGCAATTACTCCATCAAGAAGAACGACAAATACGGCAACCTTTGGATTCAGGGTGGCCCGAGGGCGCGCGCGTTCTTTGCCGACAACCCCGAGCGCGCACCGGCGCTGAACAAGGTTCCTTTGGTGCGTTGGGATCGGAGTTATGCCTATGTCAGCTCGTCGCATATGCTTTTGCCGCGGGGCCTGAATTTGGTGTATGATGAATGGGGCGGCGAAAAGACGTCTGGCTGCCTGCTTCATGCGAAGTTCCTTGATACCTTCGGAGACAAATCCGCCGAAGAGCTGCAACGCAAGGAACATTTTGCCAATAGTCACGAATACAAGGCCTACCACAGCGGGCTGTCCGAAGACCCCGACCTGTGGTGCAAGTGGTCCGAGAAATACATCAACTGGCGCCAACTGGAAATTCTGGGGCTAATGTCTAAAGGGAACTGGGCATGACCGTCGGCTTCGTAATGTTGGTGCATGACGCACTGGACAGAGCAGCCCAAGTTGCGCGCCATTGGTCCGAGCACGGAAAACCTGTCGTTATTCATGTCGACAAACGTGTGGATGATCCGAACTTCGAGTTCCTGCGAAACAAGCTGGCTGATCTGGAAAATGTTCAGTTTTCGGAGCGGCACGCATGTGAATGGGGCAACTGGTCTATTGTCGGGGCCACTCAATCCGCCTGCGAACAGATGCTTGAGGCCTTTCCTGACGTGCATCACGTTTATCTTTCCAGCGGTTCATGCATGCCGTTGCGGCCGGTCGAGGAAATTCAAACCTATCTGAATGAACGCCCGCGAACGGATTTTATCGAGTCTGTTACTACCGACGAAGTTGACTGGACGGTGGGTGGTCTGGATCAAGAGCGCTTTACGCTGCGGTTCCCGTTTTCGTGGAAACGACAACGCAGATTGTTTGACGGCTATGTTGATCTGCAGCGACGGCTGAAAATGACTCGGACCATTCCCGAAGGGCTGACGCCGCACTTGGGCTCTCAATGGTGGTGCCTGACCAGACAGACGTTGTCTGCGATCTTGCAAGACCCGCGCCGCGCCGAGTTTGATCGCTACTTCAAGCGGGTATGGATTCCTGACGAAAGCTACTTCCAAAGTCTCGCGCGGATGTATTCGACCCAAATCGAGAGCCGCTCTTTGACGCTGTCGAAATTCGACTTTCAGGGAAAACCGCATGTCTTCTATGACGATCACCTGCAGCTTTTGCGCCGCTCCGATTGCTTTGTAGCGCGGAAAATTTGGCCACGAGCAGAACGTCTCTATAGGGAGTTTCTGGCACCAGCTTCCCGTGCGCTTGTTATGGCAGAACCCAATCCGCTTAAGATCGACCGCCTGTTTAGCCGTGCAACAGAACGCCGGACGCGTGGTCGCGCAGGGCTATATATGCAAGGGCGTTTTCCCAATGACGGCTGGGAAAATGGAAAGACCAGCGGGCGATATTCTGTTTTTGAAGGTTTTACCGATCTGTTTGAGGACTTTGAGGGCTGGATTGCGCGCAGAACGGGGAACCGCGTCCATGGCAATCTATTTGCACCTGACAGGGTAAATTTCGCTGGGGGTGACAAAGTTTACAATGGGGCGCTTTGTGACAGCGCAGCGTTACGTGAATACAACCCTCAGGGGTTTTTGACCAACTTGATCTGGAATACTCGTGGCGAGCATCAGTGCTTTCAGTTTGGGCCGTCCGATGATCAAGCGGTTTCGAAGTATTTGGCAACGGATCAGAATGCTCAGATATCCGTCATCTCGGGGGCATGGGCGATCCCGTTGTTTCATTCGAACCAAAACTTCGCCGATTTGCGGAAGGTGGCCGCGCATTTGCAACGCACTGAGGCCGCACATCTGGAGTTGTTGAGACTTGGGAAAACGAAGGCACGCGTCCGCATCTGGAGCCTTGCCGAGTTCATCGAAAACCCCATGGAAAACCTCCAAGCGATCCTTGATGAGATTGGCGGACTGGGCCAGCGTAGACTATCTGAAGTTCCGATCATGAGGGATTTATCCGGCTTCGGGCAGTTTCTACAGAACCTGAAAAACCAAGGTATGAGCCCGCATTTGATGGGTGATTTTCCCGTGACATTAGACAGTAATGAGAAACCTCAGGGCGGTCGCCCGTATTTGGTGAAGTAGGTTATGAGCACACAGTTTGACTATTTTGTCGTCTTCGCCGAAATGCGAACCGGATCAAATTTTCTAGAAGCCAGCCTGAATGAGTTTAGTGACATTCACTGCTATGGAGAGGCCTATAACCCTCACTTCATCAGTCATCATAGTCAGGACGCCCTGTTTGGCGTGGATATGGCACAGCGAGAGATTGCGCCACTTTCACTGATTGAGCGGATGAAAGAAAACACTGACGGGTTTCCTGGGTTTCGGTTCTTCAATGACCATGACCCACGGGTGATGGCCCATGTTCTGGCAGACCCTAAATGCGCGAAGATCATTTTGACCCGCAATCCGCTGGACAGCTATGTGTCACTCAAAATTGCTGCTCAAACGGGTCAGTGGAAATTGGGCGATATGAAGCAGCGCCGATCTGCGACCGTGACGTTCGATCGCGAAGAGTTTGAGCAGCACCTTGCAGCGAAGAAGGCCTTCCAGTTGGATATTTTGAAGGGTATGCAAATTTCTGGTCAGTCTGGATTTTATGTTGCCTACGAAGACATTAGTGACGTTGAAATCGTTAATGGAATGGCGCGGTTTATCGGATCGCATGAACAAATCGATGCCACTCCGAACTCCGTTAAGAAGCAGAACCCAAGCGGGTTGGAGGATAAAGTCACCAACTATGAGCAGATGGTGAAAGACCTCTCCAACACGGATCATTTCGCACTGTCTGACACGCCGAACTTTGAACCGCGACGCGGACCGGGTGTTCCGGGGTTTTACCTCGCAGCTGACGCGCCCGTGCTGTTCATTCCCGTAGCTGGCGCGCCCAAGGTTTCCGTTTTGGAATGGCTTGCTGCTCTGGACGATGCGGAGGTCGACCAACTTCAAACAAAGCTTTCACAAAAGCTGCTGCGCCAATGGAAACGCGGCAATCCGGGGCATCGCAGTTTTACAGTGATCCGGCATCCGCTGGACCGCGCGCATCGTGTGTTCTGCGAATATATCGTGCCGAAACGGGACGATAACTTCAGTGACCCACGTCGTGTTATGCGGAACAGATATGGTGTATCGGTTCCCGGGCAGGGGGATTTATCCGGCTACACCAAGATGGAACATCGCGCAGCCTTTGCGAAGTTTTTGGAGTTCCTAAAAGGGAACTTGGCAGGTCAAACCAGCATCCGAATTGACGCAGTGTGGGCGACACAATCGGCCCTACTTCAAGGAGCTTCCGGCGTTGTTTTGCCGGACATCATTTTGCGCGAAAACGACTTGGAAGATGGCCTTCCCGCGCTGGCAGCTACGCTGGGCCTAGAGGCGGATGCCCCAAATCCAGAGCCGGAACAGGGTCCGTTTTCCTTAGCCGACATCTATGACAAAGAGCTGGAAAAACTGGCAGTAGCTGTATACCGAAAAGACTACATCAATTTCGGATTTGGCGATTGGAACGAAGGCTAGGCTGCCTTCGTCTCCACGGCCTCTGTTAGGATCGCATGAAGCGCCGTGGCATCAGTATTGGCGCGCAATTTAGTGCATACATCACTGTTGCGCATCGTACGCGACACCAATGCAAGCGCCTTCAGGTGATCGACGCCTGCGGTTTCCGGGGCGAAAAGTGCAAAGAACAAATCGACGGGATGGCGATCTGCAGAATCAAAATCCAGCGGGCGCTCAACGCGCAAAAAGACGGCAACGACCTTATCCAAATCTTTGACCCGCGCATGGGGCAATGCAACCCCATGGCCCACACCGGTTGGGCCAAGGGATTCACGTTCCAGTAGGGCTTCCAGCGCTAAGTCGGCCGGAATTCCATGCGAGGAAGACGCAATTTCAGAGATCGCCTGAAACAGACGCTTTTTACTCGTAACAGCCGAGACTGTCTTTACAGCCGACTGGGTCAGAATTTCCGAAACTTGCATAATCTGCTCTCTGAACGTGGCCGTTATCGGCCTTTTAACTACTTGCGGGATCAATCCAGCCGATGTTGCCATCTTCGCGTGTGTACACGACGTTGACGTTTTTACTTCCCTCGTTCCGGAATACTAGCACAGGTGCCCCAGCAATTTCCATCTGCATAACGGCTTCTCCTACCGATAATGATGGGATGTTGGTTTCCATTTCCGCAACGATAATGGGTTGCAGATTGTCCGGTTCTGAGTCGTCAGACCCATCGCTTGCGGCAAGGATATAAGAGGATGCGCCCGAAAGTTCAACTGGTTGCGAGCGGCTCTTGTGGTGATCTTTCAAGCGCCTTTTATAGCGCCTAAGCTGCTTGTCCATTTTCTCTACACATTGATCGAGGGCGGCGTAGATCTCGGTGCTATGTCCACGGGCTTGTGTCGTCAGGCCGGTGCTGAGGTGAACAATAGCCTCGCAAACATACTCGTGAGCGCTTTTCGAGAAAACGACAGTCGCATCTGTTGGACGGCCTGCATATTTCTCAAGAATGCTTCCCAGTTCTGTCTGAACGTGAGTTTGAAGCGCTTCACCAATGTCTATCTGCTTGCCCGTGATCTGGTAACGCATGGCGTCTCCTTAATTGTTTTGTGGGAAAATTACCGACTGAAGGGTGTAGCTTCTGGTCGGATTTGGGTTGAGTGATTGGTACCGCCCGAGCATTCGGGACGTTTCAGTTTCGAGGTTTGCGCTAGGCAAGACCAAAGCCTGGGGCTGTCGATCACTCATTGACCCCATTTGGCGACGTCAAAGGGGGTGGTGTCAATCAAATTGATGCAGAGTCGTAGAATTGAGCATCTAAAAGCTTAGCCAATTCGGAAGTTTTGACCCAAGTAAACGCGGCGCACGTTTTCGTCTTTGACGACTTCATCTGTAGTGCCGCTCATCAAAACGTGGCCGTCGTGCAAGATGTATGCCCGATCCACGATTTCCAAGGTTTCACGCACGTTGTGATCGGTAATCAAGACGCCAATACCCCGTTTTTTAAGGTCGGCGACAAGTCCACGAATTTCACCGACGGCGATAGGGTCAACACCTGCGAAAGGCTCATCCAGCAGCAAATACTTCGGATCCGCTGCGAGACAGCGCGCGATTTCAGCGCGGCGGCGTTCACCACCTGAAAGGGACAAAGCAGGGGCGCGACGCAAATGCCCGATTGAAAACTCGTTCAGCAGCTCTTCGAGGCGTTCGCGCCGTTTGGTACGGTTTTTGATAGAAATTTCGAGAATCGCCAAAATGTTGTCTTCGACGCTAAGCCCGCGAAAAATGGACATTTCTTGCGGCAGATATCCGATACCCATCTTGGCGCGCCGATACATCGGCAAAAGCGTCACGTCGCGACCATCAATGGTGACGGTCCCTGCCTCTGGCGTCACAAGACCGGCGATAGAATAGAAACACGTCGTTTTGCCAGAGCCGTTTGGCCCCAATAACGCAACGACTTCCCCGCGCGCCAGTTCCAGCGAGACATCGCGGATAACAGGACGACGCTTGTAGTTCTTGCGCAGCCCGTGGACCTTCAGCCCTGATGAGCCGTCTTTTACGCTAAGATCGGGCGCATCGCTCATTCGCTGCCGCCAGTGCGGAAAATTGTCCGAACACGGCCTGACATACGTCCCGACCCGCTTTTCAGATCAACGGTTAACTTTTCCCCAGATAAGGCGTTTACACCTTGGGTCAGGATGACGTTGCCGGTCATCACGATTTCCGCCCCAGAGACAGAATAAACAGCCTTTTCCGACTCCGCGGCTTCCGCCCCATTAACAAGCGTGACGCTTCCCGTTGCGATCAGTTGGTCGATATCCCCAGTGGGTTGCCCGTTCTGGGTTGCATATTGAACCTGCACACGGCTAGCGCTGAGGCGCATTTCGCCCTGACCGGCGACAACGTTTCCGGTGAAAACTGCGCGGCCGGTTGCCTGATCTACGCTGAGTTCGTCGGCGGTAATTTCTACAGGCAGAGAAGCGTCATGTTTAAGCCCACCAAAGGCAACGCTGGCACCTTGCGCGTTGGCCGTGCCGGTAATCATGACAAGTGCAACTGCCGCTATTGCCGCAAATTTGGAAAATACAGTCATCATCACCCTCTACTCTTTCGGATCGTATACCAGCTTCACGCCGTTCTTGAAAACAAGAACCTGTGTTTGGCCATTCGTTGACAGTTTCATAGAGCCGGCTTCCAACCTTCCTGAGGGGCCACGACCAGCAACAGCACCTGGTGCAGTGGTTTCGGTGGTCTCGAGGTTGGTGACCAGTTTTTCGGTTTCCAAACGGTAGCCAGAAGAGGTCGATAACCTGACGTCGCCTTGCAAGTCGAGCAATTGCTGCGCACCGTCGTAAACTGCTGTTTCAGCAAGGATCCCGTAGGATGGCCCGCGAAGAGACTCGATGCGCGCCACGACCTGTTTGATGGTCAGGCGACGCGGATCAGTCAGGTCTGGCAGTGCGCTATCGGCATCGACGATAACCGCTGACCCATCGCTTGTTGTTCCCGAAAACCGCGGAGAGGTGAGTTGCTGCTCACGGGCGATTTTTTCGATATCGATATCGGCAAATGGGATCGCATCAGATGGGTCCAATGTCCGCGAAAACAAAAACATGGTCGACAACAGGCCTAGGGCCACCAATGGAAAGACGACTTTGGCCCATTGAACGAAACGCGAATAGCTGTTGTCGATACGCGCCATCTATCAGGCCACGCCAGCGCGCAAGCAGTCATGAATGTGCAATATTCCCAAAGGCACGCCACCATTGCCTGCTTCGGTTACAAACAGGCAGGTGATCTGGCGCTCGTTCATATTGGCAACGGCGGTTTCTGCCAATGCGTCTGGGGCGATGGTTTTCGGGTTCGCCGTCATCACCTCGGATGCCGTCATTTCCAGCAAGCCGTTCATATGTCGCCGCAAGTCACCATCGGTAATGATGCCGGCCAATGTCCCGCCTTGATCGATCACCCCAACAACGCCGAAGCCCTTTTGGCTGATCGCGATCAACACGTCGGACATTGGGGCATCAGCGGGGATAACGGGCAACTCGTTGCCGGAGTGCATTAAGTCGGCAACTTTGGACAATCGTGCACCCAGCTTGCCTCCGGGGTGAAACTGGCGAAAGTTTTCAGGTGTGAACTGGCGATGCTCCATCAGGGCGATTGCAAGCGCATCCCCCAAGGCCAGCGTCATAGTGGTGGAGGTAGTGGGAACCACGCCGGTGTCGCAGGCCTCTTCGGCCTTGGGCAGGATCAAGGCCACGTCGCTTTGCTTGATCAATGTGCTGTTCACGCGGCTGGCGATCCCAATCATCGGGATGTTGAAGCGGCGGGTATAGGCAATGACGTCGGCCAGCTCCGGCGTTTCGCCCGAGTTAGACAAGATCAGCGCAACATCCCCTTGGGCCATCATGCCCAGATCGCCATGGCTGGCTTCTGCGGGATGAACGAAGTGAGCGGGGGTTCCCGTAGACGCCAAAGTGGCTGCAATCTTGCGGGCCACATGGCCGGATTTGCCCATGCCACAGATGATGACGCGCCCCGTTGCGCCAAGCATCAACTCGACGGCCTGAGCAAAGCTGTCATTCAGGCTGTCCGCCAGAAGGTTCAACGCTGCTGCCTCGCGGGAGACGACACGGTGACCAATTTTCAAAAAGGTCTCGGATGAGGTTTTGCTTTCCATGTTCCCTACCTAATGCGCGAAGATGTCAGTTTCAGGCCAACCGGCCAAATCCAGCCGAGCACGGGTTGGCAGGAAGTCAAAACACCCCTGCGCGACCTCCCTGCGACCTTCGCGTTCCAGCATGCGGTCGAGCTCTGATTTTAGCTTGTGAAGGTGCAATACGTCAGACGCTGCGTAGGCTTGTTGCGCCTTCGTTAGATCCTTCGCACCCCAATCGCTGGACTGCTGGTGTTTGGAGATGTCGACGCTCAGTAATTCTTGCAACAGGTTCTTCAACCCGTGACGGTCCGTATATGTGCGAACCAGCTTGGAGGCGATTTTGGTGCAGTACACTGGGGTGGTCAGGCAGCCAAAGGCCTGTAGCATGGCAGCGATGTCGAAGCGCCCGAAATGAAACAGCTTCAGCACATTTGGATCTTCCAAAAGGCGACACAGGTTGGGAGCGTCAGTTTGGCCCTTCGCTACTTGCACCAGATGCGCGTTGCCGTCACCGCCCGATAGTTGCACCACGCATAGGCGGTCCCGCACGGGATTTAGCCCCATTGTTTCGCAATCAATGGCCACCACCGAGCCGAGATCAAGATCATCAGGCAAGTCGCCTTGATACAAAAAATTGGCCACGTGCGGGCTCCTAGAAAGTTTCCATAGGGGGATAGGCTTTCTGGGGGTGATATTCAATGACGGCTGTCGGCACAGAAGGGGATGCACTGCGGTGATCGGCCCGCAGAGCAGGATTCAGACACCAAAAGGAGGCCGCTACGCGCATAGTTTCGCCACAGCCGGAAAAGAGATTAACGGCTTGTCAGAAGTGTGCCATGCTGGGTTGGAATTATTAAAAACTTCTCTTCTTGCATATATCAAAGCTACTTGCTTTAATGAAAGTGAGCTGGGCAACTGCTTGTCTGGCAAGATCCGAGAAGGGGAGGAGACTTCTCGGATTATCAGTTTCTGGAGGAGAAAAGATCATGAAAAGAATTTTCGGAGCCGTCGTTACTGGCGCAATGTTGGCTGCAAACGCGGTATTTGCGGCCGACATCACCATCGGCCTGTCCGTCGATCAATTGTTTGAAAGCCGCGTGGCGGTGAACAACGGGATCAAGGCAGGTGCTGCTGATCGCGGGTACGATGTGGTCGAAGTCGTGGCCGATGGCGATGCTCAACAGCAGAACGCCCAAATCCAATCACTTATTGCGCAAGGCGTTGATGCGATCCTTGTTTGTGCAGTGGACCAGAACACGATCGAACGCGCGCTGCTTGCAGCGAAGAAAGCCAATATTCCGGTAGTAGCCTATGATCGGGATCTGCCTGACAGCCGCGTTGTGCAGTCCTTTGTAGGACCAGATTCCCTTGTCGACGGTCGCTTGGCCGGTGAATACACCGCGAAAGCGTTGGAAGGTGTTGAAGGACCAATCACTATCGTCGAGCTGATCGGCGCATTGAATGACCAAAACGGCATCGACCGCTCCAAAGGCTTCCGCGAAGGCATCGCCAAGTTGCAGAATGTGAACCTGATCGAGGTTCCAACCGATTGGGATAGCGCCCGCGCCCTATCTGGTACGCAAAACGCTTTCCAAGCAAACCCCAAAGTGTCCGCTGTATTTGCCGCGACCGACACGCATATTCCTGCGGTAGAAACAGTCCTGTCCGACTTGGGCAAGCTGGCCCCTATGGGATCTGATGACCACGTGGTTATCACGGGCGTGAACGGGTCCAACGACGGATATCAGGCGGTACTATCTGGGACTGCGGACGCGTTTGTTGTGATGGGTACGGACGCAACAGGTCGCAAGGCAGTAGAGCTCGTGTCGCAGATTCTTGCGGGCGAGAAAGTAGAGCGCCTGAACTACGTGGGCGGCAACCTCTATACTGCATCTGACGCTGAGGCGAACAAAGCCATGATCTGGGGCGCGCCGAAGTAAGCGACTGCTTTCGATCAAGTGACGACTATACGATGCGCCACTATCTTGGCGCATCGTATCCGCATTAAAGGTAACACCGCGTGAAGCCCTTTCTTCGTTTTTTGAAATCCTATCCGGCGCTGCAAATCATCGCGGCTTTGCTGATCGGGTTTTCGCTTCTGTCCCCCTATTTCCTGACGTCGGGCAACTTTGAAGCCATGTTGGGCGCAAATGCTGTGGTTCTAATCGCAGCAATTGGGATGACTGTGGTTTTTCTGGCGGGCGGCATTGACCTGTCTATCTCTACGGTCATCAGTGCCAGCGCTGTCATTTCGGGGCTTGTTATGGCGCAGACTGATAGTGTTGCGGCAGGTGCTGTTACGGCCGTGGTTGTGGGGTTGGGGTTCGGCGCGTTGAACGGCGTGCTGATCGGCTATTTTCGCCTGACCCCGTTTATTACGACGATGGCCACCCAGCTGATCGCGCGCGGGATTGCCTTTGTGTTAAGCCAAGGGATCGCTGTAAAGGGCACGCCTTACTGGATGCTGGACTTCGGCTTTATGTCGTGGCTGGGAATCCCCGCCGTCACATTGGTGGCTTTGGTGCTGGTGATCCTCTCGGTGATTGCAATGTCGCAAACCACATGGGGGCGACATGTCATGCTGGTTGGTTCCAACGACGAGGCCGCCAGACATGCGGGCATAAACACGCGGTTCATTGAATTCAGCGTCTACCTGTTCGCAGGCGGCATGGCTGGGGCGGCGGGCTTCATTGCCATTGCCAATCTGGGCAACGCCATTCCTGGGGTGGGTGACACGTTGCTATTGATAATTATTGGCGCTGTGGTTCTTGGGGGCACCGGCATGACAGGTGGAGAAGGCTCGGTAGAGCGCACCGTTTTGGGCGTGGCCATCCTTGCGATCCTGACGAATGGGCTGAACCTTTTGGGCATCCCTTTCTACGACCAGCTTATCATCCAAGGCGTGTTGATTTTTCTCGGGACATATCTGGCCATGCGCCTTGGTTCGCGGGGTAAGTCATAATGGTCAAGGTCACACCAAAACCCGCCCTATCTGTGCGCGGCTTGAAGAAATCCTTTTCTGGCAAGACTGTCGTGAACGGCGTTACCTTTGATCTGAAACCAGGTGAGGCACTGGCCCTTGTTGGGGAAAATGGGGCCGGCAAATCCACGACAAAAAACATGCTTTGCGGGTTGTTGCAGCCTAGCGACGGCGAAATTTTGATCGATAACATGCCGGTCGAACGCATCAGCGCGTCCGAACATGGGGTGTCTGCGGTTCACCAAGAACTGTCGCTGTTCGGCTCGCTGACGGTCGCGGAAAACATATGCGTGTCTGATCTTCCGGGCACCCCCGCGCGGGTGGATTGGGCCAAAGCGGAGGACATTGCGCGCGAACAAATCGACTTTCTGGGGATAGAAATCGACCCCCGTGCTTTGATCGAAACCCTAGGTGCAGGCAAGCAGCAGGTTGTTGAGATTGCCAAAGCCCTATTGCATGCCGATAGGGTTTTGATCTTGGACGAGCCGACAACATCCCTCACTGCCGTGGAGCGCAGCAAGCTGTTCGCTATCATCGACAAGCTGAAGGAACGCGGGCTTGGGATCATTTTCATTTCGCACTTTATGGAAGAAATCTACCGCGTGTGTGACAGCTTTCTAGTGCTGCGCGATGGCCAACAAGTGGGGCAAGGATTGCTGGCGGATGTTCCGCAAACAGCGCTGGAAGAAATGATGGTCGGTCGCACCTTGAAAGACGCGCAGGTAGATTTGGCCGCGCCATCGATGAAGCCAGAGCTAGAGGTTCGCAACCTGTCTTCTGCTGACTTCCAAGACATAAGTTTCTCGGTCAACAAGGGGGAGATACTGGGCATAGCGGGCCTGATGGGCGCAGGGCGCACGGAAGTGGCGGAGGCCATATTCGGGCTGCGGCCTGCATCAGGCGACGTGATGATCGGTGGTGAAAATGTGCCACGGACTGTCAATGCGATGAAGGCCAAGGGATTATGCTACATCACGGAAGATCGCCGTCGTAATGGGCTGTTCTTGAACCGACCGGTCCGTGAAAACCTATCCGCGTCGGCGATACTTTCCTTCGCAAAGCGCAGGTTGAAAGGATTTGGTTTTCGCGGCGAGAAGCTCAAGGCGGCGCAGGTTGTGGACGATATGAATGTCTCTGTGCCGCATATCGAGAACGAAGTTAGTGACCTGTCTGGTGGCAATCAGCAAAAGGTATTGCTTGGTCGATGGTTTGCGATGCAACCCGATATTCTTGTGTTCGACGAGCCGACCAAAGGGGTCGATATTGGTGCAAAATTTGACATCCATGCGGCCATTGCCGATCTGGCTCGGGCGGGCAAAACGATTGTAATCGTTTCCTCTGACCTGCCCGAATTGCTGCACACCACCCACCGCATGTTGGTAATGCGAAAGGGGCGAATTGTAGGGGAGTTTGATCGTGCTGACTATGATGCGGTGAAGATCATCTCGCTGGCGGCCAGCACCTCAGGAGGGCGAGAAGAATGACAAGAACCATCAGGGATCTTATGTCGCGTCAAAAGTGGGTCGCTATTGCGTTGGCCACGATTGTATTGGCCGGAGTGCTGTCAGTTGTGTCGCCCGTGTTTTTGACGGTGTCGAACTTTCAGGCGATCTTGGTGCAATCCAGTGTGACCGCGATAATGGCCATCGGGATGACCTACATCATACTAACCGCTGGCATAGATATTTCTGTGGGTGCGATTTTATTCGTCACCTCGGCGCTATTCGCGCAGCTGTATATGGATACCGAAAGCTATCTGCTGGCATTCACGGTTACGATAGTTTGCGCGACCCTGCTTGGGGCCTTGAACGGGTTGTTGATCGTGAAGTTCAAGATATCTCCGCTGATCACGACATTGGCGACTTACTCTATCTACCGAGGGGCCGCTATTCATTTGACCGGTGCGCAAAATATACCCGTACCGCGCGAAATGGGGTTCTTGGGCAATGGCCGCATCCTTGGCCTTCCTGTGCCCATTCTGATTTTGCTCATTGTGACGATAATTGGAATCTACATTCTGAATCGCACACGTTTGGGGGTTTATACGCGTGCGATTGGGAATTCCGAACGCTCGGCCACCGAGACCAATTTGCCGGTGAATAAGGTGTTGATTGCGGTGTATGGCTTCAGCGGGCTGGTGACCGGCATTGCTGCCCTGATATTGCTGGCGCGCGTGGGTGGGCTGCAATCAGGTATCGGAATCGGGATAGAGTTCACCGTGATTGCGGCAGTTATTCTGGGCGGCACCAAGCTGAGTGGCGGGTCCGGTACGGTGGTGGGTTCCGTCATTGGCGCAGTGTTTTTGGTGTTGATCGACAACGGGCTTAATCTGCTCAATGCCTCACCTTATATTTATGACATCGTGCGTGGTTCGGTGCTGTTGGCGGCAGTTGCAATTGACCGGTATTCCGCTGTGCGCCAAAAGGCTTCGCTGGAAGCGCAACGGGCCGAAAGAATGGGCTTTGGCGGGCCGCATCGAGCGGCCCAATAAGGTCGGGTCAGAACTTCTGATAGACGGTTCTCTTTTGCAGATACCCTTCAATCCCATGCATGCCGTCTTCGCCCCCGACACCACTTAACTTGTGGCCGTTGTGGTAGCCCTGAACATAGCCGACGATGCCGGAATTCAAAAAAATTGTGCCTGTTTCCAGCCGTTGAATGGCGTCCATATAAACCGACGGATCTTTGGTCCATAAATACGCTGACAGGCCGTCGGGGCGGGCATTGGCGATGGCAAGGGCGTGTTCATAATCGTCCACACGCACGATGGGCAGGACGGGGCCGAATATCTCTTCTTGCACTGCAGCCGTATCGACCGTGGCCTCCAGCAGAACGGTGGGTTCATACCAGTTGCCTTGTGCGAATTCCTTGCCAGTCGGGCGCTTTCCACCAAGGGCGACTTTTGCTCCGCTGGCGACTGACTTTGCGACGATCTGCTCGACCCGCTCCAATGCGCCGGACGTTGTAATCGGCCCCATACCGCCGTTGGTGGCAGGGTCGCCTAGCTTGACCTCTGCTGCGCGCTTTAGAAGTTTCTCGGTAAATTCATCCGCGATGGCGTCCTCGACCAATACTGTTTCGTTGCAGATGCAAACCTGCCCCGCATTTGCGAAGCGGGCGACGACAGCGGCGTCAACGGCGGCGTTAATATCCGCATCTTTCAGCACAATGAACGGTGCGCTTCCGCCCAGCTCAAGTGACAAGGCAGTGATGTTTTGCGAAGCGGCACTTGCGATCATCTGCCCTGCGCGGATCGAACCGGTAAGGGTGATCATGCGGACAATCGGGCTTTGCGTCAGGGGGGCACCCACCTCTGCGCCTGTCCCAGTGAGCATGTTGATCACACCTGCGGGCAGCCCTGCATCTTGTACGATCTGGCAAAAGACCGACGCGGTCACAGGCGTTGCTTCATGCGGCTTGATGATCATTGTATTGCCGGTGACCAAAGCGGGGCCAACTTTGCGCCCGATCAAGGCTAACGGGTAGTTATATGCGCAAAGCCCCAAAGTCACACCGTAAGGGACCTTGTAGATATACAGCTGCTCCCGCGGATTGTCGGAGGGAAGGATATCACCGCGAATGCGGCGTGCCGCCTCGGCAGAGTACGTCATGTAGGTGATGGTGTCTGTAACTTCGCCAGCCGCCTCGGCGCGAGATTTTCCCTGTTCTTTGACCAGCAGCTCTTCCAATAGGTCGCGATTTTTCTCGATGCCTGCGGCGATTTCGCGGATGTATCCTGCCCTTTCAATTGGAGGCAACTGCGCCCATTTCTTTTGCGCCTTTTGCGAACTATCCAACGCCCGCGCGACATCCTCCTTGGTGCAGGCGGGGACTTCGGCCCATTGCGCGCCGGTGGCCGGATTGATCACAGGACTCCGCGCCCCATTTGACGCTTCGACCCATTCGTTATCGATATAGCACTTATAGAACATGGGCGGATTCCTTAGGTTTTGAGGGTTTGATCGTCATTGTCGGCCAGCAGTAAAATTTTGCCGAAGGCCTTTCCAGAGGCCATGAATTCCAAGGCTTCATTAGTTTGCGACAATGGGAAAGTTGTGGCGGTCAGGGCGTCAAAATCTATGGCTTGGGTTTCGATCAATTGGATCGCTTGCTCGAACTCGCAGTTGAACTGGAAGGAGCCAACAACGTTGATTTCCTTTAGCATGATGAGGTTCAAAAGCACGTCTGCCCCGCCCATCTGGATATTGCTTAAAATCGAGACACAGCCCTTTCGGCGCACGGCCTTCAAGGCAGTGTTGAACGCTGGAATTGCGCCGCTGGCTTCTATGACAACGTCAAATTGACCCTCTAGATCGGCCTCGTTCAGGGTGCCGACGACCAATCCGGATTTTGCTCCAACAGCGCGTGCGACATCTACTGCATCGGGGCGCAAATCGATGGCGGTGACATCTGCTCCGCGGGCGCTGGCGCAGGCAATAGCCAACAATCCCATCGGGCCGCAACCGGTCACGAGCACCTTTTGTCCTTCCGCCACTCCGCCCTTGTTCAACGAGTGCAAAGCGCAAGCCATTGGTTCAGCAAAGGTTAGATGCTTGGGATCAACCTGCGCTGAAACGGGGCGGCAACAGCGGATAGGGTGATCTATTATGTCGCGAAAAAACCCGTCCAGATGCGGCACAGTGGTTGCAGAGCCCGGGAACTTTTTGGCGGTGCACAGGTTTTCCTCGCCGCGTTTGCAGGCGTCGCAGGCCTGACAATTCATGATCGGATTCAACGCAACCAATTGGCCCTTCTTCAGGCTGGACCCGTTTGGATCCACGACATATGCGCAAGCCTCATGGCCCAAAGTCACTGGATTGTTCAGCACAAAAATCCCGTTCGCGAAATGCGAATAGTAGTGCAAATCAGTGCCGCACAGGCTGGCCACTGAGAGGCGTAAACGGGCAAACCCCTCGGGAATTTCTGCCGCAACGCTTTGATCCGCTACTGTTATCGCTCTGGCCGCCGTCAGTTTACTTTCGATGGATGGCATAAAAAGGTCCTTAAAACCCGATGGAATAGCCACCGTCTACGGGCAGATTTACCCCGTTGACGTAGGCCGCTTGATCGGAGGCTAGATAGAAAATTGTGTTGGCGACATCTTGAGCAGACCCGAAAGAGCGGCCGGGAATGCGACCTTCGATTTTGTCTCGGCGTGCGGGGTCTTTGGCTAGGATCGCGCGGGTCATATCCGTGTCGATGAAGCCTGGGCTGACAGCGTTACAGCGAATGCCGAACGGTGCGGCGTCAACGGCAACAGATCGGGTTAGTCCGACCACGGCTGTCTTTGCGGTGACATAGGCCGCCGCAGACGGCAGGGCCATCATCGCCCCCATGGAGGCGATGTTAACGATTGCCCCACCTGTTTCTTTGTGCAATTTCACATAGCGCCCGCAAATCGCAAACATGGCGCGGACATTGATGTTTAGGACGTGGTTCAACTCATCAGGCGAAACCTCCCACACGGGCTTCTTCAAATGCACGCCAGCGTTGTTCACCATGGCGGTGATGGGGCCAAGTGATTGATAAATTTCGCTTAGGAATGTGGCATCAAGGTCAGTGGAGACGTCACATTCAACTAGGTGCTTCGCGCCGTCCAATTGATCAAAATCTCCGCGGCTACGTGCCACCACGCACACGTCATAGCCTGCATCTAGAAACCGTTGAGATTGGGCGAGACCCAATCCTTTGTTTCCTCCGGTGATGACGGCTACAGGCATGGTTTAGGCCCCTTTTTGATGGTGCAGGTACAACGTATTCAGGCGGTTCAGAAAAGTTTCAGCAGGGATCTTTTTGCGAAAGAAGCTTGGAAATATGTCGCAGACGTCATCAACAAAATCCAAGAACCAGATATCCCTTGGGCGCGTCCACGCTTGATCCATTGTGTGAAAGCCGCCTTGAAAGAAGCCTGCGACATTGGGGTTTCGGGCTTGTGCGATCCAAGTGTGGCGATTGGCGGGTTGGCCGTTATTTTCCAGATATACGCCCGATTGCACGGGCTCTGAGGTCACCCATTTCGCGAAGGCCTTCGCGGCGTCCGCATGTCGGGTTTTGGCAGACACACCTATGCCAGCGCCGCCCAAAATTCCGCGCGGATTGGGATGACCGTCGCATAGGGGTAGGTCAAAATAGGCTACAGGTTTGTCCCGAAATCCAGGTCTCGCGTAGTTCACGTATCCAAACAGGCATGGAGAGAAGGCGAAATCGTCACTGGTGGTTAAGGCTTCCAATACGGCGATCGGGTTCATATCCACCTGTGCATCCGGCCCCAAGTTGTAGAGGGCGCGCAGCACTTCTAGGGCGTAATTTCCATTGATGTCAGAGACAAAGTAATCAGGTTTTGTGGCGATGTTTTCTTCACCGCGACCAGCGACAAGGGTCATGAACATATCAAATGCATCAACCGGCAATAGGGGCGTCAATGCGTGGAACTTCGCAGCATCAGGGGCGAGGAAGGCCTCCCAAGTTTTGGGAAGAGGCGGTGCGAGATCGTGGCGATAAGCCGCCATCTGGCAAGCAGCGTCGATGGCAAAGGCCCAACATTGGCCTTTCCAAAAATAGCTTTGCGCCGAGCCTCCGATGGAGGACGCCTCGTCCAGTTCTGTGCCCAAAGGCAGCAATGCGCCTGTATCAGCAATTTTCCCGACGTGAGGGTGGTCGAGAACAATGAAGTCATAGTCAGCTGCAAGCTTTTCTATCGGGGCATCCGCAAAGGCCTGAAGGGATCGCTTGTCCCATGTGATCGACACACCTGTTTGTGCTTCATACTGGCGCGACGCCGCGACCACGGGGTCAAATCCGCGTGGGTGGTCCCATGTCATGCCCCTCAATTTCACTGACAAACTGCTCCCTCAGGTGATGGGGGCAACTCTCACATAGCACACGCGTATCTTTCAAGTATAAAATAGACTTTTACATATGAAATACGTCGTGCTAATTTTTAGATGTGGGGCGTGACCCGCGGCCTTCCTTGTGGGTGTCCAACATGAATTTCAACTGAGGTATCTAGCCATGACCGACCCCCAAGACGGTACCGTTCGATTTGAGTTAACAGGCCATGTGGCCGAAATCATTTTGGATCGCCCCGCCAAGCACAACGCTTTGACGCCGCATATGTACCGCGAGATTGCGCAATGTTGCGCGTTGGCAAATGACACCGCTGATGCCCATGTGGTGATTTTTCGAGGAGCAGGGGAGCGCGCCTTTTGCGCCGGATCGGACATCAAATCCTTGGAGGGATACGAGGACTTTTGGGCGTGGCGGAACCGCTTCGACTATATCCCGCCTATTTTGGGTTTGCGTAAGCCCTCAATAGCCGCGGTGAAGGGTTGGGCACTTGGTGGAGGGTTGGAGATTGCACTTGCATGCGACCTTCGAGTAGTCGCCCGATCCGCCGTATTCGCGGCCCCTGAAGTCGGGCTTGGATGGAACGGAGCAGGGGGCGCTGCCCAGCATCTGACGCAAATATGCGGTTACGGAAAAGCAATGAAGTTTTTGCTGACTGGGGACCGCTTCACCGCTGTCGAAGCGGAGCAGGCAGGTCTGGTCGAATGGCTGGTGGACGATGGTCAAGAGCTTCACACGGCGCATGAAATAGCAGAAAAAATCGCGGGGCATTCCACCGTCGCGACCCAAGCAGTGAAGTCCGCAGTCCGCAGCGCGATGGATTTGACGGTTCAGCAGGGTTTGCAAAATGAAAACGAATTGATGTCGCTCTGTTTCGCCAAGGCTGAACTTGCTAGGTTAAAGGCCTCGCAACAGGGGGGTTAGGGTATGAGTAAGGGTGAAGAAGGGTCTAATACGACCAAGAAGGGCAAATCATCGGTTCCTGCCGTTGAAAAGGCACTGGATGTGCTGGAGCTATTGGCCTCTGCGCCCGACGGGTTAACGATGAACGAGATCGTTGACGCGCTGGGCCGGACCATGGGCGAAATTTATCGTGTCGTGGTTTATTTGGCTGATCGGGATTATCTGTCGCAAAACCATCAAACCGGCCGGTATGCTTTGACCTTGAGATTGTTTGAGCTTTCGCATCGCCACGATCCGACCGCACGTTTGATCCACGCGGCTTTGCCGATATTGGAACGCGTTGCGGCAGCAACCAACCAGTCGTGTCATCTAGGTGTTCTGAACCGTGCGAATGTCCTTGTTCTAGCCTCTGTTCACAGCCCTTTGCCTGCGGGATACTCGGTACGTACCGGTGCGTTGTTTCCTGTAGAGCAAACGAGCTCTGGGCATGTTTTGTTGGCGTTTTCCTCAAATGGGGCCCAAGACCGCTATCTTGCGCGACTGCCTGCTTCGAACCGCGCGGTCGTTCAAGACCGTCTGACCCGTATTCGCGAAACCGGATATGAAGATACATCCAGCAAAATGATTCACGGAGTGCGCAATCTTTGCGTGCCGGTTTTTGATACGCGCGGCGTTACGGCCGCCATTACCTCCGGATACATCGCTCAAGTGGGTGATGCGGCGACTGCAGAGCAGACGTTGTCAAAGTTGCGAGTGTCGGCGGTAGAGCTCTCCAAATCGCTGGGCTTTCGATTGGCCGAAAGTCCCTTCGAGGCGGTTCTAAAAAGTTAACCAAGGTAATCATTTATGTCTGACGCCTCTCTTCACCTGCCACTGACCGGTCTACGCGTTCTAGACTTTTCCCAGTTTCTGGCAGGACCCGTGGCCGCAATGCGTTTGTCAGACCTTGGTGCAGAGGTCATCAAGATTGAACGCCCCGAAGGGGGGGACCTGTGCCGCGCCATGATTGTGAACGATCAAACCCTAGATGGGGAAAGTTTAGTGTTTCACACATTTAATCGCGGCAAGAAAAGTGTGGCGGCCGATCTGAAAAACGCGAGCGATCTGGGCAAGGTAAAGCAGCTTGTGGCGACGGCGGATGTACTTGTGCACAACTTTCGCCCAGGTGTGATGGAGCGCATCGGGCTTGGGTTTGAAACTGTGCAGGCGTTGAATCCCCGTCTCGTCTATGGTGCGGTGTCCGGCTATGGCACCGACGGGCCTTGGGTCACCAAACCTGGACAAGATCTGCTGGTGCAATCATTGTCGGGCATTGCTTGGCTGAATGGAAATGCACATGACGGCCCCGTTCCCACCGGATTCGCAATGCTTGACGTGGCGACGGCTGGCAATCTGGTGCAAGGAATTTTGGCCTGTCTTTTGCGGCGCGCAACTACGGGGTGTGGGGGGTTGGTGGAAGTTGATCTTTTGACCAGCGCACTTGATCTGACCTTTGAGCAATTCACCTGCTTCTTGAACGACGATAATCGGCAACCCAAACGGCATGAGATCGGGAACGCTAATCCCTATCAACCTGCGCCCTACGGTATCTACAAAACCGCCGATGGCTACATGGCATTCGCGATGACCCCATTGGCCAAGGTGGCAGATTTACTTGGCAAGCCGGAGATAGCTGCCATCGGCCAAGAACAAGCCTTCAGCGCGCTGAACGATATCAAAAAGATCGTGGCAGATGAATTTGTGACAATGCCCACGCAACATTGGCTTGATGTATTGGAGCCTGCGGGCGTTTGGTGCGCGCCTGTGCTGGATTGGGTCGATTTTGTACAGACTCAGGGGTTTAAATCCGCGGATCTGGTGCAAACCCTGTCGTCGACAAGCGGGGCGCAGGCGCAGACGACCAAATGCCCGATCCGCATCGATGGTGCGGCGCCTATGTCCTCTGCTCCGGCCCCGCGCCTTGGACAAGACACCGCATCGGTGTTTTCTCAACTGTCCGACCCACAAGTGGCATAGCAGATGTCCTTGCCGTTAGCAGGTGTCCTTGTCGTTGATTTTAGCCAGTTTTTGGCCGGCCCCTATGCGTCCCTCAGGTTGCAAGATCTAGGGGCACGGGTGATCAAGGTCGAAAAGCCCGACAGTGGCGACCTGTGTCGGAGTTTGTATTTGTCCGATACGATATTGGACCAAGATTCGACTCTATTCCACGCGATTAACCGTGGAAAAGAGAGCATCGTGCTGAACCTGAAAACCGAAGCGGGGCGATTGAAGGCACAACGTCTGGCGTCAAAGGCCAATATCGTTTTGCAAAACTTCCGACCCGGGGTGATCGAACGTTTGGGGTTGGATTTCGACACGATCGAAGCGCTAAATCCGAAGGTGGTTTATGGCTCTGTGTCGGGGTATGGGCCACATGGGCCTTGGCGTGATCTTCCTGGGCAAGATTTGTTGGCGCAAGCCCGATCAGGCCTGATGTGGCTCAGTGGAAATGCCGATGACGGGCCGGTGCCCGTAGGTCTTCCTTTGGCTGATCTATTGGCAGGGGCAACCTTGGTACAAGGGGTGCTTGCAGGCCTGTACCGACAAGCAACGAAGAACCAAAGCACACGGGTAGAAACCAGCTTGCTAGAGTGCCTTGCCGACGCGCAATTTGAGTTTCTGACAACCTATTTGAACAATGGGCACGCCCTTCCGCAGCGGGAATCCAAAGGATCTGCCCATGCCTATCTTGCAGCGCCTTATGGCATATATGAAACGCGACAGGGTCAATTGGCTTTGGCCATGACGCCGCTGGATCAATTGGCAGACGCGCTGGAAGAGCCGCTGCTTGAACCCTTTGCAAATGATCCAAAATCCGGCTTTCGTCACCGTGAAGACATCCGAGCAATCATCGCGAACCGCTTACGACGGCTGGATGCACGTTCATGGGAAAACCGCTTGACCGAAAAGGGAATTTGGTGCGCCCGCGTGCTGCAATGGCCAGAATTGTTGAGCTCTGAAACCTTCAAAGCCTTGGATATGATGTCCGATCCACTAAACGCGGGCGACGCCCAAGCGACTTTGATGCGGTCTCCGTTGCGCATTGATGGCGTGCGAGCAGCGGCCGAAGCTATGGGCCCTGTACTAAACGCAAACGGTGATGCGGTAAGCAAAGAGTTCGGGCTGGATTAATCGCGTCGCAGATTGTGCAGGTGCCGGTGGGTTAGGGTGTCCATCCAGCTCGCCTTAGGGACCATGTTTGCGCCCTAGCTCAAGGATCGCGGGCCATGGGGCGGTACTGCTATCTGGAAGGGACGACGTGCCCCAGAAAACCACCATTTCAGCTCCGGCCGCGCTGGCTTGGTTATACATCATCGCAATTTCATCCGGCGTAGGAGGTTTGATAGCGTCGCGCACAGCCTCCGGTACATTCGCTTTGAGGAACGTTGCCTCATAAAGGTTGGTATATGCAAAGCCTTGCAGAACAACCAACTTGCGCTTGTTGGGAAGCGCCTGATTGATCCACGCCATGTAGTCCTGCACGACCCGATCGGGTGTTACTTGCGCGCCGCCGCTCTGTGGGGTTGCGATCTTGGCGACCATCGCGGGGATCGGGTAGATGTCGAAGCCCACAATATCCGCATGCTCTGAATAGGTGGTCACCTTTTCAAGATAGGCAGAGATGCGTCGCTTGCTGCGAAACGACCGTTTGTCGGTGATGATCGGGCCATGCACCATTAATACGGGCAATGAGGGATCAATTTCCTTAACGCGGGCATAGAATGCGGCGACAGCATCAAGTGAAATGCCGTGGAATGCGGCCTCGTCATAGTTGGTTATCCCAGCAATCGCATCACGGCCGGCACAGGAAATTATCTGCGTCAGCGGATCTTCTGCAGGGGGCATATGTCCGATGTGGTGGGGATCAGGATACACAAATTCGCCGGGTATCAGGAGCCTTACTCCGGATTTGCGCAACTCTTGAAAGGCCGGATCATCGGGAGAGCAGGGTGCGACAAAATCCGTCTCAAAACCTAAAGACTTAGGCCTTGGCACTTCTTGGAATTGAAATGTCGGGAAATAGGTCGAAATGCCATTCGCACGCAGTTCTCGGAAGAGGCGCGCATAGTTTCTGTCGGAAATGCTGCCTACCGGAGAACCGGCGACGACAATTTCCTGCGCGGTAACGCTGGTTGGCCAAAGCACACTCCCCAAAGTCAAAAGAGCAACCAGAACTACATGCGCAGATTGCACCAATTCAGTGCAACGACACTTGATCTTCAAAGCGGTTCCGAAAAAAGAGAAACACATATCAACAAATTTCATAAATATGACAACTCGCCCTATTGGGTATCGAATAGTACCGAAATGTTAGTTGGATGAAATCGCAAA
The DNA here is from genome assembly GCF_947487515.1 of uncultured Litoreibacter sp. Classification (GTDB taxonomy): domain Bacteria; phylum Pseudomonadota; class Alphaproteobacteria; order Rhodobacterales; family Rhodobacteraceae; genus Litoreibacter. Next base: position 641,815 of record NZ_CANKWO010000002.1, on the reverse strand, counting down.
CTATGTGGGTATCCACTGGAAAACGAGAGCCGCTGGATCAGTACTGCAATCTAAAATGTCTGGGTGGGGTTTCAGACTGGATGGTCTGATGTGGTGCCCAGGAGAGGACTCGAACCTCCACGTCCATACGGACACCAGCACCTGAAGCTGGCGCGTCTACCATTCCGCCACCTGGGCACAGGTATTGGTGCGCGGTGATTAGGTCTGCTGGGCTCAAGTGTCAACGGGATTCGGTGCGTCAGGACATGTTTGTTGCGAATTATCCCTAAGCAGTCGCTGTGATATGTGAAAATCGGCTTGTCTGGGTAATTTTGGCTCGGTAAACCCAATACAGCCAGCCTTGAAGGGAAAGTACCATGTCGAAGCTCGTCACCATTTACGGCGGATCAGGTTTTGTTGGACGCTACGTAGCGCGCCGCATGGCCAAAGAAGGATGGCGCGTTCGTGTGGCGGTGCGTCGCCCGAACGAAGCACTGTTTGTGAAGCCCTATGGCGCTGTTGGTCAAGTGGAACCGATTCTGTGCAACATTCGCGACGATGCGTCTGTGCGTTCGGCGCTGCAAGGTGCGGACGCAGTGGTGAACTGTGTGGGTATCTTGGCCCCATCCGGCAAAAACAAGTTTGATGCGGTGCAGCATGAAGGCGCTGAACGTATTGCCCGCTTGGCCGCAGAAGAAGGCGTGGACCGACTGGTTCATATCTCGGCTATTGGGGCTGATCTGGAAAGCGACAGTGATTACGCGCAATCAAAGGCGCTGGGTGAAGAGGGCGTTTTGGCGAACTTTCCGTCCGCGGTCATTTTGCGCCCTTCTATCGTGTTCGGCCCAGAAGATGATTTTTTCAACCGCTTTGCCGGAATGTCTCGCTTTGGGCCCGTTTTGCCGATCGTTGGCGCGGACACAAAGTTCCAACCCGTATATGTCGATGATGTAGCAAATGCTGCGGTTATGGGCGTTTTGGGGCAGGCAGCCGCGGGCGTGTATGAGTTAGGTGGCCCAGAGGTCGCGACCCTTCGTGAGCTAGTGCATTCGATGCTGGACGTCGTTCGTCGCCGTAGGTTGGTGGTTAACATTCCGTTCTTCGCGGCGCGCATCATGGGCGGCTCATTTGATCTGATCAAGGCGATGAGCGGCGGGTTGGTTGCAGGGCCATTGACCAAGGATCAGGTCCGGCTGCTTGCCAGCGACAATGTGGTGGCTGAAGGCGCGAAAGGATTTGCGGATCTTGGGATAGAAGCAACGGCGTTTGAGGTGATTTTGCCGAATTACCTGTGGCGTTTCCGTCCGTCGGGCCAATATGACGCGATCAAGGAATCGGCGCAAAACCTGCGCGCAGATCACGAATAGGCGAATATCAACAGGCCGATCCCCAAGAATATCCTATAGATCACATAGGGTGTGAAGCTGACTGATTTGAGCAGGCGCATCATCAAAGACAGCGCCAGAAGAGCGGCGACAAATGCAAAGACAGCGGCAATCAGGCTGTCTTTGGCTAACTGCATATTCGCCGTAGAGATGACATCAAGGCCTAGAACCGCTCCGGATGCGATGATTGTTGGAATGGACATCAACATGGACAGCTTGGCTGCATCTTCGCGGGCATAGCCAAGTTGGCGCGCGCCAGAGATCGTAGCGCCAGAGCGCGAAGTCCCGGGAATAAGCGCAATCGCCTGCCATAGCCCCATGATCAACGCGTCTTTAGTTGACCAGTCGGGCGCAGTTTTCGCAGTCGCGCCGCGCTGGTCCGTCCAATAGAGCACCAACCCGAAAATCAACATCGTCCAGCCGATCAATGCGACAGAGCGCAACATAGCATCCATCCCCGTAAGTTTGAGGATCAAGCCAAAAATGATGACGGGAATGGTCGCGATGCCCAAGTATAACGCTAGGCGGGCGCCTTGCGTATCGACCCTGCCCTTTGCCAATCGCCCTATGCCGCCGATAGCTATTCTTACGTCTGCCCAAAAGTAGATGATGACTGCAAACAGGGTGCCAATATGAACAGCAACATCAATCGCCTGCCCCTGATCTTCCATGCCGGTCAGACTTGGCAGCAAGATGAGATGACCGGAGGAAGACACCGGTAGAAACTCTGTCAGCCCCTGAATCAGGGCCACTAGGATGAGTTGGAATAGGGACATTTGCTGCGCCTCGAATCACTTTTCCTCAACCTAAAGGCAGGGAAATAAATGAGAAGAACATTAATATGGAACTCATACTGACCTAAATTATTTCAAAAAGTTCGCTTTTTCGGCTCTGGGAGCGAAAAAAAGGAATAATAGGTAAGCACAGTTGACTTTTCTTTCCGACCATGTCGATTTAGAGAGACATCTCAGATTGGGAGTATTGAAATGGCCAAGCAGCGCATGTTGCAATTTGTGAACGTAGATCGGGATATGCCGGAAAAGCGGCCTCCAAACCTGCGCGCGCAAGATTTCGGTGAAATCTATGCAGAGTACGCTACCGCCAAAGCAGAAGAGCAGGCAGGTCGCTGCAGCCAATGTGGTGTTCCGTATTGCCAATCTCACTGCCCACTTCATAACAACATCCCAGATTGGCTTCGGATGACCGCAGAAGGTCGTCTGCAAGAGGCCTATGAGATTTCACAAGCAACAAACACATTCCCCGAAATCTGCGGTCGAATCTGCCCACAGGATCGCCTGTGCGAAGGGAACTGTGTCATTGAGCAATCTGGCCATGGAACTGTGACCATTGGCTCCGTAGAGAAATACATTACCGACACTGCGTGGGAAAACGGTTGGGTGAAACCTGCCGCCCCGTCCGTAGAGCGCACCGAAAGCGTTGGCATCATCGGCGCTGGTCCCGGTGGCTTGGCGGCAGCTGATGTGTTGCGTCGTCAGGGCGTGCAGGTGACGGTGTATGACCGCTACGACCGTGCAGGCGGGCTGCTGACTTACGGTATTCCAGGGTTCAAACTGGAAAAGGATGTCGTGATGAAGCGCATCGACCAGCTTGAGCAGGGCGGTGTCAACTTCAGGCTGAACTGCAATGTGGGCGAAGACATATCTTTTGCCGAACTGCGGGAAGCGCATGATGCTGTTTTGATTGCGACTGGTGTTTACAAATCCCGCGACTTGCCCGCACCCGGTGTTGGCGCGAAAGGGATTGTCCGAGCGATTGATTTCCTGACAGCCTCGAACCGCAAAAGCTTCGGGGACGCTGTCCCAGAATTTGACAGCGGCGAGCTGAATGCAGAGGGCAAGCGTGTTGTTGTCATCGGTGGCGGCGACACAGCAATGGATTGCTTGCGCACATCCATCCGCCAAGGTGCGACTTCGGTTAAGTGTCTATACCGCCGTGATAAGGCCAATATGCCTGGATCGCAGCGGGAAGTGGCGAATGCCGAAGAAGAAGGCGTGGAATTTGTGTGGCTAACAGCCCCTAAGGGCTTCAAAGGCGATACAGTCGAAGGCGTGATGGTGTCCAAGATGCGCCTTGGGATTCCGGATGCCTCGGGCCGTCAAAGCCCCGAAGAGATCGAGGGTGCGGACTACGTTGAAGATGCTGACATCGTCATTATGGCCCTTGGCTTTGAGCCAGAAGCGCTGCCGAGCCTTTGGAATGTGCCAGAATTGGAAGTGACCCGTTGGGGCACGGTTAAGGCCGACTTCCAAACGCATGAAACTTCCATGCAAGGTGTTTATGCCTGCGGTGATATTCAGCGTGGCGCAAGCCTAGTGGTTTGGGCTATTCGTGATGGGCGTGAAGCTGCAGAGGCGATCATGGATCAAATCAACGCGGCGGCGCAGGTAGCAGCCGAGTGATCAATGAGCGATCAAAAGAAACTGTTGGAGTTCGAGCTCCTGCACGACGAGCACCCGCTTCGGATCGAATCCGCGCCGGGCGAAAGCTCGCGCTTGGTTGTCAGCTTCACCAGCGTTGGACAAGAACGCGACAAGTGGCCGCCGAAGGAATTCGTGGGGCTCGCTTCACAACGCGGGCGCAATCACGTCATCTGCGTGACGGATATTTCGCGCAGCTGGATGAACTCGAACAACATGGCCAATCTGATTTTGAGCAAGATCAGCGACTATGTGCTGGCGCATGGAATCACCAAAGTCATGGCAATTGGGACCAGTATGGGTGCGTACAACGCACTCGTGTTGGGATTCAAAATGCCGCTGACGCGGATCATCTGTTTCACGCCGCAGTATTCGGTTCATCCAGATGTAATGCCGGACGAAAAACGCTGGTGGTGGTTTCGCAAACAGATCACCGACTGGCCGTTCAAGCAGATGGACAAGCTGCCGAACCCACCGGTTCCCATCTACATGTTTCACGGCGACACGCCGGACGAACGGATGCACTGGGAGCGGTTTCCGACCGCACCGAACTTGAAGCACTATATTTTCAAGGGCGCCGACCACAACTTTGTGAAGAACCTCAAGGGCGCCAATACGCTTCGCAAGTTGGTTCTTGCGGGCATCAACAATCGGCCTGGACGGATGAACAAGGTTGTACTTCGGGCAGGTGGAATGCGCCGCGAGGACTACGCGGAATACGTCATGGCAGAAGCGCACTTCAAAACGCGCAGAAAGACCAAGCGTCCGAGCTCGCTCGACAGCTGACCCTAACCACATTTCTTATTGACGGCTCGCCCAATTCTGTTGCGCGACCGAATGACCACTTCCACACTGAGGAGCCTTTAGCATGACAAAGTTTGACCAAGACTGGGTGGCCCGCGAGGAAGAGAAACGCCAATGGATGGCGGAAAACTCGCTGTATCGCGACGAAGATGAGCATGCTTCTTGTGGCGTTGGGCTTGTTGTCTCCATTGATGGCAAGAAATCCCGCAAGGTTGTCGAAAACGGTATCAACGCGCTGAAGGCGATTTGGCACCGTGGCGCGGTCGACGCGGATGGGAAGACTGGCGATGGCGCTGGGATCCATGTGCAAATTCCCGTTGATTTCTTCTACGACCAGATCGAACGCACCGGCCATACGCCCAACAAAGATCAGATGATCGCCGTCGGGCAAGTCTTCTTGCCGCGCACAGACCATGGCGCCCAAGAAACCTGCCGGACAATCATTGAAACCGAAGTTCTTCGTATGGGGTACCGTATCTACGGCTGGCGCCATGTTCCGGTGAACATTCGTGTTCTAGGTGAAAAAGCTAACGCGACACGCCCAGAGATTGAGCAAATCCTGATCTCCAACTCGAAAGAGGTTGAGGAAGAAGAATTCGAACGCGACCTCTATGTTATTCGCCGTCGGATCGAAAAAGCTGCGGCTGCTGCTCAGGTGCCGACATTATATCTGGCGTCTTTGTCGTGCCGCTCCATTATCTACAAAGGTATGATGCTGGCCGAGCAAGTCGCGGAATTCTATCCCGATTTGATGGATGAGCGGTTCGAGTCTGCATTTGCGATTTACCACCAGCGGTACTCCACAAACACCTTCCCGCAATGGTGGTTGGCTCAGCCGTTCCGCATGTTGGCGCATAACGGCGAGATTAACACGCTTAAGGGCAATCTGAACTGGATGAAATCCCACGAAATCCGCATGGCCTCGGGTGCTTTTGAGGACCGTGCAGATGACATCAAGCCAATTGTATCGGGCGGTTCATCAGATTCCGCGGCACTGGATGCTGTTTTCGAAGTTCTCGTACGTGCCGGCCGCTCAGCGCCGATGGCCAAAACGATGCTTGTTCCGGAAGCGTGGTCCAAGCAGGCGGTGGATATGCCCAAGGCATGGCAAGACATGTATTCCTATTGCAACTCAGTGATGGAGCCATGGGATGGCCCCGCAGCTTTGGCAATGACCGATGGCCGCTGGGTTTGCGCGGGCTTGGACCGCAATGGCTTGCGCCCGATGCGGTATGCTGTGACCGGCGACGGTTTGCTGATCGCTGGATCGGAAACAGGCATGGTGCCGTTTGACGAGGCCACCGTTCGAGAAAAAGGCGCGCTTGGGCCGGGTCAAATGATTGGCGTTCATATGGGTAAAGGTAAACTTTACCACGACCAAGAATTGAAAGACAAAATGTCGGCGGCCCTTCCATTTGGTGAATGGGTTGGCAAGATCACCGATCTGGAAGAGATCACTTTGGACGTGCAGGAAACGGCACAATACAGTGGTGAAGAGCTTCGCAAACGTCAGATTGCTGCTGGCTATTCTATGGAAGAGTTGGAGCAAATTCTGGCTCCAATGGCTGACGACGGCAAAGAGGCGCTAGCCTCAATGGGGGATGACACACCGTCCGCCGTGTTGTCCAAGAAGTACCGCCCGCTGAGCCATTTCTTCCGGCAGAACTTTAGCCAAGTGACGAACCCGCCGATCGACAGTTTGCGCGAATTCCGTGTGATGAGCTTGAAAACGCGTTTCGGGAACTTGAAGAACGTGTTGGATGAGGACTCGTCGCAAACAGAGATCCTTGTGCTGGAAAGCCCGTTTGTCGGGAATGCCCAATTCCACAAGCTGACCGAGCAATTCAACGCCGATATGGTGACCATCGATTGCTCCTTCGATGCGGTGGAGGATGCCGGTGCATTGCGCGCCGCGCTTGATCGTATTCGCAACGAGGCTGAAGATGCCGTTCGTTCGGGGGCTGGCCATCTGGTTCTGACTGATGAAGGTCAGAACGAAGATCGTGTGGGCATGCCAATGATTTTGGCAACATCCGCTGTGCATGGCTGGCTGACACGCAAAGGGTTGCGGACCTTCTGCTCAATTAATGTCCGGTCTGCGGAATGTATCGATCCGCATTACTTCGCGGTTCTGATCGGCTGTGGCGCTACAACCGTGAACGCCTATCTTGCGGAAGACTCGCTTGCTGATCGTATCGAGCGCGGGCTTTTGGAAGGCACGTTGACCGAGGCCGTTGCAAGCTATCGCAACGCCATCGACCAAGGTTTGCTGAAGATCATGGCGAAGATGGGGATTTCCGTTATTTCGTCCTACCGTGGTGGTTTGAACTTCGAAGCCGTGGGCCTGTCGCGGGCGATGGTTGCAGAATTCTTCCCTGGAATGCAGTCGCGCATTTCTGGGATTGGTGTATCAGGCATCCAGACGAAAGTTGCGGAGGTTCACGCGAAGGGTTGGCGTGCAGAGTCTACCGTCATGCCGATCGGCGGTTTCTACAAGTCGCGCCGCTCTGGTGAGAAGCACGCATGGGAAGCGCAGACGATGCATATGTTGCAGGCTGCTTGTAACCGCGCCTCCTACGATATGTGGAAGCAATACAGCCAGACGATGAAAGCGAACCCGCCCATTCACTTGCGCGATTTGCTGGACATCAAAACGCTGGGTGAGCCGATCTCCGTGGATGAAGTGGAATCCATTACATCCATTCGCAAACGCTTTGTCACTCCGGGCATGTCCTTGGGCGCATTGTCCCCTGAGGCGCATAAAACGCTGAACGTTGCGATGAACCGCATCGGGGCGAAATCCGACAGCGGCGAGGGCGGCGAGGATCCGGCGCATTTCGTGCCAGAGCCAAATGGCGACAACCCGTCTGCGAAAATCAAGCAAGTGGCGTCTGGACGTTTTGGCGTTACCGCCGAATATCTGAACCATTGCGAAGAGCTTGAAATCAAGGTCGCGCAGGGTGCCAAGCCGGGTGAAGGTGGTCAGCTGCCTGGTATGAAGGTCACTGATTTGATCGCGCGTCTTCGTCACTCTACCAAGGGTGTGACGCTGATCTCGCCTCCTCCACACCACGACATTTACTCGATCGAGGATTTGGCGCAGCTGATTTATGATCTCAAGCAGATCAACCCGCGTTGCAAAGTGACGGTCAAGTTGGTTGCCGCGTCTGGCGTCGGCACAATTGCGGCTGGTGTTGCGAAGGCGAAAGCCGACGTGATCCTGATTTCCGGCCATAATGGTGGCACCGGCGCATCCCCTGCGACCTCGATCAAATATGCTGGTTTGCCGTGGGAAATGGGCCTGACCGAGACACATCAGGTTTTGGCTATGAACAACCTGCGTGGGCGCGTGACTTTGCGCACCGACGGCGGGTTGCGCACGGGTCGTGACATTGTCATGGCGGCGATGATGGGTGCTGAAGAGTACGGTATCGGGACGGCGGCTTTGATTGCCATGGGGTGCATCATGGTGCGCCAGTGCCAGTCCAACACCTGCCCAGTTGGCGTATGTACGCAGGATGACAATCTGCGCGAAAAGTTCACTGGGAACGCTGACAAGGTTGTTAACCTGATCACGTTCTATGCGACCGAGGTCCGTGAAATCCTTGCGTCCATCGGCGCACGCTCTTTGGATGAGGTGATCGGCCGTGCGGACCTGCTCACACAGGTTTCTCGCGGGTCGGCGCATCTGGATGACCTGGACCTGAACCCACTGTTGATCACCGTGGATGGCGCTGATCGCATTGTGTACGATCGCTCCAAAGACCGGAACGCGGTTCCGGATACTTTGGATGCGCAAATTGTGAATGATGCCCAGCCGTTCTTCAAAGACGGTGAAAAGATGCAGCTGTCCTACGCGGTGCAAAACACGCTTCGGACAATTGGCACCCGTGCCTCTAGCCATATCGTGCAACGGTTCGGGATGCGAAATGACCTGCAGTCGGATCACCTGACGGTTAAGCTGACCGGCTCTGCGGGGCAGTCTCTTGGGGCATTTGCAGCGCCGGGCTTGAAGCTTGAAGTGTTCGGTGACGCCAATGACTATGTGGGCAAAGGACTGTCTGGTGGTCGCATCGTGGTGCGCCCTGCGCAAGATAGCCCATTGCAGGCCGACGAGAACACCATCATCGGCAACACCGTTCTTTACGGTGCCACTGACGGTCACTTGTTTGCTGCGGGTCGCGCTGGCGAACGGTTTAGCGTTCGAAACTCCGGTGCGCGGGTCGTGATTGAGGGCTGCGGTTCCAACGGTTGCGAATATATGACCGGTGGTGTCGCCGTCATACTTGGGTCTATTGGTGCCAACTTTGGTGCCGGTATGACCGGTGGGATGGCGTATCTATACGATCCGGAAGGTCAATCGGCCGCCTTGATGAATATGGAGTCGCTGGTGACTTGCCCAGTGACAGTGGATCATTGGGAGGCAGAGCTTAAAGGACTGGTAGAGGAGCATGCGCGTGAAACCGGCAGTGCAAAGGCCGCGCGCATTCTGCAAGACTGGGATCAGGAGAAATCAAACTTTGTGCAGGTCTGCCCGAAGGAAATGCTGATCCATATTCCGGCCCCGCTGAGCCTTGAAGATCAGGCGATACCTGCGGAGTAATCTGGGGACTTTTGATCAAAGGGGCGGGAAATATCCCGCCCCTTTTGCTATTTGAGCATGATCACTTAGGGGTGCAATCGCCGCCCGCCGCGCATTGCTCAATGGCCTTGATATATTGATCTTCGGGGTTGGAAAACGCGAAGGCGTAGCAGGGGTCTACGTTGAAGATCAGCTCGTCCTCGGTTTGCAGAACAAAGGCCAAATAGTCTGTTTTCGGGGAGAGGCGCGCGCACCAAGGACCGGCACAGTTCAGCGTCAAAGTGACGGGAACATCTACGTCGTCCGTAAAGCCCTGACCCGTTAGCAATTTGCCTTTGAATTGGGTTTGAAGGCTTACTTCCAACGGAGGGGCATTCACATTTGGCACCTCTTTCACGTCGAAATCAAACTCTCCGTGAAGTACGACAAAGCTTTCCTTAGCTTTGGCAACGGCGTTAAACGCCGCCACTGGGTGCGTCGGAAGACAGGATAAGGCGTTTGCGGGACCGGCGGCGATTGCTATGGCAACAGCCGCGATGGTGGTAGGTTTCATCATGTCGACGACCCTACAGCAGAGGTTGAAATGCTTCGATAACTTTTGCGTATACGTCTCGTTTGAACGGCACAATATTGCCGAGTAATGTTTCAGTTTCCACCCAACGCCACTCGGAAAACTCCGGAAATTCGGTTTCGATATTGATGTCGGCGTCTGTCCCGTGAAAGCGCAAAAGAAACCACTTTTGCTTCTGACCACGAAAACGGCCCTTCCAGATTTTGGGAACCAGATCATGGGGTAGATCGTAGGGAATCCAGTCGTCGGATTGGGCTTCGACAGTTACCAAGTTTGGCGACACGCCGGTTTCTTCTTCAAGTTCGCGCAGGGCGGCAGCTTCGAGTTCTTCGCCCTTGTCGACGCCACCTTGGGGCATCTGCCAAGCCGCTATCTCGCTGTCGATGCGCTGTGCGGCAAACACTTTCCCGCCCTTGTTCACAAGCATTACACCCACATTCAGGCGGTAAGGCAGTTTTTCAATTTCTTCTGGGGTCATAGTGGAATGGAGGGCGGGATTACCCCGCCCTGTCCTTTACTTGTCTGCAGGAGCCAAGGCGCTCAGGCCTTTCAAAACATCAAGAGCATAGGCGAGTTGGTAGTCCTGCTCGCGCAGCTTAGCTACTTCTTCGGCTTTCTGGCGCTCTGCTTCTAGCTGAGCGCGCTCATCCTCGGAGATGCTGTCATTGTTGCTAAGAGATCCGCGCAAATCAGCTTCCGAGCGGCTGTTGCGTTGCGTTTCTTCCTCGGTCACGTCTTCCTCCGGCTTACGCGGTGGTTGAACGACGATAATGTCGGGAGATACTCCGAGGGCCTGAATGGACCGACCCGAGGGAGTGTAATAGCGTGAAGTCGTCAAGCGCATCGCGCCGTCCCCGCGAACAGGTACGACCGTTTGCACCGACCCTTTGCCGAAACTCTTCTCGCCGATCACAACGGCGCGGCGATGATCTTGTAGCGCACCAGCAACGATCTCGGACGCGGATGCAGAGCCGCCGTTAATCAAAACAACGATAGGTTTGCCATTTGACAGATCGCCTTCGGTTGCGTTGTAGCGTTCGCTGTCGCGAGCGTTGCGACCGCGCGTAGATACGATCTCACCTTTGTCGAGGAAGGCGTCCGATACGGCAATCGCTTGTGTCAGCAAGCCGCCAGGATTGTTCCGCAGGTCAAGAACGATACCATTGACCTTGTCTTCGCCGCCGGCTTCTTCGATTTGCTTGGCCAAGCCGTCCTTCAGGTTCGGAAACGTCTGGCGGTTGAATGTAGTGACGCGCAACACGACAGAGTCGCCTTCGATGCGCGACCGCACAGCTGTCAGCTTGATGGTGTCACGTACAATGGAGACCTCAAATGGCTCGTCCACACCTTCACGCACCACCGTCAGAATGATCTCGGATCCGACCGGACCGCGCATCAATTCAACGGCTTCCTCTAATGTCAGTCCAAGCAGGCTGCTGCCGTCTACGGAGGTGATGAAGTCACCGGATTCCATGCCCGCCTCATCGGCAGGGGTGCCATCCATCGGGGATACAACTTTGACGTACCCGTCTTCTTGCGTCACTTCGATCCCAAGTCCGCCGAATTCGCCCGAGGTTTGCGTGCGCATGTCGTCAAAGTCTTTGGGCGGCAAGTAGGAGGAATGCGGATCAAGGGATGTCAGCATGCCGTTGATCGCAGCTTCGATCAAATCGGCTTCATCAACGTCTTCGACATATTGCGCCCGAATGCGTTCAAAGATGTCGCCAAATAGGTCTAGCTGCTCATAGACAGTCGACTTTTTGTCCGCTTCTTGCGCAATAAGCGGTCCAGCAAACTGTGTTGTTACAAAAACACTTGCGGCTGTGCCAAGCGTGGCTGCCATCAGAAATTTTTTCATACGGACGTCATTCCTTGTTGATGGCGAACCACGTGGTCGGATCGACCGGCTCGTCGCCTTGTCTAAGTTCTATATAAAGCGACTCTTGCTGATTGCCGCCACCACCTTTGGCTGCTGTGATCAAAAAAGCGTCAGGATTAGGGGATAATCCGCCCATTAACCCGATTGGAGCCCCGTGACTAAGGACTTCGCCCACTTCGCCAAAGGTTTGACCCAGACCGGCAAGAATCATCAGGTACCCTTTGCGTGGCTCAAGAATAACCACATTTCCATACTCTAGAAGGGGACCGGAATACCGCAAAGTTGCAGGCCATGGCGTAGTGACCAAGGATTGCGCACGTGTCGCAAGCACGATGCCCGGGCGCTTCACCCCAGCTGCGTCGGTTTCATTGAATCGATGCAGAATCGTACCCGACACAGGCAAGGAAAGGTCGCCCTTCGCCGCCTCAAAATCTGCGGGGTTGGTCAGGTCCGAGGGGTTCAGATCTGTCAGGCCAGAGGCAAACCCCTGCAAAGTGTCGCTGCTTTCAACCAAGGCGAGCATCTTTTCACTGTCGCTGGTGAAGCTACGCGGTAGATCAACGCGGTTGGCGATGGCTTTGGACAGCTCTGCACGGGCGGTCTGCACTTCGGTAAGTGACTTTGTCAGTAGGGCCGCTGCGTTTTTTTGTAGGCTGCGTATGTCGCGCACTTCTTCAAGTTGTTGGCGCAAAGTTAAGGCCTCTGCTTGCAGTGCTGGGGTGACCTCCGACAAGATCATGCCGGACCGCGCGGTGCCGATGGCTCCGGTTGGGTGCATCATCAAAAGCGGCGCCGGCGATGTGCCGATGGTTTGCAAAACCCCGATGAGCCGCGATAGCCGGTCGCGTTTGGCTTCAAACACCAATGCGATGCTTCTTTCCTGGATTGCGGCGCGGCGTAGCCCTTCGCGCAGGGCAGACAGCCCTTCTTCATAAGCGCGGACAGTTTCGGTCAGCGCACCGACACGGTCAGACGCGGATTCAGCGTCGCGTAAACTGTTGGCTGCGACGTTCAGCATCTGACTGGCACGTTTGGCGGTCGTGATTGGGTCGCTTTGAGAAAAAGCTGCACCAGTCAACGCGACCAAAAATAGAGCTGAGATCAGATGCTTCATGAGCGGATCAATGAGACCCCTGTCATTTCTTTCGGTTTGGGAAGGTTCATAAGTTCCAATAGCGTTGGCGCAAGATCCGCCAGCCTACCGTCGGCCAGGGTAACTCCCTTTGGTCCGCCATGAAGAACAACCGGAACAAGGTTCGTGGTATGAGCCGTATGAGGCCCGCCCGAAACCGGATCGACCATCGTTTCGCAATTTCCGTGATCTGCAGTGACTATGATTGCGCCGCCGACTGCGTCTAGCGCGGATATGGCTTGCCCCAAGCCTGCGTCGACGGCCTCACAGGCTGCGATTGCGGCGGCTAGATCGCCGGTGTGGCCAACCATATCTGGGTTGGCGAAGTTGACGACGATCAAGTCATATCTTTCGGAAATCGCGTTGACCAAATCGGTGGCCACTTCATCTGCAGACATTTCGGGCTGCAAATCGTAGGTCGCGACCTTCGGGCTTTTGGGCATGTTCCGGTCTTCGCCATCCTCGGGGGTTTCTTTGCCGCCGTTGAGGAAGAACGTTACATGAGGGTATTTTTCGGTCTCTGCGACGCGGAACTGACGCAGGCCGTGCTGCGCGACCCAAGAGCCAAGAGTATTGGTGATCTTTTTCTTTGGAAACACGGTGGTCATGAACGCGTTATGCGCGGTCGAGTAATCCACCATCCCAAGGCATTCGGCGAGCTTCGGGCGCTTAGACACGTCAAAGGCATCGAAGGCCGGATCCGCGATCGCAGACAGGATTTCGCGTGCGCGGTCTGCACGGAAGTTTAGACAGAAGACAGCATCCCCGTCCTTCACGCCTTGAAAGCCTTCAATCACGGTTGGGGAAATGAATTCGTCCGTTTTGTCCTTGGCATATGAATCGTTGATCGCAGCGGTTGCATTTTGTGCGGCTTCGCCTTCGCCGTCGATCATCGCCTTGTAAGCAAGTTGCACACGATCCCAGCGGGTGTCGCGGTCCATTGCATAGTAGCGCCCTGAAACGGTGACGATCCGGACGTCGTCGGGCAACTCTTGCTCAAGCGTTTCAATGTAGCCAAGTGCCGATTTCGGAGCGACGTCGCGACCGTCGGTAATTGCGTGTAAAACAGTGTCTATTCCAGCGGAACTCAGGGCTTTGGCGGCGGCAATGACATGCGTGATATGGCCATGCACCCCACCATCTGATGCCACACCCATAAGATGCGCGGTCCCGCCTGTATCTTTCAGCGTGGCAACCAAATCTAGCAAAGCCGCTTCCTGTGCAAAGCTACCATCTTCAATCGCGAGGTCGATCTGCCCAAGATCCATGGCGACCACACGTCCGGCACCAATGTTGGTGTGGCCCACTTCAGAGTTCCCCATCTGACCTTTTGGCAGCCCAACATCAGGCCCATGTGTGACCAAGGTTGCGTTAGGATCATTGGCCATAAGGCGATCAAAATGCGGGGTATTCGCCAATGCTGGCGCATTTGCGGTGGAGGTATCAGACAATCCCCAGCCATCAAGAATACATAGAACAACTGGTTTTGGAGTGGTCATATCTGTGCTCGCTTTAGGTCCAGTTCCTGTCTATGCGGCGTTGGCCGAAGCTTCAACCTTCGGCTTTGCTTTGAACCGCTGCTATGCGAAGCATTTCGCCCATACGCCACAACCGTAGGCGGGCAAGGACGTAGAGGGCCGCAAGCCGCGACACCGGCGAAACCAACCTGCGCGACACCACAATGCGGGGCATATGTGCAGCAATAGAAACCGGCATGGCAAAGGCACGCAGAACCCATAGATAGGTCGGGCGGTTGTTGAGCCGGTGCAGGGCGTATGTTTCTTGCGTGATACGCTTCCACTTTTTGCGAAGATCGGACCAAGAAGCCCTACAGGGATGGGTGACGACCAGATCGGGTTGATAGGAGGTTTGATATCCGATTGATGCAGCCCGTTGGCACCAGTCATAGTCCTCGGACAAGCCGTCGCGAAATGGCCCAACCTTTTGGAACACATTGATGTTGGTCACCAAATTTGCCGTGACGGAGAACCCTTTTTCTTTGATGTAGTGTTGTTGATTGAAAGCAAAAATCTGCTCATAGGCCTGAATAGGGTTCGGCCGCTCCGGCGCTTTCATCTTGATCGCACCACCGCAAACACCGTTGTGCTTTCCCAACATCAAAGCAACGTGCAAAAAGTCACTTGCAACCTCGCAGTCGCTGTCTGTGAAGATCAAAATCGCGCCGCGGGCGTGTTGCACACCGGTGTTTCGTGCATGCGCCGCACCGCGTTTTTCCTCGCAAAGAAAGCGCACATTGGAGAAGCTTTTTTGAAACGCCGCATCAAGGGGTGAGGGGGCATTATTGACGACAATGATCTCAACCTGATCAAGGCGGCTACACCGCTCCAGTGATGTAAGACATAGTTTCAATCCCGTCAGATCATTGAAGTGAGGGATGATGACAGAGGCCTGCGGCAGCATCAGCGATGTCCGGTTGTGACTGCGGGAACTCCGGCAACTATTTCTGCTTCGCCGACATCATTTCGAACGACGGCGCCCGCCGCGACCACGGCGTTGGCGCCAATTGTGACACCGGGTAGAATAATTGCACCGGCGCCGATCCAAACGTTGTCTCCAATGTTGACGGAGGCTTCTGTCATAAGCTGGGCGGACACCGGCGCGCCGTCGCGAAACCGGTAGTTCGCGGCAGTGATCATGACATTTGGCCCCAACAGAAGATCGTCGCCGGCGGTGATATTGCCGTGTTCCGGCCCTGCCCAAAGATAGCACCCCGCCCCAATATGCGCGCGAGCCCCCAATCGAATGCGTGTCGGGTTTGAAAGTTGGCAGGTCGGGCTAATGGCCGCCCCCAGACCAACGGTCATGGACCGACGGGGAATGACATGGGTCTGATTGTAATGGTTGAGCAGTTTCAATCCATGCAGATAGGCGCGTGGGTCCAATAGGGTCGCGATGAACCGAGTGACGCGGCGGCCTTGGGTCAACACGGGCTTGCGACCGATGGCCCCCGTCATGAGGTCGCCATCACCCATGAGGGTGAGACTCTGTCGCATGAGAAAACCGACAGGCATTCAGAACAACGCCTAAGCATGCTGTGTTCTCGGCGATAGTGCGTTCCGCCGCGTCTATTTCGGCCTTGGACGACTGGTCTGCCCGCGCGACAAGCAGCGCGCAATCCGCAAGAGTTAGCCCTGCAATGGCGTCATCTCTGGGGCTAAGGGCTGCAAGGTCCATAAGCATCAGGTCCGGCGCGAAGTCGCGCTCAATGTGCTCCAGCAATGCGTAGGTTTTGGCGTGGGCCAGTCGTTCGGTCGCGTCTTCCATTGCTGTGGCGTTTAGACTGAGCCCAAGGTTGGCGCCGATCCGCAAGCAAGTGCTGTCAAAGTTTCGACGATGGCCTGTCAAAACCGAGAACCGTGGGCCGGCCTCTTGCAGTCCGAACAGGTGGATTAGATTCGGTTTTCTTAAATTCAGGTCCAGAACCATAACCCTTAGGTCTTCTTGTCGCGCAAGGCTAAGCGCCAGGTTGGCAACCACCGTGGAACTGCCGCATTGCTCTGTGGGCGCGGTGACTGCGATGCGGCGATGTCCTGCCATCCGCATATGGCTTAGCAAACGTGTTCGAAGGCGGTCAAAAGGGGCGGATTGATCGCCTGCCTTCGCGGTTCGAATGTGGTGGCGCCTTAATGTGACGGGGTCCAATTGGGTCTCTGTTAATCTTGCCCAGCTGCTACTTGGATCTGTTAAGCCCGCAAGGTTTTCTGCCCCCTGCGTGAGAGGTTCCTCACTTTGGGTGGACCGCAAAATTTCGCCCGCATTGGTTAACTGTTCCATGTGTTAAGCTTTCCTAACCGAGGCTTGGCCCGAGGTCGGGGAGGGTTGCAAAAGTAGAAATCCCCAGTGAACGTTGAAGATCCACGGGGCGGCGAATGGGGCGGTCAAAGCGGATTTTTAGCGCTACGGTAGCTGCCGCCACTGCAAGGGTGAAGAAGGCCAGCGCCACCAATAGGGCGTCGCGCAGACGTTCCTGCCGATGGCTGGTGATCGTCGCGTCTTGTATGATTTTAAATCCTATCGTTGAGGCTTCGCTTGCCCTTTCTGCGCTGACAAGTGCATCGAAAGTACTTTGAGCCGCAATCGATTGAACCTCGATCTCGCGCTGTAACTGGCGTGTGGTTTCATTAAATGCGGTGCCTTCCGCAAGCTTGTCATTCACGAGTTGAATGCGCTCCAACAGGTCTTGTGTCTGAATGCGCGTGGGTGCCGTGATTTTCGCCTTTGCCCGCGCAATACGGGTTTGAAGCAAGCGAACCTTGGGGTGAATATCAGAATAGATCCCGCTGGCGGCTTCAAGTTCTTTGTATAGCTTTTCAAGTTCAGGGTTTTCGAATGTGCGTCCGGTTTCCGCCGAAAGGAGTTGCGCACGTAGTTTGCTAACTTGCCCCCGAAGGGTTTCCACTTGAGTGGCGGGTGCCTTGGCCAAATGTGACGATAGGGCTGCTCGCCCTTGCGTAAGCTGATTTTGCGCAAGGTCATAGTTTGTCCGGTATTTCGCCAGAGCGGATTCGGTACGGGATTGCTGGGTTGTGTCACTTACGGCGATGGCCTGCTCCACAAGGGCGTGAGTGCCAGATACAGCGGCGTCCGCATCTGTGGCAGAGGTTTCTATGAGCAGATAGGTTGGCTTGTCGCGGGCGGTTTCGATCTTCAAATTTACATCCGGTCGACCGCCCGTTTCGGCGCCGGCGTCTGACCATCCGGTTCTCAACGCGTGAATGACAACCTGAAGATGCTGCACCTCTTCGGTTGTGCGTTGGGCCTTTGGACCACTGACCATGCCGATTTTGCGTTCCAGCACGATACGTGCCGAAGCTTTCTGGTTGATCGGGAAGGCGTCGATCGCAAACCATCCGGCGATCGCAGTAAGCAGGGCTGCTATGATGGCTGCGGGAAGATTCCGCATGATCTGCCAACGCCAGTACTTCCATTCAATCATATTTGCTTACCGCCGACCTCTAAGAAAATTCCCTTGCCTACTCAGACCCTTAAAAACTTAAGACATAATTAATTCATCTCAGCTCTTCTTGGGATCACACGCTTGGGGGCGCGCGAAATTTGATTTGGACTGGAGACAAACAACAACATGGATGTACGAGTAGCGCGGCATTTTGAGAACGCGGAACCTGTAAACACTTTCAACCGCCTTCCCGCCCAGAATGCACCCCTTCAAGGCGGCCTTTACTGTAAAAGATGGAAACGGGCTTTGGACATTTTGCTCGTTCTAGCGACGCTTCCTTTGTCCTTGCCTCTTCTACTTGTTGGGGCCTTTGGGGCAGTTCTTGACGGGGGGCCTGCATTTTATACCCAGCCAAGGCTGGGTAGGGACGGCAAGGTGTTTCGCATGCTGAAGTTGCGAACCATGCGGGTGAATGCCGAGCAGCAACTCACAGACATATTGATGACGGATCCGAACGCGGCAATTGAGTGGCATCAAACCCAAAAGCTGCGACAGGATCCACGCATAACAGCGATAGGCAGAGTGCTGCGCAAAACCTCTTTGGATGAGTTGCCCCAAATCTGGAATGTGTTGAAAGGCGAGATGTCGCTGGTCGGGCCACGGCCCATGCTGCGAGAGCAGGCAATCATGTACCCAGGCACCGCATACCACCGTTTGCTGCCGGGTGTGACCGGCCCGTGGCAGGTGTTCGGGCGGAATGACGAAAGCTTTTCCTCGCGCGCGAAATATGACGCGATGTACGAACGGGAAACAGGGTTCTTGTATGATCTGTCGCTTATCTGCCGCACGGTCGGCGTGGTCTTATGGGGGACGGGGCGTTGAAGGTTTGGAACTGGTTTCTTTTCGCCATCGTGATGTGCGCGGGGCCGGTCATCGGCAAGTCGTATGAACTGCGGTCGGGTGATATGCTTCGGATAGAAGTTATCGAAGACAGCAGCCTGAACCGGAATGCGCTTGTCCTTCCTGATGGGACAATTGCCTTCCCTATGGTTGGTCAGGTTAAGGCTGCCGGTCTAACTTTGCACCAATTGCGCGAGACGTTGACGGATGGGCTGGCCCCAAACTTCGCGCAGCGCCCCAACCTGCATGTGGCGGTGGCCTCTGTCGCTAAAAATGCAACCCGCAGGGTCGCGAGCAAAGCGGTAAGCGCCTCTCCTCCACGCATTACAGAGAAACTGATATCTGTCTTCGGAATGGGTGAGCTGGCTAAGCCGGGCAAACTGCAGATGCCCGAAAAGGCCTCACTGATGCAATTTTTGGCACAGGCCGGCGGTACGACCCCTTATGCGGCACTTAAGCGGGTGCAAATCAGGCGAACCAACCCTGACGGCGAAGTCATGACTTACCGCGTCAACCTGAAGAAGCTCATGCGGGGGAGTGGACAGGTGTTTGAGCTGGCACCAGGTGATGTGGTTATCGTGCCAGAGAGAAAGCTGTTTGAATGATCCGTTGGGTCCTTGTGCTGGCGCTGCTTTTCACCGAGCCCGCTGCGTCACAGGACAGTGGCGGCGTTCGTGCGGATCTTACACTTGGGATTGGCGGCGAAATCAGCCGCGATCCGTTGCTCAACGGTGCCAGTTCAAAGCGCGCGTCTGGCGTTGGAATTTTGAAGTTTAACCTGTCTTCCGAAACCCGAACCCAAAGGATTAAACTGGGACTAGAAGGCGGGCGGTTTGGCGGTGCGAGGCAACAATCCAAGGTTCAACTGGACTACAGCCGCAGCACAAAATCGAGCTCCCTTAGGACCTATATTTCAAGCCAACGCATTCCCGAAGGCGGTGTGGACGCCCATGCCTTTTCCTCCGCTGACCTTGGCGCCCTAGATTTAGCGTCCGGCCAAAGTGTTCAGCGAATTCGTAGCGGTGGGGTCACGCTGAAAGTGGGGCTCGGGCAGCCTGTGGGTGCCGTGCTTAGCTACGGGAAAAGGGTGCGCAAGGTTCTGGATGTGATCCCTGCACGACGCTCCGCCGAGCGATTGAACGCCGAGGTGAACCTGCGTCTGAATGCGCGTACCGAAGGAAAAATATCTTGGGCCGAGACGCGATTGAAATCCAATGGGGCCACGACTTCAACGAACACAGACAAGCAGTTGCGATTTGGTGTTTCTCATCACTTGCGCCGGACCCTTGAGGTTACTTTGGACGGCGGATGGCAGGATCTAAAAGCTACCGGTTTTGTGGACAGCGGGTTGATGTGGAGGTCGTCGTTCACGCAGCACCTCAAGTCTGGAAAGCGGTTTCTTTTTCTATCGAGGAACCGCACCGTTTCTGGCCCATTGGTCCGAATGCAAGCTGGCTTGTCGCGAAACCACCCCGCATATTCCTTGGAGCTTGCCGTTGGGATGGCGCGTTTGAAGGACCAATCCGCGGAACCTACCTTGGTAGTTTCCTATGACGCGAAATTCACGCCTGGCAGCCTGAATATATCGGCTTCGCGGGATTTCTTTGGGTCGGACGATTCAGGGGAGACGCGAATAGGGACCAAATTCGACATGGAGGTTGTGCGCGACTTTGATCCGACAAGATCCTTGGGTCTTACCGTAGGGTATCTCAAAACAAATTCGACCTCACAGACGCCGGCGCGCTCCGTTGGGCATATTGGGGCTACCTACCGGCATCAACTGCAACAAGATTTCAACCTTGTGGTTGGCGCGCATAGGCGTCGCCGCAGCGAGGCCGCACTTGGCAAGCGATCCTCAAATTCGGTGTTCATAACGTTCGAAAAACGGTTCGCGGGAAGGTTCTGAGATGTGTGAGATATTGGCGGTTTCTTCGGGTGGAGGGCACTGGCAGCAACTTCAATTGTTGTCCAAAGCCTTCGATGGCAAGAAAGTGGTGTATGCCTGCAGTTCAGACGTCGGGGATGCGTCCATTATCAGGTTGCCGGATTGCAACATGCGCACACCTTGGCGCCTTATCATCACCGCGATCGCCGCGTGGAAACTTGTTCGGCAGATCAATCCTGACACCGTAGTTTCGACAGGTGCGGCCCCAGGAGTGTTGGTTTTAATCACGGCTAAACTTCACAGGCGGCGCACCGTGTGGGTCGACTCGATTGCCAATACGGAAAGGATGTCGCTTTCAGGTCGATTGGCCCGATCATTTTCGGACCTATGGGTAACTCAATGGCCGCAGGTCTCCCATCGATCTGGGGCTGTCTATCTGGGAGCGATCATTTGATTTTTGTGACGGTCGGCACTCAATTGCCCTTCTCAAGGTTGTTGCATTTTATGGCGACTTGGGCGTCAGACCGACAGGAGAAAGTGATCCTGCAAACGGGTGACCAAGGCGATTATGCTGGCTGTGAAAGCTTTCAAACCCTGAGCAAGTCTCAGTTTCAAGACACCATGCAACAGGCCCGAATTGTGGTCTGTCACGCCGGAATAGGGTCTATTCTGTCAGCGAGAGACGCAAATAAACCGGCCATTTTGGTGCCAAGAAGAGCCTGCTTTTCAGAACACCGGAACGACCACCAAGTTTCTACCGCTACTGCGTTTGAGGGGCGACGCGGATTGCGTGTGGCATGGGATATGGAGGACATCCCCCGACTGCTTCTGGAAGAAATTGAAACACCGGATGCGTCTGATGGGGCGAACTATGATCGACTGATTTCTGGGGTTCGAGATTTTGTAACTGCTTGAGGTCGTCTATTCCGTGCGAAGTGGAAGCCCGTGCATGGCTCGCAAAATCGCAGGGATCGCCGCATATTGGCCGCGCTTTAAGTGCTGAAGCAGCTTTCCCCAGCCAAACAAATAGGCAACGGGTACGCGCAAAGGGTGATGGGCGATCATGAACATCATGCGAGACCGGTGCTTGTAATAGACCGACAAGGCAGAAGGCCCCCGACTTAGCGTGGGCGAACCGATAGACGCGCCAGCACTGTGCAGAACTGATGCGTTTTCACACACCACCAGAGGAAATTCACCCCTGTTTTGCGCCCATGAGACCTCTTCGTAATATAGAAAATACTGCTCTGGCATAAGGCCTGCGCTTAGGATGAATGCGCGTGAGGCAACCATGCTTGCTCCGGAGATGAAGTCTAGTTCGCAAGACTTAGGCATGGCAGTGGTGTCGGGATTCTGGCCGATGTGGATGTTTGTCGTGGCGCCGGTCCAAGTGTTGATCTGACCACCATCGATTTGAATTTTGGAAGGGTGTTCCTCGTAGATAATGCGCCCCCCGATGAGAGAAAAAGGCATCTCTACTTTCGCGAACTTAGCGGGTGTGCTGGATGGAACTGTGCAGTCGGGGTTCAATATCCAGAAACGATCTAGGTCTGGGTCTTCCAGCAGCTTGGTGAGGCCCAAATTAACCCCCGCCGCGAACCCTAGATTCTGCGCGGATTGAACCAAGGTAAGGTCTAGATCGGACTGATCAAGAAAGCCCTGAATGACCTCAGGTGTTCTATCCGAGGAGCTATTGTCGACGATGACGATCCTTAGGGTGACGTGCTCTGCTTGGGCGAGGCTGTGCAAGCAGCCAAGGATATGTTCCGCGGAATTATAGGTAACAATGACGCAACCCATCACGCTTTTCATGCGGGCGCAGTCGCAAAGCGTGTGTAGACCGGTGACGCGCGTTTTGACGGAGCTGTCCGGCGGGGCGCAAGTGGATCCAGCATCCAAAAGCCCGCCCCGAATAAGAAGAAGACGAATGAGAACACGGATGTCCAAATATGGACGGTGCACAGGGTAAACGTTAACCCGATGAAGCATATTACCCATGCCCGCCTTGGGGCGTGAAGCTCGTCCGGTAGATGTGCGCAAAGCACTCGAAAGAACCCCAGAAAATATGCGGTCGTGAACAACAAGAACCCCGGCACACCGTATCGGACTGCCAAAACCAGCCAGAAGTTGTCCATACTTCCCGATCGCATGAAGTCCGGTCGTACCCAATCATTCAAACCAATGCCAAATATTGGGTGCTGCCAGACGCTTAGCATACCCCATTCGAAGATGATCCCGCGCCAGTAGGCATTATGGGCAGAGAACGTTGCATAGCTGAAAAATACCCGAACGGGGGTTCGATTGGACATGAGATCGACGGCGACATATGCCGCGATGCACAGGCAAACCAACAGCACCCAGCGTATGCGTCCCTGTGGGAAAACCATGGCCCAGCCGATCAAGAACACCTGCAACAAGACCGCCAAAAACGCCCCGCTTGAAAGCGCAAGAAAGCTTGCGAAGGCACCCGTACTTAGCCCCCCCAAACGGAGCCACAAAGGCCAGCGGCCAGTCGCGCCAACAAAGGCGAGGGCGGTGATCGTGGACGTAAACAGACCGTAGTGAATGGGATGTGCAAAGAGAACCTGCGCGCGTTCCAACCCCAGGCGTGGCTCAATCGTGACGGTGCCGACGGAATTGAAGCCGGGGAGGGCATCGATAAGAATGACCAAAGGTGGATGTCCGGTAAAGCTTTCGACTAAGGCAAGAGGCACGGATAAAAGGACCGCCACGAACACCAGCTTAACCGTTGCGAGAAAATGCGCTGAAGTGCGAATAAAGCATCGCGCGATAAGGTATCCGCCAAGCAATTCCAACGCGAGTGCCCCGCTGTTCTCAACGACATGCGCGGGGGATGATTGCGTAAACGCCAGTGCTGCCCAAAGGACAAACAGGGCAAATAGAACATCGCTGGACACACCCTTTCGGGGCAGGTTTTTGCAATAGTGAACCAACAGCGGGATGAAGATCAGGGCCAGATATGTGCGTAAGCCCGTCATCTGGATTGAGCCGATGGAATAGCGCAAAGGCACGACGACGGCCAAGACATAGAGGACAACAACAGGGGAAAGTCGTTCGGCGAGATCGGGGTGTTGGTGATTGGTCATCGCGGGCCTGATGTGTCGGGGTTCACATAGGATCGCTCTGATGAGCTAACGTTTGGTTAATGAAGTCATAAGGGTAAATTTCGGTCTCGTTAACTAAGGATTCATAGCCTTTTAGTTAAATGGTCTCGGGTCAGTTAGATCCCGCCCTAAAATGGGGCAAATGTGAGAGCAGAGAGGCCGATTGTCTGGAATATTTCATTCGCAAGCCCCCTCACGCTTTTTCCTGCCAAAATGCAGGCACACCTCCTGAAGATCCGGTTCAGTCCCCGAATGCAAAAGCAAAGCGCCGAGGGCTGAACCGGCTTCAATGGCTTCGAAACCTATTAGTGACCGTCCAACGCGCCTTGAATACTCGATGTTTCGGCATGGACATTCACCCCAGTGCACAGTTTTCATTGTCGGCGCGGCTGGACCGAACGTTTCCCATAGGTGTCCACATCGGAGAGGCCAGCTATGTTGCCTTCGAGGCCTGCATTTTGACGCATGACCGTGTGCGCGGGTTGTATTTGCACACGCGGATTGGCCGCAACTGCTTCATTGGGGGGCGGGCCATTATCCTTCCAGGAGTGTGCGTCGGAGATGGCTCGATCGTGGCTGCTGGTGCAGTTGTCACAAAGGATGTGCCCGCCAAATGCATTGTCGCGGGAAACCCTGCACGGGTCATCAAGCGCAACATTTCCTCTGGGCCGTACGGCAGGCTTTCCACTGCCGATGCACATGAGGCGAGCTTGGCTAATGCTGGGCTAACCTAGCGCCCGCACTCTTGCAGCCCCGGCAACACCCCTATGCCCTGTGTTAGTGGGGGGCGATCACAGGCGATACAGCCTGTTCAACCACATGCACGAGACGCTTCGCACCTGTTTGGGGCGCTTTGTGGTCTTGCCGCGTGCGCCTCTTTCCTTGGTCGATGTGAGGGAAAGGGTACAAATGACAATTCTACTAGGGCTGACACTGGGGCCAACACGAGCAGCGGACGCAACTCCGTTTGTGGCGGTGACGCAGATTACTTTGAATGCGTTCTCGCGTGACAAGACCTTGTTTGACAGTGGCGCGGCCTTTGGCCGTGATCTGGCCGACATCCCGCTTAGTGGCACCGGAACAATTGGCGAGACGGTTCAACTGCGGTTCATCTGCGAGGATGGCACGATCACCAGCTGGACGGATGCGACCGTTATCGACGAAAATGGGGATTGGCAATTTATCGCTACGCATTCGCGCCGCGCAGCATGGATTCGCCCCGAAGTGCGCATCAAATCTGAACCGGTGACCCGCGCCCTTGGAGCGGCCCGATTTGGCGTAGGGCATGTCGTTGCCCTTTGGGGGCAGTCAGAGATTGTCCGTATTCGGTCACTTGCGCATGACAACATTGCCGCTGAACCTTTGCTGGCCGACGACATGGTGCAGGCGCTTTGGTTGGATGAAGTGCCTGTTGTTAAGCATCTGTCTACCGCCGACCCTCACACATCTGCATTGGCGGCGATGGCAAATGTGTTTCTAGCCGAGCGCCCAGACGACAAGATCGCGATCGTCTTCCAAGCGAAGTCGGGAACAGGGTTCAGGCAGTTGGTTGACGATAGCGACCCTGCGCGCAATTGGGCCGATGACGTAATGCTGCACGGTTTTGCCACGGCGGATGGACAGCATGTTGGCCTGCCTGCGGTGTCGTGGTTTGCCTCTCCCGGGGCCTTGGGGGACCACTACGGCGAGGCATTGTTCCCGCTGTTCACAGGCAAGGAAACGGACGGCAGCCCTGTCACCTTCCCCGCCACGATTTCCTTTGGTCAGAGCAGCAGCTATACCGCCAATCATTGGTTTGGAGAGCTGTATGATCCGGCCCACACCCGCTGGGTGCCGTTTGGCCCGCATAGATTTGACATTGGTGAGGACATGCAGAACGCCACAGTCACTGCTCTTGGCGCTACCCATGATAATCTTAGCAACAAGCAAGCAGCGCGCGTGGCATGGCGCGAGATGTTGGAAAACCTGCATGCCGACAATTGGTTTTTACCCGCCGGTCTGGAGCCCTTGGCATACCGAAATGGCGTATCAGACGGAATGGGGGGATGGGGCGACTACAGCCATCCGTCAGATGACCACGACGATGGTGCCTGCCGTTATGCCAGACTTGTTGCCCATGCGATTTTGCAATCCAGCGGACTGACGTCTTGGGACGTACCGGAGTTTGATCAATGCGCGTGGGAGCCTTCGGGATCCTATGTCGAGGTGTGGTCCAGTGCGGGGCCGATCACCACATTGCGGTCTTCGCGCAATGAGGCACCACTTACAACGAGTTTTGACCATTGGACCGATGTGTTCGGGTGGCAAATCAACGGGGTGCCTGCATCACGTGCCGAACTGGTTTCTGGCCGTGTGCGGCTGTTCCCCGAAGCAGGGACCTTCACGTCAACAGACATGATTTCATTTGGCGAGGGAGGGGGCACGGGTGCGGTAAAATTCCCGCAAGATTACTATGCCGAGACCTACAAAAACTTGCCCATCGTGAATGTAGGCGCCAGCAGAATAGAGGGCATTGCGGTTCGCCCGCTGCCATCGGATGCGGTGTTGGCGAACACATTGGTGGCGCAAGACCCAAGCTTTGTAACCGGAGCGACTGGTCCATATTTCAAGGATGTCTCGGCGTTGGGGGCTGGCGTAGGCGAAATACAATTCGCGTTTGATCTGGCCATGGCGGTACCAACATCCGGATCGCGAACGTTGATGACCACGACAGGAAATTACCTGAAACTAGAGGTGTTGCCTAGCGGCAGTCTTCGTGTTCGCGTCAGGGATAACGATGGGATTGTGAAGGTCAACAACATCCAAACCGCAGCGGGTGTGATGGTGGATTCGGTGCGTGCTCGGATCGTGCTTGCCGTTGATATGGTTGCTGGCGTTGCACGTATTTGGGTCGATGGAGCGCTGGAAATGGATGAGGCATTCACCCCAGGATCGGGGGTACTTCCGAGCAACCGAAGCCTGCTGTTGCTCGCCACGGCAAACGGCTCTTACCAAACGGAAGCAACGGTTCATCAGATTGCCGTTTGGAAGGCAGCCACGCTGGACGGTAGCGATCCGGCCACGTCGATGTACAAGGTTTTGGTTGGCCCGCCTTCACTGGTGAATTCCGATGC
This sequence comes from uncultured Litoreibacter sp., assembly GCF_947487515.1. Taxonomy (GTDB): domain Bacteria; phylum Pseudomonadota; class Alphaproteobacteria; order Rhodobacterales; family Rhodobacteraceae; genus Litoreibacter. Next base: position 615,104 of record NZ_CANKWO010000002.1, on the reverse strand, counting down.
TTGGAAGCTGGGCGATGACGCTACCTAAGGATAGGATGACAAGTCCAATGTCCCCTTCGTTATCAAGCCCAGCTGCCGGTTACTGTCGGTGAATGCTTCGGAAAACTGTTCGGAAACGTAGGTGCTGAGGGGGCGCGAGGTTAGCAGTGAAGTGACCCTACGCGCCCTCGCGGTCGCCGTGATCGCGCGGTACATCCAGCCCGGTTCACGGGACAGCGTCAGCGCTGGGCTGGGGTTCAAAGTGCTTTTGCGCGTGTGATTGATCGCGCGAAGAACGGGTGCAATTGCCTGCGGCATCGACGCAGACACGCGCGATCTATTCAGTGCCGCCCCCGTAGGGGGAGCATGGCCAAGGGCGTGAAACAAACTCGATATTGCAGCATCTGCATTTTGGGAAATTTTCTCAAATGTCATGACATGGACGTGCTCAAACAGGCTTTGATACAAGGCGATCAGCCGGTGATACTGAAAATGACGAAGCTCAAATCCAGGGTATCCAAAGCCTGATGACCCCTCAAAGAACGCCTGATGACCGAGGGTTCCCCCTCGTTGAAGGTATTGCATATAGACCGACGGAAGCATGGTTTCTTGCGAACGCACCGTTATGACAATGCGCGCGTGCGGGGCGATTTTCTGCAATCGATGGGCAAGAGTGGCGCTTTGACGCCCGCCAAAAAACGGATGGCCGCTCAGGTTCTCTGACGAAATAACCGAATAGCCCCCTGCGCTTTGCTGAAGCTGGCACCGTGCGGTATCCGCGTCGAATTCCAGATCATGCGGTTGGAGGATCAACCGATCCACGTCCTTGTGACCCATCAACGGGGAAAACCCAAAGGTGGGGGTAAATACTTCGCGCTGTAACCATGTGGTTGCGGTTTTGTGGTAGCCGATGTGAATAGCAAGGTTCATGCCGTGCGCGTCCATAGCGCCAGTTTGGGGCTACAGATGCCCCATCCAAGAATACAAACCATCGATGCGAATAGGATCTGACCCGAAAGCACCATTGAGATGGCCGCTAAGGCGATGACCAGCTCTGCAAGTGGCACAAATGTTCTCGCAACATATGCGCCGATGACACATCCCGACACTTCTGCCGCAAAGGCGATAACAAGGATTGCCTCCAATCCACCTCCATAAGACAGGGCCCACCACATGACAGGAATGGCAAGCAATCGCGGCAAATTTGCCAGTGCTGGAAATGACGTGTTGGCGTTTGCAAGGGCGGCTGTGGCAAGCGCAGATTTTGGCAAGCGCATGGCCGCGGTACAGCTGAGGATCGGTATCAAGCCGACAACCGGCAGGAACTGGACCCCAAGCCATGACACGATCATAGGGGCCAGCGCCGCGACCCCAGAAGCAAGAGACGCAGCCAGCAGCAAAGACACCCCAATGATCGACCCGCCACCGGCGCGCAGTTTTGGCAAATGGTAGGCCTGAAAGCTTCGCGCCGAAATGAGCGCGGGGGTCAACGTCAAGGTTATGCCCATTGCCAAAAGACCCATGTCGGACATCCCCAATCGGGCCCCTGCGACAAGCTTTTCGCTATGGAGCACCGCAAACATCATGACCCCATTGACCGCCAAGGGTAGCCCGAACCGCAAGGCGCGGCGAAGGCTGCTTTGGCTCAGGGTGATGCGGTAAGCGCGCGTGGAGACCAGATGTGACACAGCCACCGTTGTGCAGGCCTGCAGAAGCAACACCTGAAGCATGATGTTCAGGGACCCCTGCAGCCAAGACAAAGGCCAAATCAACGCAAATGACAGTGCGGCTGGGATGGTGTGAACCAGTATTTGCGGCAGATGGTGTTGGTGACGCTGAGCCCTGAAATGATCAAGGTGGATGAACCCCAACGTGAACGGGATCAGTGCCGCAAGCTGCAGGGTGGCTGCGAACTCGGGATTGCCAAAGGCCTGCGCCAAGGGGGATGCACAGGTCACTATGATCACAGCACCGGCTATTCCGCGGGTCATTTGTAGAAAATGAAGATCGGATTGAAACCTGCGCGCCGCGCCACCTTTGCCACTGATCATCAGATGAGGCAGCCCTAAGGTGGTGAGCATTTCCGCAGCAGCTGCGAGAATGACAATTGCAATCGCCATTCCGTAGTGCGCGGGGCCAAGCATATGGGCCAGCACAAGGTTGCGCGCCAATGTGAATGCGGCTGAAAGCCCATTGCCAGTCAGCAGGGTCGCGATGCGGTTCAAACGGAATGCTCCAAGTCAGCTTTACCGCCCATTAACCACTTAGGTGTTTAACGGAGGGTAAATGAACCGCAGATCCAACGAAGGCTGACCCAATTGACCCATTCAATCCCAACGGTTCTAGATGCCGACCTATGTGCCGGCTGCGGAGGATGCGCGGCCGTAGCACCTGACGCGGTGACTATGGGCCTGTCGGATAAAGGGTATGCGAGGCCAGAGTTCTCTAAAAGCCTGCGCCCTTCTCAGAAGCAAAGTTTGAAGAAGATTTGCCCTAGCGTGCGGCAATCGTGTGACCCTGACGGCCGGACGATCAACCCTGTTTGGGGGCCATTCGTGACATGTGAAACGGGGTTTTCGACGGACGAAACCCTGCGCAAGAAAGCAGCGTCCGGTGGCGCGCTTTCTGGGTTCGCCATCTCTTTGCTTGAGTCCCAAGAGGTTGATGGCGTGATCCATATCAAGGCTGATCCGTCCAACCCTTTGGCCAATGTCACCAGCGTCTCAACCAACGCCGAAGAGGTGCTGGCCGCGGCAGGATCACGCTATGCGCCCTCCAGCCCGTTGGATATTCTGAACACACTGAAGGGTGATGGCCGTCGGTATGCCTTCATTGGAAAACCTTGCGATGTTTCTGCCTTAAGGTCGCTGAGAAAACTGGATTCCGACGTGGCAGACATGGTGCCGGTCTTGATATCGTTCTTTTGCGCGGGGGTGCCTTCGTTGCATTCCTCACAGGATATTTTGGAAAAATTGGACGTGCTTCCCGATAGGGTCCTGCGCTTTCAACATCGCGGGGAGGGCTGGCCCGGATTGGCGACTGCGGTGCTGGACAACGGGAAGCAGCACACCATGAGCTACAGCCAAAGCTGGGGCAACATCCTGTCCAAAACAGTACAGCAGCGTTGCAAGCTTTGTGCAGATGGCAGTGGGGTTTTCGCAGATGTGGTCTTCGCCGATGCTTGGGAAACTGATGCGCAGGGCTATCCAAGTTTTGATGACCGTCCTGGGCAAAGTCTTATTTTGTGCCGGACGGATCTTGGCCGCAGACTTGTCGACGCGGCTGTGGCGGCGGGCCACCTCAGTGCGGCCCCCTATGAGGTGAATGAGCTAACCCGCATTCAGCCAGGGCAAACCAGACGGCGACGTGTTCTTGCCGCCAGACTTGCCGCCCTTCGGGTCTTGGGTCGCCCTGTCCCGCAGTATCGCGGGATGGGTGTTTGGACGATGGCGCGCCAAGCGTCATTTACTGAGATACTGCGAAACTTTGGAGGGATGTTGCGGCGCGCGTTGCGCCCATCTGTGAAAGAGGAGGGTGGGCAATGCTGAATGTAGGGCTGCTGTTTCACTCGTCCAATTCCGACAACTTAGGGGTCGGGGCGCTAACCATTAGTCAGATAGAAATCTTGCGCAGCATTTCGCAGGCCACCGGCATTGAGATCGCCATCACATTGTTCGACTGGGCGGGTACACGAACACCCTATGTACAAGGCGCGGACGTCTCAATTGTGCGGCTGACGGGGGAGGTCATGAAGGCTCCGCGACGGGTCATGAATATGTTCCGGCAATGTGATATGATGGTGGATATCGGAGCAGGAGACAGCTTTTCCGATATCTACGGAGCAAAACGGCTGAGCCGAATGATGTACCTTAAGTATCTGGTTCACATGTCGCGTTGCCCTGTGGTGCTTGCCCCACAAACATATGGGCCGTTCACGTCCAGACTTGTGCGGCCATTCGCGCGTGATCTGCTGAAACGTGCGGTCCTTGTTGCCGCGCGTGATGACCATTCAACGGCCGCTGTGCGACGCTTGGGGGTCACGCGGCCGGTGATTACCGCAAGTGACATAGCTTTGCAGTTGCCGGTCGAGGGCAATGTTCCGGTTTGGACGCGCCCCGTCATTGGTGTGAATGTCTCGGGTCTGTTGATGGCGGGTGGATATACGGGCCGAAATCAGTTCGATCTGCGTGCAGATTTTGTCGGGACCATGCACGAATTGATTGCTCAGTTGCTTGGATTGCCAGAACGCCCTGAGGTGGTGCTTGTCCCTCATGTGATCAGCCCGTCGATGCCGTCGGAAGACGATATGAACGCCGCACTTACCATTCAAAGTAGAATACCAGAGGTCACCGTCGCGCCTGCCTTCAAGTCCCCAAGCGCGGCCAAGGCGTTTATCTCCAGCTTGGACTTTTTCGTCGGTGCGCGCATGCATTCTTGTATCGCGGCGTTTTCCTCTGACGTGCCGGTGGTGCCGCTTGCATATAGCGACAAATTTGTGGGGCTGTTTGGGTCTTTGGGATTTGATGCAACCTTAGACTGCCGCACTCTTGGGTCGGAGGCGTTGGTGCAGTCGGTGCTCAGCGGGTTTCGAAATCGCGAAGCGTTGGCGCGGCAGGTGCAGATTGCCCGTATGATCGGAGAAGAGCGCTTGGGCGATTACATCGACGGCTTGACGCGGGTGATCGGCGAGGTGGCGCTGCACAAACGTACCGACGCCCAAGCGCAACTTGCGGTCGGGCATCGGTGGCGGGCGATGGATGAGCGGCTTTAACTCACTACCAAAGTGAAATTATCGCAGCCGCCGTCGTGTCGCTGTCGCGCACTTTGGTGGCGCGGATTGGCAGCATGCTGCCTGCGGGTACACCCTCAAATGTGACGATATCCCCATCAGCCATTTCAACAGAGAGCGCACCGGTTTGCCCGACATAGAGGGCACGACTGATGTGAGGTAGGTCGCTACCATCGCTCGGCACTACGGTGCTGGCGGATCGTGCGGGGGAAATCGGAGTGGTGGGAAAAGCAGAGAAATTATCCATGTGGTACCTGTCCTGACAAATAATGAAGTCGGCAGATGTTGTGACACAGATCGCATTAAGAATAGTTGAGGCCACCGTTCGCAGGTCGTGCTTAAACGCGGTGGTATGGTGACCCCGACAGGATAGATGCCGCGCGGTACAGTTGCTCGCTTAGCATCACGCGGGCAAGCATATGAGGCCACACCATTTTGCCAAGAGAGAGCGATGCGTCGGCTTGGTTGCGCAGCTCTTTGGTTAATCCGTCGGCTCCACCAATGATAAACGCCATGTCGCTGGTGCCTTGGTCGCGCCAGTTGCCCATCATGGTCGCGAACTCCGGCGACGTCATGACTTTTCCGCGTTCATCCATGGCGCAGACCTTTGCGCCCTTTGGGATGGCCCGCAGCAGCAGTTGGGCCTCGGCCACGGATCCGCCGCCTTTTTTGTCTTCCTGCTCGATGATCTGGGCGGGGCCCAATCCCAAGTTGCGGCCCGTGCGGTCGAATCGCTGAAGGTAGTCCTTGATCAGGTCAAATTCCGGCCCCGCCCGAAGGCGTCCGATGGCGCAGATCGTGACCTTCATGAGGTTACTCGGCGTCCGCGCCGCCGCCAGGCAGCCACATCTTTTCAAGCTGATAGAATTCGCGAACTTCTGGGCGGAAAATGTGAACAACCACATCGCCGGTATCAAGAAGAACCCAATCGCCTTGCGATTTGCCTTCCATCTTCCCATACCGCCCGAATTCCTGCTTGATCGTATCGGTCAACTTTTCAGCCAGAGAAGTGACCTGACGGGTAGAGCGACCAGAGCAAATCACCATGTAGTCGGCAATCTCAGAGCGCCCGCGCAGATCGACCTGCACCAGCTCTTCGGCTTTTTCCGATTCAAGGAACTCAACGATCCGCGCCAGCAGTTCTTCGCTGGTCCCTGGATCTTTTTTGGTGGCCGCTTTGGCCGGCGAGGTGGCGGCATTTGCGGCCACGTTTGAATGTTGAGACAGAGCTCAAACCTCCTGTGCAGGCGCCCGATGATAGGCGCGTCATGAGTATAAGATAGCAGTATGACGATAAAATCTCAATCCGCGCGCTTACAGGGCTGAAACAATTTGTTCAAGCCGTGGCACGGCTGTGCTGCGCCAAAACTAGTAAAAATAGGGGAAAGTGCTGCATTTTTGTCTGATTAACTATGAACCAAGTTTCCAAAGATACGTTCGGCATGCTCGGACAAATATATCTGCAACCATGCGGTGAACCGGTCGGGATGCTGTTCAACCTCCGCGGAGAGGTCGAAAACGCTGACCCATCTGACCTCCATAACCTCGTCGGGATTAAGCGACATTGCCAGCGTTTGAGGGGCTTCGGCGATAAAGACATCGACGACCTCATGCTCTGTCAGCCCCCCACCAACGTCCGCGTGGTACTCAAGTTGGTCGCGAAATATCGGGTCGAGACCAGTGATGCCCAGTTCGTCGTCCAACCGGCGGATCGCGCAGTCAAGCGGCGGCTCATCCCACAAAGGATGCGTGCAACAGGTGTTCGCCCATAGTCCTGGGGTGTGATATTTTGACAAAGCACGGCGCTGGATCAGCACCTTGTCGCGGTTCATTACAAACACAGATACTGCCTTGTGACGCAGACCGTCTTGGTGGACCTTCATTTTTTCCACCGGAGTTAAACTGCCGTCCACCCAAGCAGGGATCATGGTTTCGGTGCTCATGTGGGTTCTCCGTTGGCTGCGAGGGCTGTGCCACGTCCTAGCTCAAGCTCAATGATTTGGCGAGATGGCGACATTTTGCCCTGCTCACATAATTGTTTCATAATTGAGCAGCAATCTGTGGTTTATTCTTCTAGTATCGCGAAGACGAGATTCACTAAGAGGAAATATAGCCATGAAATTTGCGGCAATTGCAGTAATGACCACAGCCCTATTCGCAGCCCCTGCCTTCGCAGAGGGTGACGCTGCCAAAGGCGAGAAAACATTCAAGAAATGTAAGTCGTGTCACATGATTGCGGACGGGGATAACACCATTGCCAAAGGCGGCAAATCTGGCCCCAATCTGTTCGGCCTTCCGGGTCGTGTTGCTGGCACAGCAGACTTTAAATACAGCAAATCCGTAGTTGCCGCCGGAGAGCAAGGCATCGAATGGACAGAAGAAGAATTCGTTGAATGGCTGGCAGATCCAAAAGCTTGGGTGAAAGCCAAGCTGGACGACCCGAAAGCCAAATCGAAGATGTCCTTCAAGTTGAAAAAGGCCGAAGATGCGGCTGACATCTGGGCTTATCTGGTGTCGGTTAGCCCAGAAAGCTAATCACCCTCGAAGTATTCATATTTGCGGCGACCCAATTGGGTCGCCGTTTTTGTTAGCAGCTTTGTAGATCCTCAAGCTTCGTTTGCTCCAGCACCTCTGACCACGGCATTTCTTTGATCATTGGAACAAAGGCTCTGTCGGGGGTTGTTCGTATGAAAATGTTCACGACCCCGTCAGGCTGCGGCCCATCCCCCGTTTTGCACCCGTTAAGGCCCACGCTGAAGGAGCCTTGCGTCGCGTCTTTATCCGCCTCGCCCCAGCCCAAAATCAGGGATTGTTGTTGTCTCAACGTTTCCAAATCACGGGGGGCAACTTGGTAAATCGTTCTGTTACTGCCTTCGGAGCGGGCCAGAAGCGGGTACCTGCGATCGGTGGTTTGGCCGGTCTTTGTTTGCTTTGCTGATAACTGGATAAAGGCGGCGCCGTCGGGAAGTTTGACGCCCTCGGGCAGCTCTAATGCCACCGCTAGATGTGCGGGGTCTGTTTCCAACGGGGAGAGTGTCATCAGCTGGACCACGGCCATGGGCGACAGGCTTCCGCAGGCGCAAAGGCACAAAACTAGGGGCCATATCATCTTCATCTTACATTCCTTGCTAAATTAATAATTTACTGTAAAACGATAAAAAATGATTCTAAAAGGGAAAAGCAATGCTCAACCGATTTTCTATATCCCAGCTGGCGCGGCTTCTGGGTTTTGCGACACTGGTCATCATGGCCCTGATGGTTCTTGGAATTGTTTACTTCTTCATCGATGTCGAAGCCGGACGCGCTGTTTTGCTGCGCGACGCGCCAGAAATTGCAGGCAGTAGCGTTCTCAGCAGCGGCACTATCCGTTCGATGTTGATTGTTGGCTTGGCCTCGGTTGCGGTTCAAATATACCTTTTGTGGCAGGCCCATATTCTGTTCGGGCTTTATGCGCGAAGATCATTTCTTTCGCGCGACAGCGCCCACACCATCCGCAATCTTGGATTGGGCTTGCTGTTTCTTCCTGTTGTGCGCTTTGTTCAGGAACCGATCTGGTCCATCTTGATGACTATGAACAGGGAGGATATTTCCCTGTCTATTGGCATCTCATCGGACGGGATCGGCTATCTGATTGGTGGGGTTTTGATGTTGTTGATTGGCCTTGCGATGGTTGAGGCCACACAGGCCGCAGAAGAAAACAGGGGCTTTGTGTGATGGAGATAGTTGTTCGGCTTGATGTCATGCTGGCTTTGCGGAAGATGCGCTCGCGTGAGCTTGCCGATCGTGTGGGGATAACCGAGCAAAACATCTCCTTGCTGAAGTCCGGCAAGGTAAAGGGCATTCGCTTCGAGACTTTGGCAAAGATTTGCGAAGCGCTGGAGTGCCAACCTGGAGACCTGATCGAAGCGGTAGCCGTCCCATCAGGTGCCGACTAACGCCACGACGATCTAGTCCCCGTCCAGCATTTTGACTTCTCGTTGCGGGAAGGGAATGGAAATTTCGTGCTCTTGGAATGTATCCCAGAGGGCCAGATATACGTTCCCACGAATGTTGGTCAAACCTTGGGTGGGGTCCCTGATCCAGAACCGCAATATGTAATCTACAGAGCTATCCCCAAAACCAACGATGTGACAAACGGGGGCCTTGAACGCCAGCACCCGATCCACGCTTTTCGCCGCGTCTATCGCCAGCTTTCGAACTTGGTGGGGGTCGTCACCATATGCGGTGCCAAAGAAAATATCGAGCCGCACGAAGTCGTCGGAATGCGACCAGTTTACAACTTGATTGGTGATCAGGTCTTCGTTCGGGATCAGATATTCCTTGCCGTCACGCGTGACAACAGAAGCATACCGCGCCCCAAGGGTGTTGATCCAGCCGAAGGTCTCCCCCAACGATATCACATCTCCGGGTTTGATCGACTTATCGAGCAGAATAATAACCCCCGACACGAGGTTCGAAACCACCTTCTGCAGACCAAAACCAAGACCCACACCAATGGCGCCCGAAAGCACGGCCAATCCGGTCAGGTCAATGCCAATGGCCTTCACCCCGATGTAGAATGCGATGCCGTAGACGCCGATCTGAAGCACCTTGATGATCAAAACCCGCATGGACGGAGAGATGTCTTCGTTTGTTTGGATGCGGTTTGATGTCGTGGTGGTGAAAAAGCGCGCGAAGGCGATTAACACGCCTAGAATAACCACGGCTTGGACGATCAATAGCAGCGATATGCGAAACTCGCCTGCCTCTAGCGACGCGCGGTCCAACAAGGTCGCCGCGTCGTTCTTTAGGCCCAGCACATGCAGCGCTACGTAGATCCATGCGCCATATCGTACGAACAGCCTAAGAAACTTGGATCGGATCAGCCTTGTGGCAAACACCACGACGATCCATGCGGTAGCTAAGGTTGCGATGATGCCAAGAATGTAGGATCGGCTGGGCCATGTAATCTCGCGCATGAGGGCGACGGCGGCCCACAAAAGCAAAACAAAGAAAATGGGCCTTAGCCGTTGATGCACCACAACAAGGATGCGCATGCGCCACTTGGGCCACCCTTCGCGCGTTGCCATCCACCCGCGAATATGTGGCCCTAGCACCGATCTCAGCAAATGCGCGGCGCCCCACAGAGCCAAAGCAATGGCAATTTGATAGGCATTCCATGGCCGCAACATAGCCGTCACGAATGCTTCCGACTGCGCTATGAACGATTGTCCGAGGTCCACCAATTCGGTGACGGGTTGCGCTGCGCTATCTGGCACAAGTCCGGGCGTGGCTTCCGCGGTCCCTGCCGCATCCTCGGCCACTTTTTCTAGTGTAACGCTGTTCCCGTCGTGGTTTGCCATCGTGTTCTTTTCATATGCTTCGGTGAATCCTTGCATGTGAGGATGAAACCCGCAACCTCTGGACCTTGCGAGACTCAGCTAGCGTGTGTATCTGCAGTGCTATGACACTCGTGTTTGACATCGACGACCGCGCAAGGCTGCGCGAACGCTTTTACGGCGCGACCTTTTCGGTACTCGCGCGACTATAGTTGCGCGCTGTCTGTCTGCCTATCACACTCATCTAATACGGGAGAGGACCATCATGTCCCCCAAGACGCTTTACGACAAAATCTGGGATGCTCATGTCGCCCATGAAGCCGAGGACGGCACCTGCCTTCTTTATATCGACCGTCATTTGGTTCACGAAGTGACCAGCCCGCAGGCGTTTGAAGGCCTGCGCATGGCGGGTCGTTCGGTGCATGCGCCTGACAAAACAATCGCTGTTCCAGATCACAACGTCCCCACCACGCTGGACCGCGCCAACGCAACAACCATGACCGAGGACAGCCGCATTCAGGTTGAAGCCCTCGACAAGAACGCCAAGGAATTTGGCCTGCATTACTACCCAGTGTCCGACGTGCGCCAAGGTATCGTGCACATCGTGGGCCCAGAGCAGGGTTGGACCCTTCCCGGCATGACGGTTGTGTGCGGCGACAGCCACACCGCGACACATGGCGCGTTCGGCTCACTTGCCCACGGCATCGGCACATCCGAGGTTGAACACGTTCTGGCCACGCAAACGCTGATCCAGAAGAAGTCGCTGAACATGAAGGTGGAAATCACCGGTAAGTTGAAGCCGGGTGTAACCGCTAAGGACATCACCATGTCCGTTATTGGTGAAACTGGCACGGCTGGTGGCACTGGCTACGTGATCGAATATTGCGGCGAAGCGATCCGTGATTTGTCGATGGAAGGCCGGATGACCGTCTGCAACATGGCGATTGAAGGCGGCGCACGTGCTGGCCTGATCGCGCCCGATGAGACAACATACGAATACTGCATGGGTCGTCCTCACGCGCCGAAAGGTGCCGCTTGGGAAGCTGCTTTGGCCTATTGGAAAACACTGTTCACCGACGAAGGTGCGCATTTCGACAAGGTCATCACCCTGAAAGGTGAAGACATCGCCCCATCGGTGACATGGGGTACATCCCCAGAAGACGTTCTGCCAATCACAGCACTTGTGCCTTCGCCGACCGAATACGAAGGCGGCAAGGTCGAAGCGGTTCAGCGCTCCCTCGACTATATGGGTCTGACCGCCGGTGAGCCGTTGACCGGCATTGAGATCGACACGGTCTTTATCGGCTCTTGCACCAACGGCCGCATCGAAGACTTGCGGGCCGCAGCCGAGATCTTGAAGGGCAAGAAGGTCAAAGAAGGTTTGCGGGCGATGATCGTTCCTGGCTCTGGCTTGGTACGTGCGCAGGCGGAAGAAGAAGGCTTGGCCGACATCTTTAAAGATGCGGGCTTTGAATGGCGTCTTGCAGGCTGTTCCATGTGTCTGGCGATGAACCCCGATCAGTTGGCGGAAGGTGAGCGTTGCGCGTCCACCTCCAACCGGAACTTCGAGGGGCGTCAGGGCTACAAGGGACGGACCCACTTGGTTTCGCCGGGAATGGCGGCGGCCGCAGCAATCACCGGTAAACTGACCGACGTTCGGGAGATGATGTAATGGATAAGTTTGAAACACTCACAGGCATCGCGGCTCCTATGCCCTTGGTCAACATCGACACCGATATGATCATCCCGAAGCAGTTTTTGAAAACCATCAAGCGCTCTGGCCTTGGGGTGAACCTGTTTGATGAGATGCGTTTCGATCGCCAAGGCAACGAAATTGCTGACTTCGTGCTGAACAAGCCTCAATACCGCGAGGCCGAGATTCTGATCGCCGGTGACAATTTCGGCTGTGGCTCTTCTCGCGAGCATGCGCCATGGGCCATCAAAGATTTCGGCATCCGCTGCGTTGTGGCGCCTAGCTATGCAGACATCTTCTATAACAACTGCTTCAAGAACGGTATTTTACCGATTGTTTTGCCGCAGGAGCAGGTGGACGTGTTGATGAAAGATGCCGAGAAAGGGTCTAACGCACGCATGTCGGTGGATTTGGAAGCACAAACCATCACAACATCCGACGGAGAGACATTCAGCTTCGAGGTGGACAGCTTCAAGAAGCACTGCCTGATGAATGGCTTGGATGACATCGGCCTAACAATGGAAAAGGTCGACAGCGTGAAGGCGTTTGAAGCCAAAGCCAGCGCGGAGCGCCCTTGGGTCTAATCGCCTAGCATACCAAATAGAACGGCCAGCCCTGACACCTCGGGGCTGGCCGTTTTCATTTTATAGACCCAACTGCGTAGAGATCAGATCGATCACTTGCGCGTGGATTGCGGCGCGGTTGGCACCTTGTGGGTCGGTGCAGACAGGATCATCCCCTTCTTCCTTCAAGATTGCAGGCCCAGCCGGCTTGCACAAAGGCAGCAGGCTAAAGTGATAGGCAGGCGCAATCCGCACCACCTTGGCCTCTACCATCAGATCCGCAAGTCCACTGGCGTCGAAATCCGTCGCGACCAAACGATCTTTCCCTTCACCCAGCCCGATCATCAAAGTGTCAGCGTCCAAATCCGCAACATTCTTGGGGCTGAACCCATGGTGTAGCGCGGGGTCCATCGCCGCCACATGGGTGATCCGCGCATCCTTATAGGACGCGTCCCACAACTCGGCGTCCATCTGCGCAAAGCTCACGTCTGCTTCACGCAAGTCGGCGCAATGGGACGACGCGTCTTGCTGTACCTCGCATTCGGTGATCTCGCCTTCCAAATTCGCGGTCACACCGCCCAATGAAAGCGCGGTCCAGCCGCCGTAGGAAAAACCCGCCGCCATAATGCGGGACGCGTCGATACGACCCGCGAATTCCGGATCATCCATCAGCTTGTCCAAGGCGCGCGACATGTCCCGTGCGCGTGTCCAATGCTTCAACCCCCGACGCATATCAAAGTCAAAGGTGGAACTGGCAGGGTGGTTTAAGCTTACAACCAATGCCCCTTGCGACGCGAGATTCGCCGCAAGCCATGACATCGATCTCCAGTTCCCGCCAAGCCCGTGTGACAGTAAAATCACCGGCAGTTTTTCTGCCTGCGACAGTAACCCATCCATTCGCACATCTATCCCGTGGAAAACGGCATTCTCTGCGACGCGGGTAACCTCTCCGCCGCTGACCGAGGGGTACCAGATGACCGCCGGTACCGGCTTGCCGTGGTGTTCGGCTTGATAGGTGAAATCGCGCATTGCGACGTTTGTATCGGCAGACGCCATTGCGGGGATTAGCGAGGCAGCGGCCAAAAGTGCGATCTGTTTCATGTCGAAGTTCCTCAATTTGTGACGTGACTGAAACTCTGATGCGAAAAAACGGTCTTTCCCGCGTCCCAAAACCGGTTTTAGGTCGAGCAGAACGCGATCTAGGACTAGCAAGGGGGCGAAAGGACCAATTGATATGCCCGTTTTTCCCATCCCGTTGTTCGGAAGCTTTGTTCTGGGTTTTTTATTTCTGAAACTCGTTGTGGAAGGCCGCGGGCGTAACTTTATCGCGGTACTTGTGCTGCAAGCCGCTGTTCAGAGCCTCATCATCGCGCTGGCGCAGCACTATGGCGTCGGCTGGGCGCGTTTGCTGCAACCGATTACTGCCGCCGCAATTCCGCCGCTGGCTTGGGTCGCGTTCGAGACATCGGCAGTGCGCAGGTTCAGCCTTCAGCGCCATTTGCCCCACGCATTGGTTCCGGCGTTTGTGGCGTTCTGCGTCGTGTTTGCGCGCGCCCCATTGGATGCGCTGATTCCGGCTGCGTTTGTTGGCTATGGCGGGGCAATTCTATTTGTTTCCATGCGCGGGGCGGATGGTTTGCCCAACGCGCGGTTGTCGGCTGGCAATCTTCCGGTATGGATTTGGCGCGGAATTGGACTGTCGCTGATCCTGTCGGCGTTTGGGGATGCCATGATCTTGGTTGCGCAGATTATGGGGTATGGTGGGTGGCAGGCTTGGATCATCTCTGTGTCGTCGTCTGGGATGCTATTGATGCTTGGGGGGATCAGCCTATCTACAAGTTTATGGCCATCGGAGGCGGAGGAAGATCAAGCTCAGGATCAAAAACCCACGACTGATCCGGAGGAAGACGCGAAGATCATGGCCCGCCTAGATGTGCTAATGACTGGGCAAAAATTGTATCTAGATCCTGACCTTACTTTGAATCAAATTGCGCGTAGATTGACCCTGCCGATCAAAGCGGTTTCTGCTGCAGTGAACCGCACAACGGGCGAGAATGTGTCGCGCTATATCAATACCCGTCGTGTGGAAGTGGCCTGCATCGCCTTGAAAAACGGGGAAAACGTGACCTCTGCCATGTTGTCTGCGGGCTTTAACACCAAGTCCAACTTCAATCGGGAATTCTTGCGGATCAAACAAGCAGCGCCAAGCGTATGGCTTAAGCAGCAATAAGGTTTCAGGGTTAACTATTAACCAATTCATCGCACTTCATTTTTAGCCATGCCCACAATTGTGACATGGTTCGCGCTAGATATTGGGTTCAGCAACAGTCCTCTGCCTAGATGCGCGATAGGTCATTTTTCACTGACACAAGAATACCACGGAATCATCCAATAAATTCCCCCAGTCTTATCAGATGGTTGAAGGACGTAATGAAACTAGGCAAAACTGAGGCGAAAATGAGGCACCTTTCGGCAGAAGCCAAGGGATCATCCATCTGGGACAGGGTTCGGCAAAGCATCGGGCCCGCTCGGGTTGAGGGGTTTATCGACGTGGTATCACGCCTAACAGGCGCGGTCGCCCGAGCAATGTTTGCTGTGCTGTTGATTTGCACACCATCTCTTTTGCTACCGGGAATGACGCAGGACACGACACAGATGGTCGTCTTGATCGGTCTCTTTGCGGGCCTGATCACGCTCATCGAGTACGGCTCCACCTATCCTTGCCTTATCGAATTCCGCAATGCGCCGCCCTTCAACCGCGTGCGTTTCTTGTCGCTTTTCGTCACCGTATTTTTGCTTTCGATCATCTTCCGAGGCATGTACGAGCCGACAACGCTGACCCGTTTTGTCCACGCTGTTGGCCATCTGATTGGCCATGTGATTGATTTTCCATATAGTCCGGTCCGGTTGATTATGCTGATGGTGCCTGATCAAACGAATATGGAACATATGAACCTGATGCGCGCGGCTGTGGGGCTTAGCTACTTGGTGTCATTGCTGACTTTGGCTGTGTTCTTGATCGTGTTGCGCGTCTTGGGATGGCCAAATCGGACACAAGCTTTCAACTTTTGGACCAATCTGCCGACTTTCGACCCCACCATGGGGGGCGATGTAGTGACACGTTTGAACCGCGATGCGCGCTTTAACATTGCGTTAGGGTTCTTCCTGCCATTCTTGACGCCAGCCGTGGCGCGTTCTGCTTCGGGGCTGTTTGACGCGTCGATGATGAATTCGCCGCAAACTCTGGTTTGGATGATCGCCATATGGGCTTTCCTTCCCGCAAGCTTGTTCATGCGCGGAATTGCAATGAACCGTATTGCCGACATGATCGACGAGAAGCGAATGCGCGGCGCGCGCGCGGTTGCGGCTGGATTGCTGCCTGCCTAAGCCTTTGGCTGCTGGCCGCCATGCCGGTGGCCGCGGATACCTACCGCATTCTAACCTATAACACCGGCCTGTCCCGCGATGGGCCTGGGTTGCTCGTCCGAGACCTTCTGAAAGATGAACCCGATCCGGATCTCTTGCGCATTGCCGAGCTTCGACCGGATGTTGCGGTGCTTCAAAACGTAGACTTCGACCATGATCAGGTCGCGGTAAAGCTGATCCAAAAGCGGCTAAGGACGCTGGGCCACGAAATGCCCCATGCGTTCACCGCCCGCCCAAACACCGGCATTGATAGTGGCTTCGACTTAGATCGAAATGGCAAGTTGGGGCAGCCACGCGACATGCTTGGCTATGGCCGTTTCGCAGGGCAAGGAGGGATGTTGCTGCTGTCGCGATTTCCGCTTGCGGATGATGTCATCGACCTAAGCGGGCTTTTGTGGCGAGACGAGGAGCCGACAACTTTACCAAAGGAGAACTACTTCTCCGAGGGGGCTTTGGGCGTCCTGCCTTTGCATTCGGTCGCGGCATGGGATGTAGGCATTAGGATGCCTGGCGGGCCGCTTCGGGTGTTGATGTCCCATGCGTCCACCCCCGTTTTTGATGGGCCGGAAGATCGAAACGGATTGCGCAACGCCGCGGAGCTACAGTTTTGGCATCGCTACATTGCACAGCCGCATCTTCGCGATATGCACCTCATACTGGCTGGAACCTTGAACAACGACCCGATTGCAGGCGAAGGTCTCAAGCCGCCGTTGATCAATTTGCTTAGTCATCGCGGGCTTCAAGACCCCTCGCCAAAAAGGCCCGACGGTCAACTTGAGACGGCGCAATGGGCGTCGGGCTTGGCGCTTAGGGTCGATTACATCCTTCCGTCACCCCACTTAGGAGTGCGTGCAGCAGGGATCGAACAAGCGCCGTTTACCGAAAGGGGAACGCGGCATTTTCCCGTTTGGATTGACGTGGCTTGGCAATGAGGCAGCGATCGCATCGTGCAGGGGCGTCGGGACGAAATCAGGGAGTATCTCGCTCAGATGATCGGATGCGATACGATGCGGACGGTCCCAAAGATACTGTGTTTCGCGCCGTGATTTTGCTGTCGGCCAGAAGGCGCGCGCCAAGGTCAAAGGCCACCAAGGCATTTGGCGAAGCGCGTAATTCTGCCCGCTTGCCTGTTCCAATGCATGGGACAATTCGCGTGCTGTTATTGTGTATCCCGGAAAATTCATCTCAAAAAATTCTGGCAGCTCTGATGCTTTGTCGCACAGCATAACGGCAACATCCGCGAGGTCTTGCAAGAAAGCCCAAGCGTGCGGAGCGTCCAACTGACCGGGGTAGTCCACCACGCCTTTGTGCAGCTTGGCGGTAATGACCTTGTGGTACCAAGTTTTGCTTGGTGCCGCGTCGATGAAATCTCCCGCGCGTAGGATGATCGTCTTTACACCTGCGTCGCGGTACGCCCGCTCGGTGGTTTCACGGAAGTGCCCCAACGGGCCGGTTGGGCGGCGAGGGGTGGATTCGCGCACTTCGACCGGCAGGTCTGTGCCGTAGTTGTAAAGGCTACCCGGGATCAGGACAGTCGCACCGGTATCTTTTGCCGTTTCGATCAGTTGATCCGTGAGGGTTGGCATCTGTTGCGCCCAATCGGGGTGCTCTGGCGTGCAAGCGTTCACAATTGCATCCACCCCCCACGCTGCATCACACAGCGATCCGCGGTCGTGATCGAACCGCGTCACATTCCAGTTTGCCCATGAAAACGCGGCGACGGCATTGCGGCCAAATTGCCCGTTTGCGCCTAGGATGAGTACAGATTTTGTCATGGGACGGTCTCCTGAACTGAGGTTCCCCAGCGTCGCTCAGTCATCAGTGAAATGAAATTGCCAAAAAACGAAGGTCTGGTATTCATTTATGAATGGAACGCATTGATCAGTTTGATTGGACCTTCATACAGGCATTTTTGGCGGTGGTTGCCGAAGGGTCTCTGACGGGTGCTGCGCGTGCAGTCGGGGTGAGCCAGCCGACCCTTGGTCGGCAGATCAAGGCCATGGAGGAGCAGCTTGGAATCGTGCTGTTCATCCGCCAAGCAAAAGGGTTTCGCCTGACCGCAGAAGGCGAGGCATTGCTGCCGCACGCAAACGCAATGAAGTCCGCGGCATCGGGATTGTCGACGGTGGCCGCGGGTCATGACACCACTCTCAAAGGGACGGTGCGCATAACCGCCAGCGAATTTTCCGCGATGTTTACGCTTCCGCCGATCATTGCGCGCCTTCGGTTGAAATACCCCGACATTCAGGTTGAGCTGAACTCGACCGACGTCACAGAAAACTTGTTGTACCGCGAAGCAGATATTGCTGTGCGAATGCACCGGCCAACCCAATTGGAGGTAATCACCAAAAGACTTGGGATGATGAGGTTGGGCTTCTTTGCCTCCAAAGACTATCTTGATCGACGGGGTCGGCCAGAAACTGTTTCTGAGCTTATGGAGCACGATCTTTTGGGGTTTGACCGCTCGGAGCGGTTCATTCGCGGGGCTGCCAATGTGGGCTGGAAGCTTACACGAGAGGACTTTGCCTTCCGGTGCGACAGCCAGATCGTCCAATGCGAGATGATCCGCGCAGGCGGTGGTGTCGGGGTTATGGCCTGTGCGCTTGCCAGCACGTTTCCCGAGGTCGAAGAGGTCATGCCGCACTTCATCGTTCCAAGTTTGGAGATCTGGTTGAGTACACATGAGGCCCTTCGGCATACACCGCGGGTTGCAGCTGTCTGGAAGGTTCTGGAGGAAGGATTAACGCCTGCATTGTCGCAAGACACCGCGATCCCAGTGATGGATTCCCCTTCGTAACCTTGACCCCATTGGCCGTGCGCGATACCTCGCTGGGGACCCTTTTTTGACGGAGCGTATCCCATGTCCAACCCATCCATCCTGATCCTGCCGGGCGACGGCATTGGCCCCGAAGTTATGGCGCAAGTTACGCGTATCATCGACTGGTTTGGTGAGAAGCGTGATCTGACATTTGATGTCGAAACCGACCTTGTGGGCGGGGCGGCCTACGACAAGCACGGCGTGCCTTTGGCGGACGAGACGATGGCCCGCGCGATGGAAGTTGATGCGGTTCTGTTGGGCGCTGTTGGCGGCCCTAAATATGACGATCTGGATTTTTCGGTAAAGCCGGAACGCGGCTTGCTGCGCCTTCGCAAAGAAATGGACCTGTTTTCCAACCTGCGTCCTGCGCAGTGTTTTGACGCTTTGGCTGATTTTTCGTCGCTGAAGAAAGACATCGTATCCGGCCTTGATATCATGATCGTGCGCGAATTGACCTCTGGTGTCTACTTTGGAGAGCCGCGCGGCATCCACAAAGAGGGCAACGAGCGCGTCGGCGTGAACACCCAACGCTACACTGAAACCGAAATCGCGCGTGTGGCCCGTTCGGCATTTGAGTTGGCGCGCAAGCGTGGCAACAAAGTGTGTTCGATGGAGAAAGCCAACGTCATGGAGTCTGGCATCTTGTGGCGGGACGTTGTGACTGAAATTCACGAAGCAGAATACCCAGACGTAGAGCTGTCGCACATGTATGCGGACAATGGCGCCATGCAGCTGGTGCGCGCGCCCAAGCAGTTCGACGTGATCGTGACCGACAACCTGTTTGGTGATGTTTTGTCCGATTGCGCGGCGATGCTGACCGGGTCTCTTGGCATGTTGCCGTCTGCGTCGCTGGGCTTGCCCAATGCGGAAGGGCGCCCGAAGGCCATGTACGAACCCGTTCACGGGTCTGCGCCGGACATCACCGGCCAAGGCAAGGCAAACCCGATTGCCTGCATTCTGAGCTTTGCTATGGCCCTGCGCTATTCCTTTGATCAAGGTGACGAGGCAACACGCTTGGAGAAAGCGATTGAAAAAGTCCTCAGCGATGGTGCGCGTACAGCCGATCTGATGGGCCCTGAAGGGGGCACGCCAATTTCCACCACGCAGATGGGTGATGTGATTTTGGAGGCGCTTGACGCCAGCCTGTAGGAGCAAGCAGATGACCCCGAATGTAAAAGGCGCATTGCTTGCCCTCGTGGCATTCGGGGTTTTCTCGACCCATGACGTTGTCATCAAAGTGTTGGGCGGGGCGTATTCACCCGTTCAAATCGTCTTCTTCTCGGTGTTGTTCAGCTTTCCACTGGCCACGCTTTGGTTGTTGCGCGACACGACCAGCGGCACACTTATTCCGCGCCATCCCTATTGGATGATTGCCCGCACCATTGCGGCAGTGGTGACAGGGTTTTCGGCGTTCTATGCCTTTTCCGTGCTGCCCTTGGCGCAGGTATATGCAATCATCTTTGCCTCTCCTTTGTTGATCACGGTGCTGGCGATCCCGATCTTGGGAGAGGAAGTCCGGCTGCGTCGCTGGATCGCGGTTTTGGTCGGTCTATGCGGGGTTCTGGTGGTATTGCGACCAGGCGAGACAGAGCTTGGCTTAGGGCATTTGGCGGCATTGGCCTGCGCGGTTGGTGGGGCGTTCGCGTCGGTCATCGTGCGCAAAATCGGGCGTGATGAGCGGACGGTCGTCATCATGCTGTACCCGATGATGGCCAACTTTCTGGTGATGGGCGCTCTATTGCCCACGGTATATGTTCCCATGCCGATAGAAGACATCGGGCGCATTGCGATTGTTGCTGTTTTTGCGTGGACGGCGGGGCGGTTTTTGATCGGGGCCTATAACACCGGCGAGGCCGTGATCGTCGCGCCCATGCAATACAGTCAAATCCTGTGGGCGACGGTATACGGGGCGTTCTTTTTCAACGAATATCCCGATATTGGCACGCTAATAGGATCAGCGATTATCATCGGAAGCGGGCTGTATATTGTGTTGCGCGAAAGCAAGTCTGTGACATCCACGACGCCGGTTCTTCGGACACGGTCGCGGCCGGAAACGGGGACATCCCCTCGGATCAGCCCGTTTTTGTGGCCGCTTCATCCGCGCAAGAAGGGAAAATAGCCTGAGGCACAGACCAGAATGTCGCCGGATTGCAATTTGGGGCAGCTGGGTTAGGCTTGCTCAGATGCAATCTTCAGCCTGAATAGAGCCTGTTTTGTACGATACGGATAGCTTCTTTACTCTCTCAGTCGCTCAGCAAGGCGGGTTGCTGTTGCTGTCATTCGCGCTGTTTTGTGTGTGGCTGGCGGCCTCTTGGCTGCTCAGTCGTGGCCGTCGGTTGGGGCTTCGACTTCTCATCGGATTGGTGCTTTTCGTGCTGTTTGTTTGGCTGTCCCCGCAGATCTACTATCAATATTATCGGCTGATAATTGATGGGCTGCCTGCGCAATTTGTCATCGGGTGGCCGCGAGGTGCAGTGCACATAGCGGAACTTCTTCTGTTTCAGGCCGAGGAAAATTTGTCAGCACATGGTCAGGGACTACTTGGATGGGCGTTGCTCGTGACCGCAGGCTGGCGTAATCAAAGGGGATGAGCCAAACGCCGCCCCTTTTCGTTACGAATTTCAACAAGAATTTCACCGGAGTCTCGGCGACAACGGCAGGCGTGGTGCGGGCACAAATGAAGGGATTTGATCTGCGTTTGGTAGGTCACCCTTTGCCCGACTGCCCTGATCCGATTGATGTGAAGACGGCCCGTATCTTATCGCGAAATGCGCCCAATGATGCGCCGTTTTCCATTTGGCATGTGCGCCGCAACACTGAAATGCGTGCGGCCATTTGGGCCCGTGATGTGCTGCGCTTGCCGGTTCGGATTGTGTTTACGTCTGCCGCGCAACGGCGTCACTCGGCGTTTCCGCGTTGGTTGATTTCGCGCATGGATGCCGTGATTGCCACGACCGAGGCGGCGGCCGACTATGTGCCGCATGTGCGTGCGGTGGTGCCCCATGGTGTTGACACCGAGGCCTTCCATCCCGCACAGGACCGCGCGGCGGCTTGGGCTGCAACGGGCTTTCCTGGTACGCGAGGGATCGCTGCTGTCGGACGCATCCGGCCGGAAAAAGGGACCGATCAATTTGTTGACGCGATGATCCGTGTGCTGCCGGATCATTTGGATACGACGGCCTTGGTTATTGGCCGCGCTGGGGGCTCGAACGACGCGTTTTTGTCGGACCTCAAATCGAGGGTCGCTGCCGCAAATCTTGCTGACAGAATACTGTTTTTAGGTGAGTTAGAGCCTGTTCAACTGTCTAAAACCCTGCGGGCGCTTAGTCTGCTGGTGCCGTTGCCGCGATATGAAGGCTATGGAATGACCCCACTAGAGGCGATGGCGTCCAGCGTGCCGTTTGTGGCGACGGACACTGGCTATTTCAGCGCGTTTTCTGCGCAAGGGACGGCTGGGCGGGTTGTGCCTTTGGGGGATGTCGCAGGGGCAGTCTCC
Source organism: uncultured Litoreibacter sp. (assembly GCF_947487515.1). GTDB lineage: Bacteria > Pseudomonadota > Alphaproteobacteria > Rhodobacterales > Rhodobacteraceae > Litoreibacter. Next base: position 593,022 of record NZ_CANKWO010000002.1, on the reverse strand, counting down.
GAAATCCGAGGTTTGCTAACAGACCGTGATCTTCTAGAGACCATGTCGCGCCGTGCGTTACAGGTTGCCCGTGATAGCTACGGCATTCAGTCAGAGGCCGATGGGATAAACGCGGTCTATCAGCAACTTTGGAGTGAAGGTCTTGGCCAGTGATTGAAGCATTCGTTATCCACCTAGAGCGCGCAACCTCGCGACGCCCTCATGTTGAGGCAATGTTGGATCGGTCTCCATATCCCGCGCGACTTTGGCCTGCGTGTGACGGTGCTGCGATGGACGCGGCGCAACGGTCAGCACTGGTGGCGAAACAGTCATTGTTCCAACCCGCCTACCCCTTTTCGCTGTCGATGGGCGAAATTGGCTGTTTCGAGAGCCACCGCAGCATTTGGAAGCACATGGTCGACACCGACCTTGAGGTTGCGCTCATTTTGGAAGACGACGTGTCGATCGATCAAGACACCTTTGAGGCTGCATTGGCCTGCGCGGAATCCCAAATCGATGAACTTGGGTACATACAATTGCAGGTGCGTGAGGTTCGAATGCCCTTCACAGTGGTGGCGCAATCGGGCGCTCAAGCCGTGATCCGGCCCCAGATTGTTCCACTGCGAACCTCGGCCCAATTGGTAAGTTTGAAGGCCGCAAAGTCGCTTCTGGCCTGCTGCGATCAAATCGATCGACCGGTCGACGGCTTTTTGCAGCTGTTTTGGGAGACAGGCATTCACCCGCATTGCGTTGTGCCGTCAGGGGTTTCTGATCTGACGCAAGAATCCGGCGGCAGCACTGTGTCGCGCAAAAGAAGCCTGTGGCAAAAGCTGATCGCGGCCGCCAAGCGTTGGACCTATAGAAACCAGATCGCGACGCTGTCGCGCAGGCGCGGATAGTTCTACTTCAACGCATATAAAGAGTTGTTTCGTGTGCGCCCCATTAGCACATAGCCGCGCGCGGCAAATGCCGCGGTGCATCCGGGGTAATCTGCGTCGGGGTAGGGGTGCTCAATCACGATGCGTTTGGGCAGCAACTCCGGCGAGGCGGTTTCCAAGAAGGGAACCAGCGCCTTATCTTCATGGCCTTCAATGTCGATCTTGAGGCCATAAATTTCCGACATGTTCTGCTGCTCCAGAAGTGTATCGAGCCGCATAACCGGCATCTCTCCGTCGGGGGTCTCCTCGACAGCCACAATAGCAAGATCATCCTTGCGAATCTGAAGGTCGCCGCGTCCTTGTTTGTCGCTGATGGCGCAATGCACCACAGTCAGGTTCGACAGGTTGCTTGCCTGTGCATTCCACGTAAGCCGGTCCACCATCAGCGGGTTGGCGTCCACCGCAATTGTTCGACCCTGTGGTGCAGAATGCGCCATGGGCTGGGCGTAAAGGCCAATGTTGCAGCCAAGGTCCAAGAAGTTTGCATCTGCGGGGGCATCTTTGGTCAGGAAGTCGATATCAACGTCATTATAGGCGGGATTCAAAAGCAGCCCGTATTCAATAAGGTTGTTTTCGCCCCGAATGCGGTAGGCGCATTCCCTGAAATAGATATCCAGCTTGCGCTGACCTGCCGCCAACACCATGGCCGTCCATCCGCCGCGAAACACGCCTCTTTTCAGAGGTGTCGATTTCCCCAACGAGATCATGGCCCGCTGCAAAGCATTGGGTGCAAAACGCCCGAAGGGCAGCGTGTCATCAGCGTCATCGAGGTTCCGCTCTTTGCCGCTGAGGCTTCTCCAGATGCCCGATCCGGTGCTGCGAACTTGGGTCTCGGCGGATTCGGGAATATCTCCGGTATAGGGCATAGTACCTGTCTGAAATTGTAGGTCATGAAGGCGGGCGTAGATGCCGGCCTTTCCGATAAGACTATCATGGGGGCCGCTTTCGGCAAGAGTCCCATGATCGAGAACCAATATCTGATCCGCGTCGCGAACGGTGGACAGCCTATGGGCGATCACAAGGGTCGTGCGCCCTTTTGACAAGCGCTCCAGAGCCTTTTGAACAACTTTTTCGGATTCGGCGTCCAATGCGCTGGTGGCCTCGTCCAACAGCAAAATAGGCGTATCGCGAAGCAGTGCACGGGCGATGGCCACGCGTTGGCGTTGCCCCCCAGACAGGTTGCTGCCACGGGGGCCTACTTCGGTTTCCAACCCCTGCGGCAGGTCTTTCAGGAAATCGCTGACATGCGCGTCATCAAGCACCTGTTTCAGCTGTGCTTCGCTCACGTCGTCGCGGCCAAGAAGAATGTTCTCGCGTAGGGTTTCGTCGAACAACAGCGCGTCTTGTGACACAACCGAGAACAACCTGCGTAGCTGCTCCAAAGGCAGGTCTTTGATGTCCACGCCACCAATGGTGATCTTGCCCGAGGCGGGATCGACCAATCTTGTGAGAACATTGAAGACGGTGCTTTTCCCCGCGCCAGACGCCCCGACCAATGCGGTGGTTGTGCCTGAAGCGGCGCTGAATGATAGGCCGTTGAGAACCGATTTATCCCCGTAGGACAGGGCAACATTCTCGAATGTAACCGAGGATCCGTCGAGCGCAGTTTCGCTGCGGGCCATGTCGGCTACTGCGGGTTTGGTGTCGAACAACCCGAAGATGCGGCTCAGGCTGGCGTTCATCATTTCCCAATAGCCCAAGACCCCGCCCAAACGGCGCATGGGTTGGAAGGCCAGCGACATGGCGGTGAAGAAGCTCATGAACTCGCCAATGGTTTTCTCACCCGCGATTATTTGTGGGCCGCCATACAGCAATACGCAGAAGAACCCGAAGCCGACGGCGAAGTCGACCAAGGCAGGAACGGTGGCCTGCCCGACGGTTGTTTTGACGGTGGCCTTGACCCAAGTATCTGACAAGCCTGAAAAGTTATCGACTTGATAGGTTTCCATCCGGTTAAGTTTGATCGGGGTGATGCCGTGAAACACCTCATCCAGTCGGGTTGTTCGCTTGCCTGCGACATCGCGCAGATAGGTGGATTTGCGGCGAACATAGCGTTGGACCAAAAGGCTGGGGACCACCAGCAGTGGCGCGCCGATAATGGCAACCAAGGTCCATTTCCAGTCGATGGAAATCGCGACCCCAAGCAATGACAACAGTGCAATGAAATCGCGGCCGGCGCTGACAAGGATCAAGTTCCACAAGTTTTGGATGGCCGTTACATCGCCCTGAACGCGTTCGATCATAGCGCCAGGTGACGTGCGCGAATGGAAGGCGTTATCCAGCGTCAATGTGTGGCGCAGCAGATCGACTTGCACCTCTGTAGAGGCGCGAAATGACACAGCCGTTAGAATGCTTTTGTGGATGATTCCGGTTATGCCCCGAATGACGAACAGCCCGAAGATGCCCGCACCAACCCACCAAATTGCGCTGGACTGTCCGGCCACAAACACCAAATCGAACATCGGCTGCAGCAGGTAACTAAGCGCGCCCAAAGTGCTGCCCTCAATGACCATGAACACCAGTGCCAGCAGAAACAAAGCCCAGTGTTTCCGAAGATATCCGCGCCACAGGCGGGCAAACAGCTGCCGTCCGCTTTGGGGCGTTTGGGCCAAGTCGAGGTCTGAGGAATGGGTCAAGTAGGGGCTCGCAACTGGCTAATTTGGCGATCTGTGTAGCGCAGTTGCGCATCATGCGGCAAGCCGTGTAAAAACTGCCCCTTTCGCATCCTGCTGCAAAAGAGTATCAGGCCCCGTCTGAAACAAGACCTATAGAAGGATCAAAGGGATCATGGGTTACAAAATCGTCATCGTTGGCGCCACTGGCAATGTGGGTCACGAGATGCTGAACATTCTGGATGAACGTCAGTTCCCAGTGGACGCAATCGAGGCATTGGCCTCCCGTCGCTCGATCGGCACCGAAGTCACGTTCGGCGAAAAAACCTTGAAGACCAAAGACCTTGCTACGTTTGATTTCACGGGATGGGACATCGCGTTGTTTGCTGTGGGCTCCGAGGCCACCAAGAAATATGCGCCTATCGCTGCGGCGGCGGGCTGTGTGGTGATCGATAACTCGTCGCTGTACCGCTATGATCCTGACGTGCCGTTGGTGGTTCCGGAAGTGAACCCAGAGGCCGTGCACGGCTACACCAAGAAGAACATTATCGCGAATCCCAACTGCTCCACGGCGCAGATGGTTGTGGCGTTGAAGCCCTTGCATGACCGTGCGCGCATCAAGCGCGTTGTGGTGTCGACCTATCAGTCGGTGTCAGGTGCGGGCAAAGAAGCCATCGATGAATTGTGGGATCAAACCAAATCGATCTACAACCCGGTCGACAACAAACCTCCTGCGAAGTTCACCAAGCAGATCGCCTTCAATGTGATCCCGCATATCGACGTGTTCATGGAAGACGGCTCTACTAAAGAAGAGTGGAAGATGGTCGTCGAAACCAAGAAGATCGTCGACAAAGACATCAAAGTTACCGCCACATGTGTGCGCGTTCCTGTGTTTGTGGGCCACGCGGAATCGATCAACATCGAATTCGAAGATCACCTAGACGAAGACGAAGCCCGCGACATCCTGCGCGAAGCTCCGGGTGTTATGGTGATCGATAAGCGTGAAGACGGTGGCTATGTGACCCCTGTTGAATGCGTTGGCGATTTCGCGACGTTTATTTCGCGCATTCGTCAGGACTCCACCATCGACAATGGTCTGAACCTGTGGTGCGTCAGCGATAACTTGCGCAAGGGTGCAGCCCTAAATGCAGTGCAAATCGCCGAAACGCTGGGAACGCGCTGCCTGAAAAAAGGCTAGGCTTGCAAAGCCTTCCCTAACACGAAACATTGGGCCTCAGATCAATTGATTTGAGGCCCTTTTTATATGCTACGTACCCTTGCGATTACCGCTACGCTTATGTCGTCTGCCGCTTATGCGGATGATTTCACCGTTGTTGCCCCCGTGACCTTCGTGACGGTCTACCCGGAAGGTGCAACTGTTACCCGGGTTATTGCGGCGGACCTGCCGCAGGGCAAGCATCGCATTCTGGTGCCCTACAAAGATAATAGTGATAGCCCGCCACGGTTTCATGTGCCCGCTGGCGTGACAATCGGCGCGATGGAAGTTTTGCAAAACTACCTGACCGATCCAAAAGCGGCTTTTTCGCCGGAACAAGCCGCTGCATTTGAACGTGTGGAGGCGGCGAAAGAAGCACTTCAAGCGTTGGAAGACGTCGTGGTGCAAGGCAAAGCCGCGGTAGAGGCACAAGGCGCTAAAAACGCTTACTTACGTACCCTGACAGGCGCGGCGTTGACCGGTGCAGATGCAGAGGCGATGCGCGCGGCCAGCAATATGGTGGCGGAAGAGTTGGATAATGCGTGGCGCGACCAATATGCGGCAAGCGTTACTCTTCGCGCGGATGAAAAGGCCCGTGATGAGGCCCGCAAAGTGGTGCAGCAGGCTGAACAGCACCTTAATCGACTGGCCCCGCCAAGCGGTGCAGTTACAATGTTGGCATTGTCCGTTGAGGTGGAATCCGCTGGTCAGGTTGAGCTATTCTTTGACAGTTTGACCGACGAGGCTGAGTGGCGTGCGGATTACGACCTGAATCTTACACGAGGTAATGATGCGAGCATCTCGATGGAACGCAAGGTCGTCATAGCGCAATACACAGATGAGTTGTGGACTAATGTCGACCTGACCCTTTCCACCGCAAACCCGTTTGCTCAAGTGGATCCAAGTAACCCGCATCCATCACAAGCCTTCCTCGCATCGCCTAAGGGTAAAGCTGGGTATGGATCAGTTAGAACGACTGCTGCGCCACAAGCAGAATATTTGGAGCTTTCTCGGGCTGACGGACTTGGGGAACCGATTATTGAGGAAGCGGTTATTGAGGAGGCTATGATTGTTGTGGCGAATGCCGCGATTGACGGATTGTCAGTCACCTACGATTACCCCGAGCCAATCAGCCTAGCCTCTGACAGCGGGGAGTTGATCCTTGCCTTGGATGACTTCACCTTCGACGCCCGCGAATTCAATCGCGCAGCACCGCGTTTCGACAAAACCGCGTTCCTGATGGCGGAGTTCACGAACGCCACGCAAGAACCCTTCTTGCCCGGTCAGGCGTCAGTGTCTCGCGACGGTGTTTTTGTCGGGCGCACGCATCTGCCGTTGGTTCCGGCTGGCGACAAAGCCGAGGTATCATTTGGTACGCTCGAAGGGTTACGCCTCGACTACAAACTGCTTGATAATGACACTGGCGATCGCGGTTTCCTGACCTCCAGCAACACCCGCGTTCAGCAAATGGAGTTCACGGTCGAGAACCTTTTGGCTGACGCAGAAGACGTCCAAACCATCTTTGCACTGCCGTATTCGGAGCAAGAGGACCTAACCGTTTCAGTCAGCGCCCGACCGTCACCGGACGAGCGCGACTTTGAACAGCGGCGCGGCGTTTCCGTCTGGAACCTTGAAGTCGGCCCAGGTGAGAAGAAAACCGTACGTGTAAACGTGGAAATGGATTGGCCAGAAGGCCGCCAAATGCATTGGCAGCCTTAAGGTTTAGACCTGTTTGAAGCCGTGTTCTGGAGTGTAATGCTCCAGACCACCTTCGCCGATGTCGGTCCATAGTCCGTGCAGGCTAAGTTTGCCCTTCTCAAGCGCGTCCGCGACGAACGGGAAGGTAGCAAGGTTCTCTAGGGAAACTTTTACGGCTTCCTTTTCCAAGGCTCTGCGACGCTTGTCACCATCTTCGATGTCTTTCACGCGCTCATAGCCGGGACGCAGGATTTCGATCCAGCGCCCGATAAAGCTGGTCTTCTCCGCCAGTTCAGGTGCGTGACCGGAACACATGTCGTTGCACCCAGCAACGCCACCGCAGTTCGAATGCCCCAACACGATAATATGCGCGACCTTCAATGCGTTCACCGCGTATTCAATCGCAGCAGATGTCCCATGGTGTTCGCCATCGGGGTTAAACGGGGGGACGAGGTTCGCGATGTTGCGGTGGATGAAGAACTCACCCTGCTCGGCGCCAAAAATTGATGTCACATGCACGCGGCTGTCGCAGCATGAAATAACCATGGCGCGCGGGTTTTGGCCGTTGTCGGCCAAATTGCGGTACCAAGGTTCATTGTCGGAATAACTGGTGGCTTTCCAGCCGTGATAGCGGGTGATCAGGTACGTTGGCAGCGGTTTAACTGTCGGCATATCGGGTCTCCTTTAGTTCGGGCCTGTGTAAGGACAATTGAGTCGAAATTCGAGGGAAATATGCGCGGGGGGGAAAGAGTTTGTTCAGGTCCGGCTGTGAAGTTGAACATGTGCGTTAAGGGGGCACATGAAATGGGGTGTACTATGCTAGATGTCGTTAAACTTGAAATGCGCGAACCTGTGCGGGTTGATCCAGATAGGTTGGTCGAACTTTGTGTGTCACTTGGGGAGGCAACTGCCGAGGCCATGATCACCAGCACGATGGAAGACCTTGCCAACGGCATCGTCGAAGTAGAGGACGCGTATCTGCGTGGCGAGGTGGAGCTTTTGGCGCAAAAGGCAAATTTGCTGGTTGAGACAGCGAATAAAATTGGGATGACAACCTTCGCCCGCGTGGCCGAGGATGTCGCAAGCTGCGGGCGCAATCGCGAAGGGGTGCCCTTGGCGGCGACGTTGTTCCGTTTGCGCCGGATCGCGGACCGGTCGCTCAGTGCGGTTTGGGATATGCAAGATTTGCCTGGCTAGCCATATAAGCAGCGGAGTGCTCTTGCGGATCGCGCCGTAACCATTAGGCTACGGGCGCAAAAACAGGGCACTCAAAATGTTAGACTTCACTCGGCTCAAGTTCGCCGCACCCAGCGACGACGCGATTTCGTTATTTGCCCTTAAGGCAGACGAATTGAACGATTGGCTGGCCGCGCAGGCCGATCACGTGCAGCGCTGGGTCACGGCGCAGGGGTTCAAGGCGGGTGCCGGCGCTATATGTGTGGTGCCCAATGCCGAAGGAAACGTGTCGCTGGCATTGGCGGGTTTGGGGGATGATACCACCCGCGCGCGGGGCCGTTTTACACTGGCTTCTGGCGCAGCCAAATTGCCCGCTGGCATATATAATCTGGCGAGTTCCCACAGCTCTGAAGACCTTGAGGAACATGCATTAGGTTGGCTTTTGTCACAGTACAAATTCGAAACCTACCGCGCCCAACCTCCCCATGATGCACGTCTTGTTTGCCCCGATGGGGTGGATCAATCCCGCCTTGAAAGCATCGCTGCAGGCGAGGCCCTGACCCGCGATCTGATCAACACACCTGCCTCTGACATGGGCCCTGACAAGTTGGAAGCCGCGGCGCGCCACGTGGCGGCAGCGCATGATGCGGCGATCAACGTGATAACCGGCGATGCCTTGCTGGAGCAGAATTTTCCCATGATCCACACGGTGGGCCGCGCTTCGATTACCGCGCCCCGATTGATTGATATGACATGGGGCAAGGCTGGTCCGACGCTGGTGCTGGTGGGCAAGGGCGTTTGCTTTGACACCGGTGGGCTGAACATCAAGCCCGGCGCGTCTATGGGGTTGATGAAAAAGGACATGGGTGGCAGTGCCACGGTTCTTGGGTTGGCCCATATGATCATGGCGCTGGGTTTGAAATTGCAGCTGCGTGTTTTGATCCCCGCCGTTGAAAACTCGATTGATGGCAATGCCTTCCGCCCGCAAGATATTCTTACCTCTCGCAAGGGGCTCACCGTTGAGGTGAACAACACCGATGCGGAAGGCCGCCTTGTCCTCGCAGACGCTTTGGCCCTTGCCGATGAGACGCCGCCTGATTTGATGATCTGCATGGCCACTTTAACCGGTGCTGCGCGTGTTGCTGTTGGTCCTGACATTTCGCCGTTCTTCACCGATGATGCGGCCTTCGCCAATGCCCTGCGAGAGGCGGCGCAGAAGGTGCAAGATCCGGTCTGGGAGTTACCGTTCCATGATCCCTACGAGACGATGATCGAGCCAGGAATAGCCGATCTCGACAATGCGCCGAAGGGGGGCTTTGCAGGGACGATCACCGCGGCGCTGTTCTTGCGGCGCTTTGTGTCCAACACCCCACGGTTTGCACATTTTGACATCTATGGCTGGCAACCCGCACCCGCACCCGCGCGGCCAAAGGGCGGTGTCGGAATGGGCGCGCGCGCAATATTGGACGCCCTACCAAAGGCCTTGAACCTATGAGCCATGATCCCCGTATTACACCCGCAAACGGGCGGATCGCATCCAGCCATCTTCGAGGGTTGATCGAGTCGCCCAATTTCGCGGATGGTGAGGAAACGCAATGCGGCGCGGCCTTTGCGGACATCACAGGCAAGCCGGAGGGCCGCCGCACCTCGCAACTGATCTATGGCGATATGTTTACCGTATACGAGCGCCGCGGGGGGTTTGCCTTCGGGCAGGCCGCGCATGACGGCTACTGCGGATACGTGAACGAAAGCCTTCTGGATCGTCCGCATGATGTCACCCATTGGGTCGCCATGCCGTTCACACATATCTATCCTGGCCCCAACATGAAGTTGATGAACAATGGCGGGCTATACTTGGGCTCCGAGGTGCAAGTCATGGACGAGGAAGGCAGCTGGTCTCGGCTGTCAAATGGCGGCTTTGTGCCAACGATGCATCTGCTGCCGATATCTCACCGAATGGACGATCCCGTTACCATCGCGGATTTGCATTTGGGCACGCCTTATCTGTGGGGCGGTGGCACGCGCCATGGCATTGATTGTTCCGGTTTGGTGCAAGTGTCGTGGCGGTGTTGCGGGCTGGAATGCTCGCGCGATAGCGATATGCAAGAGGCCGAGCTGGGCCAGCCAGTGGACCTGAGCAAGGCGCAAAGAGGCGACTTGGTGTTTTGGAAAGGCCATGTAGCCTTGGTCTCGGGGGACAATATGATCATCCACGCCAATGCGCACCATATGGCTGTCGCCTATGAGCCTTTGTCAAATGCCATCGCCAGAATAGAGGCGGCAGGTGGTGGGCCGGTCACCTCGGTGAAACGGATTTAATCCACCGCGCGGATCATCTTTTTCTCTAGGACGCGCAAGACTTGCTTTAAGTCCGCCCCGCGTTTCAACACGCGCCCATCCATGCCAAGCACCGCATAGGTTTGCTGCTTGGTCGCCAGTTTGGGGCGCTTTTCGATGCGGTAGATCGGGTTCTCCGCGGCGCGTTTGAAAATGGAGAACACTGCCACGTCCTTCAGCATTGCAATGCCGTAGTCGCGCCATTCTCCGGCGGCGACCATGCGGCCATAAACAGTAAGAATGTCACCCAGTTCGCGCCGCTGAAACGCGACTTTATCGGACTGACTGTGGCGGAAGGGGATCGGGTTGTTTGGCTTCATGCTGATATGGTGGGCCGCGTTTCTCTTCAAATCAAGCCCTGCCTTCAAAAAGCCTTTGGATGGCCTATGCATAACCACAGGCCGTCCCTGAACCCGCCGCAGTTGGCCGCGATACAGAACCTGTAGCGAGTTTAGTCTCAAGCCCGACGCGGTGTGATCAGCCCCCACCCAGATCGCCGTGCCGGGTGCTACCAGAAAAGAGCCCCCAACCTGATACCCAGGTTGGGGGCTTTTGCTGTTTTAGCCCCCTAGAAACTGTCCTGAAAAGTCGTCGCACCTTTAAGGTACGTGAAACGTCAAAGACGCCCAAAGCGAGAACCAAACCGGCGTTGTCGCGGGGTCGCCAAGGTTCAGCGGCAAAAGTTCCACGGCATCTACCAGATACTCATGTCCCCGTTTAATCGGGAAGGTGCCAATTCCGTTTGCATTTGTGCGGTGCAAGGTGATGGCCACTTCGCCATCTGATCCCTTTTCAAACAGTTCTATTTGAGCGTCCGCGCGCGGCTTTCCGTCCATCAGAACCTTCACGGAAAACTGGTCTTCGGTGTTCGTATAGGGGTTGGTTAGGGCAACGATCTCGGTTTTCAGGCCAGCTTCTGTGTCGGATCCGGCGCCATCTCCTACGGCAATCAGGCTCTTTGCAAAGCGGCGATATTGCTCTGTAAACCGATCGGTGGGCAGCCCGCGGTCAATGTGGCTTTGAATGGCCCATTCAAAATCTTTGTGCTTGGCGAATTTGGCAAATTTTTCCATGCCTTGGTAGCTGAGCTGGCTATCGTCGGTTTCGTGAACAATGGTGATTAAGCCGTTTGCCGGTGCGGGCATGTTCAGCGCAGGGGTGTCGCCCAGTCGGCCCGCCACTGGCAAGCGCAGAGAGCCGGCGATCAGCTCAAACCGTTCAAACCGATTGGGGTTGTAGACATAGGCCGCGCCGTCAAACTCCTGACCGATGCGAAGATGGGCTTGAACCTCGCCGCCTTTCGGGGTCACGTATGCCTCGGGAGAGATCCAAAATTCATGTGCCTGCGCGGTGGTTGTCCACATCACCCAAGCGGCGAAGATACAGATACGGCGGTACGACATGGCAAATCCTTTGAAGACGTTGAAACACATGCTGACCCAACTGGGTGTGATGTCAATGTTGGCAATGTTCACAATGTCGTCTTTCGCCTCAGCGCATGAAATCAGGCCAGCCATTGCTGATGTGGCCTTTGAAGAGGACGCCATTGAACTTTCCATACGTCTAACGGCAGAGCCTTTGATCGCCGGTCTGGACTTGGAAGGGCTGCAAGATACCAACGACGCGCCCGAAGCCGACAAATATGATGCGCTGCGGTCGTTGACGCCAAACTTGGTGGCCGATGCCTTTCGGGCCGCTTGGCCGGAAATCGCGCAACGGATTACCGTTCTGTCTGGCGAGGCGCCTGTTGAGCTTGAGCTGATGCAAGTGGATGTGGTCTTTCAGCCGAATGCGGAATTGCCGCGCGATACGAATGTTATCCTGAGGGGCGCTTTGCCTTCGGATCAAAGTGATCTGCGGATTGGCTGGGATGCCGCAAACGGGCCGATCATTGTGCGTCAGGCGGGGGGGGATGAAGCATCCTATGCGGGATATTTGGCAAATGGTGAGCTGAGCGATCCATTGCCGCGTGCGGGGGCCGTCACCGAAAGTGCTGTCGCGGTTTTCTTGCGGTACATTGGTGTGGGCTTTGACCACATTATTCCCAAAGGCCTTGATCACATTCTGTTTGTGCTGGGCCTGTTTTTCCTATCGGTGCATCTGCGCCCTTTGATCACGCAGGTCACCGTTTTTACCGTGGCCCATACCATCACTTTGGCGTTGGCCAGTCTGGGGTATGTCGCGGTAAACCCTGCGATCGTCGAGCCGTTGATCGCGGCCTCGATTGTTTACGTCGCGGTCGAAAATATCTTTACCAGTCGCGTCACATGGTGGCGCCCTGTGATAATTTTCGCCTTTGGATTGTTGCACGGGTTGGGCTTCGCGTCGGTTCTGGGGGAGTTTGGTCTTGCCCCCGGGCGCTTTGTTGTGGGGCTCATCGGGTTTAACGTTGGGGTGGAGGTCGGCCAGCTGGCCGTCATAGCGCTAGCCTTTCTGGCGGTGGGGCTGTGGTTTGGCAAAAAGCCATGGTACCGCGCGCGCATCTCGATCCCTGCGTCCGTCTTTATCGCGATTGTCGGTGCTTACTGGGCGATAGAACGCGTGTTCCTTTAGATGGTTGCTCCAGCCCCCAAGCCCAATGTGACTGTCGCGATCCTGTCGAAGCTTGGGGCTGTTGTCTTCTTCATGGGAATGGCGACGCTGATAAAAATTGCCTCCGTTCGCGTGCCACCCGGAGAGGCGGTGTTCTTTCGGTCTTTCTTCGGTTTGCCAATCATCTTGGGCTGGATTGCCCTGCGCGGGGAGTTGCGATCCGGCTTGAAGACCAGCAATCCTATGGGTCATTTCTGGCGCGGGTTGGTGGGGGTGACCGCCATGTCGATGGGGTTCGCTGCACTGGGCTTGCTGCCGCTGTCAGAAGTTAAGGCCATTCAATATGCCCAACCCGTTTTGGTGGTGATCTTTGCGGCGATGTTTCTGGGCGAGCAGGTCCGCGCATTTCGCCTTACTGCAGTGGCCTTGGGGATGATTGGGGTGTTGATCATTATGTCGCCCCGTCTGTCTGCATTTTCCAATGCGGGGGCGGACCCGTTCCTTGCGATCGGTGCGATATTGGCCTTCGGCTCTGCGGTTATGGCCGGTTTGGCGCATGTCTTTGTGCGCAAACTCACCATGTCCGAACCCACTTCCGCCATTGTGTTCTGGTTTGCCTGCACGGCTTCGGTTTTGTCGCTGCTGACGCTGCCATTCGGGTGGGTGTGGCCAACGATGACAGAAGCGGCGGCTTTGGTTGGGGCTGGGGTGTGCGGTGGGATCGGGCAGATTTTCCTGACTTCAAGCTACCGGTATGCGGATGCCTCTGTGGTTGCGCCGTTTGAGTATTTTTCAATCCTGCTGGCGCTTGCAATTGGCTATTTTGTCTTCGCCGAGGTGCCGACGGCCGTGATGCTGATCGGCATCGCTTTGATCGTTTGCGCAGGCATTTTGATCATCTGGCGAGAGGGCAGATTGGGCAAGGAGCGCAAACAAGCGCGCAAAGCCATGACGCCGCAGGGATAGCGAAAGATGCCAGATACGCTGCTCCCCTTTGCAATCCTCGCGGCCTATTTGGGGTTGGTCAACTTACTGACCTACGTACTTTTCGCGATTGATAAACGCCGCGCACGAACCAACGGGCGCAGGGTGAGCGAGTCGAACCTATTGATGTGGTCAATGGTCGGAGGCAGCCCAGCGGCAAAGCTTGGGCAACGGCGGTTGCGCCACAAGACGGTGAAACAACCCTTTGCGCGGCAATTGAACCTGATCATCTGGGGGCAAATTCTGTTGGTTGCCTTCGCCGCGTTCCCGCAAGTTCGCGGGGTATTCTGGGGGGCAGTTGGCATGGTAAAAGACCTGCTTTAGCGGGGCATTCGGTGTTCTGCCAAGTTTGTGCTATGGTGCGCTTACACAGATAGGGAGATACTTGCATGAGACATGCCCTCGACAAGCAATCCTCGTCGGCCGCGCGCGCTGGTTTGCGCTATGCCTTCGCCTTGCATCTGAGCGACCGTCCGAACATAGCGACCCTTGCTTTGCAGCGCCGCAAAAGGGCCGCACCGAAAGATCCGGTACGGCCCCAGCAATTTTTTAGAATTGAGCGCGGGTTCAAGGCTTAGAGCCGAACCAGCTTCTCGTAGCCTTCTGCGATGTCGCGTGCGATGGCGCCGACTTCAAAGTTGTAGTCGCCAATAGACCCAACTGGCGTCACTTCTGCCGCCGTGCCCGTCAGCCAGCATTGCTCAAAGCTTTCCAATTCGTCGGGCATAATGTGGCGCTCATGCACGGTGATGTTGCGTTCTTTCAGCATGCCCAACACGGTTTGACGGGTGATGCCGTTCAAGAAGCAATCAGGCTTGGGCGTGTGAACTTCGCCGTCCTTCACAAAGAACATATTTGCGCCTGTCGCCTCGGCCACGTAGCCGCGGTAGTCGAACATCATCGCATCAGAGCAGCCCTTGGCCTCTGCCGCATGTTTGGACATGGTGCATATCATGTAAAGACCTGAGGCCTTTGCAAAACAGGGGATGGTCTCTGGGCTTGGGCGTTTCCACTTGGAGATGTCCAGCTTCGCGCCTTTCATTTTGGCGTCGCCGTAATAGGCCCCCCATTCCCAAGCAGCCACGGCCATGCGCACAGGGTTTTTCGCAGAAGCGACACCCATGTCTTCGCCTGCACCCCGCCAGCAAACCACGCGCACATAGGCGTCCGTCAGATTGTTGGCTTTCAGAACCTCGTATTTGGCGGCTTCGATCTCATCCACGGTGTAGGGGATCGGCATGTCCAGCTGGTCGCCTGAATACAACAGGCGTTCGGAGTGCTTGCGGCTTTCGAAAATTTTGCCGTTGTAGCAGCGTTCACCCTCAAAGACCGAGGAGGCGTAATGCAACCCGTGAGTCAGAATGTGGACGTTCGCTCCGCGCCAGTCCACCAGCTTGCCATCCATCCAGATGACGCCATCACGATCGTCATATCCACCAGCCATTCCCGCATTCCTTTTCACTTCTTGCGCAAACCATGTCCGTTTCGGACATAATATTTCTCAAAACTGTAGAATCGCTACCATTCGATACTTGGAAAGTCAACAAGGCTGACATAAACTCGACCCAACAGGATGAAGCAGGAGCAATCGCATGCCAGACCGAGGAGCAGGTCAAAAGCCGACCAGTGGTGAAGGCCTATTGTTCTTAACCGACGACCAGTTGCGGCGCGGCATTGAGGCAATGTTTTTTGCATACCGCGGGTTTACGGCGGACCCTGATCGCATTTTGCAGCAGTATTCTTACGGGCGCGCGCACCACCGAGCGATCCATTTCATCAAACGTAGCCCGGGGAATACGGTGAATAACTTGCTCGACATTCTGGGGGTGACCAAGCAATCATTGAACCGTGTGTTGCGCGCCTTGATAGAGGACGGATTGGTTGAAAGCCGCGTGGGGAAGCAGGATCGCCGCGAACGCCACCTGTACTTAACCGAATCGGGTCAAGAGTTGGAGAAAGAGTTATCGGAAGCGCAACGCGGGCGAATGCGTGCAGCTTACCGCGATGCTGGCCCCGAAGCGGTCGCAGGTTTTCGCCAAGTGTTGGAACAGATTATGGATCCCGAAATGCGATCTCATTTTAAGACGTTCAAGGAGAACTCATAAATGTCCGCGGCCCAAAATGACGCCCATCTGCTTATCGTTGATGATGATGAACGTATCCGCAAACTGATCCAGCAATTCCTCAATCGTAACGGATTTTGGACCACCTGTGCACGGGATGCCGATCACGCGCGCAGATTGCTGGACGGTTTGGATTTTGACCTGATCGTGATGGATGTGATGATGCCGGGTGATGACGGGATAACCTTCACTCGCGAATTGCGCCAAACCCGCGAAATCCCGATATTGCTTTTGACCGCCAAAGGGGAAAGCAGCGACCGCATATCCGGCCTTGAGGCGGGTGCAGACGACTATCTGCCAAAACCGTTTGAGCCAAAGGAGCTGCTTCTTCGCATCAATGCCATTCTGCGTCGGGTTCCCCAATCCGAAGACGTGATTGAGGCCCCAAAATCGCTGACGCTTGGGGATATTCGCTATGATATAGAGCGTGGTGAAATGTGGCGCGGCGAGGAGTTGATCCGCCTGACGGCCACCGAGGTTGCGTTGATGAAAATCTTCTCGGCAAGCGCGGGTGAGCCGGTTTCGCGATCAAAGCTGGTGGAGGACTTGGGCCGCGATCGAGGTCAGGCCCAAGAACGAGCAGTGGATGTGCAAATCACCCGCTTGCGCCGCAAGATAGAAATGGACCCAAAGCAGCCCCGTTACCTCCAAACAGTGCGTGGTTCCGGCTACATGTTGGCTCCGGACTGAGGACGCAGAATGACGACAGCGCTTCTGACGCACCCCGATTGCTTAAACCACATTACACCTTCGGGTCATCCTGAACGTGTCGATCGCCTGATGGCCATCTATGCCGCTTTGGACGCCATGGACCAAACGGGTTTGACCCGCATAGATGCTCCAATGGGTAGCGATGGCGATATCTTGCGGGTTCACCCTCAGGGGCATATTGATGCGGTAAAGGCTGCGGCGCCAAGTGCGGGGGCCGTCTCGCTGGACGCGGATACGCATATGTCGGCCGGATCGCTTAAGGCTGCGTATCGCGGTGTCGGGGCGATGACCAAGGCGGTCGACATGGTGCTGGGTGGTGAGGTTCAGAACGCCTTCGCCGCCATGCGCCCCCCCGGTCACCACGCCGAGAAGCAGACGCCGATGGGGTTCTGCCTGTTCGGCAACATCGCTATCGCGGCTAAACACGCGCTTGAAGTTCATGGCTTGGATCGCGTGGCCATCGTTGATTTCGACGTCCACCACGGCAACGGCACGCAGGATTTACTATGGGACGAGGATCGCGCGCTGTTTATCTCCAGCCACCAAATGCCGCTTTATCCGGGGTCTGGGGCTGCCCATGAAACCGGGGCTTCCGGCAATATCCTGAACGTCCCGCTAGAGGCGCATTCCGGCGGCGTGGACCTTCGCAAAGCCTATGACCGCGTGATCCTGCCCGCCCTAAACGACTTCAAACCACAGTTGGTTTTGATCTCGGCGGGGTTTGACGCCCACCGCAATGATCCGCTGGCAAATCTGAATTGGGACGAGGCGGATTTCGTCTGGGCGACGCAGGCCTTATGCGATGTCGCTGATACGCATGCGCAGGGCCGTGTCGTCTCGACTTTGGAGGGCGGATATGATCTGGATGCCCTAGCCGCGTCCACACGCGCGCATCTGGAAGTTTTGATAGAACGGGGCACCCATGGCTGACACAAATGTAGACGAAATGAGCTTCGAGCAAGCAATGTCCGAGCTGGAGCAAGTGGTTGGTCAACTGGAACGCGGCGACGTGCCGCTGGAAGACAGCATCAAGCTCTATGAGCGCGGCGCGGAGTTGAAGAAGCGGTGCGAGACCAAGCTAAAAGAAGCAGAAGAAAAAGTGGCGCAAATCACCCTTGGGAGTGATGGCCAAGCTGCGGGGACGACACCGGTCGAAGGCCTGTAATTCAATGTTTCAAGATGCCCTGACTGATGCGCAAACCCGCGTGCAGCATTCGCTGGATGGCGTGATGCATCCGCTCGACGGTGTGATTGCCGACGCTATGCGCTACACCTGCACGGGGGGCAAGCGGCTGCGGGCGTTCTTGGTGATGGAAGGCGCGCGCCTTCATGGGGTATCGCCCCAAGTGGCAGATCAAGCTGCCGCCGCGATTGAAATGATCCATGCCTATAGTCTTGTGCATGACGATTTGCCGTGCATGGACAATGACGATCTGCGCCGCGGCATGCCAACGGTCCACATCCAGTGGGATGAAGCGACGGCGGTGTTAACCGGTGATGCCTTGCAAACATTAGCCTTCGAAGTTTTGTCCAACCTAGAGGCCAGCGCCCAAGCGCGGTTGGCCTTGGTGTCGACGATGGCCAAAGCCGCAGGTGCCGAAGGCATGGTGCTGGGTCAGGCCTTGGATATCGCCGCTGAATCGGCTGAAACGCCGCTGACTTTGGCCGAGATTACCCGCCTCCAAGCTGGTAAAACGGGTGCATTGATCGAATGGTCGGGGCAGGCTGGCGCAATCTTGGCCGAGGCAGATCCGACCTCGCTGCGCCAATATGCCCAAGCACTTGGCCTTGCGTTCCAGATTGCAGATGACATCTTGGATATTGAAGGTGATGCTGCCAAGGCAGGAAAGCGCCTACAAAAGGATGCGGACGCGGGAAAGGCGACATTCGTGTCGCTCCTTGGTATGGACGCAGCGAAGGCCCGCGCGAAAGAACTTGTTGTGCAGGCCTGCGATGCGCTTTCCCCTTACGGCGACGGTGCCAACAACTTAAAAGCAGCGGCGCGGTTCGTCATAGACCGCGACACGTGAAGGACCACGCAGATGAGCGATAGACCTCAGACTCCAGTGCTGGATCGGGTGAACACACCCGCTGACATGAAAGGCATGTCCGAAGCCGAGCTTACGCAGCTTGCGCATGAGTTGCGTCTGGAGACGGTTCACGCGGTGTCTGAAACCGGTGGTCACCTTGGTGCGGGCCTTGGTGTGGTGGAATTGACTGTTGCGATCCACGCGGTGTTCGAGGCCCCCAAAGATCGCCTGATCTGGGATGTGTCGCACCAGTGCTACCCGCATAAAATCATCACCGGCCGTCGCGACCGTATCCGGACCATTCGCCAAAAAGACGGGCTGTCAGGATTCACCAAACGCACCGAATCTCCCTATGATCCCTTCGGGGCCGCGCATTCCTCGACCTCGATTTCTGCAGCTTTGGGAATGGCTGTTGCTCGCGATCTTGGTGGTGCTCCGGAACATGGTTTGGGCGATTGCATTGCAGTCATTGGCGATGGGTCCATCAGTGCTGGCATGGCCTTCGAGGCTATGAATAATGCGGGCCACCTGAAGAAGCGCATGATCGTCATTCTCAACGATAACGAGATGTCTATCGCGCCGCCAACCGGTGCCATGTCGTCCTATTTGTCGCGCCTTTATGCAGGCGCCCCATTCCAAGAATTCAAGGCTGCGGCCAAAGGGGCCGTGTCCCTGTTGCCCGAGCCATTTCAAGAAGGCGCGCGCCGCGCCAAGGAACTGCTGAAGTCGGCCACGGTCGGCGGCACGTTGTTTGAAGAGCTTGGTTTTTCATATGTCGGCCCCATCGACGGCCACGACATGGAGCAACTGTTGGCCGTCCTGCGCACGGTCAAACTGCGCGCTGACGGCCCTGTGATGATCCATGTGATCACCAAAAAAGGCAAAGGTTACGCGCCAGCGGAAAATGCGTCTGACGGCGGGCATGCGACTGCCAAGTTTGATTTCATCACCGGTAAGCAAAAGAAATCCCCGTCCAACGCGCCCAGCTACACTTCCGTGTTCGGCAAGGCGCTTGTGGATCACGCGGCCGAGGATAGCAAAGTCGTGGCGGTTACTGCGGCAATGCCCGACGGCACCGGCCTGAGCCTTATGGCCGAACGCTATCCGTCGCGCACGTTCGATGTGGGGATTGCAGAACAGCACGCCGTCACCTTCGCGGGTGGCTTGGCGGCCGGTGGCATGAAGCCGTTTTGCGCGATATATTCGACCTTCTTGCAACGCGGCTACGATCAGATTGTGCATGATGTTGCCTTGCAAAACCTGCCCGTCCGTTTCCCGATTGACCGCGCCGGATTGGTGGGGGCTGACGGGGCGACCCACGCGGGTAGTTTTGACATCGGGTTTATGACAAATCTGCCGAACATGGTGGTCATGGCCGCTGCTGACGAGGCGGAGTTGGTCCATATGGTTGCCACAGCCGTGGCCTATGACGACGGCCCGATTGCCTTCCGTTATCCGCGGGGTGAAGGCGTTGGTGTTGAGATGCCTGAAAAGGGTGAAATTCTTGAAATCGGCAAGTCGCGAACCATTCAAGACGGCAGCCGCGTTGCGCTATTGTCCTTCGGTACGCGTTTGGCTGAGGTGATGAAAGCTGCTGAAAACCTGTCCGCCAAAGGCATTACACCAACAGTGGTCGACGCCCGTTTCGCCAAGCCTTTGGACAAAGAGGTCATTCTGAACCTCGCCCGCACCCACGAAGCGCTAATCACCATCGAGGAAGGCTCCGTCGGTGGATTTGGGTCTCACGTGGCGCAGTTGTTGGCAGAAAACGCGGTGTTCGACGACGGGTTGAAATACCGCTCCATGGTGTTCCCGGATATCTTCATCGATCAATCCAGCCCAGAGGATATGTACGCGACAGCGGCGATGAACGCGCCTCAGATTGAGACGAAGGTGCTGGAAACCTTGGGCGTTGCCGACATCGCGACCCGCCGCGCTTAAGCCTTGGTGAATTGCGCCGCGAGTTCCACATGGGATGACCAGCGGAATTGATCCACGGGTTGCACCCAATCCAATGTATAGCCGCCTTTGATCAAAATCTCGGCGTCGCGGGCGAATGAAATCGGGTTGCACGACACTGCCGCGATCCGTTTCACGTCGCTTTGAGCCAGTTCAATCGATTGCGCCTCGGCCCCTGCGCGCGGCGGGTCGATGATCACCGCATCTGTCTTTCGCAATTCGTGAGGCAACAAAGGGCGGCGGAACAGGTCGCGCGTCTCGCCTGTGACCTTTTTCAAACCTGTCGCCATTCGCCAGCCCGCATCCATAGCAGCGATCAGGCTTTCGTCGCCTTCCAAGGCCCAAACCTCGGCCTTCTCGGCGGCGGGTAGGGTGAAGGTGCCGCAGCCAGCGAATAGGTCCACTACCTGTTTGGCGTCGCCCAACGCTTCGGTCACGCAGTTGCTCAAAATCCCTTGCCCATGGGCGGTTGCCTGCAAAAAAGCGCCTGGAGGGGGGCTAACCTTGCCCGCACCAAAGGTCTGAATGGCCGGCTCGCGAGTGGCGACAGCTTCGCCGTCCCAGCTCAGGCGCGCCAGCTTGTGCCGCTCCACCAATGCAGACATCTCCAAGATGCCCTGTGGTTTAAGTTCCATCGCATCAAGAATGTCGATGTCCAAGCCGTTTTCGGACAAGGTCACCGCCAGCCCAACCGTGCTTTTGCGCGAGGCGGCGGCGATGGTCAGCTCTTCTAGAACGGGGAAGGCGGCAATCAGTTTGGGGTCCAGCAGTTTGCAGTCCGGTATTTCAATCAATGCGTCGGAACCGCGCCCGAAGAAGCCGACCATGGCCCCCTTTTTTGTCCGCCGCCCATGCAATGTGGCGCGGCGGCGCGATTGCGCGGGGGAGGTCAGGATCGGGCGGATGTCGGCCTCAATCCTCCGTGCAGACAACCCCAGACGGATCACATCGGTTTTCCAGTCCGCCACGAAATCGTCATTGGCGTGTTGCATCGCGCAGCCGCCGCAGCTTTTGAAATGGCGGCATGGGGCAGACACCCGATCGGTCGATGGCGTTACAATGCGACCGTCCTCAATCACCTCGTCGGGAAGCACCCGCGGGATCGCTGTGCCGGCGTCGGTCACGCCTTCGCCTTTGTGGTTCAGTCGCAAAATGGTCTGGGTCATGGGTGCTTACTCGGCTGTTTCGTCTATGCCTATAAACCCGCCGGACTGTCGCCGCCAGTAGCGAGCGTAAAGCCCGTCTTGCGCCAATAGTTCTGCGTGGGTGCCGTCCTCGACGATGCGCCCCGCATCCAACACAACAATCCGGTCCATGCGCGCGATGGTGCTAAGACGGTGGGCAATGGCGATGACGGTTTTGCCGACCATTGCGTTGTCCAACGCGGATTGGATCATCGCCTCTACTTCGCTGTCTAGCGCGCTGGTGGCCTCATCCAGTACCAAGATCGGCGCGTCTTTCAACAACGCACGCGCCAAGGCAATCCTTTGGCGTTGCCCGCCCGAAAGCTTCACGCCCCGTTCGCCCAAATGCGCCTCATATCCTTTGCGGCCTTTGTGGTCCTCTAGGTCCAAAATGAAGTCATGCGCTTCGGCGCGGCGGGCGGCGTCGATCATGTCTTCTTCGGTTGCGTCGGGGCGGCCATAAAGGATGTTGTCGCGGGCGGACCGGTTGAACATCGCCGTTTCTTGCGTGACCATGCCTATGCTTTGGCGCAGGCTTTCTTGGGTCACCGCAGAGACGTTTTGATCGTCGATCCGAACTGCTCCGGCCTCGGCGTCATACAGCCGCAACAAAAGGCTGACCAGCGTCGACTTCCCTGCACCAGAGGCGCCGACCAACCCCAGCTTCTCGCCCGAGGGGATCGACAGCGTTACGTTATCGATGCCCCCGATTTCGCGTCCGTAGCGAAAGGTGACGTCGTCAAATATCACAGCCCCATCGGGGACGCGCAGCTTCTTGGCCTGATGCTTGTCCAGCAACGCGTGAGGCGGGGTGAGCGTGCGCATCCCGTCCTCTACTTCGCCGATATTGGCATACATCGCCATCAGCGAAAAACTTACCCAGCCCGTCATTTGCGCGATACGGATGGAAATGGCACCGGCTGCCGCGATGTCGCCGGTCGTGGCATTGGCCGATTGCCAAAGCATCACGGTTCCGCCAATCAACAGCACGGGCAATATCCCTGCGGTTGCCATCAGGGCAAATCTGAAACCCGTCGACAATCGTCCGAACTCCAACGCGCGATCTCGTAGCACCGCCATGGCATCCAAGGCGGATTGATCCTCGAACTTCGAGTGCCCGAAAAGCTTCACGGTTTTGATGTTGGTGATCGTGTCGACGACTTGCCCTGTGACCATCGTGCGTGCGCTTGCCCGCGCGGCAGAGCGTTTGCGGATACGTGGCATGAACCAGCGGATCATAAGCAAATAGCCCAGCAGCCAGATCGCCAAAGCGAAGGCGATCCATCCGTTGATTGTGCTTAACAACAGAACCGATCCAAAAACGGACGCCAGCGCAAAGGCGACGACGTTGATCGTCTCTGCCGTGACTTCAGTCAGGGCGCGGGCGGTTTGCATTTGCTTTTGCGCGATGCGTCCTGCGAAGTCGCTGTCGAAGTAATCTACCGAATGGCCCAAAGTCCAACGGTGCAGGCGGCTTTGAACAAGCGGGTAAACATTCGGGGGCACCACAATGCCGTTGAAGGCGGCACTTGTCCCGAAAAACAGCGGGCGCAACACCATGAAGAAGATGACAAACAAGGCAACCAGCGACCAGTTCTGGGCGAAAAATCCGACGGGGCCGGTGGCTGCGGCGGCGTCAATGACACGGCCAAGTAACATGGCAGTCACGGCTTCCATCGTACCGGCTAAAGCAGAGAACAGGGCCGCCAAAATCAATACAGGCCACGACCCCGCAAGACACCATTTGCAAAATGCCCAAAGCGTGCGAGGAGGTGGTGATCCGGCCTCGGCAAACGGGTCAATCGCATTCCCCAAACGCTTTAGTACCGGCTCAAGCATACCCAACAAACGTTCCATCATTGCTCTGCCTCAACATTCAAAAAGCCACCCGATTGACGCGCCCAAAAACCGGCATAGAGCCCGCCTTTCTCCAGAAGTTCGGCGTGGCTGCCTTCCTCGACAATGGCGCCGTCGTCCAGAACCACAATGCGGTCCATATGCGCGATGGTGCTTAGGCGGTGGGCAATGGCGATCACGGTTTTGCCCTCCATCACACCGTATAGGGTGTCTTGAATGGCAGCTTCGACCTCACTGTCCAAGGCGCTGGTGGCTTCGTCCAAAACCAGTATCGGGGCATTCTTCAATATCACGCGGGCCAACCCGATGCGTTGACGTTGCCCGCCCGAAAGTTTCACCCCACGTTCGCCCACATGGGCGTCATATCCGCATCGACCTTCTGGGTCCGAGAGGTCCAGAATGAACTCATGCGCTTGGGCCTGTTTGGCGGCTTTGATCATGTCTTCTTCGGAAGCAGTCGGGCGGCCATATAGGATGTTGTCCCGGACCGAGCGATGCATCAAGGAGCTGTCTTGGCTTACCATTCCGGTTACCTGTCGCAGGCTGTTTTGCGTGACGTGGGTGATATCCTGCCCGTCGATTTCGATGCGCCCGCCTTCTGGGTCGTAGAAGCGCAGCAACAGCTTCACCAATGTGGATTTTCCCGCACCGGATCGCCCGATCAACCCAACCTTTTCTCCTGACGCGATTTGCAAAGACAGGTTGTCCAACCCCCCGCGATTCCGTCCGTAATGATGTGTCAGCTGATCGAAGTTGACCGCCCCAGCGCTAAGCGAAAGCGGTTTGGCGTCGGGGGCGTCCACCAAGGTGATCGGCTGGGCAATGGTCTCCATACCTTCCGATACAACGCCCAAAGAACGGAAAAACGATGTCAAAGCCCACATGATCCAACCGGTCATGGCGTTCAAACGCAAGGTTAGTGCTGTCGCTGCGGCGACGGCCCCGACGGTCGCGCTGCCTTGTGACCATAGGGCGATCGCCCACCCCACGACACCGACGATCAGCAGCCCGTTCAAGGTGACCAACATGACATCCATAACCGTGAAAATTCGCATCTCGCGGGCGAAGGTTTGGCGCGCCTTCTCGATGGCCTCTTTGGCGAATAGCAGCTCTCCCTCGTTATGTGCAAAAAGTTTGACTGAATGGATGTTGGAATAGCTGTCCACGACCCGCCCCGTTGTCATTGAGCGGGCATCCGAGGATGCTTTTGACGCGGGCCCGACCCGTTTCATGGTCCATGAGACCAATGCAGCATATAGCCCCAGCCAGATCACCAATGGGATGACCAGACGCGGGTCTGCCTGTGTCAGCAAGATGATTGCGCCGACGGCATAGGCCAACGAGAAAGTGATAGCGTCAAACACCTGAAACACCGCTTCACCTGCAGCGGGAGGCGCTTGCATGATGCGGTTTGCAATGCGTCCGGCGAAGTCATTCTCAAACCAGCCTACCGATTGTCGCAACACATGCTTATGCGCCCGCCACCGGAACAAAGTGCCATAGTTCGGCAGAATGGCGTTGTTCAAAATGCCGACATCGGCGGCTTGGATCACGGGGCGTATGAACAGAATGAACACCGCCGCAATAGTCAATTCCGTGCCGTATTGGTCCAAGACTTGCGATGGTTCACCCAGCGACAAAACATCCACCACGCGGCCCATGTAGTAGATCAGCCCAACTTCAACTATGGCCACTAGTAGCGACAAAATTGCCGCCCAGATAAAGACCTTTTTGAAGGGTTGGGAGTAAGACACCAAAAACGGCCACAACTTGCGCGGAGGGGCGTCTACTTCGTCATAGGGGTCGTACGGGTCAACCAAATTTTCAAAAAAGCGGAACATCAAAACCTCTTTGTCGGGCCTCGAAGGAAATTGGCCACGAACTATAAGAAAACCATGACAGCCGAGGCGGCCAATGCAAGGGCCATTATTGTCATAAACCAGCGCCACCAAACTTGGCGGGTCATAAGGGCCGCCAATAGTGATCCGGCAAAGGACCAAAATAAACAGACAAACAAATTAATGCCGGAAAAGGCGCTGCCCAGTCTAAGTGCCTCTTGAGCGGGCGGTAGGCCGATGGCGTAGCCGGAAGATGCGGCCATCGCGATGGCCCATATTTTCGGGTTCACCCATTGAAACAGCACTGCCTCAAGAAAGGTGAAAGGCCGGTCGCGCCCCTGCGTTTGCGGCCCTCTGGTGGAGCAGAATAGCTTCCATGCCATCCACAATATCCACGCGGCGGCCAAGCATTTCAACGCAAAGGTCAACGCCGGCTGCGCCAGCAACAACGCACCGATACCAAAGCCCGTCAGCGCAGAGGTGATCCCCACGCCAATCGCCACGCCAAAGACATGCGGCAAGCTGCGGCCAAACCCAAAACGCGCACCGGATGTGGTAAGCAAGATTACATTTGGTCCAGGTGAAAACAGGCCAGCGAAGACAAAAACATAAAGCGGGTCAAAGCTCATTCCAGCAGCTCTGACTTGGTGAGGGTGAAACCGGAGGCGATCCAGCGCGCCTCGCATTCCTTCAGTTTTGTCCCCAAGGCCTGCCCCTGTAGTTGCGGCATAAGATCGGTGGCGCTTAGCGGGAATTCAGCGGCAATGGCGGTCTTGATTGTGGCTGCAGTGCTGGGGGGGATCGGTTGCTCAAACAGGGCGCCGCGCAGTAGCGCTACATCCCAAGCAACGGCTTCGCCCTGTCGGTAAGCCACCTCCGCGATGCTGCAGTCGGCGCCAATTAAGTCGCGCAACAGATCAACCCGTGCCGCATCCCGTTTCGACAGGCGCCAGCGGTCTTTCAAGCCATCGCCCCCCAAACAGGCCACGCGACGCGCGGCATCAGGCAAATGACCGTTTTCCAAATGTACCAGAATTGGCAGTGCCTTTGCGTCTGCTCCTGGCATGACGCGCAGCAAAATTCCCGCCTGCGCCATTGCGGCGATGGCTTGTGACGGGTCGGGCGCGCGCAAAAGTTTCAACATCTCTGCGCCGATGCGTTCGGCGGATAGGTCGTCTAAACCTTCCGCGGCTGATGCGCAGGCGGCAAGCGCCTCCATGTCCAAACCCTGCGCGGCGTCGCCATACCAAGCATGGAACCGGAAAAACCGTAGTATCCGTAAATAATCTTCCGAAATTCGTGCGTCTGGGTCTCCGATGAAACGAAGGCGTCGCGCCTCTAGGTCTTGTAGCCCGCCGACGGGGTCTGTCACCTTGCCGGTGCGGTCGGCGTATAGGGCATTCATGGTGAAATCGCGCCGCGTCGCATCTTCTGTCAAAGAGGTTGAGAAGGCCACTTCAGCATGCCGTCCGTTCGTTTCAACATCGCGCCTGAAAGTGGTGATTTCATGCGCGATACCGCCTGACATTACGGTCACAGTGCCATGCTCGATGCCCGTTGGAATGACTTTCAAACCGGCCGAGGTCGCGGTGGCGGTCACGATATCGGGTGGGGCGGCGGAGGTAATGTCGATGTCGGACACCGGTACGCCCAAGAGGGCGTTGCGAACACATCCCCCCACAAAAAATCCTTGATGGCCCGCGGCGTCCAATGCGTCGAACACTGCTTGGGTTGCAGGGGCTGTGAGCCAGTTTCCCGATATGCGCATCACCTGTGAACCTGTTCTGCCAAGGTTCGCAACATCCGCGCAGTGGCGCCCCAAATGTAGTAGGGACCATAGGGGGCGGCGTAGTAATGCCGCCGTTGGCCACGCCACCGCCGGCCTTCAATGGAGTAGTTGTCTAAATCCAAGACATGCGACAATGGAACGGTAAACATCTCCGCGACTTCGCCTTCTTCGACGATCGGGACAAACGGGCCCTCGATCACCCCGACATGCGGAGTTACTTGAAAGCTGGTCACTGTCTCATGGGACGGCAGGCTGCCAATCAGGCGCACTTGGCGGCGGTCTAGGCCGATTTCTTCTTCCGCTTCGCGCAGGGCTGTGGTGGCCGATGACTCGTTGCCGTCACGTTTGCCGCCTGGGAAGGCAATTTGCCCGGGGTGGTGTTTTAGGGCGGATGATCGCTTGGTCAGCACCACCTGCGCGCTATCCCCAGTAGGTATCAACCCCACCAACACCGCTGCGTCGCGCAGCACTCGGGTGTCCGGAAGAGTGATGTCTGGGTTTAGGTCATAGTCCGAAGAGGCCGCGCCGGTGTTCGCCAGCGCGGCTTCAATCAATTTTATCTGGCTATTCTTTGTCATTTGAGGTCTCAGCCTCGAAGCCCATTGCCTTAGGATCCATGACATAATGGGCGCCGCAGAATTGGCAATCCGCGGTGAGGGTGCCGTCTTCTTTGGTCATATGTGTGAGGTCACGTGCCGAATAGATCGAAAGGCTTTGCTCTACTTTTTCCTTGGAACAGGTGCAGCCGAACTTGACCGATTGCGCGTCATACACCACCGGCCCTTCCTCGTGAAACAGGCGGAACAACAGATCTGTCGGGGCAATGCTGGGCCCGATCAGTTCCAACTCTTCGACTGTATCAAGTAAGATGTTCGCGCGGGTCCAGTTTTCAGAGGCGTCGCCTTCCAAAATGTCATCGGCGGTCAGCAAGCCATCTTCGCTTTCGCTGTCTGTCTTGGCCATCAGTGGGGAGGCCTTTGGCATATGCTGCAACATCAATCCACCAGCGCGCCAGCTTTCCGCGGCACCTGGTTCCATAGACCGCCCATAGGTCAGTGAAAACTTAGTAGGGAGCTGCTCGGATTGCGCAAAATAGGTTTCGGCGCAGGCGGATAAGCTGCCGCCGGACAACGGGGTAATGCCTTGATAGGGCTTCATGTCGTTGCCTTGGTCAATCAAAATGGCAAAGAACCCTTTTCCAATTTGGCCAAACGGGTCGGCCTCAAGGTCGATGGTGTCTTTGTCATAGCTGGCATAGGCGCGAATGCGGGCGGGCTCGCCCTCTTCGGTTGGGCCATAGTAGTCGGTCGCAATTAGCCGTAATGGCCCGTCGCCGCGAATTTGCAGCGAAAGCTTCCAGCGCAGCTGAATGGTTTGGCCGATCAATGCGGTAAGCAGGGCGGCCTCCGCCACCATTGCTTCAACGATGGGCGGGTAGTCATGTTGTTCCAGCACGCCATCTAGCACCCCGTCCAACCGCGCAACGCGGCCTCGGATGTCGATTTTGTCCAACTGGAATGGGAGAACTGTGTCGTCCCACGCGATTTTTTGTCCAAGGGTCATGGGGTTTCCTTACGCCTAGGAGGTTGGCATACCGTGTCTAGATAGGCGCGACAATCCATTCCCCAAGAGGGGGCATGAGAAGAAAGGCAGAGTTGCACGATGATCAGGCGATTTGGCGAGGTTTTTCAACAGGGAAAGCCGTATCGATATCGACCCGGAGCCTATGCGATTTTGTGGAACGGTCGCAGCCTGCTGACGACCGTGCAAGAAGGAAGCCCACCCGAGTTGCAGCTTCCCGGCGGCGGTATCGACCCCGGAGAGCACCCAATCCCCGCGCTTCATCGCGAAGTGATGGAGGAAACTGGTTGGATCATTTCAAACCCAAGAAAAATAGGCGTTTTTCGTCGTTTTGTATATATGCCGGAATACGGGTTTTGGGCAGAAAAACTGTGTAGCATCTATCTTGCGTTGCCGGTCTTGCGCCGCGGTGCGCCAAGCGAAGCGGGTCATACGGCTGTTTGGATTTCGCCGGAAAATGCTGCTCGCACCCTTGGGAATGAAGGGGACCGTCACTTTGTGAAACAGGTGTTCAAGCTTTGAAACGATCCTCCAAGGCCGTCATGTAACCGGACCCTCATAG
The DNA here is from genome assembly GCF_947487515.1 of uncultured Litoreibacter sp. GTDB lineage: Bacteria > Pseudomonadota > Alphaproteobacteria > Rhodobacterales > Rhodobacteraceae > Litoreibacter. The sequence goes on along the minus strand of NZ_CANKWO010000002.1, from coordinate 563,916 downwards.
TCAAACACCAAGGCGGAGACGTCATCATCAAATTCGTCTGATCTGGTGTAGGTGCGCAAAGTAGAAAGCAAATCCTCCAGGAGTTCGGGGCTTTCGAGGGCGCGCGTGCTGTCCAGATATGCCGCGAGCCCCTCTTCTTCCAACATTTGACCGTTCGGGTCTTCTGCTTCGGTGATTCCATCGGAGTATAGGACAAGGCGGTCACCCGGAAACAATTGAGTTTCAAAGGACGTGAAGGGCGCATCCTGTATCAACCCCACCGGCATACCTCCTTCACCCAACTGAATGGGGGGATGACCTTGGCGTTGTAGAATCGGGTGAGGATGTCCGGCTTGAACAGTTCGCATCATTCCTGACCGCAGATCGACAATACTCATCGCGATGGTGAAGTAATGCTCGGTTTCCAGTTCTCGCAGCAGAAGTTCGTTTAGGGCGCTGACTGTTTCGGCCGGATCGCGTGCAGTGAATTCACCGGTTTTTAGCCGTCGAAGCGCCATGTTTTGGCTGGGGGTCAATCCACTTAGATAACCGGCCAATCGCGCCGTCATAAGGGCGGAGGTGACCCCATGCCCTGAAACATCCAGCGAGAACAGGCCGATTTGATGCGCGTTTACCCGAAATTTACCCACCAGATCCCCGCCTACATGGCCACTTGGCGTCAGGTTCAAACCAACGCGGCCTTCTGGGATGGTAATATCTGTTTCCCGAACCAGTGATTGCTGCAGGTGACGGGCTTCGGACAGATCGTGGTTCAGGGCATCATATAGGGTTTCTATTCGCTGAAGCGCGGTGTTCACGGCCTCATTCTTTTCTACCAAGGCGGCTTGCATTTGGAGCACGCGTTCTCCGGCACGCAAGCGTGCGCGCAATTCTCCCGATCCGATGGGCTTGGTCAAAAAATCATCGGCCCCAGAGTTCAACCCTTCGGCGACTTCTTCACTGCTGCCTTTGCTGGTCAGTAAGATAAAATACCCGTAGTTGTCGCGCCCCAGTTTGCGGAAGGCCCGACAAAATTCCGGTCCGGTCATTTCCGGCATCATCCAGTCGCTTAGAATCAGGGACACATTCTCTTTGCGGCACAGCTCCAATCCTTCCGCGCCAGAGCTGGCCTCAATAACTTCATACCCCCATTTTTTAAGGTTTGTAGCCAGCAACCGCCTTTGCATGCGGCTGTCGTCCACCACGAGGACGCGCTGCGGTACCGCAGGATCGGTGTCACTTGCCCCTTCCCAATCAAGAGAAGCCGAAGTGGAGGTTTGTGCGACAGATTTGATCTGTGAAGTAGGGGTCAACATGAGGTCAAAAAGAGGTAGAAACTTTAAGGTAGAATGAATGTGAAAATTGGATTGATTACAATTGAAGCAATTACAGTTCCTTAACTTTCGACCCGCATCATGAGCGAAATCATTGTGACCCTAGGACGTAGAAATGCTTGATTGGCGACGAGTTCAGGACCTGAAAGATGACCTTGGCGAAGAGGATTTTGAAGAGATTGTCGGCCTCTTTCTGGAGGAGGTAGAAGAGAAGCTGCAAGGCTTGCTGCACGGGAATATTGAGGAGCTGTCATCCGATCTGCACTTTTTGAAAGGCAGCGCTGCAAACCTCGGGTTTGAGAGTTTTCGAAAACTTTGCGAGACGTCGGAGCGTGACCCAACTGAATTTGAAGCGGGGCTATTGCTGTCCGAATATCAAGAATCAAAGGTCGCGTTTCTGGCCGGTCCGGATGCTTAGATCAAGAATTCCGCTAGAATGTCGTCATTGGTGATATCGCGATGTTCAAATCCGTTGTCGGTCATGGATTGAAACAATCGGGCAAAAGCATCTGGTTCCTTTGTCTCAATTCCAATCAGCACAGATCCGAAGTTGCGCGCCGATTTTTTGAGATACTCAAATCTTGCGATGTCGTCATTCGGGCCCAGTAAGGCCAAGAAGTCCTTGAGAGCACCGGGGCGTTGCGGCATCCGCAAAATGAGATATTTCTTCAGTCCCGCATAGCGCTGGGCGCGTTCTTTCACTTCCGGCAGGCGTTCAAAATCGAAATTGCCACCGGAGGTGACGCACACAACAGTCTTGCCTTTGATGCTGTCCGCCAGCTCGTCCAGCACGTCGATGACCAAAGCACCGGCAGGCTCCAGCACGATTCCCTCTACATTCAAGAGCCGGATCATCGTCGCGCAAATGCGGTTTTCGGGGGCCAGAAGTACATGGTTTGGATCGACTTTTTGCAAAATCTCAAAGGTGTGCTTGCCGATTTGGGCGACTGCAGCGCCATCCACAAAGGTGTCGACATGGGGCAGGTTGACCGGCTTTCCCTGCTTCAAGGCGGCCGTCAGTGAGGCGCCACCTGCGGGCTCCACATATCGAATGGACGTGCACGCACCCATGTCGGTGAAATAGCGCGTGACCCCTGCAGATAGCCCCCCGCCCCCGACCGGCAGCAATAGCATATCCGGCATTTCGCGGAGGTCATCTTCGATTTCCACGGCGACCGAAGCTTGGCCTTCAATGACGTCGGGGTCGTCGAAAGGGGATAGAAAATGCGCACCAATTTCGTCGCAATGGTGCTGGGCGGCTTGCAAGGTTTGGTCAAAGTAATCGCCGATTAAGCGTATTTTCACGAAGTCCCCACCAAAGGCACGTGTCTTGTCGATCTTTTGTTGGGGCGTTGTAATCGGCATGAACACTTCACCGGCCACGCCAAAATGGCGGCAGGCAAAGGCAAACCCTTGAGCGTGATTGCCGGCGCTGGCACAGACAAAGCTCTGTTGATCCGGATGACTGGCCCGCCGTTTGGACATGGCGTTGAAGGCCCCGCGAATTTTGTAGGATCGCACGGGCGTGAGGTCTTCACGCTTTAGATAAATTTTCGCGCCATAGAGGTCGGACAGATAATCGTTCAGCTGCAAAGGTGTTTTTTCAAACAGCTTGCGCATGGCTTGGGTCGCAAGGCGCGCCTCATCGGTGAACGCGGTCATTTGGCTACTGGCGGGATGGTGCGGAAAATGGCGACAAGCCAGCCGGTGGACATCAAGATAAGCAGCCAAGACGATATGACGCTGAGGACGCTGTTGATAACGGGCATACCGCCCAGCACCACAGTGGGGATGTTCAGCACAACGATCACAATCAGCGCAAACAAGGTCAAAAGCCCGATCCCTTGGTGACGGGACCCGATCCACGCTTGATACAACGATAGAACCTGACCGGCGGCGGTTGCAGGTAAAGCCGCGCCGAGCCTCAAGATGAACCAGACGGAAATGCCAATGGTTAGCAAGGGGAGGACAAACAGGGTGATTGGAAGAGGAAGAAACCGGATGGTGATCAGTTCGGTGGAGCCGATGGCCAGATTCACGACGGCCACCAATCCAATGAGAAGCAACAGGCTGATCAGATAGCCGCCAAAGGGCAGGCCCTTTAACGAGGGTAGATATCCGCGCGGGACATCTGCTCCTAGGCAATAGCGGCTCCAGATAAGTGATACCCATGCGCCCGCCAACAAAGTGATGACAAAGGAGGCCATGGTAAATGTGGCCAAGAAGTCGGGAAGTTCACCTTCGGAGTTGGGGTGGACAGACAAGGCCCCGATGGGCAGTCCGGTGACGAGGTAGCCCAAAGCGAAGACCAGCAAGCTGGCGCCGACCCAAATTGCGCCCGTTAACCTTATCGCTGCACCCAGATTGCGGAACAGATGAGTTAGCCCATAGAGGAAAATGTCGATTGCGTGTCGCATGGTGCCTGTTGCCCGTTTTCTTTTCCGCGACCCTGCGGGCAAACCGCTTTGAGGTCAATCACACGCATGCACGCCCTTGCACCCCTGTGACATTGACGTTATCGCCCTTTGCGACTCAAAGATTTGTCGGAGAAGCCCATGTCCGCCCCTAAAAAAGTAGTGCTCGCCTATTCTGGTGGCCTTGATACCTCGATTATCCTGAAATGGTTGCAGACCGAGTATAACTGCGAAGTGGTGACCTTCACTGCAGATCTTGGACAAGGCGAAGAGCTGGAACCAGCCCGCAAGAAAGCCGAACTGCTGGGCATCAAGCCAGAGAACATCTTCATCGAAGATGTTCGCGAAGAATTCGTGCGCGACTTCGTTTTCCCGATGTTCCGCGCCAACGCACTTTATGAAGGCCTGTATCTGCTGGGCACATCCATAGCACGCCCGCTGATCTCCAAGCGTTTGGTAGAGATCGCAGCGGAGACCGGTGCCGACGCCGTGTCCCACGGGGCAACGGGCAAGGGCAATGATCAAGTGCGCTTTGAATTGGCCGCCTATGCGCTGAACCCGGACATCAAAGTGATTGCACCTTGGCGCGAATGGGATCTGTCGTCCCGCACCAAGTTGTTGGACTTCGCCGAGAAGAACCAAATCCCGATTGCAACTGACAAGCGCGGCGAAGCTCCGTTTTCGGTGGATGCGAACCTGCTGCACACGTCTTCCGAAGGTAAAGTACTGGAAGATCCGGGCGTCGAGGCTCCTGACTACGTCTACCAACGCACAGTGCATCCCGAAGATGCGCCGAACGAGCCAGAGTTCGTCGAGGTGGGTTTCGAAGCCGGCGACGCCGTGTCGATCAATGGCGAAGCCATGAGCCCTGCCACGATCCTTACCAAGCTGAACGAGCTGGGTGGCAAACACGGCTGTGGTCGTCTTGATCTGGTAGAAGGCCGTTTCGTTGGTATGAAATCGCGCGGCGTCTACGAGACACCAGGCGGCACATTGCTGCTGGAAGCGCATCGCGGCATCGAGTCGATTACACTGGACCGCGGTGCGGCGCATCTCAAAGACGAGTTGATGCCAAAATACGCAGAGCTGATCTACAACGGCTTCTGGTACTCGCCCGAGCGCGAGATGCTGCAAGCGATGATCGACAAAAGCCAGGAGCACGTGACAGGCACCGTTCGCCTGAAGCTATACAAAGGCTCCGCGCGCACGGTTGCACGGTGGTCGGATCATTCGCTCTATTCCGAAGCGCATGTAACGTTTGAGGAAGATGCAGGTGCGTATGATCAAACGGATGCGGCTGGTTTCATCCAGTTGAACGCGTTGCGTTTGAAATTGCTGGCGGCCCGCGACAAGCGTTTGAAGTCGTAATTTGAATAAAACTTGAGGTAACCCATGGGTTACCTCAGGGGTTTTGTTGTTAATTTTTTGCAGCTGATCCCGAAGAACAATTTTGATTGGCGTTTACGGGTATTGAAATCTCGTAAACGCAATCGGATCAAATACCCGCCAATTATGATGTGATTAGCAGTTTACGGGTCTTTAGCGCCTCGTAGTGCGGAAGCGCCATTGCGCAAAGTTCAGCGGCGTGCCCCTCCAACTGCGGCAAGGGCCCTTCAGCCCCCGCAAAGCCAGTGGAGCGATGAACCGCCCCGTACCAATGCGACGCCCAGACCCCGTCGAATTCTTTCGGACCCGCCGGCCAATGCAACATGGTGTCGGAGAACGGCAGGCCAATAACTTCGCATAAACACCGCAGCGCAGCCTCAGGGTTCTTGCGAATGTCATGGCTGTCGATGACGTAGCCGCCGACCTGTTTGAACAGCTCTGTTTGCTGGACGTAGCCGATGTCTTCCAATGTCGGGTTCTGGCGCTTGGCACTGTAGCTGGCGATGACACGCGCAGGGTGGCGGATCAGATGGATGTTGACGCAATCATCTGCCCAACCCATCGGCATGGTTTCCAGCATGTGGTGAGGCATATGTTTCATATAACGGTGCTGTGCCGCTGGGGCCGCGCAGGTCGCGGCAACCAAATCAGGGTCGGTTTCATGTGCCCGCATGATCTCTTCCCCCATCGGGTGAGACGTGGCGGATAGCTTTAGGTAAGCGGCATAAAACGGCTCATCCATGACGTCGAAATCTGCACGGTTCCCAAAGCTATACATCATCGCTGTCGACAGATTGCGGGGGCCGGACCACATGGCAATTTTCATGGCGCGATGAACTCCTTATTCAAAACCGACAGGCACGCGCCGGACAAAAGGTTGCCGCGGCCGCGTTGGGAAATCTGCTGGGTGCCTTCATGGCCTCCTGCCAAAACATAGACCTTGAATCCCACAATCGGGCCAGAAAAATCGGAACGGGGCCACAGGATTCACAAAAGAGTTGACGTAAGCTATGATCGGCGAAAAAAGAGCGACATTGAATATGAGGGAAATTTGCAATGAGTACTAACTTACCTGCAAACGCTAAGCCGTTTGAATTTACTGGAAACGCCAAAGAATGGTTTGGCATCTGGATCGTCAACTTACTTTTGAGCATTGTTACATTAGGTATCTATTCCGCTTGGGCCAAAGTTCGCACCAAGAAATACTTTCACAACCATACAATCGTTGAAGGCCGCAACTTCGACTACCACGCCACCGGCAAGCAAATCCTTATTGGCCGGCTGATCGTGATTGCCGCGTTCATTGTCTTTCAGGTTGCGGCAGCGATGAGCCCGTTTTTGGCGATTATTCTTGTTTTGGGATTGCTGGTTGCTTTCCCTTGGTTGATCGTGCGCTCAATGATCTTTAACGCGCGTATGACGAGTTTTTCGAATGTGCGTTTCGGGTTCGTAGGCGCAGTTGGTCAGGCGTTTTTGGTCTTTATCGTTTATCCACTTCTGACTGTTTTAACGTTGTATACAACTCTGCCAATTTTGGACCGTGCGACAAAAAGTTTCTCGATCAACAATCACAAATTGGGCCAAGCAAGGTTCAATATGGAAGTTGGCCTTGGACCGTTTTACAAAGCCTTCCTTGTTGCCATTGCATGGATCGTCGTCGTCGGTTTTTGCAGCGTTGTTGTGACAGGATTTAGCTTCGCAAACTTCGCGTATGCCATGGAAAATATCGAACATAACCCAGAGCAAGGCGCTTCGATCATTGCGTTGTTCTACCTGATCTTTTTCGTTGCTTTCTTGCCTGCTGCGTTCATCTACCAAGCCTTGACGCGCAACGCGATCTACAACAACACAACCTTGGATGGCGGACATAAATTTGCCTCCAACGTGACGGCACCCAAGCTGCTTTGGATCGCTGTGTCCAGCATGGTTGTGGTTGTTTGCACATTGTTCTTGATGTTGCCTTGGGCACAGGTTCGCATGGCGCGCTACATGGCGTCCCACACTGGACTAATCCCGGGTGGTTCTTTGGATGACTTTGTGACCCAGCAGCAAGAAGCCGGTGGTGCCATGGGGGATGCCTACACTGACCTCGAAGCCATCGACGTCGGCTTGCCGATTTAAGCAGATGAGCAACGCGCCGCACCTTAGAGGCCTTCACGGCCACGCCTATGCGGCGCGTTCCTCCTATCGCCAACCCGCGCGACTAATCACGCGCGAAGGGGGCGAAGACCTTTGGGTCGACATTCAAAATGACGAGCGCGCGGTTCTGGCGAGCGCCTATTTGTCCGACCTGCAAATCGACCCGCCGTTGGGGTCCGTCGCGCGCAAGATTACCTTTCCAGATGGCGCCGTGTTCGAGACAACGGATCATGACGCCATTGAGGAGTTGACGGGAAAGACCCGCGGCTCTTTGTTGCACCATTACGAGGGCTTCAACGCGCGCCTGATCGGAGTTGTGGCCATATGTCTTGCGGCCGCATGGGTGTTGTGGCGATATGGGCTGGATATTCTGGCTGCAGCCGCGATTGCGATGACGCCGCCTGCCGTGATTGAGCAAATCGACGTTGGCAGCATGAGGACCATCGATTTCACCATGGCAGAGCCTTCGGAACTGTCTGACGAACAAAAAGAGCAGGTAGAGAAAATTTACCTGCGGTTGGTCAACTCCTTGCCCGATGACACGCAGCAGGAACACAGCTTCGAGTTGCTGTTTCGCAATGTTCCAGGCATGGGCCCCAACGCCTTTGCGCTGCCTGGCGGCACGATGGTGATTACGGATGAGTTTGTGAAAGACTTCCCAGACGTCGATGTCATGGCCGGTGTTTTGGGGCATGAGATCGGGCATGTGGTGGAGCAGCACGGGCTCAAGCGTATTTACCGATCTCTCAGCATGTATGTGCTGATCGCATTCTTGGCGGGGGATGTGGGGCCAATTTTGGAAGACGTTGTGTTGGAAGGCAATGTGTTGCTGTCTTTGTCGTTCAGCCGCGCGCAGGAAACCTCGGCGGATGAATTTGGACTGAGGCTGTCGAAGGCGTCCGGTTTTGACCCCGCCGGTCTGAAGCGGTTCTTTAAGGAGCTGGATGGCCGTTTTGGCGATAGCGAGCCACCGCAGTGGAACTCCACCCACCCCTCTAGCGCCGCCCGCGTAGAAGCGATTGACGCCTATATCGAAGGGTTGTGATCACCACCACCTCACAAGGACTTTAATTGCCAGCGCGGGAGGGGATGTTACCCACTGTTGCAGCAATTCTTGTAGGAGAACTTCATGACCCCCACTGCAATGTTTCGTCACAGCGCCGCTGTCTTGTCTTTGGCCGTCCTAGGTGGGCTGTCGGTGCAGCAAGCGCAGGCCGCCAAAATTACCGTCGCAGGCGGGTGTTTCTGGTGCGTGGAAAGCGACTTTGAAAGCGTGAGCGGGGTGAACGAAGCTGTGTCAGGCTTCACCGGTGGCAAAAAAGCGAACCCGACCTACAAGCAAGTGACCGCAGGTGGCTCGGGCCATTTGGAGGCGGTGCAGATTGACTATGACCCGTCTAAAACCAACCCCAAAGCGTTGTATGATCTGTTTTTCCGGTCCATTGATCCAACAGATGCGGGCGGGCAGTTTTGTGATCGCGGCGAAAGCTACACCACTGCGATATTCGTTGCCAATGCAGCAGAGCGAAAAGCGGCAGAAGCCTCAAAGGCGGAAGCTGAGGCGGCATTGGGCCAGAAGATTGTGACGCCCATCCACAACGCATCGGGGTTCTATCCGGCAGATGCCTATCATCAGGATTACTACAAGCAAGATAAGATCGTGATCACCCGTTTTGGCCCGCGCTCAAAGGCGGTGGCTTACAAGAAGTACCGTGAAGCCTGCGGGCGTGATCAACGGGTCAAACAGCTTTGGGGCAAGGCTGCTGCCTTCGCCCATTAGGCTTTAGGCGCCGCGCTTAGTAAAAGAGCGCGGCGTTGTTTGTCAGGATGATCTGCAACGCGTAGATGCCAAGCAACGCCACGACGGGGCTAAGGTCGATCCCACCCATTTGCGGCAACATACGACGGATGGGGCCGTAAAGTGGCTCTAGCAGGCGGTTCAAGCCGTCCCAGATTTGCGCAACGATGGGCTGGCGCATGTTGAGAACACCAAAGCTAATCAGCCAACTCATGATGAAGTGGATAATGATCACAGTGCGCACAACGCCGAGGATCATCATCAATATTTGAAACAGGCTTGTCATTCGGGCTCTCCGCTGATGGGTTGCGAATTAGGTAAGCGCCAAGCCGCCGAGGCGCAAGGTGTGACGCCATATCTTGGTTGACGTTGTACAGAAATAGGTCATCTGTGGCCTTAACACAGGAGCCTTTATGTATCCGTTTCTTCGTTTGATCTTTCAATTTTTTCGCCACCGCAACGACCCCGCATTGGGCCCGCTGGACACACATGTCTCTTACCATATCTGCTGGCCTTGGGATCTGGATGTCTGGCGCGAATTGAACAACGGGCGGACCTTGTCGATATACGATATGGGGCGACTGCCTTTGGCGATGCGGGTGGGGTTGATCAAGGTGCTGAAAGACCGTCGCTGGGGTTTGACCATGGCGGGGGCCTCGGTGCGGTATCGCAAACGAGTCCGGATGTTTGACCGGATCGAAATGCGGTCGCGCGCGGTGTGCTGGGACGACAAGTTTTTGTATCTGGAGCAATCCATGCGGGTTCGGGGGGAAGCGACCTCACATATTTTGTATCGCTCGGCCGTGACCGGAGAATCGGGAATCATTCCCCCTCAGGACGTGATGAGTGCCCTGAATTTGCAGCTGGATACTCCAGAAATTCCCCAATGGATTAAGGCTTGGATCGACGCAGAGCAGCAGCGACCTTGGCCCCCGTTTTGAGTATAAATTGACGTATACGTCAGCATTTTTCTGTGTTCTGTTCTATGCTTAACTCAGGTTTGCAAGGTAAGTTATTCCTTGCTTTGGATGATCGATTGGCCCTAGGTCAACGGTACCACTCAAGGGAACAACGAATACATGGCAACGTCTGCTAAGAAGCGAATTTGGGGCTGGTTCATGTTCGACTGGGCCTCCCAGCCGTATAACACGCTGCTTCTAACATTCATTTTCGGGCCCTATTTTGCTGAGATTGTGACCGCTCAATATATCGCGGGCGGCATGGCCGAAGACATGGCGAAGGCAAATGCACAAAGCATTTGGGGCTGGGCATTGACCATTTCTGGATTGCTGATCGCGTTTTGTGCTCCGCTGTTGGGCGCAATTGCTGACAGCACCGGACGCAGGTTGCCCTACATCTGGGTGTTTTCGCTTCTTTATGCCGTGGGTGCCGCTGGCACTTGGTTCGCCGACCCTGAGGGGTTCAATATGGTTTTGGTTCTGGGGTTGTTCATCATCGGCTTGGCGGGGATGGAATTCGCCACCATCTTCACCAATGCGATGCTGCCCGAGTTGGGCACGCGCGAAGAGATCGGGCGGGTTTCAGGATCCGGCTGGGCGCTAGGCTATGTCGGCGGAGTATCGGCTTTGGTTCTGGCGTTGGTGTTCTTGGCCGAAAACAGTCAGGGTCGAACCTTGATTGGCATCTCACCGCTGGGCGGATTGGATGCAGACGCGCGTGAAGGCACGCGCTTTGTAGGGGTGTTTTCTGCAGTCTGGTTTGCGATCTTCATGGTGCCGTTCTTCGTTTGGGTCCGCGACCCGAAGGATCAGCCGGCGCGCGTAAAGGGCGTGTTTGTTGACGGGCTGCGCAGCTTGGGACGCACGATCAAGAAGCTGCCGCAAAGCCCAAGTTTGGCGCATTATCTTGCGTCCTCCATGCTGTATCGGGACGCGCTAAACGGGATGTATACCTTTGGAGGTATCTATGCCGTCGGCGTGTTGGGTTGGAGCGTGATTGATGTTGGCGTTTTTGGCATTCTTGCTGTGATTGGAGGCGCGATCGCCGCCTATCTGGGCGGGCGCGCGGACAGCCGGTTTGGGCCTAAGCCGGTTATTCTTGTGTCTATTCTTGCCCTGATTATTGCCGCGATTTCGATTGTTATGATTACGCCGACGTCGATCTACGGGGTGCCAGTATCGGACGAAGGCATCATCGCCGGTCGCACGGCATCGGACATTGCATTCTATCTGGCGGGCATTCTTGTCGGGGCTGCGGGCGGTACTATCCAGTCTGCGTCGCGCACCATGATGGTCCGCCAAGCCAACCCCAAGCGGATGACAGAAGCCTTCGGTTTATACGCATTGGCAGGCAAGGCGACGTCCTTTCTGGCGCCTGCGTTAATCGCCATGACCACCATGGCCACAGGGTCGCAACGTATTGGCGTAACTCCGCTTATAGGGCTCTTCCTTTTGGGGCTGGTCCTGTTAATCTGGGTTAAACCAGACGGAGAGGACGACGCAGTATGGGAATCCGACACTTAATCGGTGTGGCCTTGGCTGTGGTCTGCTTGGCAGGCTCAGCAAGCGCTGAGAAATTGGCAAAGCAACATTTTGGCGCCAAACGCGATGGTTCCCAACAAAAAGCAGCCGCCTATGGATCCTATGCAAAAGGGTGCGCGGCGGGCTTGATACAGATGCCGGAGACCGGTCCGACATGGCAATCCATGCGGCTATCCCGCAACCGCAATTGGGGCCACCCAGAGCTGATTGATTTTGGCCAGAAACTTAGCCGCGTCGCGGTGAAGCAAGGCTGGAAAGGCCTGTATTTCGGCGATTTTTCACAACCCCGAGGCGGCCCGATGCTAACTGGTCACCGCAGTCACCAACTGGGGTTGGACGCAGATATCTGGATGAATCCGGTCGAACGCGTGAATTTGAACCGCAACCAGCGCGAGAACCTATCCGCCATCTCCATGCGCCGCGCTGGCGGGGCTTATGTGAACGACAAATGGACCCGCGCGCATCATAACATTTTGAAAGCAGCCGCGAGTGATCCGCGTGTGGCGCGCATTTTTGTCTTTCCTGGGGCCAAGGTGCAAATGTGCAAGGACGAGAAAGCCCGCAGCAAGAAAAAGCGCGCTTGGTTGCGCAAAATCCGGCCTTGGTGGGGGCATCACTACCATTTTCACGTGCGCCTGAGCTGCCCTAAAGGGTCAAAAGGTTGCGTCAATCAGGACCCGCCACCCAAAGGGGACGGTTGCGCTGATGCGCAGCAATGGGTGAACAACATTTTGAAGCCACCACCCCCGCCGAAAAACCCGCCTAAAACCACCGCCAAGAAGCGGCGGGAATTGCGGCTCGCAGATTTGCCAAAAGCATGCGTTGGCGTTCTGAACTCCAAGTAGCGCTGGCGGTCCTCGTTGTTTCGACGGGGGTTGCCTGCGCACAGTCATTGGAGTTTGTCAGCCGGTACGGGTGGCGCTCGGACGTGGAGGGCTTTGGCGGCTTTTCGTCGCTTGAACTCAGCCGGAACGGTGACCGCTTCACTACGACCACCGACAAAGGGTTGATCTCCGAGGGGCGTATTGTCCGCCGAGAAGGGCGCATTCGCGGGTTGGACAACCTGCGCTTCGAGACGCTCCAGAACCCCGCAGGAGCCCCGCTGCGCAGCTACCGCACGGATGCGGAAGGTTTGGCCATTGCGCCGGATGGGACGATCTATATCTCATTTGAGGGCACGCATCGGGTTTTGGCCTATGGAGGCCTGCAAAATGCTGCGCGGACTTTGCCGGACCTGCCGTGGGCGGGCGCGCTTCAATCCAATTCATCGTTGGAAGCTCTGGCGATTGATAAGGCCGGTGCGCTTTACACAATGCCGGAAAGATCAGGCAATCTGAACCGCCCGTTCCCTGTGTACCGGTTGCGCGATGGTCGCTGGGACCGCATGTTAAGCATCCCCCGTCGCGGTGGCTTTTTGCCTGTCGGCGCGGATTTTGGCCCCGATGACCGGTTCTATCTGCTGGAGCGGGAGCTTGCAGGGTTGAACGGGTTTGCCACCCGCGTGCGAAGCTTCCGGTTGGCCGGTAATGTGCTGACGGACGAACGCGAGTTACTGCGTACCATCCCCGGTACGCATGACAATCTGGAAGGGATAGCAGTTTGGGCCACCCCCGAAGGGGTGATCCGTGTGACGATGATCTCTGACGATAATTTCAAATTTTTCCAACGCACAGAGCTGGTTGAATATCGTCTGGTGCAATAGGATTTGACCTATTGGTGGGCGTCGATGATCGCGATGGCTTCTTCGGCTGTTTCGACAAAGTGGAACAGATCCAAATCTTCGGCAGCAATTGTGCCCGCGTCTGACAGGGCCTCCCAATTGATGATCGACCGCCAGAATTTCTCTCCAAACAGCACGAATGGAACGCGTTTCATCCGGCCTGTTTGGATCAAGGTGAGCGCCTCGAAGGTTTCATCCAACGTGCCGAACCCGCCTGGGAAGACCGTGACGGCGCTGGCGCGCATCAAGAAGTGCATCTTGCGGATGGCGAAATAGTGGAAGTTGAAACACAACTCCGGCGAGACATATTCGTTCGGGGCCTGCTCGTGAGGCAGCACAATGTTTAGCCCGATGGAGCGTCCGCCAGCATCAATTGCGCCGCGGTTTCCGGCCTCCATGACGCCTGGTCCGCCACCGGTGCAAATGACGTTGTTCTTGCCGTCAGAGCGTTCGGTCATAATCTGGGCAAAACGGCGGGCTTCTTCGTAGTATTTGGACAAGTCCGACAGCGTCTGGGTGCGGGCGGTGTCCTTTTTTGCGGGCTCTGGGATGCGCGCGCCACCGAACAAAACGATGGTTGATTCGATGCCGGCCTCATCCATCATCATCTGTGGCTTCAGCAGTTCCAACTGCAAGCGCACGGGACGCAATTCGTCGCGGCACATGAAGTCATTGTCCGTGAAGGCCAACTCATAGGCAGGGGACCGCGTTTGCGGCGTGTCGGGGATTTGCTTGACCTCTTCCATATCCTGACGGGAATGGCGCATTGGGTGCTTGCGGTTGTCGTCTTTCATATTCTCTGCCTCTTCATTGCGCGTATGCGTCATTTCGGTTTATAGGCGATCAACCATTGAAACCAGACACGATTGAGGAAACCCACATGTCTAACGCTCAGCTAGAGACTGCTATCGAGGCCGCCTGGGAGGCGCGTGATACAATTACGCCTTCCACAACAGGGGAAACACGTGATGCCATTGAAGACACGCTGAATGCCTTAGACAGCGGCAAACTGCGCGTGGCCGAGAAGCAAGACGACGGTTCGTGGCATGTGAACCAATGGGCGAAGAAGGCCGTTCTGTTGGGATTCCGCATCAAAGACATGGAGCAACACGAAGGCGGCCCACAAGGCGCTGGCTGGTGGGATAAGGTCGACAGCAAGTTCAAAGGTTGGGGCGATGCAGAATGGAAGGCCGCAGGCTTTCGTGCCGTGCCAAACTGTGTCGTGCGCAAGTCTGCCTATATTGCGCCGGGTGTGGTGTTGATGCCGTCCTTTGTGAACCTTGGTGCGCATGTGGATGAAGGCACTATGGTCGACACATGGGCCACCGTCGGGTCTTGCGCCCAAATCGGCAAAAACGTGCATCTTTCTGGCGGCGTCGGCATTGGTGGCGTTTTGGAGCCGATGCAAGCGGGCCCAACCATCATCGAAGACAACTGCTTTATCGGGGCGCGCTCAGAAGTGGTTGAGGGCTGTATCGTACGCGAGGGCGCGGTTTTGGGCATGGGCGTATTTATTGGCCAGTCGACCAAGATCGTTGACCGCGAAACCGGCGAAGTGATGTACGGCGAAGTGCCGCCTTACTCGGTGGTTGTTGCGGGCTCCATGCCTTCCAAGAACGGCGTGAACCTGTATTGCGCGGTGATCGTGAAGCGCGTCGACGAGCGCACACGCTCCAAAACAGGTATCAACGAGTTGCTGCGCGACTAACGAGTTGAACCGAACCATTCTGCGCGAAGGCGGTCATAGGCACCGTTTTCGCGCAGTTTCAGAAGGCTCTGGTCGATTTGCTCGCGCAAGGGGCTGCCGGTGGGCAGGGCCATCGCGTAGTTTTCCGGCTTGAACGTGCGGTCGATAAGATGGGCTTTTCCGCGCCCGTCATGCGCAATGTAATAGGCCAAAATGGGTTTGTCGAAAACCACCGCGTCCAAAACGCCGTCTTCGAAGTCAGCCAAGATTCCTTCCAGAGTTTCATAGCCGGAATGCAATACTTCGCGGTCCGACAGAAAGGTGCTGGCGGTTGATCCCGCAATGGTTCCAACTTTCTTTCCTTCGAGGTCAGACAAGTTTTCGATGCTGTTTTGCAGCGCGTTCACAGTCATCGCAGCGGTGATTTTAGCCACAAACACCGACACCAAGAACAAAGAGCACACCACAAGCAGCACCGCGAAAAAGCGTCCGGGGCGTGAGTTGGGCATGCGTTCCTCGAAGCCGCCGTTGACCACAAGGTTCAATGCCCACCAAAAGGCGGGGAACATGACCTCGCGTGCGGGGCGGCTGAAGTATTCGGACCGACCGCGTTCAAACACCCACATCAACATGCCGCCACCGAAAAGCAGGGCGGCCGCCGCGAGGACCGCAAATCCAATGTCGCGCGTCACAAGTGCCGCCCATAGGGAGGTGCTGTTGTTGCTGTCGTGGATCATGATCTGCAAGCCGCTGTCGAATATGGGCTGGGTGAAATCCATGCGCACTTCGCGCTCGGCGGTGACTGAAATGTTGGAAATTGCACCATCGGCTGTCCCGTTGGTCAACATGTCGAGCATTCCGGAAAAGCTATCCGTGCGTACAATCTCGTAATCAATCCCGAGATCAGCGGCGACCATGTCCCACAGCTCCATCGAAAAACCGGTTGCTTGGCCATTATCCACAAAGGAAAACGGCGCTCGGCTTACTGTTGCGATTTTTACAGGGTCTTGTGCCCAAGTGGCGAAAGGCAGAAGAACAAGCAGAACGGTTAGAAGTGCGCGCATTATCGAGCTTTCTTGAAGATACCGAATTAGATGCACCAGCATCACGTATGATTGCAAGTGGCTTGACTCCTTACCTTGATTGAGAGACCGAGGGCGCACAGAAAAAGAGGCATGTTGTGGTCAAGGAAAAGTCGAAACATCAAGTGTATACGCTGCTCATTGAAGTGGGCCGCAAAGAGGATGACGGGCTCCCCGAGCACGCATCGGGTGCAGCGCTGATGTGCTATGCGAGTGGTGTGGATGAAGCAGAGGCGGTGCGTGAAACAGTTGCGCTGATGAAGCAAGCGGGATTGGCACCTTTGGATGTGACGGGCTACGGGTCTCTCAATGACCGCATTGCCGAAGGTCATGACATCGAAGATGAGGAACGCGCCTTGATGCAACGCGCGTTGGACGAGAATTCGGTCGTAGTGGCGCAAACCACCGCATTTTATGAAGGTGACGACTAGTTCGCGAAACCGGTGCGGTATTCGCCGGCAAAGCAGCGCGCTTCTTCAACGCTCAGAACACGGCCCTGTGTCGCCCCGTCTTTGTAGAGTGCGGATACGGCGCATCGCCCCACTGCGACAGCTTCAGGCGTGTCGAGTTGCAATTGATACATCCGGTCGGAAGAGCGCGTTTCATAGTGACCCACTTTGCGACCATCGTTCAAAGCCCACACGGGAACGATGACAGTTTCCTCACCGAACAGATATTCGGCGATATCTGAAGTGACGACGATTTTTTGATCTGGCGCGAAGACCACATCATGGGTCAGCCCGAAGTAAGGCGCGCGGATAAGGAAGGAATTGCGCGGTGCATTCGTGCTCAGAACATGGCGGACCTGCGCCTGACGGCCCTGCGCGTCCATGACCACGTCCCCAATCGAAAGCTCGTCAATGCGGCGCACCCCGTCAGGAGTTGTGATACGCGTGCTTGCCATCATACCGGTATTCGCCGGCGCCTGAGGGACTTCATTGATGTTAGAGAACGCGGTTTTGACACCTGCGTCATATGCGTCGCGGCCATTCGCCTGCAGCGCGATCGTTTCGGACATTTCGTCTTGGCCCAACAGAGCCGTCTGCCCACCTATTTCAAAGCTGATATGTTTCATTACCTATTACCCCACACACAACCAAACTGGTCTTTGGATGCTCTAGGAGTACGGGCACTCCACGCCGAAAGCATGGAAGGTCCGTGATCATTCCGAGGAATAACCATGGCATTGTTGCCATATTTGGGGGTAATTCTAAGCCGCATAGCCTTGGGACATCAGAAGTTGGGCCTCATAGCCCTTGAGTTCCGTGCGTGCTGCTGTGCCATATCCATATCCGGTCATGGGATCAATCTCGGGGAAAATAGTGCAGATTTCGTGAATAACCTCATGATCGAAGCTTTGCAGGGATTGCGGACCGGGAAGGAAGCTTTCGGTCGCCAGCCGTTCCGAGAACACCACCTGATGTTTATCAAAGAGGATGTGAACATAGGTGACCTCGGGCTGCGAAGTATCGCGGCGCACGGTTTGGTCATTTACCAAGTCCTTGGCTGCAACCAACACTTCTTCCGACCCGAAGAGGATCTCGGCCATTTCGTCGGAAATGAGCACGCGGTGTTGTGGTGACACGGACAGGGTGTCGTGATCCCCGAATGCGCCTGCCTCAATCCGGATCGGGGCCAAGGTGCCGGTTGCCTCGACCTTGCGTGACCCGATCCAGCGAACCGGCTGGGCGCCATCGTCTTTGGTCATGACCAGATCGCCAGGTTCCAAAAGTTGCACCTGTCTTGGCCCAGAAGGCGTCTGAACCATGGTGCCTGCCACAAAGCAAGGGATCGTGTTGACGGTGACAAAGGCCGTATCGGACACACCAGCGGCGTTTTCGGCGGTGTAGGTGAAACTGATTTCTTCGACGTCGAGGTCGTTTTGATACCCGAATGTGCCATCCGCGTTCAGGGTCACCTGCGCGCCGGTGGCCAAGGTGACGGTGCTGCCGACCGTGACCGACTGCCCGTTAATATGTGTGATCGTCAGCGTGCCGCCGCTGCCCTCAACGTCATTGGCAAGGACATCGAGCGTTGGCGTGCCGTTTTGCACCACATCATAGGCATCGTCATAGGCCAAGACGTCGCTTTGGATCGAGCCGCCGGCAATTAGCAAATTACTATCGTAGTTGCTATCGGCCACATCTGCGATCCCGATGCGAATGGAATTCACCACACCCGGGTTCACGTTTAGCGTTAAGGTCAAGGTGACCGTAAAGCCGTCCATTTCCGTGTTGTAGTCGTCGGTTGTGTTGTCTTGGTACAGGTTGACGTTGTTGGTGGCATTGACGTTGCCGATGTCAGAGTCGCCATCCCCTACCGCCAAGGACACAGGTGCACCATTGACCCAGACCCCCACGAGGTCATTGTAGATGGAGTTCACGAACTCGGGATATTCCTCGGAGGAATAGATGAACTGCAACGACAAGGTGTCGCCATCAGGGATGAAGTCAACGCTTAGGATTGAGGCGTCATAGGTTCTAGCACCCGCCAAAGCGTTGAACTGCGCGTCATTGTTTATACCGGGTGTATTTGTAGAAGCGTTGGTGTTCTGGTTCGATTGCCCGTTTGAGTTGGTAAAATGGGATGCGCGCCCCGTGGACAAAATGACGCCAGAGTCACTTGGGGTTGCCCCCGGAGCTACGCTGTCACCGTTGGTGTAGATGCCAGACGATTGCGACCATCCAGAATAGGATGCGCCGACCACGGTTGCCCCGTTGCCGAAAATCTCATTGGCCATCTGCACCGCAGACGCACTTTCATCGATCGGAAGTTCCGATGCTGCAACCATTACTGCCTCCGTTCCCGAAGATCAGGCAAGCGTATACACAGGAGGGAAGCCGGTTCCCTCAAAATAGTCGCAACTCGGTAATCAAAACGCTCGAGCGGCCCTTTTGCGGACCGCGTACCCTGCCTCGGGCTTAATATTGTTAACTAATTGTTAACGTGGGACCTAACTTCGGGGGAAGGTATTTTTGGGTTTTGCCTTGTTTTCACCGGCATTTAGCCACGTTTTCAAATGGCCTGTTGCGATTGCGCCTCACCTAGGCGGCGGGGTAGAAGGTGACCAACACAGTATTGGAGCGCACCATGACCAAACCCATTGATCCTGTTGACCTGACGGCAAAACTGGTGCGCTGCGCCTCTGTTACGCCTGTAGAGGGAGGGGCGCTTACGATTTTGGCAGAGCTGCTCGGGGCCGCCGGATTTGACTGCACCCGCGTGGATCGTGGCGAGGTTTCCAACCTATATGCCCGTTGGGGCGACAAGGGGCATGGCCGCAGTTTCGGCTTCAATGGCCACACGGATGTGGTGCCTGTGGGCGACGCGGCCGCATGGAGCGTGGACCCCTTCGGGGCCGAGATAAAGGATGGCTACCTCTATGGTCGTGGCTCGACGGATATGAAATCCGGCGTGGCCGCCTTTGCCGCCGCCGCCGTGGATTTTGTGACCAACACCCCGCCTGATGGCGCAGTGATCATGGCGATCACGGGCGACGAGGAAGGTGTGGCGATTGATGGCACTGTGGCGCTTTTGGACTGGATGGACGCGCAGGGCGAGGCGATGACCGCCTGCCTTGTGGGCGAGCCGACCTGCCCCAACGAGATGGGGGAGATGATGAAAATTGGCCGCCGCGGATCGATGACCGCCTATTTCACCGTCAAGGGCGTGCAAGGCCACGCGGCCTACCCACACCGCGCGTTAAACCCCGTGCCGGTGATGGCGCGGCTGGTGGATCGCTTGGCCAGCCATGTGTTGGACGAAGGCACGGACCACTTCGACGCCTCGACCTTGGCGGTGGTCACCATTGATACGGGCAATGGCGCAAACAACGTGATCCCAGCGGAATGCAAAGCGACGGTGAACATCCGGTTCAATGACGACCACACCTCGGACAGCTTGATTGCGTGGCTGCGCGGGGAAGCGGACAAAATCGCCACCGAGAGCGGGGCGACGGTTGAAATGGTCACCCAAGTGTCGGGCGAAAGCTTCGTGACGCCACCGGGTGAATTGTCGGCCTTGGTTGCAGCCAGCGTTGAGGCCGAGACGGGCGTTGTGCCGGAGATGTCGACCTCGGGCGGGACCTCGGACGCGCGGTTTGTGAAGAACCACTGCCCCGTGGTGGAGTTTGGCCTTGTGGGCAAAACCATGCATCAAGTGGACGAGCGCGTGATGGTGGAGCAAGTGCATCAGTTGAAAAACATCTACACACGAATTCTACAGGACTACTTTGCGTAAAACTCTGGTTGTCATGGTGAAAGAGCCGCATCCAGGTCGTGTTAAAACGCGGCTGGGGCGGGATCTGGGGTTGGTCGGGGCTGCGTGGTGGTTCCGGCATCAAACGCGCGCGCTTTTGCGGCGGCTGCGCGATCCGCGCTGGGATTTGGTGCTGGCCGTGTCGCCGGATGCGGAAGGTTTGACCTCTCGGGTATGGCCTGTTGATCTACCGCGCTGGGCGCAGGGGAAGGGCGATCTGGGGGACCGGATGGGGGCCGCCTTTGAGGCCATGCCGGATGGACCGGTGTGCATTATAGGCGCGGATATTCCTGACGTGACCCGCCCGCGTATTGCCGAGGCCTTTGCCGAATTGGGGCGCAGTGAAGCGGTGTTTGGGCCTGCTCCGGACGGTGGTTATTGGTTGGTTGGCTTGAAACGGATGCGTCGCCACGCTGGCCTGTTCCGACATGTGCGCTGGTCAACTGAACATGCCTTGGCGGATAGCGTCGCCTCCCTTGGGGATGCGCGTGTGGGATATATTGCCGAGCTGCGTGACGTGGATACAGTTGCGGATTTACCCAGCTAAAACGAACCCATGACGCCGCGCGCAGGGCGTGCTAGGCGGGGGGCATGAAAAACCTTCCCACCAAAGCCGACATTCTGACATTCATTCAGGATAACCCGACCAAAACCAACAAGCGTGACATCGCCAAAGCCTTCGGGATCAAAGGCGCTGCGCGGATTGACTTGAAGCGGATGCTCAAGGAACTGCAGGGTGAAGGGCATCTGGAAAAGCGTCGCAAGACTTCCCGCGAGGATGGGTCTTTGCCGCCGGTATCCGTGTGCCGTGTTCTGGCGCCGGACGCGGATGGGGATTTGTTTTTGGAACCGGTTGAGGCGGGCGACACCCCGCCGCGCGTTTTGTTCATTGCCAAGAAGGGTGACGTGGGTTTGGCCGAGGGCGAGCGCGTCCTCTGCCGACTCACCAAAGTTACCGGCGAGGACTACGCCTATGAAGCCCGCCTGATCCGCCGGATCGCGGGAAGCCCTGACCGAATTTTGGGCATTTTCCGAAGTGGCGCCGAGGGCGGCCGAGTGACGCCTATCGACAAGGGCGAAGGCAAGGAATGGCGGGTGCCTGCGGGGGCCGTATCCGGCGCGAAAGACGGCGAATTGGTCGAGGCGGAACAGACGGGGCCACGGTCGCGAATGGGGCTGCCCTCGGCCAGAATCATTGCGCGTTTGGGGGACCCAAACGGCCCGCGTGCAGTGTCGCTGATTGCCATTCATCAGCACGGCATCCCTGACGCGTTTCCTGACGACGTTGTCGCCGAAGCCGAGGCTGCAAAGCCCGTGGAGCTGGGCAAACGCGAAGACTTGCGCGACTTGCCGTTGGTGACGATTGATCCCAGCGATGCGCGCGACCATGATGACGCCTGCTACGCCCATGCGGATGATGATCCGGCCAACAAAGGCGGGCATGTGGTTTGGGTGGCGATTGCCGATGTGGCGCATTATGTGCAGCCTGGATCGAAGCTGGATGTCGAAGCCCGCAAGCGCGGGAACTCGACCTATTTCCCTGACCGTGTGGTGCCGATGTTGCCCGATGCGCTATCGGGTGACCTGTGCTCGCTTCACGAAGGGGTCGAACGCCCGTGCATGGCCGTGCGCATGGTGCTGGATGCCGATGGCGCGAAGATTTCGCACCGGTTTACACGCGGATTGATGCGGTCCCCTGCGGCGCTGAACTACGAAGAAGTTCAAGAAGGCCAAGACGGCAAACCGAACGACAAGGTTGCCCCTTTGATGAAGGATGTGATCGCACCACTGTTCGACGCCTATGAGGCGCTGAAAGCCGCCCGTGAGCGTCGTCAACCGCTGGAGCTGGACCTGCCCGAACGCAAGATCATGATGGATGACGCGGGCAAAGTGACGTCTGTGGCGTTTCGTGATCGGCTGGATGCCCACAAGTTGATCGAAGAATTCATGGTGTTGGCGAATGTCTGCGCTGCCGAGGAGTTGAAGGCCCGCAACACGCCGCTTTTGTACCGCGTGCACGAGGAACCTTCCCCCGAGAAGTTGGATAACCTGCGCGAAGTTGTGCAAGCCAGCGGGCTGACTTTGGCCAAAGGGCAAGTCTTGCAAACGCGGCACCTGAACCGGTTGTTGGAACAGGCAGCAGGGACGGATCAGGCAGAGCTGATCAACATCTCGGCGTTGCGATCCATGACACAAGCCTACTATGGCCCGCAGAATTTCGGCCATTTTGGTCTGGCGTTGCGCGACTATGCGCATTTCACCTCGCCCATTCGGCGCTATGCGGATTTGATCGTGCACCGCGCGCTGATTTCGGCGCATCAGTTTGGCGACGATGGTTTGGTCGATGATGATCTGAAATCCACGGGCGAGCATATTTCCACCACCGAGCGCCGCTCGATGGTGGCGGAGCGCGATACCACCGACCGCTATCTGGCGGCCTATCTGGCAGATCGGGTTGGCACCGAAATGGAGGGCCGCGTCAGCGGGATCGCCAAGTTCGGGATGTTTGTGAAGCTGGATGAATCCGGTGCTGACGGATTGATTCCAATCGGCACGTTGGGCCGCGAATATTTCGAGTATGACCGCGATGCGCAAACCCTGCGCGGAGAGAAATCCGGTGTGGTCATTGGCCTTGGCGCGCGGGTTCTTGCGCGGCTTGCCGAGGCGACGCCGGTGACCGGCGGATTGGTGCTGGAATTGCTGGAGCTGAACGGGAAACCCTTGCCACAAACGGGCGGACGCGGTCGCAAGGGGCCACCCAAGGGGCGCAAGACCGGCAAGTATAAGGCCAAAGGGGCCAAGCTGAAGAAGAAGTTGAAGCGCAAGCGGACGTAGCTTTGCACGGATACCAATCCGCGATAGACTGACACCAATTACAGAACACGAGCAGGTGTCCCAGATGAGATTTTTAAGTGTAGCTGCAGCCGTTTTCGCGGCTCAGGGTGCGTGGGCGTCGGAACGCCCGCTGGTTAGGCCGGAAGGTGCCGCACCGATTGTGCAAGCGGCGTTGGCTATTCCTGCGAACAGCTTGGCCGTCGGGCGCTCGCTTCGGCCGCAACAACGCGCCACTCGTCCGGCAACCGCTGCGCCGGTGGTATTGGCGGCTTCGAACGCAGGCTTTCAAACATGGGTGAAAACCTTCCGCCCGCGTGCTTTGGCGCAGGGTATTTCGGGTGCAACTTTTGATCGGGCCTTTGCGGGGGTGCGGTATGATGCGGATGTGATCAAGCGCGATCGCAATCAATCAGAGTTCACCAAAACGCTGTGGGACTATCTTGATAGTGCAGCCAGCAATGCGCGGATTTCCAACGGCAAAAAGGCCATCGCCAAGCATCGTGCAGTCTTGGACAAGATCGAGGCGCGCTACGGCGTCGACAAGGAAGTTGTGGCCGCTGTTTGGGGACTAGAAAGCGCTTACGGCACGTTCAAAGGCTCGAATGATTTGATCGGCTCCTTGGGCTCGCTGGCCTATGACGCGCGGCGCAGCGCCTTCTTCGAGCAGCAGCTGATTGCAGCGCTTGAAATTCTGCAGTCAGGCGATGTGGCCCCTCGTGGCATGACTGGATCATGGGCGGGCGCAATGGGGCATACGCAGTTTATGCCAACGTCATACCTTGAGTACGCCGTGGATTTCACCCGAGACGGAAAGCGCGACATTTGGGGAAGCGACCCGACCGACGCCCTTGCCTCTACGGCGAATTACCTTGCGAAATTTGGCTGGGTAAAGGGCCAACCGTGGGGCGTAGAAGTG
The DNA here is from genome assembly GCF_947487515.1 of uncultured Litoreibacter sp. GTDB lineage: Bacteria > Pseudomonadota > Alphaproteobacteria > Rhodobacterales > Rhodobacteraceae > Litoreibacter. The sequence goes on along the minus strand of NZ_CANKWO010000002.1, from coordinate 539,868 downwards.
CGCGTTCCAAGCGGGTTCGACTACAGTTTGGCCGACCGAAAAATTCTGAAATCCCCTGCGCAATGGGGCGCGTTGGGTTTCAAAGACATGAACGGGAAAATGGTTCCAAACCACGGCAAAGCGTCAATTCTGCTGCCTGCGGGGGCCAAGGGGGCGGCCTTCATGATCTTCAAGAATTTCGAGGTGATCGAGCGCTATAACACCGCCGACGCCTATGTCATTGGGGTTGGGCATTTGTCAGACCGGTTGAAGGGCAAACCCGCCATTCAGTCCACGTGGCCCCGTGGCGACCGCGCCCTTAAATTTGCCGAGCGCAAAGAGATGCAGCGTCTGTTGACGGCCAAAGGTTTTGACACCAAGAAGATCGACGGAAAGATCGGGCCGCTCACGATAGAGGCGGTGCGCGGATTTCAACGCTCTATCGGGCTGGTGCCGGATGGATACGCAAATTTAGAGATTTTGAAACGGCTGAGATAGTCGTCGCCAATTTGAAAGAGAAAGCTCATGTCTAAAGTTATTTTGATCACCGGCACATCCACAGGTTTGGGTGTAAGCATTGCCGTGCAGGCCGCGCAGGCGGGCCACGAGGTTTATGCGACCATGCGCAACTTGGATAAACGCGCAACCCTTGATGCAGCGGCAGACGCGGCGGGAGTGACGCTCAATGTGTTGCCTCTTGATGTGCAAGACAGCGCAACAATCAACGCTGCGGTGGAAGAGGTCATCGCCAAATCGGGTAGAATTGATGTTCTCATAAATAACGCAGGCGCGGGCTTTGTGCGGTCGACCGAACAGGCGACTGAGGAAGACATTCAATGGGTTATGGATGTGAACTACATGGGCGTCGTGCGCTGCACCAAAGCGGTGATGCCACATATGCGCAAACAGCGCTCTGGCCATGTGCTGACGGTGTCGTCAGTGGGCGGCTTGGTCGGGCAGCCGTTCAACGAGATTTACTGCGGCGCGAAATTTGGTGTCGAGGGCTATATGGAGTCAATGGCGTCCTATATCACCCCCAGCTTTGGCATTCACTTCTGTGTGGTTGAGCCAGGTGGCATTCAATCGGAATTCGCAGCCAGTGTTTTGAAGCAAGTCGAGCAAAGCGGCGGAATGCTGGACGACGAATATTTGCCGATTTTGCAAAAATACATCGGCGGAGCTCAGAGCCGTCAAAACGAAGGTATCTATCAAACCAGCGATGAAGTTGCGGCTGTGGTTATGGAATGCGTTAACTCCGACACCCCACCTATCCGCAAAAGAACATCGGATTGGGCCGAAGCGTTTTGCGGATTGAAAACGGATCTGGACCCAGACGGTCAGAAACTTCAAGCGCAGGTAGTGAAGCAGTTTTTGAGCTAAGACAGCCCATCGACGACCGCCGCGACGACACTTGCAGCCGCGAGTGACGCCGCGGCGCGGGCAAGGGCAAGAAATTGCTTTCTCGCCACCCGAAGGCCAAATCACCGCATAAAACGTCTCTTATTGCCGCGTCGCCGCGAATAGGCTGGCTTTTGTAGGACGAGTGCGTTAGGTCGCGCGCAAACACTCCTTACAAGGTTAGTCTAATGGACCTTCGCAATATTGCGATTATCGCTCACGTTGACCACGGCAAAACGACGCTTGTGGATGAAATGCTTAAACAATCTGGCTCGTTCCGCGAGAATCAGGCCGTGGCCGAACGCGCCATGGACAGTAATGATCTGGAGCGCGAACGCGGGATCACGATTCTTGCCAAAGCGACCTCGGTTGAATGGAAAGGCGTTCGCCTGAACATCGTCGACACCCCCGGTCACGCCGATTTCGGCGGCGAGGTAGAGCGCATCTTGTCCATGGTGGACGGCGTGGTTCTGTTGGTGGATGCGGCCGAAGGCCCGATGCCACAAACCAAATTCGTGACTTCGAAAGCGCTGGCTTTGGGCCTGCGCCCGATTGTTGTGGTTAACAAGGTCGACAAAGGCGATGCGGAACCTGACCGCGCGCTGGACGAATGCTTTGACCTATTCGCAAGCCTTGATGCCACAGACGAGCAGCTGGACTTCCCGTCCATGTATGCGTCCGGCCGCTCTGGTTGGGCCGACATGGAATTGGACGGTCCGCGCAAAGACTTGTCCGCACTGATGGACCTGATCGTAGAGCACGTAGAGGCGCCAAAGCAGATCGAGAAGCGCGACGAGCCGTTCTCCATGCTGGCGACGACACTGGGTTCCGACCCGTTCATTGGCCGCCTTCTGACTGGCCGTGTTGAAACCGGTACGCTGAAAGTTGGCGAAACGGTTAAGGCCTTGTCGCGCGATGGCACCAAGATCGAGCAGTTCCGCGCCACCAAAATTCTGGCATCGCGCGGCCTGACGCAAGAAGCCATCGACGTGGCTGAAGCCGGCGACATCGTCTCGCTTGCAGGCATGACCAAAGCAACCGTGGCCGACACTTTGTGCGCCGTGGATGTGGACGACGCGATCCCTGCACAGCCAATTGACCCGCCAACCATCACAGTGACCTTCGGCATCAATGACAGCCCGCTGGCTGGCAAAGACGGCAAGAAGGTGCAGTCGCGTGTTATCCGTGACCGCCTGATGAAAGAAGCCGAATCCAACGTCGCCATCAAGATCACCGACACCCCGGGTGGTGACGCCTTTGAGGTTGCCGGTCGCGGCGAATTGCAGATGGGCGTTTTGATCGAGAACATGCGCCGCGAAGGGTTCGAGCTTTCGATCTCTCGTCCGCAGGTTCTGTTCCAAGACATCGACGGCGTGCGTCACGAGCCTATCGAGGAAGTCACCATCGACGTGGATGACGAATACTCCGGCGTGGTGATTGAGAAGCTGACAGGCACCCGTAAGGGCGACCTGACTGAAATGAAAGCCGCCGGTGCCGGCAAGACCCGCATCATCGCGCATGTGCCGTCCCGCGGCCTGATCGGTTACCACGGTGAATTCCTGACGGACACGCGCGGCACGGGTGTTTTGAACCGCGTGTTCCAAGAATGGGCACCGCATAAAGGCGACATCCCAGGCCGTCGCGCTGGTGTTCTGATCTCCATGGAAAGCGGCGTTGCCGTGGCCTATGCGATCTTCAACCTTGAGGACCGCGGCAAGTTCTTCATCGGCAGCCAGGAAGCGGTGTACCAAGGCATGATCATCGGCGAGCACTCGCGCGAAAACGATCTGGAAGTAAACCCGCTGAAAGGGAAGAAACTGACCAACGTGCGTGCCTCGGGTACGGATGAAGCGGTTCGTTTGACAACGCCGGTGCGCATGTCGCTGGAAGAGGCGATTGCCTACATCGACAACGACGAGTTGGTGGAAGTGACCCCGAACGCCATCCGTCTGCGCAAACGTCACCTTGACCCGCATGAGCGCAAGCGCGCGTCGCGCTCGGCCTAATGTGCCGCCGATAGAATGAAGCAAGGCCTCGGCAGCAATGTCGGGGCCTTTTTCATGCGACACCGAGGGAAAGCGCGTCTTTCCAAAAGGGGCGATATCGGGCAAGTTGCCAGCAATTGGTATTTGGAGTTTCCCTGATGTTTTTACGCAAGCTTGCCGTTGTTTTGATCCTGCCATTGTCCGCCTGTCTGGATGTAGAAACGGACGTGAAAATTGGTGAGGACGAGGTGATCACCACCGCCACCACAATGACCTTGGGGCGCCAATTGTTCGACATGGTACAGGCGATGGGACCGCAAGCAGGTGCGCTTTGCCCCGCAGACTCCGTGCGGGTGGAGTCGCCAGAAACTGTATCGTGCAAGATCAACGAAACACTGACCGTAGATGAGGCCATTGCCGAAGCGGCCGCCGCCAAGTCCGAAGACCCGTTTCTAGGCGAGATGGAACTGGTGCGGCTGGACGAAGAACGCCTGAAGATATCCGTGCCACTGGACTTCGAGAAGATCGAGGGGATGCCTGCGGAGCTATCTACGGACAATCCGATGTTCTCTTTGATTGCGGACGGGTTGGCGGAATCCGAGATTGTCGTGCGTCTGCGTGCGCTAGAAATCGAAAGCACCAACGGTGCGGTTTCCGACGATGGTACCACCGTTGAACTGGTGATCCCGACATTGGAAATCTTGCAACCGTCCGGCACATTGCCCGAGACGTTTGACGCGGTCGTGAAGTACCGCAGTTGCGGTCTTTTCGGCTGCTGACGGTATTTGAGTATTTGTAACCAAATGGAGACTAGGATTTGCCCAGATCCTTTAGCCTTGGAAGTTGAGGCAGGTCTTTTTACGCGCGGGCAGCACCAGTTTGGCACCGTTTTGATATAGATTGCGGACATAGTTCGGGTCATCACTGCGCAGGATCAGCAGGCCAGGCGCACTTCCCACAATCGCCACGTTCGCTGGTATTCTGGTTCCTTTGGGCACGGCTGCGGTGGCTATTGTTCCCGTCAGCATCGCACCAAGAGCCAGCGCGAACCAAACGGCGACAAGGGTGCATATGATCAAGATGTGCCGCATCTAGTAGTCGTAGATATGTTCTAGCCCGCTGAGTTTTAGCAGCGGGTACAGACTGTGAAGCTGATCTACTTTCAATGTGATTAGAACGCGAGTTTTGTCGTAGGTTCCGGGACGCTTGGTGACCGACAAGATGTTTATGTTATCTGGCAATATGGGGTTGGGCCGTGATTGCAGGCTAACAAGGATGTCGTCATTGCCCGCGATTTCCACGATGCGGGCTTCGCTGTCGCGCGACAAGATAATCATGTTTTCAACAAGTCTGGTGAAGGTCCTATAGCGCGGCACCTCTGCGATGATGGTATCGCCTTCGGTGCGAATGATTGTGACTTTGGGGAAGCTTTCTAGATAGGCTGGCGTTGCACCTTGGATGGCTATGCGCATCGTCAATTCGTCTTTGCCGACCGCCCCCGCGGCCTTCTCGATGAGGCGGGCATAGGCCGCTTTGGCCTTCCATTCGATGCCTAGGGCGATGCGGCGCTCAAAGGATCTGACGCCTTGTGTGGGGGCAGCCATAAGTTTGGCGTACCAGCCGTCAAAGTCGTATTTGTACCACGGAACCTCTTGCAGGAAGGTGGCATAGTCGTCGGCCATGGCGGCCTCTACCTTGTCTTGCGGAGAGGTGTCGGAGGTCCAAGACGCCATGCGGCCTATGGTTTCTTCATAGGCAGCCTTGAACAGCATCTCGAGCGTAAAGCTGGCCCCGATTGTGTAGATCGTCAGCTTGGCATCTGTCCCAGCTTCGCCCAATTCATCGGCTTTCTCCGTAAGGGCGCATAGCGACGTCCAGAAGCCGGTGATGGCTTGGCTGTAGGGAAAGTTGTGGGGATCAGCGCGCTTCAATACCTCGGCGTAGCCTTCATAGGCGTAGACAATGTGCCACTCGGGATAGGTGAGGTAGGTTCGCGCCTCCGCTCGCTGCCATGCGGGGTCGGTGATGTATTTCGCCTCGGCCTGCTCCAGCGGCGTGCCACGGCACATGGTTTCCGTGTAGGCGATCGGGGCGGCGATCAGCAGGATCAATGCCCCCAGCATCAGCCCCAGCCATTTGAGCAGCCGCTTCACTTGCGCCCCAAATAGGTTGCGACAAGAGCGAAGCCGCCCAAAAAGAGATGCGGGATATTGGCGGCGAGTTTGATCGCGAAACTTGAGTATTCATAGAAGCCATAGATCAAGATCCCTGCGTCTAGGAAGCCTGATCCTGTGGCGAGGCCGAGCAAACCATCCGCAAAGTAGAGCGCACCGAAATAGGTCAGGAAAACGCGGCTGGCCCGATGCGAGATCAACGCGGCAGCAAGCGCCCAAAGCGCAGAGGCCACATGCAACAGATCGTCGAACACATCCAAAGCGAAGATGCCGAAAGCGTAGCCTTGGTCGTCGATGATGCCGTCGATGGGCAGGTAATTCAGCGAGGCGGCAATCAGCAGCGAGACGAAGTAGCCAAAGGTGATCAGGCGCAAAATGGTCATGGTATCAGCCCCTTGCCATATAGGTGTCCCACATCGCGTGGCGGAACAGGTTAGTCGGATCCATGGCGCGTTTCTTGGCGATGAACGGACGCAGGCCCGGGTAGGCTTTGACCATCTGGTCTTGGCGCGCATGCAACCGGTAGGGCAGGTAGTAACTGCCGCCCAGATCCAGCGTGCGATCGATCAACTCTTGCGTCATGCGTTTCATGTCTTCCTCACCGCGGTGGGTCTTTTCTTGCGAGAACAGCATAACACAGGCGATCCGGTCCGCTGGCGCATAGCTTAACCAGCTTTCACTATCTCGCGCGACATAGCGCAGGGTGATGTTGAGCAGCTCTTGATAGCTGGAAGGGATCACTTCGCGGCAGGCGCTGATCCAGCCCGCGAATTTTTCAGGCGCAATGAAGTATTCATGCAGAATGTCGGTTCGGGTGTTATCGCGGTCATCTAGGGTGACCACTGGCTCGTTCAGAAGCGTGTTTCGTGTGGTGTCGCCGCTGCCGACCCAAGGCCCGAGGCCTGTTTCAAACCACCAACGACGGTGCTTGGCGCTATCGGAGCCAAGTTGCGCACGAAAAATGGACCGAGACGCCTTGGACATAAAACCAGAACCCGGTGCGGGCGGCAGATCGCTTTGATCTTGGCTGGGACGATAGGTGACCATCATGGCCTGCTCGAAGAAGCGATCCTTGCTGACGTCTAGGCGTCCGTAGGCCATTTGCACGCCGGTTTTCCCTTTGATGGCCTGCACAAAGCGCGGGCCAAACATCTCGGCGTCCATCTTTTCGAACGTAGGCTGCAGGCGGGTGTTGGCGACCATTCTGACTGTCATGTCCGTGATGACGCCCAGCAGCCCGTACCCCCCCATTGCGGCAAAGAAGATGTCGGCGTTCTCTTCGCGCGAGCAGGTAATATGAGACCCGTCCGCCAGCATCATTCGCAAGCTTACGACGGTCGACCCCATGCCAGAAAAGGGCACCGGCCAGCCATGAGCATTAACGCAATAGGTCGCGGCCACGCCAAAGTCATTGTTGGATTGCATGACGGCGGGGGAATATCCTTCAGCGTCGAGTTTAGCGATGATGGTTGACCACCGCGTGCCAGCGCCACAGCGATAGGTCAGCGCGGTTTTGTCCAGCTCCAGCCATTCGTCGTTCATGGTGATGGTCGTGCCGGAAACGGCCATGCTTTGCCCGCCCATGGAATGCCGCGCAGCCGAGGCAATCATCGCGCGGCCAGATCGCTTGGCGTCCAACAGTTCAGCCCGCAAGGCTTCGATTTGGGGGGCCTCGAAGCGGTCGGTCAGGATCAGATGTTTGGCGACGCGGGTAGGTGACAGTTCGGAGGCGTCGTTCAAGATCAACGGGTCGCTTGTCGGGGCATCGAGAACGCGTCCCGCAGGGTCCGGAGTGGTGTAATATTTGCGGGTTGCATAGGCACCAACCAAGGCCCCTGTGCCGAGCAAAAATGCGCGTCTGGTGTTGCTCATCGTCTTGTCCTCTGCCCCCGATTGCTTCGTTTCCCGTCTATGTACCTGTGAATGGTGCGCGGGATTTGTAAGGGCTGAGGGCAGATTAAGCGGATTCTACGCGCTTGGCAAAAGCCGGCGTTAAGATGCCTTCTTCAAGGCCTCAAAAGCAGCTTCTGTGCGCAAGAAAACAGGACGGTTTGGTGTCGATTGTTCGGCTTGATACGCATAGCCGCCGGTGTCGAAATCGCGGATCTGATCGGGTTTGGTCAGGCGGTTTTGAATGATAAAGCGCGCCATCGCCCCGCGCGCTTGCTTGGCGTAGAAGCTGACAATCTTGGGGCCGGTTGGCTTGTCCTCGTAGAACTGCGGAGTGACCACATTGAGGGTCAATGCGTCGGGCTTCACCGCGCCAAAATACTCCTGACTGGCACAATTGACGAGCGTGTCGGTTTGCTGGTCTTTGGCCTGCGCATTCAGCGCCTCGCTGATGGTACTGCCCCAATAGTCATACAAAGATTTGCCGCGTGCAGTTTTCAGCCGGCTGCCCATCTCCAGCCTGTAAGCTTGGATCGCGTCGAGTGGTTTGAGAAGCCCGTAAAGCCCCGACAAAATGCGCAAGTGATCTTGGGCGAAGGTTACCTCGTCTGCGTCAAGGCTCTTGGCCTCCAGACCCGTGTAGGTGTCACCTGCGAAGATATACATTGCGGCTTTGGCGTTCTCGGGGGTGCTGGCGTCCTGAAACGCGTGAAAGCGGTCGCGGTTCAGGGTCGCGAGGTTCTCGGAGATATGCATCAGCTTGCGCAAGTCATCCACTGACAGGTCACGCGCCACCTTTGCCAATATGTTCGCATCAGCCTGAAACTCCGGCAGGGTCGGAGTGACGTTCACGGCGGTCATATCCAGTTTCTTGGCGGGCGAAATTACGGTCAGCATAGGGGGGCTCCTTTGACGTTCAATGTAGCCGCCTGCGCCGTGGCCTCAAGAGGCTTTCAGCACATTTAGAAAGGCCTCACCAAAACGTTCAGCACGGCGGTCGCCAAGAAGGCGCGCCATGGAATTGCTGTCGCTTGGTTTGGTCTCAGCCACCTTGGCGATCAAAGACGCCGAGCAGCTCAGCGGTTTGTCGTAGCCTTCGGCGCCGCGAGACAGATTGGCTTGGACCTCCAGAAGTTGATCATAGAGCGCCCCGCTGTCGCGACCGGCCAGCTTGCGGCGGGTTGGGTGCAGCTCGGGAGAGGGTGCACCATTGATAACTTCCAAAAAGGCCGCGCCAAAGCTTTCCAACTTTTTGGCCCCAACGCCGGAAATGCGGGCGAATTCATCCAAGGTGGACGGCCGTGTTTCGGCCATCTCGATCAGGGTTTTGTCGTTGAAAATCACATAAGCTGGCGCGCGGGCGGCTTCTGCGAAGGCGCGGCGCTTGGCCTTGAGGGCGGATAGCAGCGGCGCATCCTCATCCGAGACCAGCGTTTTGACCGCGGGGCGGTTCGCGCCCTTGCGGATGGTATCCTTGCGCAGGGTAATCGTGGCCTCGTCCCGCAGAATAGGCCGCGCGTCTTGGGTCATGCGGAAGGCGCCGTGGCGGCTTGGGTCGGGGCGGATCAGGTCGCGGCCCATCATTTGGCGAAACACAGCCTGCCAGCCCCGTTTGTCGTATTCACCGCCAATTCCGAAAGTGGGCAATTCATCGTGCCCGCGGGCTTTCACCTTGTCGGTGGAATTGCCCAGTAGAATGTCGATCAAGTGTCCTGCACCAAAATACTCACCGGTGCGCAGGATGGCTGACAAAGCTTTGCGCACAGCGACAGTGCCGTCGAATGTTTCGGGGGCCTTTTCGCAAAGATCGCAATTCCCGCAAGTGACGTCGGTGTCGCCAAAGTATTCCAACAATGGTTTTCGGCGGCATTCCAACGCTTCGGCCAAGCCAAGCAACGCATTGAGGCGGGCATGATCGGCGGCTTTGCGATCGTCGGGAGCGAGGCCTTCGTCGATTTGCTGGCGGCGGTAGCGAATATCGTCGGGACCATAGAGTGTCAGCGTATCCGCAGGGGTGCCATCGCGGCCAGCGCGGCCGATTTCCTGATAGTAGCTTTCGACGGATTTGGGCAGATCGGCGTGGGCGACCCAGCGAATGTCAGGTTTGTCGACGCCCATGCCAAAGGCCACAGTGGCCACAACCACAAGGCCATCTTCTTGGGAGAAGCGCCGCTCCACCTCGCGGCGGTCCTCGGCGTCCATGCCGCCGTGATAGTGACAGGCGGAATGGCCCGCATCGCGCAGGGCTTGCGACAAGGTTTCGGTTTTGGCACGCGTGCCGCAATAGACGATGCCGGACTGACCCTTGCGGGCATTCGCGAAGTCCAGAATTTGGCGACGCGGGCCGTCTTTGACCTCGAATGCGAGATTCAGGTTCGGGCGATCGAAGCCTTGCATGAAGGTTTCGGGTTGTTGCCCGTCAAACAACCGCGTGACGATCTCGTCGCGGGTTTCAGCATCCGCGGTGGCGGTGAACGCGGCCAGTGGAACATCCAGCGCGCGGCGCAACTCGCCAATACGCAGATAGTCGGGCCGGAAGTCATGACCCCATTGGCTGACGCAATGCGCCTCATCCACCGCAATCAAGGAACAGCGGGCGCGGCTCAGCATGTCGCGGGTTCCAGAGGAAGCAAGGCGCTCTGGCGCGATATAGAGCAGCTTGAGCGCGTTATTGTGCAGGGCTTCGAAGACTTGATCGGTCTCTTCTTCGGTGTTGCCGGAGGTCAGCGCACCTGCTTGCACCCCTGCTGCCCGAAGGGACCGTACCTGATCGCGCATCAGCGCAATCAAAGGAGATATGACGACGGTTAGCCCGTCTCGCGCAAGGGCAGGGAGTTGAAAACAAAGCGATTTCCCACCCCCAGTTGGCATGATCGCAAGGGTGTTTTTACCTGCGCAGACTGCATCTACGATTTCGCGTTGACCGGTGCGGAACTCATCGAATCCGAAGATATCTGCCAGCAGAATTTGCGGGTCATTCATAAAGTTCATGCCTATTTTGGTCTTTTGCTCGATTTTCAATGAATCTTCCATATTTCACAGGCGCAAACAATCCCTTCCCTTGCCGACTTGGGCTCCATTGTTGCGAATGACTTGCAACTAGGCCGAGCAGTACTTACATACCAGCCACGATGAGGTTAAAGCCACGCAGAGGTTAACGCCTCACTACCGTACTTATTAAAAGGAGGTCCTTGGATGACCTTTCTAAAGACTACGACTTTTGCGCTTTTCACAATGGCGAGCGCATCAACCGCTTTGGCTCAAGAAGTGACACTACGTTTCCAGCACTTCGTCTCGCCAAAGTCGGCGAACCCTACTTATTTCATGCAGCCATGGGCCGAGAAAATCGAAAAGGATTCCGGCGGACGCATCAAGGTGGAGCTTTATCCCTTCATGCAACTTGGCGGCAAAGCCCCCAACCAATATGACCTGATCCGCGACGGCGCGGTCGATGGTGGTTGGGTGATCCCAGGCTATCAGCCTGGCCGTTTCCCTGAAGCCGAGGCCATGGAGCTGCCCTTCATGACCACCAAATCCGGCGAGGCGGCTTCCGTCGCCGCGTGGAAATTTACCCAAAAATACCTGATGGATGACTTCAAAGACGTGCAAGTGATCGCAGCCCACATGCACGGCCCCGGACTGGTGCACAAGAAAGGCCCATCCGTCAAATCCGTGGAAGACTTCGAAGGCTTGAAGCTTCGCGGCCCATCACGTGCAGCCACTTTGCTGTTGGACAAGCTGGGCGCCACACCGATTGGCATGCCAGTTCCCGCCTTCCCTGAAGCACTGTCCAAAGGCGTTGTGGATGGCGGCGTGATCACTTGGGAAATGTCCCCGTCCCTGAAACTGGACGAATTGACCGACAGCCATACAGATGTGGCGGGCGACAAGGCCTTGTACAACCTGTATTTCATCTGGGCGATGAACAAGGCCAAATACGACAGCATGCCTGCTGATCTGCAAGCGGTGATCGATGCCAACTCTGGCGAATTCGCATCCGCTTGGGCTGGGCGCGCCCATGACGAGGGTGACGTGGTTGGCAAACAGGTGATGACGGCTGACGGCAACGAGATCGGTGTTTTGTCGGCGGATGAGACAGCACGTATCATGGCGCTGGGCGAGGAAGTCACCGCCGAATGGATCGCAGAGGCCACTGACAAAGGATTGGCTGGCGCAGCTTTGGTGGAAGACGCCAAGGCGTTCGTGGCCGAAGGTCAGTAGAGACCTTAGCTGATGCAAAGCAATCGACCGCCCTACAAGTTGGGGCGGTCTTTTTTATGCGGAGTTTTCGCTGAGCTCTAGAAACGTAATATGGGTTGATCCGTATTTCTTGCTTTCCAGAACATCGAACCCCTCTGGTGCGGATTGCGGCGCCTCTTCTTCCCACACGACAAGCGCGTTTTCTGCGATCCACCCTTGTTTCATTGCGCAGGTTAAGGCCTTTGCCCCTAATTCTTTGCCGTAGGGCGGGTCAAGAAACACCAAATCAAATGGCTCATACGGGTTGTCAGGCAACCGCGTGGCGTCCCACGTCAAGGCATTGGTCACCTCGCCGGCGCGTAGTTTGGCGATGTTCTTGGACAAAATCTTATACCCCGCGCGCCCCTTCTCGATGAAGCACACTTGCTTGGCGCCGCGCGACAAGGCCTCCAGCCCCAACGCCCCTGTCCCTGCAAACAGGTCAAGCACCCGTGCCCCTTCCAACGGGTCACCAAAGCGACCACCGGCCAGCACATTGAACAGGCTTTCGCGGATGCGGTCGGTCGTGGGGCGCAGGTGCCCCGCCTCGTCGCCCTTGCCGACAGACGTCAAGGCCACAGAGCGATGGATGCCGCCGATGATCCTCACTTAAGCAGAGCTTTCATGTCGGTGTCAGGGTTGGTCACCAAAGCAGCTGACGGGCTTTTGCCCGCTGCAATCAGGCGCTTGGCGATCATGAAGTTTCGGGGATCATTCATCGCATCAACTGCCAGTAGCTTGTCGCCTTGGTAATACCAGTAAGACACCGTGTCTTCGGTCTGGCGTACAGCGACTTTGTCATATCCGGTGTTGAGGCCCGCAATTTGCAGCTTCACGTCATATTGATCCGACCAGAACCACGGCATTGGCACGTAATCCTTGTTGGCCCCCATGATGTTTTCGGCAACCAGCTCGGCTTGGTCGATGGCGTTTTGCACGGACTCCAGACGGATACGCCCGCCTTGCCAAGGGAAGGATGCACAATCGCCGGCGGCCCAAATATTAGGATCAGAAGTGCGGCCTTGGGCGTCGGTCTCGATACCGTTGTTGATGGTCAAGCCCGCCTCTTTTGCTAATGCGTCGCCAGGCGTGATGCCGACACCGACGATGACCAGATCAACCTCCAACTCGCTACCGTCGGTGAGGCGTGCGCCGGTGACATTGCTTTCGCCCAACAGGCGATCAAGGCCAATCCCCTCACGAATATCGACGCCGTGGTCCGCATGTAGCTGACGAAAATAGCCGGAGGTTTCCGGCGCAGCGACGCGCTGCAAGATGCGGTCGGCCATTTCGATTACCGTGACCTTCAAGCCCATTTTGGATGCCACCGCCGCGGCCTCCAGCCCGATGTAGCCACCACCCACGATCAAAGCGTGTTTTCCAGGCGCCATGTCGGCCCCCATGGCATCCACATCATCAAGGCTGCGCACAACATGAACCCCGTGCAATGCGCCACCGATGCTTGCGGGCAGGTGGCGGGGGTTTGATCCGGTGGTCAGGGCCAGTTGGTCGTAGGCCACGGTTTCACCAGCAATGCTGATGGTCTTGGCCGCAGCGTTGATTGCTGTCACCGGCGCACCAAGGCGCAGGGTGATGTTCTGGTCGGTGTAGAATTGCTCGGGGCGAAGGAACAACCGTTCTTTGTCCATTTCCCCCAATAGATACGCTTTGGACAACGGGGGCCGTTGATAGGGTGGCACGGCTTCGGCACCGATTAGGGTGATGTCCCCGTCAAAGCCCGAGTTCCGCAACTTGGCGGTCAGTGACGATCCAGCCTGTCCTGCACCAATCACGATTATGTGGCTCATCCGAGGCCCCTCTTCTGGTCTAGCGTTTGAAGTGAACCTATATGTATCGGGAACCATAACTCAATCAGGGAAAACGACATGGCGATATCTACTGGCGACTCACTGCCCGACGTAAATCTTATTCGGCTTGGGGCCGAGGGGCCTGAGGCGGTTTCGCTGTCCAGCCTGACCAAAGGCCGCAAGGTCGTGATCTTTGCCGTGCCTGGCGCATTTACCCCAACGTGCTCTTCTGCGCATGTGCCAAGCTTCATACGCACAAAGGGTGATTTTGACGCCAAAGGGGTCGACGAAATTATCTGCGTCTCGGTCAATGATCCCTTCGTGATGAAGGCTTGGGGAGAGAACACCGGAGCCACCGAGGCAGGCCTCTCTATGCTGGCCGATGCTGGGTCCGAGTTCACCAAAGCCATTGGCATGGATTTTGATGCCCCGCCCGCAGGCTTGCTTGCGCGGTCCAAGCGCTATGCGATGTATGCCGAAGACGGTGTGGTCAAGGTATTGCAGGAAGAAGAGGCTCCGGGCGTATGTGAAGTATCGGGTGGCGAAGCCCTGCTTGGCAGCTTGTAAAACAAAGGGGCCCTGCCAAATTGGCGGGGCCTGTTGTTATGGGTCTAGGGCGCTATCGCCTCGTTTGAACGGCCCGTATTCGGTCAGCACCTCGATGTCTTCGTCGACGGCCCTGCGTTCCGCATCAAGGAACTGCTGCACTGCGGTGCGAAAGCCTTCATCGGCGATCCAATGCAGCGAATGTGTGGCCACTGGCAGGTAACCTCGCGCCAGTTTATGAGCCCCTTGCGCACCGGCCTCCACACGGGTCAGGCCGTGGGCAATCGCCCATTCGATGGCTTGGTAGTAACATAGCTCAAAATGCAGGCAGGGGTGGTCTTCCAAACAGCCCCAATAGCGGCCAAAAAGCGTATCGCGCCCGATGAAGTTCAACGCCCCCGCGATATAGTGCCCGTCGCGTTCCGCCAGCAGCAGCAACATGTCATCCCGCATGGTTTCCTGCGCCTCGGCAAAGAAGTCACGCGTCAGATAAGGAGTGCCCCATTTGCGCGCGCCCGTATCTTGGTAGAAGCGCCAGAAGGCGTCCCAATGCTCTGGCTGGATCTGGTCGCCGGTTAACGCGTGAATGCTGCCGCCAAAACGAGCAGCCTGCGCACGTTCGCGGCGAATGTTTTTGCGTTTGCGCGCCGATAGGGAGGCGAGGAAATCGTCGAAATTTGCATAGCCGTCCGAGACCCAATGAAACTGCTGGCTGATCCGAGGTAACAGGCCCATCTGTGCGCCAGCGTCGGACTCGGCTTCGGTGCAAAAGGTGATGTGCAGCGACGACAGGTGGTTTTGCGAGGCAAGCTGAACAGCCCCTTGAACCAACGCAGATTGGGCCAGCGCCGCGTGGTCCGACTTTACTAAAAGCCTTCGTCCCGTGGCAGGGGTGTGCGGCACTGCGAGTTGCAGCTTCGGGTAGTAGTCACCGCCCGCGCGCTCAAAAGCTTGCGCCCAATTGTGATCGAAAATGTACTCACCTTGCGAATGGTTCTTTGCGAACAGCGGGGCGGTTCCAATCAATGTGCCATTAAGCCGTGCAAGCAAATACTGCGGTTGCCAGCCTGTGCCCACGCCCACCGAACCAGAGCGTTCCAGCGCCATTAGAAACCTGTGAGTGGTGAATGGATCAACGGGTCTGCCGTCTATGGCTTCGGGGCAGGCGCAGGCATCCCAATCCACAGCGTCGACGTGGGTCAGGCTGGGAATAACGCTGATTTCTACCTGTTCGTCGCTCATGATGGCGGTCCCGTCTTGTCTTTGTCTAAGATGGGCCTTCGGGGGGCAGGGTCAAGCAGGGACAAAGCCTTCAAAGGTAATGTTTTGCGCAATTTTCATGGCCTGATCGGCTGCGGCCTGCGATCTTACGGTCCAGCACAAGATATCCGCGCCCTGCGCTTTCAACTCGGCCACACGGGGGCGGGCAAGATCGGCTACCTCATGCGACAGGAAGCTGGCCCCGCTGTCTTCATAGTCGGGGATGTCGCGCAGATGGTTGCATATCTTTGCTGATAGGGGCGCCCAGTCTTTCGGGGCATAAGAGCTGGTCACCAGCCCGCGCGCGCGTTGGGGGGCCAAAGTCGACATCAGCTTTGTTGAATGCGGGTTGAAGGACATCAACGCCGCCTCGCCTTGGTAGGCTTCCAATGCGGTCGCGACCGCTTGCTCCAACGGGCCGACATTCGGACCCATTGCGCCGTCTTGGTCCTTTAGCTCAATCAACAGCGGTACGCGTCCGTCGACCAGCTTCAACACGGCTGGCAAGTCGAGGATCGTGTCGGTGCTACCGGACAACGTCATACCGCGCACAACCTGTGCCGTGCGGGTTTGGATCGCGCCCCGTTCCCCAGTCAAGCGGCGCATGTCGTAGTCGTGAAACACCATCGCCTGAGCGTCAGAGGACAGTTGCACGTCCAACTCAATCCCGTAACCGGCAGCGATTGCGGCCTCAAACGCCGAGGGCGAGTTTTCGATCACCCCTTGGGGTGCGTCGTGCAACCCGCGATGCGCAATCGGGCGGGCCAAAAAGCAAGCGGGCAGGGTCATGGCTTGATCTGGAAGATACCCTCGATTTCAACCGCGACATTGAAGGGCAATGCGCCGGCGCTCACGGCGGAGCGTGCGTGCTTTCCCGCATCGCCTAACGCTTCCACAAGGAAGTCTGACGCGCCATTGATGACTTTCGGCTGCTCGGTGAAATCCGGAGTAGAGTTCACAAAACCGGTGAGTTTTACCACGCGCACAAGGCGGTCCAAATCCCCACCACAGGCGGCTTTCAATTGCGCCAGAAGCGAAATCGCACAGGTGCGGGCCGCGGCTGCACCGTCTTCGACGCTTAGGTCCGTTCCAACTTTTCCAACTATGAAACCATCATCGTTTTGGCTGATCTGACCTGAAATATACACCGTGTCACCGACAATGACGCTGGGAACATAATTCGCGGCAGGGGCCGGAGCATCAGGCAGGGACACGCCTAGATCGGCAAGGCGGGCTTCAAACTTGGACATGTGAATTCTCCATTCAAGTTTCGCGGAAAGCGCGATTGAAATAATCGGTAAATGGTTTCAACAGATATGTCATCGGTGATCTGTCCGCTGTGCGAATGAAACCGTCCACCGGCATGCCTGGTACCAGATCCACATCACCCAATCGGGCCATCTCGCCGTCTTTCAAGGTCATCTCAACGCGGTAGAAACTGCGCCCTGTGGCGTCGTCGCGAAAGGCGTCACCGGAGATCGAGGACACCGTGCCAAAGACCTCTGGAGTGGTGCGCGCATCAAAAGTTGAAAACCGCAAAGTCACGTCTTGGCCTAAGAAAACCTCGTCGACATGGATCGGTTCTACTTCGCCGGTGATGACCAAGGGGCGATCCTGTGGAACGATGAACATCAAGGCCTCTGCGGGTTGGATCACAGCGCGTTCAGCAAAGACGGTAAGCCCGAAAATAAGGCCTGACACTGGGGCGGTAATGTCCAGACGCGACAGGCGTTCTTGGAGCGAGAGGCGTTGCTCGCGCAGTTCGAACTCGCGGTATTGAAGGTCACGTAGCTGGGTGATTGCCTCTTCTTTTCGCGTGGTCGCGAGGCGTAAAATTTCCAGATCGATTTCGGTGATGCGGCCCTCGTTTTCGGCCACAGAGGCGCTTAATTCACCGACAGTCCCGCGCAACCGCGCCTCCTCGCGGCGCAGGGCCAAAATGCGACTGGACTGCGCCAAGCCTTTGTCGAGCAAGTCTTGCTGGGTTTCCAATTCTTGGTTCAGCAATTCAAGCTGTGTCTCAAGAGCGCGCTGCTGGGCGTGGACCCCATCGACCTGATTGTCGATTTGGGCTTTTCGCTTTTCCAACTGGTCGATGGACTGGCTGGCGGAGGTTATGCGGGTCTCGAACAGGCGCTGCTGCCCGTCGATCAATTGTTGAAGTTGAGCGCGATCCTGTGCGGCGTCAATCAACAGGGGATCAAAGGTGATAGCGTCGGCCTCATCGCGCTCGGCCTTTAGTCGTCCATTGCGGGCAATGATCTCGAACAATTGGCCTTCGACGATCAACAGTTCGGACTTTAGCCGCGTATCATCAAGGCGCAGCAATGTGTCGCCTTGTTTGACCCGCGCACCTTCGCGCACCGCGACTTCTGCCACCACACCGCCATCTTGATGTTGCAGGACTTGCCGGTTCTGATCGACCTCAATGCGGCCAGGAGCAATGATCGCGCCTGCGATGTTGGCTTGCACCGACCAAAGGCCAAAGCCGCCAACCAACACCACCATTGCCACAAGGCCAATGGCTATCGGGATACGTGCGGACCACCGCGCATTGTTGCTCATGTTACACCTCCGGGTGTATTGGTGCCGGTGATGGTTTTGTGGTTTGCCACGGTGCCTTTTAGAATCTCGTCGCGGGGGCCGAAGGCACGTCTTTGACCTTGTTCAAGCACCATCAACAATTCGCATTCAGTGATCGCAGAAGGGCGATGGGCCATGATGATCACCGACCCGCCTTCGGATTTCATGGCGCGGATAGCCGAATTGAGCGCGAGCGAGCCGTCATTGTCCAAGTTCGAGTTTGGCTCGTCCAGCACCAGCAAAACCGGATTGCCGTAAAGGGCGCGGGCCAAGCCGATGCGTTGCATCTCGCCGCCAGACAAACGGCCGCGAGCGTTTGATATTGGCGTGTCGTATCCTTGAGGCTGACGTAAGATCAACTCATGTGCGTCGGCCTTTTGGGCGGCTTTGATGACTTCATTTGGATCCGCATTTGGTTGAAGGCGGGCGATGTTCTCCCCGATGGTGCCCTCAAACAAGGTGACCTTTTGCGGCAAATATCCAACGAGGCTGCCCAGCGTGTCGGGATCATATTGGTCTAGCGCGGCGCCCCCCAAACGGGTTTGCCCGCCGGCTGTTGGCCAAATGCCCGTCAACGCCTTGGCCAATGTTGATTTGCCAGCCCCTGATGGCCCGATAACCCCCATTGCTTGACCAGCCGGTAAGTCAAACGAGATCATGCGGAGCGTTGCTTGGCGTTCCCCGGGGGGGATAATGGTCACCTGTTCGCCGCGCAAATGTGCCTTCGGCCTTGGCAATGGGGTGCGTGGGGGCAGATTGGCCACCTCTGTCAGCAGGGCTTGTAAACTTTGCCACCCCATGGCGGCGCGTTGCACCAAAGCCCATTGGCCAATGGCCAGTTCGATCGGGGCAAGTGCGCGCCCCAGCAAGATGGAGCCTGCGATCATGGCGCCCGCAGTCATTTCATTTTGCAGCACCAGATAGGCCCCCAACCCCAGCATTGCGGATTGTAAGAACAACCTCAGGGTCTTGGTTGTTGCTGTGATCACCCCCGCACGATCAGCCTTTTGCACCGATTTCGATAGCGACTCTGCGCGGAGCTTTTGCCAGCGATCAAAGCTGGCCTCGCGCATCCCCATGCCCGCGATGACTTCGGTTTCGTCCATGATTTCGTCGGAGAGGCGGTTGGCCTGCAGCCCGTAAATCCCTGCCTCCAACTGCGGTTGGCGGGTCGAGCGCTGATTGATCAACGTCAACAGAACCAGCAAAGCCCCGCCTGCTACGGCCAGATACCCGAGCCACGGGTGGAATATAAAGATGGCAGCAAGGAAAAAGGGAGTCCACGGCATGTCAAACAACGCCAGCAACGCCGGAGAGGATAGAAAGCTTTGCACGGCCTCCAGATCACGCAAACCGGTATTGTTGTCGCCAGACTTTGGCATCAGGTTCGACTTGCGCAGCATCGCCGAAAACACACGGCGGTCCAATTTGTCCTGAAGCCGTGCACCGATGCGCGACAAAATGCGGCCACGCGCATAGTCCAAAAGGCCCATCATCGCGTAGAGAAAAACCACCAGAATTGACAGGGCGACCAATGTTTCTTCAGACCGCGAGCCCAAGACCCGATCATAAACCTGCAACATATAAAGCGGGCCAGTGAGCATCAGCAAATTTACAAAAATACTGAACACGAAAGCGACGATAAACAAGGGTCGGCTTTCGCGGCGGGCGGCGTTCAGTTCGAGCTTTCCAGCGTGGTTTTGTTCTCTTCTCATAGCTGTAGGGTTTAACCTGATTTTGTGAAAGGGATGCTAGTTTTGCGTCACTTGGAAGTGAAAACTGACTTGAATTGTGCCTTTCTGTCCTCATATTCTCAAAAGATTGAGTGTTTGTGACTTGTATTCTGGTGCTTGGGTCTTTCATTTCATATAGCGCCACATCCGAATTACCGACGACCCTGGTGGGAAAATGAAAAAGCTGCTGTCCAATTTGCCAAAGCGCCTTTGCGCTATGTCCGTTTTCGCCCTTTTGGTGGCGGGGTGTACTGCCGCGCCGATTGGCGTTGGGGTGAATGACCCGATTGAAAAGCAAAATCGCGGCACGCATTCTCTTAACCGATCAATTGACAAAGTGTTCGTCAGCCCGACCTCCAAAGGCTATGGGACGATTGTTCCAAAGCCTGTGCGTAAAGGGGTGTCCAATTTTGCCTCCAACCTGAACCTGCCTGGGCAAGTTTTGAATAATTTGCTGCAGTTCAGGATTGAGAACGCCGGCCACAACACGTTCCGCTTTTTGGTAAATACGACACTTGGGTTTGGTGGGCTGCTGGATGTTGCCACCGATGCGGGTTTGGAAAACCGGGGTACGGATTTTGGCGAAACGCTGCATGTTTGGGGCGCGCCAGAAGGGGCCTATGTAGAGCTTCCGCTTGTGGGTCCGTCGACCGAACGCCACGCTGCAGGGCGGGTGGTTGACCTGTTGCTAAACCCTCTGAATTTCGGCACCGAAGGCGCGTTACGCACGGCTGGAACGGGGGCCAGCGTCGCTGCACGCTTTGGTGATCGCTACCAGTATTCTGATTTGATAGACTCGGTCCTATATGAAAGTGAAGACAGCTACGCACAGGCGCGGCTGTTGTACTTGCAAAACCGGCGCTTCACACTTTCCGGTGGGGAGCAGCCTGACTACGACGACCCATATGAGGATGTTTATGGTGAAGAATAATCTTTTCTCCCGCCGCGCAATTGTTGCCGGTTTGGCCGCGACCGCACTTCCGCTTCCGGCCTTCGCAATCAGCGGCGCTGCTGCTGAAAAGCTTGTTGATTCCGCAGTGTCTGACATCAACAAAATCATCGCTTCGGGTAAGTCCGCAAGCGCTATGCAACGCGACTTTCAGCGGGTGTTCGAGCGCTACGCAGATGTGAACATCATCGCCCTGACCACCTTGGGCCCTGCGCGGCGCACTGCCAGCAAGGCTGAAGTGAAGGCATATGTGAAGGCGTTCAAAGGGTATTTCACCCGCAAATATGGCAACCGTTTCAACGAGTTCGTTGGTGGGAAGATTATTGTCGAGGGCTCTCGGAAGTCCAAGAGCAACATCGAGGTTCAATCCACCGCCAAGCTACGTGGCTCTGCCCCGTTCAAAGTGTCTTGGTTGGTGTCTGATAAATCCGGCAAGCCAAAGATCTTCAATATCATCATTGAAGGGGTGAACACTTTGACGTCAGAGCGTGCCGAAATCGGCGCGATGCTGGATAAACGTCGCGGCGATATTGGCAAGCTAACGGCCGATCTCAACAAGCTGGGTTAATTCCCGCCCAAAATGTTCCTGAGCAGACTTCCCACATCGCGGATGATCTGCTCGGTGACATTCTCCAAGTTCTGCTGTCCTTGCGAATTGCCTCCGTTTCCCGGGGTGCTTCGTGCGGTCGTTTGCTGCTGAACCGGCTCTGGTCGCGTCACACGCGGTGGGTTTGCAGGGCGGATCATCGGCAGGGGTTCCGCTGACAGGCCTGTAGTGACACGCGTCATTGTCTCTTTCCAGATGTCGGCAGGCAATCCTCCGCCGGTCACACCTTTAAGGGGCGTGTTGTCGTCATAGCCCATCCATACACCTACGACATATTGCGCGGTGAAGCCGATAAACCACGCGTCTTTCGCGGCGTTGGTCGTTCCGGTTTTTCCAGCGACTTCGCGGCCGTCAAGCTGGGCGCGTTTGCCAGTGCCGTCGTTCACCACGCGGTACATCATGTAGGTCAGCTGCTGAGCTGCGTTCTCGGAAATCACGCGATCGCCAAAGCCGCCGCCTTGGCCAAAGAGTGCGTCTTGATCCCCTTTCAGGCGCAATTCTCGAATGCCGTAAGGAGACACCGCGCGCCCACCGTTCAAGATGCCTGCGTAGGCGCCCGTCATTTCCAGCAAGGTGCTTTCTGACGCGCCAAGTGCCAAGGCTGGCCCGTTAGCCAACTCGTTGTCGATGCCAAAGGCTTCTGCCACGCGACGCACGTTGTCGCGACCCACTTCTTCGGACACTTTGACGGCGACAGTGTTGATTGACTGTGCCAACGCGTCGGTGAGCGTCATGTCGCCCTTAAATTTGTTCGTGTAGTTTTTGGGGCACCAATTGCCAGAGCCTGCAGTATGGAAGCAGGCCTCTGCGTCTTCTACAACGGAATCGTATTGGAAGCCCAAGTCCATCGCCGCTGCATATACGAACGGTTTGAACGCCGAACCCGTTTGTCGTTTCGCTTGCACCGCGCGGTTGAATGCGCCGGATACTTTTGCCTGCCGTCCACCTACCATCGCACGCACGGCGCCATCTGGCGACATAACCACAATCGCGGCCTGCGCTTTGGAGCCTTGGCGGACTTTGTTCTCGAAGATGTGGTCCAACGCGTCCTCTGCGGCCTTTTGCAGGCGGCTGTCGAAGGTTGACCGGATCATCACGTCTTCTGTGGTGTCCTTCGCCAAAAAGTCGGGCGCGGTGTCCATGACCCAATCGACGAAATACCCGCCTGCGCGGGCTTGGGCCGCTTTGGACAAGGTTGCGGGGGCGACATTTGCGGCGGCTTCATCTGCGGATGAGATATAGCTTTGTTCTCGCATAAGCTTGAGCACCGTGGCCGCACGGTCTTGGGCGCGTTGCAGGTTGTTTGTTGGCGCATATTTAGTTGGCGCCTTGAGAAGGCCCGCCAGCATCGCGGCTTCTGGCACGCTGACTTCAGAGGCGCTTTTGGCGAAGTAAATCTTGGATGCGGCCTCAAACCCACGCGCGCCCGCGCCCAGATAAGCACGGTTCAGGTAGATCGACAGGATGTCATTCTTGGAATACTTGGCTTCCATCGCCAGCGCATAGAGCGCTTCTTTGCCCTTGCGCGCCAAAGTCGTGCGGCGACAGTCGGCTTCGTATTTGGCTTCGGTTTTCCATTTCTTGGGGTCAAACTCAACGCCCAGACAAATCAGTTTCGCGGTTTGCTGTGTCAGCGTCGAGCCGCCGTTGCCTTTCCATGGCTTGCGGCCTTCACGCATGTTGATGCGCATCGCCGAAGCTACGCCGCGCGGGGACAGTCCGAGGTGCCAGTAGAATCGTTTGTCCTCTGTGGCGATGACCGCGTTTTTCAAAGCGGGGGCTACGGATTCGGCTCGGATTGCGCCGCCAAAGTTATCGCCGCGCCATGAGAACACGACGTTCTCGCGATCCAGTAAGGTCACCGAGCCGCGGGTGCGGCCGTCAAGCAAGGTCTCTACAGGAGGAAGCTGCGCATAGGTATAGGCCACAGCAGCCGCCAAAAGGATGGCGCCGACGGCGGTAATCCGCCACGTGAGGCGCCAAATCAAGCGCAGGGTCCAGATGAATGGGAACAATATCCATCCGATCAACCCGCGTTTCTTAGGCGCAGCTTGGCGTCTGACCACGCGCTTTTTCGGCTTGGCCTTTGCCTTTGCTTTGGGCTTCGGCTTCGCTGCTGGCGCTTTGTTATAGCGTTTATCGGCCACCAAGGTGGGCTTCTTTCGTCCGGAGTTGCTCATGTACCTGCGCTTCAAGGCTGCTTTTTGTTGGGCCTAATATAGGGCGGGGTGAAGAAGATGTAGAGGGGAAGTCTTCGCTCGACGGGTCTCAATTTCGATTAATAATTAAGCTTCGGCTAAAATTTGTGCAAAAAATAATGCCGCGCCCCCCAATTTTGCCCAAAATCTACGCCCTCAACGTTGAAGCGCGCGGGGTCAGGGACTGTTGTGCCTTCATACGTGTCTCGGCTTCGGGGCGAAAACGAAGGGGAAAACAGTGAAGTTGATCATAGCAGCAATCAAGCCGTTCAAGCTGGAGGAGGTTCGCGAAGCGCTCACCGCCATCGGTGTGCGCGGAATGATGGTGACGGAAGTGAAGGGCTTTGGCTCTCAATCCGGTCACACGGAAATCTACCGCGGCGCAGAATACGCCGTGAATTTTGTGCCGAAAGTGAAGCTGGAAATCGCAGTCGCGGCATCGATGGCAGATCAAGTTGTCGAGACGATCGCAACAACCGCGAAAACCGACAAGATCGGCGACGGCAAAATTTTGGTGCTTGATGTGACGCATGCCGTCCGCGTGCGCACCGGCGAAACCAACGAAGACGCGCTGTAAGGCGTAAGGGGAACCTGACTTATGAAACTCTCAAAAACTCTACCCATTGTTGCGGCGCTGACGGCGCTTCCGACCATGGGGCTGGCCCAAGACGCGGAAATCTTGCCTGTGACTGCCGAGGTCGGCTTCATCTTCAACACGTTTATGTTCCTTGTGGCGGGCTTCCTCGTCTTTTGGATGGCGGCTGGTTTCGCCATGCTGGAGGCAGGTTTGGTGCGTTCCAAGAACGTGGCGATGCAGTTGACGAAGAACATCGCATTGTTTTCGCTGGCCGCGATTGCCTATTACCTTATCGGTTACAACTTGATGTACCCCGGCGATGGTTGGTCCATTGACGGCATCCTTGGTGCGTTCTCCACTGCGGGTTTGGAACCCGTTGGCATGGAAGAGGCATCGCCTGACCTGACGTATGCGTCTGTCGGTTCCGACTTCTTCTTCCAACTGATGTTCTGTGCCACAACCGCATCGATCGTATCTGGCACATTGGCAGAGCGCATCAAGCTGTGGCCATTCTTGTTCTTCGTGATTGCCCTGACGGCCTTTATCTACCCAATCCAAGCCTCTTGGAAATGGGGCGGTGGCTTCTTGGACGGCATGGGCTTCCAAGACTTCGCGGGCTCTACAGTTGTGCACTCGGTCGGTGGCTGGGCAGCTTTGGCTGGCGCGTTGATCCTTGGGCCACGTATCGGCAAATACAAAGAAGGCCGTACGGTGCCATTCATGGGCTCCAACCTACCTTTGGCAACATTGGGTACATTTATCCTGTGGCTCGGTTGGTTCGGCTTCAACGGTGGCTCGCAGCTGTATATGAACACAGCCGGCCATGTTGGCGACATCAGCCGTATCTTCGCGAACACCAACACTGCAGCTGCAGGTGGTGCCGTGGCTGCGCTGATCCTGACGCAACTTCTGTATAAGAAAGTCGACCTGACAATGGTCTTGAACGGTGCGCTTGCCGGTCTGGTGTCCATCACGGCCGAGCCGCTGACACCTTCCTTGGGTGCGGCTACTTTGATCGGCGCTGTTGGCGGTGTGATCGTGGTCTTCGCGGTTCCATTCCTTGATAAGCTGAAAATCGATGACGTAGTGGGTGCGATCCCGGTACACTTGATGGCGGGTATCTGGGGCACGATTGCGGTTGTCTTCACGAACAGCGCTGCAAGCATCGGCGTTCAGCTTTATTCCATCCTTGTGGTGGGTGTGTTCACCTTCGCGGTGTCCGGTGTGATTTGGTTTGTCCTGAAAGCAATCGTGGGCATCCGTGTATCTGAGGAAGATGAGGTCATGGGCCTCGACATGGCAGAGCTGGGCATGGAAGCCTACCCAGAGTTCACCAACTAAACTTTCCTAAATGCCTGTAAGAGAGCCCCTGCCAAAATTGGTTGGGGCTCTTTTCGTTGGGGACTTGCGAAGTGACGCTCTCGGGTCGATAAATTGCTTTGTATTACATAAGGAATTTCAAATGATCCGATTATCCAGAATCACATTTGCGCCGGTATTGGCTGCCTTGGTTTTTTCAACTTGGGTGGCCGCCCCCGCCATGGCCAGTTCTGTTCGATTTGAAACGGTGATCAACTGGTGTGAACAAGTCCGAAAAAGCGGCAAGGCCCCGACAGAAATGACGCGCTTGCTAAAGCCCTCTTCTAGGCTAAATCATATGGAAATTGGCACGGTTGATACCGATGTGGGGCGACTGTACCTGACGTTGGTCAATAACCCCAGAGTAAACGGGTTTGTGGGCCAAGTATGCAGTGTGGAAGGTGCCCGCTTTGATAATGGCAAATGGGCCGGATCCGTGCGTTGGAGCAAAGTTCAAAACAGGGTGGCAAAGGCCTTTGAAGCAACCAAGCCAAAAGGGGCCAAGGTCACGAAAGCCTCACTGTCTAAGAACCAACTCGAACAAATGGGCTTCGAGTTTATCCAATGTGGAAAAGTGAATTCCTTTTGGTCGGCA
This sequence comes from uncultured Litoreibacter sp., assembly GCF_947487515.1. Lineage (GTDB taxonomy): Bacteria > Pseudomonadota > Alphaproteobacteria > Rhodobacterales > Rhodobacteraceae > Litoreibacter. The sequence goes on along the minus strand of NZ_CANKWO010000002.1, from coordinate 513,988 downwards.
GGTCCGGTCTACAAGTCCGACGGCGGATTTCTCTTCCCACCGACGGCCGAGTGGAGATTGGATGAGGCGACGGTATCAATCACAGTTCTTCGCCCCCTGCTTCCAGGCCTAAGCGATCAACATTGCGGATGAGTTGATCCGAACACAAAGGCAGCAACAAAAAAGGGGCGCGACCCGACAGGTGCGCCCCAATTCAGTAAGTTTCAGGCCGGTTTAGACCGTCTCTTTGATCCAGCTGTCAAAAGCGGACTTCGGAGCAGCGCCAACTTTGTTGGACACGACTTCGCCGTCCTTGAACATAAACAGTGCCGGAATAGAGCGCACCCCGACAGCGGCGGCAGCATTCGGGTTCTCGTCGATGTTTACTTTGACGATTTTTACTTTGCCTTCGTACTCAGCGGACAATTCTTCCAATGCTGGTCCGATTTGCTTGCATGGGCCGCACCATTCGGCCCAGAAATCGACCATTACAGGGATGTCCGAATTGCGGACTTCAGCGTCAAAAGTTGCGTCAGTTGCTGCGACAGTAGCCATGGTGTGATCTCCAGAATGGGTGAGTGTATCGTTGAGAGGAACGTAGGTAGCCCTGCGAGTGGCGTCAAGATGTATGGGCCGAGACCAGTGCGGACCTCACGATGTCGTGTGGCAATGGCATCAACTGGGCGTTTTGCGTCCAAAGAATGGCCACCTCTATGGTTTTTTCCGGATAGATTTGCTCCAGCATCTCCAAATAGGCCCCCATCTGCGCCAAAATTCCTGACGGAGTCATATGAGCCGACGGCGGAACAACCACATTGGATTTGAAATCTACGGCTAGGATTCGATCATCTTCAATGATCAGCCGGTCGATGGTCCCCAAAACGGATTGCCCGTTAAGGCTGGGCAGCTTTGCGGTTAATGTTACCTCTGCCAAGGTTCCATCTGCGAAGATATGCGACAGCGCAGGGGCTTCCAAAACCGCTTGCGCCAGAGGAAACAAATCTTCGTCGTTGGGGCCATATCGACCCAAACGGTTCGCTAGATCCATCGGGTCTGCGGCGTTGGGAAGATGTTCCAGCAACCGGTGCAATGCGGTGCCACGCAACTTGGCGTCATCTTCCGATAGCGCGGTCCCGCTGGGATCAGGTAAGGCCTTGGCTCCGTTGAACTTTGACGGCGACAGGGGCTCTTGGCTTGGCGGGCGATCCGGAGCGGTTTGCTGCGCCCAGTCTGGCAGGGTGGCCAGCACGGCTGCGGCCTCTTTTTCGCGGGTTGGCAAATCTTCGGGCCAACTTAGATGCTCCAACCGCCCGTCATCGGCCTTCAAACTGGCCATTCCGGCCTCTGCAACGGCATACCAGCCGCCATCAGCAAATTTTGCCGGCTTCCCTGCACCGCAAATAATGAGCCAGCTTTCCGCTCGCGTCATCGCCACGTATAGCAGCCGCATCCGCTCTTCGCGCTGACGGGTCTTGATGTCAGTGGTCAGCTCCAGCTGCGCAGAAGGCAATTCCTTTGAAGAGGTTTTCCAAAACGCCACACCATCGCGGTGCAAAATGTCATCGCGCACGTCGTTCTTCATCTGACCGGTGTCCGGCAAAATGACAATCGGGGCTTCCAGCCCTTTGGCCCCGTGAACCGTCATCACGCGGATCGCGTTTCCGGCGCTGTCCATCTGGCGCTTTATGGTGACCTCGTCGCGGGCCAGCCATTCCAGAAAGCCGGTCAATGACGGGATGTCGGCTTGTTCGTAGCTCATGGCCTGATCCAGTAAGGCTGCAATGCCTTCGTCGGCCTCAATGCCCAAACGGGACAGAAGTTTGTCGCGACCATCGTGGCGGGTCAATATCCGCTCCAACAGGTCATAGGGGCGCAAAAAATCCGCAGAGTTGCGCAGGTCTTGCAGCATATCCGTGACATGGGCGAACCGGTCTTTTTGCCCCTCAAGTGCGCGGGTTAGGTAGCTGGGGCGATCATGTGCAAGATCGAATAACTCCGCCTCCGACAAGCCGCATAAAGGGGACCTCAAGACAGTGGCCAGTGACAGGTCATCTTCAGGCGTTGCCAGATAGCGCATCATCGCGACCAAATCCTTCACGCCGATCTCTGCCCCGATCCGCAATCGGTCTGCACCGGCCATCGGCAGGCCCAAATCTTTGCACGCGCGAATGATTTCATGGAACAAGGCTGATCTACGCTGCACGAGAATTAGGAAATCGCCAGCCTCGATCCGGCGGGTGACTTGGGTATCCCGTCCATCGATGCGCTTCACTTCGGTGATCTGCCCGTGCTGCAACCGGTCTTTGATTGTTGCCGCGATCTGACGGGCCAATAGGACCGAATGGTGATCATCGCCGACCGTATCAACGGGATCGAACCAATCTTTCTTGTCGGCCTTTTCGGTTTCCTCGATCCAATCCCACAGATCCACCCGACCGGGCAAATCTTGCTTGAAGGCGACATGTTCTACCCTGTCGCCCATGCCGCGCATCAAGTCCCCTGTGAAACTGGCGTCGACCAGATCCAGCACTGCTTTGGAGGACCTGAAGGAATGTAGCAGGTCTTGGCGTTGCAGCGGGTGCCCGATGGCTGTGAGCGCTTCGTCGAAATGGGCGCGCATGGCTTCGAAAGCATCGGGATCAGCGCCTTGGAACGAATAGATTGATTGTTTTTGGTCCCCGACCACAAAGATCGTGCGTTCTGTGTCCGCTCGCGCCCCTTGGCCGGAGGTGAACTCCTGCGCAAGTAACCGCACAACATCCCATTGGCGTGGGGCTGTGTCTTGGGCTTCGTCCACCAAGATATGATCAATCCCGCCGTCCAAACGGAACAACACCCAAGCTGCGACACTGGGGTCGGTGAGCAATGCGCGGGCTTTCAAGATCAAGTCGTCAAAGTCCAACCATGCGCGGTTTTGCTTATGCTTTTCGAGGCGCGGCAGATAGGCCTGCGCGAATTTGTGCAGCGCAGCGTTTCGCAGATGGGCCGCAAGCGCCAAACGCAATGGGCGGGCCTCCGAGACGCGCATACGTAGGGCATCAAAAGGGTCTAACAAGGCGCCAAGTGCCTCTTTTGCGCCTTTGGTGGGGGGATGGGCCTTTGGCAAGCCTTCGGATTTTCCCGACGCCCCAAGGAACAGTTTTTCCAGCCTCGGCAACAAGGCTAGATCGAGCGAGCTGCAGTCCAAATGCGCAAGGCTTAGACCCAGTTGCGTGTCGGTTTTGCCTGCGCAGGCTTGCAACACTGCGGCCACGTCGCGTAGCAATTCAGCCTCATTGCCGTGAAAGACTGAGGACAGAATTGTATCTTCGGTCACGCCATCAGCCAGCCCGCCAGCAGACCGCAGATCCGTCTCCGAGATGGGCGGGAAGAACAGTTCCTTGCGGCCCAGAAGCTCTTGCAAGAACCCGTCCATTTCCGCGCCACTAAAGTAGCGCGCAAAGGCAGTCATCGCGGCGGGATCTTGAAGTGCCACTTCCTCCAAAACATCTTCGCGTAGGGTTCTGGCCGCGCGATCGTCCATCTCTGCAAATGCTGGGGACACGCCAGCTTCCAAGGGAAACCGTCTAAGCAGGGATGCGCAAAAAGAGTGGATCGTCTGGATTTTCAACCCGCCCGGGGTTTCGATGGCCTTGGCAAACAAGCGGCGCGCGTCGGCCATAACCTCTGGCGCAATATCGGTCGCGCCAAGGGCCTGAAGGCTGCCGCGAAGTTTGTCATCGGGCATCATGGCCCAATCGCCCAAGCGCTGGAACAACCGGTTCTGCATTTCGGACGCAGCGGCCTTGGTATAGGTCAGGCAAAGGATGCGTTGCGGTGGCACCCCGTCCAAAAGCAGCCGCGCCACTCGGTCGGTCAACACACGGGTTTTACCCGATCCGGCGTTGGCCGCGAGCCAAGTCGAAGCCTTGGGGTCGGCAGCAGCAACCTGCGCCTGAGTGGCGGCATCGCGCTTCATGAGCCAACCTCCATGGGAAGTGCTTCATCCGTTTCATCCCATTCACCAAAGCGCGCGAGGTGGTCGTAGCTTTGCTCCCAACGGGTTTCGAATACGGCGCGGCGGGACGAGTACCCCTTATCCGGTTCCATATATGCACGAATTAATTCTGTGAGTTCGTTCCAGATTTTGTCCAAGTCGCCGTGTTCAAATCGGTCACCTTCCTGCTTGGGGTCAGAGCCAAGGCCGATGTAGTCAGCCTGCAGCACTTTACGCCTTATTAGACCCTTGAAACCGTCTCGGTCTGCGATAGCGGCAAGCAATGGGAGTTGCTTGTTGAAGTGCTCTCGTTGCGGCTTTGTTGGTAGGGAACCCGTCTTGTAGTCGTATAAGAACAATGCGCCATCGGGGGCTTCATCGATGCGGTCGGCGCGTCCTTCCAAGGTGAAATCCAATCCGTCCAATGCAACGCTGCCTTTGTCTTCTTGGCGCAATGGTCGGGCGAATTGCCTGCGATTGCGCTCGCTATCAATCAACCACGGGGCTACGCGGGCCAGTTTGGCGTGCCACATGGCGCGCGTGGCGGGCCAAGGGACCAGCTCGGCGAAGGTGCGATCGGCGATTTCGGTCAGCCGGTCCGTTGCGTCCTCGGGCAGATGTGTCGTGGTTTCTTTGACGAAGCGGTCCAACACTTCGTGCAACGCAAGTCCGCGCAATGGGGCATCAGCGGAGGCATGCAAATCCTCCAGTCGCCGCAGTTTCAGGATGTAGCGCGCATATATGGCGTAGGGGTCGCGGATGAGAGTTTCGATCTGCGTCACCGGCAGCATTTTTGGGCGGGCAATGACAGGCGGCACCGGCGAGGGGCGCGGCGCGGGCGGTGTTTGCGCGCGAGGATGGTCCAGAGCCGCGGCAAGTTCCACCCATTCAACCCCACGTTTGCGCATGCCCTCTAGGGCTTGCACCCCGGCGCCGTCCAAGCCGTTTAACAGATTGGTCATGCGGTTGACCCACCGAGAGGGAACTGTTTCGGATTCCGCGTTGCGCTTGGCGCGCGTTAGCCAAACCTCGGGCGCAGAAATTGCTTGTTGGAAATCATGGGCCGACAACCCGATGCGCCGGTCGGGAAGCAACAATCCTGCGTCTTGGCGCATCTGCCGGTTCAACCATGGGTCCGGCTTCGGCAACTCGGGCCAAACCCCATCATTCAATCCCGCCAAAATGACCATATCGGCCCCTTGAACGCGGGCCTCCAAGGTGCCCCAGATCATGATATCGGGATGTGGGGCATTGGGGTCGCGAACCTCGTGTTGGTTCAGAACAAAATGCACCAGATCGCCATATTCCGCGCAGCTCATCTCGCCACCGCTATGGGCGGCGTCGCGCAACCCTGTCACCGCTTTGACGGCTTCTTCGCCAGTTTTCTTGTCCCACAAGCTGCCTGCGCCAATGCTATCGGGACCGGCGCACAGGCGTTCGGTCAGGGCGATGTGGTGCTCGATATGATCGGTAAGGTCCGCAGTCTCGCTGGCACGCAGAGCATCGAGAATGTCCCACAACCAATTGATCCAAGATTGGACGTCTTCGTCAGATTTGCGTTTCCGCGCCCAATCCAATGCATCATCGCGCGTCGGAAAAGGGGTCCCTCCACGCAGGAGCTTCAATTCCATATCGCGCGTGTGCTTGAGGTGCTTGCCACGTGCGCTATGGGCGACCAACGGATGCTTCAGCACGGCAAGCAATTTGTCGGAGGGCAGTTTTCGCCCCATCAATTCGACCGTTTGACGCAAAATTCGCCCGCTTGGCGATTGTGGAAGCGGGATCCCTGCGCTGTCGTCCGGCTCTATCCCCCAGCGTTGCAAAGCGGCGGTGACTTGCCGTGTGAGCATCCGGTCGGGTGAGATCAACGCGGCGGTTTTGCCGTCTTGCGCGGCTTTACGCAAACGCAGCGCAATGGCGAGGGATTCTAAACGCGGAGTGGGGGCTTCAATCAACGTGATGGCGGCGGTCGCTTCGGGTAAATCGGGCAGCTTGGGGCCTTCGGTCAACCACTCATCTGTGACGGGGGCTGGGCGCAACGCCAGTGAAACAAGCGCGTTTCGAGCCGGTGAGGCGGGGCGCGTTTGATCCCAAAGTGGCACGTCGTCTTGCGAGATATTCAATGCGCGAAGCAGAACACGAAAACGGTACTGTGGATGGTCTTCGCTGGTCAAATTGTCATCCAGCTGTCGCCAAACTCGATCTGGCATATCGACGTCAAAACCGGGCAGGATCAGTGCGCCTTGGGGTAGTTTTGCGACCGCTTCCATCAGCAGTCTCGTGGTGCCTCGCGATCCGGTGGAACCGGCGATGATCACCGGATGCGAAGGCGGGGAGACTTGCCATCTGTCAATCAGTTGATTGACGATAACCCGCTGACGCGCCTCGGCATTTAGCGGCACGTCAGAGCCAAAAAAGTCAGTAACTAGTTTAAGAAATTTTTGGCTGCGCTCCCAATGGGCGGAATGGCGCTCGACGTCCAATTCGCTTAAACGGTCGGGGTGGACGCCCTCTCCTTGCATTTCTTCCATCAATCCCGCGAGGCTGTCTGCCAAATCGAATGTATGGGCGCGGGCTGCGAAATCATGTTCTTGTTCGATCAGGCTGCGGACCAGTTGCGCTAGCTCCAATCGCCGCACCAAAGGGTTCACGGCATCGGGCAAATCGATTCTGCTCTCTGCGTGCCCCAAATCCGTGATCAGCCGCAGTTTAGGCAAAAAGCTGGCATTTCGTTGGGCAAATAGGCTTCGGATGCGTCGCTGCATCCGCGTTGTGTTCACATATAGCTCTACATGCGTCATTTCATGAGGGCGGGCGCCGGTCGCTCTGCTTAAAAGCCCTTGCACAAGGGCCGCGGGGAAATCGACGCCAGAGGGAAGGGCGAAGACACGCGCAGTTGATGATGGCTCAAACATGCGGGTGCTTTTCGATCATGTCTTCTGCAAGCTTGATGCCCTCTGGGGTGCCAACATCGGCCCAGTAGCCAGAGTATTCGACCCCGTAGACCTGTTTGCTTGGCAGCATTTGATCCCAGAGGCGATTGAGCGAGAATTGCGTCTCGGTGATTTGCGCCAACCCATCCGTGTGCAATATTTGCGCGCCGGTGTAGACCAAGCCGTTGGTATCGCGTGTTAGCCGTCCCTCGTTGTCGACGGCAAAGTTTCCTGCGCGCGTATAGCCCACCGTTCGCGCCAGAGGCACCAATAGCAAAAGGGCACCCATCCGTTCTGGCTGCCACGCATTGCGCAGGCAGTCCAACGGGTTTGGTCCTGCCCAAACTGCATCGGAATTCAAAGTAAACACGGGGTCTGACCCAAGGTGGGGAAGGGCTGCTTTCAACCCGCCGCCTGTGTCCAAGATGTCTGGGGTTTCTACCAAAAGCTCCACGTTTGGACGGGTGTTGAGATGGGCTGCCACCATGTCGGATTTGTAGTGAGCATTCACAACCGCGCGCACTTCAGCGTCACGGACCACATCCAAAGCATGGTCCAGTAATGCGCGGCCCGCCACTTCGATCAGGGGTTTCGGGCGGCTTTGCGTCAACGCGCCCATGCGTGTGCCAAAGCCCGCTGCGAAGACCATGGCCGACGTTGGATCACCCATTTTGGGCCGCCTTTATACGCGCAAGAACTGTTGGCTCGGGGGCAGGAACATTGGTGAGCACGAAGTCGCGCAATTCGGTCAGGCTCGGGTGTTGAAGATCCTCAACAAGGTTTCGCCAGACACGAGGTATCAAATCAGGGTAATCTGGCTTTCCATCGCGCACACACAGGCGGGTAAAGACCCCAAGGATTCGTAGGTTCCGCTGTGCTGAGCAGGCAGCATAGGCGCCTGAAAAGACCGCAGCATCCGCGCCGGTTTGGTCGATGAAATACTGCAACATTTCGCGCTGCACTTCAGGGGCCACATCGCGCCGCGCATCCTTCAACAGGGATGCCAAATCATATGCAGGATGCCCCAGCATCGCGTCTTGGAAGTCCAGCAAACCCACGCGGGCAGGACCCTCGCGGTTCGGGAGCCACAAAAGATTTTCTGCGTGGTAGTCCCGCTGAACCAGAACCGGATCGCCAAGCATCAGCCGTGACAACATTCCGCGAACCAAGCTTTCGTAATCTTGCCGTAGCACTTCTGGGGTGGCCCTTCCGGTGCCATGGGGCAAATACCAATCCACGGCCAGCATTGCGGTGGTTGTCATCGCGGTCACGTCGTAGTGCTGCACCTTGGGCGGGCGCGCGTTTTGGGCCACGATTAACGCATCAACTGCAGCTCTATAGAGTGCGTCTTCGATGTCTGGGGTGTGGTCGAGCACGTGGGCGAAAAGGCCATCCCCCAAGTCTTCGATCAGCAAGAACCCATGCGTGACATCCTGTGCATAAATAGTCGGGGCGCTGAGGCCCAAGCTGGACAGATGTTGTGCGATGGTGAGGAAGGGACCTACGTCCTCGCCTGCTTCGGGGGGGGCGTCCATCAACACCGCAGTTGGCAATCCCTCGGCGGTGACACGTTCATATTTTCGGTTTGACGCATCTCCGGCCAATGGGCGCGCGATGCCGTTCTTCCAGTCTGTTGTGGCAAGGAATTCCTCGGCCAAGCGGTGTCGGGTGAGGGTCATCCTATTGGGTCTCCATCGCGGCAATAAGGCGCGTTACTATTTCTGAGGGACCGTTGATCTGCACGAAACGGCGATCAGGGTCCTTGGCATCTGGTGTTAGGGATATGTTCAATGCGCCAGCGGGGCGCAAGTCGCCCAATCGGTCAGGCCATTCGATAAGACACAAGGCGGTGTCAAATGCCTGTTCCAAGCCAAGTTCGATCAGCTCGTCGGGGTTGGTCAAACGATAGAGGTCGGCGTGCCAGACATCCAGTTGATCTAACTCATAGGTTTGAACCAATGTAAAAGTAGGGGAAGGCACGTCTTCGATCATGCCAGTTTGTGCCATCAGAGATTGAATTGCGCAGCGAGCGAAATAGCTTTTCCCTGCACCAACCGGACCTTCCAAAAGCACCGTCAAGCCTGGAGTCGCTTGGGTAGCCAGCGCATTTGCAAGATTTGCCGTGGCCTCTGGGTTGACGAGATCAGACGCCCAAGTGGTCTGATCTGTTGCTTGGCGGTTCTGAATTTCGGCTTTGGCTGTCATGCTGCGCAGTTTTACGCCAACGCGCCGTACCTTCAAGCGTTGATCAGGGTGAAACTACTGCAAGTTGGGAAGGTTGCTGTCGCTGGGGCAAGGCCGATTGTGGCGCAGGGGTCGTGTTGAAGCCGATCAATGTGGCCCCCCCCGCTAATGGTTCGAAGCGACAAGTCGCAATGCGCCCGTTTGACAGCGTTGCTGTATCGGTCCATGCACTTCGTTCTCCTCGGGTGCAGACGAAATCGCGGGCATCCCCCCATATCGGGTTGGGGGCGCTGGCTGATTGCCAAAGGCGCGTTGCATCTGTGATGGTGAGTTGGCCCAACACATTTTCGGGATCGGTCCCCCAAAGAGCATCATAGGCGGCGTTTGTCATGGTGATCACGCCGTCGTCGCCAAAGACGACGAGGGCTTCGGGCAGATGATCCAAAAGCGTTTGGTTCATCGACAACTCGCGGCGGAATTTGCGCGTCAGGCTCATTTCGGCGGTAATGTCTTCAATCAAGAAGGCAACTGCGCCCTCCGGATGTGGCCGCCCTGAAACACGGTATGTCTGTCCGGTCGGAAGCGCCCAAGTTTCGCAGTAGCTTCCGTCTGTAGCGGATTTATCCAACTCGGTGATTTTCTTGCGCCAGTCTGCGAAATCCCGTCGTTCAGGCAGCATTCTGTTTTCGCGCAGCTGATTTACAAAGTCATATAAGGTCGGGCGAGAAGACAACCACACAGGATCGAGATGAGTGAGATCCATAAGCGCAGGGTTGAACATCACCAAGGAGCGGGACTTGTCAAAGATCGCCAAGCCGATCGGAAGTGCCGCGAAGGTTTGGGTTAAGGTTTGAACAAACTGACGCAGGGACTCTTCTGCCCTTAGTGTTGCCCCAACATCCACAGCGAAATTCAAAGTACCGTTCCCGTTTCCATACCGGAGGACTTCGAAAGTGCGTGTCTCGCCAGAGCGCATCTCTAGGGTCGACCGTTTGGTTAACGGTGCCTCGCCCATTGATGTGATCGGCCCATCGTGAAAAAGCCTTGGGGGAGGCCAAGATTCAGAGCTGCGCGCAGATTTTGTGTCTTCGGCAATGGTAGCATAGGCTTGATTGACCCAATCAAGCGTTCCATCAGCCGTTTCGCGCCAAGACAGATATGGAGCAGCGTTAACGGCTGCGCGAAGGACCGTCAGTTCTGCTGCGGCTGCTGCAGCCTGATCGCTATCCACCAGAACTTTGTGGGACAATGGTGCCTCGATCCCTGACATCCGCAAGCTCAAACTGCTGCCGTGGGCGTCGACTTCCAAAACGGCAGGACCGTTCTGTGTGGATACGTTTAGGGTGAACTTTGCGTTGTGCCGAGACGAATCGCCCAAGCGTTGCGGCAGGTCAGGAAATATCCGAGACAATCTATCAATCAGCTGATGATACACGTCTTCGTCCAAGTCTTCGAGGCTAAGGGATCGCCGTGCACGTGGGCAAGCGTCTACCAGTTCACGGTTTTCGAAGCGAAACTCCAGTTGATCTTTCGGCGTGTCATCCTGCGTGGCCTTTAGCTTACTCCAAGAGTAGAAAGTCATCGCCCCAAGAAGCATACCCAATGAGAGGGTGGCTGCGAATTCGAACAGTAGATTTGCCATGAGAGTCACCTTCGATGCCGACATCGCAAATGACCTGACCTCAAATTCATTAAGGCTTGATTAAATCTCTATGGGTTTGTTCTCGCCCAAGGCGGTGGAGACACCGCTGGACCTTACGATTGACGCAGCTGGCCAGCTGATTTCTGCGATAGCGCCAAACCTTGGCTCGGATGGATTGCGAGGGCGCCTTGGACCGTTTGTGAAGCTGACCTGAGCACCAGATCGTTCCAGAAGTGTCTTGGCAATAAACAGCCCCAGCCCCATGCCTTCGTACTCTGGCCGAGAGGCGTCTTTCTTGCGCTTTGTGCCGCGCCGGATGAAGGGATCGCCAATGCGACCGATCAAATCCAACGGGTATCCCGGCCCATCGTCGAACACGCGTAGGGTTACCATTTCATCCGACCATTTGGCCTCTAGCCAAACATTGGCACTCGCAAAATCCACTGCATTTTGCACCAGATTGCGAATGCCGTGGATGATTTCGGGGCGGCGAAAAATTTCGGGAGATTTCTTTGCATGATCTTCCGTCGAGCCGAAGTTGAAGTGCAGATCTATGCCTCGATTCGCGTGTGGCTCGGCGGCTTCTGTGATGACCGAACTCAAGGGCGCGGTGTGCAAATGCAGGTCGTCCTTTCCCGCCCGCCCCATAGAGCGCAGAATGTCTCGGCAGCGATCGGCTTGCTCTCGAATGAGAGTCGCGTCTTCGCGTAAAACAGGGTCATCCAACTCATCTATCAGCTCTGCGCTGACCAATTTGATTGTCGCCAATGGGGTGCCCAACTCATGCGCGGCGGCGGCGATAACCCCGCCAAGGTCGGTTAGCTTTTGCTCTCGGGATAAGGCCATTTGCGTGGCCAGCAGTGCTTTGCTCATCGAGGCGGTCTCGGCGGTCACTCGGGCGGCATAGATTCCCAAGAACCCGATTCCCGTCACCATCGCCACCCAGAATCCGACGACGAACAACTGGGGCATCCGAAGCACAAACCCTTGGTCGCTGCGAAGCGGGACATAGTAGTATGCCAACACAGTGACCAGCAACACGGCCAACCCGCCCAAAAAGAAGGTGCTGCTTGCCCTCAAGGTCATCGCAGATACGGTGACGGGGGCCAGCATCAACAAGGCAAACGGGTTGTTCAAACCGCCAGTCAGATACAGCAGGAACGCGAGCTGGCTGATGTCAAACAGCAGGGTGACCAGCACTTCTTGTTCGGTCAACCGGTGATTCTGAGCATAAACGAAATGTGCGACGATATTGGAGGTCACCGAAGCACCGATGGCCAAGACGCACATGCCCAATTCTATCTGCAACCCAAGGTACAGACCGGCGACGCCAATGGCGCTGGTTTGGCCCATAACGGCAAACCAGCGCAAAATGATCAGCGTACGTAGCCGGACCACACCGTTGCCAACCCGTTGTGTTGAAAGGTTGAAGGTGGAATCTACCATCGCGAAGAAGTGAGCATCAGCGTCATAATGACCGATTGATACATGCCGCTGAATGGCGGATCAACTAAGGTGATTAGACACACCCGTGGAGCATTCATTTTGAAAAGTATCTATTCTGTTACGGCCGTAGGGCTTGTTGCTGTTATGTTGGGGGGCACCGGCATATATGTCGCCATGAACCAAGGCAGCGACGACGAGTTCGCCAGTTGCCGTGCCACAACCGTGGCGGGTGGCAACATCGGGGGGCCGTTCGAGTTGATCGACGAAACCGGTAAGACTGTAACCGACAAGGATGTGATCACCGAGCCGTCGTTAGTCTACTTTGGGTATACTTTTTGCCCAGATGTCTGCCCGCTGGATACCGCGCGTAACGCCGAAGCTTTGGATGTGTTGGCGGATCGTGGAGTGGATGCAAGCGCGCTGTTTATCTCCATCGACCCAGAGCGCGACACCCCAGAAGTCGTGGCGGAGTTCACCGATGTTATGCACCCGAAAATGCTGGGTTTAACCGGCTCGGCGGAACAGGTGAAGGCTGCGTCACAGGCCTATAAAACCTATTACAAAAAGCAACCTGGCGACCCTGACTACTATCTTGTGGACCATTCGACCTTCACCTATTTGGTCCTGCCTGAGAAGGGGTTCGTGGAGTTTTTCCGCCGTGAAACCACCCCAGAGCAGATCGCCGATACTGTCGCCTGCTACGTCAAAGCGAGCAGCTAGGCCAAAGCCTCATTTGCGGTAATGTTTGACGCGCCTTCCCTTGCAACATACACCTTGTAGGGGAGGGCCACCGGAGGAATTTGCTATGGGTGACAACGCGCTAAAAGACATCGGCGATGATAATTCGTTGCTTTTGGTCGACGACGACGAGCCTTTTCTGCGCCGTTTGGCCCGCGCAATGGAAAAACGGGGCTTTGCCCCCGAAACCGCTGAAACTGTCGCTGCGGGGCGCGCAATAGCGACGGCTCGTCCACCTGCTTATGCGGTAATTGATCTGCGTTTGGGGGATGGAAATGGCTTGGACGTGGTGGAAGTTTTGCGTGAAAAACGCCCTGACGCCAAGATCGTTGTGCTTACCGGATATGGTGCGATTGCCACTGCTGTGGCTGCGGTCAAAATCGGCGCCACGGACTATTTGTCCAAACCGGCTGATGCAAATGATGTGACCAATGCGTTATTGGCGACCGGAGATGATTTGCCTCCTCCGCCGGAAAACCCGATGTCCGCAGACCGCGTGCGCTGGGAGCATATCCAACGGGTGTATGAGTTGTGCGATCGCAATGTCTCGGAAACCGCGCGCCGCTTGAGCATGCACCGCCGTACGTTGCAGCGTATTCTGGCCAAACGGTCCCCAAAGTAATGCGCGCACTTTGGCTGGTGGTGGTTTTGGCGGCCTGTATGCCAACTGCACCAAGCACTCCGCGCCCTGATCCTATCCCCTATAGGCTTGATGAAAGCGGCATCCAGTTGACGGACCGTGTGCAGCGCATAGATTTCGGGCGTACCGACCATTCAACACTTCCGGCCATGACCAAGCTGGTTGGCGCGCCACCTTTCGCGTCGCAAGATTGCGCGGGCGGTGGGCAACGGGTGGACTGGCCGGATGGCACCTCGCTGGTGTTCAAGGGCGGTACATTTCGCGGCTGGATCAACGCCGCCAGTGCAGTCGGGGAAGGGTGCTCCTAGCGGTTGCTTTGATGCTTCGGCAGCGTCGGGCTATTCAAGCATCATACGTTTGTGGACACGGTCGACTGGAGTGCCGTCCTTCAACGGTTGCCCCTTGGTAACGGAGTGATCTTCGAATCCCATCTTGGAATAATAGGCCAATCCGCCGGTGTTGTCGGCGCGGATGGTTGCATCCAAAACGGTGTAACCGGCGTCGCGGCAGCATTTCAGCGTGTACTTGAAAAGCGCCGAGCCGATGCCGCGCTTCGTCGTGCCCGCCTGCGCAAAAGTCGCAATCAACCCCATGCCGGTATCATCGGGGTTCATCCATTGAAATCCGACGACTTCACCATCTGACACGGCCACATGTATAAAGGTCCGGTCGTCTTCGGGCTGGATGAAGCGATCAAAGAAAGTCGGCTCCTTGGGGGTTTCATAGGCTGTGGTGCCGCCAATCTTGATAACGTCGTTCAAGATCGCTGTGATCGCGTCGCGGTCTTCGGGGATGGCCTTTCTGACGATCATAATGCGGCCGATAGTTCTTCAAAGCGGCGCAAAAACTCGGCTTTCACCTCCATCGGGGGGCGCGGGTTCAGAGTTGCGGGCAGTGGGATGTTGTCGCTGGGCGTGCCGAACAACTTGTTGCTTTCCTCGATCGAGAACCCCGCGATTTGCGTGGCCTCTAACCATGCAGACAGCTTGTCGGCCTTTTTGATCTGTTTCTTTACGGCGGCGGGAATGGTGGCTGGCAGACCGAAACGAATATGGATCGCGGCGGTGAGCCGGTCATCCAGATCGGCATATCCAGGACCTACAGCGGCCTTCACCGGTGAAATCATGTCCCCGATTACATATTCGGGCGCGTCATGCAGCAAGGCGGCCAGTTGCCACTTCACCGGAGCATTGGGGTTGGATGCTGTGTACAGGCGCTCCACCAGCACCGAATGCTCGGTCACGGAATAGGCGTATTCACCCATGGTTTGCCCGTTCCAGCGGGCCACAAAGGACAATCCATGCGCGATATCTTCGATTTCGATGTCCATCGGAGTAGGGTCCAGTAAATCCAGACGACGGCCGGAAAGCATTCTTTGCCAAGCACGGGGTTGTTTCATCAGGTAGCCCTTTCTTACGTGTCGTTTTGTTCCATGAGGATCAGACATTGTCGAGAGGGGGGGAGAGTGCTATTTGCCCCTCATAACTGATTTCAGGAGCAGGTCACATGGCCAACGACTATGTAGTAAAAGACATAAACCTCGCGGAGTTTGGCCGTAAGGAATTGGATATCGCAGAAACCGAAATGCCGGGCCTGATGGCGCTGCGCACCGAGTTCGGCGACGCCAAGCCGCTAGCCGGTTCGCGCATCGTGGGATCGTTGCATATGACCATCCAAACCGCCGTTTTGATTGAAACGCTTGTGGCTTTGGGCGCGGATGTTCGCTGGGCGTCGTGCAACATTTTCTCTACGCAAGACCACGCCGCTGCGGCGATTGCGGCGGGTGGAACGCCGGTTTTCGCTATCAAAGGTCAGTCGCTGGAAGAGCATTGGGATTATCTCGACAAGTCCTTCATGTTTGAAGATGGCCCGAACCTGATCCTTGACGATGGCGGCGACGCGACGCTGTACATTTTGTTGGGTGCGCGCATTGAAGGTGGCGAAGCCTTTGGTGTGCCTGGCTCGGAAGAAGAAGAAGCGATCCAAGCGCAGATCAAGAAGCGTATGGCCGCAAGCCCCGGTTGGTTCACCAAGATGCGCGACCAGATCAAAGGGGTTTCCGAGGAAACAACCACTGGCGTTCATCGCCTGTACGAATTGGTCCGCGATGGCCAGTTGCCGTTCCCTGCGATTAACGTAAACGATTCCGTAACCAAGTCGAAGTTCGACAACAAATACGGCTGCAAGGAGTCGTTGGTTGACGGCATCCGCCGCGCGACCGACACCATGATGGCCGGTAAAGTTGCGGTTGTGATGGGCTACGGCGACGTGGGCAAAGGCTCGGCCGCGTCCCTGCGCGGTGCGGGTGCACGTGTGAAGGTGACTGAGGTTGACCCGATTTGCGCATTGCAAGCTGCGATGGACGGCTTTGAGGTTGTGATCTTGGAAGATGTTGTCAGCGATGCGGACATCTTCATCACCACCACCGGCAATAAAGACGTGATCCGGATCGAGCATATGCGCGAGATGAAGGACATGGCGATTGTTGGCAACATCGGCCACTTCGACAATGAAATCCAAGTGGCCTCGTTGAAGAACCACAAATGGACCAACATCAAAGAACAGGTCGACATGATCGAGATGCCGTCCGGCAACCGTCTGATCCTGCTGTCCGAAGGTCGTTTGCTGAACCTTGGCAACGCCACCGGTCACCCGTCCTTCGTGATGTCCGCGTCCTTCACCAACCAAGTGTTGGCGCAGATGGAGCTGTGGAACAACAATGAGGCGTATAAGAACGACGTCTATATTTTGCCCAAGCATCTGGATGAAAAAGTGGCGCGTCTGCACCTTGATCGTATCGGTGTGAAACTGTCGAAACTGGACAAAGAGCAGGCAGATTACATCGGCGTATCGCCAGACGGCCCGTTCAAGCCAGAACACTACCGCTACTAAAGGGGCGTCGCTATCGCCGCTTTGCGCATATTGTTGAGTATTCTAAGCGCCATCACGGTTTTCTGCGTGGTGGCGTTTGGCGTTTACTGGGCATTTACCGATCCACGCAGCCCCTTGCCACGGGAATGGAACCCGATGAAAGAGCTGGTGGTGACGGATCCCGTTACGCCGCTGACGCATTTCAAACTGCGTCGTGTCTTGAATGAGCCAGAGGCCTGTTTGCGAGTGTTGTCTCAGACGGGTCAGTTTAGCGCGATGGATCCCCTAGTGGACGGAGAGCGCTGCGGCATCGCGAACCGCGTTTCCCTATCCGGCGTCGGGTCATCAAAATTGCGGCCGCTTGAAACGGCCTGTGAAACTGCGCTTCGCTTGGCGATGTGGGATCAGCACGGGGTGCAGCCCGCTGGTCAGACCCATTTTGGGCAAGCCATCCGAGAACTGCGCCACATTGGCAGCTATAACTGCCGCGCCATACGGGGGGCCACCAACCGAATGAGCACCCACGCCACTGCGGCGTCCATCGATATCCGTGGGGTGGTTTTGGCGGATGGCACGTCTGTTGATCTGCTGTCTGATTGGAACGGCAGCGTGGCACAACAGGGGTTCTTGCGAGATGTGCGGGACGCCGGCTGCCAGTGGTTCTCGACCGTGTTGGGGCCGGAGTATAACGCGCTGCACGCTGATCACTTCCACTTCCAAAACCAAGGATGGGGGACCTGTCGATAGGTCGAATGCCGCTTGCGGGGAAAACTTCGGATTTTTTTCCTTTGGATTGGCTCCTTTAGCCCCTAATGTCCGCGATAAGGCCTGTTGACTGGCTGGAACTGGGGCAAGTGATGCCCAAACATTGGTGGGAGATATTTCTATGGGAAAACGTGACGAGCTGATTGCTGTCTACGCAGATGATCTGAAAAACAAATGTGGCATGACGCCTGACATGGATCTTTTGACAAAGGTCACGATCGGTTGCGGTCCTGCGATCTACAACGCTGATGCGTCCACTGTTGCAGGCAGCCAAGCTGAAGAACTGGAAACAGTAAAGAACAACTTCCTGATCAAAAAACTGGGCCTTTCCGACAGCCCGCAGTTGATGGAAGCTATCAATTCGGTGATCGAAACTTACGGCAAATCCGAGCGCAACAAATACCGCGCGGTGGTTTATTACATGCTGACCAAGCACTTCAACAAAGACTCCGTCTACGGCTAATCTCTACGCCCGTTTTTGAATGACAAGCGCCCGCCGGCGATCCGGCGGGTGTTTTCCGTTCTGAAAGGGGTCGGTTCAATTTGTTAGAAATGGGGGTCGAATTGGCAGCACTGTTTGTTTGCTTAGCTTTAACCCACGCGCTATTCATAGTGTACCGATGCCAGTAAGGCCGGATCCAGTTTCAGAGTCACGTGGTGTGAGGCACCAAGCACGTGGGGTAGAAGAGGGTTCTGGCTTGCCGGGGCCCTCTTTTCAATTGCAACAGATGAAGGTCGTGATGCGGAACAGGGCACGCATAATGCGGCGCATGGGTCGATCAGCGCGTCATGTTATCAGCTTGTGTCACAAGCCGCCCATTGCACAGAGAATTTCCCATTCCGCGTCTGTTACGGGCTGAACTGACAAGCGCGAGTTTTTCACAAGTACCATATCATCCAGACGCCCATCGGCCTTGATCTGATCTAGGGTGACGCCCTTTTTGAGTGGCTCAACCGCCTTGATATCCACGCAGTCCCAGCGGTCGTCGTCTGTGGTGCTATCGGGATGCGCCTCGGCGCAGACCTCGACGATGCCGACGATCTCGCGATCTTTTTGAGAATGATAGAAGAACCCGCGATCCCCTAGCTTCATCTCCCGCATGAAATTGCGGGCTTGGTAATTGCGCACGCCGTCCCATTCCTCACCCGCGTCACCCTTGGCGACCTGCTGGTCCCATGACCACGTGGACGTCTCGGATTTGAACAGCCAATACCGCATCAGCCGATGACCCTGTTCCACTGCTCCAGCCGAACTTCGGAAAATAGGCCAGCTTTTGCATAAGGGTCGGCAGCCGCCCAAGCATGAGCGGCATCCATGTCGGGCAGATCCAAAACGATCAATGAGCCGTACATATCACCGTTCGCATCTAGAAACGGGCCTGCCTGCAGCACGGATTCCGACGCCTTTAGGTAGGCGACATGGGCATCGCGGTTGGCTTTGCGTGTGTCTAGGTGATCGGGTTTATCGGTGCAGATCAGGGCGATAAGCATAGGGCCATTCCTTTGTCAGCGGTCGTGACAGCAGCAACGACAGCGCTTGTTCCAATGTTAGTTTCTCTTCTACCACCCCAGCAACCATTTTGGCGATGGGCATGTCGACGCCTTTGGCCTCGGCCAGCTTTACGATGGCGCGCGCGGTGTGGCGGCCCTCGGTGGTGGCGCTCGGTGCGGGGCCTTTGCCGCCCAAGGACAGCCCGAAGGAGAAGTTGCGGGATTGCTCCGAGGTGCAGGTCAACGAGAGGTCGCCAAACCCCGCGAGCCCCGCAAGGGTTTCGGGTTTCGCGCCCATCGCCACCGCCATCCGCAACATTTCGGCCATGCCGCGGGTCATCAAAGCCGCACGCGCACTTTCGCCAAGACCCGCGCCGATACAAATGCCACAAGCGATCGCGATGACGTTCTTTAGCGCCCCACCCAATTCGGCACCAATCGGATCGTTGGAGAGATACAGGCGCAGCGTATCGGTGGAGAGGGTTTCTTGAAGGTCCTCACCAATGTCACTTTGCGTCGCGACGACAAGGGCAGTGGGCAACCCGCGCGCGATGTCGGCCGCGAAGCTCGGGCCGGTAAGGATCGCGGAAGGGGCATCGACCAGATCGTCAATGATTGCGGTTGGCCCGCGACCGGTGGCGAGATCCACCCCTTTGCAGCACGCGATTGCCGCCCGAGGGGCTGGTGTGTTGTCGGTGAGATACCCTGACAGCGATTGCATCGGAACGGCGAGCAGCAGCAAGTCGTCTTGGGACACCTCCAGCTTGGTGGTCAGGGCAATGCTCCGCGGAATTGGCACCCCCTTCAGGCGCGGGTTGTCGCGGCTGGTTTGGAAGACCTCCACCGACCTGCCCACAAGCGTGACATCACGCCCTGCCATATCCAAAGCAACGGCCAAAGCGGACCCGAACGCGCCTGCACCTGCGACGACAATTTTGCTCATGCTTTGGCTCCTTTTTTGCCGGACCCTAGCATTGCAGGGGCGGATGTATCCAACGGCCAACGGGGGCGCGCGGTGAGGGTGAGATCGTCAATCAAACCTAGGCGAAATCTCTCCAGACCAACCCAAGCGATCATGGCGGCATTGTCAGTGCAGAGTTTCAAAGGTGGTGCAGTGAACTGAACGCCTTGAAGCTGGGCGAGGTCTGATAGATGCGTGCGAATGGCTTGATTGGCAGCAACGCCCCCTGCAACCGCGATGGCGGGGCTGTTGGGGGCGAGGTCCAAGTATTGCACCAACGCGCGGCGGGTTTTCTCGGTCAGCACGTCGGTGACCGCTGCTTGGAAGCTGGCAGATAAATTCGCCTGATCTTGCGGATGCAACCCGCCCTGCTTTGCGACCAAAGCGTCGCGCGCCCGAAGGGTGGCGGTTTTCAAACCCGAGAAGGACATGTCACAACCGGCGCGATCCAGCAGGGGGCGCGGCAGCTTGTGGGATTTAGGGTCGCCGGATTTTGCCGCCTTCTCGATAGATGGCCCACCGGGCTGTGGCAGCCCGATAAGCTTAGCAACTTTGTCAAAGGCCTCTCCGGGGGCATCATCTATTGTGCCGCCAAGGCGCTGAAACTTGGTCGCAGAATGCACGATCAAAAACTGGCAATGCCCGCCTGACACCAAGAGCATCAGATAGGGAAATTCCAATTGATCCGTCAGACGCGGAGTGAGCGCATGACCCGCGAGGTGGTTTACTCCGATCAGCGGTGTTCCCGATCCCGCGGCCAGACCTTTGGCGCACATCACCCCAGACATCACGCCACCAATGAGACCTGGGCCAGCGGTAACGGCAATCGCGTCAATGTCTGGCAAGGTCAGACCTGAGGTTGCGAGCGCTGCCTCAACCATGACATCCAACTTCTCGGCATGGGCTCGGGCGGCAATTTCGGGGACGACGCCTCCAAAATTTGCATGCAGCTCTGTTTGGCCGAAAACCTCGTTGGACATGATTTCGGGCGCTTGCCCGCCTGTTTGACGGATCACAGCGGCGGCGGTGTCGTCGCAGCTGCTTTCTATGCCGAGGATCGTGAGAGTATTCGCCAAGGGTCGGACCTGTTGTGCGGAGCTTTTGCAACGGGTAACACCATTGCCATGGTCCAGACAATCCCACCCACGGTGCTTCTGACCCGCCCTCGCGCGGCCTCTGAGCGCTTGGCGGCCCAAATTAGCGCGCAGGTGGTGATTTCCCCGTTGATGGAAGTGATATGGCGCAGCGTTCCCGTTTTGGGCGAAGCTCCGGATGCGGTCGTGTTCACTTCGCAAAATGGGGTCGAGGGCTTTGTGCGAAATGCAGATTGGCGCGGCGTGGCTTATTGCGTGGGCGACAGAACAGCGCAGGCTGCGCAGGCCGCGGGGTTTCAAGCCGTCAGTGCCGGAGGCGATCTGAGCGATCTGAAAGCGATGCTGGCGGCGCGGGCCAAAGGGGCGCGACTGATCCACGCACGTGGGTTACATGTGGCGGGGGATCTAGGAGATATCGCATCGCCATTGATTACCTATGAGCAGCGCCCCTTGGCCCTGTCCCTAGAGGCCCGCAAGGTTCTAAGCGGAATGAACAAGGTGGTCGTGCCGTTATTTTCCCCGCGAAGTGCCGCGCTGTTTGTCCAAGAGTTCTCACGGATTGGGCATGCGCCATTGGTGGTAGTCGCCATAAGTAAATCGGTCGCGAAGGCCTGCAGTGATGCGGGGTTGGAGGTGGCATTCGTCGCAAGTTCGCCTGATGGTGCGGCGATGATAAACGCAATAGAAACCGCCTGTGCGTAGGTGTTCTGCTTGAGCGTCGGCGGACTGTTGGTTTAAGGTCGGGCGTGGCTGCACTGTTGTCAGAGTCGCCCCGCGAATGAAGCGAAAAGGAATATGCGCTTGGCCCGCAAGAAAAACTCCCCGTCGAAGACAGACGCAACCGCAGCTAAGGCGAGTTCGTCTAAAGCAGGTGCTATTTCTGACGTCGTAAAAGGCGCCGAATTTGATGAGCTAGACGCCGCAATGGCTGACACTAAGGTCGAAGGTGTAAAGCTCGACGCCTTAGACGCCACAGAGGTGGCGGAGGAAGACGTGATCGAGGCCACGAAAGAGGCTGAGGAAGAGATTGACGAGGTCTCAGAGACCGACGTCGACGAAGCCGAGAATGCGCAACCGGAAGAGCCCCTCAAGCTTGAAGAAACTTCTCGCGTCGAACAAGTCCCCGTCGCCCCTGTTGTGGAGCGTCGCGGAGGGTTTTGGGCACCATTGTTTGGTGGGGCCTTGGCCGCACTGATCGGATTTGGCGGTGCCATCTACTTTAAAGCCGCCGATTGGCCTGTATTTGGCGGGGAACGAAACATCGAAGCGCAGCTCTCGGAGCAATCTAACGCGATCGCCGAGTTGAAGGCGGCGCTTGACGCAGCCGATGCGCAAAACGCGCAGGCGCGTGGGGCTTTGAGTGCACGAATTGACGAGCTTCCGACGCAGGCCGCAGCACCTTTGCCTCAGGATGTACAAGCCAAGTTGGATGCCCAACGCTCTGAGATGGCGCTTTTGGAAGCCAATCTGGAAAAGATGCGCGCCTTAACTCAGGGCCAAATTGAAACGGCACAGGCCCATCAAGAAAACGCCGCGCAAGCGGAAGCCAAAGCAAAGGCACGCGGGGCCTTGAATGCGTTGCGCTCTGCTTTGGAAACGGGCGCTCCCTTTGGGTCCGTTGTATCGGAGATTGCAGACGCAGTTGAGGTGCCAGAAGCGCTTGTCAGCGTAGCGCAATCTGGTGTGCCCACTGCGGCAGCCATTGAGGCACAGTTTGCTGAAAGCGCAAGAGCCGCATTGTCCGCATCGTTGAAGGCCTCCGCAGGAGACAGCGCGACGGACCGGTTGACGTTCTTCTTGAAGGACCAACTCGGAGCACGCTCACTTACGCCGCGGGAAGGGGATGATCCGGACGCGGTTTTGTCGAGGGCTGAAGCCGCAACAAAAGCGGGCGACTTGGACGCGGCCCTGCTTACGGTCGACGCATTGCCCGAGGTTGGCAAGGCCGCGATGGAAGAATGGGCAAAAGCGGCTGTGACACGCCGTGACGCGCTTGCTGCTTTTGACAGCCTTAACGACGCATTGAACGCGAATTAGGATAAAAATATGCTTTGGTCTCTTGTGAAAATTCTCGTGTTTGTTGGCGTCATCGTGGCGATAACTCTTGGCTTGGGCATGTTGCTGGAAACCAGTGGTGGTGTTCGGGTGTCTGTGGCCAACACCGAATTTACCTTTACCCCGTTGATGACGATCATTGGTCTCGTGTTGCTGCTGGCCGCGTTTTGGGTGGCGCTGAAGGTGCTGGGTCTTCTATTCGCCACGTTCCACTTCCTGAACGGCGACGAAACCGCGATCAGCCGCTACTTCACGCGCAACCGTGAACGCAAAGGATATGAGGCACTGGCGGATGGGTTGATGGCGCTGGCCTCCGGCGAAGGTCGCGCAGCCATGGCGAAGGCCGCGAAAGCCGAGAAGTACTTGGCCCGACCCGAATTGACCAATCTGTTGGCGGCCCAAGCTGCAGAAAGTGCTGGAGACACGAAAAAGGCCCAAGCGGTCTACAAACGTTTGCTAACGGACGAGCGCACTCGTTTTGTTGGTGTGCGCGGTATTATGAAGCAAAAGCTGGCCGAAGGTGACACGGAAACAGCGCTGAAACTTGCCGAAAAGGCATTTTCCCTGAAGCCCAAGCACGAAGAAACGCAAGACGTTCTATTGAAGCTTCAAGCCAAGACGGAAGACTGGGCCGGTGCGCGTAAAACGTTGAACGCGAAGTTGAAGCACGGCAATCTGCCACGCGATGTGCATCGTCGCCGTGATGCGGTCTTGGCCCTGTCAGAGGCCAAAGACGTGCTGGAAGAAGGCACCAGTATTGAAGCGCGCGAAACTGCGATCGAAGCCAACCGCCTGTCACCAGACCTGATCCCTGCCGCCGTTCTGGCCGCGCGGGGATATATTGAACAGGGCAAGCCGAAATACGCGGCTCGTGTGATCAAGAAGGCGTGGAGCGCGCGCCCGCACCCCGACCTTGCCGCGACCTTTGCGTTGATCGCGCCAGACGAAACCCCGCAGGCGCGGATCAAACGGTTTGCGGCTTTGACCAAGTCATTGCCAGATCATGCGGAAACCAAAATGCTGTTGGCCGAGCTAAACATCGCCGCAGAACAATTCCCAGAAGCCCGCCGCGCCATTGGGGATCTGGCCGAGGAAAACCCGACAGCGCGGGTGTTGACCATTATGGCGGCCGTAGAGCGGGGCGAAGGTTCCGACGATGCTGTTGTGCGCGGGTGGCTGACACGCGCATTATCCGCGCCACGCGGCCCGCAGTGGGTGTGCCAGAACTGCCAAAACATACACACGACTTGGGCTCCGACCTGCGGAAGCTGTGGCAGCTTGGATACCCTCAGCTGGACGGACGCGCTCCAATCCTCGGAGCCATTGCCGGCGAATACGGCTATGCTGCCGCTCATTGTGGGGGGCATCGAGGGCACTGCAGATAAGCCAACCGCAGAAGACGCGCAGATTGTTGCTGATCACGAGGTTGTCGTCGTTGAACTAGACGATTCCACGGCAGACGCATCACCGGCAAAATAGCGCATTCATTCTGGCAAGGAGTACATTCTTGTCAGGAAGCAACGGTACTTTCCTGCGACCGATTTTTCGGGCGCTTTTGAGGATGGTTTTCCTAAGCGGTTAACCATTTTGAATGCGATAGCGGTCGCAAAATTTCCCTTTGGGACCATGCAAAACTGGGATGAATGATTGTCAGTTAAAGCTGCTCATTTGCTTAAAAAGTACCACCTTATTATGGGGCGGGTTTTCTGCGTTTTCAATTGAACCGCTCATTTGAGTTCAAAGAAAGACGCAAATTAACCAAGTTTTTATGATATGTAGGGTGCAGTAAGGGCCGAAGAATCGATCCCTTTTCCGTGCGGACTCATTGCTAAAGTTCTTATTGCTTGGCGTAAATGTACCGAATTTGTCTGTTTAGTACTGTCGTTTGTCGAATTAATAGTAGGCATCCGACGCTCCGAATACACATCATGGTCGCCATGGGATTCGAGAAGAATTCGATTTGTGATTTCTGGGAGGATAAACATGAAGTCTCTACTTAACTCTGCACTTGGTCTGGCGCTTGGCGTAGCCAGTGCAACTGTTGCGGTGGCGGACGGCCACGCGAAAGAGCTGACAATTGCGATCGTTAACAACGGTCACATGATCAACATGCAAAAGGTCGCTGAGGCCTATACCGAAGAAACCGGCGTGAAGCTAAATTGGGTGTCCTTGGAAGAAGGCGTTCTGCGCGAGCAAGTCACCTCCGACACTGCAACCGGTGGCGGCCAATACGACATCATCAACATCGGCATGCAAGAAGCCCCGATCTGGGGTGCTGCCGGTTGGATCGAGCCGCTGAACTTTGGCGCTGACTATGACGTTGACGACATGCTGCCCGCAATGCGCAATGGCCTGTCCCATGACGGCACATTGTACGCGGCACCATTCTACGGTGAATCGTCCATGGTTATGTATCGCAAGGATCTGACCGACGCTGCTGGTGTCGCAATCGCTGACAACGACAGCTGGGACAATGTGAAAGCTGCCGCGGCTGCGATCCACAACCCAGATGCGGGCGTCTACGGGGCTTGTTTGCGCGGTAAGCCAGGTTGGGGCGACAACATGGCGTTTGTCACTACGGTGGTGAACTCCTTTGGCGGCGCTTGGTTTGATGCTGACTTCAAACCGCAACTGGAATCAGACGAATGGAAAGCTGCGATTAACTTCTACGTTGACCTGCTGGGGGACTACGGCCCACCTGGCTCTGAGGGGAACTCGTTCAACGAGATCCTTGCTTTGTACAACGAAGGCAAATGCGGCATGTGGATTGATGCCACAATCGCGGCGTCCTTCTTGACGCAGCCTGGTGTTGCTTACGCACAGTCGCCAAATGCTGGGAACCCAGTTGGTGCGAACTGGCTGTGGGCATGGGCAATGGCTGTTCCGGCTGGCTCTCCGAATGCGGCAGAATCCCAAGCGTTCATCGAGTGGGCTACATCCAAAGAGTACATCAAGGCTGTCGGCAACCACCCAGACTTCGGTTGGGGCAAGGTTCCAACAGGGACACGCGCCTCCACATATGCGATCCCTGAATTCCAAGCCGCTGCACCGTTCGCAGCAGCTGAAATGGCGGCGATTGAATCTGCGGCCCCAGCAGCAACAGACATCAAACCCTATGTTGGTGTTCAGTTCGCAGCGATCCCTGAGTTCCCAGAAGTGGGCACTGCAGTAGCACAAGAAATCGCAGCAGCCCTGTCTGGCGCGAAATCTGTGGATGAGGCATTGGCCGCCGCGCAGGAAGCCGCGAACGCCATTATGTCCGAGGCTGGCTACTTCTAGGCCGCTGAGCAAACACAAAGTGAGGCCCGATTGACTATTGTCGGGCCTCACTTGTCCCCGTGATCTTTGACGCTTTCATCTGGCCCGAGCGGCACATGGTGGACGCAAGCCGCTTGGATCACCGCCGCGCGCCGAAACCCGTTTTTGTCAAACTCCAGCATCGCAAGGTGACCCGAGCTATGTCCAATAGAACGCTCCCCCGCATCCTACAAACACCGTCTGTATTGCTGTTGTTGATCTGGATGTTGGTTCCCCTCAGCATGACGCTGTACTTCTCATTCATTCGGTATGTGTTGAACAGTACGATCCGCCCAGAGTGGACGACACCGTCATTGAGCAATTGGCGCGGATTCGGGAACTACCAGTATGTCCTGAACGCAAAGGACTTTTGGTTCGCGATCCAAAACTCTGTATTTATCGTAAGTAGCGTCCTTGTTCTGACTGTGATTCTGGGGCTTGGGATTGCCGTTTTAGTGAACAGATCCTTCCCCGGACGCGGTATCGTGCGGGTTTTGTTGATCTCTCCATTTTTTGTTATGCCGGCGGTGAATGCCGTGTTGTGGATCAACATGATCTTGGATCCGGTGTTGGGGCTGAACGGGCTTGCCGTCAGCGGGATCAACTCAATCGTTGAAGGGCTAAGGGATTTCCCCGTTTTGGGTGGTTTCTTCTCGATGTGGCCGGAACTTGAACCGATCTCGTTCCGTGCGACCCAAACATCGGCCTACGCGGTTATCATGATGGTATCTTGGCAATGGACCCCCTTTGCGGTTCTGATTTTCATGACCTCATTGCAATCAGAAGACGAATCCCAAAAAGAAGCCGCCACTTTGGACGGGGCAAGCCCATGGTCGCAGTTCATTAACTTGACCGTTCCACATCTGGCGCGCCCGATTGCGATTGTGGTGATGATCCAGTCGATCTTTCATCTGTCGCTTTATGCAGAGATTGAAATCGTCAGCCGAGGAAACGGCAACAAGAACCTGCCGTATCTGATTGGCGAGTTCACTTCGAACAACATCGGGGCGGCAAGCGCCACGGGCATCTTCGCCGTAATTCTAGCCAACATCATCGCGATCTTTTTGCTGCGCATGGTCGGCAAAAGCTTGATGGACTAGGGGGAAAGACAGTGGCAACCATTACTCAATCATCGAAACTTGGGAACGTCCTATGGCCTGCTTTGGCTTGGATGGTCGCGCTGATTTTCTTCTTTCCGATTTTCTGGTTGGTGTTCACCAGCTTCAAAACCGACGCGGATGCAGTGAAGCCCGAGTTTCTGTTTTCCTTCACTCCGACGTTGGAAAATTACGCAAATATGACCGAAAACTATGACTACTGGCGCTTTGCGATCAATTCGGTCATCACGTCTTCCTTTGCGACGCTTTTTGCCTTGGCGGTCGGTGTTCCCGCAGCCTATGCGATGGCCTTCGATCCCAGCCGCCACACCAAGGATATTTTGATGTGGATGCTGTCGACCAAGATGTTGCCCGCCGCGGCAGTTCTGTACCCGATGACATTCTTGACGAAGAACTTCCTAGGCATTTTTGACACGCATTTTCTGGTAATTCTGGTGCTGTGTCTGATCAATCTGCCGATTGTGATTTGGATGCTGTTTACCTATTTCAAGGAAATCCCCAAGGAAATCATTGAGGCGGGGAAAATGGATGGCGTCAGCCTGTGGGGTGAGATCAAGGACATCCTTATCCCTCTGGCGTGGGGGGGGATAGCATCGACTGCGCTTTTGACGTTCATCTTTTGCTGGAACGAAGCCTATTGGACGGTCCGGCTGACCACGGTGGATGCCGCGACCCTGTCGAAGTTGATCGAAGGTAACCGCGCACCGGAGGGGCTGTTTTTCGGCCGGTTGTCTGCGGTGTCCACAGCTGCTGTTGCCCCCATCATCATCCTAGGTTGGTTCTGCCAAAAGCAGTTGGTGCAAGGGCTGACATTCGGGGCGGTGAAGTAATGTCGATAATGGTTCCAAAAATTGAGGTCGTGGATAGATCTTTGCGCTCCATTCGGTATTTGGAGCATGGCTGGCCAACGGATCTATGTCGCTGGCACGCTCATGAAGAATACGAACTTCACCTGATTGTTGGGACGCGCGGCAAGGCGTTTGTCGGTGACTACATCGGCGAATTCGAACCGGGATACCTGTATCTGACCGGACCGAATTTGCCCCACAATTGGGTGACTGACGAGCTCTTCGAAGAGGCGCTTCCGCTGCGCGATATGCTGGTACAATTCAGCCATGACAGCATCGAGAAACTGGCGATCGGCTTTCCAGAGTTTTCACAGGTGCGCAATATGCTCATGTCGGCGAAATCCGGCATTTTGTTCGAGGGGTTCAACGCGACATTTGCCCGTGGTCATATGGAGTCGATCCGAGATCATGAAGGGCCCGAGCGCATTCTAGCCTTCATCCGTTTCTTGGTGCGTTTGAACGAGCATGCTGAGAAACGGGAGCTGTCTGTAGCGAAGCTGTTCCAACCTGCCGGTGGCAGCAAACATGGTCGGATCGGGTTGGTGGTTGACCATATTGTCCAACATTTCAAAGAAGACTTGTCCGTCGCTCAGGCCGCAAAAATGGCGAACATGACTGTGGCCACTTTCAGCCGCAGCTTTCAGTCGGTTACCGGTCACCGTTTTGTGGAATTTGTGAACAGTGTCCGCATCGGGAAAGCTTGCGGATTGCTCTATGCAACCGACGACAAGGTGATGTCGATTTGCCATCAAACCGGATTTCACAACATCGCGAATTTCAACCGGCAGTTCCTGAAATTGAAGGGAATGACACCAACCATTTATCGTGAAACTGCGCGCAAAGGTTTGGTGTCCGAAACCGAGACGACCGTATGAGCCAGATTGGAATAGCAGCGACGACCTATGACCGTGATGCCTGCGCTGTGGGCGTTGTGCATTTGGGATTTGGGGCGTTTCACCGCGCGCATCAGGCCGTCTACTTTGACGACTTTATGCAGACATCGGGTGATTTACGTTGGGGCATTGCCGCAGTGAATTTACGAGCATCGGAAGCTGCGCAGTTTCAAATTGCAAAAGACGATATCGCCAAACACGACGGCTATTTTCTCAAGGCCATTTCGTCAGATGGTCACGTGGAATTGCGCCGTGTGCGCAGTCACGTCAGCTTTCAAGATTGGACCACAGATCGCGAAGATGCCGAAGGACTATTGGCGCAAACATCGGTGCATTTGGTGACGATCACAGTCACGGAAAGCGGCTACTACATTGATCCGCACGGTGATCTGAATATTCTCGATGATGTGATCGCGACAGAACTATCGGGCGGAGAAAAGCGCAGTGTTTACGGCTATTTGCACAAAGCACTGCAAGGTCGAATGGCCTCTTCGGGAGCACGGCTAACCATCGCGTGTTGCGACAACATCCGGCAAAACGGAACAATGCTGAAGCGAAACTTGATGGCATATCTTGTGGCGTGTAACGACAACGCTCTGGCGGAATGGGTGGACACACATGTGGCTTTCCCTTGTTCGATGGTTGATCGGATAACCCCACGCAGTGAACCGGAACTGAGCGAGGAATTTAGCCAGATCACCGGCACGGCCGTTGCCTCTCCTGTGATGGCAGAAGACTTCACCCAGTGGGTTTTGCAAGAAACGACCAAAGCACCAACGCCGGATTTGACGCAATCCGGCGTGACCGTAACAGCGGATGTTGATCCCTATGAGGAGGCCAAAATTCGGGTGCTAAATGGGGGTCACACCTGCCTGACGTATTTGGCGGCGCTAGAGGGCGTGGTGACCTTTGACGCTGCAATGCGTCTGCCACATCTGCATGATCACTTTTGCGGCTTCGAGACCCAAGAGGTATTGCCCGCATTGACGCTGGATTTGCCGTTTTCCAAAGAGAAATACCTTGAAAGTATCGGCCGCAGGTTTGCGAATGAAGCGATAGGAGACACAGTTGCGCGCATCTGTGCTGACGGCATGGCGAAGTTCCCGATCTTTGTGCGCCCCACTTTGGAAGGCTGCTTACGGCAGGGGATCATGCCGCATTATAGTATTCGCAGCATCGCCAGCTGGCACCAGTTTGCACAACATGTGGCGCACGGAAAAATTCCGTTCAACTATGTGGAGCCAAGCTGGGATGAACTGTCTGCCATGCTTGGGAATGACTCTTTCGTAACAAGTCGAAAGCTCTGGGACGACTTGCCCGAAACTTACCCTGAATTTGCCGACAATTTACGGCGAGAAATTATGGAAATGGAGGCAGTATGGCCGGTTTAACATTGCGCGATGTGCGCAAGAGCTATGGTGCGACGCAAGTTATGCATGGTGTCGATCTCGATATCGAAGATGGCGAGTTTGTAGTGTTTGTCGGCCCCTCTGGCTGCGGTAAGTCTACCTTGTTGCGGATGATCGCCGGACTGGAAGAGATTTCTGGCGGTACAGTTGCGATCGGGGATCAAGAGGTGAACGATGTTGCCGCCTCAAAGCGTGGGGTCGCCATGGTGTTTCAAACCTACGCATTGTACCCGCATATGACGGTGTTCAAGAACATGGCGTTTGGGTTGAAGCAGGCCAAAACCGACCCCGCCGAGATTGACCGTCGCGTTAAGGCTGCCGCAGAAATTTTGCAAATTACCGATTATCTGGACCGCAGCCCGCGCAACCTATCCGGCGGGCAGCGCCAGCGCGTGGCGATTGGTCGTGCGATTGTGCGAGACCCAGAGGTGTTCTTGTTTGACGAACCATTGTCGAATCTAGACGCCGCATTGCGCGTGCAGACCCGCTTGGAAATTGCCCGACTGCACCAGCGGTTAAAGACCACGATGATTTATGTGACCCACGACCAAGTCGAAGCGATGACACTGGCCGACAAGATTGTTGTGTTGCGCGATGGTCGGATTGAGCAGGTCGGCTCGCCGATAGAACTGTACGAACGCCCCGCGAACGCGTTTGTGGCGCAGTTCATCGGAAGCCCAAAGATGAATTTCTTCGGCGCAGGGGATTTGCCGCAAACATCCACTACAGCCCTAGGGCGTGGCCTGAGTGACGCCGAGGAGGTCGGTTTGCGTCCAGAGCACATGGTGCCATGCTCGGAGGCTGACGCCGCCGTTCAAGGCACTTTGGAGTTGATCGAGAACCTTGGCGAATATGCTTTGGTGCATTTGATAACTGAAACGGGTGTGGAATTCATCGCGAAGACCGAACAGCCGCCAGCCGCCGCAAAGGGCAGTGTTCTGAGTTTTTCAGTGAAGCCAGACCTGGCGCATTACTTTGACAAGGCGACAGGTCTGCGACTTTAGCGCAAAAAGCAATCTTGCCTCAAAGCCCGCGAAACAGGCTAGCGTTTCGCGGGTGTTTGTTTATTCGGATTGGGCGCGTTTGGGCAGCACCCAATCTGGCCGTGCGAAATGACAAGTGTACCCGTTGGGGAGGCGCTCTAGGTAGTCTTGATGCTCTGGCTCTGCGACCCAAAACGCACCTACAGGCTCCACTTCGGTGACAACTTTGGCGGGCCAAAGACCTGAAGCATCGACATCTGCGATGGTATCAAGGGCGACCTCTTTTTGGGCTTCGTCGGCATAATAGATGGCAGATCGATAGGCCGTACCACGGTCATTGCCTTGACGGTTTGGGGTGCTCGGGTCGTGAATTTGGAAGAAGAACTCCAGCAGCTTGCGATAGCTAAGAACTTCGGGATCAAAGATAATTTCAATCCCTTCGGCGTGCGTTCCGTGGTTCTTATAGGTGGCATTTTCCACGTCCCCGCCGGTGTATCCAACGCGGGTGCTTTCAACCCCTGCCATTTTGCGGATCAGGTCTTGCATACCCCAAAAGCAACCACCAGCGAGTACAGCACGAGCGGTCATTGGATGTCCTCCACTTGGTCAAGTAGTTCAGCATAGCCGTTGGCTTCCATGTCGTCGCGATGGATGAAGCGCAAGCTTGCAGAGTTGATGCAGTACCGCAGCCCACCTTGATCTGCTGGGCCATCTGGGAAGACGTGACCCAAGTGGCTGTCACCATGCATGGAGCGCACTTCCGTCCGCATCATACCGAGGGTTGAATCGGTATGTTCTGTGACGTGCTCTGTCACGATGGGCTTGGTGAAGCTCGGCCAGCCGCAGCCAGATTCAAATTTGTCAGAGGATGCAAACAAGGGCTCCCCAGAGACGATGTCCACATAGATGCCCGGTGCAGTATTATCATTAAGCGCCCCGGTGAAAGGGCGTTCGGTGCCGCTTTCTTGAGTCACGCGAAACTGTTCTGGGGTGAGCTTGGCCAAGGCATCATCTGTTTTGGCGTATTTCATGGGCGGCATCCTTTCACGTTCAGGGCTCGTCATGCAGAAATAGGATGTTTGTCTGGGTTTTACCATTCGTTCCCAACACGTGTTCGTGAGAAATGATGGGTTTGGGGGCTTGACCTTCCAGTTGGTGGAACCTCCATATGAGGCCCAAGTGGTAATGTTTAAAGGTCCCAGACATGGTTGATACTCTGACGCAGTCCTTTGAAATTGAAGGCCTCTCTTGTGCATCTTGCGTTGGTCGGGCGGAACGCTCGGCTCTTGATGTGTCCGGAGTGGTTGAGGCCAACGTTAATCTGGCGACCGGCGTAGGGACGGTCACTTGGCAAATCGGGCGCACGACCCAGTCGGACGTGGCGGCCGCCATTACGAAGGCTGGGTACGCTGCGATCCCCGTTGAAATGACTGGCAACAGCCTGACTTCACATGACAAACGTCAAGATGAGGTTGCGCGCCTACGTCATGACACGATTGTCGCGACGGCTATGACCTTACCCGTGTTCGTGTTGGTGATGGGCAGCCATGTAATTCCAGGTGCATCAGATTTGATTGACCAAACCATCGGCCGAACAACCAGTTGGGCCCTGCAATGGGTTCTTGCAACCGCTGTCTTGTTGTTTCCCGGGCGACAGTTTTTCCGCGAAGGGTTCCCTGCCTTGCTGCGAGGGGCACCAGAAATGAACAGCTTGGTCGCCCTAGGCACGTCTGCGGCTTGGTTGTATTCGACGGTCGCTTTATTCGCACCCTTCCTAATACCGGCACAAAGCCGTGCGGTGTATTTTGAAGCCGCAATGGTGATTGTGACGCTCATCTTGCTAGGCCGCTGGCTGGAGGCGCGGGCCAAAGTGCAAACAGGGGCGGCTATTGCTGCGCTTGTGGGGCTGCAGCCCTCGGTGGCCGACATCCGACAGGGTGAAGATTGGGTAGAGACCCCGATATCAGATATCGCAGTTGGAGACGTGGTATTAGCGCGCCCCGGATCGCGGATCGCCGTAGATGGCGAAGTCGTAGAGGGTCAGTCCTTTGTTGATGAAAGCATGGTCACAGGAGAGCCGGTCCCGATCGCCCATTCCGCAGGAGACCGTGTGATCGGCGGCACCATCAACGGCACGGGCGCGTTGCACATCCGCGCGACCGCCGTCGGAGGGGACACAGTTCTTTCGGGCATCATCCGTATGGTCGGGCAAGCACAAGGGGCCAAACTTCCCATTCAATCAGTGGTCGACCAAATTGTGCGCTGGTTTGTGCCTTTGGTTCTACTCATCGCGACTTTGGCAATTTTGGCTTGGCTGGTCTTCGGGCCGAGTTTAAGCCATGCGTTGGTTGCGGGGGTGTCGGTTCTGATCGTGGCGTGCCCCTGCGCGATGGGTTTGGCCACACCTACTTCGGTGATGGTGGGCACAGGGCGCGCGGCGGAGCTAGGAGTATTGTTTCGCAAAGGGTCGGCGCTTCAGACTCTATCACAGGTAAAAACGATTGCGTTCGACAAGACGGGCACGCTTACGATGGGGCGGCCGGAGGTGGCGAACTTCATTGTGGCAGACGGCTATGAGGCGGACAATGTGCTGGCCGATGTCGCTGCTGTTGAAGCCCTGTCAGAGCATCCGATTTCGCGCGCTATTGTGCGACGCGCAAGGGAGCTCGGGTTGGGTCTGCCTGCGGCCAATGAATTTACCTCGATGACAGGGTTGGGAGTGAAAGCCCGAGTTGACGGGCGGGAAGTTCTCGTCGGTGCAGACAGGCTTATGGCCCAATCGAACATCGACGTGGGGGCGTTTGAGGCGCAGGCACAACACTGGACGGATGAGGCCCAAACGCCAGTGTTTGTGGCGATTGACGGCGTCTTGGCAGGACTGATCACAGTCTCGGACCCGATCAAGCCAGATGCGGCGAAACTCGTGTCTAACTTGGCAGCGCGGGGCGTTCAACTGGCCATGGTGACGGGCGACACGCCGCGCACCGCACAGGCTGTCGCACGGGCGATTGGCATAGAGCAGGTCGTGGCAGCTGTGTTGCCGGATGGGAAAGCGGAAGCTGTTGCGGGGCTAAAGCGTGACGGGTTACTGGCGTTTGTGGGGGATGGCATCAATGACGCGCCGGCCCTTGCGGCCGCGGACGTTGGCGTGGCCGTCGGAACCGGAACCGATGTCGCGATAGAGACGGCAGATGTAGTTTTGATGTCGAGCGAACTACCCGCCGTGTTACGGGCCGTGGATATAAGCACGCGCACAATGGCGAACATCCGTCAGAATTTGTTCTGGGCTTTCGCCTATAACACGGTGCTCATTCCAGTTGCGGCGGGTGCCATCTACCCGATTTGGGGTGTTTTGATGTCGCCCATGCTGGCAGCGGGCGCTATGGCATTGTCCAGCGTATTTGTCGTGAGCAATGCGTTGCGATTGCGCCGGATGGGGGCCGCGTTATGAACATTGGCGAGGTAGCAAAAAGAGTGGGTCTGCCCGCGAAGACGATACGGTATTACGAAGATATTAACTTGGTCCGCCCTTTCCGTGATCCAAATGGATACCGTGTATTCACCGAGAAAGACCTGCATAAATTGACCTTCTTAAGTCGAGCCCGCGCCTTGGGGTTCACAATAGAAAAATGCCGCGCGTTGCTGGCGCTTTGGGAAGATCAAACGCGCGCCAGCTCTGATGTGAAGAAGATCGCACGGGCACATCTGGAAGAGATCGACCGCAAAGTTTCCGACCTTCAATCCATGCGAAAGACCCTAAGCGACCTTATGCGCGACTGTGCAGGGGATGACCGCGCTGATTGTCCGATCTTGTCAGGCCTCGGCGAACCCAGATAATCGCCACGCGGCGTTTCACAAGCTATTGCCAAATCCACATTGCGGTTGTCTGATACCCCTGACGCGGCGCATTTCGGCCGCTACCCTCAAAGAGAGATGGCCCATGCAGACGCCTTTGTTGAGCAGCTATGACGTAGTGATTGTCGGGGGGGCGATCTATGGCTCTTCGGTGGCATGGTGGTTGTCACGCAACCCCGATTTTGATGGCTCAATCTTGGTGGTGGAGCGAGACCCGAGTTATGAATTTGCCTCCACGTCGCACACAAACAGCTGCATTCGTCAGCAGTTTTCAACCGAGGTGAACATCCAGATTTCGCAGTTCGGGGTCGAGTTCATTCAGGGCTTTAAAGACTTCATACAAGATGAGGATGCGCCGGAAATTGCATTGCAAAGTTTCGGCTACATGTATTTGGCCGACACGCAGGAATTCGCCAATACCCTACAGGCCAATCAACAAGTTCAGGAACGATTGGGCGCGGGCACCAAATATATGACGGCGGCGCAGATCAAGGCCGCCTACCCGTTCTATAACGTTGATGACATCGTGGGCGGCAACCACAATTTGATCAATGAAGGCTACTTTGACGGAGGCACAATTTTCGATTGGTGGCGCCGAAAAGCACGGGCGCAAGGGGCCGAGTACCTGCACAATGAGGTGCGCGCGATGTCCCGAAACAAGACTGGCAACAAGATCGACAGCGTTACCTTGGCGACTGGGGATGTGATCGCCTGCGGAACTGTGATCAACTGTTCAGGTCCGCGCGCAGCTGCGACGGCGCATATGGCGGGGCTGAGCATTCCGGTAGAGCCGCGCAAGCGCTATACATTTATCTTTGATGCCGAAACACCGTTGGACCGTGACCTGCCCCTGACGATTGACCCTTCTGGCGTGCATATGCGCAGTGACGGTCGATACTACATGGCGGGATGCCCCCCTGATGAAGACCCTGCGGTGGGGTATGACGATTTTGTCGAGGACCACTCGCTCTGGGAAAACAAAATCTGGCCAGCGATCGCCACCCGCGTTCCTGCCTTCGAGGCAGTGAAACTGGTGAACTCATGGGTTGGGCACTATGCCTATAATGCGTTTGACCAAAACGCGATCATCGGTCCGGCACCAGAGGTTGAGAACTTCGTTTTCGTGAACGGGTTTTCGGGGCACGGATTGCAGCAAAGCCCTGCCATAGGTCGCGGCGTCGCAGAATGGGTCACTTACGGTGCCTACCGTTCGCTAGACCTATCCCCGTTGGGGGTAGACCGCGTGATTGCACGCGAAACCTTTGTCGAAAACGCGGTGATCTAATACTCCTCCGCGGCGATCCACGGAGGAGCAAAAGAATAGGCTTAAGCGGCGATGGCTGCGCGGGCCTTGCCGATCATCAGGGCAGCGTTGGCGGCTTCGCGCCCCTTGGTCACGAAATGATCACTGTAGATTGCCAAATGGTGCTCGGTCTCTTGGAAGTGATGCGGCGTCAGCGACACCGACAACACGGGCACACCGCTGTCCAAGCTTGCGCGCATGAGGCCATCAACAACCGCAGAGGCCACGAAATCATGCCGGTAAATTCCGCCATCAACAACCAGCGCTGCACAGGCCACTGCGGCATAGGTGCCGGTCGAGGCCAAATCGCGGGCCAGAAGCGGCATCTCGAATGCGCCAGGCACATCGAACACATCGACTTGAGACGCGGGGATCAATTCGCAGAAGCCTTCTAGGGCTCGGTCTACAATATCCGAGTGCCAGTTGGCTTTGACGAACGCGTATCGGGTGGGTGTCATGGTAGCATCTCCTTTTTAGCAACGACACGTCACCCAAGGCGATCACGGGCAAATAGCCCCCGCGCGGGGGCCACATGCTCGTTCTCTTTCATCCGGACTATGACCGTCGGCTCAGGAGTTACACCTGATCTGCTGACCCTTTCCCGGAGGAAAGGCGCTCGCGGGCTTACGGAGTGACCCGCTTACCGCCGGTGGGGAATTTCACCCCGCCCTGAGAACAGCCCTAAGATGGAGACCGTCGCGGCAGGGTGCAAGGGCAAATACGTCTTAAAGTGCCGCACGAGCGACCATGCCGAACAAATCACGCGGATCGTCGGGGTCGGCGAGCATGTCCAGCTCGATAAACGTGTCATAGGTGGCCAATTGATCGCGAATATAACGCAGGGCCGAGAAATCCTCAGTCGCGAAGCCCACCGAATCGAAGAGAGTGATTTGCTTGTCATCGCGGCGGCCCTCCGATTTGCCCAACATCACACGCCAAAGTTCGGTTACGTGATGATCATCGTCGAGTTGCTGAATTTCGCCCTCGATGCGGGTTTGCGGTGGATATTCCACAAAAATATCGGACCGCAGCAGAATGTCGCGATGCAGCTCGGTTTTGCCGGGGCAGTCACCGCCGATGGCGTTGATGTGAACGCCTGCACCAACCATGTTGTCAGTCAGGATCGTAGCGCACTGTTTGTCAGCGGTGCATGTGGTGATGATCTGTGCCCCTGCCACGGCCTCTTCCGGTGAGGTGCAGGACACGACGGTCATGCCGGTTGCCGCGAGGTTCTTGGCAGCCTTTGCAGTGGCATCAGGGTCAACGTCAAAAAGGCGCACGGTATCGATGCCGACAACCGTTTGGAACGCCAAGGCTTGGAACTCGCACTGAGCACCATTGCCGATCATTGCCATGGTTTTGGATCCTTTGGGGGCAAGATATTTCGCGACCAAGGCAGATGTGGCCGCAGTGCGAAGAGCCGTGAGAATCGTCATCTCTGACAAAAGGACGGGATAGCCGTTATCCACACGCGCCAAGACACCGAAGGCCGTCACGGTTTGGAAGCCTCGGGCCATATTTGCGGGGTGGCCGTTGACGTATTTGAAGCCATAGCTTTCGCCGTCTGACGTTGGCATAAGCTCAATGACGCCTTCCTCGGAGTGGGCCGCAACGCGCGGGGTTTTATCGAATTGCTCCCAACGCTTGAAATCAGCCTCAATGTAGTCGGCGATCTCCGCAATCATCTTTGCAGGGCCGATGGTGTTCACCAGCTTCATCATGTTGTCGACCGACACGAAAGGGACAAGAGCAAGTTTGGAGGGGGTCGTCATATCAGGAAGCTTTCTGTTCTGGGCGGCGGGCAAGGTGGACGCCTGCCAGCATGCAGCGGACAGAGCCGCCAGCGGTTTCAATTGTGGGAACTGCGAGAGGGAGCGGTGTCGCGTGTTGCTGGATGCGGCTCAGTTGATGTGGCGTAAGGGCGTCATATGCGGTCTGGGACAGGGCCAAAACCAACCCGTCCTTGCCAGAAAGCTCAAAGGCGTTTCCCGCGAAACTGTCGATCTGCGCGTGACTTAGAGAGATCACATCGCGCCCACCTTCAGCCAAACGTTGCATGACATCTGTGCGGCGGTCAGAGTCGGTGATCATGGCGTCGCAGATTAGCACATAGCCGGTGCCCACTGTCATCAGAACATTGGTGTGATAGACGCTGGTGCCCGATCTGTCGGCGGCTGCAAAGGCCATTGGCTCATAGTTGAAATAAGTGCAGAACCGTTCAAGGATCACGGGGTCAGCGCGGTTAGATTGCACCGTATAGGCGACACGGCCGATGTGATCGAGAACCATTGCGCCGGTCCCCTCTAGGAAAACGCCGTCTTGCTCCAACCCAGAGAAATCTATGACGTCTTGGACGCGGTACTCGGCCTTTAGGGCCTCTATAATATCCCAGCGACGTTCTGCGCGCCGGTTCTTGGCATACATTGGATAGACGGCCAGATGACCGCCCGCGTGGGTGGAAAACCAATTGTTGGGGAAGACGGAATCCGGTGTCGTCGTACCTGTGTCGTCGAAATCATGGACGGTAACCCCAGCTTTGCGCAACGCCACAACCATTGTGTCAAACTCTGCCCTCGCGAGGTTTGATATCTCGGATGGATCACGCGTGTCTTTGGATTGAAACCCGTTGTCCCCGAGCGTTTGCGGGTTAGACGTAAAGTGATGAGGGCGGATCATGACCACCGCGTTGGGAGCTTGCGCAGACCGCATCATAGGCTCCGTGTTTGACGGTCTAGAACCTTGCGCCCCATCAGGCTTGCACAAAGGTCCACCATCAAATTTGCAGTACGCCCACGTTCATCCAGAAACGGGTTCAACTCGACCAAATCCAGCGAGGTTACAAGGTCGCTGTCACAGAGCATTTCCATCACCAGATGCGCCTCGCGGAAGGTCGCCCCCCCTGGCACTGTGGTTCCAACAGCCGGTGCAATAGCAGGGTCAAGGAAATCGACATCAAGCGACACATGCAGCGCCCCGTTCGCCGCGCGAACCCGCTCCAGAAAACCGCGAAGGGGTGCTGTGATCCCATGTTCGTCAATGGCGCGCATGTCACTTACATCGACGTTATTGGCGCTCAATGCGGCATTCTCGGCTGGATCAACTGACCGAATGCCCAGCATGCATAGGTTTGCAGGTTCTACGGCAACGCTAAGCTGCGGATAGGCCTCGAACCCGGGTTGACCGCTGAAGTAAGCGACCGGCGTGCCATGCAGGTTGCCACTCGTTGTGCTGTTCAAGCTGTGAAAGTCGGGATGCGCATCAAGCCAAAGCACGAACAAAGGCCGCCCTTGGTCGGCCCAATATCGGGCAACGCCGGGTACGGTTCCAATCGAAAGGCTGTGGTCACCCCCCAAAAAGATCGGCATGTCAGCCGTTTGAGAGGCATCGAATGCGGCATGTTCCAATGCCTGCGCCCATGCCACGGTTTGCGGGAGGTCGTGAATGGCCGGATTGGCGTGGGTAATATGTTGTGGAGCATCAGGAGACACGTTGCCCTTGTCGGAGACATGGTGCCCCAGATCGCGCAGGGTTTCAGCCAAACCGGCCGTTCTGAATGCGTCGGGACCCATAATACACCCCGGCTGACTTGCGCCCGACTGAACAGGTGCGCCAATGAGTATGCATGATTTGGATGTCATAGTGCTCTCCTGAGTGCTGACTCTTACGGTAGGCAAAATATTTGCCACAAGCGATAATCAGAGTGTCAATTATGGATATTATTATGTGCATATTGTAAGGTTTGATTTCCAAAGTGTATTTTGAGGGTGCTATGGATGAAATTGATCAAAGGCTCGTGGCTCTTCTGAAAAACGATGGTCGCGCAACTGTGACCACCTTGGCGGGGGAGTTAAAAATGTCCCGTGTGACCGTTCAATCCCGTGTAGAGCGGATGAAAAGGGACGGCACCATAAGGCGCTTCACTGTCGAGTTGGGGCGTGTCGGCTTGGACGAATTGATTCACGCGATAATGATGATTGAAGTGAAAGGGGCGCAAACAGCCTCGGTCATAAAGCAGCTTCGACGAATGCCCGAGATCGTAGATCTTCACACGACCAATGGTGTTTGGGACTTGGTCGCACGAATCGAGACGATAAGCCTTCCTGACTTTGACCGAATTTTGCGACAGGTGCGTGAAGTTCAAGGTGTGACAGGAAGCGAGACCTCATTGTTGCTGGATCGCGCACGGGGGTAGTCAGGGAATTTCGCTTAAATTTGAAATGTTAACCGTCAATTTAGCCGCCTCTGCTTAAGTCTGACCGCAACACTTTGCGAGGACTCTCATGAGCGACGATGCCGGCCGGCCCATTATCATCAAGAAGAAGAAGGTTATCAGCGGCGGTGGCCACCATGGTGGTGCATGGAAGGTGGCATATGCTGACTTTGTGACTGCGATGATGGCGTTTTTCATGCTGATGTGGCTGTTGAACGCGACGACGGAAAAGCAACGCAAAGGGCTTGCGGACTACTTCACCCCAACCATTGCTATCGCCCGTGTGTCCGGTGGTGGAGATGGCGCATTTGGAGGGGACTCCCTTCTGGTAAAAAGCCAGCTTCCCCAATCTGGGCAGGGGGGAATGCCCAATATGCCGATCTCGGAAAATCAACCGGATCATGCTCTTGCCATGGCGGAGCAGGACGAACTTGCAGAGCTGGAAACCGGAATTCTTGGAAAAGGCGGGGACAGTTTGATCAAGGAGATGGCTTTAGATCACATCATTACCGACATCACTGACGAAGGCTTGGTGGTCGAAATTTTTGACCTGCCTGGAGATCCACTTTTTGATCCGGAGACAGGGCAAGCAACTCCAATCACTGTTGAAATATCTAAGATGCTGGTCGAAACCTTCGAAGCGGTTAACAATAAGGTCGCGATCTCCAGCCACTCCAGTTCTTACCCAAGCGTGCTAATCGATAATCCGGCTTGGTCTTTAACGACGACGCGCGCCCACACAATGCGTGAACTATTGGACCGGCACGGTTTAATTCCGCAGCGCCAAGAGCG
This sequence comes from uncultured Litoreibacter sp., assembly GCF_947487515.1. GTDB lineage: Bacteria > Pseudomonadota > Alphaproteobacteria > Rhodobacterales > Rhodobacteraceae > Litoreibacter. The sequence goes on along the minus strand of NZ_CANKWO010000002.1, from coordinate 472,505 downwards.
CGTGACAGGATACGGTCAAAGTAAGCCTATCATGGCGGATCCAATGGCCGTTCGAAACAACCGGCTAGAAGTCACGTTGCTAAGAGAGCACCGTTAATCACGCGAGAAACTGTTTTCAATTTTACCTGTTAGCGTGATGTTAAGGCAGCGATCTCATAGTGGCCTGAAAGATGAGTGCTTCAGAAAGGCGCAGTATGACAATTTCTTCTTCCTTAAACGCAGGCGTGGCGGGACTGGCTGCAAATGCTAACCGACTTTCAACGATCTCGGACAATATCGCAAACTCCGGAACGAACGGATACAAGCGTGCGGAGACGGAATTTCATTCAATGGTGATCTCTAATGGTCAGGGCAGCTATTCCGCCGGTGGGGTTCGCGTTACGACTCACCGTTTGATTGATCAAGCCGGCGCATTGCTGACGACAAACAACTCTACTGACCTCGCTGTGCGGGGACGTGGATTCTTGCCGATTACCACAGAATCCGCTGTAAATTTGCAAGGCAGCGATCTTCCGTTTCGATTGGCGACCACAGGGTCATTCAGAACAGATTCTCAAGGGTTTCTAACCACCGATACGGGAATGGTCCTAATGGGATGGCCGGCGGATTCTGATGGTACAGTACCAACGTTTCCACGTGATACGGCTGATGGACTTCGTCCCATTCAGATCAACGTTAACCAGTTTGCAGGAGAGCCCACAACACGCATGGGATTGGGAGTGAACTTGCCTGCGACTGAAACCGAGGCGGGAGCAAGTGGTACATCGTTGGAGTTGTCGGTAGAATACTTCGACAATCTTGGAACCTCACAAAATCTATTTGTCACTTACACTCCCGTCGTTCCAGCCACCGGTGCGTCAAATCAGTGGTCGATGGAAATGCGGGACTCAGCCAGCGGTGGCGCAGTGGTCGGTGAATATACCATGACCTTCGATGATACCCGCGGAAGTGGCGGGACGTTGGCGTCTGTGGTGCGAACTTCTGCAGTCGGCGGAGACTATGATCCCGCGACAGGAAGTTTCTCCATGACCTTGGACGGCGGTCCACTAGAGATTTCGATCGGGGAGCTGGGTTCAGGAGCTGGGGTTACACAATTGTCCGATAGCTTTGCCCCGACACAAATTACCAAGGATGGGTCTCCGGTAGGGAACATGACATCTGTCGAAGTGGATGCGAATGGTTATGTTCAAGCGACATTTGACATCGGCATCACACGTACAATTTATCAAATTCCACTGGTTGATTTACCCAATCCAAACGGGCTGACGGCAATGGATAACCAAACATATGTTCCATCCAATGATAGCGGTTCCTTCTTCTTGTGGGATGCCGGCGATGGGCCAACAGGTGACATCGTGGGCTTTGCGTTAGAAGAATCCACAACCGATGTGGCCGGTGAGCTGACTGCGCTCATTCAAACTCAAAGAGCATATTCTTCCAATGCCAAGGTGATCCAAACCGTAGACGAAATGCTGCAGGAAACCACCAACATCAAACGCTAGATTGATCCGAGGAATTTAGAATGAGCTTATCTGCTTCCCTGTCCAACGCCGTTTCCGGATTGCATGCAGTTTCGCGCGCAGCCGAACTCGTGTCAGCAAATGTTTCAAACGCAATGACCGAAAGCTACGGGCGAAGAGAATTAAGTCTTAGTGCAGCCACTATCGGAGGGCGGGGGGCTGGGGTCCAAGTCTCCGGCGTGGAACGGATCGTCAATCAAGCGGCAATTGCGGACCGGCGGCTAGCCCAAGCTGAGTTGAGTTATCACACCGCGCATAGCGAAGTTTTATCCGGCGTTGAACAAGTTGTCGGCACTCCAGGTGATGCAGCATCCCTATCTGCATTCACCGACAAATTCGAGCAAAGCTTGATCATTGCCTCAGCGGACCCTTCCAGCGGTGCCAATCTAAACGCTGTCGTAAACAGCGCAATTGATCTCACCACAAAGATCAACGAGATATCTGATCGCCTACATGTCGAACGCGAGGCTGCTGATCAATCAATCGACACTCAGGTGTTGCAGCTGAACACCGCATTGTCAGATGTGGACCGATTGAACAAAGAAATCCGCCTGCAAATGAACTCTGGGGGGGATCCGTCCGGCCTCCTAGATCAAAGGCAAGCGCTCATTGATGGCATCAGTGAGCTTGTACCAGTTCAAACGGTAGACCGCGATTTCGGTCAAGTTGCCTTGGTAACCCCCAACGGAACGACTTTGGTTGACAGCCAAGCGGCCTCTTTTACCTTTAATCCGACCAGCAAAATTACCGCTGATATGAGCCTTTCAAGTGGGGCGCTTTCGGGACTGCAGATAGCAGGAGCGTCGAGTGTTAGCGGCACATCGATTGAAGCCATTGCGGGCGGATCTCTTGCAGCGGCTTTTGAGCTGCGGGATCAAAGTATTCCACTGATGCAGGCAAACCTTGATGCACTGTCGCGAAATTTGATCGAACGTGCGGCGGATGCGGACGATACCTTGCTGGCAGGGGAAGTCGGGCTATTTAGTGATGCGGGTGGGGCGTTTGATCCATTGCTCGAAGAGGGCCTGTCGTCGAGGTTGTCGGTAAACAACTCTTATGTTGCAGCGCATGGGGGGGACCCCACCAAATTGCGTGACGGGTTGAATTCATTATCACCTGGACCGGCGTCTGAAAATGCGATGTTGAATGCTCATGTTCAGGCTTTTTCAGAAGCTCGCTTGCCGGTGAGTGGACAGTATTCAAGTGCTGAATCCCTGTCGGGTTTGGTGGGAGATTTCCTGTCGAAGGTGAGCCAAGGACGCCAGCAGTCGGAGCAACGGCAAAGCTACGAAGCTACACGAGTTCAAGTATTTCGTGATGTGGAGCAGGCTGGGGGGGTCGACACAGATCAAGAGATGCAAAAACTTTTGTTGATCGAGAGAAACTATGCGGCAAACGCGAAAGTCATCCAAGCTGTTGACGAAATGCTGCAATCACTTCTGAGGATATAAAATGAATTTCGGTAGCTTGAGCGACCTTGGTCAGAACTTAATGTTACGCCGCCAAAGTGCTGGACTGAAGGCAAATCTCGCACGCCTTACGAACGAACTAACAACTGGTGAGCGCCATGATCTGAGCACCCATCTCCGCGGAGGCTTTGGGCCTCTTGCTGGGTTGGAACGATCGCTCAGTCGGTTGGATGCCTTTGAACAGGCCCGCAACGGATTGGATCAAAAGGTGACGGGAATTCAAACCGGTCTTCAGGCGATGCAAAGCGCTATCTCGACCTTGGGTGCAGACCTGACGTCTGCGGCTAGCTTAGGTCAGGCGGCAGTTATCGAGGCAAAAATTTTCGATGCGCCGGACAAACTAAATCAAGTCGTTTCCTATTTGAATACCGAAGTTTCCGGCCAATACTTGTTCTCGGGGACAGCATCCCAACAGCGGCCATTGGTCGATGGGGATGAAATTTTAGATCACATACGATACTTTGCCGGCACTGCCTCGAACGTGTCGGATTTCACTACCCAGGTAGAATCATGGTTCCACGACAGTGGCGGCGGCTTTGATACAGTGGCCTATGCCGGTGGTGATGCTATTCAGTCGGACATACAAATTTCCAACACACAAAAAGTATCGTTGTCTGCCAAAGCCGATGATCCGTCGTTCCGTTCGATGCTGAAGAGTTTAGCAATAGTTGCAATCGTTTCAGAGGGCACAATGTCTATGTCTGATGATGAAAAGCAGGCCCTACTTGTTCAGGCTGGAGAGCAACTCATCACGTCTGAGGGGGAGCTGATTAACATGCAAAGGGATACGGGTAGAATAGAAGCGGCATTAGGCGAAGCTGGCGTCTCGGATAGCGTTGAGCGAGGCGTTCTTGAAATGGCAAAGTCGAAAATCGTTTACGCTGACCCTTTTGAAACGGCAAGTGAACTTGAAGCCGTTCAGTTTCAGATTGAGTCACTCTATGTGCTGACTGCACGTACATCCCAACTTCGCTTGTCGGACTACATCTAGTGGGCCGCGCAATATTGATCGCATTGTTGGCATTCTTCCCCCTAGTGGCCTCTGCTTCAGGGGTGAGATTGAAAGATCTTGTCGAGTTTGACGGCGTGCGCGGGAACGATCTAGTTGGCTACGGGTTGGTGGTTGGGTTGAACGGAACCGGTGATGGATTACGCAACTCGCCGTTCACCGAGGAAATGATGGTCAACATCTTGGAACGGCTTGGTGTGAATGTGGGGGGAGAACAATTCCGCCCTAAAAATGTTGCGGCGGTTTTGGTTACCGCGGTTCTGCCAGCCTTTAGTCGAACGGGTGGTAAAGTAGATGTAACAGTATCGGCAATTGGTGATGCGAAAAGTCTGTTAGGGGGGACGTTGATTATGACCCCGTTGAATGCAGCTGACGGTGACGTATATGTCGTCGCACAAGGTACAGTCATTGCAGGCGGTGTTTCAGCAGAAGGAGAAGCCGCGCGAGTTGTTCACGGCGTCCCGACAGCGGGAATTGTGCCTGCTGGTGGACGAGTGGAGCGAGAAGTCGAGTTTGAGTTTTCGGAACTATCGAGCTTGAGAATGGCGCTCAGAACACCTGATTTTTCGACCGCTGAAAAAATCGAAAATACTATTAACATTGCTCTCGGAAAACGCGTGGCCTTAATGTTGGATGCGGGGACTGTAGAGCTTAACATTGATGCAACGGGCCTTCGATCTCCGGCCCATGTATTGAGTAGGATTGAGAACATTGTCGTAGAGCCGGAGAGGCGTGCGCGAGTCGTGATTGACCAAAGGTCGGGAACAATTGTGATGGATGAAAACGTTCGAATTTCACGGGTCGCGGTCGCCCAGGGGAACCTCACTTTAACGATAGAAGAGTCACCTGTGGTTGTTCAACCCAATCCATTTGCCGAGGGTGAAACTGTCGTTGTCCCGCGAACTGCTGCAGCAATTGGTGAAGATGCTGGAACAGGTTTGGCTGAAATAGAACCCGGAGCGACATTGAAAGACGTAGTTTCTGGTTTGAACGCCCTAGGCGTCACGCCGATGGATATGATTGATATTCTAAAAAGTATTAAGGCCGCAGGAGCATTGCATGCGGAATTTATTGTTCAGTAATGCGGATGAGTTTGAAAGAGAAAGCACTTTGTTAAGCGGTTCATGCGGTTGCAGCATGAACCGCGTTTCAAATCTCTAAGGACCCGAAGGTTTTTGATCCCGTACACCGAGGAATGATTGAATTCGCGCACCCTGATCTTTCGCCACTTCACTTCACCAAAGAAATGATCGCGGCGAAAGCTGACATTCCGTCAAAAATCGAGATTTTCTACGCTCAGAGCATTTGTTTGAATGAAATCGCGGCGTGGCTCCACGACATCCCCCATAAGTTTAGTGAAGATGTCGTCGGCTTCGGCCATATCTTCGACTTTTACTTGCAGAAGTGTTCTGGCATCAGGATCGAGCGTCGTTTCCCACAATTGATCGGGGTTCATTTCCCCCAAGCCCTTATAGCGTTGGAGCGACAGCCCTTTTTCCCCTTCTTCGAGAATCGACTGCAGAAGATCGATAGGGCCATAGACAGGCTGTTCGCGATCTTTGCGTACCAATTTGGCTGGCTTTCCGTAGGTTTCTTGCAAGCTTTGGGTCAGTTGACCAAGTCGCCTTGCTTCCCCTGAGCGGAGAACTCCACCATCCAGAATGCGGACTTCGTCAACGCCGCGCAAGACGCGCCATAAGCGAATGCCTTTGTCTTGGGTCGGACGACCTTGCCATCCTTTTTCGTACTCCAGGGCGATAAGATCCAACCGCGCCGCAACAGTGTTGGCAACACCTTGCAAATCTTGGTCAACTTGACCTGCAGCGAAGGCTCCAGCAATCGCGGATTGCTCCAAAATATGCTGAGGATAATGTGTCGGGAAAGCTTGCAAAATGCGGCGCACCATTCGCGCCTCTTCAATCACTCGGCGAAGGTCCTGACCGACGATTTCCTCGCCGGAGGCAAGTTTCAGGACGGCCCCTTCGACACCCTGTTCGATCAGATAATCCTCCATGGAAGATTGATCTTTAAGATAAACTTCGGAACGCCCGCGCGCCACTTTGTACAAAGGTGGTTGCGCGATATATAGATGCCCCTGCTCGATCAATTCGGGCATTTGGCGATAGAAGAAAGTCAGCAATAGCGTGCGAATGTGAGCCCCGTCGACATCGGCGTCGGTCATAATGACAATCTTGTGGTAGCGTAATTTAGAGATGTCGAATTCGTCACGGCCGATGCCGGTGCCCAAAGCCATCACCATGTTTCCGATTTCTTGACTGCCAAGCATGCGATCAAAACGCGCGCGCTCTACGTTCAAAATTTTCCCTTTGAGCGGCAAAATGGCTTGCGTTTGGCGGTCCCGACCTGTTTGAGCCGATCCACCAGCGGAATCCCCCTCCACGAGAAAAACTTCAGTTTTAGAGGGGTCTTTATCCGAGCAATCTTTCAACTTTGATGACAGGAAATTCATGTCCATCGGATTTTTCCGACGGGTCAATTCGCGGGCTTTACGCGCAGCTTCGCGGGCCTGTGCTGCCTCCACAATCTTGGAGACGATCACGCGGGCCTCATTCGGGTTCTCTTCGAACCATTCGGCCAATTTTTCGTTCATCAATCCTTCGACTGCGGGACGCACTTCGGAGGAGACCAATTTATCTTTGGTTTGGGACGAGAACTTCGGGTCTGGAACTTTAACGGATAACACGCAGGTCAGACCTTCGCGTGCATCGTCCCCTGTGAAGGAAATCTTTTCCTTTTTGGCAATACCTGAACTTTGCGCATAGGCATTGATCGTGCGGGTCAACGCCCCGCGAAATCCCGCCATGTGAGTTCCACCATCGCGTTGCGGAATGTTGTTGGTAAACGGCAGAACCATCTCATTGTAACTGTCGTTCCACCACATCGCGACTTCCACGCCAATGTCGTCTTTCTCACCGACAACATAAATGGGGTCCGACATCACGGAAGTCTTGGAGCGATCGAGATATTTAACAAACTCTTTCACGCCGCCTTCATAATAGAGTTCGGAACGCAGTGCTTCGGCAGGGCGCTCATCCTCCAAAATGATCCGAACGCCGGAGTTCAGGAAGGCCAATTCACGCAAACGCTTTTCTAACGTATCAAAGATAAAGTCGCGGCTGGAAAATGTATCCAAAGACGCCATGAAGCGAACTTCGGTACCGGTGCGATCCGTTGGGCCAACGACCTCTAGATGTTTGACGGTGTCGCCGTGTTCAAAGCGCGCAATATGTTCTTTGCCATCGCGCCAGATGCGCAGTTCAAGCCAGTTGGACAGCGCATTCACAACGGACACACCCACACCATGCAAACCGCCAGACACTTTGTAGGAGTTGCTGTCAAACTTACCGCCAGCATGCAGCTGGGTCATGATAACTTCGGCGGCGGAGACGCCTTCTTCCTCGTGGATACCCACTGGAATTCCGCGCCCGTTGTCACTGACTGAAACAGAGCTGTCGGCATGGATTTTCACATTCACAGCGTCGGCGTGACCAGCCAGAGCTTCGTCGATACCATTGTCGACGACTTCGTAAACCATGTGATGCAAACCCGAGCCATCATCAGTATCGCCGATGTACATACCAGGGCGCTTTCGAACCGCCTCTAAGCCCTTGAGGACTTTAATAGAATCAGCGCCATATTCGGCTGGTTGCTCTTGATTGTCGGCCATGTGAAGTATCCCGCGTTTGTTAAGCGAAATATAGGCTTTTGAGCGGGGATTGTCACGTAGTTGACGCAATATATTGTGGTTTGGCAGCGACTAGATCGCGAAGGGCCTCTGATCCCATCATGCGAGCGCAATCACGACCCCGACGGCGATCAAAAGCCAGCCCGCCACGACATTCATTCGCTTTACTGCACCCGGTGCTTTCAACACTTTGCGCATCCGGTCCACTGATGCGGCCAACACCAGATTTCCGATCAAAGGGACCAAAAGGCTGAGAAGGCAGATTGCTGCAATATCGGGCCAAGTGACCCGCGTGAGATCGAAGAATCCCGGAAGCACGCCCATGTAAAACAAAACAGCTTTCGGGTTGGAGAGGATCACTACCATCCCTGCAATGAACCCAGCCCACATTCCCGGGCGGGTTAGGGAGGTGTTTTCGGACAGTTTCGCGTCTGCGTTTTTGATCAACAGGACGCCCATTGCCACAAACATGACCACAGCGACCCAGCTTAACACGTCCATGAACCAGTCGGCTTGCTCGACAATCCAAGCGACACCAAGGATCGCGACCAAAGGCCAAATGACATCCCCGACAACCACACCCAAAGCGAGCGGCCAAGCGGAGTTAAACCCGCCCGACATGGCGCGTGCCAAGAGTGCGACCCAAACCGGACCGGGGGTAAGGAACAAAACGAATAGGCCGCCCGCATAGATGAGAAGTTCGGTTGCAGTGATGGTCATAGAAAATTCACCTCGGATGAATTGGCCTTGTCTGAAACGAGCAGGTGCTGTGCGCGATCACCCAGCTCTGTGAATAGCTCTGCACCGGTTCCGGTCATCCAGGCCTGCGCTTTGAGTGAACAAATCTCATCATAAAGCGCCGCACGGCGATCCGCGTCTAGATGTGCTGCGACTTCATCAAGCAAAATAATCGGTGCAGCGCCAAAATCTTCAGCAAGAGCGCGAGCATTCGCCAGAATCAGTGATAGAAGCAAGGCCTTCTGTTCACCGGTTGAGCATTGTTTTGCTTCCATGCTTTTGGCTGAATAGATGGCTCTCATGTCGACCCTATGCGGGCCAACAAGGGTGCGCCCTGCGCGTAAATCCGTCGCCCTTGATGCCTGAAGTGCATTCAACAAGGCTTCGGGATCGGAATAATCATCACCATCATCGGGTGAGACGATCGAGAGTGAAGCGGTCGGAAACGAAGTTTGCGCGTTCTCCATGGCCGCTTGCAAACGGATTAGGGCAGCTGTCCGGTTGGCGATGATCTGTGCCCCAGCATCCGCCATTTGAGCTTCAAGAGCAGCGTACCACATGGCGTCCCGAACCATATCTTTGAGAAGGCGATTCCGCTCTCGCATGGCCTTTTCATAGGCAATGGAGGCCTCAGCATGTTTGGGTTCGAAGCTGAGCGTGATACGGTCAAGGAAGCGACGCCGTCCTTCCGCACCTTCCAACCACAGGCGATCCATGGCTGGGATCAACCATACAACGCGCGCTATGCGTCCAAGGGCGGTTTGTGGTGACGTTTTGCTGTCAATGTTGACGGTTCGGTTTCCAGCGGCCTCGGCGCGGGTTTCCACCTCATAGGTCTGGCCCAAACTGTGAAGTATGCCGGATACCTTCCAACCCAATGCTTCAGGCATTCGTACGATTTCGTCCGCCTTCGCGCGACGTAACCCGCGGCCAGGGGACAGCATGGAAACCGCTTCCAATATGTTGGTTTTGCCCGCGCCATTGGAGCCAAAAATCGCAACTGGGCGATCATCAAGTTCCAGCTCCACGCGCCGGTGAGACCTGAAATGTGATAGGGTTAACGCAGAAAGGTGTAGCCCCGACATATAGGTGAGTTAAACGCGCATTGGCATCACGACGTAGACTGCCGACTGGTCATTGCCTTCACGCATCAAGGTTGGGTCTCCTGAAGAATTGAACATGAAGACCGCGTTTTCGCGATCAACTTGCCCTGCAATTTCAAGAAGGTACTTTGCGTTGAAGCCAATCTCCAGACGTTCATCGCTGTAGGCCACGGCGAGTTCTTCTTCGGCGGCACCGCTGTCCGGCGCATTCACAGACAAGATCAGGCGATCTTCGTCGAGAGAGAGCTTAACTGCACGGGAACGTTCCGATGATACCGTAGCTACACGGTCAACGGCCTTGGCAAATTCGGTTGCATCCACTTCCAGTTTACGTGTGTTCCCTTGCGGGATAACGCGGGTGTAATCTGGGAATGTGCCGTCGATGACCTTTGAAGTCAGCGTGATGTCAGGTGTGGCGAAGCGCACTTTTGTCTCTGACACGGACACCGCGATTTGCATGTCGTCATCGTCCAGAAGTTTGCGCAATTCAGCTACAGTTTTGCGCGGAACGATTACGCCGGGCATGTCGGCGGCGCCATCAGGCAAATCAGCATCAATACGCGCTAGGCGGTGGCCGTCTGTCGCAACGCAGCGCAGTACCTTGCCACCATCCCCGTCGGAGATGTGCATGTAGACGCCGTTCAAATAGTAGCGGGTCTCTTCGGTTGAAATCGCGAATTTTGACTTGTCGAACAGACGGCGCAACATTGGCGCAGGAGCCGAGAAGTTTGACTGATACTCGGATGTTGCCATCACTGGGAAGTCTTCTTTGGGCAGTGTCGCGAGTGAGAAGTTGGAGCGACCTGCTTCAACGGTCAAGCGTCCAGAAGCCCCATCGTCGGTGAGTGAAACCAGCGCACCATCGGGCAATTTGCGAACAATTTCATGCAAAGTTGTTGCAGATACTGTTGTCGCACCGGGGCGCTCCACTTGTGCCGCTGCTTTGTCCACCACTTCGATGTCGAGATCAGTTGCGCGGAACGTGACATCGTTGCCTTCGGCCTCAATCAGAACATTGGCGAGAATCGGTATGGTATTACGGCGTTCAACAACCGATTGGGCTTGGCTCACAGCCTTGAGCAGGGCGCTACGCTCGACACTGATTTTCATATCGGTCCTCTTTGGAAGATAGCTGGGGCGGAGAAGTTATCCTCTCCGCTCGCTAATGCAAACAATTTGTTGAAAAGTCCGCTTTTATGGCAGGGGCGTCAAGCCAATTAGGCCTCTAGCATGCGCCGAAGTAATTCTGCGTCTTCTGCAACTTGGCTGTCTTGGGCTTTGAGCTCATCGATCTTGCGAACGGCATGGATCACAGTGGTGTGGTCGCGGTTGCCAAAACGCTTGCCGATCTCGGGATAAGAGCGCTGTGTCAGCAGCTTGGCCAGCCACATCGCCATTTGTCGCGGGCGCGCGATGTTGCGCGAACGCTTGGGCGACAAAAGGTCGGACATGCGGACGTTATAGTAGTCACATGTTTTGCGCATGATCTCATCCATCGTGACCTTGCGGTCTGATTGGCGCAAAATATCTGCGAGGCTTTCTTGTGCCATTTCCAACGTGATTTCGCGCCCGACCAGTGACGCCAAGGCGAACAAACGTGTTAGTGCGCCTTCCAAGACGCGCACGTTGTTGGAAATGCGGTGTGCAAGGAATTCCAGAACGCCGTTCGAAATCTTCAACTCTTGGTATTGAGCACGATACTGCTCGACTTTTTGCTGCAGAATTCCGAGGCGCAGTTCGTAATCTGTAGGATGCAGGTCAACAACCAGACCCCATTGAAGGCGCGAGCGAATGCGCTCTTCCAGCCCGTCAATCTCGCCCGGAGCGCGATCTGCTGAAATGATGATCTGCTTTTGCTGATCGATAAGCGCGTTAAACGTGTGAAAGAACTCATCTTGCGTGCTGTCTTTACCGGCAATGAACTGAACATCATCCACCATTAAGACGTCGACGGAGCGGAACAAGCTTTTGAAATCCATCATCTGCTTGTCGCGAAGCGCTTGGATGAAGCGGTACATGAATTGCTCAGCCGAAAGGTAGACGACCTTTAGCTCCGGTGATCGGGTTTGCAATTCCCACGCGATAGCATGCATCAAGTGGGTCTTGCCTAAGCCAACGCCACCATAAAGGAACAGTGGATTGAAGCTAACAGGGCCGCCTTCGGCGACGCGGCGCGATGCAGCATGAGCAAGTTCATTGGGTTTGCCGACAACAAAGCGATCAAAAGTGAAACGCTTGTCCAAAGGGGCACCGATCAGGGAATCATCGGAACGGGCAGCCTGTATGGTTGGCTTTTGGGTGAATTTTTCGGTGGCCGGAGTGGGTGTCGGTGCCGAGGTTTGCGCAGGCGTCTGCACTGGACGATTGGCTTGAACCGAGAATTTCAAACGATCGACTTGCTGTCCTAGGGAGTCAAACTGGCGCAAGATTTCGTCCCCGAAATTGCGAGAAACCCAGTCACCTTGGAAGCTGGTTTGAACGCCAAATTCTGCTACACCATCAGCGCAGGAAATGAACGTCAGAGGTTCTATCCAAGTTTTGTAGTTATTCTTGCCAATTGTTGTTTGCAGAGTTTCACGTGCCTGTCCCCAAGTGTCGTTCGTCATACTTTACCCATTTACCCGTACCGCAGTTCAAGATTGCCGCCATGGCAATCCGTGGGCCTTCCAACCGTTAAGGCCCCCCCGATGTTTCTTCGGATCCAAATCACCTTCGAAGCCCTCGGCCACATTGAAAAGATCCGCGCCACGCATCTGTTCAGACAAAGACGCTTCGACCGCGAGTGCGGCGTTCATCGAACGCACACCAGACCTACAAATGAACAACAAATGGGACGGCAGAACGTCGCCCAGTGCCTCATTCATTTCTTCAACAAACCGCGGGTTAACAGACATATCTGGATACCTGCACCACTCGGTCAAAATGACCGAACGATTTAGATCCGACAGATCAGGTTTCCCTACAAAGGACCATTCGGCCTTTGTCCTGACGTCGATGAGCACTGCATTAGGATTTTGCTCTAAAAAGTCCCAAGCCTGAGTAGGCCGCAAGTTTTGTACAGCCGAACTCGAGTTCGTGCTCATTCCATGTCCCCCGAGACGAAGTGAATCGCTCAATATGGATAGCGACTGCAGGGGGCACCTCGCAACTTATCTTCGCGCTTGACTCATACTTAGTTGAATCCCGAATCTAACCGTGACGAAAAAGACGCCCCTTGCATGCAGGCACAAAAAAACGCGCCGATTAGGGCGCGCTTCTTAATCTTACTGTGTCGTGGTGGCGGGTTACTTAACCGAGTGCCTTAACCCGCGACGACAGGCGCGACATTTTGCGTGCCGCTGTGTTTTTGTGCATGACGCCCTTTGCAACGCCGCGCATCAGCTCTGGCTGAGCGGCTTTCAAAGCGTCTTTTGCGACGGAAGAATCACCACCGGTGATCGCTTCTTCCACTGTGCGCAAGAAGGTGCGGATGCGCGAACGACGCGCTTTGTTCACTTCGGTGCGGCGCTCTGTTTGACGTGCACGCTTTTTAGCTTGAGGCGAATTAGCCATACTTAAGAATCCCGATGGTTCGGTGTGTAAATCTGAGAGTGCGCTTCTAGGACCGACTCACATGCAAGTCAACGCCCTAAATCGCCTTACTTGTCGCGGAACTGTGGTTCACGCTTTTCTAAGAAGGCTGCCATGCCCTCGGATTGGTCTTCCGTCGCGAAAAGTGAGTGGAAAACACGGCGCTCGAACAGCAGACCTTCATTCAGTGTCGATTCGTAGCTGCGGTTCACCGATTCCTTGACGGCCATAGTGGCCACCATCGACTTTTCAGCGATCTTGCTCGCGGCAGCCATCGCTTCCGAGAGCAGCTTTTTGGATGGGACAACACGGCTGACCAAGCCAGAACGCTCTGCCTCTTCGGCATCCATAAAGCGCCCAGTCAGGTTCATGTCCATGGATTTGGATTTCCCGACAAAGCGCGTCAAACGTTGAGATCCACCTAGGCCGGCCATGACGCCCAAGTTGATTTCCGGCTGGCCAAACTTCGCAGTTTCGGAAGCGATGATGAAATCGCACATCATGGCAAGTTCACATCCGCCCCCCAAGGCGTAGCCCGAAACCGCAGCCACAATCGGCTTGCGAACCCGTTGGATGTTGTTCGAAAATTCTGAGAACAGATCGCCGCCAAAGGCGTCTACGAAGGACATTCCCGCCATTTCGGTGATGTCAGCGCCAGCCGCGAAGGCCTTTTCAGAGCCGGTGATCACTACGCAGCGAACCTTCTTGTTCTCGCTGGCATCGGCCAAAGCTTGGGACAATTCCGTCAGCAATTCCGCATTCAACGCGTTCAACGCGTCTGGGCGATTCAGCTTTATAAGAGCGATATGTTCTTCAATTTCAACGATAATTGTCTTGAATGCCATGATGTAACCTCACTGCTAGCAGGACAAGAGAACTATCATGTTCGAGCGGAGGTTCAATTCATCTTTGACATTTAGGGCAGTAAAAACTTGATCTGCCGGATTGAACGACACGTGTAATCTTCGCCCCACAATCTGATTTACAAGGGTCGCCCGAGCGGTCGTAGACCGCGAAATTATGTTGGAAATATCCAAGATCCCCATCTACTTGCCGATGGTCTTGCAGCGAAGATCCCCCAGATTCGATGGCCTCTTCCAATACCGATCGGATCGCCGGAACCAACGTTGCCACACGCGCGGCGCTTAGATTGGAGGCCTTTCGCTTTGGGGAAATGCCGGTGCGAAACAGGACCTCGCAGACGTATATGTTGCCCAAGCCAGCCACAACGGTTTGATCCAAAAGGGCCGTTTTTATCGGAGCACCCTTCTTCTTCAACGCATCAATCAGATAGGTCTCGTCAAAAAGGTTGCCCAATGGTTCTGGCCCCAGCTTTTCAATAAGCCAGTGCTGCTCCAAACGTGCTGTCGGTGCGAGATCCATCGCCCCGAACCGTCGCGCATCATTGAAGGCAATTTGGGGGCCGTCCAGCATGTGAAACACCACGTGGTCATGTTTTTGCCGTTCGGGTGCAGGGTGGTTCTCGTGTGCGGGCGCAGATTGCGTGATCTGCATGCGACCCGACATGCCAAGGTGAATGATGAGTGTTTCCTCACTGTCCAAATCCGCCAAGATATATTTGGAACGCCGCCGCAATGCGCGAATAGTTCGACCTTGCAGCCGTTCGGCCATCGCCTCGGGGAAAGGCCAGCGCAAATCCGGCCTGAACACATCAACTTTAGCGATGACGCGCCCTTCCATAACGGGTTGCAAGCCGCGTCGAACAGTCTCTACTTCTGGTAACTCTGGCACGGTTGGCCCCTTGGTCTTTTGCGTCGCATTGTATCCGGTCTGTCTGAGCCTATAAGAAGGGTGAGAATGTAAGGACCGCAAGAACTGATGGCTGAAGATACGCAAAAAACGACCCGCTTCGGGTTTACCGATGTTCCAGAGGACCAAAAGGCTGGCATGGTGCATGGTGTGTTCACCAATGTGGCCTCTAAATACGATATCATGAACGATGTGATGTCGGTTGGGATTCACCGCATTTGGAAAGACGCCATGATGGACTGGCTTTCGCCACGTTCGGGCCAGCGTTTGTTGGACGTTGCGGGGGGCACGGGTGATGTGTCTTTCCGGTTTCTGGATCGTGCAGGCTCCGCTGAAGCTGTGGTTTTGGATATGACAGAATCAATGCTGGTCGAAGGGCGAAAGCGCGCAGAAGCTTCTTCTTTGGGGGATAGTCTTGATTGGGTCGTAGGCGATGCGATGGCATTGCCGTTCGAGGACAATAGCTTTGACGTCTACACCATCAGTTTTGGAATCCGAAACGTTACACGAATTCCTGATGCCTTGGCTGAGGCCTATCGTGTTCTTCGTCCTGGAGGGCGCTTGATGGTGTTGGAGTTTTCACAGCTTCCGAACCCAATGATGCAGAAGGCCTATGACCTTTATTCATTCAACGTCATTCCCAAGATGGGGCAGGTGATCGCGGGGGATAGCGAAAGCTACCAGTATTTAGTCGAGTCTATCCGTCAATTTCCAGATCAAGACACCTTTGCAGACATGATTCGTGTGGCGGGATTCGACAACGTAAGCTACCGGAACATGACGCTTGGTGTCGCTGCCCTTCATACGGGGTGGAAAATTTAAATGCGTGGACCCCATAATATTTGGCGTCTGATCCGTACCGGGGCGACTTTGGAGCGCGCAGGAGCGATGACAGTCGCGCTGGATGCCCTCGATGCGCCGCGATCGCTGCGAGTCGTTGCCAGAACTTTGGCGTGGCCATTTCGCTGGTTGGGGCTCAAAGGAGATCCGGAAATGCCTCCGGCGGTTCGCGCGTTAACTGCGTTGGGGCCTGCATATATTAAGTTCGGGCAAGTGCTGTCGACCCGCCCAGATGTGGTCGGCGATGAGTTGGCGTTGCAGCTTCGAGTTTTGCAAGATCGGTTGCCACCGTTTTCGACCGAGCAGGCAATCGCAACAGTCGAGGCAGAACTTGGGGCGCCGTTGGATGCGGTGTTCTCAGAGTTCTCTGATCCCGTAGCCGCCGCGTCTATCGCTCAGGTTCATAAAGCGAAGTTGAAAGATACTGGCCAAGAGGTGGCAGTTAAGATCCTGCGGCCGAACATTGAGAAAGCATTCCGGAAGGACATTGACGCCTTCTATTTTGCGGCGTCGATTGTAGAGCTGATATCCCCTGCGTCTCGGCGATTGCATCCAACTGAAGTTATCAAGCATTTCGATAGCGTGGTCAAAGGTGAGTTGGATCTTCGATTGGAGGCAGCCGCAGCAGGCGAATACGCGGCTAAAACCGTGAAAGATGCCGGATTCTCTGTGCCTCACACATATTTCTTCCACTCAGCAAAACGCGTTATGACGATGGAATGGGCAGAGGGTATTGCCTTTGGTGAAGTTGAGAAAATTGGTGCCGCCGGACATGATCGCAAAGCGTTGGGGCAACGTGTATTGCAGCTGTTTTTGAGGCAAGCTCTCAATGACGGATACTTCCATGCAGACATGCATCAAGGAAATCTAAAGGTCAGCGCGTCAGGTGAAATCATCGCCTATGATTTCGGCATCATGGGGCGCATCGATGAGTACACGCGAAGAGTGTATGCAGAAATACTCATCGGGTTTATTCGCAAAGATTATCGCCGCGTTGCGGAAGTTCACTTTGAAGCGGGCTATGTTCCGGCTGACCGCGATATCGACGAGTTTGCGCAAGCATTGCGCGCCGTTGGGGAGCCCATTTTCGGAATGAATGCGACGCAAATATCGATGGCCCATTTACTGGCCTATCTGTTTGAAGTCACCGAACGTTTCGGTATGGAGACGCGGACGGAGTTAATCTTGCTTCAACGCACAATGGTTGTTGTAGAGGGCGTCGCGCGCACGATGTATCCCGAAATAAACATTTGGCAGGTGGCCCAACCTGTTGTCGAGGATTACATCAAAGAGAACGTTGGTCCAAAAGCTCTGATCCGTGATTTGATCTCTACGGCGCAGGTTCTGGGACGCTTTGGCCCAAAACTTCCGCATTTGATGGAGGTCGCCTTGAACCAATCCGTCACCCCCAAAGATACGATACCTGCGACCAGAAAACTGGCCAATTTGGGAGGCTTTATCGCGGGCGTTGTAGTGACGGGGGTCGTCGTCTTTGCGTGGGCGGTGCTAGCGTAGCCCCGTAACAAGGGACGCGGGATAGATTTGACCGCCCTGGGTAACCACGACCGCGCTATTGTCGATGGTTCTGATCTCCGAAATACTAGTGAAAATGTCTGGTGTATGGGTGTCGAGCAGTTCGTCATTCGAAAAAGATTCGACTTCAAATGTATAAGTTCCATGGTCGAACGGTTGCCCGTTTGCTGCCACTCCAGCCCAGTTAATCGGGTCATCGGAAACGGGGATTTCCATGCGTTGAAGCTCACCCCCTTGGTCGTTTTTGACGACAAGTTCAGCTTTGGTTGCAAAGTTGGGTGGATTTGCAACAATTTCAATTGGCGCCCCCTCAAAGTGAGCCGGAGCTGCCATGCGGGCTTCCATTCCAACCCAACTGGCCATGTCTCCCATGCTTGAAGCAAGCAATTGCGAATTCAATGCGGCAAGGAGATCATTGGTTTTGACTTGTTGCTCCACCCCGGAAAAGGTTGCCAGTTGAGTTGCGAAGTCTTGCGAATCCAATGGGTTGAGAGGGTCTTGGTTCTCCATTTGCGCAGTTAACATGACCAAGAAAGTTTCGAAATCGGAGCTGAGAGCGCTGGGACCGCTCGCAGTTCCATTGTTCGCGGATTGTGAGGATGCTGTGTTATTCGAAATGGGGTCCATTTGATAATCCTTAGAACCGAAGGTCCAAGCGGGCCTCGCCGCCGGAAGCACTGGGAAGGGGGGACGTGGTCATCTCCGTTTGTGAGGCATCGATGTCCGCTGCGCCGGTCTGGCTTTGTTGAGAATGCTGACTGTCGTCATCTTCCTGTTGAAACGTGAATTCTGCACCCTCGTAGCCGATATCAGCGAAGTCGGTTTCCAGGCGATCAGAGTGACGACGCATAAGGTCAAGAACTTCGGGCTTCTCTGAAAAAATCGCGACATTCATGCTGCCATCTTTTCCCGACAAGACAATCCGAACACGCCCTAATTCTTCTGGGTCTAGACGGATTTCGATGCTTTGACCGCCTTCAGACTTAAGAGCGGCGCTGATCTGGGCGCTCACCTGCTCGGCGACTTGCGGGCTGGACGCAGTGGAAGGAGCCGCAGCTTGTGGTGATACAGGCTTGCTGAGGGCAGGATTCGTCATCTGAGCCGAGGGCAATTCGACCTCCATCAAGGCTGGAAGCGAGGTTTCAGTTGCCGGGTTCAATGCGGTAGGCGAAATCACCTGTGCAGTCGCTGTAGGGGGGGCTACTTCAGTCGCCATTTTGGACGCGCGAGCCGGTTCATGTGGTCTGGACAAAGGAGGCTCGGTGAATGGTTCGTGTAAAGTTTGTGGTGACACGGCAAGCCTATTTTGATCGGCTGAAACTGCCGTAGACTGAGCAGAAGCTGGCTGGGGCACCGTCGCCGCGCTGGGGGATTGGACCACAGACTCTTTGGTGATTTGGGCCGTCGCTTGAGATGGAGCAACTGCAGTTTGTGGTAGTTGAGTATTCTCTTTTGACGCTAGGTCAGGATGATTCGTATGTGAAGTAGCTGAATCCAACCTCTTTGGCTCTGCCATGGAGATGGCGGGAGTTGGACTTGGCTGTTGATTTGGCAATCTCACTGCATCAAGGGGGGCTTGGGCATTTTCTGGTGTCTTAAGCGTGGGAGCAGGGGAGGGATTCGCGATATCCATTGGAGCGCCTAAAACTTGCACGCGCTCCGTCGGGATTTCGGGTGTTGGTATGATCGGTCCAACTGACGCGTAGGTATCATCTTGATCAGCAGTCACTGGCGCAGGTTCATCCGAGGATGCAGGAGAAAGTGTGGCGACTTTCGGTTGCTCCTCCTGCGCCGACGCTGTCTCGTCTACCAGCACTGACCGCGTAGCTGGCTGGACAGCCAGTGAATCTGGTGGAACCTCCGGTGAATTTTGACGTACGGCTACCTTAGCAGGTTCTTCAATGAAATGTGATGGTATGAAGGGCCGTTGCACACTGCTGGGAAACTGGCTCGTTTCAACCCCCGTGTTATTACCTTCGATTTCAAGAACAATAGCGGGTTCCCCTTCGTCGGGCGATCTTATCGCTGTTCTTGGCGGAACAGTGTTTTCGGACTTTTGCTCCGGCGTCGCAAATAGTTTCAAAAAAGACTCCCCTGTGATGTCCGCGATCGCCTCGCCTTCGAGACCATCTGCGGCCTGCTCAGGCAGTTGCCCGCTCGCGTGTGCGGAGGAAGATTGTGAAAGGATTACAGACATCATTCGTGCACTCTCGATTATCTCAGGGAGTTTATGTCACCTATGAGTTACTCAATCTTTACCACTGCCAATTTATTTCTATCTGAGAATTAATTTTAGGAGACATGTCTAATGATTGGGAATGATTTGACCGTCGGTGGGGCGGTAGGAAAGCGCATCGAAAATCAAAGTCAGGAAGTTGCGAGAAATTTGGAGAGAGCATTTATTTCCGAAATGCTTTCCTTTGTGGGGATGGATGCGGTTTCCGGAAAATTCGGAGGGGGGGACGGGGAAGCTCAATTTCAGTCGTTTCTTAGAGATGAATATGCGCAACTGATAGCGGAGCAAGGTGGGCTTGGTTTGGCTAAGCACTTTGAAGACAGTCTCAGATCCCGGGAATAGACGCATGTTCAAACGAAAATCCCCTGCCAGAGAATTGCTCATGCTCCTGAAGCAAGAGCGCGTCGCGTTGACCTTAGGGAAAATAGACGAGCTGAACGAAATATTGTCGAAGAAGGAAACGGCCTTGAAAAATATTTCCGATCTCAAAGAAAGTATTCACCCAGAAATTTTACAAGAGATATCTGAAAATTTTGCGTTCAATCAGATGCTGAATGCTTCAGCGCAACGTGGTCTGTCTGCAGCAATTAGCAATCTAAACATTATACGGAACCCAGAAGCGTTGCTCGACACCTATGACGTGGACGGGCGCGTCAAGAGCAAGCCTTTTGCGAGCACCAATGAAAAACGTGTCTAGTCGTTGATATGTAAAAATCTACAGACAGTTGCTCTCCCGTTTAGCGAACTCTTAGGAATTCTGGGGTCAATTCGACAGGCATCCTGCGATTGGGGTGGCGCACGTTTGAAAAAATCAAACCGGCAAATGTCATAACGGCTCTTGGGTCACTTCGAGTGACGATATCTCGACGCTGAACGCGTCGTATATGAGGAAAAGCAATGTCCAGCATTCTAACAAACAATGGCGCAATGGTTGCGCTACAAACACTTAAGTCCATCAACTCAAATCTGTTGCAAACGCAATCCGAGATTTCCACCGGTAAATCTGTGGCGTCTGCGAAAGACAATTCCGCACTTTGGGCGATCTCTAAAGTTATGGAATCTGACGTAAAAGGGTTCAATGCGATCTCTGAAAGCCTGTCTCTGGGTGAGTCCACAGTTGCCGTTGCCCGTCAAGGTGCGGAAACAGTCACTGATCTGCTAACACAAATTAAAGGGAAGGTCGTCTCGTCGCAGGAAGAAAACGTTGATCGGGAGAAAATCCAAACAGACATTGACGCTCTGACCTCTCAGATCAAGTCGGTGGTTGGTGCTGCACAGTTCAACGGGTTGAACATGCTGCAGGGAACTGACTCTGTTGACATTCTTTCTTCCCTGGACCGGTTGTCCGATGGGTCGGTATCGGCTTCCAATATCTCTATTTCCCGTGCGGATCTATCCGAGGGTGCAGGAACATACGGAACAGGTGCGTCGCTTACTGCAAACTCAACTGCTTCTGCGGGCCCAATTGCGAATGTGGGGAATACCGAGGCTATTACCTTTGCCAATAGTGCCGACATGTCAGGCGATGATTTCCAGATTACCATCGGAGATTCGACGCTGAATTTCGCAGCAGGATCATTCCTTGCGACTGATACCGAAGAACTCGCCATTGATCAGATTGCTGGTGCAATTAACGCTTTGGGTCTTGAAGGTGTCAGTGCTGCGAGAAACGGCAGTGACCTCGAGGTGACGTCTACCAGAGCGTTCGAAGATGTAGAGCTAGCATTCACAGGATCACCGGTATCTGATGGAACTGCGACAATCGCAGAACGATCTGAAAGTGTGACATTCTCGGCAGTCGCCAAAGTCAACGCGGGTGACGGTTATAGGGTTACACTTGGCTCTGATGTCGCAACCTACATCGCTGGCGAAGGCGAGACATTTGAGGATGTCGCGAATGGCTTGAAAGCCGCGGTTGATTCCGCAGGTATTGACGGGATTACCACCCGTGTCACGACAAACTCTAATGGAGAGCAGGTACTGAAGATTGATAACGACAGTGCTACCGCGATTACAACGTTTACAGCTGTGGGCGCGCAAGGCGGTGAAGCTTCAGGGGGACTATTTGGTCTCGGGAATATTGACGTTACTAACAATCAAGGCGCTGAAGCAGCTCTAGGTAACGTAGAAGTTTTGATCCAAAACTCCATCGATGCGGCCGCTGAGTTTGGTTCTGCACAGGGGCGAATCGAAACCCAGTCTGAGTTTGTAGATAAGCTGACGGACTCTCTTAAGTCCGGTATTGGCACGCTCGTAGATGCTGACATGGAAGAAACCTCGGCTCGTTTGCAGGCCCTTCAGGTTCAGCAGCAACTGGGTGTGCAAGCCTTGTCTATTGCCAACCAAGCACCTCAGAGCATCTTGTCGCTCTTCCGGTAATGATCTCCGTGTGGAGCGCCTAGCGGCGCTCCACATATATAGTCAAAGGTAAGGTGTGAAGATGAATGCTACGACGAATGCAATGGCCGCTTACGGCCGTACGAGTACCCCTACGAAAACAGATCGAGGAATTGAGTTCGAAGTATTTGCGGAAGTCACACGAACAATTGCTGCTTCGACGCAATCAGGAAAGATCAATTTTCCGAAACTGGCATCAGCGTTGCATGTGAACAGGCGGCTTTGGATAGCGCTAGCGACAGACGTCCTTGATGTGAAAAACGAACTGTCACCAAATCTTCGCGCTCAAATATTCTATCTATCTGAGTTCGTAAACGATCACACACGCAAAGTTCTGAAGGGAAATGCAAACAGTGACGTTCTACGAGAAATCAACTTGTCCGTTATGCGTGGGCTAAATTTTGGGAGCTAATGTATGACCGGACTTGTTTTGAAAATGGGCCCAAAGGAACGAATTCTCATCAATGGTGTTGTCGTTGAGAACGGAGAACGAAGAGGGCGAGTAAACATTCTAACACCGAATGCCAACATTTTGCGTTTAAAGGACGCGATTCACCCTGATGAAGCGACTACTCCTGTACGTCGGGTGTGCTATATTCTGCAGTTGATTCTTTCAGGAGATGCCGAACTGAGCGATGGCAAGCGTCAAGTTCTTCGCGGAATTGAACAGCTGAGCCATGCGTTTTGGGATGCCGATAGTCGCAAGATACTAGATACCGCGACTGACTATGTCATCAAACAGCAGTTCTATCCTGGTTTGAAGTCATTGCGATCCTTGTTGCCCCGTGAGGCTAGGTTGATGAGTTCGGCTGAAAAATGACATATGTACCTGTGGTTCCTCAAACAGGGCTCTTGGGGTGGAATTTCTTGTCCCGAAGCTTGGATGTGCAGCAAAAAAACTTCAATGAATCGGGTGTGGTGAGTCGTGAAGTAGCGGCCTTCAGGGAGAGAATTTCCGACATACGAACCGCTGAAGATCTCGTAAATGATCGTGAGTTACTATCTGTTTCGCTAACCGCATTCGGACTGGAGGAAGACATAGATAACAGATTTTTCATCAAGAAAATCCTATCAGATGGCTCTCTGTCGCCTGATGCATTGGCTAACAAATTTTCCGACAGCCGATACTTGGCATTGACCAAAGCATTTGGATTTGGAGACTTTGACACGCCTCGAACTCAGTTAAGTTATTTCCCTGATGAAATAATATCCGCGTATACAGAGCGTAGTTTTGAAATCGCTGTTGGTGAGCAAGACGAAGACATGAGAATGGCACTTTCTCTTAGTAGGGAAGTTTCTGCGGTTATTTCTTCTGGTGGCAGTGATGATACTCAATGGTACAAAGTTCTAGGTAATGCGCCGCTCAAACTGATGTTTGAGGAGGCATTGTTTTTGCCATCCGAGTTTGGTTCTGTTGCGATAGATAAACAAGTCGACATTTTGAAGGACGCTACTCAGTCAATTTTTGGAAAATCAAGTTTCGATGTGTTTCATGATACAGATAACATAGACAAACTAAGAACTAGATTTTTGTTGGCGTCTCAAATGAATAACCAACAACCTGTAGTTGGAGCATCTGCTGCGTTGAGTCTTTTGCAAAATAGAATCAGCTTTCAGTTCTAAGGAAAACGCAATTACCTGACTTAGTCACGATTGCGATCCTCAAACTCGTCACTATTTTTCACGCAATTTTCTAGAAGGGAAAATGCATCTTCAATGGACGGGAGCGACCTGTTTGCCAAAAAGGCTTCGATCTTGGGCATGGTTGATATCGCATGATCGATCGCTTGGTCTGCGCCTAAGTTATACAGTCCAGCCTTGATCATGACTTTCGAGTTCTCATAAGTACTTATTGTTGATCGGGTTCGGGATAGAATGCCGAGTTCATCCTCGGTTGCTGCGTCGGGTAAGCTGCGTGAAACTGACTTTGAGACATCAATGGCCGGAAACCGGCCTCGTTCGGCAATTTCACGATTTAGGATCACGTGACCATCTAGCACTCCCCTCATAGTGTCTGCGATTGGTCCTTCCATATCTGACCCCTGAACCAACACTGAAAAAATTGCTGTAATATCCCCCGCCCCTGGTCCCCCTGGCCCTGCTCTTTCGCTGAGCGACATTAGCTCATGTGTCGTTGAAGGCGGAAACCCTAACAAGCTGGCAGATTCCCCCGATGACAACGCGATCTCTCGATGGGCTTCAGCAAAGCGTGTGACCGAGTCTGTCAGCAAAAGAACATGCGATCCTTGTTCTCGAAAAAACTCGGCTACGGCCAAACCTACCCACGCAGCGCGTCGCCGGGCCATAGCAGATTGATCGGAAGTAGCGGCAACAACGACGGACCGTTTTAACCCCTCTGGGCCAAGGGTGTCGTCAATAAAATCGCGTAACTCGCGACCTCGCTCACCGATCAAATTTATAACCACAACATCTGCTTCAGCACCTTTGGCTAAGTCCGAGAGCAATGTTGACTTTCCCACGCCCGAGCCGGCAAAGACACCAAGCCGCTGGCCCCTAACCAAGGGTAAAAGTGTATCGATCGCTGCGATCCCTGTACAAATGCGAGCTCCGAGACGCTTTCTCGTCGCAGGCTCCGGCGGGCGCGCTTTAAGCGGAACTTCTTGAGGCCCATTGGTCAACGGTCTACCGTCCAACGGGCGCAAAAATGGATCAATCACTCTGCCCAGCCAGCTGAAGTCGGGCATAATCGGGATCGGCCCTTGGTGAGAGACACGATCATTGACGGCGATTCTCTCAGCGCCACTTTCAGCGAGAACGCTCACCGTGCTCTTTCCGAGTGTCAGTATCTCTCCAAGTATTGGAGGTCCAGATTTTGGGTGGAGGGACACCATATCCCCGATGTGGCCAACTTTCGAGAGGCCGCAAACCTGAACTATCCCAGATGAAATCGAGGTAACTGATCCATCTAAGGTGACACGAGGAACCTTCTTAATTTCAGATATGAGTTGGTTAAAACTTTGATTCATTTTTAGCCCTCTTCGTTTCGATTACTTTTTCTAAAGGAATCACTCTTAAGACAATGTGTATGAAGTTGATGGGAGAAGCCCTGATGTTTGAGAATATACCATTATTGAAGGCGTCCGGCTTAATGGCTAAGCACGCTTCACTACGCCAGCGGGTGATTTCGGAAAATATAGCGAACTCTGACACGCCCAATTATGCGCCACGTGACATTCCAAAATTTGGCGACGTCGTTCGTTCTCAGGCGTTTTCCAATTTCGGCGAAACGCGTCGTGAAGGGCATTTCGATTTTGCCGAATTAAATAAATCCTATGAAGCTGTCGAAAGTAAAGACTTTGAGGTCAAGCCGAATGGAAACAGTGTTTCAATTGAGATCGAAGTGACAAAATCTATTGAGGTAGAGCGTCAGCATTCACAAGCTTTGGCGATTTACCAACATTCAATCGACTTGTTGAAATCATCCATTGGCCGCGGAAGATAACTAAATGAACAGTTTATCCGAAAGTCTCAAAATTTCTGCAAGTGGTATGCGGGCGCATTCTTCGCGATTGCGTCTTACATCCGAAAACTTGGCGAATTCAGATACCCCGGGATACCGACGGAAAACATCATCCTTTGAACAAGTTTTCGAAGGTGGCAGAAGCAACGGACTGGTCCGAAAGGGAGATACTCGCTTGGATCAATCAGACTTGCCAAAGTCTTTTGATCCTTCGCATCCAATGGCTGATGATGCGGGTTATGTTCAGGGGTCAAACGTCAACTTAATGATAGAAATTGCGGATGCTCGTGAAGCACAGCGAAGTTACGAAGCAAATCTTAAAATGTTTGAGCAGTCGCGAAAAATGTCGACGGCTTTATTGGGATTGCTGCGGCGCTAATACTTAAATTTAACAGAAGGACGTTCCAGAATGGATATCTCCACAACTCTCGCGCAAAAAGCTTATGGCGCAGCAAAACCAGCGACTCAACCGTCTCCGGAATCACTGATCGGCTCGGCGTCCCAGCAGTTTATGGATGTGGTTTCTAAGGGCGAAGAGGTCGCAATGGCTTCCATCTCCGGAGGAGCGGATCCTCATCAACTTGTAGAGGCGTTGACCCAGTCGGAGTTGGCAATTCAAACCGCAGTGAGCGTTCGAGACAAGGTTGTCGAAGCTTATCAAGAAATATTGAGAATGCCAGTATAGTGCTGAGCGAAGCTGAATTTTTTGATGTTCTTCGTCATGGGCTTTGGGTTGCTGTTGTCGTGTCCGGGCCGATATTGGCAGTCGCACTTGCCGTGGGACTTCTTGTCGGCCTGTTTCAAGCGCTAACCTCGATCCAAGAAATGACTCTTACATTTGTACCCAAAGTGGGAGCCATCCTTGCGACCTTTTGGGTCTCGATGAGCTTCATGACGCGACATCTTACGATTTTTTGGTCGGATACGATCATTCCAGCAATCATCGGGAGCTAGGCATGAGCAACACCGTATATACAACGTTAACGCGCCAGTCTGGTTTGATGAACGAAATGCGTATGGTTGCGAATAACATTGCCAATCTCGCGACGACCGGGTTTCGCTCCGAAACGGCGATTTTTTCGGAATACATTGTGCCCTTGGGGGGGGATCAGGGCAGCGTTTCTATGGCGCGCGCGAATGCCCATTCAACCAACCTACAGCAGGGGGTGTTGACCAAAACTGGCGGGACATTTGATCTTGGTCTCAACGGAGAGGGGTTTTTTCAGATAGAAACTCCCGCCGGCATACGTCTTACAAGGGCTGGATCGTTTTCACCAAATGTGAACGGTGAGCTGGAGTCGCCCGAAGGTTATAGGCTTTTGGACGTCGGTGGCGCACCTGTCGTGACTCCGCTCGATGCGGATCAGATCAGTATTTCTGCGGACGGCACGATGTCTGCAGAAGGGAATCCCCTTGCGCAGATCGGAATGGTCGTTCCCGCAAACCCGACGGATATGGTTCGGGAGGACGGGGTCAGATTCAAAACGGATTCTGAACTTCTTCCGGCAGATGGTGCGACCGTTAGTCAGGGATTTTTGGAGTCATCCAATGTCGAAGCAGTGCAGCAAATTGCTAGGATGATTGAAGTTCAAAGATCCTACGAGATGGGACAATCCTTTTTGGAAAAAGAAGATGAACGCCTGCGCTCGATCATGGCGCTGGTTGGCGGTAGGTAACAAGAGGATGAAGCTATGAATGCTCTCAAAATTGCGGCCACAGGGATGGCTGCGCAACAAACACGTGTGGATGTGATTTCGAATAACCTCGCGAATATGTCGACCACGGGCTACAATGCCCGTCGAGCGGAGTTCGCCGACCTTCATTATCAACAGCTTACGCGTGCAGGAAGTATCAATGCATCGGATGGCACATTGGTTCCGGCCGGAATTCAGATGGGTCTTGGTGTCAGGCCCACTGCCGTTTCCGTGAATGTCGAACAAGGTGCATTGTCGCGTACTGGCGGGGATCTCGATATCGCGATTGAAGGGCGAGGTTACTTGGAAGTTACCTTGCCATCTGGCACGGCGGCCTACACGCGAGATGGCGGTTTGAAGCGCACCGGAGACGGGCTTTTGGTCACGTCGGACGGTTTTCCCGTGGTTCCCAATATCACCATACCTGAAGATGCACGTTCGATTTCGATCAATCCTGCAGGAGAAGTTTTCGCCTATTTCATTGATCGGGTTGAGCCGGAACAGCTGGGTCAACTGACCATCGCGGGCTTTGCCAATGAGAAGGGCCTCGAAGCTATGGGGAGCAACTTATTCGTTGAGACCGGCGCATCGGGAAGCGCTGTTGTCGGGACTGCAGGAGAAAACGGTCTGGGAAGTTTCCGCCACGGATACTTGGAAGATTCTTCCGTTGATGCTGTTCGCGAAGTTACTGAACTCATTGAAGCGCAACGGGGCTACGAGTTGAACGCCAAAGTGATCACTGCGGCTGATCAGATGCTCAGCGCCACGACGCAGATCCGATGAGGCGAGCCTTTAATCTTCAGTTGAGTTTGCTTGTGTGGGCAGTCATCAGTGGTCCAGTTGCTGCACAAACTTTGGTTCCGTCTCAAACGCTCAGACCCGGGCATTTAGTCACTGCGACAGACGTAATGGTTTCTGAAGCGGGGCATGGAGCGTTCACAAAGGTTTCTCAAGTTGTAGGGTTGGAAGTTCAGCGTGTGTTGTATCGTGGGCGTCCGATCCAAGCAGGTGATTTAGGGGCGGCGGCGGTTGTACAAAGAAACCAAATTGTAACGCTTATCTTCCAGACTGGAGCGATCAGTATAGCCACTGAAGGGCGCTCTTTGGGTCGGGGCGCGGTCGGAGACAAGTTGAGAGTTCTTAACCTTGCTTCAAAAAATACAGTCGTAGGGCGTGTCAGTGAAACTGGTGACATCTTGGTCAACCAAGAATAGGGCAAATTATGAAAATCAGCTCGATACCTGCTAAGGGGCAACTGCTTGTCCTACTTGCAATTTGTGTGTCATGCGGTCGCTTGGAGTCTGTAGGCAAAGCGCCAGAGACAAGTCCGATTGTGAACACCAACGAGCATTATGCGATGATGCGAACACCAATACCCAAAGCCACCGAAATTGTTCTACCAACCGATAGTGCATCACTATGGGAGTCAGGCAGAAGTTCACTATTGGGAAACCAACGAGCCGAGCAACCAGGTGACATTGTGACAGTGGTGGTCGAGATCGATGAACGCGCAGAGATATCAAATAGTACGTCGCGTGGCCGCTCTGGGTCGGAAAGTATGGCGATTCCCTCTCTTCTCGGAATTCCTCAGCGTATCAATGATGCTCTTCCCGAAGGGGCTTCCCTAGACCAAGCGGTATCTACGAATTCCTCCAGTTCTTCATCTGGTGACGGTTCGGTACGAAGGAACGAGAAATTCTCTATCCGAGTAGCAGCAACGGTCGTTGATGTATTGCAAAATGGAGTGCTGAGCATTCAGGGATCACAAGAGGTAAAAGTTAACTTTGAACTGCGCGAATTGTTAGTGAGTGGATACGTCCGCCCCGAAGATATCAACCGAAAGAACGAAGTTTCATATGATCGCATTGCATCAGCGCGGATATCTTATGGTGGACGTGGCCAGATTACCGATGTTCAGCAACCTAGGTATGGGCAGCAGATTGCCGATATTGTGTTGCCTTTTTAGGATGTTACGATGGGTGTAGTCGTTCCTTTAGTGTTGGTCGTGGTTGGGGTCGGTGCCGGAATTGGCGCTGGAATAGCTCTGCGACCTGTCCCCGCGGAGCCGGAGGTTTCTGTTGATGAAAATGCTGAACAGAATGCCGAAGCTGCCGCTGAAGAGGTGCCGGATGTTGAGCTCAACTACGTTAAAATTAATAATCAATTTGTCGTCCCAGTGATCAAAGATGATCGTGTATCGGCGTTGGTCGTCCTATCCCTAAGTCTTGAAGTTCCCGCATCTGAGACAAGTGCTATCTATGACCGCGAACCCAAACTTCGAGATGCGTTTCTTCAAGTGCTTTTTGATCACGCATACATTGGGGGATTTGACGGGGTCTACACTGCGCCCACCGTTATGGAAACATTGAAAAAAGCTCTACTGGAAACTGCTCAAAAAGTTGCTGGGGAAAACATTTCAGATATTCTGATTACAGATATCATTCGCCAAGACGTTTAGTTTTTCATTTCTGTGATTATGGCTCGCAGCGCTTCCAAGCGCCCAAAGGAGACTGCGAGCATTTGTTTTGCCTCATCGATCTCAGGTGCGAGGTCGTAGATCATTCGCTTGAGTCTTATGACTTCTTGTGCGCGCCACTCATTGTGGCGATTCAGATTTTGCGCAAACTCGATACGTGTCAGCACTCCCTCCTTTTGTGGAATGGGGGCTTCTAAGCCGTTAATCAGTTTCTGTAACTCAGAAACCTGATCGTGCAACTTGGCCAAACGCGCTTGATCCATTTGATACACCGCATCTAGTGCCGGAATGAGTTCTTCTTCATTCATCAGATTTGCTTTGCCTTAGAATTTATTGATTGAGCAAATCGAATGGCAGCCGCGACGGCTTTGTAGTCGTCTGGCCATATTTCCTGACCCACATCTATTCGTGCGAACAAGGAGCGCGCAGTTGGGGGGTCGCGGTGAATCGGAACAGAGAATTCAGCGGCGGTTTCTCGAATACGCATAGCTATCTCATCCGTTCCTTTGGCAACACAAATGGGAGCGCTTGCGGATAGCGGGTCCCATTTCAATGCGACGGCGTAATGAGTGGGGTTAACGATCACGACTGCGGCCTCAGGAACATCGGCAAGCATTTGATTCATAGCGATTTCATATCCCCGTTGCCGCCGCGCTTGTTTGTTGTGAGGATCCCCTTCAGCTTCTTTACTCTCGTCCTCTACTTCTTTTCGGGACATTTTATTTTTCCGCAAGTGCTCTGCGAGCTGCCATAGGTAGTCGATACCGCCTATGGCAACTGAAATGACTAGGATAATAGTAAGAAAAGAAAGAATGTTGTTTCCAAGAGATGCGGTCAGTTGACGTGGTTCTAACCCAATTATCTGAAGCATTTCAGGAAGGCTGGAACGAATAAACCAAAACATCACCAATCCCACGATAACCAGTTTTACAACTGATTTTGCGAACTCAAACAGCCCAGAACTCCCAAATTTGTTTTTCACGGATGTGATTGGTGAAATTTTGCTTAGCTTCGGTGCCAATTTCGACGGAGCAAATGTGATCGCCTGTTGCGAAATCAAGCTGAGGAGGACGGCGAGCGCAGGAACAGCAAAGAAAGGGATGAGAGTTGCCACACTTACAGACCCTATAACTCTGGAGATACTTGCTAATTCAATTGCGCCTTCTTGTGAAACGAAGGCGGTGGGGTCCGCAATGAACCGGCTCAACTTGGAGGACGCGCCTAAGATTGATGTTGGCCCCAAAATAGTCAGAGCCAAGATAAGTCCAAGGTAGGCGGCAGACGCTGACAAATCGGTGGACTTGGGTATTTGCCCCTTCTTTCGCGCATCTAGAAGCTTTTTGGGCGTAGGTTCATGTGTTTTTTCACCTGTGTCTGATGCCTCCGACATTAGAATCCAGCTCCTGCTGGGCTCGTGATCCAAGCAAAGCTTCGCCCCCAGACCGTAAGAATGATTGGAGAGGACACCAACAGAAGCGCCAATCCACCAAAGCTTATGGCAGGCGCCCCTACAAGTGCTACCATTAACTGCGGCATCGCCTTGTTGATCGCGCCAAGGCCTAAGTTATAGATGAGTGAGGCCAAGACAAACGGTCCGGCGAGCGTAAAACCCAATCCAAAAATATATGTCACTTTTGTCATTGCCCATTCTGCTGAAGCCCCAGTCATGGGCCAATTTCCCACAGGAAAGCTAAGATACGAGCTGTGCAACAATTCGATAATCCGAATGTGGAGGCCCAACAGGGTAGCCAAGCAAAGCCCAGAAACAACAAGTAATGTACTGAACGCGGGTTGTGGGTCGGCCCCTAGTCCACCACCAAAAAACTGGGACAAAGAAGTCGATTGAGCGGCAATTGTACCTGCAATTTGAAGCACAAAAACCATCATTCGGAAAGTAAACCCGATAAGCAATCCGGATACGACCTCGGGGCCAATCAGGGGGATCCATGCCTTCAATGTCGTGACATGCTCAATATCCGACCAAACTAGCGGAGTTAGAACGATTGAAAACGCGATCGTCGCTGATATTTTTACACGTGCGGGAACGACTTGTTCCCCAAATGCAGGAAGCAAGGCCATCGCGGCGCCAACACGGAAAAATACTAGTGAGACAATCCAGACGTAATCCTCCCAAAATGTGAATGATGAGGCGATTAGATGCATTAGGCGGGAACCACGCCCACAATGGCGGGACGGCTGTCCTGCGCTATTTCTTCATATGACAAAATGGAAGTTTTTATGCCGCGACTTGAGAGGAGTAGATGCAAAAATCGCCGACGTTGACCCGATGTAACGACTGCTGGGAATACATTTGCGTCGTTCAAGTGAGATAGTTTCTGGGTCAAATTTTCAACCAATTTTGAGTATTCCTCTGGAGGTAACGCAACTCCAGATGGCTGGCTTTCGGGTGATGAATACTTGCTGAGAATATCTTCCCAGTCTTGAGAAAGTTGCAGCAATGGGAGTGAGCCGTCATCGCGCTCTATATCGCTAAATATTTGAGCACCCAGTCGCTGCCTGGTGTGTTCACATAGTGCCTCGGCGGTCGAATGAATTGATCTCCCCTCGGCGATACTTTCTAGAATTACTGGTAAATTTCTGATGGATACTTGCTCTTCCAACAACAGTCGCAACACCTGTAACAGCGTTTCAATGGAAACTTTCTCTGGAATGAGGTCGTCCAGAATTTTCTTGTTCGAGTCGCTTCGTTTAGAGTCCGAGAGGTTAGTGAACTCATCGAGTAACCGCTGCAAACTTCTTAAGCTCAGCAGGCGGGGGAAATTATTCTTAACGACTTCAAGAAGATGCGTGGCAAGGATTTCAGGTGGGGATACGACTGTGCACCCAGCCAATGCTGCTTCTTCCTTTCGCTTCCGGCCAATCCATTTGGCCGGCGCTCCATAGACCGGTTCTTTCACCGTTTCCCCCTCGATCGCGTTCGGATCATTCGAAGGCAGGAGGGCCAATACCGAATCAGGGTGTAAGCGGTCTTCTGCTTTGACGACGCCCTGAATGCGTATTCGATAGGTTCCTGATTTCAAGGAAGCGTCATCGGTCAATCGAATTTCAGGTAAAACCAAACCAAAACTCGTGGCAACATGGCTTCGCATGTTACCTATTCGGGTCTCCAAGCCTGTGGCTGGATCTAGTGCCATCATGACCAAATCTGGTGAAAACTCGACATGAATTTCATCAAGATCCAGAATGTCTCCCATCGATTTTTCGGGGACGCGGTCAATCGACACCGGTGCGACAGTTTCGGGGGTAAGATCAATTTTTCGTTTAAAGTGGTAGGCCGAAGCGAGCAAAACTATGGCTCCGAGAACGAATGGTGCGAATGGAAGGCCAGGAACCAAAGCGAAGAAAATCATAAGTACCCCGACGGTTGCTAAAGCGGCAGGGTGCCGACCGATCTGTTCCACCAACGCGATATCGGTCGCTCCGCTGGTACCACCTCTGGCCAATAGTAACGCTGTTGCAATGGAAATAATCACCGCGGGAATTTGAGTTACGAGCCCGTCTCCAACTGTAAGAATTGCGTAGGTTTCAAACGCCAAGCCCAAAGGCATTTCGTGTGAAGCAACGCCTATTATGAGGCCCATTACGAGGTTCAACATCGTGATAAGTAGTCCGGCTACAGCATCGCCTTTTACAAACTTCGACGCGCCATCGAGAGAGCCGAAGAAAGTCGTTTCTGCTTGCTCTCTTTCCCTTCTGGATTTGGCTTCATTGTGGTCGATAGCCCCTGCCGACATATCGCTATCAATGGCCAATTGCTTTCCCGGCATCCCATCTAACGCAAAACGAGCTCCGACCTCGGCCATGCGCGTTGCACCTTTGGTGATAACGATAAAGTTAACAATTAGGAGGACGCTAAAGACGACCAGGCCCAGATAGACGCTTCCTCCCATGACGAAGCTTGCAAACCCTTCTATGACGTTTCCCGCGGCACCGGTCCCAGTGTGGCCTTCGCCGATGATGAGTTTGGTTGATGAAATATTGAGAGAAAGGCGCAGCATCAGTGACGCCAAGAGAATTGTAGGAAACGCGGAAAAATCCAAAGGCCTTTCCAGGAACAATGTGGTTGTGAACATTAAGATTGCCAAGCCAAAGGAGGCAGCAAGACCTAGATCCAGAACCCATGAAGGCATGGGCAATATCATCATCACAATGATTGCCATGAGCGCAACTGCTAGGGCGACAGTGGGTTGCAGAAGTAGTTTCATGAAAAAGAGCCAGTTTGTGCAAAATTAGATAGAAGGGGCTCTGAAAGATTAGGCCACCCGGGTGTTGCACAATGATAGGCGAATTGATGTTGTGTTTTAGTTAATTGGTACGCGGTTTGCTATTGTCTCTGCAATGTCTGCTCTCAACTTTGAACTTTCTTGAGTAATGATCCTGGCTTGCTGAAGAGAGCCGTCGATTGGAGGTTGAGGGCGATTACTGCTCGCGGGAACGCTTTCCTTGGAAGTCGTTGATTGAGAGGGCGTTTCTGATCTATATTTGAGTATGAATTGATCCGAAAGTTTATATAATCCAACTTCACGTAATCTTTTTGATACTTCGGCTCTAGCGTCGAAGCTTAACGTTTTTAGGTCAATATTATTTTTAAGTAGTATCGAGAACTTCGCCAAATCGAAATTGCTTCCATTTTTTAAGGCTGCGCTCACAATATATGGGATTGTGTCACCCCTTTGGTCTAAAAGCTCGTTCTCCAAAGCTAATGTGAGAGCAAGCGTAAAATCACCTTCCAGTGCCGCGTTTCTTACTAACGAAGATTGAATTTGAGGAACGATAGCATCTCCTGCTTGTTGGACAGCGAAGGATTCAGCGATGACTTTAATATCCCCATCGATCGGGGTGCCGCTCTGAAGGTTGCGATCCATATACTCCAATAAGGCTGGAGGAGTATCTATGTTCCCTTTCGAAATTTGAGTTTCCAACTGAGGAACGGTAACGTCCTTAAAGTTATAGGAGAGAAGATCTTTAGCCTCTTTGCCTCTAGATGCCTGCTTCGTCAACACGCTTGCTGCCACGTCCTTTCCCTCTGCGAGCAGTCTCTTAGAAAGCCTAGGAGCCAGCACTGTCTGCAACTGATCAGGTAGCAGGGCGAATGATTTCAAAATGATTTTGATTTGTGGTTCAGAAATTTCCGTATCTTCGGCACTCATCAGTGCGGCCCATATTGCGTTGGATCCGGTGCATCCATTCAAGGGTATGTTGACCTTTAGTTCATTTAACATGTTTCCCTCTAGTAGGTTCGCAATAGGTAGTATGAGGTCATCATTGTGTCTGTGCTGGCTAAGAGAATTCAGAGTAGAAATAGCTTCGGCACCCATTGAAAAATGCAAGTACAACCGCGCCAACTTGTGCGCCGTTTTAGTATGGACAGCATCGAACTCTCCTACCAATTCTCGCCTCAGGTCTGCGAGTTGAAGAGCGAACGGGTCAGATGTTCCCCAGTTTTCTATGTCCCCGTGCCGAATTGGCGGGCACTTCAGTTTGATCAACGCGGGGTTGTCGTTCTTTTGTTCCGAAGACTCTGCAGTTGTTCGGCTTCGCATTCGAAGTTGTGATATTGGGACGGGCTCGTGGGGCCGAATTGTAAGGCTTTGGGAACTATCTGTGAGTTGAGATATCGCCGATGGATCTAAGATTCTTTGGTTTGAGGCGGTGTCTATACTCTTTTCCAAAGCACTTCGAAGATGGCGAGTTGCGGCAGATGTTTCGTTTTTGCTAACCATTTCGTTAGGCGCGAACCAATTTGCGTATTTGGGAGCCTCCAAACGAAGCGTGGGCGATGAGGCGGCGACGTCAATGATATCGATCTTCAGCCCGACTCCTGAAATGGGTGACACTTCAACCGAGCAGTTGCACCCAAGGGTTAGAAGGAGTTCGCTATCTGTTTTTTGAATCTTTTTCACGCGCGTCTGCGGAATGAATGTAAACACGCTTGAAGTGTCAAAATTTGAAGACCATCCGAGAAGTGAGATAGCTACATTGTCACCTGTTTTAGTTTTTTCCCATTTAGGAATGTCACCCGTATAGATGACAAGCCTAGAGAATTCTTTGTGCTCTCCAGATTTTACAAGCGCAGGCTTAGCAAACAGGGAGAGTGGAAAACAGATAGCAATCGCCAAAATAGTGAACTTCATGCGGCATCCTTTCGCGCGCCTTTGAGTGCCTCTTCCAGTTCGGAATAAGTAGGGCGAAGGGTACTAGGGGTGTTTTGTCGGCCGACTTCTATACACATGTTCACAGAATGCATGTGGAGATTTGCTACAAGTATTTCTCGTATTAATGATTGAAAGTTTCCTTCGTCTTCAGTGACTGTTTGTATTTTTGCTGCGAATGGGCCAATGAATCCATATGCCAGAAACACGCCCAAAAACGTTCCAACCAACGCGCCACCGATCAGTTTCCCGAGAATTTCGGGAGGTTGGTCAATTGACCCCATTGTCTTGATAACACCCAATACAGCCGCCACAATTCCCAAGGCGGGCAGCCCGTCAGCGATAGTTTGCATTGCATGACTTGAATGCAGTGCATGGTGGGCATTTCCTTCGATCCGTTTTTCTAAAACTTCTTCCACTTGGTGTGGGTCGTCATAATTCATTCCCGCAGAGCGCAGGGTATCGCAAATGAGATTTACGGTTTCATGATCGCCAAGAATTTTTGGATACAATCCAAAAATTGCAGAGTCTTCCGGGGCTTCGATATGTGGCTCGAGTTCCACAGGACTCCGTCTTGCAACGCGTAGCAACTCTGACAACAAGCATAAAAGGTCCTGGTAATCCTGCTTCTTCCATTTTGGACCTTTGAAAACTTTACCAACATCTTTGACAGTGTGTTTCACTCCGGCGAAATCATTACTAATAAGGAATGCTCCCAGCGCAGCTCCCCCAATCATTGTGAACTCGAAGGGGAGCGATTTCAGGATGATACCCATTTTACCCCCAGCGGCGAGATATCCTCCGAAGACCATTACAAAAACGACAATTATACCAACGATTCCAACCATTTGTTATGCTCCTTCCTGTGTTCTATCGAGGGTAGTTACTGCTTTGGGGCGTCTGCATTTCGACCGGCAAGGACAACGCTTATCGCATATGCTTTTTCTGCGGATAAACCGGACAATATTCCGGCAGCCACTGCTGGAGGCATTTGGCTGAGAAACCCTGATGCAAAGTCAGGGCTCATTTGTTCAAATAACAAGGCGGCATCCTTCGGTTTCATGGATTGATAGACGGCTGTTAGCTGGCCAATGTCATCGGAAGAGGCACTATCTACGCGTTGTATGGTTTGGGCTAGTTTCGCTTCTGCTGCTTCAACTCTCTCCAGGTTCGCCAAAATGTCAGCTTCGGCTTGCCGAAGTTTTACTTCACGTTCCGCCTGGGCCTTTTCAAGCAAATCAATGCTCTTTGATCTTTGGTTTAACATTGCCATCAATTCTTGCGTTTCTGCATCGGTGACGCATACAGCCTCAACTGGAAGCTCTTTCGGGCTGGACGCAATTGCAAAGCCAATGGACCCGAGACGAATGCTTCCTGATAGAAGTAACATTGAAACTATGAATGTAAGCACGCCTCGAACGGTCTTATTCTTTCTTGAATGCGCCATTATGATGCCTGCCTTGATGCGTTTCGAACAAATAAGACTTCATTCGTGGGCTGTGGTTGCTCATCTGGAATTGGATCATCATCCGTTTCCGAAAGGTCTTGCAGTGCGGCAATCATCAGTTCTAACCGTTCAGAAACCTGTGTCGCAGCAGCGGTTCTAGCTTCAAGTTGTTGTGCCGAATCGCTAGCCGTGTTTTGAGCAGAAGCTAGGGCTTTGGTCATTTCATCTACTTGACCAGATAGCACTGCAATCGCGGATCCTAGATCCTGATCTAGCCCCTTTAAGTTTGAAAGTTTTCGCGACAGAACAAAGCAATAGATTGCCGCTGCGATGGCCCCAAAGCCAAGAAGGATGTCGGATAAGAAATTCATTCTAAGCCCTCATGAAAATACGAATTCGGTAATGAGAAGATCGCGCACATGACCTTGACCAGTTACGATTTGAATTCGACGTAACATTTGTGCGCGCAGTCTTATGAGTGAAGCAGGGTTTTCAAGTTCGGCCAAATCTACTGCACGAAGATAGCCGTTCAATACGTCCAAAATTCTGGGCATGAGTAGTGCAACATCGTCAGTTCGTTCGGGGTCCACCTCAAGTTCAGCCCGGAAACGCAATTGCCGCGATCCAGATCGACCGACAGTTATAACTATCGGTTCTATCGGTACAAAACTAATAGCAGGAAGAGGTTCTGTTTCCTCATGAGTAGCCTCAACTTCTTCAACAGGTGTCGGTGCGAGAATCATACCGCTATACGCCGCGAAAAATGCCCCGCCACCACCTGCGATGGCCAAGACCAACCCCAAAATAAGGCCGAGTTTTCCCTTTTTGGGAGGTGCATCTTCAGTTTCACTATCTGTTTCATCAGCCATTTGATTCTCACCAATTTTTTTCAGGTATAAGCTTCAACCGACTAACCGATTGTTAAGGCTGATCACTTTATGTGGGTGTCAGCGAGTTAGAACGACTCGTTTTAGGAGAGGTTCAACGTGCAGCAATTTCAAGATATTTGGACTGCTTTGGATGGGCGAAAACGAGTAACAGTAATCGGCTCTGCCGTTCTCGTAATGCTTGGTGTGCTATTTTTAACGCGAGTCGCTGCGACTCCGAATATGGGGCTGTTGTTTAGCGGTTTAGCACCGAATGCCGCAGGCGAGATTATTGAGCAGTTGGAAGGGCAGGGCGTTGAATTCGAAGTGAAGGGGGGCGCCATCTATGTAGATGAAAGTCGTCGTGACCAACTGCGCTTAACTTTGGCAGGCGCAGGTTTGCCCGCCAACGGCGGCGATGGATACGAGCTTCTTGATGAGCTCAGCGGATTTGGAACAACGTCTCAGATGTTTGATGCGGCATATTTGCGCGCAAAGGAGGGGGAGCTTGCTCGGACAATCGTTGCGAACCCCCAAATCAGCGCCGCAAGAGTTCACATTGCCCAGTCGAGTCAAAGTCCCTTCCGCCGTTCAGCCCAGCCAACTGCATCAGTTTCTATTCGTGGGGACGGTGGAAACATTCAGAATGGCACTGCTGAGGCTATCCGCTTTTTGGTGGCCTCTGCTGTGTCGGGGCTTCAACCTGAAGATGTATCAATTATCAACGCTGACCTCGGGGTGATTATTGCTCACGCAGGAGCAGAAACTCCTGTGCGAACGGCGCTTGCTCATGGAGATAGGCTGAAGAAGAATGTGGAACGATTGATGCTTGCTCGAACGGGTGTCGGTGGCGCAGTTGTTGAAGTGAATGTTGATACGCTTACTGATGAGGAAGTTATTGTCGAGCGCAAGGTCGACCCCGAGAGCCGCGTTGCAATCAGCACAAACACCCAAGAATCTTCCAGTTCTTCGAAAAATCAAGGCGGTGGCGGAGTAACTGTTGCAAGCAATTTGCCGGAAGGTGGTGGTCAGGGCAATGGGGAGCAATCAGGGCAAGATTCTGATACCCGCGAGATTGTTAACTACGAAATCTCCGAAACCACCCGCGAGGTCCGACGGGTTGCGGGGTCGATCAAACGCATTACGGTTGCGGTACTTGTCGGAGGTACCAAACGGGTCGATGACAGTGGCACAGAGGTTTGGGAGCCTCGTAGCGAAGAAGAGCTTCTTGCGTTGGAAGCTTTGATCAAATCGGCCGTCGGCTTTGATGAGGAACGCGGCGATTCGGTTACCCTACGCTCTATGGATCTTTCTCCTGATCCGGCGCTGGCGGAATCACCCGAAAACGGATGGGTCACGTCGCGCCCATTGGATGTGATCGGGCTCACGCAGATCGGGGTTGCTGCTGCTGTGGTGCTGGCGTTGGGTCTTTTCGTTCTTAGGCCGATACTAATGTCTGCTAGCACACAAAGGCCCCCGCTTAATGAACTCCCACCGGTTGATTTACTCGCCGGACCGCAATCGGCACCGGCTCTACCAAACAACAGCAGTTCCAACGCGGACGCGCCGGCTCTCACGTCTGGGGCGCTGACTGCTTCGCAGTCCGGTCAAAGTGTCACGACGCTTCCTGCACAAATTGAAGATCCCACAGAGCGGTTGAAAGCTTTGATAGACGAGCGTCAGGACGAAACGGTTGAAGTGTTGAAAAGCTGGATTGAAGAGCCGGAGGTAGCATTGCAATGACCCAGATACCTTTCTTAGAAGACTTTGCTTCAGCCAGTTCCAGTGTGGCGTCGCATCAAAAAACTGCTGGCGATCAGTCCAGTGAGGCGCGAGCTTCCTTTGATGAAGGTTACAAATGTGGCTGGCAGGACGGGGCAGCGGCCAGTGAGACATCCGAGAGCAATGTCCGAGAATCTCTTTCATCGGCTCTTCAAGAGTTAAACTTCACCTATTTTGAAGCCCGTGAGCATGCAATGCAATCTATGCGGCCCGTGTTGCAGGCCATGGTTGATGTGGTTCTGCCGCAGATGTTAGCCGAAAGCCTCGGGGCTAGGGTGGTTGAAGTACTGGATGACGCGGCTCAAACGATTGATGCGCCAGTGTCGATCTCTTGTGCGCCAGAGGTCGAAGACCTGCTTCGCGAACTTGTCACAGATGTTGTGAAATTTCCTCTGACTGTCGAATCTGAACCGACGTTAACCGCTTCGCAAGCGATTCTGCATCTCAATGACGGACAGACGCGCGTCGATCTTGATGCGACTTTAGACTCACTTCGAAAAGTGATCGATGCATTTTTCGAAGTGTCCGACGAAAGGGGCGAAAAACATGCCTGAGCCTGACAAATCGAAAGACGACATTTTGCAGGGCGTCAGTGTCGACCTTCGAGTTTGCGTGGGGTCGGCCTCCCCAACGATCAAGGAATTAATGGAGCTGGGGCCAGATTCAGTGCTGCCACTGCAAACACAAATTGACGACCCAGTGGAGCTTTTCGTGGGGGATAAACTCGTGGCAACCGGCTTTTTGGAAAGCTCTCCCGATGCTGAAGACGGTGGTTTATCCGTGCGCTTGATTGCTGTGGGTGATCCCGCGGTAGGGTTAAAATGAAGCCAATCCACCTGCGCGGAAAATGGTGGGTCTTCCTGTTGATTGCCGGGATGTTTTTTGTGTCTCCGGCCTTTGCACAGGACGTATCGATTTCCTTAGGGGATGAGGCCTCTCTTAGCGGGCGCGCGATGCAATTGATCGCGCTTATGACGGTTCTCAGCCTTGCGCCGGGAATTGCGATCATGGTCACCTGCTTCCCATTTATAGTGACTGTTTTGTCCATCTTGCGTCAGGCCATCGGCCTGCAATCGGCCCCACCGAACATGTTGATCGTAAGCCTTGCATTGTTTCTGACATATTTTGTGATGGATCCGGTTTTTACAGCAAGTTGGGAGGCGGGTTTGAAGCCGTTGAATGACGGGTTACTGACTGTAGAAGAGGCGATCCCCAAGGCTTTGGAGCCTTTTCGTGGTTTCATGGCGGCAAGGTTGGATTTGGAAACTTTTCAAACCTTGGCAGAGCTCCGTCCTGGGCAGGCTGGGACAGGCCCCCCCCGTGAAGCGTCACTTTCGATATTGGTTCCGTCCTTCATGTTGAGCGAAATCGAACGGGCCTTTCAAATAGGGTTTCTTGTTTTTCTTCCCTTTCTCATTATCGATTTGGTTGTTTCTGCGGTGTTAATGTCGATGGGGATGATGATGGTGCCTCCCGCGATTGTTTCACTGCCCTTCAAGTTGGCCTTCTTCGTTGTCGCCGATGGGTGGAGCCTCATTTCAAGTGCCTTGGTTCGGAGTTATTTATAAATGTCGCAGCAAAGCGAAAAATCATTAGTACAGCAGGATGCACAAGCAACGCCTCCGACGTCCAGTCAGGTTAAAAAGGCGCGTATGCTGGTGTCTATGTTGGGGGCGGATTTTGCGAAATCTTCTCCTCATCCGTTTTTCCGAGAGTTGGCGCAAACAGCCATTCGCCCGATAGATGTCAAAGCGCCGCCGCCGGACATGAGCAAAACACTCGCAAAATTGGTGCGCCGGTTGGCAGATGCCGAGAAGGGGCGTGTCCGGTCGACGCCTGCGAAACGGACTGCGCCAAAATTGGAAAAAGCTAAAGCAGTTTCCCCAGACGCTACGCCTCAACCAATGCAAGACGTGAGTATTATGGCGCAGCATCCAGCCTTAATCGCAAAGCATTTGGTCAAACTGCCAACAGCACAACAGTTGGATGCTTTGCGAAAGCTTCGGGGTCAGACCGCACGTCAAGTTGCCATCTACTTGGGGGAGTTGAAGACCTAGATAACATGCTACGCAATGCTCGGGAATTGACCAAGTCAGAGCAGGTGTGAACTGAAACGGGTGACTAACCTATATGTGTTTCGCCGCGTTTGCTTGCCAGTTTGATCTGTTTTTGGCGCTCTCGAAATCGTTGTTTGTCGGAGTCACTTGTCTCGGCATGACAATGGTGGCAGCTGACACCCGGTTCGTAGTTTTCGTGCCGTAAGTCTTCGGGTTGAAGCGGGCGGCGACAGGCATAGCATAGCTTTAAATTGCCTTCCTTTAATCCGTGGCCAACGGACACGCGGCCGTCAAAGACAAAACATTCGCCATCCCAAGTGCTGTCGGCTTCTGGGACTTCTTCGAGGTATTTTAATATCCCACCTTGGAGGTGATATACATCCTCGACGCCTTGCCCGAGCAGGTAGTTCGTCGACTTCTCACATCGAATGCCACCGGTGCAGAACATGGCCACTCGCTTGTTGTGAAAGCGATCTTTATTGGCCTCCCACCATGCGGGAAACTCACCGAAGCTTTTGGTCATCGGGTCAATGGCACCTTCAAATGTCCCGATGGCAATCTCGTAGTCGTTGCGGGTATCAATGACGGCCACATCTTCTGACTGGATAAGGGCGTTCCAATCTTCCGGTTTCACGTAGTGCCCGGTGCGTGCGCGAGGATCTACATCGGGCTGGCCCATTGTCACGATCTCGCGCTTCAAACGTACTTTCATTCGATTGAATGGCATCTCTGTAGCTGACGATTCCTTGTGCTCTAGGTCTGCGCAGCCTGGCAAGCTACGAAGATGGCTCAGCAAGGCGT
The DNA here is from genome assembly GCF_947487515.1 of uncultured Litoreibacter sp. Classification (GTDB taxonomy): domain Bacteria; phylum Pseudomonadota; class Alphaproteobacteria; order Rhodobacterales; family Rhodobacteraceae; genus Litoreibacter. The sequence goes on along the minus strand of NZ_CANKWO010000002.1, from coordinate 429,837 downwards.
CAATGCCCGCGCGGTCTCCGGCGACAGTTCCGTTGATCCCTTCATTTGCGACAAGCAATGTGCCGCGTATTCCAGCCTTTGCGCAAAGTTCCACAATGGCGGGGCGCAATGCATCCGGATCAGAGAATCGGGTAAAGTGATAGAGTGCTGCAACTGTAAACATAGCCCCGCTTTACGACCGTGCATTGCAAGGATCAAGTGCGGGCAGTTGACGCAAGGCGGGCATAGGCCTAGCAAGTTCAGGCGAAATCCTAGGAGGATGAGATATGCGTGCAGCCGATGAGGCTTTGATCGTCATCGACGTTCAGAATGATTTCTGTCCGGGCGGTGCATTAGCTGTCGCGGGGGGGGACGAAATTGTTGACGGCATCAACGCGCTGATGCCTCAGTTCGGAACCATCATCTTAACTCAAGACTGGCACCCCGCGGGGCATTCGTCCTTTGCGTCGTCTCACGAAGGAAGCGAGCCGTTTTCTGTGGTTCAAATGCCTTATGGTCCGCAGGTTTTATGGCCAGATCACTGTCTGCAAGGGCGCGAAGGGGCAGAGTTTCACCCAGACCTTTCGGACAGCACAGCGCAAGCAATTATTCGAAAAGGGTTTAACCCTGATGTGGATAGCTATTCCGCGTTTTTTGAAAATGATCACGTGACGCCAACAGGGCTCGAAGGTTACCTGCGAAGTCGCGGAATTTCGAAGGTGACAATCGTAGGATTGGCCTTGGATTTTTGCGTCAATTTTTCAGCAGTCGACGGGGCAAATCTGGGGTTTTCAGTGGCGGTGGACGTCGGCTTGTGCCGCGCCATTGATATGGACGGATCGTTAGATGCAGCTCTTGCGGGAATGGGTGATGCAGGAGTGCAGTTGAATGGTTGATATTGCTTCGCGAGTTTACAACCATAAATGGAAAATTGACCCTATTGTGCGGTCCTTGATTGATACAGATTTTTACAAGCTACTGATGTGCCAATCGGTGTTTCGCAACAAGCGCGACACGAATGTTACGTTTTCGTTGATCAATCGCAGTAAAGACATTCGGCTGGCCGATCTGGTGGATGAGGGCGAGCTGCGCGAGCAGTTGGACCACATCCGCTCATTGTCGCTGTCCCGCGGTGAAAGCACGTTTCTGCGCGGCAACACCTTCTACGGCAAACGTCAGATGTTTCGCCCCGACTTTATGGAGTGGTTTGAGAATGTCTCTTTGCCGCCCTATCATTTGGAAAAACATGACGGTCAGTATGAGCTGACGTTCGAAGGTAAGTGGCCAGAGGTTATGCTTTGGGAAATCCCTGCACTTGCCGTGCTGATGGAATTGCGCTCGCGTGCGGTGTTGCAGGATATGGGCCGGTTCGAGCTGCAGGTTTTATATGCACGTGGCATGACACGCCTTTGGGAAAAAGTCGAAAAATTACAAAGTGTTGAAGGCTTGCGCCTTGCTGATTTTGGCACCCGACGTCGGCACAGTTTTATGTGGCAAGACTGGTGTGTTCAGGCGATGCAGGAAGGGCTGGGGTCGAAATTTGTGGGCACCTCCAACTGTCTGATCGCGATGCGCCGCGAGGTAGAAGCAATCGGCACCAATGCCCATGAATTGCCGATGGTTTACTCGGCGTTGGCGCAGAGTGACGAGGCTTTGCTGCAAGCGCCATACGATGTGTTGGCCGACTGGCATGAGGAACACGAAGGCAATTTGCGCATCATTTTACCCGATACATATGGAACCGACGGTTTTCTTGCCGGTGCCCCTGATTGGCTTGCGGGGTGGACTGGTATTCGCATTGATAGCGGTGATCCCGCGGAAGGCGCGGAGCGCGCCATTCGCTGGTGGAAGTCCCGAGGCGAGGATCCTTTGAAGAAGTTGGTGATTTTCTCCGATGGGTTGGATGTCGACAAAATCGTCGAGCTCCAAGCGCAGTTCCGCGGTCGGGTGCGGGTCTCCTTTGGTTGGGGAACTTTGCTGACCAATGACTTTCGCGGCTTGGTTCCCAACAACGCCTTGTCGCCGTTTTCGCTGGTGTGCAAGGCGGTGTCGGCGAATGGCCGTCCGACTGTTAAACTGTCGGATAACCCGCGCAAAGCGATGGGACCAGCTTCGGAAATCGAGCGCTACAAACGGGTGTTTGGGGTGGGTGAACAAGACGACATTGACGTTGTCGTCTAGTCGTCATCTTTCACCTTGCCGCGTAAGTTTTTGACTTCGCCGCGCTGCTTCTTGCTGGCGATTCTGCGGCGTTGAGACCCCAGTGTCGGGCGCGTTTTGATCCGGCGCTTCGGGGTTTCGAGTGCCTTGAGGATGATCTCTCGAAGGCGGGTTTCGGCCAACTCCCGATTACGGGCTTGAGAGCGCGTATCTTGCACGAAAATGATTAACGCACCTTCAGTGGTCCAGCGACGACCGGCCAGTCGCTTCAACCGTGTTTTCACAGGTGCTGTCAGGTTTGGGGATCTTTCTGCCTCGAACCGAAGTTCGACAGCCGTCGAGACCTTATTGACGTTCTGCCCACCCGGACCTTGGGCGCGGGTAAAGCTTTCGGTCAGCTCCCAATCTTCGATGGTTATGGTGTCATTCACGCGGATCATGGGGACTTGATACCCCATGATCCTTGCCGTGAATACGTCAGATTATGGTTTGCCTTTGCCCCGCTTCGGGGTGGCGCCGGCGCCTTTGTTTACTCGCGGCTTCGTTTTACCGCCCGGAGGAGTGAAGCGTTTAGAGGTGTCATTCGCGCTGGACGAGGGGCGTTTGCCCGCAGGTTTTCCGCCTTCTGACTTCTTGAACGGCTTCTTGCCACCAGGCTTCTTGTCAAAGCGTGGCTTATCACCGTCGTTCTTGCGGAAAGGTTTGTCACCGTCAGCTTTCTTGAACGGTTTCTTTCCACTGGGCTTTTTGTCGTAATCCGGTTTGTCGCCGCGTTTTTCATAGGGCTTCTTGTCGTATGGTTTCTTGTCGCCCTTCTTTTCGTATGGCTTCTTCTCATAGGGCTTTTTGTCGCCTTGAGATTTATGGCCGGTGACAGCCCCTTTCGGGCGTTCATCCGCGATGCTTTTGCCGGACTTTGGCTGCTCGGTCGCGGCGGGGCGTGGGGGCGTGTCGTAGTCGCCACCACGGTGTGGTTTCTTGTCGTAAGGCTTTTTGTCGTATGGCTTCTTGTTGAAGCTCTTCTTGCCGCCGCCGCCCTTGGGGCGCGGCATGGACGCAAAGTCAGGTGCTTTCTCAAGGCGGGTCACAATCGCACCGTCTTCCAGCTTCATGTCTTCGCCAAGCGCTCTTAAGAAGCCCTCTTCGGATGTTTTCAAAATTTCGACGAAGCTGGCATTCTGCTGGATGCGGATTGCACCAATGTCATCTTTCGTCAGATCGCCAGCGCGGCACATTGCGGGCAACAACCAGCGTGGTTCCGCATTGTCGTTGCGGCCAACGGAAACCGAAAACCACACGCTTGCGCCGAAGGCCGGGCGTTCTTTCGGTGCGTCGGAGCCGCTTGGTGCCAAGTCTTCTGGAGCAGACTGACGCTCGCGGAACAGGCGCGTGTAGGCAGTTGCCAGTTGTTCCGGAGAGAAGCGTTCCACCAGTTTTGCGACCAAACCTGCTTCGCTGTCTGATGCGGTATCGTTCCACACGGGATCATTGAACAGGCGTTCTTCGTCACGGGCGTTAACGTCATCGGCAGAGGGGGCATCGCCCCATTCGGCTTTGACCTTTGCACCCTGCAGCAGGCGTTCGGCTTTGCGGCGCATCTTGGCGGGCACGATCAACGCGCTCACACCCTTGCGACCGGCGCGACCCGTCCGGCCAGACCGGTGAAGCAATGTTTCGTGGTTGTTTGGAAGCTCGGCGTGGATCACCAGCTCTAGGTTTGGCAAGTCGATCCCGCGGGCCGCAACATCGGTTGCCACACAGACGCGGGCGCGACCGTCACGCAGGGATTGCAAGGCGTGGGTTCGCTCGTTTTGGCTAAGCTCGCCTGACAGGGCCACGACCGAGAACCCACGGTTGGAAAAGCGGGTCGTCAAGCGGTTGACCATGGCGCGGGTGTTACAGAACACAATCGCCGTTGGGGCCTCGTAGTAGCGCAATACGTTGATCAGGCTGTTCTCGGCGTCGCGTGGGGCAACGGCCATAGCGCGGTATTCAATGTCGGAGTGCTGGCTGTTTTCTGCCTTCGTCGTAACGCGGATGGCGTCTTTCTGGTAGCTTTTCGCCAAACGCGCGATAGAGGCCGGAACGGTTGCCGAGAACATCAAAGTGCGGCGTGTTTCGGGTGCCTCGGATAGAATGAATTCCAAGTCTTCACGGAACCCTAGGTCGAGCATTTCGTCGGCCTCATCCAGGACCACGGCGCGGGCTTCACTTAGATCGATAGAGCCGCGTTGGATGTGGTCTCGCAAACGACCCGGAGTGGCGACGACGATATGCGCGCCACGGTCCAATGCACGGCGCTCGTCGCGCATGTCCATGCCACCCACGCAGGATGCCACAACCGCACCGGCCTTTGCATAGAGCCACATCAACTCGCGCTTCACCTGCAAGGCCAATTCGCGGGTCGGTGCGATGACCAAAGCCAAAGGTGCGGCCGCGCGGTCAAAGCGCTGCTCTTCGCCCAGCAGGGTTGGTGCGATCGCAAGCCCGAAGGCCACGGTTTTCCCCGAGCCGGTTTGCGCAGATACCAAAAGGTCTGCGCCAAGGTAATCGTCGTCGGTTACGGCTTTTTGTACAGGCGTCAGGTCGGTATAGCCGCGCTCTGTCAGCGCGTCTTGAATGGATTGTATCACGGGTCACTCTTTTCTGTGCAGGGCGGAAAGGGAACAGCAGCCACCCCTATTTGGCCACCAAACGCGGCCCGAGCCCTGAACGCGCACCGCAAGTGGGGGGCAATACGCTGCTTGTGCAGCATTGTATAGGGGGTGCGTGCAATGGGCACAGGGGTTACGGTCCGCGGCAGCAACAGGAGACAACATAAATGATTGAGAGAATTGAAACAGATGCGCGTGCAAGCACGGTCGTGAAGCACAATGGCGTGGCCTATCTGTCTGGGCAGGTTGGCGAGGGCAACGGCATCAAAGAGCAAACAGAGGAAACGCTGCGACGTGTAGATGCTGCGTTGGCTTTAGCGGGATCGTCACGCGAAAAAATGCTGCGCGCCACGATCTGGCTGGCGCATATGTCTGACTTTGCCGCGATGAACGAGGTTTGGAACGCATGGGTGCCGGACGGCCATGCCCCTGCGCGGGCCTGCGGCGAAGCACGACTGGCGCGACCGGAGCTATTGGTCGAAGTAACCATTGATGCGGCATACGATTAATCTGGCAAAGCAAAGGGCGCCACAGCAACGGGCGCCCTTTGACGAGAATTATGGAGGTGGGTCAGGTTGATCCTGAGACCGGTACCTCGGTGTGGGTTAGGGGGCTGCCCCTAGACACGCACCTCCGTACCTTGCCTGACACGTTGCTCCAATATCACTCTAGACATGGACACCTCCTTTCAATGGTTGCTGATACCAAGAATGGTGCCACATCTTGTGGATAACTCAAGAGTTTTCTACGCGATCTTGTGTGAAAATTTTCTAACAATGATGCGAAACGGGACCAAAGCGATCAAGGCAATGGCCAGTTTTACCCCCCAATCGGCAACGGCGAGTGACACCCAAAGTGGCAAAACCGCGCCTTGACCAAGAAGCGGAACACCTTCCCAAGCCCATGAAATCGCTGCGTCATTTTCAGCCCCGAACAGGGTGACGGAGGCAGAGAACGCAATGGTGAAGAACAGGGCAGTGTCTACAATGGACCCGACGATGGTCGACGCCAGTGGGGCTTTCCACCACTGACCTTCGCGCAGACGGTCAAAGATCGATACATCCAGAAGTTGAGCAGTCAGGAATGCGATGGCAGAGGCCACGGCGATACGAAGCGGTACAGCAGGCCCGTATACCAGCATGATTTGCGACCCGATCAAGGAGCAGATGATGCCCACGATGAAGCCCACAAAAACCACCCTGCGCGCAGCAGAGGCGCCGTAGATGCGGTTCATCACGTCAGTGACGAGGAATGCGATAGGGTACGTAAATGCGCCCCATGTAAGCCAATTTCCCAGCAGGTATTGAACAAGGACATTGGAGGCCACAACAGTGAGGGCCATGGCAAGGATGCCAGGAAGAAGACGTGTCATAATGTAATTCCGTTTTGACAAGGTAGCGGAGACTTGATGTTCAGTAGGCGCGTTTAGGCGAAGTGCTCGGGCGGGGCAAGGATTAACGCAGTATAGTGGCTTGGTCGAAGGCTGACATATGCCGCCGCTATCTACATTTTCCTTGGGTTCACGGGGACGTTGCCATTGCGCCAACCAGATCCCAGTATTGTTCTTGCGAATTTTCTGACGTAATATAGCTCATTATTTTTAAAGAACTTTTGTATTTTTGGGTGATTGTATCAAAACCGATTTAGAAGATTGCTGGACGCAGCAATTTGGCGCACCGATTGTGCCGCCTGAGCAGAATCTAAGCATTGAGGTCATCGAGGACGTTGAGCCGCTGGATGCGCAATTTGGCGTCATGTCTCCGAAGATCGTGCCAGATGCCCTACGCGGGCCGTTGTTCGGGCAGCCACGACCGGCGAATGCCGATCTGCAGCAGGCGGAATCCGACAAGCCCTCGGGTCTGCCAAAGCAAACTTATGCAATCCTCGATGCAGCCAAGGTGCCTGGTTTACCTGAGCTGTTGCTAGCATCAGGGTTGGAGCACCGTTGCCTCTTTGTGGGGGCAGCCCAGAATGACCTTGCCGATGTGGCTCCTTGGATTGTTCGACTGGAAGACAGTAGCAGTTTTACTCGGAACTTGTTCACACGGTCCGAAGCTACTTGGCATATTTGGGACAATGAGCCTGGTATTTACCTACGGTCACGCGGATCATTCGACGATATATGGGGTCATTTTCGAAAGTTCACCAAGGTGACCGACGCAAATGGAAAGCCTCTGTTCTTCCGGTTTTGGGACACCGTAACTGCGCGCATCTATTTCTCAGGCATCTGCGCCAATCCGACAAGAGTTGAGCAATTTTTTAGATTGCCCTCTGGCCCGTCAATTGAGCTCATTGTCACTGATCCAGTGCAGAACACTTTGCACTTGAGGCCTCCGGTCGTGCGAAATTCCAAAAGGGTTTCGAGAAATGTCATCTTCGAGGAAGACGATCATCGTCTAATGAGGGAGGTGAGTTATTCCGCCTTGTCGAACGAGATCGCATTGTGGTTGCCCTTGGAGTACCAAGACCAATTCAACGGGGTTTCAAAAACCAAGCTGGCATCAATTGCACAACACGTCGTCTCAGTGGGGCGAGCATTCAACTTAACCATGAAAGAAGACTTCTCCTATTTGGCTCAGATGATGATGACGATGGGCGGTTGGTGTTTTCAAGATGGAATTCCTATCGCGGTATTGAACATCCTAAAGGATTCCAACGCAACGAAAGCCAAGCGGCTTGCAGATGTGTTCTCCAGCGCCCATGAGACAACACCCCAAGCAGAGCTTTTGCGACAATGGCCTGAGGTGCGCGATCATCTCGCGGGGATTCCCCCAGATCACCAGATGACACCTGACCAGTTTAACGCTTTCAGGGCGAGGTTCTTCGCAAGTCAAACGCCGAACCTATCGGCTGTGCTTTCTGGAACAAGAACACGGTTGCAAGAATTAGGGCTTTCGGACCAACAGCAAGAGGGCAAGGCAATTGTGCTTTCCCTCATTTTGGGGCCGCGTTTCTTTGAGGACCCTTTTAAGCCGTGGGCGCAACTTCCCGCCGAGCAGGCCATTGATGCGGCTTGGAATTCTACGTTAGGATCAAATTAATATGGTTAAACCAGTTCAGCCCCAGACAGTGCAACCAGTCTCAGTTCAAGCCCAATCCCAGACAGTGCAACCTGTGGCGCCGGAGGTTGCACAATCTGTTCCAGTCGCAACGGCGGCACCTGTTGTTCCTGCTCAGTCACTTTCTCCAATCGCCCCGTCGGGGCCGGTCGTGTCCCAAGCTCCTTGCTGTCCGGACGTGGCGACATTCGAAGGATCCACCGGCCCTCGGTCCAGTTATTTTGGGTTTGACGACAAAACAAACCTGGTCGCCAAAGTGGGGGCTGATGAGTACTGGGTTCCTCCGACAGACGCCAAAACCCTGCCCGGCAGCAAAGAAGATCGGGACGGTGCGCGGTGGGTGTCGGTTGGGGTAGGTCGTGAGGCGCAAGTCGAGATCAACTTTGGAGGCGCATTTACGAACACCTGTTTGGGAAATTGCACCTATGAGATCGTGCCCGCTACCGTAGCGGAAGTATCCAGCCCATCCCCTACAGCGTCGGGCGTGGCGTTCAAAATCAAGGGCAAAGCCGCAGGTGAAGCGAGTGTAAAGGTCATTTGCGACGGCCAACTGCGCGGCTATTTCCATATCTGGTGTGTGCAACCAGCTGTTATCCATCTTGACGTGTGTAGTATTGTGACAACTCGCACCTCTACTGGTGCCTATACTTCTGCGGGACTGAAAGCTGCGCTAGACGAAATTTATAGACAGGCTGTTATTTCATTCGATATAAATGATTTAGGCGTTCTTGACTTTACAAGCGATGCGGCCATGGCAGCGTTTGAGACTCCATTTTATTCGACTGGGCAGTTCAAAAAAACCACAGCCGCGTTGATCGGGCTTGATCTTTTTGCCAGGCGATCGCTTTCAGCGCGCGCTGCAATCACAAACCCTGCGCTTAGAGCCTCTTTGGCGAACACAAATTTGCCTCGGCCAGACGCTATGCGACTGTATTTTTATGTGCCAACGGTCGGAGCAAACGGGCTGCTGGGGTCCGTAATCAATATGGGCAAATCCCCCGCCTTTACCACGACCAACTCCAGTGGGGTGTGGCAGAACGCGACGGCTCATGAGTTGGGGCACTCACTTGATATGGTCCACCCTAACGATACCGCTACGGCGGGTGGAGCATCACGTACAGCGCAGTTTCCAGCACATCACTTAAGTAGCCTCGGGGTAGCAGTCCCCGCACTTCCAAGCACTAACACCGAACCAGCCGTCCCTTCAACTTCCAGCCATAGTAACATTATGAAGGCCGACCCTCTTAATTTAATGGGATACTTGTCAAACAGGCCTATCACCAAGCCGCTGCGCTATCGGCAGTGGAAAAATTGCCGTCGTACGGCATAGGAGAAAATCTGATGGATTACGATGCTCAACTCGCTCATTTCTGTGACCCCGTTCTTGTGGCTCAGGTAGAATCCTTCGACCCCACAGTCTTTACAGAAGAGAGCCCGCTATCAGCGGCAATGCAGTCCGGCGGCGGCCGTGCCTGCGCTGAGGCGGTCGTAAAGTACCTCACTCTGCGCACGGGTCCGCATTTCAGCAACCGCGCGTCACAAATCTACCTTAGCGGCGTCTCAAATTATCATCCGACACTGGTAGAACCTTTGCGCACGGACGTCACTGAGGCAATCAAGCGACTACCCTACAGCAAGGACATCGCCTTCAACATATTCACGGCGCTGCGTATTCACCGCATCGATATTCGGGATCATTTTGAGGGTAAAATTTTGTCGGATTGGAACTTTAAACACCCGCGCGCGCCAGACGCAGAGCGCTGGCAATACAACCTTTATCTGGCGCAATTTGGTGACCAACAGGCCGTTCAGGCCCTGTCTGACAAAATTGCCGCGACGACCTACGGAAATGACGTACAGATACTACTCGATGACCTCTCCAACCTTCACAACCAAGATGCCAAACGTATATTCGAAGCTTATCGTGATGATCAGCGAACCGGCGACGCCCCAAATGGTCCGGGGGCGACAACCGCAGAATTTGTAGCCCTTTATCTGCAGCTGCACGACTGGTCCAAGTAAACGCCAACAGTTCGGATTTTCGTCGAATATTTCTAGCCGAGAACCGTTGCGCTATCGGCAGTGGAAAAGCTGCCGCCGCACTCCATAACCTAAAAGGCAAATCAAAATGGACTATGACGCAGCTTTGCTAAATTCGTGCCCGGTTGAAATCGTTGCAGAAATTAAAGAGATGAACATTCAATCCGTGCCACAGGCCAATTTCGTCAACTCTGCCTTGCAAGTTAACGCCTCGCAAGAATGCTATAATGCAGTCGTAAGTTGGCCAACGTTGAATGTTAATGCGCAAACAAATAGCCAGCTGATTGGATATTGGCTCGGCGGGTTGCTGGACTATAGAGGAACCCTTCCTTTGGATGTTCGTGCAGATTTGCGCGATGCATTCTTACGTATTGGCAACCAACCAGAGCATTCGAAATGGTATTTCCTCGTACTGCGGCGCCATGGAATTGACATCCGTAATGAGTTGAAAAGTTGGATCGTCCCAAACTGGGCATTCAAGACCCTCCCAAATCGTCCAGAAGCACACACTTGGAATTATTTCGTCTACCTTGCCTCTTTTGGAGATGCCGCCGCTTATGAACAACTTGAAAGGCGTGCGGCGAGCGAAGCCTCAGGAAATCTTGCTCTCGGTCTCTACGACAGTCTGTACGAACTTGGCACCTCCGAGGCGCGCCGCATCCTCGAAGCAAAACGCGCCGATGAAAGACAAGTTTTTAGTCCAAGTGGTCGAGCGTCGCCTCTTGGAGAATTGATCTCAGTGAACCTTGATCTGGGGCTGTGGCAGTAACAAATCATGGATAACAACGCCGTCATACCTTTACTATCCATTCTCTGGATCGAATTCGCTGGGCTATTGCTTTTTTCATGAGGGGGTTCTGGCAGCTTCTCATAACGCGATGGCCGCAGACCCACTAAATCTGCTCGGATATTGGGGGGACAAGCCTACCAGAATGCCGGTCGCTGCCATCAATGGTCACAGAGTTCCAGTCAATATCTACACCGCAAATACGAGTGTTTTTCGCCCTTTGGGCTTTGTTCATTCAATGGGGCTTGTGTCTCAACATAAAGTCTAGATCGGGTTTGGGGAGGACGAATTTCGAAACTCCACTAGCCGGACCGAAGCCCTGTCTCGACCAGTTTTCCTTGCCGTTTCGCCTCATAATAGTAGCCGCGGGAGTACCATTTTACCGCCGTGTCGAAGTCCCCATCTGACAACAGCCACGCGCCGCGCAGGTATTTGACGGCGTATTTTAAGTTGGTCTCCGCATCCAGCAAGCTTTCTGGTGGGCCGCGGTGGCCCATGGTGCGTGCGGTCTCGGGCAGGATCTGCATCAACCCGTAGTAGGGCCCGTTGCGGGCCTCGGGGCGGTGGGTGCTTTCGCGGATAATTTGGCGATGCACCAAGGCGCGAGGAACTTCATAGAGGTCGGCGTATTGGTTGATTAGAACGCGCAGCTCTGGCGTCTCGTTCGGGTGCAGCGGGATGGTGTCTGCGCGGGAAACCGGTGTGGGATCGGGGGTGCCACCACCACAGGCGGTCAACCCCAAGGTCACGATAAGGGCGAGAGCCCTAAACACCGGCAGCCACGATTGCATCGGCCAAGATTGGCACGGATTGCGCGTTGAGCCCCGCGAGGTTCAACCGGCTGTCTGACACCATGTAAATGCCGTGGCTTTCACGCATTTGCTCAACCTGCGCCTCAGTCGCGCCGAGGCGCGAGAACATGCCGCGATGCTGCGCAAGGAAGTCGAACTTGTCAGAGTTGGTGCGTTTGCGCAGCGCGTCTGACAGCTGTTGGCGCAAACTCAGCATGCTACCGCGAATGTCTTCCAGCTCTTTTTGCCAATCAGTGCGCAGAGTTTCGTCATTCAGCACCATGGTAACCAACCGCGCGCCGTGATCCGGCGGAAACGAGTAATTCTGCCGGTTCAGGAAAGCGACTGTGCCTTGGTTCAATGGCGTCTTGGCGGGATCTTGACTGATTGCCATCAAAAGGCCGGTTCGTTCACGATAGACGCCGAAATTCTTGGAGCAACTTGCGGCGATCAACATTTCCGGCTGGGTTTTGGCCAGATGGCGCGGGCCATAGGCATCTGCATCCAATCCGTCGCCGAAACCTTGGTAGGCGATATCCACAAAAGGGATCAATTGCTTGGACTTCAGGAAGTCCGCGACCTCTTGCCATTGGCTGGCCGTCAGGTTCGCGCCGGTAGGGTTGTGGCAGCAGCCGTGTAGCAGCACCACGTCACCTGGTTTGGCTTGGTCCAGATCGGTGAGCATGCCTCCGAAATCCACCCCACGTGTGGCGGAATCGAAGTAGCGGTATTCGGCCATCGGCATGCCCAAATATTTGATAATCGACGGATGGTTGGGCCAAGTGGGGGCGGACAGCCAGATGGTCGCTTGCGGTGCGGCCATTTTGATCAGCTCCAAGCCCTGACGTATGGCGCCTGTGCCACCTGGGGTCGCAGCGGCGGCGATTTGCTCTGCCGCAACGGCATCCGCCAGTATCAGCCTGCGCATGACATCGTGAAACCCTACATCCCCTGCAAGACCGGTGTAGCTTTTGGTGTCTTCGATGTCCCACAGCTGTTTCTCCGCGGCTTTCACCGCACGCATAACCGGAGTTTTGCCATCCGCATCTTTATAAACACCGACACCAAGGTCGACTTTTTCTACGCGAGGATCGGCGCGGTAAGCTGCCATCAACGATAGAATTTTGTCAGCGGGTTGGGCTTTTAGGGTCTCAAACATTATCCGGTCTCCACGGCGAGTTGATCAAATTGGCCCCATTCGGCCCATGAGCCGTCATAAAGCGCGTGATTGCGGTTGCCGATGCGCTCCAGCGCAAGGCTAAGAATGGCGGCGGTCACGCCAGAGCCACATGTGGTGATCACTGGTTTGGAGAGATCAACTTTTGCGTCGTGAAACACCTCACGCAGATCAGAGACGGGTTTCATCGTCCGGTCTGCATTCAACAGCGACGTGTAGGGGATGTTCTTCGAGTTTGGGATATGGCCTGAGCGCAGGCCCTTCCGCGCCTCAGGCTCTTCACCCTTAAAGCGGGATGCCCCTCTTGCGTCCAGAATAGAATGGTCGCCCAGTTTAGATGCCGCGGCCACCTGTGTGACGTCGCGCACCAATCCGGCTTGGCGGTGAATGGTGATATGGCGTTCTTTGAATACAGGGGGCTGGTCTTCGATTGGGCGGCCTTCTGCGGCCCACTTGGGGTAGCCACCGTCCAGCACCGCGACATCCGTTTTCCCCATCAGGCGGTATAGCCACCAAACACGGGCCGCCGAGAACAATCCCGCCCCGTCATAGATCACGATCTGATGCCCGTCTCCGACACCGAGGGCGCGGGAGCGAGACATGAATTTTTCCACGGGCGGCGCCATATGCGGAAGCGCGGAGCGGGTGTCGCTGATCTCGTCGATGTCAAAGAAGCGCGCGTTCGGGATATGCCCGCGATCGTACTCAGCGCGGCCATCGCGGTTCATATCTGGCAGATACCAAGAGGCGTCGATGATCCGCAGATCGGGATCATTCAAGTGATCCTCCAGCCATTTGGTTGAAACGAGGGTCTTGGGATCGTCAGTCATTGCACAGCCTCCGAGCGGAATCGCCTTTTGGTAGACCCGTGACCGCATGGAGGCAAGTAGAGGTCACGTTATGAGGGTGAAACTGGCAAGTGATCTGCGTTGAGTGGAGATATTTACCATTGGCGGCGTGAAGGTCGGCTATGCGGGACCTTGCCGCCGTTCGATCTTTTCGTGGACTGACATCACTTGTGCTACGTTGCTCAAAGAGGGAAAGTGGGTTGGCACGACATCGCGGGGACTACGATTTTGACACTAGAGCATCTGCGGACCGTAGAACCAGTCCCGTTTGAAGTGCTAAGCGAGTTACACACAGGTAGCCTTCTTGCGCGACTTAAGCTCCTAAGAAGTTTACAGGATTCTTTTGAATTGAGCGATTGGCTTCCTGAGGAACGTGATGCTGTTGAGGCTGCCGGCCTTATTGCATTCAAAGAAACTGCTAGATGGAAGGGCGCATTTTCTGATGTAAAGCGCCTGCTTGATGACCGCGAACATATGCCAAGAGGCAGCAAAGAAAAACGACGGCTAGCTGCATATAGTAAGCAAAACAGATAAACACTTTGGGCTCAAACCCGTCATTCACCCAAAACCACCCTTACCTGTTCTCTTTCATCAACCGCGCCTTGGAGCGTTGCCAGTCGCGTTTGGCAGAGGTCTCGCGTTTGTCGTGCAGCTTTTTGCCCTTAGCGATGCCGATCTTAATCTTCGCGCGGCCTTTGTGGTTGAAGTACAAGACCATCGGCACAAGCGTCATGCCTTCTCGCTGGGTGGCGGACCAAAGTTTGGCCAGCTCTTTTTGTTTCACCAAAAGCTTGCGGCGGCGGCGTTCTTCATGTGTGAAGGTTTTGGCCTGCTCGTAGGGGGGGAAGTAGCTGTTGACCAACCACAGCTCGCCTTCTTCCACGGCGGCGTAGCTTTCCGCGATCTGGGCTTGGCCCGTGCGCAGGGATTTGACCTCGGAACCTTCCAGCATGATGCCGCACTCGATGTCGTCTTCGATGGCATAGTCAAAGCGGGCGCGCCGGTTCTCCGACACGACTTTGTAATTACGCTCTTCTGCTGATTTGGGTTTCTTGGCCATTTGATGGATATAGGGCCGGTAGGCAGGGCGCGTCTAGAGCGCCCTGCGAATTTAGTTGATCAGACCGGCGTGGACCATTGCTGCCTTGATGGCCGCCTTGGTGCTGTCTTCGAGTGGCGTCAGCGGGGACCGGACCTCTTCGGAGCATTTCCCCAGCAAGGACACGCCGTATTTTGCCCCTACAAGACCTGGCTCCATAAAGATCGCGCTGTGCAACGGCATAAGGCGATCTTGGTAGCTCAGGGCTGTTTTGTAGTCGCCAGCAGCCATTGCGTTTTGGAACTCGGCGCAAAGCTTCGGGGCCACATTCGCCGTGACCGAGATGCACCCGATTGCGCCATGGGCATGTGCCCCCAGTGCCGAAGGGTCCTCTGCCGAGAACTGCAAGAAGTCGTTGCCGCATGTGATGCGCTGTTGAGAGACCCGCGCGATGTCTGCCGTGGAATCTTTCACGCCAATGATCATCGGATGCTTGGCCAGCTCGCCCATGGTTTCAGGGGTCATGTCGATGACCGACCGAGGCGGGATGTTGTAGATGAAGATCGGGATGCCACAGTCCGCAGCGGCGGTGAAATGCGCTTTCAACCCACGTTGGGTGGGTTTGTTGTAGTAGGGCGTAACTACAAGGGCGGCATCCGCGCCGACCTCTTTGGCGTGCTGGGCAAGACGCACTGTTTCAGCTGTGTTGTTGGAGCCGGCGCCTGCGATCACCGGCACACGACCTGCGGCGGTTTTCACCACGGTCTCAACCACTGCGTCATGCTCGTCATGGCTGACGGTAGGGCTTTCGCCAGTGGTTCCCATTGGCACCAACCCGTGCGACCCCATTTCGATATGCCACTCAACCAAGTGTTTGAGCGCGTCAAAATCCACCGAGCCGTTTTTAAACGGCGTCACCAGTGCGGGCATTGAGCCTTTGAACATGACACGTTCTCCTTTTGATTAAGTTGTTTCAATTCTCCGATACCGTTGGCGGAACGCCGCTGCAAGGGGGTTGATGTCATCTATGTGAGTTGCATGGTTTCAATAACCACCTAGGTAGTAGAAAACGGGTTGCGCGAAAGGGTGATTGTGATTGCACGGGGTCTGGCATGTGTTCTGGCGGTCTGGATGGGCTGTGTGGGCGGCGTGGTGGCGCAAGAGGTGTCACCGCTTTCCCAAGCCGTGTCTGCTGCGGGGGCCCGTGATTGGGACAAAGTGCAGCAATTGCGTCAAGAGTTGTTCGACCCGACAGAGCGCGAAGTTCTGGACTGGATGCGAATGCGCGGGCGGCAGGGAAGTTTCAGCGAATGTGTTGATTTTCTAGGCCGAAATGGCGATTGGCCCGGGTTGCCTCTGTTGCGGCTGAGGTGCGAATATTCGATCCCCCGCGAAGGGATTGCCCCGCAACTGGTGCTGGAATTCTTTGGCGATACCATTCCGCAAACCGGCACGGGATCCCTGCGCCTGATTGAGGCGTTGACGGCACAAGGCCGCGCTGACGAGGCAGTTCAAGAAGCACGACGGGCGTGGCAGCTGTTCAATCTTGCCCAAGCCGAGCACAACGCCTTTGTCAGCCGCCATGGGGATGACCTGAAAGACCTGCACACGATCCGGCTGGATATGTTGCTGTGGAGAGGCAAGGATGTGCCTGCACGCCGGATGTATCCATTGGTGCCTGAGGCATGGTCTAAGCTTGCCGCCGCCCGTCTTGGCCTTCGCGAACGAGTTGCGGGCGTAGATGCGTTGATCGAGGCGGTGCCCGCGTCGCTGGCCGAAGACGCAGGGCTAGCTTTTGAGCGGTTCTTGTGGCGGGCCCGCAAGGGTCGTGTTGAGGGCGCAGTGGAAATTTTGCTGGAACGATCGCTGTCAGTGCAGGATTTGGGGCGACCGATAGAATGGGCGGACAGGCGCCGCTCTTTGGCACGGCAACTGATGCGAAACGGGGACCACGCGCAAGCCTATGCGGTGGCGTCCCAACATTTCCTGACGGCGGGGTCGGCCTATGCCGATCTGGAGTGGCTGTCGGGGTTCTTGGCTTTGCGCAAGTTGAACTCGCCTAAGCAGGCGCTCGCACATTTCAACAGTTTTCAGGCGGCGGTAGAGACCCCGATCTCACTGGGTCGTGCGGGGTACTGGCTGGGCCGCGCCTATGACGCCCAAGGGGATGCGGATATTGCCAAGGCTGCATATGAATTCGGGGCGCTGTACCAATCCTCCTTCTACGGACAACTCGCCGCCGAACGCGCGGGGGTGCCGCGTGACGCGGATATGGCCGGCACTGAGGTTTTTCCGGATTGGCGCGGTGCGGATTTCACGAAAACCACTGTTTTTGACGCGGCAGAAGCCTTGCATCGTGCGGGTCTTCGCAGCATGTCAGAGCGCTTTTTGGTGCATCTCGCTGAGAGTCAGTCGCGCACGGGCATAGCGCAGATGATAGACATGGCGCTGGAATGGGAGGAACCTCATATCGCCTTGATGCTGGCCAAACAGGCCGCGCGGCAGGGGTTTGAGCTGTATCACGGCTACTTCCCGTTATCGGTACCTCAGGGGATCAAAATGGACATCCCCGAAGAATTCGCGCTGTCCATTGCACGGCGCGAAAGCGAGTTCGATCCGGTGGTGGTCAGTGGCGCGGGGGCGCGCGGGTTGATGCAATTGATGCCGAACACCGCGAAGGAGGTCGCAGGTGTTATCGGCGAGGACTACGAGAGATCACGCCTGACGCAAGACCCCGCGTATAACGCGCGTTTGGGGACGGCCTATTTGCGGAGCTTGTCAGAACGCTTTGCGGCCAACCCAGTTTTGATGTCGATAGGCTACAACGCGGGCCCAAGTCGCGCCGAGCGGTGGCCAACCTTGTTTGGCGATCCTCGGGGAGTGGACGTAGATGTGGTGGACTGGATTGAAGGCATTCCGTTTCGCGAAACACGGAACTACGTGATGCGCGTCACCGAAAGCTTCGCCCCTTATCGGGCGCGGCTGAAGGGCCAAGTGGACGACATCAAACTCAGCGACCAGCTTAAACAGTAGCGCGGCGCGCCCGCCACAGGGTGAACACCCCCGCGCAAATGACAAGCGCCGCCCCGATTGCGACGTTCACTCGCAGGTCTTCGTCGAAAACAAAAAACCCGATCACCGACACAAATACCAGTTGTAAGTAGGCAAAGGGTTGAACGGCGGAGGCCTCGGCCACCTCATAGGTCTTGATCAGCAAGAAGTGACCGGTGGCCCCTGTGATACATAGCGCCAACATCCACAACCAATCGGTTGGGGTCATGTTGTCCCAGTACCAAATCCCGATGTATGTCATTGTGACACCCCCTGCCGCGCCGGTCCAAAAGAAGCTTGTGGCGGCGCTGTCTTTGCGCGCCGCATATCGGGTGAGCAGCGTATAAAGCGCAAACATCACCGCCGAGGCCATGGCAACCAGCCCATATAGGGTGAACACACCGTTGCTTGGTTGCAAAATCACCATGACGCCGAGAAAGCCAATGCCAATCGCCGCCCAGCGGTAGAAGCCTACCTTCTCACCCAATACTGGGCCGGATAGGGCGGCAACAATCAGTGGGTAGGAGATAAAGATCGCCATGCTTTCGATCAGTCCAAGCAAGGTGAAAGCCGCAACCATGACGCAGACCTCCAATGCCAGTAGAATGCCACGAAAGGCCTGCAAAACCGGTTGCTCGGTGCGTGCCGCGTTTCTGATGGACCCTGCTCGTTTGGCCGAAATCGTCAGCACAAAAATGGCGAAAAACCAGTAGCGGATCATGACAACCATCATCACGTTATATTCGTCCGCCAGATACCGCGAGATTCCATCTTGGCTGGCGAAGACCAGCATGGTCAAAGACATCAACATGATGCCGCGTTTGGTGTCGTTGCCGCTCACTTAAGGCTTCCGACACTCATGTGGCGCTTGTGGCCAAATCCTTGCACTCGGGTCACCTCGAAGCCCGCCTCTGCGAGGCTGCGCCGGACATGTCCGGCGGCGGTATAGGTGGCGAAAGTGCCGTTGGGGGCGGTATGCGCGCCGACGTCCTTCATCAGCTCTGGGGACCACAGCTCGGGGTTCTTTGCAGGGGAAAACCCGTCCAGAAACCACGCATCGGCTTTGCCGTCCCAATTCGACA
Source organism: uncultured Litoreibacter sp. (assembly GCF_947487515.1). GTDB lineage: Bacteria > Pseudomonadota > Alphaproteobacteria > Rhodobacterales > Rhodobacteraceae > Litoreibacter. The sequence goes on along the minus strand of NZ_CANKWO010000002.1, from coordinate 411,170 downwards.
AAGTCTCGCGGGCATCGCCCAGAATGATGGTGGCATGCAGGCGTTCAGTGCGAATTTCGGTGGCAGGCCAATGGTCCAGCAAAGGCGCGGGGTCGAGGTCTGGAAAGGCTTTGAGGGCGTGTTCCATATCCGCGCGCGCCATGGGGAAGGCCTCGAAGCTGGTGAAGCGCAAGGTCCCCTCACCGGTGAATGCTTGCAGGGCGGTAAGCAGGGACAGGCCGGTGCCGAAGCCCAGCTCTGCTATATGGAACCCGTCGCGGTAACGATTGGGCAGGTCATTTCCAGCAAGGAAGACATGGCGGGTTTCATCCAGCCCGCCCCCAAGAGAGAAATAGGGGTCGTCGAAGCGAGTCGAGACCGGAATCACGCCGTCACGCCATTCTAGATCTGCTGTCTGGTCGCTCATGATGCTTTGCCTTAGATGTCCACTGATCGACACTGAGCAAAGGGGACAATCTTGTCCAGAGCAGAAGTAACAGTGCTGGGGGCGGGCGTGTTCGGTTTGTCTGTGGCATGGGCCTGTGTGCAGCGCGGCGCGAAGGTCCGCGTGATTGATCCAAACGGGGTGGCAGCTGGTTCGTCAGGCGGGGTCGTGGGCGCTTTGGCCCCGCACACCCCCGAGCGCTGGGAGGACAAAAAGCAGTTCCAGCTGGAGAGCCTCTTGATGGCTGCAGACTTCTGGCGCGTGGTCGAAGAGGCCTCTGGTCTAACCACCGGATATGCGCGGTTGGGGCGGGTGCAGCCGATTTTGAACGATGCGGGGCTTGCCTTGGCGCGGCTTCGCACGGAGGACGCCAAATCGCTGTGGAACGGGGCTGCGGAATGGCGGGTAGAGGCGGTGTCCGGCGATTGGTGCCCTGCGTCCCCCACGGGCCAAGTGGTGTTTGACACGCTGTCAGCGCGGTTGCATCCGCGTCAAAGCTGCTTGGCGTTGGCTGGGGCCATTGAGGCGCGGGGGGGGGAGATCGTTCGCGCCGGTGCGCAAGAGGGTGCGGTGGTTCACGCAACAGGTGTTGACGGATTGGCGGCGATGACGGCGCAACATACCCGCGAGGTTGGGAATGGCGTGAAAGGGCAGGCGGCGTTGCTGGAGTATGACGCCAGCGGTTTGCCGCAGTTGTTCTTTGATGGGGTGCATGTGGTGCCGCATTCGGATGGGACTGTGGCGATCGGGTCGACGTCGGAGCGGTACTTCGATGCGCCCGCGTCGACTGATGCGCTTCTTGATGACGTCCATGCGCGGGCGGTTGCTGGCGTTCCGCTGCTGGGCGGGGCGAAAATTGTTGCGCGCTGGGCAGGGGTGCGCCCTCGGTCTCGCACGCGTGCCCCCATGATGGGGAAGCACCCGTTTGAGGACGGCACATTTGTGGTAAATGGGGGCTTTAAAATCGGCTTTGGTATGGCCCCTAAGATCGGGCAGGTGATGGCGGATTTGGTTCTGGATGGTGTCGACAATATCCCCGCAGATTTTCAGGCAAATACCTGCTTGTGAGGATGCGGTCGTCCAAGCCCGAGGGGGCTCGTGTATGCCGCGCACCCTATGCGCAACCGCGGAGCTTCGCGTTCGCCTAAGGTCGATTTGCGTTGCAAATGGCATTGGCCTGCTCAAAGACTATGTCAATTGAATTGGAGACACTGATGGCAGTTAGACAGGGCGGCGCGATCCTCGCCGAGCAGCTGAAAATTCAAGGCGTTGAACGTGTGTTCTCGGTGCCGGGTGAAAGCTTTTTGGCGGCGTTGGACGGCCTCTATGACAGCGGAATTCAGAATGTCGTGTGCCGCCAAGAAGGTGGCGCGGCGATGATGGCGGAAGCCCATGGCAAGCTGACGGGCACACCGGGGGTCGCTTTTGTGACGCGTGGCCCCGGTGCCACGAATGCGTCATCTGGGTTGCATGTGGCCATGCAAGACAGCACCCCGATGATCCTGTTTGTAGGGCAGATTGCGCGGGACCATCGTGACCGCGAGGCGTTTCAGGAAGTCGATTACCGGCAAATGTTTGGCGGCTTGGTCAAATGGGTGACCGAGATTGATCAGACAGAGCGCTTGCCCGAGTATATCTCTCGGGCGTTTCAGGTTGCGATGTCGGGGCGACCCGGGCCGGTGGTTCTGGCCTTGCCGGAAGACATGTTATCGGCGATGGCCGATGTCGCTGACCGGCCGGTGGTACAGGTCGCGACGGCAATGCCTGCACCTGCGCAGGTCACGACAATTATCGACAGGTTGGGGCGGGCCAAGCGCCCGTTGGTGATTGCGGGCGGGCCAAGCTGGTCGCAAGAGGCCGCTACAGATTTAGAACGTTTTGCGGATCGTATGGATGTGCCCGTGGCCGTTCCCTTTCGCAGACAAGACCATCTGAACAACGATAGCCCGAACTACGTAGGTGACCTTGGCGTGGGGATGAACCCCGCGTTGGCCAAGCGTCTGCAAGAGGCGGATTTGCTGTTGGTGATCGGCGCACGGGTTGGGGACATTCTGACCAATGGCTACGCGCTGCTGGACCCGTCCGACTTAGGCAAAACGCTTATTCATGCCCACCCCAGCCCTGACGAGCCGGGCCATGTTTACGCACCAGATCTAGCAATTGCATGCGACAGTGCGGCGCTCATATCTGCGCTTGCAGATGCGAATGGCAAAGCGGGCGATTGGGCAGATTGGCGCGCGGCTGCACGTGCGGATTATGAGACGTGGCAGCAGCCCAAAGAAACCCCCGGTCCGGTGAAAATGGAACAGATCATCCCTTGGCTGTCCGAGCACCTACCTAAGGATGCAATTCTGACAAATGGGGCGGGAAACTACGCCGCTTTCGTGCATCGCTACCATCGGTTCCGCCGCTACAAAACGCAGGTGGCCCCGACGTCCGGCTCCATGGGGTATGGCTTCCCCGCGTCGATTGCCGCGAAGTTGCAGCACCCTGACCGAACGGTGATTTGCTTTGCTGGGGACGGGTGTTTCCAGATGACCTGCAACGAGATGTCGACCGCAATCCAACACGGCGCGGCGGTGATTGTCATCGTGGTGAACAACGGAAAATACGGCACCATCCGCATGCACCAAGAGAAAACCTATCCCGGGCGAGTGTCTGGAACGATGATCGCCAATCCCGATTTTGCAGCCTTGGCGCGGGCCTACGGCGGCGAGGGGCAGACGGTCACACGCACAGAGGATTTCGCCGCCGCCTTCGCACAGGCGCAGACGGCGGGAGTGTTGTCATTGATTGAAGTGCAGCTCGACGATGAAGTTTTGTCGACAGGAATGACCCTGTCGCAAACCCGCGAAATGGGCGAGCGCAGCTAAGGGCTGGTGTCTAAAACTCCACCCCGATTTGCGCTTTGATGCCGGACCGGAACGGGTGCTTGATCAGTTCCATTTCGGTGACCAGATCGGCAATCTCGATCAGCTCTTCCTTGGCGTTGCGGCCCGTCAAAACGACATGCGTCATATCGGGCTTTTCTTCCGCCAAGAAGGTCACGACTTCGTTGATGTCGATGTAGTCGTACCGCAATGCGATGTTGATTTCATCCAGCAAAACCATGTGGTTAGATGGGTCGCGGATCAAGTCTTTGGCCTTTTCCCATGCAGCTTGGGCCATCTCGATGTCGCGGGATTTATCTTGAGTTTCCCATGTGAAGCCTTCGCCCATGGTGTGGAACTCGCAGGTGTCCGAGAACTTGCCAAGGATCAGGTCGCGCTCTCCGGTGCTCATGCCGCCTTTGATGAACTGCACCACGGCGCATTTCATGTCATGCGCGATGCAGCGGAAGATCATGCCAAAGGCGGCGGAGCTTTTGCCCTTACCCTTGCCGGTGTGCACGATGATCAGCCCGCGTTTGTCGGTTTTGGTGGCCATGATTTTGTCACGCGCGGCTTTCTTCTTGGCCATCTTGGTGGCGTGGCGTGACAGGTCGTCTGGGGTTTCGTTGGTCATGATGCGCTCCGGATGTCTGTTGGTTTAACCTGTTAGAGGCTGGCGTGTGATGCAAGCCTTAAGACGGTAACGGATTGTTAAGTACGTGGGTTCTAGCGTTGGATATCTTGGTTTTGGATTGGGATGTGCCATGCGATTTTTGGCGATTTTCTTGTTGTTCTGCTCATGCTCTACCCCCAGCGTTGGGTTGATGGGGGGCGCTAAGGAAACAGTTCAAGTTGGACAATATAGTTTCACCGTCAGGCACAAAGGCGACAGCGCCGAGGCCTACCGTACCAACATGATGCGCCGCCCAAAGGCGCGCGAAGTTTTTGCGGCGGGGGCCACTGCGATTGAACGCGTGACGGGATGCCATGTGGTTCGATCCACCGTCAGTGGTGATGTGGCTTATCTTCGCGCAGATATTCTGTGCTGAGTTCATCTTAGACTGTCGATCAACGCACGGGCGGAGTTGGATCGCGGCACCCATAATCCGCGCTCTATGGCTTCGTTCAACCGCTCCGCCATTTCGCGCAGGGCCGTGGGATTGTGTTCCTCGATGAAGTCGCGAGTGTCGTCGTCCTCAATATAGGCCTGATGCACCAGATCAAAGTGATGCGACTTGGCGGCTCCGGTCGTGGCAGCAAAGGCGAACAGGTAATCCAGTGATGCGGCCATCTCAAACGCGCCCTTGTAGCCGTGACGTTTGACGCCTTCGATCCATTTCGGGTTCACCACACGAGAGCGCACAACGCGTCCGATTTCTTCGTCGAGCGTGCGAATGACGGGGCGCTCCGGGCGGGAGTGATCATTGTGATAGATCGGGCGGGCTTGGCCTTGGATTGTCTCAATTGCGGCAGCGGCACCCCCTTCGAACTGGTAGTAGTCATCGCTGTCTAGGATGTCATGCTCGCGGTTGTCTTGGTTTTGCACCACGGCTTCGGCTTGGCTCAAACGCGTCTCGAACCCTGCGCGGTCGCGGGTGCCTTCTGCGTCTTTGCCGTAGGCGTAGCTGCCCCATTCGAGGTAGGCCTCAGCCAGATCGGATTTGTCGGACCACAGACGCTCGTCAATCATGGCCTGTAGCCCCGCCCCGTATGCGCCCGGTTTAGAGCCGAAGACGCGGTGGCTTTGTCCTTCAGCGCGGAAGCGGGCGGCGGCAGGGTTATCGGCTTCTGGCTCGTCCATCTCCATGACGGCCCGCGCAGCGCTATCGACCAACGCGATGAGCTGCGGGAAGGCGTCGCGGAAGAAGCCCGAAACCCGCAAGGTAACATCCACGCGGGGGCGGCCCAACACACCCATTGGCAGGATTTCAAAGCCGGTGACGCGGCGGTTTGCGGCGTCCCATTTCGGCTTGCACCCCATCAACGCCAAGGCTTGTGCGATGTCGTCACCGCCGGTGCGCATGTTGGCGGTGCCCCATGCGTTCAGCAGCAAGGCGCGGGGCCAGTCGCCGTGGGTTTGCAGGTGTTTCTCGATCAGCAGATTGGCGGATTTCCAGCCCAATGCCCAAGCGGTGGGAGTCGGAACCGCACGGCTGTCTACGGAGAAAAAGTTGCGCCCCGTCGGCAGCACATCCATCCGCCCACGGGTGGGCGCACCGGAAGGGGCAGGGGCTATGAGATGCCCGTTGAGGGCGCTGAGAAGGCCCGCGCCCTCCATAGGCCCACAGGCTTCGACGGTCGGGGATACGTGATCGCGGATGTGATCCATCACTGTCGTACTTGCAGGGCCGGGAGGTGTTTCGCCTGCCATCAACCGGATGGCCAAGTCTTCCAGACGCTCCACGGTGTCGCCGGTGCTGCGCCATTTGTCGCCCGTCAAAATTGCGGGTCGCGGACCGGTCCACGGCTCGGCCAAATCAGCGGAAAGTGGATCAAAACCCAGCTCCAAATCGTCCGCCAATGCGCGGATAAGCGAAGCATCCGCCCCCTTGCCGTCACCGCGTGCCACGCGTGTCAAAGCGATGGTCAAATCTCTCGCTTGTTCACCGGTCGGAGAGATCCCGAACACATGCAACCCATCGCGAATTTGCGCCTCTTTCAACTCGCACAGATATGCATCGAGCTTGGCCAGATCACCGTCTTCGTCCCCCGAAAAGCCAACGTCTTCCGACAGGCCTGTGGCAGAAGTCATCGACAGGATTTCGCGGCGCAAATGTTCGATCCGGCGCGGGTCCACGCCTGCAGCCTCATAATATTCATCGACCAAGGCCTCTAGGTCTTTCAAAGGCCCGTAGGTTTCCGCCCGTGTCATCGGCGGGGTCAGGTGGTCAATGATCACGGCCTGTGCGCGACGCTTGGCTTGGGTGCCTTCGCCCGGGTCGTTTACGATAAACGGATACACATGCGGCATAGGTCCAAGGACGGCCTCGGGCCAGCATTCCTCAGATAGGGCCAGCGCCTTGCCGGGTAGCCATTCTAGGTTGCCGTGTTTCCCCATATGCACAATCGCATGGGCGCCGAATTCTTGGCGCAGCCAAAAGTAGAACGCGAGGTAGTTATGCGGCGGCACCAAGTCCGGCGAATGGTAGGTGTCGGTTGGGTCAATGTTGTAGCCACGTGCCGGCTGTAGCCCCACGACGGCATTGCCGAAGCGGTGGATCGATAGTTTGAAACTGCTGCCGTCAAAGAAAGGGTCGGTGTCCGGCGCGCCCCAGCGGTCCTCCATCTGCTGGCGCAACGCGTAGGGCAGCTTGGTGTAGTTTTCTGTGTACGCCTTTAGCGACAGGGCTTCGCCGCCATCGCGGTTTGCGCGATCTGTCAGCCAGTTGGTCGGCCCCGCCATGATGCGGTCCATCAAGGCCTTGCTGTCGGCGGGGGCATCATCAACGGTATAGCCTTCGCCCGCCAACAGGCCCAAGACATGTGAGGTGGCCGCGGGCGTGTCCAACCCTACGCCATTGGCCAAGCGCCCGTCTTTGTTGGGGTAGTTGGCAAGGATCAGTGCGACCTTGCGGTCTTCGGTTTTGGCGCGGCGCAGTTTGGCCCAGTTGGCTGCAAGATCGGCTACGAACTGGATGCGGTCGCCGCGGGCGCGGTAGGCTGCGATCGGACACTCAGTTGCGTCGTCGAAGTAGGCTTCGCCCTTGAAGCTAACGGCGCGCGACAGGATGCGCCCGTCAACTTCCGGCAAGGCCACGTTCATCGCAATGTCGCGGCCGGACAGGCCGGTGAGGCCTTCCTCCCATGCCTCTTCGGAGGAGCCGGAGAAGATCACCTGAAAGATCGGCGCTTGGTTGGCGAATGGGGCGGCCAGCGGGTTGAAAGCTTCTGCATCGCCTTGATGCGGAGAGCCTGTGGCGAAGGACGTCGCGTTCAAGATCACATCTGGTGGGGCTTGCGTGAACAGGCTCTCCACGGTGGCAAGGCTAACGGGGTCTTTCAGCGAGGCCACGAAAACCGGCAAAGGGTTCAGCCCAGAACGCAGCAAAGACTTCACCAACCGGTTCACGGGGTTCAGCCCTGCGCCCTGCACCAACGCGCGGTAGAATATCAGCGGGATGATTGGTGCGCCGTCGGTCCATGCCTCTTGCGCGGCAGACAGATCGGCAATCCCCGACCCCGGCCAATACACGCCAGCACGAAGCAATGGCGCGGCAGGGGACGGCTTCTCTGCCGCAGAAATCATCGCGCCAGCGTAGGTTAGGAAGTTTTCGCAATTGGCGGGGCCACCTTCCACCAGATAGGCCCAAAGTGCGTCGTAATCCTCATCGGATACGGTCGACAGTCCGCGCAATTCGGCGTCCGGTTTGTCATCCCCCGGTAGCAGCACCAAAGGGATGCCCGCGTCGTGCATATGGGCTGCGTATTGTTCTGCGCCGTATTTCCAATACCCCGTGCCACCCAAAACGCGCGCGATCACCAGTTTGGATTTCGAGGCGCAGGCTTCAATGTGCAGATCGACGGACATCGGGTGCATCAAGTGCATCATCGACGCCAAGCGCAACGTGGCGGGTGACGCCAGCTCCCCACGCGCGGCGGATAGGGCCGCAAGCTCGGTATCGGCGGCAGAGATGAACACGATATCCGCTGGGGTTTGGCCTAGATCAACAGGCTCTTGGCCGTTGTCGATACTTCCAGGCGTGGCGGCAAGAAGATGCATTATGTGCCTCCAATGGGCAGCGATTTGTTAGGGGGCAACCGACAGGGGTTTTTCCATGAACACGCTGCTTTTGCTTTCTTCATAGTCGCCAAAGGGGCTGCATGGCGTGAACCCGTGCTTGGCATAAAGCTTGTGTGCGGCGTGAAGTAGATCGCCCGTTTCCAGTTTGAGCATTTTGAGCCCCATGGTGCTGGCCTGAGCTTCGATCTCGTTCAAAACTGCCGAGGCCACGCCCTTTCCACGACCGGCTTCGGCGGTGAACATGGATTTAACCTCGCCGTAGTCGCCGACGACCTTAAACGCCCCGCATCCCAAGACAGTGTCACCCTCATAGGCGGCGAAAAAATGCACTTCTGGCACGCAAAGCGCGTCGATGGACAGGTAGTGATTGTCCTCCGGTGGAAACAGGGATTCCATCAAGGCATGGCTGGCCTTCAGCAGCGCGGTGACCTGTGGGTCACGGGGATCACCGCGCTTAACGATCATGCCTGTAGCGCCGTCTCAATAGCGGCTTGGTCCAAGCCGGACTGGCCGATGACGACCAAGCGCGTTTCGCGCGGCTCCGCACCAAACGGGCGATCAAAATATGTGTCCACGCGGGGGCCAACAGCCTGCAAAGTCAGGCGAAGGGGTTTGCCGTCCACTGCTGCGAACCCTTTGAGGCGCAGGATGTCATGCGTGCGGATCACATCGGCGACCTGTTCGGCAAATGCCTTGGGGTCTGTGATTTCGCCGCGCGTGACCACGAAGGATTGGAATTCGTCGTGGCTGTGTTCATGTTCGTGATGATGGTGGTGATCATCATCGTCGTCGTGGTGATGGTCATCATCATGATCGTGGTGGTGGTGATGCACCTCGTGACGGGCGTCCAGATCACCTTCCGCACCAATGCCTTGGCCCAGCAACACATCCACCGGAAGCTTACCCATGGAAGTGCGCACCACTTGCACGCCGTCGCGGCTGTCGGCTTTCAGGGTGGTGACCAAAGCGTCGGCTTCGGCCTCGCCAAGTAGGTCGGATTTGTTGACCACGATCATGTCTGCACAGGCCACTTGGTCCTCGAACAACTCGGAAAGCGGGGTCTCGTGGTCTAGGTTTTCGTCCAGCTTGCGCTGCGCGTCCACGGCGGCGACGTTATGGGCAAAGACACCCTCGGATACCGCCTTGCCGTCAACTACGGTGACAACGCCGTCAACGGTGACTTTGGTCGAGATTTCCGGCCAATTGAAGGCGCGTATCAGGGGCTGTGGCAATGCCAGCCCCGAGGTCTCAATCACAATGTGGTCGGGCTTGTTTTCGCGCGCCAGCAGGGCCTCCATCGTGGGGACGAAATCATCGGCCACAGTGCAGCAGATGCAGCCGTTGGACAGCTCCATGATATCATCCTCGGCGCAGGTCTCGTCACCGCAGCCTTTGAGAATGTCTCCGTCCACGCCGAGGTCACCAAATTCGTTGATGATCAGGGCAATGCGCTTGCCGTTGGCGTTCTCCAGCATATGCCGGATGAGCGTGGTTTTACCGGCCCCAAGGAAGCCGGTCACCACTGTTGCGGGTATCTTTTGCATGAGATCAATCCTGTTGCAGCTTTGTCCAGAACCACGCGCAGCACAGGCCGAGGGTGGTCCAAGTCAAAGCGGTTGCGGCGAGGGAGGCTCCGGCGAAATGGGCAGCCAGTTCCGGAGCAGCAAAGCCGAAGTAAGTATCAAGACGCGGCGCGCCGATGATGTGAGGGGCAAAGAGCAGCGCCACTGCGATTGCGATAGGCAGCACCCCACGCCCGAAGGCGATCAGGCCAAGCGCTGTCGCGGTGAAGACCACCGTCATCGCCCACCAAAGCTGGCGTGGCACAACCTCGGGACCCGGCGTGGCGGGCAATTGCGGGGGCATGCCCATCGCAGGGGCCAGCTGGAAGGTGATGAAGCCGCATAGGCCCCAGATCAATCCACTGCGCACCGTTGTCCGGTGGCCATAGCGTTCCGCCAGCGCGAAACCCGCAACCAAGAAGAAGGCATAGCCGGTAAAGACCACGACGCTAAAGGCCGCAGGCATGATGTGACGGGCCGGATCCTCGAAGACAGATGGGCTGCCCGCGTCAGATTGGGGCGAGCCATCCACCGCAAAGTGGGTGCGTGCACCAGATTCGTAAAGCTCGCCTTCCATAACCATTGGAATGACGGCCCACAGGTTAATGACCGCTGCGAAAATCCCCGCAACGATCCCAGCGAACACCGCGCTGGTCAAAATATGTCTAAGCATGGCTTAGTGGCAGGGAAACGCCATGGCGTGGCGCATGTCGTGGGAACTGTCGTGCATGACAGTCGCCTGTGCGAAGCCAGCGGAGAACAGCAAGATCGCGCCAAGCATGATGGCGCCGATGATGCCCAGAAGGCCTTGGTCTGCTGCGTCTGACTTTTGCGCAATTGCTGCGACTTTGACTTGATCGTTCATTCTTTATCTCCTTGCCCCGTCACACCCGACGGGAGGGGTTTCATGACGCGTGGCTGGTTTCCTGGCTCGCGGGTCGATGCATCCTGCCGCCTTCCCAGATTTCTCCAGTGGCGTGTTGGCAGGGTGCTCACCGCATACAGTCGCGGGGGCGGCTTCGGAGTTGCATCCCTATTTGGGTCAGGCTTACCGAATTCCCATTTTTCCCCACATGTGCTTTGCACGTCGCGGGGAACCATGCTGCGTTAACATGCTTCAAACCGGCAGTGGGGGTCAAGGTCGATTCCGACAGGGAAACTTCATTTCGCGGCAGGTCTATATCGGCGGTACTTCGCAACATCTTGGGGATAACCCTGCCTGTTTGGCAATATGCAGGGGTTTTACATTGACTTGAGGGGGCAGGGTTCAAACAATGGATCCCTAACGCCCTGATTCCCTTTACGAGGTTTGCATTGCGCTTTTCTAAACTCAGACTGAACGGCTTCAAAAGCTTCGTGGACCCCACGGAGCTGGTAATTGCCGACGGGCTGACGGGGGTTGTGGGGCCAAACGGTTGTGGCAAGTCCAACCTGCTGGAAGCCTTGCGTTGGGTCATGGGCGAGAACCGCGCCAAGTCGATGCGTGGCTCTGGTATGGAAGATGTGATCTTTGCAGGCGCCTCCTCGCGGCCGGCGCGCAACTTTGCAGAAGTCTCGCTTCATATTGATAACGCGGAACGTCTGGCACCTGCCGGTTTCAATGACCTCGACACGTTGGAAATCATCCGCCGCATTACGCGCGATGCGGGGTCTGCTTATAAGACCAACGGCAAAGACGTGCGGGCCCGTGACGTGCAGATGTTGTTTGCGGATGCCTCCACCGGTGCGCATTCGCCTGCCCTTGTGCGTCAGGGGCAAATCTCGGAGCTGATCAACGCCCGCCCGAAAGCACGTCGTCGTATTCTGGAGGAAGCCGCGGGCATCTCCGGTCTGTATCAACGTCGCCATGAGGCGGAGTTGAAGCTGAACGGGGCAGAAACCAATTTGGCGCGCGTCGACGATGTGATTGAACAGCTTGCCGCTCAACTGGCGCAGCTTGCCCGCCAAGCCCGTCAGGCCGCGCGGTATCGCGAAATCGGGGAAGATTTGCGCAAATCCGAGGGCATGCTGCTGTATCGCCGTTGGAAAGAGGCCGAAGAAGCCAACCTCGCTGCGAGCCAGACCTTGACTGAACGCACCAAGCTGGCTGCGGCCGCTGAGGCGCAGGTGCGCGAAGTGGCCAAGCTACGGCAAGGCATGGAAGACGCGCTGCCACCGCTGCGTGAAGAGGAGGCCATCGCCGCCGCCATTTTGCAACGTCTGCAAGTGCAGCGGGACACGCTGACGGATCAAGAAGAACAGGCACGGCAAACAATCGACACGCTGACAGCGCGGATCGACCAATTGGGCCGCGATATTGAACGTGAAACCGCGCTGAACCGCGATGCGGGAGAAACCATCGAGCGGCTCGAATGGGAAGCCCGCGAGATTGGCAAGGCCTCGGAAGGGCATGTCGACAAGCTGGACGCTGCTGCCACCCAAGCCCGTGAGGCAGCGACCGTTTTGCAAGACCGCGAAACGCAGCTGGCGGAGCATACCGAGGACGTCGCCCGTTTGGCCGCGCGCCACCAGTCAGCGCATCGGCTGCGTGAGGATGCGGCAAAAACGTTGCAGCGCTACGAGGACGAGGCGACAAAGGCGCGTGCCTCGGTTGACCACGCGGCGGCGGCGGCGATGAATGCGGATACCTCCCTGATCGCGGCGCAAACGGCTTTGTCTCAGGCCTCTGTGCAGGCCGAGAAATCGGATGCTGATCTAAGTGCTGCCGAAACCGCGCGATCCGATGCGCAAAACCGCGAAAGTGACGCGCGCTCGCAACGCTCAGAGGCGGAAGGCGAGGCGAATGCACTACGTGCGGAAGCCACCGCCCTGTCGCGTTTGGTGGATCGTGACACGTCAGAGCAAGGCCAGCTGCTAGATGTGGTGCAGGTGAAATCCGGCTATGAGAAGGCGCTTGGCGCGGCTTTGGCCGACGACCTGCGTGCACCGCAAATTGACGATGACGAAGTGACCGGCTGGGCGCGTCTGGATGCATATGCACACCCCCAGCGTTTGCCCGATGGGGTGAACCCGTTAACCAGCTATGTAACCATTCCCGATGTGTTGGCGCGCCGCATGGCGCAAGTGGGTCTGGTTGCGGCAAATGACGGCAATGCCCTGCAAGCGTCCTTGCTACCCGGCCAGCGTTTGGTGTCTGTAGAGGGCGACGTTTGGCGTTGGGACGGCTTTCGTACTGGGGCGGATGATGCCCCCTCTGCGGCGGCGATGCGTCTGCAGCAACTCAACCGCTTGGAAGAGTTGAAGCAAGCGTTAGAAGGGGCCACCGCCCGTGCCGATGGTGCGCGTATGGCGCATGAGATGCTCACCAAGGAGCTTGCGGAGGCCGCTCAGGCAGATCGCGACGCGCGCGAGGCCCGCAAAGACGCGGACCGTGCGATGGCGGATGCGTCGCGTGCGGTGTCGCGGGCCGAAGGCGAAAAATCGATCGCTTCTGGTCGCGTGGAAAGCCTTGAGTTGGCCGTGACCCGCTATGAGGAAGAAGCCATGGCTGCGCGGGAACGCCTGCGCGAAGCCGACAAAGGCGTGGCCGATCTGGGGGATCTGGAGGCCGCCCGCGCAGAAGTTGAAGACGTCAAGATGACCGTCGAGGCCTCTCGGATGACCATGTTGGCCAAACGATCCTCGCATGACGAATTGCGCCGCGAAGGCGAAGCCCGCACCAAGCGCAGCCAAGAAATCACCACCGAGATTAGCGGCTGGAAGCACCGTCTAGAGACTGCTGGCAAGCGCATTGGTGAGCTAGAAGAGCGCAAAACTACTTCTGAGGAAGAGTTGAAGGAAGCCTCTGCTGCACCTGCGGAACTCGCTGCAAAGCGCGACGAATTGAGCACTGCAATTGACGAAGCAGAGGCCCGCAGAAAGCAAGCGGCAGACAATTTGGCCGAATCCGAGACAGCGCTGCGCGAGGGTCTACAGACCGAACGCGAAGCAGAACGCGAAGCCTCTGAGGCCCGCGAAGCGCGCGCCCGATCCGAGGCCCGCGCAGAAGCCGCGAAAGAAACCGTGACCTACGCGGTTGAGCGCATCCAAGAAGAGATGGAAACAACCCCTCAGGCGTTGCTGGAAACATTGGATACCAATCCTGAAGACATGCCGCCATCCGAACGGATCGAAGCGGATGTGAACCGCCTGAAACGCCAGCGCGATGCTTTGGGCGCGGTGAACCTTCGTGCCGAAGAGGACGCGAAGGAAGTATCTGAAGAACATGATGGCCTGCTGGGTGAGAAAACCGATCTGGAGGCTGCAATCTCGGCTTTGCGCACAGGGATTGCGTCACTGAACAAAGAGGGCCGCGAGCGCCTGTTGACGGCCTTTGAAGAAGTGAACACCAGTTTTGCTACCCTGTTTAAACACCTGTTTGGCGGCGGAGAGGCGAAGCTTGTCATGGTCGAAAGCGACGACCCGCTGGAAGCCGGTCTCGAGATCATGTGCATGCCGCCTGGTAAGAAACTGTCGACGCTTTCGCTGCTGTCTGGTGGGGAGCAAACGCTCACAGCCTTGGCGCTGATCTTTGCGGTGTTCCTCGCGAACCCAGCCCCGATCTGTGTGCTCGATGAGGTCGACGCACCGTTGGATGACGCCAATGTTACGCGCTTTTGCGACCTGCTGGACGAAATGGCCCGCCGCACCGATACGCGCTTTTTGATTATCACCCACCACGCCGTCACAATGGCGCGAATGGATCGGTTGTTTGGGGTAACAATGGCGGAATTAGGCGTGTCGCAATTGGTGTCCGTTGATCTGAAGAAAGCGGAACAATTGGTCGCATAATCGGGCACAAAAAAGGGCGCATGCAGGTTTTGCATACGCCCGATTTTATAGGTGGTTCCGAAGGACTAAATCTTGAAGTCTTCCAGTGTTTTTCCCGATTTTAGGGCCTCTTTCAGCCACAATGGGCGTGCGCCACGGCCTGCCCATGTGTTGCTAGAGTTATTCGGATCACGGTAAGCAGCCTTGGCGGGCTTCTTAGGTGCGGATTTGGCCGATCCGGCAGCTCCTGTGAGGTCAGAAAGCGAAAAACCAAGCTCTTTTGCTTTGGCTTTTACTGCCGCTAGCGCTTTTGTTTTTTGCTTTTTGTCGTGGCGTGCGATGGCTTTATCGACACGGGCACTGAGTGATTTTAGCTCTGCGAGTGACAGAGATTTCAAGTCTATTTTTGCCATTGTATTCTTCTTAGCTCCCCAGCTTTGTGAATGGGAAGTTTAGTAACCTACTATTTCGTCAAAACCAAGGAATTCGTCGATTATAGTTTACGGAGCAACGCAATCGTTGGCCATGCATCAGCGGGAAGCCCTAGCCGTTTCTGTTCTTTTTGAACCGCTGCGCGCGTGCCGCTTCCCAATATTCCATCTATTTTTCCGACATCATGACCGCGCGCGGCAAGTTTTTTCTGCAGGGCTTTCATGTTCGCATCCGACAGGCTGGGGTCCGGATTTCCGGCGTCAAATACAGGTGCACCTGACAGGCGGGTCGCGAAATACGCAGCAGTGGTCACATAGACAAAGCTTTGATTCCATTCGAAATAGACGTGAAAATTTGGGTAGGCAATGAACGCCGGCCCCTTGCGGCCCATCGGCAAAAGGATCGAACCGGCGTTGCCTTGAAAGCTGCCAGAACGGGGCTTCACGCCCATTTCGGCCCACGCGCTGGTGGCAAGCGATGTATTCAAACCTGTTTTTGACCAGTCCATTTTTGCGGGAACCTGAACCTCTTGCAGCCAGGCCTGCCCAGACGCCCACCCCAAGGAGTTCAGCATTTTTGCCCCTGACATTAACGCATCTGGGGCAGAGCTTTTTAAGCTGATTTTGCCGTCTCCATCGCCGTCCATTCCGTTCTCGATGATGTCTTCGGGCAGCATCTGAACCATGCCAATTTCGCCAGCCCATGCGCCCTTGGTGTTGGCGGGGCTAAAATTATTGCGCTCGAATAATTCCAAGGCTGCAAAAATCTGTGGGCGAAATAATTCGGGGCGGCGGCAATCATGACTTAACGTCAACAAGGCGTTGAGCGTGTTAAAGTTGCCCTGAACCGCACCGTAATCCGTTTCAAGGGCCCAAAAGGCCAAGAGGACACCCGCAGGGACACCGAATTCTTGCTCTGCACGTTGAAAAACAGACGCGTATTTTTTGGCGTTGGAGCGCCCTTTGCTAATTCTTGACTTGGAAATGATCCGTCGAGAGAAATCAACAAAGTCACGCTTGAAGACACCTTGCGACCGGTCGGCCTTCAATACCTTCGGGTCCTGACGCGCAGAGTTGAAAAAGCGGTCCACAGATGACGTAGAGTGACCCTTTTCAATGGCCTCATTTTTCAAGCCGGTGATGAATGAATTCCACCCGCCTCCGCAATTGGCAAATGCTGCTGTGGAGGCCGTGCAAAAGGCGACTGCGAGAAGGAATTGGCGCATAAAAAACTCCGCGTTTCAGGTCGGGCGCACCCTATGCAATCCCCCAGACAAGGGCAACGGCACAGAGCGTCAGCGCCCATGCTTTCCACAAGACCATCACTGCAGCGTCAATGTCATCTGGCCCCAGTTCGCGGCGTCCTTCGGGGTTCACGTAGGGCTCGTCGCGGATCGCGCCGTCATAGCTACGCGGCCCCGACAAGGCGGCGTCTAGAACGCTGGCCATCGCCGCTTCGGGCCAACCGGCATTCGGTGAGCGGTGCAACCGTGCATCGCGTATGGCCAAGCGCATCGCATCGGGGCGCAGGTGCGCTGCGGCAATCGCCAAAGCGCTGAGACGTGCGGCGGGCCAATTCACCACATCATCCAACCGCGCGGCGGCCCATCCGAACTCTGCGTAGCGCGCGTTTCGGTAGCCGATCATGCTGTCGGCCGTGTTGATCACCTTATAGGCCAAAAGCCCGGGCAAGCCGAGCAGGGCAAACCAAAACACCGGAGCCACAATCCCGTCGCTGAAATTCTCGGCGGCACTTTCGATCGCGCTGCGACAAACCCCCGAGGTATCCAGCGCCTTAACATCCCGCCCGACAATTCGCGCGACCATCATGCGCCCGTCACCAAGGCTCAGACGCAGTGCGCGCGAAACATCGGCAACATGGTCGCACAGGGATCTTTGCGCGATCAAAACGGCTCCGATGATGATTTGCGCGATTGTGCCAAGCTGCGCCAAGATCAGGCCAGCGATGAGGGCGGCTGACACGATGCCCGCGACCAAAGCGATGCCCTTGGCGCGGCGGTGCGCGGCGGCGCCAGTGTTCAAACGGGTCTCTAGGGTGGCGATGGCCTGCCCCATAAGCACAGCAGGGTGCGGGAGGCGGTTCCACAGCCATTTCGGCTCTCCCATGAGGGCGTCGAGCAGCATCGCAAGGGCAACGGTCACAGCGCGGCCTCTAACTGATCCCACCGATCTGGCGCGGGCAGGCCAAGGCGCAGCCAGCGGTCCGAGTAGGGAAAGATGCGCGACCAAACATGGCCGCTCGCGAGTTTTTCCTGCCAAGAGGCGGCATTGTCCACTTCATAGAGGCGAAACAGGCTGGTGCCACCGACCGAAGGGATGCCGGATTTTGCCATCAGCGCGTCCAAGCGCTCGGCGTCGCGCGACAACCGCGCGCGGGTGGCATCGGCCCAAGCCACATCTTCCAAAGCAGTGGCCCCGATTTCCAACGCGGGGCCGGATACCGCCCATGGCCCAATTTCGTCGCGACATCTGGCGACGACTTCAGGGGATGCGATGACGAAGCCCAATCGCATGCCAGCCAAGCCCCAAAACTTGCCAAAGCTTTTCAAAACCACAAGGTCCGACCGCCCCGCTTGCGCCGTGTGGCTGTGTTGGGGGCAGCTGTCACAGAAACTTTCGTCCAACACTGTCGGGCCGCGGGTCAGCTCCTGCGCCCCCCATAAGCGCCCGTCTGGGTTGTTGGGGTGAACCAAGACCCGCACGTCTGCCATGCCGTCGGTCAGGGCGTAGTTTTGGGCGCGAAAGGCCGCGGCGTGCTCATTGTAGGTTGGGGTGGGGATGGCGGCGCTTTTGCCGCGCATCACATGAGGCATTGCCGCAATCAACGCCGAGGCGCCATTCGATGGCAAAATATGCGCGTCCGCTGGAACATCCCAAAAATTGCGTGCTGCGCGGATTAGCCGGTCCGTTGCAGCTTTGTCAGGCAAGGCAGTCCATGCGTCGGCGGCAACGGGGCCCACGGGATAGGGGACAGGGTTGATGCCGGTGGATAGGTCCAACCAGTCGGCGCGGTGCCCGCCAAAGAGGGCTATGGCCGCGTCTAGTCCTCCACCATGATCGCGCGGCGTATCAGTCATCGCTGGGCAAGGGGGGGTGGCGGGTGACGAAATGGCCCTTAATCGCCTGCGGCCATTGCTTGTAGGGCACCTGACCGCTGTCGCTTTGCGCGTGCAGGGCTGCATATCCCACGATCGCCTCGGCGGCCTCTTGCGTGGGTTCGAATTCTCCTACGGTGTAGTTCAACTTGTTGGGGCCTTGGATGGCGACGTTGCAGCCTCTGGCGCACCCCATTAGGCAGGAGTGGCGGCGGGTCCGCAGCTCCGCGTGGCCTTCGGCGTTGGCTTCGATCAGCTCGGCCAAGGTTTCGCCATCAGTGACCCCGGGGGAGCGGGCTTCCCAGTCATCGCGTTTGCAGGTGTCGCAGATCGTGATCCAAGTTGTCATCGTTTGTTTCGCGCCTCATTTTCTATGGAGCCCATCAAGCGGAAATTTTAGGCGGGCGCAAGAAGTTGCAATCTGGCAACGTTGTTAACCATTGATTAAGGAATCAAAGCCTAAAAGGCGCGGTCCTTCCGAAAATGGGACCAAAAACTATTTACAGTCTAACGGGAAGTGTACCGGCCTTTCTGAAACAAACAGGGTCGGATTAGTATAAGTATGAATGTTCTCATCGTTGAAAATGGATGTGGACTGGGAACGATTTGGGCGGACCATGTTGGTCGGCTTGGATGTGATGTCGTTCTAGTCCACTGCCAAGTTGATGCCGAAGCCCAGCTGCGAGAGCAGGACTTTGACGTCTTAGTTGTAAACCTCAACCTCAATCCGCGTTGGGGGGACGCATCTGCTATTGCGGACTATGCAAACTTCCGACGCCCAACGGCGAAGGTGGTCTGCGTGACCACCAGCAGCTTTTTCTCCGATGGGTCTATCTTTCGCTATATGCCGAACGCCTGTGTGATGGTCCCTCCCAGCACCGAGCCCGAGGACCTCGCGGCCTTGGTGGAATACCATGCGCGCGCCGAGCAACGTATCGCGGTGTAGGCTTGCAGATTAACCACCTCGGCCGTGGGGGCTCAGCCAGTTCAATTCGGGGTTGATCGGGATAATCCGGTTGGGATTAATCGTGTCATGGCTGTAGTGATAGTGGCGTATGATGTGATGGAAATGAACCGTCTCTGCGACGCCGTCCCATTGAAATAGCTCGCGCGTGTAGGCCCAGAGGTTCGGGTAATCGATGATCCGCTTGCGGTTGCATTTGAAATGCAGGTGATACACCGGATCAAAGCGCACCAATGTCGTGAACAAACGCCAATCGGCCTCGGTGATCCGATCGCCCATAAGGTAGCGATTGTCCGCCAGCCGCGCCTCCAACCAGTCGAGGCTTTCAAACAGCGGCATGACCGCGGCGTCATAGGCAGATTGGCTGGTGGCGAAACCGGCCTTGTAAACACCGTTGTTCACCGTGCTGTAAATCCGTTGGTTGGTGTCCTCAATGGCGCCGCGCAGCGCTTCTGGCCAGAAGTCCAACGTGTTTCCGGTTAAGCCGTCAAACGCGGAATTGAACATCCGGATGATTTCTGAAGATTCGTTGCTCACGATGGTTTCGCGCTGCTTGTCCCACAGAATCGGGACGGTTACACGGCCGGAAACATTGGGGTCAGCCTTAAGATAGATGTCTCGCACAAAGGGTAATCCATACAGCGTGTCACCAGTCGCACCCTGCCCGTCGACCTCGAAAGTCCAGCCGTCACTTAGCATGTCAGGATGCACAACTGACACGTCGATCAGATCTTCCAAGCCCTTCAGCTTGCGAAAGATCAAGGTGCGGTGCGCCCAAGGGCATGCGAGAGAGACATAAAGGTGGTAGCGCCCTGCTTCGGCTGGGAATTCTCCGTCGGGGGTGATCCAGTTCCGGAACCCCGCGGTGGAGCGTTTGAACGCCCCGCCGGATGATTTCGTGTCATACCAAGTGTCGTGCCAGACTCCGTCTACAAGCTGTCCCAAGTCGCATTCCTTCCTTTTTCCGACGGCGAGTAAGCCTGGAAAAGTCGCTGCAGTCACCTGGCAAACACGCACATAATCTGCGCGCAGCGCCGGTTTTAGATCGTGGTGCGCCGTTCAACCCCATTGCGAGACGGGGCCGCGCCCCATATACCACCGACTCATGACGAGGGCTTTGGCCCAGAGAGGTTGGCAACCTTCGGATCGACCCAGTTAGGGGATCCACCGGTTGCATCGTCGTGATGTGGGCAGCTGTCCCCAGCCTTTCCCTATGGATGTTTGGATGAAAGGCGCAGCTATGAACCGGATTGTTACGACCCTTACGATGATGCTTTTGGCGGGTCCCGCCATGGCGCATGTAGGCCACTTTGGCGAGTTTGCAGGCCATGACCATTGGGTTGCAGGTGCGGCTTTGGGTGCGGCTGTGGCTGTGTCGATCTGGGGGGCCTTGAAAGGCAAGAAAAAGCCCGAAACCTCCGATGAGGAAATCGCAGAAGACGGTGAAGAGGAAGCAGCATGAGCAAGATTGGTGTCATGATCTGCGGCCACGGCTCGCGGTCGCAAGCGGCGGTTGATCAGTTTTCGGTTCTGGCAGAGAAGCTGCCCGACTTTCTGCCGCCCGAATGGCCTGTGGAATACGGCTACCTAGAATTCGCCAACCCCGTGATCCGCGACGGCTTGGACAAGCTGCGCGCGCAGGGCTGCGACAAAATTCTGGCCGTGCCGGGCATGCTGTTTGCCGCGATGCACTCCAAGAATGACATCCCCACTGTGTTGAACACCTATGCCGCCAAACATGACATCGAGATCAGCTATGGTCGCGAACTGGGGGTTGATCCGAAGATGATCGCCGCCGCTGGCGCACGGGTTCAAGACGCCGTTGATGCGGCCAACGCGGTTGAGCATGTCTCCAACGAGGACACCTGTCTGGTGGTGATCGGGCGCGGGGCATCCGACCCTGACGCCAATGGCAACGTCTCCAAGATCGCGCGTATGTTGCACGAAGGCATGGGCTTTGGTTGGGTCGAGGTCGGCTATTCCGGCGTGACTTTCCCGCTTGTTGAACCCTGCCTCAGTCACGCGGCCAAGTTGGGCTACAAACGCATCGTGGTCTTCCCCTACTTTCTGTTCACAGGCATCCTGATCGACCGCATCTACGGCTTTACCGATCAAGTCGCCGCCCAGCACACTGACATTGAATTTGTCAAAGCGGGGTATTTGAACGATCATTCACAAGTTCTGGAAACCTTTGCGGAACGCATCACAGAACAGATGGGCAGCAACCCGCCGCCGAATTGCGGCATCTGCCAATACCGCACGCAAATCCTCGCGATTGAAGGGCAGGACGTGCAAGAAATCGCGCCCGTCGCGCATCCCGCATTTGGCGACGTGCCGCCGCCGACGTGTGTTCTGTGCAAATACCGCACGCAGGTCTTGGGGTTTGAGGGCGAGGTTGGCGCGGTCCAAGAATCGCACCACCACCACGTTGAGGGCCAAGGCGCGAACGCCCCGGGGTCCAACGTCGAAGACTGTAACATGTGTGATACGTTTTGCACCGGCATGTGCCGTCTGGAATTGCCAGATCACCACCATCATCATCACGATCATGACCACAGCCACGATCATTCGCATGATCACGGCCACCATCACCACCACCACGATCATGATCACGACCATCACCACGCGCCTTACCCGCACGCCAAGCACCCGCATGGACCGGAATCTGCGCGCAAGGCAAAGCTTCAGTAGATGCGCCCTTACGAGAAAGACCCCGCGTCGATCTACGCGCAAAGCTTCGAGACCGTGCGCTCCGAGGCCAAGTTGGACCGTTTCCCCAACGGGTTGGACCGCCTTGCTATTCGCGTAATCCATGCCTGCGGCATGGTGGAAATCGCGGATCGTTTGGCTTTCACTGATACGGCTTACTATGCGGGGCATCATGCGCTCACCGAAGGCAAGCCGATCCTATGCGACTGCGAAATGGTCGGTGCAGGCATTATCCGCCGTTACCTGCCGGCGAATAACGAAGTCATCGTGACCCTCAATGATCCCACAACGCCGGACCGCGCGGCCCAGATCGGCAATACCAGATCCGCCGCCGCTGTGGAGCTGTGGGAGCCCCATATTGAGGGCGCGGTCGTCGCCATCGGCAACGCCCCCACCGCATTGTTTCACCTGCTGGAATTGATCGATCAGGGCTTCCCGAAACCGGCAGTCATCCTTGGCTTTCCGGTCGGATTTGTCGGCGCCGCCGAATCCAAGGCAGAACTAGCGGCGAACCCGCGCGGCTGCGATTTCATCGCCCTGCGTGGTCGCAAGGGCGGCTCGGCTATTGCCTCGGCGGCGGTAAACGCATTGTCGGCGGGCCTGCCGGAGGTGCAATCATGAACGACAAATGGCTCCATATAGTTGGCATCGGCGAGGACGGCATGGACGGGCTTAGCCCTGTCACGCGTACGGTCGTTGAATCCGCGGAAGTTATCATCGGTGGGGACCGGCATCACAGCCTGTCCGACAATGTCACCGCCACCCGCGTGGCGTGGCCGTCGCCCTTCGATGCGTTGATTGAGACGCTGCAGGCCCATAAGGGCAAACGCGTCGTCGTTTTGGCCACGGGCGATCCGCTGTGGTTTTCTGTGGGGGCCCGTATTGGCCGGTCCATCGATCCCTCGCAGATCGTTTACCACCCGCAACTGTCCGCATTCCAGCTGACCGCCGCGCGCATGGGCTGGAGCCTTGCGGACGTCGAAACCCTCACCGTGCATGGTCGCCCCGTGCATCAGATGGTGGCGTTCATTCAGCCAGACCAGCGGTTGATTATCTTGACCACCGGTGCTGAAACACCCGCCCAGATCGCGCAGTTCCTGACGGAACGCGGCTTTGGGCAGTCGCAGATGACCGTGCTGGCCTCTATGGGGGGCGAGAAAGAACAGCGCTTTGACGGGACAGCCGCCGATTGGGCGCATGAGGTGCCCGCGTTCAATACTTTGGCCGTGCATTGTATCGCGGCCCAAGACGCGGCCCTTTTGCCCCGCGTGCCGGGGCTAAGCGATGATTTGTTCCAATCCGACGGCACCATGACCAAGCAAGAGGTGCGCGCCGCGACAGTGGCCAAGCTGATGCCTATGCGCGGGGCGCTGTTGTGGGACATCGGAGCGGGATCAGGCTCGGTCGCGATTGAGTGGATGCGCGCCGCACGCTACGCCCGCGCCATCGGGATTGAGCCGCGTGCAGACCGCCGCGCCATGGCCGCCGAAAACGCATTGGCTTTGGGCGCGCCGAAGTTGCAATTGATCGAGGGCGAGGTACCCGCGGCGATGCAGGGGCTGGATGCGCCGGATGCCATCTTCATTGGGGGCGGGCTTAGCCATGAGGTGTTTGATCTTGCGTGGAGCAATCTGCGTCCGCTTGGGCGTATGGTGGCCAATGCGGTGACGCTGGAAAGCGAAGCAATCCTCATTGATCTTCACAAGAAGCACGGCGGCGACTTGGTCAAAATCAGCGTGCAACGCGCGGAACCGGTAGGTCGCCTGACCGGATGGCGCCCGTCCATGACGGTCACACAGTGGAGCTTGGTGAAACGATGAGCGGCACTCTCTACGGCGTGGGCCTTGGCCCGGGTGATCCCGAGCTGATTACCCTGAAGGCCGCGCGTCTGATCGAAGGCGCGACCACCATTGCCTATCCAACGCTCGCCGGTGGCGACAGCTTCGCGCGGGCGATTGCGGCTTCGTTAATCAAAGACGGCACCCGCGAAATCCGCATGGATGTGCCGATGAGCACTGAACGCCAGCCCGCCCAAGACGCCTATGACACCGGTGCGGCGGAAATTGCGAAGGCTCTGGAGGCGGGCGAAGACGTTGTGTGCCTATGCGAGGGCGATCCATTCTTTTACGGATCCTTCATGTATTTGCACGCCCGCCTGACCGGTGCATTCGAGGTTGAAATCATCCCCGGAGTAACCTCCGTAACGGCCTGTGCGGCGCGGGCCGCGATGCCGCTGGCCGCGCGAAATGAACGTCTCACGATCTTGCCCGGCCCGTTGCCGCAGGAAGAGTTGCGCAGCCGAATTGATGGGGCCGAAAGTGTCGTCATCATGAAGGTCGGGCGCCACCTGCCCAAGATTCGCGCCGTGATCGACGAGTTGGGCCTGACGGATCAGGCCAAATATATCGAACGCGCAACCCTTCCCGAAGAGGTGGTGTTGCCGCTGTCTGAGGCGCCCGAGAAGGCGCCGTATTTTTCAATTATTCTGCTGACCAAAGGGGCCGATCCATGGCTATAAAACCCGTAGTCCTGTGCCTCAACCGCGCAGGCGAGGCCACCGCACACCGCATCGCCAAACTGCTGGAGGCGCCCGTCCATGGCCGCGAAGGTCGCGTTGATCAGGCGGATGTGTTCTTCGCCAATGCGCTGGATCACACGCGTTTGTTGTTCCAAGCAGGCACGCCTGTTGTGGGGGTCTGTGCCTCGGGCATTTTGATCCGCGCCGTGGCCCCAGTGCTGGCGGATAAAACCGCGGAGCCTCCGGTCCTGTCCGTCTCGGATGACGGGGCGGTTGTGGTGCCTTTGTTGGGTGGTCATCGCGGGGCCAATCGCATGGCGGCCTTGATCGCTAAGGCGCTGGATGCCACCGCCGCCGTCACCACTGCCGGTGATGTGGCCTTGGGCGTCGCACTGGACGAGCCGCCTTTGGGCTACCGATTAACTAATGGCGAAAACGCCAAAGACGTCATGGCGAAACTCCTGTCTGGCGCTGGGGCAACCGTAGAAGGTGATGCGCCTTGGTTGGCTGATTTGCCAAAAGGGGACGATGTGACCATCGCTTGTTCTGTGGCCCCGTCGGACGCGGATTTGGTGTTCCACCCGCAGCAACTGACTTTGGGTGTCGGCTGCGCCCGCGATTGCGCCCCCGAAGAACTGCACGATCTGGTTATGGAATCCTTGGCAGAGGCCAATGTGGCACCTGCCGCGTTGAAGGCGATTTATACGCTGGATTTGAAGGCGGATGAACCCGCCGTTCACGCGCTGTCCCGCGCGTTTGATATCCCCGTACGTGTGTTTGATGCCGCAGCACTTGAGGCCGAAACACCGCGTCTAGAGAACCCGTCAGAGGTCGTCTTCGCGGAGGTTGGCACCCACGGTGTGTCCGAAGCTGCGGCCTTGGCTGGCGCTGGAGAAGACGCAACCTTGTTGTCGCCAAAGCGGAAAACCAAAAACGCCACTTGTGCGGTGGCCTTGGCCCCGCAACCCATCACCGAATTGCGCGGTCGTGCGCGCGGCAAGCTGTCGATCATCGGCATCGGGCCCGGTCAGCACACATGGCGCACGCCAGAGGCGTCGCATCTGGTGAATGAGGCCGAAGAACTGGTGGGTTACGGCCTCTACATCGATTTGCTGGGGCCTTTGGCCTACGGCAAGCAGCGCTCCGATTTCCCGCTTGGTGGCGAGGAAGATCGCTGCCGCTACGCGTTGGAACGGGCAGGCGAGGGGCGCAATGTGGCGCTGATTTGCTCGGGCGATGCAGGTATTTATGCGATGGGCGCCTTGGTGTTTGAATTGCTGGACCGCAGCGCCGAAGAGCTGGGCGTGACCGATGCCGCGCGCCGCGTCGAAGTTGTGTCCACACCAGGTGTATCTGCGCTACAAGGCGCTGCTGCACGTGCGGGCGCGCCCTTGGGTCACGACTTTTGTGCCATTTCATTGTCGGATTTGCTGACCCCGCGCGAAGACATCGTGAAACGTCTGCACGCCGCGGCCGAAGGCGACTTCGTGATCGCCTTCTACAACCCCGTTTCCATGCGCCGTCGCACCTTGCTGGCCGAGGCGCGCGACATCCTGTTGCAGCACCGCCCCGCGGATACGCCCGTGATGTTGGCGTCGTCGTTGGGCCGCCCAGAGGAGCATGTGCGCTACCGCCGCTTGGACGCGTTGGAGGTCGACGAGGTCGACATGCTGACGGTTGTGCTAATCGGCTCCAGCCACTCGAAACTGGCGCAGTTGGGTGAAGGCCCACGCATGTACACACCGCGCGGATATGCGCGAAAGATCGATGGCGATCTGGCTAAAACAGGAACTGATCAATGACCGTATTTTTCGTAGGTGCCGGTCCGGGTGACCCCGAACTTCTGACGCTCAAGGCGCAAAAGACCATCGCACGCTGCCCAGTGTGCCTTTATGCGGGGTCCTTGGTTCCCGAAGAGGTTGTGGCAGGTACGCCGGAAGGCGCTTTGGTGATGGATACGGCCCCGATGACCTTGGATGACACCCATGCGCAGATCGTGGCCGCGCATGCCAAGGGGCAAGATGTGGCACGGGTGCATTCGGGTGATCCGTCGCTGTATGGGGCCATTGCCGAGCAGATACGCCGTCTGAAAGCCGAAGGCATCGACTATGAAATCATCCCCGGTGTGTCGGCCTATGCGGCGGCCGCGGCGGCATTGGGGCAAGAGCTGACCGTGCCGGAAATCGCGCAATCCATTGTGCTGACGCGCATGTCGATGAAATCTACCTCCATGCCGGAGGGCGAGACGCTGGAAAACTTTGCTCGTACGGGGGCGACTTTGGCGATCCACCTTGGCATTCGTGCGTTGCGCGAAATCGAGCGCCAGTTGATCCCCTACTACGGCGAAGACTGCCCCGTCGTGGTCGCATATCGCGCGTCATGGCCTGATCAGTTGTTTCTGCGTGGCACGTTGAAGGATATCCGCGAGAAGGTGCGGGCCGAGAAAATCACCCGCACCGCGTTGATCCTTGTGGGCCCTGCACTGGCCGAAGTGAAGGACTTCCGCGATAGTGCTTTGTACGACCCAGACACACCACATGTGCTGCGCCCGAAAGTCAAAGCTTCGTAAAACTGTCGCAAAAACTTGATGTTAACCGGTTTCATGCTCAGTATTCCAATAGGGAAAGCAAAGGAATCACTGTCATGATCGAGTTTTTGCCGAAAGAGATTGAGGAAGGGTTGGCGCAGGCACGTCTGAAGGCGGCCCGCAAAAAGACGCGCCTGAAAGTCCAATCCGGCGAGGAAATGATCCCTTTGGCGCGCCTCACCGACAGCCATTTCGCGATTGAACGCGATCTCGCGCCGCGCATGCGGGGGCTTGTGGATATCTATGACGGCACGCGCCACATGTATCAGGCGTTGGTGGTGGCCACGTCGTTCGATGGCGATGCGGTTGTGTTCGAGTTCAAGCGCAATACCGCCATCGCAACGGGTCCTGCGTTGGATTTTGTGCGCGAGGAACATGCGCCGGTTGGGCTTCTGGAGCGGCGCTAAAGCTCGGCTGTCAGCCATGCCTCAAAAGCTGTCGCACTCTCGGAGGGGATCGCCTTGCCGCGCACCAGCCAATACGCCCTTTGGGATGGCAGGACGAAAGGATGCACCTGCATCAGCTCGCCACGCTCCATCGCGCTGCGACTTGTCAGGTGATCGCCAAGGGACACGCCTTGCCCAGCCTTCGTGGCCATCTCCATGATCTGGAGGTCCTGAAAAACCACTCCCGTGTCGCTGTGCATGTCGCCACCTGCCGCCGTCAGCCATGTCTGCCAGTCTTGCCGGTTGTCCAAGTGCAAGATCGGGAGCGTCGTAAGGCTCTGCGTGTCGGGTAGCATCTGTCCGCCCAGCAATGTGGGGGCGGCGACGGGAAAGAAGCCGACATCCATCAAATGTGTCGACCCGACCGGCACTTCCTCTGGCAGTAGGAAGCTGATGTAGAGGTCATTGCGGCGCTCCCCCAGATCGCCATATCGCCTTGGGGTGTTGATGCGCAGTGCTACCCCTGGATGCTTCGCCAGAAAGCCACCAATGCGTTGGGCCAGCCAGCTTCCGGCAAAGCCAGAGGCAACGTTCAACGTCAATGTCCCCGACAGTTCTTGCGTTCGAGAGGCGCGTGACAGGGTTTCCAACGCCGGAGCAACTTCGGCCACGTAATGCCGTGCCCGTTCCGTCAAGCGCACGCCGCGCCCTTCCCTGCGCAAAAGCGGAAAGCCCAATTGCTCCTCTAACGCCTTCATTTTATGGCTTATTGCGGATTGGGTTACGGCCAAATGATCTGCGGTTGCGGTAATTGATCCCAGTCGAGCAAATGTCACAAGGGCCTGCAATGCGGAAGTGGACGGAATCAACATGTGAGCGAATCTCATGTAATTGGTGACTAATAGTCGTATGACATGAGGAAATTTACAGGTCAAACTCGCAGATATCACAGTTGAGGATTGACCATGGATGCCACGTTCTCCCGCCGCAAGCTCGTCACGCCGCAAGAACTGCGCGCGTTGAATGAACGTTCCGACATGATGGGAGGCATCCAAATGGCCAGCCATCTAGGCGCAATTGTTGTCGTTATGATCCTGCATGCGCAGGCGATGGGCTCTGGCTGGGTCTGGCTCACGGGGCTGGCGCTTGGGGTGTTGTTGAACTTCCTCTACGCCGCCCAGCATGAGCTCAGCCACGCCACCGTGTTCAAAACGCGCAAGCTGAACGAGGGTTTCGGCCGCATTATCGGATTCATCCAGATATTCCCGCGCGACTTCGATCAGGTTATGCATTTCGCCCATCACACCTACACGCAGGATTGGGAGCGCGATGGCGAACTGGTGCGCGAACCCTATACGTTAACCAGCTATCTTCTTTGGCTCAGTGGTATCTCTTACTGGCGCAACCGGATCGTGGGCAATATCCGTCGCGCAGGGGGGATCATTCTGGAACCCTACATTCGCGAGGAAGAAGAGGCCAAAGTCATCTTTGAGGCCCGCGTGCACATCGCCCTATATGTATATGTCGCAGTGGCATCCGTGGCCGCAGGTAGTTGGGTCGCGGTGACTTTCTGGTTGCTGCCGATGGTGCTGACCAAGCCCATCCACCAGCTTCAGAACACCATTGAGCATTTGGGCCTCAGCCATGAAGACGACATTCTGGAAAACACCCGCTCCACCCGCACCAACGCCCTGATCCGCTGGTTGTGTTGGCAAATGCCGTATCACACTGCGCATCACGTGTTCCCCGCCGTGCCGTTTTGGAAGCTGCGCCAGTTGAACGCGAAGATCGAGGCCCAAGCAGGGGAGGTTCACCGCATGGGTTGGATTGAATTCCAAATTGAAGTGATCAAAAAGCTGATGGCCAAGGACGAAAGCCAATACCCGATGGATGAAGTCTGGGTGGTGCCCTTGTCTGGTGGCCGCGCCGCGCGGATACCTGCAGAATGAGGCGGCTTCAGACGTATACCTCACTTTGGGCGATGCAGCCGCATGACCAAACGGGGGTGAAGCTTCCCTATGATCAGGTTTGTGAGATGGTAGCCGGTGCTGGTTTTGATGGTATGGCCATCGATCTGGGGGCATCAGATGTAGAGGTCGCCCATGCGGTTCGGCCTCATATGGAACGCCACAACCTCACGCCGTTGATCGTGGCCTTTCCCAAAACAGTCGACAGTTTGGAAGACACGTTGAAGATGGCCAAGGACTTCGGTGCGCCCTTTGTGGATGTGATCGGGCAGGTCATGCCGATTGCGCTGGATGACATGGTGCCGGTGATCCAAACGTGGATGGAGATGTCTAACAAGATCGGGATGCCAATTCAGTTCGAGACCCACCGCAATTGCATCACCAATGATCTGTATACGATGTTGCAGCTTCTGGATCGTATCCCCGAGATGCGCGTTTGCGCGGACCTGAGCCACTATGTAGTGGACCGTGAGTTTTGGTTCCCGCTGTCGGACCATGATCTTGGGTTGATCTCTCGCGTACTTGAGCGCTCTGACAGTTTCCAAGGCCGTGTGGCGTCGCGGCAGCAAATCCAGCTGCCACTTGGGTTTCCGCAACATCAGAAATGGGTCGAGCTGTTCAAAGGCTGGTGGCATGAAGGCATGTCGAGTTGGTGCGCACGGAACAAGGCCGGTGATTGCATATTCTTGTGCGAACTCGGCCCACCAGAATATGCCATGACCGATGCAAATGGGCGTGAGCTGTCAAATCGTTGGGAGGAAGCGCAACAAATCAAGTCTTGGGTCGAAGAAATCTGGGAGAATGTTGCGCAGGTCGAATAAAATTCGAAAAATCCACGAATATCGCGGAATTTATTGCACTGAATTTTGACTTCTCCGATTTTCACGAAAAAAATTCTCTGGCCGTCCTCCTATGCTGCGCCAAGTTCAGCATGCACTCGGGAGAACTGCCATGATCCAGACACCTTATCTTCTATTCCTCGGCGACGCGCCGGACGCTCTATCCGCCAAAGTTGCTCAGGGCATCAAAGACTGGCGCCCTGATAACGCCGTGGGGCAATTCCGTATGGAAGGCTGCGGCACGACTGTTGGCCTGTCCGACATGACGCTGCAAGAAGGCTTGGAAGCCGGTGCGAAGACGCTGGTGATCGGTGTGGCCAACCGCGGCGGGGTTATCTCCGAGGCGTGGAAGACGGTTTTGGTTGAAGCCTTGGAAATGGGGTACGATATTGCCTCGGGCTTGCACAACTTGCTGCGCGACGAAGACGAAATTCAGCGCGCCGCCAAAGTTCACGGCGCCACACTACATGACGTGCGTATCCCTTCCGTGGCCTACCCGATCGCCAATGGGATCAAGCGCACAGGTAAGCGGTGCTTGGCTGTGGGGACGGATTGCTCGGTCGGTAAGATGTATACGGGCCTGTGCATCGACGCAGAAATGACCAAGCGCGGGATGAAATCCACCTTCCGGCCAACGGGTCAAACCGGCATCCTGATCACCGGTGGCGGTGTGCCGTTGGATGCGGTGATTGCCGACTTCATGGCCGGTGCCGTTGAGTATCTCACCCCCGACAATGACGCGGATCACTGGGATCACATTGAGGGTCAAGGATCCCTTTACCACGTGTCCTATTCGGGTGTGACGATGGCCTTGATCCACGGCGGACAGCCCGACGCGCTGATCCTGTGCCACGAGCCGACCCGCGCCCACATGCGTGGCCTGCCGACCTATCAGCAGCCAGAGCTGGAAACGCTGCGGGACACGGCATTGAGCATGGCGAAAGTTGCGAACCCTGCTTGCGTTGTGGCCGGTGTCTCAATTAACACCCAACACATGTCCGAAGATGACGCACGCGCCTACATAAAGGACGTCGAGGATCGCATGGGGCTGCCCACAACTGATCCGTTCCGCTTTGGGGCAGAGCGCCTCGTGGATGCGTTGGAAGCATTGTAAACAAAAGGGGAGCCGCGCCATGTGTATCACAGTCACCAAGGATGTGTTCCCGTTGGCCGAGGTGTTCACTATCTCGCGTGGCTCTCGCACCGAAGCTCAGGTTCTCACCGCACGCATTGACCGCGATGGGGTCAGGGGGCAAGGCGAATGCGTGCCCTATGCCCGCTACGGCGAGACGGTGGATTCGGTGATCGAGGAAATCCTGTC
Source organism: uncultured Litoreibacter sp. (assembly GCF_947487515.1). Classification (GTDB taxonomy): domain Bacteria; phylum Pseudomonadota; class Alphaproteobacteria; order Rhodobacterales; family Rhodobacteraceae; genus Litoreibacter. Next base: position 379,986 of record NZ_CANKWO010000002.1, on the reverse strand, counting down.
CCTGCCATCCGACATCACCCGCGCGGCCCTGCAGGGGGCATTGCCCGCAGGGGCTGCGCGCAACGCCGTTGACTGCGCGATGTGGGATTGGGAGGCCAAGTCGCAAGGCCTGCGCGTCTGGGATCTGCTGGGCCTGCCTGCGCCGAAGCCCGAGATAACCGCCTATACGTTGTCACTGGCGGACCCCGCTGCGATGGAGGCCAGCGCACGCAAGCATAGCCACCGTCCCCTGTTGAAGATCAAACTCGGCACAGCAGATGATATGCCACGCTTGGAGGCGGTGCGTCGCGGTGCGCCCGACACGCCGATCATCATCGATGCCAACGAAGGTTGGTCCGCGGATGTCTATTCCGATCTGGCGCCGCATCTGGTGCGCCTCGGTGTGAAGCTGGTAGAGCAACCGCTGCCCGCGGGTGAAGATGACATGCTGGCCGAGATAGAGCGCCCGTTGCCAGTTTGCGCCGACGAGGCCTGCCATGACCGTGCATCCTTGCCGTCGCTTAAGGGCAAATATGATGTCATCAATATCAAGCTCGACAAAACGGGTGGTCTGACCGAAGCGCTTGCCTTGAAAGATGCGGGCCTTGCGCAGGGCTACGGGGTGATGGTTGGCTGCATGGTCGGGTCGTCGCTGGCGATGGCTCCGGCGACCATTCTGGCGCAGGGTGTGGCGTTTACGGACCTTGACGGCCCGCTCCTTCTGGCCGAAGACCGCGACGAACCTTTGAAATTTGACGAGGCAGGGGTGCACGCGCCCAAGCCTGAACTATGGGGATAACGACATGAGCCGCACCGTATATTTGAACGGAGAGTACCTGCCCGAAGAAGAGGCCAAGGTGTCCGTATTTGATCGTGGCTTCCTGTTTGCGGATGCGGTGTATGAGGTGACGTCGATCCTAGATGGCAAAATCCTTGCGTTTGACGGGCATATTAAACGCCTTCAGCGTTCTTTGGACGAGCTGCAGATGCAGAACCCGATCTCCACAGAGGACCTGTTGGAGGTCCACCGCGAGCTGGTGAAGCGCAACGCATTGAAGGAAGGTATGATCTACCTGCAAATCTCGCGCGGCAGTGACGGGGATCGCGATTTTGTCTTCCCCTCCGCCGAAGTGAAGCCCACAATCGTGTTGTTCACGCAGTCGGCAAACCTGCTGGAAAGCCCGAAGATCGCCAGCGGCATGAAGGTGATTTCAGTGGATGACCAGCGCTGGGCGCGCCGCGATATCAAGACCACGCAACTTCTGTTCCCCTCCATGGCGAAAATGATGGCCAAGGCTGCGGGCGCGGATGACGCATGGCTGGTGGAAGATGGTTTCGTGACAGAGGGCAGCTCCAACAACGCCTATATCGTCAAAGACGGTAAAATCATCACGCGCCATCTGGGGTCGGAAATCCTGCACGGTATCACCCGCGCGGCGGTGCTGGCCTATGCCGAAGCGGCGCAGATGCAGATCGAGGAACGCCCGTTCACCATTGAGGAAGCCAAGAACGCGGATGAGGCGTTTATCACGTCCGCATCGACCTTTGTTATGCCGGTTGTAGAAGTGGATGGCGTGGCTTTGGGTGATGGCAAGCCGGGCAAGTCGGCGGCACGCCTACGTGAAATCTACCTCGAAGAAAGCATGAAGCAGGCGCTTTAGTCTGAGGATTTGTTCAGCGAGTAATTCTTCTCGCTGCCATCCCACTGCAGTATCGTAAGCAACTCTTGGCGAAAAAAGCTTGATCGCCCAGAGAAGCGCGATGGCGCGTTCGACAGTTTCAAATGTAGTGCAGCGGCCTGAGATGTTGTCAGGGCGCTGTAATCCACTTCGCCCACATTCCAAAACGCCAAACGGTGCTCGATAGAGCGCAGAAGCTGCTCGTTCGGGGCGGCAAATGCTGGGGCGCTTAGAACAACTAGTGCGGAAACTAGGGCGGCGCGGATCATTGGCGGCCAAACAGCGTCTTTAGCAAGCTGTCTCCTAATATTGCACCGATATTGCCCCGGATCTGCGACGGAGACTTGTTGCTGTGGAGCAGGTGATTGATGTGCACCACCTGTGCGCGGGTAAGCCCATCGACGTCAACATCGCTGTAACCCCAAGTGGGCAGTTCTTGCTTCAAGTGTTCGCGTATCGGCGCTTGGCTTGCAGCTGCGGGCAAGGCCACAGCAACTGCAATCGCAGCTAATGTAAGGCGTTTCATCTTGATCTCCTTTGGACCTAGCATAGCACATAGGCACGCTTTGGCCCAATTCACAGTTATGTGGCGTCTTTGTGCGAAATTTCAAAAGCAGCCTTCTGGGCGTCAGAGGCATCCGATTGATGCGCAGCGCGCCACTCGTTGAAAGGCATGCCGTAGAACTCTTCGCGGGCTTCTTCTTTGGTCATCTCGATGCCGCGCTCATTTGCGGCTTCTTGATACCAGCGGCTTAGGCAGTTCCGGCAAAAGCCGGTCAGGTTCATCATGTCGATGTTTTGCACGTCAGTGCGGCGTTGCAGATGGGCTTGCAGCGTGCGGAAGGCGGCGGCTTCCAGCTCCAGCTTTGTTTGCGGGTCCATACGGTTGGGTCCTTCTTGGTGCTTGCTTCGGGGCTTGCTTGGCGGTTGTGGGCTGCAACTTGGACAAAGATGGGGTGCTCCCGAGCGAATTAAAGGGGCTTTTCCCGTCTTTGGTCGTTGGCCTGTTACATTTTTGCGCAGAATAGCCCTCATTGAGCGGAAGCGCTAGTTGCGGTGAGTGGCGAAACCCGTCATATGATACCGCTAACATTTGGATCGCCGAGGAACTGAAATGAACAGAAGATTACGTAACGTTAAGATTGTGGCCACTCTAGGACCGGCGTCCAACGACTACGCCATGATACGTGCCCTGTTTGAGGCCGGCGCAGATGTGTTCCGTCTGAATATGTCGCATGGCGATCATAGTGAAATTCGTGTGCGCCACGAGATTATCCGCCAGATCGAAAAAGACCTGGGTCGCCCGATCTCTATTCTGGCCGATCTTCAGGGGCCAAAACTGCGTGTTGGGGTCTTTGCCAATGAAGACGGCGAAGAGCTGGTTGTGGGCGCCCCGTTCCGTCTGGACCTTGATCCTGCCGAGGGCGACGCGACCCGCGTCCAGCTTCCGCACAAGGAAATTTTCGCCGCGCTCGAGCCTGGCTCCAGCCTGTTGGTGAACGACGGCAAGATTCGACTTACAGTCAAAGACTGCGGCGCGGATTACGCCAATTGCGAAGTTGTGGTGGGTGGGGTGATCTCCAACCGCAAAGGGGTGAATGTCCCTGATGTGCTGCTGCCACTGGCTGCGTTGTCCGAGAAAGATCGCAAGGATCTGGAATTTGTGTGCCAGCTTGGTGTTGACTGGTTGGCCCTGTCCTTCGTCCAGCGTCCTGAAGATGTGGCGGAGGCTCGTGAATTGGCGGGTGGTCGCGCGGCGATCCTGTCCAAGATCGAAAAGCCTGCAGCTGTTGAGGCATTTGACGCCATTTTGGCGGTGTCCGATGGCATCATGGTGGCCCGTGGGGACTTGGGCGTAGAACTGCCCGTGCAGAATGTGCCGCCGATCCAAAAGCGCCTGATCCGCCGCTGCCGCGCTGTCGCCAAGCCGGTGATCGTTGCGACGCAAATGCTGGAATCGATGATTGATAGCCCGATGCCAACCCGCGCCGAAGTCTCCGACGTGGCGACCGCCATCTATGAGGGCACCGACGCGATCATGCTGTCTGCTGAATCTGCAGCTGGTAGCTTCCCGATCGAGGCGGTGACCACCATGAATAACGTGGCGATCGAAGTTGAAGGTGATGCGAATTACCGTGACATCATCGCGGCCCAGCGTGGCGGCAAGAAAACCACTGTTGCAGATAGTATCGTTGTGGCGGCCCGTGAGATTGCGGAAACCACCGACATCAAGGCGATCTGCTGCTTCACGCAATCGGGCACTACAGCTGCGCTGGTGTCGCGCGAACGTCCGCATGTGCCGATCATTGCGCTAACTCCATTGGTGGGCACTGCCCGCCGTCTGGCGCTAAGCTGGGGGACGCATTGCGTGATGACGCAGGATGACGTTGATCGCTTCAAAATGGCTGTGGTCAATGCGGCGCGTGCTGCCCAAGAAGCCGGCTTTGCCACAGCCGACGATCAAATCGTGGTTACCGCGGGCGTGCCGTTCAACCAGCCGGGGACGACAAACATTCTTCGCGTAGCGCCCTGCGACGAAAGGTTGATTTACAGTTCCGACCCAGAGTAATTTGCCTCATTCCTACGTAAGGAGGCTGTTTTGAATTACGATCTGATTCTGGTTCTAGGCATTGTCGTCGGTGTGTTGACCATTCCGGCGATCCTGTCGGCTTTTCTGGACGGAAGTGCACCGCGTGTGGCGTCGTTTGCTGCGGTGGCATCAGGCGGCATGATTGTCTATGCGCTGTATAGTTCGCCAGGAGGCTATGCGTTCGCGGATCTGCCAGACGTGTTCACTCGGGTTGTTGCGCATTTTGTGCGCTAAACCGGTGGAAAGGCCACTATGAGGCTTGCAATACTGGCGCTTTGATCATACGAAGCGCCTTCAACCGTGCGTCCGGCGAATGGCATGCCGAGTCGCACGAAATACCACTCGATCTTTGAGGAGATGGAAATGCCGAAGATGAAGACGAAATCAGGCGCTAAAAAGCGCTTCAAGATGACGGCCTCCGGTCGCGTCAAAGCTGGTCAAGCAGGCAAACGCCACGGCATGATCAAGCGCTCTACCAAGTTTATCCGCACCGCCCGTGGCACCACGATCCTCTGCGCAGCAGATGAGAAGATCGTGAAAAAATACATGCCATACGCGCGCTAAGGAGAATTTGATATGTCCAGAGTTACATCCGGCGTCGTAACCCACGCCCGTCACAAGAAAATCATCAAAGCCGCTAAAGGCTACCAAGGCCGTCGCAAGAATACGTTCCGCGTCGCCACTCAAGCGGTGGACAAGGCGAACCAATACGCGACACGCGACCGTAAGAACCGCAAGCGCAACTTCCGCGCATTGTGGATCCAGCGGATCAACGCTGGTTGCCGTGCAATCGACGAGGCGCTGACATACTCGCGTTTCATCAACGGCCTGAACTTGGCTGGCGTTGAAGTCGACCGTAAGGTTCTGGCGGACCTCGCTGTAAACGAGCCTGACGCATTTGCGGCAGTGGTCGAAAAAGCGAAAGCCGCATTGGCTTAAGAATACACGCATCTGTTTGAGATGTGGTTGCGCCGCTCTGGGAAACCGGGGCGGCGTTTTTTGTGACATATGCCGTAGAATTGGGCGCAGACCTGCTTAATCTTGCGGTTCGATCACGGTCTTGTTACTATATGTGGATTGAGTGTTTTACCCTGGGACATCCGACATGAATCTCACACGCCTAGTATATTACAGCCAACGGAACCTTTCCGAGGACCTCAACATTCAAGAGCTGATCGAGACCAGCAAGCACAACAATCAACATCTGAACCTGACGGGAATGCTGCATTTTAACGGCGATCATTTCATTCAGGTGATCGAGGGCGGCCGTCTCGAAGTGTCGTCGGTCTATCACCGCATTGCGCGGGACCCGCGTCACTCCAACATTATCTTGCTGTCCTTTGAAGGCGTGCGTGAGCGCATGTTCCCGACTTGGGTTATGGGCTTGCATCAGGGGATGGATAGTCAGACCCGCGCGGCGTTCCTGCGGTATTTCGCGACAGATGTCGTGGACCCTGAATCGGTGAATGTCGACGGGCTGCTGGACGTGATGCAGGATCTCATGGCGACACCGCCAGCCAAGCTGGCCATCAATATCTAAACTCGAAAATTCCCTACCCTAAAACGACAAAAGGCCCTTCGGTTGGAAGGGCCTTTGTGTGGTGTTTTGGTTGATCTGCCTAGGCGGTCAAGCTGGTGCGTCTCAGGCGATCATGATCGGCCTTCGCGCGGGCTGCTTGGGTTTCGGCATTGCGCGCGTGGCGACGTACTTTTTGCAGCTCGGCGTCCAGATTATGCAGCTGGACAGCGCTTTGGCCAAGGTAGTGGGCGCGGGCAAGGTAGAAGCCGATCGCGCCACTGGCGCTCATGGCAAGAAGAAGAATGATAAAGTTCATCATGACATGGCTCCTTTAGTGGTCTTTGTCGTGGAACAAGACGTGGAACTCAACGCGGCGGTTGCGGTCCTCGTCGGAGGTGGCGCCCTGCGCGAGGGGGGAGCGCGCGCCGAAGCCGACGGGTTCAAACTGCGTGGTGTTCAGCCCCAGCGTGGCCAGTGCATTCACCGTGCTGTCCGCACGCTTCCAGCTGAGGTCCAGATTGGCCAAGTCATTGCCCGAAGTGTCAGAGTGACCGGTGACATGCACCAAGGCTTCTGGGCAGTCGTTTACCATCTTGCCCAAGGCGGCCAGCTGTTCGTAATGCTCTGTGCCGAGTTCAGCGCTTCCGACATCAAAGTAGAACGTGGCGGCGCGGGCCGGTTTGCGCAGTTCGGTGACGCACAGCGGTGTCGCGTTGGCGTTAACCTTTTTGATCGGGTAGACGAAGTACGGTTCACGCTCGGGCAGAAGCACGTCGATGGAGCCATTGGCAGAGACAAATGCGCGTTCTTCGACGACTGGGGCGTAGGCCTTGATTTCCGGGTATTTTGGTTTTTCGGGTACGACAGCGGCCACTGGTGCGACGGGTACTTCGCTGGCCGCGGGTTGCGCTACGGTGACCGAGCTGTTGTTCGATCCGATGGATTGCATGGCGATGTAGGACAGGCTGCCCACCAGCATGAAGGCAAGGGCGGCGATGATGGCCGTTTGCTTGAAGTCACTTTGCGCGACGCTGGCATCTGTGCGCGTGGGTTGAATTTGGCTCAAGCCCCCAAGCCCTCCGGCGCGGTATTGAGGGGTTGTTTTACGTTTGCTGAATAGTCCCATTTACTCACCTGTGTATTGTCTAGCGATAAAACGTTGCTGTCGTTGCGCTATCTGTTCGTTGAAAATTAACTTCTACTTGCATCATCGCGGCAGTCTTGATGATGGTGTCTTTGTGGTCAGCTAGGGATATCTGGGCGGCCTCGTCATCAATAGACAGGGTCAACCCCAGATCTATAACAGTATGCTGCAACACCGACCTGAGGCGGTGCGAGTATAACACGGCTTGCATTGTTTTCCCCACTTGTGCTGCCTCTAATAAAGGCGACATGGCTATGCATACACACATTATTTTGTGTTTTGAACCTTTTTCACCCCCTAATTTGGGGTTTTTTGCATAGTTTTTTGTTGATTGTCGCATAGGTGATAAGACGGTGCAGCCGAAGGGCCGCGCTTGCAATCAGACGGGGTGGGCGATAGCAGGATCACAACACCAAATGCGGGGGCCGTCATGGACGATCTTAAAGCCAAATACCTAAGTCAAATTGCCGATGCGGCCGATGAATCTGCGCTGGAGGACCTGCGGGTTGCGGCCTTGGGCAAAAAGGGCGAAATCAGCCTTCGGATGCGCGAGCTGGGCAAAATGACCCCTGAAGAGCGCCAAACCGCAGGCCCTGCATTGAACGCGCTTAAGGATGAAGTGAATTCCGCATTGGTTGCGAAAAAGGCGGGCTTGGCGGATGCCGCATTGAACGAGCGTTTGCGCACCGAATGGCTGGATGTGACCTTGCCTGGTCGTGATCGTCCGGCGGGCTCGATCCACCCGATTAGCCAAGTGACCGAAGAGGTCTCTGCGATTTTTGCCAATCTGGGATTTGCCGTGGCGGAAGGCCCGCAAGTCGAGGATGACTGGCATAATTTTGACGCGTTGAATATTCCCAGCCATCACCCCGCGCGTGGCGAGATGGACACTTTCTACATGCACCGTGCCGAGGGCGATAACCGTCCGCCGCATGTTTTGCGCACGCATACGTCTCCGGTTCAAATCCGCTCAATGCAGGAGCAGGGCGCGCCGATACGCATCATTTGCCCCGGTCGTGTGTACCGCGCCGATTACGACCAAACGCATACGCCAATGTTCCACCAAGTCGAAGGTCTCGCCATCGACAAGGATATTTCCATGGCCAACCTGAAATGGGTGCTGGAGGAATTCTTCAAGGCGTTCTTCGAGATTGAAGGCATCAAGACCCGCTTCCGCGCCTCGCATTTTCCGTTCACCGAACCTTCCGCCGAGGTGGATATTCAGTGCACTTGGAAGGACGGTCAGCTTAAGATCGGCGAAGGGGACGACTGGATGGAGGTGCTGGGATCCGGCATGGTGCATCCGAAGGTTTTGGCCGCCGCTGGGATTGATCCAAATGAATACCAAGGGTTCGCCTTCGGCATCGGGATTGACCGTTTGGCAATGCTGAAATACGGCATTCCCGACCTGCGGGCGTTCTTCGACAGCGATCTGCGCTGGTTGCGCCACTACGGGTTTGCCTCATTGGATCAGCCGAATTTGGCTGGCGGTTTGAGCCGCTAAGCTTGCTTCAGGCGATTAGCCTCTTTCAGGGCTCCGCTTCGGTATTGGTGTTGGCGACTGTGTTGCGCGAACATATCTTGCAGCGTGCAGGGCAGGATCGGCCTGCGCGCTAGCAGTCGCATCGGCGTTTGCTACTTCGCGAGGCAAAATCCCTTGCCAGTGCCAATTGGCCTACCGGCTGAACCCCAATTGGTAGGCCATGTCGCGGACAACATCGTAAACCTCGAACTCATCGGCCCAATGAGCACGCAAAGCCGCCGTCGCCTGTGCAGTCAGCGGCGCGGGTGGGGTGGGGGACTTATGGGTCACCGGATTGGGTGGCATGTCCCAATCCGGCACCCCAAGAATAGTCATGATCCTAGGCAACAGCGCGGTCAAATCGGGAAGGTCTACACACATGATGATGTTGTCGCGTTCCTTCACAAGACGCCGCGCGCCGCCGAGGTGATGTCGCAAATCAGATTTCAGGTGCCGAATTGAATTGAAGGCAAAGAGCGCGGCAGATTTTTCGACTTCCTTAGGGGAGGCCAAGGCAAGGGCCAAATCCTCTGGGGTCTCAAACCAACGGAAAGCGGCGGCCTCTTCCGCGGTCCAATCTGACTGATACGTGGGGCGTCCTTGGCGTTGACGTGAATAAAAGCCGGAGGAAAAGCGAAGCAGCGGGTCACGCACAACAAAGGCCAGCTGCCGGTCGGGTCCAAACCGCTTGGCGGTGCCAAACGCAGTTGCCTCATGCCCCAACAGATTTAACGGCAGGGTCCAGCGGTTTTGGTTGTGCTTGAGTACGGAACGCAAAAAGCTGCCACCGGTTTTACCGATATGCAGCACACAAATTGGAGGAATGGTCGAGTGATTGGGTTCCATAAGCTACGACCTTGGAGAAGCGTTGCTTAGGAACCCTATACTTGAATTAGTTGCCAGATATTTACTGCAGCGCACCTTTTGAGCCGCAAAGGAAGCTCAGCACGGTAGGGCAGCTAATGTTAGACAGATCAATCGACTTTTGATTGACCGACAACGGGGAGTCATTGAACGAAATGATCGCCACCCCAAAAGCAATGGACAGTGCAATCAGCGACGGCTTGAAAACCGAAGACATGATATTGAACAGAAATTGCATAACTTTGAACCTTAGAACCTTAGAATCACGTTTAATGCCCCACTTGTGTTCTTGATCGCGCCAAAATGTGGCGAGAATATGACCCTTAGCCCCAATCTGTCGCAAATACAGAGATCCCGCGAGACGATGCGGCACTTTCACTTGCCTTATTGATGGGGTAGCACGGGGCAACGAGGCTTAATCGGTCTCATTTGATATATATAGACGAAAGTGCGCGGCATGAAATTTACCCTCTCTTGGCTCAAGGATCATCTCGAAACAGAGGCCAGCCTTGATGATATCCTTTATGCGCTGACCGACCTTGGTCTTGAGGTTGAGGGCGTCGAAAACCCCACCGACCGTTTGTCGGCCTTTACCATCGGTCACGTCACGTCCGCCGAGAAGCACCCTGATGCAGATAAACTGCGGGTATGTCAGGTGGCCACCGACGAGGGGGATTTGCAGATCATCTGCGGCGCACCGAACGCGCGCCAAGGGATCAATGTCGTCGTGGCAAAGCCGGGGACCTATGTGCCGGGTTTGGACGTGACTATTAAGGTTGGCAAAATTCGCGGCGTTGAGAGCTACGGCATGATGTGCTCCGAGCGCGAGATGGAGCTTTCCGAAGAACATGATGGTATCATCGAGCTGGACAGCGGTGAGGTGGGCCAGAAGTTCACCGATTGGCTGGCTGAAAACGACCCCTCCAAAGTCGACACGGTGATCGAGATCGCAATCACGCCGAACCGTCCGGATGCGCTTGGGGTGCGGGGGATTGCCCGCGACCTTGCTGCGCGTGGGGTGGGGACATTGAAGCCGCGTGATACGGATCCGATCAAAGGGTCTTTCCCTTGCCCGATCAACGTGACGATCGACGCAGAAACACTTGAGACCGGCGCCTGCCCTGTCTTTTATGGACGCGTGATCAAAGGCGTGAAAAACGGCCCGTCACCCGCGTGGCTGCAAGATGCGTTGAAGGCCATTGGCTTGCGCCCGATTTCCACGCTGGTCGATATTACCAACTTCTTCACCTACGACCGCAATCGCCCGCTCCACGTCTTTGATGCCAACAAGGTAAAGGGCGGCGCATTGAAGGTGCATCAGTCCAAAGGCGGCGAGACCTTCGCGGCGCTGGACGACAAGGAGTACCAGCTTGAGGCTGGTATGACAGTGATCTCGGACGCAGGCGGCATTGAAAGCCTTGGCGGCATTATGGGCGGGCTGACCTCCAGCTGCGATGAGAGCACAACAGATGTGTTCCTTGAGGCGGCGTTCTTTGACCCAATCCGCACGGCGCATACTGGTCGCAAGCTGAAGATCAATTCCGATGCGCGCTACCGTTTTGAGCGCGGCATTGACCCTGAATGGACGCCGGAGGGCATCGAACATGCGACGCGCATGATTATCGACCTGTGCGGCGGCGAGGCCTCTGAGGTTGTCGTGGCGGGGGCGATGCCCGACCACTCCCGCGCCTATAAACTGGATACCGACCGTGTGCAGTCGTTGGTGGGGATGGACATTCCGGCAGCCACGCAACGCGCTTCCCTAGAGGCTTTGGGCTTCGTGATGGACGGTGATATGGCGCAGGTGCCGACTTGGCGTCCGGATGTGCAGGGCGAGGCCGATCTGGTCGAAGAGGTCGCGCGCATCGCGTCACTGACCAAATTGGAAGGCCGCCCGTTGCCACGTGTTGATGCGGGTATTCCAAAGCCGATCCTGACACCTCTGCAAAAGCGCGAGCAAATCGCGCGACGCACAATTGCGGCCCTTGGGTACAATGAATGCGTTCACTATTCCTTCATTGATGCCAAATCGGCAGCGCTGTTTGGCGGTGGCACGGATGCGACCAAGCTTGAGAACCCGATCAGCTCCGAGATGTCGCATATGCGTCCCGCCTTGTTGCCCGGTTTGTTGCAGGCAGCAGCCCGCAATCAGGCGCGCGGATTTTCGGATATGTCCTTGTTTGAGGTCGGTCCTGCATTCCATGGCGGCGAGCCAGCCGAGCAATTCGTGCAGGCAGCTGGCCTGTTGATTGGTCATACCGGCCCCAAGGATGTTCACGGCACGCGCCGAGCGGTTGATGTTTATGATGTGAAGGCAGATGCAGAAGCTGCGCTGGCCGCATTGGGGGCCCCTGCGAAGGTGCAAATCTTGCGCGGGGCGGACGACACATGGCATCCTGGGCGCCATGGTAAAATCTGCCTTGGCCCCAAAAAGGTGCTGGGTATCTTTGGCGAGGTTCATCCGAAAATACTGGCGGCTTTCGACATCAAGGGCCCCGCGATGGCCTTTACCCTATGGCCTTCGGAAATCCCGTTCCCGAAATCGAAAACCGCAACACGCGCGGCTCTGGCGTTGCAAGACCTGCAAGCCGTGGAGCGTGACTTCGCCTTTGTGGTCGATGCTGATGTCGAGGCGCTGACCTTGGTAAATGCCGCGGCTGGTGCAGACAAAGCGCTGATCGAAAACGTGCGGGTGTTTGATGAATTCATTGGCGGCTCGCTGGGCGAGGGCAAAAAGTCTTTGGCCATCACCGTGCGTTTGCAGCCTTCCGAGAAAACGCTGAAAGACGAAGATATCGAGGCCGTCAGCGCCAAGATTGTCGAGAAAGTCTCGAAGGCGACTGGTGGCGCTTTGCGTGGCTAATCACTGCTCCCTCGCCTGATTGGGCGAGGGATTTTCACCACATCCTAAAATTGTCTTCAAATTGCTCAGGTGTTGCCACGAATTGGTGGTGACTATGCCGCGATCCGATGTGCTGGGGGCCGTGCGTCGATTCTTATGAACGAAGCGAGGAAATTGTAATGGTGACGAAAGTTAATGGTACCGCTGACAACGATGATATCAGCATCCCACTTCTATACCCGGGGGATGATGACACGTTTGAAGTTGTGGCGGGAAAAGGCGACGACCGTGTGGTCGGCAGCTCAAGTGATGATATTCTGAAGGGCGGCAAGGGCGAAGACACGATACTTGGTGGCGCAGGTGACGATGTCATTATCGCAGGCAAACACGATGACTTCGTCAACGGTGGCGACGGGGCAGACGACATTTCTGGCAACTTGGGCAATGACACGCTCTATGGTGGCAAAGGGAAAGACGTGATCGATGGTGGCGCAGGGGATGACATCATCTACGGCGTCAAAGGCAATAATACCCTGAGTGGCGGCGCAGGCCGTGATACGATCGACACAGGGTTGAACGGCTCTGTTGTGGATGGCGGCTCTGGGCAAGATCACATCAAGGCGAATGCGACCAAAGGCGGCTGGCATACCCTGACAGGTGGCAGTGAGGCCGACACGTTCGAGTTCTACGGGATGGGGGCCAAGAAGCGGTCTCTCGTCACGATTACCGACTTTGAGATCGGCTTGGATGACTTCATCATTGCCGGACAATCGGATGTGGATTTCATGGCCGACCTTCTTGCAGGCGAGGCAGATGCGACGCTGACCCAAGACGGATCGGACCTTGTTTTGCGCTTGGATCGCGGGTTGACGTTAACTTTTGACGACACCGACATGGCCGAGTTCACGGCGGAATACAGCGCCTTAGCGATCGTCTGAAGTCCTTAAAATTTATAGATAATTTGCCCGTCCCAGCTCTGGGGCGGGCGTTTCGCGTTTCGAAACAGAGTGTTGCCAATGGTTAATTGTGACCTAAATGGGGCGACCATGTGTCTTTTCCTTGCTAGCGTGCTGCGGGGGCGCCGATTCTGGTGCTTGTGGGTATGTTAACGAGGGAAAATTATGACGACGATTACACTGACTGGCACCATTGGCGACGACACCATCAACACCTCTGGCCTGTCGATATCTGGCGTGACACAATATGTCATCGTCGGCGCCGACGGCAATGACACCATCATCACCAACAATGTCTCGCATAACATTTTCAGCGGTCGCGGCGATGACTTCATCCTTGCGGGCAATGGCGATGACATCATCAACGCCGGCAACGGTGCGGACCGTGTCTTTGGCGGGCGTGGCGCGGATCAGATCAACGGTGCAGGCGGCGGCGACTACATCGACGGCGGCCACGGCAACGACGTGATCGACGGTGGCTCCGGCGACGACTTTATCTTCGGGCGCAAGGGGAACAACGACCTCTTCGGGGGCGCTGGAAATGACGTTGTGAACACCGGCGATCATACTTCCTCGGCCGATGGTGGTACGGGCGACGATCTGATTGTGGCGCGGATGAAAAAGGGCGGCGACCACATGCTGACCGGCGGTGAAGGTGCCGATACATTCGAGTTCGTCTACCAGTCCAGCAAGAAAAGCGCGGATGTCACTATCACCGATTTTGAACTTGGCGTGGATGACTTCATCGTCGGGGGGATGACGGATCTGGAATGGGCGGATCTTTTCGTCTCGGGCGCAACCGACATCACCGCGGGCGACAACGGCGCGGGGGGCACATTGATCGACATCGGCTTCAACGACACGCTGACACTGGAGGGCGTCGATTTCGGCGATTTCCTGAGCTACTACCTGACCGAAGCGCTGGTTATCGTCTAAAACGCCTTGCCTTCAGCGTCGATCACGTCACCTTGCAAGCCAAGCTGAAAAGGAGGGCGTAAAATGACGTTGAAGGTATATTTGTCGGGCGAAATTCACACCGACTGGCGGGCGCAAATTATCGAGGGCTGCGCGGGGCTGGATGTTCGCTTTGACGCGCCGGTGACGGACCACGGTGCATCCGATGACTGCGGCGTGACCATACTGGGGGCCGAGGAGCAAAAGTACTGGCACGACCATAAAGGCGCGATGGTGAATGCCATTCGGACCCGCAAGGGGATCGCGGATGCTGACGTTGTGGTGGTGCGCTTTGGCGAGAAGTACAAGCAATGGAACGCCGCGTTTGACGCGGGCTTTGCAGCCGCTTTGGGCAAGTCATTGATTGTGGTGCATGGGGCTGACCATCAACATGCTTTGAAAGAAGTGGATGCGGCGGCGTTGGCGGTGACGGATGATCCGGCCAAAGTATCCGAAATCCTGCGCTACGTTCTGACGGGGCAATTGCCAAGCTGACCGCGCCAAGGCCGCGCGGCCCTTGGCAGGGCGGCGCGGTTCAAACGGGTCTCTTTGATGCGTTGCAAGGTGGCGGCGCCGCCGGAATGGCCATGTCGGACGGGGTATTAGTCCCGCACCCTTTGGGGTTGAAACATCCCCATGTTCACCGGTGATCAAGGTGGCCCCCATCGTGCGCGAGGACCCATATGACCTATGCTGTCTAGACGGGACGGGTTTTACTCCGTCCCGCTTTCGAATGTGCTAAGCCTGCGTGCGCAGGTTAGTCGCGAGGTGGGGTGACCAACCCGACTTGCACGGCAGGGCGGGCGACAAACCGGTCAAGATAGGCCACTAGGTTTGTGTAATTCTCCCAGCCCAAAAGCGCCTTGGTGCCATAGAATTCCATGGCCCGCAGCCACGGGGCGATGGCTATATCTGCGATGGAATACGCGCCTACGATCCAGTCCTTCCCCTCCAGCTCTTTGTCCAAAACGGCCAATAGGCGTTTGGATTCGTCGATGTAGCGTTGCTGCGGGCGTTTGTCCTCCCATTGCGATCCGGCGAATTTGTAGAAGAAGCCGAGCTGCCCCATCATCGGCCCTAGCCCCCCCATCTGGAACATCACCCATTGGATGATCTTGGCCTTCTCCGCCTCGTTGCGGCCGATCAATTTTCCGGATTTCTCAGCGAGGTAGATCAGGATTGCCCCGCTTTCAAACAACCCCAAAGGCGCGCCGTCCGGCCCGTTGGGGTCGATAATGGCGGGGATTTTGTTGTTGGGGTTGAGCGACAAGAACTCGGGGCTTTTGACGTCGGCATCCGACAGGGTAACGGTATGGGCCTCATAGGGGATACCCATCTCCTCCAAGGCAATGGAGACCTTCACCCCGTTTGGTGTCGGGAAGGAATAGAGCTGCAGCACATCAGGGGTGCGTGCAGGCCAGCGCGAGGTAATCGGAAAATCTGCAAGGGAGGTCATCGTGAGTATCCAGTTTTTTGTTTCCCCCTAAACTTAGACCAAGTGTTGGCTTAAAAAAGGGATGGTTTCGTGCGTAGAAGTGCTATGCACTTGCGCAGGCGCGCACAGCTATAACAAAAAATGCGTCGGTAGACACAAATAGGGACAAGTAAACATGCTAAACGAATTCAAAGATTTCATCGCCAAGGGCAATGTCATGGACATGGCCGTTGGTATCATCATCGGCGCAGCATTCACCGCCATCGTTACCTCGCTTGTGGGTGATTTGATCAACCCGATTATCGGCTTGTTCATGGGCGGCATCGACTTCGCCAACCAATACAGCGTTCTGTCCGGCGACGTCGCCGAAGGCGCATCTTTGGAAGCGGCCCGTGAATCGGGTGCGGCGATCTTCGCATGGGGTTCGTTCATCATGGCGATCATCAACTTCTTGATCATCGCATTCGTGGTGTTCATGCTGGTGCGCTACGTCAACAAAGTAAAAGAGATGAGCGCCAAAGCAGAAGAAGCTGCTCCGGAAGAGCCAGCCGGCCCAACTCAAGAAGAGTTGCTGGCAGACATCTTGGCCGCTTTGAAGAAGTAAGCGCTTAGGATTTCAACTTTGAAAGGCCCGCTGGTTCACCCAGCGGGCCTTTTGCGTTTCAAAGCAGCAGGATTTTGCAAATCCCCGCATCGCTGCGCAGCTGATGGACGTCGGCCAATTCGGGATCATTGCGCCATGCGGTCGCGGCCTCTCGATCCGGAAAGGTCAGTAAGACGGCCACATCGGGGGTCGCATCCGCGCCATCCAACCAAACCGAATCCGGTGAGACCTGCAGCGGCTTTGCGTCATATTTCGCCAGTGCAGGCCCAGCCAGCTTTCGGTAGGCCGCCATCTTGTCGGGGTCGTTGATCGTAAGGGTGACTATTGCGTAGGCGGTCATGGGGTGTGTTCCTCGTAAAACTTCAATGACGCCATCATAGGTGTGCGGAAGGAGGTGCGAATACTGCTCAACTTTGCGTGCGGGTTGTGCAATAATGCACGGGCTATGCTGGATTGGGATGACCTTAGATATGTATTGGAAACCGTGCGCCAAGGAGGGCTCAGCGGTGCTGCACGTGTGTTGAAGGTGAACCATGCGACGGTCTCTCGCCGGATTGCAGCGGTGGAACTTCAGACCGGTGCGCGCTTGTTCGACCGGCTGCCCAGCGGCTATCGCGCGACCGAGGCCGGACGAGAGGCAGCACGCGCCGCCGAGCGCATGGAAGACGCTGGGATCGAGTTGAGCCGAAGCCTTGCCGCACGAGATCAAAGCCTCAGCGGCGAGTTGAAGATCACCGCGCCACAGCTGATGGTGGAACGTGTGCTGGCCCCGATTTTGCTTGAGTTCCGCGCGGCCCATCCCGATATCATGGTGAATGTCGTCGCGACCAACGAGCAGGTCAGCCTGACGCGGCGAGAGGCGGATGTGGCGTTTCGCTTTGGCGACACCCCGTCGGACACTTTGGTGGGGTATCGCGTCACCGAACAAATGGCTGCCGCCTATGCCAGCCATGCGCAAATAGAAAGGCTGGCGGAAAATCCAAACTTGCCACTGGACTGGGTGCGGTTTGCCCATTGGCCCGGATTGCCGGAGCAAATTACCAAAGCTTGGCCAAACAGGCAGGTGACTTTGGTTGTGGATGACATGATTGCGGCGATCGGTGCCGTCAGAGCGGGCATTGGCGCGACGCGCATGGCCTGCTTTTTGGGGGACACCGACCCAGAGCTTGCGCGACTGCCAGGTGTTCCATTGTTCGACTACTCCGCCATTTGGCTGCTGACCCATCCAGACCTGAAGGATGTGCCGCGGGTGGCGGCATTCATGGAGTTCGCCGCCACCCGCATCCGCAAGATGCGCCCCTGTTTCGAGGGGCGAATGCCTTAGGCCTTTAGCGCCAGTTGGGGCGACAACACGTCGATCCCAAGGGCTTTGCCCACCGCGTAATAGGTCAATTGGCCAGCGTGCACGTTCAAACCGTTTAGCAAATGTGAATCGTCTTCACAGGCTTGTTTCCAGCCTTTGTCCGCCAGCGCCAGCATGAAGGGCATCGTGGCGTTGCCCAATGCGATGGTTGAGGTGCGGGCAACTGCGCCGGGCATGTTCGCCACGCAGTAGTGCATCACGCCGTCGACGTCATAGACAGGGTCGGCGTGGGTGGTTGCCTTGGAGGTCTCGAAGCAGCCGCCTTGATCAATCGCCACATCGACCAAGGCCGCACCGGGCTTCATGGTCGACAGCTGCGCCCGTGTGATCAGCTTGGGCGCCGCCGCACCCGGGATCAACACCGCGCCGATCACCATGTCGGCCTCTGTGGCCAGCTCTGCGATGTTGCCGGTTGAGGCATATTGGGTTTTGAATTGCCCGCCAAAGACGTCATCCAAGTAACGCATGCGCGGCAAGGAGCGGTCCAACACGGTGACATCTGCCCCCATGCCTGCCGCGATTTTCGCCGCATGCGTCCCGACGACACCTCCGCCGATAACCATTACTTTCGCAGGCCCAACACCGGGAACGCCCCCCATCAGAACGCCGCGCCCTCCGTTGGCCTTTTGCAATGTCCACGCGCCTACTTGTGGGGCCAAGCGGCCAGCAACCTCGGACATCGGGGCCAGCAGCGGCAGGCCGCCGTTCGCGTCGGTCACGGTTTCATAAGCGATTGCGGTGCATCCCGATGCCAAGAGGTCCTTGGTCTGCTCGGGGTCAGGGGCTAGGTGCAGATAGGTAAACAGCAACTGACCTTCACGCAGCATTTTGCGCTCTGTGGCTTGGGGCTCTTTGACTTTTACGATCATGTCCGCTTTGGCGAAAACATCCGAGGCCGTCGCGATGATCTGCGCGCCCGCGTCGGTATAGGCCGTGTCCTCAAAGCCGGCCCCGAGGCCCGCGCCCGTCTCAATGAGGACGCTATGCCCGTGATTTACCGCCTCTTGCGCGGCGTTTGGCGTCATTCCGACGCGAAATTCTTGTGGTTTGATTTCCTTCGGACACCCGATAATCATGGCTGGTTCCTCCTCTTCCCTAAAAACAGGCTAACTTGGAATGCGCAGAAGGTTTTCGCAATTTGTCCCTTGCAGAGCGAAGGGCAAGCACGCTTTATGCGCAAACTTAGCCAATATTCGGAGGAATCTTCTAAATGATTCAATATGACGACACGGATTCTCGAATTTTGCGGGTATTGCAAACGTCTGGTCGCATCTCAAATGCCGATCTTTCAGAAAAGGTGAACCTGTCGCCCTCAGCGTGTCACCGCCGTGTGCAACGGTTGGAAAGTGAAGGCATCATTCGCGACTATGTGGCGATGTTGGATCCGCGAAAAGTTGGCCGCCCGACGACCGTATTTGTCGAGATTACCCTCAGCGGCCAAGCGGATGAAGTCTTGGAGGCCTTTGAGAAGGCTGTTGCCAAAGTGCCAGAAGTGCTGGAATGCCACCTGATGGCCGGCGCTGCGGATTACCTGCTAAAGGTCGTGGCGGAGGACACCGAGGATTTTGCCGCCACCCACCGCCGTGCATTGGCGCGATTGCCTGGGGTGGCGCAGATGCAATCCAGCTTTGCCTTGCGCACCGTGTTCAAAACAACAGCCATGCCGGTGTGACCATCCTGATTGACGGGTCCAACCTTCTGTATTGGGAAGGACCGCCCCCGACGCTTGATCCGGTGCTTGCGGCGGTCCAGTTGCTAGAGGCGCGCGGCTTGGAGCCATATGTGATGTTTGACGCCTCCGTAGGTCACCGGATCGGCCGGAGATATCTGGACGCAGATGCGCTTGCGCCGATGATCGGATTGCCAGCCTCTCGGGTCGGGGTTGCCGACAAGCAGGTGCAAGCCGATGGGGTGCTGTTACAGGCTGCGCGCGATAGGGGGGCTAAGGTGATCACCAATGACCTGTTTCGCGATTGGGCCAAGCGGTTCCCAGAGGTGCGCAGCAAGGGGCATCTGGTGCATGGCGGCTATCATAAAGGCAAGCTGTGGCTCGACTTTGACGGATCGCGGCCTCGGATGCACAAGGCCCGCTAGCTTAGAAGATACTGCGTAGCGGCCAATGTTGCGGCCCCGCAAAGCATCGCACGCACCACCGCTTTGGACCAATAGCCAACCCCGACCGTCACCGCAGCGGCCAGCAGGCGCGCAGGGTCAAGTTCCCCGCCTGTTGCGGCGGGAAACACCACCAATGGGGCCACAAGACCGGGCAAGATCGCCACCGAGGTATAGCGCAGGTGCCGCAGCACCCACTCGGGCATTTGACGCGACCCGATGATCCCGAGAAACGAAAAACGGATCAAGAAGGTCCCCACGCCGAGGGCCACAATAATCCACCAGATCGTTGTGTCTGAGTAGGTCATGCCATGCGCCTTTCAACTTCGGCCCCAACCATCATGGAAATGACCGCCGCAACCATCAAGCCAAGGTTCAGCGGGATGAACCCAAGGGCCAAGGCCAGAACAACCGATGTTCCCGCCGCCGCAATATGGGCCACCGTGCGCAGCGCGGGAGCGACCATCGCGAGAAAGGCAATTGGCAGGGCAAAGTCGAGGCTGAACTCGGGCGGAATTTGCCCGCCGAGCGCCGCCCCGACCCAAGTGCAAGCCACCCAAAGGGGCGCTATGATAATCGAGCACCCGAAGAAGAAGGCGGTGCGCTGGGCCGTGGTTTGGTGAGGGTTCTCTTCGGCGTCCAGCGACATGAGAGTATAGGTGTGGTCGAAAATCAGATAGCTGGCCAAGGCGCGTTTCCACAGCGGCTGATCGCCCAGCATAGGGGTCAAAGCCGCCGAATACATCGCCATGCGCAGGTTCACCGCCAAAGCCGAAGCGACAACAACCACGGCTGGCGCGTTCTCGATCATGAACTGAAGCGCCGTGAATTGCGCGGCCCCTGCGATCACAATGGAGGTGAAGCTCATGATTTGAACAAGCGGCAGCCCTGCCTCCGTTGCGGCGACTCCGAACAACATGGCGAAAGGGATAAGCACGACCGTAAACGGGAGGCTGCCGCGAACCCCGCGCCAAAGGGCGGTTTTGGAGGTGGTGAGGAGCATGCTCTGCCTTTAAGGTTGTGTCTTGAACAGTGCTAAAGCGCCTTGGGAGCGGGTTCAAATGGCAAATAGTGATGTATCGGATCACGGATGGCTGCTGGCCCCCGATCCCGACCGCGAAGACCTGACCCGCGCCGTCACCGGCACGGACCATGAGGGGCGCGAAACCCATATTCGCGTCGTTGAAGAGCGGCCATTAACCATCTACCTGAACTCTCGCGAAATCGTCACTGCCATGACAATTGGCGACTACCCCGAGTATCTGGCGTTGGGCTTTTTGCGCAATCAAGGCATGATTAGCGCGCAAGATCACGTCACCAGCATCGACTATGACGACGAGATCGCCACAGTAGTGGTGCGCACGGCTGTGGTGACCGATCATGAGGAAAAACTGTCGCGCAAAACCCGCACCTCGGGCTGCGCCGTGGGCACCGTGTTCGGCGATATGATGGAGGGGCTCGAAGGGCTGAGCTTGCCCGCCACCCAAGTGCGCACGTCTGACTTGTATGCTTTGGCGAAAGCGATCAACACCGTACCGTCCCTGTATCTGACCGCGGGGGCGATTCACGGCACTGTGCTGTGCCAAGGCGCGCGCCCGTTGGTCTATATGGAAGACGTCGGGCGCCACAACGCCGTCGACAAACTGTCCGGCTGGATGGCGCTGGAGGGAGCGTCCGCCGCCGACAAGCTGCTCTATACCACGGGGCGGTTGACCTCCGAGATGGTCATCAAAACCGCATTGATGGGTATTCCGGTGCTTGTGTCGCGCTCGGGCTTTACGGCGTGGGGCGTGGAGATCGCGCAGCAAGTGGGGCTGACGTTGATTGGCCGGATGCGCGGGCAACGTTTCATCTGCCTGTCCGGCAAGGAGCGCCTGATCTGGGATGCGGATGCCAAGAACGTGCCCGATGAGCCGAAGACATCCGGCCGAAAGGGGGGCGCATGAAACAGCCAGCAGGGGTTATCTTGGCGGGCGGCCTATCGCGACGCATGGGCGGCGGTGACAAGGGTTTGCTGACCTTGGGCGGGGAGACATTGCTGGCCCGCGTGATTGACCGGCTGGAGCCTCAGGTGGCGGACGTCGCATTGAACGCAAATGGTGACGTGTCGCGGTTTGAAGGATACGGCCTGCCCATCGTGGCCGATAGCGTCGCGGAATACCCAGGCCCTTTGGCAGGTGTTTTGGCGGGTATGGATTGGGCAGCTGCGCGCGGCCACAGCCACATCGTAACAGCAGCGGCAGACACGCCTTTCTTCCCGTGCGATCTGGTGCCTCGGCTGCTGCTGGCGGCGGATAAAGGGCCGATCGCCTTGGCTGCCACACCGGACCCCAAACGCGGTATGTCGCGTCATCCGACCTTCGGGCTTTGGCCGGTTGAGCTGCGCGAAGACCTCCGCGCAGCTTTGGCACGGGGCGTGCGAAAAGTCGTGGCATGGACCGACACACATGGCACCGCCACCGCAGAGTTTCCGGTCGCAGGGTTCGACCCGTTTTTCAATGTGAACACGCCAGAGGATATGGCGCGTGCGGAAGGTTTACTATGAAGGTTTTTGGCGTCACCGGCTGGAAGAACTCCGGAAAGACGGGGCTGATGGAACGGCTGGTGGCCGAGATTGTCGGGCTTGGGGTGACTGTGTCGACGCTGAAACATGCGCATCATTCCTTTGACGTGGATCATGAGGGCAAGGACAGCTACCGCCACCGCGAGGCAGGGGCATCACAGGTGATTTTGGCCTCGCGCAACCGCTGGGCGTTGATGTCGGAGCTGCGCGACGCGCCGGAACCCTCTCTGAGCAGCTTGTTGGAGAAACTGGACCCCGTGGATTTGGTGCTGATCGAAGGCTACAAGCGCGAGGGGCACGACAAGATCGAAGCGCATCGTGCGGCCACCGGACAGCCGCTTATCGCGCCACAGGACAACACGATTGTGGCCGTGGCCTCGGACAGCAGGATTGAGGCCTCTGTGCCGGTTTTGGACTTGGACGACACGACCGCCATCGCGGATTTCATCCTCGCGCGGGTGGGATTGTGAGGGGCAAATGACGCAACCGGATATGCCACGCCCCCCCAAACTGCGCGACGACTGCTTTGCCCTTCCGGCGGGGGTCGACTGGACACCGGTTGATGAGGCTCTGGCACTTTTGAACGCAGCGATCGACTGCGTGGTTGGGGTGGAGCAGGTCTCGCACGCAAATGTGGTCGGTCGCATTCTGGCACAACCCGTAACTGCGCGCAGATCCAACCCACCTGCACCAAACTCGGCTGTGGACGGCTATGGGTTTGCGCATGAGGCGACGGGAGAGGGCGATCAGCTGCTCCCGTTAACTGATGGCCGCGCGGCGGCGGGGGCAGCCTACGGTGGCTCGGTTCCCCAAGGTTCGGCGATCCGAATATTGACCGGCGCAATTTTGCCCGAGGGCGTGGACACGGTGGTGCTGGAAGAAGATTGCAATGTGACCGCGACCCATGTGGCGTTTCGAGGGCCACTGCGTCCGCGCGCCAACACCCGAAAGGCAGGGGAAGATGTAGTGAAAGGGGCGGAGGTCTTCGCAAAAGGCCACATGCTTCGAGCACAAGATGCGGGCCTGCTGGCGGCATTGGGGGTGGACGAGGTGCAGGTGTTCAAGCCCCTGCGGGTCGGCGTTTTATCCACCGGCGATGAGCTGGTGACCCCCGACATCGAAGCGCCTGCGGATCGCACCTATGACGCCAACCGGCCGATGCTGTTGCAGGTCGCCAAAGCGTGGGGCTGCGAAGCGGTGGACCTTGGCCATATCCGCGACGACCGCGACGCATTGGCGGCGGGGTTGGACGACGCAGCGCAGCGCTGCGACATTATTTTGACCTCTGGAGGGGCCTCGGCGGGGGACGAAGACCATGTATCGGCCCTATTGCGCGAGCAGGGAAACCTGCAGGCGTGGCGCATCGCTTTGAAACCTGGGCGCCCTTTGGCGCTGGCCATGTGGCAGGGCGTGCCGGTGCTGGGGCTTCCCGGGAACCCTGTGGCGGCGTTTGTCTGCGCCGTGATGTTTGCGCGACCGGCTTGTTTGAAGCTGGCCGGTGCAGCTTGGCAAGACCCGCAAGGCTTCTTGGTTCCCGCAGCCTTTGAGAAACGCAAAAAGCCGGGGCGTCGCGAGTATCTGCGGGCGCGCATGGGGCCGTCAGGGGTGGAAGTGTTCGCCTCGGAAGGGTCGGGCCGCATCTCTGGGCTCAGCTGGTCTGAGGGGTTGGTTGAGCTGCCAGACGGCGAGGCCGTGATCGCGCAAGGGGATCTTGTGCGCTACATTCCTTATCGAAGCTTTGGCTTGTAATGCAGATCGTTCATGGATTTCAGCCCTCTCAACGCACCCATGTTGCCCATCTGTTTTGGGGGGCCTTCTCGGGCAAGCTCGGCGCGATTCTTGGGCCAGAGGACCGCGGAATATCCTTCATTGAATCGGTGCTGCAGCCGCAATTCGCCATTTGCGCGCTTGAAGGGTCGCAGCTGCTTGGCGTCGCGGGCTACAAGACCCCGCAGGGCGGATTGGTCGGCGGAGACCTGTCTGACCTGACGCCGATTTATGGCCGGTTTGGCGGCTTGTGGAGGGGCCTCATGCTGGACCAGCTTGAGCGCGACCTGACCGACGGGCAACTGTTGATGGACGGCATTTTTGTGGATGAGGCCGCGCGGGGCAAAGGCGTTGGAACTGCGCTGCTGGACGCGGTTGTCTTGCATGCGCAATCGGGTGGCTTTGCGCAAGTGCGGCTGGATGTGATTGACAGTAACCCAAGGGCGCAGGCCCTATATGCGCGCCAAGGGTTCGAAGCTTGCGGTGAAGTCGATGCGTGGCCGCTGCACCGCGTGTTTGGGTTTCGCAAAGCCACGACAATGGTCCGGCATTTAGTTTGAATTGAAGGGAATTTCTGCCCGTTGCTTAACTTCCTCTCAACGCTGTTTGCGTATATGTCGCATTGGTTTTACCAAAAACCTAGAGGGAGTACCAATGATGTATCGGCAGTTCGGACGGGAAATCTTTTTGTCGTGTCTTCTATCTTTTATGGTGATGACAAACGCGGCCAATAGCCAAACAGCGCGGTATGATCTGGTGAACACGGGGGTGCTGAGCCATTCGGTCTATGGCCAAGGCGTCGAGATGTTGATCCAAACCACCCCGCAGGGCGCAGCGGGGGCGGCCGGCGGTATTGCCCCAAAAGCCTTGGCGCGCATTTGCAAAGAATACGCCCCGTCGGTGATTACCTCAGTCGCGCGGAAGCGGCGCTTAACCAAACCTGACTTTGTCGCAGTTCGAGTTGTCTGGGGGGAACAAGCCTCTGGCCGATATGCCTTGCAGGTCTATTCCATTGAGAACGGAACCTGTGGCCACGAGCTATAGGGCGCGATAGGCGGTATTGGCTAGTCGAAGGTGCCGGTCACGCGACCGAGGAGCATAAAGCAACGTGCAGTGCGGGTATCCGCCAGCTTGGTGATGTCCTGATCCGTTGCGGCATCCACGAAATCGGCGAAAACCTTATCGAATTCACGCAAGAAGTGGTGCACCGCATCGCGAAACACCGCATCAGACCGCATGCGGCCGGAGGCCAGCGCCAGAGACGAACGGTCATGCACCCCGCCAATGCCAGCAACAGAAGGCCCGCGCTCCCCATTGGCAAATGCCCGCCACAACTCTGGGCGCGACCGGTCTGGGGTTAGGTCATCCATGTAGATGCCGTCTTGGCTCAGCAAAGTCAGCACATCTTGGGATGATCGCACCAACTTGGCACTTTTGTGATCCGCCAAGGCCCGACGCAACTGGCGAAAGCCCTCGATGTCATTTTCATCCTCTGGGAAATCCAACGCCCCGATAAAGTCTTCGACCGATAGAGGTGGGCGCGATGTGACTTCTGGCGTGCCCAGAGCCAACACCGGCTGGCTGTCGGGGACCGCATCCGGCTTGGTCAATGCGGGGTGGGATGGGGTTTGCTCTGGTGTTGTGGGGCGCGATGTTGCGAATGTGGCCACAGTGTTTTGCGTTTGCTTGGTCGCTGACGCGATTTCATCAAGTTTGCGTTCCACCGCGGGTTTGACCCCCATGCCAGAGGTTTGCGCCTGTGACACATAGGCTTGGCGCATCCCGTCGATGGCCGACTGCAGGCGGCTGGCCTCTTCGCGCATGACGCGGGCGGTTTTCACCACGGTGGCCCCGATCCAGATCAACGCTATAGGCAGGAAAACCGCGAGCATCGCCACCACAAAGCTGCCGCGCGTGGTCTCTTGGGCAGGGGATAAGATCAAGAAATACACCGCCACAGAGATCAACCACAGAACGGACAATGCAATGGCGATGACATCCGCAGCCGCCATCCCACGCTCGGGGCGCGCGTAAACGCCCAAGTCCATGGGTTTGTCGGTGATGATCTCTGGCTCTTTGTCTGACATGGTGCTGTTGTCTCTGCCGTGGTTCTTAGACGTATTGGATTTCCAGAATTTCGTAGTCTTTGGTGCCGCCTGGGGTCTTCACCTCGACGCTGTCACCTTCTTCCTTGCCGATGAGCGCGCGGGCCAAAGGGGAGGCGATGTTGAGCAGCCCGTTGTGAATATCGGCCTCTTGCTCGCCGACGATCTGGAAAGTTTTCTCTTCCTCGGTGTCTTCGTCGATCATCTTGACCGTCGCGCCAAATTTGATGGCACCGGACAGGGTGGCGGGGTCAATGACCTGCGCAAGGCTGATCATGCCTTCCAATTCCTTGACGCGCCCCTCGATGAAGGATTGCTTTTCCTTGGCGGAATGGTACTCGGCATTTTCGGACAGGTCCCCATGTTCGCGGGCCTCGGCGATGGCTTGGATGATCGCGGGACGTTCCACGACCTTGAGGTTTTTCAGTTCGCTGTCGAGGGCCTTGAACCCCGTTGGGGTCATTGGGATCTTTTCCATAGTCTCACTTACCGTATCTGGTGGCGCGTTGGTCGCACCCTGTTATTCACTTCACCCGCACCGCTGTCCATTTGCAAGCAGTAGCTACAGCGGGGGATCGCTTATTTAGGCGGGTATTCCCCGTGCCTACCACTTTTTCTGTGCACCGACTTCGGCGCGGCCGGTGATGGTAACGCCGGTTTTTGTCGCGGCCTGAGGCTCCGGAGAGCTGGGTTCACCATCGATGCCACAAGCGCCCAGCAGGGCGGCGGTCGTCAGCGCAATCACGTGTTTCATGCTAGTTTTTCCTTCCAAAGAGCCGCCTGCGCCCGCACGTTGTCCGGTGACGTGCCCCCAAAGCTGGTGCGGCTGGCGACGGAATTATGAACGCCAAGAACGTCGAAGACATCCCGCGTGATCTTAGCATGAACGCCAGTCATGTCAGCAAGGCTGAGGTCGGGCAGGTCGCAGCCCTTATCTTCGGCAAGTTTCACCAAGGCACCGGTAACATGATGCGCGTCGCGGAATGGCATATCCAACGTGCGCACCAACCAATCGGCCAAATCGGTCGCGGTGGAGAAGCCAGAGGCCGCGGCCTTTTCCAGCTCTGGCTGATTTGCGGTCATATCTGCGACCATGCCAGTCATCGCCGCCAGCGCCAGCATCAGGCTGTCGGCCGCGTCGAAGGTCATTTCTTTGTCTTCCTGCATGTCTTTCGAATACGTCAGCGGCAGCCCTTTCATCACGATCATCAACGCGGTGTTGGCGCCATAGATGCGGCCAATCTTGGCGCGGATCAGTTCAGCGGCGTCAGGGTTTTTCTTTTGCGGCATGATCGACGAGCCGGTGGAGAAACGGTCCGAGATGGTCACAAAGCGGAATTGCGCTGAGGACCAGATCACCAGCTCCTCGGACAGGCGCGACAAATGCATGGCGCAGATCGAGGACGCTCCAAGGAAGTCGAGAACGAAGTCGCGGTCGGCCACGGCATCCAGCGAATTGGCCGCTGGGCGGTCAAAGCCCAACGCTTGCGCCGTCATGTCGCGGTCAATCGGGAAAGACGTACCGGCCAACGCGGCTGCCCCAAGGGGCGATTCGTTCATGCGCTTGCGGGCGTCCTCAAAACGAGACACATCGCGGCCCAGCATTTCAACATAGGCCAGCATGTGGTGACCCCATGTGACAGGTTGCGCGGTTTGCAAATGGGTAAAACCAGGCATGACCCAGCCCGCTCCGGCCTCGGCCTGCGCGACAAGCGCCTTTTGCAGGGCTTTGATGCTGACAATCGCGGCATCCACCTGATCGCGCACCCAGAGGCGAAAGCCCAAAGCCACTTGGTCATTGCGGGAACGGCCGGTGTGCAAACGACCCGCAGGTTCGCCGATCAATTCGCGCAGGCGTGCCTCCACATTCATGTGAATGTCTTCTAAAGCCACGGAAAACGGGAACTTTCCGGTCTCGATTTCTGACAAGACCGTGAGGAGGCCTTCCCTGATCGCCTCGGCATCGTTACCCGTAATGATGTCTTTGGCGCCCAACATGGCGGCATGGGCGCGGGAGCCCTCAATATCTTGCTGGGCGAAACGTTGGTCAAACCCGATGGAGGCATTGATTGCTTCCATGATGGCGTCTGGACCAGCGGCGAAGCGCCCGCCCCACATGGCGTTGGATTCGTCTTTTTTGTTGTCGGTCATGTGCTGGCCTTTTGGAGTAGTGAAATGCGGTTCTTAAAGCTCTTGGTGCTATACGCGGGCCTAGCCTTGGGTGCAAACCCTGCAGTTGCCGGAACGGATGCTTTGTTTGCGTTGGCGAAGGGTGATCTGGCGGGCTTACAGGTGCATGGAGAGCCACGTGCCCTTCCGGCGACCAAGTTTTTGGACGCTGGCGGCAACAAGGTGGGCCTGTCGGCCTACCGCGGAAAATATGTTTTGCTGAACTTTTGGGCGCTGTGGTGTGCGCCTTGCGTGAAGGAGATGCCGTCATTGGACCGTCTCGACGCAAAGCTTGGCGGGGCAAAATTTGAGGTCGTGACGATCACCACCGGACGCAACGCCCGCCCCGCGGTTGATCGCTTCTTTGATGAAAAGAAACTGGCCCATTTGCCAAAGCTCTTTGACCCCAAAATGACTTTGATCCGCGACATTGGTGGCCGCGGCTTGCCCTTTACAGTGTTGATTGATCCGCAGGGGCGCGAAGTGGCGCGAATGAACGGGGATGCCGAATGGGATAGCCCTGCGGCCTTGGCAATGCTGCGCGGCTGGATGGGCGACGGCTAATTGCAATCTGCGAGTGGTGGGTTGCCTATTTGAGTAGCTCGTTACCCTCCAGAGGCTGCGCGAAGCTTGTTTTCGGCATAACCTTGAACTTCGTGTCGGTGGGTTCAGCGCTCAGAATGCGATCGCACCGAAAAGTTCGCAAAGCACCGCGCAGGTGGTCGACGGCGAGCACATACCAGATCGGATAGTTCAGCAGAAGGTAATGCGGCTCAATCTCCCGCTTGGTGATTTTGCCGCTTTCGTCCCTGTAGCGAACGGCTACACTTGTCTGATCAAGAAACCCCTGATGCAGTTTCTGAACCGCCTTGCCACTGGAGGGCAGAACGTTTCCTTGAACGAATGTCGAAGCCGTCTCGCCGATCAGTATTCGTGATTTCAGCCGTTCAACCTTGTCACGTTTGTCCATTGAAAAAGAAGCAATGAGCTGCCTTCTGATTGACGCCAGATTAGCTAGAAAAATCGGTGATTTCATTTGCTCGGCAACGGAAATGCTGATCAGAAGGTCAACCGCTTCGGGGTAACTCAAGTTGAGACGACCGATGCCCCAATGACGGTCCAGCCGGACACCGCCACCGCGCCCCCGATCTGCATCGATAGGGAGACCCTGATCCCTCATCAGTTGCAGATCCCGCGCGATCGTGCGCTCGCTTACGCCATGGACCTCGGCCAGATCCTTGATGGTGCAGAAACCTTCCTGCTTGAGGTGAGCAGCCAAGAGTTCAAACCGTTTGAGCCGATCATGTGAATTCGCACGCGCCATCAAAGAAATAGGACACAAAATGTCATATTAGGCAATAGGTACCACCGTGACACAAAACCACCAAAGGAGATAAGATGTCACCCGTTACTGTTCTCGCACCGATCAAACTTGCTGAAGGCAAAACAGAGGCCGATCTGCTCGCCGCTTCGGCAGTTTTCCAAAACGAATTTGTCGCAAATGAAGAGGGCGTGCTCCGTCGTCAGCTTGTTCGCAAGCCTGATGGCACTTACCTCGATATCGTCCAGTTCCGCAGCCACGAGGACTATTTGGACGTGGTCAAAAAAGAGATGGAATCGCCCGCCTGCGCGATGTTCTTTTCGGTCATGGATCTCAGTGACTTCGACCCTGAGGCCGAGATGGATGTCTACGTTTCACTTGAAACACATTGAACTAGGATTTGCGGCCTCGCCACTGGGGCCGCAAGCCACCGGAAACAGGCCTTTGTTCTGTGGCCGCGAACAGCGACAAGTTTCGCGCAGAGCTGATGTTACCTCTGGGCCAAGAGTTTCGTCAGGGTGATGTGGGGCGAAGGGGCGCCTAGCCCTTCGCTTTGATCTTTTGCAAAAGCGGCATCAGCGATCCCATGTCGGGGCCGTGGTTCATTCCGGTCAGCGCCTTGCGCAGCGGCATGAACAATCCGCGGCCTTTGCGGCCGGTGGCCTCTTTGACAGCGGCGGTCCATTCAGACCAGCTGGTGTCCGTGAAAGGCGCGTCAGGCAGCATGGCCAGCGCGTCCACCACGAAATCCTTGTCCTCGTCATCGACCACAGGATCGGCACCGTTCACGCAAAGATCCCACCATCCTGCGATGTCCTTGCGGGTGGTGATGTTTTCACGGGCGACATTCCAAAAGGCGCTTTGCTTGTCGGAGGGCACTGACAACGCATCGAGGTCAGCTTTGACGTCCTCGGCGGCGAGTGCGCTGAGGTGGCGCGCGGTCAGCGGGTAGAGGTCTTGTTCGTCAAACTTGGTCGGGGCCGCGCCAAAGTGGCTGAGGTCGAAACCTTCGATCAGCTCATCCATGGACGCGCGCAGCTCAATCGGCTGGGACGAGCCGAGACGCGCCATATGTGACAGCAGGGCCAAAGGCTCCACGCCGGATTCGCGCAGATCACGCAAGGACAATGTGCCCAAGCGCTTCGACAGCGCCTCGCCCTGCGGGCCGGTCAGCAAGGAGTGATGCGCAAAGTTTGGCACATGGCCACCCAAGGCCTGAATGATCTGGATTTGGGTTGCCGTGTTGGTCACATGGTCAGAGCCGCGCACAACATTGGTGATGCCCATTTCGGTGTCATCCACCACGGAGGCCAAGGTGTAGAGGAATTGCCCGTCACCACGGATCAACACCGGATCGGACACGGATGCCGCGTCAATCGAAACATCGCCGACAATGCCATCGGCCCATTCAATGCGCTCTTGGTCCAGCTTGAAGCGCCACACCCCGTCGCCACGTTCAGCGCGCAGGGCGGCTTTCTCGTCGTCGGACAGATCAAGAGCCGCGCGGTCATAGACCGGAGGCTTGCCCATGTTCAGCAGCTTCTTGCGTTTCAGGTCCAATTCGGTCGGGGTCTCGAAGGCTTCATAAAAGCGGCCTTTGGAGCGCAGCTCATCGGCGGCAGCGACATAGCGGTCCAACCGAGAGGATTGGGTCTCCACGCGGTCCCACTCAATGCCCAGCCATTCCAGATCGACTTTGATCGCATCCGCATATTCCTGCGTGGACCGTGTCGGATCCGTATCGTCAAGGCGCAGGATAAACTGCCCCCCCGCCTTGCGCGCGATCAAGTAGTTGAACAAAGCGGTGCGCAAGTTGCCTACATGAATGTAGCCGGTCGGGGAGGGGGCAAAGCGTGTGACGGTCATGGATCGGTCCTTTTCGGGTTGCCGTTCGTGAACCACAATGGCCCGCCTTTGTCCATATCTGTGCTGTTCTCACTTGGTATTGATTGGATTTTAGGCGCGCAACCTTGTTTGATGCCGCCCAGATCATTCAGCACAGGAGAATTTTACCATGACATTCACCAGACGCGCCGCACTTTCGTTGGGGGCAAGCCTGCCGCTTGCCGCCGCCCTGCCGCGGGCCGCCGCCGCCAAAGCGGACATGAAGGGCATAGATATTGCCAAATCCCGCCGTGTGAAGCTTGGGGAGTTTGAAGTGACCACATTGCTGGCCGGAATGATGTCAGTGGAGGACCCGCAAAGCATTTTCGGGATGAACGTCGACAAAGAGACATTCGCGCAAACCTCGGATGCGGCCTTCCTGCCCGCCGACAAGGTGCAGTTTTTCTTTACCCCGACATTGATAAACACAGGGTCGGAATTGATCCTCTTTGACACCGGACAGAACGCCAAAGGCATCACGACAGCCGTGGAGGCCGCAGGATACACCACGGATCAAGTCGACAAAGTTGTCATCACCCATATGCACGGCGACCACATTGGCGGCTTGATGAGCGATGCAGGAGAGACCTTCAAAAATGCGTCTTATGTGACCGGCGCGATAGAGCACAATCACTGGGCCAAGGCCGACAACAAGGGTTTTGCGGGGAAAGTCGCACCTTTGTCGGAAAAGATGACAATGATCGACGACGGGGCCTCCGTGGCTTCGGGCATTACGTCAGTTGCCATGTATGGCCACACTCCGGGCCACATGGGATACATGATTGAAAGCAATGGCGCCCAGCTGGTGCTGATCGCGGATTTGGCCAATCACCCCGTGTGGTCGCTGGCCAAGCCCGATTGGGAGGTGCGGTTCGACATGGATAAGGCGCAGGCCGCCGCGTCTCGCCGCAAAGTGCTGGGCATGCTGGCGGCGGACCGCGTGCCGATGGTTGGCTACCACATGCCGTTCCCCGCGATGGGCTATGTTGCCAGCAAAGACGACGGCTTTGAGTATGTCCCGATGAGCTATCAGATGATGCTGTAATTCGGGACGGGGCGGTTTAGAGCCGCCCCGCATCCTCGAAGGTTTCCCAAGCGTAGCGCAGATATTCGCTGCGGAAACTATGCCCGCCCTCAAACATACAAAAGTTCAAAATGTCGCCGTCAGAATTGGCGCTGTTGCTACAAGACAGGCGTTTGGATGTCGGGGCGGTTTTGCTGGCTGAGACCTCTGCGAACGCGCCATAAGCGCGGTACATTTCCAGCGCGTCGGACACTTTGCCCTGATGGGTGCGCAAGATAGGACGCCCGTTCAGGGGCACCGTTGGATCATTGTCGCCGTGGATGTGGATGATGTTTGCGACCGGCCCGTTGCAGGCTGCGGGGGGCTTTAGCCAAAATGTGCCCGATATAGGCACGAAGCCGCGAAACAGGTCGGAACGCGCGCAGGCAAGGTTCCATGTCATCATCCCGCCTGCCGAAAACCCCGCCGCAACCAAACGGTCGGCATCTATACTGTGGCGCTGGGTGGCATCCGCGATGACGGCGTCGACATACTCAAACTCACCGGAACCGTCGCTGTCCATGTGACGTGGCGAGTTGGGCAAAACCCAATCGTCCCCTTTGGACTTTAGGGCGATAAACGCCAAACCCATGTCGGATATGACACGGCGCAGATTGCGATTGCGCATCAGCCCCGCAGCGGACCCGCGGTACCCGTGCGAAAACACGATTGCGCCAACTGGCGTGGCCCCGTCGTGACCTTCGGGCATCGCCACGCGGTATGTTCGATCGTCCAAGACGCAATCCGTATCGGGACCACAAGCAAGGGCAGGGGAGGAAAAGAGGACTGCAACAGCAGTCGCGAGTGATTTCAAATGTTTCATGCGGACTTGGTGCCAAACCGCAGATCAATCGACAAATCACAAGGCCGTGGGATCAAAACGGCAACGCGGGTTTCATCAACATGAGCCACAACACTCCGCAGATAGCAAGAAACGCCGGAACGCCACAACCGAACCAAATGCGGTACAACCTAAAGTAGCGTGGGCTAAGGGCGGTCGCGTTTCTGGCAGAGGTCGCAGCCTCGTTGCGCATCTGGATTTGCAGGTAGACCACGGGCAACCAAAACACCCCGATCACGACGTAAAGCACCAACGAGGCCAGCACCCAACCCTCAAGCAGCGACCACCCCAGCCCCCATGCCAATGCGGCGCCGGTGACGGGCTGCAAAACCGCGGCGGTGGCTGTGAATATTGTGTCGGCAATTACCACGATGGATGCCGTGTGCGCGATGCCGGCCGCAGAGCCAGTGCGATGCGCCATGACCATAAAGAAGGCAATGCCCGCGCCGGTTCCGATCAACACACATGCTCCCAGAACATGAAGGAACCGCAAAACGTCCAGCCAATCCACTAGCGGGTCTCCAATGTGATGCGTGCCACTAGGGCCAAGGCCATTGCAGGCAAAATCTTGACCAAAGGCCCAAGGGGGTCGCCCCAGAGATGTGGAGTGACCAAGCTGGAGGCCATCAGATAGATTGCGCTGACAGCGATCATCGCCCAACACGCCATGGCCGAATGTTTGCGAAACAGGATGGTCACCCCAAGCACCATGTTGACGATGGCCCAAAAGACCACGCTGGAGACAGCGAGCGGATAGGGCCAGCCGACGTCTTGCAGCACTCGGGCGGCGGGGGTGGCGTAAAACAAACCGATGAGCCCCGACACAAGCCAGAACAGCGACAAGGTGGCGACGAGCAGGGGCATAACCAGTGATATTCGCGCCGACATGCGGTCCTCGGCGCGGGCGGGCATGCAGGCGAGGGTGTCCTTGAGCGCCGCCACAGGCATCAGCCCCAGATTGGCCCATGGGGTCGGGTCACCCGTGACCCCGTCTTGAAGAACGGTCACCGCGTTGCGGCGCAACGGGGAGCGCCACCCAAGGTGGGATAAGCCATCCGCGGCGGCGATCAAAACCGCAAGGATCGGGCGCGGCATGTGAAGTTGTCGCGTGGCGCGGGGAAAGCCCAGCCAATGGCGCATCTGCGCTACAATTTCGCCGAGAGGACGGGGCATGGGCTCGACCAGATCCCCCTCAAACCCGCTGGGGACGTCTCCGGACACCGCATAAAGCACCGCAGAGGCTAGGTCATTGGTCGAGACGGTTTGGATCGGCGCATCCGCGAAGGCCAGCGGTTGGATCACAGGGACGGCGGCCAGCATCCGGAGCATCGCAGTGCCGCCATAGGCTGTTTCCGACAGCACCAATCCAGGTCGCAGAATTTGATACCGGCATCCTGAGGCCTTGATGGCCGCATCGCCACGGGACTTTGAGGATAAGAAGTTCGTGCGGGCCTCGGGTGTGGCCCCAACGGCGGAGATTTGGATCAACTGCGCGTCACGGGATGCGCAGGCCTTTGAGAGGGCCGCAACCGCGTGATGGTGCAGCGCTTCGAGATCGTCTTGGTGCCCGTTCTGCAACGCGCCCGTGCAGTTGATCACGACATCGATATCTTGCAGGTGGGCGCCCCATGAATTCGGGTCCAACAGGCCTGCCACATCCGCTATTTGCCAAGAGATGTTTGGAAGAACTTTGCGAGCAGCGACCGGATCGCGCCCCAATCCAGTCACCAGATGACCTGCGGCGGTCAGCCGTCGCGCAATTGCAGACCCGATGAGGCCATAAGCCCCAAGGATCAATATGCGTTTTGCGTCAGGATTCATCACGCCATCGATTGGCGATCGGGTAGCGCCGATCCAGCCAGAACGCGCGTTCAGTTAATCGAGCACCAGGGGCCGATTGAAAGCGTTTGTATTCCGAGATGTAGATCAGATGTTCGATCTTTTTGACCACCGCACGGTCATGACCTGCGGCAACAACCTCAGCAACAGATTGATCCTTGTCCACGAGACGCTCCAGAATGTCGTCGAGCACCTCATAGGGGGGCAAGCTGTCCTCGTCCTTTTGGTCGGGTCGCAATTCTGCCGAGGGCGGCTTGTCGATGATACGTTGGGGGATCACTTTGCCCTCAGGGCCCATCATCCAAGAGCGGTGATTGGCGTTGCGCCAACGGCAGGTCTCAAACACGCGCATTTTGTAGAGATCCTTGATCGGGTTATACCCCCCCGCCATATCGCCGTAGATCGTGGCGTAGCCCACTGCCACTTCGGATTTATTTCCTGTGGTCAGCAACATCTCGCCAAATTTGTTGGACAGGGCCATCAGCAGCACACCGCGCAAGCGGGACTGGATGTTTTCCTCGGTTAGGTCTTCTTTGGTATCGGCAAACAAAGGCGCCAGTGCTTCGGTCACGGCGGCGCGCGGCCCAGAAATCGGAACCGTATCAATGCGAGTGCCAAGCAGGCGCGCGGCCTCAGAGGCGTCCTCCAGTGAATGCTCTGAGGTATATTCTGAGGGCAGCATCACACAGCGCACATTTTCGGGGCCAAGGGCGTCAGCGGCGATGGTCGCGACCAAACCGCTGTCGATTCCACCGGACATGCCCAGCAACACTTGCTTGAAACCGGTTTTGCGCATGTAGTCGCGCAAGGCCTCCACCATGACGCGGTAGTCTTGTTCATAAACGTCGGGGAGAGGCGTCTTCTTCCCCTCGACTGCGGTCCAGCCGTCGCCATCGCGGGTGAAATCGACATGAGCGATGGCCTCGTCAAAGGCGGGCATCTGCAAGGCGAGCTTGCCACCACGGTTCAACACAAAGGAGCCGCCATCGAACACCTGATCGTCCTGACCGCCGACCATATTGAGGTATACCAGCGGCAGGTCATTTTCGATCACACGCGAAACCATGTGATTGAGGCGGATGTCCTGTTTGCCCCGATAATAGGGCGACCCATTCGGAACCAGCAGAATTTCGGCACCGGATTCGGTCAGCGTTTCAGACACGTCTTCGTGCCAAGCATCCTCGCAAATAGGGGAGCCAAGGCGCAAAGGGCCAATCGAATAAGGCCCGCCAAGCGGTCCGGGGGTGTAGAGGCGGCGCTCGTCAAACACTTGGGTGTTCGGGAGCTCATGCTTCAGCATGCGGGCTTTGACCCTACCACCTTCAAGGATCGAATAGGCGTTATACAAAGCGCCATCGATGAATATTGGATGACCTATTCCCAAGGCAGGACCGTCAGCACATTCCAGCGCCAGTTGATCCACCGCGGCTACAGCGCCTTCGGTAAAGGCGGGCTTTAACACCAAATCCTGAACCTGATATCCGGTTATGAACATCTCGGGCAGGGCAACCATTTGCGCATCGGCGTCTTTGCCCTGCTGCCACGCGTCACGCGCCTTGGCGGCATTGCCCGCGAAATCACCTACGGTGGGGTTCAGCTGCGCCAAAGTCAGGCGGAACGTGTCGTTCATGAGATATGTCCTTCGATCAACGCGCCAACATTTAGCAGACCGGCGCGTGAGGGAAAGAGGCAGCGCAAAAAGGGGCGCGCTTTGCTGCGGCCTTGCTTGTCACAGGTGGAGCGCTCCACTAGGCTCTCGCAAAATTACCCGTCGGAGTATCTACCTATGCGCCTGAGTGTTGTGTCCCTAATTTGCCTTGGCCTTGCCGTTGTCCCCGCGATTGCTCAGGAGTCCGGCACAAAGCAATATGAAGACGGCGGGGTCTATACCGGCAGCTTCAAGGAGGGAAAGCGCCACGGGCAAGGGGTTATCACGCTGCCCAACGGCTATGAGTACTCCGGCAATTGGGTGAATGGCGAAGCGAGCGGGCAAGGCACTGCCCGTTTCCCAGACGGGTCGCTATACGAAGGTCAGTTCGACGATGGCAAACCCAACGGGTTTGGCAAAGTGATCTTCGCTGACGGCGGCACCTATGAGGGCGACTGGGTCAACAGCAAGATTATTGGCCGCGGCATTGCGATCTTCACCAATGGCGCGCGGTATGAGGGCGAGTTCCTGAACGGGCATCATCACGGAGTGGGAACGCTGACCAACCCCAACGGGTTCCGGTATGAGGGGCAATGGGCTGGCGGCGTAAAAGAGGGGCGGGGCAAGATCACCTACCCTGACGGATCTACCTATGATGGCGAAATGGCCGCAGGCTTGCGTCACGGTCAAGGCAAGTTGGGGCTTCCGGACGGGCTGACCTACGAAGGGGGATGGGTTGCGGGCCAGATGGAGGGCGAAGGCGTTCGCGTTCAGGCCAACGGCGATACATACACGGGGTCGTTGAAGGCCGGCGCACGCGACGGGCAGGGCCGGATGGAATACGCAGATGGTACATTCTACGAGGGTGGGTTCAAAGCGGATCAACGCCACGGGCAAGGCACGCTCAAACGCGCAGATGGGTTCGAATACTCGGGCCAATGGGTCGACGGTCGGGTCGATGGGCAAGGGACGGTGACCTACCCCGACACATCCGTCTACGTTGGGCAGTTGCGCAATGAACTTGCCGACGGGAAGGGGAAAATGACCTACCAAGATGGCTCTACCTATGAGGGCGACTGGGTCAAAGGCGTCATTGAGGGCACCGGTATCACGACCTTCCCCAGCGGGCTGCGTTATGAGGGTGAGTTCCGCAATGCGCGCAACGA
Organism: uncultured Litoreibacter sp.; assembly: GCF_947487515.1. Lineage (GTDB taxonomy): Bacteria > Pseudomonadota > Alphaproteobacteria > Rhodobacterales > Rhodobacteraceae > Litoreibacter. The sequence goes on along the minus strand of NZ_CANKWO010000002.1, from coordinate 342,057 downwards.
AGGGCAAGGAAAAATGACCTTTCCGGACGGCAAAACCTATGAAGGCCAGTGGCTGGCCGGACAAAAACACGGGCAAGGGAAGACCACTTTGGCCAATGGGGTGACCTATGAAGGCAGCTTCGTGGATGGTCGGCGCGAAGGCACTGGCACGCTGACTTCGCCTGCGGGCTTCAGCTATGTGGGCGCGTGGAAAGACGACCTGATGGAGGGCCAAGGTGCTGCGGTCTATGACAACGGCGACAGCTATGAAGGCACGTTCAAGGCGGGGAAGCGGTCTGGCAAAGGCGTGCTGAGCTATGCCAACGGCGACACCGCGAGCGGCATTTGGGAAGACGGGTTACTGGTACAGCCCGACGAGGAGCCCGCAGCGCAAAATTAGGCCGCGTGTTGCATCAATTGGCGCATCTTCGCAGGTATGAAGATGCGCACAGCCAAGCCGCCGAGATGGCCGGATTTTTCCAGCTGCAATTCCGCACCATAGGCCTGTAAAAGATCGATGGCGATGGCGAGCCCCAGACCGGTCCCCGGCTTGGAGCTGTCAAGGCGCCCCCCCGATTTCAACGCCTCGCGCTGACTGTCTTCGGGAATGCCGGGGCCATCATCTTCGATCAGTATTTCGACGCCTTGGTCCTTTGATTTTGCGGTCAGGGCGATCTCTGCTTCACACCACTTCAGGGCGTTATCCAGCAGGTTTCCGATGACCTCTTCGATGTCTTGTTGATCCATCCGAATGCTCAGTGCGGGTGCGCAGGTGGTTGTGATCGACTTGCCGTCGCGCTTGGCCATTGAGCTGAACAAACGCGTAAACCTGTCCACCGAGTTCGACAAATCGGTCCGGACATTTGCGGCGGCTCCGCTGTTGGCAGCGCGCATGCGGGCTAGGGAGCGCCCGAGTTGCGCGTCCACACGGTCCAATGCGTCCAAAGAGGCATCCATGTCGTGGCTTTGGGCCTCCAGCAGGGCAAGCTCGTTGCGCAAAATCGCGGTTGGGGTTTTCAACGCATGGGCCAGATCCGCTGCCTGACGACGGGCGCGGGCGATAATGTCGCGATTGCGCGCCAGCAAATCGTTGATGTCATCGACCAAAGGGGCAACCTCTTCGGGGTATTCAGCGGCGGTGAGATCCTCGTCCTGCTCCCACCGTTTGGCGACGTCCCGCCGCAGCTTGTCCAACGGGTGCAGGATCGCTGTGGTTTGGACGATGGCACCGGCAAGGCCCAGCAACCCCACAAGAACAAATGCGAGCAGCAAGGAGCGGCGGGTGCGCTGGCGCTCCAGCGTCAAGGCGGTCAAGCTTTCGGCGATGCTTACCCCCCATTTGCTGCCATCTTCCAAGGTAATGTTTTGGAAAATGCTGCGTACAGGTTCCCCTTCAGGGCCGTTGACCGAGCGCAGCGTCAGATTTGCGGCCTGCCCCGCGGGTTCGGGCAGCTCGGATCCAAACATGGAGTTCGATGTGAAAATTTGCCCGCTGGGGGAGGAAATCTGCCAATACCGGCCAGAGTATGGGGTGGCATAGGCCGGATCATACAGGCGTGCGGCCAAGGTTTCGGGCGCATCGCTGACGCTGTTGAGCGCCACAATCAACTGCGAGTGACGATCCGCAAGGGCACGGTCGAACCGATCCAATACGTTGTTTTCAACAGAGCTGAGAAGCACAAAGGCGCCCACCAGAATGGACGCCATAGCAGATAATGCGCCACCGATCATGGCCCTGCGGCGTAACGACAGCATCAGGCCGCATCCACCATGTAACCACGCCCGCGGATGGTTTGGATCAATTCCGGCCCCAGCTTTTTGCGCAACCGCGTGATGAACACCGCGATGGTATTGCTGTCGCGATCGCCGTCATATTCGTAGATATGTTCGCTGAGTTCCGTACGGGAAATCAGGCGTCCGGCGTTGTGGATCAGGTAAGACAGCACCGCGACCTCTTGGGAGGTGAGATCAACGGGTACCCCTCCCAAAGTGACTTTGGCGTTGCGCGTGTCAAAGGCAACATTGTCTTTTTCGAACAAGGGGTTTGTGCGTCCGGATTTGCGGCGCAACATGGCCCGCACACGGGCGGCAAGCTCTGGCATGTGGAAAGGTTTGGTCATGTAGTCATCGGCCCCGGCGTCCAGCCCGTCGACGCGGTCTGACCAGCCATCGCGGGCCGTAAGGATCAAGATCGGGGTCTCGATACCCTCGGCGCGCCATTCTTTTAGAATTGAAATGCCGTCGCGTGTCGGAAGGCCCAAATCAAGAATGATCATATCATAGGGTTCGGTCGAGCCGAGAAAACCTGCCTCTTCGCCGTCATGGGCCACGTCAACGACGCGCCCTTCGGCGGTGAGCAAGGTTTTAACCTGAGACGCGATTGTGACGTCATCTTCTGCAAGCAATATTCTCATGCGTGCAGATTTAGGCGGTGAATCGGGCGGGTTTATGGCTGAAGCGTGAAGATTTTGCTCTAGCCGCCGTCTGCTGCGCGGGTTTGGTGCGGGGGAAGGACGCCGACCCGTACCGGCCAACCGTTGGAGCGATTGGATCGGGACGGAATGTCGGGGCGTCTATTCACCCGTTTTGGCGAGGCTGCTGCTGCGATTTTACGACCAACATAGGACTTGGAGGGAACTTGGCGACCGGTCTGGGCGTCGATGATGACGCTGACGAGCTTGCCGTTGGTGTGCTTTAAAACAAAGCGGTAGTAGATACCATCGGCGGTGAAGGCGCGTGCTTCAACGACTTTGGCTTGGAGGGACTTGGCGACAGAGCCAAGCGTTGTCTTCATGCTGACGGTGGTACCAGAGTTTGCGATCTGGCGAAGCTCAGACTGCCCCATCTCCCGCGCAGAGGACGCGAAAGACGGGTTGGAGGGGCTGGTAGCACCGATGGCGACAAGGCCAAGAATGAGGACACTTTTGAACATAGGACGACTCATAGCAGCCCGAAGATGAATGCAGCGTGAACAGCGCCGAGGTTTCCATCTTTTTTGCAGATTTCCACGAAAAAGGCCGCCCAGAGGAGGCGGCCTTTTTGCTTGGAGGGATGGGCGTACCTTGGAGGGATACGTCATCTTTTGTGTTCAGGCCGCCATAAGGCGCAGAGGGTCCTGAACTGTGAGCGCCGCCAACACCTTATCAATCGGTGGGAAGCGCGAAGTTTTAACTGCGTGGAGATTCGCAGTCGTCGGGGCAACACCTGCGCGTTGAGCGTGCATCGCCTGGAGGGCTTCGATGCGACGGGTACGGGCTATCTCGGCAAATGATCCGGTCATGGCGTTCTCCTTTGTTGGTCTGAGTTGAACCGGCGTATCGAGACCGGCCTTCTTTCCATGCTCTTGGTTATGACGGATGGATGTTGAACCTAATGCGAACTTGGCGTTCATCTTCGGTTCATCAATTATTTCGATTTTAATTCAATCGCTTACGGAATTTTCGCGGGTGAATTACCCCGTGGTAAATGGGGCTATGGGCCTGAATGTGTACGAATCATTAACAAAAAATGGCCTCAATTGGCCCCGCCCTGCATTGGGCTGAAATTGCGGCTTTCCTTTTTGGTTGGGATTCGTATTATCGCCTCATGAGCATCAAAGCCGAAATTCTACTCCTTATTCTACGCTGAGCGTGCCCTACCGGCGCGTGCCGCTCAGCAGTGCCAGCGCCGGACATTCCCAAAAAACCGAATAGATAAGGAGTGACCCCATGAAAAAGGTCAATCTTGAACAAAAGCTAAGCCTGTTCTCATCCCATTGGGACCCGCATGTCGTGGCTGACTACAATGGCAACGACATTATGGTCGTCAAATTTCAGGGCGAGTTTCCCTTTCACAAGCATGACGACAGCGACGACTTCTTTTTGGTGCTGGAGGGGGAGGTGACCCTCGACCAAGACGGTGGCGAGAGCATTGTTTTGGGGCAGGGCGAGCTATGTGTCATCCCCAAAGGGGTGGTGCACCGCCCGCGCGCCGAAACGGAAGCCAAAGTCCTGCTGATCGAGCCGCAAGGCCTGCCCAACACGGGCGACGCCAGCACCGCTGCCGCTAAACCACGTATTTGAGAGACCGAGATCATGAGCAAGCAAGATAAAGTATTCATTTTCGACACCACATTGCGCGACGGTGAGCAATCCCCCGGCGCCACGATGAGCCACGACGAGAAGCTGGAAATCGCCGGTCTGCTGGACGAGATGGGCGTAGATATCATCGAGGCGGGGTTCCCGATTGCCTCGGAAGGTGATTTCGCCGCCGTTAAGGCGATCTCGGAGCAAGCGGCAACATCGGTGATTTGCGGCTTGGCGCGGGCCAACTTCAAAGACATCGACCGCTGCTGGGAGGCCGTTAAACACGCAAAACGCCCGCGGATACACACCTTCATTGGCACTTCGCCGCTGCACCGCGCCATTCCCAACCTGAACATGGACGAGATGGCGGAAAAGATTCACGAGACGGTAAGCCACGCGCGCAACCTGTGTGACAATGTCCAATGGTCACCAATGGACGCGACGCGCACTGAGGAAGACTACCTGTGCCGCGTGGTGGAGATTGCCATTCGGGCAGGGGCCACGACCATCAACATCCCCGACACCGTGGGGTACACCGCCCCGCGCGAAAGCGCCGCATTGATCCAAATGCTGCTGGACCGTGTGCCAGGCGCAGATGAGATTATTTTCGCAACCCATTGCCACAACGACCTTGGCATGGCGACGGCGAATTCCTTGGCTGCTGTGGAGGCGGGCGCGCGGCAGATCGAATGTACCATCAATGGCTTGGGTGAGCGCGCAGGCAACACCGCGTTGGAAGAGGTGGTGATGGCGCTGAAAGTGCGCAATGACATCATGCCGTTCCAAACCGGCATCGACAGCACCAAATTGATGAACATCTCGCGCCGCGTGGCGTCGGTGTCTGGCTTTGCCGTGCAGTTCAACAAGGCGATTGTGGGCAAAAACGCATTTGCCCATGAAAGCGGCATCCACCAAGACGGCATGCTCAAGAACGCAGAAACCTTCGAGATTATGCGCCCCGAGGACGTGGGTCTGAGCGAAACCAATCTGGTGATGGGCAAGCATTCGGGCCGCGCCGCGCTGCGCTCCAAGCTGTCCGAGTTGGGATTCGAGTTGGGGGACAACCAGCTGAAGGACGTCTTTGTGCGCTTCAAGGAATTGGCGGACCAAAAGAAGGAAGTCTATGATGACGACCTGATTGCCCTGATGCAAACCGGCGACGCGGATGCTGACACGATCAAGCTGACGGCGCTGAAGGTGTCTTGCGGCATGGGGTTGGAAAAAACTGCTGATATGACGTTGGAAATTGACGGGCAGGCCAGCTCCGTCACGGCTTCGGGTGACGGGCCGGTGGACGCGGCGTTTAATGCGGTGAAGTCGCTGTTTGCGCATAGCGCACGCCTGCAGGTGTACCAAGTGGCCGCTGTGACCGAAGGCACGGATGCGCAGGCAACGGTGACAGTGCGCTTGGAGGAAGACGGCAAGATCGCCACGGGGCAATCCGCCGATGTGGACACGGTTGTGGCGTCTGTGAAGGCCTATGTTGATGCGCTGAACCGGCTGGTGATGCGCCGTGAAAGATCCGGCGGCGACGTGGCCGAGGTCTCCTACAAAGATGTCAGCTAACTTGGCTTGACCTCAATGAGCGCCTGCGGCGCGCTTCAAGCTGGAGCGCGTGGCGGGCGTGAGCCCCTAGAATAGCTGGGCTAGGGCGTCGGCCTCGGCGTCCAACCCATAGGGAGCGTTCACGATGAACATGCCCGACCCGATCATCCGGTGGCCTGCGCGCACCGGCGGAAATGACACCTCATGGTGCAACAGGTTTGGCAAGTTTTGCGACCGAAGTGCCGTGACCATCTGGACATGCGCATCTGATGTCAGGATCGGGTACCACAGGGCGATGACGCCAACGTTCCATTTCCTGTGCAGCTTTGCGATTTGCGCGGGAATGACGTCATAGTCTGATTTGATTTCGTAGCTGGGATCAATGAGCATGATCCCGCGCCGTGGTTCTGGCGGGCAGACGGCTTGCGCCATCTCGAAGCCATCCTGTTTGTAGCATTTCGCGTTATGGGGGCGCATGACGTCGCGCAGGGCTTGATGCTCTTGCGGGTGCAGCTCGGCCAGATGCAGCTTGTCGGTGGGGCGCAGGCACAGCGCCGCAAGCATCGGAGAACCGGCGTAGGCGGTCTCACCGTGGCGCTCACGCAGGGTTTTGAGCGCCTTAATGTAGGGATGACTGGCGGGAAAGCGATCCGTGAGCGCGGCAATGCCCGCCTCGGCCTCGCCAGTTTTGAGGGCCTCATCGCAAGACAGATCATAAAGCGCCCGCCCCGAATGGGTTTCAAGATAGCTCAGCGGTTTATCCTTGCGGGTCATATAGGACAGCATCGCGCACAGAAGCGCGTGCTTGTGGACATCGGCAGGGTTTCCTGCGTGAAAGATATGTTGATAAGACAGCATGCAGCGCTTCTAACCTGCTAATTAGAGGCGGAATAGTGCTGATATCGCGTGGCGGATACCTTTCATCGCGCGCGCGGCCCGCCTATAAGTCCAATACCTTCCCTGTGGGCGACTGAGTCGGCAGGACTTTCTGAACGCTTAGGGCACTTTTTATATGGCTGGCATCTTTTCGAGTCTGTTTTCTTCCGACATGGCTATCGACCTTGGGACCGCAAACACGCTGGTCTATGTTAAGGGCAAAGGTATCGTTTTGAACGAGCCTTCGGTCGTGGCCTACCACACCAAAGGCGGGCGCAAAGAGGTGCTGGCCGTGGGCGAGGACGCGAAGTTGATGTTGGGCCGCACCCCAGGATCGATTGAGGCCATTCGCCCGATGCGCGAAGGGGTGATTGCAGATTTTGACACCGCCGAGGAAATGATCAAGCATTTCATTCGGAAGGTTCACCGCCGGTCCACCTTCACCAAGCCAAAGATCATTGTCTGCGTCCCTCATGGCGCCACCCCTGTTGAAAAACGGGCCATTCGCCAATCTGTGTTGGGCGCCGGTGCGCGCAAAGCAGGGCTGATTGCAGAGCCGATTGCGGCGGCGATTGGGGCGGGCATGCCGATCACCGATCCAACCGGTTCGATGGTTGTGGATATCGGCGGTGGGACAACCGAAGTGGCCGTGATGTCGCTGGGCGATATCGTTTACGCCCGTTCGGTGCGCGTTGGGGGGGACCGTATGGATGAGGCTTTGATCTCGTATCTGCGTCGCCATCAAAACATTCTGGTGGGGGAAAGCACTGCGGAGCGGATCAAAACCTCTATCGGGACCGCGCGTATGCCGGATGACGGGCGCGGCGCATCCATGGAAATTCGCGGCCGTGACCTGCTGAATGGCGTGCCGAAGGAAACCGAGATCAACCAAGCTCAGGTGGCAGAGGCTTTGGCCGAGCCAGTGCAGCAAATCTGCGAAGCGGTGATGACGGCACTGGAGGCCACGCCACCCGATTTGGCGGCCGATATTGTGGACCGTGGCGTTATGCTAACGGGGGGCGGCGCCTTGCTGGGCGAGTTGGATCTGGCCCTACGCGAGCAGACCGGCTTGGCCATATCGGTGGCTGACGAGAGCCTGAATTGCGTCGCTCTAGGAACCGGAAAAGCCCTTGAGTATGAAAAACAACTGCGCCACGTGATAGATTACGATAGTTAACCCTATCGGGCTGAGCAGCAGCCCGCGGCAGCTTGGACGAACCTCATGGCGATTGATAGACGCGGACAAGAAGATTACGGCCGCCCCGTCAGACGGGTTCTGATCGGGATCATGGTCGTTGTCTTGCTTGCGATTTTCGGGTTGTGGCGCATCGACAACCCACGGGTAGAGCGGTTCCGATCCAATTTGGTCGATAAGGTTGTGCCATCGTTTGACTGGGCCTTGGTGCCCGTCACCCGCGTGAGCCGCATGTTCGACGATTTCCAGTCCTACGCCCGAATCTATGAGCAAAATCAAGAGTTGCGCCGTGAGCTGCAGCAGATGAAGTCATGGCGTGAAGCCGCTATTCAGCTGGAGCAGGAAAACGCGCGATTGCTGGACCTGAACAAAGTTCGGCTGAATGCGCAGCTCACGTTTGTGACGGGTGTGGTTTTGACGGACAATGGCTCTCCGTTTCGGCGATCGGTGCTGCTGAATGTCGGCGCGCGTGACGGCATCCAAGACGGCTGGGCCACCATGGACGGCTTGGGGTTGGTGGGCCGGATTGCCGGTGTGGGCAACAAAACCTCTCGGGTGATATTGCTGACCGACACCAGCAGCCGCGTACCGGTGACAATCCAGCCTTCGGGTCAAAAGGCGCTGCTTGTGGGGGATAACACCCTCGCGCCACCGGTCGATATTGTTGAAAACATCGAGGATGTGCGCCCAGGGGACCGTGTGGTCACCTCGGGGGACGGCAAGGTGTTTCCCGCAGATATTTTGATCGGGCAGATCGCCTTGGGGTCAGACCGGCGTCTGCGCGTCAAGCTGGCGGCAGACTATGGCCGGCTGGAGTTCCTGCGCGTTCTGCGGACACCGCATTCGGCGGTAATTGGCACCACGGGTGGTTTGATTTCAGCAGATGAGCCCCCAGCAAACGATCAAGACGGTGCCGCGGAGAGCACCGATGGTTGACCCGATCACATGGCGGCGTTTCCAGTTCCGAGTGTTATTTTTGGTGGTCAGCGCGATCGTCATATTCGGCCAGCTATTGCCCCTGAACACGGCACCGGCGGCAGTTCAGCTTCTGGACCCCGAAACCGGCGAGCTGACCCGCGAGGGGGGCAGTTACTTCAACCTTCCCGGCCCTGATCTGCTGTTTTGCCTGACAGCGGCCTTCTTGTTTCGACGGCCGCGATGGGCCCCTGTTGTGTTGATTGTGTTGGTCCATCTTTTGGCGGATGTACTGTTCTTGCGCCCCTTGGGACTTTGGGCTGCGGTGTCATTGCTGGCGTATGAATTCTTGCGACGGCAAAGCAACACCGGAGCCGAGATTTCCGTCCCGCTTGAGGTGGCCATGGTCATCGGCACCTTTGCTGCGACCGTTCTTGCCAACAGCGTGTTTTACCTTGTGTTCGCGGTGCCGCACCCCAGCGTCGGGGTGAGCGTTCTTCACATTTTGACGACCGCGGTTGCCTACCCCTTTGTGATTGCGCTCGTCCACTTTATATTGCGCGTCAGACGGGCCAGCGCCCGCGAGTTGGACAGCGACGGGGTTATCGGATGAAGCGCTCTGCCAAAGACGTCGAGGAAAGTGCGTCGATCCTTAGTCGTCGGGGTTTGATCTTGGGGGGCGGCATGTCGGTGATGACCGGCATTCTGGCCTTGCGCATGCGTCATTTGCAGGTGAACCAAGCCGACCAATTCCGACTGCTGGCCGAAGAAAACCGGATCAACATCCGCCTGTTGCCCCCTGCGCGCGGGCAGATATTTGACCGAAATGGTTTGATGCTGGCGGGCAATGAGCAAAACTACCGCGTCACTTTGGTGCGCGATGAGGTCGACGACCCGGAAGCGGTTCTCCAAGCAATTGCGCGGCTTATCCCGATGACTCGCGAAGACATGGACCACGCCCGAGAAGAGCTTCGGAAGCGGTCGCGCCTTGTGCCGGTGACCATTGCGGATCGGCTGTCGTGGGAAGACCTGAGCCAAGTCGCGGTAAACGCGCCCGCCTTGCCAGGGATCACCCCTGAGGTCGGGCTTAGCCGCACATACCCCCGCGGCGCCGATTACGCCCATATCGTAGGTTACGTGGGCCCTGTCAGCGACTATGACCTGAGCCGCATTGATGACAAAGACCCCTTGCTGCAAATTCCGAAGTTCCAAATTGGGAAAACCGGCTCGGAAAACAAGCTGGAGCGGGCGTTGCGTGGCAAGGCTGGCACCAAGCGTGTCGAGGTCAATGCCATCGGCCGAGTGATGCGCGAATTGGGGCGTGACGAAAGCCAGAAGGGTGCGAATGTTCAGCTGACGATCGACACGCGCCTGCAAAACTTTGTGCAGGCGCGGCTGGCGGGCGAAAGTGCGGCGGCAGTGGTCATCGATGTTGAAACCGGTGATCTGGTGTCCATCGGTTCTGCGCCGGCGTTTGACCCGAACCTGTTTGTGCGCGGAATTTCGGTCAAGGATTACGGCGAATTGACCGGCAACAAGTACCGCCCTCTGGCCAACAAAGCGGTGCAGGGAACTTACCCTCCGGGGTCAACATTCAAGATGGTGACCGCACTGGCGGGGCTTGAGGCGGGGGTGATCGCCCCTGATGAGAAGATTCGTTGCGGTGGATACACCGAACTTGCCAGCCGCCGGTTCCACTGCTGGAAGCGAGGTGGGCATGGGCGGATGAATCTGCGCGACTCGCTTAAGCAATCATGTGACGTTTACTACTACGAGCTGGCGCAGCGCGTGGGCATCGAGAATATCTCGGCAATGGCACGCAGACTAGGCTTGGGAATGCGCCATGATGTGCCCATGTCGGCGGTGGCTGGCGGCCTGATGCCGACAAAGGCGTGGAAAAAGGAAAACCGCGACAAGGACTGGGTCATTGGGGACAGCCTGAACGCATCAATCGGGCAGGGGTTCGTGCTTGCCTCTCCGCTGCAACTGGCGGTGATGACGGCGCGGATTGCCACGGGGCGCTCTGTGACGCCGCGGCTGGTGAAATCGGTAGATGGGGTGGAAACCCCTCTGGAAGGTGGCGAGCCGTTGGGACTGGACGAAGAGATGCTGCGTCAGGTGCGCGGAGGCATGTTCGCCGTGGCCAACGAGGGAGGCGGCACGGGGGCTGCGACACGTATCGTCGACAAATCCTTGCGCATGGCGGGCAAAACCGGCACCAGCCAAGTGCGCAACATCACCAAGGCAGAACGTGCGCGGGGCGTCTTTCGGAACTCGGATTTGCCGTGGGAACGCCGCGATCATGCGCTTTATGTGGGCTATGCTCCGGCGGATGCGCCAAAATATGCAGTCGCAGTGGTTGTGGAGCACGGAGGAGGCGGCTCGACCGCCGCCGCCCCGATCGCCCGCGACATAATGCTGGCGGCGCAGGTTGACGGAATGCCGCCTTTGTCGGCCTACCCAAGTTCGCAACGCGGGCGTATCCGGTCCTCACTCGGCAAGCTGAACATCTGGGACCCTGATGACCCGCGCCCGCCGGAGACACAGGCATGAGCTATCTGGCCTATAACGTAAAGTCGGTGCCCAGCGGGTTCTCGAAGGTCTTGCATCTGAACTGGCCGGTGATCGTACTTTTGTCCGCCATCGCCAGTGTTGGCTTTTTGATGCTGTATTCGGTTGCGGGCGGCTCCATGTCGCCTTGGGCCGAACCACAGATGAAGCGGTTCGCCGTTGGCATGTTTTTGATGATCTGCGTGGCGATGGTACCCGTCTGGTTTCTGCGCAACATCGCGGGGGTGGCCTATGGCCTGTCTGTGCTGTTGCTGCTTGCGGTGGAGTTCTTCGGGGCGACGGGCATGGGGGCCCAGCGTTGGATCGACCTTGGGTTCATGCGGTTGCAACCCTCCGAGTTGACCAAAATCACCCTGATCATGTTCTTGGCGGCCTATTATGATTGGGTCGACATAAAGAAGATTTCGCGCCCGATTTGGGTGATAATCCCCGTAGTGATCATCGCCTTGCCAATGTATCTGACCCTGCGCCAACCGGATCTTGGCACATCGCTGCTGCTGGCCTTTGGTGGCGGAGGCATCATGTTTTTGGCGGGGGTTCACTGGGCCTATTTTGCCGCCGTCATTGGCGGCGCTGCGGGGCTTGTGAGCGCCGTGTTCGAGAGCCGTGGCACGACGTGGCAGCTGCTTAAGGATTACCAATACCGCCGTATTGATACTTTTATTGACCCTGCCTCTGATCCTTTGGGCGCGGGGTATCACATCACCCAGTCCAAAATCGCCTTGGGGTCGGGGGGCTGGACCGGACGCGGGTATATGCAAGGCACCCAAAGCCGCCTGAACTTCCTGCCCGAGAAACACACCGACTTTATCTTCACCACCTTGGCCGAGGAATTCGGATTTATCGGCGGCATCTCCTTGCTGAGCCTCTACGTGCTGGTGCTGGTTTTTTGCGTCATTTCGGCCCTGAGCAACAAGAACCGCTTCGCGTCACTGCTGACCATGGGCATCGGCTTGACCTTCTTTTTGTTCTTCGCTGTGAATATGTCGATGGTCATGGGGCTGGCCCCTGTGGTTGGGGTCCCCTTGCCAATGGTAAGCTATGGCGGCTCTGCGATGATTGTTTTGCTTTTGGCGTTCGGACTGATGCAAAGTGCCCATGTTCACAGGCCGAGGTAGCTTAGAGTGGTAAACGTATTATTCGCAGCTGAGGCGGAACGTTGGGCCGAGTATGAATTGCCTTTGCGGTCGGCATTTCGTGACAGCGGAATCGACGTGACCCTGAGTACCGAGCATGACCCCGTCGAGGTGGACTACATCGTTTACGCGCCCAACGGGCCGGTGACGGACTTCACCCCCTATACCAAACTCAAGGCCGTTCTGAGCCTTTGGGCTGGCGTTGAAACCATGGTGGGCAACTCGACGATCACGGCCCCGTTGTGCCGGATGGTAGACCACGGGCTAACCGAAAGCATGGTGGAATGGGTGACCGGCCATACGCTGCGCTACCATCTCGGGATTGACCAGTTTTTGACGCAGCAAGACGGCAATTGGCGACTGGGGTTTGCTGCTCCTTTGGCACGGGACCGCAAAGTTTGCATCTTGGGTATGGGAGCTTTGGGCGCCGCCTGCGGGCAAGCCTTGGCCGCGTTGAATTTTGACGTACACGGCTGGGCGCGCAGGGCCAAACAGGTTGATGGGGTGACCTGCCATCACGGGGGCTCTGGACTGGATGCGGCGATAGAAGGCGCGGATATCGTGGCGCTTTTGTTGCCTGACACCCCTGAAACAGAAAATGTCCTAGATGCGGAGCGCATGGCGTTGATGGCCCGCGGCGGATATGTGTTGAACCCCGGACGCGGCCCGTTGATCGATGACGAGGCGTTGATTGCGGCATTGGACAGTGGGCAGTTGGCGCATGCCACCTTGGATGTGTTCCGCATCGAGCCGCTGCCCGCAACGCACCCGTTTTGGGCGCATCCATTGGTGACCGTCACCCCACATATAGCGGCCGAAACCAAAGCCACCACAGCGTCGCAAGTCATTGCGCGAAATGTCGTGCGGGGGGAGGCGGGCAAACCGTTCTTGCACGTCGTGGATCGCGCTGCGGGATATTAGCCTAGATCAGCTTTGGCGGCTTTTCGGGGTCGCTACCAGGCGCGGGGCGCTCTGCGGGCTGAATAGGTTGCGGAAGGTCAAACCGCAAAGCTTGGCTGTCCAATGCGCCCACAATCGGGTGGCTTGCATCAAAGAACGCCACATCCAACGCGCCGGCCTCGATGCCGGAAAACACCAATGCTTCATTCGCCGCGCGGGCCAATGCATCCTTGGCGGCGGGGTCTGCGCCAACAAAGGCCAAGATGTGCGATCGCTGTCCGCTGGCGTAGGTCACCCCTGCTAGATAGGCGCATTGGGCAAGTCCGGCTGCGGTCGTCAGCTTTGTGTCGATGGCCGTGACAAGGCTGTCGGGCAGGCCTTTGGGCGGGGTGATCTCGGTCGGTGTGTCGGAAGTCTCGGCGGGCGCGTGGGATAGGGTTTCATGCAGCCAATCCACAGCCGAAGGCGGGAGCAGGATCGACGAAGGCGCAACCCCGAGGTTCACGCCTAGCCCATGGTTCTTCCCTGCAATCATCTGTGCCAGCGCACGACCCGATAGCCCCACATAAGGTGCGGAGCCTTCGGCGAATTCGGATAGCCGCTCCTCGCGGTCAAACGCCAGAATGTAGGAAGCACCTTCAACCTCGAAGACATGCGGGGCGATTTGGTCGCCATCTGGTTCGGCTTCTAGCAGCAAGAACAGCTCTGAATCGCCCATGCGCTCATAGAAACGCAGGCGGGCGGCATCGTCTTCGGGGGCTGCGTCCATCACAGCATGGGCTTGGTCAAGCGGTGTCGTCATAGGGCAAGCGCCTCTTTCACGCGGGATTTGAGGGCGGGCAGAAGGTCCGCCTCGAACCACGGGTTTCGTTTGATCCAAGCGGTATTGCGCCACGAGGGATGCGGCAAGGGGATAATGTCAGGCCCATGGTCGCGCCAATTGGCCACTGTGTTGGTCACAGTGGTCGCGGTTTTGCCCAAGTGGTACTTTTGCGCGTAGCTGCCGATGAGCAACGTGAGGCGGATGTTGGGGAGTTGTGCGAGGATCGGCGCCCGCCATGTTTTGGCACATTGAGGCGGCGGCGGAAGGTCGGACCCTTTGTCGTTATACCCCGGAAAGCAGAACGCCATTGGCAGGATTGCAATGCGGGTGACGTCATAGAATTCGCTTTCGGTCACGCCCATCCAATCGCGCAAACGGTCGCCCGACGGGTCCGTGAAGGGTTTGCCGCTTTCGTGAACCCGCGCCCCTGGTGCCTGTCCGGCAACAAGCAGACGTGCGGATTTTTCGAACCAAACCACGGGGCGGGGCGCATGATTGCTATGCGTCGCCTTGAAACGATCTTTGCAGATGTCGCAGCGGGCTAGGTCTTTTTTGAGGGCGGCAATTGGCATGCCCGTGACCATAGAGGTGTAGAAAAAGATTGTGAATGTTTTATTATTCTATAAAACTAGAAATATGAAAACATTTGATGACCCGAATCTATCTCTTGTTCAAGCGGCCAGCGCTTACGCGGCCCTTGGGTCCGAACAGCGCTTGTCCCTGCTGCGTAGGCTAACGCGGGCAGGGGACAAGGGAATGAACATCGGAGCCTTAGGGGCCGCCACCGACTTGAGCGGCGCCAACCTGACCCACCACCTGAAAATTTTGGCACAGGCGGGGCTGATCAAACAGACCAAACAGGGGCGTTCCACCATCTGCGCCGTGGCGGATTATGCGACCTTCAAGCGGCTGAACGACTTTTTGTTGGCCGAATGCTGCGCTGACCTCGAGGGGCATCAACATGGCTGATCTTACCCAAACCCCGCGACCAGCACTTTGGGGGCGTCTCCCGAAAGTCTGGATCGTGAGCGCATTCATCCTTGCGCTGGTGTTTGTGCTTGATCCGCCGCAGAGCCTGCCAATCCTGACCGGCACATTTGGGGCCATGGGGCATACAGCAATCTTCATCATTTGCGCGGTTTTGGCGATTGGCTACTTAAAGGCCACGGGGGCGGAGGCGGTCGTTGCCGAAGCCTTCAAGGGCCGCGAGACGCGCATGATTTTTCTGGCGGCTGCCCTAGGAGGGCTAGCCCCGTTTTGCTCGTGTGAGGTCATCCCCTTTATTGCCGCGCTTTTGGCTGCGGGGGTGCCGCTTTCGGCCGTGATGGCATTCTGGCTCGCGTCCCCCTTGATGGATCCGGCGATGTTCCTGATCACGTCCGGAACACTGGGATTTGACTTTGCGGTGGCAAAAACACTTTCGGCAATTGGTTTGGGGTTGTTTGGCGGGTTCGCCACGATGATCTTGTCGACTACAGCGCTTTTTGCGGACCCGTTGCGAGAGGTGGCGCAGGGTGGATGCGGTTGTGGCTCTCCGTTCAAAGGCAAGCCGAACTGGCGTTTCTGGCAAGATGCGGCGCGGGTGCAGGTGTTTAGAACGTCGGCGCTGGAAAACCTCGCTTTCCTCGCGAAATGGCTGTTTCTGGCCTATTTGCTGGAAAACATAATGCTGCAATATGTACCTGCGAGCATGGTGTCCTCGGTTCTTGGGGGAACTGGCATCGGGCCGATTTTGCTGGGGGCACTTGTGGGCGCGCCGGCTTATCTGAACGGGTATGCTGCGGTGCCTTTGGTGGATGCTCTGCTAACGCAAGGGATGAGCAACGGGGCCGCAATGTCGTTTATGCTGGCGGGTGGTGTCAGCTGTATTCCTGCGGCCATCGCGGTTTGGGCTTTGGTCAAGCCAAGGGTTTTTGCGGCCTATCTTGGCTTTGCCTTCATTGGCAGTGTCGCCGCCGGATTGGCTTGGAATATGATTGCGTGAAATCAACCTCATTGACTTGATTGCCCCCTCGCTCGGATTAAGTTAACTCCTAACAAAACAATCAAACGGGGGAGCGGCATGTATCGCGTCTGGAATTTTGTCACCAACTACTCGCTGTTGCTGATCATTGGCGCGCTGATTGCGCTGGTTTGGGCGAACACTGATCCCCATGCCTACCATCATTTTGTAGAATACCCGTTGTGGTTCAACGACTGGGTTGGCTTGGACTATTCCTACTGGGCCAAGACCTACGGCGAGGGCTATGACAAATACGAAGTCGGCGACGTCACCAAAGTGCTGAGCCTACATTACCTTGTAAATGACGTCCTGATGGCCCTGTTCTTCGCGATTGCGGCGAAAGAGGTGTGGGAAGCAGTGATTCTCAAGAACGGCTCCCTGCGCGGCAAGAAGGCTGCAACGCCCTTGTTCGCAACGGCTGGCGGTATGTTTGGCCCCATCGGTGTCTACCTAGTTCTGGCGTGGTTCATGGGCTCCGAGACGTATAATGCTGTGGCAAATGGCTGGGCGATCCCCACCGCGACTGACATTGCATTCAGCTACCTCGTGGGCCGGATGGTCTTCGGTGCAGGGCACCCTGCGGTGCGTTTCTTGTTGCTGTTGGCGATTGCTGATGACGCGGCCGGCTTGATCATTCTGGCGATTTTCTACCCGTCGGGCGAATTGGCTCCGGAATGGCTGCTTCTGTCGGCTGGTGCCGCTATTGGTGTGTATTTGCTGGCAAACTGGCTGCCGCGCAAACTGGACCGCGGAAACCAAGCGCGCCCTGTGTCCACTTTCGTGCGCAGAAAACTGCATTTCGTCCCCTATCTGATCGCGGCCTGCCTGAGCTGGTACGGCTTTGCGGAAAGCGGTCTGCACCCTGCTTTGGGCTTGTTGCCTATCGTGCCGACCATTCCGCATGCGGATCGCGCCTTCGGTATCTTCTCGGAAGCCGAGCAATATCTGACCGACCTTCTCAACCAGATTGAGCATGCGCTGAAGCACCCTGTAGAGATCATTTTGTTCTTCTTCGGGTTGCTGAATGCAGGCGTTGAATTCAACGCCATCGGGGATGCGACTTGGCTGGTTCTGGCGGGGCTATTGATCGGGAAACCGGTTGGTATCTTGCTATTCGGCTGGGTTGCGGCGCGCCCGCTTGGATGGGGATTGCCGCAGGGCATGCGGATCATCGATCTGGTAGTGATAGGCTTCGTGGCGGCGATCGGCTTTACGGTGTCGCTGTTCGTGGCCACCGTGGCCTTCGACGCAGGGCCGGTTCAAGATGCGGCCAAGATGGGGGCATTGTTCTCCTTTGCGGCGGCAGGCGTGTCAATTCTGGCGGGCATATTGTGCCGCGTAGAGAAGCAAGAGGGCTAGCTGCCCTACCCAAAGCAGTGTGTTTCTTTGGCAAGACGGTGCATTTATTTGTGCCGTCTTGTCTCGTTTACGGGGAATTTACTGATATAGCGTTGAACTACAGGGGCCTGATCCGACATAATGCGGCCTTAAAGGGCACCTAGAATGCGCCTAACGATCCGTGGGACACATACGGGCATAATGAGGTAGGGGGATTCCCCGAAGATGATTGAGTTTCAAAACGTCAGTAAATCCTTTTGGACTGGCACGCAGCGCAAGGTGATTCTTGATCGCGCCTCTTTTCGTGTGGAATTGGGCCATTCTATTGGCGTGCTGGCCCCAAACGGCACCGGAAAAACCACCATCATCAATATGATGGCAGGGCTAGAGAAGCCGGACGAGGGCGAGATCATTCGGACCTCGCGGATTTCGTTCCCGCTGGGCTTTATGGGGGGGGTGGTTTCAAAACATACCGCCCGCGAAAACGCACGCTATATCGCCAAACTATATTCACTGGACCCAGATTACATCGAAGCTTTTTGCCGCTACTTGTGCGGGCTTGAGGAATATTTCGACATGCCTGTGGGGACCTATTCGTCGGGAATGAAGGCGCGGTTTACCTTTTCCTTGATGCTGGCGTTGGAATTCGACATCTACCTGATCGACGAGGGTATGCCCGCCACAACAGATGTAGAGTTCAACCGCAAGGCGGGCTCCATCTTGAAAGACCGATTGAAGAAAGCCACTGTAATTGTGGTATCGCACCAAGCTGAAACGCTGGAAAAATTCTGCCGATCTGCCGCAGTCCTGAGCCAAGGAAAGCTGGTCATGTTCGACACCTTAGAAGAAGCGAAACGTCTGTATGACTACGAAACCCAAAGCTAAAAAGTATCGTTTGCGCCGGAGTGAAGGGGGGGCTTCCGCCACTCCCAAGGCTGCCCCGACGGTGCAGGCTGCGGCGCCAGACAGCACCAATGCGGCTGTGGCAGACATGTTGCAAAAAGAAGAGCTGATGTTTGCGACGACCACCGATGATGGTTTCAAGGGACAAGATTTCCGCCGCCCCGTGGATGCGGCCGCCCCGGCAGATTCTGCTGGCGCTGCTGCAAAGCCGGTGCCTGTCGAAGACGCAAAACCGAAAAGCCCAGCTGAAGTGATTGATGGCATTCGCCGCGAGGGTTTGACCGGCCGCCAACTTCGCATGGCGCGTCGGGTGGCCCAAAAGCAAGGGCTGGCGCCGGTATCGGATTATGATGCTGTGCGCTTGCTGCGTGAGAAGGGGATCGACCCGTTCAAGCGCTCCAACATGCTGGAACTGGTGATCCCCGAGGGCAAGGAGGAGGCCGCGACAGGCGCGGCTCAGAAACCTCAACTGCCTTCCACGGTTGTGGCCAAACCATCCTTGCCTTCCACTGAAGTGATTTCGGAGGACCGGCGCGCCGCGGACATCATGGCCATTCAGCGCGACATTGCCAAACGCCGCCGCCGCCGCGCGACGATGTTGGCGGTTCGTATGATGATCTTCGTGATGCTGCCTGCCTTTGTAGCGGGCTACTACTACTACGCGATCGCCACGCCGATGTATGCGACGAAGTCTGAATTCACCATCCAAACTGCGGAGGCATCATCGCCTGGACAATTGGGCGGGCTGTTTTCGGGAACGGGTCTGGCGACCTCGCAAGATAGTATTACGGTTCAAGGCTATTTGCAGTCACGCGAAGCCATGCTTCGTCTGAATGAGGACGAGGGCTTCAAATCCCACTTCTCGCAAGACAACGTTGATGCGCTTCAACGAATTGAAATGGATAGCACCAATGAGGCCGCATACTCTTTGTACAAAAAGCAGGTTCAGATCGGATATGACCCTGCGGAAGGCGTGATTAAGCTTGAAGTGAGTGCGGCGGACCCAGAAACATCTGCCGCCTTTTCCAAAAAACTGATCAGTTATGCCGAAGAGCGCGTGGACGAGCTGACCTCACGTCTGCGCGGGGACCAGATGCAAGGGGCATCCGAGAGCCGGATCGAAGCAGAGGAAAAGATGCGTGCTGCACAAGACCGCATTGTAGAACTGCAGGAAAAATTGGGCGTTCTAAGTCCTGAAAGCGAAGTGCAGGCCATTTTCGGGCAGATCACCCAACTGGAAAGCGAGTTGCTGACGTCACGCATTTCCTTGCAACAATTCTTGGCGAACCCACGACCCAACCAAGCCAAGGTCCGCGCTGAGGAAAACAAGATCGCCGAGCTCCAAAAGTTGATCGACGAATACCGTGGTCAGCTAACCGTTAGCAGTGAAACAACGGGCTCTCTGGCGCGTATTTCGGGTGAGCTGATGGTCGCCCAAGGGGATTTGGCGATGCGCCAAGAGTTCCTTGCCGCTGCCGAAGCCCAGTTCGAAGCGGCCCGATTGGAGGCGAACCGTCAGGTGCGCTACCTGTCCGTAGGGGTCAGCCCTGTCGCCCCAGACGAGCCGACATACCCGCGCGCCTTCGAGAACACCCTATTGGCATTCTTGATCTTTGCAGGCATCTACTTGATGGTCTCGCTAACCGCTTCCATCCTACGTGAACAGGTATAATCCCAATGAAAACTATTCGTATCGGCGCGCTTGAGTGCAGCAATGATTTGCCTTTGACCGTGATTGCGGGCCCTTGCCAGCTTGAAAGCTTGGATCACGCGTTGATGATTGCCGAAGCCATGGCCAAGGCCTGCGCCGAGGCGGGTGCGGGCTATGTCTTCAAAGCCAGCTATGACAAGGCGAACCGCACATCTGTATCGGGGGTACGTGGCCTCGGGATCGACGAAGGTCTGCGCGTTATGGATGAAGTACGCGCCGAGATCGGCTGCCCGACCTTAACGGATGTCCATGCGCCTGAGCATTGCGCCGCTGTCGCCAATGCGGTTGATGTCATGCAGATACCTGCGTTCTTGTGCCGCCAAACTGACCTGTTGATCGCTGCAGGTGAAACCGGCGCCGTGGTGAACATCAAGAAAGGCCAGTTCTTGGCCCCTTGGGACATGCCAAATGTGATTTCCAAAGTGGAAAGCACGGGCAACGAGAACATTATGCTGACCGAGCGCGGGGCGTCCTTTGGCTACAATACTCTGGTCGCGGATTTTCGGTCCCTGCCGACGATGGCCAAAACCGGCTATCCGGTGATTATGGACGCCACTCATTCGGTTCAGCAGCCAGGCGGTCAAGGCGGATCTTCGGGCGGGCAGCGAGAGTTTGCACCGGTCATGGCCCGCGCGGCCGTGTCCTTGGGCATTGCTGGCGTGTTCATCGAAACGCATGAAGACCCTGATCGCGCCCCGTCTGACGGGCCGAATATGATTCCGTTGCACCAAATGCCAGAGTTGATGAAAAACCTGATGGAGTTTGACGCGCTGGCCAAAGCCAACCCTTGCCGCGTGTAAGTTAGGCCACTTGTCCGGCAGCCCAGCCGGACGACCATGCCCATTGAAAATTATACCCGCCCAACCAGCCGGTGACATCGACCACTTCGCCGATGAAGTAGAGGCCCTGCACATTCTTGGCCTCCATGGTTTTGGAGTTCAGGGCCTCGGTGCTGACGCCGCCCAAGGTGACCTCTGCGGTGCGGTACCCTTCCGAGCCCACAGGCTTCACCCGCCAAGCGTGCACCTGATTGGCCAATGCGTCTAGACTGGCGTTGTTTTGATCTGCCACGTTTCCGCTGTGGCCTGTTTGGGCAACGATCATGGCGGCAATCTTTTCGGGAATCACCCGCGCTAATGCATTCTTTATCGAGATACGGCCGGTTTGTGACCGGATAGTTTTGAGGGCTTCACCCACATTGCTGGCGGCGGCAAGGTCTACAGTTAGCGTATCGCCCTCGCTCCAATAGGAGGACACTTGCAAGATTGAAGGGCCGGACAACCCACGGTGGGTGAACAGCAAACCTTCGCTGAAACTGGCAGAATTGCATGACACATTTGCCTGCACGGAGGCGCCGGCCAGCCCTTGGGTTTTGATCAGATCCTGATTTGCAAAGGTCAACGGAACAAGGGCAGGGCGTGTCGGAACAACAGGGAGGCCGAACTGCTCGCCCAGTTGATACCCCCAACCGGTCGCACCCATTTTCGGGATGGATTTCCCACCGCTGGCAATGACCAAGCTTTCGCATTTCACGGGCCCTACGGAGGTGTTCAGGCTGAACCCGCCGTCGGTCTTGGCAACATCTGTCACGGTGGTGCCCAACATCAATTTGGCACCAGCAGTTTCCATATGGTCCAACAGCATGGCGATGATGTCTTTTGCCGAGCGGTCGCAAAACAATTGCCCCAAGGTCTTTTCGTGCCATGGGATGCCCGCAGCATCGACCATGGCAATAAAATCCCACTGCGTGAAACGTTTGAGGGCAGATAGCGCGAAACGAGGGTTTTGCGACAAAAAGCGTTCGGGCTGAATGTCCAGATTGGTGAAATTGCACCGCCCGCCGCCCGAAATCCGAATCTTTTCCCCGGCGGCCTTTGCGTGATCAATAACCAAAACAGAGCGCCCGCGACGCGCAGCTTCCAGCGCGCACATCATGCCCGCGGCCCCCGCGCCGATGATAACAACCTGTGCATTCATAAGCTCGGGCATAAACCGCACAATTCGATGCAGCAAGGCGTGTTTTTAGGGTTGCAGCAGATGGGAAGGCGCATTAAATCACAAGTCGGTATTGGGATGTGGCCTAGCGGTAGGGCAACTGTTTTTGGTACAGTAGATCGTAGGTTCGAATCCTACCATCCCAGCCAACCTTCTTCTAATGTGCCGTCCGGCGTGAATCGCAACTTGTCCGGCGAGAAACCCTATTTATGTCGGGTAAGAGCGCAACTTCATGCACAGGTTTCAGGTAATCAGGCATATTGAGTGATCGGGGGGGTCCCCGCGGGTTTCTAAAAGCGCTACTACAAACTGGTTTTGAGAGTGGTGACCCAGGTGGCGGAGCAACTGACTTTCAATCAGCCGAAGACGCGGCTCAAACGGCTTTGGGTCGGTTTCCAACTGACTGTCTGTCAATAGACCATAAGAGTGCCGCCACCCGTCATGTAGTGCCCACTGCTCTGCAGCATCAAGTTGCCATTCGCGTCGAAGTATACGGCTGAGTTGGCCTCGTCGCGTTTCTCTTCCACGATCAGGCGTTCGTCTTTGAGGTCTGTGATTGGTTTATCATCCACAATATCGCCAACTTGAAGGCGTGAACCTTCATTGTGCCGCGTACGCGGGTATTTGTGGTAGTCATAACTGTCTCACGATGTATCGATTGGTCGCGCAAAAACACCCGACATGAATTGTCAGGGCGTTGGTTTAAATATGTGTGTAGCGACTACATCGGACTTGCGTGGGGGACGGGGTTGAAACAGAATTCTGCTATTAGCTTTGGTGGTAAAAAATCAACAGCGGACATTAAGATCAAATTCTCCAAGATCGGCTTAGGAGCGCCACAGCACCGCAAGTCGGCATGCTTTACTCTGCCGCCATGATGTCCGGATCGCGCAACAAACCTGTCGCAAGAGCGGCTTTTGAGGGATCAGAGCTGTTTGCCAACAACCAGCCCTGAATTTCGGCTGGGCTAGCTTTCTGAGATCCCAGGCTTTCTTGAAACTGCTCCGCAAGCATCGCCTCATCTGGGAAGAACCGATCAAACAACTGCCGAGCCGTTTTAGCATTCACCAACCCCAATTCGGTATGCACGTCAGCACGACCAGGTCGGATCAGAGCAGGGTCCAGCTTTTCCTTATGGTTCGTCGTCATGATCAACGAGCGTTTCGGCGCACAAATCATCGCTTCACGAAGATCATCATCTGTCAGCGTTGCCCTGCCAGCATCCAGAGTTGCGATATCCAGAGACAGCTCGGACGCAAGCGCTCGGATTAGGCTAGATTTCCCAGTGCCGGGTGGGCCATGAAGCAGATATCCTCGACGCCACGGCACACCGCGTTCAGCATACCAGTTGCTGGCTGAATAGAACCAACGCATGTCTTCCAAGACCCGGAGCACGCGGTCGTCGTCTACCACAACTGTATCTATGGAGCGGCGCGGGATATCTCCAACATTATCCCAGTAATCGCCTTTCAGGATGTGTAGCCCGGGGCCGATGCGATCTTTCGTTTGTGCGATTTGTCGTCCAGCCTCGATCCATCCAAGGATTGTCGCAACATGGCCGAATAGAACAGTGACATGTAAAGTTTCCATTGGACGTTGATTCTGGGGATTCCCAATTTTGGACTTCTCGTCAATGTCGCGTTCAAGGCGGCAAATCTTACCTTGGCTTAAAAACCAATGCAGTCCAGGTGCTGGTGCATATCCCTTTGTGCCGCTGGACCATCTACCATCAGTCATCCGCACATGCCGCGACTTGGACAGCACATTGTTATGCTCCATCCAAATGCAAAAATGGCGATAAGCCGCGCTGCGGTTGTCCAGCGTTAGGCTGACCCAAACCCGCCGCATGACCAGCTTGTAGAACGCAGTTATCCCGACGCGCAAAGACGCGACGGCAATGCCAAAAGCACCTAAAGCTAGACCGCCAGCGAAGAGGTCACTTTTCAATGCATCGGTTAAAAAGTTATCAATCATGTCCATCACAGGCACCTTTCCTCACGAAAGTTGGTTCCCTTGAAGCAGCGGATAGGATTGCCACGTTCCAGCGTGTTGTGGAGTTGGTTCTGATCGCTTTTCTGGGCCTCATAATCTGCTGTGGCTTGCGCATTCATCAAGGTCTGTAGTCGCTCAAGCGCCAGGGACTTGTTGCGATGCTGCGACCGCATTTCACGCGCAACTGCTGTCAATCCGGTTGGCCGATGCGTTGCCCGCACTGCGCTATCTGTCGTGTTCTGATGTTGACCACCGGGGCCACCTGCACGGAAGCTCTCAAACACAACATCGCTGGGGTTAACCACAACCTTTTGGGCGGCGTTCCGCGTCAATTGGAAAACACCAACAAACCAGTTTGCGCGCTTGTGGTTCGGTCGTAACGTGCTTTTGGAACGCCAGCGGATCGTCCCGCACCAGCGTCGGGCAAAGGCATCATTGCTCAGACCATTTACAACAACCACAGCGGACTTTGCACCATGCTTTGAAGGCTTGGTGTTCACATCCAGATCAAGGCCGATCGCTGCGGCCTCATCCAGCATATGCTGCAAAATGCCTACGACAGCTTGATTGCATTCCGCAGGTCCATTGCCACTGGTGATGAGAAGGGAAATTGGCATGTAGTGTTTCATGTCCGACCTCCATTTCGTGTTTTCTTGAAGGTCAAAAGCGGGTGAAACATTGCAGCTGATTTTGCTGCACCGGTTGCTTCCAGATCCGCCACCACACTTTGCGATGATTTGTAGGCCAGCGGCGCTTCCTCAATCAACAAGTCACGATCTTCACAAATGATGCGGCTGCCATAGGACGTTCGTTGCATTGCTTCGACATCAGATCGCTTAGACCGCACCCGACCATGCATGGAAGATCGATCATAGCGGCGACCCGCCCCATGAGCCGTGGACATCAAGGCATCTGGTTGATGCATTGGGCGCAAAAGGTAGCTGGGTGTTGCCCGCGATCCGGCCAGTGGAACAAGACCAGAGGCAGCACTTGCCGCCCCTTTGCGGTGCAACCAACCATCAACATCCCGCGTCAGTAGATTGTGCGGCGCATCCGCAATCAGATGCAGGTCCGTACGCAATGCCTCGGCCGCGCGTTCAGCTATGATCCGGCGATTTAGGCTAGCCCATAGGACCGCCTTGTCATGGCTTTGCACGTAGTCATGTGCGGCCGCGTCATCGGGATGCATCCCTGAAAATGCGCCCTGCGGGATCGCGCCCAGAACGGCGTTCCCAAAACCACGTGATCCCGAATGGACAAGCAGGTAGGTCACCGTTTTGTCTAGGTTTAGGTCAGCCTCGCTCTCGACCAGCGTTTGCACTTCGCAAAAGTGATTGCCACCACCAATCGTGCCGAGAGACGACGCGAACAGGTCTGGTTGCAGGCCAATTTCCTCAAAGCGGCATCCAGTGTCGTCGGTTACCGACTCGCTCAGCACGCGTATGCGGCGCACCGCCTTTTCCATCTTGAATTTGCGCAAAGGCAAATCAAGCTGGAACAAGGACATGCCGCAGCCGATATCGTTGCCGATCAACTGCGGAAAGATGCGATCCGCCAATACGGCACACCCAACGGGCCCGTACTTTCCGGGGTGCAGGTCAGGAAAGGCGGCGATTTTACGGACGCCGGACCATCCGGCAACGTGTTCGAGCTGTTGTTCAGCGCGGCCCTCGATCCAAGCTGCAGACGTATAGAATTTAGTGATGGCGCAGTCGCTGTTCGCAGCAGACATACGGCCATCCAAGACAGAATTGCCCATGGAGTAATACCCAATATTCATAATGTAGATATGCTGACCACAAGGTCAGTGAATGAGATCACACAAGGCCGGTTTGCGGCTTAAGCGGTGATCTGCCCCCGAAGGGCGTTGCGATGAAGCGTCATGTGTTGCCCTTTCCTAGCTGGGGTTACAAATTGGGTCTCACGGACCGGTTGGAGGGCTCATCTAGGCGCGAAGTTGGATTCTGGCAAACACAATATTGCGCAGGTCAAGTTGTGTGGCTAATCAGCAACTGTACATCCATAACGACCATTCAGTTTTGGCAGGAGCCCCAATCCAGTCCGAACTTCTCAAGATACTTGCGAAGCCTATCGGCATCGTTCCGGCTTGCCTTTGCAGCCCGAGAAGCCGCGAAAAGGCGGCGGCCAGCGGCACTGAGACTGGCGCTTTGTCTGCACACGCGGATGACAGCAGCCAGTTGAACGCGGTCGAATTCATCAATGTTTGCAGCTCTTTCGCCGAGGTGCTCTGTGATGAGCTGCATATCGGGATCATTGCTAGCGTGATGCCATGTTTTCGATAAAGCCTCGATCTCGGCGGTGACCATCGTGTGCGTGATGCGCCCACGAGGAGCCAAGGTGCACATTCGCTGGATTGACGCACTCAGATCGCGGAAATTACCGCGCCAGCACGTGCCCGGATCAGTAGCGAATTTCTGATAGGCGATCTGCGCATCTGCGTTAAAGGTGATCCGATTACCCAGCAATTTTTCAACGCGGGCCATCTCGAAGGCGATGTTGGGCGCGATATCTTCAGGTCTGTCGCGCAGTGCTGGAAGGGTAAAGGTCCATAGGTTCAAGCGGGCAAATAGATCCGCACGGAAGCGACCTTTCGCCACCATTTCGGCAAGGTCTCGGCTGGACCCCACAATTAGGTGAAAGCGGCTGGTAACCTCATAGTCCGACCCTAATGGAAAATACTTCCCCGTTTCGATTGCGTGCAGGATCATGGCCTGTTCATCCAGACCAAGTTCATCAATTTCATCCAAAAATAACACACCGCCGTCGGCTTCTTGCAGCAAACCGCGTCGATCGGCACCCGCCCCAGGGATCGCCTGTTTGCGGTGGCCAAAAAGCGTCGACATGGCGCGTTCGCCCTTCAGGGTTGAGCAATTCACATGCACCAACCGACCTTTGATCCGGCGACGTTGCAGTTTGAGTTCGTACAGTCTTGCAGCAAGATCAGACTTTCCAGTCCCTGTTGGCCCCATCAGCAACAAAGGAGCATCAGAGTTTGACGTCACGACCTCCATGCGCTCAATCATCGTGTTGAAAGCTGCGTTGCGTGTGTCGATACCACCCTTGAGCAGGGTGTTGTATTCCTTGCTGACCAGATCGAAACGCTGCTGCAACGCGTTGTAGCGCGACAAATCCAGGTCAACGACTTGTAGGCTGCCGGGACCTTCGTCTTCTCCACGTGGCGGACCAGTCTGGATCAACTTGGCGGGAATATGACGGGCCTCTGCCAGCAAGAACCAGCAAATCTGGGCGACATGTGTGCCTGTCGTTAGATGGATGTGATAGTCTTCACGTTCGTCGTCAAAGCCATAGTTTCTAGCGAAATCGAACATCGCGCCGTACATTTCTTCAAAGTCCCAAGGATCGCGGATCTCCATGGGTTGAAGCAAGACTTCGGTTTTGGGGCTGGTATACTCAATTGTGGTTTTGATCTTTTCGGCCAGCCCTGACCAGCGCGCGGAATGGATCAATTCGAAGCGATCCACCGGAAAATCACTATGCTCGACCAATTGAACAGAAGGCCGCCAACGCCGGCGTTTGCCTGCATCCAGATTCGTTCCCAGAAAGCCAATGACCACGTTCTTTTTCATAAGGTTATCTATATGGATAAATGGCGATATATATCAATCGCCATTTTGACGTCAAAGTTTCTCGAATCGTAATTTGCGGTTCAAAAACAATAACTTACGTCTAATTCGTTTTTTCTTCTCGTTTCAGCAAAAACCGGCGAAAACTTCCTCACAAACCAAGTGAAGGATGAAAGAAATGGCAAACAAATCCGTGTTTGCATCAATCAAAGGCCGGTTGCTTCCTGCAACCAATACCCAAAACGCTGCGGGTGCACCGGCCTACCGATATTCTGATGCACATGCCCTGGCCCAAGTCGCGATGACTGGGACCTTTGGTGCAACATACTACCAAGATCCGATGCAGGAACTATCCCGCACCTTGGAATTGGCAAATAAGGTTGATCCGTCATTTTTGGCGCAAACCGCCGTCTATACCCGCAAATCCGGGCATATGAAGGACATGCCAGCCTTT
Organism: uncultured Litoreibacter sp.; assembly: GCF_947487515.1. Lineage (GTDB taxonomy): Bacteria > Pseudomonadota > Alphaproteobacteria > Rhodobacterales > Rhodobacteraceae > Litoreibacter. The sequence goes on along the minus strand of NZ_CANKWO010000002.1, from coordinate 314,053 downwards.
TTGCTGGCAGTTCTGGCTGGGCGTGATCCGATCTTGTTCCAGCGTGTTTTCGGACGGGTTGTGGACAACGGCAAAATGCTGCGGACATTCGTGCAGATCATGCGATCTGGGCAGACGGGACGGAAATCGCTTGGCTCTGCGCCAAAGCGGATGGTGGCCAACTGGCTGAATGAGGCGTCCGACCGGACGATCTTGCAGGCCAATATCGGCAACGATCCGTCCTTGGCGGATGTGATCAAGATGGTGCACCCAAAGCCGGCCAATCAAGCGCGTGAAGCTTTGTTTGCTTGGATCATCGGGCGGCCATGTGATGTCTCGTTGCTGCCAGCGGTTGTGCAGGACTTCCTCCGGTTTAAGGAAACCGGCAAGGGGGCAGTTCCTAACGTGCCATTCCAGATGCTGACGCAGCTGTCTTTGTCCACCAAGCAGTGGTCAAAGATCGCTGAAAACGCTTCTTGGCAGATGACCCGTATGAATCTGAACACGTTTCAGCGTCATGGGGTGTTGGCCTTGCCAAAGATGCGGGCGCATATTGCGGCCACCCTGCGTGATCCTAACAAGATCGCAAAAGCGCGGGTGTTCCCATACCAATTGATGACCGCCTATCAGGCGTTGTCTGCTGATATGCCGGTGGAAATCCGGAATGCGCTGCATGACGCCATGGAGCTTTCGGTGCGTAACGTACCAAAACTGCGCGGTCAGGTCGTGGTCTGCCCAGATGTATCTGGGTCCATGTCTAGCGCTGTGACTGGTTTCCGCAAGGGGGCCACCACGGTGACGCGTTTTGTGGATGTGGCAGGTCTCGTTTCTGCGGCGATCCTGCGCCAAAACCCATCGGCAACAGTATTGCCGTTTGAGGACAAGGTGCGTGATCTGCGGTTGGAACCACGCGACACCATTCTGACTAACGCCGCGCGTTTGGCAGAACAGTGGGGCGGCGGGACAAACTGTGCGGCACCGCTTGATTGGTTGCTGGCAAAGGGGCGTGCCCCTGATCTGGTAATCATGGTGTCCGACAACCAGTCGTGGGCGCATGCAGCTTACGGGAACAACGGGACGGTGATGATGCGAGCGTGGGAAAAGCTCAAAAAGCGTAACCCCAAGGCCAAACTGGTCTGTATCGACATCGCCCCTTACGGGACCACGCAAGCGAAAGAGCGTGAGGACGTGCTGAACATTGGCGGGTTCTCGGACACGGTCTTTGACCAGATCGCGGCCTTCGCGAACGATAAGATGGGGTCAGACCACTGGGTCGGCCAAATCAAAGCTGTGGAGGTCTAAAACATAGGGTCAGGCGGAATGCCTGTGGGACTACATCTGTTAATGTCCCGTCTCACGGATTTCTTGTCCGCCTGACCCAACCAATTGAACACAGACGTGAAAGCGTCAACTGCTTGAAACGAGTTGAAAGGAATACAATCCGGCAAATGCTGGTGGAAATACATTTTGTCGTGGGTTCGAGCCCCACCCTTCGCGCACAAAGCGATTGTAGCTCAGTTGGTAGAGCACATGCCATTTCACCGTCCCTTGTTGCCGGACCCGAAATCATCCCTGGCGAATGCTGGTTGGAACTACATTGTGGATGTCGAGGTCGTGGGTTCGAATCCCACTCCTGCTACCATGGCGGGATAGCTCAGCGGATAGAGCGCGTAATGTTTCACCCTTTCCTTGTCGCCAGGGACCAAAACTCAGGGATTAGCTCAGGCTGGTTAGAGTGCCGCACTTGGACTGCGGAAGTCGGAGGTTCAAATCCTCCATCCCTGACCAAACTTAACAGGAGGAATGCCTGTGGGACTACATCGGTTGAAAGCGCGTTCGAGTCGCGCCGAACCAGACGCGAACGCATCTGGGGAAAACGTCTCACAATCACTTGTCTTCCACCAAAGATTTATTCGGCTGTAGCTCAGTGGTAGAGCGCCTGACTGTTAATCAGGATGTCGTAGGTTCGATCCCTACCAGCCGAGCCAATATTGGAAGGTAGCTCAATTGGTAGAGCAACGGGTTTTGATCTCGTGTGTTGCAGGTTCGAGTCCTGCCCTTCCAGCCAAGAACGAAAGGAAGCAACCGGGGGAATGCCCGTGGGATTACATCGCTCAAAACGGTCGGGGAAACCCATCTCACGCATCCTCGTCCCCCGGGACCATAGTCAGAAATGCCTGCAGGATTACAGGTAGACGCAGCCCTTCATGGGTAGGGCCCTCGGGCCCGTGCTGGTTCAACCCCAGCCCAGAGCAATCTGGTGGCGGAAATTCATCCTGCAAATGCCTTGTTCTGCGTGTGGCTTGATTTGAGAGTGAAGAAGATGAAACTGAACCAAGACATATCTCGATTTGATGCCGCATGGCAGGCCGCAAATGGCAAGCTTGATCCGTTTGCGCTGTCATTGTTTGAAGAGCGTCGCAAGTTACTAAGCCCGCAACAAGTGGCCCAGCTTGATCAGCCGTTTCGGAGCAAAGCGTATCGTGCGCCTGTGCGAGCTGCTTCCAGGGTGGTGTCGTGGATTGCCAAATCAGGCCCTGTTGATTGGGGGGTGCAATTTTCCAGAAATCCTTCCTTAGGGTTGCTTGTAATACATGCCGCTGATGGGCGTCTCCGCGCGCGCGCTGTGCGGGTTGCACCAATGGAGGATACCGCCGCGCTAACGGCACTTTTGCTGCGGCGCAACGATTGGGCAGCTAAAGTTCGCAAAGCCGCTTTTTCTCGACTTGAGGCTGTTTTGCCAAAGTTGAGCCAGGAGGAGTTGGTCCCGCTTTGCCTTTTTGTGCTGGACCGTGTTGCCCGTTGGGAACGCGGTGGTGCTGTAGTGGCGCAGATGTTGGCGGCGTATCGTGATTGGCCGTTGGTCGTCAAAGCGACGTTCATGGAAACCGCAACTGGGCCGTTGGGAGGTTCGTTACGGCAACTTCTGCGCAGTCCTGACTATGATTGGGCTTTGCCCGATTTGGCGCTGTGTGCACAATCGGTATTTGTACGCGCTGTTGCAGTCGAAACTTTGCTGACAGGCCATGCCCGTTGGACCGAAGGCTCTGATTGGGTGTGGCATGACAAGGTCTTCAACCAGCGCCAGAAAGTACCGCGTCGCGAAAAACGCGCGGTAGAGGTCTCATCGGATACCCGTGCGATGGTGCTGCGCCATGCCGGTCAAGACAAAAGCGCCAAACTGCGTAGTCTGGCCGCTGATTACCTGATCACGGTCGGGGCACCTGAAGGCGACGGTTTGGTCATGTCGCTGACCAATGACAAAGCGAAATCCGTGCAATGGCGCATGACGTATTATCACAAGAAATGGGTCGGAAATCTGTCCGCCCAAGAGAGTTAAAGAAGATGACAAACAAAGAGAAAAAACACCTGCAAAAAGTGAGCAGGTTGTTAGCGCAGGTTTTGCGCCATACGCCCGAGAAGCTTGACCTAACGCCCGATTCAGAGGGGTGGGTTGCGGTGGAAGTGTTGCTGACGGCATTGGCCGACCACGACCTGCCCATAAGCCAAGCTCAACTGGTCGAAATTGTGGAAACCAATGACAAAAAACGGCTTAGCTTGTCGGATACGGGCGACCAAATCCGTGCCGCTCAAGGACATTCGATTGCCGTTGATCTCGGTGTGGAAGCGATTGAACCGCCATCGCGGCTTTACCATGGTACAGCAGAGGTGACCGTCACGGCGATCATGACTGATGGGCTGCGCCCGATGTCTCGCCAGCAGGTGCATTTATCGGGTGACCCGCAAACGGCTCTCAAGGTTGGCGCGCGCCATGGTGCGCCGGTGATCTTGATTGTGGCTGCGGGTGAAATGCACCGAGCCGGGTACGCATTCTATCAGGCCGACAATGGTGTCTGGCTGACGGATCACGTGCCTACGGCATATTTGAAAATTGAAAAAAGCGTTGATTATTCAGCGGGTGAAGAGAAAACAATGACACAGATAGAAATTACAGGTGAAACGCTTAAGGCTTGGGGCCATATTCCTAGCAAGGAGTTCGGTCGCCTTCTGGAAATTGCCCAAGCGGGACTTGCCGCTGGCTATAGTGAGGATCAGATCAGGGCCAAGCTGGAAGGGATGAAACCCCCTCCGCCACCCCCAACGATCCCTTTGCAAAAGGCGGGTGATGTGCCGTTTCATTTCAACATCGAAGCGTCTGACGATGCGGATGAGGTAAAGAACCTTGCCGATGTGCGCGACACGATGATGGCTGTTATGCGCACACCGACTGTTGTGTCTGCTGCGGTGATGCCTGATGCGTGCCCCGCTGGTCCAATGGGCACGATCCCAGTGGGCGGGGTTGTTGCAGCTAAGAATGCGATCCATCCGGGTATGCACTCGGCTGATATCTGTTGTTCCGTCATGATGACCGATTTGGGTGAGATTGAACCTAAAGCGGTGCTGGATGCGGCAGAGAAGGTCACGCATTTTGGTCCCGGCGGGCGGCAGAACGGCAAACGCTTTACCTTGTCGCAAAACCTAATGGACGGGTTTCGTGAGAACCGCTTTTTGAGCAATCCTAAGATCCTCCGCATGGCAGTGGAGCATTTGGGGACGCAAGGCGATGGCAACCATTTCTTGTTTGTGGGCAAGTCCCGCAACAGCGGACGCACGGCCATCGTGACCCACCACGGGTCGCGTGGGCCAGGGGCCGTTCTGTACAAGCTGGGAATGGAAGTAGCGGAGAAGTACCGCAAGAAGCTATCGCCAAACACGCTGAAGCAGAATGCTTGGATTCCAGCGGATACGCAGGATGGTCAGGACTACTGGGCTGCTCTGCAACTGATCCGCAAATGGACTAAGGCCAACCACAACGCCATCCATCAGGCGACTGTGGAAGGGTCCAGCGCACAACCGGGTGAGAGGTTTTGGAACGAGCACAACTTCGTCTTTAAGCGCGGTGATCTGTTCTATCATGGCAAGGGGGCGACGCCAGCTTGGGGTGATTATGCCGCTGATGCGACGGGTCTGACACTGATCCCGCTGAACATGTCCGAGCCTGTTTTGGTCGTGCGTGGGTCAGATGCCGATCATGCTTTGGGCTTTTCCCCGCATGGGGCGGGCCGTAACTTTTCCCGATCCGAGCACAAGCGCCGGATGGGGGATATGACGGCAGAGCAGGCTTTGGCGGCTGAAACGGCGGGATTGGATATCCGCTTTCCCGCCGGTGGCATTGATGCGTCGGAACTGCCGTCGTCGTACAAAAATGCGGCCAATGTCGTGCGTCAGATCGACAGCTTTGGTCTGGCTGATATTGTCGATTACATCGACCCTTACGGCTGCATGATGGCGGGTGATGTACCTCCATTTTGGATGAACAAGAAAAAGAAGGGGCGCAGGTAGCGCCCCTTTTGGGGTTCCCATCATTGAAGAGTAATATGTGCCTGCATAAGCTTGATTGTGCTGAATTTCACGATCTTCGCTAGGCTAAAAACCCTGACTTCGTCAAAGCATAAGCGCCGGCAAGAAAGGCGTTCTTTAAATAAACCGGAAGCTTCTCTGGATATTTTTCAAGATCTTTCTTGGCAAAGTGCGCGAGCGCGACCGGACTTACGAACTTGGTCTCGCAGCCCTCAATGAGTTGAATCAGAGTTTCGATTTTGAAGGATACCGCTCCACCTGCCATGCGGCCTTTCTTGGCGCGCGTCTTGATAACGAAGGTATCGATTTCATGCTTTCGGCAAAATTCCTGAAGATCCGCTAAGAATGATCGAAGATCGGCCTCGGACGTGTCATCCTCAAGCTCTATTCGTGTGGCCTTCAAGCGAAGCATTTCCACGTCGCCTTCATCATTCAGGTAGACAACGGCAAGCCGAACCTCCTGTGCCGATATCTCACATCCACAAACTCTCATGTGTTACTCCCTCACGTGACAAGGCCACACTAACACGCATTCTGACTTACGCATTCAAATCCATGCCTATGATTGCCTTCTAGCGCAGGCTTAGGCGCGCGAAACCTCAATGTTTGAAACAGTGTTCTCGATGCCAAGCCACAAATTCTGCACGTGGTCGTTCCGCTGGCCGTCCAGGTACCAAAAGGTGGCCTGAACTGTTGAGCATGGATTTCACAGCATCAGGGTCGTTAGCTTGCCTTGAGACCAGGATCTCTAATTCATCTGATAACCCTACCAGCCCCCTATCGAACATCCAGTGTGCTGTACCAGATAGTGCCATTCCGTTACTAACGATGTCGGGGCCATCATGTTCGACTGGCCTAATGTGCGCCGCTTCGACCTCTGCACGGCCACCACCGTTGATCAGCCGCAATCCAGTGATAGCGCATCGTTCGCCGTATGCGCGGAGAACGTTCTTTCGAAAATTCCGGTCGCGAACAGTTCTGCTCGTCAATTGATTGACGCGCTCCCGTGCAGACGGCAATTGAAAAGGTGTCTGATCCTCTTTGAAACCAACCTCTGCACCAGCTTGACCGATCCGAGGGAGAATGTCGTCGCCGGTTCCAAGGCCACGCTCAACAATCCGGGCAAAGTCTGTTGATGAAAGTGGTCGTACAGCCGCCTGGGCACGCCCTGAAATCTTACCAAGGTCATTGAGAAGGCCTTGCTCGACAACATCATCTGCATCACGAAAGGGTACAGGATCGCCGAAGTCGAGATATGTCCCCGGTTCGATCACAGCCAGGTGCATGCCCGCATTCCTTAGGTCGGGGATTGCGTCCTGAACTTTGGCGACCGCAAAGTAGCCCTTGGTGTTCTTAACCTTGCTGGGTTCGAGATAGACAATCCAATCACCCTTACACCGTTGAACACGCGTCAGGTACTGCTTTGGGAACTGATATCGCTCCGACGGTACGTCGTCGTAGATTGAGTCTGTACGATGGATGAATACGCCAAATGCCATAATTTGGAACATGACTGGAAAGGTCTAGGCTGCCAACCCGATAGACAGCAAGGAGGACGTGAACGACATTTTTGGATCACGCCATGGCGGAAACATATTGCCCGTTTTATGCGACCTGTTTCCCTTCATCTGATGTTATGAAGAAGTGCGGATCCGTCACGGGAATGTGCAAAGAACAACTGAAGAGTCCTGCAGCTGCGAGATTTCTTTTGCGCGAACTTTTACCAAGCCATATTTAGTGCGGCTGGCGGATGCACGGCCAGCGGTGAGCCCGAAAACCACAGAATTGGAGAACGCCATGTAGTAACGAAACTGCATGAAAGGCCTCGACATGGCCCAATACAAACGAAAACGGTCGCGCATTTCTGACCGGAACAAAGGCTATTCAACCAAAGGACTTGAGCGCCGTCTCAAGCTTGCGGCTGAAGATGTACGCTGGCTCCAAACTGGCCGCGTTGGCTCGACAAACTTCTTCATACGCGCCCTTCGCGGCGCACAGAGCGGAAGCGTGAGCTGGAACTGCTGAAAGGCGGCGATCCTGGCAACCTCACATAGTCAACCAGCCGTAAGCCGCGTCACTACTATTGGTAACCTACGGGTTCATTCGAACATATGGACCAGCCCAAACCGGGTTGCGAGTTGAAATTCTTAGCTCGTTTTGAAAATACCCGGGGCAGGATCGTCCTGAAGACTACTTGACCTCCACCTCAAGTGCCGCAACGACGACACTCATCTTGATGCTCTTTTCATCACATAGTCTGGTCAAGATCGAGAAGTCGGATCTATGCTGACAGCTTCCTTAGCGATCTGTTTCTGCCTCTGATCATCATGCAACTCCGCCATAACCCAAGATCATGTTGATTTGAGCAGCCGTCGAATGGCCACAACAATTTCATCCCTCTCTTCTTGGTTTGGAAGCAACAAGTCGGGGCCAAGTTTATTCCAGCGGCTGAGTGACCGGGCCCATTCGGCATCAGCGATGGCCCCTAGGACTTCCTCAAAATTCTCATCCAATTGGTTGACCTAGTTTTTAGCCCCATCAAAGGGCATTTTTTGCAAAGGCTACTAATTAAGCGACTGAGTAAACCGCTCCCGTTACAAGAACACTGAATTTTCTTGAAAAAACGATGTATTTCTCGCCTCTGTATGGTGCGTGGTGCGTCGATTGCGCGGTTTTGTATAGTTGGTTGCGGATTACTGAAACGCCTTACAATAAGTACCTCTTCCCCTTCAACACCGGCAATGTCACCGAAAAGAGTGATCGTATGAAGTACACGGAGAGCGTAATTGCAGCCTTCGACACCCTTTATGCTAATGCAGAAGATAGTGCCTATATTAATTCTGAACACGCACAAATTAGAAGCCACGCCAATGCTAGATAAAGACTTCATCATCATGACGTCCACCGCGGCGGTTTTCGTTAGCATCTTTGCGTATTTGCTTTTCGGCGGACTGGATCAAGCCATTACCTTGGGCGTTATGCATAGCGCGCAAGAGTTAGAAGCGCGTAGCGAGAATTATGAATTCCCTCCTGTTGTTTACAAGGTTGACGACGACGGAACAATGTGGACGCGTCATGCCCCTTCATTCAATGGCCGCGCGACGCTGTTGCTGGGGGATAACGTGCTCGAGTTCCCGAACGCGCGTGTCAGTTATTGGTCCAGCCAAGGCTATGTTGAAAGTATCAACGCTTTAGAACGCCGCGGACGTTACACGCGCGAAGAAGCGGCGCGCAAATACATTGAATACGCCAGAATGGTCGAAGCGATGCCTGTGGTAGAAGAAGTTAGCGGTGGATTGGGTGACCGAACCGACGAAGAACTCTACGACAGCATGATGGTGTCTCTGGGTCGATTTCATCCCAAAGGCATCTACGGATCGCGTAAGTTAACCCTCTTGAGCAGCGAAGTCGTGTTCGTGAAAAATGGCAAAGCCTTTGCTCATAGTCTTAGTCTCAACATGACATATGACGAACGCCGACCGAAGACGCCCTATGGATTTGGGTTTCACGTGGGGACGATGGCTGGTTCGAACAGGTGCTTGAGGAACCTTGATTATCACTTCCACTTTGGCCCTGGTCGTCGTGGTATCTCTGACGACCCCGTTTTGCTGGAACATCTCAAAGACTGGTCCCGCGAGGACATAAGCGACGAGGTTCTGCGGCCCTTGATTGACGAATATGTCTTTGAGAAATGCACGATGGACGATGTGCCTGTCTTGGGCGCAAATTAGAAGCCACGCCAATGCTAGGTAACCTTCTCTCTTCGTGAATTCTGAATGTTATCAGTTTGCTCCTTATGCACCAGTATGTGGAGTAGATCTAAAGCTGTGGTCATCCGCATCGCTTGTTAAGGAATTGACAGACGGCGGTTGGCACGTCAGGTCTAGAGCATTACGAGGGAAGAAATTTACGATGAATAACGTGCCGACGAATGAAATGTCCCCCAATGCACTTGGGCAGCATCTGATCGCGGATTTTTATGGGGCATCTCGATTGTTTGATGGCGCCGATGCGGTCACAGTTTTACGTGCAGCGGCCGAGGCAGCAGGCGCAACCGTGTTGGACGTGAATGTTCATGACTTTGGGGACCGCTATGGGTTCACAGGGGTTGCTTTGTTGGCAGAATCTCACATCTCAATCCATACATGGCCCGAGAATAACTATGCTGCGATCGACATCTTCATGTGTGGGGACGTCGATGCGCGGCTGAGTTTGGCCGTGCTCAAAGACTACTTTGACCCGCAGCAAGAGCAGGTACAAATGATTCACCGTGGCACCATGTCTGCGCTGACAAATTCCCGTTGATCGAGGCAAAGTCACGTGAGTGAGCTGCGCGACTTTGTCGTAACCACCGGCGTGATTGTGCTGCTGCTTGGGGCCTATGCCATGACGGGGGCCACGCATTCTTTGCGGTATCAAGATGGGCTAGGGGATGCCTTCGCAGGAGTTCTGCGGCATGGGGATCTGTCACATCTGGGCGGCAACATTTTGGTCATCTTTTTCGGCGGGCTGTTCGCCGAGCCGCGCTTGGGCCGAAGGCGCACCCTTGTCTTGATACTGGCCTGTGTTCTGCTTGGAACGATTGCGCAATTCTATATCTCTGGGCCGAAATTTGTCGGGGCATCTGGGATTTCATACGGGCTTTTGAGTTACGGAGTTTTGGCGGATCGCACCAGAGGGTCTTTCTTCGTGTTCAGCGCATGTCTTTTTGTTTTGCTGGTGTCGGAGTGGCTTTATCTTTCCCAAACTTTCGCCGTATATGTCCATATTTCCGGAGCCCTAATTGGAGGATCCTTTGTTATGTTTGAAAAACTTTTCGGCAGTAAATCCCCGACGCTGAAACCTATGCAGCACGTCCATATTGCGAAGGTGGTTTCGATCATCGATCAGACCGATAGTGATGATGCAAAGGAAGCCGAAGACGAATTCTTTGACGGCGGCTTGGAGCAGATGTTTGTCCTGATGCAAAAGGGCGAGGTCATTGGCGTGACCGGCTATAGTCTGGATGAACAAGTGCATGACATTGCATGGCTGTCGTGGACCTATCTGGATCAAGACCACCTTGGAACTGGGCTGGGCAGTCAAATGCTCAACGACTTACTAGGGAAGCTGAAGGATTTCGGCATACGCAAAATATTCATCGCCACCAGCGACTACCGCGACTTCGGGCGCGATATTTATGCAGGTGCGCATAAGATGTATGAGGACTTCGGTGCCGTCGTGGAGCTGAAAGTCCCAGACTACCATAACCCTTCCGAGGCAAAGATCGTGTATGGGCTTAATAACCCAGAGTATGAACCAGAAGGTGAAGAACCCGTTTCGACGAACACAGGGTTGGCCATCAATGACGTCGCTCCTGAACCCGAGACCAAGAACGTCATGGGACTGGTGTGGGAAGAGCGGCCCGTCGGCATGGCGGGATTGGATTACGCCTTGGAGAAAGCAGCGAAAAAATCCGCTCGGATGGTTGTGTTGGCCATCCCGAGCGACATCTCTGAAGAAAACGCCGTGGCACTAGAAGCGCAAGGGTTCATAAAATGCGGATCACTTGAAGGATATTACAATCCTTCATTGCATCAGGTGTGGTGGTCGTGTTCATTAACACAATAATGTGAGCTAATACGTACAACAGTTTCTGAGGGAAAATTATGTTTGGAAACATTAAAACACTGGCCATCGTCGCAGTCGTTGGCTTTGTCGGATATTCGATGTTTTTTGGCGATAGCAAAGAGCAAACCGCAGATTTGGGGCAAGTTCTTGATCGCACTGAATATGCGTTGCAGGAATATCAAGGCCACCTTGGAAATCAGGGCGTGACTGAAGTTTCCGAAGACCAAATGACCGAATTTACGCGGTTCTATACTTCCATTTTGAATTCTGATCCTCGCTTCTACGACAATACGCTTGGTCTGGAAGTTCAAAAGGACGCAAGATTCTTGGGCTTTGCTGACGCCAACGGGAATGGCATTCAAGATTCCAACGAAGGCAAAGTATTCACCGTTGAGATTGATGAAGAAAACAACCGTCTGATTGCGACGGATGCTTCGGGCAACTCTTCTGGCTTGCGCTTCTCTGGTACAGGTTTCTTGGCTGGCGCATTGATCGGCAGCTTGATTGGCCGTCAACGTGCAGCGGGCGTGTCGAAAGGCAGCTTCAACAACCGTAAAACGACGCCACGCGGCAACTACCGTGCGCCATCCTCGGCGCGTTCGGGCGGTCCACGTTCGGGTAAATAAGACCTTTCCACTTATTTAGGCCCAGTACCGGTTCGCCCTGCTGGGCCTTTTTTGTGCCGTTCTTGAAGGAGCGAAATTTTGTCTAATCAAGAGTTTAGCTACGTAAATCTGCCGAAGAAGCAGGCGTTGGTTCTTTTGGGATCCATCCTTGTGGTCGCCCTTTGCGGGATTGTCTACGAGCTGATCATCGGGACCGTATCCAGCTATCTGTTGGGGAATTCGGTTTATCAGTTCTCTTTAACCATCGGATTTTTCATGTTCGCGATGGGCGTTGGGTCCTATGTCTCTCGATTCATTGGGGGCAACCTAGTTCAGGCTTTCGTTAAGATTGAGCTGATACTGGCCCTGATCGGAGGCATGTGCAGCATTTCGCTATTCATGCTGTTTCCTTATGCCCCGTGGTTCTACACCGTCGGCATGTTTACCTTCATCTCGGCCATCGGCTTGCTCGTCGGCTTGGAGATACCGATCCTGACGCGCATCTTGTCGGAGCGATCAACCACGCGGGAAAGCATCTCCGACGTGCTGTCACTGGATTACATCGGGGCTTTGGTCGGCTCGGTTGCCTTTCCCATTTTGTTGTTGCCGTCGCTTGGCCTAATCACTTCGTCTTTTGCCATTGGATTGACCAATGCAGTCGTTGCTTTGCTGAATGTGTTTTGGCTGCGCGATCACTTGGACAATTTCACTCGGATGTTGGGCTATGTGGTCGGGGTCATTGTGCTTTTGTTTGTGCTGACCTTGTCGGCGTCGAAAGTCACCAGCTTCGCGCAAGACCATTTGTATTTTGACCGCGTGGTCTACCGCGACCAGTCCCAGTATCAAAATCTGGTTGTGACGAATACGTGGAAGAAGGGCGATATTCGGTTGTTCATCGATGGTCATTTGCAGTTCGCCCAAGCTGATGAATACCGCTACCACGAGGCTTTGGTGCATCCTGTTTTGTCGTGGGGCAGCGCACCGGAAAGCGTGTTGATCTTAGGGGGCGGGGACGGTCTCGCGGTGCGTGAAGTGTTGAAGCACAGCAGCGTTAAGCGGATCGATTTGGTGGACCTTGATCCTGCGATGACGCAATTGGGATCGCAGTTTGCCCCGTTGGTGCGTCTGAACGAAGACAGCATGTCGTCGGAGATTTTGAACGTCTATAATCAGGATGCGTTTTTGTTCGTCAAAGAGGCAACCCAGACATACGACCGCATCATTATCGACTTCCCCGACCCCCACAACGAGGCCTTGTCGAAGCTGTATTCGATAGAATTCTACGCCATGGTGTCCAAGATTTTGGCACAGGATGGCAGTCTTGTGACGCAGAGTTCGTCTCCGTTTTTTGCGCCACATTCCTATTGGACCGTTGCCGTGACCTTGGAAGAGTTGTTCCCGCAGATCGTGAGCTACAACACCCCGATCCCGTCCTTTGGGATATGGGGGTTTCACTTGGCTAGCAAGTTGCCTGACGGAAAGCTGGGCCCGCTACCAACGGGTCTGCGGTCCCTGACACCCGACACATTCGCAGCCGCCCGCAGTTTCACCGACGATCTCAAGCCGCGTCGGGACTTGGACGTGAACTCCATCTTCAACCCCACAATTTACGAGCGGTACTCAGAAGATTTGTCAGGGTATTAGGCCCCAATTACACGAAGTCGATGTGCTTGCTGAGCGGTAGCTCGCGAATGCGCTGCCCTGTCGCGGCGAAAATAGCGTTCGCCAGTGCAGGTGCAGCGGGCGGCACCGCCGGTTCGCCGATTCCTCTGATCTTTTGAGCATTGGACAGGGCTTTCACCTCAACACTGGGCGTTTGATACAGACGCAGCGCCTCGTAGCCGTCGAAGTTCGTTTGCTCCGTGGCGTGGTCGGCGTAGGTCAATTCGGAGCTCATGGCATGGCCAAGACCGAACAGCGCACCACCGGAAACCTGCGCCTCGAAGTTTGTGGGGTCCAGAACGGGGCCGCTGTCCACAGCGCAATACAATTTGTCGACCTTGATGCCATCTTCGGTATTGGTGACCTCAATTACCTGCGCGACGGGCACGCCAAAGGACATGCAGAAGGACACACCTCGACCGCGGTTTGGACCTAGTGACGGGCCGTTCCAATCGGACATCTCCCCGACCGCCTCCAGCACTTTGCGCGATGTGTCGTGCAGACACAGCCGGATGCGTTCTGCCAGAGGGTCAGCACCCGCGGCATGGATCAATTCGTCGAGAAAGCAGTCATGAAAGAAACCGTTGCCAGAGGCCCCAACGGAGCGCCATGACGTCACCGGCACCATGTCTGGCGCACGGTATCCTGTGACGCGGTAATTGGGGATGTCGAAAGGCTGGTCCCATGATCCGGTGGTAATCGTCGCGTCAGGGCCGGGAACGGGCCTCCCCATCAGCCGGTCGAACCACCCTGACACAATTGCGGATTGCGCGACCGACATATCGAAGGTGTCGACTTTCCCATCAAGCACTTTACCGCGTGCCTTGGCCACGGCGGCGGGGCGGGGATATTCGTGGGCCATATCCTCTTCGCGTGACCATGTCATTTTCACTGGGGTGCCTTTGACGGCCATCGCCAGCTCGAAGGTTTGCTCTACGTGGGTCATCTCAAGACGGTGCCCAAAGCTGCCGCCCATGGGGTGCCCATAGACAAACACCTGCTCTGGCTTCAGTCCGGTGAGTGCGGCGGCTTTGTTGCGCACAAACAGTGGGATTTGAGTGCCGGTCCAAATTTCACAGGCGTCATCAGTGACGCGCACAATGGCGTTCATCGGCTCAAGCGGTGCGTGGGCAAGATAGGGGATGCGGTAGCTGGCTTCGATGATTTCGCCGCGAGTGACGGCGTCATCTACATTGCCTTCATCGCGTTGGCGGTGATCGTATTTATCGTCCTCTCCCACCGCCGCCTCAAGAATGTCGAACATTTGCTCGGAGCTTTCAGGGAAGGGGGCAGGGCCCCATTCGAATTCGATTGCGTTGACCGCCTGAATGGCACGCCATGTGTTGTCGGCGATGACGCCGACCCCGCCCGAGACGGGAACAATTTTCGATACACCGCGCATGCTTTGTGCCTCGGTGGCGTCAAACCCCACCATTTCGCCGCCAACAGATGGATTGCTGCGCACGGTGGCATGCACCATGCCCTCAACCTGTAAATCCAGACCGTAAGTTTCGGTGCCGGTGCATTTTGCGACCATGTCCAGCCGCTTGGTGTCGGCTTTCCCCAAAATGCGCCATTCCTTTGGATCGCGCAGGTCGATGTCGGTGATCGGATCAAGTTTGGACGCGGCAGGCGCGAGGTCGGAATAGGGTATCTTACGTCCGTCGGGCAGAATGACGTGCCCGTCTTTGGTGGATAGCTGGTCGCGCGACACCCCCATCTGGCGTGCGGCGGCCTCCTTCAGGGTTTCACGCGCAACTGCGCCTGCCATGCGCAAGGTGACATAGCCGTCGGGAACCGTTGAAGACCCGCCGGTAATTTGCACTTCCAAAAGCTTGGCAGGGACCGACATGAAATCGCGCATGGTTTCGGCGATTTTTCCTTGGTCATAGGCCGGAAAGGGAACGCTTTCTGCCAAGACAGTGCCGTTGAAATAGGCTGGATCCGGCAAGCCCGGTGTGATCGTTGCGGTGGCGGGATCAATGTCCAGCTCTTCGGCGATCAGGCTGGCTTGTATGGAATACGCCCCTTGGCCCTTGTCCGCGCGAGGGGTGATCAGAGTGATGCCTGTCGCGTCGATTTTTACGTACGGCGTGATAGCGGCCTCGCCTTCCGCCAAACCCTGTAGCAGCGGGTTGGGGATAGCGCGTTTCGCCAGATAGGTGCCGAAGGCCACGCCGCCCACGATCGCAGCGGAGCCTATCAAGAAACTACGGCGTGCAATGGTTTTGACTTTCCCCATGATTAGCCCTCGCTCAGCTTGGTGGCGGCGGATTGGACCGCCGCGCGGATGCGCGGGTAGGTTGCGCAGCGGCACAGGTTGGAAGACATTGCCTCGTCGATTTCCGCGTCACTTGGGGTGGAATTGGTTGCAAGAAACGAGGCGGCGGCCATGATTTGACCGGATTGGCAGTAACCGCATTGCGCGACTTGATGGGCGATCCACGCCTCCTGCACGACATGCAAGGCATCAGGGGTGCCCAAGCCTTCGATGGTGGTGACCTCCCCTTCGAGGTCGCCGATTTCGACTTGGCAGGATTTGACGGCTTCCCCATCGATATGGACTGTGCATGCGCCGCATTGGGCAATGCCGCATCCGTATTTCGGGCCGGTTATGCCCAACTCGTCACGCAACACCCACAGCAGAGGCATCTCGGGTTCGACATCTATGTCATGTGAGGTGCCGTTCACGACCAGTTTCATAGCGCGGTTCTCCGTCGGTGAGGATGCTTGTTCTTGTACCGATTTAGGGAGTGGTCATTGCATTCGCTATAGCCACCTCCCGCAAAACTTTTGCGAGAGGTAGATTCCGTCAGGTCAACGTAGGCGCGCTTCGGATTGGGCGTCGAAGAACATCGCTGTCGCGTGATCAAAATCGACAACAACTCCGGCGCCTGAAGGAATGGCCGCGTCGCCTCTGGTTTCCACGACGATCCGCTCTCCTGTGGGGGCCGTCAGATAGTCGTAGGCAACCCCGCCGAGGCGTTCGCGCAGATCCACCTTCAGGGGGGAATCCGCCTCGCGTACGGTCAGGTTCTGAGGGCGCAAACCCACTGTGATGTCAGAGCCGTCGGCAGGGAGCGCGACTTTGGTTTCGATTTCGAGGTCGCCGAGGGCCGGGACCACAACCTTGCCGCCCGCGACCTTGCCGCCCAAGAAGTTCATGCTGGGGGAGCCGATAAAGCCCGCGACGAACTTGTTGTCCGGATCTTGGTACAGCTGCATTGGGCTGCCGACTTGTTCGATATGGCCCGCGCGCAAAACCACGATCTTATCGGCCAAAGTCATGGCCTCGACCTGATCGTGGGTCACATAAATCATCGTCGCACCGATTTCTTTGTGCAGGCGCGCGATTTCTACACGCATGTCGACGCGCAGCTCTGCATCAAGATTGGAGAGCGGCTCATCGAACAAGAACACCTCGGGGCCACGAACAATGGCCCGACCGATGGCGACGCGTTGGCGTTGGCCGCCAGACAGGGCTTTCGGCTTGCGTGACAGATAGGGATCAAGTTGCAGAATGCGACTGGCTTCGGAGACCTTGGATTTGATTTCCGATTTCTCAACGCCGTTCATCTTCAAGCCGAAGCCCATGTTTTCCTCGACAGTCATATGCGGGTAAAGCGCGTAGGTCTGAAACACCATCGCAACTCCGCGATCCGCGGGATCGGCCTTGGTCACATCGCGGGCGCCAATGTCGATCTGGCCGCCCGTGGTGTCTTCCAAGCCGGCAATCATGCGCAGCAAGGTAGACTTGCCACAGCCCGACGGGCCGACGAAGACGCAAAACTCGCCGTCTTCGATCTGCAGGTCGACCCCATGGATGACCTGCGTTTCGCCATACTTCTTGATGACCTTATTCAGGACAACTCCCGTCATATGTCTTCTCCCTTAATCATGTGGGGAACTGCCACGATGTGGCCTCCGCCCCGATGTGCTCTGCTGTTTCCAGAAGGTCTGCGCGGAATACTTCCAGCCCTTCCAATGTGTGATGTCTGGTGGATGTCGCGACAGATATCGCGCCAATGACACGTCCGTTCTTCGACAGAACGGGAGTGGCGATCGAGATGATGCCTTCTTCATGCTCTTCACGGTCGTAGGCGACGCCATCGCGACGTACTTGCTCCAACTCCGTGTTCAAGCTGTCTGCCGAGGCATGAGTGGAAGCTGTATACTGGTAGTAGGACTGCTGTTGCAGGGCGAGCTGAAGGCGTTTGGGCGCGAGAAAGGCCAGCATCGCCTTGCCAACGCCGGTGCAATAGGCGGGGACCACTTGGCCTGCCTGCGCCAGTGTTTCATACCTGTTTGTTGTGCGCAGCTTGTCGACGAACAGAACCTGGCCCTCGTCGAATTGTGCGACGTGCACGGATTCACCAACTTTTGCGGCAAGCGATTCAGCGTAGGGGCGGGCGATTGGCGCCAAAGAGGCGCTTTTCCAAGCTGCATGCGCAAGGCGCACGAGGCGAATGCCCAAGGAGTAGGTCCCGTCGTCTTCGTCGTAGGACAGCATGTTCTGGTTCGTGAGAGTCTGCATGAAGCGATACAGGGTCGCCTTTGGATACTGAGTCGTTTCCAACAATTCAGAAAACCTGACAGGGCGTTCGAACGCCGCAATGGAGTCCAAAATTTCCAATGCTTTGCCGACAGTACCGTCTCCGGCGACCTGCTTGTTCATCTGTTTTTCCTCCCTGCTCGCCAGCCTCCCGCTGAACGAAACTGTTGACTCTGATACGGCATTCCGGCACAAGTTTCAATAGTCGGAATTGAGTTTCACTATTTGGAACTAAATTTCGGGAGGAGCAACCAGGGAGGACATCATGTTCCAACGCGCTAAGTCGCTGACCGCAATTCTTGCGGCAACAACCATGCTAGCCACGACTGCTTTTGCGGGCGAATTGGTAATCAATACAGATACTTCGGATCCAGCACCCAAAGAGGCGTTTGAGGTCCTGATCAAAGGTTTTGAAGCAGAAAATCCCGACATCAAGGTGACGTGGAATCTGTTCGATCACGAAGGCTACAAGACTTCGATTCGCAACTTCCTGACAGCCGACGCGCCTGACTTGGCCAACTGGTATGCGGGCAACCGTATGCTGCCATACGTAAACGCGGGCTTGTTTGAGCCAGTAGATGACGTTTGGGACGAAAACGGCCTGCGTGAATCCTTGGCATCTGCCGAAGGCTCCATGACCATTGATGGCAAGATCTGGGGCGTCCCTTATACCTACTACCAATGGGGCGTTTACTACCGCAAAGATATCTTTGAAGCGAACAACATCGCAGTTCCTACAAACTGGGACGAATTCAAAGCTGCCGGTGAAACGCTGAAAGCTGCGGGTGTTACTCCGATAACAATCGGCACCAAATATCTTTGGACTGCCGGTGGTGTGTTTGACTACCTGAACCTGCGCACGAATGGCTATGACTTCCATATGGCCCTGACCAAAGGCGAAGAATCTTGGACAGATGACCGTGTGCGCGCGACAATGGCGAACTGGAAAGAGCTGGTTGATGCTGGCTTCTGGATCGACAATCACGCCGCATATTCTTGGCAAGAAGCGCTGGCGCCGATGGTGCAGGGCGACGCAGCCATGTATGTTATGGGCAACTTCGCTGTTGCGCCGTTGCGTGAAGCTGGTCTGACGGACGATCAATTGGGCTTCTTCCAGTTCCCGATTATCAACCCTGACGTTCCAGTGGCTGAAGAGGCGCCAACAGATACACTGCACATCCCGTCCAACGCGAAAAACAAAGAAGATGCCAAGAAATTCTTGGCTTACCTCGCACGGGCTGATGTTCAAACCCAGATCAACGAGACTTTGGGCCAGTTGCCAATTAACTCCGAATCAACCGTGGGTGACGATAAGTTCCTGCAAGCCGGCTACAAAATGCTGTCCTCAACGGATGGTGGCATTGCGCAGTTCTTCGACCGTGATGCTCCGGCAGAAATGGCGAAAGCTGGCATGGAAGGGTTCCAAGAGTTCATGGTTAAGCCAGAACGTCTTGACGACATCCTCGAGCGCCTCGAGGGCGTGCGTAAGCGGGTCTACAAGTAAACCTGTCTAACAAAATTGACGCTTCCGGCTTTGCTCGGGAGCGTCGCAATTTTTGGCTTAAGTTCTGAGGGGGGACGTCATGCGCTCATACTGGAAACAAAACCAGCAACGCTTAGCGCCGTGGCTATTCTTAGCGCCCGGCATTTTTATGTTCGCGGTGTATGTGATCATCCCGATTTTTCAATCGCTGAGCATCTCTTTGTATGCTTGGGACGGGTTGGGTGAGAAGGAATATGTCGGTCTTGCCAACTATGTCGAGTTGATGGACGACCGCGCCTTCTACACCTCACTAAAGAACAACGTCATCTGGCTGGTTCTCTATATGCTGGCGATTCCTGCGGGTTTGTTTGTTGCGTTGTTTCTAAACCAAACCGTGCGGGGCATCCGCATCTACAAATCCCTCTTTTTCTTTCCATTTGTGATTTCGCAAGTCGTTGTGGGTCTTGTGTTTTCTTGGTTCTACGACCCAAATTTCGGCCTTTTGAACATTGGCCTGCAGGCGATCGGCCTTGAGCCCATTGCCGTCCTTGCGGACGAAAATTGGGTGACCTACGGGATTATTGCCGCGGGCCTTTGGCCCCAGACAGCCTATTGCATGATCCTGTATCTAACCGGCCTGAACGCGGTGGATCCCGAGCAGATTGAAGCTGCGCGATTGGACAAGGCTAAGGGCCTCAAGATGCTTTGGTATGTGGTGTTACCACAGCTGAAACCTGCGACCTTTATCGCCATGGTTGTGACGATTATCGGCGCGCTGCGATCGTTCGACCTGATTTCGATCATGACGGACGGCGGCCCATATGGATCCTCACGGGTGCTGGCGTTCTACATGTATGAACAAGCGTTCAGCGAATACGGCTTCCGCATGGGCTATGGCGCGGCGATTGCCGTGGTGCTGTTGGCGATCATGATGATCTACATCACTGCTTTCCTTTACAAAATGTACCGCGACGAGAGGGGGCTCTGAGATGTTTCCAACACCTATTGAGAAAACTTCCAAAGGGAGCCAGCTGCTATACAAGGTGGCCTTGCCCATTGCGCTGATCTTCTGGCTGCTGCCGCTGATTGCTGTGGCGCTGACCTCTGTGCGCTCGGCTGGAGACATCACTGCAGGGAATTACTGGGGCTGGCCCACGTCGTTCAACATGCTGGAAAACTACACGGCGATCTTCGAGAACACGCCCATTGGCAAATATATCTTCAACAGCTTCAAGGTGACGATCCCCACGGTGATTGGTGCCGTGGCACTGTCGTGCCTGACCGGCTTTGCCTTGGGTGTTTACAAGTTCAAGGCGAACTTGTTGGTGTTCTTTATGTTTGTGGCGGGCAACTTCGTGCCCTTCCAAATCCTGATGGTTCCGGTGCGCGACCTGTCTTTGAACATGGGGGTCTACAACACGACCACCGGCTTGGCGCTGTTCCACATCGCCTTTCAGACGGGGTTTTGCACATTGTTCATGCGCAATTTTATCAAAGCAATGCCCTATGCATTGATCGAGGCCGCACGCGTTGAAGGTGTCAGCGAGATCAAGATCTTCTGGTACGTGGTTATGCCACTGATGAAGCCTGCGATTGCGGCGTTGTCGGTGCTGATCTTCACCTTCATCTGGAACGACTATTTCTGGGCGACAGTGCTGACCCAAGGTGCGGATACCCAGCCGATTACGGCGGGACTCTATTCGTTGAACGGGCAGTGGGTTGCGGCATGGCACTTGGTGTCTGCGGGCTCCATCGTGGCGGCGATGCCACCGGTGCTGATGTTCTTCTTGATGCAAAAACACTTTATCGCAGGTCTGACACTAGGGGCCGTTAAATGATCAAATGCTGGCGGCTCGAGGATTCTCGGCAATCGCTTGTACTGGCTTCCAACAAGGACCACCTCGCTGAGGTGGTCTATTGGGGGCCAAGACTACCCGATACTGCAGACTTGGAAGTTTTATCAAAGGCGCATGCCATTGACGTCACTGGGGGCATGCTGGATGCCAACCCAGAGCTGTCGATCTGCCCCGAGGCCACGCGGACCTTTCCCGGGCAACCCGGCTTGGTGGTGCGTGACGCCAGTGGGGCGCCTTACCTGCCGAAGTTTTGCTTTAGCGAAGCTGCGGAAACCGACAACGCATTGGTGCTGACCTTTGCCGATCAATCCGGCATCCTGACTTACCGCGCGCATTTCTCGATTGATCCGGTCACCCATGTCATCGAGGCGCGCGCCGAAATAGATGCCAGTGAGCCTATGCATCTGCACTGGCTCAGCACTCCGGTGTTCCCCGCGCCGCAGGCCAGCGATGAGATGATCGACTTCGCCGGTCGTTGGTGTGGCGAGTTCCAGATGAACCGCACAGCATGGTCCGCTGGTATTCGGTACCGCGAAAACCGGACCGGTCGCACAGGGCATGAACATTTTCCGGGTCTTGTCATTCCGTGCCGAGGGGCCACCAATGCCCAAGGGCAGGCTTACGGTTTCCACTACGGGTGGTCCGGCGGCCACCGCATGATTGCCGAGGAGTTGCCGGACGGTCGACGCCAAGTCCAATTCGGCCACGCCTCGCGGTCGGAAACGGATGCCAGCACGCATTTTGAGACCGCAACACTTTACGCCATGTTCTCGGACGACGGGCTCAATGGCTGTGGTGTCAGCTTTCAACGGCACCTGCGCGACCGGATAGTCCAATTCCCAGACACCGATCGCCCGCGCCCCGTGCATTACAACTGCTGGGAAGCCGTCTACTTTGACCACAATCTGCCAGAGCTGAAAGACATCGCCAGCCGCGCCGCCGCCCTTGGGGCAGAGCGTTTCGTGCTCGATGACGGCTGGTTCGGTAACCGCGACGATGACACCCAAGCGCTGTCTGACTGGGAGGTTGATCCGCGCAAGTATCCCGAAGGTCTGACACCGCTGATTGATCACGTGAAGTCAGAAGGCATGAGTTTCGGCATCTGGTTCGAACCCGAGATGATCAATGAGAACTCCAATATTTTCCGTGCGCATCCAGATTGGGCATTGGGCGGTGAGGATCAAATTCTGGGGCGTCAACAAATGGCTATGAACATGGCCTTGCCCGAGGTGCGCGACTTCTTGTTTGAACGCATCAGCAATGTGTTGGGCGATCACGACATCGATTATGTCAAATGGGATCATAACCGCGTGCTGCCGATGCCAGATTCGGCGCAAACGCGCGGGTCATATGCATTGCTGGACCGCTTGCGTCAGGCACATCCAAGCGTAGAAATTGAAAGCTGCGCGTCGGGAGGCGGACGCATCGATTTTGGCATTTTGCAGCGTACGCACCGCGTCTGGTTGTCCGACAGCAATGACGCGGTTGAGCGTTTGAAAATGCAGCACAATGCTGCGCTGTTTTTGCCGATGGTTGTCACCGGCTCGCATGTCGGCCCGCGCACTTGTCACACGTCGGGACGCACGATTGATATCAGGTTCCGCGCGTGGGTAGCCGCGCAGCGGCACATGGGCTTCGAGATGGACCCGCGCGAGTTATCTGACGACGAAGTGCAGGTTCTCGCCAAAGTGACCGCATGGTGGAAAGAGAACCGCGACTGGATGCAGGGCGCAGATATTTTGCGACTGGATTCTTCGGATGAGGCGGTCATCGCCGAGCAACATTTGGCCCAATCCGGTGGCCAGTTTGTCGTGTTTGCCGGCAAAGCGGAAACCTCGTCGCAAATCTCGCCCAGACCGCTTCGCCTGACGCGTTTATCGCCGCATGAAAATTACACGATTGAGCTGTTGAACCGAGGGGATGCTCCGGCATTGTCGCGCGGCGATCAAGCCATCAAAACAGAAACAATGACCCTCAGCGGAGCCTATCTGATGTCACATGGTTTGACGCTGCCGTGGAGCTTCCCTGAAACCATGTGGGTCGTAAAAGGAACATTGGCATGACCAAAGATCGACGCAACCGCGCGTGGTACGGTAAACTTGATCGCGACGGGTTTATTCATCGCTCGTGGATGAAAAATCAGGGCTTTCCAGATCATGCTTTCGACGGGCGACCGGTTATCGGAATTTGCAACACATGGTCCGAATTGACCCCGTGCAACAGTGGCTTGCGCGAGTTGGCCGAGGGTGTGAAGCGCGGTGTTTGGGAGGCGGGTGGCTTCCCCGTCGAATTCCCTGTGATGAGTGTTGGCGAGACGCAAATGAAGCCCACGGCTATGTTGTTTCGCAACCTGTTGGCGATGGATGTAGAGGAATCCATTCGCGCCTATGGCATCGACGGTGTTGTACTGCTGGGGGGCTGCGACAAGACCACGCCTGGTCAGTTGATGGGGGCGGCTTCGGTTGACTTGCCAACGATTGTTGTCAGCTCCGGACCCATGCTGAACGGGAAATGGCAGGGCAAGGATATTGGCTCTGGCACGGATGTTTGGAAGTTTTCAGAAGCCGTGCGCGCGGGCGAGATGACTTTGAAGGATTTCATGGCGGCCGAGTCCGGCATGAGCCGTTCCAAGGGCGTTTGCATGACCATGGGAACCGCCAGCACCATGGCGTCTTTGGTCGAGGCCATGGGGATGAGCCTGCCCACAAACGCAGCGCTTCCCGCCGTGGATGCCCGCCGCATGGCCTTGGCGCATGTCACAGGCAAGCGGATCGTGGAGATGGTGGACGAAGATTTGAAGCCGTCAGACGTGTTGACCAAAGAGGCCTTCGAGAACGGCATTCTGGCCAATGCCGCCGTCGGCGGATCGACCAACGCGGTTGTTCACTTGCTGGCTTTGGCAGGGCGTGTGGGCATTGATTTGACGCTGGAAGATTTCGAGCTGGGCAGTGATGTGCCGCTATTGGTGAACTGCATGCCTTCGGGGAAATATCTGATGGAGGACTTCTGCTATGCGGGCGGTATGCCGGTTGTGCTGAAGGAATTGTCCGACAGACTTCGCCCTGCAAAGACGGTTCTGGGCGGGGATATCAAAGTCTATGCAGATGGGGCCGAATGCTTCAACCGCGACGTGATCCGAACGATGGACGAGCCGTTGAAACCAGCCGCCGGTCTTCGGGTGCTGCGCGGAAATCTTGCACCGCAAGGCGCGATTGTGAAGCCCTCGGCCGCCACCGACACGTTGCTGGAACATGAGGCCGAAGCCTTTGTGTTTGAGAATATCGAAGACCTGAAAGCCAATATTGACCGTGACGATTTGCCGGTGACAGCTGACACGATCTTGGTGTTGAAGGGGTGCGGTCCAAAGGGCTACCCGGGCATGCCAGAAGTGGGAAATATGCCGATCCCTGCCAAATTGGTGCGCGAAGGTGTGCGCGATATGGTGCGCGTGTCTGATGCCCGCATGTCTGGCACGGCCTTTGGGACGGTGATATTGCACGTGAGCCCAGAAGCAAACGCGGGCGGTGTTCTGGCTTTGGTAAAAACGGGTGACCGCATTCGGGTCTCTGCCAGCCAAGGGCAGTTGGAGTTGCTTGTGTCCGAGGACGAAATCGAGAAACGCCGCGTTGCATGGGCACCAGAGCCACCGCATTACACACGCGGCTACGCAAAAATGTATGTCGACCATGTGCTACAGGCCGACAAAGGGGCCGACTTGGATTTCCTTGTCGGAAAAGACACACGACCAGTCACAAGAGAGAGCCACTAATGGAACGCAGTGCAACTTTTCACGACCTTGAAGGCAAGAGTGTTTTCATCACCGGCGGGGGGGCTGGTATCGGGGCGTCTTTGACAGATGGCTTCATGGAACAGGGGGCAAAGGTGGCTTTTGTGCAGCGCTCGGATTCATTGGCGTTTTGTGACGAAATGGAAGCAAAGCACGGCCAGCGCCCGCTGTTTATCAAATGCGACATCACCGAAATTTCCGCGCTTCAAGCCGCCATTTCGCAAGCAAGCGAGGCCCATGGGGCCGTGACCGCGCTAATCAACAACGCCGCCAATGACAAACGCCACTCCACAGCCGAAGTCACCGAAGAATTTTGGGACTGGTCGCAGGCGATCAATCTCAAGGCGTATTTCTTTGCCTGTCAGGCGGTGATGTCTGGAATGGCAGCGGCGGGCGGTGGCTCGATCGTCAATTTTTCATCCGTGAGTTACATGATGGGCAATGCAGGCTACCCGTCCTACACAACCGCGAATGCGGGGATCACGGGGATGACCCGTTCCTTGGCGCGTGAGTTTGGCCCTGACCGCATTCGCGTCAATGCGCTGGCACCAGGTTGGGTGTTGACCGAAAAGCAGTTGGAAATGTGGGCCTCTCCGGAGGCCTTGGCGGATCACCTAGAGCGTCAGTGCCTGAAGGATCACCTCAGCCCGCGTGACGTCGTTGACACCACGCTGTTCCTCGCTTCTAACGCAAGCCGAATGATGACCGGTCAAGCGGTGGTCGTCGATGGCGGTGTTGTGACGACAGGGTAAGCCTGTCTTTGCCCGCCTGCACTTAAGGGAGCTATATTTATGAGCCGAGAAATTATCGCGATTTTGCGTGGGGTTCAGCCACATGAGGTTTTGGAGATCGGCCGCGTTTTGGTGGACGCCGGAATTGACCGCATTGAGGTCCCGTTGAATTCTCCGGATCCGCTGCGGTCGATTGAAATGCTGGCCAATGAATTTGCCGGACAAGCCACTTTGGGGGCGGGCACGGTCTTGGAGCCGGCGCAAGTTGCAGATGTGAAGAATGCCGGTGGCACTTTGATCGTATCGCCCGATTGCAACCCCGCTGTGATCGACAAAACCAAAGAGTTGAACATGTTGTCCTATCCAGGCGTCGCGACGCCAACCGAGTGCTTTACCGCATTGCGTCATGGGGCAGACGGGTTGAAGTTCTTTCCCGCCTCTTTGATCGGCCCATCAGGCCTTGCTGCGATCTCGGCTGTGCTGCCGAAGGGGACGAAGACCTATGCAGTAGGTGGTGCCGATCCGTCAAACTTTGCCGATTGGTTCCGCGTTGGGGCCACGGGTTTCGGGATTGGGTCTGGCATCTACAAAGTCGGGTTCACGGCCGCCGATGTTGCGGCGAAGGCATCAGAAATTGTATCGGCTTATGACGCCGGTAAATCTGCCTAGAGAACTCAAATGAAACGCACGCTTGGTACCTGCTATTACCCTGAACATTGGCCGCGTGACGTCTGGGCATCCGACGCGCAACGCATGGTTGAGGCGGGCCTGACATGGGTGCGGATCGGGGAGTTCGCTTGGTCACGTCTGGAACCGGCGCAGGGGGCGTATGACTTCGCATGGCTGGATGAGGCGATTGCGATACTCGGTGAGGCGGGTTTGAAAGTGGTGCTTGGCACCCCGACCGCCACGCCGCCACGGTGGATGATTGATCGCCACCTCGACATGTTGGCGGTTGATGCGCAGGGCAACCCCCGCAAATTTGGATCACGGCGTCACTATTGCTTTAGCCACGAAGGGTACAAGCAGGACTGCGCACAAATCGTGACCAAACTGGCGGAGCGATATGGCCGCAACCCGCATGTGGCGGCTTGGCAAACCGACAATGAATATGGCTGCCACGACACAACCCTTTCCTACAGTGACATGGCGCGTCATGCGTTTCAAAACTGGTTGCGGACGAAATACTCAGGGCTTGGAAATGATGGCGACATTGATGCGCTGAACGCGGCATGGGGCAATGTGTTTTGGTCGATGGATTACAGCGATTTCGATCAAATTGACCTCCCGAACCTCACAGTGACAGAGCCGAACCCGTCACATGTATTGGATTTTCGCCGCTTCAGCTCCGATCAGGTGGTGACGTTTAACAAGCTACAGGTCGACATCATCCGCGCCCATTCCGACGCGCCGGTTGCGCATAACTACATGGGGCGAATTACAGATTTCGACCATTTTGACGTGGGCGACGATCTTGATATTGCCAGCTGGGACAGCTACCCGCTGGGTTTCTTGGAGGACCGGATCGAGGCGGATGCCGGTTACAAACGGGCCTATGCACGGCAAGGAGATCCGGATTTCCAAGCCTTCCACCACGACCTGTACCGCGCCGTTGGCAAAGAGCGTTGGTGGGTGATGGAGCAACAGCCCGGACCGGTGAATTGGGCGCCCTATAACCCCGAACCCTTGCCTGGAATGGTGCGGTTGTGGACATGGGAAGCCTTTGCGCATGGGGCGGAGGCAGTGTGCTATTTTCGCTGGCGCCAAGCCCCGATGGCACAAGAACAAATGCATGCTGGCATGCTGCGTCCCGACAGTGCCCCCGCACCGGCACTTGGTGAAGCAGAGCAGGTTTTCCGCGAATTGGCAGAGGCGCCCGATGTGACGCCCTATCAGGCCGAGGTCGCGTTGATATTCGACTACGAGGCGGATTGGGCTTGGAGCATTCAGCCTCATGGCACAGGCGCCAGCTACTTTGACTTGGTGTTTGACACCTACCGCGGGCTGCGTGGGCTTGGACTGTCGGTTGATATCTTGCGTCCTGACGCGGATGTCTCGGGGTACAAGGTCATCGCGGGACCGGGCCTTATGCATATGAGCGCCGCGCAGAAGGCCGCGTTGGCAAACAGTGAAGCGCAGGTCATTTTGGGGCCACGTAGTGCGTCTCGGGACGAAAACATGCGCATTCCTGTGCCTCTGCCTCCGGCTCTTGAGGGGTTTGACGCAGTTGTGTCGCGTGTAGAAAGCCTGCGCCCCGATATGCCGATCGCCTTGTCACAAGGTGGGGCCATTACGCGCTACCGTGATGTCATGGAAGGCGGGGCTGAGGTCGTAGAGAATACTCTGGATGGCCAAGCGGCTGTTTTGATGTCTGACCGCATGACCTATGTCGCGGGGTGGCTTGATGCCAAGGCCATGCAGCGCGTGTTGCGCCGCGTTTGCGATCAAGCTGGCGTCGAGACGCAAGTGTTGCCGGAGGGCATTCGCTGCCGACGTACAGGTCGCGAGTTGTTCTGGTTTAACCACACAACGGAAGTCGTCGATGTCGCAGGGCTGATTTTGGATCCGACCTCGGTGAAGCGCATCCCTAGGGGGTGATTTTGGACAGATCCAGCGGCACCAAAGCGCCCTTGCGCCCGATCACTTGACCAGCAACCTTAGCGGCGGAGCGGATCAGGTCCTCCATTGACGTGGCGCGATCCAGTCCCGCGAAGAAACCAGCGTTGAAGCTGTCACCGGCTGAGGTCGTGTCGATGATTTCCCCTACCTGGGGTGGGTCGATGTGATGGCTGATGCCGTCATGCAGGTAATGCACCGCGCCCCCGCCATTCTTGATCACCACTGTTTTGGCCCCTGCATTCAGATAGCGGGTGCCAGTGGCTTCGATATTGGCATCGCCGAAAAAGTCTGCCTCATCGTCGTAAGAGGGAAGGATAATATCGCTGACCGCTGCGGCCTTCATAACGGTGGAGGTCATCTCGTCATTGCTGGCCCATAGACGCGGGCGCAGGTTGGAATCGAATGCGATACGCTTGCCGTTGGCGCGGGCTTCGCTGAGGGTCTCGAGCAGGGTTTGGCGGCCTTGGGCGTCCAGAATGGCGAGGCTGATGCCAGAGAAATAGATCAGGTCGGCCCCCTGCATCGCGCGCGTCAGGGAGGCTGCGTCTTGTGCCAATTTGCGCGCAGCCGACTGGTCGCGCCAGTAGGAAAAGCTGCGTTCGCCGTCTTTGAGTGAAATCAGATACAAACCAACCGAGCGGACGGGGTCTTGGGCGATAAAGCTTGTGTCGACGCCCGCATCAACCATCATATCCAGCATGGAGTGCGAAACCGCGTCCGTGCCGACCTGCGTGAAATACCGTGTCTCAACGTCCGGACGCAGGGTCCGCATGTACCAAGAGGTGTTGAACGTATCCCCAGCGAAGCCCATGCGAAAGTCACCCGCTTGGTCTATCGGGGCCATCTCCACCATGCATTCCCCAATAGATAGAAACGTTTTGAGCTGCCCGAGAATGGGCTGCGCTAGCTGGAATTGGTTTGTTGGGGTCATCTTGGTCCGGTCCGCATTGTTTCCAGAGGAAGTCATCGCGGCGTAGAGTGAAACAGTCAACCAGTTTGCCGGATGTGATGTCTGGCGGGGTGATAAAATGACCGCCCGAGCCAAGGCCAGATGTCTCATGGCTTGGTTTTCGGCTGCGGCTCCGAGAAAAGGGTGCGGAGCGTCACCGGTTTGGTGTAGTCCTTGTCGTATGACATCTGATTTGGCCACGTATTTCCCGCTCCTTAAGTGTCGCGTTCATGAGGTTTGCGGCGCAAGCTCCTTGAGCTTTGCGGCGGCTGCGGCTGCGCAGTCTGGCGGCGAGGTATTTTGGATCCGCGAGGCATGGCGTTCGGAAAGGTTGAACCCTGTTGGGCTAAGCGAATTTATTGACCCGTCCAAACTGCTGATTGCGCAGGTGAAGGATCAGCTTGAGGGTCTCGCAGTTATGGAAGAGGTTTTGCGCGACGGTGGTGTTTCCATAGCAATTACCGACCTCAGTGAGGCAATCGGTTTGACCGAAGGGCGCCGGTTGCAGCTTGCAGCAAAGGCGGGGAAAACCATCGGGCTTTGTCGTATTTCCGAAGGCATGGGCAGCAACGCGGCAGAAACGCGTTGGCGTTGCGCACCGGTTTTGGACATGGACGACTCGACTCTGCAGCGGTGGGAACTTATTAAGAACAAATCAGGAACACTAAGGGCTTGGAATGTTCGATGGAATGCAGCGGCGCGTCGCGTCCATGTGGCTGCCTCGGTTACCGAGTGACCGAGCACTACGTCTGCGTCCTGTTGACGGACCCTTCGTTTTAACGCTGAAGGAAAGCAACGCGGAGCGGGTTTACTGCCTGAATGCCGAAGCCGAGCGGCAGGGGCTAAGCAAAGGCATGCCTTATTCCGATGCCCGCGCCTATTGTCCTGACTTGCAAAGCCGAGCTGCTGATCGGGTTGGTGATGCGGGCTTTTTGCATGTGTTGCGCCGCTGGGCGACGCGGTATTGCCCGTGGGTCGGACTGGAGGGCGACGACGGGCTTGTATTGGACATCACAGGTGCCGCCCATCTTTACGGGGGGGAGGCGATGATGTTGTCGGACATGCGCCAACGTCTAAGTCGGGCGGGGCTTACTGCGCAAATTGGTTTGGCAGACACACGAGGGGCGGCGTGGGGCTTGGCGCATTTCGGGGAAGGGTTGGCTGCGCCGGGGCAGGCTTTGGCAGCGCTGGGCGCTCTGCCTATCGCCGCGCTACGGCTGGAGGACAAAACCGCGACGGCATTGATGCGGCTTGGGTTGCGCACGGTTTCTGATTTGGCTGGGTCACCTCGTGCACCACTTGCGCGGCGGTTTGGGCCGGAGCTGATGATGCGGTTGGATCAAGCGCTTGGCCGCCAACCGGAGCAGGTTACCCCACTGGCTGACCCGCCTCATTACGGTGTGCGGATCACCCTGCCTGAACCGATTGGCTTGCAAGGTGACGTGATGGCGGGCGCGTCACGATTGCTGAAGGCCCTTTGCGCCAAGCTTAAGGCGCAAGACGTGGGCGCGCGGGTTTTATGCCTGACCTTGCGACGTGTTGATCAGGAGGCGCAAACTGTTGAGTTGCGCCTTGCCCGCCCTCTTCGGGATCCGCAGCGTATACTGCCCTTGTTTGAACGAGGCGTGGCAGATGTGGATGCGGGGTTTGGCATTGACCAAATGCGGTTGGAGGCCGTGCAGGTCTTGCCCCTGCCTGCGCAGCAAATCAGCACGGTCACCCTGTCATGCAAGGACCAGCTAGACGACTTGATTTCGCGGGTTGGGACGCGGATCGGCTTGGAAAATATCCAACGCGTCTTGCCCGCAGACAGTCACATTCCAGAGCGAAGCTTCCTGACAGCCCCCGCCGCCTATTCCGAGCCTGAGGGGCCATGGGTCGCGCTGCGCCCGCGCCCGTTGAACCTGTTCCCGCCGGAACCGATTGCGGGGACCGCATCCCAACCCCCGAGGCAATTTCGCTGGCGTCGCATGTCGCTGTCTACGGCGCGGGCCACAGGGCCGGAACGGATCACGCCTGAATGGTGGCTGGTGGATGACAACTGGCGGTCCGGCGTGCGCGATTACTGGCATGTGGAAACACGGCAGGGGCGGCGGCTGTGGTTGTACTTCACGCCGCAGAACCCAGGCTGGTTTGTGCAAGGTGAATTCGCATGATTGAGACCGCTTATGACAAATATGCAGAACTGTGTGTGACTACCAACTTCACCTTTTTGCGCGGCGCATCCCACCCTGAAGAGATGGTGGCCCGCGCTACAGAATTGGGTCTTGCTGCGGTAGCTATCACGGACAGGAATTCTTTGGCTGGCGTGGTGCGCGCGTATTCTGCCTTGAAGGAGCTGGCGCGCGAAGCCGACGGTGCGGTGGTGCCTAAGCTGATCGTGGGGTGCCGCCTTGTGTTGCGTGACAGCTCGGTCGATTGGGTGGCATTGCCACGTGATAAAGCGGCCTATCAACGTCTGACACGGTTGCTAACTTTGGGCAAACGTCGCGCCGAAAAAGGGGAATGCCACCTTGATATAAACGACCTGCTGGAAGGGGGCGCGGGCATGACCTTGATCGCTTTGCCGCAAAAGGCATTGGCTCATGCGCGCGGGCATATTCAACGTGTTCACCGGCAGTTTCCGGGGCATGTTTTCCTTGGCGCGGTGCCGCGATATGACGGTACGGATCAGGCCTACTTTAATGCCTGCGCGACGCTGGCCTTAGGGTGCTCTGCCCCGATGGTTGCGGTGGGGGACGCGTTGATGCACCACGCCAGCCGTAAGCAATTGGCCGACGTGCTGACCTGCATGCGCGAACATATCACCATCGACCAGATAGGTACCCGTGCCTTGCCCAATTCGGAGCGACGCTTGAAGGGGCATGATGACATGGCGCGCCTATACCGCAACCATCCCGCCGCCCTGCGCCGAACGCTAGAGATCACCGCGCGGTGCAGCTTTTGTCTGAGCGAATTGAGCTATGAATACCCCGATGAGGTGTCCACCGTAGAGGCGCCGCAAGACCGCCTTCAACGCTTGGCGGAAGAAGGATTGAAACGCCGCTATCCCAAGGGCGAGACGACCCGTGCCCGTGATCTGATGGAGAAGGAATTGCGGGTCGTGGCGGAGCTTGGCTTTGCGGCCTATTTCCTTACCGTCCACGACATTGTCCAATTCGCAAAATCCGCCGGTATCCTGTGCCAAGGGCGCGGCTCGGCGGCCAACTCGATTTTGTGTTACCTGCTGGGGGTTACCGATGTCTCGCCCGACCAGATCGCCATGGTGTTTGAGCGTTTCGTCTCCAAGCACCGTGGCGAGCCGCCGGATATCGACGTGGACTTTGAGCATGAGCGCCGCGAAGAGGTGATCCAATGGATTTACCAGAAATACGGCCGCCACCGCGCGGGGCTTTGTGCGACGGTGATCCACTTCCGGTCGCGGGCGGCCATTCGCGAGGTAGGCAAAGTGATGGGCCTGTCTCAAGATGTCACGGCCGGTCTGTCGGGGCAGATATGGGGTATGTCGAACGGGGGGGCGGACCCTGAGCGCATCAAAGAGCTGGGCCTCGACCCCAGCGACCGCCGCCTTGCGCAGACCATTCGGTTGATTGGTGAAATCATCGGCTTTCCACGCCATTTGTCCCAGCATGTAGGGGGCTTTGTGATCACCAAGGGGCGGCTGGACGAGCTGTGCCCGATTGAAAATGCGGCGATGGACGATCGCACGATTATTGAGTGGGATAAGGATGATATCGACACGCTTGGCATTCTGAAGGTCGATATCCTTGGGTTGGGGATGCTCAGTTGCATCCGCAAAGCCTTCGGTCTGATGGAGGAGCACGAGCGCAAAAGCCTGAGCATTGCGACGGTGCCCCAAGAGGATAAGACCACCTACCAGATGTTGCAAAACGCGGATGCGGTGGGGGTGTTTCAGGTGGAGAGCCGCGCGCAGATGAATTTTCTGCCGCGGATGAAGCCCGCGACCTTTTATGACTTGGTGATCGAGGTGGCGATTGTACGCCCGGGGCCAATTCAAGGCGGGATGGTGCAGCCATATATCAGGCGCAGGCAGGGTTTGGAGGAAGCCGAGCCCTTTGGCCCAGCTTTGGCCGAGGTGACAAGGCGCACGCTTGGGGTGCCGTTGTTCCAAGAACAAGCGATGCAAATCGCGGTGGTTGGCGCGGGCTTTACGGCAGAGGAGGCGGATCACTTGCGCCGCTCCATCGCGTCGTTCCGGCGAATGGGGACGATTGGGAAATTCAGGGATAAATTCGTCAATGGCATGCTGAAGAACGGCTACAGCGAAGACGTGGCCCAGCGGTGTTTCGGTCAGGTCGAGGGCTTTGCGGACTATGGCTTCCCCGAAAGCCATGCGGCGGCCTTTGCGATGTTGGCCTATGTGTCGGCATGGCTCAAATGCCACCATCCGGCGATCTTCGCCTGTGCGTTGCTCAACTCGCAGCCAATGGGGTTTTACGCGCCCGCACAACTGGTGCGCGATGCACGAGAGCATCAGGTGGAGGTGCGCCCGATTTGTGTGAACTCCAGCACATGGGACAACACGTTGGAGCGCAGGGCCGATGGCGCGCTGGCCTTGCGATTGGGGTTTCGCCAGATCAAGGGCTTCAAGGAAGAAGACGCGGGGTGGATTGTATCCGCACGCGGCAATGGCTACCGCGACCCCGAGGCCGTTTGGCTACGCGCTGGCGTGGCCCCATCGGTGTTGGAGCGTTTGGCAGAGGCGGATGCGTTTTCCGACATGGGGCTGACGCGCCGCGATGCGCTTTGGAAAGTGAAAGCGGTGCGCAGCCAAACCCCGCTGCCATTATTCAATGACCCCGTTGATGGGGAAAGCATATATGAGCCGAAGGTGGAACTGCCGGCCATGCATCTGGGCGAGGAGGTGGTGGAAGATTACGTCTCCATGCGCTTGACGCTAAAGGCGCATCCAATGGAGCTGCTGCGCCCCTCGATGTCCGGCCTGACGCCGCATAACAAGCTGGCGACAGCCCCATTGGGGCGGACCAGCGTGTGCGGCTTGGTTATTACCCGCCAGCGACCGGGTACTGCATCGGGGGTGATCTTCCTGACGCTAGAGGACGAAAGCGGGGTGTCCAATGTTGTGGTGTGGTCCAAGGTCTATGAGCAATTTCGCCGTGTCGTCATGGGGGGGCGATTGTTGCGTGTCACGGGATATTTGCAGCGCGAGGGAATTGTGGTGCATTTGATTGCACAAAACATCGAAGACATGTCGCACAGGTTGACAGACCTAGGGCACCCCTTGGAAGCCGCAGTTGGCGTGACGCAGCCTCAGGCGGATGATGCCCCGCGGCGGCGGAACCAACCCGCGCGCGCGCGGCATCCACGCGAGCAAGCCAAGCGGCTCTTCCCGAGCCGTGATTTTCACTAGGTTCAGCAGTAGCGCGGCTTACTTGGCCTGACAAAACAGGTCGTACAGCACATCGAGTATCTGAATGGCGCGCTGATCTGTCAAACTGTAGTAGATGGCCTTGCCGTCACGCCGCGGGGTCACAAGCCCTTCGCTGCGCAACCGTGAAAGCTGTTGGGACACAGCCGCCTGACGGACGGAGAGCAACCTTTCCAACTCGGTGACCGATTTTTCTCCGGTGGCCAAGTGGCAAAGGATCATGAGCCGGCCCTCGTGGCTGATGGCCTTGAGGAAGTTGGAGGCATTGCACGCATTTTCCATCATCCGGTTGATGTCTTCATCGGACATATCTTTGGGGCTGGCGGGCTGGTTCATCGGGCCATCTCTATCGATCACATTTGCACTTTGGTACAAGGCGCAGGCGGTGTTTGGCAATCCAAGTGACCCAGTTGCGTAGCCTCCGGCTTTGGGGGAACCCGAGATGACGCAGTGGCGGCGATCTTATCTTTCCCTCGGGCCAGTCCCACCGACGGGTGAGGGGAGGTGTCAGGCTCTGGTGGCAGCAGATTTGAAGTAGCGTTGCAAAAACTTGGCTGCGAAAATGCCAACAAGTAAAGCGGCTACAAACAGGATGACTTCTGATCGACCGGTGCCAAGTGCGGGAAGTGATCCGCCGGGGCAAAAGCCGGCAATGCCCCAGCCAATCCCGAATAACGCGGATCCGCCAATCAGCGGAAGGTCAAGGTCGCGGCGCGTCGGCACCCTAAAGCTATCCTCAAATGCAGGGGCAGGGCGGCGCAGCACAAAGCGGTAGCCAAGAAATGCTGTGACCAACGCGCCTCCCATGACGAAGATGAGGCTGGGATCCCATGTGCCAGCGATGTCAAAGAAGTTTAGCACTTTCGCTGGGTTCGCCATGCCCGAAATGGAAATACCAATGCCGAAGATCAACCCGACGACGTAGCTTATCAAAAGGCGCATGCTTAGGCTCCCAACACGTGGCGAACCACGTAAACAGTTACGCCAGTGAACAGCATAAAGGTGAGTGTCGCCACGATAGAACGAGAGGACAGTCGCGCCATTCCGCACACTCCGTGGCCCGAAGTGCAGCCGGACCCGAAGGTAACGCCCATGCCGACAATGAAGCCACCGATGATCAACATCAGGGGGGAAACGGGCACCTGAATTTCTGGCAATCGGCCTGTAACGAACATCACGGCCAAGGGGCCGGATATCATGCCGAGTAGCACTGCCGCCCGCCATTTGAAATCCTGTGCGTCCTCAGGCGACAGGAGGCCAGCGAGAATTCCGGTCGCCCCCATAATGCGCCCAAGAGTTGCCATCAAGAGAACGGAGGCAGCACCGATTAAAACGCCGCCGCCCAACGATTGCCAAAGGGTAAATTCTGTTTCCATGTGGTCTTTTTGCGGCCTCAGAGCGGAAAACGGAAGTGACGCGCGAAAAACATATTCCAATTGTTGCAAGTATGACAACCACTGTGCCGCGCGACGGGCAGTCGCAGCGCGCAGATCACGACCGCTCCGACTTGTGGTCGCGGAGCAATGGCCAGCTTGCGGCAGGAGATAAGGTCTACCCGATCACCCTTTGGCGCCTTGCCCACGAGAGTAGATATCCTCTCCGCAGCTTGGGTTGATATGGCTTAGCATCGGTTGGGTGTTCGCAGCGTAAACGGCTTTATCCAGCCCCAGCACATGAAGCGAGGCTTCGGCCATATCGTCTACATGCAAGAATTCGCGGCGCGGGGTGCCGCTGCCCCAAATAACCACCTTTGAGGCGCCGGTCTCGACGGCCTCGTGAAATCTGCGGATCATCGCCGGAAGAACGTGGCTGTTTTCAAGGTGAAAGTTGTCACCAGGGCCGTAGAGATTGGTTGGCATCACCGATCTATAGTCAGTTCCGTGCTGACGATTGTAGCTTTCGCACAGCTTAGTTCCGGCAATTTTGGCAATCGCGTAAGGCTCGTTCGTGGGTTCCAACACGCCCGTGAGTATTGCGTCTTCTGCCGTCGGTTGGGCAACCGCACGCGGGTATATACAGCTGGACCCGAGTAGTAAGAGACTGGTTATCCCCGCTTCATAGGCCTGATGGATAACGTTGCACTCGATCATCAGATTGCTGCAACATCATCCACTGCATGCGGACGTAGTCTTTCGCATGCCCCCAGTCGCGCAGCGCATCGATGTTGCCCATGTACAGACAGCTTTCCAGCCCATGTGCGATATTGACCAGGTCACGAGTGATCTTGCGGGTCACGAAGGTTTCACCGCGACGCGGGCTTTCGTGATTGAACAAGATGCCATTGCACGCATACATGCCGTAGGACTCGCGGTAATTCACCGTAATCCAATATGCATACATCTTGGCCAGTTACGCCGGTGACGAGGGCTTTTTCACAAAAGTATTCCTGATGTCTGTTCTGCTCCAGCTAATGCCACATAGAAGAAGTGAAATCTAGCGAAACTCCACGGGTTGTTTTAGGGGGTATGTGCCGAAGTGAGCAGGGGGGCGAGGTCTCTTTCCTCGGCGGCACGGGCGTGGCAAGGTGCGAAAAATGCACTTAGGGAGACCCAGATGAATTGCGTATTTGTTCAGATCAGATGCAAGCCGGGGCAAGGCTATAAGGTCGCCGAAGATATCGTCCTGAAGGAGTTCCACTCCGAGCTCTATTCGACCTCAGGCGCATTTGACCTGTTGCTGAAAATCTATGTTCCCGAAGCCGAGGACATCGGCAAGTTTATCAATGACAATCTGCTGACGATCTCGGGAATTGAGCGAACGCTAACCACGCTGACCTTCAAGGCGTTCTAACCACTTAAATCGCTAGCGAATGACGGTTGGTTTCGGCTTGATACGCGTCCAGATCCATAGCCAACAGTCGCGATAGGGCGGGTTCGGTTAAGGTGAACGTGTCTGTGGTCATCGTGGTAACGTCCTTATAGCGGCTGTGCAGATCGGCCAAAATGGCGTTGACCTCCGCAGATTTTGTCCCGGTGGTTTCAGCCACCGTTGAGGCATCGACGGCAAAGCGACACATTAGGTCTTCTATAAGTTTGGCGCGCAACCGGTCATCGTCACTCAGGATATGGCCCTTGGAGGTGGCCAGCTTCCCCGAAGAGATCGCGGTCGCGTATTCGCCGGTTCCTGGCGCATTTTGTGCGTAGCCTTGTGGGAAGCGGGAAATGGACGAGGCCCCGATGCCGATAAGAACTTCGGCCTGATCGTCTGTGTAGCCTTGAAAATTGCGCCGCAATGTCCCGTTCAGTGACGCATTCAGCAAGCCGTCACCTGCCCGTGCGAAGTGATCAATGCCAATTGCATCATAGCCAAAACTTCCAAACAGCTGGGACGCGAGATGAAACAAGGCATAGCGCATGGGGCCGTCGGGTAGCTCTGCCTCGGGAATAAGGACCTGACGTTTTGCGGCCCATGGAACATGGGCATACCCATACAAGGCGAGGCGATCCGGTGACAGCTCCAGCGTTTTCGCCACGGTGTCGGTTAAGCTGGTCGCCGTTTGAAATGGTAACCCATACAGAATGTCGAGGTTCAGATTTTGGGCGCCAACATCGCGCAAGGCATCGGCAGCCCATTTGGTTTCGTCAAAACTTTGAATGCGACCGATCGCTGTTTGGACCTTTGGATCAAAGTCCTGAACACCGAGGCTGACGCGGGTCAAGCCAGCGGCCCCCAAAGCTTTCACCTTGCCGGGATCAACCATGGTCGGGTCAACCTCTACAGAAAACTCCGATCCCGTCGACAGGGGGAAATGGTGATCAATTTCTTCGGCCAGTTCAGTGATCATCGCTGGCGGCAAGATGGTCGGAGTGCCTCCGCCCCAATGCAGGCGGCTGAGCTGCACATTCGCCGGCAGGCTGTTCGCTACCATCGCCAATTCTGCCTTGAGCATGTCCAAATACCCGCGCAAAGGAGCGTCGGTTTGAGTGCCTTGCGTACGGCACGCGCAGAACCAGCACAGTCTGCGGCAAAAAGGGATATGGATGTAGAGCGACACCTTCGCCCGCTCTGGCACCTGTTCCAACCAATTCGCCATGGTCTCTGCCCCGACATTTTTGTTGAAATGAGGGGCCGTGGGATAGCTGGTGTATCTTGGCGCCCGAGAAGAAAACAAGCCGTAGCGGCGAAGGGTGTCATGCTGTGTCATACTGACCTAGATGGGCCAATGCCGTGGTGGAAACCTTGATCCTGATCAAGTTCTCGATCATGGTTAGACATGACCCAAGTAGACCTAGCACCCAAAAGCTGTTCCAACTGCCCCATTCGACCCCGAGCAATTTGCTCTCGGTGCACGGATGAGGAACTGAACGAGCTGGATAAAATTAAGTATTACAAGACTTACGCTGCTGGTTCTTCGGTGGTTTTGATGGGCGACCCCATGACATTCGTGGCCTCTGTGGTGGCTGGCGTAGCCACCCTTTCGCGGTCCATGGCTGATGGGCGGATGCAAATGGTAGGTCTGTTGCTTCCGTCCGATTTTATTGGGCGACCAGGGCGCGAAACTGCGTCCTTTGATGTGACGGCTGTATCGGAACTGACCCTGTGTCACTTCCACAAAAAGCCGTTTGAAAAAGTCACTCAGACGACCTCGCATGTGCAAGAACGCCTGATCGAAATCGCGCTAGATGAATTAGACGCCGCGCGGGAATGGATGCTGCTTTTGGGGCGTAAGACTGCCCGTGAAAAGATCGCAAGTTTCCTGCTGATCTGCGCAAGGCGTCTTGGCAGCCGCGAGGGGGAGGGGCTCCGGCTGGAGCTTCCCTTAACCCGTGATGCTATGTCAGATTACCTTGGTTTGACCATTGAAACAGTTAGTCGCCAAATGGCAGCACTGAAGCGCGACGGGGTTTTGGTTCTGGAAGGAACGCGCAAGATCACCATCCCCGATCTAAACCGCCTACTGGATGAGGCAGGCGACGATAGCGATGGGGTCACGCTGGCCTAGGCGTCCGAATTTCAGACATCGTAATGCCAAGATAAATGCGTTCGGCGTATCTGTGTCGTTGCGATTTGACATACATCAAGGTTCACCTTCGAAAACTTGGGCATTTCGGGCCTAACCGAGGCGGGGGGATTCCCTTCACCTGTGGTCTGGAATGAACGGAACGGGTGAAAAATGCTTAATTATATCAAGCTTATACTGCTTGGAGGCGTCATATTGTTTGCCGCGATGGCAGCGAATTGGGCGCATGACATAGCGTATCAAGTCCATGCACTTTTGATCTTTGTGCTTGGGGTTGCGATGTTCATTTGGGTGCTTCGGCATACCGATGAACCTGAGGCGGTGCCGACGGATGGGCCATTGGGCTACATGGATGGGCCGGTTCGCCTTGGCGTCATTGCCACTGCTTTTTGGGGGGTTGTCGGCTTCTTGGTTGGGACGTTCATCGCCTTTCAGTTGGCGTTTCCGGCTTTGAACTTTGAATGGGCGCAGCCCTTTGGCAATTTTGGGCGCCTGCGGCCTTTGCACACCTCGGCAGTGATCTTCGCCTTTGGTGGCAATGGTTTGATTGCGACCTCGTTCTATATTGTTCAGCGCACCTCGGCGCAGCGCCTTTGGGGCGGGAACCT
Organism: uncultured Litoreibacter sp.; assembly: GCF_947487515.1. Classification (GTDB taxonomy): domain Bacteria; phylum Pseudomonadota; class Alphaproteobacteria; order Rhodobacterales; family Rhodobacteraceae; genus Litoreibacter. The sequence continues at coordinate 273,881 of NZ_CANKWO010000002.1, read as the reverse complement.
CGCGTGGTTCGTGTTTTGGGGGTACAACCTGTTTATCGTTCTGGCGGCGACGGGCTACCTTTTGGGCGCGACCCAGTCCAAAGAATACGCAGAGCCGGAGTGGTATGTTGATATCTGGCTCACCATCGTTTGGGTCGCTTATCTGGCCGTGTTTCTCGGCACGATCCTGACCCGCAAAGAACGTCACATCTATGTGGCGAACTGGTTCTTCCTATCGTTCATCGTGACCATTGCGATGCTACACCTCGTGAACAACCTGTCGATCCCGGTCTCCATTTGGGGTTCCAAATCGGTTCAGGTGTTCTCTGGTGTGCAAGATGCCATGACGCAGTGGTGGTACGGGCACAACGCGGTGGGCTTCTTCCTGACGGCGGGCTTCCTAGGGATGATGTACTACTTCGTGCCCAAGCAAGCGGGGCGTCCGGTTTATTCCTACAAACTGTCGATCATTCACTTTTGGGCGCTGATTTTCTTGTACATCTGGGCTGGGCCACACCACCTGCATTACACCGCGTTGCCAGACTGGGCGTCGACGCTGGGGATGGTGTTTTCAATCGTGCTTTGGATGCCGTCTTGGGGGGGCATGATCAACGGCCTGATGACGCTGCAAGGCGCTTGGGACAAGCTGCGTACCGATCCGATCATCCGGTTGATGGTGGCTTCGCTGGCCTTCTACGGCATGTCCACCTTCGAAGGCCCGATGATGTCGATCCGCGCGGTGAACTCCCTGTCGCACTACACCGACTGGACGATCGGCCACGTGCATTCCGGCGCTTTGGGGTGGAACGGTATGATCACCTTTGCGGCATTGTACTTCCTGACGCCAAAGCTGTGGGGGCGTGAGAAGATGTATTCGGTCTCGGCCATCAACACACACTTCTGGTTGGCGACAATTGGCATCGTTCTTTACGCGTCGTCGATGTGGGTCAGCGGTATCATGGAAGGCCTGATGTGGCGTGAAGTCGACGCACAAGGCTTCTTGGTGAACAGCTTTGCGGACACCGTAACGGCCAAGTTCCCGATGAATGTGGTGCGCGGCATTGGGGGGATTTTGTACCTCACCGGCGGGCTCATCATGGTTTGGAATATGTGGATGACAATCCGCGGTGGATCTTCTGTGAAGGTCCCCGTCGGCGTCCCTGCGGAATAAGGAGCGGATGAATGACATCTGAAAACACAAACCCGAAGAAACGCCGCAGCTTTCTGGAACGCCACGCAGCCCTAGAGCGCAACGGCACTTTGCTGATGGTCGCGTCGCTGCTTGTGGTCAGCGTGGGCGGGCTCGTTGAGATTGCCCCGCTGTTCTACTTGGAGAACACAATTGAAGATGTGGAGGGCATGCGCCCCTACTCCCCGTTGGAACTTGCTGGCCGCGACATTTATGTGCGGGAAGGCTGCTACGTGTGCCACAGCCAGATGATCCGTCCGATGCGCGATGAAGTGGAGCGGTACGGGCATTACTCCTTGGCTGCAGAGTCGCAATATGACCATCCACACCAATGGGGGTCGAAGCGCACTGGCCCTGATGTGGCCCGTGTGGGGGGGCGCTATTCCGACGAATGGCATGTGGATCACCTGAATGACCCGCAATCCGTTGTCCCTGAATCGGTGATGCCAAAATATGCATTCCTCAATGATGTGAAGCTTGACGGCGAACACATTCAAGCCTTGGTCGAGACGCATCGTTTCGTCGGCGTGCCCTACACCGAGGAGATGGTGGAAGCCGCGCAGAAGGACTTCTTGGCGCAATCCGACCCAGATGCGGATTGGGATGGCCTTCTGGACCGCTATCCAGGTGCGCAAACGCGCAATTTCGACGGGGCCGAAGGCGTGTCCGAGATGGATGCCTTGGTGGCCTATTTGCAAATGCTTGGCACGTTGGTGGATTTCTCCACCTTCACGCCTGATGCATCGCGGTAAGGGGAAAGCAATGGATACCTATTCTTTTTTACGTCAATTGGCGGACAGCTGGGTGCTGCTTGCAATGTTCGCGTTCTTCTTTGGGGTGGTCTGCTGGGCGTTTCGCCCCGGTTCTCGCGCCATGCATGATGACATCAGCCAAGCGCCGTTTCGCAACGAGGCACGTCCCGCCGCGGACACGCCAGACGCCGCACCACTGAAAGGCCAAGACAATGGATGAGCCAAGATATGATGAGGCCACCAAAACCTACACCACCGGCCACTCCTATGATGGGATCGAGGAGCTAAACACCCCGCTTCCGCGTTGGTGGCTTTGGTCTTTGTATATGACGATCGTTTGGGCGGTGATATATTCTATCGCCTACCCAGCGTGGCCCTTGGTGTCCTCCGCCACGGCGGGCTTTCTTGGGTATTCCACCCGCGGCGAAGTTGCGCAAGAGATCGCCCGTGTGGAAGCGGCCAACGCCGAGTTGAACACGCTGTTGGCGAATATTGATCTGACCGTGTTGAAAGACAATGAGCCGCTCCATCAGTTTGCGGTGTCGGCGGGTGCTTCGGTCTTTGCGAACAATTGCTCGCAGTGCCACGGGTCCGGTGCGGCCGGCGCCGTCGGATACCCGAACTTGCTGGATGACGACTGGCTTTGGGGGGGCGACATTGATGCTATTGCGGTTACTGTGCGTCACGGTATCCGTAATGAGCAGGACGAGGATGCCCGCTACTCCGAAATGCCAGCCTTCGGTGACATCCTTGAGGCCGAAGAGATCACGTCAGTGGTGGCCTATGTGCAATCGCTGTCCGGCTTGGACCACAACGCGGAATTGGTCGCACAGGGCAGCGAGCTATTCGCGGACAACTGTAGCGCTTGCCACGGTGAAACCGGCATGGGTGACCGTACACAAGGCGCGCCCAATTTGACAGATTCTGTCTGGCTTTATGGCGGCTCTGATGCGGTGCTGACCGATACAATTACCAACGCACGTTTCGGGGTGATGCCGCCGTGGTCACCGCGTCTGACGGATGCGCAGATCAATGCGGTTTCCGCTTATGTGCACCAAAAGGGTGGCGGCGAGTAGGCCGGCCCCCTTCGATATTCACGCGCCGCTGCATGAAATTTTGTAAGCAGCGTGTGATCCCCGCCCCAAAGTCTCCTGTTCGCGCAATCGACTTTGGGGCGGGTTCATATTTACCGCAGGCTATTTCTTCTTTTTCTTTTGTACGCTGCGGATCAACTTTCCGAGGGCCTTATCCTTGGTGCGTCGCTCTGCAAGTGTTGCGGAGTTGTGCAAATCTTCGGCCACAAGCTTTTGCCAACGCGCTAGACGAGCAGGATCTATGTCCCCGTTCGCCACCGCTGCGGTGACTGCGCATCCGGGCTCTACCGTGTGCTTACAGTCATTGAATTTGCAATGCGTCCCCAACTCGTCCAAGTCAGAGAACATCTCGGCCACACCAGAGGCCGCGTCGGTCAGTTGCAGCTCTCGCATTCCTGGGGTGTCCAGCACCGCACAGCCCGACGCAAGGAAGTACAGATTACGTCTGGTTGTCGTGTGGCGGCCACGTGCGTCATCTTCGCGTACAGCCTGTGTGGTGATTGCCGTATTTCCTGCCAGCGCATTCGTCAGCGTAGATTTCCCCACCCCAGACATCCCAAGAAAGGCGACGGTTTGACCTGGTTTGCACCAAGGCGCGAGCATTGCCTGTGGGGCGTCACTCTTGGCGTTCAGGGCCACCACGGGCACCAATGGGGATAGGGCCTCGGCCGCCGCGATATAGGTGTCGGGGGTGTTGCATTTATCGGTCTTGGTGAGGACGATCACCGGCGACACATCTGCTTCAAAGGCCAGAGCAATAAAGCGCTCCATGCGCGCAACGTTGAAGTCATCATTGCACGACGACACGATGAAGGCGGTGTCCAGATTGGCTGCGATCATTTGAATGCCCAGCGTTTTACCCGGTGCGCGGCGCTTGATCAGGCTTTTGCGTTCCAGCACGGCGCTAGAGGATGGCAGCTCTCGGTTCAAAAGTATCCAGTCGCCAACTGTGGCATCGGGACCATGAGGGATATGCATATCGATCCCGTCCCCGCGGGCCTGAAGCCCGTTGCGGTGAACTTCGGTGACGCGCAGGGGGGGCGTCTCTGTCATCTGCTCAATACTGATCTGTTGGGCGAAAAACGGCTGCCATCCTAGGGCGGCCAATGGCGGCAGCTCTGGCGTCTTTTCCGGCGCGTTGCTGCTGGTTGGTAGGAATTTGGAATAGTCCCGTGTCATTGGTGTTTGCTTTCATGTTCCGGCTTTGGGCAGGGCCCTGCGGTAAATCTGGAGTGTTTCGAAAAGGCGCAAGCATGTGATGACCGTCCATGTACTGGCGGTGTTCTTCAGAGCTTGGCTTTACAGCGGGAGCTTGCGTGCTCCCCACTTTAGCGGGACATAAAATCTCCATGTTGACCGAGGAATAGTACCACGTCGCGGCGCAGCATTCCAGCAAGCCGTTGCGGCGATTGATCTGGGTCAAAGACCCAAGGGCAGATTGGGGGCAATTTGCGGCTGCGAACAGATGAAAATATCCCGGACGATTCTTGGCCATGAGCAACTCAGAGACCCCACCCTCCCTTTATGCCGCGCAGGAACCGATCTTTCCGCGCCGCGTCACAGGCTTTTTTCGCACGTTCAAATGGTGGATTATGGCCGCCACGTTGGGGATTTATTACCTGACACCATGGATCCGATGGGACCGTGGGCCGAACCTGCCGGATCAAGCGGTGCTGATCGATCTGTCTGGGCGTAGGTTCTATTTTTTCTGGATCGAAATTTGGCCGCATGAGTTCTACTTTGTTGCGGGGCTGCTGATCATGGCCGGATTGGGCTTGTTCTTGTTCACCTCTGCGCTGGGGCGCGTGTGGTGCGGATACACATGCCCACAAACCGTGTGGACAGACCTGTTTATCTTGGTGGAACGCTGGATCGAGGGAGATCGCAATGCCCGCGTGCGCCTGTGGCGGGCCAAATGGGATATGCGCAAATGGCGACTTCGGGTCACCAAATGGTTGGTTTGGCTGATGATCGCGATCGCTACCGGCGGGGCGTGGGTGTTCTACTTTACCGATGCGCCGCAATTGGCCGTTGATCTGGCGACTTTCGATGCTCACCCCGTCGCCTATGCCACCATTGCGGTGTTGACCGCGACCACCTTTGTGTTCGGCGGCTTCATGCGCGAGCAGGTCTGCATCTACATGTGCCCATGGCCACGCATCCAAGGTGCGATGATGGATGAGGACACGATCACCGTCGGCTACCGCGAATGGCGAGGAGAGCCGCGCGGCAAAAAGCGTGACGGAACAGCCGGTGACTGCATCGATTGCATGGCTTGCGTGAATGTATGCCCGATGGGAATCGACATCCGTGATGGCCAGCAGATGGAATGCATCACCTGCGCGCTGTGCATTGATGCGTGTGACGACATCATGGTGAAGGTCGGCAAGGAACGCGGTTTGATCGACTATCTCGCGTTGTCCGATGAACCGATAGAGCGCGCAGGCGGCGCGGCCAAGCCGGTCTGGAAACATATTTTGCGCCCTCGGACGCTGGTTTATACATTCCTTTGGTCGACCATCGGATTGGGGCTCATTTTTGCGCTGTTTATCCGTGCGGAGATCGACATGACTGTGTCGCCTATTCGAAACCCCACTTTTGTGACGATGTCTGACGGCTCTATCCGCAATGCGTATGACATCCGGCTGCGCAACAAGCATGGAGATGACCGCGAATTCCACTTGTCGCTGTCATCTGAGGACGTGTTGCGAATTGGGCTCGAAGGTACGGAGCTTGTCAGTGTGGTGGTTCCGGCAAATGAAACCAAGTTGCAGCGGGTCTATGTGACTGCCCGCCGCGAAGATCCAAGTGCCTCGGCGGGGCGTACAGATTTGCGGTTTTGGGTTGAGGATGTGGTCACTGGTGAGCGGGCCTACACCAACTCAGTGTTTAACGGAAAGGAGGCCGCGCAATGAGCAAAGAGCTAAAAGGCATCCATGTCTTCGCCATATTCGCCGTTGGGTTCAGCATTGTAATCGGTGTGAACCTTACGCTGGCCACCCAAGCCGTGCGCACCTTTCCGGGGCTGGAGGTGAAGAACTCATATGTGGCGAGCCAAAGTTTTGATGCACGGCGCGCCGCTCAACTGGCGCTGGGCTGGGATGTGAAGGTGAAATATGTAGGTGGACACCTGCGGTTGATCATCTCGGACGCGGATGGCCCAGTGGAGCCGACGTCGATCTCCTCCACCCTTGGGCGCGCGACCAATGTCAGGCAAGATCAGTCGCCTGATTTCAAATTTGATGGCACAGCCCATGTGGCAGCAGCCGATCTGGAGGCAGGAAACTGGAACCTGCGTTTGAAAGCCATAGCGAAGGACGGCACAATTTTTGAACAGCGGGTCCCGTTCGTGGTGGCAAGATGAGCGTGATGAGTTGTCCAGGTTGCGCGGGAACCCCCCTTGCGCAAGAAGTTGCACGCAACACTCCTGCGGCCTACGCTGGGGATACGGTGTCTGTGTCGTTGCCCGAAATTCACTGTGCAACATGTGTGTCCGGTGTGGAGCGTGGTTTGTCCAAGTTGCCAGATGTGCTGGAGGCCCGTGTGAACCTCAGCCTCAAGCGCGTCACGATAAAAACACGAGGCGACGCGGATGAAGACGGCTTGATCAATGCTTTGCTGGGCTTGGGGTTTGAGGCATTGCCGCTGGATGCGGCCACTTTGCGTGCGGGCGAAGGAGATGCCGTCGGGCGTGGGCTTTTGTTGCGACTGGCTGTGGCCGGCTTTGCGATGATGAATGTGATGATCCTGTCGGTGGCTATCTGGGCTGGGGCGGCCGATGCGACGCGCCAGATGTTTCACTGGATTTCGGCGATCATCGCCTTGCCCGCTGTGGCTTTTGCCGCGCGACCGTTCTTTGCTTCGGCCATTTCGGTGCTGCGTGTCGGGCGCGTCAATATGGAGGTGCCGATTTCCTTGGCGGTCCTTTTGGCCAGCGGGTTGTCGTTGTTTGAAACCATGGCGGGCGGCGAAAACGCATATTTTGATGCGGCTCTATCGTTGACGTTTTTCTTGCTGATTGGCCGATATCTGGATCACCGAACCCGCGCGGCTGCGCGATCTGCGGCGCAAGAGCTGGCCGCGTTGGAAGTGCCGTCTGCCACATGTATCCGCGAAGGTGCGCCTGTTCGCCTGAAGGCTGCCGACATCATTGTGGGTGATCTGGTTCAGGTACCTGCGGGGGGGCGGATACCGGTTGACGGTGTAATTGACACGGGGCGTACCCAGCTGGACAGGTCTTTATTGACGGGGGAAAGCATGCCCATCGCCGCGCAGGTTGGCAGCAAAGTTGTGTCTGGCGAGGTGAACCTGTCAAACCCTCTGGTGGTGCGTGCGACTGCGGTTGGGCAAGACACCACGCTGCACCGCATGGCGCAAATGGTTGCAGCCGCGGAAAGCGGGCGGTCACATTACACACCTGTGGCTGACAGGGCCGCGCAGCTATACGCGCCTTTGGTACACGGCGTCGCGGCATTGGCATTTGTTGGCTGGTTTGCTGCAACAGGGGACGTGCGATACGCGCTTAATATTGCGATTGCGACGCTGATTATCACCTGCCCCTGTGCACTTGGTTTGGCTGTGCCAGCGGTGACGACAGCTGCGTCGGGCAACTTGTTTCGCAAAGGGTTGTTGATCAAGTCGGCAACGGCTTTGGAGCGTTTGGCCGAAGTCGACACCGTGGTTTTCGACAAGACCGGCACGCTGACTGACGGCACCCCCATCTTGCAAGATTTGCAAGCGTTGTCGCCACAAGATCGCGGCGTGGTGCTTGCGTTAAGCCAATCCTCCGATCATCCGGTTTCGCGCTTGTTGGCCTCAGCACTGGAGGGGATGCAGGTAGTTCCGACGGTGCTAAGCGACATCCGTGAGATCGCGGGCAAAGGTGTATGTGGCCAAGACGGCGTCACGCGGGTTCACTTGGGCAAATCCAGCACGTCAAATGGCGGCACGATGTTTCAACGAGACGGCTTTGCCGAGCAACCGTTGCGTATTGACGAGTCTTTGCGTGGCGGGGCACAGGAGCTGGTGGCTGCTTTGCAGTCCAAGGGAATGGGCGTTGAGTTGTTGTCCGGTGATACAGAGTTCGCGGCGGCCAAAACCGGCGCGCGACTAGGGGTAGAACAAGCTTGGGGCGGCCTGACACCGGCTGATAAAATTGCCCGACTCGCGGAGCTTCAGGATCAAGGAAAGCACGTCTTGATGGTCGGTGACGGATTGAACGATATGGGGGCCATGGCGCAAGCTTTTGTATCGATCTCTCCGGCGTCGGGGGTCGACGCCACACGCGCATCGTCTGATATTGTTTTGCTGGGCCGCTCTTTGGCACCGGTCAAGGATGCGCTGAAAGTCTCTCGCCGCGCGCGTGCGCGTATCCGCGAAAACTTTGCAATTGCTGTTTGCTATAACGCGGTTGCGGTGCCATTGGCCGTCTTGGGGTTTGCCAGCCCGTTGATGGCTGCTTTGGCGATGTCCAGCTCGTCTATCCTTGTGATCCTGAACGCGCTAAGGGTGCGGGTATGAATGTTCTCGTTGTTCTAATTCCGGTATCTTTGATCCTTGGCGGGTGCGGGATCGCGGCGTTCTTGTGGACCGTGCGCCATAATCAATACGAAGACATTGAAGGCGATGCTGCACGCATTTTGTTCGACGATGATGGGCCCAAGTCGTAGCGCTTCCTCAATCGATAGATACGGCATCTTGAAATGCCCAACGCTTGAGCTCTTGGTTAAATATTGGTCGCACAGAATTGATCTCTGTATCTTGCTTCAGCCGCACATCGAGGTGTTTGACGCTCTGTTCCGTTATCGATAACAGAGGAGGCCAGACGGAGGAGAAATTGCAATGTCGAAATCAGAAATTGGCCTAATCGGACTTGGAACGATGGGGGCGATGCTCTCTCTCAATATTGCGGAGAAAGGCTTTGCGATTTCGGTATTCAATCGCACTTCCTCGCGCACGTCGGAGTTTCATGCGCAGGCGGGTGTGTTGGCGGATCGCATCACACCTTGTGACAGCCTTGAAGCCCTTGTGGCCTCTATCGCAGAACCACGAGCCATCATTTTGATGGTTCCTGCCGGTGCTCCGGTGGATGAACAAATTGCGGCTTTGCGTCCTCTTTTGGGGAAGGACGATCTTATCATTGATGCAGGAAACGCGAATTTTCGCGATACCGAAACGCGTGCGGCCAAGGCCGAAGCTGACGGGGTGCCTTTCTTGGGGATTGGTGTTTCGGGGGGCGAAGAAGGGGCGCGTCATGGTCCATCCATCATGGGCGGCGGACGCAAGCAGGCATGGGACCAAGTTGGCCATATCCTGACAGCAATTTCGGCGGATTATGAAGGAACATCTTGTACCACTTGGATGGGGCAAGGGGGCTCTGGCCACTTCGTAAAGGCGGTTCACAACGGGATCGAATACGCCGATATGCAAATGATCGCGGAGGTCTACGGTATCATGCGTGACGGTCAGGGCGCCGATGCTGCGACTTGCGCCGAGACGTTCAAGGCGTGGAATGCCGGACCACTTAAATCCTACCTTGTGGAGATTTCCGGCGAGGTTTCAGCAGCCACTGATGCCGACACGGGCAGCGCGGTATTGGACATCATTTTGGATCGCGCGGGCCAGAAGGGAACAGGGCGCTGGACAGTAATCGAGGCGCAACATTTAGGCGCACCAATTCCTGTGATCGAGGCGGCGGTTGCTGCGCGCAATCTTTCCGCGATGAAGACCGAACGCGAGCGCGGCGAAGCCACCTTCGGCGCGGCTCCGGTGGCTTTGAAATCCGATGCGCTTAGTGTTGGGGAGCTGGAACAAGCTTTGATCGCGGGCAAAATCATGTGCTACGCGCAGGGCTTCCATTTGCTGAACGCTGCCAGCACCGAATTTGGCTGGGATTTGCCAATGCCAGAGGTCGCACGCGTTTGGCGGGAGGGCTGCATCATCCGATCAACCATGCTCAATGACATGGCCGAGGCGCTGACCGCTGCCCCGCAAGACAATCTGATGTTCGCGCCGTTCTTCGCCAAGCTTGTTGAGGACAACATGCCCGCATTGCGCAAGGTTGTCGCCACGGCGATTTCGCACGGATTGCAGGTGCCTGCATTGGCAGCGGGCCTTGGGTATTATGACGCGATGCGCACTGGGCGCTCCACCGCCAACATGATCCAAGCGCAGCGGGACTTTTTCGGCGCGCACAGCTTTGAACGCACCGATAAAGACGGCGCGCATCACGGGCCTTGGGGGGCCTAGCGCGCCAGTTTTTTGACTTCACTGTGGCGCGGGCAGGTGACGAGATGATCGTTCACCATCCCGCAGGCCTGTGCAAAGGCGTAGACGATCGTCGGGCCACAAAAACGGAACCCTTCCTTCTTCAGATCTTTGGAGATTTGGGTGCTCAACGGAGTGAATCCAGGTATCTCTTTGAGGGAGGTAAATTCGTTTTGTAGCGGCTTGCCGTCGAAGTAATTCCAAAGATAGGTGTCAAAGCCTTCGCGTTGTTCAATACGTTGCCATGCACGCGCGTTTCCAATCGTCGCCTCGATCTTGCCGCGGTGGCGTACGATACCTGCATTTTGCAACAATCGATCCACCTCTGTTTCGCCCCAACCAGCAATAATATTTGGGTCAAAGTCGGCAAAAGCTTCGCGAAATGCGTCGCGCTTTTTTAGAATTGTGATCCAGCTGAGACCGGCTTGAAAACCGTCCAATATGAGTTTCTCCCAAAGCGCCCTGCTGTCATATTCTGGCACGCCCCATTCTGTGTCGTGATAATTGACATAAATTTCTTCCGATCCGCACCAGTCACAACGTTCGTTCATGAATTTTACCTATATTTCAATAGTTTGAAGTGTTGAATCTTTGTTTACCCTAATTGGAACAAAATTGGAACGTTAACTCGCGTTTAAGGCGCATTCCTCTAGGTTTCAGGAGACCTAAACCGAAGTAGATTTGTGATGCCATATAGCCAAAATGCCTCCGGCAGCCCGCTGTCCGCCGCAATAGCACAACGGGACGTTCACGTGCTGGAAATGGTGCGAATGGCCTTGAGAAAAAAGGATGTTCTGTTGGCGTATCAGCCAATTGTGCAAGCCAAAAATGCCGGTCGTGCGGCCTTCTATGAAGGGCTTATACGTGTGTTGGATGAAACCGGACGGATCATCCCCGCAAAAGAGTTCATCGAAACCATCGAGGCCCGAGAAGAAGGTCGAATGATCGATGTGTTGGCGGTTGAATTGGGCTTGGCCAGCCTTGCGCAATCGCCAAGCCTGCGGCTGTCTATCAACATGTCGCCCCGATCCATTGGCAACCCTCAGTGGGAATTGGCGATGGAGCGGGGCTTGCTTCACGACCCAACAATTGCAGAACGCTTGATTATCGAGATTACCGAATCGTCAGCTTTGCTCATGCCGGATGTCGTAGCGGATTTCATGACACGTATGCAGCGCAAGGGAATTTCGTTTGCCCTTGATGACTTCGGCGCCGGATATACCGCCTTCCGACATTTCAAGGATCTGTACTTCGATATTGTGAAAATCGACACCAGTTTTACGCAAAACATCGATGTGGACACTGACAATCAGGTGCTGATGCAGGCGCTGGTTTCTATCGCGCAGCAATTCGACATGTTCACCGTGGCAGAGGGTGTCGAACGCCCACAAGAGGCAGACTACCTGTCAGAAATTGGTATTGATTGCCTTCAAGGGTACCTGTTTGGCGTGCCATCCGTATCGAAACCTTGGGATTTACCGATTGCTGGCCGACAAAAGTCTGGTGGCTGATAAAGTTTACCTGCGGCCCATCGATTTCTAGGCTGCCCTATTGTCATCTTTTCCAATGTGAGACACCCTGTCCAATCGTAAGCCCATCGTAAGCCAGATAAAGGCTTCGATATACACGGTCGGTGAAATCCAGTGCTCTGGGCCGCAGAGACACGCTGATCGCAAGAAAGGAATGTCCATGACCAATGTTGTAATAGCTTCCGCTGCACGTACAGGTGTCGGTAGCTTTCTCGGCTCTTTTGCCAATACTCCTGCTCACGATCTGGGCGCCGCCGTGATCGAAGCTGTTGTCGAGCGTGCGGGCGTCGACAAAACTGATGTGTCAGAAACCATCATGGGACAAGTTCTGACTGCGGGGCAGGGCCAAAACCCTGCGCGCCAAGCACATATCAACGCAGGCTTGCCGAAAGAAGCCTCCGCTTGGGGAATAAACCAAGTGTGTGGTTCGGGGCTTCGCGCTGTCGCTCTTGGGGCCCAGCATATCATGCTTGGGGATGCCTCGATTGTTGTCGCTGGCGGTCAGGAAAACATGTCCATGAGCACCCATGTCGCCAATCTGCGCCAAGGCCAGAAAATGGGCGACATGAAGTATATCGACAGCATGATCCGCGATGGTTTGTGGGATGCCTTCAACGGATACCACATGGGGCAAACCGCAGAAAACGTCGCGGACCAATGGCAAATTAGCCGTGAGATGCAGGACGAGTTTGCAGTTGCATCGCAGAACAAAGCAGAGGCGGCCCAAAAGGCGGGAAAATTCGCTGATGAAATCGCGGCCTTCACCATTAAAACCCGTAAGGGTGACGTGACGATGGACAGCGATGAATACATCCGTCACGGCGCGACGATGGAAGCGATGGCGAAGTTGCGTCCGGCGTTCACCAAAGAGGGATCCGTCACGGCTGCGAATGCCTCCGGTTTGAACGATGGCGCGGCGGCGACACTGCTGATGAGCGCGGAGAACGCCGAGAAACGTGGCCTGCAGCCCTTGGCGCGGATTGTGAGCTACGCAACCGCCGGTTTGGACCCGACCATTATGGGTGTGGGTCCAATCTACGCGTCTCGCAAGGCCTTGGAAAAGGCGGGCTGGAAGGCGTCCGATCTGGATTTGGTGGAAGCCAATGAGGCATTTGCCGCCCAAGCTTGCGCTGTAAACAAGGACATGGGCTGGGATCCTGAAATTGTAAACGTCAACGGGGGCGCGATCGCGATTGGTCACCCGATTGGTGCTTCAGGTTGCCGAGTGCTGAACACGTTGTTGTTTGAAATGCAGCGTCGTGACGCGAAGAAAGGCCTTGCGACTTTGTGCATTGGCGGCGGCATGGGTGTCGCTGTTTGCGTAGAGCGCGACTGATAGATCGAATAGGGTTGCGCACGAAAGTTGCGCAACCTATACAAAATTTGACAGATAATTATTTTACCGATTCAGGAGGAATCACCATGTCTCGTGTTGCACTTGTTACCGGCGGATCGCGCGGAATTGGCGCTGCTATTTCAAAGGCGCTGCAAGCCGCCGGGTATTCCGTTGCTGCAACTTATGCTGGGAACGACGAGAAAGCCGCGGCGTTTACCGCGGAAACTGGGATCAAGACTTATAAGTGGGATGTCGCAGATTATGAGGCCTGTGCAGCCGGTATTGCGCAGGTCGAAGCCGATCTGGGACCGGTTGAAGTTTTGGTTAACAACGCAGGCATCACGCGGGATGCTCCATTCCACAAAATGACACCGCAGCAATGGTCGGAGGTGATGAACACCAATCTTTCCGGCGTGTTCAACATGACCCACCCAATTTGGCCGGGCATGCGCGAACGTAAATTTGGTCGGGTTATCACCATCAGTTCGATCAACGGTCAAAAGGGGCAATTCGCCCAGACCAACTATGCCGCCGCGAAAGCCGGTGACATTGGGTTCACAAAGGCCTTGGCGCAAGAAGGGGCACGTGCGGGTATCACCGTAAATGTCATCTGCCCAGGGTACATCAACACGGAGATGATGAGCACAATTCCCGAAAAGGTGATGAACGACGTAATCCTTCCCCAAATTCCGGTAGGGCGTTTGGGCGAACCCGAAGAGATTGCCCGCGCGGTAGTGTTCTTGGCTTCGGATGACGCAGGCTTCGTTACCGGATCGACCATTTCTGCAAATGGTGGGCAATACATGGCTTAGGCCGAAGAAAATTTCCCAGACGGGGCCGGTGCAGTGATGCGCCGGCCTTTTTTGTGCCTAGCGGAAACCAGAGTTTTGATACAGGCTACCGGCTGATAAGAACTCAAAATCAGGGTCCAAAAGCGGTGCCGAAAAACCACCCTCACGTGTTTCCGCGCAAACCTGTTGCAACGGGCGTCGGCTTTGGCGCCGTTTTGCTTTGGGCGTTATTGGCGCTTTTGACCGTCGGATCTGACCCCATTCCCCCGTTTCAACTCAGCGCAATGACCTTTGCGCTTGGCGGCGTGGTTGGGGGCTTGTTCTCGCTGCGGCAGGGGGGCTTGCGTTTGGTTTTGCAAACGACACCAACAGCGGTTTGGGTGCTGGGCATTGGCGGGCTGTTTGGATACCACGCATTGTATTTTTCAGCATTGCGCATGGCACCGGCAGCAGAGGCGGGCTTGATCGCATATCTTTGGCCGTTGCTGATCGTTTTGCTGTCCGGAATGTTGCCCAGTGAAACGCTCAGGCCACTGCATGTGATTGGCGCTGTCGTTTCGTTTGCTGGGGCCGCCTTAATCGTTGCGTGGGGCGGCGCCGGATTTCAGTGGGACTATGCTGCTGGCTATGCCCTTGCGATGCTCTGCGCGTTGACGTGGTCTGGGTATTCCGTTTTGTCGCGGCGCTTCAGCGACGTGCCGACCCAAGTGGTGACCTTCTTTTGTATGTCAGCGGCGGGGCTATCGGCGCTCACCCATTTTGCCTTTGAGCAAACCGTGATCCCTGACAGCACTGTGAGCTGGCTTTCAGTAATGGGCCTCGGGCTTGGGCCCGTGGGATTGGCGTTCTATCTGTGGGATATCGGGGTGAAGCACGGGGATATTCAGCTGTTAGGAACCGCCTCATACGCAGCACCATTGCTTTCGACCTGTGTTCTGATCGTGGCCGGATTTGCCCAAGCGACCACCGTCTTGCTTGTCGCTGCAGGGTTAATCACAGCGGGGGCCGGACTTGCGGCGCTTGGGTCGCGTAAAGGTTAATTCGTGTATTTGGTGATCTCTTCTTTAAGTCGCAGTTTTTGCTTTTTGAGATCGACCACTTCTAGGCCATCAGTACTTGGGCTTTTTTGAGCCTCTTCCACTCGTTGAGACAATGCATCGTGTTTGCGTTTCAGTTCAGACAGGTGAGAACTGATCGTCATGGGCATAACTCCTTATGGTGTGGTTTAGGCATACATTGCAGCACATATGGGGAATCATGTCACGGAAATGTATCGCGGCGGTGCGGCGATAGTTCTTAAAAATCTACCGGATTTCCATGCCTCAGGATGTCTGTCGCTGCCTGCGTGAAGTCATCCCCGTCGCGCAAGTGTCTCGGTCCATCGTGCAGGACCAACGGGTTATGCAATATGCTGCGGGAAGCTCGTCCCTTATGCGCGCGCAGCAAAACACGCCCTGCAGTTTTTCCTGCTCTGGCGGAAATCGGCTTAATTTCGATCAATCCCGCCCGTGGATTAAGCAATTCGATAAGATCCCCGACTCTTTCTGCCAAATGGATGACTGTCACGATGCCCTTGGGTCCGGCGCGACGCAGGGCCGTATCCACCCAAATGGCCAGCGAGGTTTGTTCGCGCAAGGCCTTGTCACGACCTTTGTTTGGCGACGAGGTTCCTGGCCCGTAGTAAGGCGGGTTGAATATGACATGGTCAAAGCTGCGGGCGCGAACGGTCATCGGCAGGTCGGACAGATCGGCGTCCACCACGTCCATTTTGTACCCCGCATCAGCCGCGTTTCGGCGGGCCAGACTGGCATAAGCGGGCTGCAGCTCGACGCCGTTGAGATCAACATCAACCCGTGTGCGCAGGCACAGGGACGCCGTGCCGACACCGCAGCCCAACTCCAGAACAGATTGACCAGAGGTCGCGGGGCAGGCGGCAGCCAAGAGAACGGGATCGGTCGCCGCGCGATAGCCGTCTTGAGGTTGCCAAAGATGCAGCTTACCGCCAAGAAATGCGTCATGGGTAAGTTGCTCGGCATCGAAACTCATGACCGGTTAGCCATCAATGTGAATGTCGTTATCACGCAGAATTGCGCGTGCCATGAACAAATCCTCCTCGCGCACCATCAACCGGCGCGGCAATATGCCAACGGACCCTTCGAGCACACTCATATGGACGTCCATTTCGAACACGCCTATATCTTCCCCTGACAAAAGGGCCTTAGAGAAGGCGATGACTGTAGGATCGTTGCTGCGTAAAAGCTCTTTCATGTGATTGAGTTAACGTCAGTTTGACGGGATTGTCGAGACACGAGGCGGCGCATAAAGATGAGTTTGGATACCCAACCTGTGAAACCACACGAACGACTTCAAACAGCATTGTCTGATGATCTTGCCTCTGTGGGGGCGCTTATCCGTGAACGCATGGCGTCGGAGCATGCCCCGCGCATCCCAGAGGTCACGGCGCATCTTGTCGAAGCTGGCGGCAAACGGGTCCGCCCGATGTTGACCTTGGCGGCCGCGCGGATTTGCGGCTATGAGGGCCCATATCATGTGCATTTGGCCGCAACGGTAGAATTCATTCACACAGCGACATTGTTGCATGACGATGTGGTTGACGAGAGTGCGCAACGCCGAGGGCGACCAGCGGCCAACCTTCTTTGGGACAATAAATCTTCGGTCTTGGTCGGGGATTATCTGTTTGCGCGATCTTTCCAGTTGATGACGGACGCGGGGCGTTTGGATGTGTTGAAGGTGCTCTCGAACGCATCTGCGGTGATTGCGGAAGGCGAAGTTCTGCAACTGACTGCCGCGCAAGACCTGACAACATCTGAAGACATTTATTTGCAAGTTGTACGCGGAAAAACGGCCGCATTGTTTTCTGCCGCGACGCAAGTGGGCGGGATGATCGCCGATGCGCCTGATGCAGTCGTTCAGGCCTTCTACAGCTATGGGGATGCCTTGGGCGTCAGTTTCCAGATCGCGGATGATATCCTTGATTTTGCGGGCGACACTGCCAAGACGGGCAAAAACGTAGGCGACGACTTTCGCGAACGCAAACTGACTTTGCCATTGATCAAAGCGATTGCCGCCGGAGGCGATGCCGATCGCGACTTCTGGGTGCGGACCATTGAGAAGGGTAAGCAGGAGGACGGCGATCTGGATCACGCGCTTCAGTTACTGGCGAAACACGAGGCCTTGGAGCAATCGCGCCAAGACGCTTTGGCGTGGTCCGAGACAGCTAAAAAGGCGCTGGATGCGGTGCCTCAGGGGGCATTAACGGATATGCTGAGCGACTTGGCTGACTATGTGGTGTCGCGGCTGAACTAGCGCGCGTCCCCCAAAGTGCAGGCGTGAACCCACCAGTTTGGATGCCGTTTCGCAATGACCGTGGCTGCATGTTGCGCGGCTTCGGGGTCTGAATACAGGCCAAAGCATGTGGCGCCGGATCCTGACATTCTGGCAAGGTCGCACCTGTTTGTTGCGGCAATCTGAGACAGCACATCGGTGATCACCGGCTCGATTGTTTGGGCGGCAGGCTGCATGTCGTTTCGCTGTTGGCTCAACCAAGAGATGACATCGCGTGAGGACGCAAAACTTGCGGGAGGCGACGTCATTGGCGCGTTGTTCTTCTGCGCAATAGTTTTGAACACTTTTGGCGTTGAAACCTCGACGCGGGGGTTGACCAGAACAGCATCTAAACTGGGGACATCCGGCAGCAATTCGATTTTTTCGCCAATACCCGACATTCGCGCGGTTCTTGACGCAAGGCATACAGGGACGTCCGCGCCCAGCTGCGCCACATGGGCAAAGGTCTGCGGTGTTGGCTCAAAGGGGGCGATTCCCCAGACCCGTGACAACCCGCGGTAGGCGGCAGCGGCGTCGGCAGTCCCGCCACCGATACCTGCCGCCACGGGCAGCCGCTTTGTAAGATGAATATGGGCGCCTTGGTTGGGGCTGAGCAGTTGAGCCGCCGAAAGCACAGAGTTTTTATCTGTCGGAACGGTTCCCGCTTCGGGACCATCGACGGACAGCGATAGGCTTTGCGCAGGGCTGAACCTGAGCGTGTCACCAACAGAGGCAAACATCACAAAGCTGTCTAGCAAATGGTAGCCGTCAGCGCGTAGTCCCGTAAGATGTAAGGCAAGATTGACCTTCGCGGGCGCAAATTCTTCCGTCATCAGTCGTTGGCGGTTTGCGTGGCCCCTGCATTGGCCTCGTCTTCCAAAACTGCGGTCAGCCCGCGCGCCAATTTGCTGCGAATACGGTCCGCATCTGCTTCTTCGGGTTCAAAGGACAGGGCGCGTTTCCATTGGAATTCTGCCTCGCGTTCGCGTCCGACTTTCCAATACACATCGCCAAGATGGTCGTTCACGATGGGATCAACCGGTAGCAGCTCCACGGCGCGCTCCATTGGGGCGACGGCCTCTTCAAAACGGCCAAGGCGGTAAAAAATCCAGCCAAGGCTGTCAGTGATGTAGCCGCTATCGGGGCTTTCCTTCACAGCGGTTTGAATCATGCCCAGGGCTTCATCCAGTTTGATGCGTTGCTCCACCAAGGAATAGCCAAGGTAGTTCAGGACATCAGGATGGTTTGGAGACAATTCTAGCGCCTTGCGGAAATCGAACTCCATCCCGATCAAGTCATCTTGACGTTCCTTTACGATCCCGCGGGCATAGTAAATTCGCCAGTTGTTTCTGTTGCCGATGCCGTTGATTTCCAACGCGCGGGTATAAGCGGCGATGGCTTGGTCGTTCTTATCAGTGCGGCTTAGCATGTCCCCCAAGGTCGAATGGACCATGGACACCGCCTCGTGCGATTTTGACAGCGCGGTCAACACCTCAACAGATGCGTCCTTGCGGTCATCTGAATACAATGCATTGGCGCGGCCAATTTCTGCCAGAACATAGGCTGGGTCTTCAGGGGGAAGCGTCGCATAGGCCTCAGTCGCGAGATCAAACTGGCGCATATCTTCAAGGATCTCGGCGGTCATCAAAACAGCAGCTGCATGGGTCGGTCGGATATGTTGGGCCATGCGAACATAGAGCAAAACATGCTCTGGCGCGGCGCGGCCATTCAATACCGCAGACAGATTGAAGTAGACTTCCGCCACACCTGCACGGGCGTCGGTGACGAAATTGTATTCCAACGGCGTTCCGGACTTCAGACGGGCCTTCAGGTCTTCCAACTCGGCGCTAAACCCATTGACGAGAGCGGCATCAAGAAGCTCTAGCGCGGCCTCTTTGCGGTCCAGTTGGGCCAGAACTTGTGCATGTGCTTCGATCCCGCGCACGCTAAGCACGAGGGGACCAAATCGTTCCCCGCTCAAGATCGCGTCAGCCCCTTCGAAATCGCCAACGGAGGCCAAGGCCAAAGCGTTGTGATAATGAGAAAAGGAGGCGAAGTCTTCGATCTTTGCAACGGATGCGAAGGCGTCAGTCGCATCGGACATCTGACCTTGGCCAAGCAACGCCCATGCACGGGTTAGCCCGTTCAACAGCGGCGCAAGGCCGTCCTTCTCCGGGCTTTCAAGGGCCGTGCGATCAAAGCTGCCATTGGCCACCGCGATGGTGTCGAGTACCAGATCAACGATTTGGTTGCGCCCGCCTGCGGCCTCATATTCAGTGGCGATCTCGGCAGCGCCCAAAATGTCGCCCTGACCGATCATCGCAATAATTGCGTTCTCCTGAAGAAGAAGGTTTTGTGGCTCGGCGGCGATGGCCTTGCGGTAGTAGTGGGTAGCTTCTGTATAGTCGGACGAAAACGTGGCCTGCCGTGCCGCAAGATATGGCCCTGCAAGCCCTTGCTCAGCGGCGAATACCGGTGCGGCACTGGTGGCGAGCGACAACATCAACAATGCGACGCGGTGTTGAATTTTAGTCTTGATCATTACAGTTCGGCCCAATTCATCTTGCGTTCCCTAATGAAGGTAGGTGCGCGCTGACAGGTTGTCCATGACCCGATTGGAAGAAGGGCGCGATGGGATGTTCCCCACCGCGCCATTTCACACTTACATGTTTGGGTAGTTTGGCCCGTCACCGCCCTGAGGCGTCGTCCATACAATGTTTTGCGACGGATCTTTGATGTCGCAGGTCTTGCAGTGTACGCAGTTTTGAAAGTTTATCACGAAGGCGTCATCGACCACCTCGTACACCCCCGCAGGGCAGTAGCGCTGCGCGGGCTCCGCGTATTCGGGCACGTTCACTGACATCGGAATGCTCGCATCCTTCAGTTGAAGATGCGAGGGTTGGCTTTCCTCGTGGTTGGTGGCGGCGAAGGCCACATTGGTCAACCGGTCGAAAGACAACTTGCCGTCTGGCTTGGGGTAGTCGATGACCTTGAAGTCCGCGGCCTTTCCTGTGGCGTCGGCATCAGATTTGCCGTGTTTGAGGTTCAACGGCGACGTGCCGAAGATGTTGTTACACCACATGTCGGCTCCGCCCACGACGAGGGATGCGGTGAGGCCGTAGTTGGACCACAAAGGCTTAACGTTGCGCACGCGCTTGAGGTCTTTCGCGATGACACCTGTGCGGACTTCTGTGTCGTAGCCGTCCAATGTGTCACCGGAGCGGCCCGCGCCAATGGCCTCGAACGCGGCTTCTGCGGCGGCTTTGCCCGACAGCATGGCGTTGTGGTTGCCCTTGATGCGCGGCACATTGACCATACCCGCGGAACAGCCCAGCAATGCGCCCCCTGGGAAAGCGGTTTTTGGCAAGGACTGCCAGCCGCCTTCGGTGATCGCACGTGCGCCGTAGGCCACGCGTTTTCCGCCTTCCAACAGGTCGGCAACCATGGGGTGATGCTTGAAGCGTTGGAATTCCATGTAGGGGAACAGATGCGGGTTTTCGTAGTTCAGGTGAACCACAAACCCTACGTACACTTGGTTGTTCTCAAGGTGGTAGATAAACGACCCGCCGCCCGCGTTGCCGCCCAAAGGCCAACCCATTGTGTGGGTCACGGTGCCTTCCTTGTGCTTGGCTGGATCGATTTCCCAGATTTCTTTCATGCCAAGGCCGTATTTTTGCGGGCTGGAGTCTTTGGCCAGATCGAATTTTTCGATAACTTGCTTGGACAGGGAGCCGCGCACGCCTTCAGACAGGAACACGTATTTGCCGTGCAGCTCCATGCCTGGCTCTGTGTTTTCGCCGTAAGATCCGTCTGCTTCCAGACCGAATACCCCTGCGATCACACCTTTGACCTCGCCGTTGTCGCCATAAACGATGTCGGAGCATGCCATGCCGGGGAAGATTTCGACGCCCATGCCTTCGGCTTGCTCAGCCATCCAGCGGCAGACATTGGCCATGGAGACGATGTAATTGCCGTGGTTGTTCATCAAAGGGGGCATTACCATATTCGGTATGCGGACCTGACCGGCCTCCCCAAGCATGTAAAAGTTGTCGGTTTTGACCTCGGTTTTGATTGGGGCACCCATAGTGCGCCAGTCCGGCAACAGGGCATCAAGACCACAAGGATCAAGCACCGCGCCTGACAGAATATGTGCTCCAACTTCAGAGCCTTTTTCCAACACTACAACGTTGAGGTCTGCATCCAGCTGTTTCAGACGAATAGCGGCGCTAAGGCCGGCTGGGCCTGCCCCTACGATGACTACGTCGTATTCCATGCTTTCGCGTTCAATCTCGGCCATATCTCACTTCCTCTCGCATCACCCTGTAAGGGTGGGTCAGCAACATTGTTAGCTTTTAGCCTTCAATCAAGCAGGAATGTAAGTGGCAATCGCAACGTTACGTCGCCGAAGTGCCGCCCAGAGGGCTGTTACTGCAACAATCGAGACATATCCGTCTATTGCGTAATGCCATCCGTGATAGACCGAGAAGAACATGATCATCGCGGCAAACAGCGCACCAAGGGGGGCCAAGATTCGCGACCGCTCCCAGACGTATAGGAATGTGACGGCTGCAATGCCGACATGAACCGACGGAAACGCCGAGATGCCTGACCCAAGACTTTGGCCGGATTCGGAATAAAGCACCCACAAGTTTTCCTGCACGCCACCAAGCGGGGAGGCCGCAATACCGCTTGTTTCAAGGGCGTTTGAAAGGTCACTAAAGCGGGAGCCCCCCAAAAGGCGGTCATAATAAACCGGCCCAACCGAGCTGCCGATTGCCGCCATTATATTCCCCAAGCCAATCCACACCGCGACGTGAAGGATAATAAACCGCTTGGAACGTTCCGTGTCCGAATCTGTCAAAGCGATAAACACGGGAAGGAAGACGGCCGGAAAGGACCAGACCATAAAGTAAACAATCACCACCAAGCTGGTGGGGATATACGCCGAAATTGCATGGGTGATCACCCATGGGTCCACGCCCATGTGCAACGCCGCATCGAGATCGGCGAAAAACGGGTCAGCGTAGAAGGGTTGCACGAAGGGGATAGACGTCTTCACCAAGGAGAAAGCTGTCGCGAAAACCAAACAGCCCATAACTGCGTAGATCGCTGGAATGATGCGCTCTTTGACGCTGTATTTGCGTGTCAGATACAAAGACGCGCCCAGAGCGACCCCCACGACAGGGACCCAAGCGGCAAAGGACTTCGCCAAATACAAAGAGGTCAAAACGGCCCCCATCAACAGGGCGGCTGGCTGCTCGCGAACGGCAAATATCAATCCGACCGCAAAGGCCAGATATGCCAAGGAAAACAGGAAGTAATATCTCATCATTCGATCGGCCCCCTAAGCCCGTGCGTGGAATTTGCCGAAGTTTCTGGGCAAAAATAAGGAAAATACGGGGTATCGGTATGATTGCGGCCTTTTCACGCGATAGGGGAATGGGCTACATCGCGGCCTAACCGATATAGGAAAGGCTGGCGCATGTTGCGATCTCTGCCACATTCTGTATCGGTGTTTCATGCGGCTTGCCGCCTTACTTATTCTTGCGCAGAAGGCCTCTCGACTGATGGATCACTTTCTTTACCGCGACGGCATTCTGCACGCCGAAAACGTAGCTATCGCCGATATCGCCGCACAGGTTGGCGCGCCGTTCTATGTGTATTCAACCGCGACGCTCAGCCGTCATTTTCGCTTGTTCGACGACGCGTTGGATTGGACCGAGCACCTTGTGTGCTACGCCATGAAGGCCAATTCGAACCAAGCAGTTTTGAAGCTGCTGGGTGATCTGGGCGCAGGCATGGATGTCGTGTCAGGTGGGGAATACCTGCGGGCCAAGGCGGCCGGCATCCCCGGCGAGCGGATCGTTTTCTCTGGCGTGGGCAAAACCCGTGCCGAGATGCGGTTGGCGCTAGAAGGCGGGATTCGCCAGTTCAACATCGAAAGCGAGCCCGAGATGTTGGTGCTCTCTGAGGTGGCGGCGTCTATGGGCGCGATTGCTCCGGTTACCATTCGTGTGAATCCGGATGTTGATGCCAAAACTCATGAGAAAATCGCCACCGGAAAGTCGGAAAACAAATTCGGCATCCCGATTTCGCGGGCCAAAGACGTCTATGCGCAGGCCGCGGCCCTTCCCGGGCTGGACGTGGTGGGCATCGATGTGCACATCGGTAGTCAGTTGACGCAGCTAGAGCCGTTCGGGCAGGCCTTTGACAAAGTCGCAGAACTGACCACTTTGCTGCGTGCTGAAGGCCACAACATCCGCCGCCTCGATCTTGGGGGCGGGCTGGGCATTCCCTATGAGCGGTCCAACGATGCGCCGCCATTGCCGCAAGAATTCGGTCAGCTGGTGCAAGAGAAAGTCGGCCACCTTGGGTGCGAGATCGAAATTGAGCCAGGTCGTTTAATTGCGGGCAACGCAGGTCTTTTGGTGTCTGAGGTAATCTACATCAAAGAAGGTGAAGACCGCAATTTTATGATTATCGACGCCGCGATGAATGACTTGATTCGCCCCGCGATGTATGGCGCGCATCACGATATTATTCCGGTCGTAGAGCCGACGGCGGGCGTAGATCAGGTCAAATACGACATCGTGGGGCCAATTTGTGAAAGCGGTGATACTTTTGCCAAGCAACGTATCATGCCACCTGTGGGGGCTGGCGACCTTGTCGCTTTCCGCTCTGCGGGGGCGTATGGGGCTGTGATGGCGTCTGAGTACAACTCCAGACCGCTAATCCCCGAGGTTTTGGTGCATGAGGATCAATTCGCCGTCATTCGGGAACGTCCGACCTTTGACGAAATGATAAATCGCGATACCATCCCCACGTGGCTATAACGCTATGGTGCGTTAACCCTTTGGGATGACTGGATGACCAAGCCTGACACTGACCTGAACCTTTCCGCTTTGATCTGGCCTGCGCGGCTGACGCTGGCGGGGCTTTGGGCAGAGCGGATCACACATGCTTTCTGGCCGCTTTGGGCGGTTTTATTCGCGGGCATTTCGGTGGCGTTGCTGGCGGCGGGGGCCGGTTCCTCCCCTGCGGTTCTTTGGGGGGTGGCTGCTGCATTTTTCATCGGGTTGGGCTGGGCGATGCTGTTTGCGTGGCGTCGGTTTCAGCGGCCGCGTTGGCAGGACGCGCTGACACGTATTGACCAAACAATGGTGGGGCGACCTGTAACCGCCGCAATGGACACGCAGGCGCTGGGGGCTGGGGATGCTTCGTCCTTAGCGATCTGGCAGGCCCATAAGGCGCGCATGCAGGCCCGCCTTGATGAGGCTGCCGCCGTTTCTCCGAATTTGCAGGTGTCAAAGCACGACCCATACGCCCTTCGCTATGTGGCGTTGCTTTTGTTTGTCATGACGGCGGGGTTCGGCAGTCTTTGGCGAAGCGGCTCACTGGACGATCTGACAACTGGCGTAATGGGCCAAGCCGTCGCCGCAGGCCCTGCATGGGAAATCTGGATCGAGCCACCGGCCTACACCGGTAAGCCGAGCTTGTATTTGAACGATGTCAAAGTGACAGAACTGACTGTTCCAAAAGGCAGCGACCTAACGGTGCGACTTTACGGCCAAGTCGGAAGTTTGACGTTCACAGAAACGGTTTCGGGCGAAGCGCACCCCGAAGGAGAGCAGCCTGAAACGGCGTTCAACCGTGTCATAAATAATGACGGGACAATCCAGATCGGCGGCGATGATGTCGCAGAGTGGCAGGTGACGGCGCTGGCCGATGCCCCTCCGACGGTTCACGTAGAGGGCGAAGTTTCGCGCAAGTTGAACGGCGAAATGGAATTGCCGTTCTCCGCCTCGGATGACTACGGGGTAATGGGAGGAACGGCGACGTTGTCGCTGGATTTGGCGGCTGTGGATCGGCGCTATGGGTTGGTTGTGGCCCCCGAGCCTCGCGAGGATGTCGTGCTGGATTTGCCAATGCCCATCTCTGGCGGGCGGGCAGCGTTTTCGGAGACGCTGATCGAAAACTTGTCAGAGCACCCATGGGCCGGATTGCCCGTTGTGATCGATCTTTCGGTCACGGATGTGTCCGAGCAACAAAGCCAACCAGCCCCGATGTCGGCAGAGTTACCTACTCGGCGGTTCTTTCAGCCCATTGCCAAGGCTCTGGTCGAGCAACGTCGCGATCTGCTTTGGTCCCGCGAGAATGCGCCGCGCATAAGTCAGGTTTTGCGCACGGTGACCTATGACCCCGAAGGTTTCTTTTCCAGCGAAGTCGCCTATCTGACGGTCAGAATGGCGATCACGCGGCTGGAACTGGCCACAGAGTTTGGCATCTCTGATGAGAAGCAGGAAGAAATCGCAGACATGCTTTGGCGGGCCGCGATTTTGCTGGAGGACGGGCGGCTATCCAACGCGCTTGAGCGCCTACAGCGTGCGCAAGATCGGCTGTCGGATGCGATGAAGGAAGGCGCCACCAGCGAAGAGATCGCTGAGCTGATGCAAGAGCTCAACGACGCCATGCAGCAGTATATGGAGCAACTGGCGCAAGAGGGCCAAGAGGGCGGCGAGCAGCAGCAAGCGCAAGGCAAGACACAAACAATCACCGAAGATCAGCTTCAACAAATGCTGGATGAAATTCAGCGGTTGATGGAAGAGGGCCAAATGGCCGAAGCACAGGCCCTGCTGGATCAGTTGATGGAAATGATGAAGAACATGCAGGTGGCCGAAGGGCAGGGCTCTGAAAGCCAGCAAAGCCCAGGGCAACAAGCCATGGAAGGTTTGCAAGAGTCGTTGCGTGATCAGCAAGGCCTAAGTGACGAAGCGTTTCGCGACCTGCAAGAGCAGTTCAATCCGAATGCGCAAGCCGGTGAGAACGAAGGCAACGAGGGGCGCAATGGCGGCCAAGGGCGCGGGGAGAGCCACGAGGGTCAAGGTGGCGCGCAGGGCGAGCAAGACGGCCAGCAAGGGCAGGGTCGTCAACAACCCCAAGGTCAACAGCAAGGCGGAACCGGCGAGGAAAGGTCACTTGCTGATCGCCAACAAGCCCTGCGGGACGAGTTGGAGCGTCAGAAGCGCAACCTACCGGGGCAAGGCTCTGCTGAGGGCGATGCCGCCCGCGAGGCACTTGGTCGCGCAGGCGAGGCCATGGAGCGCGCAGAAGATGCCCTGCGCAATGAAGAAACAGCCGAAGCGCTTGGCGCGCAATCCGACGCAATGGAAGCTTTGCGCGAAGGAATGCGAAGCCTTAGTGAAGCGATGGCGCAGGACCGTCAAAACGGGGACCCGCAACAAGGGCAAAACCGCAATCAGGCGTCGCGACAAAATCGTGACCCGCTGGGTCGTGAGCAAGGGTCGAACGGGGTGATTGGCTCCGATGAGCAGATGATGCAGGAGGAAAGCCGTCAACGAAGATCCCGCGAATTGCTAGATGAAATTCGTCGCAGATCCGGCGAGCAAGCCCGCCCAGAAATTGAGCGCAATTACCTGAAACGTCTGCTGGACCAGTTTTAGCCTTAAGGCTCGGCGTTTGCTGAATCGCCCATTTTGTCGACAAGCCCTTGCGTGGCGGTATCCAGCCAAATGCGCAAACTGTCGACGCCTGACACATAGCTTTCTAACGCTCCGGTTAGCGCGGGCACGCGTTGCGCAAGCTGTGGTGCGTAGACGTAGAGCAGCATCAGCCCCACGGCCAGAAGCAACATCAGGCCAAAACCAAGGCGAAATCCGCTGCTGCCACGTGTGGGGAGCGTCTCGTTGCCCTGCTCCGCGCGGCGCGCGGCTTCTGCTTCTGCCTCAGCGGCTTCGGGCGACAAGGTAGAGTTGATCTCTTCAATGTCGGGCAGCAACTCTTTCTTGTTTTGAAAATCATCACGTTGCGGCGCAGGCTCCAAGGCGACGTCTTCGTCTTCAATCGTGGTCGTATCCGGTTCCAAGCCGCGGCGTCGTGCCATGCGATCCCGCGCGGCAGACGCGCGTGCCTCGGATTCTGTATCATCCAACCCCAAATCGGGTTGTGTCTCGACACCGCCCATCTCGGCTTTGCGGGCGGCAGTTTCAAGAGCGACTTCTTCGTGAATCACGTCGAGTGCTTCGGCACTTACCGTGGGCTTGCGCGCAGATAGGGCAGCAATGGCTGCGGCGGGCAACTCCGGTTCGGTTTCCGGTTCTTCGGCTTCAGCTTCAGGGGCGTCTGCAGGTGCCTGTGGGGCTGGTTCGGACTGCGGTTCCGGCTCTGGCTCCTGCTCTGACTCTGGCTTGGGGTCAGGCTCGGGCTCTGTCGTTTGTTCTGCTTCGACAGGGTCCTGTGGGGCGTTTGCTGCGGCTTGAAACCAAGTTGTGGTGCAATTGGAGCACTGCACGTCCCGACCTTCGGCCGGCACGAGGCTATCGTCAACTTCATATTCTGCATCGCAATTTGGGCAAACCAGCCGCATGATATCTCCGTTTTCCTGCGCTAAAGCCTTGGCCCAGCACAAATCTAACCAAGTCTTAGCCTGTGGTCAGGCGTATTCCAAGCATTGTTGTTTCCAATTGATTGCAACTGTTGCCAGCTATGGCGTAATTGTTGCGCAATCGAATTTGGAGCTTCCCTTGTGATTGAATTGGAAAATGTAGCCTACAGCTATGGTGGTGGTGATCTGCTGACGGATATATCGCTACGGCTGCAGGCTGGCTCGTTTCACTTTTTGACGGGGCCGTCTGGGGCAGGGAAGTCGACCTTTTTGAAGCTGTGTTACATGGAATTGGCCGCGTCCAAAGGGTTGGTGCAGGTGTTCGATCAAGACGTCGCGACCCTTGGCCGTGACCAGATCGCCCTAAACCGCCGCCGCATTGGGGTGGTTCACCAAGAGTGCCAATTCCTCGATCACCTGTCTGTTGCCGAAAACATCGCGTTACCATTGACTGTCTCGGGGCGCGACGTGGCTGGCGAGCGTCAAAACCTTGCGGATTTGATCAATTGGGTGGGCTTGACCAAGCAGCAAAACCAATTGCCGCCGGAACTCTCCGGAGGGGAGCGGCAGCGTGCGGCCTTAGCGCGTGCGGTCATCATGGGGCCGGATGTGATTTTGGCGGATGAACCCACGGGAAATGTCGATTGGGAGATGTCTCAGCGGCTGATGTCTTTGCTGATCGAGCTGAACAAAATGGGCAAATCGGTGTTGGTTGCAACGCATGATTTGAACCTGATCCGCTCCACCAAGGCGCAAGTCTCTGCCCGCGTTTTGCGTATAAAAGACAAGCGGTTACAACTGGCGGGGGCGGATTTGTGAGCATCGTGACCGCAGTGAAGGACGCCCTTGCCTCCCTTGGTGAACTTGCAGGTGGGGATCGCGCTGCCGATCGTGTGGTTCCCCCCACTGGATTTACCGCTACGCTTACTACGTTCACCGCAGCTGCGATGGCGTTTCTGGCGGTTTTTGCCTTGGCATTGTCCTTGGCCACAGGGCGGTTGGCCGAACGATGGGCCAGCGAGTTGGCACAAACCTCGACCGTTCGGATATCTGCTCCGATCGAAGAGATCGAAGCGCAGACATTGGCCGCGCAAGAGGTGTTGCGCACCACCCCGGGCGTTATCCGGTCACGGATCATGTCCGAAGAAGAGCAAATGTTGCTGCTTGAGCCATGGTTCGGTCCCGACTTACCTTTGGAGGACCTGCCGATTCCGCGCCTGATTGAGGTTGTCGAGGATGAGAAAGGCTATGATGCCGCCGGATTGCGTTTGCGTTTGGCTGGCGAGGCACCGGGTGCCTTTTTGGATGACCACACACGCTGGCGGCGTCCACTTGTCAGCGCGGCAAACCGGCTGCGTGGTTTGGGGTGGATCGCGATTGCTCTGATCGCATTTTCAACGGGGGCCATGATCACGTTGGCGGCCCGCGCAGCGCTTGCGGCGAACGCGCAGGTGATCCGTGTGACGCGGCTGGTGGGGGCGCGAGATGTCTATATCGCCCGTGCATTTGTACGCAGGTTTACGATTCGCGCGACTTTGGGCGCGGCGGTTGGGACGGTGTTGGCCACTATCGCGATTGCATTGTTGCCTGACGCGGCGGACGAGGGAGCCTTTCTAACGGGCCTTGGATTTCAAGGCTGGCATTGGCTTTGGCCGTTGACCATTCCGTTGCTGGCGGCTTTGGTGGCCTTCTGGGCAACGCGAAGCGCCGCGTTGCGGGTTTTGAGCGAGGTAAAGTGACCATGAAATACGCTGTGCAATGGGTGCGCTCATTGGTGTTTAATGTGTCGATGTATGCCGCAATGCCGGTTTTGGCGATTGTGTATTTGCCTTGGGCAATGTTCAGCGCCAACGGTGCTGTGGCCGCGTGCCACGCCTATTGTCGCTACGTGATCTGGACTGCGGGCTGGATGATCAATTTGCGCTGCGAAGTGCGTGGGACGCCGCCCGTGGATGAAGTTCTCGTCGCCGCGAAACACCAGTCGTTTCTTGATATATTGATGATCTACAACGCGATCCCGCGGGGCAAATTCATTATGAAGGCGATCTTGCTGTATGCGCCAATTCTGGGGCAATACGCTTACCGTATCGGGTGCATTCCGGTTAACCGAGGCAAGCGTGGTGCGGCAATCTCCAAGATGTTGGCGGATGTTGAAAAGGGCGACAAAATGCCCGGCCAATTGGTGATCTATTCGCAAGGCACACGTTTGGCGCCAGGTGTGAAGAAGCCCTATAAAATCGGCTCGGCGGTCCTCTATGAGCAGTTGGGGCAAACCTGCCATCCGGTCGCCACCAACGCAGGCGTCTTCTGGCCGCGCCGTGGGATCTACCGAAAACCAGGTGTGGCCGTCGTGGAGTTTCTGGATCCGATTGCTGCCGGTTTGACCAAAGAGGCCTTCATCGCACAGCTTGAGGCCGAGGTCGAAGCTGCATCTGATCGTTTGCTGGTAGAGGCCGGATTTACCCCCAAGGATACATAGATGGAATTTGTCACTGATGTTGCCCAGCTAGACGCAGTTTACGGCGCCCCTGCGGAGGCATCTTTGGTGAAGGTTGCGGACCGTTTGACGCCTGCTTACCGCAAGTGGATCGAGGCATCCCAGTTCTGCGTGATTTCGACCGTGGGGCCGGAAGGCGTCGATGGCTCGCCGCGTGGTGACGATGGCCCTGTTGTGCAGGAGTTGGATGAGTTCACTCTGGCGATGCCGGACTGGCGCGGGAACAACCGTATCGACAGCCTGCGCAACATCGTTCGTGATCCGCGCATTGCCTTGATGTTTATGGTGGCAGGGTCAAATAATGTCGTTCGCGTCAACGGCGACGCGAAGGTTACATTTGACGAACAGTTCCGTTCTCGATTCAGCGATAAGGGGCGCCTGCCGCGATCCGTCATCGTGATCAAAATCAATGAGGTGTATTCCCAATGCGCCCGCGCCTTGATGCGCGCGAACTTGTGGCGAGGAAGGCCGGCAGACGTTGAGCTGCCGTCCGTTGGCGACATGCTTGCGGAGCTCAAAGCCGGATTTGATGGCAAGACCTATGACGCGGCATGGGGCGCGCGTGCCAAGGATACAATGTGGTAGGCAGATTGGCCTAAGCGGCCAGTCCTTTTGAACCCAGCCCTAGGTATTTGCTCCGGCGGTCTTTGATCAGCGCGGCGCTGTCCATTTTAGACAGCTCGTCGATCATTTCACCGAGTGCTTTCCCCACTTCCTCGATCGCGGCCTTGGCGTCCCGTTGCGCCCCGCCAACCGGCTCTGGGATGATGCGGTCACAAACACCCAGTTGGTTCAGATCCTGAGCGGTCAGGCGCAGGGCTTCGGCGGCTTCGCGCATTTTCTCGGCGTTTTTCCACAAGATTGCGGCACAACCTTCGGGAGTGATGACCGAGTAGATTGAATGCTCCAGCATGGCGACACGGTTAGCAGTGGCAAAGGCCACCGCCCCGCCGGACCCGCCTTCACCGATAATAACAGAGACCAATGGCACCCCGATCTCCAAGCATTTCTGGGTCGAGCGCGCGATGGCTTCCGATTGTCCACGCTCCTCCGCGCCTTTGCCCGGGTAGGCGCCTGGAGTGTCCACAAGGGTTATCACCGGCAAGCCAAAGCGGTGCGCGAGGTCCATAAGGCGGATCGCCTTGCGGTATCCTTCTGGGCGGGCCATGCCGAAATTTCGCTCGATGCGGGATTTGGTGTCGTGGCCTTTTTCCTGACCGATCACGACCACCGAGCGATCTCCAAGGCGGGCCAAGCCCCCCATGACCGCGTGGTCATCTGCGAAGTTCCGGTCACCGGCCAGCGGCGTGTATTCGTCGAACAGGGCCTCAATGTAGTCTTTGCAATGCGGGCGGTCGGGATGACGGGCAACCAGACATTTGCGCCAAGGGGTTAGGTCCTTGTACATGTCTTGCAAT
This sequence comes from uncultured Litoreibacter sp., assembly GCF_947487515.1. GTDB lineage: Bacteria > Pseudomonadota > Alphaproteobacteria > Rhodobacterales > Rhodobacteraceae > Litoreibacter. The sequence continues at coordinate 242,283 of NZ_CANKWO010000002.1, read as the reverse complement.
AGGTCTGCGGCCTTTTGATCCAGCGCTTCGGCTTCCTTTTCAATGTCCATTTCCTCGTTTTCGCGGGCCATGGCGCGTAGCTCTTCGGCTTTGCCTTCAATTTCAGCAAGGGGCTTTTCGAACTCAAGGTAGTTGGTCATTTGGGACTCCAAGTTGCTTGGTGGCTATATGACCATGCTTTGCGGCAGATGCAACTCAGCAAGATTTGTGAATTTGCCCTAAGGTAGACCTTCCAGCGTGACGGAACGGAGTTAAGAATGAAGAACCCCTACGAGGCCCGCCTGCTGCGCGTCATGGATTACATCTACGACAATCCTGCTGAGGACCTGTCATTGGATGTGTTGGCAGATGTGGCTGCGATGAGCAGATTTCACTGGCATCGCGTCTTTCACGGGATGACCGGAGAGACCTGTGCTGCGGCCGTGCGCAGGGTGCGTATGTACCGAGCGGCCTGCTGGTTGGTTCAAAAGGACTGGACAGTGAATCAGATCGCCAAGCGTGTGGGGTATGACAATGTGTCGAGCTTCTCACGGGTGTTTCGCGAAGGGCATGGCTTAACTCCAGCTGCGTTTCGATCGCGCGTGGCGGTGATCCCGCCTCGTTTGGAAAACGAAAAAGGAAGTTACACAATGTATCCTGTAGATATAAAAACACGACCAGCTGGACGCTTGGCCGCACTTGGCAGCACTTGGCCATACCGGCGCATATATGGAAATAGGCAAGAAGTTTGAGGCATTGTCCGCGATGTTTTCATCCCGCGGGCTTTGGCCAGCTGCACGAGGCATGGCGGGGGTATACTACGATGACCCGAATGCGGTTGCTGAAGCAAAATTGCGCAGCCACGCGGGTATTTTGGTCGGTGATGATTTTGTGATGCCCGAGGACATGGAAGATTTGACAATCACGCCAGGCAAAGTTGCGGTGATGACGTTCAAAGGTTCATATTCGGGATTGAAGGCCGGATATGACTATCTTTATGGCGAGTGGCTTCCGCAAAGTGGGGAAGAGCCTCGGGACGCCCCTGCGATGGAAATCTATCTGAATGACCCATCTGATACCGCAGCCGAAGACCTGCTAACCGAGGTTTGTCTGCCCTTGAAGTAGACCGCAGCGGGCCGCTCGTCCGGAAGACAGCGGCCCGTCTCTTTTAGCTGTTGATCATCTCGAATTGAGTCACGATGACCTCAGCTTGTTTGATGGAGGCAATGTCTACCAACCGGCCTTTATACACCGTGGCGCCTTCGCCATTGGCCTTGGCCGTTTCCATCGCAGCGAGGATCTCGCGGGCTTCGTTGACTTGTTCTTCGGAGGGGGTGAACACCTCATTGGACAATGCAATTTGTTTGGGGTGGATCGCCCATTTCCCCACCATGCCCAGTACCGCAGAGCGGCGGGCTTGAGCGCGGAAGCCCTCATCATCCGAGAAGTCCCCGAACGGGCCGTCAACTGGCAGCACGCCGTGGGTCCGCGCGGCGGCCACGATCTTGGCTTGCGCCCAATGCCATGGGTCAGACCAGTGCTGGTTGCCGCCCTGCAGCATGTAGTAATTGTCTTGGGTGCCTCCGATGCCGGTGGTTTGCATCCCCATAGAGGCCGCGAAATCGGCAGCGCCCAACGACATGGCCTGCAACCTTGGAGAGGACGCGGCGATTTCCTCGGCGTGAGCAATGCCCGCGGCGCTTTCGATGATGACTTCGAAACTGATCTTTTTCTGACGTCCCTTTGCGGCCTCAATCGCAGTGACCAAAGCGTCTACAGCGTAGATATCTGCGGCACATCCGACCTTCGGGATCATGATCTGGTCAAGGCGTTCGGAAGATTGCTCAAGTAAATCAACGACATCTCGGTACCAGTAAGGGGTGTCCAACCCGTTGATGCGAACGGACAGATACTTGGTGCCCCAATCCACGTCATGAGTGGCCTGAATGACATTTGCACGGGCCACGTCCTTATCCGTTGGGGCCACGGAATCTTCGAGATCAAGGTTGATGACGTCAGCGGCGGAGGCGGCCATTTTTTCAAACAACGCAGTGCGTGAGCCTGGGCCGAAAAGTTGGCAGCGGTTTGGACGGGCAGGAGAGGCGGGTTGCAGTCGGAAACTCATGTGCGGTTACTCTCAAGTAATGAAGTTACGTTTGGTTCGCAGTTTGTGATATGTTATTGCGCAAGCATTCGCAAGTGCTGCGCTGCGGCGATATAGGGGTCATGGTTGGCTGTGCTCTATCAGTTCTAGAACTTTCGGACCTATGGCCTCGACAATGAACTGCACGCCAGAGCCATCGGGGTGAATGCCATCGCGTTGCATGTGATCCCGCATCACTGACGCACGATCCTCAAGACGCATTAGGCCCTCCAGAATATTGGGAAAGAGTAATGCGTCATGTGTGACTGCAAGCTCAGGGTATATGGCCTCGAAAGCTGCCTCATACTCGGTGCCGAAATTGGAAGGCGCATCAATACCTACCAGCAAAGCAGGCAGGTCGCGCTCGCCAATTTTGCCCAAAATGCCGTCAAGGTTTGCCTTGGCCTGCTCGGGTGGCAAGCCGCGCAGCACATCATTGCCGCCGAGCGCGACAATCACCCCGTCCACATCCGGGGTGAGCGTCCAGTCGATGCGCGACAAGCCGCCCGCAGTGGTGTCGCCGGAAACGCCAGCATTGAGCAAAACGACCTCTGCTCCTTGAGCGGTGAGCCAGTTTTGAAGCTGCGGGACGAAGCCTTCTTCGGGGGCCAACCCATACCCTTGGGTCAGGCTATCACCTAGGGCTGCGATGGTCACCGGTTCCGCCGCCGCAGGGGAGGCAACAACTAACATCAATGCAAGGTTGCGCATGCTCCTCAGAGTACTATCTAGAATAGATTGCACCATGCCCAAGGACCACGCCATGACCGAGCCTGTAATGCGTTTAAAAGACCTGACCCTGTCGTTGGACGGTAACGCGGGGGTGGTCGAGATACTTAAGGGCATTTCGTTTGATGTGGGCCAAGGGGAAACACTTGGGCTAACGGGCGCTTCTGGGTCGGGCAAGTCATCTCTCCTGATGGTGATGGGCGGGCTGGAGCGCGCCTCATCCGGTCTTGTCTGTGCGCTGAACCAAGACCTCACGCCGATGGGTGAAGATGGGTTGGCACGCTTTCGTAGGGACAATATGGGGGTGGTGTTCCAATCCTTCCACCTTATTCCGACAATGACCGCCTTGGAAAACGTCGCTTTGCCGCTGGAGCTGGCCGGTGAGGCAGATGCGTTCGAGCGCGCTTCGGTCGAGTTGGAGGCCGTGGGGCTTGGGGCGCGTGGCGATCACTACCCGTCCCAGATGTCTGGCGGAGAACAACAACGCGTGGCTTTGGCGCGTGCGGTGGTGGCCCGACCGAAGATTTTGTTGGCGGACGAACCAACGGGAAATTTGGATGCCGCCACGGGTGAATTGGTGATGGATTTGCTGTTTGATTTGCGCGACCGCTTTGGGGCCACATTGATCCTTGTGACCCATTCCGCCGAATTGGCGGCGCGATGTGACCGCGTGGTGCAGCTGCGCGATGGCGTAGTGGTGAGCGACAGCCTGTCGATGGCTGCCCAATGAGCCTTGCGTGGCGGATTGCGCGTCGTGAGTTGCGCGGAGGCCTGCGCGGCTTTTGGGTCTTTCTGGCGTGTTTAGCTTTGGGGGTCGCGGCGATTGCCGCAATCGGCACCGTTCGAGGGGCCATCGAAGCTGGGCTGACCGAGCAAGGGGCGGTGATCCTTGGCGGGGACGTCGAAGTTCAACTCACTTACCGGTTTGCCGAACCAGAAGAACGCGCCTTCTTTGAAGGTCTTGGCGAGGTGTCGGAACTGGTTGATTTTCGCTCCATGCTTGTGGCCGGAGAAGATCGCGCTTTGACACAAGTGAAGGGTGCCGATGATGCCTATCCCCTGTACGGAAAGGTGCATTTGACGCCAGACATGCCACTGTCCGAGGTGCTTGCGGGGCAAAATGGATTGCCTGGGGCTGCGATTGATCCGGTGCTTTTGGCGCGTTTGGGGCTGGAAGTTGGGGATGTTGCCAAGCTTGGGGCCGCCGAATTTGTGGTTATGGCAACGCTCGACAGAATGCCGGACACGTCAGGGGGCGGGTTTACCTTGGGGCCTCCTACGCTGGTTGCGACTTCGGCTTTGCAAGGATCGGGTTTGTTAAGCCCCGGCGCATTGTTCGAGACAGAGTACCGCATTCGCACGCCAGAAGACTTGAACTTGGAGGCAACCAAGCTAGAGGCTGAAAAACGGCTGGATGGAACGGGCTTTCGTTGGCGCGACCGCCGCAACGGGGCGCCGGGCATTTCTAGATTTGTAGAGCGCTTGTCAGCATTCTTGGTTTTGGTCGGGCTGACAGGGTTGGCGGTTGGCGGCGTTGGTGTCTCAGCGGCGGTGCGGGCCTATCTGGCGGGAAAAACCGAAGTAATCGCAACTCTGCGCAGCCTTGGTGCCACAGGGAGTTTGGTGTTTCGCGTCTATCTGTTGCAAGTGGGGGCCTTAGCGGCTCTGGGCATATTGATGGGCTTGTTTTTGGGTGGGGTGCTCCCTTTGGTGTTTGGTCCGCTGATCGAGGCCAGCTTGCCCGTGCCGGTTGACCTTGCGGTGCGCATGCGCCCCTTGGCAGAAGCCGCACTTTACGGCGGTTTGGCTGCGGCGCTATTCACCCTATGGCCGTTGGGGCAGTCGGAACATATCCGCGCGGCGGCGTTGTTTCGGGAGGCCAAAAGTGGTGTGCACGGTTGGCCTCGGCCAATCTGGATAGTGGCCTGCGGGCTTATCCTGACCGCGTTGATTGGTGCGGCTGCGTGGCTGTCTGGGTTGGTGATGTTGACCCTTTGGGCTGCGGGCGGAATTTTGGCGGCCTTCGTGGTACTGGTGCTGGCGGCCTCGGGTATCCAGCAACTTGCGCGTTGGTGCGCGCGGCGTTTGCGTGGCCTTAGGACGTTGCGCTTCGCGCTTGGTGCTGTTGGTGGCCCCGGACGAGAGGCGCAAGCGGTTGTGGTCTCCTTGGGGCTTGGACTTTCGGTTCTGGCGGCAGTCGGGCAAATCGAATGGAACCTGCGAAACGCGATCTCCGGTGACCTGCCCGATGTCGCGCCCAGCTATTTCATTGTGGACGTGCAGCCGGATCAACTGGATCCGCTCATGGCGTCATTGGAGGCACGTCCAAGCGTGTCAAAGATCGAAACCGCGCCTATGTTGCGGGGGGTGATAACGCAGATCAACGGCCAGCGGGCACTGGATGTGGCAGGGGATCATTGGGTCGTCCGGGGCGACCGTGGGGTTACCTATGCCGACGGCTTGCCGGCCGGAACCAAGATTACAGAAGGCAAGTGGTGGGGCGAGGGATACGAAGGTATCCCGCAGATTAGTTTTGCGGCCGAAGAAGCAGAAGAGCTGGGCCTGAAATTGGGGGATGAGCTGACAGTCAATGTCTTGGGTCGCGATATCACGGCTGCGATTACCAGCTTTCGCGAGGTCGATTTCTCTACGGGGGGGATCGGGTTCGTCTTGACGATGAATGCGACCGCTCTGCGCGGTGCGCCGCATACGCATATTGCCACAATCTATGCCGAAGAGGCGGATGAGGCCGCGATTTTGCGCGACATGGCGAAGGCCTACCCAAATATCACGGCAATCCGTGTTCGGGACGCAATCAACCGCGTCAGTGAGGTTCTTGAAGGTATCGCGGCGGCAATCACATACGGAGCTTTGGCCACATTGATCACCGGTGGCATAGTGCTGATCGGCACGGCTGCGGCAGGTGAAAAGGCCCGCGTCTACGAGGGGGCAGTCCTCAAGACCTTGGGCGCATCGCGTTCGGCGGTTTTGGCGAATTTTGCCCTGCGTTCGGTTTTGTTGGGGATGACGGCGGGTGGCATTGCTTTGCTGGCAGGCATCGCGGCGGGATGGGGTGTTATGGTCTTCGTGATGGAGACCGAGTTCCATGTCGCTATCGGTTCAGCCGTGACAATCATTGCCGGGGGCATTCTGGCCACGTTGCTGACAGGGCTCATGTTTGCATGGCGCCCATTGGTAACGCGGCCAGCGCGGGTGTTACGCGCCCGCGAGTAGTTCGAGTAGTTATTGCAGGTCGGAGAAAGCGGCCTGCATTCGCGCCACGGCGTCTTCGATTACCGCGCGCGGTGCCGCAAAGTTGAAGCGCAGAAAATCATCCCCCCCCTTGCCAAAGGTTGGGCCGTGGTTGGCGACGATTTTGGCTGCATCTTGCGTGCGGCTGGTAAATTCCTCGCGCGTCATTCCCGTGCCCGAGAAGTCGACCCAAGCCAAATAGGTGGACTCCATTGGCATGGATTTCAGGCCTGGGATGGCGTTGATACCATCGTCAAAGATCTTACGGTTGGTATCAAGATAGGCCACAAGCTCATCCACCCACGCGGCGCCTTCGGGGGAATATGCCGCGGTTGCCATGAACAAGCCAAAGCTGTTCGGGCTGAGACCTAAGGCGGCCATGCGGGACGCGAAACGGGCGCGAAGATCGTCATTTGCAATGATGACATTGCCCGAGTGAGACCCCGCGATGTTGAAGGTTTTGGTCGTGGCGGTCATCATCACCAGCCGGTCCTCAATGCCTGCGATATTTGCCATCGGCGTGTGCTTGGCATCCGGAAACACAAGATCGTGGTGAATTTCATCAGACACTAGAATGAGATCGTGACGCTTGGCGAAGGCCGCGACGGCTTGCAGCTCTGCCGTGCTCCAGACGCGCCCGCTGGGATTGTGCGGCGAGCAAAAGACAAGCATCGTTTCCTTGCCCGTCATTTGGGCGTCATATGCATCAAAATCCATCTCGTAGCGGCCATCATTATTGACCAGCTCGCATTCCACCACGGTGCGGCCAGCGGCTTTGATGATCTTTGAGAAGGCGTGGTAGACGGGTGTAAACAGGACCACGCCATCGCCCGCAGAAGTGAAGGCATCCACGCACATAGCAGTGCCATTTACCAACCCATGGGTTGTGAAGATGTGATCAGGGTTCAATGTCCAGCCGTGACGGTTTTCCATCCACCACTGGATTGCCGCGCGGTAGGGCGCCTCGCCCCCAAAGTAGCCGTAGACGCCGTGGTCATGCATCTTCTTGATCGCGTCTTGGACACATTGAGGGGGCTGGAATTCCATATCGGCCACCCACATCGCAATACCGTCTTCGGGCGAGACTCCATAAAGGGTTTCCATAGCGTCCCATTTCACGCAATGGGTGCCTCGGCGGTCGATAGGGGTGTCGAAACTCATTGATCTGCTCTCCGTTGATCTATGCCCGCAAGGTTGCGGGTTTCCCGACAGGCTGCAAGGGAGAATTCGGCCCAAGCGGGCTTGCTGGTGAATTTGCAGATTTAACCCGCGCCGTTGGCCCATTCGCGCCATGCCAAGGTCGTGACCTGCGCCAAAACCATAGTGGCTGTAATGGCGAACCCAAGGGTGCTGGCGTGAAGCTCTATGACGTTCCACGAAGCCAAGAGCGCCAATACGACGGCCGCCTGAAGGCCAAAGAGATAGGCGTTGCGGTAGGAGATGCTTTGGCTAGCTGTCGCGTGCAAGTTGGTAAGACTGGGGTCGTTTTGCGAAAAGCGCGCGGCCCGAAGTAGAGGAAGGCCGCCCCTGACGCCCGCCAAGCCGCCTAGTACCATCAGGCTTCCTCCGAAGGCCAAAAACAACGAATAGGGTTGTATCCACACCAAAGTGGCCCCCAACACATACACCCAAGTCCCCAATGCCGCGAGCGTCACATGGTAGAGCCTTTGATGCTGCCGATCCGCCAGTTGCTTGGCAGTGGTGACGGGGCTGGGTGGTTGAAACAGAAAGCTTTGAAACAGCAAAGCGGTTAGGAAAACAGCCGCGCCAATGCCCCAAAGTGGATAGGGGGCAATGTCGAACTGCTGCGCGATGCTACGCCCGCCAAATGCGATAGATAGGCCTGCGACACCGATAGCGGCGTTTATCCAGCGTGAAATGGTAAGTTCTTTGGCTCTGCGCACGGTCGTCATCCCATGTGTGTAAGCCCCCGACGGGTAAAATAAATGGCCTAGGGGCATGCGTCAAGGTGGTGGTCGGATGCCCTTGTTTCATAGGCATAGACGGGTTATCTGGGCGGCATGAAACGCTCGATTTTGATCCATCCCGACCCGCGCTTGAAAAAGCTCTGTGCTCCTGTTGTCGACCTGTCCGACGCCTTGCGATCTTTGGCGGACGACATGCTAGAGACCATGTATGACGCACCAGGTATTGGCCTTGCGGCGCCGCAAATCGGGGTCATGGACCGGTTGATCGTGTTGGATTGCGAAAAGAACGACGGGGACACCCCGCGCCCGCTGGTGATGTTCAACCCCGAGGTGATTGCCTCCTCGGACGAAGAGAACACATATGAAGAGGGGTGCTTGTCCATTCCCGACCAATATGCCGATGTTACCCGCCCCAAAGAGGTCACCGTGCGGTGGATGGACCGTGAGGGGGCAGCACAAGAAGAAACCTTCGATGGGCTGTGGGCCACCTGCGTCCAGCACGAGATAGATCACCTTGAGGGCAAATTGTTCATCGACTACCTGCGCCCGCTAAAGCGCCAGATGATTACCCGAAAAATGGTGAAGCTTAAGCGCGAATTGGCGCGTAGCTGATGATTTTGCCAATTGTGCACCATCCCGATCCGGCGCTCCGTCAATTGTGCAAACCGGTGTTGGATGTGGCGCAGACCGCGGGGTTGGCTGCAGATATGTTGGACACGATGTATCACGCCTCTGGGCGGGGATTGGCGGCGCCGCAAGTGGGGCAACTGCTGCGATTGTTTGTGATGGATTGCAGCTGGAAAGACGGCGAACGCAGCCCGTTGGTAATGATGAACCCCGAGATTTTGTCACGCTCTGATGAAATGTCGCGCCGAGAGGAAGGGTGCCTGTCGATTGCGGATCACCCTGTTTGGGTGACCCGACCTGCGCGCATAGAAGTGATGTGGGTGGATGAGACCGCCGAGCAAAGGCGCGGCGCATTTGACGGGTTCGATGCTGCCTGCATTCAACACGAAATAGATCATCTGGATGGGGTTTTGATCTTGGACCATGAGGAAAAACCATGAAGCGTGCATATGTGCCTTGGCCGGACAAACGGCTGCGCACGGTGGCAGAGGATGTGACCGAAATCACCGATGAGGTGCGCCAAATTTGGGCGGATATGGTGGAGACCATGGACGCTATGCCCGGTGTCGGGCTTGCCGCTGTGCAGATCGGTGTGATGCAACGGCTGGCGGTCGTGGATGCCTCGGATGAACGCGGGCAGGCAGTGTGCATGGCCAACCCAGAGGTGCTGCATGCCAGTGTGCAGCTGCGTGAGCATGAAGAAGCGTCCCCGAATTTGCCAGGCGTGTCGGCAGTTGTTGAGCGCCCGCGCGCAGTAACGGTGCGGTTCTTGAATGAAGCTGGTGCCCTTGAAGAACGTGATTTCGTAGGGATTTGGGCCACGTCGGTACAGCATCAGATCGATCATCTTAAGGGCAAGATGTATTTCGACCACCTAAGCCGCACAAAGCGGGAAATGTTGGTGAAAAAAGCAAGGAAACTGGTGCGTTGAGAATTGTTTTCATGGGAACGCCGGATTTTTCGGTTCCGGTGCTGGAGGCCTGTGTTGAGGCGGGGCACGATGTCGTGGCTGTTTACTCGCAACCTCCGCGTCCTGCGGGACGTGGCAAGAAGGACCGCCCCTCACCGGTACAAGCGCGCGCAGAGGCCTTGGGGATTCCGGTGCGGCATCCCGTATCCTTGAAAGGCGCAGCCGAGCAGGACGATTTCGCAAGCCTTAACGCGGACATTGCCGTGGTTGTGGCCTATGGGCTAATTTTACCGCAGGTGATTTTGGATGCCCCGCAGCATGGGTGTTTGAACATTCACGCGTCGCTGCTGCCGCGTTGGCGCGGGGCGGCGCCGATCCACCGCGCGATTATGGCAGGTGATACCGAGACGGGTGTTTGCATAATGCAGATGGAGGCCGGTCTTGATACTGGCCCTGTTTTGTTGCGACAGACCCTGACCATCGAAGCCACCGAGACCACCGGCGGATTGCATGACCGCCTTAGCACTATGGGCGCAAAGCTAATCGTGGAGGCCCTTGCATCGCTGCCGTCATTGACGGCGCAGGCCCAAGCAGATGAGGGCGTGACCTATGCATCAAAAATTGACAAAGCAGAGGCGCGAATTGACTGGGCTCAAGGGGCTTGCGATGTTGCGCGCTTGATCAACGGGTTGTCACCCTTCCCGGGGGCGTGGAGCGAAGCGAATGGTGAGCGCGTGAAATGTCTACGTGCCGAAGTGGTTGATGACGCCCTTTCCGCGGGCGAGGTAAAGCTTTCAAACGGTCGCCTTATTGTTGGCACGGGCGACGGGGCGGTCTCTATCCTGACCTTGCAACGTGCGGGCAAAAAGGCTGCGGAGGCCGCCATCGTGACGCAAGGTTGGACGCCTCCTGCGCGGTTCACCTAGGCCCTTGGAGGGCGGCTTTTGTAGACCGGCAAACGCCACCCGAAGGCAATAGACCCGATACGCAACGCCAAGGTGACAAAGGCGCAGCCAGCCAAGGCTATCGGCAACGGCTGCCCGAGGTGTAAAAGCACCCCTGCGGCACCTGCTCCGGCAAAGGCGCAAGTCACGTAGAGCTCCCCTTGTTTCAGAACCAGCGGCACTTCATTGCACACCACATCGCGCATTAATCCGCCAAAGCAACCCGTCGCCACGCCCATAATCACGATGACAGGCCAAACGGCCCCTACTGCCACAGCCGCGGCAACTCCGGCGGGGACGGCGACAGCTAAGGCAAATGCATCGATCCACGGGATTGCGCGATGTCGGGATTCCAACAGATGAGCCGTAAAGAAAACGATAAAGGCCGCAATGGATGCGACGACAATAAAGCTAGGGCTATCGACCCAAAACACCGGACGGTCCAGTATCACGTCGCGCACCGTCCCCCCGCCCACGGCCGTCAGGCAGGCAATGAACACAAACCCCACGATATCCAGCTGCGCCCGACTGGCCACCAGCGCACCGGTGAGCGCGAACACAAACACCGAAGCGTAGTCGAGAAAGGCAAGCGCGTTCATTTTTTGAAGGGGGCCATGCCTGCACGGGCAAGCTCATCCGCACGTTCATTCTCGGGGTGTCCTGCGTGCCCCTTGACCCATTCCCAAGTGACGTGATGACGCGCTTGAGCGGCGTCCAAGCGCTTCCAAAGGTCGATGTTCTTGATCTCGCCGCCCTTCTTTTTCCAGCCCTTGGCCTTCCAGCCGTGAATCCACTTGGTGATCCCGTCCTTGACGTAAGAACTATCGGTCACAACCGTCAACTTGGAGGAGCGGCTGAGCGTTTCAAGCACATTGATCGCGGCCAGCATTTCCATGCGGTTGTTGGTGGTGTCGGCCTCGCCACCTTTCAGCTCTCGCTCTTTCACGACGGCGCCGTCTTCGCGGGCGATCAAGATTGCTCCCCAGCCGCCCGGGCCGGGGTTTCCGGAACAGGCACCATCTGTGTAGGCAAATAAATCAGGCATTGGCGGTCACAATCATAAAGGGTTCCGGCCCACGCACGAGGCCAACCATTTCGCCGTGACGAATGGAATTGAATTTGAAGTTTGCTTCTTGGAGCAGGCGTCGAAGCTCATCCTCCGAATAATAGACATAGAAGCGACCTGCTTCGTCACGCTCTTCGATGTCGCCTGTCTTGAGGCCAAGGTGCAGCAAGCCGCCGGTTTTCAGCGCCGTATGAATTGCCGAAAGATGACGAGGCATGTCAGCACGCGGAGCATGCAGTAAGGAGAAATTGGCCCAAATACCATCGTATAGGTTTTGCGCGGTCAAATCGTCAAACCGCTCTAATCGTGCATCTATTGCGTAGCGTTCTTTGGCGATGGCTACCATTTCAGGAGACGCATCGGAGGCGTCTACCTCCAGCCCCGCATCCCGCATCATCCGTGCAGAATTGCCAGGGCCGCAGCCCAGATCGAGGACGCGTCCCCCTTCAGGCATAGCGTCGAGGAAGGCTTGCAGGTCACCGTCAGGTGTCTTGCGCGAGACAAGGCTTGCATAGGATTCGGCCTTGGCGGCATAGGCTGCAAGAGTTTCTTTGTCGCTCATGTCGTTCCTTACGAAATGTTCTACGGGTCAACGTTTGTTGGGTGGGATGTCTCGGATCCGCGCGACATGCGCCTCGATGTCTTCCTTGGTGAACTTTGTGTGGCGTCGCGTTTGGTCTGCGGGCTGATGTCCCAAGCCCAGCTTCAAGTCTGGCCGGAACGCAGTTTGTGGCCGGATCGGACGCGGGGAGAAGCCGCCGCCGCAAGTCGGGCAAACGTTGTGAAGCACTGACTCCACGCAATGCGCACAATAGGTGCATTCGTAACTGCAGATGCGCGCGTCCTCGGCTGCGGGGGGCAAATCTTTGTCGCATAGTTCGCAATTCGGTCGTAGTGCTAGCATCGAAACCTCCTCAGGCGGGTACGCGCAGCACGCGGGGCACCTTGAATTCCACGTTCTCTACCGCGGTCTCCACGATTTCTTCGGTGACGTCGTAGCGGGATTTGAAGGCGTCAATCACCTCATTGATCAAGATTTCAGGCGCAGAAGCCCCAGCTGTGATGCCGATGCTGTCAATCCCGTCCAAAGCGCGCCAGTCAATGTCGGTGGCGCGCTGCACCAATTGTGCATAGCTGCAACCGGCCTTTGCCCCAACCTCGACCAGCCGTTTGGAGTTGGACGAGTTTGGCGCGCCAATGACCAGCATTGCCTTGGTTTTGCTGGCCATGGCCTTCACCGCCTCTTGGCGGTTGGTTGTGGCGTAGCAGATGTCTTCCTTATGCGGCCCGATGATCGCGGGGAAACGCGCGTTGAGGGCGGCGACCACATCGGCGGTATCGTCCACGGATAAGGTGGTTTGAGTGATGAAGGCCAGCTTGCTTGGGTCACGCGGGGTGATGGTGGCGACATCCGCTGCGGTTTCGACCAATATGACCTCGCCCTTTGGCAACTGCCCCATGGTTCCGACTGTCTCTGGGTGGCCGTCATGGCCGATCATCACCATCTGCAGGCCGTTTGCGTGATGACGTTCGGCTTCGATATGCACTTTGGAGACCAGCGGGCAAGTGGCGTCGACATAGACCATTTCGCGTTGGGCGGCTGCGGCGGGGACGGATTTGGGGACGCCGTGAGCCGAGAAAATAACCGGCCTGTCGTCTGGGCATTCCTCCAACTCTTCAACGAAGACTGCCCCTTTGTCCCGCAGCCTGTCGACCACATATTTGTTGTGCACGATTTCGTGGCGCACATAGACGGGAGCGCCCCATTTTTCCAACGCCATTTCCACAATCTTGATCGCGCGATCCACTCCGGCGCAAAAGCCGCGCGGGGCTGCAAGGTAGAGGGTCAGTGGTGTTTTGCTCATCTGGTGGCACTCCTGCTTCTTGTCAGATTTAGGGGCTGGGCGGGCTGGGGTCCAGTGTGCAATCTGTCTCCAGTTGAAAGATTAAGGTGAACCATGACGATTGTGATTAGAGCGATTGAAGAAAGCGACCGTGCGGAATGGGAGCAGCTCTATAGCGCCTATGCCACGTTCTACGACGTAGAGCAGACTTCTGACATGCGGGCGGTGGTTTGGGGCTGGATGATGGAGCCAGCCCATGAGGTCAACGGATTTGTAGCCGTTGCAGATGGCGTATTGGTTGGCTTTGCGCATTTCCGCCAGTTCGCGCGACCATTGGCGGCAGGTGTGGGCGGCTTTTTGGACGATCTATTTGTCAGCCCAAACGCACGTGGGCTGAAAGCCGGTGATGCGTTGATCGCAGCGGTTAAGGCAGAGGGTCGCAAACGCGGTTGGGGGGTGGTTCGGTGGATTACAGCCGACAACAACTACCGCGCACGAGGGCTGTATGATCAAGTCGCCTTGCGGACGGGCTGGGTGACGTATGATCTGGATGTAGACGGTTGAAATGAAAAACGCCGGAGTGTTGCTCCGGCGTTTGACATATTATTCAGTTGTTTCGTGTTCCCGCTCTCGGGTGAAACTCATATCACCTTCGCGAGGCGGGCGACCGATCACATCACGCAACTCGTCCAATTCGATGAAGTTATCAGCCTGACGGCGTAATTCATCAGAGATCATCGGCGGGTTGGAGCGGATCGTAGAGACTACCGATACACGCACCCCTTTGCGTTGTACCGCTTCGACCAAGGGGCGGAAGTCGCCGTCGCCAGAGAAGATCACGATGTGATCCACATGAGGCGCCAACTCCATGGCATCGACGGTAAGTTCGATATCCATGTTGCCTTTGACCTTACGCCGGCCTTCGCGGTCGGTGTATTCCTTGGCGGGTTTGGTGACCATTGTGAACCCGTTGTAATGCAGCCAGTCGACAAGTGGCCGTATTGGGGAATAGTCATCATTTTCAAGTAATGCTGTGTAGTAAAATGCACGAAGCATCTTTCCACGGCGCATGAATTCGTGTCTCAGGAGTTTGTAGTCAATGTCGAACCCCAAAGACTTGGCAGCGGCGTATAGATTCGACCCGTCTATAAACAGTGCCAACCGTTCGTCTTTATAAAACATTAAATGTCCTTCCATAAACGCTCAGCCCAATTAATAGTCCCCGAGTGAAGGGCGTAGGCAAACGCGCTTCAATAAACATAAGGAAAAAAGCTTATGCCGCAACCCACGGTGGGTCACAAAGAGCTGATAATAGCCCATGTTGCCTTAGGAAGTAACGCAACGTCAAGCTTTGGCACCCCGTTCGTGACGCTCTCTAAAGCAATAGATGCCATTTCTAATGATTCGGTTAAGTTGCTGGCACAAAGCCGTTTTTTTCGCAGTCCGGCCTTCCCAAAGGGAAGTGGCCCAGACTATGTGAACGGTGTGATCACAGTGCAGACGAGTCTGTCTGCATCGGCGCTTTTGACGCATCTACATGCCATCGAAGCAGAGTTTGAACGACAGCGGACAACTCGATGGGCGTCGCGGACTTTGGACCTTGATTTACTGGATTTTGCTGGGAAAATTCTTCCAGATGAAGCCACTTTGAAGCAGTGGATGGACCTGCCCCTTGAACGCCAAAAGACAGTGGCGCCGGACCAGCTTTTACTGCCACACCCCAGACTTCAAGATCGCGCCTTTGTGTTGATTCCTTTGGCAGAGGTAGCGCCGGATTGGGTGCATCCAATGACCGGAAAGGGGCTACCAATCTTGCTTTCGGCTCTCTCTGAAGCAGAAAAACGCGATGTTTGCCCTCTGGAGTGACGATTTTGGCAGGTTTTAAGGTTGTATTCAGGCTTTATCGGTCCTAATTGTGCGGTCTGACATCCCCTGTGAATGACTGGAGTCCCCCATGGCCCGCGTGACGGTTGAAGATTGCGTAGACAAAGTTCCTAACCGCTTTGAGCTGGTTATGTTGGCGTCCCATCGCGCCCGTGAGATTGCTTCTGGTGGGGCCATCACTGTGGACCGCGACAACGACAAAAACCCTGTCGTTTCCCTGCGTGAGATTGCGGATGAGACCCAGACTGCCGACGAACTGCGTGAGCGCATGATCGAAAGCAACCAAACCCAGATTGAAGTTGATGAGCCGGAAGAAGACGCGATGGCGCTTCTTATGGGTGTCGAGCAGGACAAGCCTGCCGAAGACGATATGTCTGAGGAAAAGCTGCTGCGCGCTTTGATGGAAGCACAAGGGCCAAAGTAAAGGCCTTCAAGAATGGCGACGGACCACACGGATGATTTCTGACAGCGACCTGATCGCATTGGTCCGCGCCTACAATCCCAAAACGAATGAAGCCTTGTTGCGGGACGCCTATGCCTATGGTGCCCAGATGCACGAAGGGCAAACGCGGCATTCGGGCGAGCCCTACTTTACCCACCCAGTCGAAGTCGCCGCCCTGCTTACTGAGCAACACCTAGACGACGCGACCCTTGTGACGGCACTTTTGCACGACACAATTGAGGACACCGGTTCCACATTCGCAGAAGTGGAGCGCCGCTTTGGTTCCGAAATTGCCGAGTTGGTGAACGGTGTTACCAAGCTGACCAATCTTGAGCTAAGCTCCACCGAAACAAAGCAGGCCGAAAACTTCCGCAAGCTGTTTATGGCGATGTCGAAGGACCTGCGCGTCATTTTGGTGAAACTGGCGGACCGGCTTCACAATATGCGCACGATCAAGCATATGCGCCCCGAGAAACAGGTCCAGAAATCCCGCGAAACAATGGATATCTACGCCCCTTTGGCTGGCCGCATGGGGATGCATTGGATGCGCGAAGAGCTGGAAGATTTGGCCTTTCGGGTTTTGAACCCCGAAGCGCGCGCATCGATCATTCGCCGGTTCATTACGTTGCAAAAAGAAACCGGAAACGTTGTCCCCAAAATCACCGAGGACATCCGCACCGAGCTGGCCAATGCCGACATTGTTGGCGAAGTTTACGGGCGAGCCAAGAAGCCGTTTTCCATCTGGCGCAAGATGGAGGAGAAGAAGCAGAGCTTCTCCAAGCTGTCGGATATCTATGGATTTCGGATTATTACCAACTCCGAAGATGACTGTTACCGCGCCTTGGGGGTGATGCATCGCCGTTGGAGCGCTGTTCCAGGGCGCTTCAAAGACTACATTAGCCAACCGAAAACCAATGGTTACCGGTCGATCCATGCGACGGTTTCCGGGCGAGACGGCAAGCGGGTGGAAATCCAAATCCGAACCCGCCAGATGCATGACGTCGCCGAAGCAGGCGTTGCAGCTCACTGGGCCTACCGCGACGGTGAGCGTGTCGAAAACCCGTTTGCTGTTGATCCGGCCACATGGATTTCCACCATGACCGAACGGTTCGAGCAGGCAGAGGACCACGACGACTTCCTCGAGCATGTGAAGCTTGAAATGTATTCTGATCAGGTGTTTTGCTTCACCCCCAAGGGGGATGTGATCAAGCTGCCGCGCGGTGCGACCCCGTTGGACTATGCCTATTCGATCCACACGCGGATCGGGCACAGCTGCGTCGGCGCCAAGGTGGATGGGCTACGTGTCCCTTTGTGGACGCGCTTGCGGAACGGGCAATCCGTAGAGATTATCACCG
This sequence comes from uncultured Litoreibacter sp., assembly GCF_947487515.1. Lineage (GTDB taxonomy): Bacteria > Pseudomonadota > Alphaproteobacteria > Rhodobacterales > Rhodobacteraceae > Litoreibacter. The sequence goes on along the minus strand of NZ_CANKWO010000002.1, from coordinate 225,180 downwards.
CTGAGGGGCAAAAACCGCAGCCTACATGGATCGATATTGCCGTGACGGGGCGGGCAAAATCGGCAATCCGCAAGTCGCTGCGCGAAGAGCACCGAGATCGCTACATCAAGTTGGGCCGCGAACTGACGCGAGTGGCGTTCGAGCATATTGGCAAGAAGTCCTCAGACAAGGCCTTGGAAACCGCCGCCAAGGAGCTCAGCCTCACCGACGCGTCTCAATTGTTGGAATATGTCGGCTCGACAGAACTGTCAGCACGCGAAGTTGTCATGGCTTTGTACCCAGAGTTGGCGGAAAACTCTGGCATGGAGACGGTCGACGCCAAGCGCCCTGTTGTCGGCTTGCCCGAAGGCGTTCAAGTGAAGCGCGCCGCCTGCTGTCAGGCTGTGCCAGGTGAACGCATCGTAGGTATCAAGTACAAAGGTCAAGGGGTGTTTGTTCACGCCATTGCCTGCGATGCCTTGGTCGAGTTTGAAGAGCAGCCGGATCGCTGGCTGGACATTCACTGGCATGCAGGCCGTCACGCCGCGAGCAACACAGTTACACTGGCTTTGACCATTGTGAACAGCTTTGGTGTGTTGGGGCGCATTTGCACATTGATCGGCGAGCAGAACGCGAATATCTCAGATATGCATTTCATCGACCGCAAACCGGACTACTTTCAACTGCTGGTGGACGTAGATGTGCGCGATGCAGAACACTTACACGGAGTTATGACCGCGATGGAGGCCGACAGTGATGTCGCGGCGCTGGAGCGGCACATGGATTTGAACCGCAAGCCCTAAAAGACAGGCTCCGCATGTCGGAGCAGAGAGGTGAATAACAAAACGTGTTCAAACGCAGGACACCAAAAAGCTGGGCGCTTTGGGCGCTACACCTGCTGTGGCCCCAAGGGGGATGGGGGCGGGCGTTTGACTATGTCAAACACCGTGTTCGTCGTCTGCCGGATGACCCGCGCCGGATCGCGCGCGGCATTTTCGCTGGCGTGTTTACGACGTTCACTCCGTTTTATGGCTTTCACTTCTTTATCGCCGCTTTTGGGGCGAAGGTGATGCGGGGCAACATGCTCGCGGCGCTTATGGCAACGTTTTTTGGCAACCCGTTGACCTATTTGCCGATTGGGGTCATTTCGCTAAAAACAGGTCACTTCTTGCTGGGGACCGAGTTTGAGCCGCATATGAACATTGGTCGCCGCTTTGCAGGGGCTTGGCGTGATCTCAAAGACAACTTTTTTGCTATGTTTACCGACGATGTCGCGCAATGGGATCGCCTGTCTGGGTTCTACGACGAGGTGTTCTTTCCCTATATGATCGGCGGGCTCATCCCCGGTGTCATTACGGCGACTGTGATTTACTACATCAGTGCGCCGCTGATTGCGGCCTATCAAAACCGCCGTAAGGGGCGGATCAAAGCCAAGTTGGAAGAAATCCGCGCACGCAAGGCCGCCAAAAAGGCCGAGGATAAGAGCGCGCAATAAGCGTTGTTGAGGTTGCCGCGCGTTCTCCTATGATCCTAAGCAACCAGCTACCTAAAGGATCCATCAGATGACCAACAAGCTACGCCTTGGCGTCAATATCGACCATGTTGCAACGGTTCGAAATGCCCGCGGCGGAGACAACCCTGATCCTGTTCGTGCGGCACTGCTCGCGCAAGAGGCGGGCGCAGATGGGATAACGGCGCATCTGCGGGAGGATCGGCGCCATGTTCGCGACGCCGATATGGCCGCGATCAAGGAGGCCATTTCGGTGCCCCTGAACTTCGAGATGGCCGCAACAGACGAGATGCAGGCGATTGCTCTGGCAACAAACCCGCATGCAGTGTGCCTTGTCCCCGAGCGGCGCGAAGAACGGACAACCGAGGGCGGGTTGGACGTGGCAACAGACGACAATCGCTTGGCTGAATATATCGCTCCCTTCAAAGACGCCGGCACGCGCGTGTCGCTGTTTATCGGTGCGGATGAACGTCAGGTGCGCGCCGCCGCCCGCATTGGCGCGGATATCATCGAGCTGCATGCAGGCAGCTATTGCGACGCCCACGCGGAAGGCCACTTGGACCTACGCGACGCCGAATTCGCCAAGCTGCGCGACATGGCAGCATTGGCCCATTCACTCGGGTTGGAGGTTCATGCGGGCCACGGGTTCACCTTTGATAGTGTACAGCCCGTCGCCGCACTGCCGGAAATCGTAGAGCTCAACATAGGACATTTCATCATCGGAGAGGCCATTTTCACGGGGCTGGTCCCCGCGATCCAAGAGATGCGCCGCTTGATGGACGAGGCGCGGGCGTGACCGGTATAGAGTTCGGGTTGCTTTTGCTGGCATGGGCGGTTGGCGGCGCGTCCCCCGGGCCTGCGACTTTGGCGATTGCGGGCACCTCGATGGAGCGGGGCCGGACAGCGGGATTGGCGGTTGCGGCTGGCATCGTTTGCGGGTCGGCCTCTTGGGGCGTTGCCGCCGCCTTAGGGATGAGCGCTTTGATGCTTGCGAACGCGTGGCTGGTGGAGATTTTACGCTATGTGGGGGCAGCCTATTTGATGTATTTGGGGTTCAAGGCCTTGCGCTCGGGCATGTCGAGCAAACCACTGACGGATGTGCAAGCTAAGCGCGGTGGGCTGCGGTCTGTGTTTCTAAAAGGGCTGCTGCTTCACCTCACAAACCCGAAAGCGGTGTTTGGGTGGGGCGCGATTTTCGCGATTGCGGTACCGCCAGGATCAGACCCGCGTGCGGTTTGGGAAACCTTCACAGCCTTGTTTGCCGTATCGAATGCCGTGTTCTTCGGGTATGCATTTTTGTTCTCTACAGGTGCCTTTATCCGAGGATACCAAAAACTGCGCCGTTGGTTTGAAATCAGCTTTGGGGTGATGTTCGGGCTGGCGGGTCTGAAAATATTGACTGCGAGGCTTTCATGATACTGGGCATCGGCACGGACTTGGCGAATATCGAACGCATCCAAGGCACATTGGATCGTTTCGGGGATCGATTCCGAAATCGGGTATTCACTGATCTGGAACAGCGCAAGGCCGAGAACCGTAAGGATGTGGCGGGGACATATGCCAAGCGCTGGGCCGCAAAGGAAGCGTGCTCCAAGGCGTTGGGGACAGGGCTTCGCATGGGGATTGCGTGGAAGGACATGGCCGTGAGCAACTTGCGCACGGGGCAGCCGGTGATGGAAGTCTCGGGCTGGGCCGCAGAGCGTTTGAGCGACATGACACCTGCGGGCCATGAGGCGATAATTCATGTCACTTTGACCGATGACCACCCTTGGGCGCAGGCGTTTGTCGTCATCGAGGCGCGTCCAATTGACCCCGCTGTGACTTGACTCCAACCCCTTGCAGTCGCATGTAGCAAACAACCTTTAAAATAAGAGAATATTGATGGCACCCAGCAGTGACAAAGAGCCCGAAGGCATCATGGAAACCGTAAAGACGGTGGTTTACGCTTTGGCAATTGCCGCCGTATTTCGCACTCTGTTCTTCCAGCCGTTTTGGATTCCGTCGGGGTCGATGAAAGATACACTGCTCGTTGGGGACTTCTTGTTCGTTAACAAGATGGCCTATGGCTACTCAAAATACAGCTGTCCCTTTGGCGTTTGCCCGATCCCAGACCGCCTGTTTGGCAGCGAGCCGGAACGCGGTGATGTCGTCGTGTTTCGCCACCCTGTAAGCGGGCAGGACTACATCAAACGCCTTGTGGGCCTGCCGGGCGACAAAGTGCAGGTGAAGAATGGTGTGCTGTTTTTGAACGGCAAAGCGCAAAAGCAAGTGCCGGTAGAGCCATTCGTGGAAACCTATGAAGCGCAGGGCTCCGTCGGTAGTTTCCCTGCATGTAGTAATGGCGCGGTCGGCCTTGGCGGCGACTGCGAAAAAGAACGCTTCATTGAGACGCTGGAAGGCGGCGTGGAGCATAGAATTTTGAACATTCGCAATGGCTTGGGTGGAGATAACACCCCTGTCTTTAATGTGCCCGAGGGCCATTTCTTCTTCATGGGTGACAACCGCGATAACTCTATCGACAGCCGCTTTACGCAGGCTGGTGACGGGGTTGGCATGGTGCCGTTCGCCAATCTGTTGGGGCGTGCCGATCGCGTCGTGTTCTCATCTGCGGGATCACGCATGCTGTATTTCTGGACTTGGCGCAGCGATCGCTTCTTCAAAGCGATTGAGTAGATCTAAATGTTGGAACCCCAATATCGCTGGTTGTTGTACCTTTTCGGGCCAATCGGAATCTGTGTTGCTGCACTCGTTTTGTGTTTTAGGCCGTTTTGGATTCCATCGGGGTCTATGCAACCATCTTTGCGCAGCGGTGATTACATGATTGCCAATCGAGCGATCTATGGGTTCCCGCAACTAAGGTGCTTTTTCGGGGGATGTTCCGAAGAACTCGGGGTAATCGGAGACAGCTTGTCACGAGGCGATGTCGTGGTGTTTAAACATCCAGTCAACGATGTCCATTATGTATCCCGCGTGATCGGGCTTTCTGGCGATGAGGTCCAGATGGTTGATGGAGAGGTGATAATAAATGGCGTTGCACTGGATCAAACACAGGTAGAAGACTTTGTTGAGCCCTTTGTCCCTAATGTGACGGGGGGGTACCCAGCCTGCGGAAATGGTAATGTTGCTTTGGGCGAGGATTGTGTAAAACAACGGTTCTCTGAAACATTGGAGAATGGTGTGTCCTATGATGTGTTAAACATCTCGGACGTGGCGCGTTCTGATAGTACGGACATTTTTAGCGTACCTGAGGGGCATATTTTCCTCCTTGGCGACAACCGCGACAATTCTATTGATAGTCGCTATCCACAGGTCGCGGGTGGCGTAGGATTTGTTCCGGTCAACAACGTGATTGGGCGCGCCGAACTTGTGATGTTTAATTTTGCAGGTGTTCAAGAGCGGAGTTGGACGTGGTTGCGATGAAACTGTCGGGTGAGCTTTCGAAATTTTGCGACCGCATTGGATACAGGTTCACTGAACCAGAACTTCTAGTGCGTGCTTTGACGCATGGCTCGATCTCATCCGCGACACGGCCTGACAACCAGCGGTTGGAATTTTTGGGAGACCGTGTTCTTGGTTTGGTGATGGCTGAGGCTTTGCTCGACGCTGACACGGGTGCGACCGAGGGTGTGTTGGCCCCGCGCTACAATGCTTTGGTGCGCAAAGAAACCTGCGCGGCGGTTGCGCGCGACATAGAGCTGGGCGCCGTGCTGAAATTGGGCAAATCGGAAATGGTCTCGGGGGGGCGCCGCAAAGAGGCGCTGCTGGGTGACGGCATGGAGGCGTTAATCGCTGCTGTTTACCGCGACGGAGGTTTCGCTAAAGCCCGCGATCTGATTTTGCGGCTTTGGGGGGCGCGCGTGCACGAGGTCGAAGACGACGCCCGCGACCCGAAAACCGCCCTACAGGAATTTGTACAAGCTCGTGGCGAACAGGCCCCGAGCTACGAAATTATCAAGCGCGAAGGCCCCGACCACGCGCCGGAATTCACCATCGCGGTGACGCTGACCTCTGGAGAGCAGGCGCAAGCGAAGGCAGGGGCCAAGAGGCAAGCGGAACAGGCTGCGGCCAAGGCGCTTTTGGAAAGGCTAGACAAATGACTGAAGCAACCCGCGCGGGGTTCATCGCGCTGATTGGGGAGCCGAACGCAGGTAAATCCACCCTGCTGAACCGTATGGTTGGCGCGAAAGTGTCGATCGTGACCCATAAGGTGCAAACCACCCGCGCCCGAATTCGGGGTGTCGCGATGGAAGGTCAGGCGCAGCTGGTGTTCGTTGATACGCCTGGTTTGTTTCGCCCGCGCCGCCGTTTGGATCGCGCCATGGTCGCGGCCGCTTGGTCAGGTGCGTCTGACGCGGACATTGTGGTGCTGCTTGTCGAGGCGCATCGCGGGGTGACTGAGGGTGTAAGCGCCATTCTGGATGGCTTGGCGGAGCGTACAGACGGCGCGCCGGTGATTTTGGCGATCAATAAAATCGACCGCGTGAAAACGGATGCTTTGCTGGGATTGACCAAAGAGTTGAACGAACGTTTTGCGTTTCAAGAGACCTTTATGATCTCTGCTGAAAAAGGTCATGGCACTGATGCATTGCGCGGCTGGCTTGCAGGCGAAGTGCCAGAAGGCCCTTGGCTGTATCCGGAAGACCAGCTGGCAGATGCCCCAATGCGCAACATTGCGGCTGAGATCACCCGAGAAAAACTGACGCTGCGTTTGCATCAAGAGCTGCCGTATCAGATGACCGTCGAGACCGAAAAATGGGAAGAGAAAGACGATGGCTCCGCCCGCATTGAGCAACTGATCTACGTTGTCCGCGACGGGCACAAAGGGATCGTTTTGGGCAACAAAGGTGAGACGATCAAAGCCGTTGGTAAGGCTGCCCGCGAAGAACTCGTCGAGTTCTTGGGGCGCAAGGTTCACCTGTTTTTGCAGGTCAAAGTTCGTCCGGGTTGGCTGGAAGACAGCGAACGGTACTCTGAAATGGGGCTGAACTTCAAAGACGGCAATGACTAACCGTCTGACCACAGACTTCTGGGTTTCAGCCTATCTGACCCGTTTGCGGCTGGCGGATATTCCGGTGTTCGTGACGGCCAAGGGCGATGCAACGGCTGGCGTGGTTATGGTGAAGGTGAATACGCTGGACGGGCAAGCGGTGGTCTATCAGCGCTCGTTTGATCTGATGAGCGGCGAGCGGGCTTGGGTTGTGTTACGGGAGGGTGCAGAGCACGAGGTCGATGAAGCGATTGCCAAGCAACGCAATTTTGATGCCGACCTTTGGGTGATCGAAGTTGAAGACAAAGCTGGGCGACATCTACTGGATCAAGACGGGTTAAGTTAACAAGGGGCGAATGATGGACTGGCGCAGCCAAGGGGTTTTGCTATCGGCGCGCCGCCATGGCGAGAACGCGGCCATCATTGATGTCTTTACCCCCGACTATGGCCGCCATGCAGGTGTCGTGCGCGGCGGGGCAGGTCGCAAGCTGTCTCCGATCCTACAACCTGGAGCCCAGCTGGATGTCTCGTGGCGCGCCCGTCTTGAGGGGCATTTGGGGGCCTATACCGTCGAGCCGATTAAATCTCGGGCCGCCGCAGTCATGGGGGACCGCAAGGCGCTGGCTGGGCTGAATGCACTTTGCGGCTTGTTGCAATTCGCGTTGGCCGAGCGTGACCCGCATCCCGACCTCTACGAGCGAAGCTTGCTGGTGTTTGACCTGCTTGGTGTGAGCGACGCGTGGCCCTTAGCCTATGTTCAATGGGAGTTGGCGTTGCTTGAGGACATGGGGTTTGGGCTGGATTTATCATCCTGTGCTGTGACTGGATCAATGCAGGAGCTGATCTATGTTTCCCCCCGTACCGGCCGCGCGGTGTCGCGTCAGGGGGCGGGGGAATGGGCGTCGCGTTTGCTTGCATTGCCTGCATGTCTGCGCGGAGTGGGCGATGGTACATTGGACGGGGTGCCGGATGCTTTGGCAACGACCGGACATTTTTTGACCACTTGGATGGCCCCGCAATTGGGGAACAAACCACTGCCACCTGCAAGGGCGCGTTTGGTTGACGTTCTTGGGGGCGCTAGTTCACGACCTTGAACAGCATTTCGCGGCCTTTGTCATTCGACAGGATCAGGGTGTCTCCGACGCTTTCAGACAGGGTCATATCGCTCAGGGCTTCGAAAAACTGCGTCTCGGATTTGAGGTCTGCGCAGGCCCGCCTCGTGCTGCCGATCTTTTCAGCGTTGAACCACGGATAGGGCACGGTCTGCGCGCCGAAGTAACTATTGCAAGGGGCCTCGCCAGCAATTTTTCCGGTTTCGGGAAAAGAGATCGTGGCGTTGGCCTTAAAGGGGACGCCGTCGATGGACTGCAGGGCCCAGCTGGCCCCTTCGGTGGAATAGCCCGAAATGGTTTCATCCTTGCATGCGGCCAGCATTGCCAAGGCGATAAGAGGGTAGAGTTTCATGGGGTGGACCCTAACAGGTCGCACCCCGAATGTTTAGTCACCTTTACTTAATCAAGCAGGCGCCGTGCGATAACTTGGGCTTGAATTTCAGCGGCCCCCTCAAAGATATTGAGGATACGTGCGTCACACAGAATACGGCTGATCTTGTATTCCAAGGCGAAACCATTGCCGCCATGAATTTGCAAGGCGTTGTCCGCACTGGCCCATGCCACGCGGGCGCCAAGCAACTTGGCCATGCCAGCCTCTAAGTCACACCGCCGGTCATTGTCTTTCTCATTGGCCGAAAAATACGTGAGTTGGCGCGCAACCATGGTCTCCACTGCCATCATGGCAATTTTCCCCGATACGCGAGGGAAATTGATCAAGGATTTCCCGAATTGCTTTCGCTCTTCGGCGTATTGCATGGCCACATCGATGGCCGATTGTGCCACGCCAATGGCACGGGCGGCGGTCTGGATGCGCGCGCTTTCGAAGGTTTGCATCAACTGTTTGAAACCCTGACCCTCATTGCCACCCAACAGGTTTTCACCTTTGACGTGGAAGTTGTCGAAGGCCAATTCATATTCCTTCATCCCGCGGTAGCCGAGAACCTCGATTTCGCCACCGCTCATGCCTTGGGTGGGGAAAGGAGCGTCGTCCGTGCCTGGGGTTTTCTCGGCGATGAACATCGACAGACCTTTGTAGTTGGTCGTTTCCGGATCGGTGCGCGCCAGTAGGGTCATAAAATGGGTGCGCGCGGCATGGGTGATCCATGTCTTGTTTCCGGTGACTTTATAGTCGTCACCGGTTTTAACCGCCCGTGTACGCAAAGACCCCAGATCGGATCCGGTGTTCGGTTCGGTAAACACCGCCGTCGGCAAGGTCTCGGCAGAGGCCAGTTTGGGCAACCATTTTTGCTTTTGCTCGTCCGTCCCGCCACAAAGGATCAACTCGGCAGCAATTTCGGAACGTGTGCCAAGGCTTCCGACACCGATATAGCCGCGTGACAGCTCTTCGGACACAACGACCATTGATGCCTTGGACAAACCAAAGCCGCCAAATTCTTCGGGAATGGTCAGGCCGAAGACGCCCATTTCAGCCAATTCTTCGATGATTTCCATCGGGATCAACTCGTCGTTGAGATGCCAGTCGTGGGCGTATGGCTCAACCTTATCGATGGAGAAACGGCGGAATTGCTCGCGGATCATTTCCAGCTCGTCATCAAGGCCGGAGGCACCGGTGATAATCTCGGCAGAGCGTTCTTGCATCAGTTCAACGAGACGCGTGCGCGCGGCTTGGGTGTTGCCACCCTGTGTCAGCGTCATGACTGCGGGGACCATCATGCCGCGCTGATCCTCTTGGCTCAGGCCGATATCTTGCATGCGCAGAATTTCGCCCTGCGACATCGGGATGCCACCATAAAGCTGCCAGAGATATTCGCCGAATGCGATCTGATGGATAAGCTGTTCAACCTCGGTGAACTTGCCTGCGGCTGTCAGGTTTTCCGCCCATTTTTGCATCTGGGTCAGGGATTGAACATAGGTCGCCAACCAAGCCAAACCATGGGCTGCGGTTTGGTTTTCCTCAAGTAATGCACCAGAAATGCGCCCGTTGTCGGTGAGTTTGCCACGCAGCGTTTCCTTGGCCTTGGCCAGCAACTCCTCCAGCGGCGTTAGGGTCGCTGCAGTCAGGGTCAAAAGATCCGGCAGAACCGCATCACCGGGCGTTGCAAGGGTCATATCCTGTCCATCATGAGCCATGTCTCGAATCCTTTATAGAGCATCCCTTTGGAATAATCACTTTGCAGGTGCAGCGCAACTTTAATGCGAAACTGCGGGTTGCTGTGAACAAAAGTGTCGCACTGCTTTTCTTGCTGCGTAGGGGCTGAGGAAGGGCTAGCAATGGCACATGGAGAGTTTCACATCCCTCATGACACTCGATTTATTGGCTTTGGCCTTGCTGGTGGGCTTGCTATCGGGCTTTGTGAAGGGGGTTATCGGATTTGCGATGCCGATGATTTTCATTTCTGGCCTCAGCAATTTTCTGTCGCCTGAATTGGCGCTGGCTGGGTTGATTGTCCCGACGTTGATCACCAACGGATTGCAGGCGTTGCGTCAGGGGGGGCGGGCAGCTTGGGCTTCTTTAGTGCACTTCAAGCTGTTCTTGGTCGTTGGCGGCGCATTCTTGGTTCTTAGCGCCCAGTTGGTCAGCGTGATCCCCGTGCATTACCTGTATTTGGCCATCGGCGTGTCGGTCGCTGCGTTCTCTGGGTTGCAGCTGACTGGCTGGCGTCCCAATACGACGAAGCGCAGCCCAAAAACGGATGTGGTTGTAGGTACAATTGCGGGATTTTCCGGCGGGATGTCGGGCATTTGGGGGCCCCCAACGGTTTTGTACCTGAACGCGATCAACACCCCCAAGCAAGAACAGTTGCGCGTTCAGGGAATTGTGTTTGGGTTGGGCGCCGTGCTGCTGATGGCGGCGCATCTTCAGTCTGGCGTTTTGAGCAAGGAGACGCTCCCGTTCTCGGCGCTTTTGGTGCTTCCAGCGGTTGCTGGCATGTGGCTCGGGTTTCAGGTGCAGGGCCGCATTGACCAAAACACCTTCCGCAATCTGACGTCATGCGTGTTGTTGATCGCGGGGTTAAACCTTATTCGGCGCGCGCTATTGGGCTAGGACAGTAGTTTGCCGGAACACAGCCCAGACAGGTTGTGAACGCGCGATGGGTCCACGGCTTTAAAGGTCACTGAATAGATGATGCGACCTTGATGGCTTGCTTGTAGCGTCCAGTCCCCTGCAATCATCTCATGGGGGAACTCGAACAAGAAGAAGTTGAGATTGGAGCCGCGCGGCTTCAGCTCTGTGTTCCAATGCTCTTGTGTTACATCGGTTCCGGGGTATGGGGGGTGGATCACGGCGATCTCCACGTCGCGCAGTTTTGCGCCCCATGGCAGTTTCACATCCACGCCAAAACCAATGCCCTTGGACAGTGGGACGATTTGGGTGGTGTGTTCGATACGTTGTGATTTGTCGCGTTGCGTGATGAAACCCAAATGTGTGTCTGGGGCTGGCAACTTGACCGTTTTGCCCGAGGGGCAGACCAGCCCGTAGCTGATGTCTTTGATCTTTTCCTCATCAAAGAAGGCCTTAGGCGCAACACTATCTAGGTGCTGCGCCTGCGCGATGGTGCCAAAGCTGATAAGGCCAGCGGTGATGATGGCCCTCACAGAGACGTTGATCATCCGATTGCGGCGTCTTTCACGTCGGTATCGATGAACGGAAGATATTGGCCAAAGTTCTCTGCGAACATTTCCACCAGCTTTGCGGCTTGCTTGTCGTAGCTTTCTGGGTTTTCCCAAGTGCGGCGCGGATCAAGCAGCACATCGGCCACGCCGCCACAGGCTACCGGAACCTCGAAGCCGAAATTTGGATCCTTGCGGAATTCGCCCGCGTTGAGAGACCCGTTCAAGGCCGCCGTCAACAACGCCCGCGTAGCGCGAATAGGCATGCGTGAACCGGTGCCATATGCGCCACCAGTCCAGCCGGTGTTTACCAACCAGCATGACGCGCCATGTGTCGCGATCTTTTCGCGAAGCAGGTTGCCGTAAACCTCAGGGCGACGCGGCATGAAGGGGGCGCCAAAGCAGGTGGAGAACGTAGGCTCCGGCTCGGTCACGCCGCGCTCGGTGCCTGCGACCTTCGATGTGAAGCCTGACAGGAAGTGGTACATGGCCTGCGCCGGCGTCAGCCGCGAGATCGGAGGCAACACACCAAAGGCATCACATGTCAGCATGATGATGTTCTTCGGGTTCCCCCCAAGGGCCGTGTCCGATGCGTTTGAGATATAAGGCAACGGGTAGGCGCAACGCATGTTGGCGGTCAGGCTGTCATCCTCAAAGTCCAGCTCTTTGGTGTCTTTGTCGAACACCATGTTTTCGATGACGGTGCCAAATTTTTCAGTGGTCGCGTAGATTTCCGGCTCTGCCTCTGCAGAGAGCGAAATGGTCTTGGCGTAGCAGCCACCTTCAAAGTTGAAGATTCCACGATCTGACCAACCGTGCTCGTCGTCGCCGATCAAAGTGCGAGACGGGTCCGCGGATAGCGTCGTTTTGCCGGTGCCGGACAATCCAAAGAACACAGCCGCATCATCGGGATTGCCATGCGCGTGGTTGGCTGAGCAGTGCATCGGCATGATGTTTTTCTCTGGAAGCAAGTAGTTCAGCAACGAGAAGACCGACTTCTTGTTTTCGCCCGCATAGGCCGTGCCACCGATCAAGATAAGCTTCTTGTCAAAGTTCATCGCGATGACAGTTTCCGACCGGCACCCGTGGCGCGACGGATCTGCCTGAAAGCTTGGGCAATTGATGATCGTGAACTCTGGAACAAAGGTTTCCAACTCTTGCGCTTCTGGGCGGCGCAACAGATGGCGAATGAACAAACCGTGCCACGCCAGCTCTGTGACGACGCGGACATCAAGGCGGTGCTCTGGGTCAGCCCCGCCAAACAAATCCTGCACAAAGTAGTCGCCACCTTTCATATGCGCGAGCATATCCGCGTGCAGAACATCAAAGGCGTCGGCCTCCATGGGGGCGTTGTTTTCCCACCAGATTGTATCTTCTACAGATGGGGTGCGGACGACAAATTTGTCCTTTGGCGAGCGCCCCGTGTGCTTGCCGGTTGTGACAAGGAAAGAGCCACCTTTTCCCAATGTACCTTCGTCCCGCTTCAAGGCCTCTTCGACCAGAGATGGCTCCAGATAGTTATAGTAGACGCCCCCAAGGCCGGTGATACCTTGTGTGTCCAACGTGTGTGCTGGATTTACGCGTCCTAAACTCATGGGCTTGCTCCTGTTGCGCGACATTGTCCGCATATCTTGGTGCCGACGGGCCGTTGTGGCCGCGGCGATCACCCCGGCGGGGCGACCTCCTTCCATATAGCACGTCACTTTTCTGAGGAAACCGGCGGAGGGCCGTGTGATAGCGTTATCATGGGCGTCAGGTGCGGCAAATTAGTCAAACATTAGGCCGCAAATGCTCAAATGAAGGGGACGGTGCCCTGATTCGCCACTATTTCGTTGATTCTGCGGCTCCAAACGCAGATGGTAGTGAAAAAATAAGAGCAACGAGCAGCACAAAGGGATCCCCAATGTCCAAAATTGCGTTGGTGGACGACGACAGGAACATTCTGACGTCCGTTCAAATGACCCTTGAGGCCGAAGGCTTCGAGGTTGAAACATATAATGACGGTCAAAGCGCCCTGGATGCGTTTTCCCGTAAGATGCCGGATATGGCGGTTCTTGATATCAAGATGCCGCGCATGGATGGTATGGACCTGTTGCAGCGTCTGCGGCAAAAGTCCGAAGTTCCTGTGATCTTCCTCACCTCTAAAGATGATGAGATTGACGAAGTTCTGGGCCTGCGGATGGGGGCGGACGACTACGTGCGCAAACCGTTTTCACAACGGTTGCTGGTTGAGCGTATTCGCACGATCCTGCGCCGCAAGGAAGCTATTGCCAAGGATGATGCCGGCGAAGGCGAAGTGGCACAAACTATGGTGCGCGGCGATCTGACAATGGATCCATTGCGCCATACGGTGACATGGAAAGGCAACGATGTTTCACTGACAGTGACCGAATTCTTGCTTTTGCAGGCGCTGGCGCAACGACCCGGCTTCGTGAAATCACGCGATCAGTTGATGGACGTCGCCTATGACGATCAGGTCTATGTTGATGACCGCACGATTGATAGCCACATCAAGCGGCTGCGCAAAAAGATGCGCACGGCGGATGATGAGTTCTCTGCGATTGAGACCCTCTACGGCATCGGTTACAGATATAACGAAGAGTAACTATGTCATTGGTGTCGAGGTTTTCTGTGGCAAATTCTAGGCCAGCGAATAACGCGGAATTGGTAATGGGCGAAGACTGGACGCGGTCTGGAGACAGCGTCGAGCAGGAGCTCAAGACCAAACGGGAGAAGCGAAATCTGATTTCGCTGAACCGGTCCCCCTTGGCACGCAAAATCATCACCTTCAACCTGTTGGCCTTGGTGCTATTGGTTGCAGGTGTTTTGTTTCTAAACCCCTTTCGCGACAGTCTTGTGGCGCAGCGCGAAGTGGCTTTGGTCTCTGAGGCGCAACTCATCGCAGATGTTTTCGAGGCGCAATTGGCGATTTCCGGCGATGAAGCTGAACTGGCCAATCCCGCAGCGACCCTAAGCGCCTTAGATATTGCGCCGGGGGTAGAAGTTTATGTTTTCTCTCCGGAGGAAGACTTGCTTGCCAGCACCCTTGGGGCCGACCGTCCGGAACTGTCGGGAACCGAAGGGCTGGCGAATGATCGAAACGGGACCGTGATTACAGGATTCTTGAACAGTGTTTGGGAATCCATCTCAGGTGCGTTCGGGGCATCAACATCCCGCGAACCAAGTATTTCCGGCGAAGAAGAAGCGCGCAACCTGCTGGCCGAAGCCATTTCCGGATCCACGTTAAACCGGACGGGCCAAGATGGCGCAGGCGGCAGCATTTTCTCGGTCGCTACTCCGATAGAACGTAACGGAGCTGTCGTTGGTGTGATCGCTTTGTCTACGGTTGCAGGGCAGATTGATCAACTGGTGCGGAGTGAGCGCGAGCAGGTGTTGCAGATGTTTGTGATTGCAATCCTCGTATCCATTGGGTTGAGCCTAGTTCTGGCCTCAACCATCGCGAACCCTTTGTCCGATCTCGCGGCAGCAGCGGAGTTGGGGCAAGATAAGAACGCCCGTAAGGTGAGCCCAAGCCGCGTGAGAATTCCTGACCTCACCGCACGACCTGATGAGATTGGCCGCTTGTCTGGTGCGATGCGTGGCATGGTATCAGCGCTCTATGAACGCATCGATGCCAATGAGCAATTTGCGGCAGATGTGGCGCATGAAATTAAGAACCCGCTTGCATCGTTGCGCTCTGCAGTCGGAACGCTTCACGTCGCCAAGACCGATGAACAGCGCGGCCGCCTTCTGGATGTGATCGAACATGACGTGCGCCGGTTGGACCGTCTGGTGAGCGACATTTCCAATGCGTCCAGACTGGACAGCGAATTGGTGAAAGAGGACGAAGAGCCGTTCGACCTTATGCGCATGATCAATAACCTGTCTGAATACCTAGGTCAGCAGGCCGCTGAAAACGGTGTCGAATTCATCAAAGATGTACCGGATGAATCGATTGTCATTCACGGACTTGAAGCGCGTTTGGCGCAGGTGTTTGTAAACCTTATTACCAACGCCACATCTTTTTGCGAAGACGGGGATGCCGTTCGCATTTGGGCGCGCCGTCGCGATAACCGTGTTCTGGTCGTCGTTGAAGACACTGGCCCCGGAATTCCAGAGCAGGCGTTGAACAAAGTCTTTAACCGGTTCTACTCCGAACGCCCTGAACGACAGTTCGGTAACCACTCTGGCCTTGGTTTGGCTATTTCCAAGCAGATCATCGAAGCACATGGTGGAGTGATCTGGGCTGAGAACATTCGCCCTACCGACGCTGACGTCACCTCCGAGCCCCTTGGCGCGCGCTTCGTGGTGGGTCTTCCAACCTAGCAGTTTTTCTTAGAATCGTCTGGGCGTCACTTCGGATCCGTTCTAGTTTCAGCTATGGCGTTTCAATGTCCTCCCCTCCCGTGCCAATTGCATGCGACCTGCGTGTCCCTAGTGGGCAACGGTCTTTTGCTTGTGGGCCGTGCGGGGATAGGGAAATCCACCTTGGCACTGGAATTGATGGCCTTGGGAGCGGAGTTAGTTGCTGACGATCGCTGTGACATCTCAATCTGTGGTGAATATGTGGCGGTTCGCCGACCTCCAAACTTGCCGCAAGCGATAGAAGCTCGCGGAATTGGACTGCTGTCGGCCCCTTGCGCGGATGAGGCCCGATTGGTGGGCGTGGTTGATCTGGAGGGTGCGTCACAGGAACGACTGCCAGTTCGACGATACGTCGATTTCGCAGGAACCCCGCTGCCGTTGATACAAAAGAGTGATCAAACAAACTTGGCAGCGGCGCTTTTGCACTTTCTAAAGTTTGGTTTTCACGGTTCAATAAACACATGAACCAAAAACCCCCGCATCAGATTGTGATTGTGACTGGCCCTTCGGGTGCCGGACGCAGTACCGCGATCAACGCGTTGGAGGATATGGGGTATGAGGCGATCGACAATTTGCCATTGTCCATGATCCCGCGATTGCTGAGCGGGGCTCCTTTGTCGCGGTCCATCGCTTTGGGCGTTGATGTCCGGAACCGTGATTTCACGACTAGGGCTTTGATGCAGCTTGTGGAAGCCCTGCCTGGGCAAGTCAGCTCGGAAGTGAGTTTGCTTTATCTGAATGCGCGCGAAGACGTTCTTGTACGCAGGTATTCTGAGAGCCGGCGCCCGCATCCGATGGCCCCGAACGAGGGTTTGATGGACGGGCTGCAACGCGAACGCGAGCTTCTGGGGGCTATTCAATCGCGAAGTGATGTGGTTATCGACACGTCTGATCTGTCCCCTCATGAATTGCGTGATGAGCTTGGCAAACTTTTCGGCACTCCTGATGACAAGGGCTTGTCCGTATTGGTGAATTCTTTCTCCTACAAGCGCGGAGTTCCACATGGGGTGGACATGGCATTTGACTGCCGCTTCCTGCGAAACCCTCATTGGGACCCGAACTTAAGAGACTTGACGGGCCAAGAGGAAAACGTGGTGGCCTATGTTGCGCAAGACGAACGATTGTCGCCCTTTTTCACTAAAATCATGGATCTCACATTGATGTTGCTGCCCGCATTCCATGATGAAGGGAAATCTTACCTCACAATCGGTCTGGGATGCACGGGTGGAAAGCACCGATCCGTTGCCGTTGCGGAAATGATGGCTAAGGGCCTTGCAAATAAGGGTTGGCAGGTGTCTATAAGGCATCGAGAATTAGAACGCCGGACCAAGTCCGGTGTTGGGGAAATGTAACGGGATGTTTGTCGGGTGATCGGAATAGTCATCGTCGCACATGGCGGGCTGGCAAGGGAATACTTGTCAGCCGTTGAGCATGTCGTCGGCAAACAAACCGGCATTCGCGCAATTACCATCGAAGAGAACCACGACCGCTCCGACAAGCAATCCGAAATCTGCCAAGCCGCAGACTCTGTGGATGACGGGGATGGGGTTGTTGTTGTTACAGATATGTTTGGCGGCTCGCCTTCCAATTTGTCCTTGTTGGCGTGTAGCCCCGAAAATAGACGTATTTTGTATGGGGCGAACTTGCCCATGCTGATCAAGCTCGCGAAATCGCGCACCACCAGCGTCGACACTGCGGTGGCGCTCGCGATGGACGCAGGGCGTAAGTATATTAACAGTTTTGACGGGTCGGTAGAATGATGATTGAACGCACACTTGATATCATCAATGAGAAGGGCCTTCATGCGCGCGCAAGCGCCAAATTCGTTGAAGTTGTAGAAGGCTTTGATGCCCGTGTGACCGTTTGCAAAGACGGCATGGATGTCTCCGGTGATAGCATTATGGGGCTGCTGATGTTGGCGGCGTCGCGCGGGACCTCAATTGAGGTGCGAACCGAAGGTGCTGATGCACAAGGGGTTCTGGACGCTTTGTCAGCCTTGATTGCCGATAAGTTTGGCGAAGGAAATTGAGCTCTGATCAAGATATCAGCGGTGCGCCTGATGAGGCACCTCGGACGGAGGACTTGCCCTTCGACCATCCTGAATATGTGGCCTACGACAAGCGCAACCTGTCCTACGCGAACACGTTTACCAATCCGTGGAAAGCCAATGCCATCCGAGTGATGGAGCTGTTCACCGGAAAGCTGCACCTTCTGTTTTTGATCCGTAAGTTCGAGCGAGGCGGGGTCAAGTTTGGCCAAGGGTTTTGGCGTGATGCATTGGATGTGATGGGCATCGAGCTGCAAACTCCGCAAGATCAGATCGACAACATCCCAAAAGATGGTCCGGTTATTTTTGTCGCCAACCACCCGCATGGGCTGGTGGATGGTATGGTTTTGGCCGAACTTATCGGCCGAGTGCGCACCGATTACAAAATTCTGACCCGCTCTTTGCTGACGGGTGTGAACGCGATCGACATGTTCATGATTCCGGTGCCATTTCCACATGAGGATGACGCCCTTCAAAAGAACCTGGAAATGCGGCGCAAAGCGATGGAGCATCTGAAAGACGGCGGAGCCATCGTGTTGTTCCCGTCAGGTGTCGTCGCCACGTCAGAGACTGCGTTTGGGCCCGCAATCGAGGCCGAATGGAACCCGTTTACCGCCAAGATGATCCACCGGTCCGGCGCCAAAGTCGTGCCGATCTATTTTCAAGGTCAGAACTCGCGCGCCTATCAAATTGCCAACAGATTGTCCGCAACCCTGCGCCAAGGGTTACTGATCTACGAAGTGCGTCACGCGCTTTACAAGCCCCAAGCCCCAGTTGTGGGGACCCCAATTGATCCAGAGGAGATCAAGGAATGGGTCAGCAATCCACGCGGCTTTGTCGCTTGGCTTCGGGAGAAAACACTCGCACTGAAGGCGCTGGCCAAGAAGTAAGGCCTATCGCGTCGGCACGGGGGGATCTTGGCGGTAATCGTAGAACCCGCGTTGCGTCTTGCGACCGAGCCAACCGGCTTCGACATATTTTGTGAGCAAAGGGCAGGGACGGTACTTGGTGTCCGCCAACCCGTCATGCAGCACATTCATGATCGCAAGACAGGTGTCGAGACCAATGAAATCGGCAAGCTCCAGCGGCCCCATCGGGTGATTTGCACCCAATTTGAGCGACTGATCGATGGATGTGACCGAACCGACCCCTTCATAAAGCGTATAGACGGCCTCGTTGATCATTGGCATCAGGATGCGGTTTACGATGAAGGCGGGAAAATCCTCGGCGCGGGCTGCTGTTTTCCCCAGCTTTTCAACCACTGCCAAACAGGCCTCGAAAGTTTCCGTATCGGTCGCAATGCCGCGGATCAGCTCTACCAATTGCATGATCGGTACAGGGTTCATGAAGTGGAACCCCATGAATTTTTCAGGACGGTCCGTGCGTGAAGCCAGCCGTGTGATCGAAATCGACGATGTGTTCGACGTCAAAATTGTATGGGGGCGTAGATGCGGTATCAACTCTTCAAAGATCGCGGTTTTAACTGTTTCACGTTCAGTTGCGGCCTCGATAATCAAATCGGATGGCCCCAAGTCCGACAACACAAGTGTGGTCGTGATGTTGGCCATAGCGGCAGCGCGATCTTCGGCAGAGATCTTTTCTCGGCTGACCTGACGATCTAAATTGCCTTTTATGACCTCAATCGCTGCATCCAAATTGTCTTGCGAAATGTCGTTGATCAAAACTTTATAGCCAGACAATGCAAACACATGTGCAATGCCATTTCCCATTTGGCCTGCGCCGATGACACCAACTTTTGAGATTTCCATTTCCGCATTCTCCATCCGGTTCGCGACAAGATAGGCCTCTGTTCACACGGGGCGCAAGGGGGCGTGGGAAAGCTAAAAGTTTTAAGAAATTAACACTTTAGCTTTTTGGCAACGGGTCACTGCGAATGTGAGGTTGGGTGAGTCGAAAAGAGGTGGGGCAATGGCCTATGAAAGAGCGGACGCTAGTCCATTAAATTACAATCAATGCCGTTACGGTCAGTCGAAACTGCTGTTCCGAGGACCAAGGCGCAGTCTTAAGAAGGAATATATTTCCTTCATTGGGGGTACAGAAACCTACGGGAAGTTTGTTGAGCATCCGTTTGTAGAAATCGTGGAAAATGCGAAGGGAATGCCCTGCCCCAATTTTAGCGCGGTGAACGCGGGGGTCGATGCATTTGTGCATGACCCATCATTGATGGGGCTGTGCAGCAAAGCGAAAACGACTGTTATACAAGTCATGGGCGCGCAAAATATGTCGAACCGCTACTACATGGTTCACGCGCGCAGGAATGACCGGTTCTTGAAAGCGTCGGCACTGTTGATGTCAATCTACCGCGAAGTCGATTTCAGCGAATTTTCCTTCACACGGCATATGCTAACAACCCTGAAAGGCATATCTGCCCAACGCTTTGCTGCAATCGAGATGGAGCTGCGCACGGCTTGGATCGCACGAATGGAGCTGATGATCCGCCAGATCAACGGGCGATGTATCCTTCTTTGGTTGCGCGAGCCACAACCGGAGTTGTCCTCTGCTGTTGATCTTGGGCCAGAGCCGCTGTTTTTGGATGCCCCGCTGGTCGGACGATTGAGCGGCCTAGTCGATGAGATCGTCGAGGTGAATATCGCCAATGAGCGCGGGATGATGGACGGCATGATCTACAGTGAGATGGAAGCCCCAGCCGCAAAGGAAATGATAGGCCCCTCAACGCATCAAATGATCGCAGAGCGTTTGCTTGACGTCTTGTAACAAAAAAGGGCCCGCCAATGGCGAGCCCTTTTACATGATGTAGAAGAGGCCTAGATCGCGTCGATCAAGGCAGGCACCGCGTCGAACAAGTCGGCGACCAGACCGTAGTCTGCGACTTGGAAAATCGGGGCTTCCTCGTCTTTGTTGATGGCGACGATGACTTTGGAGTCTTTCATACCAGCCAAGTGCTGGATTGCGCCGGAAATACCGACCGCAATGTAGAGATCCGGAGCCACAACCTTGCCGGTCTGACCAACTTGCCAGTCGTTCGGTGCATAGCCACTGTCAACAGCCGCACGGGATGCGCCTACGGCGGCCCCAAGCTTGTCAGCCAGTTTTTCGATCAATGCGAAGTCGTCCTCGGAGCCAACGCCGCGACCGCCGGATACGACGATGCCCGCGGAGGTAAGTTCTGGGCGATCAGACTCTGCAACCTTGTCTTCAACCCAAGACGACAAGCCAGGGTTTGCAGCTGCAGCCGCAGCCTCGACAGATGCAGACCCGCCTTCACCGGCCGCGTCGAAGTTCGCAGTGCGGACTGTCAGAACTTTTTTGCCATCGTTTGACTGAACGGTTTGGATCGCGTTGCCCGCGTAGATCGGGCGCTCAAAGGTGTTGCCATCCACTACGGCAGTCACATCCGAGATCATCATGGCATCCAACAGGGCCGCGACGCGCGGAAGCACGTTCTTCGCAGAGGCCGTGGAAGGCGCCACGATTTGCTCAAAGTCACCTGCCAGTGAGATGATCAAATCGGCCAAAGGCTCGGCCAAGTCGTTCGCATATGCAGCGTCATCCGCCAGCAGAACTTTGGATACACCGTCCAGTTTGGCGGCGGCATCGGCAGCTGCGGCACAGCCGGAACCTGCAACCAAAACGGTCACATCGCCCATGGCTTTGGCAGCGGTCACACCTTTTGCAGTGGCGTCTACGGCCAAATCTGCTCCGGTTGTTTCAGCAATTAGAAGAACAGCCATTTTACAAAACCCCCGCTTCGTCTTTGAGTTTCGCAACCAGCTCGTCTACGGATGCAACTTTTACACCGGCTTTGCGGCTTTCAGGCTCGGATGTTTTTACAACCGTCAGGCGGTTCGCAACATCTACGCCGTAATCAGCAGCGGCCTTTTCATCCAAAGGCTTTTTCTTAGCTTTCATGATGTTTGGCAAAGACGCATAGCGCGGCTCGTTCAAGCGCAGGTCGACAGTCGCGACCGTGGGCATGTTCACTTTGATGGTTTGCAAGCCGCCGTCCACTTCGCGGGTCACGACGGCTTGGTCGCCATCAATGTCCAGCTCGGATGCGAATGTTGCTTGGGACCAACCCAAAAGCGCAGACAGCATTTGACCTGTCGCGTTCATGTCGTTGTCGATCGCCTGTTTGCCGCATAGTACAAGGCCAGGTTGCTCTTCTTCAACCACGGCTTTGAGCAGCTTGGCGACGGCCAATGGCTCGATGTCATCATGCACATCATCGGCCGCGACAATGAGGATCGCGCGATCGGCGCCCATTGCGAGCGCTGTGCGCAGTGTTTCTTGGTTTTGCTTAACGCCAATGGAAACCGCTACGATCTCTTCGGCTTTGCCAGCCTCTTTGAGGCGGATAGCCTGTTCGACGGCAATTTCGTCGAACGGGTTCATGGACATTTTGACGTTCGCGAGATCGACACCGCTACCGTCCGCTTTTACACGAACCTTCACGTTATAGTCGATGACGCGTTTGACGGGTACGAGGACCTTCATCTGCGGTATCTCCCTAGATAAGCGTCCGGAGTGGACGCGCTAAATTTCCAGTTTCCGAGATACCGGAGGCACGCCGCGGAAAACAGGCCAAAATCGACACGGACGCCATATGTCGCGCCGTATTGATGAAAAAAAGACCAAAAATTTCACAAAGGCAAGATGTTTGCGCTACCGATTTGCTCCGGGAACCCAGAGCACGTCATCTTTCCCGTCGTTGTTGGAGATTCGGGAGGCGACGAAGAACCAATCCGACAGACGATTTAGGTATTTGATGGCGTCTGGATTTACTGATTCCACCGTCGCGAGCTCCACGGACAGGCGCTCTGCGCGGCGTGAAACGGTGCGGCAAAGATGAAGCTGGGCGGCCAGTGCCGAGCCTCCGGGCAAAATAAAGGACCGCAAAGGCTCCAACGCTGCGTTCATTGCGTCGATCTCGGCCTCCAGACGGGACACCTGATTGGCCGCAATTCGCAGAGGTTGATACTCCGCGTCGGCATCCTTCTCCATATCTGGCCGGCACAGGTCCGCCCCCAGATCGAAGAGGTCATTTTGGATCATTGCCAATTGCGCATCCATCTCGCCATCGGCGTAGTGGCGTGCCAAACCAACTGTCGCATTAGTTTCGTCAACCGTCCCGTAGGCGTTGACCCTTTGGGAGTGCTTCGCAACCCGAGCACCATTGCCAAGCGCCGTTTCACCTGCGTCACCGGTTCTGGTGTAAATTTTGTTCAAGACGACCATAAATCTATGCGCCTCCCAAGCGACGGACAAAGACGAACACCAGAATAAGGATCACCGCAACAAACTGCGCCGCGACGCGGTACCGCATAAGGCGATTGGCGTGTTTTCGATTGAAGTCCCCGCCCTTGGCGAAGGTTCCAATGCCCGCGAGCAAAATGATCAGCACCACAGCGCAGGCTAGGGCGACGACAATGAAAAGCGGATCGTTGATCATAGTTTTGGTCCTCGTGAGGAATTCGGTGGGCTGCATTTACCCCAGCATAGACCAAAAGCGAACAGGAATCACATGCGATCAATTAGCCAATCAAGAAGGCGGGTGGGCAGAATGCGTTTGAGGACCGCCATCAGGAACGTAGGGGTGGTGATCTTGTAGCGCGCACTTGGGGTGTTGTCGGTGAGGGCCCGCCAAACTTGGTCACTCACGGCGGAGGCGGGCAATTCGAACGTGTCGGGGCCGCGATCCTCATATAGCCGTTTTACCAGCGTTTCCTCATATTGAGATTTGCGCACCGAAGATTTCCAGTCGATCCATTTCTCAAAATGCGGGATGGAGTTTTGGCGAATTTTAGAGGTGATCGGCCCTGGTTGGATTAGAATGACATCGATGCCTGTGCCGCGCATTTCTATGCGCAATGTATCGGTCAGACCTTCCATTGCGAACTTGGTGCTGTTGTAGGCGCCGCGCCACTTCATCGTGACAAACCCCAAAACGGAAGAGCAATTCAGGATGCGCCCATGCCCTTGGGCCCGCATGATCGGGATCACTTGGCGGGTCAATTCGTGGTAGCCAAACAGGTTCGTCTCAAAAATGGACCGCAGGGCGTCGGTCGGCAAGTCTTCGACCGCACCCGGAACCCCAAAGGCAGCGTTATTGAACAATGCATCCAATGTGCCGCCAGTACGGTTAAGGGTTTCGGCAAGGGCCGCTGTCATGGAGGCAGCATCGGCTTGGTCGAGCACAAAGCTTTCCAGCCCCTCGGCAATCAACCGATCACAGTCGCTTTGCTTTCGGCAGGTCGCGAAAACTCTCCAACCGCGTTTGTGTAAAGAATGAGCGGTGTCATAGCCGATCCCAGAGGAACAGCCGGTGATCAAAATGGATTTGCGTGTCATAATGCTTTCGGTTTCAAAGAGTATGGTCTTTTCAGGCGATTAGCCCGCGTCTGATAGGAACTGCGAGGAAATATAGGCCTCGATGCCGGTTTCCAAAATGTAGACTTTGGCCCAACCACTTGGCAACAACTCGACTACCTCGGCGCTATCATCACGGACCGCGCGACCTACAATTTCCGAAGTGGTCGAGGGCCCTGCGCGCAGGTTCACGCGCTTTCCGGTGACGCGGCGGATGGATGTGTTGGTGGGGGCGGGTGCGATTGCTTGAGTCGTCACCGGTTCTGCTTCAGCAGGGGCAGTGGCGCCGGTCGTGGCAGAGACCAGCAACGGCGTTGTGATTTCAGCGGTAGCCGACGCATCTGCAACGGCGGGCGTTGCCTCTACCGGCGCGGCATTCGCGGAAGTTTGAAGAATGACAGGCGGCGCTGGCGTTGGTTTTACAGTGCGGGCCGCGATTTGTTCATCACGCAGCTTACGTTCCGCCAGCTCTTCTTTTGTTGGCTCGCCAATTGTGACCAAAGCCAAGTACATAATTGCGCAAAGTCCGACGACCCATTTGAACATCTATTCATCCCCCCCGAGGCGTTTTGATGCTTTTCGCATACTACCACAAAGAGGCAACGGGGAAACGATCTAAATTGCTCCCCTGCGGATAAAAAATCTCGCGGCTTTACGCTTCGGAATTGTGACGCTACACAGCATTTATGTCAGACAACGCCGACACCCCCGAAATAGAGCCAACAGAATTGGCCGAACCGCTTCGCCGTGCAATTGGCGAGCGCTACTTAACCTATGCGCTTTCGACGATTATGCACCGCGCCCTGCCGGATGCGCGCGACGGCCTGAAACCGGTTCACCGCCGCATTTTATATGCAATGCGCGAATTGAAATTGGCGTCAAACGGGGGCTTTCGGAAGTCTGCTAAAATTTCCGGCGACGTGATGGGCAACTATCACCCGCATGGCGACGCGGCGATCTACGACGCGATGGCGCGATTGGCGCAGGATTTTAACGTCCGTTATCCACTGGTCGACGGCCAAGGAAACTTTGGGAACATCGACGGCGATAACCCAGCTGCGGCGCGGTATACAGAGGCGCGCATGACCGCCGTCGCCGAGGCGCTTCTGGAAGGGCTGAATGAAGACGCGGTTGATTACCGCCCAAATTACGACGGTACGTTGGAAGAGCCGGCCGTGCTGCCTGCCACCTTCCCGAACTTGTTGGCCAACGGCTCCAGCGGGATCGCGGTGGGGATGGCGACGAACATCCCGCCTCATAACGTTGATGAATTGATCAGTGCTTGTGTGCATTTGATCAAGTCGCCAAACGCCCGCGACGAGACATTACTTGACCACGTACCTGGCCCTGATTTTCCAACCGGCGGTACCATTGTCGAGCCGCGGGAAAACATCCTCGAGGCCTACCGCACAGGGCGTGGCTCATTCCGGTTGCGTTCCAAATGGGAAGTTGAAGACCTTGGTCGCGGATTGTGGCAAATTGTAATCACCGAGATCCCGTATCAGGTGCAAAAGTCCAAGCTGATCGAGAAAATCGCCGAAGTGATCCAGACCAAGAAGGTCCCGATCCTTGCCGATATTCGAGACGAAAGTGCCGAAGACATCCGCGTTGTGCTGGAGCCAAAGTCGAAGAATGTCGACCCAGAGGTTCTGATGGGCATGATGTTCAAAAGCTCCGACCTTGAGGTACGGTTCTCACTGAACATGAACGTGCTGATCGACGGGCGCACGCCTAAGGTGTGTTCGCTGAAGGAGGTGTTGCGCGCCTTCCTTGATCACCGGCGCGAGGTTTTACAACGCCGGTCGCAGCACCGGTTGCAAAAGATTGACCATCGTTTGGAAGTGCTGGAAGGCTTCATTCTTGCCTTCTTGAACCTTGACCGAGTGATCGACATCATCCGCTATGATGACGACCCAAAAACAGCGTTGATGTACGAGGATTGGGACAAAACTCACCCTCGGGCAATGGACGAGAAAGACTATGTCGGGCCGTCTTCGCGCACGGGTGATGTGTCTTTGACCGAAGTTCAGGCCGATGCGATTTTGAATATGCGCTTGCGGTCGTTGCGTCGTCTCGAAGAGATGGAATTGAAGCGCGAGCGTGACGAATTGATGCTGGAACGTGCGGGCCTTGAAGACTTGCTCGACAGCGAAGATTTGCAATGGAAAAAGATCACCGAACAACTGCGCGAAGTGCGCAAACTCTTTGGCAAGGACAGCACAGGTGGCGCGCGCCGCACGTTGTTTGCTGAGGCCACCGAAATTGCCGAGGTGCCTCTGGAGGCGATGATCGACCGCGAGCCGGTGACGATTGTATGCTCCAAGATGGGGTGGGTGCGTGCGATGACGGGCCATATCGACCTGAACCGCGAATTGAAGTTCAAGGACGGTGACGAAGGCCGCTTTATCTTCCATGCGGAAACCACCGACCGCCTGTTGGTCTTTGGCTCGAACGGGCGCTTCTACACAGTACTTGCCGCCAACCTTCCCGGCGGGCGCGGCATGGGCGAGCCATTGCGATTGATGGTTGATTTGCCCAATGAGGCCGAGATCGTTGACATGTTTATTCATGTCCCGGGCCGCAAGCTGTTGGTGGCGTCGTCTGAGGGCAACGGTTTTGTCGTACCTGAGGACGATATCGTGGCGCAGACCCGCACAGGTAAACAGGTGCTTAACGTCAAAGACAATGTGCGCGCGGTCATCTGTAAACCTGCGACCGGTGACCACGTGGCGATTGTCAGTGAAAATGGCAAATTCTTGGTCTTCCCGTCCTCAGAGCTGCCCGAAATGGGGCGCGGCAAAGGTGTGCGCTTGCAAAAGTACAATATGGCTAGGGGCAAGCAGGGCTCGCTTGAGTTGGACGGCGGTCTGTCCGACCTGACGACCTTCCAATGGGATGAAGGCCTGACATGGGGCATGGGCGGCGGCAAAACCCGCCACGAGCCTGACTTGTCAGAGTGGCTGGGCAAGCGCGCTGGCGTGGGCAAACGCCCACCTTACGGTTTCCCGAAGAACTACAAGTTTAGCTAAACCGGCAGGCATCGGGGGCGTCAAGCCGGGAGCGAATGTGCCCTCGCTAGGCTTTCTCCACGTTCAGCCAAACGCCACCTTCTGGCCTTAGGGTCAAGATCAACACGGGTTCAGGGTCTTTGCCCTTTACTCTTGTAAACTTGAACCGCGACAGGATCGTGGCGAGGATGATCACTGCCTCTTGCACTGCGAAACTCATGCCGATGCAGACCCGTGGCCCATCGCCAAAGGGCAGGTAGGCGAAGCGGTCGATTTTATTGTCTTTGGCAAAGCGGTCCGGATCAAACGCATCGGGATCGTCCCACAACAGTCGAGAGCGGTGAAGCGCATAGACGGGCAACATCACCGTGTCGCCGGGGGCGATGGGGCGACCGCATAGTTCGTCTTGCTTTTGTGCGGTCCGCGACAGGAATGCGGCTGGGGGGTAAAGGCGAAGGGTCTCGTCGATGATTTGCTGGATGTAGGGCAGTTGGGCGATGTCGGCTTCGGTGGCGGTCCGCCCTTGCAAGACGGATTGCGCTTCTGCGCGGGCGCGCGTCTGGACAGTTTCGTCAAAGGCACACAGGAACAATGCCCAACCAAGTGTCAACGCGGTGGTTTCATGCCCCGCCACGATGAAGGTCAGCAGGTTATCGCGCAATTCCGAGGTGTTCATGGAACGCTTGGTTTCAGGATCTTCGCCGGCCATGAGCAAATCCAGCAGATCGGGCACTTCGTCCTCTGCTTTGGGCGCTCTATTGTTGATCACCTTGTCGGCCATGGATTTCATAGACTTCATGCCGCCTGATGACATCATGCGACTTGGGCGCGGAATCCACATGGGAAGGCCCATGATGTCGAACAAGGACACTTTGGCGGTGCTGTCGATATAGCTGTCGATGGCCTTGTGAATGGCCGCGCGATCAAAGCTTTCGTTCCCCGAGAATGTTACATCCGAGATGACCTCAAAGGTTGAGGTGACCATCTCCGCATACATATCTGTGGCGCGGCCCACATGTGCTTCAATGCGCGCACAAGAACGGTCGGCGGCTTTGCTCATGATCGGGGCAAGGTTTGCGACGTTGCGGTGTGAAAAAACCGGCGCGGCCGCGCGCCTTTGCCAGCGCCAATGTGCGCCCTCTGCCACGAACATACTGTCCCCAATCGCGGGGCGTAAAATGTTTTTGGTTATGTCCGATTTCGGGTAATCCTCCAGCCCGTCACGCAGAACGTGCCGGATGCCATCTGGGTCCATCAACATGTGCCAAGGCTTCCCCATTTTTCCAGAAACGATTGGTTGATGAAGCGCTACCTCTGGAATAATTTCGATCAGGTTGCGCCTTGCCGCACGTAAGGATTGCAGCATGCCCCATTTTTCGGTGACGAGTTTGACGCGGGGCGGGTAGGAGGGGGCAGTGTCTGTCATGCCCTCACTATACGGGGCAATTGCCTCACCACAATGCGACGTTTGATTGCGCCTGTTGCTCCGCTCGGGTATCCAGCTCTAACGCTTTCTTTGGGGGACCATCACATGCGCGCCTATTTTGCAGCTTTAGTTGTTGCCTCAGTGCTGTCGGCATGTGCCGTGGCCGATCCTGACACCGAGGAGCAAGTTGACTTGGGTGATTTCAAGCTCGACTTGAATGTGGGGGTTACCGACAAGGCACGAAAGATGGGAGTGACCCGAGAGGCTTCTGCTGAAGAATGGGAAGAGGTGTTGGAGGCGGCGATCGAAAAGCGCTTCCGCCGATATGAAGGCAATAAACTCTATCACATAAGCTACAGCCTTGATGGCTACATCCTTGCCACCAAGGGAGGGAGGCTGGCGCTGGCCCCTCGCTCCGCCATGAGTGTGACGGTACATGTCTGGGATAGTGAAACCAAGACGCAATTGAAGGATCGATCCAAGCAAATTCTCGTTTTGGAACAACTGGATGGCGAGACATTTATCGGCTCCGGATTTTTCAATTCCAAAGATCAGCAGATGGAGAACCTTGCGGCGCAATTTGCCAAAGCGGTAGAGCGTTGGCTGGTATCCAACGGTGATTTATTCGGGCTGGATGTGGATCAAGAGGCCAAAGACGCGGCGGCGAAAGACGATTTGGCAGCCCTGTCCGAAAAGGCGCAGGCCACGGCCGCGAATGACAAGGAAGTCGCAGTCCCAGATGAGGACGAGGCCGCCGATAACTGACGCTTGATTTTCCTGTCAATCCTGCATAACTAGCGCGCGAAGTGAACCGGGTCGTTGTGGCCCCCTAATTTTAAGGCGCCTACCGATATGGCTAAGGAAAAGTTTGAACGCTCTAAACCGCACGTTAACATCGGCACAATCGGCCACGTTGACCACGGCAAAACCACGCTGACAGCAGCAATCACGAAGTACTTTGGCGACTTCCAAGCCTACGACCAGATCGACGGCGCGCCAGAAGAAAAAGCACGTGGTATCACGATCTCCACAGCGCACGTTGAGTATGAAACAGAGACACGTCACTACGCGCACGTTGACTGCCCAGGCCACGCTGACTACGTGAAAAACATGATCACTGGTGCGGCGCAAATGGACGGCGCGATCTTGGTTGTGAACGCGGCTGACGGCCCAATGCCACAAACTCGTGAGCACATCCTGCTGGGTCGCCAAGTTGGCATCCCTAAGATGGTTGTCTACATGAACAAAGTTGACCAAGTAGACGACGAAGAGCTGCTTGAGCTGGTTGAAATGGAAATCCGCGAACTGCTGTCTTCCTACGACTACCCTGGCGACGACATTCCTGTGATCCCTGGCTCCGCACTGGCTGCTATGGAAGGCAAGACACCTGAAATCGGTGAAGAGTCGATCAAGAAGTTGATGGCTGCTGTTGACGAATACATCCCAACACCAGAGCGCGCTGTTGACCAGCCGTTCTTGCTGCCAATCGAGGACGTATTCTCGATCTCTGGCCGTGGTACAGTTGTCACTGGCCGTGTTGAGCGTGGCGTTGTGAACGTGGGCGACGAGCTGTCCATCGTTGGTATCCGCGACACAGCGAAAACCACCTGTACTGGTGTTGAAATGTTCCGCAAGCTGCTGGATCGTGGTGAAGCTGGCGATAACGTTGGTGTTCTGTTGCGCGGCATCGACCGTGACGGCGTTGAGCGCGGTCAGGTTCTGGTTAAGCCAGGCTCCGTTACTCCACACACCAAGTTCGAAGCAGAAGCCTATATTCTGACCAAAGAAGAAGGCGGTCGTCACACACCGTTCTTCGCGAACTACCGTCCACAGTTCTACTTCCGGACTACTGACGTAACCGGCACAGTTCAGCTTCCAGCTGGCACCGAGATGGTTATGCCAGGCGATAACCTGAAGTTCGACGTTGAGCTGATCGCACCAATCGCGATGGAGCAAGGCCTGCGCTTCGCGATCCGCGAAGGCGGCCGCACAGTTGGCGCGGGCGTTGTGTCTAAGATTACTGAGTAATGGGGTGCGGGCCTAGGCCCGCGTACCACGTGGGTGACCTGCGGCAGTCGTTCGTAAGAACGATGAGAGCAGAGACCCCACTCGGTTGCTAATAAAGAAGGCCGCTCCACATAGGGGCGGCCTTTTTCATCTAGGGCATTCATTGCATTCGAGTCCATTTTCCTCAAATATTTGGCCGTATGAGGTGTTGGTGTGCTCTGAAGGAAGTTAAATTGCGTTTTCTGAAATTTTTGGGGCTAAGCGAACCCGTTTGCACTAGTTTGCCTGCGGGTGTGTACGAGTATTCGAATACTTTTGAATTGGATGAGGATCGCTTTGTTTGCGAAGGTGATCTATCCATTCCCACCGAACGATTAGATCAGCAGATTCTGACTTTGTACGAAGTGCTGAGTTCGAAAGTTGATTCGAAGATGCGCAACCAGATAGCCAATGGAAGAATGACCACTTTCCTTTTTCCGGTTGTTTCCGATTGCCAAGAATTCAGCAAATTGATGTCTAGCGCATCATCCAGAAAATTTGGATATGATGAAGGCTTTACGGAGACTGATAAATTCTCTTGGAATTACCGCGATATATCTTTTTGCGATAGCTGGTTAATCGAATTGGTGTGCAATGAGACGTCAAGGGCCGGCGACGGGGATTGACCGAATTACAGTTTCCCAACAAAGCCCCAGACTTCTACTAGCCCGGATTCAAGCGCGTAGCGCGCCGGGCATCGCCAGACCGTTGTCGGCAACACATCGAAGATGTGTGAGAGACGCTCGATAGGGCTGGCGACATAGAGGCCTCACCTCATCATCTCAATGACGAATGTGCTCATCTACCATAAAGTGGTATGAACCAGTGTTGCATCGCCACCCCGCGGTCTGGCGATGCCCCGCAAATCGGCTGTTACTAAACAGAAGGCCGCGCCTGAAGGGAGGCGTCCTTTTTCCCTGCCACCTCCCGTGCTAATCTACCTTTGCAACCGATGGAGGGTGACATGAACTAAGCCGCGATCTGACCTAGTTACTTTACAGATCTACATAAGGCTTTTCGAATGTCTGAACGTTTTCCTGCGCCGACAGAGCGCTTTCCCGTGGTCTTGCCAGACGGATCCCATCACGCTGGCACCGTTTTCCTTAAACCCATCCTGAATCACCCACGAATAAATGTGGGTGACTACAGCTATGCCAGCGCGCATGAACCACCAGATGACTGGGCTGCGCGGCTTGCCCCATACTTGTATGGTTTTTCACCAGAGCGCCTGACAATTGGGAAGTTCTGCCAGATTGCGGATGGCGTGCAGTTCATAACGTCTTCCGCAAATCATCGGTATGACGGATTTACGAGTTTTCCCTTTATGGCGTTTGGCGGCGGGCATGAAGGGCGCCCTTCTATGCCGGAGCCTGGCCCAGACACTGTGATTGGTAACGATGTTTGGATCGGGCAGGGCGCGCGAATACTTCCCGGAACACATATCGGTTCGGGGGCGATTATTGGCGCAGGAAGCGTCGTTTCCGGATCTGTATCGGACTACGCCATTTACGCGGGAAACCCCGCGCAGTTGGTCCGCATGCGGTTTGATCCTGCCACGATTGAGGACCTGCTAGGCCTGTCGTGGTGGGATTGGCCAATCGAGGAAATTATTCGTTTGGAGGCTCAGATATGCGGGGCGGACATGGCGGCTTTGCGGCTGGCGATTGGGAACGCTTCAAAAGGGTGATGCGGCGTCATATTGCGAAGAAATCGACTATTTTGCACAGGCGTTGTGCGGGCTGGTGGGAGGTAATTTTTCCGATGAAAAACAGACCATTAGATATTAGTTTGCCCCCTCTCACACTGCTGTGAGCCACCGCGATGACTTCGTGTCTTCCAATCGCGCCGCTTTGCCCCACATAGAGCAGTGCCGGACCGTTTTGGTTCGACCCTAACTCGAAGGGTGTCGAGTGTTCATCGAAAGGAACACACACGATGAAAAACGTAATTATTGCACTAGGCCTTGCTTTGGGTATCGCAGCTGGTCCTGCTGTGGCGGTGACCTCTGGGGTGACGAATCCCACCCAAGCGGAAACCCTGACCGAAACCCAAACGGACGCGTTGATTGCCATTCTGTCAGGGTTGCCGCGTCAGTAATGCGTGGCATTTCTGCGCGCCTGTCGCCCCTGCAAGCGCGCAGAACACCAAAACTGACCTCTTTGAGCAGATGATGACTTGCAAAGGGATCAATGCTTGAATAACACCTCTTCAATAAGCGCAGGGGATTAGCTCAGTTGGTAGAGCATCGGTCTCCAAAACCGAGGGTCGTGAGTTCGAGTCTCTCATCCCCTGCCAGTTTGTTTCCTAGCTGGGGATACGTCGGTCGCCATGAAATGTGTCCCTGACATAGTTTACGACCCGCGTCACAAGCTGGAGTTTGACCTCTACCTTCCTGACAGCCTATCCGCCGATGCCTGTGTGATCTATGCACATGGTGGTGGCTTTCGCCGTGGGCATCGCGCCCATGTAGAGACGGGGCATTTCGCGCAGAAATTGACGGATGCGGGCTTTGCCATGGCATCTATCAGCTACAGGCTACGCACCGAACTGGATGCGTTTTCCGAGGCCGACCAAGAACATATTCGGGCGCAGGTCACGCGAAGCGAAAAGGTTGGCTTGGAGCTGTCCCCAAACCTTTATGGCGCTGCGTTTACGGCTGCGATGGAAGACGTCTCCAACGCGATCGAATACCTATGGGTTGAAGGTGAGCGCCTCGGCATTGCATCGCGCAAGATCGGAGTTTTGGGCATTTCAGCGGGGGGCATTGCCGGCTTGGCGTTGGCCTACCCGCCCATGCCTTGGGTTCGGCGTGTATCACGGCCAGATGCGGTCGTCGCCATTAGTGCTGCGATTGTACATCCTTGGCGGTTAGAGGTCGACGGCCCACCATGCTTGATGATCCACGGTCCCAACGATCAGGTTATCGATATTGGGAACGCCCAACTGGGGGCCGCAAGGGCGCAACAGATCGGGGCTCCGGTGACGCTTGTTGATACCAAGGTTGACGGCCATGTTGCGCAGGTTGGCGAAGTACTGGACGGATCGCACGCGGACGGGACGCCCTATATGCAGATGGTCATGGATCAATTCGCAAGATTGCGGGAAGAGGATTAAATTTCCTCTCCTTTCTTGAGCAATTTGTCGATCAACTCTCGGTGCAATTGCGTGCTATCCCCGCCGCCGAACTGCATTGCACCTCCGGTGAACAACGTGCCGTAGGTCAATGCCAGATTGGCGGCCTGCCCCAGACCCGAAATCAACTGATCCTTTTCAAGTGGAGACAAAGGGTGGATGAACACCGCCCATAGCTGCCCTTGCGCGACGGCATATCGCGCATCCAGTGCTGTGTCGAAATTTGCCTGCATCACGCGCATCACTTCTTCGGCGGTCATGCCGTCGACGCTTCGTATAGGTATCAAGGCGCGCATTCGGTCTGCCAGTGGGTCGGTGACGATCACCACGGGCACATCCGAGACCGTAAGCCGGAATGCGGTGCCGCCTGTTTCTACGTCCGGATCCAATGCGGTAAGGATCTCTGCCATGCGGGGCAGGGTCATCGGCGGCTCTGACGTGGGCGTGTTTTGGGCTGACACAGGCCAAGCCAGCACTGCGATCAAAGGGAGGGCGAGGGCAAGTGTTTTCATAGCATTGAGCTTTCCTGATTGCCCCCACATGCTAGGACAGCCTGCCGTATTTCGCCAATGCACCCTTTTGTGAGTATATGTTTCCTTCAGTCCCCCTCTTGCAAACTGGGCCGAGGAGCCGTAACTGACCCAGTGAACACATCTAGAGGTCCCGAATTCATGGCACGCACGAATCCAGCACAGTTTATCCAGCAGGTCCGCGGCGAGGTTTCGAAAATCGTTTGGCCGACACGTCGCGAAGTTTTGCTGACGACGGTTATGGTGTTCATCTTGGCGACGATCACCGCGATCTTCTTTTCCTTTGTGGATATTGGAATTCGCGCTGGCCTGAACGGCATCTTTGACCTGTTCTAGCCTTTGAGCTGTCATTTTGGTGTTTGCAAAGAGCGCTTGAAATAGTGCTGGCGAAGCCGTGTGTTTTCTTGTCAGATCGCCAAGACGCAATCCGGCAAAGGCGCTGACCCAATGACTGACAAAAGCAACCGCACCCCCTCATTGGTAACCAAGGTCACCCAAGCCTTGCATTTCACCGAAGAGGAGACCGGCGCGGTTGTGCCATCCATTCAGCCTGCGGCAACCTACGCCCGTGACGAGAATTACGAGGTGCGCAAGCCCTATTGGTATCGCCGTGATGGCAGTCAGACGACGGCTCATGCGGAAGCGGTGATTTCCGAACTGGAGGGCGCAAAGGAAACGCTGCTGTTTGCTTCCGGCATGTCGGCCTGTACGGCGGTGATTGAGCATTTGCCCACAGGCGCGCATGTGGTGGTGCCGGAGGTCATGTATCATGGGGTCTTGGCGCAGATCCAAAACTATCAAGCCAATGGCCGAATCCAAGTTAGCTATTACGCCGCTGGCGATTTAGACGCGCTGGCCGCCGCTGTGCGACACGAAGAGACAGCACTGGTTTGGGTTGAAACGCCAAACAATCCCAATTGGGAAGTCACCGATATCGCCGCCGCCGCCGAGATAGCGCATGGGGCAGGGGCGAAACTGCTGACTGATTGCACCGGCACGCCGCCAAATTTGACGCGGGCATTGGACTTCGGGGCGGATATTTCCTTCCATTCCGCGACCAAGTATTTGAACGGTCATTCAGATGTGACCGCTGGCGTTCTTTCTGTGCGCGAAACCGGCCAGTTCTGGGAAGACATCTACATGGTGCGCAAATTGCAGGGCACCGTTTTGCATTCATTCGATGCGTGGCTGCTGATCCGAGGTATGCGAACATTGTTTTTGCGTGTCGAGCGCTCCTGCCAAAATGCCATGGCGGTGGCGCGCCATTTCGATGGTCATCCTCATGTGGAAAAGGTGCTCTACCCCGGTTTGCCGTCCGATCCAGGACATGCCGTGGCCAAGTTGCAAACCGACGGCAAATTTGGTGGCATGATGTCAATTATCGTTAAAGGGTCGGAGCAAACGGCAATCGACGTCACGCGGTATTGCGAGGTGTTCTACCCCGCAACATCCCTTGGTGGGGTCGAAAGCCTGATTGAGCACCGCAAAACCGTTTCGGGCGAAGGGTTTCCGGTACACCCGCAGCTTTTGCGCCTTTCTATCGGCATCGAGGACGTGAGCGATCTGATCTATGATCTTGAGCAGGCTCTGACACGGGCCAACAATTAACGGGCCAACAATTAACTGCGCTGTGAATGGGTGAGGCTGGCTTAATTCACGGCGCAACCCCTTGAATCTTGGGCGATAGCGGCGTAATGCAGCGCTCAACACGGACAGTTGGCGCGTATCGATTCGAGATGCGCGCTGTTTTCGTTTCGGCAAGAGTCACCTAATTTTTTGGTGTAACTTGTTGGGAATATTGGAACTTACCGGCTAGGCCGGAACAGATAGAGGCGCAGGCAAGATGGCAAAACGTTGGTATTCGGTATCAGTGCTATCCAACTTCGAGAAGCGGATCGCGGAACAAATTCGCGCTGCTGCTGAAGAAAATGGCCTGCAGGACGAAATCGTTGAAGTTCTGGTTCCGACTGAGGAAGTCATCGAAATCCGCCGCAACAAAAAAGTGACCGCCGAGCGTCGCTTCATGCCTGGCTATGTGCTGGTGCGCATGGACATGTCCGACCGCGGCTACCACCTGATTAGCTCGATCAACCGCGTTACAGGTTTCTTGGGCCCGCAAGGCAAGCCAAGCCCGATGCGTGATGCCGAGGTTCAGGCCATCTTGGGCCGCGTCGAAGAGGGGGCGGAAGCGCCACGCTCGACCATTGTGTTCGAGATCGGCGAGAACGTGAATGTGACCGAAGGCCCGTTCGAGGGCTTCGCAGGTCAGGTCGAAGAAGTAGACGACGAGAACCAGCGCCTGAAGGTGACTGTCTCGATTTTTGGCCGCGCTACGCCGGTCGAACTGGAATTCACACAGGTCGCCAAAACGGCCTGATGTGCATCACGTGGGAGGCGAGCGGCACGCGTGCTGCGAACCGGACCACGACAACCACTTGCCCGACGGTCGCGACCCGAGGGTGTTGATAAAGGAGAAGGCCAATGGCCAAGAAGATCGCTGGTACGATGAAACTGCAGGTTCCTGCAGGTCAAGCCAACCCATCCCCACCCGTAGGCCCAGCATTGGGTCAACGCGGTATTAACATCATGGAATTCTGTAAGGCATTCAACGCCAAGACACAGGATCTGGAGCCAGGTGCGCCTTGCCCAACTGTGATTACATATTACCAAGACAAATCGTTCTCGATGGACATCAAGACGCCACCTGCGTCCTACTTCCTGAAGAAAGCGGCGAAGCTGAAGTCCGGCTCTAAAACACCTTCTCGCGAAGTTGTTGGCCATGTGACCAGCAAGCAGGTCAAAGAGATCGCTGAAGCGAAAATGAAAGATCTGAACGCGAACGACATCGACGCGGCTATGCAGATCATTCTGGGCTCTGCCCGTTCTATGGGCATCGAGGTGAAGTAATGGCTAAGTACGGAAAACGCACTACCGCCGCTCGTGAGCAATTCGCTGGCAAGCGCAACGTCACTGTCGAAGAAGCTGTTGCTCTGGTAAAGAACAACGCGAAAGCGAAATTCGACGAAACTGTAGAAATCGCAATGAACTTGGGCGTTGACCCACGTCACGCCGACCAAATGGTCCGCGGTGTGGTTGCTTTGCCAAACGGCACAGGCAAAACCATGCGCGTTGCTGTTTTTGCGCGTGATGCGAAAGCTGAAGAAGCCAAAGCGGCTGGCGCAGACATCGTTGGTGCCGAGGACCTGATGGAAATCGTGCAATCCGGCAAGATCGACTTCGATCGCTGCATTGCAACACCAGACATGATGCCAATCGTTGGTCGTCTGGGTAAAGTTCTTGGCCCACGTAACCTGATGCCTAACCCGAAGGTTGGTACAGTTACTATGGACGTCAAAGCGGCTGTTGAAGCTGCGAAGGGCGGCGAAGTTCAGTTCAAAGTTGAAAAAGCTGGTGTTGTACACGCAGGTGTCGGCAAAGCTTCTTTCGGCGAAGACAAGCTGGTTGAAAACGTTCGCGCGTTTATCGACGCAGTTGGCAAAGCTCGCCCAGCGGGTTCCAAGGGCACATACATGAAGAAGATCGTTGTGTCTTCGACAATGGGCCCAAGCGTTACCATCTCTGTGGACAACGCAACTGGCAACTAAAGCGAAGGAATGAGTGCCTATTATATAGGCGCTTAGTCGCTGCTCTAAAAATTTCTGAAAGGCGCTTCGTTTGGAGCGCCTTTTTTTATGGAAAACTGTTTTGCTTGCGAAATGTTAACCAAATTTTATTAATTATTAATTTTAATTGACGTTTAAATTGCGCCATACTTCGTTGATTGAAGTGTTTGTAGTTATTTTGTGTGTTGGAGTTTTTAGTGTGGGTAAGCACGAAGAATTAATTGAATTTAGAAGTGACGCAATTAGAGCGTTGCAAGAAAACAATTCGGATTTACAGCCGCGAAAACGTCTGCGTGCCATGGATGACATGCCAGCAGAGCTACGCGGCCTTATAGAGTTCCGCGAAGCATTCGTCGCAAACGCGGTTGTGGGTCGCTGTCGTGCGGCAGCCGCGAACAAACAGATGGCTATGTTGCGCGAAGCTCGGGAGAAGGCCGGAGCGATGCACTTGTATGACAGCTTCGAAGATCAGCTTAAGGAGCATCTGGGCGGCGTTTCGTTTGGCGCGCACGGCTTTATGGACAAGCAGCTAGCGGATTGTGAGGAAGAGGCCATCTATGAAGGTATCCGCAAGATAATAGCGGTGCTGAATGATCTGGGGTACGAGGCCTTTGCGAACTCTGGGACGCTTTTGGGTTTGGTCCGCGATAAGGGGCTTATTCCTTACGATGACGATGTTGATCTTGCGGTAATATTGCCGGTGCGCCGTGACGAGGATGCAGCCGAAGAGTTCAAGCTTCTCTTGGCCTGCCTGCTTGCGGAGGGGATTGAATGCCGTCTGATTGAAAGCAAGAATGCGATTATCAAACTTCCAAATATTGAAGGCTTCGAAGTGGATTTATTCCCAGCCTATGGGACGCACCGCCGCTACAATATTTTTCCGTATTCTCGCAAACAATTAACGTACTCAGATGTTTGGCCTTTGAAGACCTGCCCGATTAGTGGCGTTCCATTGCCTGCACATCCCGAGGTGTTGCTTAAGGAGAATTATGGCGACGACTGGAGAATTCCGAATTCGCGGTTCACGTTTCCTTGGGTGGCCCAGAAACAGAAGTTCTCGGCATTATTGAGCGAGTTGAACAATGGAGAGTAAGGACAAGGTCGTACTGACGTATGGGACGTTCGATATGTTTCATGTGGGGCATGTCCGTTTACTGGAACGGTTAAGCTATTTTGGTGATCGGTTAATCGTTGGATTGTCGACCGATGACTTCAACGCGCGTAAGGGCAAAAAGGCGGTGATATCCTATGAAGACCGCGCCTCGATTCTGCGGTCGTGCCGCTTTGTTGAAGAGGTTGTTCCCGAAAAATGCTGGAGTCAGAAGGTCCTTGATATCAGGCGCTTCAATGTCGACGTTTTTGGTATGGGGGACGACTGGCAGGGTGAATTCGATAGTTTGAAGAGCCTGTGTCAGGTGGTGTATTTACCACGCACAATCGATGTTTCGACAACTGAAATTCGTGCGAATGTTTTGAGGCACTCAGCGTAAATACGGCGCCTCAACGCCTTCCCATTTCATTCTCTGCGCTTCCATCGGCGCAAGCCTATTGAAAAGGTCACCCGTCCAACTGGGTGATCTTTTCGCATCATCCCTATATGGGGCATGAGGCCCCATGCCAGCCAATACTTGCCGGAAATGCCATCAAGCCGGATGATCTGCGCGTGATCCAGCCTGTGCTGAACTTCCGACCCTTTTCCCCTGATAATTTTAGGAAAATGCACCTAACTCTAAGGCATGGCGCAAAATGCGTCCGTAGTTTTGGTAACTGTTAGGATGGTGATATCCGCGTCGGTGACGTGGAGGCGGCCAGTAGGTAAATGGCAACAACTTTTGACGTGATATCCCTTGGTGTCCAATCGGACATGGACACCATCGAAGGAAACAACTCGGCCGAGGGCGCAGGCGCTTTGGTGGGGTTGACGTTTGGTGGTGCCGGCGACGCTTTGGTCAATGATGTTCAAACGCTGTCTCCGGGCTCAACCGGAACGTCAGGGGGCGTGTCGACGGCCTACGACATGAACAACAACGCCTCAAACGAGACCTTCTCGATAGACGGAGGGCCGGATCAGACCTTTGACGGCACATCTGTCTACAATGCAACGATCACCTATATTGACGGCACGACCGCGACGATTACAGCGGTTATTTTTCAAGACACAGACGGGAACACATATCTGGCCCCCGAATTCTCGGCCAATTCCGACCAGGTGGCGCTAGAGGCTGCTGCAATTCGGTCTTTGACCTTGGACAGTTTGCTTGGGAGCAATTTTTCCGGACTAACTGCCAGCCGCGAGGACCCAGATTTTGTGACTTGTTTTACCGCCGGTGCGCGTATCCTGACCCTCAGGGGGGAACGCCCGGTGGAGGAGCTGCAGGTTGGTGACCTCATCATGACCCAAGATCGTGGTGCGCAGCCCGTTCGATGGATCGGCACGTCCTCCTTTCTTGCGACCGGTAGGTTCACCCCTATTCGGATTGAGGCAGGGGCGTTGGGTATGGGGTTGCCCGTTGCAGATTTGGTTGTATCGCAGCAGCACCGAATGATTGTCAGCTCCAAGATCGCGCAAAGAGTTGCGGGGCAGACCGAGGTTCTGGTGGCGGCGAAAAAGCTGTTGGGCCTGCCTGGAATTTCTTATGCCAAGGACTTTTCGGTGGTCAGTTACTACCACATTTTGCTGGATCACCATGAGATCATTTTCGCCGAAGGGGCCCCGACAGAATCCCTGCTCACCGGCCCTGTGGCGTTGAAATCTATCAACGCGGCGGCGCGAAAAGAGATCGAAGAATTCTTCCCACAATTGATAGAGGCGGCGGGGTCACCTGCGCGCGTCATCATGAAGGGGGATCCGATGCGACAACTGCTTTCGCGGCACCGAAAGAACGC
The DNA here is from genome assembly GCF_947487515.1 of uncultured Litoreibacter sp. Classification (GTDB taxonomy): domain Bacteria; phylum Pseudomonadota; class Alphaproteobacteria; order Rhodobacterales; family Rhodobacteraceae; genus Litoreibacter. The sequence goes on along the minus strand of NZ_CANKWO010000002.1, from coordinate 184,608 downwards.
GCAGCCGCTGCTGCAGTCCTAAGTTCAGAAAAAATTTGAGAAACTTGCAATATTTCGCATGATCGGTCTTGGCTTTTGGGCCTCAGGGGACTAATTGAACCCATGCTTTAGAGCGCGCGATTCGTCACGCGCTCTTTTGCGTTTCGTCCGAGATGGCGGGTTGGGGCCTTAAACCCCTTTAATTCCTGCCTGAGACGGGATCAGACCAGATTGACTGTGGGTGAGAACTCCAGGCGGTTCGGGCGTCCCGTGTACGATGGACCCAACCGCCGGAGTGATCCGGTAGACTGAGCCGGGGAGCAATCCCCACAATTGGAGTGAAACTGTGGATAGAGCACAAAAAGAGAAACTGGTCGAAGAGCTCGGCCAAATCTTTGAAAGCTCTGGCGTCGTAGTGGTTAGCCACTACGAAGGTATCACGGTTGCCGAGATGCAAGACCTGCGTGCGCGTATGCGCGAAGCTGGTGGGTCTGTCCGCGTCGCCAAGAACAGGCTCGCCAAAATCGCTCTTGAGGGCCAGCCATGCGCAAGCATTGCTGAATACCTCGAGGGAATGACCGTTCTCGCCTACTCAGAGGACCCAGTCGCCGCCGCGAAAGTGGTGAACGACTATTCCAAGGACAACGAAAAGCTCGTTATCCTTGGGGGTGCTATGGGCGAAAACGCGTTGGATGTCGCTGGTGTTAAAGCCGTGGCCGCCATGCCAAGCCGCGAGGAGCTTATTGCTTCCATCGTGGGTTGCATCGGTGCCCCTGCTTCGAACATTGCCGGCGCGATTGGCGCACCTGCTTCGAACGTCGCAAGCATTCTCAGCACCATCGAGGACAAAGCAGCCGCTTAACCTCGGGACGATACTTTCGTGGGGCGAATGCCTACGCGTTGGAACACAACTTAATAGAACGGAAACAGTATAATGGCTGATCTGAAAAAACTTGCTGAAGAGATCGTTGGTCTGACCCTTCTCGAAGCACAAGAACTGAAAACCATCCTTAAAGACGAGTATGGCATCGAGCCTGCAGCCGGTGGCGCAGTCATGATGGCTGGCGGCGGCGACGCTGCTGGTGGCGCAGCGGAAGAAAAATCCGAGTTTGACGTAATCCTGGTTTCTGCTGGTGCAGCAAAAATCAACGTCATCAAAGAAGTCCGTGGCATCACTGGTCTGGGCCTCAAAGAAGCAAAAGACTTGGTCGAAGCTGGCGGCAAAGCTGTCAAAGAAGGCGTCGACAAAGCAGAAGCAGAAGACATCAAAGGCAAGCTGGAAGCAGCTGGCGCAGAAGTCGAGCTCAAGTAATTGTCGCGCAGCACTGCTGCGTCGTCAAAATAATGGCTGGATCCGGGTTAATTCCGGGTCCGGCTTTCCGCGTCTCAGAGAGGGCTTTGTTTTGGAGCCTTTTCTAAGGAGCGGTATCAGGTTCGGGAGCACGCCCGTGGGAAGGCGCGCAAGTATTGAACCACATCTCCTTGATCCAAGTGGTATGCCACCCGGCCCCGGGGTGACATATCCGAGGAAATTGAAAGGCTTTGACGAGCATGGCTCAAACATACGTTGGTCAAAAACGCATCCGTAAATATTTCGGCAAAATTAATGAAGTTTTGGCAATGCCAAACCTTATTGAAGTGCAGAAGTCCTCTTATGATCTTTTCCTGAAGTCCGGCGACCAGCTGGCGCCGATGGACGGTGAAGGTATCAAGGGCGTCTTCCAATCGGTTTTCCCGATTAAAGACTTCAATGAAACCGCAATTCTGGAGTTCGTAAAATACGAACTCGAAAAGCCAAAGTACGACGTTGAGGAATGTCAGCAGCGCGACATGACTTACAGCGCCCCGCTTAAAGTAACCCTTCGTCTGATCGTGTTTGATATCGATGAGGATACAGGCGCGAAGTCGGTTAAAGATATCAAAGAGCAAGACGTCTTCATGGGCGACATGCCTTTGATGACCCCAAATGGTACCTTCGTTGTGAACGGCACCGAGCGTGTTATCGTTTCCCAGATGCACCGCTCCCCTGGCGTGTTCTTCGACCACGACAAAGGCAAAACCCACTCCTCGGGTAAGCTGCTGTTCGCATGCCGCATCATCCCATACCGCGGCTCTTGGCTGGACTTTGAGTTCGATGCCAAGGATGTGGTTTTTGCGCGTATCGACCGTCGTCGTAAGTTGCCTGTGTCTACCCTGCTTTACGCATTGGGTCTGGACCAAGAAGGCATCATGGATGCCTATTACGATACCGTAGATTTCAACGCAGTGAAGAAAGGTGGCTGGTCCACGAAGTTCTTCCCAGAGCGGATCAAAGGCACCAAGCCTGCTGCCGACATCATTGACGCCAAAACCGGTGAAGTGATTGCAGAAGCGGGTAAGAAAGTTACACCGCGCGCAGTTAAGAAACTGATCGAAGAAGGGAACGTCGAAAACGTCCTGTTGCCGTTTGAGGGCATCATCGGTCGTTTTGTAGCGCGTGACATCATCAACGAAGAGACCGGCGAAATCTGGGTTGAAGCCGGTGACGAGCTGACTTGGGAGTTGGACAAAAAGGGCGAAGAGGTCGTAGGCGGCACTCTGAAAACTTTGATCGACAACGGTGTTACCACGATTCCAACTCTGGACATCGACCACGTCAACGTGGGCCCATACATCCGCAACACTGTGGCCGTGGACAAGAACTTCAGCCGCGAAACCGCGCTGATGGATATCTACCGCGTTATGCGCCCGGGCGAGCCGCCCACCGTTGAATCCGCATCCGCGTTGTTCGACACATTGTTCTTCGATAGCGAGCGCTACGACCTGTCGGCCGTTGGTCGCGTGAAGATGAACATGCGTCTTGATCTGGATGCTGAAGACACCGTGCGCACCCTGCGCAAGGAAGACATCATCTCCTGCATCAAAGCGCTGGTTGACCTGCGCGATGGTCGCGGCGACATCGACGACATTGACCACTTGGGCAACCGTCGTGTGCGTTCCGTTGGCGAGTTGATGGAGAACCAGTACCGCGTTGGTCTGCTGCGCATGGAGCGCGCGATCAAAGAGCGTATGTCCTCTGTCGAAATCGACACAGTGATGCCACAAGACCTGATCAACGCGAAACCGGCTGCGGCTGCGGTGCGTGAATTCTTCGGCTCCTCGCAGCTGTCGCAGTTCATGGACCAAACCAACCCGCTGTCCGAAGTCACGCACAAGCGCCGCTTGTCCGCGCTTGGACCAGGTGGTCTGACACGTGAACGTGCAGGCTTTGAGGTTCGCGACGTTCACCCAACTCACTACGGCCGCATGTGCCCGATTGAGACACCCGAGGGTCCGAACATTGGTCTGATCAACTCGTTGGCGACCTTTGCCCGCGTGAACAAATACGGCTTCATCGAGACACCTTACCGCAAAGTTGTGGACGGTGTTGTCACGGACGATGTGCAATACATGTCCGCAACCGAGGAAATGCGCCACACTGTTGCGCAGGCAAACGCCAACCTTGATGACAACATGAAGTTCGTTAACGAATTGGTTTCGACCCGTCAGTCCGGCGAATACATGCTGCAAAGCAACGCCAATGTGGACCTGATCGACGTGAGCCCGAAGCAGTTGGTCTCGGTCGCTGCTTCCTTGATCCCGTTCCTTGAGAATGACGATGCGAACCGCGCCCTGATGGGGTCGAACATGCAACGTCAGGCTGTTCCATTGCTGCAAGCTGATGCGCCATATGTGGGCACCGGTATTGAAGGCGTGGTTGCAACGGATTCGGGTGCGGCCATTCAGGCCCACCGTGGCGGCATCATCGACCAAGTGGATGCGACACGTATCGTTGTTCGCGTAACAGATGATCTGGCCCCAGGCGATCCAGGCGTGGATATCTACCGTCTGCGCAAGTTCCAGCGGTCCAACCAAAACACCTGCATCAACCAGCGTCCGCTGGTGAAAGTGGGCAACGTGGTGTCCGCCGGTCAGGTTATTGCCGATGGTCCGTCCACCGACATGGGCGAGTTGGCCCTTGGTAAGAACGTGCTCGTCGCGTTTATGCCATGGAACGGCTACAACTATGAGGACTCCATCCTGATCTCCGAGCGCATTGCGCGTGACGACGTCTTCACTTCGATTCACCTCGAAGAGTTTGAAGTCGCTGCTCGTGATACGAAGCTTGGACCAGAAGAAATCACACGCGACATTCCAAACGTTGGTGAAGAAGCGCTGCGCAACCTCGACGAGGCTGGCATCGTGTACATCGGCGCGGACGTAGAGCCGGGTGACATTCTGGTCGGTAAGATCACACCGAAGGGCGAAAGCCCGATGACGCCGGAAGAAAAGCTTCTGCGCGCCATCTTTGGTGAAAAAGCCTCCGATGTGCGTGACACATCGCTGCGCGTGAAGCCGGGTGACTTCGGGACTGTTGTTGAGGTGCGCCTCTTTAACCGTCACGGCGTTGAGAAAGACGAACGCTCCTTGCAGATCGAGCGTGAGGAAATCGAACGCCTTGCGCGTGACCGCGACGATGAGATGGGCATTCTTGACCGCAACATCTATTCACGTCTGCAGGCAATGCTGATCGGCAAAACTGCTGTGAAAGGTCCGAAAGGCGTTAAGCCGAACTCGGAAATCACACCAGAATTGTTGGAAATGTTGTCTCGTGGTCAATGGTGGCAGCTTGCTTTGGCTGAAGAAACCGAAGCCGCAGCCCTTGAGGCCCTGAACGGTCAATATGAGGCGCAAAAGAACGCGCTTCAGGCCCGTTTTGAAGACAAGGTCGAAAAAGTCCGCCGTGGTGATGACTTGCCACCGGGCGTCATGAAGATGGTTAAGGTCTTCGTTGCTGTGAAGCGCAAGCTTCAGCCGGGCGACAAAATGGCCGGCCGTCACGGCAACAAAGGTGTTATCTCCAAGGTTGTTCCAATGGAGGATATGCCATTCCTCGCAGATGGTACTCCGGTCGACTTCTGTCTGAACCCGCTGGGTGTGCCTTCACGTATGAACGTTGGGCAGATTCTTGAAACCCACATGGGTTGGGCCGCACGCGGCTTGGGTCTGAAAATTGACGACGCTTTGGAAGACTTCAAGCGGACTGGCGACAGCCAGCCTGTGCGTGATGCGCTTGAGCACGCATATGGTGCCGAGACCTACAATGAAGCCTTCGGCGGCATGATTGAAACCGACATGATTGAATCTGCCGAGGCCGTGCGCCGCGGTGTTCCAATTGCGACGCCGGTTTTTGATGGTGCGAAAGAAAGCGACATCAACGACGCGCTGACAAAAGCGGGCTTTGACACTTCGGGTCAGTCGGTTCTGTATGATGGCCGCACTGGTGAGCAATTCGCCCGTCCTGTGACCGTAGGTGTCAAATACCTGCTGAAACTGCACCACCTTGTGGACGACAAAATCCACGCTCGTTCTACGGGTCCATACTCGCTCGTCACGCAGCAACCTCTGGGTGGTAAAGCCCAGTTTGGTGGTCAGCGCTTCGGGGAGATGGAAGTCTGGGCGCTTGAAGCTTACGGGGCCGCTTACACCTTGCAAGAAATGCTGACGGTGAAATCGGATGACGTGGCAGGCCGGACGAAAGTCTACGAGTCGATCGTCAAAGGCGAGGACAACTTCGAGGCCGGTATTCCGGAATCGTTCAACGTTCTCGTGAAAGAAGTCCGAGGCCTCGGCCTCAACATGGAACTCCTGGATGCGGAGGAGGAGTAGGGCGCCGAGCGCCCCACTCAACCCATCCCCTAATTTGTAAGGACGCAAAATGAACCAGGAACTGACAAACAACCCGTTCAACCCGATCGCGGCACCAAAGAGCTTTGACGAAATCAAAGTTTCTTTGGCCTCGCCCGAGCGTATCTTGAGCTGGTCCTACGGCGAGATCAAAAAGCCGGAAACCATCAACTACCGTACGTTCAAGCCAGAGCGGGACGGCTTGTTCTGCGCGCGCATCTTTGGCCCAGTTAAAGACTACGAATGCCTGTGCGGTAAATATAAGCGCATGAAGTATCGCGGCGTTGTCTGCGAGAAATGTGGTGTCGAAGTAACGCTTCAAAAAGTACGTCGCGAACGTATGGGCCACATCGAGCTGGCAGCCCCAGTAGCGCACATCTGGTTCCTCAAGTCGCTTCCATCGCGGATCGGCCTGATGCTGGATATGACGCTGCGTGATCTGGAACGTATTCTCTACTTCGAGAACTACGTTGTCATCGAGCCGGGTCTGACTGACCTTGTTTACGGCCAATTGATGAATGAGGAAGAGTTCCTCGACGCTCAAGACGCCTATGGCATGGACGCCTTCACCGCCAACATCGGTGCAGAAGCGATCCGCGAAATGCTGGCTGCGATCGATCTGGAAGCAGAGGCTGACCAGTTGCGTGAGGACCTCAAAGAGGCCACAGGTGAGCTGAAGCCGAAGAAGATCATCAAACGTCTGAAACTGGTTGAGAACTTCCTTGAATCCGGCAACCGCCCAGAGTGGATGGTTCTGACAGTGGTTCCTGTGATCCCGCCAGAGCTGCGCCCGCTGGTCCCACTTGATGGCGGCCGCTTTGCGACGTCCGATCTGAACGACCTGTACCGCCGCGTGATCAACCGGAACAACCGCCTGAAGCGCCTGATCGAGCTTCGCGCACCTGATATCATCGTGCGCAACGAAAAGCGTATGTTGCAGGAATCTGTGGATGCGCTGTTCGACAACGGTCGTCGTGGCCGGACTATCACTGGTGCCAACAAGCGCCCGCTGAAGTCCTTGTCCGACATGCTGAAAGGGAAGCAAGGTCGCTTCCGTCAGAACCTTTTGGGTAAGCGCGTCGACTTCTCTGGACGTTCGGTCATTGTGACGGGCCCAGAGCTGAAATTGCATCAATGTGGTTTGCCCAAGAAGATGGCACTCGAGCTGTTCAAGCCGTTCATCTACTCGCGTCTGGAGGCCAAAGGTCTGTCCTCCACCGTGAAGCAGGCGAAAAAGCTTGTTGAAAAAGAGCGTCCAGAAGTTTGGGACATCCTCGACGAAGTGATCCGCGAACACCCAGTGATGCTGAACCGTGCGCCGACATTGCACCGTTTGGGTATCCAAGCGTTCGAGCCGGTTCTGATCGAAGGGAAAGCCATCCAGCTGCACCCGCTGGTCTGTTCGGCCTTTAACGCCGACTTCGACGGTGACCAAATGGCTGTTCACGTGCCTCTTTCGCTGGAAGCCCAGCTTGAAGCACGTGTTCTGATGATGTCGACCAACAACGTCCTGTCCCCTGCGAACGGTGCTCCGATTATCGTGCCATCGCAGGATATGATCCTTGGTCTGTACTACATCACCATGGAACGCGAAGGCATGCTTGGCGAAGGCAAGATCTTCTCGAATGTCGACGAAGTTCAGCACGCGCTGGATTCCGGTGAGGTTCACTTGCACGCCAAGATCCAAGCGCGCCTGCCGCAGATCGATGCGGAAGGGAACGAGGTGTTGACGCGCTTCGAGACCACTCCGGGTCGTATCCGCTTGGGTGCCTTGTTGCCAATCAACGCGAAAGCACCGTTCTCGCTGGTGAACCGCCTTCTGCGTAAGAAGGAAGTTCAGCAGGTTATTGACACTGTCTACCGCTACTGTGGTCAGAAAGAGTCCGTAATCTTCTGTGACCAGATCATGACCATGGGTTTCCGCGAAGCGTTTAAAGCGGGCATTTCGTTCGGTAAGGACGACATGCTGATCCCAGACACCAAATGGCCAATCGTTGACGGCACACGCGGTCAGGTCAAAGAGTTCGAACAGCAGTACATGGACGGCCTGATTACGCAGGGCGAGAAGTACAACAAAGTCATCGATGCATGGTCGAAATGTAACGACCAAGTGACTGACGCGATGATGTCTAACATCTCTGACTCTGGTCGTGATGAGGCGGGCGCTGAAAATGAACCGAACTCGGTTTACATGATGGCCCACTCCGGTGCGCGTGGCTCGGTTACTCAGATGAAACAGCTGGGCGGTATGCGTGGTCTTATGGCCAAGCCGAACGGTGAAATCATCGAGACGCCGATCATCTCGAACTTTAAAGAAGGCCTCAGCGTTCTTGAGTACTTCAACTCCACCCACGGTGCCCGTAAGGGTCTGTCGGATACGGCTTTGAAGACTGCGAACTCCGGTTACCTGACACGTCGTCTGGTTGACGTGGCGCAAGATTGCATCGTTCGCATGCATGACTGTGGCACTGAAAACTTCATCAACGCATCCTCCGCGGTGAATGACGGTGAAGTTGTGGCTTCCATCGGTGAACGTCTCTTGGGTCGTACAGCTGCAGAAGACATCTTGATGCCTGGCACGGACGAAATCATCGTCGCCCGTGACGAGCTGATCGACGAGCGTAAAGCTGACGCAATCGATGCGGCGGATATTCCAACTGCCCGTATGCGTTCGCCTTTGACCTGTGAAGCTGAAGAAGGCGTTTGCGCCATGTGCTACGGCCGCGACTTGGCCCGTGGTACGCTGGTGAACACTGGTGAAGCTGTCGGTATTATCGCTGCTCAGTCGATCGGTGAGCCTGGTACACAGCTGACAATGCGGACGTTCCACATTGGTGGTGTTGCGCAGGGTGGCCAGCAATCGTTCCTTGAGGCTTCGCAAGAAGGTAAGGTCGCGTTCGAGAACGCCTCCATCCTTGAGAACGCCGCAGGCGAAAAAGTGGTTATGGGGCGCAACATGCAACTCACAATCACCGATGCCAACGGCACCGAGCGCGCGCGTCACAAAATCGGCTACGGCTCCAAACTGCACGTCAAAGATAAGGCCAAAGTGGCCCGCGGCGACAAGCTATTTGAATGGGATCCGTACACATTGCCAATCATCGCTGAAAAAGACGGTAAGGCCCGTTTTGTCGACCTCATCTCCGGCATCGCCGTTAAGGATGAGACCGATGACGCAACCGGCATGACACAGAAGATCGTTGTGGACTGGCGCGCAGCGCCAAAAGGCAACGAGCTGAAACCTGAAGTGCTGATCGAAGGCCCTGACGGCGAACCTGTGCGTTTGGAAAATGGCAACCCTGCCACTTACCCAATGTCTGTAGACGCCATTCTGTCGATCGAAGACGGTCAGGACATCAAAGCCGGTGACGTGGTTGCGCGTATCCCTCGTGAGGGTGCCAAAACCAAGGACATTACCGGTGGTCTTCCACGTGTGGCTGAACTCTTTGAGGCACGTCGCCCTAAAGACCACGCTATCATCGCGGAAATCGATGGCTACGTTCGCTTCGGCAAGGACTACAAAAACAAGCGCCGCATCGCGATTGAGTCCTCCGAGGATCCGGACAACAAAGTCGAATACATGGTGCCAAAAGGGAAGCACATCCCAGTAGCCGAAGGCGACTTCGTGCAAAAAGGTGACTACATCATGGACGGCAACCCTGCGCCGCATGATATCCTTGGCATTATGGGTGTTGAGGCTTTGGCCGACTACATGATCGACGAAGTCCAAGACGTGTACCGTCTGCAAGGCGTGAAGATTAACGATAAACACATCGAAGTTATCGTGCGTCAAATGCTGCAGAAGTGGGAAGTTCAATCCTCTGGGATGACGACACTTTTGAAGGGCGAACACGTTGACAAGGCCGAGTTTGATGCCGCCAACGAGAAGGCGATTTCCAAAGGTGGGGAGCCGGCAACCGGCGAACCTATCCTGCTGGGGATCACCAAAGCGTCGCTGCAAACGCGTTCGTTTATCTCCGCTGCATCGTTCCAAGAAACGACCCGCGTTCTCACGGAAGCCTCTACAATGGGCAAACGTGACAAACTGATTGGTTTAAAAGAGAACGTCATCGTTGGCCGCCTGATCCCAGCTGGTACCGGTGGTGCGACGCAAAAAATGCGCCGCATTGCTACGGATCGTGACAATGTGGTTGTCGAGGCCCGCAAGGCCGAGGCAGAAGCCGCTCTTGCATTGGCTGCCCCTGAGGAAACCGTCGCAGACGATCCAATGGCGTCCATCATGGTCGAAACCCCAGAGAGCCGCGACGAATAAGTCCTGCTTGAGGTGAAATCACGAAGCCCCCGCCGAGAATTCGGCGGGGGCTTTTCTTTTGGTGCTATCTAGATGCGCGCTTCAATGATATTCGCGAAATCATGGCCATTTCAGATAACATTCGCGGTGCCCTATTCATGATGGGCTCAATGACAGCTTTCACGTTGAACGATGTTTGCATGAAGTCCCTGTCTGGTGACGTTCCGTTGTTTCAGGCGCTGATGTTGCGCTCTGTTCCGGTGATGCTTTTTCTGGGGTTTATGGCGTGGCGTTCGGGGGGGCTGCGTGCGCAGTTTGCCCGCAAGGATCAGCTGCTTATTGCGGTGCGTTCGGTCGCAGAACTTGGCTCGGCCTACTTTTTTATATCCGCCCTTTATCACATGCCGATTGCGGATGTGACGGCCATTCTACAAGCCCTACCTTTGACCGTCACTTTGGCCGGTGCGTTGTTCTTGGGTGAGGCTGTGGGCTGGAAACGCCTGTTGGCAATTCTAGTAGGCTTTATTGGCGTGATCTTGATACTGCAGCCACCTTTCTTGTTTGGTGATGATGGCGGGTTTTCGGTCTATTCCATCTACGTGCTGCTGGCAGTCGCCTGCGTTACAATTCGGGATCTCTGTGCGCGCCGCATATCATCGTCGGTTCCCTCAATGACGATCGCGCTGGCGGCGGCCTTCGGGGTATTTCTTATTGGCGGAGTTGGAAGCCTGACAGAGCAATGGACCCCCCTGAGTGCGACTTCAGCGATGTGGCTGGGCGGGGCAAGCTTCTTCGTTATCGGGGGCTATGTTTTCTCGGTGTCGGCAATGCGGTTTGGTGAAATCGGCTTTGTTGCCCCGTTTCGTTATACCAGTCTTATCGTGGCCTTGCTTCTTGGGCTGATTGTCTTCGGGGACTGGCCTGATGAGGTGACGCTGCTGGGCTCGGCAATCGTTGTCGCGACGGGGTTGTTTACTCTCTACCGTGAACGGGTAGCGGCAAAGCGGCGGGGGAAAGCTGTGCGTCAACGGTGACGCAGGACTGCGCGAAGCGGCCGCTGCTGTTGACACCTTGCGCGACTCCGCTTATCAGGCGCGCAAGCAGGTCGGGGAACGCTCGGCTTGTACTCAAAATTTATGTGGTCACGATCCGGACACTTACTCGTCCCGATCCTCTGTAACCTCACCGCTCGGAACCCAGGTAGGGTAACCCGATGCGGGTCTTTGTGTTTGCGGACGCGCAATCACAACCAAGAATTAAGCGGGGCGCACGCGCGTGTGTTCCAAACGAGTTTGAAACCAAGGGGACGATCCTCAATGCCAACGATCCAACAGCTGATCCGCAAACCGCGCCAGCCAAAACGCAAGACTTCCAAGTCTCAGCACCTAGAGCAATGCCCGCAAAAGCGTGGCGTTTGCACACGTGTCTATACAACGACACCTAAGAAACCGAACTCCGCTATGCGTAAGGTTGCCAAAGTGCGCCTGACAAACGGCTTCGAGGTCATCTCCTACATTCCAGGTGAAAGCCACAACCTTCAGGAGCACTCTGTGGTTCTGATCCGCGGCGGTCGTGTAAAAGACCTTCCGGGTGTCCGTTACCACATCCTGCGCGGTGTTCTGGATACCCAAGGCGTTAAAGATCGTAAACAACGTCGTTCGAAATACGGCGCGAAGCGTCCGAAGTAAGGAAGAGATTACATGTCACGTCGTCACGCCGCTGAAAAACGCGAAGTACTGCCGGACGCCAAATTTGGTGACCGCGTTCTGACAAAGTTCATGAACAACCTAATGATCGACGGCAAAAAATCTGCCGCCGAACGTATCGTATACAACGCATTTGACCGCGTTGAAGCCAAGCTGAAGAAAGCTCCTGTGGAAGTGTTCCACGAAGCTCTTGAGCTGATCAAACCATCCGTCGAAGTGCGCTCGCGCCGCGTCGGTGGTGCGACTTACCAGGTTCCCGTTGAGGTTCGTCCAGAACGTCGCGAAGCCCTGGCAATCCGTTGGTTGATCAAAGCTGCGCGCACGCGCAACGAAAACACCATGGAAGAACGTCTTGCTGGCGAATTGATGGATGCTGTGAACTCCCGTGGTTCCGCCGTCAAGAAACGCGAAGACACTCACAAAATGGCCGATGCTAACAAAGCATTCAGCCACTACCGCTGGTAAAGGGACGCACCTGATATGGCACGCGAATTTCCACTAGAGCTGTACCGCAACTTTGGTATCATGGCCCACATCGACGCAGGTAAAACCACCTGTTCCGAGCGGATCCTGTACTACACGGGCAAATCCCACAACATCGGCGAAGTCCACGACGGCGCAGCAACGATGGACTGGATGGAGCAGGAGCAGGAACGGGGTATTACAATTACTTCCGCTGCGACGACGACATTCTGGGAACGTACAGAAGACGGCACAACACCGGATTCTCCTAAGCACCGCATGAACATCATCGACACTCCGGGTCACGTTGACTTCACTATTGAAGTTGAGCGTTCCTTGGCTGTTCTCGATGGTGCCGTTTGTGTTCTGGATGGCAACGCTGGTGTTGAGCCTCAGACAGAAACTGTTTGGCGTCAGGCTGATCGCTACAAAGTTCCACGGATCGTATTCGTGAACAAAATGGATAAGATCGGCGCGGACTTCTTCAACTGTGTTGCACAGATCGAAGACCGTACAGGCGCAACAGCTGTTCCAGTCGGCGTGCCAATCGGCGCGGAAACCGAGCTGGAAGGTCTGGTTGACCTCGTAACCATGCAAGAGTGGGTCTACATCGGCGAAGACCTCGGCGCGACTTGGGAAAAACGCCCAATCCGTGCAGAGCTTCAAGATATGGCCAACGAATGGCGTGGCAAAATGATCGAAGCCGCCGTCGAAATGGACGACGACGCGATGATGGAATACCTTGAAGGCAACGAGCCTGACGTTCCAACACTGCGCAAATTGCTTCGTAAGGGCACACTGGCAATGGCATTCGTGCCGGTTCTGGGTGGCTCCGCGTTCAAAAACAAAGGCGTTCAGCCGCTTCTCAACGCTGTTGTTGACTACCTGCCGAGCCCGCTCGACGTAGTTGACTACATGGGCTTTAAGCCTGGCGATGAGACAGAGACACGTGACATCGCCCGCCGTGCGGATGATGACATGGCATTCTCTGGCCTTGCGTTCAAAATCATGAACGACCCTTACATGGGCACGCTGACGTTCACACGTATCTACTCTGGCACACTTGCCAAGGGTGACACGCTGATGAACACAACCAAAGGTCGTAAAGAGCGTATCGGCCGTATGGTTATGATGCACTCCAACAAGCAAGACGAAATCACCGAAGCATATGCTGGTGACATCATCGCGCTTGCCGGTCTGAAAGACACCACAACGGGTGACACTCTGTCCGACGACAAAGAGCAGGTTGTTCTTGAAACAATGACGTTCCCAGATCCAGTGATCGAGATCGCCGTTGAGCCTAAGACAAAAGCCGACCAAGAGAAAATGTCGATTGGTTTGCAACGTCTGGCTGCAGAGGATCCATCCTTCCGTGTTGAGACCGACCTTGAGTCCGGTCAAACCATCATGAAGGGCATGGGCGAGCTTCACCTCGACATCCTCGTGGACCGTCTGAAGCGCGAATTCAAAGTTGAAGCCAACATTGGTGCGCCTCAGGTTGCTTACCGTGAGACTATCGGTCACGAAGTCGAGCACAGCTACACCCACAAGAAGCAGTCTGGTGGGTCTGGTCAGTTCGGCGAAGTGAAGATGATCATCACTCCGACAGAGCCTGGCGAAGGGTTCTCCTTCGAGAGCCGCATCGTTGGTGGTGCTGTTCCTAAGGAATACATCCCTGGCGTTGAAAAAGGCATCAACTCGGTTATGGACAGCGGCCCATTGGCTGGCTTCCCTGTGATCGACTTCAAAGTTGCTTTGATCGACGGTAAGTTCCACGACGTTGACTCCAGCATTCTGGCATTCGAGATCGCTGCACGTATGTGTATGCGTGAAGGTATGCGCAAAGCTGGCGCGAAACTTCTGGAGCCAGTGATGAAGGTCGAAGTTGTGACACCTGACGAATACACAGGTGGTATCATCGGTGATCTGACATCACGTCGTGGTCAGGTTCAGGGTCAAGATGCTCGCGGTAACGCGATTGCCATCGACGCCTTCGTGCCTTTGGCGAACATGTTCGGCTACATCAACACATTGCGTTCGATGTCTTCGGGTCGTGCGAACTTCACCATGCAGTTCGACCACTACGAGCCAGTGCCAAACGCGATCTCTGAAGAAATTCAGGCCAAATTTGCATAATTCCGGTGCGCGCCTCGGGCGCGCATCGTTTCCCTTTTAGGTATCGGGTCGAACCCGCCACCTGCACATAGACATAAACAGGAGGCCATCATGGCTAAGGAAAAGTTTGAACGCTCTAAACCGCACGTTAACATCGGCACAATCGGCCACGTTGACCACGGCAAAACCACGCTGACAGCAGCAATCACGAAGTACTTTGGCGACTTCCAAGCCTACGACCAGATCGACGGCGCGCCAGAAGAAAAAGCACGTGGTATCACGATCTCCACAGCGCACGTTGAGTATGAAACAGAGACACGTCACTACGCGCACGTTGACTGCCCAGGCCACGCTGACTACGTGAAAAACATGATCACTGGTGCGGCGCAAATGGACGGCGCGATCTTGGTTGTGAACGCGGCTGACGGCCCAATGCCACAAACTCGTGAGCACATCCTGCTGGGTCGCCAAGTTGGCATCCCTAAGATGGTTGTCTACATGAACAAAGTTGACCAAGTAGACGACGAAGAGCTGCTTGAGCTGGTTGAAATGGAAATCCGCGAACTGCTGTCTTCCTACGACTACCCTGGCGACGACATTCCTGTGATCCCTGGCTCCGCACTGGCTGCTATGGAAGGCAAGACACCTGAAATCGGTGAAGAGTCGATCAAGAAGTTGATGGCTGCTGTTGACGAATACATCCCAACACCAGAGCGCGCTGTTGACCAGCCGTTCTTGCTGCCAATCGAGGACGTATTCTCGATCTCTGGCCGTGGTACAGTTGTCACTGGCCGTGTTGAGCGTGGCGTTGTGAACGTGGGCGACGAGCTGTCCATCGTTGGTATCCGCGACACAGCGAAAACCACCTGTACTGGTGTTGAAATGTTCCGCAAGCTGCTGGATCGTGGTGAAGCTGGCGATAACGTTGGTGTTCTGTTGCGCGGCATCGACCGTGACGGCGTTGAGCGCGGTCAGGTTCTGGTTAAGCCAGGCTCCGTTACTCCACACACCAAGTTCGAAGCAGAAGCCTATATTCTGACCAAAGAAGAAGGCGGTCGTCACACACCGTTCTTCGCGAACTACCGTCCACAGTTCTACTTCCGGACTACTGACGTAACCGGCACAGTTCAGCTTCCAGCTGGCACCGAGATGGTTATGCCAGGCGATAACCTGAAGTTCGACGTTGAGCTGATCGCACCAATCGCGATGGAGCAAGGCCTGCGCTTCGCGATCCGCGAAGGCGGCCGCACAGTTGGCGCGGGCGTTGTGTCTAAGATTACTGAGTAACGTCGCCGTTTCGCTGAGCGAAACGCGACGGTGGGTGACCTGCGGTAGTCGTTCGTAAGAACGATGAGAGCAGAGAACCCACTCGGTTGTTACTAAAAAAAAGGCCGTCGCAGAAATGCGGCGGCCTTCTTTCTTTTGAATGTTCTGAAAAGGTTGTTGTCAGTGTAGAGAACCCATGCGAATAAAAGTGAGTTTGTAATAGGAGATTTATTTTGAAACGCCTCACCGTATTGGCCGCTATTTTTGCTTCGGTTTTTGCAACAAGCACTTCTGCCGCGACTATGACTCTTAATTGTACTATGACAGACATGCACAAAAGCGGGGGGTGGATTCCGAAAATTTCGATTATTGAAGTTGATACGACTCAAAAAACGATCGAACTATTGAAACCTACCGCAGAAGAAATGGGCGGTAAGGTGAAGAGTTCCAAATTGGTTCGGAACACTCAGGACAAAATGATTTTGCGTTGGATTTTGACCGGTACCAAAAGCAAATCGAACCAGCGAACACCAGCGTTCAATTACAGAGCTTTGCTGCATAAAAATACGGGCAAGGTGAGCGTGATTGCTAAACCACTAGGTTACGGGAACGATTTTCGTGCCAAAGGCGATTGCAAGATAAGTTGAGGTAAAACCTCTAGGGGGTTTTAATACCCCCTTGCCACAACCGCCGACTCGCCCTATAGCACCCACATCGGAACAGGGGTACGCCATGCGTGCCCTTCTTTTGTTCTGGAAAATAGACGCGATGAGGGTGCCGGATGAGCTGGTATCTTCCAATCCGTTAAGACCTCATTCGAGGGATATATGTCATGGCAGCAAGCCAAAACATTCGCATCCGCCTGAAAGCATTCGACTACCGGGTACTTGATGCATCTACTCAAGAGATCGTTAACACAGCCAAGCGCACCGGCGCTGACGTTCGTGGCCCGATCCCTTTGCCAAACAAGATTGAAAAATTCACCGTTCTGCGTGGCCCACACGTGGACAAAAAATCCCGCGATCAGTTCGAGATCCGTACGCACAAGCGTCTGCTCGACATCGTTGACCCAACTCCGCAGACTGTGGACGCGCTGATGAAGCTCGACCTTGCTGCTGGCGTTGACGTCCAGATCTCGGTTTAAGGAGGGCTACTGAATGTTGCGCTCTGGTGTAATTGCGAAGAAGGTTGGCATGACCCGCCTCTTCATGGAAGACGGCAAGCAGATCCCTGTAACCGTTCTTCAACTCGACAAGCTGGAAGTTGTTGCCAACCGCACAATGGAGAAGGACGGCTACACAGCGGTTCAGCTCGGTGCTGGCACAGCGAAAGCAAAACGCACATCCAAAGCTATGCGCGGCCACTTCGCCGCTGCGAAGGTGGAGCCTAAGCGCAAGGTCGCTGAGTTCCGCGTTGCTGAGGAAAACCTGATCCCCGTTGGTGAAGAAATCATCGCGGAGCACTATTTTGAGGGCCAATACGTTGACGTAGCTGGCACCTCGATTGGTAAAGGTTTCGCTGGTGCGATGAAGCGTCACAACTTTGGCGGTCTTCGCGCGACACACGGTGTGTCTATCTCTCACCGTTCGCACGGCTCTACCGGTCAGTGTCAAGATCCTGGTAAGGTTTTCAAAGGCAAGAAAATGGCCGGCCACATGGGCGCTGCCCGCGTGACTACGCAAAACTTGCAAGTTGTCAAAACTGACGTTGATCGCGGTCTGATCATGATCAAAGGCGCCGTTCCTGGTTCCAAAGGTGGCTGGGTCACCGTTAAAGACGCCGTGAAGAAGCCTTTGGCTGACACCGTTGTCTTCCCTGCCGCTTTGCGTTCCGCCGCTGTAACTGAAGCACCAGCTGAAGCTGCTGCCCCAGAAGGAGATGCGTCCGATGAAAGCTGATGCAATCAAACTTGACGGCAAATCGGCCGGCTCCGTAGAGCTGTCTGACGCCATCTTCGGCTTGGAGCCACGTGCAGACATCCTGCACCGTGTGGTTCGCTGGCAGCGCAACAACGCGCAGGCTGGTACGCACAAGGTGAAGACCCGTTCCGAAGTGAACTACTCGACCAAGAAGATCTACCGTCAAAAAGGTACTGGTGGCGCACGTCACGGTGCGCGTTCGGCTCCGATCTTCCGCGGTGGTGGTGTCTACAAGGGCCCAACACCTCGCAGCCACGGCCACGATCTTCCTAAGAAGGTTCGTAAGCTTGGCCTGATGCACGCCCTGTCCGCCAAAGCGGTTGCAGGCGAGCTGGTCATCATCGACAGCATCGACGTGAAAGACGTGAAAACCAAAACTTTGGCCGCACAGGTTAAGGAATTGGGCTGGAAGCGCGCTTTGATCATCGACGGTGCCGACGTGAATGCTGACTTCGTTCAAGCTGCCCGCAACATCGCTGGTCTGGACGTTCTGCCAACTATGGGCGCGAATGTCTTCGACATCCTGAAACGCGACACTTTGGTTATCACCAAAGCTGGTCTCGAAGCACTGGAGGCTCGCCTGTCATGAGCACGAAGTCTGAGCACTACGACGTGATCCGCAAGCCGTTGATCACCGAGAAAGCCACTATGGCCTCGGAGAACAACGCGGTTGTATTTGAGGTCGCTATCGACTCGAACAAGCCGATGATCAAAGAAGCGGTGGAAACACTCTTCGGCGTCAAGGTGAAGGCGGTTAACACCTCCATCACCAAAGGTAAGGTCAAGCGTTTCCGTGGCCAGCCTGGTCGCCGTAAGGACGTGAAGAAGGCGTATGTTACCCTCGAAGAAGGTAACACAATCGACGTCTCCACTGGTCTTTAAGTAGGGCAGGGGGCGACCCCGCACTACGCATAGAATTGAAGAAGCCCTGCTCTGATGAGCGGGGCTTTTTTGTTGGTCCGCTCCATCCAGCTCGGAATCAAGCCGCAGGCGCCGAGCATCGCCGGACCGTCCCACGGGCTGGCGATTTGGTTGGGCTGGGTTGTATCTTGATAGGGAGGACGTGCTTGGCTGCCATAAAGTGGTGTCCAAGAAGGTTTGATCGCCATCCCCCGGTCCTGCGATGCGCGGCTTTCTGTTGATACGGATAACCCGGAGCTGTTAGCTTATGGCAATGTTCATTCGTTTTGTTACTAACTTACCGCACCCGACTGTTGACGCTGAACTTGGGATGTTTGCAGCGCGCGATGACGTTGATTTTTCGGTACAAAAGGGAAGTGTTCAGCGGGCACATGATGAAGCCTTCTATTGGTTTATCAAGGGCGGTGGAGGTGGCCTTACCTATCCACGCCTCAAAGGGAAAGCGAGGACTTCTGATGTCCGAAAGTCTCTGTTTTGGTTTCATAAGGATGCGAGCTTTTCCTGTTCGAAAAAAGGTAGCGTCGTTATGCGCGCACGTGAATTGGCATCAGTACTTACTCTGGCAGGTTGCGAGATACGGGAAGTCCGTTTGACGAACCCAGGAAAGATAGTTTGGGACGATGGGGTTCAAGTTCTTGCACAGCCCAAAAATGGAAAAGTTCCAAAAGCGTTTTGAAGGGTAATTCCTCTACTAACCCCCTTGACCCGCAACACCCTCCAACCTAAACACCGACATCGGCAAAGCCCCAGATTCGTCTGGGGCTTTGCTGTTGCTCGCATGAGCACTTTAATTCGGGGACCTTCGGGGCCCTATAAACCAAGCAGCGGTAAGTCCCGCTGCTCCAAAACGGAAGACAGAAAGCATGGCACTTAAGTCGTATAAGCCGACGACGCCAGGCCAACGTGGGTTGGTTCTGATCGACCGCTCGGAACTTTGGAAAGGCCGCCCGGTCAAGTCCCTCACAGAGGGTTTGACCAAGAATGGTGGACGGAACAATACCGGTCGGATCACAATGCGTCGCAAGGGTGGGGGCGCTAAGCGTCTTTACCGGATCGTTGACTTCAAGCGGACGAAATTTGACGTCACAGCTACAGTCGAGCGGATCGAATATGACCCGAACCGGACTGCGTTTATCGCACTGGTGAAATATGAAGACGGCGAGCAGGCCTATATCCTTGCTCCTCAGCGCTTGGGCGTTGGTGACACCGTTATCGCATCGGCTAAGGCCGACGTGAAGCCGGGCAACGCGATGCCGTTCTCCGGTCTGCCAATCGGCACAATCATCCACAACATCGAGTTGAAGCCAGGCAAAGGCGGCCAGATCGCCCGTGCTGCAGGCACATATGCTCAGTTCGTGGGTCGTGACGGTGGTTACGCTCAGATCCGTCTGAGCTCCGGCGAGCTTCGCCTCGTCCGTCAGGAGTGCATGTGTACCGTTGGTGCCGTGTCGAACCCAGACAACTCCAACCAAAACTACGGTAAAGCCGGTCGTATGCGCCACAAAGGCGTTCGCCCATCCGTACGTGGTGTTGTTATGAACCCGATCGATCACCCGCACGGTGGTGGTGAGGGTCGTACCTCTGGTGGTCGTCACCCGGTTTCCCCATGGGGCAAACCAACAAAAGGTGCTCGTACTCGCAACAAGAACAAAGCGTCGCAAAAGCTGATCATCCGCTCGCGTCACGCCAAGAAGAAGGGACGCTAATAGATGTCTCGCTCTGTATGGAAAGGTCCTTTCGTCGACGCTTATGTGTTGAAGAAGGCCGAAGCTGCGAAAGACAGCAGCCGCAACGACGTGATCAAGATCTGGTCTCGCCGCTCTACCATTTTGCCTCAGTTTGTTGGCCTCACCTTTGGTGTTTACAACGGCAAGAAGCACATCCCAGTTAGCGTAACCGAAGACATGATCGGTCAGAAGTTTGGTGAGTATTCGCCAACTCGTACCTATTACGGTCACGCCGCTGATAAAAAAGCGAAAAGGAAGTAAGCCATGGGTAAGGATAAGAACCCCCGCCGCGTGGCAGATAACGAAGCAATGGCAAAACTGCGCATGCTCCGTACTTCCCCGCAAAAACTGAACCTCGTGGCTCAGCTGATCCGTGGCAAGAAAGTGGACAAAGCTTTGTCCGACCTGACTTTCTCCAAGAAGCGTATCTCTGACGACGTTAAGAAATGCCTGCAGTCCGCAATCGCGAACGCTGAGAACAACCACAACCTTGACGTGGATGATCTGATCGTGGCCGAAGCCTATGTTGGCAAAAACTTGACCATGAAACGCGGTCGCCCTCGGGCCCGTGGCCGGTTCGGCAAGATCGTTAAGCCGTTTTCCGAGCTGACAATCAAGGTGCGCCAAGTTCAAGCTGAGGAGCAGGCATAATGGGTAATAAAGTAAATCCTATCGGCATGCGTCTTCAGGTCAACCGCACCTGGGACAGCCGCTGGTACGCTGAAAGCAAAGACTTCGGTGACATGCTTCTGGAAGACATCCGGATGCGCGAGTTCATCAAAGTTGAGTGCAAACAAGCCGGCATCAGCCGTGTGATCATTGAGCGTCCGCACAAAAAGTGCCGCGTGACAATCCACACAGCACGCCCAGGCGTCATCATCGGCAAAAAAGGCGCCGATATTGAAGGTCTGCGCAAGAAGCTGGCCGCGTTCACCGAAAGCGAACTGCACCTCAACATCCTTGAGGTTCGTAAGCCTGAATTGGACGCAGCACTGGTAGGCGAGTCCATCGCCCAGCAGCTGGAACGTCGTGTGTCCTTCCGTCGCGCTATGAAGCGCTCGGTACAGAACGCAATGCGTATGGGTGCCCTTGGCATCCGTGTGAACCTCGCTGGCCGCCTTGGTGGCGCCGAGATCGCGCGGACCGAATGGTACCGTGAAGGCCGCGTGCCTTTGCACACCCTGCGTGCCGACATCGATTACGCACACGTTGAAGCGATGACTGCCTATGGCATCATCGGGATCAAAACATGGATCTTCAAAGGCGAGATCATGGAACACGATCCACAAGCGCGTGACCGTAAGCAACAGGAACTCCAAGACGGCCCAACACCTCGCGGTGCTGGCGGTCGTCGCTAAGGGGGGCGTGAAGAATGCTACAACCAAAGCGTACTAAATTTCGCAAGATGCACAAAGGCCGCATCAAGGGTGAAGCAAAGGGCGGGACAGACCTGAACTTTGGCACCTACGGCCTCAAGGCAACTGAACCTGAGCGTATCACTGCACGCCAGATCGAAGCTGCCCGTCGTGCAATGACGCGTCACATGAAACGTCAAGGCCGTGTCTGGATCCGTATTTTCCCAGACCTGCCAGTGACCTCCAAGCCTATCGAAGTTCGTATGGGTAAGGGTAAAGGTTCCGTGGACTTTTGGGCATGTAAGGTCAAACCTGGCCGTATGATGTTCGAAATCGACGGCGTGAACGACGCAGTTGCACGCGAGGCCCTGCGCCTTGCTGCGATGAAGCTGCCTATCAAAACACGCGTCGTCGTACGCGAAGACTGGTAATCCCGTCGTTCGCTAGCGAACGAAGTTGGCGGAGGCAGCGTGTTTTCAAGAAAACGCGCGTTCCGCCACCGTAGACATAGAGAAGCCCCCGCTGAGACATCGGCGGGGGCTTTTTGTTTGGGAAATTAATAAGTAATAAATTGGGTGAGAATTGCGACTTGCGCGCGCCATTAGTAATTTGAATGATAAAAACCATGACTCTTGAGTCCATCCCTCTGAACAAGCGACTATTGAAATGGACCGCATGGTTGGCGGTCTCAATTGCAGTGGCGCTTCTTGCTCAGCGAGTGATTTTGGGCACACTTCCCAGTGCCCTTATGTCTAAGTATTCTACTGCGGTAAACACACACGGGTTTGTTTTGCTCGCACTTCCACACATACTGATCTTTTCAGCTATGATCCTTTATACGTTTAAGGATGATGCAACGACGTCCGGATTTAAATTCTTCATACTTTCAGCGGCTACCAATCGATCGACTCTGTTCAGCACTCTTTGCTTCTTGATGATAATATCGGGTGTAATTTTGATGATTTTTCAATCACTCTACATCCTAACCATCATAGAGCGTCAGTGAGTGTAGGATCTGAATTGCTGGTGTGCTCCAACACAACCGAGTGACGCTCTCATTGCTTTTACTACGAAAACGCGCGTTCCTCATCGGTAGACATTAAGAAGCCCCCGCTGAGACATCGGCGGGGGCTTTTTTGCATCCACATTCAGGGCTAGAAGAGGGGATGACTGATTTACATGACGAATATCATTTCTATTGGACCGGCCCTTTTAGCCAGTGGCAGCCGTCAAAGATTGAAATAGACGGGGCCGTTTTCAATTGTGCCGAGCAGGCGATGATGTACCTCAAAGCCAAGCTCTTTAACGACGATGAAATCGCGGCCAAAATTTTTCAGGCGGAGGATCCAGGCAAGCAAAAGGCGCTTGGCCAAAAGGTGGCGGGCTTTGATGGCGCGACATGGGATGCCCACAAAAGCGAGATCGTCCTGCAGATCAACCTTGCGAAGTTCCGGCAAAACAAAGGCCTGCGCCGCAAGCTGTTTCAGACGGGGGCAAAGCTCTTGGTCGAGGCAAGTCCGGTAGATACCATTTGGGGCATAGGCTTGGACGCCGCGACAGCCGCTGTCACGCCACCGGCAGAATGGCCGGGTCAGAACCTATTGGGCAAGGCGTTGACCAAGGTAAAAGCCGAGCTGCGGTCGGAGTTCCCTGATGAGGTCGTCGAGGTTTAGCGCGACGCGGGCGGGGGCTGTGAGTTTTTGAAAACGCGCGTTCCGCATCGGTAGCCATAGTGAAGCCCCGCTGAGAAACCGCTGAGGCTTTCTTGTTTTGGCTTAAGCCGTAGTTATTTGGATTAAATCACATTGAGTTACATTGAAAAACAATGAGCCTGATACGAAGAAGACAAGGTTCACAATGAGCAAGAATACAGACAAACTAATTAAGAGTGCCTCAGATGGCTCTTCTTCCGACTATGTGCCAACTACTGTTCTCTTAGACGTTCTGCCAGAAATTTTTGGCAGGAACATGTATGTATGTTCTATGGAGGTATTTGAGGTCGTGAGCGAAAGCAATCGACCACTTCGAGTTGATTTAAGCATAGTGGGATTTGATGAAGAATTTGAAGACGGTGCCGAAATTGACCCACTCACTGCGAGAAACGTTATTGAAAGGAAGCTACGCTTGGCTCATGGTCTGAAAAATGAAACTTGGTGCAAATTTTGGCTTGAAGAATGTGCGGGGAACTAACAATCTTAGCCGAGATACTAGGTGTTGTGTTCCAAGTGCCCATCCAAGAAATTTTGTTTAGTTCAATTGAAAAGTGAAACTAATTTCGCGGGTATCGTATTTACTTTGCTGTGTGCGGCTTAGTTCTCAACTGAAATATTAGCCTAGCCCCAAAACCCGCGACGCACCACCGTTCGCAGCCCTGCCGCGCCACTCACATGTAGGTTTACCATCGGTCCGCTCACAATCAGCGCCGGATCAAACGGTTCCACCAACACTCGATGCAAGTTCCTCACCCCCAAGCGTAGTTAAACGAGACTGAAATCCTATCATCCTCAGCCATATTCATCGGCACCTCATGGCGCAGGAAGCTTTCCCATAGCAGGACGTCACCAACCACTGGCTTCACATAGATGAACTGCCGCATCTCTTCGCGCGCGTCTTTCAGGCGGGTGGGGGCGGCCATCATCATTTGCGACCGTGGGTCCTCCAGCTTCAGTGCCGATGCGCCTTCGGGCATGGCCACATAGGTGGTGCCGGAGATCACCGAATGCGGGTGGATGTGGGAGGTGTGGATGCCGCCTTGGGGCAGGATGTTGATCCAGATGTCCTCTAGCTTCAGCTCGCGCCCGTCTAGGTCCAGCTCTAGGTCCGCGGCGAATGCGGCGACGTGTTTGTCCAGCGCCTCAACCACAGCCTTAAAGATCGGGGAGCGCCACGGCAGGTCCGTCAGGGACGCATAGCTGGTGTAGCCCGCGAATTGGTTTTCCTCGCACCAGTCCTGACCGGCCTCGTCATCCTCGGCGGTGCCAAGGCATTCGTCCTCCAGCTCCTCAGGATCAATGGGAGTGCCATGATCGGACAGGCGGGCTTGGTAGAGGCGGGTCACGAAGAGGGATCTGATTTTGGTCATATCGGTTCAATATCTCACAAAGGGAAATTGAACCAGCGCGGCAGTCGCTTTTGCTGGAAAAAGCGATGAGAGCGCTTTGTGACATCGTAACCCAAGACGCAAGTAAGCCCCTATTTTACAGATATACGCGCAGAGTCAGCGACAGGGCTTGCAATATATCGGGCAGGGGTCTAAAGCCACATTTCATCATGAACTCCATTGGAATCAGGGTGACCTCTTTTAGGGGCCCTCCGATGTTTGAAAAAGGAAAAGGCTATGAACGCCAGCGAGCTTCGCGAGAAGACTGCTGACCAGCTCAATGAAGAGCTTGTCGCACTGAAAAAGGAAGCATTTAACTTGCGCTTCCAACAGGCCACCGGCCAACTCGAAAACACTGCACGTATGCGCGACGTTAAGCGCGGTGCTGCACGTGTGAAAACAATCCTGAACGAAAAAGCGCAAGCTGCAGCTGGGGAGGCTAACTAATGCCTAAGCGTATCCTGAGTGGTGTCGTCACCAGCAACCAGAACGAGCAAACTGTAACAGTTTCCGTTGAGCGCCGTTTTCAGCACCCAGTGATGAAAAAGATTATCCGTAAGTCCAAAAAGTACCGGGCTCACGATGAGAAGAACACGTTTAACGTGGGTGACAAGGTTAGCATTCAAGAATGCGCGCCGAAGTCCAAAACCAAGCGTTGGGAAGTTATCGTCGGTTAAACGATAGCTTTTCGATTTATTCGAAACCCTGGGGCCTGAAGGTAGGTCCCCAAAGGTCGGGAGACATCAAATGATCCAGATGCAGACCAACCTAGATGTGGCTGACAACAGCGGCGCTCGCCGTGTTCAGTGCATTAAGGTTTTGGGTGGTTCCAAGCGTAAATACGCATCCGTCGGCGACATTATTGTCGTGTCGGTTAAGGAAGCCATCCCACGCGGCCGTGTGAAAAAAGGCGACGTTCGTAAAGCCGTCGTTGTTCGCACAGCTAAAGAAGTTCGTCGCGAAGATGGCACTGCCATCCGCTTTGACCGCAACGCAGCGGTTATTCTGAACAACAACAATGAGCCAGTAGGTACACGTATCTTTGGGCCAGTTGTTCGCGAATTGCGCGGCAAGAACTTCATGAAAATCATTTCGCTCGCGCCGGAGGTGCTGTGATATGGCTGCTAAATTGAAAAAAGGCGACAAGATCGTCGTGCTGACCGGTAAGGACAAGGGCAAAGAGGGCACTATTTCCTCCGTGAACCCAAAGACCGGTAAAGCGATTGTGGAAGGCATCAACGTTGCCATCCGCCACGTGAAGCAAAGCCAGAACTCGCAAGGTGGTCGCGTACCACAAGCGATGCCAATCCAGCTGAGCAACCTCTCCTTGATCGACGCCAACGGTAAGGCCACTCGCGTGGGCTTCAAAATGGACGGCGACAAGAAAGTGCGTTTCGCAAAGACAACAGGGGACGTGATCTAATGCTAGACCAAGCAAACTACACCCCGCGTCTGAAGACTGTTTATGTCGACACAATCCGTGCCGCCATGAAAGAAGAATTCAGCTACAAAAACGACATGCAGATCCCGCGTCTGGACAAAATCGTCCTGAATATCGGCGCTGGTAAAGCTGCGGTTAAAGACAGCAAAAAGCCCGCTGCGGCTGCTGCTGACCTGACCGCCATCGCTGGCCAAAAAGCCATGGTGACCCGTGCTAAGAAATCGATCGCTGGCTTCCGTGTCCGCGAAGAGATGCCTCTTGGTGCCAAGGTTACATTGCGCGGCGAGCGTATGTACGAATTCCTTGATCGCCTGATCACAATCGCAATGCCTCGTATCCGTGACTTCCGCGGCATTTCGGGCAAGTCGTTTGACGGCCGTGGCAACTACGCCATGGGTCTGAAGGAGCACCTCGTGTTCCCAGAGATCGACTTTGACAAGATTGATGAAGCCTGGGGCATGGATATCGTTATCTGCACCACCGCAACCACCGACGCTGAAGCAAAGAGCCTGTTGAAAGCTTTCAACATGCCTTTCAACAGCTGATCGCTGGAGGGAATTAGACATGGCTAAAAAAGCAATGATCGAACGCGAAAAGAAGCGCGAAAAGCTGGTGAAGAAATACGCCGCTAAACGTGCAGCTCTGCTCGCAATCGCAAACGACCAAGAAAAACCAATGGAAGAGCGTTTCAAAGCGCGCCTGAAATTGGCTGAACTGCCGCGCAATAGCTCGGCTACTCGTTTGCACAACCGCTGCCAACTGACCGGCCGTCCTCACGCTTACTACCGTAAGCTGAAGATTTCCCGGATCATGTTGCGGGACTTGGGCTCTGCTGGCCTGATCCCCGGCATGGTTAAGTCCAGCTGGTAAGGAGGGCATTAGATTATGAACGATCCTATCGCAGATATGCTCACACGTATCCGTAACTCGCAGCTTCGCGGCAAAGCCACTGTCGAGACACCAGCTTCCAAGCTTCGCGCTTGGGTTTTGGACGTCCTCGCAGACGAAGGCTACATCCGTGGCTATGAGTCGGTTACTGGCAAAGACGGTCACCCGGCTTTGAACATTGAGCTGAAATATTACGAAGGCACCCCTGTTATTCGCGAACTGAAGCGGGTTTCTAAACCTGGTCGTCGCGTTTACGTGGGTTCCAAAGACATCCCAACAGTCCGTCAGGGCTTGGGCGTGTCGATTGTCAGCACACCTCGCGGTGTGATGTCGGACGCAAATGCGCGCAGCCAGAACGTTGGCGGCGAAGTGCTTTGCACGGTATTCTAAGGAGCGCCTAGTATGTCTCGTATTGGTAAAAAACCAGTCGATCTGCCTTCCGGCGTTTCCGCGTCCGTTTCTGGCCAGACCATCGAAGTTAAGGGCCCTAAAGGGGTTCGTTCCTTCAAAGCAACTGACGATGTGTCTCTCGCTGTCGAAGACAACGTTGTGACCATCACGCCTCGCGGCACTTCCAAGCGCGCACGCCAGCAGTGGGGCATGAGCCGCACTATGGTTGCAAACTTGGTGACTGGTGTGACCGACGGCTTCACGAAAGAGCTTGAAATTCAAGGTGTGGGTTACCGCGCCGCGATGGAAGGCAAAAACCTGAAGCTGAACCTCGGCCTGTCGCATGACGTTGTGTATGAAGTGCCTGAGGGTGTAACTGTTGTGGCTCCCAAGCCTACTCAGATCACCATCGAGGGGATTGACGAGCAGCTGGTAGGCCAAGTGGCCGCCAACATCCGCGCGTGGCGCAAGCCAGAGCCTTACAAAGGCAAAGGCATCCGCTACAAAGGCGAGTTCGTCTTCCGCAAAGAAGGGAAGAAGAAATAATGGCTAATACTAAACGCGATCTGTTCATCAAACGCCGCCTGCGCGTTCGGAACAAACTTCGCAAGGTAAACGCTGGACGTGTTCGTCTATCCGTTCACCGCTCGAGCAAAAACATCAGCGTGCAGCTGATCGATGACGTGAATGGTGTCACGCTGGCTTCGGCTTCTTCCCTTGAGAAGGATCTGGGCATCGTTGGCAAAAACAACATCGAAGCTGCAACCAAAGTCGGCACAACGATTGCGGAACGCGCCAAAAAAGCTGGCGTATCCGAAGCCTACTTCGACCGCGGTGGTTTCCTGTTCCACGGTAAAGTGAAGGCCTTGGCCGAAGCTGCCCGTGAAGCTGGTCTGAAAATCTAAGTCTTTGGGCACTCCCTTGGGGGTGCCCATTTTTGCAGGTCCTGACGGGCCTCGATGATCGGGGGGCTCACGCCCACTGCGATTGAACCAAAAGCGCCCTAGGCGCATGAATTAAGGAATTGCCCAATGGCAAGAGAACAAGGAAATCGCGGTCGCCGCGATCGGGAAGAAACACCCGAATTTGCAGATCGTCTGGTTGCGATCAACCGCGTATCGAAAACTGTTAAAGGTGGTAAGCGCTTTGGCTTCGCCGCACTTGTCGTTGTTGGCGACCAAAAAGGCCGCGTAGGCTTTGGTAAAGGTAAAGCGAAAGAGGTCCCAGAGGCCATCCGCAAAGCCACCGAGCAAGCCAAGCGCCAAATGATCCGCGTTCCACTGCGCGAAGGCCGCACGTTGCACCACGATGTAGCTGGCCGTCACGGTGCTGGTAAAGTTGTGATGCGGACTGCGCCACAAGGTACTGGTATCATCGCTGGTGGTCCAATGCGTGCTGTGTTCGAGATGCTCGGCGTACAGGACGTTGTTGCGAAATCCATCGGTTCGCAAAACCCTTACAACATGATCCGTGCTACTTTGAACGGTCTCGTGAACGAAGCGTCGCCTCGTATGGTTGCGCAGCGTCGCGGTAAGAAAGTTGCCGACATCTTGAAGTCGGACGCCCCTGCAACTGCTGAAGCCGCCCCGGCTGAAGCCGAAGCGTAAGGATCTGATCAATGGCTAAAACTATTGTTGTAAAACAGATTGGCTCGCCAATCCGTCGCCCCGCCAAACAGCGCGCTACGCTGGTCGGTCTGGGTCTGAACAAGATGCACAAAACCCGTGAGCTGGAAGACACACCTTCCATCCGCGGCATGGTCGCGAAAATCTCGCACATGGTAGAGATCATCGAAGAAAAAGGCTAAGCTCCGCGCCTAGCACTTCGACGGGTTGAAAATTAGAAACGCCTCGCTGAAAAGCGGGGCGTTTTTTATGAACTTACCGGCTTGTAGTTCTCTGGAATAGTCACGGATTTTCCGCCTTCAAGTTCATAGTGATCATTCAGACGAGCGGCTCTGATTTTACCGGTAGAGATCTGAAGCAATGGATTTAAGGATCTCGCTCGACTAAAGCGTTTAGGAGGGGTCACGATGTCAATGGACTTAGTTCCGTTTATATTGCGCGCCATTTCTATAGCCGGCCTCATGTCAGTATCAGCTGATATAACTATGGCCCTATCAAATGAGTCTTCAAAGGTATCTCGGATAAGATGTATGGCTATGTTTACGTCTGTCTCTTTCTCTTCATAAGTTTGATACGGGGCACGGCACTTCTTGCATTTTAGATACTTTTTCTTGAATTTCCCTGGTATAAACTTAACGCCCTCTGCGCCTAGAGCGGATACGTAGGCGCGATGACGGCCATAAGCACCTGGAATCCAAGTTGCATAGGCTGAGAAGTATTTTACTTGCTTAAGTCGCTCTCTTGGCCCTATCAAACCCTCGGATAAGCGCCTCAGGCACAACCACTTAAGGCTGTCGTCGCCTAGTTCATCTAATGCATGGTACAGGTTGAAGCCGTCTACGTAGACAATGACATCTCTCAAATGAATCTCCCAAAAAAGGAAAAGCCGCGCCTTCCGGCGCGGCCTATCTCACAGGATATACCATGTGAGGTGAATAACTCATATATGGAACCTAGACCGTAGGTGTCAAGAATCTCTTGACGGCCCGCACGATAATTTTTCGCCATGGTTTCTATCTAGAAAGATATATTCTGGATGAAAAGTTTTCCACTGTCCTTTGAATTATCTATTTCATGCTGCTTGCAACAAGTAGAATGACCCCCTAAACACCCCCGGTGGGCATCCGGCCTACAGAATCAACAAGAAACGCCGCGTTTGGTCCATTTCGCTTCGAGGACCCTTCCGGCAATAGGAGAAGCGACATGAAACTGCACGAACTACGCGACAATCCAGGCGCTACAAAAACCAAGAAACGCATCGGCCGTGGCCCAGGCTCCGGCAAAGGTAAGATGGGTGGCCGTGGTATCAAAGGTCAAAAATCCCGCTCGGGTGTTGCCCTGAATGGCTACGAAGGTGGCCAAATGCCACTGTACATGCGCTTGCCTAAGCGCGGCTTTAACTCCCGCAACAAGAAATCTTTCGCTGTTGTGAACCTCGGCATGATCCAGAAGTTCATCGACGCCAAGAAATTGGACGCCAAAGGCGACATCACCGAGGACGCTTTGATTGAAGCTGGCCTCGTGCGTCGCAAGCTTGACGGCGTTCGCATTCTGGCCAAAGGCGAGATCACATCCAAAGTGACATTGACTGTTACTGGCGCTTCTAAAACGGCTGTTGAAGCTGTTGAAAAGGCCGGCGGCAAGCTTAACACTGCGGCTGCTGCTGAATAAGCCTTGTGAGGGGCCTATGCGCCCCTTACATAACTGACAAGTTTTCCAGCGCCGCGACGGGAAGCCCCGTTCGCGGCGCTGTGCATATCTAGACAGGGATACATCGCACATGGCTTCAGCCGCCGAGCAAATGGCACAAAACATGAGCTGGTCCGCCTTCGGGAAGGCCACCGAGTTACGCCAACGCATTCTCTTCACCATCGGTTTGCTTATTGTCTACCGTTTGGGCACCTATATTCCGGTTCCCGGTATCGACGGCGAGGCTTTGCGCCAGTTTGTCGAGCAGGCCCAGCAAGGTATCGGTGGCGTATTGAACATGTTCACCGGTGGCGCGATTGGCCGCATGGGCCTGTTTGCCCTTGGTATCATGCCCTATATTTCGGCCTCGATCATTGTGCAGCTGATGACCGCCATGGTCCCGCAGCTGGAGCAATTGAAGAAAGAGGGCGAGCAGGGCCGCAAGAAGATCAACCAATACACACGCTACGGCACTGTGTTCTTGGCAACCTTGCAGGCTTATGGCCTTGCGGCTGGCCTTGAAGGGTCCGGTCTTGCGACCGATCCAGGTCTCTATTTCCGCATTGGCGCGGTGATCACGCTTGTCGGAGGCACCATGTTCCTGATGTGGCTGGGTGAGCAGATCACCCAACGCGGCATCGGCAACGGCATCTCCTTGATCATTTTCGTCGGCATCATCGCTGAAATCCCAGCTGCTTTGGCGCAGTTCTTCGCGCAGGGGCGCTCTGGCTCGATCAGCCCTGCGGTTATCGTTGGTGTTTTGCTGCTTGTTGTTGCGACGATTATGTTCGTTGTTTTCATGGAGCGCGCCCTTCGCAAGGTCCACATTCAATACCCGCGCCGCCAAGTCGGCATGAAGGTCTATGACGGCGGCTCGTCGCATTTACCTGTTAAAGTGAACCCTGCGGGCGTTATCCCTGCGATCTTTGCATCATCCTTGCTTTTGTTGCCCGCAACGTTCTCGACGTTCTCAGGTGCGCAAACGGGCGAACTCACGGCAACCATTCTGGCGATGTTTGGCCAAGGCCAGCCGCTGAACCTGCTGTTCTTTACGGTGATGATCGTTTTCTTCGCGTATTTTTACACCTTCAACGTGGCCTTCAAGCCAGAGGAAGTTGCCGAGAACCTGAAATCTCAGAACGGCTTTATCCCAGGCATTCGTCCGGGGGAGCGTACGGCAGAATATCTTGAGTATGTGGTAAACCGCGTATTGGTCGTAGGTGCCGCCTATCTGGCCGCCGTGTGTTTGCTGCCGGAAATCCTGCGCGCACAGCTGGCGATCCCGTTCTACTTCGGGGGGACATCGGTGCTGATCGTTGTTTCCGTGACCATGGACACCATCCAACAAGTTCAATCCCATATGCTGGCACATCAGTATGAAGGCCTGATCGAAAAGTCTCAGTTGCGCGGCAAGAAGCGCGGCGGGAAGAACAAAACGAAAGGGCCATCACGTCGATGAATATTATTTTGCTTGGACCACCCGGAGCGGGTAAGGGGACACAGGCCGCAAAGCTTGTGGACGAACGCAACATGATCCAGCTGTCGACGGGCGACATGCTGCGCGAGGCTAAAAGCTCTGGCACCGTGATGGGCAACAAAGTTGCTGCCATCATGGATGCGGGGCAGTTGGTCACCGATGAGATCGTGATCGGCCTGATCGAGGAAAAGCTGGAAGGCGATCACGCCGGCGGTTTTATCTTTGACGGCTTCCCGCGGACCCTGCATCAGGCGGATGCGCTTTCGGCTTTGCTGGCCAAGCACGGCGCCTCGCTGGACGCAGTGATCGAGTTGGCGGTGAACGACGACGTTCTGGTTGGCCGTATCGTTGGCCGCGCCGAGGAGGCACGCGCCGCCGGTAAGACTGCCCGCGCTGACGACAATGAGGAAAGCCTGAAGGTTCGCCTGATGGAATACTACAAAAAGACCTCCCCGCTGATTGGCTACTACTACGCCAAAGGCGATCTCAGCAGCGTTGACGGGTTGGGCGAAATCGACGAGGTGGCGACTGCTATCTCAGAGGTTTTGGATTAGTAATCCCCGCGACTGGGTGGGGGGCTATTGACCATATGTTAAAAACCTCCTAAGCCGCATCATCCCTTTAGGGAATCGCGCCACGGCCTAGCTAGCCGACACGGTGTTGACCATATCTAAGCCAAGCCCGCAGGTTTTGAAAAACCTTCGGGCTTACGTTGTGAAAAAAGGTTCCGGAGCTACGGAACCGCGACTGAAAAAGGAATTGCCACTTGGCACGTATTTCCGGCGTTAACCTGCCAGACGCAAAGCGCGTCCCCATCGCACTGACTTACATCACCGGCATCGGCCACACTTCCGCGAAAGCGATTTGTGAAGCGATCGGTATCGACTCTGCTCGCCGCATGAACGATCTCTCGGACGCCGAGATTTTGAAAATTCGTGAGCACATCGACGAAAACTACAACGTCGAAGGCGACTTGCGTCGTGAGACAACCATGAACATCAAACGTTTGATGGATCTGGGTTGCTACCGTGGCCTGCGCCACCGTCGTAACCTCCCTGTTCGCGGTCAACGGACCCACACGAACGCACGCACTCGCAAAGGCCCTGCAAAGGCCATTGCTGGTAAGAAGAAGTAAGGGAGATCTGATCCATGGCACGTGAAAAAGTACGTACGAAGAAAAAGGTCCGCAAGAATATCGCCGCTGGCGTTGCGCACGTTAACTCCTCGTTCAACAACACAAAGATCCTGATCTCTGACGTTCAGGGCAACGCAATCTCTTGGTCCTCCGCAGGCACCATGGGCTTCAAAGGGTCGCGTAAATCGACACCTTACGCCGCTCAGATGGCTGCCGAAGACGCAGGCCGCAAGGCTCAGGAACACGGCGTTAAAACGCTGGAAGTCGAAGTTCAGGGCCCAGGCTCTGGTCGTGAGTCCGCGCTGCGTGCGCTGGCTGCTGCTGGCTTCCAAATCTCGTCCATCCGTGACGTGACGCCAATGGCCCACAACGGCTGCCGCCCACCAAAGCGTCGCCGCGTCTAAGCTACGTATTCTATCGCGCGGTCCCCGTCTGTATTTTAGGCGGGGTCCGTGTTTGTCATTTTAACCTCGAGTGGTCCTGATATTGGACATGATCCGGACCGAGCATGGAGGCGACACCTATGATCCACAAGAACTGGCAAGAGCTGATTAAGCCAACCCAATTGGACGTAAAGCCGGGCAACGACCCTGCGCGCAAAGCAACTGTTATTGCTGAGCCGCTGGAGCGTGGTTTCGGTCTGACTATGGGCAACGCCCTTCGTCGCGTTTTGATGAGCTCGTTGCAAGGTGCGGCTATTACGTCCGTACAAATCGACAACGTTCTGCACGAGTTTTCTTCAATTGCTGGTGTGCGCGAAGACGTCACCGACGTGATTTTGAACCTTAAGGGCGTGGCCATCCGCATGGAAGTTGAAGGGCCTAAGCGCCTGTCAGTTTCCGCGAAAGGCCCAGCAGTTGTAACCGCTGGTGACATCTCTGATTCCGCAGGTATCGAGATTTTGAACCGTGACCACGTGATCTGCCACCTCGATGACGGCGCTGAGCTGTTCATGGAGCTGACGGTCAACACGGGCAAAGGCTATGTCTCTGCTGAGAAGAACAAGCCTGAGGACGCGCCTATCGGCTTGATCCCGATCGACGCAATTTTCTCGCCTGTTAAGAAAGTGTCTTATGACGTGCAGCCGACCCGTGAAGGTCAAGTGCTGGACTATGACAAGCTGACTATGAAAGTCGAAACTGACGGCTCCCTGACGCCTGACGATGCAGTTGCTTACGCAGCGCGCATTCTTCAGGACCAGCTGGGCATCTTCGTCAACTTCGACGAGCCAGAGTCCGCCCGTGCGCAGGACGACGAAGACGAGCTTGAGTTCAACCCACTTCTGCTGAAGAAAGTGGACGAGCTGGAACTGTCTGTGCGTTCGGCAAACTGCCTGAAGAACGACAACATCGTCTACATTGGCGACCTGATCCAAAAGACCGAAGCCGAGATGCTCCGCACTCCGAACTTCGGCCGCAAGTCCCTCAACGAGATCAAAGAAGTGCTGTCTGGCATGGGCTTGCACCTCGGGATGGACATCGTGGATTGGCCACCAGAGAACATCGAAGATCTTGCCAAGAAATTCGAAGACGCGTTCTAAAAGTTTCAGGGTTCGCCATATCGGCGGACCCTACCAATTCCGGCGCAATGACCGGGAACATATGGGCAATCCCGCCCCAACAGAGGCATCGACACGCATCGGTGACCCGTACAAAGTATAGATAGAAGGAACGACCAAATGCGTCACGCACGAGGCTACCGCCGCCTAAACCGTACACACGAGCACCGCAAAGCGCTGTTCATCAACATGTGTGGCTCGCTCATCGAGCACGAGCAAATCAAAACAACACTGCCGAAAGCCAAAGAGCTTCGCCCGATCATCGAAAAGCTGATCACTTTGGCGAAACGTGGCGATCTGCACGCCCGCCGTCAGGCCGCAAGCAAGCTGGTTCAAGACAAAGACGTCGCCAAGCTGTTTGACGTTTTGGGCCCACGCTACAAAGACCGCCAAGGCGGTTACGTTCGTGTTCTGAAAGCTGGCTTCCGCTATGGCGACATGGCGCCAATGGCAATCATCGAGTTCGTCGACCGCGACGTCTCCGCGAAGGGTGCCGCTGACAAAGCCCGCCTAGAAGCAGAAGAAGCTTCCGCATAATTCGCCCCTAATCAGAGGCATTTTGGACAGCCCCGCCCTTACCGGCGGGGCTTTTCACTTTTTGGTCATCCGCTCGACAAGGGAAGTTCTGCGCACTAGTTTTTGCGCAAACATACAGCGGATAGGTAAGTGTCATTTTAAGAAGAACATTCCTTGGTACGTCAGTGATGGCCTTGGCCTTGGCTGGTTGCAGTAATCGGCCAATCGAGACGCCTACCGACGTGCAAATCAAAGCCTTGGCCCGGAGCATTGTTGCGCTTGGCGATCACGTTGATCCCGCTGAGGCCGCCCGCGCGGCCCGCATCGCTTACGAGTACCCCGTCGCCTTGGCCGCGCAATACGGCATTGAAGACGCGCCACTGGCCCACAATCGCAAGGTCAACAGGGGCGAGAAAGAACGCGGCCTATGTTGGCATTGGGCAGAAGACCTGCAAGCCGAGTTGAATAAGCAAAACTTCAAAACACTGGAAGTGCACCGCGCCATCGCCAATGGACTTAATCCGATCCTGATTTCCCACAGCACTGCGCTGATTTCTGCGAAAGGGGACACGATGTATGACGCCATCGTGTTGGACCCATGGCGTCATGGCGGCACGTTGTTCTGGAGCAAAACCTTGGAGGACAAGCGTTACAACTGGTACCCTCGTCTGGAAATCCTAGCCGAACGTCGCCGCCGTCGCCTTGCCTATGAGGGTGATCTGTAACCAAGCACGCATTGAATTCCCGCGTCGGGGACTGCATATCTATGGGACGCACAAATAGGGGTTTTCCATGCGATTGCTTTTACCCGTCCTTCTAAGTCTCGCTGTTTCCTTTCCCGCCTTTTCCGAGGTCAAGACACCGGAAAGCCAAGCAGAGATCAGCCTTAGCTTCGTGCCGCTGGTTAAAGAAGCGGCTCCCGCAGTCGTGAACATTTTTGCTAATCGCGTCGTTCAGCAGTCCGAAAGCCCGTTTCGTGGAAACCCGATGTTCGAGGACATGTTCCGCGGTTTTGGCACGACACGCCCACGCGTGCAGAACTCCCTCGGGTCTGGTGTAATCCTGTCTGATGACGGCATCGTTGTGTCGAATTACCATGTTGTCGGCATGGCCACTGAAATTCGCGTAGTTCTAACGGACCGCCGCGAGTTTAAAGCAGAGGTGTTACTGGCAGATCAAGATAGCGATTTGGCGATCTTGAAGATCAATGCAGACACACCACTGCCACACTTGAATTTTCGCGACAGTGACAGTGTCGAGGTGGGCGAATTGGCGCTGGCCATCGGCAACCCGTTTGGGATCGGGCAGACTGTAACCTCGGGCATCATTTCAGGCTTGGCGCGCTCTGGCACGGCCACCGGCAACGCGCGCGGTTACTATTTGCAAACTGATGCGGCGATTAACCCCGGAAACTCCGGTGGTGCGCTGATAGATGTGCAAGGGCAGTTGATCGGGGTGAATACCTCTATTTTGACCCGATCCGGAGGGTCCAACGGTGTTGGCTTCGCGATCCCCGCCAATTTGGTCGCGCGATATGTAGAACAGGCGCGCGCTGGCAATGATCGCTTTACGCAAGCTTGGGCGGGCATTTTCGGGCAGGCGGTAGATTTCTCGCTTGCCGAAGGGTTTGGACTAAGCGTGCCTGAGGGGGTTGTGATTTCCTCGCTTCATCCCGTGAGCCCGTTTGCGGTTGCCGGATTGAAGCCAGGGGACATCGTGCTGTCCGTTGACAGTCAGCCGGTAAACACGCCCGCCGAGATGTTGTTTCGGATGTCCGTGCGACCAGTTGGCGAAGACATATCTGTGGAATTCCTGTCGGAAGGCGAAACCAAAGTCGCAAAGGTTGCGCTTATCGAGGCCCCCGACACCCCCGCGCGTGAAGCAATTCTTGTGACCGAAGGCACCTTGCAGGGGCTTGGGGTCGCAAACATAAATCCGGCCGTGCAATCGGAGTTGAAGCTCCCGACAGCTGCGTCCGAAGGTGTCGTGGTGACGCAGGTGGGCAGGGCCTTGAGCCGTGTCGGGCTGCGTGTGGGCGATGTGCTGAGCGCCATCAACGGACAAGAAATCGTCAGTACCTCGGATGTGGAAACCGCCGCAAAGGAACGCAGTCGCCGTTGGCAGATTGACGGGCTACGCGGCGGGCAACGGTTTTCCTACCGGTTCCGTCTTTAATGGCGGATCTGTTTGATACAGGCGCGAAGACGCCGTCCAAGATGCAACCTCTTGCGGATCGCTTGAGGCCGACAACTTTGAGGGAGGTGATTGGTCAAGAACAAGTTCTTGGGCCCGACAGCCCCTTGGGGGTGATGCTGGCCTCGGACGCATTGTCGTCTTTGATCTTTTGGGGGCCTCCCGGTGTAGGCAAGACGACGATTGCGCGACTTCTGGCGGATGAAACCGATCTGCATTTCGTGCAAATCAGCGCGATATTTACCGGTGTGCCGGACCTCAAGAAAGTCTTTGAAGCCGCCAAAATCCGCCGCCAGAACGGGCAGGGGACATTGTTGTTCGTTGACGAAATTCACCGTTTCAACAAGGCGCAACAAGACGGGTTTTTGCCCTATATGGAAGATGGCACCATTTTGTTGGTGGGGGCCACAACTGAAAACCCGTCGTTTGAGTTGAACGCCGCTGTGCTCTCTCGTGCTCAGGTCTTGGTGCTGACGCGCCTGTCACTTGCTGATCTGGAGCGGTTGGCCCAACGCGCGGAAAAGAACGTCAACAAACCCCTTCCGCTTGATGGACCCGCGCGTGCGGCGCTGCTGGAAATGGCGGACGGTGACGGGCGGGCGTTGCTGAACCTGATTGAGCAGGTGAGCGCATGGAAAATTGACGAAAATCTGGATACCGAAGGTTTGGGTAAACGCCTGATGCGTCGGGCAGCGCAATACGACAAGTCGGGCGACAGTCATTACAACCTGATCTCGGCGTTGCATAAATCGGTGCGTGGGTCAGACCCTGATGCGGCGCTTTATTGGTACGCGCGAATGCTGACAGGGGGGGAAGACCCGCGGTATCTGGCACGGCGGATCACACGTATGGCCGTGGAAGACATTGGCTTGGCGGACACCCATGCCCATCGCGTTTGCCTCGATGCGTGGGAAACCTACGAGCGCCTTGGCTCACCGGAAGGGGAATTGGCATTGGCACAGGCCGTGACCTATCTGGCGTTGGCGCCAAAGTCGAATGCCGGTTATGTGGCCTATAAAGCAGCGATGAACGCCGCCAAGAAAACCGGATCCGAGCCCCCGCCCAAGCATATTTTGAACGCCCCGACGTCTTTGATGAAAGATCAAGGATATGGGGACGGATACGCCTATGACCATGACGCAGAGGACGGGTTT
This sequence comes from uncultured Litoreibacter sp., assembly GCF_947487515.1. Taxonomy (GTDB): domain Bacteria; phylum Pseudomonadota; class Alphaproteobacteria; order Rhodobacterales; family Rhodobacteraceae; genus Litoreibacter. The sequence continues at coordinate 146,034 of NZ_CANKWO010000002.1, read as the reverse complement.
TCGGGGCAGAACTATTTTCCCGAAACCATGAAGCGTGGGGTTTACTACCTTCCTGTTGAACGGGGCTTTGAGCGAGAGCTGAAACGCCGCTTGGATTATTTTTCGAAGTTGCGGGCAAAACGCGAAACTTGACTCTGGCCCAAGCAAGGCACACAGAACGCCCATGTTTTATACCACTCTTCAAGTTGCCCTTGGTGGGGCCATCGGGGCCGCGCTTCGGTTTCTCGCAGGTGTTGGCGTCCTCAAGCTGACCGGCTCGGGGTTCCCGCTGGCCATCATGTCAGTGAACATTTTTGGCAGCTTTCTTATGGGGCTGTTCGTGGTCATCGCTGCCAAGACGTCCAACACCCATCTCAGCCCGTTCATCATGACGGGTGTGCTCGGGGGGTTCACAACGTTTTCCGCCTTTTCCCTTGAGGCATTTACTTTATTTGAGCGTGGCCAGACCGGTGCCGCCGGTCTATATGTGCTGGCTTCCGTCATTCTGTCCATAGCCGGACTGATCGCAGGCGTGATGATCGCCAGAGGACTATTCGCATGAGCAAGGTTCAGACCCTTAAAGTTGGCCCCGACGAAGCAGAGCAACGGCTGGATCGCTGGTTTCGCAAGCAATTCCCACATGTCCCGCAGGGCCGCATCGAAAAGATGTGCCGCAAAGGCGAAATCCGCGTTGACGGTGGCCGCGTGAAATCCAATACGCGCGTCGGACCGGGTCAAGAGGTGCGCATCCCACCATTGCCCACGCAAGAAGATATGGAAGCGCAAGTGCGCATGCCGCATGTCTCCAAAGCGGACGCCAAAATGATCCGCGACTGCGTCATCTATAAGGACGACCATATCATCGCGTTGAACAAGCCGCCGGGCTTGGCGGTTCAAGGGGGCTCCAAAACCACGCGCCACGTGGATGGCATGGCCGCGGCCTTGAGCTTTGATCGCCACGACACGCCGAAACTGGTGCACCGCTTGGACAAAGACACGTCGGGCGTTTTGGTTCTGGCGCGCACCCCTGCGATGGCCACGGCGTTGACTGCGGCCTTCCGCCATCACGGTACGCGCAAGATTTACTGGGCAATGGTGGCCGGCGTGCCTTACCCAAAGATCGGGACGATCAAATACGGTTTGGTCAAAGCAGGCGGTCATGGCAAAGGCGGCGAGGGCGAAAAGATGCATTGCGTCCATCCGCGCGATGTGGCGACGACAGAGGGTGCGAAGCGCGCGCAAACGGATTACGCGACGCTGTGTTTCCTTGGTCAGCGCGCCTCTTGGATGGCACTTGTGCCGGTGACCGGCCGCACCCACCAGCTACGCGCGCATATGGCGGAGATGGGCCACCCGATTGTCGGCGACGGCAAATACGGAGGCTCCGGTCAGGAAAATATGGGCGACGGCTGGGGGTCGCAACTGGGGGATGAGATCAGCAAGAAGCTGCATCTGCACGCGCGCTCTTTGGAGTTTGAACACCCTGTTACCGGCCAGATGGTAACCATAAAGGCAGAGTTGCCGACGCATATGCAACGCACATGGGACTTCCTTGGCTGGACCGAGAACGATGTGCCGAATGACCCGTTTGATGCGGATGAAAAATGGCAGAGTTAAAGCTCGTTGTTTTTGATGTCGACGGGACGTTGGTGGATAGCCAAGACGACATTGTCAGCGCTATGGCGAGTTCGTTTCAGGCACTTGGACAGCCGGTGCCGTCACGGGCCGACATCTTGGGCATTGTGGGGCTGTCCTTGCATGCGGCTTTCGAAAAATTGGCCCCAAATTTGTACCCCGAACACGGTGACGCACTTGTGGAAGGGTATAAGCGGTCATTCATGACATCGCGAAAGCTGCGCGATAGCACCGATAGCAGCCCGCTTTATGCGGGGGCACGTGACGCGATTGAGCGCCTGCATGCGCAAGACAACATATTGCTAGGGATTGCGACGGGAAAGTCGCGTCGCGGGTTGGACCACTTGCTGGATGCCCATGATCTGCGACGATATTTTGTTACTGCTCAGGTCGCGGATGATCACCCTTCGAAGCCACATCCGTCGATGCTGGAGCAATGCATGTATGACGTGGGCGTCGACGCCGCGCATTCGGTGATGATCGGCGACACCAGCTATGACATGGACATGGCGGCAAATGCGTCAATGGCCTCGATCGGGGTTGGCTGGGGCTATCATACGCCTGAAGTTTTGAAGCCAAGGGCGAGCTTGATTATTGACACCTACGCGGAGTTGGACGCCGCGCTACATAAGATTTGGAGCACGCCATCATGAGTGACTGGGCAGCAAAACGGTTTTGGAAAACGACGACGGTTGAGGCTGTTGACGGGGGGTACACTGTGCTCTTGGACGGGCGCTCGGTTCGGACGCCTGTAAAAACTTTGGTGCAGGTTCCCACGAAGGCCATGGCAGAGGCAATGGCCGCGGAATGGGATGCGCAATCCGAAAAGATCGACCCGTTGACGATGCCCGTGACGCGCGCAGCAAATGCCGCGTTGGACAAGGTGTCTGCGCAGCACGATGAAGTGGTGGATATGCTGGCGGCCTATGGAGACAGTGATCTGTTGTGCTACCGCGCAGATGGCCCCGACGGGCTGATCGCCAAACAAGCGCAGGGGTGGGATTCCCTGATTGACTGGGCTGCAACCGATCTTGGGGCACCGTTGCAGCTACGCAGTGGTATTATGCATGAACCGCAAGAGGCGAAGACCCTTTCGACGTTGCGGGGGCATGTTGCGCAATTTGATGCCTTTCGACTGACTGCGTTTCACGATCTTGTGGCGATTACCGGTTCTTTGATCTTGGGGTTGGCGGTCACGCGGGGGCGCTTATCGGCCGAGCAAGCTTGGGATTTGAGCCGAATCGATGAGGAGTGGCAGGTCGCGCAATGGGGGCGAGATGACGAAGCCGAAGCTCAGGCAGCGATCAAAAAGCGTGACCTAATTCGGGCCGATGAATTCTTTGTGCTTTGTGCCTGATTTGGCGACGAATGCTCAATAATTGCGAGGCATTGTATCATTTTTCGAATATTTCGCAGATTTTTCGATCAAATTCACAAACTTACCGTGGGTCAATTCGGCAAATTGGCTTGACGTTCTAGTGTTGATTTGGCCTTATTCAGCCTCACCAAGGGAAGTTGTTTCTCTTAGTATCGCTCACGGCCTTTCACTCGGCCGAATAAATCACTCCGCAAAAGGAGTGGACCATCAGGAAGAGGTTAACATGAAAAAATCCGTTTTTCTTGGCGCCCTGACCGTTGCTGGCATCATTGCTGGCGGCGCATCGGCAGCCACGCTTGACGAAGTAAAAGCACGCGGCAAGCTGAACTGCGGTGTTACCACCGGCGTTCCAGGTTTCGCTGAGCCAGACGCAAGCGGCGTATGGCAGGGCTTTGACGTGGCTGTATGCCGCGCGGTTGCAGCTGCTGTTCTGGGTGACGGCAACGCAGTAGAATTCGTTCCAACAACCGGTAAAACACGCTTTACGGCGCTGGCTTCCGGCGAGATCGATCTGCTGGCACGTAACACCACTTGGACATTCTCCCGTGACGTCGACCTGAAGTTCGAATTCACTGGCGTGAACTACTATGACGGCCAAGGCTTCATGGTTCCAACAGAGCTGGGCGTTGCATCGGCTAAAGATCTGGACGGCGCGACCGTTTGTATCCAAACCGGTACAACAACAGAGCTGAACCTTGCGGATTTCTTCCGCTCGAACAACATCTCTTATGAGCCAGTTCCAATCGAAACTGGTGCAGAAGCTGTTCAGCAGTATATCGCTGGCGCGTGTGACGTGTACACAACTGACGCATCCGCATTGGCTGCCCAGCGTGCAAACTTCGAAGACCCATCAGCACATGTTCTGTTGCCTGAAATCGTATCCAAAGAGCCACTCGGCCCGCTGGTACGTCACGGCGACAACGAATGGGCTGACATCGCTCGTTGGACATTGAACGCACTGATCACAGCTGAAGAGCTGGGTGTGACTTCTGTGAACCTTGAAGAGCTGTCTGCTGGCACAGAAAACCCAGAAGTTAACCGTTTGCTCGGCACCGAAGGCGAACTGGGCTCCATGCTGGGTCTGGACGCTGGTTGGGCCAAAGCGGCACTGGGTGTTGCTGGCAACTACGGCGAAATCTTTGAGAAAAACATCGGCGCTGCGACACCAATCGGTCTTGCACGCGGTTTGAACGCTCAATGGACTGACGGCGGCTTGATTTACTCGCCACCGTTCCGCTAAATACTTGAAGTTGAGGGCGCGATCCTAGATCGCGCCCTTTTCTTATCTAGACCTTACAACGACAAAGAGCTGGAAGCACCGCACGCGCAAATGACGTGCATATTTTAAGCGCCAGCCAAGACAGGGAACGTCCCAGATGACGACATTAGCCGACCCCCACAAGGAGTCGTTCAAGCTTTCTATGCTTTTGAACGACACGCGCTACCGCTCTCTTACATTTCAATTTATCGCGCTTGTCGCGATCATCGCTGCCATGGCCTTTATCGGGGGAAACCTCGTACGCAATCTCGCAGAAGCGGGATTGAATATTTCATATGATTTCCTTGGTGCGCAGGCTGGATATGATATCAACCAGCGCCTGATTTCATATGACAGCCAAGATACCCATGGTCGTGCGGCAATTGTAGGTTTGTTGAACACGCTGATCGTTGCGTTTTTGGGCTGTATCACAGCCACTGTAATCGGAGTGGTCGCAGGGGTTTTGCGCCTGTCGCCCAACTGGTTGGTGCGCAAGATCATGTCGTTCTACGTGGAAATCTTCCGCAACGTACCTGTGCTTATCTGGATCTTGATCATCTTCTCGATCATGATCAACGCCACACCGGCCCCTCGGGCGTTTAGGGGGGACAACGCGACCGCGTCGATGTGGTTCTTTGATTCTGTAGCAGTCACCAACCGTGGCGTTTACCTGCCAAAGCCGATTTGGGGCACCGGCTCCATGTTGGTCGTCGGGGTGTTTATTGCCTCAATCATCGGTATCTTCTTGTTCCGTCGCTACGCACGCAAGCAGTTGTTTGACCACGGAAAAATGGTTCCGACCTTGTGGCCAACCATCGGTCTTTTCTTCGTGCCTGCCATTCTGGCGCAACTTGTTATGGGGTCCCCAATTTCATTGGATTACCCAGAGCTGAAGGGTTTCAACTTTACAGGTGGTGCGCAAATTCGCGGCTCTCTGATTGCACTGTGGTTTGCCTTGGCAATTTACACAGGCGCCTTCATCGCCGAGAACGTGCGGGCTGGTATCCTTGCGATCTCCAAGGGGCAGACCGAAGCCGCTGGTGCATTGGGCCTGCGTCCGGGTCGTATCATGAACCTTGTTGTTCTGCCGCAAGCGCTTCGGATTATCATTCCGCCGCTGATTTCGCAGTATCTAAACATCACCAAGAACTCTTCGCTGGCGATTGCGGTGGGCTATATGGATTTGACCGGTACGCTGGGTGGCATCACTTTGCTGCAAACCGGTCGCGCTATTGAGGCCGTGCTGCTGTTGATGATGTTCTACCTCATCATCTCGCTGTCGATCTCGTTCATCATGAATATTTACAACAACTCAATGAAGCTGAAGGAGCGCTGATCATGTCTGATAGTACATCCAACGTCGCCTTCGTGCGTACAGAGCAAATCCCGCCATCGGCCCCACCAATGGCCGCGTCGGGTCCGGTTAAATGGGTCAAGGACAATTTGTTCTCTGGCGTGTTTAACACCATCCTAACTTTGGTCGCCTTCTATGTGGTGGCACGTTTCGCGGTTTTCGTCTTTCCGTGGTTCTATAACGGGGTCTGGGATGCGGCGAGCCGTAAGGAATGCCTTGAAATTCTAGATGGTGTAAACGGGGCCTGCTTCGCGGTTCTTGTAGATCGCTGGGATCACTTGGTGTTTGGCTTCAAGTACCCGCCTGAGGGGTACTGGCGCATCATTTTGTCTGTCGTGCTACTACTCGTGGCTGCAGCCCCTGCGCTATTCTCGTCATTGCCACGTAAGTTGTTGTTTTTCACAGCGTTCTACCCGTTCTTGGCCTTCTGGCTGGTTTGGGGCGGATCGCTTTGGCTGCCGCTGACCATCCTTGGGTTGATTATCGCCACACTTCTGATCTTCCGCCTGATTTCATCGGAAATTTCGGTAGATGTGCGTAAGCTTGTGGCTGGTGCAATTGGCGTGATTTGTGGCGCGGGCTTGGCGTATCTGCTGTTCATTGGCGCGCAAGAACTGGTGTTCATTGCGAACTCCGTGGGAACTGAAGGATTGGTTTCGACCGTAGCTTATGGCGTCTTCTGGATCATGGCGATCTTCGCTTACGTGTTCTGCATCCCGATGGGCATCTTCGTGGGCTACGCGATCTTCAACAGCTTTGAGGATGGAGGACTTGTATCCATTGTAGCATCGCTGTTGTTTGCCTACTTGGCTTTCAGCTTCTTGCTCGCCCCGATCTGGATGGCGCTGAATGCGGTTGCTCCGATTGAGCTGCCGGCGGTTGCTTCGCGTGACATGGGGGGCTTCATGCTCAACATGCTGCTTGGTACGATCTGTGTGTCGCTGTCCATCCCGCTTGGTATCTTGTTGGCCCTTGGCCGTCAGTCGCCAATGCCGTTGATCAAAGGCGTCTGCGTGGTGTTCATCGAATTCATCCGTGGCGTCCCCTTGATCACGCTGTTGTTCGTGGCGAACGTGATGCTGGCCTACTTCTTGCCGCCAGAATCCAACTTCGACCTGATCTTGCGCGTTATCATCATGATCACGCTTTTCTCGGCGGCCTATATTGCCGAGGTGATCCGCGGGGGCCTCGCGGCCTTGCCGAAGGGCCAGTATGAAGCTGCGGATAGTCTTGGTCTGGATTACGCCCAAGCAACCCGCCTGATCATCTTGCCACAAGCCTTGAAGATCTCGATCCCGGGCATCGTGAACGTCGCGGTGGGGCTGTTTAAGGATACCACACTGGTGTCGATCATTTCGATGTTCGATCTGGTTGGGATGATCCGTGGCCCGATCCAAAACTCGACTGAGTGGACCAGTGTTTACTGGGAAGTGTACGGCTTCGGCGCGCTACTCTTCTTCGTCGTCTGCTACTCGATCTCGCAATATTCCCAGTGGCTCGAGCGTCAGCTCAACACAAGCCATCACTAAGGAGACCTGAACCATGAACCAACAATCTCAAATGACGGTCTCCGACGAGGTCGCAATCGAAATCACCAACATGAACAAATGGTACGGCACATTTCACGTGCTGCGCGATATTGATCTGACGGTGCAACGTGGCGAACGTATCGTGATTTGTGGGCCTTCGGGCTCCGGAAAATCGACGCTGATCCGCTGCATCAACGCCTTGGAAGAGCATCAAAAGGGCAAGATCGAAGTTGACGGGACCGTGCTGTCGTCGGACCTGAAAAACATCGACAAGATCCGGTCCGAAGTGGGCATGTGCTTTCAGCACTTCAACCTGTTCCCGCATCTGACCATTTTGGAAAACTGCACGTTGGCTCCGATCTGGGTGCGCAAAACACCTAAGAAAGAAGCCGAAGAAATCGCGATGCACTTCCTTGAGAAAGTGAAAATCCCTGATCAGGCCAACAAATACCCGGGTCAGTTGTCCGGTGGTCAGCAGCAGCGTGTGGCGATTGCCCGCTCGTTGTGCATGAAGCCACGCATCATGTTGTTTGACGAGCCGACTTCGGCGCTTGACCCAGAGATGATCAAAGAGGTGCTCGACACTATGATCGAGCTGGCGGAAGAGGGCATGACCATGCTTTGCGTGACCCACGAGATGGGCTTTGCCCGTCAAGTTGCGAACCGCGTGATCTTTATGGATGCCGGCCAGATCGTAGAGCAAAACGAACCCGAAGAGTTCTTTAACAACCCGAAGTCCGAGCGGACCCAATTGTTCCTGAGCCAAATTCTCGGTCACTAAGATCACATACACACAATGCAAAAAGGTCCCGAGATTTCTCGGGACCTTTTTACGTTTTGAAGCTTTGGTTTAAGCGGTGTGAAGCTCTTTCAATTCGCGCGGCACAATGAATTGGATGACTTGGGCCATGCCGATTTTTAGCTCTGACCAATCCTCGACGGGAACTTCCGTGATCAAGGTCGCAGTGGTCGGATAAACCCCAAATCTATCGTGCGTTGGCGCCACATCCACTATGCGAGACGCCAGCTCTGCCATTCCAGGGTTATGCCCGACGATCATCAAATCACCTTTCGGCGCGCGTTGGATGCGGGCCAAAATCGCATCGCTTGAGGCGTGATAGAGGCCTTCGTCAAGGGTCAGGCTTGGTGCGCCACCCATGGCTTTGACCATCAGCTCTGCGGTCTCGTTTGCGCGTGTCGCCGTTGACGAGATCACTTGTGCGGGGACATGTCGGCGGCCCTCGACCCATTTCCCCATTCGCTGCGCTGCCGACTGACCCCTTTCATTGAGCGGGCGGTCATGGTCGTCCAGCATTAGGTCGTCCCAGCTGGATTTGGCGTGGCGGGTGAGGATAAGTTTCAAGTAGCGGCCCCTTTGTGAAATATCGACATGTGATACGCCGACTGTTCCTCCACCCTGCCATAGCTTTGGGAGATCGGGCAAGCGCGACGGACATTACACCCCCGTGATAAATGGGCCTTTCCAGCTTCCGTATCCAGAAAGCCGTGGCACTTGGGAACATCATATCCTTTGCCGTCCAGCGCTCCGGAGGGGCAGGCCGTAAGGCAAGGTTTGTCCGCGCAATCGTCACAAGGGCGCAACTGAGCGGGGGCCAAAATGGGGTCGTGAATGGAGGGCAGGTCAAGTGCGTCCTGAAACGCGAGAGCCCCGCGATAGGACACCATTAAACCGGCCTGCGCATGAACCAACAGGGAAACAGGGCTTTGCCATGCTTGGCCTGATGCCAGCGCCCAACGGAAAAAGGGGTGAAAAGGGGCGCCGCCAAAGGGGAACAACGGCTCTGCGCCAAGGGCTTCGGCCAAGCGGGAAATTACCCGCGCCGACCAACGATCCATAGGGTCGCCCAGATCGTCCATCCATTCAGGGCTGCTTGTGAAGGCGTCCCAAAACCCAGGTTCCAACGGGCCAAGCAGCACGAGCGTTTGACTGCCGGCGGGGGCAAGATCGTCGGGTGTCGGGTGAAATGCCCCCAACACAGCGAGGTTATGAGATGCGCAAAGGGTGCGAATATCAGCGAGGGTCACCACTTTTGGAAGGGCATCTTCAGAGACCAGCCAAGCTTCGCTGGGCGATCATCCTGCCATCGCAGGCCGATCTTCATGTCGTCGTGGCCCTCAGCAGGTTGCGCGATGTAGGTGCGGAACATGCGATCCCATATCGACAGGGAAAACCCGTAATTACTATCGTGTTCATGGCGATGGACGGAGTGGTGCACGCGATGCATGTCTGGGGTGACCAGCACCATCCGCATGATGGCGTCGATCCTTAAGGGGAGCTTGATATTTGCGTGATTGAACATGGCAGTGCCGTTCAAGATGATCTCGAACAGGATTACGGCCACAGCCGCAGGCCCCATCAGATAGACCAACCCGATCTTGAGCAACATCGACAGCGCTATCTCAATCGGGTGAAAGCGGATGGCGGTGGTCACATCGATATCAACATCGGCGTGATGAACCTGATGCAGCCGCCAGAGCAGAGGCACCTTATGAGTGATCAGATGTTGCGCCCATATGGCAAAATCCAGAATCAGAATGGCGAAAATGATCTCGATCCAGCTGGGCAACTCAATGGTGTTGAACAGTCCCCATCCGTTCGTTTGTGCATCATAGGCCGCACCAACCGCGAGCAAGGGCAAGAAGATCGCCATGGCACGAAGGGTAACTGAATCTATGATGATGATGGCCCAATTGGTCGTCCAGCGCGCCTTGCGTGTTTGGCGACGGTCGCGTCGCGGGGCAAAGGTCTCGAGGGCTGCGAACAAAGAGAACAGGCCTACAAAGACGACGAGGCGGATGAGTGCTTCATTTTCCATGTGTTCAAATTACGCAGTTAAGCCCAACAGGCAAGGGGGCCGACGTCGCAGTGCAGGAACTTCTATGTGAGTAGGGGGACGTTTAGCTGTCCTGACGGATCAAGGACCCCGCACCATGTGGAGTGAACAACTCCAGCAGGCAAGCGTTTGGAGCGCGACCATCCAAAATGACCGCAGCCCGCACGCCGCCATCCAATGCAGCCAAGGCCGTTTCCGTTTTGGGAATCATGCCGCCTGCGATCACACCATCTTCGGTTAACTGGCGAATGCGGGAGGCTGTCAGCTCAGTCACGACTTCGCCGCTGTCATCCTTGACCCCTGCCACATCCGTCAACAGCAACAGGCGGTCTGCCTTGAGGGAGGCGGCGATTGCTCCTGCGGCCGTATCGCCATTGATGTTAAAGGTTTCGCCCTCGTCGCCGAAGCCCAAGGGGGCGATGACGGGGATAATGTTGGCCTCAAACATTTGCCGCAAGACGCTTGGGTTAACTTCGACCGGATCACCCACAAACCCAAGTTCGGGTTGGGCCGCTTCGCAGCGTATCATCGCGGCATCTTTACCGGATAGGCCGACACCGCGCCCGCCTTGGCGGTTGATTGCTTGCACAATGCGCTTGTTGACCGACCCAGAGAGAACCATTTCCACGACCTCTACAGTCGCGGCATCAGTGACCCGCTTGCCGTTCACGAATTCCGACTGCACCCCAAGACGTGCCAACATGTCGTTGATCATCGGGCCGCCGCCATGAACAATCACGGGATTGATCCCGACTTGCTGCATGAGCACGACATCACGGGCGAACAGGTCCATAGCATCGTCGCTACCCATCGCGTGGCCACCCAGCTTTATCACGATGATGGCATCGTCATAGCGCTGCAGATAGGGCAACGCCGCCGACAATGTTTGCGCGGTTTCAATCCAGTTGCTGTTCATTGCAGTCTGCTTTTTCATGTAAGGCCGGTTAGTTGTGGGTTTCAGAGGTTCTATCGCTTGGCGTCGGCTCTGCCAAGCCGTACCAATCTAGACCAATGTGCCGATGATGTGGCGCAAAGTCGGAATGCCCAGACCTTTCTCGGAGGAGGTCAAAACAATCTCGGGGTAGGCGGCAGGGTGCTTTTGAAGTGCTGTGCTGACCTGCGCGATGACCTTGTCCAATTCGCCCTTTTTCAACTTGTCGATCTTGGTCAATACCACTTGGAAGGTCACCGCGGACTTGTTGAGCAACGTCAGGATTTCTTCGTCGACTGGTTTGACCCCATGTCGAGAATCAATCAGCACAAAGGCACGGCGCAAGGTTTGGCGGCCAGACAGATAGGCTTTCAACAAGCGTTGCCATTTTTGGACAACCGCGAGCGGGGCTTCGGCGAAACCATATCCCGGCAAGTCGACAAGGAAGTGGCTTTCTGCAAGCGTGAAGAAGTTGATTTCTTGCGTACGCCCAGGGGTGTTGGACGTCCGCGCCAAAGATTTCCGCCCGGTCAGTGCGTTGATCAGGCTTGATTTACCTACGTTTGAGCGTCCGGCAAAGCAGACTTCCAAGCGATCAGCAGGCGGCATGCCATCCATGGCGACGACGCCCTTAAGGAAGTCGGTTTCTCCGGCGAAGAGGACGCGGCCCTTTTCGACTTCTGCGGCGGTGGGTTCATCCGCGATGGTGAACGTGAATTCGGTCATATGATTTGTGCCTTATCACCCGTGCGAATTGCACCGGATTTCTTGACGACTCCATAGACACCGAAGTCTTGATGCCCCCAAGTTTTGAGCGCGCCCAATGTGTCGGAGTCTCGCTCGCCGGTCTCGGGGTTCACTGTCGTTGCAAGGCAACGGGTGATGCGTTCCTCGATGCTGAACTCAACCTCTCCAATGCGAAGTGTTTTGCCGACCCAGTTGAATTCGTCCCATGCTTCTAGCCCGTCGAGCCATAGGTTGGCGCGCCAACGTTGCATGGAAAGCTTCGTATCCAGCTGCGCCTCAACGGCGGCGTGGGTCGCTATGTTGGCGATCGACAGGGAAGGAAATGGCGTATCCGTCATGCCGCGCCCCTCCACCCGAACCACATGCGTGGACTGCGCGCGATTTTCGGGCATCAGCGGACGCACCCAATCCATGAATTGGGGCGCATCGCGTTCTGGGTGCAGAGTAACCGTTTCGCGGTTGGGGTGAGAAAGCGTCAAAGCCTCGGAGGTTTCATCGAGCTTGCAATCAATCGCCATCAGTTGCGGCGCTTTTGCACCGCGCGAGAAATTCGCGCAGCGCGCCCATTCCGTTCCATCTGTCCGCGCCCCTTCATGAGCCACGGCCCAAGTGCGATCCCACGGCATGGTTTGCCCTTCAATCAGGGCTACCTCGGACAGTTCCTCCCGCCCATGTGACTTGACGGGGTGGCGCCAGATATGAGCGAGAGTTACGGTCACTTTTTGTCACCTTCTATGGCCTTGTTCCGTTTGAAACCGGCTTTGATGTTGCCGAAGATATCGGGCTTATATCCTTGGCTGCGCATGATCGAGTATTGCTGAATGAAGGTAATCACGTTGTTCGCGATCCAGTAGATGACCAGACCGGATGCAAAACTACCCAGCATGAACATGAACACCCAAGGCATCCACGCAAAGATCATCGCCTGCGTGGCGTCGGTGGGGGCTGGGTTCAACTTTTGCTGCAACCACATGGAAATACCCAAGATGATCGGCAAGACGCCCAAGGACAGAATGAAGAAGAGTGAACCAGGCTCTGGTGTGGCATAGGGCAACGCACCAAACAAGTTCAGGATCGAGGACGGGTCAGGCGCGGAAAGGTCGCGAATCCAGCCAACCCAAGGCGCGTGGCGCAGCTCGATTGTGTTGAAGATAACCTTGTATAGCGAGAAGAAGATCGGGATCTGCAGCAAGATCGGCAAACAACCTGCGGCGGGGTTTACCTTTTCCTTTTTGTAGAGGTCCATCATGGCTTGCTGGAGCTTCTGACGGTCGTCGCCCGCCTTCTCTTTGATCTTCTCCATCTGAGGCTGCAGCTCTTTCATCTTCGCCATTGAGACATAAGATTTATACGCCAGCGGAAACAGCAGAGCCTTAATCAAAAGCGTCAGCGCAATGATCGACCAGCCCATGTTGCCGATAAGAGTATTGAGCCAGTGCAAGACCGCAAAAATCGGCTTTGTCAGGAAGAAGAACCATCCCCAGTCGATGCTGTCGATGAAGTTGTAAACGCCAGCGGCTTCGTATTCTTTGATGGCGTCCCATTCTTTCGCGCCGGCAAACAGGCGCGTGGTCACTTCTGCGGTTTCGCCAGCGGCGATGTCGACAGGCTGCAGGCGTGTTTCTGTTTGGTAAATGTCATGGCTGGGCACATATTTAACCACAGACGTGAATGGCTTGCTGCTGTCAGGGATAAGGGTGGTCATCCAGTATTTGTCGGCAAACCCGACCCATCCTTTTTCGCCCACCTCTACGACACTTGCGTTTGCAGCTTCTCGGGCCACGGTTGGCAGCTCCGGCATGTCGTCGTAATCGATCTCGTCCAACACGCCATCTGCCATCACCACAACGCCTTCGTGGGCAATGAAGAAGCCTTCGATTTCGGGCTCTCCGTGGCGGGCTACGATGCCATAAGGTTGAATGCGTTGCGCAGCGCCAGTCGTGTTTTCAACCTTCTGAGTGACGGTGAACATAAAGTTCTCGTCGACTGAGAAAATGCGGTGGAAGACAAGCCCGGCACCATTGTCCCAAGTCAGAGTAACTGGCGAGTTGGGGGCAAGATTTTCCCCTTGGGTCAAGCTCCATTGTGTGTTCGCGCCAGGAACCTGCTCATAGGTCAAAGAGCCCGAAGGCGCCCAGCCATAGAGCGCATAATAGGCGTTGTCGGTTCCAACCGGAGACAAAAGCGTCACATTGTCAGACGCATCATCCAGAGTTTCGCGGTAGCTTGAGAGCGCCAAGTCATCGAGGCGACCGCCTGTCAGGGAAATCGAACCCGTCAGGCTTGGTGTTTCGATTTTCAAACGGGTGTTTTCGGCCAACGCAGTTTCGCGGGTCTGTGCCACCGTCGCGGCCGCAGGCGCTGTGGGGACGCTGCCGGTTGCCGGCGGAAGGGCCGCAGACCCATCTTCTTGAACGACGGCTGTAGGGGTCGCATTGGGGTCTACAATGGGTTCTTCAGGCGGGAAGAAAAAGAACCAGCCAAGGATCACCAAAAAGCTAAGCGCAGTTGCAAGAATGAGGTTCTTGTTTTGATCGTCCATTGCGGGGGGCCACCTGTCAATTTTAAGTCAGGCCGGTTCAACAGGCTGAGGACCAAAAGGTCAAGCAGTATTGGCCCTTTTGCGATTTTTGGTGGTGTCTGTCGCATTGAGGGCGCGAGGATTTTCTACCCCGTCTTTTTGGGGAAGTAGCGCGTGTTGGACAGGCGATCTTTATGCTCCTGCAACCAAGCTATTGTGTGTTCGAAGGGCATCGGACGTGCAATCGCGTAGCCTTGCATATGTGTGCAGCCTAGCTGTGACAGAATACTTTTCTCCCCTAGGGTTTCTATTCCTTCGGCTAGGGTTTCAATTCCCATCTGCTCGGCCATGCTAATGATCGCGTTGATCATGCGTTGTTGATCCGCATCTTCATCAGCACGCGTAATGAAGGAGCGATCAATCTTGATGCGATCAACGGAAAACCGCCGAATGTTGGCCAAGGAGGCGTGGCCGGTCCCAAAGTCGTCGAGATCAATCCTATACCCTTGATCCCCCAAGGCTCTGATGTTGCGGGTAATTATGTCGTCATCACTTTCGGACACAACGGTTTCAAGGATCTCGATGGTCAGGCGCCGAGGTTCTATTTCGAACCGATCCACATCCCATTTGATTCGCTCAACAAGGCTGGGGTTGCGTAGGTCCTGCGTGGCGAAATTGACCGCGATCGAAGGGACCTTGTGGCCGGCAACATCCCAAGCGCGGATCGCCCGCAGGGCATGTTGCAACATGGTTTCGCTGAGTTGCTCCATTGCATTTGCAGCCTCCAGCGCAGGCAAGAAAACCATCGGGGCGATGATGCCGCGCGTGGGGTGATCCCATCGGGCCAAGACCTCGAAACCGGTGACCATCCCCGTGTCCGTGGAGATTTGCGGCTGGAACCAAGCAACGATTTGACCTGCTTGCAGGGCGTGGAGCGCATCTTGAGCATGCGCCCCAAGTTCGTCTGGCACGGCAGGAGTGTTGTTGGAGTAACCGCGCAAGCTTTCAGTGCCCTTCGATTTAGCGTCCAGTAACGCCAACAGGGCGGATTTCCGCATCGAAGACGCCGTCTTGTCGGGGGCCTGCGCTTCAAGGCAAAAGCCGGCGCTTAATGTGGTGTAGACATAGGCGTGATCAACGAGAATCGGGGTGCTGGCTGCTTTTTGCAAACGTTCAATCAGCGAGATAACCGCGCCTAATTCCGGAACGCGAACATTGGGCAAAGCCACGGCGAAACGCTGGGCATCAAGATGAACGATGACGTCATTCGTACGCAAGACTGAGCAAAGGCGATCAATCAATGTGGACGTGATTTGATCGACACCTTCTGCCCCCCAAGTCTCCAATAAGTCGGACTGCCCATCCAGCTCCAGAATAACAGCGGCACTTCGAAACGCGGGATCGGGCCGAGCAAGAGCTTCGTCAAGGGCGGCGTCGAAAGTCGCATTTCCGCCGGTGTGTAGCTGTATTCGGTAGGGGCGGGCTTGAGCAGGACGCACGCCCAGCAATAAGACCGGCAAGGCAAAGCTTGCGAGCATCAGGATTTCCCACCGCCCTGTCGCATAGGCTATCCCTGCGAACAGCGGCAACATCGCCAATCCCATCCGCGTTACCAGACTAGATTTGAATAGTCGCGACACGCTCACCCTCAACCGATCCATTGTTCACCCTTTCGCACTCCGATGACGAAACGCTAGGGGGAACGCGTGTTCGGAGCGTTAATCCTCCGGCAGCAAGTTCGGAGGGTTTTGTTCAACTTTTACCGGATCTCGCGTGAGCCCCGCAAAATCAAATAGAGTTGGATCAAGCAGGTGTGACGGGTTGGTATTGGTAAGCGCGCGGAACATTTTCTGCCGACGTCCGGGCGATTTTTCTTCCCATGTATCAAGCATTTGTTTGATGTTTTGACGTTGAAGCCCATCTTGAGACCCGCATAGGTCACAAGGAATAATCGGATAGTTCATGTCGCGCGCGAAGCGCTCGCAATCCGCCTCTGAAACATAAGCGAGCGGGCGGTAAACGAAGACGTCGCCTTCTTCGTTCAGCAGTTTGGGGGGCATCGCAGACAGGCGTGATCCATGGAACAGGTTAAGAAAGAAGGTTTCTAGGATGTCGTCTCGGTGGTGACCCAAAACCACGGCCGAGCAGCCTTCCTCGCGGGCGATTCTATAGAGATTTCCACGACGCAAACGTGAGCAAAGGGCGCAATACGTCCGACCGGCAGGGACTTTGTCCTTCACGATGGAATAAGTGTCTTGATATTCGATCCGGTTCGGCACACCCATCTTTTCCAAAAATTCCGGCAAAACAGTCGCGGGAAAATTGGGCTGACCTTGGTCCAGATTGCAGGCCAGTATTTCGACCGGAAGCAACCCGCGCCATTGCAGCTCGGTCAAGGCAGCCAACAATGTGTAGCTGTCTTTTCCTCCCGACAGGCACACCAACCATTTGGCGCCTCGTTCAACCATACCAAAGTCATCAATGGCCTGTCGCGTATCGCGGATCAGACGCTTGCGCAGCTTTTTGAACTCGGTTGTGGAAGGCGCGCCGTGAAACAGAGCGTGAATATCGTCCAAGGGCTCTTCGGGGGTGTCAGTTTTATCCAGCATGACCGCGCTTATAGGGGCAGGGCACGCGCAAAGGAAGCGCCTAGTCGCATTAGTCGGGGACGTCGTCCACACCCATTCCGCCCCACGGATTGCACCGCGCGACACGACGTGCGGCAAGCCATGATCCCTTAAGGCCACCATGTTTTCTCAGGGCTTCAAGGGCATAGGCAGAACAGGTTGGATCGTAGCGGCAATTGTGACCGACCCAAGGGCTGAAGACGGCGCGGTAGCCCCGCACGGGCAGGGCGCAGATCCACGCAAGCGGGGTCATGCGTGTACTTTCGCGACGGCGCGTTTCAGATCGTCGACCAATTGGTCAAAGGGGCGCGAGACCGTTTCGTTCGGGCGCCCGACAAGAACGTAGTCCCAACCCTGTTGCGCCTTTTCCCCCAAGACCAGCCGCGCCACCTCACGCAACCGGCGTTTTGCGCGATTGCGCGTCACAGCATTGCCGATTTTTTTGGAGCAGGTGTAGCCAATGCGGGGGCTGTCGTCGTCGCCCCTAGCGCGCGCTTGGAGAAGAAAACCGGGCTGGCCGGATCTGCGTGCACGTGCGGCACGCAAAAAGTCAGCCCGCGCTTTGATGACGTCCAGACGAACGAAAACCGCCGGTGGCGTATCCACGACCGGGACGTCTTGTCCTGTTTCGCGGGCCTCCGGCGGCATCTAGATTAACGAGAAGAAGGGCGCTTTACGCGCTCAGCTTCGTCCGGCCCTTCGCGCGGCGCGCGTTCAGGATTTTGCGACCAGCTTTGGTTGCCATACGTGCACGGAAGCCGTGACGGTGTTTGCGAACCAAGTTCGATGGTTGGTATGTACGTTTGCTCATGAGCGAGGCTCCTGCGGATCGGGGGCAAATCCAATATAGATTCGAACCCTTATGTGTTCAGAGCCTGCGTCATAGACAGCCCTGCGTTCTGCGTCAACGGGCAAAGCTGCCCATTTCTGCAACATTTCTACCAGAAGCTGTAACCAATTGCGCCTAAATTGACTATCTAGCAGGTGTTTCACTCACCCTTGATCAAGCGCGCGTGAACGACGCTATCAAATAATCAAGAATTCGCCCACTACCGTAACATCTTACAACTGCACAGAGCTGAACCCATGGCGGAGATGATGGCAAACACGAATAAATCTACCTTGCGGAAAAAACTACCGTTTCTTGTCATTTTGACTGCAGCACTGATTGGCGCTTCTACGCTACGCGATTACCTGAGTTTTGAGGCATTGCGCGATAACCGTGAGGCGCTGATCGCGTTTCGGGACGCGAATTATCTTGTGGCTGTGTTGGGGTTCATCGCTATCTATATTGTGATTGTCGCGTTCTCTTTGCCTGGGGCCGCGATCGCGACGCTGACGGGCGGTTTCCTTTTTGCCACGTTTCCCGGGTTTCTGTTTAACATCACGGCCGCGACGATCGGGGCTACTGCGATATTTTCTGCCGCACGTATGGGATTTGGCGACAAACTGGCCGCCAAAATGGAGAACAGCGAAGGTATGGTGAAGACGATCAAAGACGGCATTGATGAAAACCAGTGGTCTGTTTTGTTCTTGATCCGCCTTGTGCCCGCGGTGCCGTTCTTTGTGGCCAACTTGGTGCCCGCCTTGGTGGATGTGCCATTGCGCCGCTTTGTGATCTCGACGTTCTTTGGGATTATCCCAGGGTCGGTGGTCTACACCTCAGTGGGCGCTGGGTTGGGAGAGGTCTTCGCGCGCGGCGAAACCCCAAATCTGGGCATCATCTTCGAGCCACATATTCTATTGCCCATTCTTGGCCTATGCGCCTTGGCATTGCTGCCGATCATTATAAAGGCCGTCCGCGGCAAAGAGGGACTGTAAACATGAAGAAAATTACGACCGACTTGCTGGTCATTGGGGCCGGTTCCGGAGGTTTGTCGGTGGCCGCTGGCGCTGTGCAAATGGGGGCGAAAGTGGTGCTGTTGGAAGACCACAAGATGGGGGGGGACTGTTTGAACTATGGCTGCGTTCCCTCCAAGGCGCTGATTGCGGCGGGCAAGCAAGCATATGCTTTGCGGCACGGTGCTATGTTTGGGGTGGCGGACGTGGTGCCTCAGGTGGATTACGCGGCCGCGAAGGATCATGTGAACAAGGTGATTGCAACGATCGAGCCTGTCGACAGTCAAGAGAGGTTTGAGGGGCTTGGAGTGACCGTGATCCGCGAACGCGGGCGATTTACGGGGGAAAACACGGTTCAGGCAGGCGACACCGAAATTACTGCGCGGCGTGTTGTGATCTCGACCGGCTCTTCGCCTTTTGTCCCGCCTATTCCTGGGCTGGAGAATGTGCCCTATCTAACCAACGAAAGCCTATGGGATTTGCGTGAGTTGCCCAAGCATCTGCTGGTGGTCGGCGGCGGCCCGATTGGCATTGAGATGGCGCAGGCACATTTGCGTCTTGGGGCGAAGGTTACCGTAATTGAGGGCATGAAGGCGATGGGGAAGGATGACCCAGAGCTGGCGGCGGTTGTGTTGGAACGGATGCGCGCAGAAGGGATGGTCATTGAAGAAGATGCGCTCGCTGAAGAGATTTCCGGCACAGCTGGCAACATCACCGTGAAGGCCAAGGACGGGCGCGTTTTTGAAGGCACGCATTTGTTGATGGCGGTTGGCCGTGCGGCGAATGTGCACGATATGGACTTGGAAAAAGCCGGCATCGAATATTCCCGTCGGGGCATTGAGGTAGACGCGTCGATGAAGACGTCCAACAAAAAGGTCTATGCGATCGGGGATGTGGCGGGGCAGTTGCAGTTTACCCATGTCGCTGGGTATCACGCTGGTGTTGTCATCCGCTCGATTTTGTTCGGACTGCCCTCCAAGGCCAAGCAGGGCCACATCCCGTGGGCCACCTATACCGACCCAGAGTTGGCGCAAGTCGGCTTGACCGAAGCGGAAGCGCGGGAGGCGCATGGTGATAAGGCCGAAGTTTACCGCTTTCCATTCCACGAGAATGACCGCGCAATTGCCGAAGGAAAAACCACGGGCTTGATCAAGGTGATGGTCGTCAAAGGACGCCCAGTTGGAGCCTCTATTGTGGGCGCAAGCGCGGGCGATTTGATCGGCGTTTGGGCGCTGGCTATCGCAAACAACCTAAAAATGAGTCAGATTGCCGGAATGGTCGCCCCCTATCCCACACTGGGAGAGGTGAACAAACGCGCGGCGGGTGCCTATTTCTCGCCAAGACTGTTTGAAAGCGATATGGTGAAGCGAGTTGTTGGATTTGTTCAAAAGTTCATTCCCTAAGGCGCGCTGGTTGGAGGTAGGCCCTTGATCAATTCTCTTTCAGGCCGTTTTTTGCTGCTGTCGATCATCTTTGTGATGATTGCGGAGGTACTGATCTTCGTCCCTTCTGTTGCGCGATTCCGGCAGGATTACCTTTTGGCCCGTCTGGAAAAATCGCAGATTGCGTCTTTGTCGGTGCTGGCCTCACAAGACCAAAGCATCTCTCCTGATTTGGCGCAGGAGCTGCTTGATAACGCGGGGGTCTATAATGTTGTCCTGCGTCGTGACGTGGCCAGCCAACTTGTGCTGTCTTCGCCGGTACCAGGGGCGGTGACCACAATGGTTGATCTGCGCGATCCGTCCGCTTGGTACCTGATTATGGGGGCGATGAAGCAATTGTTCGACACCCGTGATGGGGTAATTCGCGTGCTCGGCGAGCCGACACAGGCGGCGGGCACATTGATCGAAGTTGCGATGCCACAGGCCCCACTTAGAACCGCCATGCTTGAATATGGATTGAACGTCCTTTTTCTCTCGGCTGTGATTTCGGTTTTTTCTGCGGCTCTATTGTTCTTAACAGTCGGGCGTTTCATGGTGAGGCCGATCAAGCGTGTTGTTCATTCGATGGAGGCCTATGCGCAGGCACCTGAGGACGCGCGGCTGGTGATCAAACCGACATCTGGCATCAACGAGCTGCGGGCCGCAGAGGACACATTGGCCGAATTGCAAACGCGGCTTACCGGCTCGCTCAAGCAGAAGGAACGTCTTGCCCAGCTTGGGGGGGCTGTCGCGAAGATCAGCCATGATTTACGCAATATCCTGACCACTGCCACATTGCTTGCGGACCGAATGGAGCGTTCGGAGGATCCTGCGGTGCAACGCTCGGCCCCCAAATTGGTGAATTCCCTTAGCCGCGCGGTGAACCTATGTGAAAGCACCTTGGCATTTGGCCGCGTGGACGAAGCGCAGCCCAAGTTGGCGATCACACAAGTGTTTGAGATCGCAGATGACGTACTGAAAAGCGAAGAGTTATCAGCAACGGATGGCATTCAATTCGTCTGCGATGTTCCCACACAGATGATGGTCCGCTGTGATAGTGAGCAGCTTTACCGAATACTCGGAAATCTGGTGCGAAACGCAAGGCAGGCGTTGGAAGCCGCGGGGGGAGCAGGGGAAATCAGCATCTCGGGCGCTGAATCCTCGGATGGCTGGTGTGTCATTGTCTCGGACACGGGGCCAGGACTGCCGCCCAGAGCACGAGAGAATTTGTTCACAGCATTCGAAGGCGGAGTGCGCGCAGGCGGTAGCGGACTTGGGCTTGCGATTGCGGCCGAACTCGCCCGCGGGCACGGCGGAAAGCTCTCGTTGCAGCGCTCCGACGAGTCAGGAACAGTATTCGAGTTGTATTTGCCCAAGGAAAACGCCTTGTTCAGCCAAGCCGCACAATAGCCACTTCTAGGAATGCGCCTGATGGATCATTTCACGGGCCTGTCTTTGCTGAAATTTGCTGTCCGGCGAACGTTCTTTTCAGAACTCGCTAAATTGGGGTTGCATTGCTGTTGAGGCAGGGTTACATCGCCCCCACACCGCGCGCTGGTAGCTCAGTTGGATAGAGTACTTGACTACGAATCAAGGGGTCGGGGGTTCGAATCCTCCCCAGCGCGCCACTTCTACTTTTGTGAAACGACACATAGTTCTGCCATTTGCGACGGAGCTTTACCTTTTTCGACGCATAGCTTTGCCTTTGGTCGTTTAAGATGACGTCTTGCATGATTACCCTTTCAAAACTGGTTTTGAGCAAAGCGCTTTAGCGCGCCTGCCTCTAAAACCTGCTCCCGGCGAGGGTTGGGGGTAGCAAGTGCAATACAATTCGACAGGGTTGGAGCGGCCCACAGGCGCAGCCGAGGACACGGCCCTGTTTAATTGTGTTGCAGGCGCGTGGGGACGACGTCCCCTAGTTCTTTTGTAGAGAAGGGCGGAGAGCCGACATTCGCTGCATTCGCGAAGAGTTGAGAGGGGCATGCAAGAGCGGACATTCATTCGTGACCTGATTGTCCACTGTCAATCTAATCATCAGCCATCCAAGAATGCGGCAACCCTTGCTTTTCGGTTCGTGACGTATTCTCGAAATCCATTCAAAATGTCAGGCATCGGCTGATCGCCATTTCTGGTCTCATCCAACTTACGGATTTCGTCGAGACACCGCTTCAATGACATTGGTTTGTCGTCTGGATGTGCCAGCCGCTCTGCAGTCTCACGATCTAGTCGGTCAACGACTTCTTTAGGCAAGCAAGAGCGGGCTTCAAAAAATATTAAGCGCGTTCCAAATTCGCGCAACCGCTCATCCTCCATAGTCTGGATGATTTCGTACTTGTCAGGCCATGGTGTCCTATGGAACTGGCGTGCACGCGCTGAGTCTGCATCGCTTAGCCAGATGCCGTGCAGTTTTTCTTCGATATGTGTGGGTTCTGCGAATGGTTCACGGCTAGTTGAGTAAATCTCAACTAGCCGATGCTTCAATTCGTCGTCCTCGATCACTGTACTAGCTCGATCTTCTAGCTCGTCGATACCAAGGTCTCCCAGCAACCCATCCGCTGCTTCCCACAGAGGGGTTATTGTTGGGCCCGCGTTTGTTTGGATTTTACGGATAGGGCAAGGTTTTCGAGATAGAAACGCATGCAGCTCCTGAGCGGTCAATGATGCAAGTTCGTCAAAGTTCAGCCGTAAGTCGATACAAAGCCGCCCATTCCCTGGGTTCGGGTCTTCTCCAATGAACGCGACTGGCGTGTGATAAGCTCTGTTCTTATAAATCTCTGTAAGAAGAAATCCTTCTTCTGTCGAAATGAACTCTGAAACAGCTGTTTTGTTCGAGAAGCGCACAAAGCGTTGCCATAGCTCGGGGCACCGCTGCATTATTTTCTTACATAAAAATAACGTTGTTTCTGCGTCAGACATCGCGTTATGAGCGCTGCCTACAGATATCTCATTTACTGCCGCCAAGTCAGCAAGGCGAAAGATGGGCGTTCCATCGTCCCGCAATGGTACCGTGATAGCATCTTGATCGATGGCGTAAGCGGCCAAAGCTAATGACAAGACATCATTTCTACCGTTGTTATGAAAACTGGTCAAATAGGCTGGATGAAGAGTTTGAAACAGCGCGTGCCGGAGCATCTCTTCATCAAATTTGACAGAATTGTACCCAAGGAAAATGGAAGGCGACCAACTACGCAGCTTGGCTTCCACGTGCTGCATCATTTCATAGTGAGACGGTTGTTCTTTATTGAGAAGCTTTTCGATTGGTAACCTGTTGATTGCCAATGCCTCAGGGTGTGGAACAACGTTCGGGTTAAGCCTAGAACGCATCTCGAACCGTTCAATCTCACTGAGGTTTTCATCGGTTCTGATCGCGGCAAAATGAACGATCTGGTCGAAGCCTTTGTGAAGCCCAGTCGTCTCAGTGTCAAAGAATACAAACGCCAAAAAAACTACCTCAAATCAAACCTCCCAGGCGGAACTTCATTGCAGCAACACTAACTCGGAACCTTTTTGCCAGTTTTTCGACACTTGTTTCGTCTTCCATGTCCAGGCCATCCGGCCCAATTTCTTCGAGTAAGAAATTTTCAGGCATTAAGAGTTCCGAAGCAAATGTATTAGCGTCAATTTCCAAAGGGTCGCTGCCTTGAGAAGAAACGGGATCGCGCCTCAATGCGCGCAGCCCTTTGGAAACATGAACCGTATTTTGTATCTCTGCAGCATGTAGTACGTGATGCCCCAACTCATGCGCCGCCGAAAAACGCTGACGGTTTGGGTGGTGCAACGCATTGATGCCAATAATTGAAATCCCATCTTGGGTGTATGCCATTCCAGACAGTTCTTCATCAAGCGGGGCATACTCAAGCATAATATTCTTAGATTTTATTATTCGCTCAACAGGGACTGGAACGCGTTTGATGCCGAACTCCTCTAGCACAATTTGCGCGGCGTTTCTTGCCCGTTTTCTATCGGGCGTCATCGTCCCTGTCTCTTTTGGTCACCCTGTTTCAGGGCTTTCCTAATCAAGTCGTTGACGCTTCTCCTGCTTGTATCCGACAAGGCTTCGTTTGTTGGCAACATATCGTCCTCCTCTTGAGTTCTGGCAATTGTTTTCAATGAAGGCAGCAAGTCCGAAACACTCACAACATCTAGAGCCGAGGCTATAGCGTACAGGTGATGAAGCGCGACATTTTGGTGGCCTCGCTCCATGTTTGCTATCGACGCACGTGAGAGACCCGTCCGTGTCGCTAGGTCATTCTGTGTCAAATTGAGCTGCTTTCGCCGGGACGACATGTTGTCTCCAAAGGCCATATAGATTGCTTTTCTGGACATAGACACTGTTACCCTTCGAAACCCAAGCGTGTCAACAATGCAAACATATGTTTGCAATATAAACATTGAGACGTTTACATTGACAACTCTCCGTTAACCATGCAGTTTCCAATCATGAGATTCGAAAACCTTGGATCAGACTGAAAGAAGGAAAGAAAATGCCGAAACGAAACCAGCATATTGTACCTCATGAAAACGGATGGGCAGTTCGCGGGGCTGGGGCCCAGCGGGCGACATCGGTCCATACAACACAGCAGCAAGCAATTGATGCGGGACGAAGCATCTCGCAAAATCAAGGCTCAGAGCTTCTTATTCATGGACGCAATGGTCAAATCCGCGCCAGAGACTCTCATGGCAATGATCCTTACCCACCCAAAGGTTAACACGCAGCAAGATGAGGTTTGCACCTCATACAAATAACTCCCTGAACGCAGGAGCCCAAATATGGCTAGCTACTATGTAAACAAGAACCAGCAATCCAACGGTGACCATGAAGTACACACAACAGGGTGCTCATGGCTGCCACAGACTGCCAACCGCATCTACCTTGGCGAATTCGCGGGCTGTGCAAGTGCGGTCGCAGAGGCCAAGAAACATTATTCGCAGGTGAATGGTTGCTACTATTGCTGCGAAGCGTGCCACACAGGCTAAATTAAACAAAAGGACAACGGTTATGCCGATCAAGAAAAGCGACATCGAACACGTCTGGGGGAAAGCGGCACCTGTTCGCGGGAAAAACCCCAATCAGTATCGAAGAGATTCAAAGGGAAATGTGATCTACAAGGCTGCATACGGTAGAAACAGCCCGATGGGTTGGCAGGTTGATCACATCAAGCCTTCGTCTAAAGGAGGATCCGATAGCAGGCGGAACCTGCAGGCCCTGCAAACGGCTGCCAATCGCCAGAAGTCGGATAAGATGCCAGCCAAATCAAAGTCTCGGAGCTTTTGGTGATTGGCCGTAAATGACGGATCCATGCAAATTAATCTAGCCCTGCCAAATTGGGGCCAATTTCATAAATATCAATCAACAGACCAGAAAGCCTATTACTTGTTCCGGTCGTTTAACGAAAAGATATTTGTCGAAGTGAATAGACCGAAGCTTCTATGCGTCTAATAAGATAAGGAATGAACATGGCACAATGCACAGCACCAAGAAATGGCCACCGTACTGCTAGTGGGGCCGCGAATTGTCCTGCGTGTCGTGGTGGTAGGTCTCGCGGCTATGGCGGATATAGTTCCTACTCAACCCCGTCGTACTCAACCCCATCCTACTCATCATCTGGAAGCAGACGTAGTGATGGCGGAGGGCGTAATAGCACTGCTAAGCCACGCTGGTCGCGAGCTGGTTCGTCTGTTGTCTACACGCCAGCCCAAGTACGGACACTCACGCCGGTTCGAGAAAACGTAGAGAGTCTAGCGGCCTCACAGCCTGACCTTCGTGACGTGTTTCTTTGCCACGCGTGGGACGACAGGCAGGGATCAGCAAAGGAATTGCATGATCTACTTGAAGCATCGGGTGTCCGCGTGTGGTTCAGCGAAAAAGACCTTGGCCTAGGTGTGCCGATGATGCGTGCTATCGACAAAGGTTTGGTGAATTCGCGTGTCGGCATCGTTCTGGTGACTCCAGCCATGCTAAAACGCCTTCCCGCTGAAGGCGTCGCAGACAAAGAGCTTTCGGCACTCCTTCGGCGCGAGCGGCTTATCCCGGTTGCACATGGAACAACCTACGAAGACCTTGAGAAGGTTAGCCTCTTGCTCGCCTCCCGAGCCGGTCTGAGTACCGCTGAAGAGACGATGGCCGAAGTCGCGACAAAAATCGCTGAATTGGTAGCCGTTTAGTCGGGTCATGGGCACGAAACGGAAGCCAAATTCTCCCGCGAACCATGCTTTCCAGAACGGCTCAATCTGAAATGGGGCTTTGAGATATGCGGTGAGTTTGCAGCGGGCCTGCGCTCCATTAACGTTCGTTCTGCGACATTCATTTTCAAAAAGTGGGCGAGTTTAGAGATGAACCGCGAACTTACCAAGCGGCACTTCGATGCACTCCGAAAGCTACGCGAAGAATGCGACTTCGAGGGTTCTCGCAGTAACGGGGAGTTGATATTTGTCTCTCGCAACAAGTTATCGCCCGGTATCGGTAATAAAACGCTTTCCGATCTTGAAGGTTGGAGGATGATCGAGGCTGGTATCAACAAATGGTTCGAAACTCGTGGCTATCGCATAACCGAACTAGGCCGGCGAGAGATAGAGCCCAACCCGCTGAAAAAGCCTAAACCTAAGACCACGCACAAGCTGCGATCCCTTCCTCCACGCCTGGGAAAACCAAAGGGACGGTTTGATAGATAGCCATCGGACATGTATTTGGCTCTCTGTCTGGAAGCGAGTGAACGGCAGGTTTTCCCATGTTAGAATGACCTCCGGATTAAATGGGGCGAGTATGGGCAAGATTGAGAAGAAACTTGAAGGCATGATTTCTGAGCTTCCTCGCCGGTTGGTGCGCAAGAAGCTGAAAAAGAAGCTTCGGGCAGAAGGTGTGGCGGATAAAGCCGCGATTGAAGCTTTTGTTGACCACGTCATGGGTGACAACGAGGGTAGTTTTGTTTGGGATGACGGCGAAGAAGGTCCACCACGCCAAATCAATATCTCATTCACAGAAGAAGACCAAAACGAAATCCTTGAAGCCATGGAACGTTTCACTGAAGAGCTTCCCGACGTCGTTGATACCGCTCTGCAAAAGACGGCAAAAGATGTTGCGAAGCGACTCAAGGATGACTGGGAATGGCTCAAGATCGACTACATGCATGAGCAAGCCCACTTCAAGGACCGATTAGACCAGAGATGGAAAAAGGGACTCGATCCCCTCAGGATGATGTTGGTGGCCGCGCGTGAACGGGGACAGGACTACGCGGATAGACTTGGCCGCTCAAAAGCAAAAAAAGGTATCGAAACTCGGATGGCTGTTTCAGCACTTCACATCCGTGCATGTCAAACCACGCTTGAGATACTGACCCTTATCGAGAACGGTTTGCCGGATGGTTCCTATGCGCGTTGGCGAACGCTCTACGAATTGAACGTGGTCGCTTACTTCATCCACCAAGCGGGCGATGATACGGCGAGCCGCTATTTTGCGCACGATGTCGTCAGCATGAGAACAAACATCACCAATGAGTTTCGCTTTTGTGGAGAGATCTTTGACAGGGACAAGCTGGACGAAGAAGGTCGAGAGCTTGAGGACGAATATCATGCATTGATTGCCAAATTTGGAAAACCTTTTGCGTCACCCTACGGGTGGGCCGCCGAATACCTTGGTCTCAAGAAACCCACCTTTCAAGACCTGGAAAAGGCTGTGGACTGGGGGGCGCTTCCGCCAGAATACAAAATGTCCAGCTTCAAGGTTCATGCGGGTGTCGCGGGAACCTTTCGGACGCTGAGTACTGTAGGTGGACCGGGACACATGATAGCGGGCGCGTCAAACTACGGAATGGATACGCCAGCTATTCTGACTGCGCAGTCGCTTCTTCAAATCACTGTTCTGGTGTTCAAGACGCCGCTCGATATTGAACTTGCGGCACAAATGCAGAGCCTAGCTCTTCTGAGGGACCGCGTATCAAAACACTGCAACCGAATTGCCGAAGAGATTGAATTAGAAGAACTGGCGAAACTTGGAGTCTGAAGGCAAATATGGTCCTGGTGAGAGCGGGCGGTAACGACTGTGTTTAATTTGCAATGTCTGCTTTGAAGACGCTGCATCGCAACATCACCCCACTCGGAGAAGGTCCGCTTAGGGCCGTTCCCGAGGGGGGATGCGGTCCATCAAGCAAACATGCTGCGACCGATCTGATGGCGGCAGTGAGCCCTTAGAACTAAATTTCTGCACCGCCGCCAATGTCAGCTTTCGTTGACTAGCCACGCTTTTGATTGGCCGATCTCTTCAATTAAAAAATCCATGAATACCCGAACTTTAGCGGAAACAACGTTGCTTTTAGGGTAGATCAACCACAATGCTGGTTTGTCTGTAACTTCATATTCTGGCAGCACACGTTGCAGCGAGCCGTTTGCCAGTTCTTCATGCACCAGCCAGAGAGAGTTTATGGAAATTCCAGCGCCCGCGCAGGTGGTGCGTTTTTGGGTCAGGCCATCGTTCAAAATGATGCAGTGTTTAGATTTTCTTGGATCGAAATGGGCAGTGTCCTCGTCTTGTTTGCTTAGTCCTATTGGTTCCAAATTCCTAAACGCGATCAAGCGATGTGTGTTTAATTCGGTGGGATGTTGGGGCGTTCCATATGCCTTGAGATAGTCGTGGGATGCGCAGAGTATTCGTTCGTCATCCGCTAGTTTACGCGCTGTCAGGCTGCTGTCTTCAAGAACCGAATTGCGCAAGGCAAGATCGTAGCTGCCTTCGATCAGATCAAATTGCGAATCTGAGAGGTGCAGGTCCAAGCGCAATTCCGGGTATTTTTCCATAAAGGCTGGCACCAACGGTGCGATATACAGCTGCGCAAAACTGCTAGGGGCTGCAAAACGCAGGGTTCCCCTAATCTGCGCCTGTCCTGCACCTAGTGCTGCGAGGGCGGCCTCTTCTTGCGCAATCATTTCGCGGGCGTAGGGCAGGAACTCTTGCCCTTCCAGCGACAAAGACACTTTGCGTGTGGAACGGTGTAGCAGTTCTGCACCCACATAATGTTCCAGCTTAGCAATCCGTGTACTGGCGACGGCTGGGGCAAACCCAAGAGTACGTCCAGCGGCGCTGATGTTCAGGGTTTCCGCGGCCAAAACAAATAGGCGCAGGCTTTGAATGTCCATTATTATATACCTTTTCGGAATTCTGAAGTTATTTTGGCCTGCTTTTTATAGGTTTTAGAAGTGATAAGTCATAATCAACAGCAAACGCAGGAGCATCCAATGGCCCAAACAGCGACCGTAAATTACCACGTTCACAAGCCCGAACGCCAAGCGTTTGAGCTGGATGCAGGCGGCATCGTCGGCAACCTTATCTCGCCTGAACTGGCCGCGATTGTGGTTGCGGTTTCAGATCAACGGGAGCAAAGCACTGAGGCCAGTTTTGAAGCGGATTCAGTAGGGTTTGCCGTGCGTCCAACTGCGGTTCAAAGCTTTGACGCGGACTAAGTTTGGGAAGACGTGTACACCGGAGAATTGACAGCCTTGTTGAACGATCAAGTAAGTGCGAAAGAAGTCGTGGTATTCGATCACACCGTGCGCACAGATGATCCAAACGCCGCGCGTAAGCCCGCACGAAATGTCCACAGCGACTATAGTGTCGATGGCGCTGAGCAGCGGCTGATCGATATCTTGGGCGAAGAGAAAGCCGCAGAATGGGCCAAGGGTCATTATGCGTTTATAAATGTCTGGCGTCCTGTTGGTGATACAATCAACTCCGCGCCGCTAGGATTCATTCGTCCGTCTAGCGTGGATGATGAAGACTGGATTTTGCTCGATCTGATTTACCCAGATCGCAAAGGGCAGATCATGGGATTGGCGGAAAACTCGCACCATGAATGGGTCTACATGTCAAAAATGACTCCAGACGATGTCGTTTACTTCAACATCTACGACAACCAAGGCCGGCCCTCTGTCGGGCACAGCGCTTTGGACATGGTCGAAGATCCGAACTGTCACACAATCCGCAAAAGCATCGAGAGCCGCACTTTGGTGCGCTATTAAATCAAGCCTCCTTCAAAAACGTGAAAGGGACCAGTATGTCCAAAGTTATCCTTATCACTGGCGCAACAGACGGCATCGGCCTTGTCACTGCCAAAGCCTTGACCGCAGAAGGGCACACCCTTTTGTTGCACGGGCGTAGCGCAGCCAAATTGGAGGCTGCCGCTAAAGAAGTAGGCGGCACGTGCGAAACATACTCGGCTGATCTGACGCGGATGTCCGAGGTTGTTTCCATGGCCGATAACATTCGCAGTAGTCACACACGGCTGGATGCAGTGATCAACAACGCGGGCGTTCTTAAATTGAACGACCCAAAGACGCCAGATGGATATGACGCCCGCTTCATGGTCAACACCTTTGCGCCCTACGCTTTGACGCGCGCGCTGTTGCCCATTATTCCCAAGGAAGGACGTGTTGTGAACCTGTCCTCCGCAGCCCAAGCGCCTGTTGATCTAGAGGCGTTGCAGGGCCGCAAATCGCTTGATGACATGTCCGCCTATGCGCAAAGTAAGCTGGCGATCACGATTTGGTCGGCCGAAATGGCAAAGGAACTGCCTGATGGCCCCGTTATCGTCGCTGTAAATCCAGGGTCTTTACTGGCGTCCAAAATGGTCAAAGAAGGTTTTGGCGTTGCAGGAAATGATCTGAGCATTGGCGCAGACATCCTGCGCGAAGCAGCCCTTGGCGCGTCTTTTGCAAATGCGTCGGGCCAGTATTTTGACAACGACAGCGCGCAGTTCGCACCGCCCCATTCCGCGGCTTCAAACGCAGATCATGCAGCGCAAGTGATGCGCGGCATTAAAGAAGCGGTCAAAGCGCTCAGCTAAGCCAACCTAAACGAACACTCAACCAACCCGTCAAGACATCTTGCGCGGGACCAAGAAAGGACCGCCCAAATGAAATACGAAAACTTCACAACCTTCGACGTCAAAGTAGAAGACGCTGTCGCAACTGTCACTTTTGACTTTGGAACCGTTAACGTTCAAGGCCAAGAAATGCTGGCGGATTTGAACAGCCTCGCAATGCGGCTGGAACGGGATCGCGAAACCAAAGTTGTTATCTTTCAATCAGCCAACCCCGAAATCTGGGTCTGTCACTGTGACACCGAATTGCTGAAGGATATGTCCACCGAGGCCGTATCGCGCGAAGAAGCACAGCTGCTCGATCTGCAATCCGTCTGCGAACGGCTCAGCAAAGTGCCCCAAGCCACCATTGCGAAACTTGAAGGCTTCGCGCGGGGCGGTGGGCATGAATTGGCGCTCGCGCTCGACATGCGGTTTGCTGTGCGTGGCAAATTCAAATTTATGCAAATGGAAGTAGGCATGGGTATCTTGCCCTGTGTTGGCGGTGCGTCGCGCATGGCACGTCAGACGGGTCTGGGTCGCGCATTGGAAATCATCCTTAGCGCGCGGGATTTTGATGCGGATGAAGCCGAAGCCATGGGCACCATCAACAAAGCGTTCGAGGCTGATGAGATCGACGCCTATGTGGACACGCTGGCCAAACGGATCGCAAAGTTCCCAGCGGACTCGATCAATGCTTGTAAGCAAATGGTATATGAATCCATCGACAAACCCATTGATGAAGCGCTGAAGGCAGAAGCCTATTGGCTGTACCAAGCCACCAGCAAAACGCCGGCGGTGAAACGCTTTACCATCGCGGATGAGCAGGGGCTGGAGCACGACATCGAAAACCAGCGCAACTGGAATTCCTTGGTGATGGACGTTCAGGATATCAATTAACCCTCAACAAACGCGGGCACCCCAGTCACATTTGGCGTGTCCGCATGAAATGCAAAACGAAGGATTTCGGACATTAAAAGTTCTATTTGGAAACAGCGCGAAGCGTAGATTTCGCAAGGGAACTTAACAGGAGAAAACAAAATGGCACTCGAGACATTAGATCAAGTCCGCAATGTGGAACGACCAACACGCGAAGCAATGCTAAACCGCGCCCCTTCCGTGCAGCACTTTTGGGATGAAAACAAAACTCTGTTTCAAAAGGCTTGGGCAGAATGGGAAGGCGAAGGCGCCACGCGCCCTGTTTTGGATAGCAACCTTTACGATGCAAAGTTGCGCACAGCGGTAGAAGCAGCATGGAAAGATCCATGCACAGAGGGGGCCGTTAAGGATCTTTGGAAAGAAGTCTTTCCAGGCGTTTACGAAACACAGTTCTTTGACCCAGATCAGTTGCACATTTTGCGTGGCTATATGGATGCTGCAGCCAATGCAGATATCCCGCTGCGCCCGCCATATGGCATCTCACTTAATCGAGGTGGTGCAATGCTCGACAGCCGTTCCGAAGGATACCTCGCAGCACCGAGCTTTCAATCCTTTTACCGCGACCTGATGGATGCCTATATGCGGCCAGTGTCGCGTTTGCTGTTCCCCGACATCTATGGCTATGACACGCAAACCTTTGGGTTTTCCATTCAGTGGCAAGCCGACAAAGACACGTCATTACGCGCGCATACAGATGCGTCGTCGGTGACGCTGAACCTGAATTTGAACTTACCCGGGGAGGAATTCTCTGGCTCAGGCGTTCGCTTCTTTGATCGCGTCACACGGCAAATTGCGGAGCTGAGTTTTAAACCTGGTACGGCGCTCATTCACCACGGAAGTGTCGCGCATGAATCCATGCCGATCACGAAAGGGGAACGCTCGAATCTTGTACTGTGGCTGTATGGCGATCATGGTCAGGTACCAATGCAGGGCGCGCCAGAGCTAGCGATTGGTCCCAGTGAGCGCTGGAGCGTGCCCAACAACGCCAGCGACAGTTTTGCTCCGTTTTAAAAGTAAAGAATTCTATTTTTTCCACAATCAAGCCACACGCGGGCGATGAGTATCGCCCGCGTTTTTGTAACGATTGGTGTGAGGCTGATCCAAACAAAGCTGATATGTGTTTGCGATTACTCGAATGTTGCTTTGTCCGCGATGCAGCCATCAGACATGTTCAAATTCTGTTCTCGTTAGGCAATGTCCGCTATGCGGGCTGCGCCGCAGTATTTGAGATCGTCGTGAAGGTCCGCAAAGGGCCGACCTTGCTGAAACTTCCGCATCCGAGGTGGACGATGCCTCGGAGCAGAATATGGCTGATATGAGCCCATGTTACCGAATGCTGCGCTTTGCACGAACGTCGGCTATTGAAAGAACATCAGTTCGCACCGGCAAAATAGGCCCGCTTCCAGTAGATCACTGACAGGAACAATAAGCTGGCAATGTTTGGAACCAGTATTTGTGCAAACCCAAGCAGATCACTCACGGTGAGCAAAGCAACAATACCGTTGAGAACGAACAGCCCAATATAGAAAAAGGCCCACTTCACACCCCAAGGTTTTCTGTTCCAAAGTGCGTATAAGAACACCGCTGGTCCAATGAAATCCAAAAACAAGACCACAAGTAACGCGCTAATGCCGAACACAAATGTGCCGAGTACCGGCAAACCGTTTTCCATCAGGTTTGCGAGGTTCATCGCTGATCCAATGGCCCACAACAGCATCACAACAGAAAGAACTTAGAGCGCTAGCGGAATGGGCTTCCAGCCCGTTGGCCGTGAGATATCCGTGTTCATGTGTTGCTTCCAAAAAGATCTGCGAGTTTGTCGAAGGCTTGGTTCCATCCACCATCACCGCCCGAGCCTTCTGGCACACCGACATGAACCATCGTCATAGTGGTCATACCATCGGCTTCGCTTAACTCAACGATAACTTCGGTGATATCAGGGTGCCCCGCTGGCATACCCATGCTTTGGGGTGAGATAATCGTTCCGTCTTCGTCGCACATGCTTTCAGTATAAACGAGGCGGTATGGGTTTTTGACCTCTTTGTAGACACCTGTGAACCACATCGACATCGTGCGCTCGGGCGATTTCATTTCCATGCAAACCTTGCGTATGCCGCCGACAACGACATCCATTTCAGCTGTTGGAACAGACATCCCCATAGGGCCGTACCATTGCTTGAAGAGCTCTGGGTCAGTCCACATATCCCAAACTTTTTCAATCGGCGCGTCGAATTCGCGCTGAATCTTTACCCAAGTTTGCTGATCACTCATTTTTTGTTTCCTTCATCGTTTGGAGGACTCCGGCCATCACGTCAAAGCGCGCATCCCAGATGTGGCGGTACTGATCGGTCCAATTGGCGACGACCTTTAGTGGTTGTGCATTCAGTATGCAGGGTCGGAATTGCGCATCCCGCCCCCGTGTGACTAGACCGGCATTTTCAAGAACACGTATATGTTTTGAGATGGCAGGCAGGCTCATATCGAACGGCTCTGCCAAGGTGTTCACGGTTGCTTCACCCTGTGCCAAATGCGCAAGGATCGCTCTCCGAGTCGGGTTGGCCAATGCGGCGAAGGCTGCGTCAAGTTGGTCAGATGTATTCATGGAAGCCATTAATAAACCAAACGGTTAATTAAGCAAGTGGTATAATACGGTAACCCCTTTTTCGTGGGTCTTGAACTCACTGAATTTCACAATAGCGGACGTTGCTGGACGTCATGCCAACGGCAGCAAAGTCCCGCTCTTTGGATCTTTAGAAACGCGTCGATATCACTGGTGCAGCGAATGTCCGGTTCGGGGAAGCTGCGCTGCAGCGCTTCGTCCAGCCACGAAGGTCCGCAAAGGGCCGACCTTGCTGAAACTTCCGCAATCCTAGGCGGACGATGCCTCGGAGCAGAATATGGCTGGTATGAGCCCAAAGTGCGAGATGCTGCGGCGGGCATGAACGTCAGCTATCCCGCCGCAGAAAGTTATCAGATTCGGGTCTTTGGCGCTGCTTCGCGATCTGAATCGCCTGAATTGGGTTCCCCTTTCGGCTCGATCAGCAGCACTTTAACTTCTCTGTCTGCGCGTGGCCGATGCACCACCCCCTTTGGAACAATGAACAGTTCGCCCGCCTTGATCGTGCGCGACGGCTCTCCTTCGATGTCCATCTGCATCTCACCTTCCAGCACGTAGAAAAAATCATCTGTGGTGTCGTGTTTATGAAATGGATACTCACCGATGAACTTGACCACCATGACTTCATTATCGTTGTAATCGGCAACCACATGCGGGTCCCAATGGGTTGAAAAGTGCGCCAGCTTTTCAGCAAGATTGACTGATTTCATTGATAACTTCCTTCTTGTTCTTGTTACGGATATGTTTTCGAAGCCATTAGGAGATTTCCGATCCAAAACGAACGACGATCCACTGAAGTAAGATCACATGACCTCACACCGGGTCTTGAACGATCGTGCGCGAATGATTGGGTCGTCGCTGCACCTTGGCAGACCGGTATCCAGAGGATTGAGGCCTATTTCTCTGGTGAAGCTTACGCCCCGCATCGGCATGATACTTACTCAATAGGATACACAATAAATGGCGTGCAGAGCTTCGATTATCGTGGTGCGCGTTCTGACAGTGTTGCGGGCCAAGTGATTGTTCTTCACCCTGACGAAATTCATACGGGCGAGGCCGGTACGCAAGAAGGGTTTCACTACCGGATGCTTTATGTTGAGCCATCTTTGGTGCGCGAGGCTTTAGGGCCAGAAGCGAACGCACTTCCCTTCTTGCGTGATGCCGTTCTTACAGACCCCCGTTTGATGCAGGCGATCCAAGCTGCGTTTGCTGATATGGACACATCGCTTGAGCCGGTCGCGATGGATGAGCTGGCCGTGTTGCTGGCAGATGGGCTGTTGGCAAACGACAAGTCTGCTCACCGAACAACAGGCTCGTTGATCGACCTAAAAGCGACAAACCGTGCGAGGGAATATCTCGACGGCAACCTCGCTCAAGTTGTGCATTCAGACCAACTAGAAAAAATTACTGGCTTGGACCGATTTGCGCTTGCTCGTCAGTTTAGAAAAGCGTTTGGAACAAGCCCGTATCGATATCTGACAATGCGTCGTTTGGACCAGGTCCGAGGCGACATTGCTGCTGGAACTACTTTGGTTGACGCTGCGGTGAGAGCGGGTTTCAGTGATCAATCGCATATGACACGGCGATTTAAAACGGGCTACGGAATTTCTCCCGGAGACTGGCAACGTCTGATGCATCAGACTTAAGGCTTTTCCCGTGCAGATTCCATACCCAGTCAGCATCCTTTGGAATTGAAATTCGGCGCTGGCTGCAATCTACAATCAGCGCCGAAACAAAATGCATGCTACGAGTGATTTCTAGGTTTCGTCAAAAGATGCTTCCTTCTTTCGTCTTGAGCGGCCCTTCAGCTTGATGTGGTAACGGTTGTGAGAAAGCCGATCGAGAACGGCATCTGCAATGATTGGATCGTCTATAAACGCATGCCAATCGTTGTATGGTCTCTGTCCGATGAAGATCGTCGATCGTGAATGCACACGATCTTCGACAATTGCCAAAAGGTCAGATTTGCCCTGCTGCGTCATTGGTGTGACGCCAAAGTCGTCCAGCACCAACAACTCGTATTTCTCCAGCTTGGTTTTGAACTTTAGGTAGTTGCCGTCAGCTCGCGCCAACGCCATCTCATATAGAAGGTCATCGACCTTATAATACTTGGATTTGATCGCGTTCCTGATTGCTGCCGTTGCGATGCAACATCCGATCCAGGTTTTTCCCGTACCAGTTTCACCAGATATCAGGATGTTCCATCCGCGCTTGACCCACGAGCACTGAAGGAGCTCGCGCATCTGCGCTGATTGAAAGCCTCTGTCGATCGAATAATTCAGTTCTTCAGGCACGGCATTCAGCTTCAATCGCGCGTCTTTTGTCAGGCGTTCGAGCATGTTATTGTGGCGTTTTTCCTTCTCTGATAGCATCAGAGCCCCTAAACGTTCGGTGAACGAAAGCTCGTCATGGCTGGTATCTGATTGCTGTTGTTCCAGTGCCTCGGCGAGGCCGGAAAGACGAAGCTCTCGTGCCAGTTCAAGTACTGTATGAAGCTGCATCAATTATCCCCCTCGTCCGAGTAGTATTCAGCACCTCGGATATTACCGCTCGGCATTGAAGGTGAGGGCAAATCTTCCTGGAAGCTAGTGCTCCCACGTTCGAGAATACCATAGACCGCCAGGGCATTAATCTGACCACGCTCGAGGGCTTCTGTGATTGCATTTTCTACTGCCAGCCGGCCGTAATGATGAATCTTGCTCGACAGCTTTTTAACCATGTCGCCGGCCGCTTTGACATTTCTGTGCAGGTTCAGATGCTCCTGGACGAATGTCGCGACAATCGGACCTAAGCTTTCCGAGAATCGAAGTACCGCTTCCTTACGATAAGATGTCATTGCTTTGTGATGAGCAGGTAAGTGATCTGAGCTGGTCTTTCGCCCAGACAAGTCATTTGATCGTTGATGAATGGCTATTGGAAACCCATTTGTGAAAATCTCGACCGAATTCGCAGTTGCCTTGACGTTTACCTGAGCCCCAACGAAACGAGAGGGGACACTGTATCCAACACCGTCCACAAATACATGATAGTGGAGCGGGACAGTCAGTCCGACCTGCCAGCGTCCAAATTCATATCTGGCGGTCGGTAGCGGGGCTAAACACGCGGCCTCTTGGCTTTTGAAAATTTGCCATCGGGACATGCCCGCACGTTTTGACATGGGGCGATGGTTAATTTCATCAAGCGCTTCTTTCAGCTTCTCGTTCAGATCAGTCAGCGAGTAGCAATTCAGGTAGCGCCCCTTACCGAGAAAGCTCCGCTGAACTTCCTGAACCATTTTCTCAACCATACCCTTGTCGCGCGCCGCGTAGGTTCGTGTCGGGTCTGGAAAAAGACTGTAATGGTCAAGACATGCTTGGAAATTCAGGTTGATTTTTGCTGGTTCACTCCCTCGTCGAGGTTTGTCCACCGCTGCCTTAAAGTTATCAAAAACTGCATCATCCGGCACACCGCCGAAATACTCCAACGCCGCGACGAAGGCCTCAGTGCAGTGTGGCAGAGACTGACTTGCAATCGCCATTGCGAATGTAAGCCCGCTAAATGGCAAGACTGCAATTGCAAGCTCTGCCGAAATGACCTTCCCTCCGTTGTCAACGTACGTGGGCCTCTTTCCTGAAAAATCGAACTGCAAGGAGCCACCAGGGACATGTTCGTGGCGAAATTCTGGTCCGCGCTTCTTCTTGTGCTCTCTAACTCTTTGATAGAATAGACTTTCACTCATGGGCGCCAAGTTGGGGTCGTTGAAGTTATTTACTTCATCAACATATTGACCGTGTAAGATTCTTAGAGTGACTCCAGGCTTTTTCCTATTGATCAGAACCTGATCCAAATCAGGCTCGTAGAAGCGTGATCGTACCCGTTTAGGTCCCTTGATTAACAGATCCAACTGAGCATCATCTAGCGTATCCAGCTCCTTCTTGTTCAACCCTGAGACCTGCATGTTCGCTCGATATTTGCGAATTGAATCTCGGTGCTTTCCTGTTTTCCGAGCGATTGATGTGTTTGTTTCATCGGGACACCACAAGAGGTCCACGATCCGTCTGGTCGTGCTTTTCATAAAGCTCTCCATTTAGCGATTTTCCTCAAGCACAAAAACAGGTTCGGCGAACCCGGCTTCGGCTTGACATTTTGTGTGATTTTGGAGAGGCTGCACCTAAGAGTATGGAGGTGAATTGCCTCTGAGCCTCGAATTTGCGGCCAGGCAAATTTGAGGCTTTCTCATTTTTATGGGCTCACTGTTTTTCCTCCGATTTGTAGATCCTGTTTGGGAAAAGCTCGGCGACGGTGGTATCCAGAGCTTCTGCCAGCTCTTTTTCTACCCTGACCGACCTAGCATGGCCGCCAAGTACGCCTGACACCGTGGATGGCTGAAGGTTTAACCGACGAGCGATAACTGAAAGCGAAAGACCCTTTGTGCGGAGGCGGGCCTTTATCTCTTCTTTTTTTGAAATCTTTGCGCCGTTTTCCAATTTTATCACCAACATTTGTTGGTTGAGGGTAATCGGAAATCGAACCCCAGGTCAACGTCTAAGCCATTGTTATTGTTAGGTTAAAAGTTAAAACTACCTTTGACGTTAGAGCTGTGAGCCTACCTGGTATTTATTTGAATTCATTGATCTTTAAGCAATGTCCAACTCTCAACACCCAGTCCAGTAGCGACACGGAACAAATTGTCGATCGAAATATTTTGCTCCGACCGTTCGACTGCACTCAAGTACGTGCGGTTCAAACCGGCTTCTTCGGCCAATCGTTCTTGCGACCAGCCTCGTTCCGCACGAAGCAGTCTCATATTGCGGGCGACTATGTCTCGCAGTGGGCTTTTGGGTGTTCTCTTCACACATTATTCTATTGAGGATCACCTGTTTTAGCTCTACCTGTTTTAACATACATTCGTGCTCAGTTGCTGTTGAGGAAGAGAATTATGGGATGTCAGATTTCAGAGTCGTCAGGGGTGTTAGACATGGTGTGTCGAGTGGCTAAACTGGCCTCTATGCCATTCTTGTTGGCTGCCGCACCATTGTCGGCAGTTGCGGAAGACACGCTAACCCCGATGTCGCCAGCGCTCCAAGTTACTAGCCACCCTTATATGGTGCTAGGAGTAGCCCCAGGTAACGCCAAATTAGAGGCTGCAGAAACGCTTACCGAATATTTTGATCGCAATCTGGAAGATGAAGTCGTCACTTTGAATGTGCAAAGTTCAAACGGGCGAACGTTTCGGCTCGAGTATGCACAGAGATTGGTCTCACCTTGGGTAACACCACTCGTTCGGATGGGCAGCGATCCTTATGAAGAGGTCAATGTTTCTCTTGCAACCGATGTTCTCGATGGACGCGTCCTTGGGGTCGAGCGGGTAATTGTTGCAACCGGGACTGATCGGCCTTCTGCAGGATCGGTATTCAAGCAAATCGAGGATGCCTTTGGCACCCCGTCGTTGCAGCACTTCGATAATTACGAATCTGAGATGATCTATGCCCATGCTGGGGGGATTTTAGTTCGTGACCTGAAAGCAGCCGATCCGAATCCGAGCGCTGCTGGTGTTGGGTCTTCAGATTACCTGAGTGATGGCGCCCCGTGCAAAACGGCGATTGGTCGCTCGCCAATATATAAGTTCAGATCTCCAAGAGAAGGAGATTGGATTGGGACTTGTGATCTGGTTTTTCGGATCACGGTTCAGAATAGCGTTGCCAACACGACAATCCGTTTCAGTCTGATTGACTACGCATTAACGCGGGCAAATCGAGATGAAACGGACCGGCAGATCAATGAGACGCTGCAGGAAACAGCACCAGCCAGCGAGATCAAACTGTGACAGCAAGAAGCACTGTGGAACAATCATCAATCCAATCGACGTTCGCTCCTGTATTCGCGATTAAAGCCTCCGCTTCACAGCTCACACCTGATAGCGGTCTCCTAACCTCACGCGAGAGACAACAGGCATGGGACCGCTTGCTGGTCGCTTTGCCTGCTGTCATGACGCAATGCTCTGGTTTTGGTAGCCATCCTGACGACCAAAGATATCCTGGACCAAAACTTATTTGGGATTTCCTAAATGGGCGCCTGCTGAAAATCAGCGTCAACAAGCGTGGCGGATATGATCTGGCGGTTGAAACGGAAAATTTATGTAGGACCGAGACACAGCTCCCATTGGAGCTGCTCCTGTTGAAGTTGCTCGCGTTGGATTACACGCCGGAGGAATTTCGAAGGCTTATGGGCTGACTGAACTAAAAGACAAGATCATGACAATTTGGTATACAGCCGACACCCACTTCGGCCATGAAAACATCATACGTTTTTGCAAGCGCCCATTCAAATCCGTCTCACGGATGGATGCGGCTTTGTTAGAAAATATGTGGAAAGTCGTTGGTTCGGAAGATCAACTGTGGGTTTTGGGTGATTTCGCCTTTGGGTCCAAAGCCAAAGACAGTGCTTATCTTGAACAGGTTTTCAACCAACTTCCGGGTTCAGAACGACATCTCGTGATTGGAAACCATGATCTTGCCCCAACGCTTGAGCTCCCCTGGGACTCCATCTCTCACTTCGCTGAATTGCGTGATGGCCCACAGAACCAGCTGAATACACTATGTCATTACCCAATGGTCACTTGGAATCATGCTCGCAAAGGGGCTTTGCAATTCTTTGGCCACGTCCACAACAATTGGCAGGGCACACGGAACTCGGTGAATGTCGGTGTCGATGTCTGGAATTTCTCGCCAGTCACCTACAGAGACATCGTTCAGCGTGCAAGAAAACTACCCGAGAATAAACACTGGATAAATGTGGAACGGCGATCAGCGATCAGCTAGCTGATAAGTTGAAGGCTGTTTTATCCTGCACTACGAGCGCACGGATGGGAGAGCGCGAGCTTATTCCAAATTAGGACGATCAGTGCTGTGGCAATGCACTGCGCAACCGCGAAAGCGATCATTGCGCTCAGAAGGCCAAGCCTGTCCGCCAAAATTCCGCTGGCGATGACCGGCAGTGAAAACCCGAAGTAGGCATAGACAAACAGACCTGCCGTCGCACGCGCGCGGTCATTCGCCGCGCGGAGCGAAACTTCCGCAAGCGAGGCGAGGTAGGTAAATCCGTAGCTGGCGGCACTCGTGATACAGGTTCCCGAGAGAACGAGGAACAATAACTTTAACCAGACTCCGGCCAGTAGAACGAGGAACCCCAGCGGGATCAGGACAAACCCAAGCGCCAAAGCCTGTTCGTTGGTCATACAACGCGCAATCGGCTGACATAGAAAACCCACGAAGATTGCAAGAAAAATAACCAGCCCGGTCCAGCCGCCTAGGTTATTCGCAGCCAGTTCCAGCGGCACAACAGCAATGGTCATGCCAGTGGTGGACCATGCTAAGGCCATTGCTGCGCCGAACACCCATGTGCCTGTCGGAAACACCGGGAGGCGCAGCAGAGAGACAGTACGGGGCGTATCCATGCGCGGTAGAGCCAGAGCGATCATCGCAAGGGCGGGCGCAATGACAAACAAGACGATGTAACTGACAGGCAGCAATGTTGGGCCTTGGAAGCCTAGGCTTATCCCTGTCGCTAATGCTCCGCCGCCGAATCCGAGAGATGTGGCTGAGGTCACGATCAAAGCAGCAGTTTTCGCCCGATCCGCGCCAAGGATTTCGGTCATGTAGGCAGTTCCGGCGGTCGTCGCGAGACCGGTTCCAACCCCGAGCATAAATCGGGCGATCACGAGGCTGGTCCAACTAGGCAACTGCACGAGGAGGGCTGTCGCTGCGGTTCCGAGGATCAAAGCGAGGGCAATGGGAACCCGTCTGCCGATCCGGTCGGACAACCCACCCAGCAGCAACAAGGTTGGCATCAGTCCGCCAACATAGGCGGCGAAAGCAATGGTTACTGCTGTTGCCCCAACATCGCTTTCCGCTGCATAGGCATCATAGAGCGGAGCCTGTAAGTTCACGGCAAAGGTGACGGTGAACAGACCGAGTGCAAGTAACGTAACTGGGATCAGTTTAGGCATCGGTTGACCTCGAAGATTGACATGGGATCGGAATGCCACGACAACTGAGATATGACAATTTTTCTATTGTACTAGGTACAGTTCATTGAAGAAAAAACCCCGATACCTGCGCCTTGCGAACACGCTGTCCACCGCGATCCGTGAGGGAAAGCTGGCACCGGGAACAAAGTTGCCGACACATCGCGCTTTTGCCGAGCAGTGCAATGTGGCTCTGGCGACGGCAACGCGGGTTTACAAAGAGCTTGAGCGGCGTGCCGAGGTCGTTGGTGAGGCAGGACGTGGCACATTTGTGCGTGATCTTGGTCTGCCGCCGACGCTTGGCGTTCATCAAACCGATGCCGAAGGCTTAATCGATCTTGTGTTCAATATGCCTGGTAACATGGGTGATACTGAAATGCTTAGGACCGGTTTGCGGCGGCTTTCATCCGCTGGCGATCTCGAAGCCATGTTGCGTTACCAGCCACATGGCGGGCGCACGCACGAACGCCGGATCATTGCCGAAAGCCTCAAACCCACTCTTGGTTCAGTTCCTCCTGAAAATCTGCTGATAACCTCAGGCGGTCAGCATGGCCTCGCGATCATCGCTTTCGGTGTGCTCCAAAGAGGTGAGGCCGTCGCCGCTGAC
Source organism: uncultured Litoreibacter sp. (assembly GCF_947487515.1). Classification (GTDB taxonomy): domain Bacteria; phylum Pseudomonadota; class Alphaproteobacteria; order Rhodobacterales; family Rhodobacteraceae; genus Litoreibacter. The sequence continues at coordinate 102,945 of NZ_CANKWO010000002.1, read as the reverse complement.
ACTTTGACCTACCCCGGTTTCAAATCAATCGCGGCACTCCAGGGATTGGATGTCGTTCCGGTGGAAGGAACGGATGGGGTCATGGACCCGGATGCGCTGGACAGGCGATGCCGTACGCGCAAACTGCGGGCGGTTTATCTCATACCAACTGTGCACAATCCGCTGGGGTCGGTCATGGACGTGACCACACGGCAGCGCATTGTCGAAATTGCACAGGCACACGATCTTCTCATCATCGAGGATGGGGCCTACGCGTTTCTGGAAAGTGATCCGCCGCCGAGCTTCGTCGCTCTCGCGCCGGAACGAACCATCCATGTCGGCGGGTATTCCAAGAGCATCGCGACGGGGCTGCGTCTTGGCTACCTCGTGACTCCGTCGCGGCACATTCCCTGCTTCCTAGAGGCAATCAGGGCAACGACTTGGAATGCCCCGGCATTGATTTCCGGACTTGTTACGAATTGGATTGAAGATGGAACATTGGCTAAATCCGAAGACGACCGCAAACGAGACGGCGCAGAGCGTCAGGCCATCTGCCGAGCGTCTTTACCCAACTTATCGCTCAGTGGACACCCCAACGCCGGTTTTTCTTGGGTCTGGCTTGGAAACGGAATGCGCGCCGAGCCGGTTGTCGCTGCATTGAAAGGGCAAGGGATTTCGGCATCCGGTGCAGAGCCTTTCGCGACTACAACCGCCATCCCGCAAGCGTTGCGTCTTGCTTTTGGTGGAATTCCGAAGGCAGATTTATCAGGAGTCCTGGGGAAGGTCCGCCATGCGGTGGAGAAATTTGCGCGATAGTATTAGATGCTTCTACATATCCGTTGCTTTCGCGGGGCCAATGATCAGGGTTGGGCACAAAAACCTACTTTGATAAACGTTCGCCAAGTCTGAACTTTAGTTCCCTATCGCCAATGTAGATTGGCAAGCAATCGACTGTAGTTTTCCAAAGCCTCAGAAATGAAGTCCTCGCTACCACCACCGAACCCACCGTCGGCCAACCTCTTTCGAAAATCTGTTTCCACTATCCGCGGGAGAACTCGTTCCTGATAGTCGTAGCTCCAACCTGCGCGCCCGACCGGTGCCCAAATGTAGTTGCGCCCATGCTCTGAGTTTGCCTTAACATTTTGCAATTGTTCGAGGCCCGCTGCTTCAAGATATCTGATAGCGGTTAGAGCTTCGTTCAAGAGCGTCAAGTCAGCCAGCGGTACGCGAGGCGGCAGAAAGGCCGCTCCCCAGCTAACAAAGATCTCATCGGCTAGATGGTCGTTTAGAGGAGTGTACCGCCGGTCCATGCCCGGCAGCTTTTGCCAAAGTTCCTTCTTGGAACCTTCCCAAGTGGATGGTCCAGCAACATCCAAAAGTCGCTCTGAGCGGCCGCGTTTATTCTGAACTTCGAGACCCATGAATTCATGAAGTTCCGACCACTTTTCAGCGTATTGCAAGCCCAAAGTGCAGGCGTGATAAGCTAGAACCGCCGGATACTGACGCAACTCGATGTAAATGACTCTACCGCCCTGATTGTCGTTAGCGTAATTCAAAATTCCGCGAATTGCATCTACCACCACACTTATTTGCGAACGATCCCCCCACCTGCCGATTAGCCCACATACTTTGGTCAAGCCTTCCGACACCCCTTCGCTGAGCAAAATACGTCGAAGAATGTCGTCATCACCGACCGGTCCGTGCAGAGCCATATCGTCTTGATCGTGGCGCGAGATAACTCGCTCGACCTCCTCGGCCACCAAATCAGCCAGTTGTATGCGATACTCTGGTTTTGAGAGATACCGCTTGGCTCGACTCACTAACATGTCGACACCAACTGGGTTCCGTCGCTGCGACTGAGCTAGCGTCTCCACTTGTTCGACAAGTGTACCAAAGAATGCGTCTGCATCCGAGATTGACACCGTCACGCCTTTACGGGCGCTACACAGCTCTGCTCCATGCCCCCTGAGATCGCCTCTGGAAGCCCAAAACATCGGGTAGCGCCGATTTGGCGCGCGCTCAATCGCAGCCCTCAGAGCATGGTCCCATTCGCCAGACCAACCGCACACAATCAAACCATGTTCGTCGAAAATGCGATCAAGCACTGCATTGTAAGTGCCGGGATAGGTGTCCAATTCCTCATCTGTGTTTAGAATCCGAGCATCTTTATAGTCCCCATGCAATTTCAGAATGTAGCAAGTGCTGTGCGTGATAGGTTCCGCACCTTGCAGGCTGTCCGGCGACGTAATGACGGTTGGTTCTATGCCGACCTCTCGCAACGCGTTTTCCATCAACCGATCGAAATTGGTTGTAACGATTATGCGGATGTAGCCTTGTTGAACCAAACGCGCGATTGCCCTATGCCCTAACGTGGGAATCTTCCGACCTTCTTCGCGATCTTCCTCGTTTGGTTCGATATAGCTATGAAGTATGGCGCGCCGTTCCGCCGGGGTGGATGCAAGCTGTGCCAGTAGTTCTGAGTAGTTTGGCTCCTTGCCCTCTGCTTCAGCATACCATTTGGCCCAGTCGTCTTGTTCTTCGACGCCTTGCGCAGTTGCAACGCGCCGCACAAGGTCTGTTGTGATTTCCCAGCCAGTCGGAATTTCCGCTGCCCTAGATAGACCAGACCCCAACAACAATGCGAACACGCCTCGATTTTCGTGCACGGCAAAGGCCAATTGTGTGGCTGGATCACCGAAGCCATTCATCACTTCACTCCATACTGTCTTTTGTCAGGAGGCGTGCCGTTTCTAGATAACAACCAATCCGAAATTGAATCATGCAATAGCCAAGGCGAAGGAGCGCTGCATGTGATCTCAGAGTCTCCATGCGCGGTGAAATGGCACCATTCCTCCTCATCTGAGTTCCACTCGCCGAAAACTTCCCCATCAACAAGCAATACGTCACCCTTGAATGCTCTGTTGTGGTAGCCGGTCATTACAATTCCGTGGCGGACCATGCCACCTGTTTCTACTAGGTCGCAGATGGCCTGGAACTGGGCGCGTACAGATGCGAGATTAGCACCAAATATTTGACCAACCTCAAAGGTGCGGTATTTCAATGTGCCGACGAATTGGGTGCCAATCTCGTCGAAAGCAGTCGTGCAAGACATGTCGTCAAATTCTTCGATAGTTTTCTGCATGTTGCTGGGCCCCTAGTTCTCTTTCTTTGCTGGCTTGGACACGTCTAACACCACTAGCTTGGTGGCTGCAGAAAGGTCGCGTGGAAGATTTCGCCAAAGCGCTTTCAGCATTTCCGATGCCGACTTCGGTCTCATGCCGACTGTTGGCTTGGGAATCGTCTTGCCTTTCACCTGTCCATGCCAAATGACCAAATACACTCCAGTGCCATCGGTTCGATAGTTTTCTGAGTAGACTTCCAGTTGATCGCAGGCGGCATTCCACAACTCCGAATGCCACTGCCTTTTAATCTCCACCGGGAGGTCGAATTCGTCGCAAGAGAGAAGTAGATCAACTCTTGTTTCGTTTGCCATAGCCCCTTCTTTGTGAACTCGTATTCCATACGCACTCATTTGCTGCTCCAAGCCGTCTAGTAGCCTGTCTCTGCAATAGTTTTCGACATGAGGTTTGTCTGCTTCCCAGTACGTCACATAGGTGTCCGTTTGCCCAGTTCGTATGCGGGCTTGATACCGTTCAAACTCGCCCAAGAACAAAGCCTGAAGGTCAGAGACGTTGGTCGGTTTTCCAGATAACAAGACCCTACGTACATCTTCCAAAGTTGCGGATGCGTGGCGCGCTTCTGCAAAAGCACGCTTTGCGTTAGCAAGCGCGTGAAGCACATCGTCTTGATATCCGCCCATCCGACCAGATTCAGCAAGACGCTCGAGTTGTTCTATTGCTTGCTTACTTTTCTCTGCGCCCAGATTTATGATCAGATTTCGTAGCCATTCAGTAGCGTCCCATGGGTTGTTTGAGCCGGACCAGCCGCCCGACGGTGGACTTGCAACAGGCAATTTCGGAGCAAATTTCTCTATCAAGAAAGAAGTTTGGTCAGCGCTTAGAACAAGCCTTAGAACTTCTTCAGTCCGTCGATCAGAGATAATCGCCCTGAATGACCAAAAGTGTTCTTCGGTCTCCTCCGCAAATGCATCAATGGAGTCAAAAAAACGATCAAAATCAAGCACGAATGCAGCCGCATGCCAAGCGCACTTATGCTCTTCACTTGCCCAATCCCCTTCCTTTAAGCGACTATCTATCAACTCCGCAAGCTTATCGGAGTTGCTATATCGAACAGCAGCCTTCAACAGACTCCAAACAGCATTTCCCGACGCCGTTTCGAAAGAAGTGAGCCATTCAATTGCGAGGTCGGGGAGTATGTCTGAGAAGGTTTCTTCCGAGCTCACGCGATAGAGTCCGGACACATGCTCTTCTCCAATTTCCAAACTTGGTTCCAGCGTGTCTTTAACAAACTCAAGTTTGGTCTGCCTGTCTGTGAATAGGATTTCTTCGAGTTTTGGCTGGAGGTGTTCGGTTGCATTGCCAGAAATATGCAGACCCCACTGACAAGCAGAAAGCGCACTTAGCAACGCCCTTTTGGGCAACGTGTCCAGAGATCGGCCTGCGTGAAGCGCCTCAACGCAGAGAGCCTGACATACCGTTTCAAGGTGATAGACCTTGTTTTCCTTGATCCTCAGGTCAGCGCTTCTCCTGGCGCTTGGAATATCGTCGCGTCTCCCTGCGGCTTCAAAACCATCAAGTGCGGATGACAGATTGTCTGATCCAACCATTTCCGCAATGCGTGATCTTGGGGAGTCGGAGGCCTTAAACTCATAAAAGTGTCCTAGTGATGCGCGTGCCGCTTGGTACAACGCACCCAAGTTTTTCCCTTGTGCCATTTCTTCGCGAACATCGGAAAAGCTGACATGTCTCGCTCGAGCCTTGGCGCGTTTTTCTTGTTCTTCTTTCCGTACTCGAGCCTGATGCTCGTTCTCATAGTTGCGCATCGGAGGACGTAAAAGTTCATCCAATACAGGTTGGAGTTCGGGGGTGGCTTTCGCGTGTTTTTCCGCCAGTTCTAGGGCGCTACCGTCGAAGTCGCGATGAGATTGAGCCCATCTTACAAGGCTCTTCCATCTTTCTAGCCAATCAGGTGGTCTATCATTCGCGGCAATCAGCGTGCTGAGATGGTAGATGACATCGGTCTCGCGCATATGTAGGCCCGATGAGATATCCGATAACCGGAAAAACGTCATCCAGCCATGCTGGTCGTCTTCGGCTTCCGCAAGAGCCAAAGACTGAATTTTTCGACGCACTTCGTCATGCGCCCCAAACCACGGCTGAGCGACCTTTTCCCATTCAGACTTTCGGTAAGAATCGCCACTGAGCCGAGAGATCAGTGGCCATAATTCTTCCGCTGTCGGCTCGGTCTCACGGGACAAGATTCGTGGAAGAAGTTCAAGTAGCCACTCTTCACGTCCCTTATGGACGCCTCGCCTTCTTTCGTCGCGCTCTTGAGAGATATCCTCTGCGATTGAACGGGCTATCTCTTCAATTTGCTGATCGGAACACTCCCTTGGTATCCTAAATCCTATACCAGATATGTGAAACTCATCGTCACTCGATGTTGCGCGTTCATAAGCTTTAATATGTTCGGCGATCTCCGCACCGGAAAACGTTTTCAGATTATGGGAGATCACATCGTCGATGGAAATTCTAAGGCTTTGCGCAGTTCCGCTGGACAACAAATCGTTTGCCAGTTCGTGCCAATCTATGGGCTTTGAGCTACTGGCCAAAGCGCCCACTGCTGAGTGTCTTTCTCTAGGAGTGACATCTTCGTTTAAAATGATTTCCTTCAGATCGTCAGTCACTGCATTGGCTAACTCCGTCCCCTGAATGGAATCCATCAACGTGCACTTCAGTTGAAGCGAGACGTTGCTATCGGAAACCAGTCTTACAAAACTGTCCTGAATCGAGACACGCCCGAGACTGCGACCAAAGCTTGTGTGCCAGTCTTGGCTGCGAAAATATGGATCCGTCTCTGATAGATCCGTTAAGCTCTTGAGAAGTTCTCTAACTTCCATATCGGAAAAGCTGGAAAGGTCACCGTATCGCAAGCATCCGTACGGATCGTTGGCAATATTCTGTATCCTTGTAATTTCGTCAAAGGAAGTAACCCAAGCATGTAAGCCCCGGAGCGCCGGGGGAATCTCACCTGTTCCAAATGTGAGGTAGTTCATAACGCGCGTTTGAGATAACTTGCGCGGGCTCATCTTAAATTGGGAAGCCAACCACCGGCCAGCCAGAAATTCAGCGATAGTCCTGTGAACAGGTTCGACGTTTTCTCGTTCGGCAGTCTTGAAAAGCTTGGTTTTGCAGGATGCGCTTACAGAGCTCTCAGTGTATTCAGCGCTAGCTAGTTCAGCCGGTCGTGGGAAGGTTTTTGAGGTCTTACCTCCCAAAGCGACTCCGCGTCCGCCGGACATTAGGATTTGAGTACACACCCAACCCGCCGTCGAAATAACTTCGTCAGGTGTTGGGCGGCTCACATCTTTCGCTTGGTGAACTTCATTTTCTTCTGCAGCCATAACCTCGCAGGCAGAAAGAAACAGTTCGGTCTTAGTCTTTGGCCAACCGCCGGCTTGCACCGCTTGTGAAAGCATCCTTAGTGTTTGCGGGTTTCTTACAAGATCTGAAGCTTCGTTTACCTTTGCATTTTTCAAGAATTGCTCAGCATTCCCCTCGAACTCGAATGCACGAAGAAGAGCTACTACTTCCTTGTCGTCGAGGTCACCCATATTGGCAACCTTCGCCGGAAACCGGAATGCCGTTTCGATACGCGGATTGAACAAGGAGGATCGCCATTCATAGGCGCGGCAACTTATTAGCCAATTTTTGTAACCGAGGCTGGAAACCTCACTGATTATCTTCATGAAGGCCTTGGGGATTTCCTCGGATACAACCTCATCCAGCCCATCAATGATCAATATCTGGTCATCGAAATCGGGTGCCAGCTTGAATAACCCACAGGCCAAATCCTCAGCATGGGTAAACTTGCCATTCAGAATTGAAGCGATCTCTTCGCAAGCTGCTGTTTTTCCGCCTCCTGGTGCGCCCAGCAGAACTTTTGGAAATGGCAATTGTGCGAATTCCAGATCGCCCATTGATGAGTATGAATTCTCATCATTTGCGACCTGAACGAAGCGGTTTATGTACAAGCAATCAATCCTAAATTATCAAACAAAACTTCAATCTAAGTAGTTGGGAAATCCTACTTGCTACAGAGTGCACATTAAACCGATTACGTAAGCAAATGAACCACCACTTATTGTGAATTTCGAAGCATCAACAATGAGATCATAGCGCTCTTGGCCCGAAGGCGAGAACCGCTGCGATAGATGATGTCTCCGCGCTTCTCGCCTTCTGTGGTGCGCGGCAAGATCGGGCATTTAGGTAATTGCACGACAGCGCTAGCAGCATTGCTGCGCCAATGCATTCTATCGACTCTACGTTTGCGTCGAGTTTGCTTTTCAGCGAGTGCCGATTGAAATCCGGAACCAGTGCCGAAGGTTGTTGTAATACGCATTTCCCGCAAAGCAGCCATCCGCTCCCTCTGATGCTGCGCTCTGTGACCAACGACTGCTTTGGGGAAGCTGCGCTGCGACATTCCAACCCTTGACTAATGTTCGGTTTGGGCCGTCCTCGCCAAGTCTGGGAAGTCGCGCGATCGATATGCTGCAACCGATCTAATGGCGGTTCAGAGCCCATTTTGCTGGATGTTGCACATTGCATGAATGGCGGCTTTACGAAATTGACAGTGTGATGTCACGTCTCTGCCAGCTCTGGCCGGTTCTTTTTCTTGTCGCTCTCAACTTCTGTGAATTCGGCTACCAGCTCCGCGCAAGGGCTAGTGGCAAGGTGCACCTGCACGGCCATTTGTTGGGCTTCTAGCCCCAAGCCGCTCTGTCCCTGTCCCGTGGCCGAGACGCGTTAGTAAGCCACAAATTGCGTTGCCGGTGTGTGTTTGTTCATAGGTCAGTGTAACAAGAGAACGGTCGTTCATATGTTACACTGTGAAGTGAAATTTTCCATATCAGATTTTAGTGCTATTAACTTGTGCTACACATTCTTTGGGTTTTGTGGCGTAGAAAATGGGTATCGCCACTGCTTTGATGAGGCCATCTCAATCAGCGCTTGCATCGGAATGCTTGGAAAATCCAAACTCAAAAAATACTGATCGTCAGGGCCCCCTTTAAAGAAGGGGTTTAGCAGGCCCATTATTCCAGATCGCATCTCCCGGTATTTGGGCCATGATGGCCCCTCTACTTTAAACTCATTGCAGAAGTCACAGATGAAAGACGGTATTCTCTCGTCTGGGTGCAAACGCTCCCAATCGACGCATTGTACAAGATCATCTTCAATTGACACAGGCCCACCCAGACCACGTTGCAATTCATCCTCAACAAAGTTCAAGACTCTTCTGGAGATCGCATCCGTCATTGATTTAGAAAGTCTACCTGACCGCAGGAAGCTACACACCCTCTGAACTGACTATCTTGACTGAGAATCGAAGTGGTGCCGATAGCAACCCCCAAGACACCCACAACTGGCCCCGCAGTTCGACCAACCACCGGCGCTATCCTATTTGACGTTGTCATTGGCGCGTTTCGAGTCGGGGCAGGAAGCCTGACACCACCAGGCAATCGCCTATTACCAAATGTCTGGCGTGCAGCCAAGGAAGCAACAGAGGTTCCAGGTGTAGACCCTTTAGGCTTTGCACGTGTTGGAACGTCGTTCATCGTCGACGTAACAGCTCCGACGGTTGCGGTGGCAGATCCTATGGCTGTGTTTGTACCGTTATAAACCATATCACCACAAGCGCTTTCACACATCATCGCGCTTTGCTCTTTTTGTTCAGTCAAGTCACGTATTGCTTGATTTATTTCGGCACGGCTCATTCCAGTATCAACATTTGGGCCAATTTTGCCTCTGTTAACAGCATCAATATAGGCTTGCTCGCCACTTCGCCTGCCCGGACCTGAATTTAGATGGCCAATTTCGGTATTTATTATCCCGCCCCCAGTGAGCGAGTGCATTCCACGTACTTCCATTTCTGCTTCTTCTGCAGCAGCCTGTTCTGGTGAAAAATCATAATCACCGGGAGCATTGGAAAAGTTGTTTCCAAAAGGATCGTATTGATTTATTGGGTCGTTCCCAGAATAGGCATACCGATTGGTCCCGACTCCCGGTTCGGTGGGGTCAAACCAGTCCGCCTGAATAAACATCGCACTGGCCTGCGATGCGAACACGGCAAAAAGCGTGGTGAGAATGAATTGCTGCAAAACGCGGAGCATGAGAATCTCTCCTAATACGGGTAATCTGACACGAAGCTAACTTATCTTTCGGCTTGCCGCCAACCCAAACTTTCAGCCTTGTCAAAGGTGCTTTGGTTGATCCTTTGAAGATAGGCGAGATAGCTCCGCTGATCTTCGGGCACGTCCTGAACCGTGGCGTATTTGTCGTGAAAGTTTGTTTTCAGCAGGTAATACGCCGCCGTGCCTTTCTTCACCATCGCATAGCCAAAGGTTTCGTAGTGATCGATCAGGGTATCAGCCACGGCCATCGCGTCGTGATAGCGCTTTTCCTTGATCAGGTATTCCAGCACCACAACGGCGATCACTGCCACGGCTTCCTCATTCGTCAGGGTTGCCAAAAACACCCGGTTGGCAACGGCTTCCGGCGTGATCGGCATGTTGTTTGTGTAAGGCGAGTTATCACCGCGCAAGCCGCCGTTCGTGGCCTCGATGTTGTGCTGCTTGCCGTCTTTGGTCGTGAACCTGACCAAGACATGCTGGGGAGCCAGAGAGGGGCGCACATCCAGCCCAAGCCGCTGCCCGATAGCGATGAGCAAAAACGGCATGGTCACACAGTTGCCGCGTCGATCTGAAAGATAGTCTGATAGCAAACGGTTCTCGAATTTCAGACCAAAGGGATCATCAAGATCGTATTCAAAAGGGCGGTTGTCGTTCCAATAGCCCGGTTCGTAGACGTACTGGCGGATTGCATCCACCTGATCCCATTCCGGGGCGTTCTGCGGGATCGCGGATCGGATATGGTTCGCCATGCGGTCGATATCGGCCTGCATCGCGTCACCATCCACGCGCGGATTAATGATGCGCTCCACCTTCACCATGACCTCGGCGAAATCCACCCGGCTCATGTCCCGCTCAAAGAGGGCTTTTACATCCGCCAGAATATCCGCGCGAACAGTAGAACCGCTCGCCACTGTGAACATCAATGAAACGCAAATAATCAAAAAGCGCATGAGGAAATCCTTCAACCTGAACGGTGGAAGGCTAGACGCATTGCCCTCGACGCACCAGAGGCTTCACACCACAACTCCTCAAGTGTAGATCGTGATCTGGCCAATTCGAATTCCTGAAGCACCAAAACCGCCGTTGAAGCAGCCGCATCGAAAGCCCGGTTTGTCCGCAAAGCAGACAACCACTTTGAACGATGCGCATGTCCGCTCAAGGAAGTACCAACACACAACTTAAAACTGAAGCGAGGCGCGATAACGAAATGCGAACATCTGCTAACGGGAGTTATGCAAACCGCCTTAAGGTTGAAATCTAATCTAAAAGGCAACACCTTCTCTCAGGACATTTTCACAGAAATACTGACCTTCATCTTTGAAAGACACGCCCCATCCTTGAAGGCCTACTCACGTGATGATGTTCTTCTACTAACATCAGGCACAATCAACCCAGCCTTCTTCAATCTATAGTCCAAACCATTGCGAGCGTAATACCAACTAATCCCCTGCGGGGTTTCAAACGGGCAAATGCCTCGGGCTTCAAGATGGCACCCTAAAGGGCCAGACGCCCTCCTAAATCTGCGTGCCAATTGGCCAAGTGTCTCGTAATTTCTCTGGAACTCCGTAAGGCTCTCCGAGCTTATAGCGTCCAAAAATTGTCGCGACCTAGGATTTCTAACGCGCTGTGACCTGAGCAGCCCTTCTTCGATCAAATAATTAATGGTCTGATAGGTCACGCGAAGCGTCGTAGCCGCTTCACCCTTTGTCACACCATCCATCTCCAGAGGCGGCAAGGCTGCGCGAACATCCTGCAGGCGAACTCTAAACCCTGCGAGGCCAGCCACGTTAGCGTCGCGTGCAACATGACCCAATGCGCCATCCAAGACCAATTGCACGATGTGCGTTGCGGGGCACCGGATGCGCCTCGCAGCTTCAATGATTGGCACCATTTCACCTGCCCCCACTGCCGTTACTGTAACTGAGGACGCAAGCCCCTCCAGTAGGCTCTCCAGTGCATGCTTCTCATACTTGGGGATTTGGTCCAACGCGTCAATGACAGGTTCAACAATTCCAGATTTGCGCAACAATATCAAAAAATCTGTGCTTACATTTAAGACGTTCGACGCTTCTGCCACGGTCAAGCGGTTAGAAATTTGTTCCGACAGACGAGACAAGTCTTGGGCACTCAAGCCATCATGCAGTCTAATTTCTGACTCACCGTCGTTTTTCTGGGCAACACCCTCCGCAATAAGAAAACGGTTCATTCGTGCTCGTTGAATTCCCAATGACTTCCAAGCTCCATGGATTGAATATCTCGATGGCGTTGAGCATTTTTTCCCCAGTACTACGTCCCCTTCACCACAGGGGTACGTTCGAAAAATGTATTCTCGCACAAGGGTTTTGAGCGTATCAAACTCTGGACCAACACGAGACAGCCGAAGCCATTCAAACAATGCACCCAAATCAGATCTATGGCGGACAGTACGTAACCCATTGGGACTGACCAGCGTATCAAGGGCCGCATAGAGCCCAGTCTCGCCCTGCTTCAACGCATCAAATCCGATTTGGCCACCAGTTGAAAGTCCATCTTCCGATGCACTCGTAATTTTTCGGTCAGGCCCAAACTCAAGAACAAACCCCAACAGTTCACAAAGCCGCGCCGCGATGTGCAATGGCATGTCATCCAAAAACTGGTTCTGCTTTTGACCTTCCAATCGCGCGAGAATATAGGCCTCTAATGAAGTGAATCGGCGAAACCGGTCGAGTTGCGCCTCTTTTTGAATCGTTTTCCAATGCCGCTCGATGACCCTGCAAAAATCATAATTCCGGATGGTGTGTTTTTCAGGCTCTAAACTTATCAAAGGCACCTCATGTAAGGCGCAAGATCGCATCGACAAGAAATGCCACAGATGTTTCCGATATGCCCCGTAACGCCCATGGCGCCTACAATCTTCGACAAGGCATTTGGGGCAAACGCGTACGCGTGTCCTAACTAAGGACTTTTTTGTTACGCACTCTCCCGCGACAACAAAGGAGTTTGGGTTCACCGTGCGCATGGCCCAATGCTTCATGTCTTCAGCATTTGCGCCACCGATTACAGCCATTTTTTCAAACAAGATGTCATCGCCTCGCACAAAATCTTGCCACCGAAATCCGTGATCCAAGCACAAATCACTTGGTGAAGCCAGTCCGCAATATCGCGTTAGGCGAGAGACATAAGACGTCGCTGTTTCGTGCTCGAGGATTGGGAAAGATAGAGAATGCTTGATAGTCATCGTACAGCCTCCCCGTTTCCGAAAGTCATTGTCCCCATGACAGCGCGTGTATCGATTGCATGGTAATCAGGGGCAACAAAGGGGTTGAGCCCGCGAACACAGCCCGATTTACTCTCAAAAGCATCAATGAAGTGGTCACGACGCAGTCTACCCGTCCCTTCCAGCACAGCGTTCTCAATCCCGTTCAAAATCATCGACACAGTCAGACCAAATTCATTGGCACCCGCATGGAGTAGGCGAGGCAAAAATTCCTTTGAGTCCAGTTCAGGGCATATAGAAAGACCTGCCTTGTCCGCATAGGCTTTGAAATACGCGCGCACCTCCTTTTCATGGGAAGCCCATGTCACCGCCTCGATGCTCACCATGTCGATCCGACGCTTAAGCTGGTCGTCTGAATTGATCATTTCAATCATCTTGGGAGTACCGGACAAGATCAGGCCCACAGGCCAGGCTTTGCTGTTCATAAGAGATTTCAGCGTATTTACGACGTCATTGCGCACGTTAGCGTTTTGGCTTGAGAACAGATCTTGTGCCTCATCGAGATGCACAAACAAGGTTTCTCGATTGTGCAGCAAGGTGCGCACCTGATCCCAAATTGCACCGGCCGGACTGCGGCGCATGGAATCATATCCCAACGCGCCCAGAATGGTAGAACCGACATCTTTGAGCGTAGCTGGCGATGGGACCAGAAGGCTAATCACCTCGGCCTTCTGACTCTTTGCTTGGGGTTGCAGAATATCTGGGTGCTGCGTCAACAGGCGTGCTGCAAGCGTTGACTTGCCGCTGCCTGATGCACCCACGATGGCAATCCCTCGAGCCTCCTCAAAGAGACCTAAAGACAGCGCAGCACGCCGCCGTTGCAAATGTCGATCGAACTGAACGCACAGTTGCTCATAAGCTGCATGCCTAATGAATTGCCCACGCAATTTTGCGAGCTGGATGTGAGTTTCGGACACGTTATTCATCATCGAACCTCCATGTCAGAGTCTCATGAGCATCTTCTGCTTCGGGTTCTTCCACCTCAACGGGCTTTGGAAGGGCAGCTGCTCCACCGCTGTCCTTATCCAGAAGAGGGATAACGTGCCCAAACAGATCCTCATCAGGTGGTAGGTCGAAATCTTCAGGATCATCCGGATCAATCGACAGTCCCACGAAGAGATCTTCTTCGCCACGGCGCAGGCCTGCTGGCGTTACGGCGCGCAAAGCGACACCAACGGTCGCTTCCGCAGCTCTATTCAGCGCAGCTATTTTTTGAAGCGCATCAGCGACTATATGTTCGCTCAAGGCAGCTTCCTTGCGGAACTTCAAACGCAACTCTCGTGCAGCGCCTTCCCATTCATCGTACGAAACTCCGTCGAAACACTTTTGCAATGCCGTCGCGGGAAACCACTCTTCACCAATGCGCACCATAATCCAGCCCAAGTCATTGAGGTCGACACGAATGTCGACATCCGTCTCGTGGCGATGGAGGTAAAATTGCCGTAGCGCTGAACAGGTATAATCAATACCAAATACGCGGACACCACGCCCAGACACCTTTCGATTTTGCGAATGGCCAAATGCCCGGCGGCGAACACGCTCAGGCACGTCAGGAACCACGCCTAGCTCGCATCCCAAACGTTTCCAGCAATTCGCAGGGGTCTCGCCTTTGAGCCCTGCGTGCGGCCTGTTATGGTACACATCGACCACATAAAGGATTAGCATTTGGATTAAGACATCGTCTGTTAGTGCCGCCATGGCGACAGATGGATAATCTCCTCTTTCTTTCGGGTTCGAAAACGTCTGGCCAGCAAGACCCGGCATCAAATCCGTACCAAAAGTTCCAAATATTCGCTCGACCCGAGCCCTCAACTGCGGCAGGCCGCCGGTCGGCGTTTCTGGCGAACCACCTGCATCAAAGACTGCCGCACGAAACCTATCATCTACGAAGGCCGCACCAAGATCAGTTGCGACAGTTTTGAGCCCGCCATATTGCCCCCAAATGGAGCGACAGCCTGCTGCGGCAGACAAACTTGACTTGTCGCATGTCACATCAGCAAGCAGTGCAATCGCATCTTGAGCATTTGGGGTTTCACAGAGTCTCATCCCAAGAACGCAGCGGGTCGCGGCATCGATAGCAAGATAAAGCCAGCGTCTTCCTCGCGGCAGGGCAGCAAGCTGTTCAGCGCTGAGATGATCAAGAGCCCCCCGCTCAGCCAAGATTGTGATGAGATCCACGTTCCACTCATCGATTTCAATCCGCTCCATGGGATAGCTTGCATCAACGCCAGTCTCATATAGCATGAACGCCCTATTTGCCGCCTCAATACCATGGCGTTGGGCATAGGTCGTATAGGGATCTAGCTTCGCTATCTCTCGTTCGACCTTACGCCTTGACGGAACTTTGAATGGACGCAGGCCTAGCTCGGCACGTTTCACATTCTCCGCTTCAAATTTAATCTTCGTATTCTCAGAGACACGCCGCTTGGATAGCCGGCTAAGCGTCAAATAGTCACCAATGCACTGCCCCAGAAACCTCAGTTCCTCTAAGCTAAATCGGTCTTTCCAGTTTCCTGATCGAAAGGTTTTCGGAACGAGTGCCAACGCGGAGTTTCCAGACTGTTCGAACCGCCGGACCCATTCCAGTAAGGTCCGAGGGCAAGGGGCAACGCGGTAAACTCTTTTCTTTCCCGCACGCTTACGTAGCCATCCATCTTGCTCAGACCTCGCCAACTTGTTTACATGTCTTTCGATCTCAGGCAGCCAAACTTGAACTGAAAGTTCGGTTTTCTTTACCTTGCCAGCCCTCCACAGCTCTAAAAATACTGTCACATATACATAGCGCCACATTGTTTCCGCGCGAGTTTCATCCGGCAATGTACTAATTGAATCTGCAACACCTGTTTCCCGGAGCTTTTGACGTTCGACCAAAAAATAATCTGGCTCAAGAAGCACATCGGGCTGCTTTAAAAGCGCGCGGAATTCCTCAAATGAAAAGAAAATAGTCTCCTGCGACTTACCGAGTCGATCGAATGTATAGCCTTGCTCACACGCAACCGCATTTTTGTAGGTCTGCGCATCTACCGTCAGTCGATCCAAGGACGACACTTTCATGGGAAAACTCATTGGACACCTCCTGCATACACGGCCGTCTGCAAGTTGATGATTGAGGTTTTGTCTGCATTGAGTTGGCCCTCATAGATCGCTAGGAACACCGCGCGAAATCCTTGGCCGCCTGCATTCAACTTTTGGCTCAATTCCGCTATCGTTGTCGGAAAGGATATCGTTTCTAGCACTTGATGTAGCTGATCCGCGACATCGGCACTTCTGTAGCGCGCGAAGTCAAAGTAGCGCTCGGCATTGATGGCTTCGGCGCGCAAAAAACATTGATCCGTAACTAACCTGACATCGTCAGCAAAATTCTTGCTTACGGCCTGTCGAATAAAACACAATTCATCAGCAAAGCCTTCGCTCTGGGCAATTTTTGCAGGCTTAACCGCGATCGCAACCCTGCGCCCAGACGCCCGTTGGATCAAGAAATCAAAGAAGTGATTTCTCCGCTTTCCATTAGCATCGTAGTAAGTGACCGATGGGGGCTGCTCCCACAGATCAATGACATCACCACTTGCTAAAAGTACGTATAGAACATTGAGCTCTAGACGGCTTTCGAACAACACGATCCTTGGTCGTTGCCAACTTGGCAGCTGTACAACAACGCCTCCCCGCGAGCTATTTTTCGAGCGTCTTGCAATACGCCTCATTGAACGGCTGGGAAGCGGAGGCAGGTCGCCTGTCGTAGCCGACACTTCTGGCCAAAACCTCGTTGCGGCTTGTCGCGACGATGGCAGAGGCAATGTTAGCGCGGTCGATGGATTTAGTTCTTGGTCATTGGCTATATTTGTTATCATACAGTTCGCCCTCGCCTTCCATACAACTGGACGGCGGCTAGGCACTCCTTCAATTTGAATGAACGAGACCGGCCCACAGGCTGACCTGCACGCTTGACCGGACTCAAAAATTGGTTCACAAAGAAGGTGTATTCAGGGCTCGTATCTTGAACACACCTTAGAAGCCTTTGAGAGTTAGCGCTCTCGAGGGCTTTTACTTTTTAGGTCATTTGGTTTCCTTCCCTAGGTTTTCGGCTTTGCTTTTGAAGAGCTCCTCAATGCTCAGACCTAAGGCTTTGGCAAGAGCTTGCTCGATCTTGTGAGAACGATGCTTGCGCAGACTAACCAACGTCATCGACGTACCAGATACCCCCAGTTCTCGAGACAATTGCGCGAGAGACGTTCCACGAATCTTAAGTTCCGCTTTTCGCCGCTCGTGCAGAATTCGGTTGCTGTCGACATCCGTCATCCAGTTGCTCCTCGGGTTACGCTTGCAAGCCCCGATCAATCGAAACTCGCAACCACCAAAAGTCCTAAACCCAAGTTTAGCAAGAAGAATATCATTCATAACACACTGAAAAGCATATGAACTTTTATTCACACCTACTGGAACTATTGTTCACTTCTCTCACTAATCATCTGTAATTTCTCCCTTGTCGCACACACGATTACTCCTCAAATTAGGAACAACTAACTTGAAGGAAATGCGACGTGGCGAGTGATACAGTTCAAAAACTCAAAAAAATCTACATCGATGCCACGCATCTAAAGCTGAGAGAGATGAGAGAATCAGCTGGCCTCACGCAAATTGAGTTAGCTCAACAGTGCGGGGTGTCTGCGCGAACATGGGCCAAATACGAAAACGGATCAGTTCCTTTTCCTGGCTACCTGCGCCAAGCTGTATTTGAGGCCTGTGGACATGACCCTCAACCTGCACTCACATGCCCTACAGGTGGCCTCAGAACCTTACTTGTTCTGCAACGAACAGTATTTGGCATCGCACTCCATGAATTTGCCGCCTGGCGAGCAAACCTTCGCGAAGAGAGCTCATTATTCCTAGCCTCTAAGCGCATGACATTTTTGGGGAGACACAGTGCTGCTATTCACTCGTCGGCCTTAGCTTTTGCTTTGTCCACATTTTCAATGTCTTTCCTAAACCTCGAAGACTCCCCTCAAATCGGAGCGTTGACCTACCATGAGTGGCTATTTCTATTTTGCTTTGTTTCGACTTTGATCTTTGGAAGCTATCAAGCTGTTTTCATCTTCAGATTTCAAAGGTGGAAATCTAAGCGCTAAGTAAAGCCAAGAATACTTAAGGCCTACACGAACGGCCCATAGTCGACTTTCGCCTCGTTGGAGCCCAACGACCGGTCCCAGCCCATAGCAGACATTGGGTTTTGGCATGTTGGGCGGACACTACCCCCACTCCTTCATTGATGCCACATGACTCGAAATGCAGAAACCATTCTCAAATTCTAGAAGAAGCGTGAAGACTTTGTGCCGAAATGGGGGGGCACGGTCGATCCAAATTCTAATGACAAGTAAGGCAGTGCCATCAGCACGGAATAATATGTCGTACTCTTCTACAGGGTGGTCGATATGGTCACGGAGATTATAAGCATGAACGCCATTTAGATGAAGCCCAGCGACATGGGCTGCCTCTGCCGACGACATACTTGAAGTAAGGGATAAGCTCTCCAAATCGATTACTTCGCAAATACTCGGAAGTCATAAACCCCAATTACAGTTCCATTTTTTGATTTCAAAGTTACCATAATTCGCAGATCCGGCATGAACATTCGGCGTCTTAAGCCAAAACGCAAGATCAGGCCTTTCTCCTCTGAGTCTGTCCAAAGTTGTTCAGTCAAATCGTCCGGTCCAACCACCGTGTTATCGAGTGAGTAGCTAACCCTACGCGCGCCTAAAGCAGCAACTTTCGAGGGCACTTCTCCAGTACCTATCCCGAGAAATGCGCCTTCAGTTGCTGCCCTAAGCTCATCATTTGCCGCATTCGGATTTAATCGCAGCGGCTCAGATTTTGCCATAGTACTTCCCCAGATTGATAGACTGCCCAGTACAATTCCCACACCCAAAAGTTGACGCTTTCTAATATTCATATCAATTGCATGCCTGCTCCTGGAGCAGTCACTGCCGGTTTGCGATCTGGTAATTTAGCTTTGCGAACAATACTCATGGCATAAGAGTTGCTGTTGGGGCCTGTCGGATCATACTTTATACGTTTCATACCAATTTGCGAGGAAGCTGCCAAAAGTTTCGGGACGTAGTTTGCATTAGTATCTCTTATGGTGACGAACTTGTTACCCAGAGCAACTTCTCCGCTTGTGTAATAGTCAGGTGCGATTTCTGGTTTGATGTACCCCATATCCGCATCATTACTCGGATCTCTTTTATGTCCTTCCTCAGCTTGTTTGCTCGAATCGCTTGTGGAAGCTCCACTAATTGCGCCCCAAACGCTTGGATTCCCGTCATGAGAAGGAAACGCACTGAATGTCATCTTTAGTCCCGAAGCGCCACTCCCGCCACGGTTCCAGGCAATTACAAACAGATGATAGTAGGTGTAGACCATCGGAACGCCACCCAGGAGCTTTGCACCGACCTGATACCTCCACTTCGGACACTTTTGGCATGTGCGTGCCTTCTTGGCCTTTTGCGCGCCCTTGCTAGAAGAAGTCGAGCTTCCGCCGCTACTGCGAGACCCCCCACCACCGCCACTAGATTGCGACTTACGACTAGCCTGCGATCCACGTGAGCCGGACTGCGAAGCGCGCGACGCGCTGCCAATTACTGGAAGTGACCCGGGCATTATTTGATACCTCCTTCAAAAGGTAGTCTATGTGGCAAAAGACCGTGTTTGAGCGCAAACATGCATTGACCGTGGACGTGTTCAAAGGAAATTTTCATCTCCCCCGTTTCGTCAAAGCAATATTCCATCACTTCTTTGGTAAGTTTCGCGCTTGCTTCGGCGCCATAACTAGCAAACAAAACATACACGATATCGACACATGCCGTTAGGTCTGAATAATCAAGTTCATAGCCAGAGAAAGCCGTCCTAAAGACATCGTACACTGTATCTGAGTCGCATCCGGCATCGTGATCTTGCTCCAAAGAACGGGCATGCCGTATTGCCACCATGGCCGCGCCAGCATCGAACAATCGATCAAGCTCATACTCACGGTCATATTCAGCAGGTTCAGGAGGCGAAAAGGGACCCTTTACTTCCACAACGTCACCCTCGATAGGAAGAATGAAACTCTCAACCTCCTCGAAAACTCCAAGCAGACGCGTGCCTTCAAGAAAGAAGGCCAGAAAGATAAAGTACTCTGGCTCCCAATACCGGACATAGTACCAACTTTCGTCTATATCCTTGACGCGGGTGAGTTTTCGAAAGGCTTTTTGGAGCTCGTAAATTCCGACCTTAGAGCGAAAGAAAAACCCGAGTGCCAGGCTACGGCCTGGATCGAAGAGTAGCCTGTGTATTTCAGTTGGCGCGCCTTTTTCCTCTAAGTCAAGCTCTACTAAAAAAGGAGACTCTTCGCCAAACTCCTCTGCAGTGACTCCTTGAAATAGACTGCAAAAGGGCTTTCCTGACGCTTCTAGCACCTCTTGAAGATCCCCTATCAAAGATGCCCAAACAGCTCCATCGATAAGGGCATAAGGCTTCGCATCGCCACTCCCTTGGAACAATGGCACCCACATTTCTGACAAGATCCAGTCAGGACTGGAGCTTGTTTCTACATCTATTGGGGTTATCTTTGGCACAAAGCCTGCCTCACTTATCGTCTGTAAGATCTAAAGAAATGAATAAAACAGATTTTTAGTACTAATCTCGGAGAGAATACACAACTTTTTTGACCAGCTTGATCAGAAGGAAAGTCTAAATCCTTTCAATACCAAGTCAAATCTTCGAACAGAGCCTTGCCTCACACTTTGTCGAAAGTCATCCCAAAGCGTGCGCCGACAAACTATGGTGCCACCGCTACCTCGCATTCGGATGGAACGAAAGATGCTCACTATTCTGATCAGCCCCACCTGTGTGGTCCAGTTTGATTGTTAATGCATGATCGGCCTTTGGTCCATCTGGACGATGATTTCGGGTGCTGGTGGCCGGTAACCCAATGCGCTGTGTGGTCGTTTCGTGTTATAGTGTTGGCCACCGGAGACGAACCGAGCAAACTAGCGTGAATGATGTGCTGGCGGAGGCTCAGTCCTCCACACTAATTTTATAGCAACCTAAAAAGCGTATTTTTCTTCAAAACTTTAAGCACCATACCACAATAAATGCCTCACAAGTCATATAACGATGTGCCTCCTTCGGCAATGCGAAATGCGACCGTTGCTTTATGTTAATGAGTTGTAACTAAGCTCTAAACCGTGACCGTCGGCATAGTAGCACCGGTCGGTCTGGGCTCTCTGCCGCCGTTAGCTGCATAATCCATGAACGGCCGCTATGCCGACGAAGGCAAAGCTATGAGTCGCAAAAGGTAAGAGTGGTGTGTCGCCCATTTTGTGGGGTGTGCAAAATCAATGACTTAGCGGCGTGAAAAAGGAAGAACTATGTGTCGCTCCACACTTTGTGTGAGACGACACATAGTTCTGCCTTTTGCGACAGACCTTTGCCTTTCACGACGCATAGCCTTTCCTTTTCTCATCAATTTGTAGCCTTCGTTCATTTTTCGCGCCTTCCATTTGGGGCAGGTTTTCAAGACAACCGCTTTAGCGGCTTGCTCTGAAACCTTGCCACGTGGCGAACGCGGATGGGGGCGAGGCAATGCTATTCGACAGGGTTGGTGCGGCCCGCAGCGCAGCGAGGACACGGCCCTGTCTAATGGGATTGCCCGAGGGTGAAGGCCGCGCACTTCACCCTGATGTGACACAGTGGCGTATCGCGCTTGCGCGAACCCCAAGGAACGGGAATATACTAGGTGGGGCAGGGCAGGGGCCTGCTTCGATCCAAAGCGGACCTCGGATCATAATGCGGCGAACAGCGGCAGAGAGCCCATTGTGACCGATGCTGCGCCGTGCACCAATGTTCGGTCTAGCGAAAACCAAAAAGTGGGTTTTGTAGTCGGCCCTTTGCGGACATTGGCCGGTGATTTGGAATGCTGCAGTGCGGCCCGTCGAACCAGCCATTCGCTGAGACCGCAAAATTTCAGCGTAGGCGAACTAGCAGTCTGCGGGACAAAGCGCCAATTTGCTGCGGCTGCGCTAATGACTGCTTCAAAGAAACGCTGCGGTGATCTGCAAATTAGGCAGCCGCTTAGTTGCCCACAGAAATCTTCACGTCGAACTTTTACTTCATAGAGTTAAACCCGATCATATTTCCTTCGGTGTCTTGGCAAAGAAGCACCCAGCCGAAATCATCGATTGAGAATTTTGGTCTGACGACAGATCCTCCAGCATTGACTGCGCGCTCTTGTTGAACGGCGCAGTCCTCGACCATGAAGTAAACAATTGTGCCGCCAACGCCGGGCCCTGCATGAGGTGCTTTGGTCAAGGCACCGCCTGCGCCATAAGCACTCATTTCTGCGGGAAAGCTCATCATCTGGGATTCTCCTGTCGGATCGCCCATCGGTTCGAGTTTTCCATCAAGCATGGCTTCGTAAAAGGCCACGGCCCGATCAAGGTCGTCTACGTAAATGTCGAACCATCCGACTGCGTTCATCTTTGTCATGTCTTTTTCCTATTGATTTGGATCGAGGTGTTTTGTGTGAAGGTTAGACTGCGGCTTGTGTCTCACCATCCGCGGCGACAGTGCTTTCAAGATGCCAGATCTTAGAAACGATTTTCCAACCGTCTGCGCCACAAACAAACCCGAGGTGATCAACGAAAACACTTTGATGTGCCCGAATGCGAATTTTGACGGTGGCACTGATGGGCGAAAGGAAGTCGATCATTAGAACCTCGGCCATACGTGGCTGTCCAACGCTCGCTGGCGATACACGCCCGGCGACGTCGTCACGAAAACTGTCGATAGGTTCTACGAAAATGGTGCCGTTGTCCGCGTCGAACAAGCTTGATTGTGGGTGAAACACTGACGTTAATTTGTCAGTGTCACAGCTGTGGATGGCATCGAAATAGGTTTCGATTGCAGCTTGCAGATCAGTGGAAAGTGTCATTGGTCTATCTCCGTTTCAATGTGATGCATAAGACTTGCCAGTATTCCAAAAATCGCGATACTGGCAAAATAGACAACATACGGTTGGATTCTGCCAAGATGACAAAATTTGCGACACTGCCGGAAAAACACCCGTTGGCTTGCGCGATCGCTTATGACGGGTTGTGCACATTTGAATTCGGGATCGCGGTGGAGCTTTTCGCATTGCCACGTCCCGAATTAGAACATTGGTATCAGTTCGCCACCGTAAAAGCCGAGCCTGGCCCCGTTCGCGCCGTTGGTGGCATTACACTGGACGCGGAGGACGATCTTGACCTGCTGCAAAAGGCGAGCCTGATCATTGTTCCTGGGTGGCGCGGTGCGGATACGCCGGTGCCAGAAGAGTTATGCGCGGCATTGCGTGCCGCATACGCGCGCGGCGCGCGGGTCGCTTCGATCTGTTCGGGTGTTTTCGTTTTGGCAGCCGCTGGTTTGTTGAACGGCAAAGGTGCAACGACCCATTGGCGTTACACGGATAAACTAGCTGACATGTATCCAGAAATTGACGTCGATCCTGATGTGCTGTTCGTCGAAGGTGATCGCGTTTACACTTCGGCAGGATCAGCGGCAGGGCTTGATTTGGGTTTGCATATTATTCGCCAAGACTTCGGCGCACAGGTTGCTGCATCCGTCGCAAGACGTTTGGTTTTGCCAGCCCAAAGAGACGGCGGTCAGCGCCAATTTGTTCCCCGCCCCGAGCCAAAGGCCCGCGTCGGATCAGGCTTGGCAGCTCTGCAGGACCGTATTCGAGGGGCAATTGATGAAGAGTGGCCAATCGAACGCATGGCCAGTGCAGCCGCAACAAGTGGACGCACCTTGGCCCGCAGGTTTCACGAAGAGGTCGGAACAACGCCGTTGAACTGGCTCAAAACCGAAAGAGTATCGCGGGCCGCTGAACTGCTGGAAAACGGTACAATCCCACTTTCTGACGTTTGGGAAGCTTGTGGGTTTGGATCTGCAGAAACGTTTCGTCGTGAATTTAGAAAAACGATGGGTATTCCACCTGTGCGATACCGAGAACGGCTCGGCGTTCCATCAACTGTCTAGGTAACGAAACGCATCTGACCAGTTTTGGCAGTGAATAACAACCTACCTACTTTTTGGATCAAATTACCGGCCATTCGTACTTGATGCAGCATGTGGTACTTCGGGCTCGGAGCTGTCATTCTCCGCTTCGCAGTATCCTCTCTGAAAATCCAGATCGCGCCGCCACCGACGGCCCATAGTTGCCGTTGGTCTATCCACTGACATACAGCAGTGCGGCCTGAAATTGCGGACATTCGCGCATCTTGCAGCACTTTAGATGCTCATACCTACGAAATCTACACTTGGGGCTCAGAACCGCCCATCGCTGCGCTTTGGGCGTACGTCTATTGTGGTGCAGCGCTGCAGTTTGCACAGCACAGCATTCAGTACATAGAAGTCCGCGCATCCAAAAAATTGTCTGCGCGCGTACCAAGTGGGCGTGACGTTATTTACGCGGTCTTTCATCACAATCGTCGGCACGACAAGGCAGCTTCTTCGGGACGGGCATTGGTCCATTGAACAGAATTTTATCGACGAAGGCCGGTTGGGCAGGGCTTAGGGGCGAGTGCTGCGGCAGGCTGTGAGGAGTTTGCCGTCTCCGAGAATGCAGACGGTCGTACGCTCCATGGCCTCGAAGGCGAAGTAAGGCGCAGAGGACGTCGGCAGTGCGGCACATATTTTTCGTGCTTCACCGGCTAAATCTTCGCAAGTCGACACCACCTCGAAATAATGGGTGCGATAGGTCTCCAGCAGCCCGTCACCGCCCCGTTCGATCTGCTGGGCAAGTGGTTGAGGGCGAACTCCATTGTCATGTGACAGTTTCTTAGCGGCGAGCAAGCTTTCCAGTTTGGCGCGGTTACCAGCCGTGAAGCCCTCGCCGGTGAAATCAGGACAGTTCGCTGTCCATTCGTTTTCCGCAGTGCAGGACCCGAAGGGGGCGATTGAAACGAGTTGACCGTCGCGATCCGTAACCCCAATGCGGCAGTCGGTCACTTCGTCTCCTGTTTCAAGCGATACGATGGGGCAAGTCGCATATGTGATCGTTTTGGCGTCGGCTGTGATGGGGAAAAGGTTGATCTCGAGGATCGACTGATCCCGCTCCAGCTTGAAAGATGCCCCAGCGACGCTGTTGCAGTCGGCACTGGCGGGGCCGGCGAGACACACGATGAAGGTCAAGAGGCGCATCATTGGCAAATCCGTAAATTCATATTGGCAAGAAGCGTATCACCGATCACCTCGCCAGCGGCGGCAAACATATCGTGGCCAGCAGGCAGATCAGGCATTTCACGGCGCAGGTACTGCGTACGCCAAGCCGCACGTTCGGGGTCGGCAGCGGGTTCTGGCGGAATACCCCAGCGGGTCAACGCATCGCCAATATTTGCCTCGTAATCAGCGTTGTTCCAAAGTCGGTCACCAGATTGAATGTTGATGTAATCCCCTTCAAGATAAACGGGAACGATCTGCTTGGTTGCAGGGTCGTTGTTGCCAAGATGTACTGGACTGATATTGGCGAGCCCCATTCGCAGAGCAGTTTGCTCAGTCACATTTTGCGCGGAGTTTTCGGCTGTTTGAAGCGCCGTGGCCACTGCTGTTGCGATAGACGAACCAAGGCTTGTCGCGTTCTGTCTGACAGCTTCGGTGTGATCAGCGATCGGGCGCTGGATGGTAAGCGGCCCCCGACGACCATTCGCAGAACGCGCGGATTTCGGGTAGGTGCCGCCGAGGTTTTGATCGTTCAAAGTCGTAATGGCGAAGTTGAGATTCCCATCGACCGTGCCTTGAACCTGATGAATGTCGAGTTCGACATGCGTGACAGGGCTGTGAGCGTTGAAATGGGCACAAAAGAAGAAGTCAGCCGCCAAGTCGCGAGCGACATGTGCCCTATCGCGTCCGCTGAGGTTCGTGAATTCATCAGTCTTGGTGAGATGCACTTCAATCGCTTCGAGGTTCGGGTCGTTTTCGACAATCTCGGCGGCGCGCGCTTCGATCCGATCGCGTATTGCTGGAATAAGGGCGTGGGTCATTGTCTTTTCAAGTGTGTTGCTGATGGCACCAATCGCGTTGTTGAAAGACGAGCTGGCGAGGTCGAACATCGCATCATATTCCGCCTGCGTTATCTCTCCGTTCGCAAGTTGCGCAGTGTAGGGAGCCAACAGGTTTGGATTCGACAGGTTGGCGCGGGCCGCACGTCCGCCATGACCGGGATCGAGAACGAAGATCACTGTGGTGCTACAGACCGCTGCGGCATCGGGATCGGCGGCGGCTTCTCCATTGGCTGCGGCTTGGGCTGCGGCACCTTCCTGAGATGCGGGGGCTGCTCCCTCTCCGGCAAGTTCAGCACCGATCTCATCCGTTTCCGCAGCACAGCTATGGGGCACATCTTCTGGAATGATTGCGATATCGCCAGGCTGCAAGCCACCGGGAAGGGTGTCTTCGGATAAATCATAGATGGTATCACCGCGCTTGACATTCATCGCCTGCCAGCCTGATCCGCCTCCGGGAAGGCCGCAGTTTTGCGCGATGCCCCAAAGGCTGTCATTCGCGGCGACTGGGATTTCAGTGTTAGACATTTAATCTATCTCCTAATCCAGCCAAGCCGTCCTGTGCGAGAACGGCTGGCACCCAATGATAAAGCGGATCAAGCCAAAATCCATAACCGAAAAAGTGACAGGCTATGGCGGCATCACGTGGCGTGCAGCCTGAAGTCCATTCTGCATTGCTCTATGCCGGCGGAAAACGCGCGCTCCATTGTTTCTGGCCCGAAGGCTTTCGCCCGCTTCGGGGCGACCTGTATCACAACATCGAAAGGGGCCATCGTTGTCGGCATCTTGCAGGCTTCTATAAGGCCGGGGACATAACCTTTGTTGCGGTTGATCAGGCCTTCCGAAATCATAAGGTCCACATGATCAAACATCCGGTTGAGGCCGACGATTTTATGCACAGTAGGTTCCTGCCACAGAGCAGTTGTGCGTAAATCATCTAGCAACGGGTCATGGTCGAAAAACATCCCCAAGTGCGTTGCAACAAAGCTATATTTCACACAAAGGTTGCGCCGTGAGTAGCCGCTTTTGGTGGCATGTTGCATCAGAAGGGTGAAATGCTGTTTGACGCGCTCTTCACTGTTTAGCTTCGGAAACTGCCCGAGTGACGGTGTAAAAAGGGTACTCAGTTGATTTACGAACTTGTCCCGCATGGCGTCTTTGACAGCGCCCACATCTACTCTGAATTCTGTCATGTTTGAGCCATCCACGCACGAGGTACGATTGCTTCAACCTTAAATTCACGCCTTCGCAGTTGAGCGTCTAAGCCCTTTAAAATTGGATAGGTTATCTCAAAGCACTTTGGGTCCCACCAGCGCAGAAAAAACCGTTTATCATATTTGTCACGTACCCATAATAACTTACGACACCAATGCCATATATGGTCAAAGGACGCGTCGCTTCGAATAAGGACGCCGGGGGAATGATCCCAAAGATGAAATTGCGCATCATTTTGTGTGAAAAGGTTTCGGGTGAACACTTCGGATGGATCAAGCGCGACCAACCAAGGTGCTACGTCTTCAAGTTCGGTTTGGGTATCACCTGAAAAAAGGCAGCGATGCTTCGCACTTGAGGCCCCAAGAGTTTCAACCAGAAACGGCTGTCGCGCAGCATCAATAAGTGCGTAAAGCGTTGCGTTGGTTGCAACAGGCAAAAGGGCCTCTGGCCATGTGGGGTCTTGGGCAAGCTCAGATCCGAAAGGTGCGAGGGCTTCAAGAATGACATGGTGGAGTGGCAGTCGGAATTCAGCTTCGCGTGGTTCTTCTACGTCTGAAATTTGATCGTGCAATATATTGAACCTGAATCGGGAATTTTTGAGACAGTTAGTGCATAAAAACACGAAGCTACTTGAGGCCAGCCGCAGCTTCAAGAAATTTTGGTCGACGCTGCAATGCGGCGCGTCAGAGCGAACTTTAGCCGCAATGCCGAAATTCTGACCCGCTAGAAATCACGCATCGCGGGACTAAGCCGCTGTTCGCTCTCGGTGAAGCAATGGCCTATCGCGCTTGCGCGAACCCCAAGGAACCGGAATATTCTAGGCGGGGCAGGGCAGGGGCCTGCTTCGATCCAAAGCGGACCTCGGATCATAATGCGGCGAATGGCGGCAGAGAGCCCTTAGGCGACATTGAGCAAAGCTTCGAATGATGATGGCGGCCAGTGAACCGAAACCGGGTACATGAGTTTGATCGCAGAATACTCATGAATCGAGTGTTCCTTTCTTTTTTCGCACAAAAAGTGAGCTAAAAACATCGGCGCGCAAGGAAAAATGGCACGCTATAAAGGTTTCGCGTTTCTGCAAGTTACCTTCGTTTGTTTGCAGTTTTTTCAAGTTAACTTTTACTCTCGAATGGCGTCGAAAACAAGAATCCAGCAATCCAACAGGAGTTTCGGACGTGAAATACTCTCTAACAAGACGCGGTCTTCTTAAGGCCAGCGCCGGTGCAGCAGCGGCTTTGGCAGCCCCATCTATTCTATCTGCCAGCGGCAACTTCTCAGGCAAAGAAATTCGCCTGCTGACCTGGTCTGACAACACTGGTCTAGCGATCTTGGAAAACATCGCAAAGCCGTTTGAAGAAATGACCGGCGCGAAAGTCATCGCTGATCGGACGGGTTCAACTTCTGAAATGGTGGCCAAACTGCGCGCTTCTGGCGGACGGGCACAATACGATGTGATCACCCTCGCTGGCGTTGGCGCGGTTGAGCTGGCGGGGGACGGATTGCTGGCGAAACCAGACCTCAACCAATTGCCGAATCTTGCCAAAGTTGACCCGCGCTTCCGCACAGGTGCGGATGGCCACGGTATCGGTTATCTGCTGTGGACTGGTGGTCTGATTTACAACACAAAGACTTTCAAAGAGCCGCCAAAATCCTATGCTGAAATGTGGAACGCAGACCACACAGGCCGACTGTTCATGCCGCCTGCAACCTGGACCGACGCCTTGGATACTATCTTTGCGACAGGCAAGATGATGGGCGGTGATGGTACCAACGCGGACGAAGCCTTTGCAAAGCTGTCTGAGCTGCGTCGCAATATTCTGACCTTTGGTGAAAACCCTGCACAGCTATCCGAGCTCTTCCGCTCTGACGCGCTGGACATTGGTGGCGTCTACGCACCTGCTTTCTTTGCCAAAGAACTGGCTAACCCTGAGCAATCTAACATGGGCGCGACCTATGATGTCGAAGAGGGTTTCTTTGCTGATCTGATGTACACCATCATGCCGAAATCCAAACCGGGCGCAGATGATGTCGTACATGCCTTCATCAACTACACGCTGGATGCCAAAGTGCAGGGTGTTATGGCCGAGGCCGTCCTGAATGGTCCCATCAACCAAGAAGCGCAGATGAGCGAAGCGGCGAAAGCAAGCCCATTCATTATCAAGCCAGAGCAGCTGAGCGACAAAGCCGTGGTACACGACAAGTCCTTTATTGCAGATGTGCGCGAACAGTGGATTTCCAAGTATCAACAGACACTTTCCTAAGTCAGGAAGCGGAACTCTCACGTGTCCACAACCACATTAAGCAAAGGTCAGGCGCTCGCATTTGCGGCGCCTGCCTTCATCGCAATACTCCCTTTTCTGGCGGCCTGCGTATACATTTTGCGCTTTTCGCTTTCAGCCGAGCAAGGCGTCATCGAGGGGTTCTCGATCCGCGCCTATCAAGATTTGATGACGCCCTTCTTTGGGCGATCTGTCTGGCTGACACTGAAACTGGCCTTTATCGCAACCGTTGTCGTGATGTTTATGGCCGTTCCCTTGGCCTTCCTCCTGACCAGCTTGCGTGGCTCTTTTGCGCGGCGTTTGCTGACCGTCACAATCCTTTTGCCCTTGATCCTGAATCTGCTTGTACAAGCCTACGGTTGGATCCTTCTCCTCGGCCCATCGGGGGCTTTGAACACTGTCCTGAAATCGTTGGGATTGATTGAGCGACCGCTGTTCTTGTTGTTTAATGAAACAGGGGTTTTGCTGGGGTTGATTCAGACTTCTCTGCCGCTTGCCGTCTTCCCAATTGTCAGCGCTGTGCGGGGTATTTCGAATGAACATCTTGAGGTGGCGAGCTCGCTTGGGGCCAGCAACTGGCGCATTTTGCGCGATGTAAGTTTGCCACTGCTGCGCCCCGCGCTTGTCGGGGCCGCGTCGATAGTCTTTGCCTTCAATGCAAGTGCCTTTGCCATTCCATTGCTGCTTGGCGGGCGGCGCGTGCAGATGATGGGGGTGGCAATTCGCGATATGATTTCGCCGCTGTTCAACTGGTCCGGGGCCGCTGCCGCCGGGATGATCCTGATCCTATTGACACTGTTTGTGCTTGTCGTTTCAGCGTGGCTGGTTCGGGTCACTACTGTGAAGACGAAAGGATAACCCATGCGCGTTGGCTTACTTCCGACTGACCGTGGCGGCAGCTATCGTTTCGTAATTGTGCTTCTGGCAATTCTGGGCATTCTTGTCTCTGCCCTTCCGGTGGTTGTTGTGACCATCATGTCATTCTCTGCCGCTGAAACATCGGGCTTTCCGCCGGATAGCTATTCTTTGCGTTGGTACGGCGAAGTTGCGCGTCTATTCACCAACGAAGATTCTTCCAGCGCGCAATCCGTGGTCGATTCAATGGTGACCAGTCTGGTTGTTGCCTTGATCGTGATGGTTGTCGCGACCGGCGTTTGCATCCCGCTGGCCTATGCGCTGGCGCGGGGGCAAAGACGGGTGCGCGAAGGGATGGAACTTTTGTTCACACTGCCTTTGGTCTTTCCACTTGTGATGCTCGGGATCGCATTCCTGTTGATTGCAGAAAGCCTCGCGCTGGAACTTGGCATCTGGCGGATCGTCATCCCGCATATCGCGCTGGTTCTGCCTTTCGTGCTGCGGAACTGTCTGAGCGCAATGAACGGCATCAGTGTGGAACTCGAAGAGGCGGCAATCTCGCTTGGGGCGTCACCGATGCGCGCCATTTGGGACGTTGTTATTCCTTTGATGAAAGCGGGCATTCTTGCGGGTCTGATCTTTGCCCTGATCATCAGTTTCAACGAGTTCACCATCACCTTTTTTATGTACACCATCGACGTCAGTACCCTGCCGATCTGGATGTACAGCCGAACAGTGTCGTCGCTGGATCCCTCCACGCTCGCGCTCTCGGTTTTCATTATCGCTGCCGATGTGCTGTTGATCGTGCTTGTGGACAAGCTGATCGCGGGCAAAGGCAACCTCTTCTGAAAGGGTCGCTACCATGAGCGAAACTCATCTCACTATCGAAGGCGTGTCCAAGTCCTTTGGCGACGTCCGAGCACTGTCCAATATCGATCTCAAGGTTGATCGCGGCGCCTTCGTTTGTCTGCTTGGCCCGTCAGGCTGCGGGAAGACCACCTTGCTGCGGATCATCGCGGGGTTTGAACAGGCAACGTCTGGCAAGCTTTTGTTGGACGGGGCTGACATCACAGACCTTGCGCCGCACAAACGCGGGTTTGGTATGGTGTTTCAATCCCTTGCGCTGTTTCCGCATATGTCGGTGGCTGAAAACATCGCCTATGGGCTGAAGCTTCGCAAAGCGTCACGCGTTGAACAAAAGGATCGCGTCGAGGAACTTTTGAACGTCATCGAACTCCCCCATATCGCGGATCGTCCGGTGTCGGCCCTGTCTGGTGGCCAGCGTCAACGGGTCGCTATTGCGCGCGCGCTCGCGATCCAGCCAAAGCTATTTTTGCTTGATGAACCGCTGTCCGCACTGGACGCCAAACTGCGTGACAATATGCAGATCGAATTGCGCCGCTTGCAACAGAGCTTTGGGGTGACAACGGTGCTGGTTACACACGATCAGACCGAAGCTATGATGCTGGCAGATGAGCTGGTTGTTCTGAGTGATGGTGTGATCCAGCAAGCGGCACCTCCGAGCCAAGTCTATCAGTCACCTGTCAATCCTTTTGTCGCGGATTTCATCGGCTCCGCAAATATACTGCCCGCAGTTTCAACCAGCCAAAGTACGCTAGGTCTGCTCGGTGTGGACACTGGCGTTTCTGTTGAACATGCGCCAGGCAGCACGCTTCAGGCCGCCGTGCGATCAGAGGCGATTTCGCTACGCAAAGTCGAAAGCGGCGGTACGGGTATCGTTTCTTTCGCCCGCGATCTTGGACCGGTCACCGAATGGCTAGTGCAGGCTGAGGGGCATGAAATCCGTGTCCGAGGCGCATCGAGCGCGGTATCGCCAACAGTTGGCGATCAGGTGTCGTTACAGTTTGACCAAGACCGCATTTCGGTCTTTGCGAGTTAAATTTTTGTAGACCAGCATTGCTCCTGCCAAATCCTCCAACGCCGCGCCAACGGATTTGAAAACGGTGATCTCCTGATCGTCGCGACGTCCCGCGTGATTGCCACCACAAAGATCGTATAGATCGGCTTTCACGTGATCTTCAGAGATCAATCCTGCCTTCAAAGGCTGCAAAATATCGCCCCCTTCAGCGAAGACCCCGTCGCGAGTATCTGCGAAGACAGACGTGTTCACGATGGCAGCATCGTCGCATTCACGCATGTCTGATTTGAATGCTCCGATTAGGTCCAGATGCGTACCGGGTTTCAGCCATTCGCCAAGCACCAGTGGCTCACGTGACAGCGTGCAGCAGGAGATCACATCTGCTTCCCGTGCAGAGGCCTCTAAATCGGTGCAGGCGACGGCAGTAAACCCCAAAGCCCGCGCCTTTTCGGCAATTTCTTCGGCCTGCTCAAGGCGACGCGCCCAGATTTCGATGACATCAAATTGGCGATGCACCGAATGCGCCTCGATCAGGTTGAGCGAGAGTTTCCCTGCACCAACAATCAGCAAACGACGGGCATTCGGCCGCGACAGATATTTAGCCGCCAATGCCGATGCGGCCGCCGTGCGCCGCGCGGTCAGTTCTGCGCCATCCATTATCGCCTGAAGTTCACCTGTTTTGGCAGAGCTAAGGATGTATACGCCTGCAATAGCAGGTAGACCACGGGCACCGTTTCCAGGCACCACATTGACCATCTTTACGCCAAGATGATCACCAGATCGCCACGCAGGCATCACCAATAGCGTGCCAGCCTCTTCACCGGGTACGTCAAAACTGTGGTGGTGCCGCACCGGCATGTCACAGCCCGTTTCAAAAAGCCCGTCGATTGCATCAATCAACGGGCTCATTTCTAATGCTGCAGAGGTTTGTTCTGCAGTCAAAAAATGTGTCATGGTTAGCCTTTGGTGGCGGTCACCATAACTTCAACAAGGAAGTCCGGTGTGACAAGTTTGCTTTCCACGCAGGCGCGTGCTGGCGGATTTTTTGGGTCAATCCATGCATCCCAGACTTCGTTCATCTCTGCCACGGTGGAGATGTCAGAGAGCCAGATTTGCGCCTGTAGAATGTTAGACTTGCTGCTGCCAGCCTCAGCCAACAAGCGGTCAACTTCGGCTAACATCGATACGGTTTGAGACTTCACATCAGGGCCTTCGCCGATCTGTCCAGCAAGATAGATCATGTCGTTATGGATCACGATCTGGCTCATGCGGTTATCGGGTTCTTTACGTTCAATCGCCATTCTTCATCTTTCTATTTTGAAGGGAGTGAGGGGGAAAACTGCATCAGGCTGAGAATTTCAAACAGCATCTGCGCACCGTTTTGGGCGGTGTTGGTGGTGGGGTCATAGGCCGGAGCAACTTCGACGACGTCGCCTCCAACAAAGTTCAAACCTTTGAAGCCTCGGATCAATTTCATGGCTTCACGTGTCGTAAGGCCTCCAACCTCTGGCGTTCCGGTGCCAGGGGCGAAGGCTGGATCAAGGCTGTCGATATCAAAGGATAGATAGGTTGGCCCATCGCCTACGACCTGCCGCGCCAATGCGATGATCTCCGGCAGGCGTTCCTCAGTAATATCTTTGGCTTCAATAACGGTCATCCCAGACATCGTGGAAAATTCCCAAATGTATCCTGCAGCGCCGCGAATGCCGATCTGAATGGTTCGCTCCGGGTCCAAAACACCATCTAAGACCGCGTTGCGAAAGGGCCCCCCGTGATGGAACTTCTCCCCCTCGTAGGACCCGCCGGTATCGCAGTGCGCATCGATATGGATCATGCCTACGGGCGTCTTTTCACCTACGGCGCGCAAAATAGGATGTGTGATCGAATGATCCCCGCCCACTGCCATGGGTAGGACATTGTTGGCAACGACTGCTCTGGCAAGCGCTTCAATGTCTTCATGACTCTGAGCGAGATCAAATCGACTGCGGAAAGGCACGTCGCCAATATCAGCCACCGCCATTTCATGAATGGGTGCAGTTTCAAGCGCATCGTTATAGGGGCCGACGCGCTCGATTGCGCGCAACGCACGCGGCCCAAACCGTGATCCGTTCCGATTGGTCACGCCCAAATCCATGGGCACGCCAAACAATGCAACTTGCAAGTCTTTCATGCCTTCGGCGGGGCGCTGCGGCGAGTCCAATAGCGTGGGGATACCTGCATAAGGGGCTGAACGATGCCCTCCTTCAGAAAAAACCTTTTCTGCAACGCGCTGATATTTAGGTGTGAAAATCGTTCCACCATCGGAGTCGGCAAACTTGGCCCGCAGTAATTCCAATTTTTCAGTATGGTGTGACAAACCGCACCCCTTTCTTTCGTTTCTTCTTGTTTCGAAGAAGTTGAAGGTTTTATAAACTGGAAATGAAGCAAGATTACTTGCATAAAGTGATAACTAAGAACGAGGTTTGTTTTGGCGCGGCGCAAACGCATCTTTTCGGGGAATGTTACTGAAGCTGACTTAAAGCTGATGCGGGTCTTTAAAACCGTTATCGAATGTTCCGGCCTATCAGCCGCCCAGACCGAATTAGGGGTTGGTGCATCAACGATATCGCGTCAGGTATCTGACCTTGAAACTCGATTGGGGCTGCGTTTGTGCCATCGAGGGCGTGGAGGCTTTGCGCTGACCCAGCAGGGTGAAATGGCGCTTGAGCATATCGACCGTCTCCTCGCGGCTTCAGAGGAGTTCTCTACCAACATCGCCGCGATCAACAACAAACTTGTCGGCCAAATTAACATTGGCATGATCGACTATACAGTCATCGATACACGCAATCCTCTCGTCCCGGCAATTAGCGCGTTTCGTGAACGCGCACCTGAGGCCAATGTCAGTCTGATGACCGGCACCCCGTCAGAAGTTGAACGCGGCGTCATGGACGGAAGTTTACATATCGGAATTGTGCCTGACTATCAAAGGCATCCCAGCTTGAACTACGCTTCGCTTTACGACGAGGAAGTCGGGCTTTACTGCGCCGCCAATCATCCAATTGCTACAAAAATTCGATCGGGTGTCGACGTTTCAAAGGATGTTGTCACCAAACATGCGCTGGTCCACCGCGGCTACTTTGAAAGCGACCGGTTACGCGCACTAAAACAGAACTTCCCAGTAGGGACAGTCGCTTATCAAACAGAAGCAGTGATGGCCCTGGTTGGTTTTGGGATATATCTGGGTTTTTTCCCTGCGCACTGTAGAAACACAGCGCAGTTTGAATTTCTAGAAATCCTGCCAGAGGTTTTCGGCTTTTCAACTCCGATCATGGCGATTTGGCGAAGAGATCGAAACCAGTCGCAAGTTCTGCAAGAATTCCTAGAACTTGTACTCGATCGCAAACGAATAAATATCGTTTGACGATCACGTATCACACAATCCGCAAGACCAAGCACTAAGTTCGTTTATAGTGCCGCGCTATCAAACGCTGTTGTTGCGACGTCCGGTAAATTGGGTCGGGAAGAGGCCGTTCGCCGCTGTCTGCACCAAGGTCTGCTATGCGCTTGAAGCAAACTTTGCAACGTTTTAAGCGGCCCAAGGCCGCCGTTCACTAGTGTGTGTCGATGCTGCGATGCAGCCCGTCGGAGGAGACATTCGCCGCGAGCGCGAAGGCCAGCGCTAGTCGAACCCACGGTCTGTGGACGAGGAGAGCCTTCGTTGAGCTTGCGCCAAGGGGCGCTCTGATTTAGTGAGGGGAATGACAACTGTAAGGGCAACTGCTGAGAGCAATTTGCTGGTACCAGGAATGTAATTTCTTAGCCGACGAGATCGTTTTGACTGCCACTTTCGTGCAGCTCTTACAATTGTCATAGCAACAATTTGTTTGCGACAGGAAGGTAGCTGCTAGATTTTGCAGCCAGTTCAGTAGGTAAATGCGAGTACTTCTACTAGATAACGCTAAAGGCATGCTCATCTTTTTGGTTGTGTTGGGGCATTACCTCGAAGCGATCAATGGTTGGGAGAACCGGCACCTCAGCTTGATCCTTACAGCGATTTATGTGTTTCATATGCCAGCTTTCATTTTTTTGGCGGGGATGACCTCCAAACGAGAAGGACTTAGGGAACGCGTTATATATATCGCTATTATCCTCGCGATGTTTCAGTTGGCCTATGTGGTTCCAGTGAGCGCCATCAACGGTAAATGGGTGGTGGGCCTGTTTCAGCCGTATTGGATTTTGTGGTTTCTATTGTCTTTCATTTTTTGGACGCTGTTGATTCCGCTAGTTTCTAGGGTGCCGCATGCGTTTGCGGTGTCGATTGCAGTTGCTATCATCAGTGGCTTTTATCCGGGAGACGGTTATCAGTTTAGTATCATGCGAACCCTAACCTTTTTGCCATTCTTCGTCGGCGGGTTCCTTTACG
Organism: uncultured Litoreibacter sp.; assembly: GCF_947487515.1. Classification (GTDB taxonomy): domain Bacteria; phylum Pseudomonadota; class Alphaproteobacteria; order Rhodobacterales; family Rhodobacteraceae; genus Litoreibacter. The sequence goes on along the minus strand of NZ_CANKWO010000002.1, from coordinate 66,676 downwards.
GGCATCGCGTAGTCGCAATATCGCAAACCTTTGCAACCCGATGGTACCTCGCAGTAGCGGTTCTGGGGGTAGCGGCTGTCGTAATAAATTCGTCTGGCCTGCATCAGGGGTGGCTATACGGTTCGTTCACTTACGCACGCTTAGGTTTTGATGAAGTGCCTGCCGCACTCATCAAATTTGCCCTGTTGGTCATCAGTTCCGCAAGCATAGTTGCCTTCCTTGCCTGCGTACCCACCAACCGTAGCTATTTGAGTGCAATCGGTGAGAATAGTTTGGCCATATTCGCGTTACATGGTTTCTTCGTGATGACTGTGGGAGAAGCGATTGCCAGATATGGCCCGCTCTCGCTTCACTGGAGGATTGCTCTCGTTGTCCCGATATCCCTGGTCACAACTATCGTTCTGGCAAACCCCATTTTCAGCAAGACCATTCGCGCGGTCGCCGTCAAAATTGGCAGTCGGCTTTCAGGGTACAGAAATTCCTGAAAGCTCCATACCCGTGCAGCAAAGACCAGCTATAGAACAGGGTCGCCAAGAGCGTGTACAGCGCCAGAATGGCAACATTAACTGGGTTTCCGGACAGTTTGGGCGTCTTGATTTGAGAGACGTTCAACACCGCAAGGCACAAGGCGCTGATCGCGAGAATAATCGCAAATGTTGGGCGTTCAAAAAAACCTGAAAACATAACAATAAAGACAAGACTGATACTGTTGTTATCAATCGCAAGCCCCGTGTATTTCGCATCACCCGAAAGCCCGAATGTACTGAAATAGCTCAGGCGGATCACGCCAAAAACCAAGGTGACGAACACAACGGGCAAGAACCAAGGACTGAAATCAGCATAGCTCAGGATCAATATGGCGGGCGTTACGCCGTAGCTGACAATGTCGATCAACAGATCGAGCGTGCCACCAAACGCGCGATCATCGCCGGTGCGACCCTTCATCCGACGGGCAATCAACCCATCCGCCCAATCAAACCCAACGGCCCAAATCATGCCGATCATCGCCGCAGGATAAAGCTCGATTATCGCAAAATAAATCGCCAGCAAAGAGCAGCCCAGCCCCGCGAGAGAGCAGATGTTTGGCAGATCTTTGATGTATGACAAGATCGGAGGCTTGGGCGTGACAGCGTTTTCGATTGTCATATGACATCCTTTGAGTTAGGCGAAGGGACACCTTGTCAACATTTGACAGGCAATCTCTGCTTTCCATTCTGAGTGCATTTGAAACGCGCAGTTTCAAAACGTGAACCGACTCCGGGCGTCTGAACGCCTGGAGGTATCTCAGTTTAATTATTTGAAAAAAACTGAACAAATACGCACACGCGCATTCAGATGCCTCGTGCTACCACCGATGATGGGTGGGCAAAAGGATAAAGCGAAAATGATCGTCTACACCGTTGGCACTTTCGACCTTCTTCATGTTGGCCATCTGGCTTTGTTAAATCACTGCAAATCATTGGGCGACACTTTAGCCGTTGGCGTCGCATCAGATGAGGTCGTGAACCTGTACAAGCCGAACGTTCCGGTTATCCCATTGCAACAGCGCGTTGAGATGCTTGAGGCGCTCAGTTGTGTGGACATCGTGCGGCCCTATCATGCGCTCGAATACGTTTCAGGCTGCAAAGCGGTAGGCGCCGATATCTTTGTGATCGGCGAGGATTGGGGCCGCAAACGCCACAATCTTGATGTTGATGCCTACCTGAAGGATATGGGCAAACAGGTCTCTCAGGTGCGCTACAATCCGCGAACATCATCCACAAAAATTAAACAGATGGTCATGGCGCAAACTCATGCGAGGGCAGCCGAATGAAAACCAGTCTACTCTCAAAAAAGACGACATAGATGGCGGCACTCTTTTCCCTGCCAGATGCGTTCAGCGCAGGCGAATGTGACCGCATCCTTGCGGCCATCACGGCTGCCCCGTCCAAAGATGCGCGATTGGTCGGCCAAACGCGCAACCCTTCCCTCCGCACGGCACATTTAGTTTGGCTTGATGACGTTGACGGGCTTGGTTGGGTCATGGATCGACTGATCGAAATTGTCCGCAAGTCCAATGCCGATCAGTTTGGCTTCGACCTGCACGAGTTTGCCGAAAGCCCGCAGGTCGCAAGCTATGACGCCTCTGACAGCGGCCATTTCGCATGGCACTCAGACATTGGCGAAGGCCCTGTGGCCCGCAAACGCAAGCTCACACTCGTGCTACAACTCAGCCTGCCAAATTCTTACAAAGGGGGCGATCTCGAGGTGATGCCAAGCGCCCAAATCCTGTCGGCTAACCGTGCTCAAGGCTGTGTCAGTATTTTCCCCAGCTATACCTTGCATCAGGTGGTTCCCGTGCAAAGCGGCATGCGCCACTCACTCACACTATGGGCACATGGGCCGGCGTTCAGATAGCCGATCAAAAATCATCGAACTCTGGCACATTTCCGATCCGAACTAGAAATGTTGGCGGGCTTATCTCGCCAGAACTTCGGTCCTCGACAATCATATAAGCGTCCGCGCCTGCACAATCAGGGGTTTGGCTCGCACGCTCTGCGCGGCTCTCAGCCTCTTCCGCCGTTGTATACTGAAACTGTTTGTCAATTTTGACGCCAGCCGGAGCGCCCTTTGAGCCTTTTGTCTCGATGTAGGTCTGACAAATGTAGTGGGTCTGCGACGTATCGTCTGACATTGTGTGTGATCCTTAAAGAAAATGTGCAGAAACAGGTAACCGAAGTGCTTCAAAAGGCTCAAAACGTTCCTGATATGGGTCTAACTATCTGATGTGCCTCAAAGTGTCTCTGGCGAAGTTCAATACTTAGTCACCGTCAGGAGCGTTCTGCACGGGAATAGCGTCGATTGGGACAAGCGCGGAACAAGCTTAAGATGCGGCGCAACATCCTATGATATTAGGGCTTGCCAACGTGGGGTTGTCGTTGTGAGAGGGCATGGCGGATTGGAGGATCAGTCATGGAGACACCAAACCTACCAGCCATTCGCGCACTTCGCCCAGCTTGGAACAAGGGTCGCATCGTTGGTCAGAAACGACCGCTGAAGCCCAAACATGTTTGGGCAATCCGAGTTCGACTGGAACTGGTCGAGAACCATCGCGACCTCGCACTCTTCAACATGATAATCGACAGCAAGCTTCGCGGGTGTGATCTCGTGAGAATGAAGGTGGTTGACGTCTTTGCGTCCGGCCAAGTCAAGAAACGGGCGTCGGTGTTACAGAGCAAGACACAGAAACCTGTACGGTTTGAGATATCGGATGGGACTAGAGCGTCAGTTGAGAAATGGATGGAAGACGAATTAATGGTCGGGTCAGAATATCTTTGGTCTGAGCGACTTCACGATCGGCTGCACATTTTCACCCGTCAGTACGCGCAGATCCCGTGCGACTGGATCGCCTTTTCTGGCGGCCCAAAGCTGCCGTTGGTCATGTTTTCTCGGTGCAGCGGTGCGGCCCGTCTAATCGAGGATTAGATGCGAGTGCGCGAGCTATATTTAACGTTGGCCGTAACGTAGGACAAGTCTACCGCTCGATGCAATGTTAGAGGGTGTTTGAAGAAAAATACTTTGTCTTTGTTGAGGAGATGCGCTTTACACCGATGTCGGCCTCGTCAATAATTAACGAATAATATGCGCGTCCTTTGTTTGGCGCGTATTGCACTGACACATTTTAAATCGAGTTCTAATATTTGGATTATAGAGAATAGTGAGCGCGAGGTGCTTTCTGTCCACGCCGTCAGACAGTTTCGTGCGCGCGTGGTGCAACATTGCTTTGAAAAAACGCAGTTGGAGCCTCCCTTGTCCCGGGACCAATTCGAGGTCGTCGGCAATGCTTTGTTTGATCGGACCCACGCTTTTCTTAAGGACCACCCCTCGGCAAGCTACGACAGCTATGTACTTTTGGTGCTGCTGTATTTCATACGCGGGGTAGAGGCGATGGAAGGTCCGGATCTGCAAGCCACGCTACGAAACTCCCGGATCGGTATTAACACGCGGGTGCGAGTGATCTACGATGTGACGCGATATTTGATAAAGGAGGGGTATTAATGCCAGTTCTCGCTCCATTGGTGCCGGCCGCCGCAACTGCAGGAGGCGGTACCGCAGCCGTCGGAACAACCGCAGCCGTCGGGTTGACTGCGACGGAAATGGCCGTGTTAGGTGGCGCGGCCCTGCTTATCGGCGGCGTGGTGGTTGTAGACTTGCTTGACGACTATCTCGACACGCCAGCTACCGAAAGCGAGGTTGATGCTATTCAGACGCAAGCTGGGGACCGCTCAAAGGCCGACGAGCGGCGCTTACAGGATTGCGAAAGCTGCATCTGGTGTATGGTCAACATGCAGGCTCAGGGCAGCTTCGTTGATCAGCGCGACCGAACCGCACCGCAGGGTATCGGGCCTTATTTGGTCGAAGGGCGGACCGTATTTGTGCGCGAGGGGGTCATGATTGCTGGGCTGACCCACGAATTTGCGCGTGGCATAGCCTCGAGGCGCGACTTCCGCGACATTGAAAGTTTTGACATCCTCGCCAAAACAATTGCCTTCATCCAGCGTCAGCCGCCAACGGGTCTTGCATTCAATTCGCGCGACAATCGGCCTGGCAGTCTGAACCGCTACAGCGGACAAATCCGATACGACATCAACGTCTTCGGCACCGTAAACGCGTTCATGTCATGACGCCGCATCTATTCATCGACACGTTGCTTGAAAAGTACCAGCAAGCGCCCAGCTATCCGTTTCACGACTGGGTTGAGAATCCAGTGTCGTTTTACGCGCTCATCAATCTTTGGGACGATATATTCAAGGCCGCCGCCGGAAAGGTAGCGCTCGAATTTGTGGCCGCGAATGAGCTAAAGCAAGATCCAGATTCCAAAGTCTATTCAGTCGTTCACGACGGGATGTCGCGGATTATGCATGTGAGCCACGACGCCGAAGGTGGGCTATTCTTTTTGGCGGAGTCGCAACCGAGTCCGGACGAGGATGCGCCCTTAGATCGGCTAGAAATTATTAGCGATATATCGAGACCCCAACTCCTTGCGAGTTTTCAAATGCTGCGGGAATTTGCGCGCGCCGACTTGTCCGCTCCGGACGCGCGGTCCGCGTTGGAACAAGATTTCGTAATTCGTTTCAAGAGCGCGTTCGGCTATCCTGATTTTGATCCATTTCAGGGCCCATCGATCGACGGCAACGACGATGTCGATCACAGCGGCAGCGAAGAAGCCTGACTATTCTTTGGCAATGCGAAGCCAGTGACGCGCGCCAGGCGCGATCCACGCGTCAACTGGCCCAAAAAATGCCGCTCGTTTTTCGTCAGGTAAGCTTTCTATAAAACCCGGCAAAACTGCCGGGTCGTAGAAGCGCACAAAATACCATTTTCCGGCTCGATCTTGCGCTCGGGTAAATCTACGCAAATGCTTGCGAACCGCCTGCAGGCCTGCGCTGCTGCGTAGAAACACAGCAGCGTTACTGTCCCAAAGGTGCCAGCTGGTCGCGGTATCCGGGTGCTTCGTGAACAAGCGCCGAGTAAACGTGATACCGGGTCGAAGTTCGACGAGCCATGGTGCCACCTCAGCCAGTTCTTCCTCGGCTTCGCCTTGAAATAAGCAGCCATAGGTCAAACTTGATGCATCAAGCTGTTCTCGAAGTCCCTGTATTTTTGCGGCGTCAAGCAACGCGAAAGTTCGCGTAAGCTCTACCTGCGTCTCGGTGTCACCAAATATCCAATTTCTCAATTCGGCGGGTAAATCCATAGGGGAGGCAGCGCCAAATTGCAGATCCAAGGGTAAAGGCGTGGGAAGTTCTTGCATCAGGCTTGTGCACTTACTTTTGTTCATTCGATTGAGGCTACCCTCTTACTCGGCTCTGTCAAGTTGCCAATTTATGTAACAGGGACTAGTTTTGAAGATCAACGATCCGAATTTTGATGCAAGGAGGCCGTTATGGGAACGCCCAACTTCGGTCAAGATTTCAAGCGTAAGCTGGCGCGGTCGACGGAGGAACGCGACTTATTAAAAAGGCCGCCGCGTACTTCGCCAAGGGTGCAAGATGAAGTAGGCGTTTATCGCCGATCACCGCCCCCTTTCTTCAGTGCGCCGGATGTGCCGTTGCTTCAGCATTCGCCCAATGGTTTTCATGCATGGATTAAAAACCCGCTAAGACAGCGGAAAGGTCTTAGAGTATCGCAAACTGCATGACGGTTTCATCGAACAAGGTGAGATAAGTGGCCCAAACCGCGTTTTCAGGCTGGCACGATTGGCAGGGCGCCGTGCTGAGATCGGCAGTTTGATGTCGCTAAATCGGACACGGCTTGGGTCTCAGATATCACTTACATCAATACCTAAGAGGGGTTCCTGTGTCCGGCCGTTTGACTACGAAAGCCAAAGCAATCCGTCTTGATCCAGACAGACCAGAATTCCCAATATATCAGTCGGGATTGGGCTGCATTTCTGCGGGCGCACAACGTCGGATGAGAAGGCGTGGAAACTGTCATGACAACGCGGTCGCCTGTCGCCTTCGAAAACAGTCAGCGCAATATCAGCCAACAGGGTGTCTAGGTGACTTGGCGCTATTCAGTTCAACGTAGACACGATCATCTTTGGGAGTTTCTGGTAGAGTAACGTCGTGAGGGAGTTGAGTAATGCCAATGAAGTTGGCTACGACAGGGTGCCTAATTTGGGAATGGGGATAAACTGGCTGTAGGTGCGCCTCATGAGTAAAATGGTAATGTACTGATATTATACATGTAATTTTTTTCAGACTATGTAGGCTCAGTCTGATCTGCCCGGATTTATTACATAACGCCAATTATTTGATATCAACGCTGAACAAAAATTTTACCTTTTGGCAGGAAAACTCATCCATCGATGCAAGGCTACGCCTCTCGTAATCTAGGGGTTCTCCGTACAACCGCTGTAAACGAGATGTGGTCCTAGGTTTTGGACCAGTTTGCAGCCTTCTTAAGATGGATCAGGGTTTGATTTAGGCTGCTAATCTCATCGATCCTGTTTTGCTGGGAATACGCCTCATCGGAGGCCAATAAACCGTGGGTCGACTGCAAGCGTTCAGCGTTGTAAGGTTAACCACTTGCCGATCCCAGCTCGCATTTCTGAGCCGGTCTCGACGGTATTCAGATAGACACATTCATACTCCAGGGATCGCCACAGCCGTTTGATCGCGGACATGATTGAGCTGGCGCGCCAGTACGATCGACATGGCTACCGTCGGGTCGCAGTGTTGTTGAGAGATGCTGGCCAGCCCGCTCTCGGCAGATTTGCTTTTGTTAATCGCCTGCCGTGCAATGGGTAAATGACAAACTTGTGGAAGGTTTGTGGCGACGCGAGGGGCTCAAAGTACCAATGAAACAGCCAAAGATCATATTATATTTTAATACTTCTTCGTTCTCCGGACACCTCAAGAACCATGGCGCCGGCTAAGTCATTTCCACCAGAAAACTGTGCATACTTTCGGCGGATATGATCTTCAAACCCCACATCCGTACAGACCCCGTTTTCACTAAGAAAGCTATAGTATGTGGATAAATCACTGTCCAATGATGTATCTTTTTTAGCAATGGTGTTAGGAACCGATGGAGGCAAGGGCACACCGGATCTCTTGGCCTTGTCAAACATTAAACGCAAGGATACGTTTTGAAGCCCGTGTTCAGCCTGCCAAGTAAATGTAGCGCGATCATTACCCCGTATTAGCGGCGAACCCGGGCCATTCAAAATATCGCCTCTATCGTTCCGCGCTATGCTTTGTGTGTTTCCCGGGACCCCCCACTTTTCGATTATCCAATTGTGTAATCCTCGGGCCATATAGGGGTTGTAATGATAAAAGCCTTGATTGGATTGCCCTGGCTCGTAACGGCCGCCGCCAATATCTGAGTGTGCTCCCACCATGTACATTTCAGATCCATATGCACGTGTACTCGGGAAGTTATACCGCACTTCATCTGCCGCAATTATGTGAAAGATATCAGTACCGTATAAACCGCTGGTCGTGATTGGAAGATCGCTTAACCCAACCATCTGCCCTGGAAGGTAAATAGAAGAAACGGTGTCAAACAGCCCCAAGAACCGCACCGTTGCACTGCCATGTTCGGCGGTGATGGCATGGGCCTGCACCTGATTGGCAAAATATCGGGCTGCGGCAGCCCCACGAGAAAATCCAAAAACATCCAGAACAATGTCGCAAACGCTTTGCCCGGCACTCAATTCGGTGATGAGATCATTAACTTGCCTAATCGCCTCTTGTACACGCACGTAAACGCCCTGATCACCCATACCCCTCATGCCACCGTTCAGTCCATCTAAGAAATTAGCGGGGTCACGCCAATCAATCGTCGTCCCGTTTTCCTGTACAGCAATCCCTCGCATGTACCTTTTGCCGTAGATAAAGCGCCGCATTTGCCCCTTGTAAGGTACAAATTCCTCTTCATTTGGGGCATAGAGTTGTTCCAAAAAATCCACATTCGTATGCCAATTGATACCGGACTTGCCGACATGGTTACGGGAATTATTCGTTCCATCGAAGAAGACACCAATACAAATCACGTCGCATGATACGGTGGTAGTTCCAACATCTCCTGTGCCCACCTCTGCCGCAGCTTCGTCGGCCAAACGTATGGCATCTTGCGGGTTGGGTGTTGTCAGATCATTCACCTTCAACCGTCCAATCTGGCGTGCATCTAGATGAAGGCAGCGGAAGCTTGCGCTGAATCCATGTGGCTCGACCCTTTAACTTTCCCTCAACAGACCAGTCTTCAAAACCAGCCAGCAACTCAAGCCGAACCGGATCATCATCATCCAGGCGGTCCGCACAAGATGATTCGAGCACGATGTCTTGAACCATGTCATCAGTAACTTCGCCGGTCCTATTTAGTCCGATCAAACGCGCATACTCTACTTGCGGCGTTTCAATGCTAAAATCACCACCTGCTAAAATTTTTAGTTCAATTTGGGCATGCCGTTCGTCTTCCCCAAAAGTCGTCAACCGTTCAATCGGAACTGAGAAATTTGCCCGCCAAGCCTGCTTGCTGATCATCTCGATCCAGACCAGCGTAAAATCTAAATCATTGCTCCAGCGGCTTTTGTAGGGCGTCCCCCCTGTGTCTCCAATATTGCTTGCACGGATTCTCGAAAACGTAAAACCATTTAATTCAACCCCTCGAATGATAGGAACCGCAATATGGTTTGTGACGTTCAACGACAACGTAGCAGGTCGGGGGTTCTGCCAAGCCGGCCCATATTTCCAGAAAATGCCAGCTGACACGACCAAAGCAGATGTGACGATCCAGACTATTTTTCGAGTCATGAGCAATCCTTTTGGAGCAAAGTTTTGATGCGATCTATAGACACAGCGGCTGAGTTTGCAGATTGCACGATCTGGGCAACCTCGCCATTAGCGTAGGTTTCAATAAAATCAGGTCCCAATAGTGCCTCCCAAGTCATTAGCTTGGCAATGTGTTCACGTTGTTTGTAACCCATACGAAGGAAGAGGTGGCCTGTTGCAACTAACCGGGTGCGAAGTTCTTTGCGTTGACTTCCACGCTCCGGCGGAATGCTCTTCATCACTACATGCGCCAATGCGTGCAAATCAGCCTCGACCTTGAGCCGCGTGATAGCTTTCTTGGACTGTGCGTTAAACTTCCACCGCTTCTCATGCAACGCACTATCGCTCGTTCTCTTGAGAATCTTCCACAGACCTACTCGATACATAATGACTGAGCTTACACTGGGCCTATTTGGGAGAAATAGAGGACCGAATAGCGAAACATCCTGCTCTATTACATCTGGCTCAAATCCTTCACCGATCAAAATTTCCCAAAACCTAAAATAGAACCACTTACCGTTTTCATCCTGCACCTTAGTGAACTTCCGAAAGTGCGCCCACATGTCGTCGAGCGTCCCGCGTGACCTGAGGTAGATCCCCGGCTCCGCATCCCACAGGTGCCATCTAGCTTTCGAGCGCGTGAACAAGTTGCGAGTGAACTTGTGGTCGGCCTCAAGGCGCACGATCCATGGGGCCACGTCCTTCAGCTCGTCGAACGCATCGCCCTTGAACAGGCAGCGGTGATCTAGCCCTGAGGTTGCCAGCAGCTCCGGCAAACTCGGAACCTTGGCGGCATCGAGGATCGCGTAGGTGTGCAGCGGCGGCACCGCTGCGGGGTCGCCTTCCGCTTGTTCTAGTTCAAATTCCAGCGGCTCTGGTTGCCCGAAAACTGGCGCATAGAGCGCATCCGGTACGGTCTTGGGGTCCGCGACGCCAAATTGCGCATCGAGCGGCTCAACGTTTTCGATATTCTCAATGTTCAGTAGCGGGTCTGACGGCGTTTCCTGGGGGCTGTATTGCTGGGTCCAGTAGTCGTTTAACTCGGTGTTCGCGCTCAATGCAGTCGCCTATGTGAATCTACGTAATGTAATACGCACAAGATACTGTATGCGAAGCGTAGCACAACCGCTGAACATGCCTTTTTCGGGTGCTTACAAGAAAGAACCCGACCCAAAACGCAACACCCGTATACATTACGCATATCTTGCAATTGGAATGTGCCTCGACTGAACTGCTCCCTGTTTTCCGGAGGCTGATTTATCTTTGCTATGTGGCCATGTCTAATCTTTCCAGAACCTCATAGAAGTTTTATCCGGTTCAGCTGGCGGGATATTCCCGATAGGCTCCAGCAGGCGGCGATTGTTGAGCCAATCGACCCACTGCATGGTGGCGTATTCAACGGCCTCAAAGCTGCGACATGACCCACGCCTGTGGATGATGTCGGCCTTGAATAAACCGTTGATCGTGTGGGCTCGCGGTTCTCGCATTCCAGCGCTTTCGTCTTGTCCGCCATCTCGGTTGTGATGCCGTCGCGCTGGCCGGTATCAACCCCGAACTTCTTGACCTATTCGTTTAGTGTCTGCGGCGCACAACCGATCCTCGCAGAAATCGACACAATCGCCTACCAACGGCTCTCATGATGCTCCATCCTACTCATGAGTTGGAGCCTCCGGCAAGCAGGGGGCGGTTCAGTATTTCGAGGTAGCGCGCCATATGGAGGTAGTCAAATTGAGCCTTCAATGACTCTTCATTTGTTGGTCTTTTAGCCTGCAAACAAGCCCAGCCAGACGCGTGGGGTCCTCAAGTTACGGGGAAATTCTACGGTTGAAAATGCCAGTCCATTTATAGTAGGCAACCGGCACACTCTGGCACTGAAAGCAAATGAAGTACTGTGGTTCAAGACGATATCTACGTTGCCGAGTGTCAAACAGTTTGTTTCTGTGAAACACCCACGTCTGGGCTTACCCTGAAAACACCTTTTATATCTTGCCGAAGTTCGTCATAAGGTGCCTAAAGTTTAACTATGTTGAAGGAAGTCGGATGAAAGTAGTTATCCTCGGCGGTGATGGTTTTTGTGGTTGGCCCAACGCGCTGCATCTTTCCAAGCAGGGTCATGATGTTGTTATTGTGGACAATCTCAGCCGCCGTGCCATTGATCTTGAGCTGGAGGTCGAGAGCCTGACGCCCATTCGCCCTATCGGAGAGCGCATCCGTGTTTGGAAGGAACTAACCGGCAAAGATATCAAGTTCGTTAACTTTACGGTGGGTGAGAATTATCACCGCCTTTTGACACTTATTGAAGAAGAAAAGCCCGACGCCATCGTGCATTTCGCCGAGCAACGCGCGGCACCCTATTCAATGAAATCCAGCTACCACAAGCGCTACACCGTCACGAATAACATTAACTCGACCAACGACGTGCTCGCAGCAATCGTAGAATCTGGTCAAGATATTCACTTGATCCATCTCGGGACCATGGGCGTATATGGCTATGGCACTGCAGGAATGCAGATCCCTGAGGGTTACTTGAAGGTCAAGGTTGATACACCAGCAGGCGAGAACGAGCAGGAAATTCTGTATCCGACGAATCCGGGCTCAATCTACCACATGACCAAATCCCAAGATCAGCTGTTGTTCGCTTTTTACAACAAGAACGATCAGGTTAAAGTGACAGACCTGCATCAGGGTATTGTTTGGGGTACCCAAACCGAAGAGACCAAGATGGACGAACGTCTGATCAACCGCTTTGACTATGATGGTGACTACGGTACCGTTCTGAACCGGTTTATCATGCAAGCGGCTGTAAACTATCCGATGACAGTGCATGGGACTGGTGGTCAAACTCGAGCGTTTATTCACATACAGGATACCTGTCAGTGTATTGAGATTGCGTTGAACAATCCTCCTGCCAAGGGCGAACGTGTGAGCATCCTCAATCAGATGACTGAAACGCACCGTGTGCGTGATTTGGCCAAAATGATTCAAGACGCAATGGGTGCCGACATTGCGTATCTTGAGAACCCGAGGAATGAAGCTGCAGAAAATGATCTATTTGTCGCTAACGACCGCTTTCTTGGTCTCGGACTTGAGCCGAAAAAGCTTGAAGGTGGCTTGATGGAAGAAGTTAAAGAGATAGCTTCCAAATATGCTCATCGTTGCGACACAACAAAAATCCCGTGCGTCTCCACTTGGAGCTAACTCGGTCTATAAAATGGGCATAGGCAAACTTGAACAAATTAGTCTATGCCCAAGTTGCATTCGGTGGCCGGTAACATGAATATTTGTAGGTTCGAATAGCATAGTTTTAGATCATGTTGGTGCTCACTATAAGCGTTGCTAAAGTAGCTTTAGAGATCGACCGATGGCTGAATTATTGACCAAAGGCTGAAAATGCATCAATCAAAGTTACAGGGCAAAGGTCGAGGATCTGCTAGCTGTCGTGTGACTGAAAGAATGTCAAATATCGCTCTAATCGAGGTCTGACCCGGTGAATAAAAAAGAACTAGTGTCTATCTGCATGCCCATTTTCAATGGGGCTAACTATGTCCATAGCTCTGTAAACTCTATTTTGTCACAAACTCATAAAGACATAGAGCTAATAGTAGTCGATGACGGGTCAACCGATGATACAGTTAGGGTTTTACAACAAATCAAAGACAGCAGACTGCACCTTATTGAGAACTCTGAAAACAAAGGGAACTTGACTAGGCGAAATCAGGCATTCGAAAGAGTTAGCGGTGATTATGTCGCCATTATGGACGCGGATGACATTTGTAGGTCCGACCGAGTGGAACGTCAGCTTGCTTGTTTGCAAAACGGATACGATTTATGTGGAAGTTGGGTCGCAGCGGGTGATAGCCCCGCTCTTGTGAAAAGTGTTTGGCGCATGCCGCAGCAAGGCGCAGGACTAGCTAGAAGCACATTGTTTGGATCCCCTCTCGCCAACCCAAGCGTCATGATGACGCGCGATCTACTTGTCAAAAGTGATTTTAGATTTGACTTGAATTTTTTCCCCGCCGCCGACTACGAGGCATGGGCGACAAAAATATTCGAGGAAAGAGTTCGAGCGTTTGTCGTAGAGGCACCTCTGGTTTTCCGGCGCCATCACGCAGCTTCTATTACCACTAAAAATGCGAAAAAAATGGGCCAAAGGGCTGAACAGGTTCGAGAGAAACTTCTTAAGAGCGTTGACATTCCGGCGCGGTTGATACGGCTACACAACAAAGCACTTTCTACACGAGTAAGCGATGAAGAGTTTACTGAACTTAGAGAATTGTTTGACGACATCCTTCCCCGAAAGGTGCCCGAATTCTTTTCTGACGGAAGTGTATTCTTTAAGAATAACAATCAAACGATTGAGCTCTCGGCGGCACTTCCAATAAGAAAGAAAACAAAACCAAAAGTATCGGTCATTGTTCCGGCATATAATGTTCAAGACTATTTGGAGCAATGTGTCCTTTCTGTTGTGGAAACTTGCTCTGAGGAAATTGAGGTCATTATTGTAAACGATGGCTCGACAGATGATACTGCCAAAGTTATTTCTAGGGTCAAGAAGAAACACCCAAAACGAATTTCAGTAATAACACAGAAAAATGGTGGCTTATCACGTGCTCGGAATGCAGGAGTTGCGAAGTCGCAGGCGGAGTTTATTTACTTTCTTGACGGTGATGATTTCTTGGCCCCGGGCGCAATCGACCGACTGTACAATGAGGCCATGCGCACCTCCTCTGACGTAGTTGTCTCAACCCATTCAGCTTACTACGAGACTACGGGAGAGACCAAACCTAGAACACACATAGAGAAAAGCGAAGTGTTTGGGCGGAACATTTTTGCAGCCTTCTGTGACAGAAAGTTCGGACATATTGCTGCCAATAAGTTGATAAAAAGGACCCTGGCCAACGAGGTGAAGTTCGCGCCAGATTTGTACCATGAAGATGAACTCTATTGCCCCGAGTTGTTTTTGCAGGCCAAGCGGGTAGCAAACTTCTCGGAGGAGATATATTTCTACCGTCAGCGCGAAGGTTCTATCACATTTGGAGTGACGCCTAAGCATGTTGAGGATTGGCTTCTGATTTCAGAAAAAGTTTACAAGCTTGGGATGCAGTACGGTCTGAGCACAACGACGTCGTCCGGCTTTTCAAAACTAATGAACTACCTGTTGGTCGCGGCGCGGCGCAAACTCGATCGTATTGAAGAATGTGATCCGGCGTTCATCTCGAGAATTCATTGTGAGGTCAGCCTGCTTGAAGAACAGGTCATCAGGAGTTTTGGTTTTTCGGATAGTGTAGCTGCGCAAAGTGGTACTTTCGGCGATGAACCATACAACTCGAATTTATCTAAAAATGAACTGAATGAATTAGGTAACATCAAAGACGCGATGATAATGTTAAACAACGCTATGTTTACGGAGCTGAAAAATCGAGAGAACCTGTCCAATGAGATTCAAGAAAATGGGCCAGTGATGCGAATTGCTAAAAAATTGAAAAACATGTTTTCCTCTGGTCGTCCAAAATCGGACCCTTAGCAATCCACATATGATAATGCTTCACAAAGGAGGACTAGTATGAATTTCAACATTCAGGCCGAACTAAATCACGGCAAACTAGAAGTCACAGTTTCTACCAATGAATCGGGCTTAGAAGGTGGTTTGCAAGTTCAAATCTTGTCATCCGACCAGATAGTTCAATCAGAAAATATTGAAGATGGTGTGTTGGAGCCTTCTAAACCTTATGTATGCTCGTTTCCCTTGCCAGTTTCTGATGTGCTTGCGTCTTTGGCGCTGACAGTCAATTTGACTCGGCACAATGATATCGTCACAAGCTCTGTAATGAATTTTAGGCGCGGTGACAGAGACTGCAGGCCGATCGTGTATAGCAATCTCAGACCAGAAGGAAAACGTATTCAAGGATGGGTCGTTCAAATACCGAGCAACGAACCAAGGATCTCTCTTTTTGTAAATGGCGAGCATACTGAAACTAATTCGCCCAATTCCAAAAGGTCTGATATCGAAAAACTGTACCCCGAAACCAGTAATGTTAAGAACGGTTTTGGATTTGGTGTTCCAAATTTATGCTATGATGGCTGCAAACATGAGTTCTTGGTAATCGAAGAAAAAAGCCTAACCATTGCTGAAAATTCCCCTAAAATATTGTCTGCAATTGATTTTCACGATGCACTTACGCGTCGATGGAATACGATCATGAACAATGTTAGTGATCGCATGGGAAGGGCTTAATTACGTGAAAATACTACTCACAGGCGGTGCAGGGTATATCGGGTCGCATTCCTATTTGGAGCTTCTGGAAGCTGGCCATGAAGTGGCTATAATAGATAACTTTAACAACTCATCCCCAGTTGTTATCGAAAGGCTCGAAAAGTTAAGCCAACGTCCGGTGAAAGTATTTTTTGGCGACGTCTGTACTCCTACAGATATTGCACATGCTCTCGATGATTTTGAACCCGAGTGTGTTGTTCATCTCGCAGGCCTTAAATCGGTTTCTGAAAGTGTTAAGAAACCGATTGAATACTATTCTGTCAATCTTGTGGGCACGCATGTTCTCTTAAGTGAGATGGAGAAGCGGCAGATACGAAAGATTATATTTTCTTCTTCTGCAGTTGTTTATGGGGCGCCAGTGCATTTACCGATCACGGTGGAGCATCCTCTCAACCCAATAAATCCATATGGGACAACGAAGCTTGCGGCTGAGCAACTTATTCGAGATGTAGTAGGCACAAACTCTGATTGGTCTGCAGTATTGCTGCGTTATTTCAATCCAGTAGGTGCCCATCAATCTGGTGATATTGGTGAAAGCCCGAATGATGTTCCCAATAATTTGTTACCCTATGTCGCTCAGGTTGCTGTGGGGCAACAACCTCATCTGAATGTGTTTGGTGCAGATTTTGATACCGAGGATGGCACTGGGGTGCGGGACTACATTCACGTTATGGATCTGGCGAATGGTCATGTAGCAGCTCTCAAAGGCCTCAAGCCAGGTGTTGTGAATACATATAATTTGGGCACAGGAGCTGGTTACAGTGTTTTGGAAGTTGTAAGTGCTTTCTCAGATGCAAGTGAACAACCGGTTCCCTACGTCGTTCAATCTCGACGTGTAGGAGATGTTGCCGCATGCTATTCGGATCCTTCAAAGGCCAAAGACGAATTAGGATGGTCCGCGTCCCATACATTGGAAGATATGTGTAGAGATAGCTGGCGTTGGCAATCTAAAAACCCGATGGGGTATACTGATGAATCGAAAGAAGGAAAAAATTCTCTAGTTAATACCACCGTGATTTCGGACGGATCAGAGAAACATTTTTTCCTGGCTAAGGGATACAAATATTTCACCGATGTTCCTCCCTTTGACGACACGCCCAATCGTGATGAATGGCAGGATGAAGTTTATAAATTTGCTCAAGACGTAGCTATGAAAAGCGGCGCGAGCAAAGTACTGGACGTGGGCACGGGATCTGGGTTCAAGTTGATGAAGTATTTTTCGGAGTTTGAGACAACAGGTGTTGAGGTTGGCAAAACCCTTGAGTTTCTCAAAGAGGAATTCAATGAAAATAATTGGATTTCTGTAGAGAGCTGTGCCGATGGCTATCCCGACGCAGATCTATGTATTTGCTCAGATGTTATTGAGCATATGAAGAATCCATCTGAGTTTCTATTCAAATTGAGTGAGAGCAATATAGACCAGATGGTTATCTCAACACCCGCTCGTGAGGTGCTGTCCGCAGATGGTAGGCGCCCACTCTATGGCCCCCCGGGAAATAAATTTCACTATTTTGAATGGACTATGGGAGAATTCAACAAACTATTGAGTAAGTATTTTGTCGTAAAAGAGCATTTTCTCATGTACAACGGGTTTTATTCTCAAATTGCTTTGGTCGAAAAACGCCCTTAGAGGGGCTGGTGTGATCGGGCATCTGTAGGCTGAGTGAACCGGATTCAGATCTTTGCCCTCATCTCATTGGATATCGTTCTTCAAACCCTGTTTGCACCTATTAACCATTGCGAGTCTAAAATGTGCTAGCGGTAGCTATTCCTCAGCCTCGCGAGCCTTGGCCACGTGCGTAAATGTCCTCATAGCGGATAATGTCATCTTCGCCCAGATATGGCCCAGTTTGAACTTCGATCAAAACCATTGGCACAATTCCGGGGTTTTCCATTCGATGCACTGCTCCCAGTGGGATATAGACACTTTCATTTTCGGTTAGCAGCGTGACCTTATCATCTACGGTTACTCTTGCTGTCCCATGTACAACAATCCAATGTTCTGATCGGTGATGGTGGCTTTGTAGGCTCAGGGCGGCGCCGGGATTGACTACAATGCGTTTCACTTGGAATCGATCGGCAAGCGCTAGGGTTTGGAAATTCCCCCAGGGCCGATGATCCATGGGAAGGTTCTCGGCCTGCTTGACACCTTTCTCTTTGAGTACATCAACGGCAAGTTTTACTTCCTGTCCTCGCGTTCGATCTGCGACCAAAACTGCATCATTCATGGCAATTACAATCAGGTCTTTCAATCCGATACCAACAAGTTCTTGATCGTCACTTTCTGCACGCAAGAGTGTGTTTTCGCATTCGATAGCCGTTACGTTCCCGTGGGTTGTAACCCCATCTAGATCGGCGCCCATCTCTTCTTGTACGGCGCTCCAACTGCCTAGATCAGACCAACCGGCACGAAAGGGAACGACTGACAAATTGTCGCTTTTCTCCATGATAGCATAATCAATCGAGACGGACGACACGTCAGCCCAAGCGTTAGGTGCAAGCCGCAAAAATCCTAGGTCGATCTGAGCATCATCTACGGCCTGTTGAACTAGCCCAATCATTTCGGGCGCGTGCGTTTTAAAAGCAGTGATGACATCGCGGACGGAAAACAAGAAAATCCCTGCATTCCAAAGGAAGTTGCCTGCCGCAAGCATTTCTCCAGCGCGATCTTTATCGGGTTTTTCGATAAATCGCAAAAGGGGTTGAGGACCATCTTCTGTCTCTGGCAATGCTGAAAGTTCGAGATATCCATAACCCGTCTCTGGTTTGTCGGGGGAAATGCCAAACATAACCAGGCGGCCTTCTTTAACCGCGTCCATTCCGGCCTCTACAGCACTCTGGAACGCCTTGGTATCTGGAATAACGTGATCAGAAGGAGCAACGAGTATAACCGCGTCAGGGTCGGTCTTAGATATCTCTAGCGATGCGGCAAGTACCGCAGGCGCAGTATTGCGACCCTCAGGTTCAATTAGAACTAGGCCGGGATCAACGCCAATTTCTAGAAGCTGCTCTGTTACAATAAAGCGAAAGTCAGAACCCGTTATGACCACAGGTTTGTTGTACTGTTCAGCCGACATCCTCAGCACGGCGGATTGCAGTAAAGTATGATCCTCAGAAAACTTTACAAATTGCTTTGGATAGCTTTTGCGCGACAAAGGCCAAAGCCGTGTGCCGGAACCCCCAGCAAGAATAACCGGTGTGATTTTGGTCACAAAAACCTCCAAGTTGAATTTGGCCTATGAGCCAATAATGTCTTATATGGCAAGCCGCGTGTATACTAAAGTGACACAGACACAAAAGTGGCTACCACTTTGGCAATGATAGCCTACTAGCAGGTGCGCCGCATCATGTACAACAACATCACATAGGGAGTTTTGTCCCTTGCAGGTTTTGCCCTGATTTCGTAGGCAAAGGCGCAGTATGGAGGACTTAGATGGCACTTAAAGCGCTGATCACCGGCATCACGGGTCAAGATGGCTCATATCTCGCAGAGTTCCTGCTCGCTAAAGGCTATGAAGTGCATGGCATCAAACGTCGGAGCTCTCTATTTAATACGCAGCGCATCGATCATATTTTTCAAGATCCGCACATCGAAAACGCGAATTTTCATTTACACTATGGTGATCTGACTGATTCCTCTAATTTGACACGAATTTTGCAAGAAGTGCGGCCAGATGAGGTCTACAACCTCGGCGCACAATCGCATGTTGCCGTAAGCTTTGAATCACCGGAATACACGGCTGACGTTGATGCTATGGGCGCTCTCAGATTGCTTGAGGCTATCCGTCTCCTTGGCCTTGAGAAGACTACACGCTTTTATCAGGCGTCTACATCCGAGCTCTATGGGTTGGTACAAGAATCGCCTCAAACCGAGACAACTCCCTTCTATCCCAGGAGCCCATATGCTGTCGCTAAGATGTATAGCTATTGGATCACGGTCAACTATCGCGAAGCGTATGGAATGTATGCGTGCAACGGAATTTTGTTCAATCATGAAAGTCCGCGACGTGGTGAAACATTTGTTACACGCAAGATAACACGCGGCCTGTCAAATATTGCTCAAGGGCTCGAACCGTGCCTCTATATGGGAAACATCGATGCACTGCGCGATTGGGGCCATGCCCGTGACTATGTTCGCATGCAGTGGATGATGTTACAACAAGACACAGCAGATGACTTTGTAATTGCAACTGGCAAACAATACTCAGTTCGCGATTTTATCCGCTGGACGGCGGCTGAGCTTGGCGTCGAAGTTGCCTTTACTGGGGCAGATCTGGAGGAAGTCGCAACCGTCACGGCTATTTCCGGTGACAAAGCTCCTGCGCTGAAAGTTGGCGATGTGATCATGCGCATCGATCCGCGCTATTTCCGACCAACTGAAGTTGAGACGCTTTTAGGAGACCCCGCAAAAGCAAAAAAACTGTTGGGGTGGACGCCTGAGTTTACGGCACAAGAAATGTGTGCCGAGATGGTTGCCGAAGATCTCAAAGGTGCACGCCGTGCGCGATTGTTGCTGGACCACGGCTACGAGGCCCCCACCTCGCGGGAGGGTTAAGGCTTGCGCAAAAAGCTCTTTCTAACTGGTGGTAGCGGTATGGTTGGCCGCAATCTTTTATCGCATGCAAGCGCCAAGGATTGGGATATTCTGTATCCATCCAGTAAGCAGCTTGATCTTATGGATGGACCTGCTGTTGCCGCCTATATCTCTAAACATAAACCTGATATCGTTGTACACGCTGCGGGACGTGTCGGTGGAATTAAGGCGAACATGGCCGATCCTGTAGCTTTTCTGGATCAAAACTTGATGTTGGGCCGTAATGTTATTTTGGGCGCGCGCAATGCAGGCGTGAAGCATCTGCTGAACTTGGGTTCGACCTGCATTTACCCACATGATGTTCCTAACCCTTTAAAAGAAGAAATGATTCTGACAGGTCAATTGGAGCCGACGAATGAGGGCTATGCCCTGGCCAAATTGGTGGCCTTGCGTCTTTGTATGTACATTCGGCAAGAGGACCCGTCTTTTGTCTATAAGACCCTAATACCCTGTAATCTCTACGGAATGTACGATAAGTTTGACCCAAACGGCTCGCATCTAATTCCCGCGATCATAAGAAAAGTCTATGAGGCTGAGAAGGCAGGGCATGACACAATCGAGATATGGGGTGACGGTACCGCACGCCGTGAGTTCATGTATGCTGGCGACTTGGTCGATGCTATATACAAAGCTGCCAACAGCATCGAAACCATTCCCGATCTGATGAATGTTGGAGTGGGATCGGACCACTCTGTAAACGACTATTACGCTGCAGTCGCAGGCATCGTTGGTTGGAATGGTACTTTTGTGCATGATCTTTCAAAGCCAGTAGGCATGAAACAAAAGCTCTGTGATACAGGGCGTCAAACAGCTTGGGGTTGGCAACCCGAAACATCTCTCGCTGTAGGAATTTCAAAAACTTATAAACATTTTCTGGAGATGACTTAACATGAGCGCTCGCTTTCCACTAGCCACTTCATCTTGGGATCAAGCTGAGTTTGACGCCATTCAGCGGGTCATTTCTTCGGATATGTTTTCAATGGGTCCCGAAGTTAAGGCCTTCGAAGAAGAGTTTGCTGAATTTTTCGGATCAAAATATGCCGTCATGGTGAATTCTGGTTCTTCTGCGAACCTTTTGATGACAGGAGCTCTTTTCTATACAAAGAATGAAAAACTGCGCCTCCAGAAGGGTGATGAGGTCATTGTGCCAGCCGTTAGCTGGCCAACAACCTACTATCCTTTGGCGCAATACGGGTTGGTGCAAAAGTTTGTAGATATTGATCGTGCAACATTGAACTATGATCTTGATGCGCTAGCGGAAGCTGTCACCGACAACACTCGCGCTATCATGATCGTCAACTTGTTGGGAAACCCCAACGATTTCGCACGTATTAAGGAAATAATCGGTGATCGCGATATCGTTTTGCTTGAAGACAACTGTGAAAGCATGGGTGCAAAGTTCGAGGGAAAACACACTGGCACATTTGCCAATGTTGGTAGCTTCTCAAGCTTCTTCTCTCATCATATTTC
Source organism: uncultured Litoreibacter sp. (assembly GCF_947487515.1). Lineage (GTDB taxonomy): Bacteria > Pseudomonadota > Alphaproteobacteria > Rhodobacterales > Rhodobacteraceae > Litoreibacter. The sequence goes on along the minus strand of NZ_CANKWO010000002.1, from coordinate 45,021 downwards.
AACGATGGAAGGCGGTATTGTCACAACAGATGATGAAGAACTCTACCATATCATGCTGTCCATGCGCTCTCACGGGTGGACACGGCACCTTCCAAAAGAAAACAAAATTACCGGAATCAAGAGCGACAATGCCTTTGAAGAAAGTTTCAACTTTGTTCTTCCGGGGTACAACTTGCGCCCTGTCGAAATGTCAGGTGCCCTTGGTCGGGAGCAATTGAAAAAACTTCCCGCCCTTGTTGAAGGCCGCCGTCGGAATGCTGAAGCGTTTGTCGAGAAGCTGTCCAATCACCCACTCTTTACGATCCAACAAGAAATTGGTGACAGTAGCTGGTTTGGGTTCTCTATTGTTATGCGGCCTGAATCCGGTATGAGCCGTGAAGCACTGTTGGCCAAATTGGAAACTCTTGGTTTTGAGTATCGCCCCATCGTCGCAGGTGACTTCACAAAGAACCCTGTGATGCAACATATACCGCACGTGATACATGGCCAGCTAAGCAATGCAGAGTATATCGATGCGAACGGCTTGTTCATCGGGAACCATCACTACTCGATCAACGAAGCAGTGGAAGAGTTGGCAAAACTGCGCGCCTAAACAGGAAAGATCTTATATCTTTGTGTGCCGCGTTACACGTATCTCAAAAAGGGCTTGCCACCCATTTGGGCTGCAAGAGCGGCAAAGCCCCCCTGCCCGCTAACAATCCTGTCAGTAGAACTTAGCATTTGAAACTCATGGTAGGTAAGGTCATTTCCTTCAATATCTGCTTCTCCGCTTCTGTCCATATGCGTAGGCGTAAACAAGTCGCAATGAACCCGATGCGGCCATGACTCAGCCAAAACCTTATTCCTTGCTTCCACGGAATCTGAGATGAAGTAAAAGCTGGGATCCTTTGCTCCTGATTCTCTCGCATGTTCAAAAGCATATTCCAGAACTTTCGAATAGTTCTGCCAGTCATCAAGGCCTGGGTCTTTCCATCCATTACCGGCCCCAGTGCGCAAGTGAACTCCAACAAGCATGTCAGACGCTTCGCGAACTTCACGTATCGCAGCTCGTGATTCAGCGAAGGTTGGTTTCTCAACAAAATTGAACAGGAACTTAAAGACAGTTGTGAACAGATGATTAAACGCAAGGTCAGTGTTATAATTTTCTGTAAAGTGATTTAAGAACATCTGAACTCTTGGACTATTGATGTTCAAAATGACAACGTTAGCTCCTCCAAAAACTTCAGATTCTATTTTCTCAGGTGTTAATTTATCAACAAGCTCACTTCGGTCAATCATATCGACATGCATAACCGACATCGTTTGCAGGATAAACTTTCGTGCATTCGAAAACAGCCAGTCATATTGGCTTGGCTTGAAATTATGGGTGAGATCAAATGGAGTGTCCCACTCAATAACGAAACGCCGATCAGTTAATGTTGCCAAGCAGAAACTTGCTACTATGCCCTTCAAACGGTCGGCAAGGCCACCAACCAAACGCGATTGCGAAAATACTTCATGCCGTTTTACCGAATAAATCAAAAACCTTTGATCGTCACTTTTTCGAGTCTCAGAAATTTTTGCGTTATAGTCACATAAAAACTGATCTAGGGAATTTGCCATACTGTGGTCGAGCCTTGTGATGGTAAGAGAGAATTCATGACTGACTAACCACACCGGCTAACAGAAAACAACTACAGACATACGTCTCTGCCGAGGCAGCACTACCCTCATGTCTATACAATACAGAGCTTGTGTGCATCTAGCCCTCAAGTCACCTTCCAAATATCATGCAGTGATCCGCGCAATTCATACCGTGGCCTCCACCCCAATTCGGCTTGGATAGCAGCTGTATCTAGAACTGTCCGCGCTACATCAGCTGGACGTGCGGGCAATCGATTCACCCTGATCTCCCGCCCACTCACTTCCTGTACCATCTTAAGGATCTCTTGCACTGATATGCCTGTTCCAGAGCCCACATTCCAGGTTCTACCGAAACACAGTTCAGGTTGGTCCAATATAAGCTCAATCGCCGCCGACAAGTCGCGAATGTCAAAATAATCTCGCACCGCAGCACCTTCGCCGAACATTGGAAAGATCGTATCTTTACGGGCGGCCCGCATCATTGCTCCTACAACGCCTTGACTTACATTGACCTGCCAGCGGCCAATCGGGTTTGAAGGACGTAGCACCGTCACTTTTAGGCCTTGGGTCCGCGCCATGAAGTCAAGCGCGGCTTCGGTCATCTTCTTACCCAAGCCATAAGGAGAGATCGGCCGCAATTCATCCTGTTCCTTGATCCGCTCTACTGGTAAATCGCCATAGATAGCGCCCCCAGAAGATAGATAAATTACGTTAGCACTTGAGTGCTTCGCAACTGCGGAAATCATCCGCATAGTCGTCTCAACAGTATCGCGCGCTTCTCTCCACGGGCACTCCAAATTGGCTGTCGGCACGCTTGTTGATGCAAGGTAGACCACTGTGGTCACATCAAGCAGCGCGGCCTTGGGGTCAGACATCAATTGCGCCAACGTCAGAGATTGAACCTCCGGAGCATGTTTACTCAAAAACTCAGTGTCCGGATTACGCGACACAACACGAAGAGCACTCCCGCGTTTGGAGAGAGAAAGCACAAGGTTCTTACCGACAAAGCCGGTTCCACCAACGATCAATATCATTGGGAACGATCTGCTTTGGTATATATTTCATTGTCATAAGCCAACAGCGGGTGCCGTCGTGTCAGTGATCTGTTCTCCGACGCCTTCACTGTTTGCGAGTGCTTCTGACGGCGTTTAAATAAAACGGTTTCTGGCACAACCTTGTGGATGTAGCCAGCGGCAACGGTTTCACAATTCCACTGCCAGTCTTCATAGGCGTAGCCTGCTGCGATATCTCGAACACAAAACGGTATTTCGCGGTAGATGGCTGTGGGGCATACGCACAAGGCATCCCAGTAGTTTGCGAACCGCAACAGATCGGGCCGAAACTCAGGGCTTTCTTGATCGACGTGGGTAAATATGGTCGCCTGTTTCTCAAAAAAGTAGTTAAATTGTGGATGAGCGATATGAGTATCCGGCTTGCCTTTGAGAAAGGTCAACGCTTCCACCAGCCAGTCTCGTGACCACAGATCATCCGCATCCAAAAATGCGCAATACTTGCCATTTGCACTAGAAACAGCGCCATTCCTGACTTTGCCCTGATCCCCTTCGTCGTAGAAATCGACCGTAGCCGCATCTTTTCTATAGGCTTCAAATAGCTGCTGAGTCAGGACATCGGAGCGGTCCAGACACATCATCACCTCAACCTTGAACCCAGCCATGCGCGCCGCTTCGATTGCTGTCCAAAATGAGCGCAGAGATGGCACAGCAAGGCGCCCCTCGCGGTGTCCCGTAATGATGCAGGTCAAATCAAACGTCATACTTGCTCACCAATTGATCAACTTTCTCAACATATTCGGTATGAGTAAACTGCCTCGCGAGCCGCGCTTGTAGTGCTGCAGTCCGAACGTCAGCAACCGACGAGTCAGCGGCCACTTCTTTCAAGGCTGCGCTATAACTCTCAATAACCTCAAACTTGTCGATTAACCAACCGGTGCTGACATCTAAAAGCTCGTCAATGCCACCCACGTTGGAGGCTACGATAGGTAAACCTGCAGCCGCCATGTCGAGCAATATTGTTGGTAACCCATCCCATTGCGCCGTGTACAAGAAGCCAGTGTAGGGTGTTTCCAGAACCGTTTGCAGATCTGTGTATGTCCCCTTCAAGATAATATTGGTTGGCGGATCGAAACTGCTTATGCCTTCTTGGCCTAAGACCGTTTTCCCATAGACATCGAAGGTCATGCTAGGATTTGCCCGCGCAATCGCTACAAGAAGATCCAGACGCTTTTGTGGGGCAAACCGGCCAGCCCACAAGAAATGCCCGGACTGGTTATTCGGTCTCCTGCGGTTAGCTACGGCAACCTCTCCGTCCGCAATAGGAGTGTAAAGCGAAACCACCTGAGCATCATTCGTGTCCACCTCGTACCCCAAACGGTCGGCAATATCGTTGGCTAGGCTCTTGGTATCGGTTATGAGTAAGTGGTGATAATCGAATGTATCGCGCAGCCATTCGATGGGATACCCAAAACGGTCTCCCTTAGCGTTCTCTTCCCAAGTGAACAGATAGGTCAGTACGCGAAGCTCCTGATGCAGCTGTCGACCATAGGTACGCATCGCCTCCCAAGTTAATCGGCTATTCACATTGACGAGAATTTTGCATTCAACCCCCCGCAAAACATCTATCAACGCCCTTATTTTCTCTGCCTCTGTCAAATCAGCTATCTCTTTTGACAGGTCAAAAATATCCAGCTGTTCCGAAAACCATTCGATGTATTCACTTTCGGAACTATCGGTCGTGATCACCAAAATCTCTGCAGGGTCTCGCACCTCGGCCAAAGTGTCGGCAAAAATGGCTGCAACTCGACTTGCACCAGACAGGCGAACGTGAGGTATGGCCACAATATACTTATAGGTCTTGCCCGCCAGCCTCTGGCGCAGCACCTCAAACACATCAGTTATCTTAGCTGCTGCTTGAAGCGGGGATGTAATCACCCGCGGTCCTTCAGGCTGCGCAACCATCGGCTCCAGTGCTTTGGCTTCTGCTACCATCTTGAGCATATATGGATTTTGCTCAAACTTATCCAATGCTGCGACCTCACTAACCGAAGCAAACGGCCGCCAGTGTTCTTCTTGTCCCCGTTTTAGATGATGTAGATACGGATTGATCCCCTTGCGTCGGATGTCTTCATTGTTCCGCAGATAGTACGAGACGGAAAAATCAGGATTTGGATCACGCAGTTCAGTCCAACCGATTGTCATAAAATGCAAAAACAGATCGCTAACTTTACCTATCAAATCTGGGTTTTGCTTTTTGTAATATGCGGTATCGAATGTTCTCCTGACAAGTTTGAGATCTTTCTTACGTGGCTGTTCAGCAGTTAAAACCACTGCGGTATTTGAATCTACAGAAGATCCCTGATGGACAGCTGCCCAATACATCACGCGGTTGGTGTGCAAAGTGGATAGCTTACCATGCAGATCTACTTTGGACGAGTTTTCATGCATCATGTAGTGCACAAACGGGTTTGTCTCAGTTCCGACCAGTGCAGAATTGCGAGCTAGATATTCTTCTGGATCAAACCAACTATTGGGTCGCCTTTGCTCACGCCAGCCATGATTCATAAAGTGCTCGAACGGGTCATTTCCAGAAGCCAGCACATCACCATATGTCGTCAGATAGTAAGCAGCGTCAAAACTCTGACTTAGCCGCTCCAACAGACTACCGTCAGCGACTTTGATAGCCTGCAAGCCAACGTCATCTTTTCGCTTCAAGCCATTCAAAATCTCTCGTTTCTTTGAGAAAATACCCATAATTTGAATTCATCTTTCCCAGAACCTTGTCCTCTTTGTCACTATCTGTTTTTGAACCGTGGGTACAGATGTTGTTGGGGCAGGATCTTCTGGGCCCACTGAAAGCACTTTCCAAAGAACGAACCTATTGCTCTTCGAAACTACTCAGGAATGAGCAATGGAAAGATTACCAACGGTTATGCGCCACCCTTTGGGCCTGGAAAACTGAGAACCGGACAGTATCCCATTCACCTTAAACCCGTCAAAACTTCGCAATCAAGTTGATGAACATCCCGCGGTCGTCAAACGTCAGGTCCGTCAGGTCGTCCGAGAACTTGCCGAAGTTGTAGCCGACGCCGACCTTATAGTTGTTCCCGATATGGCGGTATGCGGCGCCCAGCAGGCCGTATTCGGTCGTTCCAGCCTGCTCTGCGCGCAAGACGCGACCCTCGATCAACGCGTCCCATTTATGGGTCACGTGATACCGTGCGTTGGCCACGACCAGCCATGCGTCATTTTCCTGAAAGGCCGTCGTCGCATTGGGTGAGCTTTCGGAGAAACGCGCGCCGACTTTGCCGCCAAGCGTCCATTGCCGATCAACATCATAGGAGGCATCTACCGAAAAAACATGGCTTCTTTGTCTTGGCCCAGGTTGATTTGTCCCATCTACCTCTTGGCCGTAAAGATCATGCAAATAGGTGTATTTGGCGAGAACATTCAAACGATCATTGTTGATCGGGCGATAGGCATACCCCAAGGTAAATTCCGCAAACCGACCATCTGGTATCGAGGAGCCGTCGGTGTCCGTGTAGCTTCCATCAAAGCTCAGCAACAGGCGGCGTTCCTCGTCAAGCTTGTAGCGCAGGGTCCCTGACATAGCGACAGTATCAGCGTCACGGCGGGTGCCGGATAGAATACCCTTGTCGCGCCGCAACTCGAGGCGGCCCCGCGCAGAGATACCCGTTTGGGTTTCATAGCGGGCGCCAAAGGACAAGGCCGTGCGATCAAAGTCGCCAGCGGGATCATTGATGCGCCCGATCTCGGCGGATGCGGAATAGGTCAGGCTTTCGCTGCGCTCGTAATCCACCCCATAGGTCGACGTCAGCGAGCGGTGGGTGCCGAAGAGATCATAGGTGTTTTCGGCGTAAACCGACACGTCACGACCCAATTTGCGGCGGCCCCCTGCGATGAATTGACCACGGTCTTTGCCCGCCAATGTCACGCCATTAAACTCGCGCCGAGGGTCCAGCGTGTAGCCGAAGTAGGACGACGTATCGCCCCCGTCGTCATATGTGACTAATGCCAAGGCCCCTACCCCAGTGGAGCCGTCAGACACCTCCCCCTCATAGGCCCAGTTCTCGGCAAACTCGTAGCGGGCCCCTGCCCCAACGCGGTTGTTGCGGGTCAGGCCACCTGACCGTTTCACCGTACCTTGCGCGAAGACATACCATTCCAACCGCTCGCTTTCGGTGATGGTCAGCTTGGCCGCCACATCCGTGCGTTCGCCCGTCTCAGCCGCGTCACCCGGTGTGTTTTTGCGGATATGCTCGATACCGAAGTCCCATGTGAACCGCTCGGACGCTTTATAGGTCAGCTCGGCGCCCGCTTCTTGCAGGGTTTTGCCAGCGCTGTCCTCGAAGTCGTCATAATACAGCCGCCACGAGAGCTGCTGAGACGGATGGTATTCCAGCGCGAAGCCGTAAAGCTCTTCGTCATTCGCGGTCTGGTAATCCAGCGTCGAGAACCCAGCCTCGCGCTGTTCTGCATAAAAGCTAAAGCGCCCGTTGAGGTCGGGATTCAGATCAGCAAACTCTATCTGCCCACGTGCAAGATAGGCCTCGCCAGTTCCCCCCGCGGCTGCCGTGTTGGACACAATGAGCCCCCCATCAGCCGAGAAGGATTGGCCAAACCCTGGCCCTTCGGTGCGGGCATATTCCAGATCAACATAGGTGTTGTCGGTCAGCTCATAGCGCAAATCGACACCTTGGGCCGTTTGGTCGGCGACATCCGTTTGCTCAACCATGCCAGTCGCGCCAAAGCGCAAGTTGTCGGTTGCCCAAACCTCGACACGCCCGCCATAGGCATAGCCATCAATGGTGCCTGCGGTAGGCGTAAATTCGTAGTTCACAGTCAGCAGGACCGTGTTCTCGCCCAGCGGGTCGGTGATCACAGTGCCGCCGCCCACAGCACCCGTCAGGGGCCTGTCGAGGGTCACAATCCCTTGCAGGTAGTTGATGTCGTAGTCGCGGCCATAGACCAATGTTTCGCGGCTGATCACCCGATTGGTGTCGGGGTCGCGAATTTCGACGCTGATCGTCTCGGACCCGATAGACAGGTCTTGGCGTTGCAAGAAATAGACCGAGCCGCCGGTGCCGCGGAATACATCGCGCCCCGGTAGGTTGTCCGGTTGTGCGGCGTAAAGATCAACGCTGGCGCGTGGCTCACCTTTGGCGGTTTGGGCCTGCGTTGCGTAATGGCCTTGGAAGCCATAGAGCGTCCGTTCGTTGCGCAAAAAGGCAGAGCCATTGATGTTGCCCTTGTAGTTCCCCCACAGCGCGTAGTTGCCGTCTTTTTCAGCCTTCAGATAGAATTTTCCAGAGGTCGGGGCATCTTCCTCGATGGTGCTGTCATCGCCGTAAACCGGATAGGCCTTGTCGCTATCAAGCCGCAGTAGCAGATGGCGCGGGTCTTTCTTGTCGATGTTGCGGAAGATGTCGGACAGGTCTTCTTCGCCGGTGTCGGCGCTTGCGGTGATCTGCCAGCCGTTGCCAGTCTTGCCTTTGGTATAGAAGGCCAAACGCCCTTCGCTGTAGCTTTTGTCAAAGCTGCCGCCAGCTGCGTCTTTGCCGCCATCGGTGCGGTAGCCAAAGGTCAAATCCACCGTGGCCACGCCAAACCATTCCGAGCGCGGGATGGTGATGTCGCGCTGCAAGAACACGTTCTCCCCTGCCCCGCTGACCTGCACCTCTACCTGCGCGTCGCCAGCAGGCAAAATGCGCTGCACGATGAAGCTGCCATCAGGCGCGGGGGTGATCGTCTCGCCCAAGGTTTGAACCGTGGCACCGTGGCGGACGCCCGTGCCATAAACGGTGACCGCACCTCCAGAAATCGGGATGCGGCGAATGGCGGTCCGGTCGGACCCTTCCTCAACCTCAGCCAAATTGCCGCCGGCATCACCGTTCTGCGCTTGGTTCAACCCAAGCGCTTCGGTCTCGTCAAACCGGCCGCGCGCATCATAGACGCGGTGAATGGCCACGAGGTCGTCGCCCTCCGGCACTTGCACCGTGACGGAGCCGTTCGGGCTGACAGGCACAACCGCCACGACCCGCGGGCCAGAGCGCGCGGAATAATCGACAAACCGCACTTCGCCCCGCGCAATATAGGCTGGGTAGTTCGTTTTGGAGCGGAAGCTGATCGTATCCCCCGCCTTGTAGTTTTTCTGCGCGTTAGTGATCGCCAGATCAAGCGATGGGTCGGCCCCAAGGCCGTCGAACTTCACCTGAATATCGGCGTTGGACAGGGCGATGTCGGTCTTGCGCGTAAGGTCCTCGACCCGCGCGTCACCCACAACAGTTTCGCCGTCAATGGAGATAGAGAACCCCGAACCGTCTACCACATTGGTGTCATTATCGATCTCGGAGTTGGCCCCAAGATCAACGACCACAACCTCACCCGCATTGGGTTGCTCGCAGGCAGCGGGCAGGCCACCGTTCACGGTGCAATCCACCTTGAGGCTTTGAGTGTGGCCCGCAACGGCACTCAGTGCCAGAACGGATAAGCTTGCCAGAGCGCGGATGGTCAAGGTCGTCGTCTTCATTGGTCCGCCTCCTGCCGTTTGACCCGTTTGATCGTTTTCTCAATGTTCAGTTTGTACCTTCCGCCCCCGCGCCATTTCTCGCGGATCAGGTCCTCTACCAGCTTGATGCGGGCACGGGCCTGTTTCGGCTCCTCCCCGCGCAGGATGTAGCTCAGGCGCAGAACCGACGGGGTGACCTCGATCTTGGCAATCAACCGCTCCACGCCCTTGACCAGCGCATTGGACATCTTGCCGTCCGCCGTAAAGGCCCGCGCGGTCAGATCAATATCAACCACATTGGACAAAGCCGCGCCGAAGTTCAGCTTGGCGAATTTACCGGCTGTCACACGGATAACGCGCGGGTTTTCGGTGGTGACGCGGTAGCCCGTCGGCAAGGTCCGCGTGTCCAGCTTCAGCGTGAAGTTGGAGCCAATGGACTTCGGCAACTCGGCGCAGGGCACATGGTAGCGGCCATATTCATCAGTGGTAATCAGGTAGCCCTGCACCGTCGCCAAACGCACACCCGGCAGGCCCGGCTCGCCTTGATCTTGGTAGCCGTTCTGGTTCACGTCATCGAAAACTTTCCCAATGATATCAGAGCAGTCGAAGACATGTTCCGGCTCAATCCGCACCACGGCAGTGGCGGTGTTTGACAATTGATTGCCAGCGGCATCGGTCATGAAGGCACGGTTGATCAGCTCCCCGTAGCTGCCATTGGCGGCAACGCGCGCGGCAAGGGTCACGGTGATCGTTTGCGTCGGCGCAATGCTCAGGCCCGCCCACGTCAGGCGCAGGCCGTTCACCGTGGGCTCCGATGGGGCGCCATCAACAGCGGCGCTGTTGGGTGTGTACAGCAGGCCAGCCGGCAGCACGTCGACAAGGTTCATATTGCTGACCGTGTTTGACGTGTTGTTGGTAAAGGCCAAGGTGAAATTCACCGTCTCGCCAAAGACAGCGCTTTCCCGATCCGCCTGTTTGGTGGCCAGAATATCAGGGATACCTTGGCAGTTTTCCAAAGGCAGGTTGTTGTTGATGATGAACGGATCACCTGGTGCAAAGGTGAAGGACGTGTAGAACTGATTGCCCGCACTGGAGAAGTCAGACAGCACGTTGGTATTGCCCAACTCAGAGCCGCCCAGCGACGCCGGATTGGCAGGCAGCAGCGAAGACGCCGCGATATTGCCTTGGCTCAGACGTGTGGTGCTGGGTTGGCCCAAGGCCGGATAGGTGGCGTTCAACGTATAGGTTCCAGGGCGGGTCACAAAGAACACGAACTGACCATTGGCACCGTCTTGGACGATGCGAATGTTGTTCGAGAAGCCAACGCCCGTCTGGGTGCCCGCAGGTCCGGTGACCGAGATCGAGCCACCCGGCAAAATGCGACCATCGTCTTCGCAGTAGAAATAGCCGGTCGGGTCAAAGTCCTCGGCGTCACAGATGCCATCGCCATCGCGGTCATTGCCGGACAATGGGTTACATCCCTCAATACCGTCCAGAATGCCGTCCCCATCGGTGTCGGCCAAGGCAACCGTCGCGGGGTTGCTTGGGGTCGGCGTGCTCAACTCGGTTGAGGTGACATTGCCGATGTTGCCCGCCGTCGCCGTTCCAGGGTCCACCTGATAGACCACGTCTATTTCAACGGTGCCGGTCTCATTCGGGGCCAAACTTGCATCGCCGGTTATGGTGTCAAAGACCGTGACGCCGTCATAGGAGGAATTCGCGGTTGGCGTACCTCCAAAGCCCGAAACGCGCACGCTGCTGCCAAAGGGGGCTTCGGTCAAAATGGTTGCCGTTCCTGCAAAGTCGGACAAGTCATCCGTCACCTGATAGCCGCTTTGGGTGATGTTGCCGGTGTTTTCAGTGACCAGCGTAAAGGTCACCTGATAAACTCCGGGGAACAAGGCCGTTGGCTCGCTTGCGGTTTTTGTCAGGGTGTTGGACGGCTGGGCATCAATGGCGGCCACTGTCGGGTCATCCAAGTCATTGCCGTCGGTCGTGTCATCATCGCGAGATACGTCCGACAGGGTCGCGCCAAGAGGCGTCGTGGCCGTGGCGGTGGCCGAGTTCGAGACCCCGCCCGCGTCCACATCTTCCAGTTGCAACGTATAGAGCACCTCGTAGGTGGCGGTCTCGTCGACCAGCACCGTGCCCTCTGCTGATCCTTCGCTTGCAGACACAAAGCGCACGCTATCGACAGTTAAGTCACCCCCGCCAATACGGGTCATGGAATCTGCCACGCTGACGTTGTTTAGGGTCACATTTCCGGTGTTTTCCACGGTGACAGAGAAGGCCACAACATCGCCAGCACGCAGGCCTGGGGTGGTCAGCGTTTTGACAACATCCAAACCTGGTTCCGCCGGAATGGAAACGACAGTCGGGTCATCTTCAGTGTTGCCATCGAACGGGTCATCATTGGCGGATGTGTCGGTGACGCTGGATCCATCTGGCGCTTCACCCGTAATGGTGGCCGAGTTTGAAATCCCGCCCGCGTCAATGTCTTCTTGGGTCAGAACATGCGTCGCCTGCCAAACGATCTCTGTGCTGGCGGGCAAGTCGGTGGTGCCGGACTGGTTCACCAAGCTCGGCGCGGGCAACGGGGTGCCATCCGCGCGTGTCAGCGTGTCGGTGATGGTCACGCCGGTCACATCGACATTGCCGGTATTGCGTGCGGTGATGGTCCAGACGACCGTCTCACCGGCAATGGTGCCCGGGGTGCCGGAAACAGCCTTCACGGTCGTGATCTGCGGCTCGGAGGTGATGTCGAATGGCGTCACATCATCGGTGGTGTTGCCGTCGCCATCGTTCCCATTGTCAGATACATCGCTGACGCTGCCTGTGCCAGTTGGGCCGTCAGCCGTCACGGTGGCGGTGTTGGTGAAGCCGCCCGCGTTGATGTCGCTTTGTGTGATCACATGGGTGGCGCTGTAGACCCAAGTCTCGTCTACATCCAAGGCACCATCATTGTCGGTATCCCCGTTTTGGAAGGCAAAGGCCGTCGTCAGCGCGGTTGGCGTGTTGTTGTTGCGCACCATTGTATCGGTGATCGAGGGCGAAGTTAGGGTCACATTTCCGGTGTTCTCGACACTTAGGAAGTAGGTGACAATGTCGTCGACACTTTGACCTGTAGTCGTCGCTATCTTTGTTGCCTCAAGCGCAGGCGCACGTAGCGGGCCTGGCACAGTGATCGTGTCTGTGTTCGACGTATCGTTGCCCAGCAAGTCGGTTCCGGTGACGTTGACGCTATTGGTAACGCCCGCCTCATCGACCATGTCTTGCGTCACCTCAAGTATGAACGAGCAGGTGACCCCATCCACTTCAAGCGGTGCCAAGCGGTCAATGATACAGGCCGGACCAACGTCAAGCACATCATCTACCATGATGTTTTGCAGGGTGGTCGTCCCCGTGTTGGTCACTTCGAAGCTAAATGTAACGTCACTGCCAACAGGGCCAAGCGTGGTCGGGCTGGCCGATTTTTCAACCGTCAGGCTGGGCGCGGCAGGTGGCACATCTGTGTTCTCTACCGCATCAATCGGGCCTACGCCTGCGCCCGTTGGTGTCTGCGCTGTGGCGCTGGCAATGTTCTCGATACCGCCATTGTCGATGTCTTCTTGGGTGACTTGGTAGTCCTCGGAACAGGTCAACGTGTCCCCGCGGGCCAAGGTCGCCACTTCGCACACCAAACCCGGCAAGCGATCGTCGGTCACAGCCACCGTGTTCAAGGTTTGGTTCCCTGTGTTGGTGACGATCAGCGTATAGGTGATGATGCTGTCAACTGGGCCAGACGGGTTCGGGTTCGATGTTTTGTCCAACGTCAACGCGGGGCGCTCATCTGCGGCAACCGTTTCGGTGGTCGGGGCGGATGTCACCGGTGTGGGGTTGGTCGGATCACCGAAGCTGGTTTGCGCATAGGCTTCGTTGATGACTTCTCCCTCATCCAGATCGTCTTGCGTCACCGCATAGGTAAATTCGCAAGAGATTGTCTGTCCGGCACTCAGGGTCGAATCCCCTGCGGGCAATGGGCAATCCAGACCGGTGTCCCCGCCTGGGATCTTGTCATCAAAGATCGTCACGGCGGCGCTGAAAGCCTGCGTGCCGTCGTTGGTCACGTCAAAGGTATAGGTCAAAATATCCCCGACTTCCGCAAAGGTAGAGCCTGCGGCGGCCGTTTTGACGATGCTGATCGACGGTGTTGCGTTGTCTGGGATGGTCTCGGATGTCAGCGGGCTTTCGATGGTGCCGCTGGTGGACGACGCAAGGTTCGTCACGGTGAACAAGGTCACGTCATCGGCGGTGATCGTATAGGTGCCGACACACTGCAAACTGTCGTCTGGCAACAGGCCACCTGCGGGCAAGTCTTCACAGGTCACGGCTGGGATCAGGTTGTCGGACACGGTGATCGGATCCGTCAGCGTCACGTTCCCGTTGTTTGTGACCGTGTAGGTGTAATTGACTTCATTACCTTCGTCGAAATCAGCAGGCGGCACGGAGTCGGCTACTTTTTCGACTTCCATGGACGGGTTTTGCAACGCCGGTACGGTGATCGTGTCTTCAGGGCTGGTTGAGGTGCCATCAGATGCGGTGGCCGCATTGGTGAAGCTGCCGGTATCCAGATCTTCCTGTGTCACGAAATACGACCCCATGCACACCACTTCTGCGTCAGGGGCAAGCGTTGCGGCCGGACAAACCACAGCGCCACCTTGGTCTTCGATCAACTGGTCAGACACCGTGAACGGGCCTTCAAGTGTCACATTCCCCGTGTTGGTGATTGTGAAGTCGAATTTGATCTCTTGGTCTAAGGTGTCGTAGTTTCCTGGCTCTGCTGCGTCCAAAGTCTTTTCTATGCTCAGGGACGGATCAGCGGGCACTACCAGCGCGGTGGGGTCATCTTCGGTGTTGCCGTCGCCGTCATCGCCATTGTCTGTCACGTCACTCACCGGTGATCCCACAGGTGGGGTGCCCGATACTGTGGCCGTATTCGCAATGCCGCCCGCGTCGATGTCTTCTTGAACCAAACGGTAGCTCGCCACGAATGTCGCGGTCTCGCCGGGGATCAAGGTGCCAGAAGGTGAGTTCTGATCCGCGCTTTGGAATGCAGGCTGGGTCGTCAATGTCAGCGGTGTGTTGGCGGCATCTGAACGGGTCAGCGTGTCGGAGCCCACTGTCACACCGGTCAGCGTCACATTGCCGGTGTTCGTCGCGGTGATCTTGAAGGTAACCACTTCGCCCACCGTCACAGTGCTGGAGGTGATTGTTTTCTCCCCCTCAATCGCGGGTTGGGACGGCACAGAGAACACAGTCGGGCTGTCTTCGCCGCTGGGCTGGCCATTTCCGGACCGGTCTTCCGCCGCGTCGCCATTCGGGCCGTTGCTGGTCGCCAGCACTTGGTTCGCCACACCACCGGCGTCGATGTCGGCTTGGTCTAGGACGTATGTGGCCTCGTAAGTCCAAGTCTCGTCCACATCAAGCTTGCCCGCGGCGCCCGTGTCGTTGGTGTCCCAATCTGGGCCGGAGGTCAGCACCAAAGGCGTGCCATCTGTGCGGGTCAATGTATCAACCAACACCGGCGCATCCAAAGTGACGTTGCCGCTGTTTCTGACCGTGATAGCAAAGGTGATGGTGGAGCCAGCGGTCGTCCCTGTCGATCCGCTGACCAGCTTCACAACGTCCAAGGCCGGATTTGTCGCCTCGACCGGAATTGTGACGGTTTTCTCGTCCGTCACTGGGTCCGTTCCCGGTGGGCCCGTGGCGCTGACGCTGGCAGTGTTGGTCAACGGGTTGCCCGCATCGATATCGGCTTGGGTCACCGTGTAGCTGGCGGTGAATTCTGCGATGTCACCCGGGGCCAATATGTCCCAGCTGCCATTGGCGCCGCTGTCGGTGCTGTCATTTGCGGGCGCCGTGTCGGTGCGCAGGGTATCGCCCGCGATGGCTAGAACATTCGTGCCCGCCGCACTCGTTTGGCTGTCGGTCACAGCTGCATTAAACAAACGCGTATTGCCGGTGTTTTCAACGGTATAGCTGTATTCAATGACGTCACCCTCAACTGCGTTTGTTGGGATAGACGGCGTTTTGACCAAGGCCACGCCCGTTGTGCGGGTGCCCTCAACGGTTTCCGTGGCCTCCGCTGGGGTCGTGATCTCGGATGAGGTCACTTCCGCTTCATTGGTGACGAAGCCCGCATCCATGTCAATCTGGGTGACCTCATAGGTCCGCGTGCATTGAACGGTCTCGGTCGGCAGCAAACCTGCGGCCGGAATGGTGCCGCAGTCAAAGGTGCCGATCTTGTCGTCAAAGACGCTGGGTTGGGCAAATAGGGTCACATTGCCGGCGTTGCCGACCACATAGGTGTAGGTGATGATATCGCCAGCTGCGGTGAAATCCGAGACATCCGCAGTCTTGGACATGGCGAAGGCAGGTTCCGCGTCGGGGCCTTGAACCGTCACCGATCCCGTGCCTTCGACACTGCCGCCTGTGCGAGGGGTTCCTGTGGCTGTCGCGTCATTGTCGAAAGAGCCGTTGTCGATTTCGTCCTGCGTCATGATGACTTCAAAGAAACACGACGTCGAAACCTCGCCTGGTGCCAGCGTGCCAATGCTGCAATTCGCCGGTGTCGCTGCGTTGACTGTGCTGGGCGTGTCCAAAACAGTGACGCCATCAACTGTAATATTGCCGGAGTTCACGACGGTGATCGCGAATGTGACGACTTGATCAACCCCCGAGTAAGCAGGGTCGCCTGCGCCGGGCACTGGGGTTACGGCCTTCGTTACGGTCAATTCCGGTCCCGTCGGGTCCACGTCTGTAAATGTGTTGGTCACAGAGTCCGTCTGGCTGTCGCCGCGCGGGTCATTGCCCATGGCCGAGGCCGTGTTGACGACCTCTTGGTCATCGATGTTGTCTTGGGTCAACGTGTAGCTGCCGGTACAGGTCAGCAGCTCGTCAGGTGCCAGTTCAACATTCGCAGGGGCCGCGATCTGGCCGCCTGCCCCGTCAGCGACAGTACAGGTCAAACTGTCGATCAGATCATCGGTGATCATCACCTGATCCAAGGTCTGGTTACCGGTGTTGGTCGCGATCAGTGTATATTCAATTGTCTCGCCAACTTTCGGGTTTGTTGGCCCTCCAGTGACGGATTTTGTCACGGTGATGCCGGGGTCGGCTGCAGAGGGAACCGTGGCTGTCGCCGGTGCGGATACCACTGTGATCGGGTTCGGGTTGTTCGGGGCAAAGATCGTTGTCGCAATCGCTTCATTCACCACTTCGCCTGCGTCCAAATCGTCTTGGGTGACGAAATACTCAGCCGTGCAGGTGTCAAATTCTCCGGCGTCGAAAGTGTCCGGTAAAGCGGGCGTAAAGCAGGTAAACGACGGACCGATGTCGGGGTCATTGATTTCAATGGGCTGCGAGAAAGAGGCCCCCGGCGGGTTGACCGAAGTGTTTTCCACCCTGAACTCGAACTCGATCCGGTCACCCACAGCGCTAAATCCGTCGCCACTGACAACGGTTTTCGTCAAGGACAAAGACGGATCAGCCCCTGCAGGAACTGTTTCAGATGTTTGCGGGCTGGTCGTTGTGCCGTCCGAGACCGAAGCAAGGTTGGTAACCTCACCCAAATCCACGTCAACAAGCGTGACCTGATAGGTCGCGGTACAAGTGTAGGATGCATTGGGATCGATGCGCAAAGGCGTCAAAACCCCGCCGCCCGCAGGACAAGAAACACTTGCAATGCGGCTGTCGGTGACCGTCAGGGACGATGTGTCAATCTCGGTGTTGCCGGTGTTTCGGATGATGTATTCATAGGCAACGATACCGTTGTTTTGGAAGTTGACGCTGGTGTTGTTCTTCTCGACCGACAAGCCCGGCTCCTGCACCGCTGATGCGGTAAAGTCATCTGTCGCATCTGTCGGAACATCGGGGCTGGAGGCGGTTCCGACATTGGTGATCGATCCCACGTTGATGGCATCTTGGGTCGCACTCCAAACAAGTTCGCAAGTGACGCTGTCGCCAGGGGCAACCGGCACAGGCCCGCAGGTTGTGGTGCCCGCAATCTGGTCATCTGATACCGTGATTGGCGATGTTAGGGTCTCATTGCCGGTGTTTTCGACCGTGTATTCATAGGTGATCTGGTCGCCGACATTGGTAAAGGTTGTGGCCGATCCGGATTTGATGGCTTTCGAAATAGTGAAGGCTGGCGCCTGTTGTGCGTTGACGGTTTCGCTGTCTGGGGCCGTCGTGGCGGTGGTCGGGTTGGCTTCGCCGTTGATACGTTGCTCTGTGGCGGCGGTCGCGGTGTTGGTTACAGCGCCAAGGTCGATATCTTCTTGGGTGACTTCGTAGTCAGCCGTGCAGGTGTGTATGGCCCCAGGGGCCAGACCCGTGATCGGCAAATTGGGACATGTCACGGGGACCGTGATGTTCGGGGTTCGCGAGGTGACAGAATCCGTCACTGTGATCGCACCATTCAACGTCACATTCGAGGTGTTGGTGACGTCATATTCATATGTGATGACCTCCCCGACCGTTGAGAAGGTTGTGCCAAATGTCTCTCGCTTGTTGAGCGACAGGGAAAGGGTCTGCGTAGGTCCCGTTACGGTTTCCGCATCTTCATCCGTCACTGCGGCCCCGCCGACCAAGCTTTCGCCGGTAACCGTCGCGGTATTTGTATAGCTCGATGCGTCTACATCCCCTTGATCAAAGGACTTGGTGAAGGACATCGGCGCGCCGCCCACACAGGTGGTGGTGCTGTTGGCTGCGGGCGCAGGCGGCAGGTCGGGCACGTCACAACGAAAGGTTTCGCCATCAGCGTCGACATCAACCAGTTCTAGGTTGGTCAATGTCACATTGCCCGTATTGGTCACGGTAAATGTAAAATCAAAACTGTCTGTTGGGCCGCTAAAGGTCGGCTGGGCTGCTGTCTTGACCACCTCAACCTGCGGATTGGCGGTCGGGCCGGTGGCGGTGTCGGTTCCGGTCTCGCTGAGCTGGGTGCCCTCTGCGCCTGTGCCGGTAACTGTGGCCAGGTTTGTAATTGATCCCGCATCAATGTCGTCTTGGTCGACCGTATAGGTCACGGTGCAGACAACTGCGTCAAATCCGGGCACGATGTCGCCCACGGCGCATGTCTCGGCTGGGGTGAAAAGAGACGCATCTTCGACATTCACACCAAGCACAGTGACATTGCCCGTGTTGCGCACGCGGATGGCAAAATCGACCGTGTCGCCGACATTCGTGTATCCGCTTAGGGCCGTTTTCTCGATTTCGATCGACGCGGTCCGCGTCGGACCATTCACAGTCTCGGAGCTGGTGTCCGGCCCATCTGTCACCAACGGGTTCGTCGCGGTCGCGGTGTTGTCCACCTGCCCTGCATCGATGTCATCTTGCGTGACAATATGGGTGAAGCGGCAAATGTCAGAACTGGTGTTTGGTGCAAGCGTTGGAATTGTGCAGCTAAATGCTGGGTCCAAAATGTCGGTCACAACAGTATTGGTGAGCGTCTTGGTGCCGTCGTTCGTCACCTCGATGGTGTAGCTGATCGCCTCTCCCACGGTGGCGAAAGTGGCTTTGTCGGCGGTTTTGCTTACCGCCAACCCAAAGATGGAGCCGGCAGGGTCTAAGGTCGAGACCTCTGTCGCATCTGGCGGGGTGAATTGGCTGCCCTGATCGCTTGCGCCAGTGGCGGTCGCGGTGTTCGTGATGGTGCCTGCATCCACGTCTTTCTGAAGCACAGTATATTGCGCGGTACATGTTCCCGTCGCACCTGGCGCAAGGTCGCTGATCGGGCAGCTTACATTCGGGATCAAGCTGTCCGAAATAGACACGCTCGCAAGCGAGACATTGCCGTCATTCACAATCGTAAAGGTGTAGGTCAGCACGTCATCTACGGCGAGGAATGTGTCCGGCCCGTCTTGTTCCTTGGCGAAGGTGAAGCTCAGGTCTTCGGTGATCGGAGTAGTTTCTACGAATTCTTGGCTGGTCACTTGGATCGTGCCGGTGCCGGTGTTGAACGGGAAGGATCCCGAAACCGTATTCACCACCTCGCCTGCGTCGCGCTCATCTTGGCTGATGTTGTTGTAATTGCGCTGACACGTATAGGAGGCGCCAACATTCAGGATGCTGGGTTGCGCACCGCCACAGATAAAGGGGGATGCGTTAATTTTGTCGTCGGTGATGGTGATCGGCGAGACGGATTCGATAATCTGTGTGTCGCCTATGTTCTCAATGGTGAACCGGTAGCGAACACTCGTGTCGGTGGCTCCGATCGGGTCCGTTAATGCTTCTTTGGTGACGCGAATGGCAGGCGTGCCCGCGTTGGAAACGGTCTCCGTTGCATCTGGGGAGGTGACAGTCCCGTCCGTTGCAGTGGCAATATTTGTAACCGCCCCCGCTGCCACATCTGCGGTCAGCAATGTGTAGTCTATGTCGCAGCTTGCAGACGCGCCGCGCGCCAAAGGCCCCGCGATGCAAGACAGGTTGTTCCCGATCTTGTTGTCATTGATCGTAAACGGGCCAGTCAGATCCGTGTTGCCGCTGTTGGTTACCGTGAAGGTGTAGGTGATCGTCTCCCCAACCGAGAATGACGCAGGATCGGCACCGGTTTTCACCAATGTTAGAGCCGGATTTTGCACCGCTGGGACCGTCAGGGTTTCTTCCGAAGAGGTGACAGTTTCCGTGCCCCCTGCCCCAGCTGTGGTGGCAGATGCGGTCGCTAGGTTGACGACTTCGCCCGCATTCAAATCCGACTGCAAGGTCGAATAACTGGCCGTACAGGTCGTGCTTGCATCTGGTAAAATATCGCCAGCCGGACAAGAGACCGCCCCGAGAATATCGACCTGATCGTCTACAACGCTTGGGTTTTGCAGCGTGACATTGCCCGTGTTTGTCAGGACATATTCATACTCGATTGTTTGGGCTGCATCATCGAATGACGTCGGCGACGAGGAGGCCAAACGCTTAACCAAGGTCAAGCCGGTTGTGCGCGTTGCCGTCACTGTTGCTTCGGCCGATTTATCGACGTTCACGCCGCCCACGGTGATGTCAGCCGTTACTTCATTGTCGATCTTGCCGTCATTGATATCGCCTTGAAGCACATCATAGCTGACCTGACACACCACGGTTTGGGTTGGCGCAACCGGACCGGTCGGGCAGCTTACCGATGCCCCCGCCAAAGCCTCTGTCACAACCGGCGTGTTCGGGAAGGTCACATTCCCTGTGTTTGTGATCTCGATGTTGTATTGCAGTGTCTCGCCAACGTCGGAATAGGTGCCGTTCAATGCGGTTTTGGCGATTGTAAAATCGGGGGCCGCCGCAGGGCCCGGAATGCTGAGGCTGTCTGATGCGGGTGCTACGGTTCCACGCGCCGCAGTCGCGGTTCCCCGTGCGACGTTCACCAGTTCATTGGCGGGGTTCGCCGCGAAATCATCAACGTCAGACTGTAGAACGGTGTAGCTTGCGGTACAGCTATCGCTTTCTCCCGGCAGCAATTGCGCAATAGTACAGCTGAACGCTGGAATAAGATCATCCGACAGCTGAACATTGGTGAGTGTCACATTGCCATCATTTGTGGCTGTGATCACATAGGGAACGGTTGAGTTCGCATTGCCGAAAGTCTGGCCCGGTGCGTCCAACACGGAGGTCTTGCTGATGCTCAGAACAGGTGCGGCGGTTGGTCCGTTAATGGTGACCGTGTCTTCAACAGCCCCCAAGTCGCCCTCATCAGGCTGCCCTTCCCCGCTCGCGATATTCGTTAAGAAACCGCGATCAATGTCGTCTTGGTCAATCTCATACACAACCGAACAGGTTGCTTGCTCCGGTCCGCGCACATCCTCAAAGGGGCGCGGGTTGATGGTCGTGACATTACAAACGATTGGGGTGGCACTTTCGTCAATCTGGTCGTCCTCAACAACCAAGTTGCGAATGGAAACGGACCCGACGTTGCTGATGACATATGTATAGGTAACTGGATCCCCAACGGCCGCGTAAGTCGGGACCGAGGCGGTTTTTTCAATCGTGTAACCCGGGGCAACTGTCGAAATTTCGGGTCGGGAAAGCCTCGGTCCCAGCTGGAAGTTCCAAAAGTTGTCATTCGGATCATCGTCGCGAACCTGCGTTACGGTTCTGCCGGTGTCCAAAAGATTGTCCAACAAGGCGGGGTTGGATGAGTTGAACCAGCCGGTGTTGAATGTGTTGTTCCCGAAGCCATCCACAAAACCCTGAGATTGCAGCCCGTTTGTCGAGGTGATCTCTGTCGTCCGCCCCGACCAGTTGCCAACATCAAAGCCGTTGATCACAAGGTTGATATCGTTCTCGTCAAAGCCGTTAACTTGGGTATCCCCATCAAAGGCCGAGAAGCGAATATAGACATTGGCAAGATCGCCACCAAAATAGTCACGACATGAACTAAAGCCACAATCCAAGGGGATCGGGTCGTTTACGGTGAAGGGGTTGCCCTCAAGTTCGTTGCGGTTCGCGCGGTTGTTGAACCCGCGAAAGGCGTTCGAAGGGTCAGAGAACTGGTAATAGATGTTTCCGTTGACACCCACCATGACGATGGCCACCCCACCCGCTTCTGGATAGTCGTCCGGAAGCGTGATTGATGTGCCGGGAACGGTTGTCGTAAACGTTGTCGCGTCTACCTGTGCAGGGCTTGCAATTACACCCGCAGCAATAACGCTGCTGAATAATGAAATACCACGCTTATAGCAGCGGGCGAAAATGGTCATATTCAATGTCCCTGTCACATATCTTCGGTTGGTTCCGAAGTTAGGTTGGAGTTGAAAAACACTACGCACCGACTACGCGGCGGACACGGGGAAAAAACCGAACTAATAAGCTTCAAACAGTAGCGGCATTTTTTGCGCTATGAGTATATTTTGCGACAAGGATTCTCAATCTGCAGCTGTGATGCCAAATCAGCACAGTCAGGAATCCTATCCAGCCAGAGGCGCTTTTACGGCGTGTTGTGGCGGCAAATCGGGCCTGAGCCCTAGGTAGAGCCAAGAATCAGTTGCCAGACGCCCCATTTTTGATCTAAGAAACGATAAACAAAGCGCTATCGAAAAAAAGCGTTACTCAATGGGCGGTAAAAACCAATGTTAAAGTCGCGTGGGCTTTTCAATATCAATACCCGTATTCGAGAGAATGCGGAAGACTTAAGCACGGCCCTACACAGCCATATGCTTAAGGTGTTTGCACCTGATGCGCGCAAAGAGCTGCGCCTGTTCTCCGCCGGTGAAGCGGCCGAACTGTTGGGGATATCCACAAGCTTTCTGCGCAAGCTTCATTTCGACGAGAAAATCGCTGATGTTCAGGCCACGGCTGGTGGAAGAAGACTCTATTCCGCCGCAAACCTGCTTGAAATCCGTGAAACCCTAGAGAAAACCGCGAAGACCAAAGGAAGCTATCAGCGTGGGCGCGGCCCCGAAGATAAAGTTCAGGTCCTTTCCTTTTTGAACTTCAAAGGCGGCTCTGGCAAAACGACAAGCGCGATCCATACTGCGCAACGTTTGGCTCTAAAGGGCTACCGCGTTCTATGCGTCGATATTGACCCGCAAGCGTCTCTAACCACCTTGTTTGGCTATACGCCCGAGGTGGATTTCATCGAGTCCGGCACGATCTATGACGCGATCCGCTATGATGATCCGGTCCCCTTCTCCCAGATTGTGCAAAAGACGTTTTTCACTGGGATCGACCTCGCTCCGGGCGGCTTGCTGTTGCAAGAATTCGAACATGAGACCCCGCAAGCCCTTCGGACGAATATTCAGCCCCCGTTTTTCGCGCGGCTGGCAACAACCTTGCAGGAAGTCGAGGATGACTACGATGTCATCCTGTTCGACTGCCCGCCGCAGCTTGGCTATCTCACCATGGCGGCCCTATGTGCCTCGACCGGTGTGTTCATCACGATCGTGCCGAACATGCTGGATGTCGCCTCCATGTCGCAGTTCTTGCAGATGAGCGCCGATCTTTTGGACGTTGTCTCTGATGCGGGGGCAGATATGCGCTTCGATTTCATGCGCTTCTTGATCAATCGTTACGAGCCAAACGACGGACCGCAGCAACAGGTCGTGGCCTTCCTGCGGCAACTGTTTGCCGAGGAAGTCATGGTGGCGCCAATGCTGAAATCCACGGCGATTTCGGACGCGGGCTTAACGCAGCAGACCATCTACGAAGTCGAAAGATCGGCATTCCACCGAAATACCTATGACCGCGCGGTCGATTCACTCAATCTTGTGAACGATGAGATTGAAACACTGCTTCAACAAGCATGGGGTCGTTAAATGGCACGTAAAGGCATCTTAAGTTCAGACATCACCAAGGCAGAGCGCCCCGCGCCGGCCCCTGCCCCAGCACGCCGCGGTGCCGTGGGTGCGCTGCAATCCTCCCTGACCAAGCTGCAAGAAGGCGCAGTGCAGGAAATAGACCCTAACTTGGTCGATGACGCCGGTGTGGAAGACCGTTTGGGCGTCGACCCAACGGCCCAAACGCAGCTCAAAGAGAGCCTCAGCACCTATGGCCAGCAGGTTCCAGTGCTGCTGCGCCCGCATAGCTCCAAACAGGGCCGCTATGAAATCGTATATGGTCGACGCCGTCTGAGGGCGTTGCGGGATCTCGGCCTGCCGGTGAAAGCGATGATCCGTCAACTCGACGATCACGCGCTGATCATGGCGCAAGGTCAGGAGAACACGGCGCGCCAAGACCTCAGCTTTATCGAAAAAGCGTCCTTTGCCGCGCAATTGCAGGACGGCGGATATGACCGGCAGACAATCGCCGCAGCGCTGTCGCTGGATTTGCCCATGGTGTCGCGGCTGCTGAAGATTGGCACCGCCTTTGATTTGGAATTTCTACGCCAAATCGGATCGGCCCCAAGCATTGGGCGTGATCGTTGGTTCGATCTGGCGAAGGCGCTCGAATCCGATAGCGTAAAGGCCCGCGTTTTGGCCTTTATGAAGACACCTGACTTCAAAGGCAGCTCCGACGCGCGCTTCGACCTTGTGCTGGCGCGTGCGGTGCAAAAACAAGACAAGCCCAAGAAATCCCCGCCCAAAGCCCGCACCTTAAGGGCAGGGGGCAAGGCCGTGGCGGACATCAAGACAGGCCCGCGTGGCGTCACGTTAACCATTCAGGCGCGCACTGCAGAGGGGTTCGACCAATGGGTCAACACCCACGCAGACAGCTTGATCCAAGAGCTTCACGATCGCTTCAAAGAAAGCGCGACGGAAGACTAACCCCGAGGAAGAGCAACCAAAGAAAGGCACGACAAGAAAGCAGACAACGGCTGAAATAAGAAAAGCCCCCCAGGTATGATCCCGGAAGGCCCTTCTCGATCTTTGCACTTTTGAGATAGCCCACATCCGATGATCCAGTCAACTCTGCGTGCCGCGCAGGGCAGGGATTTTGTTGTCTTTCGTGACATAAAAATGAAACATGCGTCCCAAACCGAGTTTGGGCGGCCGGTAGAGGTCGTCTTGAACCCAGACCAAGATCACTGCATCGACAAGTGGAAGGCGTTGAATGCGCTCACCGATGCGGCCGAACCCTATGAATTGTCGCATCGTACATTGGGCGTTTTGAAGGCTCTCATGAGTTTCTTGCCTGATCGCCTGATTCACCCGATGCCAGGGCAAGCCATCGTCTTTCCATCAAACCGCACCTTGTCCCACCGGTTGAACGGGATGCCCGACAGTACATTGCGCCGCCATCTGGCCGCGCTGGTGACCGCAGGAATTGTCAGCCGTCACGACAGCCCGAACCGCAAACGCTATGCACGCGGGCAGCGGGCAGGGCAGGGGGGTATCGCCTTCGGGTTTGATCTGTCGCCGATTGCCAGACACTCGCTGCACCTCCTTCAGACGGCCCAATCCGTTCAGCAGGCCCGCGCAGAGCTCGCCGAGCTGCGCGCAAGACTGGGGTGTCTTCGCCATCAACTGCTCGATGCAGAAGGCCCTGATGCATTAACCGAAGACACCCGCCGCGCTTTGCGTCGTAAGACAAAAAAAGACGAGCTTGAGCTGTTGATCACGCAGATAACCGCCCGCCTGAACGCCGCAGAAATGAGCACCTCAGACAGCCAAAATGAGCGGCACATACAAGCAAGATCTAAATATAACTCTGACTCTGAAGATCACGGCGCGCAACTTGCATCACCAAAAAAAACAAAGCCCCAAGGCGAACCCTCGGAGTGCTTAGAAAGACCAAGCGCAATTTCATTGGGGATGGTGCTTGAAACATGCACCTCCTTCCAAAGCTACTTTCCAGAAAAGATTCGAAACTGGTCTGACCTAGCCTTAATCTCAGAGCGACTGTCTTTGATGCTGGGCATTGATCCGCCCGTCTTTCACGAAGCCTGCGCCACCTATGGTGTTAAACGGGCCAGTGTGATCATTGTTTTCATGTTGGAAAAGGTCGATAGCATCCAAAACCCTGGTGGCTACCTTCGTCGAATCACCCAAAGGGCGCGAAACGGAGGGGTGGATGTCCACTCCATGCTGTGCAGTCTCAAATTGTCAGCTGACAATGAAAAAATTGTTTGAAAATCAGGAGGTTACGAAAGTGAACAGCGCTGTTTCCTACTTGGCCGGCCTTGCGACAGCGGTCTGCGCATTGAAGCAAGGGTGTTCCGACATTCAGAACCACATCCATGGGCGGCGGGCTTTCGCCAGAATGTCATGAAACACAGCCTTCTGCCCCGAGCGCTACCTTGCCTCTGTACCGCAAATATGGTTCATCTAGTAGCCATGGCGGCTGCAACCACAATGGCGTGGGTCGACCTGGGGGAAAGAGCATGAGAACCAAACTTTGGCTTGCGGGCCTGAGCATAGCTATTTTGGCCGTTTCGGGCTGCGCCTTGCCACGCGGTGCTGCGCTTCAATCCGAAATCGTGAAACAGTCGGATAACGACGAAGCAAAGTTGTTCGCCGTGTACCCCGTCACCCAAGAGTTTTTGCCGCGATATGCCGATTGGCCCAAAACTGGGAAAGTTCGAAACTACGCGTGGATCAGCAAGCAGAAGGGCCCGATCGGTCGCGTTCTTTTGCCTGGCGACAGCATCAATATTGCGATCTGGGACAGCGATGAAAATTCGCTTCTGACCGCGCCGGAGCAACGGATCGCTCAGCTGCAGGTGGCCAAAGTTTCTACCAATGGGACCATCTTTCTTCCCTACGTCGGATCTGTGCGCGTCAGTGGCCTGACGGAAAGAGTTGCCCGTGAGAAGATTCAAGAGTCTTTCTTGGCGGTATCCCCATCCGCACAGGTTCAAATAACTACAGAGCCCGGTAGCCGTCACAGCGTGGACCTCGTGTCTGGCGTGAACAACCCCGGATCCTTTCCGTTGCTAGAGCGTGACATGACCGTTCTCTCGGCGATCGCCAGCGGCGGGGGCGCGCGTGAAAGCTTTGAGAACCCGCATGTCCGCCTGCTGCGCGGGAACAAGACATATGCGATATCCTTGGACAAACTCTTCAAATCGCCGTCCTTGGACACCACCCTTCGGCATCAAGACAAACTTCTGGTTGTCGAGGATGAAAGCTACTTCCTGACCATCGGCGCGTCTGGACGCGAAGAGATCATCACATTTCCCCATTCGAACGTGAATGCGCTGGAGGCGGTTTCGCTCATGGGTGGATTGTCAGACGGGCGGGCCAACCCAGAAGGCCTTCTTATCCTTCGGGAGTATGGCCGAAAGGCAGTCAGAACAGACGGTATCGCCGGACCGGAGAATTCACGGGTTGTTTTCACCCTAGACTTAACCTCCGCTGACGGGTTGTTCAGTGCGAAGAACTTTACTCTCAACCCGAAGGACGTCGTTTACGCCACAGAAAGCCCCGTCAACAATGCGAGAACAATCTTCAGCTTGATTGGTTCAGTCTTTGGTGTGGCAAACCAAGTTTCCAACTGACGCAGTTTTAACCATTGGGGCTATATTTGTGCGAAGGGTGATTGATCGCCCTTTCTAAAACGCACTCAACCACCGAGGACCTATGACACAACGTAAAGGCATCATTCTGGCCGGAGGCTCTGGGACGCGTCTTTACCCGATTACGCATGGCATCTCCAAGCAGCTGATGCCCATCTATGACAAGCCGATGATCTACTACCCGTTGAGCGTCTTGATGCTTGCAGGTATTCGCGAGGTAGCGATCATCACGACACCTCAGGATCAGGCCCAGTTCAAAAGCTTGCTGAAGGACGGAAGCCAATGGGGCATCTCGCTGGAGTTTATCGAGCAACCAAGCCCCGATGGCCTCGCGCAGGCCTATTTGCTGGCTGAAGATTTCCTTGATGGCGCGCCGAGTGTCATGGTTTTGGGGGACAATATTTTCTTTGGGCACGGATTGGTTGAATTGCTGACCGAGGCCGATCAATCCGCCGAAGGGGGAACTGTCTTTGGCTACCGCGTCACTGACCCAGAGCGCTACGGCGTGGTTGCGATGGATGAGGCCGGCAAGGTTATCGACCTGATCGAGAAGCCCGAAGTGCCGCCCAGCAATTATGCGGTAACGGGGCTGTATTTCTTGGACGGATCAGCACCCCGACGCGCCCGCGCGATTACCCCGTCCGAGCGTGGCGAGCTTGAGATCACTTCCTTGTTGCAAACCTATCTGGCGGACGGCGAGCTGAATGTGCAACGCATGGGCCGCGGCTTTGCTTGGTTAGACACGGGGACGCACGGCAGCCTTTTGGATGCAGGCAATTTTGTGCGCACCCTACAAAAACGCCAAGGCATGCAAACCGGCTGCCCAGAAGAAATCGCGTTTGACCAAGGCTGGATCAATGAGGCCGACCTGCGCAAGCTGGGCGAGCTTTACCAAAAGTCGGAATACGGAAAATATCTACTGTCGTTGATCGCTTAGTACCGCCGAAGCGCCAACGCCAGCGCAAGGCCCATCTGGCCTACCAGTCCTTGCCGATAGAGACCCGGGTCGCGCAGCAGCGACAACCTGTTGCGCAGGCCAGCATCACGGCCACGTATAACTTGGTTTAACGTGTCGGCATGGCTGGCCGTCAGCATATCCTTACACACATCCAACGCATGTAGGTTGGCCGTGTTCCACCCGCGGTAATCCCCGCGTGCCATGCGCCGCAGACGCTTGGACATAGCCATCATGCCAGCCGCACTTCCGATTTGGTTCGCGCCGTGTTGACGATAGTACAAGCTGGGCTCAGGATCGAAGAGAACGTTCCCCCCGGCGCCAGAGACCAACTGATAGAGCCACCAATCATGGACGGGCACCTCTATACCTCGATCATTCGCGGCTTGAACCAACTTCAGGGCGGCGGCGTTCAACAGCATTGTGTTTCCGCCTGCAAAATTCTGCCCGATGGCGTGATTGAAGGTCAGATCAACCGTGGCCCGCCGAGATATTCTGTTGGGTTTCAGATCAAAGTCGCATTCCAAAGTAGCAGAGCCGTATAGGGCAGGGCGGCTCGGGGCCGCGCCCAAAGCCTTCACCGCACGGGCCAGCTTGTCAGGGAACCATATGTCGTCTTGATCCGAGAGGGCCACGTATTGGGTTGTGGACGTGATCCCAGAGAGTGCGCTGAGGAAGTTCGCAGCAAACCCTTTTTGCGGGCCGTCACAGATGATCGCCTTGCCGCCGGTCCAATTTGCCGCCCAAGCTTTGGCAACTTCACGTGTTTGATCTGTCGATCCGTCGTCTGAAATCAGGATCGTGTCGGGGGGCAAAGACTGTGCCGCGATGCTGTCCAATTGCGCCTGCAAGAACTGCGATCCGTTATAGGTACACACCACCACAGCACAGTGCTGTGCCTTCGCGTCCAAGGCGGATTGGTCTTCCATTGGTGTTTCCTGCTCTTGAGGCACGTGTGTTCGGGCGCTTTCTTGGGGGTCAATCTCGACGACCCAATTGGTATAACTCGTATCTATCTAAAACTAGAGTCATAGAACATAGAAACGGCCAAATTTGATACCGAAATGAGACGGCCAAATCGATCATTTCCTTAACCTGTCGAAGTCTTGGAGGCTCGGAGCAGGTTATGCAATTATTCGTTCAGGACGTGATTTTTCCGATTGGAGAAGTCACGTCTCATGTGAGTTCCTTAACAACCTATCAATTGGGGGGATCAACATTCCTTCTTGTTGGGTACAATGGAAACTTATCGATAGAGAGTTTTGAAATCTCTTCTGGGCATAATGTGTCACATCGAGACACTCTGAGCATCCCTGGAAATGTGACCGCCGGCGCAGATGGTGCACTTGCCCTAACATCTTCCGGCAGCGCCATCGTCACTGGTATTCAGGGACATTCGATACGAAACCTCTCGCTAGAGAGTGATGGGAGTCTAGAGCTGACGGGGTCACTTGATCTGGGTTCATCTTTTGACAGGCCTGTGATCGACACCGTAAGGATCGAACAAGGAGGAGCGGTTTTTTCCTACTCTATCTCCGGTTCTGGAACACAGATCGAGGTTGACCGGATTGATGGAGCTGGCGTTGTGACATCGTTGGGGGTCACAAATCTTGTGGCAACTGCGGTTGGCGCAGCTTCCGTGGCTCTTAGGGACCTTGCGCAAGTTGAGAGCGGCGGGCAGAGCTTCTTGATTGGCGTCGCAGCAGGTGCTGACGCGGTAGCTTCCTTTGGGGTCGCACCGAGCGGCAGCTTGAACCAAATCGACCTTGTCGGTGCGGAAACTGGACTGGGGATCAATGCCCCTGAAATTGTTTTGGCTGTTGATATGGTCGGGCGGTCCGTGGTGCTGGTTGCCGGAGCAGGAAGTAGCACCATTTCAGTTGTAGAGGTGCTGCCAACGGGTGAGCTTGTCGCATTGGATCAGGCGGTAGATACCGCGATGACGCGATTTCACGGGGTATGCGCCATGGCCACTCTTGAAGTGGGTGGGTCTTCCTTAGTCTTTGTGGGTGGGACTGATGGGGGGGTAAGCGTTCTGCAGTTGCTGCCGACTGGGCGCTTGATCCATTTGGATACCTTGATCGACACGACGGATATTACGCTGGATTCTGTAAGCGCGCTGACGGCCATTCAAAACGGAGATGTCATTCAGGTTTTCGTATCGAGTACCCATGAAGAAGGAGTGACATTGCTAAGCTTGCCGGTCGCGGACATCGGTGTCACACGCGTTTC
Organism: uncultured Litoreibacter sp.; assembly: GCF_947487515.1. Classification (GTDB taxonomy): domain Bacteria; phylum Pseudomonadota; class Alphaproteobacteria; order Rhodobacterales; family Rhodobacteraceae; genus Litoreibacter. Next base: position 14,761 of record NZ_CANKWO010000002.1, on the reverse strand, counting down.
AGACCAAAGTGGCATCACGCTCGATGGGACAGGGCAAACAGATGTTTTGGTCGCGCGGAATCTGGATGTTACATTGACGGGTGGAGCGGGCGAAGATCACTTTGTTTTTGATCTGCCGCTTGAAACCACCGGACATCTTGGGCACATCACCGACTTTCAATCACGAATAGATAGGATTGTGTTTCCCCAATTGGTTATGTTGTCAAACTTATCCCAGATAGCGGTTGTCCCGACGATGGAAGGCGCTGAATTATCCTATCAGGGGATGACGCTTAGCATAACCAGCGCATCGAGAGAGAGTTTGACCGCAGATGACTTTCTGCCGTCGACGTTTTTTGACCTAGACCATCATTTTGTGGGGAACGCTCCGGGTGTGCCGGATTTTAACCCTCCTGATCCGAACCCTGATCCTGACCCAACACCCGATCCTGATCCTACACCCGATCCCGATCCAACACCGGACCCTGACCCGGATCCTACTCCCGACCCTGATCCTGATCCAGCACCTGACCCCGACCCTGATCCCGACCCCGAGCCGGGAATGACTTTGCTTGGGACGACCGGCGACGATTCACTGATCGGTGGGGCTGGCCAAGATACGATGCGGGGGCGGAACGGCAATGACATGCTCCAAGGAGCGGCAGGCGACGACCAAATCTATGGCGGGAATGGCTACGATAGAATCGTAGGCGGATCAGGTAACGACACCATCTATGGTGGCTTCGATAGTGCCGATCTACGTGACGAGATTTCTGCCAATGCCGGTGATGATTTTGTCGACGCCGGCTATGGAAACGATCTTGTTTACGGTGGCGATGGTGACGACACAATTATTGGTGGCTTTGGTGCCGATCGGTTGATTGGTCAAAATGGGGATGACATCATCACGGGGGGGCCGCTCAGCGATATGATATTTGGTGGAGACGGGAGCGATTTCATTAACGGTGGCTTTGGCCATGACCGTGTCAACGGTGGCAGTGGAGGCGATGTTTTCTACCATTTGGGAATTTTTGATCACGGCTCGGACTGGATTCAGGACTTCACGAGTTTGGAGGGTGACACTCTGGTTGCCGCAATCTCTGGGGCAACAGCCGACGACTTTCGCGTCAATTTTGCCGAGACCGAAAATGCAGGTCAGGCCGGCGTGGCTGAGGCCTTTGTGATTTATCGCCCGACCAATCAAGTGCTGTGGGCATTGGTTGATGGATCTGAAAACGATAGTCTGATGCTGCAAATTGGATCAGGTTCTGCATTCGATCTGCTCTCATAAAGTAGCGAGGCAGAAAGACTTAATTTTGTCTTAATCTCTGCCATAACATAGCAAGATTTATTATGGGTTACGACGTGTTTGAAGGAAACCAAAAGGCACCTGCATTGGAAATCCAATGTATGCGGCATTCAACGCTTTTTGAGCGTCTGGGGAGCCTTTCTCTGAAACCAGCTTTTTTGATCGTGACGACTGGTGTGATCAGCACGTTTGCGGCGACGGATGCCTTAAGCCGAACCCCAAATAAAGACGTAATCAGAGTTAGTTGCGTGGATCAAACACCACCAATGCAAACCCTTTGCCAGACGCTCATTCAAATGCTGTCTGAACAGGCTCCGAAAAAAGTAATTCGTCGCGTTGAGCGGTCAGATGTGGTTCCCACCCGTCCAAATGATATTGGATTGGATTTGGCTGTGTCTTCCAAGAGCAACGGGGTATTTTCTGGCAGAATCGGAGTGTTCAAAGCCGGAAAAAGCGCTGGCCACTATGGGTCAGAAGTACGTATGACGTCACACAAAAAGAATGATGTGACGGAATACAAAAAAATTGTCACAAAGTTGCTCGACAGTTCGCGCAGACTTAGATTTACCTTACGCCAGTGACTTGGCGAGCAATCAGATAAACAGGATTTAAAGCGCCAATGTGTTTATTATGTATGATGGAAGCAGGCACGCCGCTGCCGAGCCTAGCCCCTGATTTTGCAGTTGTTCGTGAAACGTTCGGCGATGCCAGAAGCGCTATTTCTACCCAATATGGCATGAATGTAAATGACAGCTTCGTTGGAACAATCACGGCCGGTGATACAGATTTTGTCCGAATTTCTCTTGTTGAGGGCTATGCTTACGACATTAACCTTTCTGGGATTGGCGGCGGCGGCGGCAGTTTGACAGATACATATTTGTATCTTGCGGATGCATCCGGAACGGTCATTACACAAAACGATGATGGGGGGGCTTTGAGGGATTCCCAAATTACTTATGTTGCCCAGACAACGGGGACATATTACTTAGTTGCAGAGGCCTATAGCCCGACCCAAACAGGGACGTACACGCTGACTGTGGAAGATACACTTCCGCCGATACCGGCACCGACGGCAACCTTAGATGAGCTGGCTTTGTTTTTGACCGAAGGCTATTGGGGTGGGTCCCAACGCCAATTTGATACATCGCTTGATAATGTCATCACGGTAAACATCTCTGCTTTGACGGGGCAGGGGCAACAGCTGGCTCGCTGGGCTTTTGATGCGTGGGAAATGGTCGCGGACATTGAATTCAGTGTCACTGGTGGATCGGCAGACATTACCTTTGACGATGATCAAGACGGTGCCTTTGCTCAGTCTCAGGTGTTCAATGGGTTTATTGAATCCTCAACTGTTAACGTTTCGTCCGATTGGATCAGCGATGCGGGCGCGAGTTTAGACAGCTACACATTCCTGGCCTATGTCCACGAAATCGGTCACGCGATCGGTCTTGGTCACCAAGGTGACTACAATGGGAATGCGACTTATGGCACCGATAACACCTTCGCCAATGACAGCTACCAAGTCTCCGTGATGAGCTACTTTAGCCAGACCGAAAATTCGACGGTCGTGGGCAGCTACGGAACACCGCTGACAGTTATGATGGCCGATATCGTAGCGATCCAAAACCTCTATGGGGCGCCAACTGAGGTGTCCGCCACAGGGGGGGATACGGTTTGGGGGCGCGAGTCCAGCCTCGGAAACTACCTTGATCAGTATTTTGCGACGGTCACAGGCTCGCCGAACTCCTCGATCAATGCGTCGGCGCCGATTGTCGGCACAATTTACGACCAAAGCGGCGTCGATACGATCGATTTGTCCTATTTGACGACCAACAACCGTATTGATCTGAACTCGGAAGCAATTTCAGACTTCGGGGATCAGGTTGGAAATCTCGCGATTGCTCGTGGGACGCTGATTGAGAATTACGTTGGGGGCTCTGGGACCGACAACGTTACCGGAAACTCGGCAAGCAACATGATCAACGGAGGCGCTGGTAATGACATCATCGTTGGTGGTGGTGGCGGAGACACGATCTACGGTGGGGACGGGTTTGACCGGATCAACACCGGGAGCGGCGATGACTTCATTTATGGCGGAGATACTGCGGCCGACCTGCGCGACGAAATCTCAACGGGTGCCGGAAACGACTTTGTCGATGCAGGATATGGCAATGATGAAGTCTATGGCGGTTCTGGGGATGATATCATTCTGGGCGGCTTCGGAGTTGATCGACTGATTGGTCAGGACGGAGACGACGTGATTACTGGGTCGGCGTTTAGCGACGCGATCTTCGGCGGCAATGGCGACGATTTTATCAATGGTGGCTTTGGTAGTGACCGTGTGAACGGCGGGGCCGGTGCAGACGAATTCTACCATATCGGTCTAGCTGGGCATGGGTCCGATTGGATTCAGGACTACACATCTGCTGACGGCGACGTTCTGCTGTTTGCAAATGGGGATGCCTCCGTAGATGACTTCCAAGTAAACTACGCGAATACTGATCGCGTCGGTGACAGTGGTGTTGCCGAAGCATTCGTAATCTACCGCGAAACTGGCCAGATTCTTTGGGCTCTGGTCGACGGCGAAAGCGAAGCAGAGATCAACATTCGCATCGGCGGTAGCACTTTCGACATTTCCTGATCTGGCAAAAGCAAAAGCCCTATGCCTTTGGCGCGGCTTTGGCTTCTTTTGGGTCCAGCATGTCTTCGTAATGTTCGATCGCGCGTTCTACGCGTTCGTAGTAGAACAACCGGCCATTTTCGAGCACCGCCCCAGATGTGCACATGGCTTTCATTGTGGCTGTGGAGTGACTTACAACAATCGCGCCGGCTGTTTTCATCCGATGCATAAAAATGGCGTGACTTCGTTTGCGAAAGGCGGCGTCGCCGACACTTGTGACTTCGTCGACCAAGTAGGTGTCGAAAGGAATCCCCATGGACACACCAAATGCCAGTCGGGATCGCATACCAGAAGAATAGCCTCTGAATGGCATATGAAAGTGATGTCCAAGAGCCGCGAAATTGCGGACAAATTCGACCAATTGATCTGAATCTGCCCCATATATCCGAGCCACGAAACGCGCATTTTGAGCGCCCGTTAAATCGGGGTGAAAGCTGCCTGCAAAGCCCACCGGATATGAAATCCGACCCTTACGAATAATCTCGCCGCTATCCGGGCGAACGGTGCCCGCAATCATACTTAGCAAGGTGGATTTCCCCGCGCCGTTTCTGCCGAGCAACGCGATCGACTCGCCGGAGGGGAAAACATGATGAATGTTGTTCGCAACAACCGTCATCGTGCGCCGTCCTTTGTAGGTTTTGGTCAAACCGCGTAGTTCAATCATGGGCTTAGGCTCTGTCGCGAATGCTGTAATACACCAAGGAGGCGATCGTCCAAAACAGGAAGGCAAAGACCGCAACCAATAGCAATATGGTTGAACGTTCCGGATATAGTGCCCGCTCTGCGATTGACGGTTTTAGGTAGGCCGCCAAATAGCGGCTTTGGCGCTGTGCATCCGCGATCGACCCGTCGTAGGTCGCAAGGGAGGTGATATAAGCGCTTTGGGCGAACTCTAAGTCCACATTAAGCCGCTCGAATTCACCGATAATCGACACGTAGTCTTCGCCTGCGGAATCGCTGCCAGCCCCGAACTTTGCGCGTTCATCAACGATGCGATCCTCGATAACCTTAATGCGATTTTCAGCCTGAAGGATGCGAGGGTCATTTCGCCGCGTGGTTTCACGCAGAAGATCAAGTTCAATCAAGGCCGCGGCAAGTTGTTGCTGCAGGTTGTTGAGAATGCCCATTTGACCCTGAAGGTCTGCCTGCGGATCGACAATTTGAGTTTCTGCGCGGTATTCCAGAATGGCCTGCCGGGCATTCTTGAGCTTCTCTAAGGCGGTGTCGAGTTCTTCACGTGCATACCGCGTGGCGTCTTCGCGTGCGATCGCGCTGAGCTCATTGATCATCTCAGAACTCTTGTCAAAAATCGCAGTCGCGACTTGAAAGGCTTCGTCTGGATCAAATGCGTTTACACGTATTTCGATCAACCCTGTCCCGCTATCATAGAAAATTTTAACCATCTGCCCCCAATAGGCCGTCAAGTCCTCGATGGTGCCGCCAGGTTTTAACGAGAAGTACGGGTCCTCGTCATGGTGGCGGGTATAAATCTTATGCAGGTCGAGATCCTCGTGTATCGCGCTTACCAACTGCTGGCTTTGTATGAATTCATACAAAATGTCTGTGTCGGAAGAACTCGAACCGGAGAAACTCGAGAGGCCGCCTAACAGATCAGCAGCTGCGCTTGAGGCCTCAGCTGTTCTGACCGTAAAACCGACCGACGAGGAGAACTGGTCCTTGGCCATAGTGAACAGATAGAGGGCCGCGCCGCCAACAGGCAGTGCAAAAAAGATGAGGAAGCTGACCAACAACCACAGATGCCTGACGCGTCCCCGTGCGAGTTGCGCAGGTGAGTGGGGAAGTCTATTTGGCTGATTTTTAGACATTGTGACCTAGCTGCTCTACGCGGCACATTGGCGGCCGCCGTTTCGTAACGTATACCTTCGTTTGGAAGCATTGTGCAACAAAACTGGATTTGGCTTTATGGCATCTGATACATGGACCGCTTTGCCTAGATTTCGCACGGCACGGGCTATCATCGCGCTTGTCTTGCGGGAGATGTCTTCTACCTATGGCAGGTCTCCAGGTGGCTACATCTGGGCGTTGTTAGAGCCTATCGGCGCAATAGCCGTGCTGTCGTTTGTTTTCTCCTACGCCTTTCGGGCACCGGGGCTGGGCACTAACTTCCCGCTCTTTTATGCAACGGCCTTTTTGCCGTATATGATGTTCCTTGATGTTTCGACCAAGGTTGCGCAGTCGATCCTCTTTTCACGGCAGTTTTTGAGCTACCCGTCGGTGACGTTCATTGATGCTTTGGTTGCGCGGTTTCTGCTGAATATTATTACTCATATCATGGTGTTTTACGTCGTGATTGTAGGCATTCATTGGGTCTTCGATTTCAGCTCGATTATCGACTACAAGTTGATTTTCCTTGCCTTCATTGTCGCGTCATTTTTTGCCATGGGGGTAGGGGTCGTAAACTGCTTTTTGTTCACAATGTTCCCAGTATGGCAGTCCATATGGGGCATTTTGATGCGACCTATGTTCATTGTTTCAGGGGTGTTCTTTTTGTTTGAGGATGTCCCGACCGAGCTTCGCGATTACCTGTGGTTCAATCCGTTGATCCACATCACCGGATTGATGCGCGCGGCATTCTATCCGACCTATGATGCAAGCTACGTGTCCCTGACTTTTCTGTTTTTGACGTCTGCAGTGTTGCTGAGCCTTGGGCTTGTACTGCTTCGGCGGTTTTACCGTGATCTTATTGAAAGATAGACAGGCTGTGTTGAGCATTGATTTGCAAACTGATACTCAACCACAGGTTTATCGCACAGAGAGCGCGGGTATATGTCGAGATCAATTTTCAGGAAGATAGCCAGCGCCATCGGTTTCTTCTTACCTCGACCGGTCTTGGACTATTATGCGTTCCGTGTTTGGCGATCAGAGCATTTTGACAGGAACTTTTATCAAGGCGTTAACCAAGGCCTGAACCCTTTGTTTCGGTCTTTTCCTGCGCGACATTACGTTCGCTATGGCGAATCCCTAGGTTGGCAACCAAACCCTGATTTTGCGCCGGCTGAGTATCTTCAGGTAAATCCGGATCTGAGCAAAGCGGGCCTAAAGCCATTTTTGCACTACATCCGTTCTGGCGCCCGAGAGGGTCGGGTGACTAGGAACCTCACCGTTGGGATGGGCGCATATCAAGCTGGGACGCCCGACACTCGTTTTCTTGCCTCGTTGGCCCCGATGCAAACCGGCGCGCGGTTTGCCGTCCATGTTCATCTTTTCTACTTTGATATGTGGCGCGAGTTTGCAGATCGATTGAGCGAATTGGACATCGAATTTGATCTCTTCGTAACAGTTACGAAATATGGGGATCGTTCTGACGAGCTGAGACAGGACATTTTGGGTGACTTTCCGGATGCGGTCGTTGTTTTCATGCCCAATCACGGTCGAGATATTTTCCCGTTTGTACATCTCGTCAACGCGGGGCTGCTCTCGCGATACGATGCGATATGCAAAGTTCATACCAAGAAATCACCTCATCGCGAGGACGGGGATGTTTGGCGGGATCACCTTGTATCGGGCCTTATGCTCGGTTCAGAGACAAGCGCGCATTTGGACGCGTTTCTTGCGGATAAAACAGCCAGCATTTGGGTCGCGGACGGTCAACACTACAACGATACGGCGTGGTGGGGGTCAAACCAGAAACACACCAGCGATATCTTGAGCAAGGTTGAGATACCGTTCAACAAAGATCGTTTGTCGTTTCCCGCGGGTTCCATGTATTGGCTCAAGCCGCAACTTGTGGCGACGATCAAAGGTTTGCAGCTAACAGAATACGACTTCGAGCGAGAGCTTGGTCAGGTTGACGGTACTTATGCCCATGCGTTCGAGCGCGCCTTGGGGTATCTAGCAGAGGATGGCGGGCATTCGATTGTGCAAACCTCGCAGCTCAAAGGTGCGCCCGTCGCTTCAGATGCGCGCAAGCCTAGTTTTGTCTCTGCATTCTACCTGCCACAGTTTCACCGTGTGGCTGAGAATGACGCATGGTGGGGGTCTGGCTTTACCGAATGGGTAGCCGCCACGTCTGCCAAACCCAATTTCAAAGGTCATGCCCAACCTCAGGTTCCGGGAGCCCTTGGCTTTTACGACCTACGCCAAACCGAAGTTTTAGGAGAGCAGGCCAAACTTGCGCGCGCTGCGGGTATTGATGCGTTTTGCACCTATTTCTACTGGTTCGACGGTCAACGTATTCTGGAAGAACCGATTGACCGTTTACTTGACCAGACAGATGTAGAATTTCCGTTTTACTTGTGTTGGGCGAATGAAAGCTGGCGACGGAATTGGGACGGGATGTCTGGTGAAATTCTGATGCCTCAGTCTTATGGCGACGGGTTTGAGGAAACTTTGGCAGCTGATACGGCCGTCTACATGCGGGATCCACGATATCAGCGTCCCGATGGGGTGCGGCCAAGGTTTGTCATTTACCGCCCCGAAGATATGCCAGATCCGGAAGGTAGCATTGCCAAGCTACGTCAAGGCTGGCGCGATGCAGGTATCGGCGAAGTAGAGCTGGGGGCTGTGCTGTTCCATGTTGAGGGGGAGCATGTCTTCGACCCCGATCTACTGGATTTCTGGGTTGAAATGCCGCCACATAATCTGGTCAAGCCGCGCAACTATATCCTTGGAGGACCGGAAGAGCCCCAGATCGATTTGAAGCCAACGGCGGGTTTTCAAGGATTGGTCTATGACTTCCGAGGTGTCATTGCGAACAGCAGCAGCGTGGAATACACGGCGACACTGCCCAAGAACACAATCGCCGGTGTAATGCCGTCTTGGGACAATACGGCGCGCCGTGGGGTGCAGGGCCATATTGCTTGGGGCGCGAACCCCATGACGTTCTATCAATGGCTGCGCGACGTCAACGAACAGAGGTTAGAGACGTCGTACGGCGAGGAGCTTTTTGTAAACGCTTGGAACGAGTGGGCCGAAAAGGCCATGTTGGAGCCGTCTGCCCAATACGGTGATGCGCAGTTGAGGGTCTTGTCAGAATGGACGTGAACTTGACCGACATTTGTTGCATAGACCGTTTGACGAGAGTTTGGGGCGGGACGTCATGTCAAAACTAGTACTACACATCGGGACGCATAAAACCGCCACGACGACGATTCAAAAAACGTTGCATCACAACCGGACAGTGGCGTTTGAAGCCGGGCTGGTTTACCCAGACCTGCCCCAACAGCACCACGGTCTCGTCACCGAATGGATTAAGCTACCGGAATTTTACCATTACCCTGCCGGCGCACGTGCGCATTGGGAACACATTACCAAGACAAACGCATCGAGTGACAGAACGGTTCTGATCTCTAGTGAGGAGTTCTCGCGGGGCTCGCCTAACAATCAGGTGAACTTCACAGAGCTGCGCGAGTTGGTGGCTGATTTTGATGAGATCGAGGTCGTGTGCCTGATACGGGATCAACTTAGCTTGATCCAATCGATTTTCTTCGAAGTATACCGCAATCATGGGCGGCCGGGTTGGAACAACTATTTTGCGGGATGCCTCAAAACCAAACTCGCGACAGGGGTCTATCTGGACTACAGCGCTCTGTACGATCGATTGCTGCAAGATTTCTCGGCCGACGAGATCACCTTCCTTCCGTTTCGGCCGAGTGCAGGGCCGAGCAACCCGTTGGCAACATTGATGACTCATATGGGTTTTGCTGACCTGTCTGACAAAATGTCTCAGGAAGATGCCAATAGGTCGTCAGATCCGCTTGCCACTTGGCTGTCGATTCAAATCAACAGCCCAAACGGGTTTGATGAGGATTTGGCCAAGCAGATTGTACCTTTGTTCGAGGGTCGAAAATCACTCATGTACACACGACCTGAAGCCCAGCAAATTCGCGCAGCGTTTGAACCTTTGAACATGCGGTTTCTGGAACGGTATACACGTTTGACTGCCGATGATCTGAAAATGAATGCGTATGATGAAGAAAGCTATTTCTTCCGTGATCGAATGACGGCTCTGAAGTGGATCGAGCTTGCGCGTTTGGTCCGTTCGGATGCGACTTGATCAGTGATGAAAAGTTTTCCGATCAGATTTCGGCGTCGTTTGGGTCTCTTGCCCAAGAGCAAAGCTTTGGATCTGTATAGACAGAAGTCACAGTTGTTTACAGCTTATGAGCCTTTGTTGCACTTCCATGAAGATCACTTCGCGACGCAGCGGCAGAGTGAAGAACATATTTCCCGGCACGTGCCGACCTGTGAAGTTTTGCACGCCGGTCGTGACGCGCCGGCGGCGGCGAAAGTGCCCACGAGCGCAAAGTTCTTGGATCTATACAACTTTCGCGAGAGTTTTGTAGACCCAACCGGTTTGACGGCCCGCCAACGGCAACTGCTTCTCGCGACCCAAGCCCGCACAACCCATCGCGGACAGAAAGTGGCCCTGTTTGAGTACCGAACACCGTTGCATAACGAACTTCGAAAGGGGGGGCTCCGAGTGACAGGGAGCCACTATGTAGAAGATCGCTCAGACCCCAATTTTCAGGATATGCAGGGCTTGGGCTATGCCGATGGCATGTTTGACTTTGCAGTGCACAGCGATGTGCTGGAACATGTGCCCGACCACAAAGCGGCTTTGGCCGAAAGTTATCGTATCTTGAAGCCGGGTGGCTGGAGCATTTTCACCACGCCGATGTTCCCGATGGAGAAAAACATGCTTCGCGCAGAAATCGGGCCAGACGGAACGCTGATCCGTCATTTGCCCGATGAGATCCATGGGGACAACCTTACAGGTGGGATACTGGCGTTTCACAACTTTGGGTGGGAACTGGTGGAAAACTTGCGGGAAGCGGGCTTCTCTGAGGTCTCGGTAGAGGTCTGCCTTGCCCCTGAGCTAGGACTCTACTCATCCAATTGTCCTTTGTGGACAACATTTGATCCGTTCCAGCCTGGAAATATGCTGCCGTTGGTTTTCGTGGCCAGAAGGTAAAAACGATCTGTGTCACATCTTACTGTGGAATATGATATTAAGACGGCGTGAGCGACCGTTGAGCCGACTCATCGCAAGTCTACCAATGAGCGCGTCGCCGCCGTGGGCAGAGACCGAATATTGTCCACCTGACGCGGTACGGGTGTCAGCTTGTTCACTACCATAGACCTGCTCATCAGACGACGTGACCAAGTTCAGGGTCAGGGCACTATCACCATTGAAGATGACGGTATCACTCTCGGCGGCACCTTCTTCCAAAACATCAATGGCGTCTCGAACCGATTGGATTTCGACCAAGGATGCATCGCTGCTGATTAGAGCGTCTTTAACTATTTGTGCCGCAGTTTCGAATTCTGAGATCCGCCCCCGCTGATGAAAGGTCCCCTCTGAGCCCTTGGTTTATTCTAAGTTCGTTAGGCAAATTGATTGTGTTCACTTTTCTTCACGCCTCACGATAGTGGTAACATTAAAGGACACCGCTCCGACCGCATACCAACCAACGTAAGAGGCGAAAAAAATAATAGGAGCTGGCAGAAGCGGTAAATCGTCAACCCGGAAAATTAGGAACACCCCAAACCAAAAAGAACCAAATGATTGAGAGAATGGTCGCCTTGAGATGTCGAACTCTACTTTCCGCATCTCAAAAATTACGCTAATCACCACAATGATCGGAACCATTGCCAGAAAGATCAACTCTATTTCGAACATAAGGTTGTGCTGGAAAACTACGCTAAACAGGGCCCAAATAGCGATAGTTCCGAACTTTAGCGCATGCACTAATTTACCCGCTCCAATGCGAAAGTGTAAATAAGATATAGTTCTGATCATTGAGTAGCAGCAACCAAATGGTATCTTTACGCCTAGTACTACTCACCGGCTACAATTAATCCAAAACCTCAACAGCCGTGAGATATCCGACTGTTACAACTTCGCAGTCTTTCGCTTCCATCCGTCATTTCGTGAAACTGTGGTCGAAGTTTTTGAAGAACAGACGCGGCCTTACCGCGGCAATTCGCTCAAGACCTGCGCAAGCGCCGCCTGCCAGTCTGAGCCGGAAATTCCGTGCTTCTGCTCGATCAAACTGCAGTCGAGCCGCGAGTTCAACGGCCGCGTGGCTGGCGTCGGATAATCGGCCGTTGCAATGTCGCGGACCTTGGTCTTCATCTGGGCCTGCGCGAAAATTTCTCTCGCGAACTGGGCCCAGCTGACATTCGGTGTGCCTGCGAAGTGATAGGTTCCGGACGGGCCGCCCTTGCCCAAGCTCGTGGCCAAATCCATGCAGGCCTGCGCGATGTCGCGCGCGGCTGTTGGGCCGCCGATCTGGTCAGCGACGACAGTCAACTCGTCCCGTTCGGCGCCGACGCGGAGCATGGTTTTAACGAAGTTGTTGCCATGTGTTGAGAACACCCAAGATGTGCGCAGGATAGCGAAACGGCCGCCTGCCGCGCGGATCCCGTCTTCGCCCAAAAGTTTGGTCCGGCCATAAGCATTGAGCGGGGCGGGTGTGTCATGCGGCGTGAAGGCCGCTTCGCCAGACCCGTCGAACACATAATCCGTCGAGATGTGAACAAATGGCGTTCCCAATGCCGCACATGCGCGGGCCATCGCGGCGGGCGCGTCCCCGTTTATGATGCCTGCCGCATCTTCATCGGTTTCGCATTTATCCACGGCAGTGTAGGCGGCGGCATTGATCACAAAATCAGGCTCTAACTTCGCGATAAGGGCGGCACAGGCTGCAGGATCGGATAAATCCGCACGCTCACGGCCAACACAAGTAACGCCTTTCAGTGCCGCAAGCTCGCGGGCGACCTGTCCTGTTTTGCCAAAGACCAATCCAGACATTCAGCCCGTCCCCAACCGTGCGCCAACCCCGTCGCGGTTTTGCAGAGCTTTCCACCACGGTTCATTCTCTAGATACCATTGAACAGTCATTTTTAGACCCTGTTCCAGCGTAACGGATGGCCGCCAGCCAAGCTCGTTGCGGATTCTGTCAGCATCAATTGCATAGCGAAGATCATGGCCCGGTCGGTCGGTCACGAAGGTGATTTGCGCTTCATAGGCCGTATCTTTGGGCCGCATTTGATCCAACAGCGCGCAAATCTTGCGGACGATATCGATGTTGCGGGCCTCGTTTTCGCCGCCGATGTTGTAGGTCCGGCCGTTCGCGCCTTTTTGCAGAACGGTCAGCAAAGCGTCGGCATGATCTTCGACATAGAGCCAGTCGCGCACATTTTCCCCTGCGCCGTAAACTGGAATTTCTTTGCCCGCCAAAGCGTTCAAAATCACCACTGGGATCAGCTTTTCGGGGAAGTGATAGGGCCCGTAGTTGTTCGAGCAATTGGTCAAGACGAAGGGCAACCCATAGGTTTCCCCCCACGCCCGCACCAAGTGATCCGAGCTGGCTTTGGACGCGGAATAGGGACTGTTCGGCGCGTAGGGCGTGTCTTCGGTGAACATCCCGTCAGCGCCAAGCGTGCCATAGACTTCATCGGTCGAGATATGGTGGAACCGGAAGTTTTCCGGCCGCCCCGCAGCTTCCCAATAGGCCAATGCGGCCTGCAATAGGGTAAAGGTTCCCATGATATTGGTTTGCAAGAAGGCCTGCGGGCCATCGATAGAGCGGTCCACATGGCTTTCGGCGGCCAGATGCATCACAGCGTCGGGCTTATGGGTGTTAAAAACGCGCGCCATGGCATCTGCATCGCAGATGTCGGCTTTCTCAAAGGTGTATCCTGCGGCATCAGACACTGAGGCAAGATTATCCAAACATGCAGCATAGGTCAGCGCGTCGACGTTGACGACTTCATGGCCATCACGGATCGCTTGGCGCACAACGGCAGACCCAATAAAGCCCGCGCCACCTGTTACAAGAATTTTCATTGCAGGCTCTTTCTCTATTCAAATGGCGATGTGAAATCGACGAAATCTATGGCTTGCGCATCCTTGCCTGACAGCACGGCCTTTGAGGTTGAGAGGCCCCAATCGATCCCCAAACTTGCGCTGGCAAAATGCACGGAGCCATCGCACTCTGGGGCATATACGTCGGAGCATTTGTAGAGCACCTCGGTATTTGGTGTCAGCGTTACAAAGCCATGCAGAAAGCCCTTGGGCACCAGCAACTGCAAACCATTCGCGGCGCTCAATTCGACAGCCACATGCTGACCATACGTCGGGGAGCTTCTCCGAATGTCGACAGCCACATCCAAAAGGGCACCCGCCCCGCAACGGACAAGCTTGTCCTGCGCATGCGGCGGGCTTTGATAGTGCAACCCGCGCAAGGTCCCGACTTCGGCAGACAGGGAATGATTGTCTTGAACGAAATCAATCTCAAAGCCAGCACGCGCCATCGTCTGACTATTCCAAACCTCGCTGAAATAACCTCTGTCATCGCCAAAGCGTTTCGGGGCCAAGATAACAACGCCCTCTAGGGCAGTTTTGGTGACGTCCAATGTACTTTTCCTCAGGTTTGCTGGGGACGACCTAGCAGTGCTAACCGGCCTTGTCACCAGTTCGTGCCATACATTTGCGGCAAGTTCAGTCACCTTCATGCATGGATTAAAAACCCGCTAAGACAGCGGAAAGGTCTTAGGGTATCGCAAACTGCATGACGATTTCATCGAACAAGGTGAGATAAGTGGCCCAAACCGCGTTTTCAGGCTGGCACGATTGGCCAGGGGCCGTGCTGAGTGTGGCAGTTTGATGTCGCTAAATCGGGCACGGCTTGGGTCTCAGATATCCCTTACATCAATACCTAAGAGGGGTTCCTGTGTCCGGCCGTTGGGCTACGAAAGCCAAAGCAATCCGTCTTGATCCAGACAGACCAGAATTCCCAATATATCAGTCGGGATTGGGCTGCATT
>NZ_CANKWO010000001.1 GCF_947487515.1 uncultured Litoreibacter sp. | reverse complement strand
GTCGCCTGTCGCCTTCGAAAACAGTCAGCGCAATATCAGCCAACAGGGTGTCTAGGTGACTTGGCGCTATTCAGTTCTGCAACCATATCGCTACCGATTGGTAGGCTCATTCTTTTGACCTCTTGCTTTGGGCCATGGTGAATGTGAACTTATTGGCATTGAGCTTGGCGCTCTGATGCTTGTGGCGAGAGGTACCGATTTTGGCGCAGATACCCAGCCTTTCATTCAAACCCAAACATGACCCCGTTCAAGCTTCGCTTGAGCTAATCGAAGCTGATCTGTCCAAAACCCTAACGATTAACTGGGTGGCGTCTCAAGTCGGGGTTTCCCCATTTCATTTCCAACGGAAGTTTACACAAGATATTGGTGAGACTGTCGCGGGTTATATTCGTAGCCGCCGCTTGGAGGCAGCAGCAAAATTGCTTTTGGCACCTGAGCGCACATCTCTCATCGAGATCGCACTAGATTGCGGGTTTCAGACGCACAGCGCATTTACCCGTGCATTTAGTCGCCACTTTGGCATAACGCCCAAACAATTCGCCGCCGGTAGTGGCAAAATTCTACAGCAATCTGTTGGGAGTAGCCGCCCGTTCCTGAAGCCGGTTCCAACCGCCGAACTTGCGTTATCCGTTGATACACTGCACATGCCAAAACTGTGGCTTTTGTCCCGTCACCAGGCCGGCACCAAAAACGGGAGCTTCTTCGCTGACAGTGCCTCAATTGCCCATGATCTCAAGCAGCTAATTGCAGAACGACCCGCCAACTTATTGTCACTGTGTGGTGCATTCAAAACTGGGCCTCGAGAGTTTTCTGATCCTACAGCTATCGGCAACTTCGGAGGGCTTTTTGACCGGAAACCAACTTCGGCATGGGGAAATCTGCACGACAGCATCGATGCTGGTGAATGGGCGGCTATTTCACATACGGGTCGGTATGACAGGCTTCACATGACGTGGAACAAGGCGCTTCAGTCTTGGCTGCCACGTTCGGGATATCAGCTGCGCAATGACTGGATGTTCGAATTTTACTATGCCTCTCCAAGTGACCCGGAACGCAATTCTTTGACAGCGCAAATTTTGCTACCAATCGAAAAAACCGCATGAATGGAACAACATGGGGCTGATGGTTTGGTTAGAACAAGGGGTAAAGGCTGAAGGAATACCCCGTGCCGCAGCTGTTAGCCTCTACAGGCGCGATCTGAATCATCGCCGAAGTATCTGTTGCCGATCAAAACCCATCGACAAAGGAGTAATGAGTAATGACCACCCAGTTTGAAAAAGACATGCAATCCCCCAACAGGGAGCTGTTTTTGAAAGTGCGCGAACTGTTGCTGAAGGTGGATGGGATCGAAGAAACTCAAAAGCCTCGCATCACGACCTTCTCAAATGCAAAAGGTGGGATATGCCATCTTAGAACCATGCCGCATGGGGTTGATGTTGGATTTCTGAAAGGGGCGAAAATGACTGATGCGGTGGGGCGGCTAACCGGAACTGGCAAGGCCATCCGTGTTCTGGAGTTGAGCTGCTTTGAGGAAGATGTTTGTGCCTACTATTTGCGCCAAGCCATTGAGTTGAATCGCTAGCTGTCGCGTCAGGGGTGGAGACCTAAGCGCCTAGCGCGCGAAACTTTTGGAAGCTCGCAGCGGCTGCCCCAAAATGCCGTCTCTGGGTGAGCCCGAATTGCCCGCCCGCAGCGAAAGACCGGATGAGAGCAGGGTGGCAATACGCGCTATTTTTTCCTAGCGATACGTCGCGCAAACTTACCGGCGGCCAGTTTCACTGCGTCATCGATCAACGGTTTGATGCGATCAAAGGTTTCGGGGCTCGGGTTCAAGATGCCAAGCCAACTCATCCAGCCGTAAACGGGGTGCGGCATGATCTGGTCTAGCTGAGTGAAATCATGCCCCGTTTCTACAATGCAACCGGCTGCCGGCCGTTTGGGAATCCCACCGAAGAGCTCTTGAAAGGCGGGCTTCGAGATTCCCAAGTTGAGCCGATAGACGTCAGCCCGATCGGTGCGAGAGGCCTTGTCATTGGGGCCATCACTTTCCTTGAAGGTGAGAAGGTACACACCTTTGGGGAGCGCGCGATCAGGGTTATAAAACACCCCGCGCTCACCCCAGTTGCGATCCTCTCTTACAGAGTCTCCATAAGTGTCGATCATATAGGTAATTATGTCTTCAATTGGCATGTGCCCGCTCATGGTGCTTTCCTTTTGATTGGTGCAGCCACAGCTGTCCCTACATGAATTCGATCAACAAAAACCCTGGGCTGATTATACCAGCGCAGGGCCGCCATGTGACCTTCACTTGCCGATCACGCAAGACGCAGTGTCTTGCTGTATACCGTATTGGAAATTTACCACACGCGCTTTTGATTCATACCAAAGGTCTTCAGGCTCTTTGGATCAATCTTGCTCACAAACCCCATAGCTGCCGACTGCATGTCGGCCATATCCGCCATAACGACTGCCTTCGCGGCTTCGGCGGCCTCATGGGAGTGCCAGTGAACCAAATCCAGCCACCAACCGTCTGTCGTCCGGAACAGTTCGCGGTCAACAAATCCCGATTGCGCGGCCAATTGTTCCTGAATTGCCTCGGCAGAGGCTAGGAATTCAACGTCGGTTGTTGGCGTAAGAAACTCAATCTCCGATCCCGGTGCGACCAGACGAAATACTTGAAGCTCTGTATAGCCGTCCCCCTGTGGAACATCGCCACCCTGCCAGTGTCGCACCCGATCGGCGTGGAACCAAGCCATTGTAGAGGGGTCAATCAACTCCATAATCGGAGCACCATCGGGGTCTGTCAGGATCTCTGCCGCAGCTTTTTCGAAATCACCAACCGACCGCCAGTGGATAGAATCGATCCAGTAGTCGCCGCCTTCTTGCGATAGCAACTCTCGGTAAATGCGCCCGTCGAACCGCGGCAGGAATTTGTCTTGGACGTGCTGGGCACCCTCGATGAAACGGGTTTCTTGCGTGCCGGGAAGTAATTTGAACCAAGCAATCTCGAGAATAGTTGTGTCTTCCGCAAAGACGGTTTGACTAGACAAGGTGAATGCCAGCGCGGCTGCAGTGAGCAATTTGTGACGCATCATTTTCTCCATAACTGAACGATAGGTGTGAAATAATCTGCTGCGTGAAGCTGGTCAACTTATTTCGGAACGAAGCGTGATAAATCTTGCGCTAAGCCATTCAACGCGTGATATTCGGCTCATGGGAAGACGTAAAAGCTATGACCGTGACGAAGTGCTTGTGAAGGCGATGGAGCTTTTCTGGGCCAAAGGGTTTGAGGGTACGCACCTCTCGGAACTGGTAGAGGTGACGGGAGTAAACCGATTTGGCCTGTACGGAGAGTTCGGCGGCAAGGAAGGCCTGTTCCAGCAGGCACTGGATTTGTACCTGCAAGGCACATTATCCGCATATCGTGAAACACTTGATGCCAAGCCGCATGGTCTGGGAAACATTCAAGAGTATTTCCGACGGTTGAGCTATGGAGACGCCTATCATGGGTGCCTGATGATCAACACGCTCACTGAGCAAGATAACGTCACGAGCGATGCCTTCAGTGCTGCGCGAGAGGTTTACTGCGAGGCACGCAACCTGTTTTTGAAAAACCTCCAAGAGGCGCAGGCAGCGGGTGAACTCGCGCCGGACCGCGATGTAGATGCGCTCGCTAACCTGTTGTCGACCGTAGATAGTGGCCTTTCAATTCACGGAATCGTCTCTCCCAGCGATTCTGAAAAAGACGCGATTGCCGCGCAAGTTCTCCGCTTGCTTGACTGAGAAGATAAGGAAGCACAGGGAGACATGACGCTAGGAGGCCGAGGCCGTTTTTGGCGCCATGTGTATTGCTGACTATGATACATGGATATATCTGAAGCCTCGAGAGGACTAACTCACGTGGCCTTTGGAAAGGGGAATATATCTCCCTTTATTTTTCCACGTCTATGCCAAGCGGTGGCTGAACAATCGGACTGCGATTGAAGCCAGCCATTGGTATTCTCGGGTTCCGTGTGAGTTCGGTAAGGATTGCCGGATTAAGGTTTCGGTGACGATCAGGCGGTTTGGCGCCGGTAGATACTCATCACGACACCAGATTTTCCGGTCGTCAAAGAGGTAAGCTTGAGTTTTGCAGCTGCGGTTCCGTCTCCAAACAATCGTTGCCCGTGCCCCAACACAACAGGGAATGTCAGGAGGCGCAGCTCATCCACCAAATCGTTGGCCAATAGTGTTTGGATAAGCGCGTTACTGCCATGAACCTGCAGTCTTGGCCCATCCTCGGCCTTGATCTGCTTGAGTTTTTCGAGGACATCTCCGTCAATGATTTCGGAGTTTTCCCATGCGCCTTCTGTCAAAGAAGATGAAACCACATATTTTCTGGATGTGTTGAACAGATCGCCAAGTGATGTTTTGTCGTTCGGCCAACTCGCTGAAAACATGTCGTAGGTCTTCCGCCCAAATAGGAAGGAAACGGGCGGGTCCATAAGGCCGTCATTGACGAGCTGCATCGCGTCTTCGAGATCACCAGAGGCCCAGCCGCTTTGCGTAAATCCGCCCGATGTGTCTTCATCTGGCTGAACAGGCCCCTGCGCCACACCGTCTAAGCTCACGAATGACACTATAGTAATCTCTCTCATTTTTCCCTCCACGGGCCAGTAATAGGTGTTGGCATCTAAACTGTTGTGTTGAAAATTTCCGTATCGACGCGGTCGATTTCTGCTTCGTACCAAGCAAGCGTCTCTGCGGGATCGCTTTTGTAGGCCGCCGCAAATGACGCAGGCGCTTCGGTTGTTTCGTCATAGACGGTCGACCACACCATCATGCTGATCAGTGTCGGTAGCAGGTCGCGCGCCTTACGGGTTGGAAAATAGCAGACCCGGCTGGCTTTGCGCGGGTCAATCTTGCGGTTCAATATCCCAGCGTCTTCAAGTTTTGCCAGCCTGTTGGCTAGGATATTGGTTGAAATACCCTCTGGGGAATTCAGGAAATCACTGTAGGTTCGTCTGCCAAGCAGCAGTACGTCCCGCATGATCAGAAAACACCATTTGTCTCCAAAGATGCCTGCCGCATACCGAGCTGGGCAACCGCTCCATTCAGTGATCTTGGTTTTAGTCATGTGGAAGATATAGGCATCTAAATTTCTCCTTGCAATATGCAAGTGTAATTGATAGCTCGGTTTAACTTGCAAAAAACAAGAGGATTATGTGATGCCGTCTCCATTCGTTTGGTTTGATAACATTGGCGCTGAACGCTCAGCGACAACCGCTTTTCTGCAAAATGCATTCGGCTGGTCGTCAAACGACATCGGTCCGATGACTTTTTTGACGGCGGAAGGGGAGGAAAAACCCTTCGCCGCGACGGCCGACGCCACGCCACAAATTACTGGCTGGGTTCCCTACCTTGAAGTTGATGACCTGCCCGCGGCAGTAGAAAACGCACGCAAACACGGCGCAGAGATCATTGCAGAAAATTTGAAGGGTCCAGCGGGGGATGCCAGCTTTATCCGCGATCCAGGTGGCGCACCTATGGCGTTGTGGAAGCGTGCACCTGGCATGTGAGGAGGCGTCGATGAGTAAAATTATACTGTCTGCAGCAAGCTATATCGTCATCGTTTTCCCACTGGCGCTGGGTTGGCACATTGGACTTTTCAAAGCGCGCTATGAGACGTTTGGCTACTTCGCGGGCGATCCGAATGTCCCGCTTGGCTTCGCCACAATTGTCATCCAAGGCATTGCATTGGCGTTGATCTACCCGTTTTTTCATACAGGCAGCGCCGGATTCGTGCGGGCCTTTCAGTTCGTCGGGTTGATCGGGCTGTTCTTTTGGACCTCTCATGTCTTGGCGCTTGTGGCCAAGCAGAACGTTCCCAATGCGGGCGGATTTATTGGGCTGGAAACCGGATATTTGATCATTCAGTTCGGGCTGTTCGCCCTAGCGCTGGGCCTGATCTACAAGGGGGGCGAATGATAAAGCCGGATATCATGGTATCCCAAACGGTGAATGCCCCGCTTGAAACCCTTTGGGAGAGTTGGGCAGACTTCGGCGGAATATACCAGTTCCATGAAGATGTTGTCAGGACAACCATCCTTACCCAGACGACGCCACGCGGCGTAGGCGCTGTGCGGCGGTGCGAACTTGTGGATGGCAAAAACATGATCGAAGAGCGCGTCGTTGAATGGGAGCCGATGCAGAAGATCAGTGTCGAATTTGACAAAACCAGTCTTCCTATCGAACGGGCGAGGGCCGAATTTCGTTTCAAATCCTGTACCGAGACGCAGAGTCAGGTTGAGATGCGATTTGCCTTCACCCCGCGCGGCCTGATGTTGCGCCTCATGAAGCCGGTGATGAAGCGAAAGATGCGAACGGGCTTTGCCCAGCTGCTCTTTAGCAACAAGCTTTATGTGGAAGGGCATTGATATGAAAACGCTCAATGACCGCGCTGGCGTTCGCAATTCCAACACGCCCTTTGGTCTGGCTCCGGCGTCTAGCGACCTTTAAGGCATACCGCCGATCTGATCATGCATTGCGCAATTTTCGCACCTCTGTTGGCGTGGATGACGCTAAATCATGCTGTTTGGAAGGGCTGGTCGCGACTGTGACAATTGGCCTTTGCCGCTGCTTCCAACCCGCGCGAACTTATTTTCAGTAAGATGATGTAACCGGGCGCCGAATTGGTGACTCGTGGCTGATTTTATGGGCGTTGGAAGCCTCTTGTGCTGGGTCAAAAGTGGGGCTTGGATAGGGGAGGACGACCTGTAGGACCTTAAAATCATATGGTTCGCGGTGGGTTCTGACCCGTAAGGCTGTCCTGCAAATTACTTGCACTTCTTGTTGTCTCGGTGCATCCCACACCGCAGATGGACGTACAGACGACGCTTATGTTCAAAGCCGGTCCAACTGCGGGACGTTGCTGTGACTTGCGACGGACGCGTTCACATTGGGCAGGAACTAGGAAGAAAACGGTGGCCAAGGTTAGTCAGATCGACATTCGGGACCTAAGTTACACGATCGAGGATAAACAAATCCTAGATGGAATGAGCTTGAGTCTTGCCGAGCAACGGGTAGGGGTTGTCGGTCGAAATGGCTCTGGGAAATCGACCTTTGCCCGTCTCGTCGCAGGCCTTGTCGCGCCAACCAAAGGGACGATCCGCGTGAACGACCTTAATCTGGCAAAAGATCGACGTGCGGCTATGGGGGAAGTGGGCATTTTGTTCCAAAACCCAGAGCACCAGATCATCTTTCCGACCGTAGGCGAAGAAATCGCATTTGGGCTGCAGCAGCAAGGGGCATCGAAGTCGGCTGCAACAGAAGCAATGCTGGATATTTTGGACCAGTTTTCCCTGTCGCATTGGAAAGAGGCTTATATTGCTACTCTTTCTCAGGGCCAAAAACATCTAGTGACCCTAATGTCTGTAGTTGCTATGAAGCCTGCGCTTTTGGTGCTGGATGAGCCATTTGCAGGACTGGATATCCCGACAAAGGCGCAGATGAAGCGCTATCTAAATCTTTATGAGGGCAGCCTGCTTCATATTACGCATGATCCGGGCGATCTAGAAGCCTATGATAGTATCATCTGGATTGATCAGGGGCGTATTCAGAACGTCGGATCGAAAGAAGAGGTTTTTCCGGTCTATCTGGAAGCCATGAACCGTCTGGGGGAACACGATGATCTCGCTGACCTCTCCGGTTAGAACCCGCGCCCATGACTGGCCCGCGCCGTTCAAGCTGTTTGCATTGGCGGTGGCGACCTTTGTGTTGTTCTTGGTCAATGATCTATGGCTGATGGGGGCGGCATTGGCCGTGACCCTTGGTCTTTATGCGCTGCCAGGTGCAGTGTTTTTCAAGGCTGGAATCAGACGGCTGAAGGTTCTTTGGCCGTTTCTGGTCATTTTGGGTGTTTGGCACCTTGTGACCGCAACTTATGAAGAAGGAGCGCAGATCATTTTGCGCCTTCTGGCGGCGGTGGGTTTGGCGAACCTCGTTACCATGACGACCGCGCTAAACGAAATGATCGAGGTGATCCGCTGGCTCGCTACACCGTTGCGCCGGTTTGGGTTGCACACTCGCGCCTTGGAGCTGGCAATTGCTTTGGTGATCCGAATTCTTCCTACTCTTGTGGATAACGGCACGCGCCTGAGCGATGCATGGCGCGCGCGATCTCGGCGACGACCTGGCTGGCGGGTTGTTGTTCCTTTCACTTTATTGGCGCTTGATGACGCCGACCACCTCGCGGAGGCCTTGCGGGCCCGCGGGGGCTTTCTCGAATGATAAGGAGTCCTTAAATGGAACGAAATGTTGTACTCATAGCGCTGTTCGCGGCGTTGATCGCGGCCTTGGGCCTTGTCCCGAAACTTACATTGGGCAGCGGCATTCCGATCACGGCGCAAAGCATGGGGATCATGCTATGTGGGACTGTGCTGGGTGCGAAACGCGGTGCCCTTGCGGTTTTGTTGTTTGTCGTACTCGTCGCCGCGGGTCTGCCGCTTCTGGCCGGTGGCCGTGGCGGGCTTGGCGTATTCACAACGCCTTGGGCTGGGTTCTACTTCGGCTTCCCGATCGCGGCATTTGTCGCCGGATATGTGATGGAAAAATGGACGTCGGGCAATGTCAGCGTGATTGCGGGCGTTGCAGCGGTAATTGGCGGTATTGGCGCGCTCTACTTGGTTGCCGTGCCTTACTATATGGTAATGAAGCCTGCGGGTCTGGGGGAAGCTATTCTGACAGCAATGGTGCCATTCATGCCTGGTGATTTAATCAAAGCTGTTCTGGCGGGCCTGATTACCGGTGCTCTTTACAAGGCGCGGCCTTCGAGCGTTTTGTCGCGGACCAATGCAGCCTGAGTTTGAAACTCTGCTCAAGGACCGCCGGTCTATCCGAGCCTTTACATCGGCTGGGGTAGACCGAACGGCGGTCGAGCGCATTTGTGCTGCCGCACGACGGGCTCCCAGCGGGGCAAACCTTCAACCCGGAAAATTTCATGTTTTGACTGGGCAGCCCTTGGCTGCTCTGACCGCGACGTTGGCGCGGGCCTCGGCCGAGAACCGGCCCGTTGATAACGAATATTCCTATTTTCCCGACCCAATGCCTGCAGAGCTGAAAGATCGCCAGCGCAAGGCAGGCTATGCGCTTTATAATGCGCTTGGGATTGCCAGACGCGATGTCGCCGCGCGTCGGGCGCAGTTCGACAGAAACTATGCGTTTTTCGGGGCTCCTGTTGGCGTGGTCGTGACCATAGAGCGCACGGCGGGCAAAGGCTGTTTCATGGATTTAGGCATGTCCATTATGACTTTCCTCTTGGCCGCCCAAAGCATGAAACTCGGCGCAACGGGTATCGGCGCCTTGGCCAACTATGGAACATTGGTGCATCAAACCCTTGATCTGCCAGCGGATGAATTGGTGGTCTGTGGCATAGCACTGGGTCACCCAGACCTTCGCGCGCCTGTGAACACCTTCAGAACCGAGCGTGCCGAGCTGGACGAGTTTACCAGCTTCCGCGGCTTTACCTAAGGAAGCATGATGGCTGTCGACCGCCTTTCAACGGATCTGCCTCTGACGAGTAGGCAAGAATGCGAAATGGCAATGCCGCATATTCTTGATGCCCCAAAGGATGATGCCGCTATCCATAGCTTGTGTTTTCGCACTGGATATTCCGAGCGCAGTTTTCCCGAGCGCATTCAAGTATCGGTGGAGCGCGGCATTGAAGGCGAACGCTGGCTACATGATCCATGGCTCAAGCGGGCTGATGGTCAACCGGACCCACGCATTCAGGTGTCCATTTTGTCCCTCAGAGTGATGAACCTGTGTTGGCGTGATCGGGTCAATACGGTGCATCCCGGTGACACGATGATTGCTGACCTTGATATGACAGAGGCCAACATGCCAGTCGGTACAAAACTGCAAATTGGCAGCGCGGTGATTGAGGTGTCTGACAAGTTCAATACCGCCTGCGCGAAATGGAAGGCGCGGTACGGCATTGACAGTTTGGCGTGGATCAACCATCGCCCCAACCGGCCTTTGCGACTACGGGGTGTTTTGTGCCGCGTCGTTGTCGACGGCGAAATACGCGCAACGGACCGTATCCACAAATTGCCCTGACGATTTACCTGCTGAGCAAAAGCGCAGTGCCAAGCCCACCCGCAGCAGCGATGGCAGCCAATCCAGTGCCCCCCTTCGCCGCCGTCAGGTCATGAAACAGCCGGACCGCAAGGATCGCACCTGATGCGCCAATAGGGTGCCCTCTTGCTAGCGCACCGCCTTTTTGGTTGACGATTTCTCTCGGCACTCCGGTTCCCGATTGGCACGCAATGGCCTGAACGGCAAAGGCTTCCATGATCTCGGCGCAGCTTAAACCGGTTGCGGATAGCCTCGCATCCGCGAGCGTTGCCTCAACCGCAGGATTGGCCGCAAGTCCAGGTTGAACTGGGTCCGCGCCCATAGTTTTCCCTGCGATAACAGCTACACTCGGGCAGGTTAGTTTTCGAAGGATACGGTCGGAAACCATCAATACGAAGGCCGCCCCGTCGGCGGCAACGGCCATGTTGGCGGCAGTTATTGTGCCGCAGACTTGTTTTGCCAACGCGCAGTGTCGATCGGTTAAAGGGCGGGCGAATGCGTCGTCACTCAGTCCAGCCATTGGTACGATTTCTCTTCGCAAAGAGGCCTGAGCCTTCAATGTTTTCGCGTGGCTTTTCTGCGCCCAAGAATCCTGCTCTGCGCGATCAATTTTCAGCTTTTGTGCCAATTGATCTGCGGCCTCGGCCATGTCTGGGTCGCGGTCGGCCCATGGGGTGAAGGGCGCTTGTTCATAGGCCTGCGGGGGGGTGCCATCTGCAAAAGTATGCATGCGGATAGGCCGGCGCGAATAACTTTCGGAGCCCCCTGCAATCACTACGTCCTTCATCCCTGAACGGATCAGCGCGTCGGCCAAGACTACCGCATCCAGCCCTCCGGCGCATTGCCTATCAATGCTAAGGCCAGCCACATGCTGCGGCAATCCGGCGGCAAGCGCCGTTATACGCGCTTGGTTTCCGTTCGCTCCGAGCGCATTCGCGAGGACTAGCTCTTCAACCTGATCCTTGCGGATCCCTGTTTCCTTCATCAGCTTGGCAATAACCGAAGCGGCAAGATCGA
This sequence comes from uncultured Litoreibacter sp., assembly GCF_947487515.1. GTDB lineage: Bacteria > Pseudomonadota > Alphaproteobacteria > Rhodobacterales > Rhodobacteraceae > Litoreibacter. Next base: position 1,099,713 of record NZ_CANKWO010000001.1, on the reverse strand, counting down.
AAGGCTGGTAGGCGGACAACGCTCCGTTTCGCGGGGCAACGGGACTTCTGTACGCCCCTATGATGTGGCTGCGCGTCATCCTTGTTCCTTCCACCAGAGGGCTTCGAGATGTTGCAAATCCGGCTTGCCAGCAGGAAGCATCGGCATTTGCGCAACCTCCCAGATTTTTCGTGGCACTGCGGCTTCCCCTAGTTCGGCACGGCAAAGCTTCCGCAAGTCTATAGCTTTGGTATTGCCCATGACAGCGGCGACGATGATATGCCCGCGCAAAGGATCGCTGGGCGTGATCACCGCTGCGGCCACAATTTCGGGCTGCCCCAAAAGCACCGCCTCAATGGCTTCTGGAAAGACATTTTGATCCGCAACGGTCACCATTCTGGATTTGCGCCCTTTTAGGTACAAGTAACCGGCGGCGTCTAACTGTCCCATTTCCCCGATAGATAGAAAACCGTCCTGCCATTTGGTTAGGGCACTACTTCCCCTTTCATACCCTTCGAACAGATAGGGGCTTTTGACCCAAATTTCGCCTGTCTCGCCCACTGCGAGCCCCTCGCCAATGCGCAAAGTAACGTGGGGATATGCCTTCCCAACAGACCCCTTTGGGGTTCGGTGGTCTGACACGGTCACAAAACTCGTCTCGGAGGCGCCAAAGAACTCCACCACCTGTGCATTTGGGAAACGGTCTCTCAAAACATCGTGCAGCTGGAAGTCCAGCTTCCCACCGCCCACAAGGATGTGAGAAACATCCGGAAACAAGTCAGCGTCCGTGCGTGTGATAAGCGAAAGTTGGCTCGGCGTCGCATAGATGATACTGGCCCTGTATTGACGCAAAGCCGTAGCTTGCTGCCGAGGGGGCATGTCCCCCAGAAGGGCCAGACCGCTTCCGATATGCATCGCTTCCAGTGCGCCATATAGGGTGAGGGAATGCCCCAAATGGCCGAGCACAGCATAGGTATCCCGGGGTTCTATGCCAAACCGCTGCCTGTTGACGTTGAAGCTTGCGCACCAAGTGTTCGGGTGCCGCCGGATCAATTTGGCCTGACCCGTCGATCCTGAGCTCTCGCAATAAATCGTCTGCGACGCCTCCGGCAGGCTTTGCAGGGGCGTGTCCGACAGCGGGCTTGCCTGCAACGATTGCTGACTGGTAACGGCGTCCCATAGGATTGATGCCCCTGCAGCCTTGGGCGTCACTAGACGGGCTGAACCGGTGACTTGAAAGCTGTCCTCATGTCGTTTCACATGTCGTTCCTGAGCAAAGGTTCAGTTTCACATCTTTTAGCTGACGGATCATGACATTTCCAACGAATTGCACTTTGGCCAATTTGGAAGAAGGCCTTCGCAACTTCGGCAGCAGTCGGACTGCCAATTGTGCCTTTGACGTCCAAACGCAGGTTGCAAGAATGGCCCCAAAATTGTGACCGCAACAGTGGTCACAGATGAGGCTTCGCAGAAACTAGTGTTGTTTTTCAGCGCGATAGTCCCGAGGGCTTTGCCCGAAATATGCACGAAATGTAGTGGAGAAATTCTGCATGTTTGAAAACCCGAAGCGGAAGGCGATCTGACTTATTGATTGCTGCGCGAAACGTGCGTCGGTGAGGTCTGCGGCTACGGCCTCTAGTCGCTTGCGCCGAATGTATGTGCTGATCGACGCGCCGCCTTTGGAGAAAATCTCATTCAACCGCCGCACGGACATGCCGACCTTTGCTGCTACTTGATGCCGGTCGAGGGCCTGATCCCCCAGATTTTCGCGGATGAAAGATTTTGCCCTAAGCATCACATGTTGGTCGGGCGAAGATAGCTCAAGCTTGTTTGCTCCGTGGGTCGCGAGCCCAGTTGCAATCAGATCAATGAGCGTTTCTTGCAACAAGGTTTGGACGGTCGGATCGGGGGTGTTCACGTATTTGGAAAACGCCAGAATATTCTCGCGCACAAGCTTCCCGATGCCCGTTTGCCCGTCTATGCGGCGTGCGGTTAGCATTTCAGCATTGGGCAGGCGTTCGATTAATTTTTCAGTGGGTAGCTGAACAACAGTTTGGCTGAAGTCGTCAGAAAGACGTAGCGAATACGGCTCGCTGCTGCTGTAAAGCGCCATGTCACCGGTGCGTAAATGTGCAGTTTTTCCAAACTGCGTGAGCGCTGATGATTCTGTGTTTTGTAAGCTCAACAGAAAGTAAGCGTCTGTTGCGGAACGTATATCGCATTTGCGACGATCTACTCTATGCGCCAACCCCGCTACTCTTGAAATAGAGAGAACCGAGTGACGTTCGATTTCGATTAAGCCATGGAAACTGTGATGATTTTCAACTTCACACCCCAGTCGAACGTAGCTGTCGCAAACCGCATCTCGCCAATAGGCAGAGCGCTGGCTGACATGGACGTCGTTCGTATTATATCGCGTCTCTATGTCCATTCACGTCCTTCCATCAATCTGTGAAGGGTTGGGCAGGCTGCGAGAAAAAGCAAGTTTTTCCGCCCAAAGCCAAAAGCAAGTTCCGATCAGCTGATGCAACGTCAAAAGAGCAATCGGAGGATCACAATGTCTACGCAATTTAAACTTGCCGCTGTTCAGGCGGCTCCGTGTTTTCTTGATGTGAAGGCGGGGGTCGACAAGGCGATCGGCCTTATCGAGGAAGCTGCAAAAAATGGCGCGCATCTGGTCGCCTTTAGCGAAACTTGGCTGCCCGGGTATCCCAATCACATCTGGCTTGGGCCGGTTGCATGGCAGATGCAGTTCGTGGGCCGGTACTTTGACAACTCTATTGAGGCGGGCGGTGCGGAAGAGGCCCGTCTGGCGCAAGCGGCTCGCGATAACAACGTTCAGGTCTCGATGGGCTGCTCAGAACGCGACGGCGGCTCGCTATATATCGCGTAGTGGCATTTTGACGAGACCGGTGAGGTCATCAGCCGCCGCCGCAAGCTGAAACCAACGCATGTAGAGCGTACGGTTTATGGTGAAGGCGATGGCTCGGACCTGATCGTGGTAGACACATCAATAGGCAGAGTTGGGCAATTGTCCTGCTGGGAACATTTGCAGCCTCTGTCGAAATACGCGATGTATGCGCAGAATGAGCAGATCCATGTGGCTGCTTGGCCGAACCTCGCCCTTTATGAAGGGACGGCTTATGCGCTTGGCCATCAGGTGAACAATGCGGCCTCTCAAGTTTACGCGGTCGAGGGGTCTTGCTTCGTCGTAGCTCCATGCGCACTTGTGACCAGAGAAATCCAAGACATGCTGTGCGCAGGCGACCCTGAAAAAGAAGCACTGTGCCTTGTCGGTGGTGGCTACTCCGCCATCTTTGCCCCCGACGGCTCTGAGATCGGGGAGAGAATTCCGCATGACCAAGAAGGGATCATTTATGCCGATATCGATCTTCACATGATCGGATATGCCAAGGCAGCAGCGGACCCCGCAGGTCACTATTCACGCCCTGACACCACGCGCCTGCTGATCAACAGAAAGAAGCAACAGCCCGTCGTGAATTTTGACGATGCCGCTGGCTGGGCTGAGGTCACCGAAATGACGGAAGCGCCGGACGCCGCGGAATAGCTAAAACCGGTGCGTCATGTTCGACCGGCCACTTGCTGGGGCGAAGTGTTTAGTTCTTCATGCTTGCGGGCCTTTGGACCCAGAGGCGCCCAAAATGCGCTGGAGATCAGCGGCCCGCGCTGTGGTCGGAGGATTGCACTCCTCCGGCCTGTCGGAGTTGCTTCAGGAACTTCTCGATCCGTTTGGCATTTTTTCCAGCGTCCACAGCGCCTTCGCGAGATTTCGAGCGCATGTCGACCCTAGATGCCCCCTGTTGCGGCGAGACCTGAATAACCACGTCATCCACAAAGCCAAGAAACGACGTAACGGCCTCTGCTTCAATGATTTTGGCGGCGGGGTCTTGATGGGTGATCCGCCAATTGGGGCGACTTTTCACAAGATTGATTACGCGGTCGAATGCTTGATCCGCAGGTTCATCCAAAATCAACGGGCGAACATTTGGGTAGCGGTTTCGAACCTTCAGCTTGAAGCTTTCAGGATAGGTCATGTCTCGGGAGGCGTTTACGGGCGCATGAAGCGCAGCAGTAAACGCAGTTGGCGTGTCCAGATCAGTGGCGACGTCATTCAAAAGCGGGTAGCTCACGTCTTTGATGACCATGATCAGCACTATGATGAACGGCAGAAACGACAACACAGCAAGCACCCAAGGCTGCCCCATCCCCAGTATCGCAATCGTCACGGCGAGCCCACTTAACCCGCCGAGTATGCAAACGCCCCAAGACAGCAGCGCCGGGCGCAAGCCTGCCTTTCCCAATATCAAGCCGAGCCCAATGATGAGGTAGGGAGCTGACGTAAGAAGGTACATGTCTTTCTTTTCCTTCGATTAAATTACTGGGCTAAGAACACCGCTGGTTTACGGATGCGTGGCGCGCCGGTGCATTGTGGTTTTGATCTCGCGAAAGTTGGGGGCCCAATGGGGTGTTGTTTCTGGTCGAGAACGCAGGCTATCCGGACGCCGCCAAGGGAGCCAAAGTTTGGTTCGTTTGTAGGATGTCGGGTTCCAGTTCATGGAAGGTATTATAGCGCTCTCAGCCGCATACCAAATCAACATTTGTGCATGGTTTACATGCAAATAGCGTATAGGCGGCCCATCTTTGCCAATGCTTTCGGTCATCGCAAAAGGGCCGCCCGCTTATTATGCTTGTCAGTACCCAACAGTAAAACCGGCGCGCGGAAACTTTGCCTTCTCTGCTTCGCCGACTATGGCCGTCGCGAAATCTTCCATGGAAATTTCAGAGCGTCCTGCGGCATCGACAATCAGATCGTTTGTGGCTGTTCTGAAGACGCCCTTTCGCGTGCCAGGGCGCAACAAGGCGGAAGGGGTCGCATAGGTCCAGTTTGCCGAAATCTCAGAGGTGCAGAGTTCCCATTGCGCCATGGATGCGCGGGCGGTTGGAACGATGTTTGGTGGTAGAAAGTCGGGGTCAGTTAAAACCGTGTGCGGGCTACCGTCGGGGAGGCGCAAACGAGCGGCTCCCCCGACAATGATCACCCGTAGCTGGGCCAAGGATGCGGCATTCAAGATGGACCGAGTTAGGGCTACCACTTCGCCCTCCCGCCCAGCAGGTGTGCGCAAAGCACTGACAGCCAAATCCTGTCCTTCCATCGCAGTAGCAAGCGCGGCTGAATCCGCTACATCCGCGATTACTGGTGTGACGCCTTTCGGCAGTTTGCCAAGCCCCGTGTCATTCCGCACGGCGGCTGCAACGTCGTGTCCACGCGCCAAGGCCTCTTTCACAACTCGCGACCCAACATCGCCAGTGGCACCAAAAACGATGATTTTCATGATAAATTTCCTTTTAATTTTGAGAAGAGATTTGAACGTTTCACCACAAGGGGAGGTTGTGCGCGCCCCGCATGTTGACCGAGCCAAATCGCCAAGAGCACGGTTCCAGCCCCCGCGACTTGGAGGGGCGTTAGGTTTTGACCCAGTAGGGTCCACCCGATCAGGACAGCGGAAAGGGGGCTTAGGAATCCCAGTGCGGAGACAGCGCTTGGCTCGATCCTAGAGATGCCTCGGAACCACAAAATGTAAGTCAGTGCCGCCCCGATCAACGAAAGATAAGCAATGCCTAAGAGGTTCTGCACCTTCAATGGGGGCAGGGATGGCTCAAGCAGCAGGGCGAAGGGAACCAGCAGCAGCCCTCCGGCGGTAAGTTGCCACGCGGTAAGCGTGAGCAATGGCACGGGGGCACGCCATTTTCGCGTCAGAACTGTACCCGCTGCCATGGACATGGCCCCACCGATCCCCGCAAGGATCCCGATTGGGTCCAGTGATATCCCCGAACCAAGCACCAAAAAACCGACCCCAGACACTCCGATCAAAGCTGCTGCTATGGCTGTGGCCGTTATGCGGGTCCCCAGAAGCATGGATGCCAGAAATACAACGATCAAGGGCTGAACAGCCCCAACGGTCGCGGCAACTCCACCGGGCAACCGGTAGGCTGCAACAAACAGAAGGGCCCAGAAGACGGTGAAGTTTAGGGCACCAAGAGCAAAAGCCTTCAACCACCAAATGCCTTGGGGCAATTGCCGTGCCAGTAAAAGCAACAGCACCCCTGCGGGCAGGGCGCGCAGCGCGGCCATGGTTACAGGGTATCCACTGGGAAGGAATTCCGTCGTTACGTAATATGTGCTGCCCCAAATCACGGGCGCGATAGCAGTGAGTGCGATGTCTAGGTGATGCTTCATAGCGATTCTCCATTTTATCTTGACGTCAAGATATGTGGATATCTCTTGACGTCAAGATAAATTCTCGCAATATCGCCTCATGGACCACGTAGATCAGATAATCGCGCAATGGAAAAAGTCTCGCCCAGACCTTGATGTGGGGCCCATGGAAGTGATTGGGCGCCTGTCACGTTTGACAGCGAAGCTTGGCGGCGAGATGGAAAAGACATGGAAAGTCAGCGACTTGAACCGTGCCAGCTTTGATGTTCTCGCCACCCTTCGCAGATCTGGCAAACCGAAAGGCTTGTCACCAGGAGAATTGCTTGACCTGACCATGGTAACATCTGGGACGATGACCAACCGCATTGATCAACTGGTAAAAGCAGGGTTGGTCGAACGGGTGCCAAATCCGGAAGACAAGCGCGGGTTTCTTGTTCGGCTGACCAAAGAAGGTTTTGCAACGATTGAGAAAGCCGTCAGCGACCATGTTGAAACGCAGCACCGGCTTTTGCAGGGGCTCTCTGCTGCGCAACGCCGCAACTTGAATGACCTACTTAGAGCTCTTGATGATGCGGTGACACAGGGGACCAAGTAGTCATTGCTCTATGCTTTACCGGTTTCGAGTTGCCGAGACAGTCCATCGCGGCCTTCATGTCACAATCCTAATCTGGCGATGCGGTCCCTGCGTGGAACCGTTGGTTTTACCCGCAGAATTCAAGATGTGGGGCAGGTGGGGAAAAAGCTGCGGTGCTTTGACATTTCATTCCATTAATTTATCAATTGGCGCAGCATGATAAAAAACCAGATCAACCTGAAACAACTTGAAGCGCTTGTGTTTGTTGCTGACACAGGAACCTTCAGAAAAGCCGCAACGGCCTTGGGGACGACCCAACCAAATATTTCTGTCCGAATTGCGTCACTCGAAGAAACGCTTGGCGTCGTTTTGATGCATCGGGATGCAGGTTCGGTTCGGATCACAGAGCGCGGTCAGGAAATATTGACTGACGCGCGACGGGTTCTACGCACAGCCGAAGAGCTGTTGGAAACTGCAGGTCGTCAGGATCTGATTGAGGAACGGTTGAGATTAGGTGTGACGGAGCTGGTCGCCTCGACTTGGCTACATCAGTTCATGCGCGAGTTCCGTGTCCTTTATCCTGCCATCCGCTTCGAGCTTACAATTGACCTGTCCAAAGAAGTCGAGAACCTTATGTCAGCAGGCGAGCTTGATCTGGCAATACTTACAGAACCGTTCCGAACCAAGTCGACAGGAAGCATACCCGTTGGGCGCTACCGTTACGGCTGGGTTACGACACCTGAAATTTCAGCGCAGCTTGGTCCGCGGCCAAATATAAACGCTGTGCATGCCAAAGGCATTCTTTCCCATGGAAAACACACGTTGGCATCGGTCAATTTGCGCGCACACTTAGAGGCCCAAGGCCTGCAAGCTTCACAGGTTATCCATTCCAGCAGTATCTCTGCTGCCCTGAACATGGCAATCGATGGAATGGGGGTGGCATTGCTTCCTCGCCAAATGTTCAAGGCCGCAACCCGAAAAGGCGACTTGCAAGAAATCGACTGCGGCTGGGAGCCTGAACCACTGAGTTTTTTCTCTCGGTACAACAAACGAAGCGCACCGCATTTTGTCGAACGCGCAGCCGAATTATCCGCCAAGGTTGCAGCAAGCTTCAAAGTATAAAATTTTCCTATCAGGGTGAAAAAAACAATGAATTTTAATTTTCCACCCATTTGCCCTTTAACGGTGTCCGAGGAATCTGCATTGTTCTGAAGACGACATGATCCTCGCTGCTACCACTAGGGAGGAAAGCAAATGTCTAACGCTTCGGAAAAATCCGGATTGGTTAAAAAGCCCACATTTCTACTGGCGATACTACCACTCATTTTGACCGTTTCGCTGGTGTCGTTGCAGGTCTTTTACTACGGCGATGTCTCGCCACATGTTCCGCTAGCGATTGGGATTGTGATCACTGCTGCCTTCGGTTGGTTCCGCGGCTACCGGTGGAAAGCGATGCAAGACGGCATGTTCAACGTGATCCACGTCGCCTTGCCTGCGATTTTCATTCTTTACACAATCGGGATGATCATCGGGACATGGATTCACGCAGGTACAGTTCCATTGATGATCTTCTATGGTCTTCAGGTGCTGGATCCGGGTTACTTTCTTTTTGCAGCCTGCATCATCTGCTCCATTGTTTCTGTCGCAACAGGGACAAGCTGGGGGACAACAGGGACCATGGGTCTTGCATTGATCGGGATCGGGGAGGGTCTCGGTGTGCCAATGCATATGACTGCGGGCGCGGTCGTCTCGGGGGCGTTCTTCGGAGATAAAATGTCGCCGCTTTCGGACACCACAAATTTCTCGCCCGCGGTTGTCGGATCGGATTTGTTTACCCACATCCGCAATATGCTTCCGGTTACCGTACCAGCGATGATCATCGCACTCGGAGCATACCTGTACTTCGGCCTTCAATTTGCCGAGGGTGAGATTGATCAAGCCAAACTTGACCTCACGGTGAAGACACTCGAAACAAAGTTTAACCTGAATATATTCCTTCTTCTTCCAGCTGTTGTTGTAACCTATCTGGCCATCACAAAGATGCCGGCACTGCCCGGGTTGTTCTCTGGCGTGATCGTTGGTGCTTTGTGCGCAATCGTCTTTCAAGGTGCGGCTGTACATGACGTGTTCAATACCGTCCTGAATGGCTACTCATCCGATACTGGTGTCAGCGAAGTTGATAGCCTTTTGTCCAAGGGCGGTATCATGTCGATGAATTGGACGGTGACGTTAATCCTAATCGCGCTGGCCTTTGGCGGGTTGCTTGAAGCGACACGATGCCTTGAAACCATCCTCGACACGATCCTCAGCTTCGCCAAGACGCAAGCGCAAATGTTGCTGTCTGCTTTGGCCTCTGTGTTTGGGATCCATGTGGTGACTGGGGACGTTTTCCTTGCCATGGCATTGCCAGGCCGGATGTTCGCACCGGCGTTTCGCGGCAAAGGTATCCACACCACGGCGTTGTCCAGAACAATGGAGGATGCAGGCACCTTGACTGCCCCGCTTATCCCGTGGAGCGCAGGCGGTGTCTTCGTCGCCGGAACTTTGGGGGTCGCGACCTTGGCCTATCTTCCATGGGCGATAGCCTGCTGGGCCTCCTTGCTGTTTGATATTGCCTATGCGGTCACAGGAAAATTCATCCCGAAAGCGACCGAAGAAGACTTGGTTGAATGGCAGGAACGCGACGAATCTGTACTGATCGACGGGGAAATGATCCCGGGACGTCAGATTGAAGCGAGCGCGCTCAAACTTAGCTAACTGCGTCAACGGCTCGGCGATAAAAGGCGCCGAGCCGTCCTTGAAAGGGCATCACATGACAAAACGTATTCTGGTCGCGATTGACCTTCACCAAGCAGCCGACCGCGCAAATCTGCTGGCGGAAGCTGTCACTTATGCGCAGGTCACATCATCCAAACTGATCTTGTTGAATGTTGTGGACATCGATTTTGACAGCTCCATGGTGGACCGCTTCAAGGATGTGAAAAATCAATATGCATCGGCTGCGAAGAACAAACTTGCCGATGTCGCCAAACGGCACGTCCCTGACGATTTAATAGAAGACATCAAGGTAACAACTGGGCGATCCTACTCCAAAGTGATCGATGCTGCGCGCGAACTTGAGGTCGATATGATTATGATGGCCGCCCACAAAGAAGGTATGAAAGACTATCTCTTGGGCATGACGGCTGCACGTGTTGTGCGGCATGCCCCTTGTACTGTTCTCGTCGTACGCACAAACCAAAATTAAGGAAACTCACTATGAAAACCTTCTCGACCCGCTTGGGTGTCGATATTGGCGGAACTTTTACTGACGTTGTTTTGGAACGCGGGGGTGAAAGTTTTTCAACCAAGGTTTTGACGACCTATATAGCTCCGGAAAATGCGATCATTGACGGGATGCAACAGGTCTGTGCAAAGGCCGGCATCAAGCCAGCCGAAATCGAGCAGATTATTCACGGAACAACCCTCGCAACCAACGCATTGATTGAACGTCGCGGCGCAAAAACCGCATTGATCACAACTGAAGGTTTTCGCGACGTCATCGAAATGCGGACCGAAAGCCGGTTTGAGCAATATGATCTGAACCTCAACCTGCCTGATCCGCTTTTGCCTCGACATATGCGATACACCGTTCCGGGCCGTGTGGATGCAAATGGCGATATTCTAGTTGAACTGAACCGCGCCGATGTCGAAGCGGTTGTCGATAAGGTGGCCAAAGGGAACTACGAATCCGTTGCGGTGGGCCTCATTCATTCTTACTTGAACCCTGCTCATGAGCAGCTTGTACGGGAAGTCCTCGCGGAAAAGCTTCCCGATGTGTCGGTGTCGATCTCGTCTGAGGTCAGCCCGCAGATGCGGGAATACGAACGCTTCAATACCGTGGTTGCAAACGCGTATATCAAGCCGCTGATGGCGTCTTACCTAGGCCGCCTTGAAGACCGCCTGAAGGATGAAGGCGTTGCCTGCCGCATCTTCTTAATGCATTCGGGCGGGGGCATCATTTCCATTCAAAACGCCGCTGACTTCCCTGTACGTTTGGTCGAATCCGGCCCAGCTGGTGGCGCTGTATTCGCCGCACATATCGCCGCGCGATATGGTTTGGACAAAGTGCTGTCCTTTGACATGGGTGGCACCACCGCGAAAATTTGCCTGATTAAGAACCAAACACCAAAGACCAGCCGCGTGTTCGAAGTGGCACGGACCTACCGCTTCAAGAAGGGCTCTGGAATGCCCATCTCTATTCCGGTCATTGATATGGTTGAAATTGGGGCTGGAGGCGGCAGTCTTGCTCATGTTGATGCGATGCATCAGATCCGAGTTGGGCCCGAAAGTGCGGGGTCCGAACCCGGGCCTGCGTGCTACGGGCGCGGGGGCGAACGCCCGGGGGTGACAGATGCAGATTTGGTCCTTGGGAAGCTTGACCCAGAAAATTTTGCAGGAGGCTCAATCAAACTTCACCCTGACGCATCCAAAAACGCATTGACCAAAGTCGTAGGTAGCCCCTTGGACATGGACGCGGTCGAAGCTGCCTTTGGGGTGGCCGAAGTGGTTGACGAAAACATGGCCAACGCAGCGCGCGTTCATGCCGTTGAGAACGGCGAAGACCTTTCCGAATACACCATGATCGCCTTTGGCGGCGCTGCACCGCTGCATGCTGGTCGTCTTTGTGAGAAACTGGGGGTTGAACGTTTGTTGGTTCCGCCCGGGGCAGGGGTGGGTTCTGCTATTGGTTTTCTACGTGCACCGTTCTCATTTGAGGCCAACCGCTCTGTTTACATGACGCTTAGCGATTTTGACGGGGACCGGATCAAGTCACTGCTGACTGACCTAAAGTCTGAAGCCACAGGTTTTGTGCGCACCTGCGATGAGGTTAGCCCGATCCTGTCTGAGTTCAAAGTCTACATGCGCTACACAGGTCAGGGCTGGGAAATCCCGATTGAGCTGACTGAAGAGCAAGCGATGAATCCCGACGTTGATACCTTCGAGGCGCGGTTCATCGAAGACTACACCAAGCTTTTTGGCCGTCCGGTGGAGGGCATGGACATTGAAATTACTGTTTGGTCGGTCAATGCCACAACACCGCCCGAAAAAGTCGAACGTATGGATGAAACCAGTGGCGCCGACACGGCAAAGGCCACGGGTCAGCGACCGTTGTTCGACGCGGCTTCGGCCAAATACTTGGATGCGCAAATCGTCAACCGCTTCGATATGGCCACGGGTCAACGCGCCGCGGGCCCCGTCGCAGTGATCGAAGATGAAACCACCATCATTGTACCGGCAAGCCGTGATGCAATCCGTCAACCTGATGGCTGTATCGACGTGGTCGTGAAAGGATAACCCAATGGCACAAGAACATTCAAAAGTCGCATATCAAGTTATGTGGAACCGAATGATTTCGGTCGTCGAAGAGCAGGCGCAGGCGCTTGTGCGAACTGCCTTTTCTACATCCGTCCGAGAGGCGGGTGATTTGTCTGCCGGTGTCTATGACACGCAGGGGCAGATGCTGGCGCAGGCCGTCACTGGCACTCCGGGTCATGTAAACGCGATGGCAGATGCCGTGGCACATTTCATCCGCCGGATCGGGCGGCAAAACATCGCGGACGGAGACGTATATATCACCAATGACCCATGGGAAGGCACAGGCCATCTGCATGATATCACTATGGTGACACCTTCGTTTCACAACGATGTATTGGTCGGGTTCTTCGCCTGCACAGCGCATATCGTAGATATTGGCGGACGCGGGTTTGGGGCAGACGCGCAGTCCGTCTATGAAGAAGGTCTCTACATTCCAATCATGAAATTCGCCGACAAAGGCGAGGTCGACAAAACTCTGGTCAGCATCATTCGCGGCAACGTTCGTGAGCCAGATCAATTGATCGGTGACATCTATGCGTTGGCAACTTGCAACGAAATCGGCCATCGTCGTTTGATCGATATGATGGACGAATTTGAACTTGATCATCTCGATGGCATTGCCGAGTTCATCCTTGATAACTCTCGCCGTGCTACGATTGAGCGTATCGCAGCGCTGCCACAAAAAGCAGCGCAGGGCGAGATGACAATGGATGGATTTGATCGTCCGATCACACTTAAGGTGAAGGTCAGCGTTGAAGGCGACAAGATCGTGTCCGACTTCTCTGGCTCTTCCGGACTGGATAAAAAGGGCATCAATTGTCCGCTGGTCTATGCGAAAGCCTATGCGTGTTACGCGCTTAAGGTGGCGATAGCGCCGGAGATCCCAAACAACGCCGCATCTTTGGCCCCGTTTGAAATTACTGCGCCGGAGAACTCCATCGTCAACGCGCTGCATCCCGCACCGGTGGCCTTGCGGCATATCGTGGGGCATTTTGTACCTGATGCGGTCTATGATGCATTCGACAAAATCGTTCCAGGGTTGGTTCCGGCCGAAGGGGCAGGGTGCCTATGCAATTTCCAAGTTTCTTTGCGTCCACGCATGGATGCCCCTGCACCGGAAAATGCACGCCGATCTGAAGTTTTGACATTCAACTCTGGCGGCTCTGGCGCGCGCCCCGAACACGACGGCTTGAATGCCACGGCCTTTCCTTCGGGTGTGATGACAATGCCGATTGAGGCCACAGAACACGCAGGCCCCGTCATCATCTGGCGCAAAGAGCTCCGACCAGATTCAGGTGGGGCGGGGAAAACCCGTGGGGGCCTTGGTCAGTACATGGAAGTTGGCGCGCAAGAAGGGCATGAGTTTGATATTCAGGCCATGTTTGATCGTGGCGAACATCCCGCACGGGGGCGTCGCGGAGGCAAGGACGGTGCGCACACGACGATTGTGCGTAGTGACGGTGCAAAGATGCATGTGAAGGGCAAACAATTCGTCCCACATGGTGAACGTGTTATCATGGCGTTCCCCGGTGGCGCTGGGTATGGCGATCCGTCCGAACGGTCAATCGATCTTGTAAAGCGCGACTTGGCAAGGGGCTATATTTCCGCAGAAACGGCCGCCTCGGAATACAACCTATCTGCAAAAGATATCGCTGAGGTTGAAGCCGCAGTCGCTAAAGGCGGTGTCCTATGAAGGCACAAGCGCCCAAACAATCATCTTATGATGTCGTGATCATCGGAGGCGCTATTATGGGCGCCTCTGCGGCGTGGTTTCTGACAGATGATAAGGATTTTGACGGCAGTGTCTTGGTCGTTGACCGAGACCTGACCTATGAGAACACCTCGACCATGCACACCAATTCCTGCATGCGCCAACAGTTCTCGGGTGAATTGAACGTACGCATTAGCCAATTCGCCGCCGACTTCGTAAAGAACCTGCCGCGCTACATGGGCAATGACGATCGGGTGCCAGAACTTTCGATCCGATCCTTTGGTTACATGTATCTGGCAGACAATAATGATTTTGCCGATGTGCTGCGGGAAAGTCAGAAAACCCAAATGGCGGCTGGCGCGGCGACCCAGTTAATGACCGCCGCCGAGATCAAGGCTGCTTACCCGTTCTACAATGTCGAGGATATTGTTTTGGGGTCCATCAATCTGGTGGACGAAGGGCTGTGGGACGCTACTGCGGTCTTTGATTGGTGGCGCAAATCTGCGCGTGAGCGCGGCGTCGAGTATATCGAGAACGAAGTCGTCGCGATAACGAAGAACGCTGCGGGCACCAAAGTCGACAGCGTTACGTTGAAGTCGGGTGAGGTGGTTGCCTGTGGTCAGGTGCTAAACGCTTCGGGTCCTCGTGCTACTCGGACGTCTGAAATGGCGGGCATCAAAGTTCCTGTCGAACCACGCAAACGGTTCTCGTGGATTTTTTCTGCTGAACAGCCGCTTGATCAGGACCTGCCGTTGACGATTGATCCGTCAGGTGTGCACGTGCGCGAGAACGGTGGCGGAACATACCAATGTGGCGGGCATTCCGATATTGATCCCGCCGTCGACTACGATGACTTCGGGATGGATTTTTCAATCTGGGAAAGCCATGTGTGGCCTATACTTGCGACCCGGATCCCGCAATTTGAGGCCATCAAAGTTCAATCTGAATGGGCGGGCCATTACGCCTACAACACGTTTGATCACAACGCCATTTTGGGGCCGCATACCGAGGTTGAAAACTTTTTCTTCCTCAACGGGTTCTCCGGTCATGGATTGCAACAATCCCCTGCCATGGGGCGCGGAACCGCCGAGATCATGGTTCATGGCGCCTATAAAACCCTTGATATGTCGCAGTTCCATTTTGACCGTATTCCCGCAGGTCGCAAAATTATTGAGAAGGCTGTTATCTAATGAAGTTGCCATCAAATGCGTTCACTCAAGCCCTAAGGATGGGCCGCAAGCAGGTTGGTCTTTGGATCAGCCTATGCAGCAACTTTGTTGCCGAAGTCACAGCACCTGCAGGGTATGACTGGGCACTGATCGACATGGAGCACAGCCCCAATGATTACTTCAGCGTTTTGGGGCAGCTGCAAGCTTTTGAGGCAAGCAACACAACGGCAATTGTACGCGTCCAGTGGAACGATGCGGTTGCGGTGAAGCGCCTGCTGGATCTCGGTGCACCGGGTATTTTGTTCCCGATGATCCAATCGGTGGAAGAGGCCAAGATGGCGGTCGCCGCGACACGGTATCCCCCACATGGCGTTCGCGGTGTCTCCGGTGCCACACGGGCAACCAAATTCGGGCGAGTAACTGATTATGTCGCGCGTGTTGAAGATGAAACCACGGTGTTGCTGCAACTTGAAACCCGCCACGCGCTGCAACAAGCCGAAGCCATTGCGGATGTTGACGGCATCAGTGGCATTTTCTTTGGGCCGGCTGATATTGCAGCAGACATTGGAAAAGTCGGTAAGCCGATGGACCCCGAAGTTTGGTCACTGATTAAACCCGCTGCACAAAAACTGATAGCAAAAGGGGTGCCTGTGGGGACTTTGGTTCTTGATCCGGCCTTCGCTACGGAGCTGTTGAACGAGGGCTTCACATTCGTGGCTTGCGGTACTGATGCCAGCCTATTGGCAAAGGCATCAGATCAGTTGCTTGCGACCGTCAAAGGTGGGCTGTCGTGAAGTTCGCGGCCTCTCGGCTGGAGCCGGTGAAACCTTCGGCCTCTGCGTGGGTCAGTCAAGCTGCGAAAGAGGCCAAGGCGCGCGGTGAAGACGTCATCGACCTTGGGCTGGGTGAACCGGATTTCGACACGCCGCCTCATATTATTGCTGCGGCACATCAAGCAGCTTTGCGCGGCCAGACACGCTATCCTCCGACCAATGGAACATTGGAGATGCGACAGGCGGTCGTGGATAAACTCGTCCGTGAAAACAGTCTATCTTATGCGGTAAATGAGGTGATCGTCTCGAACGGAGCAAAGCAGGTTTTGTTCAACGCGATGATGGCTACGCTTGAGCAGGACGATGAGGTGCTGATGTGTGCGCCGTACTTTGGGCAGTATAAGGACATCGTGCTCATTCTGGGTGGTCAGGCTGTGGCGCTGAAGTGCCCCGCTGAGAACGGCTTTCGTTTGTCGCCGGAACAACTAGAGGCGGCGATTACATCAAAGACGCGCTGGATCATGTTGAATTTGCCGTCTAATCCTGCGGGAGCAGTCTATACCGATGACGATCTACAGGCACTTGGGGCGGTTTTGGAACGGCACCCCGATGTTCTGATCCTATCTGATGAAATCTACGAACATATTCTATTTGACGGGCGGACGTTCCGGTCCTTTGCGGCAGCGAACCCTTCTTTTAAAGACCGTACGTTGACTGTTAATGGTGTCTCGAAAGCTTATGCTATGACGGGGTGGCGCATTGGGTACGGCGCTGGCCCCAAACCCCTAATTGCCGCGATGACCAAAGTGCAAAGCCAAATTTGTTCTGGGGCCTGTGCTATCGCACAAGCCGCTGCCGCCGCCGCATTAAATGGCCCGCAAGATGCAGTCCGCGCCTTCACCAAAGAATTTGAGGCGCGTCGCGACTTGGTTGTTGACCGCGTGGCCCAGATCGACGGCTTAACGCTCGACCCGCCTGGGGGTGCGTTCTACGGGTTGATCGGCTGCGCAGGTCTAATAGGGGCTGAAACCGAAGCAGGTGAAACCCTTGAGGATGACGCTGCTATCACGGGGTATATTCTACGAGACGCCGGCATTGCTGCAGTGCCTGGCAGTGCATATGAACTTTCACCATTTTTTCGAATTTCTACAGCGGCCTCAACAGGGGTGCTCAATCACGCAATGGATAGGATCGCCGCTTCCGTTGCCAAACTCAAACGAAAGACCTGAGCTATGAAGAAACTTGTCCTGACCGGAGCCGCTGGCCGACTGGGGTCTTACCTGCGCGAACCTTTGTCCAAGATGTGTGATGAGTTCACCTCAACCGACATCATTGCTGCACCGGCCCAACTGCATGCCAACGAAACCTATGTTCAAGCCGATTTGACCGATCTCGATGCGATGGTTGCCCTTCTTGAGGGGGCGGACATGGTTGTCCATTTCGGAGCGATTGGCGATGAAGCGCCCTTTGAAACCTTGCTGGGGCCGAATTTCATCGGGGCCTATAATATCTGGGAAGCCGCTCATCGCAACAAGCTGCGGCGTGTCGTCTATGCGTCGTCGATCCATGCGGTTGGGATGCATAAGAAAACTGATTTTATTGGAACGGACGCCCCACATAAACCGGATACCTTTTACGGGTTGGCGAAGTGTTTTGCCGAGGATTTGGCAAGCTTGTACTGGGATAAACGCGGATTGGAATCCGTCTGTATGCGTATTTTGTCATGTGCGCAGGTGTCCAACCCCCGTGCCGTAGGGACATGGTTATCATATGACGACCTCATCCAGCTGGTGCAACGCAGTATTGATACGCCGATCACCGGTTTCTCGGTTGTCTACGGCGTTTCCGACAACGACCGAGCACCGGTAGATAACAGCAAGGCACATCACCTCGGGTACACACCAAAGGATAACGCAGAACAGTTTGCGGCCAATATATACGCTGAGAACGAACCGCTTGATCCCAAGAATCCAGGAAACACATATCACGGCGGCCCGTTTGCCGCGGTCGAGCTGGGCAACAGCGGCGTCGCACATCTGAACCTGAACGCTGACGATGTCGCAAGATCATAAGGGAGTTTGGAAATGACTAAAGTTGCACTTATCACGGCGGGCGGGTCTGGCATGGGCGCAGATAGCGCAAGGGCCTTGGCCGCGGATGGTTTCAAGGTGGGTATTTTATCCTCCTCGGGAAAGGGGGAAGCCTTGGCCAAGGAGCTAGGCGGCCTTGGTGTGACCGGAACCAACCGATCCGAGGATGATCTACAAAAACTTGTGGATTTGGCAATGGATCGGTGGGGGCGCATCGATGTTCTTGTGAACTCTGCAGGGCATGGTCCCCGCGCCCCTGTTTTGGACCTGACTGATGACGATTGGCACGAAGGAATGGAGGTCTATTTCCTCAACGCAGTACGTCCTTCAAGAATGGTTACGCCGATCATGCAAAAGCAAGGCGGCGGCGCAATCATCAACATTTCGACCTTTGCGGCCTTTGAACCCAATCCTGTCTTCCCGACTTCTGGTGTCATGCGGGCTGGGCTTGCGGCCTTTAGCAAATTGTTTGCAGACAAATACGCGGCTGAGAACATTCGCATGAACAACGTCCTGCCAGGTTTCATTGATAGCCTGCCAGAGAAAGAAGAGTTCCGCTCAATGATCCCAATGGGGCGCTACGGGAACTCGTTGAACGAGATCGCAAGTGTCGTCGCCTTTCTCGCGTCAGAAGGGGGTGCCTATATTACGGGCCAAAACATCCGCGTGGACGGTGGGATTACGCGCTCCGTTTAAGGCGCCGAGGCTCCCTAAAGCCCACGCGCGGCGACCAGCATTGGGCCGCATTTGTTCGGGGCGATGACATCGGATGTGATAGCCTTGCGTTGAAGGCCAGAAAGCATGGCCTTCAACAGATTGCCCCGTCCTAAGGCCGCTGTTGAAATGGCGTTGGCCAAAGGTCACGGTTGTCATTCGCTATCTGATAGATGGGGTAAGACGTTTTCTGCCGCCTCCAGTGCCCCTTCAATATAGCCACCAAATCGTAGCGCGACTTCGGTTCCGCCGAACAACAACCGGTTCTCCCAAAGACCGGTCATTGATTTCTGCAAGCCATATGTCGGATGCGCATATAGCGGAGCCTGATCGGCCTGTGTTGCAGTATAGGGATCGAAGGCCCAATCTTTGATAACCAGCTTACGTGGCTTCGCAGCCTTTGCGCCAAACAGGCGCCCCAGCTGCGCAAGCAAATGGGTCCGCAAAAGTTGTTCGTTCGCCCGACCTTGCGGGGGAACACCAATGAAGCCAAACAAGGCATATGGTCCACCATCCATCGGAGAGGCATCATGGACCTCTACCATCGGCCCGTGTCGACTTTGAGCATCACCAGACAACCCCTCATCGCGCCAGAAAGGGGTGTCATAAATGGCGATCGCTTTGGCTTGCCCCGCCATCCATGTGGCAATCCCTTTCATGGATTCGATTGTGGCGGGTGGCAGGTCAGGCGTGAATTTGATGTTGGCAGCAAGGCGCGGCGGCAGGGCGATCACGACCCTATCTGCGGTCAATCTGTCCCCATTTTCTAACGTGGCAATCAACCCGTCATTGGTTCGGTCCAATGCCACAACCATCGCGTTCAGCCGTTTTCGCGCGTCTGGAAGTGCATTTGCCAACGCGTCTGTTAGGGCAGCCAACCCTCCTTTGAGGCGCCACGATCCCTGCATCGAGGCGAAACCACGGCCACGCTGAACACCACCGTTTTCATCTTCAAAGGACAGCGCGCCTTGGTCGTATTGGTCAAATTTCTCAAGCTTCAGGCGGTCGGTCAACTTCGCTATACGAGGCTGTTCTGGCCAGAACCAAGCAGGGCCCAAGTCAAAGTAGCCGTCGCCGTGGTACTCTGTCTTGATCCGCCCGCCAAAGCGGTCACGAGCTTCGAGCAGCATAAATTCGCGCCCCTGCGATTGCAGCATCTCAGCAAGAGCCAACCCTGCAAGGCCACCGCCGATAATCAGTGTTGTCATACCTTAGAAACCCTCGGAGGATGGACGGAGATCAAGTTCATGCGTCCATGTCGACTTGGGTTGATGGGCCAGCTGCCAATACACCTCCGATATATCTTGGAGCGCCATCATTTTTGACGGATCAAGGCTATGAATTTCCCGAGACCTTGGGGTGTTGATGATGCCATCCAAGATAACGTGACACACATGAACGCCGGCGGATTGATACTCCCTTGCCAGCGATTGGGTCAGCCCACGCAACGCGAATTTTGCGCTGGCAAATGCAGAGAATTTGGCACCGCCGCGCAAAGAAGCTGTTGCACCTGACACGAGGAATGCGCCGCCTCCTGCCTGCACCATCGGGGGCAAAGTTGATTGCGCCAAAAGAACCGCCGTTTGAACCATCGATGACCATGTGCGCTGAAAGTCGTCCAGCGAAGTTTTCTCGAACGGTGCAATCACTAATTCGGCCGTATTGTGCAGCACGACTTTGGGCGCGCCGTGCTCTGCGATGATGCTTTCAATGCGGCGTTCAACTTCGGCGCTATCGGTGAGGTCCAACAAATGGAATTCCCCGACGCATGAAGCAGGGCGCGTCCGCCCCAATCCAACAACGTGATAGCCACCTTGTTCAAACCGAGCGAGCAAGGATTGGCCAAGGCCAGCCCCTGCTCCTGCAACAATCGCGAGTGGAGATTTCATGCCCATCAAACCGCTGGTGGCTTGGCGTAGGGCAGGTGACCAGTTTTGATCCAAACCTTCGCCCCATCTTCGCCCGCAACGGCGTTCAAGGGATGTCCTTCGGGCAAACGCAACCATGCACCTTTGGCAAGTGTTTCACCACTTTCAACGACAGATCCCGAAATGACCAACATTTCGATCCCGCCGTCGTCGTCCTTGGCTAGGGTCGCACCGGACTCGAGGTGACTATAGGTCACTATTTCCTGCGCATCCCTGTGTAGTACTGCGGTGGCCACACCGTTTACGGGGGCGGCAAGCTCATCTGCCATAGTTTTTCGGAATTGGTCGCGATCTTCCATGTCGAACTGCCAGAGTTTGACGAAGATGGTGCACCCTGGCTCTGACCCGGGAGTGTGGGATGTTGTCGGCGGGTTCCGAACATATGTGCCCTCAGGGAAATCGCCATGCTCGTCTTGGAACACACCATCAAGCACGATGAACTCTTCCCCACCGGTGTGGGTATGCGCGGAGAACTTGCTGTCAGGTGCATAGCGGACAATGGTGGTTGCGCGCGCCACTTCACCGCCAATGCGATCCAGCATCCGGCGATCGACTCCCGGCATTGGTGACGCGTTCCAATCAAGTTGGTCGGAGTGAACAACTACGCGTTGACTAAAGTCGGCATTCAATTCCATCGGAGAGTCCTTTCAAAGTGTCATCATTGGCGGGATACTGCGCAGCAGGTGCAGAGCAGCTTAACTTCAACCTACTACTAGGTAGTGAATATTTCAAGGGCCGAAGCCCCCAGAACTCGCAACGCGTTCATATAGCATTGGTGGCGCTATACCGACCCCGCCCTTGCATAGCATATTTATTACCACTTAAAGCGCAGTAAACTCTGTGACTGACTGAGAAAATACCTCACGCGCATGGGCGCAAGTCCGAAGAGTTCACGATGTTTTGTACATCTCGATTTGCACCAAAAGGTGCGGGCGATGGGTCAATCTTGGTCGTGATCTCGTTTGGCCCAGAGATCGGGCCGGCGCGCTTTGGTTAGCTCTTCCGACTGCTGGCGACGCCAAGCATCTACCTTGCCGTGATCACCTGACGTCAAAATATCGGGCACGCCCCTGCCGCGCCATTCGGCAGGGCGGGTGTATTGCGGATGCTCTAGGGTGATGCCATCTGAAAAGCTTTCCTCCTCCGTAGAGACGGCATTTCCAAGCACATCGGGCAACAATCGAACGGTGGCGTCGATCATCGCTTGTGCGGCAATCTCCCCACCGGTGAGGACGAAGTCACCCAGCGACACCTCCTCAATCTCGTAATGATCCAGCACGCGTTGGTCCACGCCTTCAAAGCGGCCGCACAGCAGGGTGATACCGTCGGCTTTCGCCCATTCTGCGGCCTTCGCTTGCGTAAAGGGTTTGCCGCGGGGTGACAGGTACACAACCGGCCATTTGGCGCGCTCTGATGTGCCACGGTTGGCGAAATCAAGCGCCTTGCCGACAATATCCGCCCGCAAAACCATGCCGGCACCGCCGCCATAGGGTGTGTCGTCCACATTGCGGTGTTTGCCTTCGCCGAAAATGCGCAAATCAATCGGGTCTAGCGTCCATTTGCCTTCCTGCAAGGCTTTGCCGGTCAATGACGCGCCCAACACGCCGGGAAAGGCGTCGGGGAACAGCGTGATAATTTTCGCAGCCCATGCCCCCTTCAGGCGGGTGGGTTCGGCCATCAGATCACGCGGAGTGAGTGAGGCTGAAATGGTTTTGCGACCGTGGCTTCTGGTTGGGGCGGCCATTTATCCGAGTAACCCTTCTGGAGGGTCGATAATGATGCGTTTGGCAGCCAAATCGACAGTGGGCACTGCGTCCAGTGTAAAGGGTAGCAAGACAGAGCCTTTCAACGTCGGCCCGCGCAGCTCCAGAATGTCACCCGCGCCATGGTTCAACACGGCTGCGACCTTGCCCAACACTTCACCGCCTGTGTCTAAAACCTCAAGCCCCATCAGATCGGCATGATAGTACTCATCATCGGGTAAAGAGGGCAGCAGGTCTCGGTCGGCCGAGAGTTTCACCCCGCGCAGGGCGTCCGCTTCGTCCTTGAAACGAATGCCCGACAGTCGCGCGGCAAAACCGTTCTTGACTGAACGGGTGATCTTCACGGTGTATTCAACGCCATTGTCGCCCAACAACGGGGAGTAAAGGGCGATGTCCTCGGGGTTGGCGCAGAAACTTTTCAGCCGCACCTCTCCCTTAACACCGAAGGAACCGGCAATCGCGCCTACAACAATCTTGTCTTTACTCATTTTGGTTGTGCTCCAATGCAAACCGCGTCGATCATGGTGCCGCCTGCATTCGTGCAACGGCCCTCCGTTAACCCGCGCTCTACCTTGATACCGCCATAAAAGGCCAGCCCCATAAGCACCAGTGAGAACAATCGGCGGATCATATCGTCACCCCCATGGCTTTGGCGATGAGGCGATAGTCCACTTCGGATATCGCGAATTTCCCTTGGCGAAATGACATGCCCCAGTGGCTGGGGCGGGTGATGAACGATAGCTCTTCGAGCAGCGGGCGCACAGGCACCTCGGTCACATCATCAAATTGCGCATCTCGCACCCACGCAGGCATGCCCGTCATGTAATCAGCCTGCCGAGGGGCCGCGCCAGTGATGGTGGCATGTCCGACAAATGCTTGGACAGGGGCGCCGTCGAACTCGGTTTTCGGAGCGTAGAAGATCACCTTGTCGCCCACATCCAAGTTGCGCACGGCGGATTCCTTGCCGTGGCTGAAGGCGACGAAGCTTTGGCGCTTGCCTGCCGCTACATGCTGAGCATGCACGACACCTATGATGTATCGGGGGCTCATACCGTTCGAATATCCAGTGCGGTGGCGCGGTCTTCCCAGCCTTCGCGCAACAATTCAGGTGTGTCATGGTCTTTCTCTGGGTAGCCGATGCAGAAGTAGCCGATCAACGCCCAGTCCTTTGGCGCCTCTAAATCGCGGCGCAGTTGCTCTGGGTCCAGTACCGACACCCACCCCAATCCTAAACCTTCGACGCGGGCCGTGAGCCACAGCAGGGTAATCGCCGCGACGACGGAGTAGCGGCGCATCTCCGGCATGGATCCTGCGCCGAGCCCGTGGCCCTTATTGGTGCTTTCATCGCAGAAGATTGCCAGCTGAACAGGGGCGCGGTCCATGCCGGCCAGTTTCAGCTTGGCGTAGTTGTCAGCCTTGTCGCCGTCATAGCGGGCAAGGGCTTCGGCGTTGGCGGTCTCAAAGTTCGTGCGGGCTGCGGCGCGGGCGGCTTTGCTCTCGACACGCACAATGCGCCAAGGTTCCGACAGGCCCACAGAAGGGGCATGCGAAAATGCGTCGAGGCACCGCATAAGCAGTGCCTCGTCCACAGGTGTGGTGCGGAAGCGACGCACATCACGCCGCCACCGCATCAACTCATATAGCTCGTCCCGGAAATCCGGTTCGAATTCACGCATAGCGCAGATTACTCTGCAGCTGCTTCTTCAGCTGGTGCTTCTTCCGCAGGAGCCTCAGCTGGGGCGGCAGCAGCTTCAGCAGCGGCAGCAACCTTAGCGGCTTTTTCTTCAGCGCGATCTTGGGCTTTCTTGCCTGGCTCGGCTTTCTTCATGTTGGCACGTTCTTTCTTCTCAAGAACACCAGCAGCTTCCAAGAAGCGGGAAACGCGGTCAGAAGGCTGGGCGCCTTGGTCCAACCAGTACTGAACGCGTTCCATGTTCAGCTTCACACGATCTTCGCTGTCTTTTGCCAGCAATGGGTTGTATGTGCCCAATTTTTCAACGTAACGGCCGTCACGTGGCATGCGGCTGTCAGCTGCTACAACGCGGTAAAATGGACGTTTCTTAGAGCCACCACGGGCCAGACGGATTTTCATAGACATTGTTTAGTTCTCCTTAAAGGGGTCGTATCGGGTAGGTGCCCGAAATTATTGAAACTTTTTGTGGTTTTGGATGACTTCCCGAATGATGAAATTCAGGAAGGATTTGGCGAATTCGGGGTCCAGATCGGCGCGTTGTGCCAAGTCTTCCAGACGGGTGATTTGTTTTTCCTCGCGGTCGGGGTCGGATGGCGGCAGGTCGTGTTCTGCTTTTAGCTTGCCGACAGCTTGAGTGTGCTTGAAGCGCTCGCCCAAAGTGTAGACAAGGATCGCGTCCAACCGGTCGATGCTGGCGCGGTGCTCTTTCAGCACTTCGGCGGCTTTGGTCACGGCGTCAGACATTACACGGCCTCCGGTTTGGCGTGGCGGTAGATGTTGACCATGCCAAACATCGGATGGTCGAGTTTACTTTCCCAAGTCGCACCCATGCGTTCCGCGACTTTAGCAGAGCCCAGGTTCCCATCAGCGACAAGGCTAATGGCAGTTTTCCATCCCAAGGTTTTGTAAACGAAATCGCGTGTCGCCAATCCAGCCTCAGTTGCAAATCCGCGCCCCTCAAAGCCGTTCATCAGGTCCCAACCCAATTCTGGTTCGGGCCATGCATCTGGAAACCAAGGGCCAACCATGCCGACAAATTTGCCAGTAGCGGTTTCATCCACGCCAAAGCGGCCGTACCCGCGCAGGGTCCAATGGCCAATTTCGCACGCCAATGCGCGCCATGTCTCGTCGGGACGTTTTGGCCCGCCAACATACTTCGAACGGTCGCTTTCATAGAACGCAGCCAACGGCTCAAAGTCGCTCAACGCCAAGGGGCGCAGCGTCAGGCGTTCCGTATGAAGGGTGGGGGCGATCATTTTTTCTTACCGAACCCCGACAGGCCAGGTGGCAAAGCGCCGCCGCCCAAACCAGGCATGCCTGCCAAGCCGCCGGGCATCTTCGCGCCCAACTGTTTGGCTGCGGCTTCCATGGCTGCTGGGTCGTTCATGTCTGGCATGCCGCCGCCTTTGCCCATCATGCCCTTCATGGCTTGCTTGAGCATGCCGCCCTTACCCATTTTGCCCATCTTCTTCATGACGTCGCCCATCTGGCGTTGCATCTTGAGAAGCTTGTTCAGGTCGGACACTTCCATGCCCGCACCCTTGGCAATCCGTTTTTTGCGGGAGGCCTGCAAAAGCTGCGGGTTGGCGCGTTCGCGTTTGGTCATCGACTGGATCAGCGCGATTTGCTGCTTGAGGACCTTGTCGTCCATGCCCGCTTCTTTGGCTTGGTTTGCCATTTTCTTCATGCCGGGCATCATGCCCATAAGCCCGTCCATGCCGCCCATCTTGATCATCTGCTCAAGCTGGCTTTTCAGGTCGTTCATGTTGAACTGACCCTTTTGGAAGCGCTTCATCATGCGCTCGGCTTGTTCGGCCTCGATGGTTTCTTGTGCTTTCTCGACCAGCGCGACGATGTCGCCCATGCCAAGGATGCGACCTGCAATGCGCTCTGGCTCGAAGGTCTCGAGGGCGTCCATCTTTTCGCCGAGGCCTACGAATTTGATCGGTTTGCCGGTGACAGCACGCATGGACAGGGCCGCACCACCGCGACCGTCGCCGTCCATACGGGTCAGGACCACGCCGGAGATGCCGATCTTGCCGTCGAATTCTTCTGCAACATCCACCGCAACCTGACCGGTGAGACCATCCACAACCAGCAGTGTTTCGCGTGGCTTCACGATGTCGCGGACGTCTTCGACTTCCTGCATTAGCACTTGGTCGATCTGCAAACGACCAGCGGTGTCGAGCATAAAGACGTCATAGCCGCCCAATGTCGCCTGCTGCTTGGCGCGTTTGGCGATTTGAACAGGTGTTTCGCCTTTGACAATCGGCAGCGTGTCCACGCCGATCTGTTTGCCGAGGATCGCCAGCTGCTCCATCGCGGCGGGGCGGTTGACGTCAAGCGAGGCCATCAAGACCTTCTTGTTGTTCTTCTCGCTCAGGCGCTTGGCTAGCTTACCGGTGGTGGTGGTCTTACCGGAGCCCTGCAAACCGACCATCAGGATCGGGGCGGGGGGGCTGTCGATCTTTAGCTCACCCGGCTCTTCGTTGTCGCCCGCCAAAACATGTTGCAGCTCGTCGTGGACGATTTTGACAACTTGCTGGCCTGGTGTGACCGACTTGGTGACATTCTGGCCAGTTGCCTTTTCGGAAACCGCTTTGACGAAATCACGGGCGACGGACAGGGAGACATCGGCCTCCAGCAACGCCACGCGCACTTCGCGAAGCGCAGTTTTTACGTCGTCCTCGGACAGCGCGCCTTGCTTTGTGAGCTTATCAAAGACGCCTGAGAGGCGTTCGGACAGATTCTCAAACATAAGCACTCGGCTCCTTCATTCTCACATGTGACCCTTACTTAAGTATGGGCCGGCTCATCGGCAATTGCCCCCTCTCATTCGACGCGAATGAAGTCCAAACAAACAGTTTGGCCCCCATGGGCGCGACGCGCTGATGGGGGGCGATCCCTACACACGGCAGGGACCGGAAGTCTTGTGCTTCCGGATGTTGCTCGCGATTTACGCCTTAGGCGGTTTAGAGTCAAGCCAGTCATTGACGGCGCGCGTCAAGCTTTGCGCGCGTTTCGGACGTTGCCGCACCCCAAAGACCAAGGGCCCGCTTTCAAGCAATAAGGTCAGGCGCCCCATGCGGTCGGTGCCGCGGCCGCTCCATTGGGTTTTGGCCTTTGAGACAGCTTCCAATTCCTCAACGATAACGCGCTTTTTGTAGATGGTGCGTCTGGTCAGGCGAAGGCTGCTGTCGCGGCGGTCTAGGACAAGGGTTGTGCGCTCTACCATGGTTAGGATGAACATTGGTATGATCAGTCCGCACAGGAAAACCCACCCCGCATTGTCGCCGTCTTTCAGGATCTGAATGCCAATGTAGCACCAGACGAAGATGAACCCAGCTAGAAACACCGCCACGCCGACCGGTTTAACATCTAGCACAAATGCGCTGTCTGACTTGCGAGCCGTCATCATCGCGCTTGCGCCAGCCAAGTGTTGATCGTGTTGGCCATGCCGTGATGGTCGCTAAAGTTGTCATAGGCCAAGGTGATCGGATGGGTGCCGGCGCTTTCGCCTTCGGGAATGATCAAAGCCACGCGGTGGGTTGGGGCGCCGTCGCTGCCGTGACTGGTTTGCACAATTGCCTCACTGATCGAGGCCAAGTCATGTTGCACTTCAGAGGCCCCCATGAGCGTGCGTCGCCGGAACGTCAAAGTGCCTTGTTCTTTAAGGAACAGAAC
Source organism: uncultured Litoreibacter sp. (assembly GCF_947487515.1). GTDB lineage: Bacteria > Pseudomonadota > Alphaproteobacteria > Rhodobacterales > Rhodobacteraceae > Litoreibacter. Next base: position 1,072,039 of record NZ_CANKWO010000001.1, on the reverse strand, counting down.
TTGCACTCTTCGGGCAAAGGCGAAGAGCAATCCAAAGGGGATTACACTCGCGGCCATGAACAGCAGCCCGAAGGTTTCGCCACCCAGAAAAACCGACAGGCCAATACCGAAGAATATGAGGCCACCGGCCACCAAAGCGATCGAAAGGATCCAAGGGCGGTTTTCAACGATAAGTTGCTCGGGGAGGTTACGTGTAATCTTCATGAGGCGCAGATTAACCACGCCCCAAATCGTAAGTCGAGACTTAGCTCAAAAGGGCTTCAATCTGTGCATCAATTTCCGCGCGGGCCGCCTCTTCATCATCGCCTCTGCCGGTCGCGGCGATCGTGGTGACCTCCGTGATGCCAATGAAGTTCATGACTTGCACCAGAAGAGGTGTCGCAAAATCGAGTTCGGACCCGATAGGTACGCCGCCAGAGGCAAGGACCAAGATCGCGCGCTTACCCTTGAGCAGCCCTTCGGGGCCATTTGACGTATAGCGAAAGGTCAGATTTGCACGGGCAATGAGGTCGATCCAAAGCTTCAACGTAGCGGGTAGGCCGAAGTTATAGATTGGGGCGCCGATGACAATTGTGTCTGCTGACATCAACTCGTTAACCAGCACATCGGACGCCCCTAGGACTTCGCGTTGCGCATCGGTGCGGTCATCTGCGGGCGTAAAATTGGCGTTCACCCAGCTTTCGGTAAGTACGGGTTCGCCTTTGGCAACGTCGCGGCGGATCACGTCACCGCCGATTTTAGCGACAACGCGCGCTGACACGGCGCGACTTATAGAGTCGTCATGACGTGCTGAACTATCAATGTGAAGTATTGTCATATTACCTGTCCTTAAGGGTTGTGTTGCAGTGTGTTGAAAATTGATCCTTGTAGTTTTGAACGCAACGCGGATTATGTGGTAATTGCTGCGCGCATGCGCACACATACAGGGGCTTGAAATATGGATATCGACAATTGGGATGAATATCGAACTGCCTATCAGGTTGCACGCCTTCGCACAGTCAGTGCCGCAGCAGAGGTGCTGGGAGTTCATCACGCCACCGTCATTCGACACATCGATAGCCTTGAAGGCAAACTTGGAGCCAAGCTGTTTCAGCGCCACGCACGAGGCTACACACCGACCGAGGCAGGCGAGGATTTACTGACCGTTGCCGCCGCCACCGAGGATCAGCTGACCCAACTGGCTGGAAGAATTCACGGGCGCGGGGCCTCTGTAACAGGGGAGCTGATCGTGACATGCCTTCCCCAAATGTCCCCCTTGATGGCGCGCACCCTTACCAAATACCAAATCGCCCATCCCGAAATCCGCGCCGAACTGATTGTTGACACACGCCCGTTGCGTTTGGAGTACGGTGAAGCCCATGTGGCCCTTCGTGCTGGGGCTCCCGGCGATGATTTGGACAATATTGTTCAGGAGCTGGCTAAACTGCGGATGGGGCTTTTCGCTCATAAGGACTACATCTTTCGCCATGGCCCATTGAACGGCATTGAAGACATCCCCAACCACCGGTTTTGCCGGATTTCGACGATTAATCCGCGTGCGGGCTTTATGCGCTGGATCGGGGAACATGTTCCTGATGAAAATGTGGTTTACAAATGTTCCGACACCAACACGGTTGAGGACGCGGTGATCGCGGGCGCGGGTATCGGTTTCTTGCCAGGCTACATTGGCCACGAACATCCGGATATGAAAGAGGTCATGGAGCCAGACCCGAGTTGGTACAACACCTTTTGGTGCGTGACCCATGTTGATTTGCACAGAACCGCCAAGGTGCATTCCTTTGTGACGTTCTTGAAGGAAGAATCCAAAACGTGGGATCAACTCTGAAGACGCGCCGAATGGGGCAGGTGACTTCATGACGCCCGCCCTACGTGGCCATTTGGCGATGCTTTTGTTTTCTGTGCTGGTTGCGGGGTCGTTCTCGCTTGGGTCGTTGGTGGCGAATGAAATAGCACCTGCAGTACTGAATGCTGTGCGCTTTGCCATCGCAGCAGTAGTGGTGGGGGCCACAGCGGTGGTGACGACCGGCCTGCGCGCACAAGCGCTTCAAGCCCCGTGGCGATATGTGGTGCTGGGTGGCTTTCTTGCGACTTACTTTGTGATGATGTTTGAGGGGTTGAAGACCGCCCCGCCGGTCAGCACGGCCGCGGTGTTCACATTGACCCCGTTGCTTGCGGCAGGGGCCGGTTATCTGATGATGCGCCAAGTTTTGACGTTTCGGATGGCTATCGCTTTGGGCATGGGGACGGCAGGGGCGCTATGGGTGATTTTCCGAGCGGATGTTTCCGCGTTGCTTGCGTTTGAGATTGGACGCGGAGAGGCGATCTTCTTTATAGGATGTGCCGCCCACGCGATATACACCCCCTTGGTCAGGGTGTTGAACAGAGGCGAGCCCCCCGTCGTCTTTACCTTCTTCACGTTGCTGGGAAGCCTAGGAGTGTTGACGGCATGGGCGGGGGCGGACCTATGGAGCACGGAGTGGGCCGCACTTCCTGCGTTCGTGTGGCTGACCATCCTGTATGTGGCTATCGCGGCGTCCTCGGTGACCTTTGTGTTGTTGCAATATGCGACCCTGCGTCTGCCATCGTCTAAAGTGATGGCCTATACCTATCTTGTTCCAAGCTGGGTTCTGGTGTGGGAGCTGAGCCTTGGGCAGCCCGCCCCGCCAGCGATGATAGCCATAGGTGTGCTGTTGACGGTGTCGGGCTTGGCGTTGCTGTTGAAAGAGTAGCGGGCTATTCTTCCAACTCCTTGCCGAGGAACTGCTCGAATGCGTCGAAGTTCAACGCCTCTAACTGGCCAAAACTTTCGATCCAGACAATGCCTTCGCGCATGGCGTCGGGTTCCAACTTGCACCACTTGACCCGACCGCGTTTCTCTTGAGTGATCAACCCTGCACGGGTCAGGATGGTCAGATGCTTGGAAATGGCGGCCAAGGACATATCGAAGGGCTCGGCCACATCTGTGACGGCCATGTCGTCTTCCAACAACATCGTCAGGATTGCGCGTCGTGTGCTGTCGGCTAAGGCCGCGAAAGTGGTGTCCAAGGCAGTGCTCATGGTCAGTGTCATGGCGTGGGACGGCTCAATCGTCAACCAAATGGTTGAATGTCGTTTTCACGTGGCTGGACCTGCGGCGTGATGTCTCTCTTTAATTGGGCGTTAGATAATGTGTTATTTATCAGCATGTTGAGAGGGGAGGGTGAGGTGTTTTCGAGTGATTGACTCTAAGCCCAGTGCAACCTATTCCTCCTGCAAACCTCCCGAGGGGTAATTTTGATGACCAATGAACCGGACAAAGCCCAGCTAGAAGCGCTGAGTGAGCGGATCGAAGGGCTCAAGAAAACTGCTCTGGCTGAAAAGCCAAGGGGGGACGAGCACTATTCAGGGGCCCAGCAGGGCTGGCGGATGGTGACAGAGCTTGTCGCCGGTCTTGGGATCGGCTTTAGCATCGGATACGGCCTAGATTGGCTGTTCGGCACATTGCCGATTTTTCTGGTGCTTTTCACATTACTGGGCTTCGCGGCTGGAGTGAACGTTATGCTTCGCACCGCCAAAGAGGTCCAAAACGAACACGAGGCCAAAGCGGCCAGCGAGAAGGACTGAAACGATGGCGACAGAAGCTCACGGCGCAGAAGAAGGCGGTCTGGTTTTTCATCCGATGGACCAGTTCATCGTTAAGCCATTGTTCGGTCAAGGCGATGTTGGTGCTTTCACAATCACCAATGTAACGCTTTGGATGGCGCTGACCGTGGTTGCGATCATCGCACTTTTGGTTTTCGGCACATCGCGTCGCGCAATCGTGCCAACGCGCAGCCAGTCGATCGCCGAAATGATCTACGGCTTTGTTTACAAGATGGTTGAAGACGTCACCGGCAAAGACGGTGTGAAATACTTCCCATACATCATGACGCTGTTCATGTTCATTCTGGTCTCCAACTTCTTGGGCCTGATCCCAGGCGCGTTCACCACAACGTCGCATATCGCCGTCACAGGCGTGCTGGCGATGTTCGTGTTCCTTGCGGTGACAATCCTTGGATTTGTGATCAACGGCTTCGGCTTCTTGGGTCTGTTCTGGGTATCATCCGCGCCATTGGCGCTGCGCCCGATCTTGGCCTTGATCGAAGTTATCAGCTACTTCGTGCGCCCTGTTAGCCACTCCATTCGTTTGGCGGGCAACATGATGGCGGGTCACGCAGTTATCAAAGTGTTCGCGGGCTTCGCAGCCATCGCGGCCATCTCACCTCTTTCAATCGTCGCCATTACAGCAATGTACGGCCTCGAAATCCTCGTAAGCGGCATCCAAGCTTACGTGTTCGCAATTCTGACCTGTGTGTATCTGAAAGATGCGCTGCATCCTTCGCACTAAGGTTACGAAGACTAATCACCTCAATTCCATCGTAAGGAGAAAAGACATGGAAGGCGATATCGCACAAATGGGCCAATTCATCGGCGCAGGCTTGGCATCAGTTGGCATGGGCGGCGCGGCCGTCGGTGTGGGCAACGTTGCTGGCAGCTACCTGTCCGGCGCATTGCGCAACCCATCCGCAGCTGCTTCGCAGACTGCAACACTGTTCATCGGCATCGCATTCGCGGAAGCTTTGGGGATCTTCTCGTTCCTCGTAGCACTTCTGCTGATGTTCGCTGTTTAAGAACTAAGCTATACCATCCTTACGGCCGGACGGGGCAATCGCTGCCTCGTCCGGTGTAAGACCTTAACATTCAGACACATCTGGGGGCCATCATGGCAACTGACACCCACGGGGCAGAGACGGAAAGCGCTGGCGGCATGCCGCAGCTGGACTTCTCGACCTTTGACAACCAGATCGTCTGGTTGCTGATCACACTAGTGGTAATTTATTTCGTGCTGTCGCGCATCGCGCTGCCGCGCATCGGATCGGTTCTGGCAGAACGCGCTGGGACCATCACCAATGACATTTCTGCCGCCGAAGACCTGAAACAACAGGCCATCGACGCGGAAGCCGCCTATGAAAAGGCGCTTGTTGACGCCCGCGCCGAAGCAGGCCGGATCGTTGGCGAGACCAAAGCTTCCATTCAGGCGGATTTGGACAAGGCCATCGCCAAGGCGGACGCAGAGATTGCGGCACGCGCGGCTGAAGGCGAAAAAGCAATCGCAGCGATCCGTGAAAGCGCCAATGAAAGCGCCGGCACCGTTGCAAAAGACATTGCAAAAGACATCGTGTCCGCCGTGGCACCTAGCAAAATTGACGCCAAGTCGATCACTGCTGCTGTTACTGCAAAGATGAAGGGATAAGAGATGAAGAAGCTCCTCGCTCTTACGGCTTTGTTGCCAACACCTGCGCTTGCCGCTGGTGGCCCGTTCTTCTCGCTACACAACACCAATTTCGTTGTGCTGCTTGCATTCATCTTGTTCATCGCGGTTCTGTTCTACTTCAAGGTTCCGGGTATGTTGGGCGGGTTGCTCGACAAACGCGCTGAGGGGATTCAATCCGAGCTGGATGAAGCTAAGGCCCTGCGCGAAGAAGCCCAAACACTGTTGGCCTCTTACGAGCGCAAGCAAAAGGAAGTGGCAGAGCAAGCGGACCGCATCGTAGCGGAAGCCAAGCGCGAAGCCGAAGCGGCTGCAGTTCAGGCGAAGGAAGACCTTAAGGTTTCCATTGCCCGTCGTCTGCAATCCGCCGAAGACCAGATCGCAAGTGCCGAAGCTGCTGCTGTTCGTGAAGTCCGTGACCGTGCTGTTTCCGTGGCGATTGCTGCGGCTGCTGAAGTGGTTGCTGCGAAAACAACCGCCGCTGATCAAAACAGCCTGATCGACGACGCGATTGCGCAAGTGAAAGACAAGCTGCACTAAGCAGAGGTCTGATAGATTTAGAAAAGCCCCGACGCCGGATAGGCCTCGGGGCTTTTTGCATTTCATGGGCTTAGTTGCGCGACAAGCTTTGCGCGAGGCGCATCAATTGCACGGCCTCGGCACGGTGACCGAATTCGTCGCTGCCCTTGTTGGCATTGGCTAGCGCGATGGCTTCATCATACCCCCAATCGCCCAAGGCGGTGTTGCCACGCAGCAATTGCCCGAAACCCGCGATGGCCGCCCCGAAGGCTGCCTCTTGGCTTGCCTCGGTTGTGCTCACTGGCACGACTTCTTCCAGCAGCTTGCTGTCATCGGCACCGGGCTCCTTGTAGCGCAACCGCAGGAAGGCGAGGTCAGAGGTGTTTCCACCCTCCACAGACGCCCCAAAGCGAAGAGGATCGGTCAGCACCGCTTCAGAGCCAACCGGCGTGACCTCATATAGCGCTGTCACTGTGTGGCCTGCGCCGATCTCGCCCGCATCGACCTTATCGTTGTTGAAGTCTTCGCGTTTCAACGCGCGGGTCTCATAGCCGATAAGGCGGTACTCAGCGACGGTGGCGGGGTTGAACTCCACCTGAATTTTGACGTCTTGGGCGATGGTGAACATCGCGCCTGACAGTTGGTCCACCAGCATTTTCTGTGCCTCGGCCAATGTGTCGATATAGGCGGCTTGGCCGTTGCCGTTCTGCGCAAGGGTTTGCATTAACGCGTCGTTTACATTGCCACGCCCGAAGCCAAAGACCGACAGATAGGTGCCGGTTTTGCGCTTCTCTTCCACAAAGCTTTTCAACGCGCCGTTGGATTGCATGCCGACGTTGAAGTCGCCATCTGTAGCAAGCAAAACGCGCGACACCTCGCCGTCGCGCGACATCTGATCCGCCAAGGCATAGGCCGCGCGCAGCCCTTCGCCCCCTGCGGTGGAGCCACCGGCCGACAAGCGGCGTAAGGCGTCCTCGATCTTGTCGCGCTCCGACGCTTTGGTGGGTTCTAACACTGTCCCAGCGGAGCCTGCATAGGTCACGATCGCCACTTCATCCTCTGGGCGCAATTGGCCCAACATCAGGCGGAAGCTTTGCACCAGCAGCGGCAACTTGTTGGCGTCTTGCATGGAGCCGGAGGTGTCCAGCAAGAACACAAGGTTCAAGGGCGGGCGCTCCACCACCTGCGCCCCTTGGATGGCGATATGCATCAATTGCGTGTCGGGGTTCCACGGGGTCTCGCTGACGGTCACGGCCTGTTGGAACGGCGCGTCGCCATCTGGGGGCGCGTAGGCGTAGGGGAAGTAATTCACCATCTCCTCAACCCGAACGGATTTCGGATCAGGCATCCGCCCGCGCGTGAGGCTGGAACGCACCCAAGAGTAGCTGGCGGTGTCCACGTCAATCGAGAAGGTCGAGACAGGGTCTTCGGTTGTGACCTTCAAGGGGTTCGGCGACGCGTCTGGGAATTGGTCGTGCGATTTTGCCACTTGAGGTTGCGGAAGCTGGTCGCGAAATTGCGAGGATGGGTGTGGTGAGCCACCACGGAAAGTGTTCCCAGCTGATCCGTTGACGTTGGGAGTGCGACGTTTCTGAGCTGGTTCAGAAACGGCCCTTTGGCCTGTTGTTGCCGCAGCAGCAGGGATTTCTAGCTGAGTATCATCGACCTGTTGCCCAAAGCTCTGTTCAAGTTCAGCGGCTTCCTCAATGTTGTAGTTCAGGGTGGGCTGATCGGCAGGGTCGTCTGTGGAGAAGTCATCGACCAAGTTTGCAGCGGACTCCGGTTCGGGTACCTCAATGCCTTTGGGCGCAGGTTTAGCGCGCGTAACCGGATTTGCGGTGGTTTCGGTTTTCACGGTTGTTGCGGGGTTCATAAGTGGTGTCGTCAACACAACGCCCACACCAACAACCACGATTGACGTGGTTGCCATCATTAATGGTTTCAATTTCACTCTCGAAAACATCTGTCCAAGTCCTTTCAGAAGGCCCACTTGCTGCGGGCTAATATCTGTAGGACGCACGGCATTGGCCGATCCTTGGAGGTTTTTGAAATTTTCTTCAGCCACACGCAACGCGGCCTCCTTGGAGGTCTCATCAGGCGCGGGCGTCTCGCGCAAGGCGGCGCGCAGTTTGTCTAGGTCGTCGTCAAATTCGGGCATCTACTTGGCCTCCTTTTCGGCCATCTCGCGCAGGTGGCGTTTCACCTCGGACATGCGCCACGCGATTGTGCCTTCTGATAGCCCCATGACTTCGGCGGTTTGGGCTTGGGTCAGGTCCTCGCCCAAAGTCAGGGCCACAGTCTCGCGCAATTCGGGCGCCAAGGCACGCATCGCGTTGGTGAGCCAGTCTTGCGCCTCCGCCGCTTCTGCGGCTTCTGCGGCGCGGCGGGTGTAGTCTTGCCCCCAACCTTCACGCGCGCGGCTGCGGCGTTGGGCTTTGCGGGCGCGATCCGTCGCGGCATTGAGGGTCACACGGTACAGCCATGTGGTAAACTTGGCATCCGCGCGGAAGGCCCGCAGCTTGGCAGGCAAGGCGGCCAATATATCGTGGGTCAGGTCTTCGGCATCGGCCCTATGCCCCGTTAACCGCCAAGAGAGGCGGAACAAACGGTCATAGTGCCGCCGGACCAAAAGGCTGAATGCCTCACTGTCCCCGTCACTGGCGGCTTGCGCCAAGGCCTCGTCGCTGGTTTTCATACGCATAGTGATGGTAGGACGCACGGGCGGCGTCAATCCTTGGAAAAAAGTTGAGAAAAATGTCGAAAACCCAGCAAGAGCTTGATTTGGAATATGAAAATGGCAGCTTTATCCCGAATGCACAGGCATATGCAGATGGGTGGGAAGCTGCGTCTGCCAAGTTTCGGGCAACGCATGACGGCGAATATGACGTAGGCTACGGAGTTAATCCAAGGGCCAAATATGACCTGATCAGACCGGAAGGCTTGATCAAGGGCCTGTATGTCTTTGTGCATGGAGGGTACTGGGTGCAACGCCATAAGGACGATTGGACCTGTTTCGGGCTGGGGGCTTACCGGTTAGGCTGGGCCATCGGGCATATCGGCTATCCACTGGCTCCCGAGGTGCGGATCAGCGAGATCACCTCTCATATTGCCCAAGCGATCACGGATTTGGCGGAGCGGGTTGAGGGGCCAATTGTATTGGTTGGGCATTCAGCGGGCGGGCATCTTGTGGCGCGCATGGCGATGGCCTCTGTACTACCCTCGCAGGTTGCCAAACGGGTTTCGCATGTTGTCCCGATCTCACCGGTGTCAGACTTGCGCCCACTGCTCAGCCTGTCAATGAACGATAGCTTGCGACTGGATGAGGCCGAGGCGATCACCGAAAGCCCTGCCTTGGGCAAGCCGCTCGATGTGCCGGTGACAGTTGTGGTCGGATCGCAAGAACGCCCCGTGTTTTTGGATCAGGCGAGGTGGTTGGCAAAAGCTTGGGACGCGCCGCAAGTTATCTTGCCAGGACGGCACCACTTTGACGTGATTGAGGGCCTGAAAAGCCCCCAAGACCCACTTGTGAAACGCGTGTTGTCATATAACTGAAATGAAACCGTCACATAGGCGTGACTGGCCTCGGTGAAAACCTTTGGGATTTTGTAACTGAGAGACGCTATGACCTATCTATCGAAAACCTTTGGTTCTGGACTTGCCTTTGCAGTGGCCTGCGCCGCACCGGCGCTGGCTGAGAAGAACTTCAACCGCATTGCCTCTTTTCCTGTGGCGCAAAACATGGCGCAGGGCGAAGACCGTTCTCGTGACACCAGCGCGGAGATCATTGCGGCGACGGCCGATGGCATGACGCTGGTCTATACCGACAGCCCATTGGGCGTTTTGGGCCGGATTGACATCACCGATCCAGCGCAGCCAAAACCGCTGGGCAACATTGCCTTGCAGGGGGAGCCAACCTCGGTTGCGATCATAGGCAACTTGGCGATTGTGGGGGTTAACACGTCGCAGAGCTATGTCGCTCCTTCGGGCTACCTTGCGGCGATTGACCTCAAGGATGGATCCGAAGTTGCGCGGTGTGACTTGGGCGGGCAGCCTGACAGCGTGGCAGTGGCAAAAGACGGTAGTTTTGTCTCTATCGCAATTGAAAACGAGCGCGACGAAGATGCTGGCGACGGGCGGACGGGACAACTCCCTGCGGGTTTTCTTGCGATGCTTGACTTGTCCGAGGATGGCGGGTTGCGCTGCGACACGTTGAAGGCCGTGCAGTTGACGGGGCTGGCAGAGGTGTCGCCGGAAGATCCGGAGCCGGAATTTGTATCCATCAACGCCTTGGGCGAAACCGTCGTAACTTTACAAGAAAACAACCACCTTGTCGTCGTGTCACGTCAGGGGGAGGTCATCAATCACTTCTCGGCGGGATCGGTCGATTTGACTGGCATTGATGCAACCGACGAGCGGGGCGCGCTGATTTTCAACGAAACCCAACTTGACCGTGTCCGCGAGCCGGATGCAGTAACTTGGATTGATGATGACAGATTTGCCATCGCCAATGAAGGCGACATGGACGGAGGGTCACGCGGTTGGAGCATCTTCACCAAATCTGGGGATGTGGTTTACGACAGTGGTGCCAGCTTTGAGCACGCGGTCGTTCAAATCGGCCACTACCCCGACAAGCGCTCCGACAGCAAGGGTGTGGAGCCCGAAAGCGTGACCTTCGGCACCTATGAGGGCACTCCGATGGTATTCGTCGGGGCGGAACGTGCCTCGGTCGTTGGTGTGTATGATGTGACCAATCCTGCCGCGCCCGAGTTGACGCAATTGCTGCCCTCAGGTGTTGGGCCAGAGGGCTTTGTTACCATTCCTGAGCGTGGTTTGTTGATTTCGGCCAATGAAAAAGACCTGGTTGAAGATAAAGGCGCGCGGTCCCATGTGATGATCTACCAATTCGAAGATCAGGCGCCAGCCTATCCGCAGTTGACGTCGGACGGCATGAGCGAGGTGACCGGTTGGGGTGCGATTTCGGGCATGGTGGCTGATGAGGACGGCATGATCTATGCGGTCAATGACAGCTTTTACGGGTTCCAGCCCTCGATTTTCAAGATTGATCCCAGCCAAAGCCCTGCCAAAATCGTCGATGTAATCCGCGTTACGCGCCAGAACGGAGAGGTCGCCCAAAAACTTGACCTTGAAGGGATCACATTGGACGGGAAAGGCGGGTTCTATCTGGCATCTGAAGGGCGCACTGACCGTGTGATCCCGCATGCGATCTACCATGTGAACGCCAAGGGCGTGATCAAGGACCGCAAAGGTGAAATCGGCTTGCCCCCTGAACTGGCCTCGGTTGAAAAACGCTTCGGGTTCGAGGGCGTGACTAAGGTTGGCGACACCCTATGGATGGCCGTTCAGCGGGAATGGAAAGACGATCCCAAGAACCTCACCAAGCTGGTATCCTACAACCTTGAAACCAAGGAATGGGGGGCGGTTCACTACCCCAAGACCGAGCCAGCGAAGGGCTGGGTTGGCCTGTCAGAAATCACCGCTCATGGCGATTACGTCTACATTATCGAGCGTGACAATCAGATCGGCGCAGAGGCGGTGACCAAGAAAATCTACAGCGTAGCCCTTTCAGAGATGGTTCCGGCCCCTTTGGGTCACGAACTGCCGGTGGTGATAAAAGAAGAGGTTCGCGATCTGATACCTGATCTGACCTCTACCGGTGGATATGTTCTCGATAAGGTCGAAGGGCTGGCCATATTGAAGGACGGCACGGCTTGGGTCAGCACTGACAATGACGGTGTTGATGACCACTCCGGTGAGACGATGTTCTTCAGTTTCGGGCAGGTGGAGACTAGCGCCGCCGAGTGAACCTCGCGTGGTTTTAACAATCGGGCGGCTCTTGAATGCAAGGGCCGTCCTTTTTTTGTGGCAGGCGGGGTTTGCACATGGCAAACTCTTTAAAACGCCCGCGGGGGCACCTATGTAAAAGATAATAACATTTAAGAGACGAAGAGGGATTACCGATGGCCGATTTTGATGCGCAGGTTCGCGAAAGCCAAAGCCAAGTGGCAGAAGCACAATCGAAAATTGCAGAAATGACGAGCAAGATTGAAAGCGCGCGCGCCAAACTCAATTCGGACACTGCGTTGGATTTGGACATCGAAAACGCCTCTCTTGAAGACGTCCACGCGCATACAGCTGCGATGGACGCGAATATCGCGGAACTCATCATGGGCTTGGACGATGTGACGTCTGGTTTTTCGGAAGACTTCTCTGCGATGCGCGAGAAAACCGGCTGGGAAAGCTTCGTCGGAATGTTCTCCAAAGGCAAATCGGAAAGCCTGCGCCAAGAGCGTATGCGCACCGCGTCGATTGACGACAAGTTGCAGGACCTGATCGGCAAGTCCGACACCATCGTTGCCTTGTTGCAAGGTCAGCTGACTATGCTGAATGAGCAAAAGGAAAAGGTTGAAGGCAACCTGACCGTCACGCTGGACGACCGCGAATTTACTGTGGGTGAACTGGAAACCCTACGTGCCGAGATCGTGGCGATGGACCCGAAAATCATCGAGCTGGAGAACAAAATCTCGGTTGAACAAGACGCCGCCGCACGCACCAAGCTGGAGACCGAGCTGGCTGGCCTGAACTCCGAGTACAACGAAAAGGTGCAGGCCGAGCAAGTGAAGCTTGCCAAGTCCCAAACCTTGGAGCGCTACATCGAGCAGGGCAAAACTTGGATCGACAGCTTGCAGAACCAAGCGGCGACGCAAATGGTGCTGATCAACAAGCTGGAAACCGACACCAAGCAGCGCGTGGTCCTGTATGATGCGCTGACCAAATCCTTGAAGACCGCGCAACAGCAAGACGTGGCCCATAAGATCAACGAAATCGGCGTGAAAACCGACCAAGAGGCGCAATCCGCCATGGCCGGTATCGGTGCGGCGACGAACGCCCGCATGACCGAGATGATGGAAGCCCATGAGGATCAAATGGTCTTCGCCCGCAAGGTGCTGGAGCAAAAAGCGAAAGCCGATGAGCGCTTCGCCCGTCGCTTCGAGAAGATCGTCGAGAAGCACGATAAGAACCTGTACGGGGCTTAAGGGCTTGAGTAATAAGCTCGCTTTGTTTCTCTTAGGGGCAGCGTTTGTTGGGACTGCGCTCACTAACATGGCATGGCGCAATGACTGGGATGTCTTGTCCTTTTTGGTTTACCGAGCCGAAGTTTTGGCCTCTTTGGCAGTGCTTTTTGTTGTCCTTTTTGAGTTTGGAAGTATTTTCGTCGACTTTGGTAAGGCCGCATGGCGGCGGTTTCTGGGGTCGAAGTGAAACGCTTCCTGCTCCACTTGGTCAAACCGTTTTGGATGGTCATTGAAATCTTGATTGTTCTTAGTTTTGGGCAGGCCAGAAAGTGGTGGGCTTGGGCGATAGTCAGTGCACTGGTATTAGGGTTTTGGCATTGGCAAGGCCTACTGGTCGGAGAGAAGGCAGATCTGTTGCCGGTGATGATATTTGTAGGCTTCACAGCAGGAGCTTGTGCAATGCGTAAACGATGGGAAAAACGTGGTGACGACTGAAGACCTAAACCTCACCCAAGACCACTCCGGTCTGACGGACGACCTCGCGGCGCGGCGCTACTTTGCCAAGTTCGAGCGGATCACCGGCCATCTGGCCCGTGTGGCCGCCGAGATGGAGGTGGAGCGGACGTTCTCCAAAACCGATGTCGGGATCATATCCGAGTATGTGACCCGCATCGCGCGCACCTTCCGTGCGTTGAGCCATAAGTATTTGCTGACGGGGCGCGACACGGGCGTGTTCTTTGGATCGCTGTCGATTGATCGCCTTGAAAGCGGTTTTCCGGTGTTTGCCGAGCTGATGAAAATGGCCAATGACGCGCAACAGGCGGACAAGCATCTGGCGGGCATGCGCTCGGTTGACGAGTTGAAAGACGAGATGGTGCGCCAGATCGTGGGTGATTTGACCGTGCCGACCAAGCTGCAATACGCCATGACCCAACGGCTGTATTACCAACAGCTACAAACCAGCGAATTGTTCTGGGCGACCAATGATCCGCAAGCGCTATGGACCGGCAACAAAAAGGACCGCCGGACCTATATGCTGCATTGGGCGGTCTATGATAGCCAGCAAAACGTGCCGACGATCTACCTGATGGATGTCGAGGACACAGGCGATGTGGCGCTGCCAAAAGACGCGCGGCGTTGGCCCGAGGCACAGGCGCATCTGACGGCGCAAGGCTCGGCTGGGTTGAAGCTGCTGACCATTGCCCAAGGGTTTGACCGCGACTTTGACGACCTACACCCCAAGCGGTTGCGCCGCATTCATGTGGGGCCGATGTATTCCTCGGCCTTCACGCAGCAATCAGGTCCGATCCGTGAGGTGTTGGAAGAAGCGCAAGGCGCCGTCGGTGACGATTGGACTTTGGCGTGGACTGTTGAGGACCTGCACTCCGAGCGCACAGAGCTGGAGAAAAAGGGCTGGTTTGGCTCGGTGGAACGCGAGATTTTCAAGCTCGACCCATTCGCAGGGCGGGGCGCTGAAACCGGCACGACAAGTATTGAACGCGCGGTCATTTTGCCTCAACGCCCCTTTCAGGTTCTGGCAGAAAAGAACCCTGCGGGTTTCAAGGACGTGCGCAAATTTGTGGTCAGCCCTGCTGGTCGCGTGGTGAGTTACCGATAAATACCGAATATATTAAAGACAAAGATGAGGGTTTGACGTGAGCCAATCAGCCGATTTTATGGAGATGTCCGAAGACGACATCCGCAAGCATTACGACGCAGCCGTGGCGATGTTGGAAGGCGTGGACCATACGCCGCGCATCGCAACCGCGAAGGAGGCCCCAAAGGCCGAAAAATCCGCCGGTCTGGGCACGCGTCGCCGGTTCCGCTCCACCACACCGGGATTGGTGACCCGCTCTACGGCGCGTCCCGAAGGCGTGCGCCTGATTGAGAGGGTCGAGGGCGTCGGCGATGACGCACTGCCCTCAGCTGTGCAGGCCAGCGTGCTGCACGGCATTCGCCGCGCCATCGCCATCGGTTTGGCCGCGGGCGAGGCGTTCTCGGAAGCCACTGGATTGGCCGAGTTGAAAAAGGACAATCTTGCTGGCCGCGTGGCCGAGGCCCGCCGCGCCGAGTTCGGCGAATTGCTGGCTGCCGAAGCTTTGGCGACATTGTTCACCTTCGCCAATGCGACGTCCTACCTATTGGCGTCCCACGCAACCGAAGCCACCGTCGAGATCGGCGCGGTTGAGGAAGTCCTGACCGACAACGCGCAACTGGCCTTGCACGGCGCACTTTGGGAGTTGGACCAAGACCTGACTGTGTTTGCGGATGACGACGCAAAGCTGGTCGCCACGGTTCTGGCCTATGCAGAACAGTTGATGGAGAAATCCAGCCTGCGCGCCCAAAACACCCCGCGTTTGGAGGCGTTCAACACGACCTCCTACCGCGTGGAGGCGGACGATCTGACGATTAACGGCTTCACGCCAGCCTCCGCGGCCAAGGGCAGCAAGCTGACGATGAGCTTCAAAAAACCGAATGAGGTCGTCGGGAACCACATCGCCAAATACCAATCGATGAAATTGGCCAAGATGGTGATGGCCTACGACTTTGAGCGCAAGTTGAACCCGTTTGCGGAACTGGGGGGCTTTATCTTTACCTTCATGGGGGATGGCGCACCGGGCACGGGTAAAACCACCTTGATCCAGATGATGGCGGGCTTGATGTCGGGCTATTGCGAGACAGCAGGCTATCCGTTCCGCTATCAGAACCTCAGCACCGACAACATCGACAGCTATCAGGGCAAGTCAGGCCAAAACGCCAAGGCCTTCATCAACAATGTGATCGACCCCAATGTGATCGGCTTTGGCACCATTGACGATATCGACCAACTCGCTGGTAAACGCGGGGATCGCCAATCGAGCGCGGGTCAGCTGGAGATCACAGCCGTTTTGATGGAGAGTTTCGCAGGGGCGAATACCGTGGTGCGGGGCAATTGCACCTTCGGGATGTTCTCGAACTACCCTGAAAACGTGGATGACGCGTTGCGCCAACGGGCTGGTGCGCGCTTCCTTGTGGATGGGCCGCAAACGCGCGACGACTATGTGGATATCCTCAATTTGCTGATGGGGAAGAACCACGACATTCCTTTGGGCGATTTTGAACCCTTCGCGGCGCAAGAAATCAAAAAGGCCGTGGCTGCCTCCTTTGACGGTCACGCGAAGCCGCATGAAGAAGGCCTGCTGCGCGTCTATGAAAAGGTGTCCAAGGATGTGGGCGACTTGGATACGATTGCGAAGATGGGCACCTACCTGAAGGCAATCCAAGAGGCTGACCACCGCTTTACGGGACGTGCGATCAAGAACATTACCGACGCGGTGAAGGTGCGAGCGATGGACTTTGAGCTGCCGGACGAATGGATGGAAGAACCCGATTTGTTCTTGTTCAAATCGTACGATGAAAAGAAGGGCATGATCGAAGAGCTTCGTCAGCCGATCACCACCGAGATGGTGATCCAAGAGATCAACCGCTACGCAGATTCCGAATTCCGCTATGCCGATAAATCTGACGAGGTGGCCATCGCCAACATGGTCCGTGAGTTTGGGCTAAATGAGGAAGCGAAGAAGCGGTATCTGGAGCTGCGCGGGTGATTGGCATGGTATCTGCATGATCTGGCTTGCGGTCGCGACTTGGGGGCTTCCGGTGTTGCTTGCGGGGGCGGCGGGATATTGGCATGGCCGTCGTCCCGCGCAGACCTTGCGTGAATTCGCGACGGATGTGGGCTATATGCTTATGATGGTCTCTCCGGTTGTTTTCATATTTCACATCATTTGGCTAAGGGCCGTTATGGTGGCTGAAGGCGGCGTTCAGGGGTTAGGGTATTGGTCGATGTATTGGACGGCTCTGACGGCGGTGATTTGGCTGCCGTTTATGGTGGTTTGCTACATTTTGCGGTCCAAGCGAGGCGAGGAGAGCTAAGCCATGATGCGATTGATTGAAAAAGGCCTGATGTATGGCAACCTGTTCCATGTGAGCGGGCAATCCATGGCGGACCGCTACAACCGTGCGTTGAAGCATTTGACCGGCAAGGAGACCAGCCTGACGGATTTTCACGTCGATATTTCTGGCTATGCGCCAGAGGTGGGCGATGAGTTGGGTGACCATCTTTACTTGAACCCGCAAGGGTGTAACCGGCAGTTTATTTTGCTGTCGACGGAGCAGAAAACCGCCCCATTGCTCGAGGCAAAATTCTCTACGGCGCGCGGCATTCTGCGCCAGTTCATTGAAGGCAATGAGGCACAGCTTTTTGCCCTGACCGCGCGGGATGCTGTGGCGGGGGAGCTGGTCAATTCGGTCTATAGCGTCACCGAGCCTTCACATTTGTTCGACATTCGCAAAATTCGGATCGAGGCGGATACAACGTCGGGTATCGTCTCGGACGCCAGCAAACTGGACGAAATGATCACCGAGTTTCGCACCCGCGATGACGCATGGTGGGATGATGTTCTGATCGCCGACATGATCACGCTGGCGCATAAAACCGGCGATGTGACACGATTGCCCATCAAGTTGGGCCACACCGACTATGAGCAAGGGAACTTCTGGACGGCGCATTTCGGCGGGCTCTATGCCTTCCGCGATGTTGAAAAACCTGCGGTGATAACGTCCTTGGATGACGATTTGGGCAATCTGCCCATCGGCAAAGGACGTGCGCCGATAAAGCTGTCGGACCGCACTAAGATTGCAAAATTCCTTGAAGACAACGATCTGGTGGAACCCATTGTCAAGGCGCGTGGAGTGGATGCGGTCGCGATCTTGCGTCAGAAAATGGATTTTATCATCGTGGATGTGGCCGCGACTATGGACGCAGATCTAAGCGATTTTCGCCGTCAGGATCTTCGGGGATTGGCGCGACGCTATGTAGAAATTTTGCCACCAGAGTTTCATACGCTTGCGAAACTGCTGCGCTGGGCCGAAGGGGGCGGGGCGTGGCCTCGGATTTCATCCAATGATCCGGCTTATTTCTATACTTTGCGGGCCAAACCCCATGCGGACCGTGATCTCGTGAACATGCTGCTGTCCGAGCTTTCAATGCTGGACGTGCGTCAGTTGTTCATCTGCCACAAGGAATTGTTCTACTCGCGCTACAAGACGTGGCCCGATCAGAAAAAGGCCTTCGTAGCTGATTTCCTGTCTCGGGAGTATCAGGTCGATAAGGCAGGTGCGCGCGAGGCCTTGTTTGGCAGCGGTGACGCGCCTATGGAAGAGGCGCCTGCGCCCGAACCTCGCACTGTCGTTGCGAAAGTAGGGCCTTGGGGCGCAGTAAGGAGACAACGATGATATTTGCAGTTTTACGCCTGTCAGTGATCGCATTCATCGTAATGCTGGTCGTCTATTTTGTCTTATCTGCGTGGTCACGTTCGGTGCGCCGCAGCAAGCTGGGTGCCGAATGGGACGAAGAAGGGCGCAGTGGCGACCGCGATGCCTTTATCGAACAAGGGTTGGCGGAATATGATGGATCTTTGCGCCGCAAACTCATTCTTGGTGTCTTCGTGGTGCCTTATCTCGTGATCGGTGTTCTGGTCTACGTGGTTAACTTTCAATAAGGAACCTTTGCTATGTTGCGTTGGGTCAAATACGCCGTTGTCATTCTCTTTTGGTTGTTGGTTATCGCCGTCTTCCACTACACCCTGCCGCAGCGGGATGTTGTTCGGGTGGTCGGCACTTTCGAGCAGCGCATTGACTACGGTGAAAATGCTTGGTTCTGGGCGTCGGGCGATTCCGGCAGCGACACCACCGAGACCAACCGCGATGTTCTGTTTGTGCAAACGATCCAGAAAAATGGCAAACCAATGGTGTACCGCAATGAGGACACCGGCTGGGGCTGGCCGCCCTATTTCAAGTTCGACACCAAGAACCTGCAAACCGAAGCTGCTGACCAGATTTCCACCAAGGAAAACCCGCAGTGGGTGATCCTGACCCATTATGGCTGGCGCAACGAGTTCTACAGCATCTTCCCCAACGCAGTGGGGATCAAGGCCACGGATGATCCGGACGCCCGCCTGATCCCATGGCTGAACATCATCATCTTGGTCATCCTTGCAGGGCTTTGCCTTGGGTTGTTCCGAATGACGCAATGGTTCAAAAGATCCAAGATTGACCCGATAACCGAAAGCGTCGGCGAAACGTGGGATGCCGTCGATGACTACACCGAAGAGCGACGCAGCGGATTTCGGGCGTGGCTGGATACGTGGAAAGGTAAACCGCGCAAATAGGCGCGGGGAACCTAGGCTGATTTCTCCCACTTTGGAAAAGGCCCTTTAGGTCGTACCCCTAGGACAGAGCGCGGCGGAGCTTGCGCAATTGAATAGGGGAGTTATCCATGAATAAATATGTAGCAGAAGCATTTGGGACGTTTGTCCTTGTCTTCTTCGGGGTAGGGGCCGCGGTACTGGCGGGGGGCGACATCGGCTTCACCGGTATCAGTTTCGCCTTTGGTATTTCGGTTATCGCAATGGCCTATTCGATTGGTCAGATTTCCGGTGCGCATCTTAACCCTGCGGTTTCGATGGGGGCATTGGTTGCCGGGCGCATCGATATGAAGGACTTCATCGGCTATTGTGTGTCCCAAACCATTGGGGCGATCATTGCGGCCGGTGCGATTTATGTGATCGCAACAGGGAAAACCGCAGGCTACGATGTTGCCGCAAACGGCCTAGGTCAAAATGGCTGGGGCCCAGACTACATTGGTGGCTTTGGCATGACCGCGGCCTTCGTATTTGAGGTGATTGCAACAGCTGTCTTCTTGGTCGTGATCCTCGGTGTCACGGCAGAGACCGGAAACTCGGCGATGGCAGGTCTTGTGATTGGTCTGACATTGGTGATGATCCACCTGATCGGCATTCCTGTCACAGGGACGTCCGTTAACCCTGCTCGGTCTATCGGACCTGCATTGTTCGCGGGCCCTACCGCATTGTCTCAACTTTGGCTGTTCATCGTCGCACCGCTTCTGGGTGGCGCATTGGGCGGTTTCCTTCACAAAGCGCGCATAACCTCGCCATAAGTTTAGTGCCGTAGAAAGCTTTTGCGCCCCGACATGAAAGTGTCGGGGCGTTTTTTGTGGTTATTCGCCGTAAGGGACCCAGATGTTTTTCACCTCTGTGGCGGCCTCTAGCATGGCTTTGGGCGCCAATGGTGCAGGGGCGATCAACGTGCGTTTGATGTTGAGGGCTGCACCGGTTTCAATGGCCGTTGCATGGCTTGCGTCGGCGAAACTCCAGACGGCATCCACATCCATATGCGCGCCCATATGGGACGCCAACGCGCTGTGGTCTCCGGTCAGCAGGTTGATCACGCCGGCGGGCAGATCAGAGGTTTCCATCACCTGAATAAAATCAGTTGCTGCCAAGGGGAACGGCTCGGAGGCCGCAGCGATCACGCGGTTGCCCATTGCGATGGCGGGCGCCACGACTTCGATTAAACCAGCCAAGGGGCGCGGGTCGCACAGGGCGGCAATTACGCCGACAGGTTCCTTCATTGCCAAGGCGACACCTCTGATCGGCACGCCGTGGACTTGGCCATCGAATTTGTCGGCCCAAGCTGCGTAGGTAAACAGCGTCTCTATCGCGGCTTCTACCTCGTCTTTGCCCTGCTTTCCTGTCATCGCCTTGATACGGTCTGCAAATTCGCCAGCCCGCGCAGAGAGGTTCTCAGCAAGGTAATACAAGATTTGCGCGCGCAGGTGTCCGGTGGTGGAGCCCCATCCTTTGGCCTTATGCGCCGCCTCGACCGCGTTGCGTAGGTCTTTGCGGTTGGCCAATGAGACTTCGCCCAATGCATCGCCTTTCGGCCCGTAGACACCCCGCGAATACCCGCCATCTGGGCGGGTTTGCTTACCACCGATGTAGAGCTTCGCGGTCCGGTCAATGGGGTCTGACAATCCGCCCTTGCCGGTGAAGGCGGTGACGGGTTTAGCGGGTTTCGGCGCGTCTTTGGCTTTGGTGTAGCTCGACAGGCCTTCCCAGCCCCCTTCGCGGCCATGCCCGCTTTCGCGCACACCACCAAAGCCCGCGGCAGCGTCCATCAGGTTGGTGGCGTTCACCCAAACGATGCCCGCAACCAGTTTCGGCGCGATCTCAAGTGCCAGATTGACGTTCTCGGTCCAAACTGTCGCGGCGAGCCCGTAGCGAGTGTCATTGGCCATGGCCACGACCTCGGCTGGGGTGCGGAATGTGGTAGAGACCAACACAGGCCCGAAAATCTCTTCCTGCATCAGCCTAGAGGATGTCGTGAGCCCTGTGATCAGGGTCGGGGGGTAGAAGCAGCCCTCTGGAGCGGTGGTCTGATAGGTGTCACCTTCTGTATTCGCGGCAACCATTTCCGCGATTGTCGCGCGTTGAACGGGGTCCACGATGGCCCCCACGTCGATGCATTTATCCAGCGGGTCGCCAATACGCAGCCCGCCCATGCGCGACTTGAGCTTGCGGTAAAATGTATCCGCGATACCCTCTTGCACCAACAACCGCGATCCTGCGCAACACACCTGTCCTTGATTGAACCAGATGGCGTCAACCAATCCTTCAACGGCGCTGTCGATGTCCGCGTCATCAAAGACGATGTAGGGGGACTTTCCTCCCAACTCGAGGCTCAGCGCTTTTCCCGAACCCGCCGTTTTCTTGCGGATGATGCGCCCTACGTCGGTGGAGCCGGTGAACGCCAGTTTGTCGACATCCGCGGCGGTGATCATTTCACCAACCGCCCCATCGCCGGTCACGATGTTGACGACCCCCTTCGGCAAGCCGATCTGGGTGCATATCTCGGCAAACAGCAAGGCGGTCAGGGAGGTGTATTCCGCAGGTTTCAACACCACCGTGTTGCCCATGGCCAAGGCAGGGGCGATTTTCCATGCCAACATCAACAACGGGAAATTCCACGGGATGATTTGCCCACAGACGCCCAAAGCCTTGCGGTCGGGCAGCTCGCTTTCCATCAGTTGGGCAAAGCCCGCGTGGTGGTAGAAATGGCGCTGTGCCAAAGGGATGTCGATGTCGCGGCTTTCGCGGATGGGTTTTCCGTTGTCGAGGGTTTCCAGCACCGCAAACAAACGTGCGTGTTTTTGCAGCGCACGCGCTAAGGCATAGAGGTATTTTGCACGGGTGTGGCCGGACTTGGCCCATGCCTTTTGGGCCTTTCTTGCGGCCTCAACAGCTGCATCCACATCGCTTTGGCGCGCTTGCGACAAACCTGCCAGTACCTCGCCGGTAGCGGGGTTCTTTGAGGTGAAATCCTGTGTAGGCGTGGTGAATTCCCCGCCAATGAAATGCCCGAACTGGCGGTTCTTGGCGTCCAGCCAAGCTTGCGCGTCGTTGGCGCTTTCGGGGGCGGGGCCATAGTCCATGGTCTCTAGAATGTCTTTTACGGTCATGTGATTAGCCCATTGGATGTCTGTAAGAGGCGGAGTAGGCGCCGGTGATGTGATGCTCGAGCTGGCGTTCGATGTCGTTCAAAAGTGACGAGGCTCCAAAGCGAAACAGATCAGGTTGTAGCCAACGGTGGCCCAACTCGTCCTTCATCAACGCCAGATAGGTGATCGCGTCCTTGGCTTTGGAGATCCCGCCTGCGGGTTTGTAGCCCACATGGTAGCCCGTGGCATCAAAGTAGTCGCGAATGGCTCGGATCATCACAAGGCTCACGGGCAGGGTTGCATTGACGCTTTCTTTGCCGGTGGAGGTCTTGATGAAATCCGCGCCGGCCATCATGCAAATCAGCGAGGCCCGCGCGACATTGCGCAAGGACCCCAATTCTCCAGTCGCCAGAATCGCCTTCACATGGGCATCCCCGCAAGCCGCGCGGAAGGCTTTCATCTCGTCATAGAGGGCCTGCCAGTTTTGGGTCAGCACATGGCGACGTGAAATGACGATGTCGATCTCGCGCGCACCTGCTTTGACGCTTTCCTCGATTTCGGCCACCCGCAGGTGAAACGGCGACAAGCCCGCGGGAAAGCCTGTGGAGACGGCGGCCACAGGAATGCCCGATCCTTCCAACGCGCTGACCGCAGTTTCGATCATGTCATGGTAGACACAGATCGCGCCAGTTTGGATACCGCTCAGCCCAAGCGCGTCTTGAAGGTCAGCGCGAATAGGTTGGCGGGCTTTGGCGCACAACCGCTGCACGCGGCCTTTGGTGTCATCGCCGGATAATGTTGTCAGGTCGATGCAAGTCACGGCCTTCACCAGCCATGCAGCTTGGTAGTCCTTCTTCACGCTTCGGCGCCCAGAAAGGGTCGCAGCGCGACGTTCGATCGCAGAGGTGTTCGCCTGCACCCGCGCAACCCAGTCAAGGTCTAGCGCCATGCCGGGGTTTCTGGGTAAATGCACTTGCGGCAGCTGCATATTGGTCTGTGTTAAGGTGCTCACGTCACGCGTCCTTCGGGTAGAGAAGCGAGGAACCTGACACGAGCGCGCCAGCGTTGCAAGGCATCGCATGCCTTCCCTTGCAAGAACCTGCGGGTTAGGGAGGGGGCAGAAAACGTATCAGGGGATTCTGCCATGACCATCGACCGTTCCGTAAAGATTGCACCGTCTATTCTGGCTGCCGATTTCGCCAACTTTGGTGCCGAGATCGACGCGGTGGAGGCGCAGGGCGCTGACTGGATCCACGTCGATGTGATGGATGGGCATTTTGTCCCGAACATTAGCTTTGGCCCAACCACCTGTGCTGCGATCCGCCCGCATATCAAAACGGTGATGGATGTGCATTTGATGATCGCGCCCGTTGATCTCTACATTGAGGAGTTCGCCAAGGCAGGGGCCGATTTTATCACCGCACATGTCGAGGCGGGGCCACATTGCCATCGCACCATGCAGGCGATCCGCGGCGCAGGTGCGAAAGCGGGGGTTGCCTTGAACCCCGGGACACCTGCCTCTGCGGTAGCACATTTGCTTGATGTGGTTGATTTGGTTTGCGTTATGACGGTGAACCCTGGGTTTGGCGGTCAAAGCTTTATCCCGCTGGAGAGTAAAGTGGCCGAGCTGCGTGCGATGATTGGTGATCGTCCGATCCATCTTGAGATTGACGGTGGCGTCACCCCTGCCACTGCGCCAGGGTTGGTGAAGGCCGGTGCCGATGTGCTGGTGGCAGGGTCCGCGGTCTTTAAGGGGGGATCGGTCAGCACGCCTGAACCTTATGGCGACAACATCCGCGCAATTCGGGCGTCTTACGCCTAGAGGGTCAAAAAATACGGATCGCTTTCCTGCCAATAGGACAGCAAATCCCGACCTGTTGGCGCAAAGTTGCTGCGTTGCTGAAGGGCAAAAAGATCACTGGCTAAAAGGGCGGCGATGCGGAAGGTTTGCTGAACTTCGGTTCGCGGCTCGCTCGGGACTTCGAAGACCCGTTCAAAGGCGTGGGCAGCGCTGACGAGGACAAAAACGATTTGCGCCCCCGTGACATCCGGCCATTGGGTGGCCATATCTCTGACCACCGCGCGGTACCCGTTCGGCGTGTCGGAAATACGCGCGATCACGAAGTCGATCATGGTATCGATTTGTTGCAGGCTCACTCGCTACTCGTCCCAATTGTTAAGAAGCACATAACATATTTCCGCGGAATAAACATTTGGCAGCAATGTGTTATGATTTCCTTGCCCCTCCCCGAGGCGAATGCCGTTAACTTATTCAAAAATTTATGAAAATCAATGTGATTGGCGAAATTGCACAATGACCTTCGTCTCATGCACAGAAAACTGGGTTTTCCTTAGTGCCGGAGATGCCTAAAAGGTTTCTATAAATTTATGTCTGGGGAACGTATGTCTGCGATTGTATCTGTGAAAGACGTTACGAAAACCTATGATGGGGGATTTACGGCTTTAAAGGGCGTCTCTCTCGATATTGAACAAGGTGAGATACTGGCCTTGCTTGGGCCGAATGGCGCCGGAAAAACCACTCTGATTTCAGTGATTTGTGGGATGGTGAATGCCACATCTGGAACAGTCGAAGTTGGCGGCTACGACATCGTGGAGAAGTTTCGGGGCGCGCGCAGCTTGATTGGCCTAGTGCCGCAGGAGCTGTCCTTGGAGCCATTCGAGACGGTCCTGAACTCAGTGAAATTTTCGCGCGGGTTATTCGGGAAGCCGCGCGACGACGATTACATTGAACGCACGCTGCGCCAATTGTCCTTGTGGGACAAAAAGGATGCGCGCGTGAAGGAATTGTCTGGGGGCATGAAGCGGCGGGTGTTGATTGCGAAAGCACTGAGCCACGAGCCGCGCGTGTTGTTTTTGGACGAGCCCTCGGCCGGTGTGGATGTCGAGCTGCGCAAAGACATGTGGGAGATCGTTCGTGGCCTGCGTGAAGACGGGGTGACGATCATTTTGACAACGCACTACATTGAGGAAGCCGAAGCCATTGCGGATCGGGTGGGCGTTATAAATGGCGGGGAAATCCTGTTGGTGAAGGATAAGGCTGAACTGATGTCCCAAATGGGTCAAAAACAGTTGACCATTGAGCTGCACCAGCCCGTCACACAGATGCCCGAAGCGCTTTCGGGGTACAATCTTTCCATCGGGAATGACGGCTATTGTCTGGAGTATTCCTATGACACGCGCGGCGATAGAACGGGGATTACATCGTTGTTAAGTGATTTGGCTGCGCAGGGGTTGATGCTGAAAGATGTGTCGACGTCGCAGTCGTCCTTGGAAGATATATTCGTTGGACTGGTGGAGGGCGCGGCATGAACCTGATCGCGATCAAGGCAATCTACGTGTATGAAATGACACGTTTTTTCCGCACTCTTTTGCAAAGCTTTATCTCTCCGGTGATCTCTACCTCCTTGTATTTCGTTGTTTTCGGAGGGGCGATCGGGTCTCGCATCGAAACCGTGGAGGGCATCAGTTATGGGGCCTTCATCGTTCCGGGTTTGATTATGTTGTCGGTGATGACCCAAAGCACTGCCAATGCAAGTTTCGGGATATATTTCCCCAAATTTATCGGCACAGTTTATGAACTTCTCTCGGCGCCTGTGTCCTATGTTGAGATCTTGATCGGATACGTGGGGGCCGCCGCAACCAAAGCGTTGCTGGTCGGGTTGATCATTCTGGGAACCGCCTTTCTGTTTGTAGATCTGCAAATCGCGCATCCAATTGCGATGATGGCCTTCTTGGTGATGACATGTTTCAGCTTTTCCTTGCTGGGGTTCATCATAGGAATATGGGCCAGAAGTTTTGAACAACTGCAATTGATCCCGCTGCTGGTGATCACCCCGCTCGTGTTCCTTGGCGGTTCGTTTTACTCGGTGTCTATGTTGCCACCGATTTGGCAGTCCATCACGATGTTCAATCCGGTCGTCTATCTGATATCTGGGTTCCGTTGGGCCTTTTTCGACAGCGCCGAGGTGTCCATCGGGCTAAGCCTGTTTGCCATCGCGCTGTTTACAGGTGTTTGCATCGCGATCATCGGTTGGATTTTCAAAACTGGATATCGGCTGAAAAGCTAACTTCATGGGCGGGGGCGTTGGACAGGGGGCGTCTGACTGGGGTGCTGTTGGTCTTTTGGACGGGCGCTCAAGACTTTGGAACGGTCGAACGGGAGATTGGATGCCGTATCTTCTGGCCAAAAGTTGCCGTTCTTGGTGTTTGAAAGTGAAGCCGTTTGAAAGCGCTTGTTTTCGTGGTAGATGGAAGGTCGTCAATGGTGTGTCGTAAAGGTTTTGTTAATCAATTTGACGCAATATCTAGATATTGATGGATTGATACCTACTCCATTTGCGTGTGTTTACTCTTTCTTTTCAATCGAGGAACTCAATGTCCACGGCACTTTCCCTTGGCCCAGTATCTAACGATAGCCTCATTTTAATTTTGTCTCGTGAGGCATCAAGCCGCTTTCTTGTGCGTTCGGTGCAGATGGTGTCAGGGGACATGCGCAACAGTCATTGCTTCACCTCTGGGCGATCGATCCAAAGCGCCTTTGTGCCAGAGTTTGGGCGAAGCGTGTTGGCTTTGCTGGCGGCGGAGGACGCGGAACAGCAGATTTTTGAGAAACCTGATTTCTCGTTCTCTTTGCCGGGCATCGGCATAAGCGGGCTGCGCATTGATTTTCGACCCGAAGATTTGCCGGACGGGGCGCTTCGATTGCAATTTCGCCGTATCGTTGGTGATGTTACGCGCGTGCTTGATTACGAACGATCTGTCGAGGTGCCTTCTGCGACCGTACGAGAGCGGATCGCGGTTGAGGTTTTGCAAGACATCGTGTCGCCGATCTTCGATATGCTTTCTTTTGCGGCGGGGAGTTCGGACAAGATAGTGCATCAGCACAGTCGCTCCTTGCAGGCGCGGTTAAACCGTTTGACCGAGCAGCAAGAGGAAATTGAATTCTACACCGGCCTGTTGAAACGCTATGTATCTGGATGCAAAGAGGATGCCGCAGAAGGGGCGCGTAAGAAGGACGACGAAGAAAAATACGTGATGGGCACCAGTCGTAGTTGATGGCTCAAGGGGTTAGGCTGTCGCAGCTGTGCCCATTTGTGCAAGCCCCGTGAAGGGATCGTTTTCATACCCGACACCCGCAAGATACAAGCCGCTGGCAGGGCACACCGGACCACAGGCAGCACGGTCGCAGGCTTCTAGGGCGTGCTTCATCTGGATGGGCTCCCAAGAGCCGCAGCCAACTCTTTCTAATGACCCGACAAAGCTGCGCACTTGATTGTGCAGAAAGCTGCGCGCGCGAATGGAAAAGCGGTATTCCGTGCCATAAGGCACATTGATTTGCTCGATCTCCAAGGCGTCTAGCGTTTTCACCGGTGACAGTGCCTGACAGGTCGAGGACCGAAAGGTCGTGAAGTCATGCTTCCCGATCAGATATTGTGCGGCTTCCCGCATTAATTCAGCATCCAGTGGGTAATTCACCTGCCACACCAACCCCTTCTCGTGAGTTGCGGGCGCGCGCCGATGCAATAGTCGAAACCAGTAGCGCCGCTCTTTTGCATCAAAGCGGGCGTGCCAGTCGTCATGAACCTTGGCGACTTCGAGAATGGATATCGGGTGCGGCTTCAGGTGGTAGTTCAACGCCTCGTTCAGGCGAAACACCTCCCAGTTGCGGGTCATATCCGCATGCGCCACTTGGGCCAGTCCATGCACGCCGGTATCCGTCCGCCCTGCGGCTGCAATTTTTTCGAAATCGGGCTGCAGCTTGCGCAAGGCGTCCTCAATGGTCCCTTGCACCGTAGGTTGGCCGTCTTGACGTTGCCAGCCATTGAAGGGCTGACCGTTGTATTCGATTTTGAGCGCATATCTTGGCATGCCCGACAGGTAGCGTGGCGGGGAAGGGATGCCAAGGCCCTACACACGGAAGCACAGACCCCCTATGTATTGTGCAACAACCTGAGGGGCGGATTTGATACTATACGATATTGTCGACGGCATTGGCCGCACGGTTGAAGGTGCCACACAATCTGTGTCGGGCGTATTTGAGCCGTCGATCCGGCTTGGGGTGACGGGGTTAAGTCGTGCGGGCAAGACCGTCTTCATCACCTCGCTGATTGCCAATCTGATGGATCGCGCTCGTATGGGGCAGCTTCGGGCGGCGGCGGATGGCGGTATCCAAACTGCATATTTGCATCCCCAACCGGATGACACAGTTCCGCGGTTTGATTTTGAGGCGCATCTGGCAGCACTCACCGGTTCCGAGCCGCATTGGCCCACGTCAACGCGCTCAATTTCCGAGCTGCGCCTGTCGATGCGTGTGCAACCTACGGGGTTGATCGGCATGATGTCCGGACCGCGCACAGTGCATTTGGATATTGTGGACTACCCAGGGGAATGGCTGTTGGACCTGGGGCTAATGGACAAATCCTTTGCCGAGTGGTCGCAAGAGGCCTTGCGCCGTGCGGATACCCGCGATGTGGGGGCGGCTTTCGTATCTTTGGCGAAATCCACCGACGCCAGTGCAAAGCTGGATGAACCACAAGCAAAGCGCTTTGCCGAGGCCTATACCGCCTATTTGCAGGCGATCCGTGACGCAGGGTTCTCTGATTATACGCCGGGACGGTTCTTGTTGCCCGGAGATTTGGCGGGCTCTCCTGTTTTGACCTTTGCACCATTGCCTTTGGCGCAGAAGGCGCGACGCGGCTCGCTTTACCGCGAGTTCGAGCGGCGATTTGAGGCGTATAAATCCAAAGTGGTGAAGCCGTTTTTTCGCGACCATTTTTCGCGCATTGACCGTCAGGTTGTGCTGGTCGATGCATTGGGTGCAATTCATTCTGGCCCGCAGGCTGTGGACGACCTACGCACGGCAATGGCCGACATCTTGGGCGCGTTTCGTCCGGGGGCGAATGCGTGGTTGTCGAAAATGTTGTTTGGCAAGCGGGTCGAGAAAATCCTGTTCGCCGCGACCAAAGCCGACCATTTGCACCATTCTCAGCATCCGCAGCTGACGTCGATCATGGAGGCATTGCTACGGGAGGCCCGCGACCGCGCGGATTTCGCCGGAGCCCAAACTCAAGCCATGTCAATTGCCGCATTGCGCGCGACAACAGAGGATCACTTGCAAGGGCTGGATGTGGTGCGCGGGCGTTTGCAAGACACTGGCAAGCAAGCCGCATTTTACCCGGGTGATTTACCGACTGATCCGGCTAAGATCATTGGGGCGGCGCGAAACGGTGCTGATACTTGGCTGGACGCGGAGTACTCTGTGATGAATTTCGCCCCTGCCAAACTGAACTTAGCCCCAAATGAGGGGCCGCCTCATATTCGGCTGGACCGCGCGGCTGAGTTCCTGATCGGAGACCGCTTGAGATGACCAAACGCCCCGTATTGATCGAGTTAGACGAGGCGGCGGAGCTGACCCCTGCAACGGCTCCCGCAATTGCCGACGATGTGCCACAAGGCCATGCCATGCGGGCGGCGGCGGCATTCGCTGCGCGCAAACCGTCAAGATTGGCGCGACTTTTCTGGGGAGCCTTGCTGGCCCTTGTCGGCTTTGTCATCAGCGTTGCCACTTGGGATTTCGTCACTGCTTTGCTCCTGCGTAGCCCGATTTTGGGGGCTGTCGCGGTGGGGCTGACGGGGCTGTTTGTATTTGTTCTGTTGCTGATTGCGGGCAAGGAATGGTTGGCGATTGGACGTTTGAGGAAAATCGACGGGCTTCGAAAGGACGCTGATGGGGCCTTGGCCACGGGTGATTTGAAGGCTGCGCGCAGGACAACAGGTCAGCTGATGGCGCTTTATGCCAACCGCCCCGAGCTAGAGGCAGGGCGCGTTGCGCTGAAGGCCCGTGAAGCCGACGGCTTTGATGCAGACGGCATACTGGGGGCGGCGGAAACACATTTGCTTGCGCCATTGGACGCCATGGCGCGCGCTGAGGTGGAGGCCGCCGCGCGGCAAGTGGCAACAGTTACCGCGATTGTGCCGCTTGCCTTGGCGGATTTGGTCACCGCGCTGACCTCGAACCTGCGGATGATCCGGCGGATTGCTCAGATATATGGCGGGCGTTCTGGGACGCTGGGCAGCTGGCGTTTGACCAAGGCCGTGCTGACACATTTGGTGGCCACCGGAGCGGTCGCTGTGGGTGACGATTTGATCGGCTCCATTGCCGGTGGCGGTGTGCTGTCGAAGGTATCTCGACGGTTCGGCGAGGGGGTTATCAACGGGGCGTTGACGGCGCGCGTAGGGGTTGCGGCGATGGATGTGTGCCGCCCGCTGCCCTACAGCGCGCAGAAAAGTCCCACCGTTACAGGATTGCTGCGCCGCGCTTTGACGGGGTTGTTCCCAACCGGTTAGCCACGCGACGTCAGCGACGCCATCGGCGGAATCATATCCCCCCGAACCAAGCGCGTCAGAAGGCGTGGGATCGGTGGAAGCTGGCTGACCGGAAACAGAATACGATCGCGCAGCACTGGTAGAATGCGACTGTCGGACTGATACTGTGGCGTAAAGCTCCGCGACATCGCTTGGTAGATGCGCACATGCCACCGACGCGCCATTGCGTAGGCGGGCAAGGCCTGTTGTAGCGGGTGCTGCGCAATCGCTTTGGCCAAGGCCGAAGCATCCAGCATCGCCATATTCGCTCCTTGCCCCAGCTGCGGAGAGGCCTTGTGCGCAGCATCCCCGATAATGGCCAGCCGGTCGCCGTAAGGTTTGCGCAAAGTGCCGTGTGAATAGCGGGCCATAGTCATTTGATCGTGGCTGGTGATCTGCTCGAATATCGGGGCGGCTTGCGGCCAGAGCGACGCGACCTCTGCAAGCCAATCCGTCAGGGGCGCCGCGCGCCACGCGTCATATCCGTCGCGGGGCATGGACCAAAAAACGGCGGCTTGTTGTTCGTCCGACCCAGGTAAGCTGCCGGAGGGCATGATGCCGATCATTCGATCTGCGCGCCGGTAGACTTGGGTAAGTTGATTGCGTGGCAAGCCACATTCCTTCCACGGAACCGTGCCCCAAATCGCGCCGTAGGGCAGCGGGCTGGCGGTAATGGGAGACAAGGGGGAAGACACTCCGGAGCTGTCTATGACCAAATCAAACGGGCCACGGGGCGCGCAGTTTTCGAAGGTGAGTACCCCGTTCTCATAGGCCGTCACAGTGTGGGATGGCTGAATTTCAGCGCCAGCGGTAACGGCGGCCTTCATGATTACATCGAAAAGAGCCGCGCGATGAATGGCGAGGCCGTAGTTCGTGCCCTCAGGGTCATGATCATAGGTGACGTCCAACACGCGCCGCCCGTTGCTTGCATCATGTCCCAGCATTCGCAACACCGCGTTGCCCTTGGCGCGGGCAGCATTTCCTGCCCCAATTTCGTCCAAGACAGCTTGCCCCACTGGCTGAATGACAAGGCCTGATCCGACGGGACGTGGCTTGTCGAACTGGTCGAACACAGTGATGCGGTGCCCTTGTTTGGCCAAAAGGGCAGCGGCGGTCAGGCCGCCAATGCCGGCGCCCGCGATTGCGATGTTATATGTCATGAGGTGCAACATAGGCAGTTAAGTCGCTGACGTCATGGGCAAAATGGATGTGGCTATAAAATTGGCGGGGCGTCGAGAGGGGCGCGTAAATCCTCAACCCCCATGCGCAATCCGCGCGCAATGCGATGGGCCAAATTGGAAAAGGCGGAGGCAGTGTCCTGCGGGAGTTCATCCGCCAGAACTTTGTCAAACAAGGCCAGCCAAAGCGGAAAATGTTCCGCGTGCACATCGCGCGCATTCATGTGCTTTTGCATCGGGTTTCCGTCATAGCTGCGCTCTGACAGAATGGCGTTCCGCCAGAAACTCGCGATCTTGGCTTCATGTGCGGGCCAACCGTCTTTGGGGATATGAGCCGCAAACACCGGCCCCAAAATGGTATCGGATCGTACTTGCGCATAGAACTTCGTGACCACGCTCTCAATTTGGGCGGCGGTGATCGGGAACCGAGGAGGCTGGGCTCTCATAGGAGGATCCAAAGGATCGGGAGCAAAACGCAAAGATACACCAGCATGTTGAACATAGAGCGGATCAGGCCCGCGTCATCTGTGGGTTGTATCCCGAAGAATTGGCAAATCTTGGTGCCAGGCCACAAAAGGACGTCAGCAAGTTTTTCGGAGGTGGTGGGCGTCGCCATCGCATGTCCCCTTTAATGGGTATTTTAGATGCGTATTATCTAGCGCTTTTAATTGCGCATTGTAAATGCTAAATATTTGCGATGCAGTTGGACAAGTTCACAGACTACGGCCTCCGAATACTGATGTACCTTCGCGTCAATGATGATCCGAAGGCCTCGGTTGCCGAAATAGCGTCGAAGTTTTCGCTATCAGAGCACCATCTGTCCAAAGTCGCGACAGCCTTGGCGGGCGAGGGGTTCGTGGTTTCCACACGCGGGCGGGCCGGTGGTTTGAGTTTGGCAAAGCCAGCGGAAGAAATTCTTATTGGGTCCGTGGTGCGAAGCCTTACGCGTAACTTGTCTGTTGTGGAGTGCTTCGCAGGAAACGGGGCATGCGTTATTACCCCTGCGTGCGGGTTGCGCGGACCACTGATCGAAGCGCAAGAAGCCTTCTTCAAAGTGCTGGATAGCTATAGCCTTGCGCAGGTCAGTCAGGAAAGCGGTGCCCTTGCGCAGTTGCTTGGACTAAGCGACGCAAGCGCACTGGACGAACCGGTGTAGCCAAGGTTATAAGCGCCTCATGACACAAAGCATCGTCATTATTCGAATTATATCCCCGGCGCTCTGATCAAAATGAGACGCCGGGCAAAGGTGTTTGAGTTTCTCGCACCGACCCCACTCCGAATTGCAATTCCGACGACAAAGGACGCCTCACATGTGCGCCGATACCCCTGAGACCATTTCCTACAAAGACACGTTGAACCTGCCAAAAACCGATTTCCCAATGCGTGCGGGCCTGCCCAAGCGGGAGCCCGGTTGGCTGGAGCGTTGGGCGAAGATTGGCGTCTATGACCAATTGCGCGAGAAGGCGAAAACCGAAACCCGTAAGCCGTTTACCCTGCACGACGGCCCGCCCTATGCCAATGGCCACCTGCATATCGGCCACGCGTTGAACAAGACGATCAAAGACATGATCGTGCGGTCGCATCAAATGATGGGTTTTGACGCACGTTATATTCCGGGTTGGGACTGTCACGGCCTGCCGATCGAATGGAAGATCGAAGAGAAATACCGCAACAAGGGCAAAGACAAAGACGCCATTGACGTGGTCGAGTTTCGCCAAGAATGTCGCGAGTTTGCTGCGGGCTGGGTGGATATCCAGCGCGATGAATTCAAGCGGCTTGGCATCACGGGCAACTGGGATGACCCATATCTGACGATGAATTTCCACGCCGAGCGCGTGATTGCGGAAGAGTTCCAAAAGTTCTTGATGAACGGCACATTATATCAAGGCTCAAAGCCGGTGATGTGGTCACCTGTTGAGAAAACCGCATTGGCTGAGGCTGAGGTCGAATACCACGATCACAAGTCCGATATGATTTGGGTGAAATTCCCTGTTGTGGGCCTCGCGGGGACAGAGGCTTTGGTGACCGAGATCACCGGCGGGGACGACAGCAAAACATCCGCAGCCGCACAAGAAATTGGCGCCGAGTTTGCCAACACCAATGTTGTGATCTGGACCACGACACCTTGGACCATCCCGCAAAACCGCGCGGTGTGTTTCGGGCCAAAGATCAGCTACGGCTTGTATAAGGTGACGGAAGCTGCCGAAGACAACTGGGCGAAGGTCGGCGAAAAATACCTCGTGGCAGATACCTTGGCAGAGGCCATCTTTGGCCAAGCGCGCGTAGACGGATTTGAGCGCATGCGCGACGCATCACCGGCCGTTTTGGAAGCCTTGACCCTGAAGCATCCGCTGCGCGGCGTGCCGAATGGGGCAGGTGAATGGGACTATGACGTCCCCCTTCTTCCAGGCGATCACGTCACTGAAGACGCGGGTACCGGCTTTGTGCACACGGCTCCAAGCCACGGTGACGACGATTACCAAATTGGCGTAAAATTTGGCCTGCCTATGACTTACAACATCATGGAAGACGGGTCTTACCGCGCTGACCTGCCGCTGTTTGGCGGCAAGCGCATTCTCAAACCCAATGGCAAAGAGGGTGATGCGAATAAGGCCGTGATCGAGGTGCTGGCCTCGGGTAATCTTCTGATGGCGCGCGGGCGTTTGACGCATAGCTACCCGCATTCGTGGCGCTCCAAGGCACCTGTCATCTACCGCAACACGCCGCAATGGTTTGCCGCGATTGACCGCGAAGTCGGCGATAAGCAAGATCAGTTTGGCAAGACCATTCGGGAACGCGCGTTGACCGAGATCGACAACGTGAAATGGACGCCGCAGTCCGGCCGCAACCGTTTGCACTCGATGATGGAGGCGCGCCCGGACTGGGTGTTGTCACGCCAACGGGCATGGGGCGTGCCGCTGACATGTTTCACCAAAGTAGGGGCTTTGCCTGACGCGGATGACTTCTTGCTGCGCAACGAAGAGGTGAACGCTCGTGTCCTAGAGGCATTTGAGGTCGAGGGCGCGGATGCTTGGTACAAAGATGGTGCGAAAGAGCGCTTCTTGAGCGGCATCGTTAACCCAGATGATTACGTTCAAGTCATGGACATTCTGGACGTATGGTTCGATTCCGGCTGTACCCATGCCTTTACCCTGCGCGACCGCGAAGACGGCTCCGAGGACGGCATCGCAGATGTCTACATGGAAGGCACCGACCAGCACCGTGGCTGGTTCCACTCGTCGCTGTTGCAATCGGTCGGAACCACTGGGCGCGCGCCGTACCGCAATGTTGTGACCCATGGGTTTACGTTGGATGAGAAGGGCATGAAGATGTCCAAGTCCATCGGCAACACCATCGTGCCAGAGAAGATCGTGCAGCAATATGGCGCCGACATTTTGCGCCTTTGGGTTGCACAAACTGACTTCACGCAGGATCAGCGCATCGGGGACGAAATCCTCAAAGGTGTGGCCGATAGCTACCGTCGTCTGCGCAACACGATGCGTTTCATGCTTGGCTCTCTGAACGACTTCACCGAAGCCGACCGCATGGATCCTGCAGACATGCCGGAACTGGAACGCTGGATTTTGCACCGCCTGTCGGAGCTGGACGAGGTGGTGCGTGACGGCTACGCGAAATTCGACTTCCAAGGCGTATTCCAAGCGATCTTTACCTTCGCGACGGTCGATTTGTCGGCGTTCTACTTCGATATCCGCAAGGACGCCTTGTATTGTGACGGCGACACAGAACGCCGCCGCGCAGCGCGTACGGTTCTGGACATCTTGTTCCACCGCCTGACCACGTGGCTGGCACCGATCTTGGTGTTCACTTGTGAAGAAATCTGGCTTGAGCGCTTCTCAGGCGAGGATTCTTCCATTCACCTGACCGATATCCCCGAGACTCCAAGCGACTGGCGGGACGCGGAACTGGCGGCCAAATGGGCCACCGTGCGCAAAGTGCGACGCGTGGTGACTGGGGCTTTGGAGGT
Organism: uncultured Litoreibacter sp.; assembly: GCF_947487515.1. Lineage (GTDB taxonomy): Bacteria > Pseudomonadota > Alphaproteobacteria > Rhodobacterales > Rhodobacteraceae > Litoreibacter. The sequence continues at coordinate 1,036,308 of NZ_CANKWO010000001.1, read as the reverse complement.
AGAGCGGACTGCGAAAGTCATCGGGTCTTCTCTAGAAGCAGGGCCTACGGTCTTTGTGACGGCCGAGGTGGCAAAGGTTCTGGACACCATCGCATTTGATGACATGTGCATCACCTCTGTCATCACGGTGTCCACCGACACACCTCCGGCAGATGCGTTCACGCTGGAAGACACCGCGGACGTGGGCGTTGTGTTTGGCAAAGCAGAAGGCGACAAATGCCAACGTTGCTGGAAAATTTTGCCAGATGTTGGCAAGCACAGCCACGATGGTGTTTGCCAGCGCTGCGACACGGCGTTGGAGTAAACAATGAGCGACGGGGCGAAAGCACGGCTTGATAGCCCCGTCGGACCGCTGACTTTGATAGAGCGGGACGGCGCAATCATCGAGCTGGAGTGGAACGACTCCGGCCAGATCATACGTGACGGTGTCTTGGGGGAGGCCGTTTCCCAGATGAAGGCCTATTTCGCCGGTGACCTGCAGGCGTTTGATCTGCCGTTGAGCCCGCGCGGCTCCGAGTTTCAGCAAAGGTTTTACCGAGCCCTGTGCGCCATTCCCTACGGCGAGACACGCACCTACGGCGATTTGGCAGGCGAGCTTGCGGTGTCTGCGCAAGCCATCGGGCAGGCCTGTGGGGCAAATCCGATCGCTATTCTTATTCCATGTCACCGCGTTTTGGGGGCGAATGGATTGGGCGGGTTTTCAGGCGCAGGCGGGGTGGATGCAAAGGTTGAGTTGCTAAAGCTTGAGGGCGCGGCCTCACTGCTGATCTAGCCGTCTTTTCCGTACAGCGCTTGTTGAGCCACGCCCGCAAACAGCAAGTAGACAGAGGTAACGATCAACCCCCAGTGCGCCCAGCTTTGAGAGTCGAAGTTTACCCATGCAGCCCAACCGGCAAAGAATGTCCACGCCAAGGCCATCGGCAAGGTAACGGTCCGCCAGCGCTGGGTGCGCACGGGATGGACGAATTTGAACGGGATGAACATCGCAACGGCCAACACAGTGACCAGCGCCAGAATAATCCAAAAGTTTGGCTGCAGGGCGAACACAACGATGGCCACCATGTTCCAGCACCCCGGAAATCCAGAGAAGGAATAGTCTTTTGTTTTCATGCGTGTATCAGCAAAATACATCGCAGAGGCAAAGGTGATGACGATGATCACGAACCATCCGGTCCAGCCCTCGAATATCCCCGACTTGAACAAGGCAAAGGCGGGAATAAAGACATAGGTCAGGTAGTCGATAATCATGTCCAGCAAAACGCCGTCAAACTGTGGGGCGTGTTGTTTTACATTATATTTCCGCGCCAAAGGCCCATCAATGCCATCCACGCCGAAGGCCACGACCAGCCATAAGAACATAAGCGACCATTTCTCGTCCACGGCTGCCAACATTGCCAGCATCGCAAAAACGGCGCCGGTTGCAGTTAGAAGGTGGACAGAGAGGGCTTTGATTTGAGGTGTCATGGCCCCTCATGGCCCAAAATGACGCATCTTGTAAAGTCTTTGAGCAGGAAGTCCCGCACAGCAGAAAGGCGCGCCCATGTGGACGCGCCTTTTGGTGTAGACTGATAGGATCGATTTAGTTGCTGACGCGCACTTCCTCGAGCGGGTACCCCAGCATGTCCTGATCCGAATAGCTGGAGTGACAATCATGGCAGAAGCTTTGCTTTACCTTCATAACCTTGCCGTTCGGCTGAATGCCGGCATACAGCCAGTCAGCTGTTTCTGGGATCGAGCCTTCTTCCATTTTTGTCATGAGGAACAAAGGACCTACGCGGGCCTTCTTCTTCTTGATGGAAAGGCTGATTGATTCTTTTGCCAAGATCGAGCCGACCGGCATTTTCACGCCTTCTTCTTCGAACTTCAGATATTGCTCTGCGGCGATATCATTGGCGAATGTGTTGAGCAGACGGTTGCCGTGTGGGCCTGCGACGGCAGGGCGGGTCGCTGTTGCGGTCCAAGAGCGGAAGTTTGAACCGATCTCATCGCCTTCCTTGGCGTAGCCTTCGACCATCGCGTCATTCAGGCAGGCATAGATTTCGTCAATCTGTGCCGCTTCAAGGTCAAACGCGTCTTCTACGTCGATGGCGCAATCGGCTGCACTTGCGGCGGTGGCCATGAGGGCCGTTGCAGTGGTCGCCGCGGCGATGAAGGTGCGAATGGTCATGTGGTCTTTCTCCCGAGATACTAGCGTTGACAGTTTGTCGCAGGAGTAGGGGGTGTTTGCCAATAAAAGTTTCCAAACGATTGGACACAAAGGCGTGAGGTATTGGTTCAATTACCCGTGTTTACGCCCTTTGGGGTGGGCGTTGTCATAGACTTCCATCAGTCGCGCGGTGTCGACGGCGGTATAGGCTTGGGTGGTAGCAAGGGAGGCGTGACCTAGCAATTCTTGGATCGATCGCAGATCACCGCCGGCCTCCAGCAAATGGGTCGCGAAAGAATGGCGCATAGCATGCGGCGTGGCAGTTGCAGGAAGACCCAGCTGCATGCGCGCAGTTTCCATGGCCTTGGCGATCAACCGAGGGCTAAGAGCCCCGCCACGCACGCCACGAAACAGCGGATCATCAGGCTGCATGGGAAAGGGCTGCATGCCCAAGTAGCGATCCACGGCCCTGCGTGCGGGGTCGATCACTGGCACGACGCGTTCCTTGCCGCCTTTGCCGACAATGCGGATGACATCTGGCAGGGGGGCGTCCTTGAAGGTTAGGCCAAGGGCCTCCGAAATCCGCAACCCGCAACCATAAAGCAAGGTCAGAACTGCGGCGTCTCGGCTGGCGACCCAATCCTTGCTGGCTTGCGTCTCGACAGTGTCAATCATGGCGCGGGCTGCATCAATGGCCAAGGGGCGCGGGAGCTTCTTTTGAAATTTTGGGGATCGGGTCGCAAGAACGGCGGTGGGCTCGAAGCCTTCGCGTTCGGCCAGCCAGCGATAGAAGCTTTTGACCGAGGATAGCTCGCGGGCCAACGATCTTGCGGCAACCCCACGCTTGCGTTCGTGGGCCATCCACGCGCGCATGTCGGTGGGTTTGACCTTCGCCAGCGGTTTCAGACCTGTGCTATCTCCGAAATGGGCGGTGATGAAATTGAGGTAGCCCAATACATCGCTGCGATAGGCCTCGATGGTGTTTTCGGCCACGCCATCAAGCGCCCTGCGATGGGTCAGCCAGCCTTCCAACGCATCGCGGCAGGCTGGAGAAATAAGCATTATGCCAGCCAGCGTTTGATCGCCCGCTCAAACGCGGCACCAAAGAAGGTCAGCAGATCGGTGCCTTGGTTGGGGCGGAACTGATGTGGATCTTCGGACCCCATGACCAGCAATCCGGGAAGGCGTCCTTCGCCCAAATCCAGTCGCAGCAAAGCTTCGGATTTGATGTAGGCGGCATTGTCGCCATAGACGTCTTCGGATGCGGGCGACACCTGCCGCAGGCTTACAGGGCGGACGTGAATGTCGCGCCCAGCCGTGATGTAGTGATCGACGACGCCCGGCTCGACAATTGACAAGACATCTTCAAACCCGATTGACGGGCTTTGGTGTTCTTTGGATTCCAAGATCAGCCGCAGACGTGACACGCGCAGTGATTCCAGAAGGTCACCCGACAGGGTGGTTAGGAAGGCGGGGAAGTCGGTCGGCTCCAGCACCTTCAAAATAGCGTTTTGGATAAGGTTCGTACCCGCCAAGTTTTCATAGGCCGCTGCGATGACGGAGCGATGGGTGTCCTCCAGCCGGTCGAGACGGCTTTCCAACCGTTCCATCGCGATTCCACGAAGATCAACGATATTGCCCCCGAGGGTGCGTTCGTTTGCGTCGATCAGCGCCCGCATAAGGTCTTGATCTTCCAGAATAACTTCTGGATCTGATAGAATTTTGTTGCGCAGCGCGTCCAGCACTTCGACCTGCTCAATCATGCTCAATGCCTTATGTTTTGGGCTTTGTTTTGAATGACTATAACCCATGTGTTCTGCTTTTTCCACGCTCTGATTACCTGCAATTGTCTGTGTCACAAATCTGAATCACCCCTGTCACAAAGCCGATAATCGCCGCGCCTATGGTCCCCCTCGGAAACAATCTGAGCCACCTAGAGGGAAGCCGCCATGAACGATATTGATACATCCGAACTGTCTTGGGACGAATGGGACGAACTGCAACGCCCAACCGCCGAAGAAACTGGCTTCGACGCGGTTGTGGAAGGCGCACTTTCACGTCGCGGGTTTCTGTCTGGCGCATTGGCCTTTGGGTCTGGGGCGGCCGTCATGGGGACCGCCTCCTTGCTGGGCAGCACCGCCGAAGCCGCCACGTCGCGGATCGCGTTTAAACCGCTCCCAATCCAGACAGATTTCACAGTGCATGTGCCAGAGGGGTATAGCTGGAAGCCAGTGGCCAAATGGGGACAGCCGTTGTTCTCTGGTCTGGATGATCTGGATCACGCCACGGGGGGCTCGTTTGAGACATCCGACAAAGTCTTTGGCGAGAACACCGATGGCATGGAGGCCTTCTTTGTTGGTGGCCACCAGCTGATTGCGGTGAACCATGAGTATGTGAACCCGAAGATCAACCTGCCTAACAATGAGGGCGGCGTGCCGACGTCAGCACAAGACGTGCGCAAGTTGCAAAATCTGCAAGGCGTGACCGTCATGGAAGTGTCAGAAGGGGACAACGGATGGGACATCGTCAAAGACAGCCCGTTCACCCGCCGTATTCACCAGAACACTCCGATGAAGATTTCCGGCCCAGCGGCAGGGCATGATTTGTTGAAAACGGACGCGGACCCCGCAGGCATTGAAGTTCTGGGCACCATGAACAACTGTGGCGGCGGCAAGACGCCTTGGGGCACTTATCTGACCTGCGAAGAGAACTTTAACGGCTACTTCGGGTCCACGGACCAAGACGTGACATTGCCTGAAGACTTCGGCCGCTATGGCATTAAAACCGAAAGCCGCTACGCCTACGAAAAGTTCGATGCGCGCTACGATTTGGCGAAGACTCCAAACGAGCCGTACCGGTTTGGCTATATCGTTGAAATTGACCCTGCCGACCCGACATCGACCCCGATCAAGCACACTGCGTTGGGCCGTTTCAAGCATGAGAACGCAGCCTGTGTATTGGCCCCCGACGGTCGCGTTGTCGTGTATCTTGGGGATGATGAGCGCGGGGAGTTCTTGTACAAATATGTCTCTGATGGCGTGTACACTCCGGGCGGCGACACTTCAGACTTGCTTGTTGAAGGCCAGCTCTATGTGGCCAAGTTCAACGAAGACGGCAAAGGCCAGTGGATTGCTTTGACCCCTGAAACCACCGGCATGGGAAAACCCGAGATCAGCATTATGACTCGCGTTGCTGCGTCGAAAGTAGGGGCGACCACGATGGACCGTCCTGAATGGGTCGCAGTGAACCCTGTTTCGGTCGAAGCCTATTGCGCCCTGACCAACAACAAAAACCGCGGCTTGAAGACCAACGCCGGTGGGGATGACACGCCGGTCGGTGGCCCGAACCCGCGCGAAGCCAACAAATACGGCCAGATCGTGCGTTGGTACCCCGAAGATGAGAACCACGCGAGCGACGGCTTCACTTGGGATCTTTATGTCATGGCGGGCAACCCGAAGGTTGGCGAAGGGCTGAACAAGGGCTCTGAAAACGTCAATGAGGGCAACTTGTTCAACTCGCCAGATGGGATGCAGTTCGACAGCACCGGTATCTTGTGGATCCAGACGGATGGGGATGACGACAACGAGGGCGCGTTTGAGGGCATGGGCAACAACCAGATGCTAGCGGGCGATCCGGTTACTGGCCAGATTGAGCGGTTCCTGACAGGGCCAAACGGGTCCGAAGTGACGGGACTGACATGGTCTGCCGACAAACGCACAATGTTCGTGGGCATCCAACACCCCTCTGCGCCTTTCCCAGATGGGGAAGGGAAGCTGGCGCGCTCTACGGTTATTGCGGTCAAACGCGACGACAACGCAGTGATCGGCTAAGAAATTTCCAATGACCAAACAGTGGGCCGCTCCTTCTCGGGGCGGCCCCATTTTATGTTAGCTTTCGCGTTTCGGGCGTTGCCGCTTGGCCAATTGGTGTTCGCGCCAAACGGTGTACAGGCCGGAGCCAAGGATCAAGGCGATGCCGATCCATGCCACGACATCGGGCCATTCATCGAACATGAGAATTCCCAACACGATCGATAAGGGCAAAGCCAGATACTCAAAGGGGGCGACCAGCGCGGCCTCTCCGGTGCGATACGCCAATGAAATGAAGTAGCCCCCGACCGCTGCAAATAGCCCAAGCGTCAAAATATAGGGGAGGTCAGGCGCGCTGGGCCAAACCCAAGGACGCATGAGAAATTCTAGTGAGGCTGGACTGCTCGCGTAAAACTTCCCGTCCCCGAGGACAAGCCCGAAGGCAAGGCTGGCGAGGATGAAGGTCAGTTGAATGTAGAACACCATAGACACCGTGGTCTCGGTGTCGCGTAGATACCGTGTCATGATGTGAAGCCCCGCATATCCGAATGCCGCGAAAACGGGTAGGAGCGACGCCAACTGGAAGCTGGCCGCCCCCGGTCGCAAAATAATCAAGACACCCATCAACCCTACCCCTACGGCAGCCCAGCGACGTGGCCCGACCGTTTCTCCCAAGAAAAGCACCGAAAAAATGGTGATCAAAAAGGGCGACACGAAGAACAAAGCCACGGCATCTGCCAAGGGCAACACCGAGAGCCCAAGGAAAAAGGTCATATTGGCGAAAAACACTAAGCCAGCCCGCAACATTTGTGCCCCCAGCCGCTTGGTTTTCAATGCGGGCAAACCTCCTTCAAAGGGGGCCATGAAAAGCAACACCACCGCCAGGCCAACGACGGAGCGGATCAGAACCAATTCGTGCAACGCATAGCCGCCCGACAAAAATTTCATCGTCACGTCGTTCAACGCAAAAAGCGTGACGGCGATGGAGGCGAAAAGCGGGCCAAGCGTGGTGGAGGAAAGTCTCATTTGGGAACGCTAGGGGAGGGGTGCGGCGCGGTCCATAGGCAATTGTTTTGACGTAGCGGAGGGACCCGCAATCCCTATTGGTCCCCGATTGGCCCCCGATTGGCGCCCGAGTTTTAACCGACGCCTTTCAGAGACAAGAAGCGTTCCTTGATTGGTATATCGAAGTTGATTCTAATAGTTTCTGTGCGTTGTAGCTGATTAATCGGTGCGCTATAGCGCAGAAAATTCGCTTGCATCTGGGTTTCTGTGATTGAAATCACGCTTCACTGACGTGTTCGTAAATGCTTGTGAAGCTGCCCGCCAAAATTTTGCGTCATACAAGGAAAGACCTGACGAAAAACAGGCGAAATTTGGGGCCCCGAATGGACCCGAAAAGTTCACATGTTTTGGGCTAGGATTCACGACTGATCGAGCCTCCGAGATGTGAGTTCATTTGGCAAGAAACTTACATCTAATTCCTTTGTGTTCTTTATATTTTTCAATTGCTTGACCTATACGTTTGTGTGGTTGCCTTGCCGCTACATCCAAGGCGATTGCTGGCGGTCTAAATTCTCCTCGTTCCAGTCACGGACAACTTGAAAATCGAGGACGATATGAGATCATTACTATTAGTGACGGCCAGTGCTTTGGCCGTGAGCAGCCTACCCAGTTTCGCTGAAGAAAGCGGGAAAACTGTCGGCAGCGCCAATACCGGCATCCGCCTGAGCTTCTCGGGGCAGGTAAACCGCGGCGTCTTGTTTGCAGATGATGGCGTCAGCAGCGAGACGTTCTTTGTTGATAACGACAACTCCTCCACGCGCTTTCGCTTTACCGGCGAAGGTGACTTTGGCGATGGTTGGACGGCTGGGGTAAACATCGAAATCCAAGCCGAAAGCAATTCCACAGCGAGTGTAAACCAGATCACACAGAACACCGGCGGCGGGTCTTCGTTCTTGTCCGAGAGAAAGCTGGAGCTGTTCTTCGAGAACGACAAATTCGGGCGGTTGACCGTCGGCCAAGGCGATACCGCGTCGAATTCTACGTCAGAGGTTGATCTGTCCGGCACATCCATCGTTGCATATTCCGGTGTTGCAGACTTCGCAGGCGGCATTTTGTTCCGCGACAGCGCCAATGCCTTGACGACGGTCAGTGTCGGCAGTGTTGTGACCAATCTGGACGGGCTGAGCCGTCAGGACCGTGTGCGGTATGACGCGCCCTCCTTTGGCGGTGTGACTTTGTCCGGCTCTGTTGGGTCTGACGGGATCTACGATGTGGCTGCCCGCTACAACAGCACTTTGGGTGCGTTCAAAGTTGGCGCGGCCTTGGCTTACTCGGTTGATGCCGCAGACGACGAAACGGTCAACGGCTCGGTGTCATTGCTGCACCAAGACACTGGCCTGAGCCTGACGCTGGCGGGCGGTTCGCGGGATCGCGAACTGGCGACGGACCTGCGGGACACCAAGTTCGGCTATGTCAAAGTCGGGTATCAAACGACTGCAATCTCAAACCTAGGGGCGACGGCATTCTCCATCGACTACTCGGTCAGCGATGATGTGGCTGCCGTTGGCGACGAGGCCACAAGCTACGGGATTGCCGCCGTTCAACATATCGACGCAATCGGAACCGATCTTTACCTTGGCGTGCGCAATTACGAGCTGGATCGCCCGGGATCGCAGTTCCAAGATGTCACGGCAGTTCTCGCCGGTGCACGGTTGAAGTTCTAATGCGAGCGGTGTTTGCAGTTGCTTTGCTGTTGGCCGTGTCGGCCTGCTCAGGCTCCAGCGGTCTTGACCGCGAGGCTTTGCGCGCAATTGATGACATCCCCGAAGGTCGTGGGCTGTTGTCCGGTGCGAGCGGGGAGTTTTCCCGCAAGTTCTAAGAAATTGTAAAGCTTATCCCTCGAGAGGCTTTGCAGACCCCAACCCAGAGTTTTTTTCATTTCCTCTGGGTTGGGGCATTTGGTGCGTTCAGGCCAAAGGGCTTAGACGATCTTGATGTTGGCTTTGGCGACGTCTTTCATAAAGCCATCAAGGCCTTTGTCGGTCAAAACGTGATCGGCCATCTTCTTGATAACCGCAGGTGGCGCGGTCGCCACATCTGCACCGATGGCCGCGCAATCGGACATGTGGTTGGCCGACCGGATGGAGGCCGCGAGGATCTGCGTCTCGAAGCCGTAGTTGTCGTACATATTGCGAATGTCCGCGATCAGCTCCATGCCGTCTAGGTTCAAGTCATCCAAACGGCCGATGAACGGAGAAATGAACGTCGCGCCCACTTTGGCCGCCAGCAGCGCTTGGTTGGCCGAGAAGCAAAGCGTCACATTGACCATATGGCCTTCGTTGGTCAGCACGTTACAGGCTTTCAACCCGTCCCATGTCAAAGGCACTTTCACGGCGATGTTGTCTGCGATTTTTGCCAGTTTGCGGCCTTCCGCGATCATGTCGTCGGCGTTCAGGGCGACGACTTCAGCGGACACAGGCCCATCAACAATTGAGCAAATCTCTTTGGTCACTTCCAGAATGTCACGGCCGGATTTTGCAATCAGCGACGGGTTGGTCGTTACCCCGTCCACGATACCCAAGGCGTTCAGGTCCTTGATGTCGTCAATTTCTGCGGTGTCTACGAAGAATTTCATGGGCTATGCCTTTCGGTGGGCGTTGGGGCTGGTTAAGTGTGGCTTTACCTCAATTGCGTAGGTGAGGGCAAACGGTGAAAGGGCAGTCGTGAGCGGGTTTTTCCATGAAGGCGATTTGGTGGGGGTTGTCACCACCCAGCCATTGGACCGCATGCTGGACTATAAAGCCCCAGAAGGTGGTTGCCATTTGGGGGCATTTGTCGAAGTGCCGCTGGGGCCGCGCAAGGTGCTGGGCGTCATATGGGGCGCAGGAAAAGGCGATTACGACTACTCAAAAACACGTTCAGTTATTCGGGTGCTGGATGTGCCGCCGATGCGCGAAGAGATGCGTGATTTCCTGACACGGGCGGGGGCTTATACGCTGACGCCTCTCACTGCGATGGTGCGTTTGGCGACGCGGTCGCCGGGGTTGGGTGATCCGCCGGCCATGCGCAAAATCTTCCGCATGGGAACTGGCGAGGTCGACCGCATGACCCCCGCGCGCGAAAAAGTGCTGGCGGTGCTCGAAGAATTCGGCGGGCTGTCATTCACCTTGAAGGAACTGGCTGAGCAAGCAGGTGTTGGCACATCGGTCGTCAAAGGCTTGGCCACACTTGGGGCCGTGCGCGAAGAGGACAGCCCGCGAGATTTGCCCTTTGCCGCGTTGGACCCATCAAGACCAGGAAAAGAGCTAACAGAGGATCAGGCCTCAGCCGTCGCCGCGCTGGACCGCGTCGGCTATTCGACAACATTGCTAAAAGGCGTGACCGGATCAGGCAAAACGGAAGTGTATCTTGAGGCCGTTGCAGCCTGTTTGCGCCGTGGGCGGCAGGCTTTGGTGCTGTTGCCGGAGATCGCTTTAACCTCAGAATTCCTTACCCGAGTAGAAGAACGTTTCGGCGCACGCCCCGCCGAGTGGCATTCGGGGGTGACCATGACGGAACGCCGTCGCGTTTGGCGGATGGTTGCAGATGGCGGTGCGGAGCTGGTGGTCGGGGCACGGTCTGCGTTGTTCCTGCCTTACCGTGATTTGGGGCTGATCGTGGTCGATGAAGAGCACGACAATTCGTACAAACAAGAAGAGGGCGTACTGTATAACGCCCGTGACATGACCGTTTTGCGGGCCTCACTTTGTGGGGCGCAGGTGGTTCTGGCCTCGGCCACGCCGTCGCTGGAAACTTGGGCCAATGCCGAGGCGGGGAAGTATTCGCGGGTTGAGCTGACGTCGCGCTTTGGGGATGCGGTCCTCCCCGAGATGCGCGCCATTGATATGCGCCGTGAAGATTTGCCAAGCGCACGCTGGGTGTCACCGACCTTGCAGCGCGAAATCGCGAAACGGATCGAAAAAGGCGAACAATCGTTGGTCTTCCTCAACCGTCGTGGCTACGCGCCAACGACGCTATGTCGGGCTTGCGGGCATCAGATCGTGTGCAAGGATTGCGACGCGCGGATGGTGGAGCACCGGTTTCTCAAACGTTTGATGTGCCACCAATGCGGCGAAACCGAACCCATGCCCACAGCCTGCCCTTCTTGCAAGGCCGAAGACCGTTTGGCCCCCATCGGCCCAGGAGTGGAGCGCATGGGCGAGGAATTGGCCGAGTTGTTTCCCGACGCCCGTGTGGTCGTTCTCTCCTCCGATCTTTATGGGACGTCTCGGGAGCTGAAGGCGCATATTGAGGCAATTGCTCAGGGCGGGGCGGATATCATCATCGGGACCCAATTGGTTGCCAAGGGGCATAATTTTCCGCAACTGACCTTGGTCGGCGTGATTGACGCGGATTTGGGGCTGCAGGGGTCGGACCTTCGCGCCGCGGAAAAGACCTTTCAGCTGATGCGTCAGGTTGCAGGCAGGGCAGGGCGGTCAACCAAGCGGGGCACGGCATTGCTGCAAACGTTTCAGCCCGAGCATCCGGTGATCACCTCGATCCTGAACGGGGATGAGGAGGCCTTCTGGCGGGCCGAGGCCGCAGAGCGAGAGCAAGCAGGTATGCCCCCCTACGGGCGAATGGCCGGCGTGATCCTGTCCGGTCCTGAAGCGGCACCGGTTTTCGATCTGGGCAACACGTTGGCTCGCAATGACAGGGCGCTCAAGCAGGTCGGGGCACAAGTGTACGGGCCTGCTCCGGCCCCGATTGCGCGTATCCGTGGGCGCCACCGTGTGCGCCTGTTGGTGAAAGCCCCGAAAGGCGCTCCGCTGCAACGGGCCATCGCGGAATGGATCAGACCAATCCGTCTCAGGGGGGATTTGCGCTTGCAGGTTGATATCGATCCGCAAAGCTTCTTTTAAAGCCGACCTTTCCAACCCCGATCTGGCTGGTTAAAACGAGCAGAACTTTGGGGACAACTGACATGACGATGACGCCACAACCAGGTATCATGGATATCAATCTTTACCAGTCGGGAGCCTCGAAAATCGAGGGCGTCTCGGAGGTCATCAAACTCTCTTCCAATGAAAACCCACATGGGCCGTCCAAACGGGCTTTGGATGCGTTTCGGCAAGCTGCGGGCGAATTGCATTTGTATCCTTCTACCGATCACAGCGCGCTACGCCACGCCATTGGCGATGTGCAAGGTTTGGACCCCGAGCGCATCACATGCGGGGTTGGCTCTGACGAAATTATCTCCTTTTTGTGCTACGCCTACGCAGGGCCGGGGGACGAGGTGCTTCATACCGAACACGGGTTTTCCATGTACCGGATTTCTGCGTTGGCCGCAGGGGCTTCCCCCGTAGCGGCCCCCGAAACGGAGCGCCGGACGGATGTCGACAAACTGCTTGCGGCAGTGACGGAGCGTACAAAACTGGTGTTTGTTGCAAACCCCAACAACCCAACCGGAACAATGATTGACGAAACCGAAGTCGCCCGTTTGGCCGACGGGTTGCCCGAAGGGTGCTTGTTGGTGTTGGACGGGGCCTACGCAGAGTTCGTTGAAGGGTTTGACGCAGGTCAGGCGGTGATAGATGCGCGCGACAACGTCTTCATGACCCGCACCTTCTCCAAAGCCTATGGGCTGGGTGGGCTGCGGATTGGCTACGGCTACGGCCCCAAGGAGATCATTGACACATTGAACCGTGTGCGCGGCCCGTTCAATCTAAGCGTCCCTGCCTTGAAGGCGGCGGAAATGGCCATGCGGGACACCGGTTATCTGGATTGGTGCCGTGCGGAAAACGTCAGAATGCGCGACTGGATGACGGCGCAGCTGCACGCCATTGGCGTCAAAGTTGACCCGTCAGAGGCGAATTTCATCTTGGCCCGATTTGACGATCAGGCGCAGGCCGAAGCGATAGATGCGCATTTGAAAACCAAGGGGCTGATTGTGCGCTTGGTGGCTGGGTATAATCTGCCGGACTGCATTCGAATTACCGTCGGGACCGAAGAGGCCTGCAAGCAGGTTGTCGCGGCCATCAAGGAGGCGCTGTAAATGGCCCAACTCTATGATCGTGTGGCTGTAATTGGCCTTGGGCTGATTGCCGGCTCCCTGTTTCATGCGATGAAACGAGCCGATCTGGCGGGGGAAGTCGTGGGCTATGCGCGCTCGGCCGAGACCCGCAAGGTGGCGCGTGACATTGGCTTGTGTGACCGCATCGCTTCTAGCGCCGTTGAGGCGGTGAAAGATGCTGATCTGGTAATTCTTTGCGTGCCGGTTGGTGCCATGGGGGCTGTCGCCGCCGAAATCGCGCCGGGATTGAAGCACGGCGCCTTGGTGTCTGACGTTGGGTCCACCAAAGGCGCGGTGATTGATGCGGTCGCCCCGCATCTTCCCGAAGGTGTGGACTTCATCCCCGCACACCCGTTGGCGGGCACCGAGCAGTCTGGCCCAACCTCTGGATTTGCAGAGCTGTTTGACAACCGCTGGTGTTTGCTCACCCCGCTTGAAGGCACGGACGCGGATGTATTGAGCCGCTACAAGACACTTTGGGAGCAGATGGGGTCCAACGTGGACGAGATGGACCCTGCGCATCATGATTTGGTTCTGGCCGTTACCTCTCATACGCCGCATCTGATCGCCTACACGATGGTTGGGGTGGCTGATGATCTGGGGCGGGTAACTGACAGTGAAGTGGTCAAATATTCGGCTGCCGGTTTTCGCGACTTCACGCGGATTGCGGCGTCCGACCCGACAATGTGGCGCGATGTGTTTTTGTCGAATAAGGATGCAACCTTGGAAATTCTTGGCCGGTTCACCGAAGAGCTGTTTGCCCTGCAACGGGCCATTCGCACCGGCGACGGAGAACATTTGCACGATTACTTCACCCGCACCCGTGCGATCCGACGCGGCATTATTGAGGCGGGTCAAGATACCGACGCACCGAACTTTGGGCGTAACGCGAAATGAAGTGGCTGTTGTTGGCCAGTGTATTGCTGACGGGGGTGGCGCAGGCCAATACTGCGACCTCGCTGCGCCCCTTGCCCCGTCAGGGGGCAGCAACACCCGCACCAGAACGGGCGGTGATCGTCGAAGTTTCAGCGTCTGCGTTGGCACCGCGCCGCTCCTTGCGCCCGTTTGCGCGAGGGGAAACAGTGGTGGCAGAACGCCAAGATGCGGTGCGCCCGAATACCTTTGGAACGCAGCTGAAAAACGCCTTCAAGAAGAAGCCAAAATCGCGACCTGCGGCGAAACCCTCCAAGAAAGTATCCAAAAGCCTGAAAGGGTCCGTCTGCGGTGACCCTAGTATTCGCGGCGAAAAGATCAGCCGAATTCCGGCCAAGATCAAAGGGTGCGGCTTGGACAATGGGGTGAAGATAACGGAAGTGTCTGGCGTTGCTTTGACGCAGCATGCCAAGATCGATTGTAACACGGCCAAAGCCCTGAAAACATGGGTGGATAAGGGCGTGAAACCTGCGGTCGGGCGCCGCGGGGGAGGGGTTAAATCCCTCAAAATTGTGGCCCATTACAATTGCAGGACACGTAACAATCAAAAGGGCGCGAAGATTTCAGAACACGGCAGAGGCCGCGCTTTGGACATTGCAGCGATCAACCTGAAGGATGGCTCATCGATGACTGTGCTAAAGGGCTGGCGCAGCAAGAAAAACGGACCGGCATTGAAGAAGATGCACAAGGCAGCTTGCGGGCCGTTTGGGACCGTTTTGGGGCCAAATGCAAACCGCTTTCATCAAGACCATTTTCACTTTGACACCGCGCGATACCGCTCCGGCACTTACTGCCGCTAGCGTAGGTTGAGCTTCGGTGCTGATCCGATCGGGATGGGCCCTAAGAAGATGCGCCCGTCCGAGAAACTGAGCGGTGCATCGAGTGAATTTTCCGCACCAGATAAGGTCGCCAGAAAGCCTAAGCCCAGCTCGGCCGCGCGGGCGGCTTCGGCGGGCATAGCGCCAGCATTTACCGCAAGGTTCAGCATTTCACGCCAGTTTTGCGCTTTGATGGCGACTTCGCCGTTTGGGTGACCGGTGGTATCTACGGCCAAGTCTCCTTTGGCCCGAAGGTGTAATTCCCCCCAGCTGCCGCGCGCGTCTTTGATATCGAGCGAGGTTATGTCTGGGCGGTTTTGCTCAATCACACGAATATCAAGAGGACGGGCGAAGCCGATTTCGCTGTCGAAACTGAACCCTTCGATCGCATCGGGCAGATTGCCTCCGGCGTCCAGAACCTTCCGCAAGGCCTCGCTGGGAAGGAGCGTGTCGGCCTGCGCGGCGATGTCATAGGTCATTTCCTTGTCAGCCGTCTGCCTGATGGCGAAGTTGATGTTATCAGCTCCGGCGCTCCACCCTTCGCTAGAAGAGACGGCGGCGCCTTCGACGACCAACGTTGCGTTGACCAATTCTAGCTTGCTGTTTGGCATAACCTTAATCGATGCGGTCATGGCATTGGTTTTTATGTCTATTTTTTGAAACGGCGTGGCCAAATTTTGAGAGTTCGGCCAAGCGGCAATCAAATGGTTAGGCTGATAGCTAAGTGAGAAGATTTGAAAGAACGGCGCAGACCAGCTTACCCCAGTTTCGGGATCGGTTAACTGAATGTCTGTTATCGTGGTGTCAAACCGGTTGGGAAAACCGCGAACCTTGAGGTCCGAATATTCGACCTGCCACCCCTCTGCGCGACGGGCGTCCAGCCAGCCAACGGTTGCTTTTTGCGACGCGGTCGCCCCAACAACCCAATAGGCGGCCCATGCGGTGGCAGCCACCAAAACGACGACGATCAACTTACGCATGTGGAATGTCCTTTTCCCGAAACCCGTGATGTTGTTTACAGGCGCAAAGG
Source organism: uncultured Litoreibacter sp. (assembly GCF_947487515.1). Taxonomy (GTDB): domain Bacteria; phylum Pseudomonadota; class Alphaproteobacteria; order Rhodobacterales; family Rhodobacteraceae; genus Litoreibacter. Next base: position 1,020,515 of record NZ_CANKWO010000001.1, on the reverse strand, counting down.
TAGAAGGACCAGATCATGACGGACGCTCCTCTTTGGGTATTTGGCTACGGCTCTTTGATGTGGAACCCGGGGTTTGAACCTGAGGAGCAGGTTCTGGCGCGGCTCGACGGGTTTCACCGCTCTTTTTGTATGTGGTCGATCCACCACCGCGGCTCCGAAGAGGAACCGGGACTGGTTTTAGCGCTGGATGAGGCCGATACCACCTGCGATGGGGTGGCCATGCGGGTGAAAGATCACGAACGTGACGCGGTGCTTGCTTATCTGCGTGAACGCGAACTGGTATCCGCCGCCTATGTCGAACAGGTGCATGACCTTGAGCTGCGTGACGGGCGCAAGGTGCCTGCGCTTTGCTATGTGATTGAGCGGGATCATATCCAGTATTGCGGCGGGATGGAGCTGGAACAGCAAGCCCAAGTTATCGCCAAGGCGGTTGGGGGGCGTGGGCCCAACACCGAGTATTTGTATAACACAGCACAGCAGCTTGATGCCTTCGAGATCACAGATACTGACATGAATTGGTTGGTCACGCGGGTACGGCAACTGGCGGGTTAGTTATTCCTTTGAAAACCGCCTGTGCGCGCCTATCATGCCTTGAATAAAAAGAAGTCCGAGCATGACAGAGGCCGCAAACTGATGGACACCCCAATCGAGCGGGAACGCACGCCGCAATTCACCCAGCCTGTGCGACAGATCATGGTGATGTTGGTCATCCTTGGTCTTGTAGCGTTTGGCGGATACCTGATTTACCCGTCCGTCAGCTCGGTGTTTTTGGCCAATCCATATCTGAACGGGGTGATCCTGTCGGTGTTTGTTGCGGGCGTTCTGGCCTGCTTTGTGCAGGTGCTGCAGTTGATTTCGTCCGTGTCGTGGATCGAAAGTTTCGCGCATGATCGCGCAGATCACGACAAGACCCATGCTCCAACTCTTCTTGCATCTTTGGCAGGGTTGTTGCGGTCTCGCGGGGCGCGGATGCAGATCAGTTCTGGCTCGTCGCGCACGATTTTGGATTCCGTTGCCACACGAATGGATGAGGCGCGTGATATAACGCGGTACATCATTAACCTGTTGATTTTTCTGGGTTTGCTGGGGACGTTCTACGGATTGGCAACCACCATTCCCGGTGTTGTGGATACCATTCGGTCGTTGAATGTTGAAGAAGGTGAAAGCGGCGCTAAGGTCTTTGGCGATCTGATGAACGGGTTGGAAAGCCAGCTTGCGGGCATGGGCACGGCCTTCGCGTCCTCTTTGCTGGGGCTTGCGGGGTCACTCGTTGTGGGCTTGTTGGAGCTATTCGCGGGGCATGGGCAAAACCGGTTCTACCGTGAAATGGAAGAATGGTTGTCCACCATCACACGCGTCGGATTTTCCTCGGGGGAAGGCGACGGCGGCGGCGGTTTTGATCAAGGGGTCGTGGCCACAGTCCTTGACCATATGGTGGAGCAAATCGACAGTCTTCAAGGCCTATTTGTACAAGGGGAAGCCAGCCGTGTTGCCTCTGCGGAAAAGCTGGATAGCCTTACCCGCGCGGTCGCGACATTGACCAACCGGCTGGACATGAGCATCGATCCGACAGATGCGCTAAATCGTGTCGCGGATGGTCAAGAGCGACTGTTGGCCAAATTGGCAGAAACCACAGACAATGACATCGATCCGGAAAGCCGCATGCGGTTGCGGTCCATCGATGTTCAGATGCTGAAGATACTGGAAGAAATGTCTTCTGGCCGGCAGGAAAGCATGGGCCAGCTGCATACGGATTTGGTTCAGGTGACACAGGCAGTGCGTCAATTAACCCGCGAACGCCGCCCTTCCAATACCCGCCGTTTGCCGGATCACGGGAAGGAGGAATAGCCCCGTGGCGCTGTCTCGACGCAACGGAAAACGGTTTGAAGCCAACATCTGGCCTGGCTTTGTGGATGCGATGACGGCCTTGCTTTTGGTTCTGGTGTTTGTGTTGTCTATCTTCATGATTGTGCAGTTTATGCTGAGCGAGAAGATCACCTCCCAAGACAGCGAGTTGAACCAGTTGACTGGCGAGGTGGCCTCACTTGCGCAGGCATTGGGATTGGAGCAACAGCGCAGCTTCGGTCTGGAGCAAGACATCGAAGAACTTGATATTACTGCCGCGCAACAGGCCACATTGATTGCCTCACTCTCGGCGCAAAATGAAACGCAAGCCAGCAAGATCGCCAGCTTTGAAGAGCAGGTCGCAGGGCTGCTGAGCCAGCGCGAGGGCTTGCGCGGACAGGTAGCTTCTTTGACGGGCGATCTTGAAGATTCTCAAAATCAGGTGGAAGGGCTTTTCGCGCGGATCGAAGACATAGAGGCGGGTTTGGCACGAGAGATTTCGCAAAAGGAAGCCGCCCAATTGGCATTGGCGACGGCACGCGCTGAAATCGACGAAGGTGTTGAGACTGCCCGCTTGGCGGCCGCGCGCCGCGAAGCCTTGGAGGCTTTGGTCGCGGACTTGCAGCTTCAATCCGATGCACAATCCGAGGCGCTCAGCGCGGCGGAGGCGGCCAAACTTATTGATGACGCTGCTGCAGATGCTTTGCGCGCGCGTTTGCAAAATGCTGATGCGGAGCTTACCGCCATGACCTTGGCTTTGGAAACGCAACGCAAAGAGGCAGAGGATACATTGACCTTGCTGGCAGCCGCACGGGCCGCAGAGAAAGTGTCGGCAGATCAGTTGGCCTCTGTCCTTGCAACGCAGACCCAGACGACCGCCAATCTGGAGGCATCACAAGCCGAAGAGGAAGACCTGCGCAAGCAGCTCGTAGCGGCACTGGCTGCGCAGGCCGCCGCGCAAACCGGTATTGCAGAGGCGATGGGAGAGGCCGAACAACGGGCAGCCCTTCTGTCGTTGGCGCGTAGCGAGCTGGCGGATGAAAAGGAAATTAGCTTGGAAAGTCAGCGCAAAGTTGAGGTGCTGAACCAGCAAGTCGCGGCTTTACGAACGCAATTGGGGTCTTTGCAATCCATTTTGGACGAAACGGATGCGCGCCGCGAAGCCTCTGATGTTCAGGTTCAGAATTTGGGGGCTGAATTGAATTCTGCCCTTGCGCTGGTTGCGTCTGAGCAGCGCTCTCGGGCCAAACTTGAGGAAGCGGAGCGGTTGCGTCTGGAGGCCGAGGCAAAAGAGTTGAAGAACTACCGCTCCGAATTCTTTGGGCAACTTCGAGCACTTTTGGGCAATCAAGATGGTATCCGAATTGAAGGTGACCGCTTTGTGTTTTCATCAGAGGTGCTGTTTCAACCTGGACGGGCCGTGCTGTCGCCGGAGGGCAAAAGCGAGGTGGCCAAGGTCGCAACCATCTTGTCGCGCGTTGCAGGGGATATTCCTGACGGGTTAGATTGGGTGATCCGCGTCGATGGTCACACCGATAATTTGCCTTTGTCGGGGGTTGGCCGTTTCAAAGACAATTGGGAATTGAGCCAAGCGCGCGCATTATCTGTCGTAAGGTATATGAGCGCGGATTTGGGAATTGCACCTTCGCGATTGGCGGCCAACGGATTTGGGGAGTTTCAACCGATTAACCTTGCGAATACGCCAGAGGCGCGCGCCCAAAACCGGCGGATCGAATTGAAGCTTACCGAGAAGTAGTTAACGACTGTGTGCTCAGAACGGTGCCGTTTCTTTCGAATGTCACCACGCCTTCATAAACCCCCAAAGGCCAGCCGTTCTTTGGTTTCTTGCGGCCTGATGCGCGGAAAACTTGGGCTTGGGGTTTGGTGAATTCTACAATTTGACTGTGGCGCCAACCTTCCGGGCCGGTAATTTTGAACGTCATCGTGTCCCCTGCGCGGGTGCCAAATGCATAGCCCCAAAGAACCAAACCGGCGGCATTGGCTGCTAAACTGTCTGCGTCCTCCAATCCGGCTTTGATGTCATCGAACTTTGGCACGCCTTCGGAAAACCCGATGTCGAGCAGCGCACCAGCTGTATAGGTGATTGGGTCTTGCCACAGCGTTGTTTCGGAAGGCCCGCATTGTCCCGCCGCATCCGGAGAGAAAGGGTCGACCACGACACCGTTGTGGCGCAATGACATGTGAATATGCGGGAATTCGGTTCTGCCGCTCAGGCCGACCAAACCAAGGGCCGTGCCCTTGGCGACGCGCTGGCCTTTCTCCACGGTGATTGAGCCGTTTCGCATATGGCAGTACTGGCTTTCCCAACCGTCGCCATGGCTGATAACCAACCCGTTTCCACAATCTTTTCCGTTGAGGTCAGGAGCATTCGGAGCATTTGACGCAATGTCGGGCAGCCCGTCGCGAGTAGCGCGCACCGTTCCCGGGGCCGTTGCAAGGACGGTCACGCCGGCCTTCATTTCGGCCAAGGTCGCAACACGAATATCGGTGCCTTTGTGGCCGTCATAGGTCAAAGGCCCGCAAGTGTGATCGCGGGCATTGGGAGTTGGATCGCTGTCGACATAGTTCTGGATGAAGCAGGTCTCCCCGAGAACGCAATCAATAGGCAGCGAAAAAAGAGGATCCTTCGCGGCCGCTGGGGCCGCGAAAGTTATTGCAATGATGAACGACAGTATTCTTCGCACTAGTCAGCAGTAAGCAGAGGTGGCTTCTTTTTGGAGGTGATGCGCGCAGCCTCTGGCTCCAGAATGGTGAGGTCGATTTCACCTTTCTTGACACCAACTTTCACCACACCACCTTTGGCCAGCTTTCCAAACAGCAATTCTTCAGCCAGCGGCTTTTTGATATGCTCCTGAATCACACGGCCCAAGGGGCGTGCGCCCATCTTGTCGTCGTAGCCCTTTTCGCCAAGCCATTCCGCCGCGGCAGGGGTTAACTCGATGGTCACGTTGCGATCCATCAATTGTGCTTCGAGTTGCAATACGAACTTTTCAACTACACGCGAGATGATCTTCTTGCCGAGCGGTGCAAAGCTGATCACAGCGTCCAAACGGTTGCGGAACTCCGGTGTGAAGGTGCGTTCAATGGCGGCGGTGTCTTCCCCCTCGCGGCGGTCACGTCCGAAGCCGATGGCCGATTTGGACATCTCCATTGCGCCCGCATTTGACGTCATGATCAAGATCACATTGCGGAAATCCACCGTGCGTCCATTGTGGTCTGTCAGCTTGCCGTTATCCATCACCTGCAGCAGGATATTGTAGACATCCGGGTGGGCTTTTTCCATTTCGTCGAGCAGAAGCACACAGTGCGGATGCTGGTCGACTTGGTCGGTTAACATACCGCCCTGATCGAAACCGACATAGCCTGGAGGCGCGCCAATCAAACGTGAAACCGCGTGTTTCTCCATGTATTCCGACATGTCAAAGCGCAACAGCTCTACACCCAAAGTGCTGGCGAGTTGCTTGGCAACCTCGGTTTTCCCCACACCAGTTGGACCTGCGAAGAGGTAGTTGCCGATGGGTTTTTCCGGCTCGCGCAAGCCGGCGCGGGCCAATTTGATCGCCGAAGACAACGCGTCTAGGGCCGCGTCTTGTCCGAACACCACGCGTTTGAGCGACTTTTCCAAATCTTTCAGAACGACGGCGTCGTCTTTGGTGACATTTTTGGGCGGGATTCGTGCGATCTTCGCCACAACGGCTTCGATCTCTTTTGCGCCAATGGTTTTGCGACGTTTGCTTTCGGCCACCAGATGTTGCGCTGCACCGGCTTCGTCGATCACGTCGATCGCTTTGTCGGGCAGTTTGCGGTCGTGGATATAGCGCGATGCCAGTTCTACGGCAGATTTGATCGCATCAGTTGTGTATTTGATGTCGTGATGCTTCTCGAAATAGGGTTTCAGGCCCTTGAGGATTTTGATGGCATCATCAACTGAAGGCTCGTTCACATCGATCTTTTGGAAGCGACGGGCCAAAGCGCGATCTTTTTCAAAATGCTGACGGAACTCTTTGTAGGTCGTGGATCCCATGCAGCGCAGTTTGCCCCCTTGCAGCGCGGGTTTCAGCAGGTTGGAGGCATCCATCGCACCACCAGAGGTTGCGCCAGCGCCGATTACCGTATGGATTTCGTCGATAAACAGCACCGCATCGGGATGATCTTCCATCTCAGTCATCACGGCTTTCAGGCGTTCTTCAAAATCACCACGATACCGTGTGCCAGCCAGCAACGCGCCCATATCAAGGGAGTAAATCGTGGCGTGCGCCAGAATTTCAGGAGTTTCACCAGCGACGATCTTATGGGCCAATCCTTCTGCAATGGCTGTTTTGCCAACGCCAGGATCGCCAACCAACAACGGGTTATTCTTGCGACGGCGACACAATACCTGAACGCAACGCTCCACTTCTTCAGAGCGGCCGATCAATGGGTCAACATCCCCCTGCGCAGCCTTGGCGTTCAGGTCTACACAGTATTTAGAAAGCGCGGTTTCCTTGGCTTCACCTTCAACATCATTGGCCTCAGGCGTGATCTCTTCTTCAAAGTCCGGCGCTCCTGAGACGGGGCGTGCTTCGCCAAATGTGGGGTCTTTCGCTACACCATGAGCGATAAAATTCACCGCATCATAGCGTGTCATATCCTGTTCTTGCAGGAAGAAGGCGGCGTTGCTTTCGCGTTCGGCGAAGATCGCAACCAAGACATTGGCGCCAGTGACCTCGGTGCGGCCAGAGGATTGCACATGAATTGCCGCGCGTTGAATGACGCGTTGGAAGGCAGCGGTTGGCACCGCCTCCGACCCTTCAACATCCGTCACGAGAGTGGATAACTCGTCTTCGATGAATTCGCCCAGTGTTTTGCGAAGCACATCAAGATCAACGCCACAGGCGTTCATAACTTTGGCAGCATCCGGTTCGTCAATGAGCGCAAGCAGAAGATGTTCCAGCGTCGCAAGCTCGTGGCGATGGGTATTGGCCTGCGCCAATGCCGAGTGAATTGCCTTTTCGAGAGTGTCAGAGAATGACGGCACCCTATGCTCCTTTATTATCGAGGGCAGTTTCCGGGGTTGAGGGCCCGGATCTTACCATTGCCTCTTAGACCTTACATTTCGGTTTATATCGCCGATATTCAAGTCGTTTCTCTTCACAATGGTCGTGATCGGCCCGAAAGGGAAGAGAGTATCGCGTCAGATCGTGTTGTCGCGAGATACTTCACCTAAGATGCGCATCCGTCTTTGCAAGGGCGCAAAAGAGTTGCAGAGTGCCTGTGACGCGTAAAGGGACAGTTCATGCATCTCGACGTACAAGATTTAAAAAAGTTCTATTATCGCACCGGACTTGGCCGTGTGGCGCAACGCGCGGTGCGTGATCAGCTGCGCAGTCTGTGGCCGGACACCAAAGGGCAGACAGTAATTGGATACGGGTTTGCGGCTCCTTTGTTGCGCCCATTTATTGGCGAGGCGCGCCGCGTGGTTGCACTGATGCCGGGACCTCAAGGGGTCATGCATTGGCCCGCCGGCCAAGACAACATGTCGGTGTTATGCGAGGAGGCGCTTTGGCCTCTTGAGACAGGGCAGGCGGATAAATTGGTGGTGATGCACGGGTTGGAAACCACAGAGAACCCGACCGCATTGCTGGACGAATGCTTTCGGGTGCTGGGACCCGGGGGGCGTGCATTATTTGTGGTCCCCAATCGTGCTGGACTTTGGGCGCGACGCGACGGCACGCCGTTTGGCTACGGGCGGCCCTATTCGTTGACGCAGTTGGAGACACAGTTAAAGCGCCACTCCTTCACACCGGAAAGTCACCGCGCGGCGCTGTTTACCCCGCCCAGCCAACGCAAAGTTTGGCTGAAATGGGCCGCCACCATCGAGAAGATGGGGCGCGGGGTGTCCAGCTACATTGCGGGCGGTGTTCTGATTGTTGAGGTCAGCAAGCAGGTCTATGCCCCGAAGAAGAGGGGGATCGGCGCGAAGGTGCGTGCGCCGTTGCGTATTTTGGAAGGTGCGGCGAATCCGGTGTCGGGGCGCGAGGTGAAAGATCCAACTTGCACGCCCCTTGGGGTGACTCGCGGGGAAAATGGGACCAAATTTGCGAATTGAGTCCCATTTATTGCGGCTTCATTCGGTCGCACCCATGGCTTCGATGGCCGGGAGCCCAATAAAAGAAGGGGATACGACAGTATACTGAAACATTAATATATTGACCTTCCCTGTTGCGGTACGCACCCCGCTTTGCTAGATCACCACTGATTTTGAAGGCTGCGGGTTTGCGCGGCCTTTCTTGCAACGGCCACGTCGGACTTCGCGAAAAGTTTGCTGGCCTCGTAACGGAAGGGTGGACGTGTCCGAACCAGTCTCGATCTCCACAGGCATCGCCGGTCGCTATGCGACAGCCGTGTTTGAATTGGCCAAGGAAGGCAAAAAGCTGAAGGCGTTGGAAACCGACGTCGATACGCTGGACGCCGCATTGACCGGAAGCTCAGATTTCCGCGATCTTATCGCTTCTCCGCTGTACTCTCGTGAGCAGCAGGCAAGCGCCATCGTGGCAATCTCCAAGAAAATGAAGCTGTCGCCGACTATGGCCAACACGCTGAACCTGATGGCCGGCAAGCGCCGTCTGTTTGTTCTGCCGCAGTTGGTATCCGAGTTGCGCGGGCTGATCGCCGACGAAAAGGGCGAAATCGCAGCAGACGTCACAGCCGCAAAGGCGCTGACGAAGGCTCAACAAGACAAACTTGCCAAGACGCTGAAAGCGACTGTGGGCAAAGATGTGAAAATCAATATGGCCGTCGATGAAAGCCTCATTGGCGGTCTTGTCGTAAAAGTAGGTTCCAAGATGATCGATACGTCGATCCGCTCGAAACTTGCTTCCCTCCAGAATTCCATGAAAGAGGTCGGATAAAATGGCGATCCAAGCTGCAGAAATCTCTGCGATCCTGAAAGATCAAATCAAAAACTTCGGCAAAGAAGTCGAAGTTGCTGAAGTTGGTCGCGTATTGAGCGTAGGCGATGGTATCGCCCGTGTTTACGGTCTCGACAATTGCCAAGCTGGTGAGATGGTCGAATTCCCTGGTGGCATTCAAGGCATGGCCCTGAACCTCGAGAACGACAACGTTGGTGTTGTTATCTTCGGGTCTGACCGTGACATTAAAGAAGGCGACACTGTTAAGCGCACAAACTCCATCGTGGACGTACCTGCCGGTGACGAGCTGCTGGGTCGCGTTGTTGACGGTCTGGGTAACCCGCTGGACGGCAAGGGCCCGATCAAAACGAAGAACCGTGCTGTTGCTGACCAAAAGGCACCGGGCATTATCCCACGTAAGTCGGTTCACGAGCCAATGGCGACTGGTCTGAAATCTGTGGATGCGATGATCCCAGTTGGCCGCGGCCAGCGCGAATTGATCATTGGTGACCGTCAAATCGGTAAAACAGCGATCGCGCTTGACGCCATCCTGAACCAAAAATCCTACAACGACGCTGCTGGCGACGACGAGAGCAAGAAGCTCTACTGTGTCTACGTTGCGGTTGGCCAAAAGCGCTCTACAGTTGCGCAGCTGGTGAAGAAGCTCGAAGAGTCCGGCGCGATCGAATATTCGGTTGTTGTTGCGGCGACGGCTTCTGACCCTGCACCAATGCAGTTCTTGGCTCCATACGCCGCGACTGCGATGGCCGAGCACTTCCGTGACAACGGCCGCCACGCTTTGATCATCTATGATGATTTGACCAAGCAAGCTGTGTCCTACCGTCAAATGTCCTTGCTTCTGCGTCGCCCACCAGGCCGTGAAGCGTACCCAGGTGACGTTTTCTACCTTCACTCCCGTCTGCTCGAGCGTTCTTGCAAATTGAACGAAGACAACGGTTCCGGTTCCTTGACGGCGCTGCCGATCATTGAAACCCAAGGTGGTGACGTTTCTGCGTTTATTCCAACCAACGTGATTTCGATCACCGACGGTCAGATCTTCCTTGAGACCGAATTGTTCTACCAAGGCATTCGCCCTGCGGTGAACACAGGTCTGTCGGTGTCTCGTGTGGGCTCTTCCGCTCAAACGAACTCGATGAAATCTGTTGCTGGTCCGGTTAAGCTGGAGCTTGCTCAATACCGTGAGATGGCTGCGTTCGCGCAGTTCGGCTCCGACCTTGATGCCGCTACTCAGCAGTTGCTGAACCGTGGTGCGCGTTTGACTGAGCTGATGAAACAGCCACAGTACTCGCCACTGACCAATGCTGAGATCGTTTGCGTGATCTACGCGGGCACCAAAGGCTACCTTGATAAGATCGAAGTCTCTGACGTCGGTCGTTTCGAGGCTGGCTTGCTGGCGCACCTGCGTGGCAAAGGCAAAGCTGTTCTGGACATGATCACCAAGGATGACCCAAAGATTAAGGGTGATGCCGAGGCGGCCATCAAGGCAGAGCTAGACGCGTTCGCAGCTGACTTCGCATAAGGGGGGCTTAGGCAGATGCCAAACCTCAAGGTTCTAAAAAATCGGATCGCGTCGGTCAAATCGACCCGCAAGATCACGAAGGCGATGCAAATGGTCGCCGCTGCTAAACTGCGCCGTGCGCAGGAAGCAGCGGAGGCTGGCCGCCCCTACGCTGAACGGTTTAACGCCGTTATGGCGCAGTTGGCCGGTGGCGTGTCTTCCGACAGCGGCCCAAAGCTGCTGGTCGGAAACGGCTCCAACCAGACACATCTGTTGGTCGTTATGACCGCAGAACGTGGCCTGTGTGGTGGCTTTAACGGCAACATTGCAAAGCTGGCCCGTGTGGCCGCTCATAAACTCATGGCCGAAGGCAAGACAGTGAAGATCCTCACTGTTGGCAAAAAGGGTCGCGAAGCGCTGAAACGCGAATTCGGCGACCTTTCCATCGGCCACGTGGACCTGTCGGAAGTGAAGAAGCTGGGTTACGACAATGCCTCTGGTATTGCGCAAGACCTGCTGACCCGCTTCGAGGATGGTGAATTTGACGTTGCGAAGATCTTCTACTCGACCTTCCAGTCCGTCATCAGCCAAACGCCGACAGAGCAGCAAATCATCCCAGCCGACTTCAGCAATGTTGAAGCCAGCGAGGAAGCGACGCTGTATGACTACGAGCCAAGCGAAGAAGCCATCTTGGCTGACTTGCTGCCGCGCGCAGTTGCCACGCAAATCTTCTCGGCCCTGTTGGAAAACGGCGCCTCGGAGCAGGGTGCACGGATGTCCGCTATGGACAACGCGACCCGCAACGCAGGCGAAATGATCGACAAGCTGACCGTAGAGTATAACCGCTCGCGTCAGGCTGTGATCACCAACGAGCTTATTGAAATCATTTCGGGCGCTGAAGCGCTCTAGACCCCGGAGAACCTCAACATGGCCAATGTTAAAGGCAAAATTACACAGGTTATTGGTGCGGTCGTCGACGTCCAATTCGCCGATGACCTGCCTGAGATCCTCAACGCGCTGGAAACAGACAACAACGGCAAAAAGCTGGTGTTGGAAGTTGCTCAGCACCTTGGCGAAAACACCGTTCGTGCGATTGCTATGGACGCCACCGAAGGTTTGGTGCGCGGTCAGGAAGTGATCAACACCGAAGGTCAGATCACTGTTCCAGTGGGCACTGGCACTTTGGGCCGCATCCTGAACGTAACTGGCGACCCAGTTGACGAGCAGGGCCCTGTTAAAGCGTCCGGCCGCCGCCCAATTCACGGTGACGCGCCTGCATTTGAAGACCAGTCCACAGCGACTGAAATTCTGGTAACAGGCATCAAGGTTATCGACTTGCTGGCTCCCTACACCAAAGGCGGTAAAATCGGCCTCTTCGGTGGTGCGGGTGTTGGTAAAACAGTTTTGATCATGGAATTGATCAACAACATCGCGAAGGTGCACTCTGGTGTGTCCGTGTTCGCGGGTGTTGGTGAGCGTACGCGTGAAGGAAACGACCTTTACCACGAGATGATCGAATCCGGCGTTATCGTTCCAGACAACTTGGAAGACTCCAAAATTGCGCTGGTTTACGGCCAAATGAACGAGCCTCCCGGTGCGCGTATGCGTATCGCTTTGACTGGTCTGTCCTTGGCTGAGCAGTTCCGCGATGACACGGGTTCTGACGTTCTGTTCTTCGTGGACAACATCTTCCGCTTTACACAAGCCGGATCCGAAGTGTCCGCGCTTTTGGGTCGTATCCCATCTGCGGTTGGCTACCAGCCAACACTGGCAACCGACATGGGTGCCATGCAAGAGCGTATCGCATCCACAAAAGCGGGCTCGATTACGTCTGTTCAAGCCGTATATGTTCCTGCGGATGACCTTACTGACCCTGCGCCTGCGACGTCCTTTGCTCACCTTGATGCGACAACGGTTCTTGACCGTGCGATCTCGGAAAAAGGTATCTACCCTGCGGTTGACCCGCTCGACTCCACATCCCGCCTGATGGACCCTGCGGTTGTTGGCGAGGAGCACTACGGTGTTGCTCGTGACGTGCAAGGTATCCTGCAGCGCTACAAGTCGCTTCAAGACATCATCGCCATTCTTGGCATGGACGAATTGTCCGAGGACGACAAATTGGCAGTGGCACGTGCCCGTAAGATCGAGCGCTTCTTGTCCCAGCCGTTCGACGTGGCGAAAGTGTTCACAGGTTCCGACGGTAAGCAGGTTGCTTTGGAAGACACGATCGCGTCGTTCAAAGCAGTTGTGGCTGGTGAATACGATCACCTTCCAGAAGGCGCTTTCTACATGGTTGGTGGCATCGACGAAGTTGTTGCTAAAGCCGAGAAAATGGCCGCGGAAGCAGCCTAAATTCAAGGAGGCCATTCATGGCTGATATGATGCAATTCGATCTGGTCTCGCCCGAGCGGCGCTTGACCTCCGTACAGGCCACCGAGGTGCAAATCCCCGGGGCCGAGGGTGACTTCACCGCTATGGCGCAGCACGCGCCGGTGATCACCACCCTGCGTCCGGGTGTGTTGAAGGTCGTGACCGCGTCCGGCACGGATGAATATCTGGTGACAGGTGGCTTTGCCGAAGTGGGTGCTACTGGGACGTCTGTTCTGGCAGAACGCGCTTTTGTGAAAGCGGATGTGACTGCTGAGTTGATGGAGGACCTCATCAAAGAGGCAAACCTTCAGCGCGATGCAGCGAACACGGATGTGGCAGCGAAATATGCTGATGACCTCGTGGCTGCGAGCGCTCAGATTCAGGGCTAATCTCGTTAGCCTCGCGTCTTATGCGCAACGAAATAGAAAAAGCCCCGCTTCGTCGGGGCTTTTTTTTGGGTTTACTCCTACGTAACGCTTACCCTAAGGAGTGCCGTCATAGTGTAGGCTAAATTCAAGAGTACCATCGCCGCGTAAAGGTAGATTATGCAACGTTTAACCAGCAACAACATCGGTATCACGCAAGGCTCTCGTGTTTTGTTTTCCGATTACATTGATGACGGTCCGATGTGGACCGGCACTGGTCCGCGTGAGCACCGCTTTGAAGTGGAATTTGCAGAGCCCTACGCCGCCATTCCCAATGTTATGGTTTCCATTGCCATGTGGGACAGCGACACAAAGACCAATCAGCGGATGGATATTGCGGCTGAGAACATCAGCGAATCCGGTTTTGATCTTGTGTACCGGACATGGGGCGACAGCCGCGTGGCCCGCGTGCGCGCCAATTGGATGGTGATCGGACCGTTGCCCAACGAAGATGACTGGGAGCTTTACTAGGCTTGCCAAAATGTACCTGCGGCGCAGTTGGATAGGATGGGGGCTTTGCCCCCAAACCCCCAAGGTATTTTTGAAGCAGTGATAGGGGACTATCTGTTCGGGTAGAGGCTTTCGTAGATTGGCTCTAGGGTCTCATTGTCGAACAGCGATGAGACTGACATCCCGCCGGAGATATTGAGGATTGCCTGTGCAAACATCGGCGCGGTTGGAACGATGCGGATGTTTTTGCAGGCTTTGACGGCTTGGGTCGGCTCGATGCTATCGGTGATCACGAGGCTTTTCATGACAGAGTTCGTGATGCGATCGACAGCGGGACCGGAGAGCACGCCGTGGGTGATATAGCTGTGAACCTCGGTTGCGCCTGCGTCCATCAGGACCTCGGCTGCTTTGCAGAGCGTGCCAGCGGTGTCGCAGATGTCGTCAACGATGATGCAGCGCTTGCCTTCGACATTCCCGATGACGGTCATTTCGGCCACTTCCCCGGCTTTCTCGCGGCGTTTGTCAACGATGGACAAAGGCGCTTTAATGCGCTGCGCCAATTCGCGGGCGCGGGCGACGCCGCCGACATCCGGAGAGACAACCATGACGTCGTCCATGTCTTGGAAATGGTGCAGAATATCCAACGCGAAAATCGGAGACGCATAGAGATTGTCCACCGGCACGTCGAAGAACCCTTGGATTTGGGCCGCGTGCAGGTCCATGGTCAGCACCCGCTCGACGCCGGCTTCTTCAATCAGGTTGGCCACCAGCTTTGCCGAAATTGGCGTGCGGGCCTTGGTGCGACGGTCTTGGCGGGCGTATCCGAAGTAGGGGATCACTGCAGTGATGCGGGCGGCGCTTGAGCGCTTGAGCGCATCGCTCATGATCAATAGTTCCATCAGGTTGTCATTCGCGGGGTTGGAAGTGCTTTGGATAATGAACATATCCTCGCCACGCACATTCTCGAACACTTCGACAAAAATCTCGCCGTCATTGAACCGCTCTACACGAGTGTCGATCGGCTTTACCGATTGTCCGCGGTGCATGGACATGCGTTTGGCAATGCCTTCAGCAAGCGGAATATTTGAGTTACCGGCGATGAGTTTAGGATCTGTGTTGACTGGCATGTGGTGTCCCCGTTTGGCAGCTATCACGGCCCTGTGTTCCCCAACTGGCCCGCGTTGCGCTTCCCGTACCACCGGACTAGGATTCGCGCAAAGCCTTAACCCTCAAAGGACGTCCAAATGCCACATGTTGACTACTATTTCGCAACTTTATCACCTTACACCTACATGGTGGGGGGGCGTCTTGAGGAGGTTGCGGCCAAGCATGGCGCAACTCTCACCTACAAGCCGATGGATATCATGGCCTTGTTTGGCCGCACCGGAGGCACCCCGCCGCCGCAGCGCCATCCGAACCGTCAGGAATGGCGCCTGCAAGAAATGCGCCGCTCTGCCAAGAAGCTGGATATGCCGATCAATTTGAAACCTGCTCATTGGCCAACCAACCCCGCCCCGTCGTCCTATGCGATTATTGCGGCCCAAGAGGTGGGCGGGGACGTGGCGGGGTTGGTCCAATCCTTCACCAGCGCGTGTTGGGCGCAAGACCGCGACATTGCAGATGAGAGCGTTGTGCGCGAAATTCTGGAACGTCACGGGTTTGATGCGGGATTGGTCGATAGCGGAATGTTGGCAGGGGCAGAGCAATATGCCCGCAACTTGGAGGATGCGGTGAACAACGGCGTCTTTGGGGCCCCAACATTCATCACGGACACCGACGAGCGGTTCTGGGGGCAAGACAAGATCGAAGACCTGGACCTCTACCTGTCAGGTAAGCTGTAAGCGGTTTCGGCCCCGCCGCGTTGGAGGGGCCGGCTGTCTACCCGCAGAGCAAATTGACCAGTTGGTCGATCTCCGCGTTTGTTTTGTTCCAATCGCAGACCATCCGGCAACGGATCAATTCGTCATCTGGGCCGTTAAGGGATACATCCAAGGGGAACAGGTAATATTGCGCCCCTGCCTCCTTGGCGCGGCGGTGGGCTGCTCGGGGCAGATGGGCAAAGACCATATTGGCTTGCGGAGTGTCGGGGATTTCTGCCCCTTCAATATCTTGCAAGCCTTTGACTAAACGGGCGCAATTGGCATTTGCTTTCGCCCCAAGCTCCAGCCACAGGTTGTCGCGCAGATAGGCCTCCATTTGAGCTGCAAGAAAGCGGTGCTTGGAGAAAAGATGGGCGCCACGCTTGCGCCGCAACTCGAACTCCCACGCCTTTTCGGGGTCAAAGAAGATCACCGCCTCGACGCCCGCGCAGCCATTTTTGGTCCCACCAAATGACAGCATGTCGATGCCGGCTTTCCATGTCATCTCTGCGGCGGTGCATCCAAGGGCTGCGCAGGCATTGGCAAACCGCGCGCCGTCGAGATGGGTCTTTAGGCCGTAGTCTTTGGCGACGTTTGTGATCTGTGCGATCTCTTCCACGCTATAAAGCGTGCCAACTTCTGTGGCCTGAGTAAGGGTGACCGGCCCGCGTTGGGCGGCATGGACATCTGTTGCGCCGGTTTTGGTTATGGCGCGGCGCAAATTTTCGGGGGTCATTTTGGCGCCGTCGCCCTCGACCAAAGTCAGCTTGGCCCCATTCGAGTAGAAGTTGGGCGCGCCGCATTCGTCTTCCTCCACATGCGAAACGCTGTGGGCATAGATAGTGTCCCAGCTGTTGGTATAGGTTGAGAGCGCCAATGCGTTGGCAGCCGTGCCAGTGGCCACCAGATAGACTGCGGCCTCGGGGGCCTCGAATGTGGTGCGAATCATGTCGCGCACGCGGGGCATTACGGTGTCGTTGCCATAGGGCATCTCGTAGCCCGTGTTGGCGTCTACAATTGCTTGCAACACGCTTGGGTGCATTGGGCCGGCATTGTCGGAGGCAAAATTCATGGCTTCAGTCCTCGATTATGTAGTTTTCCCATTCGTCTTCAGGCACTTCGAATTCAGGGACGGTCCAGCCCTGAACCGAGATGCCAGCGTCATGGACCGTTTGCGCCGTTCCGGAAATCAGAGGGTGCCAGTCATATAGCGCCTTGCCCTCGTTTAGCAGGCGATAGGCGCAGGTGGACGGCATCCAGTAGCCGATTTCGTCGATGTTCTTTGGGGTAAGTTGCACGCAGTCTGGGACGAATTGCTTGCGAATGTCGTATTGCGCGCAGCGGCAGGTGTCGCCGTCCAGCAGGCGGCAGGCAACACGGGTAAAGGCAATCTCGAAGGTGTCTTCATCCTCAAGCTTGTTGAGGCAACAGCGCCCACAGCCGTCGCATAAGGCCTCCCATTCTTTGGCGGCCATGTTTTTCAATGGGACTTTTTCCCAAAACTTGTGGCGCAAACCGTCACGCTGGATAGGATCGCTCATAGGGCGGCTAAAATGTTGCGGGCGCGATCGCAATCGGCGTCCATCTGGGTGATCAACGCATCAAGGCTGTCGAATTTTTCCTCGCCGCGCAGATAATCGACTAAGGCGACAGACAGTGTTTCGCCGTAAAGATCGCCTTTGAAATCAAAGAGGAAGCTTTCGCAGTTTGGGGTGTTCACGCCAAACATCGGCCGCACTCCGATTGATGCGGCTCCGTGGTAGCTGCCTTGATGCGGACCGGTGAGCACATCGACCAGAATGGCATAAACACCGAATTTTGGCGGATGCAGCCCGTCGATAGACATATTGGCGGTGGGGAAGCCCAATTCGCGGCCCCGCTGATCGCCTTGAATGACCTCTCCTTCGATGCGGTGCCAATGGCTGAGCATCTGAGCGGCGTCGCGAGGGCGGCCTTCGGTCAGGGCTGCACGGATGTTGGTGGAGGAAACGAGCCCCATGTCGTGCGTCACGAGCTCCGCTACGGTCACTCCAAAGCCATAAGTCTCGCCGAAGGATTTCAGCATCTCCACGTTGCCAGCACGGCCTTTCCCAAAGCAGAAGTCTGCGCCCACGACGACATGGGTCAACCCAAGGCCCGCCGCGATGACGTCGCGGGCGAACTCCTCGGCGGTCAGTCCTGACAGGCTGGGGTTGAAATTTAACTGATACAAGCGCTCCACGCCCAGTTTTTCCAGACGGTTGGCCTTCGCTTCTGCGTTCATCAGCCGGAAAGGCGGGGCGTCTTTTGCGAAGAACTCGCGCGGATGCGGCTCAAAGGTGACAATGCCTAGGGGCGCCTCTGGTGCGGCCTTTTGCGCGATCTCGATCACCGCTTGGTGGCCCAGATGGACGCCATCAAAGTTGCCGATGGCGGCAGTGGCGCCACGGTCCTCAGGTCGTACAAATTGGTAGTCTCGGATGATCCTCATGGCGATTGGGTAAACGCCGTGCGGCAGGGGTGCAAGCCTTAGTCGAACTTGCGGGACGGAGCCAAAACGGTTGCTTCCCCTTTGAGGACGTTTTTGCCATCCACTTCACAGCGGGTATGCATGGTGACGCGGCGTTTGGAATGGTCGATATCGGTCACCTCAACCTCTGCCAGAACCATGTCGCCTGGGCGCACAGGGGCGAGGAATTTCATGGTTTGCCCCAGATAGACAGTGCCGTGGCCAGGCAGCTGTTCACCAATTACCGCTGAAATCAGACCCGCTGTGAGCATCCCATGGGCAATACGGCCTTCAAAGATGGTATCTTGGGCATACTCATCATCTAGGTGAACCGGATTGTGATCGGTTGAAATTTCGGCAAACATCTCGATGTCTTTGTCGGTCACCTGCTTGCGCAGATGCCGCTTCATTCCGATTTCAATATCTTCGATACAGATGGTGCCGCGAGGAAGATTGTCAGTGCGATGAACGTCGAGCATGATGCGTAACTTTCAAACAAGGATGAATGCGTGTTTGAAAGATAATTACTTCGCACTTGCAGCAAAGTCCAGTCTTTTCTACCTTAGCGCAGGAAGCCAATCGTATAGGTCGGGGACACCATTTCCTTTTCTAAATAGCCACTTAGCAGATCAGGGTCAGGTTGATGGGTCGTTTTGGTTTCTGCCGCTGCTAGGCCGCCAGAGATGAAAAGAGAATCAAGATCCTCCCCCATAGCCCCGCGAACGTCCGTCAGTACCCCGTCACCAATGCACAAAATCCGGTCGTCGGGGATGGTTTCCCCCAAAGCCGCCAACCTGCGACGTGCAAGATCATAGATCGGTGGATGCGGCTTGCCGAAATACCGGCTGTCGCCGCCCATTTCAGTGTAGAGCTTGGCCAAGGCACCGGCACACCATTCGCGCGTCTCGCCACGATCGACTACGATATCAGGGTTCGCACAGAGCAGCTTCAGCCCCTTTTGCTTGGCATATAGGAACTCGGGGCGCATGACTTCGGGGTCCGCCATCGGGTCAACAGGGCCGCAACATACGATGCCTTCCGCGTCTTCCAAGGCGACCTTTTCTATGGTGACTGGGTTCTCCACAATATCCAAAGGGTCGAAGAATGTTTGGTCGTGCGGTTGCCCGATGAAGTAGATTTTTGAGCCGACGGCACCGTTGAACATCGCAAATCTGGCGCTGTCGCCGGAGGTGGCAATCGCGTCCCAGCTGTCTTCGGCCACGCCGATTTTATCCAGTTGCGCTGTAACAGATCCACGGTGGCGGGGGGCGTTGGTCACGAAGATCACTTTGCCGCCCTTTGCGCGATATGCTTGCATTGCCGCCACGGCATCCGAAAATGGCGTCAGCCCGTTGTGGATGCACCCCCATAGGTCAACAAAAAGCGCGTCATAGCGGTCGGATATTTCGGACAGGTGAGTAACGATCTGGGACATTATCGGGACCTCGAAATGGATGTCGGATCACCATCGGTGTTCCGTCTTCAATCGTCGGGCACCGTCAAATAGAGATCGCGGTGCCCGATGTTGGCGTTTGATGGGGTCTGGGTTTAGACCTTAAGGCTTGGGATGATTTGCTTTTTGCGGCTCATCACGCCCGGCAGCACTACGGTGTTTCCGGTAACAGTCGCGCCAAAGGATTTTTCGGCAACCCGTTTGGAAAGGTCGTTCGGAATCAACATTGTGGCCTCTTCGTTGAGGATGTCGACAACGAACAGCAGAACCTCGTTGACCTTGTCCTCGCCCGCCACTGCCGGCATGGCTTCCATGATTTCGGCTGTGCGGTCGAGGACCATTTTGGGACTGGTCGTTTCCAGAACCGAGACGCGGAATTTTACGCCGTCGACTTCGTATTCCTTGCTGTCCATGCGCAACAACTCAGCCGCCGAGAACGCAGATACGTCAGATTTTGCAGCGAACATGTCAGCCGCATAGGCCGCCATGTCGATGCCCAGATCCGCCGCCAGCTTGGTCGCCAAGTCGCGGTCTGTGTCTGTTGTGGTCGGGGAGCGGAACTCCAGCGTGTCCGACAGGATGCACGACAGCATCGCACCTTTGATGTTGTCGGGCATGTGGTCTGCGTGATCGCCCATCAGATCGTGCATGATCGTGGCGGTGCAGGCCAGCGGGCGGATGGTGATGTCGATCGGGCCAGCTGTTTCCAAGCCGCCAACCAGTTTGTGGTGGTCGATGATGGCTTGCACATCTGCGCCGTTGATGTTGTCGGGCAGCTCGGCTGGGTTGTTGGTGTCGACGATGATGCAAGGCTGGCCGTCGGCCACGTTATCGATGATTTCGGGCTTGGTCAGGTTCCAGCGCTCCAGCATGAAGGCGGCCTCTGTGTTTGGCTCTCCCAGCAGCTTCGCAGCGGCGGAGCCACCGGTGTGGTTGATGAACCATTCCCAGATCAAGGGGGATCCGGTGCTGTCTGTGTCAGGGGATTTGTGGCCAAATACGAATGTGGTCATGTGGAAGGCGTCCTCGGTAAATGTCTGGTCTTTGGGGCCTTATAGAAGCCGCCGCGAGGCTTGTCACGCCAGCTTTGATGCGGCGAATTAGGCCGCGGCGGTCCGTGCCAGTTTAATGTCCGGAGTGAATGGAATGCTCACCAGCTCGGGGGCCAGATGCGACAGGAGTGCCTCGTTGTAGACATTGGCGCGACGCTCGGAGACGGGCAAGCGCAGGCATCCTTCAATGAGGGCGCGGTCACTGAACGGGTTCACGAGGAAGTTGCGGGTGTACCCGTAAAACTTGGGCTGCCAGCCGGGTAGGATGCTTTCAATGAAGGCGAAATCATAGGCCAAATGCTGCGCGCCATTGGGCAATGAGGATTTCCACTTAAGGTAGTCCGGCTTAAAGGCCGCCACTGTGGCGGCGCCGCCAGCGGGGAGGATCGCCAGCCGCTCGGTCGCATAGTCGGCATCATGTCCGTCAGGATGCGCGGCGTCTTGGGTCAACCCGCGTTTCCAATGGTTGGCTTTGAGGATTTCCATCACGTTCCCGCGCAAAACAACCCCCTTTGGCAATTTGCGTACCAAGCCGTCCAGAACGTCGTTGTTGGCGTCGCCGACATATCCTCCTGCCAACCGAAAGGCCGCTTTTTGACGGCGGCGCGCAGGGCGGCTGAGGGTGATCCGGTTTTGCGGGGTGTCAACGAAGGACGCATAGGTCTGGTGAGAAAGCCCAAGTGTGGAGGCCAGTTGCTCGGCCACTTCGGCATCGATCTGACCCTGCCAGTTGGAGACAAAAGTATAGCTTTGTTCGATATGTGCCTGATGCGGTTTGGCCGCAGCTGCCAAATTGCGGCTGTCGCGCCCTCCGGACAGGGGCAACAGGGTTGTATGACCCCGCGCAATGGCCCCGATGATGTCGCTTAGTCGTTGCCCCATGTGTGCGATGGTCTTTTCGGGGGCATCCGTCGGGTAGCTGGCATTGGCTTGGGGCCAAAACCGCACAAGGGAAAAGCTGTCAAGATCCAGCCTGTGGTTCGGCATTACCCCGTGAAGATAGGCGTCGCATGTATGCCCAAGGGCGTAGCTTCCGCGGCCCTTTTGAATGGCGACCCCGTCGAAACGGGGGTTCTCGATGAGTGGCCGGTTGAGACACATAAGCGGAGTAGAGGCCACGGTTCTGGTGTTCCGGTCATAGACCAGCCCCATAGAGCCGGTGGGATCCGCATAGGCAGCACCGGTGGCATCCAGAGCCACATAGCGGCCAGCGGCCCCAGTGACGAAGGCCTCGAAAGATGTGGAAAGTTTGTAGCCATCGTTAACCAAAGACCCATCTGCATCCACCGCAATTCCCAAAAGCAGCCCTGCAAAGTCATCTGTTTCACTGCGCAAGCTGGCCACGGGGAGTGTCCGGCAGTGATGCAGCCGCCAGCCCTGTCCCAATTCGGTCACGCGGAAGCCGTCGATGGTTAGCTCTGGCGATTGGCTGAGGGTGAATTGGCCCCGAAAGACGCGGGCGAAATCCAGTTTGGCCTCGTCACACGCCATATGGGCTGCAAGGGGGGCGGATAGCATTTTCGGTGGCTCCTTGTTGGGGCTCTGGTTTGACTGCTCTGGTTTGCGGGGATGATACACTATGGTGGGCGGGCTTGGCAAAACCTTGTTGCACGCGGCGCGCCTGCGTATAGCCTGCACGATATGACCAAAGAGACAGAGCTATACGGCCCCGTGAAATCCTTCCTCGAAGGGCAGGGGTATGAGGTGAAGGGCGAAATTGGCGCGTGCGACGTGGTGGGCCTGCGAAAGGGCGATGATCCGGTGATCGTTGAGCTGAAAACCGCCTTTTCCTTGAGCTTGTTTCATCAAGGGGTCGCGCGGTTGGGAATGGCAGATGACGTCTATATAGCTGTGCCGCGTAAAACGGGTAAGCCGTTCCAAAAGGCCCTGAAGGAAAACACCGTGCTGTGCAAACGTCTGGGGCTTGGGCTTTTGACCGTGCGCCTGTCTGATAAATTGGTCGAGGTGCACGCCGACCCAGTGCCCTATGCCCCGCGAAAGTCGAAAAAGCGCAAAGGGCGGTTGTTGAAGGAATTCGCCCGCAGGGTAGGAGACCCAAACGACGGGGGGGCCACCCGACACGGGTTGATCACAGCCTACCGGCAAGACGCAATCCGATGTGCGCGGTTCTTGGCGGTGCATGGTGCGTCCAAGGGCGCAAAGGTGGCCGAATGGGCAGAGGTGCCGACGGCAACGCGCCTCATGCGCGACAATCATTACGGCTGGTTCGACAAGGTGTCGAAGGGGGTTTATGAGCTTTCCGCCCAAGGCCACAAAGGTCTGAACGACTATGGGGATGTGGCCGTCTGATAGGCTCCGAATTTTCTTATGCGTTGTGGTTGACTCATCTCTCCGCGCTCCTTAGCTATCCGTCGTTGGCACTCGCATTGGGTGAGTGCTAACGGCTTCGGAAACCCCGAAGCCATGGGAGTAACATTGGAGCTAAGGAGCACCAAACGATGGCATTGAAACCGCTTCACGACCGCGTTCTTGTAGAACGTGTTGAAGGCGACGAAAAAACCGCAGGTGGTTTGATCATCCCTGAGAGCGCAAAAGAAAAACCAGCTGAAGGCATGGTTGTTGCTGTAGGCGAAGGCGCGCGCAAAGACTCGGGCGAATTGATCCCGATGGCTGTTAAAGAGGGTGACAAAATCCTGTTCGGCAAATGGTCCGGCACAGAAGTCACCGTTGACGGCAAAGAGCTGTTGATGATGAAAGAAAGCGACGTTCTGGGCATCATTTCCTAAGTGGAAATGTCGGGGGCGACCCCATCTCACGAACACTTCGCAAGACTTATGAATTTCAAAGGAGCACATGAAAATGGCTGCTAAAGACGTAAATTTCGGCACAGAAGCCCGGAACAAGATGCTGAACGGCGTCAACATTCTGGCTGACGCTGTAAAAGTTACCCTCGGTCCTAAAGGCCGTAACGTGGTACTGGACAAATCCTTCGGCGCACCGCGCATCACCAAAGATGGTGTATCCGTGGCCAAAGAAATCGAACTGGAAGACAAGTTCGAGAACATGGGCGCGCAAATGGTTAAGGAAGTTGCTTCCCGTACCAATGACGAAGCTGGCGACGGCACAACAACTGCAACAGTTCTGGCGCAAGCGATCGTTCGCGAAGGCCTGAAGTCGGTTGCGGCTGGCATGAACCCAATGGACCTGAAGCGCGGCATCGACATGGCGACTGCTAAGGTTGTGGCTGAGATCTCCGGCGCGGCGCGTCCGGTCAACGACAGCGACGAAGTTGCGCAGGTTGGTACAATCTCTGCAAACGGCGAAGCTGAAATCGGCCAGCAAATTGCTGACGCGATGCAGAAAGTCGGCAACGAGGGTGTTATCACCGTCGAAGAAAACAAAGGTCTGGAAACAGAAACCGATGTTGTTGAAGGCATGCAGTTCGACCGCGGTTACCTGTCCCCTTACTTCGTCACGAACCCTGACAAGATGACAACAGAGCTGGAAGACTGCCTGATCCTGTTGCACGAGAAGAAGCTGTCTTCCCTGCAGCCAATGGTTCCACTGTTGGAAACTGTTATCCAGTCCGGCAAACCACTGATGATCATCGCTGAAGACGTTGAGGGCGAAGCCCTTGCAACTTTGGTTGTGAACAAGCTGCGCGGCGGCCTGAAAATTGCTGCTGTTAAAGCTCCTGGCTTCGGCGATCGTCGTAAAGCCATGTTGCAAGACATCGCGATCCTGACTGGTGGCCAAGTGATTGCTGAAGATCTGGGCATGAAGCTTGAGTCCGTGACCATCGACATGCTGGGCACAGCCAAGAAGGTTCAAATCACCAAAGACGAAACAACAATCGTTGACGGTGCAGGCGAGAAAGCTGAGATCGAGGCACGCGTGTCCCAGATCCGTCAGCAGATCGAAGAAACAACTTCCGACTACGATCGTGAAAAGCTGCAAGAGCGCGTTGCCAAATTGGCTGGCGGTGTTGCTGTTATCCGCGTTGGCGGCATGACCGAAGTTGAAGTTAAAGAACGCAAAGACCGCGTTGACGATGCATTGAACGCGACACGTGCCGCTGTTCAAGAAGGTATCGTTGTTGGTGGTGGTGTTGCTCTGGTTCAGGCCTCCAAGACCCTTGAGGGTCTGGAAGGTGCGAACAATGATCAAAACGTTGGTATCTCGATCGTGCGTAAAGCCATCGAAGCGCCACTGCGTCAGATCGCTGAGAACGCTGGTGTCGACGGTGCTGTTGTGGCTGGCAAAATCCGCGAGTCCGGTGACGTGACTTTCGGCTTCAACGCTCAAACCGAAGAATATGGCGACATGTTCAAATTCGGCGTGATCGACCCTGCGAAAGTTGTACGCACTGCTCTGCAGGACGCGGCATCTGTTGCGGCTTTGCTGATCACAACCGAAGCAATGGTTGCTGACAAGCCATCCAAAGACGGCGGCGCAGCTGGTGGCGGCATGCCTGACATGGGCGGCATGGGCGGCATGATGTAATAGGGCTTACGCCATATTACGCTGACTTTTGGGGCCATCCTTCGGGGTGGCCCTTTTTCGTTGACTGCATTGTGAACGCCTTACGCCGATAGCCGTGGTTTTTCGTTTCTCTTCGAAGGCAATTGGTTCTATGGCCAAGGAATGCGTCTATTTCTTCTCACGGCTCTTACCATGGTTGCCTTTGCAGCCAATTCTGTCCTCAACAAGTTGGGGGTTTCTCAGGGCGGTATGGAGCCGTTGGGATTTGCCATGTTGCGGCTTTGGAGCGGCGCGCTCATGTTGCTGATCCTCGTCTGGTTTCGACAAAATGCGGCGCGTGAAACGGGCAGTTTTGTAGGGGCCGCTTCCTTGCTGGTCTATATGCTGGGGTTTTCGCTGGCCTATGTGACGCTAGAAACCGGCGTTGGCGCGCTTATTCTATTTGGTGTTGTGCAAATCACCATGTTCGCTATTGCCGCCATCACAGGCGAACGAATCCCAACCCTAAGATACATCGGCTGCGGGGTGGCGTTTTCTGGGCTGGTGGTCCTTCTTTGGCCCTCCAATGGCGTGACAGTTGACCTGTGGGGCGGCGTCTTGATGGCGGCAGCGGGGGTCGGCTGGGGGGTGTACACTTTTGTCGGGCGCGGCGCAGTATCCCCGCTTTTGCGCACAGAACGCAGCTTTCGCTTTGCTGCAATGTTCATGGGCGCGGTGGCATTGGTGGTCGGGCTGCCAATGGGGACATCATTGGGATATGCCACCGCGGTTGCTTCAGGGGCGGTGTCTTCCGCGTTGGGCTATGCTCTTTGGTACCGTGTGTTGCCTCAACTCCCGACGACTATCGCTGCGACCGTGCAATTGACGGTGCCAGTTATCGCCTTGGCGGGGGGCATGGTATTTTTGGGCGAGGCGCTCAGCCTGAAGTTTTTCATCGCAGGGCTTTTGGTCTTGGGCGGCGTAGGGATTGCCTTGCGCAAACAGGCCTAGATCAGGCGGGTCAGCAATCCCCCCGGCTGGCGCTCGATTTTGCCTTCCAGCTCTAGCACGGTGAGATGCGGCGCCAGAGTTCCCGCATCAATTTTCAGATCGCGCATTACCTGATCTTCGGCCACTGGCGTGGGGCCTAACAGCCCAAGGATTTGCGCATGAGCCGCGCCGTGGGAATGAACTGGCTGAGGTGGCTGAACTGGCGCGGGTTCTGTCGCGGGGGCGTCTACATGTGGTTGCGCAGGACCTATTCCAGCCATCACATCTTGCGCCGAGCGCACGAGGGAAGCGCCATCGCGGATCAGCATATTGCAGCCCGCCGCGCGCGCATCCAGCGGGTGCCCAGGGACGGCCAAGACGTCGCGCCCTTGATCCAATGCATTGCGCGCCGTGATTAGGCTTCCGGATTTTGCGGCAGCTTCGACTACGACAACGGCTTGCGACAGGCCGGAAATGATCCGGTTTCGGCGGGGGAAGTCGCGGGCGTGCGGTTGCAATCCCAAGGGGCGTTCAGACAGGATCAGCCCCCGCTTGGCGATGTCGTCATGCAGTTTAGCATTCTCGCGCGGGTAAACGACATCCAGCCCACCGGCCACGACAGCAATGGTACCATGGGGCAGAGCAGCAAGATGGGCGGCTGTGTCAACGCCGCGGGCAAGTCCGGAGGCAATGACAAATCCCGCGTTGCCCAGATCATTGGACAGCCCATGCGCCATGCGTGTCCCCAATGAGGAGGCGTTGCGTGCGCCCACCATGGCGACGCAAGGGCGGTTGGACAGCGCGATATCCCCTAAAGCCCAGAGCACCGGCGGGGCATCTTCCAAGTCAAGCAAGGCTTGCGGGTACTCGGGCGTTCCGTGCAGCAGCAATTTCGCGCCCAGCTGATAACCAAGTTCCAGCTCTCGCTGGGCGGCGGCACGTGTGCAAGGGGTGTAGCGGGCAACGCCTGCAGCCGATGCGATTTGGGGAAGAGCGTCCAATGCCGCATCGGCAGTTCCATGTTCTGCCAAAAGGCGGAAGAAAGTGCTGACACCAACGCGGTAGGACCTGATTAAACGGAGCCAAGAGACACAATCGCCCTGTAGTCTTGGGGGTGCGAGGGGGGGTGGGGTAGACAGCAGGTGGCTGGCCATTCTTCGCTCCGTCTAATCAGTGATCTCACTTTGACGCGGAGCGGTTAAGGGAAGGTGAACGTGAACAAATTGATCAACTGTTTCGCCTAAGTTGTTGAAATTAATCGCTTCAAAAATGCAGATGCGCCGAGAATCACCCGCGCTTCGGCGAGGATGATTCTGATGGTGCAGCAAATGGACGGGATTAAGTGGCTGATCCGCCGACCGTCAGCCCACCAATTTTCAAGGTCGGCTGGCCGACGCCCACTGGAACCCATTGCCCCGCCTTCCCGCAATTCCCCATTCCCGGGTCAAGGGCCATATCATTCCCGATGGCCTGAATGTGCTTTAGGGCGGTGGCGCCGTCGCCAATGAGGGTGGCCCCATTCACCGGCGCCCCGACAACCCCGTTCTTCACGCGATAGGCTTCAGTGCAAGAGAACACAAATTTACCATTGGTGATGTCCACCTGACCGCCGCCAAACCCGACGGCATAGATGCCGTCCTTCAAGTCCCGCACGATGGCCTCCGGCTCTGCGTCACCACCAAGCATATAGGTATTGGTCATACGAGGCATCGGTGCGTGGGCGTAGCTTTCTCGGCGCCCGTTGCCGGTGGCATCTACGCCCATCAGGCGGGCATTCTGGCGGTCTTGCATGTAGCCGACCAATACGCCGTCTTCGATGAGGGTGTTCTTGCCCGAGGGCGTGCCCTCGTCATCCACAGTGATGGAGCCGCGACGGTCAGGGATCGTTCCATCATCCAGAACGGTTACACCTTTGGCCGCGATCTGCTGCCCCATGAGGCCGGCGAAGGCAGAAGTCTTCTTGCGATTGAAATCCCCCTCCAAGCCATGCCCAATCGCTTCATGCAGCAAAATTCCTGGCCAACCAGGTCCAAGAACAACGTCCATTACGCCAGCAGGGGCAGGGGTCGCGTCGAGATTGACCAAAGCGATGCGCAGGGCTTCCCGAATTAGACCTTGCCAATGTGTGGGCTCCAACAACCCGTCCAGCATGGTGCGCCCACCACCCCCAGCGGTACCACTTTCACGACGGCCGTCTTTCTCGGCGATGACTGACACATTGATGCGGGTCATCGGGCGGTCGTCAGTGACCAATGTGCCGTCAGGGCGTAAAATTGCGACCTCTTGGTGGGACGCCGCCAAGGAGGCAGAGACCTGCACCACGCGGGGGTCCAATGATCGGGCGAAGGCGTCGATTTCGCGCAAAGTGTCGACCTTGGCTGTAAAGGAGATGCCTTCCATCGGGTCCATGTCGGAATAGAGCCTGCGATTGGTGCGTGCGGGGCTTGCGGCCAAGACGCCGCCACCAGCCCCAACGGCAAGCCGTGCGGTCTCGGAGGCGCGAAGTAAGGCCTGTTCGGAAATCTCGGTGGCATGGGCATAGCCGGCGGTCTCGCCGCGGACAGCACGAAGGCCAAACCCCTCGGATGCGTCGTAGCTGGCAGTTTTGAGGCGACCGTCATCAAAGGCGAAAACTTCGCCGCGTTTGCGCTCCAAAAACAGCTCGCCATCGTCGGCACCAGCGGTCGCCATGCAGAGAATCTCCAAGGCGCGATCTTGATCCAACATGGTCTCGAACGGGCGAAATGGGGTGGCGTTAGCAGAAGTCATTGGTGATTCCCTTGATTATGCGCAATTTAACGCAAAATTGTGTGCGGCATCGTGGCGCTTTCAACGTGTCTGCGCTTGCCCCTTGCATGGTAATATGGTTTCTCACAGTCCAGACGCAAGCGGGGGAGCCGTGCCAAAAGTGCATGGTCCTGACAACGACGGGAATACTAGATGAGAATTGCAAAACTTTTTGCCGGCTTCGCGGGCCTTTTCGCCGCCTCAGGCGCTTTTGCTCAAGCCGCACTTGATGATTTGGAAATTATCGGCAAACCAAACGCCGAGACGTCCTTGAGCTTTCAACCCCCCGTCACCGAATTGGCGCGCGACATACAGTGGTTGGATCAATTTGTTTTCGTAATCATCACCGTGATTACCATTTTTGTGACTGGCTTGTTGTTGTGGTGTGCGTACCGCTTTAGCGCGAAACGCAACCCGAATGCGGCGACCTTTACGCACCACTCGTTGCTCGAGGTGGCTTGGACTATGATCCCGGTCATCATCTTGGTGGTAATCGGCGCGTTCTCCGTGCCTGTGTTGTTCAAGCAGCAGCGCATCCCGCAAGGGGACATTGTGATCAAGGCGACGGGCTACCAGTGGTATTGGGGCTATGAATATGTCGACCACGGCTTCGGCTTTGACAGCATCATGATCGGCGCTGGTGAAAACCGGATGACGCCTGATGTTGAAGCCGAGTTGGTTGAAGCAGGCTACAGCAAAGATGAGTTTTTGCTAGCGACTGACACCGCGGTGGTTGTGCCGGTTGGCAAAACCATTGTGATGCAGGTCACCGGCGCGGATGTCATTCACTCTTGGACCATTCCGGCATTTGGCGTGAAGCAGGACGCCGTTCCTGGCCGTCTGGCAGCGCTTTGGTTCAAGGCGGATAAAGAAGGCGTCTACTTTGGTCAGTGCTCCGAGCTATGCGGCCAAGCCCACGCCTATATGCCAATCACTGTGAAAGTCGTGAGCCAAGAGGTTTATGACGCTTGGTTGGAAGGCGCGATTGAGGAATATGCAGGGACGCCTTTGTCCGTGCAGGTTGCCTCTGTAGACTAAAAATTAGGGTGTGGCGGGGGAAACTCCGCCCTATTCCCATCGGCCATTTAGGATGCTCCGCGACATGAGCGATGCGACACAGAACATCAACACCACTTCTGGCGAAGGCCAGTTCAGCGACTATTGGGCGTTGCTCAAGCCGCGCGTGATGTCGTTGGTGGTGTTCACCGCCGCTGTTGGGGTGTTTGTGGCACCGGTTGGCGTGCATCCTTTTGTGGCATTGGTGTCTATCTTGTTTATCGCATTGGGCGGCGGGGCCTCTGGCGCGTTGAACATGTGGTATGACCACGACATCGACACCATTATGAAGCGCACGGCCAATCGCCCTGTCCCTGCGGGCCGCGTCGCCCCCGGAGAGGCGTTGACCCTGGGGCTTTGGCTGTCATTTATTTCCGTCACTATGCTGGGGCTGGCCTCCAATTGGGTCGCCGCTGGTATCTTGGCTTTCACCATATTCTTCTACGCCGTGGTCTACACCATGTGGCTGAAGCGTTGGACGCCGCAAAACATCGTCATCGGTGGTGCGGCGGGGGCCTTCCCTCCGATGATTGGCTGGGCTGTGGCGACAGGTGGCGTGTCGGTCGAAAGTGTTTTGTTGTTTTGCCTCGTGTTTATGTGGACGCCTCCGCATTTCTGGGCTTTGGCATTGTTTATGAACAATGACTACACCAACGCGGGCGTGCCGATGTTGACCGTTACCCACGGCAAGCGTGAGACCCGTAAACAGATATTCATCTACGCGGCCCTGTTGGCCCCGCTGGCGATCGGTGCTGCTTTCACGTCAATCGGCGGTTGGATTTACCTGACTGCGGCCATTGTTCTGAACGCCAAATTCGTTTGGGGCGCATGGAAGCTATGGCAGCGCCAAGAAGACGCGGCCGAGGCCGATGTATATGCGGCTGAGCGGGCCTATTTCCGCTTCTCACTTGTCTATCTCTTCGCCAGTTTCTGCGCGTTGCTTTTGCAGGCTGTCTGGGTGAAATCTGGTATGGGGGCTTGGTAGTCGTATGGCTTTGAAGGTCGAACATGAAATGCACCAGCGTCGCTTCGGACGGAATATTGGTGTTGGGTTTTTGCTTGTCGGATTCGTCGCAATCGTCTTCGGATTGACTGTGGTGAAGGTGAAAAACACCGGCTTCGTCGAGGGCTATGACCATGTGGCGCGGCCAGCTCTGATTCCCGAAGGAGCCGATAACTAATGTTGCGGAAGCTGAACCCAAAGCAACGCACCGTTGCGGTGTTGGCAAGTGTCGTTTTGACCATGGGCGCATTGGGGTTTGCCTCTGTGCCGCTGTATGACCTGTTCTGCCGGGTGACCGGATATGGCGGGACCACTCAGCAGGCGGATGCTGGATCGGAAACCATTCTGGACCGCACGATGAACGTCCGCTTTGACGCGTCGCTGTCGTCCAATATGTCGTGGGAATTTAAGCCCGTTCAAACCCAGATGACTGTACGCTTGGGGGAAACCGGACTGGCTTTTTACGAGGCCTATAACCCGACCGATCGTCCAATTGCGGGCCAGGCCAGCTACAATGTGTTTCCGTTCACAGCCGGTGAATACTTCGCCAAGATTGACTGCTTTTGTTTTACAGAACAGGTTTTGCAACCTGGTGAGCGTATCCAAATGCCAGTGACATTCTATGTTGATCCTGAGATCATCGATGACCCCGACGGGAAATTCGTCGAAGAAATCACGCTCAGCTACACGTTCTACGAAATCGACCTGCCGGAAGACGGGGGCGCGCAAGCGTCCCTGACACCCGAGCAGCCCGCAAAAGCAACTGAATACAACTAAGCCGATACGAGGGAGCCCGACACAATGGCCCACGCCAAGAACCACGATTACCACATTCTGCCGCCGTCCATTAATCCGTTCCTCGGTGCTTTGTCGGCCTTTGTCATGCTGACCGGCGCTGTTGCCTGGATGTCTGATCCTATTCCGGTCCTTTTCGGTAGCTTTGAGATCAGCGGCCCTTGGATGTTCCTGATTGGCTTTGCAGCGGTGCTGTACACGATGTTCAGCTGGTGGGCCGAGATGGTCGAAGAAGGCGAGCAAGGTGACCACACACCGGTTGTTCAAATCGGCCTTCGCTACGGCTTCATCTTCTTTATCATGTCCGAAGTTATGTTCTTCGTGGCGTGGTTCTGGTCGTTCTTTAAGCACGCTATGTACCCGATGGGCCCGCTTAGCCCTGCCGTGGACGGCCAGTGGCCACCCGCGGGTATCGAGACATTCGACCCATGGCATCTGCCGTTGATCAACACGTTGATCCTGCTGTGCTCCGGTGCGGCGGCGACTTGGGCGCACCACGCGCTGGCCCATGAAGACAACCGCAAAGACCTGAAAAACGGCCTGATCATCGCGATCCTGCTGGGGGCGGTGTTCACCGTGTTCCAAGCCTATGAATACAGCCATGCGGCCTTTGGCTTCTCGGGCAACATTTACGGCGCCAACTTCTTCATGGCGACGGGCTTCCACGGCTTCCACGTTCTGGTCGGGACCATCTTCCTGCTGGTGTGTTTGATCCGGACTTACAAAGGCCATTTCACCAAAACGCATCACGTCGGTTTCGAGGCGGCGGCTTGGTACTGGCACTTCGTTGATGTGGTTTGGCTGTTCCTCTTTGCAGCTGTCTACATCTGGGGCGGCTAAGCGCTTCGAGGCGATCTGAGAAACTAATAGGCGCGGGGGGAAACCCTCGCGCTTCTTCATTGAGGTGACATGACGAAACGAATGATCCTGCCTTTGCTGTTCGGCCTGATTGGTTGCGCCATTCTGGTCAGCCTAGGTACGTGGCAAGTGAAGCGCCTTGCGTGGAAAGAAGCGATCTTGTCGGAGATCGACGCGCGTATCACTGCTCCTGCTGTGGCCTTACCCGAAAGCATTGACCCAGACGTGGACGTGTATCTTCCGGTTCAAGCGCAAGGCACTTTCGGGGATGACCGCATCCGCGTTTTGGTCAGCCAAAAGAAGGTCGGTGCTGGTTACCGGATCATTAGCCCGTTCACCACAAATGGGCGCACGATCATGGTGGATCGCGGGGTTATTCCCATCGCCGATGAACTCCCCACATCCCCCACGGGTTCGGTGGAAGTAACCGGCAATCTGCATTGGCCCAACGAGGTCGATAGCTACACGCCAGACCCTGACACCAACCGCGATATTTGGTTCGCCCGTGATGTGGAGCAGATGGCAGCGAAACTCGGCACCGACCCTGTTTTACTGATCCTGCGCAGTGCCACCCCCGCGACCCCAGAAATCTTACCGCTGCCGGTGAGCCGTTTTGGCATACCAAATGATCACTTATCTTACGCAATCACGTGGTTTTCACTCGCAACGATATGGTTTGTGATGACAGGCATTTTGCTTTGGCGTATCAGGCAGCGGACCGTTTGAAGGAACACCCCATGCGTTACATCTCTACCCGCGGCAAAGCCCCTGTCCTGACGTTCGAGCAAGCTATGCTGACCGGTCTTGCCCGCGACGGCGGCCTGTATCTGCCCGAGACCATTCCTACGCTAGATCATGACGCCATTCGCGCCATGCGCGGCCTGTCGTATGAGGACGTGGCGTTTACCGTAATGAAGCCCTTCATCGGCGACACGTTCACGGATACCGAATTCCGCGAGATCATCGCAAAGGCCTATGACGGCTTTGGTCACGATGCGCGCGCACCATTGGTGCAACTGGGGGCGAACCACTACCTGCTGGAGCTGTTCCACGGCCCGACGCTGGCGTTCAAAGATTTCGCCATGCAGCTGATTGGCCAATTGTTCCAAGCAGCCCTTAAACGCTCTGGCGAGCGGGTCACTATTGTGGGGGCCACCTCCGGTGATACGGGCTCCGCCGCGATTGAGGCATTTCGTGGATTGGACGCGGTGGATGTGTTCATCTTGTTCCCGCAAGGGCGCGTGTCCGACGTGCAGCGCCGCCAGATGACCACCCCGTCCGAGGACAATGTGCATGCTTTGGCGATTGAAGGCGATTTCGACACCTGCCAAGCCGCCGTTAAAGACATGTTCAACGACTTCGACTTCCGTGATGGCGTGCGCCTTGCGGGGGTGAACTCGATCAACTGGGCGCGGGTGTTGGCGCAGGTGGTGTACTACTTTACCTCGGCCGTGTCGCTGGGAGCGCCAGACCGCGAGATCAACTTCACCGTGCCAACCGGCAACTTCGGGGACATCTTCGCGGGCTATATTGCCAAGCAAATGGGCCTGCCCATTGGCGAGCTGGTGATTGCCACGAACCAGAATGACATCCTGCACCGCACGTTGGAAACTGGGGCCTATACAACGGACGGCGTGAAACCTTCCATCAGCCCGTCGATGGATATCCAAGTGTCTTCCAACTTCGAGCGCGCCTTGTTCTACGCCTACGGCCAAGACGGCGCAGCTGTGTCGGATCAGATGGACGCACTGAAGGCATCTGGTGAATTCAAGGTAAGCCAAGGCGCCTTTGAGGCGTTGAAGGAAACATATGCATCCGGCCGCGTCAGCGAGGAGGAAACCTCCGCGATGATCACACGCGCCAATGCAGAAATGGGCGAATTGCTGTGCCCGCATTCCGCCGTGGGGGTGAAAGTCGCCATGGACCACCAAGGCACCACGCCAATGGTCACACTGGCCACAGCGCATCCGGCCAAATTCCCTGCTGCCGTCAAGGCCGCCTCGGGCCACCACCCAGAGCTGCCGGACCGCATGTCGGATCTGTTCGAGCGCGACGAGCGCATGACCGAATTGCCAAATGATATTGACGCGATCAAAGCGATCATCCGCGAGCGTATCGCCACATGACGCAACAATTGCACACTCTGTCCAACGGATTTCGCGTCGTGACAGAACATATGCCGGGGCTGGAAAGCGCCAGCGTGGGGATTTGGGTCAATGCCGGTGGCCGCCACGAGCGGGTAGAGCAAAACGGCATCGCTCATTTTCTGGAGCACATGGCTTTCAAGGGCACAAAGCGGCGTAGTGCGTTGCAAATCGCCGAGGCCATTGAAGACGTGGGCGGCTATATCAACGCCTATACCTCGCGCGAGGTGACGGCCTATTATGCCCGCGTGCTGAAGGACGATGTGCCACTGGCAATGGATGTGATTGGTGACATTGTGCGCCATCCGGTGTTTGATCCGCGCGAAATCGAGGTGGAGCGCGGCGTGATTTTGCAAGAGATCGGCATGTCGCTGGATACGCCAGACGATGTGATTTTCGACTGGCTGCAAGAGGCCGCTTATCCGGGGCAACCCATCGGGCGCACAATCTTGGGGCCCTCCGAGCGGGTGAAAAACTTCTCTCGCGCTGATCTGTCAGCATTTGTAGGCGAACACTACGGGCCACAAAATCTGATCCTATCCGCGGCGGGGGCTGTGGATCATGATGCCATCGTGCGCATGGCAGAAGATATGTTTGGTGACATGCCCAAAGGAACGTCTCAACCGGTAGAAAACGCCAAATTTGCATCGGGCGAGCGCAGCGAAATCAAGTCCTTGGAGCAGGCGCATTTTACCTTTGCATTGGAGGCCCCGGGCTACCGCGCAGATGATTTCTACACTGCGCAGGTTTTCTCGTCCGCATTTGGCGGTGGAATGTCCTCACGGCTTTTCCAAGAAGTGCGTGAAAAACGCGGGCTTTGCTATTCGATCTACAGCTCTATCGGCAGCTACAACGATACGGGCATGATGACCGTCTATGCGGGAACCTCTGCCGATGACATCGCTGATCTGGCCAACATCACGGTGGATGAGCTGAAACGCGCAGCCGATGATATGTCCGAGGCAGAGGTCACACGCGCGCGGACGCAAATGAAGGCGGGCATCTTGATGGGGCTGGAAAGCCCGTCGTCGCGCGCAGAGCGTCTGGCCCGCATCGTCGGGATTTGGGGCCGGATTCCGCCTTTGTCCGAAACCATCGAAAAAATCGACGAAGTAGATGTGGCGCAGGTGCGTAGCTTTGCCGAAAGCTTGGCGCGTGCGCAGGTGGCAATGGCGCTCTATGGACCTGTCGAAAAGGCGCATGATCTGGCGCATATGTCGCGCAGGCTAGCGGCCTGATGTTCGGCCGCAAGCGGAAGATCCGTATCGAGACGGAACGTCTGACGCTGCGTCTGCCGGGGCATGGGGACTACCGCGAATGGGCGTCTTTACGGTCTACGTCATTGGAGTTCCTGACCCCTTGGGAGCCAGCTTGGGCGACGGACCATCTGACACGTAAAAGTTTCACCAATCGGGTGTATTGGGCGCAGCGGTCGGTCAGTAACGGCAATGCGGTTCCGGTGTTTTTGGAGCGGCGCGAGGACAAGGCGTTGATCGGGGCGATCACCTTGGACAACATTCGGCGTGGCCCCGCTCAGTCGGGAACTTTGGGCTATTGGATGGGGCAACGGTTCGCTCGCAACGGCTATATGCGCGAGGCGATCTGGGGAATGGTGCATTTTGCGTTCACCACGCTGGACCTCAGCCGTATCGAGGCTGCCTGCCTTCCCGAAAACGCGGCCTCGCGCGGGGTGTTGGAAAAATCCGGCTTCAAATACGAAGGTGTTGCGCAAAGTTATCTGCAAATCAACGGGCGCTGGCGCAACCATGTGTTGTTCTCCAACCTCCGCAGTGATCGGCGCGGGAAAACGGATGTTGGCTAAGCGTGGCTTAGCTGCCGCGAGGCCTTATTCGTAGAAAACACCGGGTTGCAAGATTTCGAAACCCTTTATCTCGAACTCGTACATCCCACTTTGATCAGATTTTTCTGCGCGGGCGATCAACTTGCCTTCCTCGTCTCGATAGACAGCATGGGCTGTATGAATTGCGCGGTAACAATGGCTTCCGTCTGGATAGATATATTTCAACATTCGGACGATCTCCCAATCCCGTTGCAGCGCCAGAATACGCTGTCTTAGAGTTTACGGCACCGCTCATGGTGAGGCGAGTATATTCGTTGGCGCCTGCTTTGTCCGGCTTCAGGCGGTTTTGGCTTTGATACAACATTCCGCTGGGGGCAAAGATCGTCGATGCGTGCCTCTTGCCGATACATGGCTGCCAGCAATATTCGGATTTATGTTTCCCTTGTCGCGCTGCTGGGTAATAACAAACCATGCTAAATTCTGTGACCGATGCCCTAACGACCGAGCTGGCCTCCAAGCTTCCCAACAGCGCGTTTCGCGAGTTGAGTGAAAGCTATTTAACCGAGCCGCGCGGGCGATACCGCGGGAACGGCGGGCTGCTGATCGCCCCTGATTGCGTAGAAGATGTGGCCACTGTGGTGCGGGCGTGCTCGGATGCGCGCGTGGGCATTGTGCCTTACGGCGGCGGCACCAGCCTTGTCGGGGGGCAGGTGTTGGAGGGAGGCGTGACACCGGTGATCCTGTCGCTGGAACGTATGACACGAATTCGGGACATCTTTCCCGCCGAGAATGTTTTGGTCGCCGAAGCGGGGGCCATTTTGGAAAATGTTCAGAACGCCGCCGATGAGGCGAACCGAGTGTTCCCATTGTCGCTGGCGTCGGAAGGCTCTGCGCGGATTGGTGGCAATTTGTCGACCAACGCGGGCGGGGTAAATGTCGTACGGTATGGCAACACGCGGGAATTATGTCTGGGCTTGGAAGCTGTGCTACCGGATGGCTCAATCATGCACGGATTGTCGCGGCTGAAGAAAGACAACACCGGATATGACCTGCGCCACCTGTTGATCGGGGCGGAAGGGACATTAGGGATTATCACTGCCGCGTCGTTGAAGCTGTTCCCGAAACCCGCAAGCGTGGGGGCAGCTTTGATGGTCGTGCGCGATCCGGCTGCGGCTTTGGATCTATTGGCCTTGGCGGGGGATCTTCTGGGGCACCAAGTGTCTGCATTTGAGCTGATAAATCATATGGGGTTGGATTTCCTGTCGGAAGTGGGGCCCGATGTGCGCGCCCCCTTTGAGAACACTCCAGAGTGGATGGTTTTGGTTGATGTGGGCTGTGTTGCGGGTATTGAAGCGTCCGAGGCATTGCTGGGCCTGTTCGAAGCAGCATTGGCCCGCGATCTGGTCAGCGACGGTGTGATCGCGCAATCAGGAGCGCAGCGCGAGGCTTTTTGGACCATTCGAGAAAGCATCCCAGAGGCGAACAAGCGGATTGGCTCGATTTCGTCGCATGACATTTCGGTGCCTGTTGGTCGCATCCCCGAGTTTATCGAGAAAGCGGGGAAGGCCTTGGCGCAGCTTGGGGATTTTCGTGTGAATTGCTTTGGCCATTTGGGCGATGGCAATTTGCATTACAACGTCTTCCCCCTGCGCGGCATGTCGCGAGATGCCTATGAAAACCAACGGGGTGAAGTGAAGCGACTGGTGCATGACTTGGTGGCCGAATTTGATGGGTCGTTCTCGGCAGAGCACGGTATCGGGCGCATGAAGGTTGCGGATTTGAACCGCTATGGCGATGCGACGAAACTGGCGGCAATGCGCGCGATCAAAGCCTCGCTGGACCCCAAGGGCATTATGAACCCCGGGGCAGTGGTTGACCAAAATCGATAGCGCGCTGACCTGACCCTCTGCTGGGCCATGGTAAAATTGCGGCTGAACTGCGCTCAGTCGCCTTCGAATTCGCATAAGACATGAACATCTTGGCCCATGGTCTCCAGCTTTTGGCGGCCTCCCAGATCGGGCAAATCAATGATGAAGCTACAGCCGATGACCTCGGCGCCCAGCTTTTCGATAAGCTTGATGCCGGCTTCTGCTGTGCCGCCAGTGGCGAGAAGATCGTCGACCAGCAGGACTTTTTCTCCGGGTTGAAGGCTGTCCTCATGAAGCTCCATCGTGGCCTCCCCGTATTCCAGCGAATAGCTTTGTTCGATGGTTTTTCCCGGCAGTTTGCCTTTCTTGCGGATCGGCACAAAACCCACCGAGAGTTGATGCGCGATAGCCCCGCCCATGATGAACCCCCGCGCCTCAAGGCCCGCGACCTTGTCAAAGCGGAGGCCCGCATAGGGGTGCAGCAGTTGATCTACCGCCATGCGAAACCCGCGGGCATCCAAGAACAACGTCGTGACATCGCGAAACATGATCCCTTCGTGCGGGAAATTCGGGATGGTGCGAATGTAGTCTTTGACCTGCTTTTGCTGTGCCATTTTGGGCTCCGGAAGGTTGTGTGCGCCTTCGGATACCTGAGGGCGCGGGAAGGGGAAAGGTTTAGGCTTAGGGTTTGTGAGGGTAGATGCGGAGCAATGTGCCCCAGATGAGGAAGGTTTCGCGCAAAAACCGCCCCGTTCGCACGCGAACTTTGGTGGCCAGCGGGCTGGGCGCGCGGCTGTGGCTATCGGCGATTACATACTGCGGATCCAGAGCGTAGCGGCGGCAATGAAGCGCGAGGCGGGGCAGGTGGAAGCGTTGGCTGACGAGGATCACCGAGCGCCCCGTGCCTTGGCCCGCCTCAAAGGCGCAGGTGTCGGGGCTGCGTTCGGCTTGGGGATCGCGCTCGATGGCCTCGGCGGGGATGCCTTGGGAAAGGAGATAGCTGTGCATGACCTCAGCCGCGGCAGCGGTGTTGGACACGACCAATCGGGCTGCGGCCCCGCTGTGGTAGAGCGCAATTCCTGCGTCCAAGCGTTCTTGGTGCAGCGGGGTGATTGCGCCCGCCCGCACGACGGCGCCAAAGATGAGGGCGGCGTCAGCTGGGGTGGCCTTGGCGGGCGACACCATGGGCGTGCTTAGATGCAACCAAATGCTGGGGGCGAAAAAGAGAGCCACCCCCGCAAGCACGGCCCTTATGGCTTTAGGCAAGGACCCGCCCCGCGACAGCATCGAGTTTTGCCACCAGCGATGGATCACGCGCATCCGGAGCCGTCAGAATCGCATATTCCAACGCGCGGTCGCAGCCGTGCGGGCAGCCGTCACGCTCGGCCCCAAGCAGGGCGGGCAGCTTGGCGACCATATCGCGGGCCTTGCTGGCGTTGCCCATCAGGGTGGCGATGATTTGGGTTACATCGACCTCGCCGTGGTCGGGGTGCCAGCTGTCGTAGTCGGTGATCATGGCGACGGATGCGTAGCACAGCTCGGCCTCTCGGGCGAGTTTGGCCTCGGGCATATTGGTCATGCCGATCACATCCGCCCCCCAGCTGTCACGGTACATTTTGCTTTCGGCCAGCGTAGAGAATTGCGGGCCTTCCATGGCCAAATAAGTGCCGCCCTTGTGGACATTGATGCCGGTGTTTTTGGCCGCCTCAAAACAGACCGCACCAAGGCGCGGGCAGGTGGGGTGCGCGACTGACACATGCGCCACGCAGCCGGTGCCAAAGAAGGACTTTTCGCGCGCAAAGGTTCGGTCAATGAATTGATCTACAATGACAAAATCCCCAGGTGCCATTTCCTCACGAAAGGA
Source organism: uncultured Litoreibacter sp. (assembly GCF_947487515.1). Lineage (GTDB taxonomy): Bacteria > Pseudomonadota > Alphaproteobacteria > Rhodobacterales > Rhodobacteraceae > Litoreibacter. The sequence continues at coordinate 980,555 of NZ_CANKWO010000001.1, read as the reverse complement.
GCCGCAGGCGGATACGGAGATGACGTCGGTCACCCCAATGCGTTTCAGCGCGTCGATATTGGCGCGATAGGGGACTGTGGTTGGCGAGTGCACATGGCCGCGCCCGTGGCGCGGCAGGAAGGCCATGTTCACCCCGTCCAGCCTTCCGGTCAGAATGGCATCCGAAGGCGCGCCCCAAGGGGTGTCCACGCTGCGCCATTGGGGGTTTTCCAACCCGTCGATCTCATACAAGCCGGAGCCCCCGATCACGCCGATCATTGTGTCTGCCATGTCTGTGTCCTTGGTCTGAAAGTTCTTAAGCCGGTGCATATTGTCCCAAGGTTAACCGGATGGAAATGCACCGTTCGATATATCCCTAAGACGTCACACCAAGTATTCCGTGCAATCCGCGCTTGTCTAGGCTAACAGGCCCGCAACTCATCGATATTTGTGACCTGAACAAGAGGCAGCAGCGTGACCAACAAGCTGATGGCGTCCCTCGCCAAGAACCCGATTTTGAACGAATTGAGCCTCGCGCCCAGTGGCCCCATGGGCGCTGCGCGGTGGCGCATCGAAATTCTGTCCGGCCTGACCGTGGCCTTGGCTTTGGTGCCCGAGGCCGTGGCCTTTGCCTTTGTGGCGGGAGTTCACCCCTTGGTGGGGCTGTATGCCGCCTTCATCGTTGGGTTGATCACCGCATGTATCGGCGGGCGACCTGGGATGATTTCGGGCGCGACGGGGGCCTTGGCGGTTGTCATGGTGGCCTTGGTGTCAGCCCATGGCGTTGAGTATTTGTTTGCCACGGTGATCTTAATGGGGGTGCTGCAAATTGCGGCGGGTATCTTCAAGCTGGGCAAGTTTATCCGGCTGGTGCCGCATCCGGTGATGCTGGGCTTTGTGAATGGCTTGGCGATCGTTATTTTCTTGGCGCAGATGAGCCAGTTTCAAATACATGACGCGGCTGAGCTGGGCGAGAAAGCGGCTGATCCTGTGTGGATGAGTGGCACGCCACTTGCCATGATGCTTGGCCTGACGGTGCTGACTATGGGCATCATTTGGGCGACGCCTAAGGTGACATCGGTGATCCCTGCGCCGCTTGCGGGCATTGGGATCGTGGCGTTGATCGTCATCGGCTTTGGCATTGACGTGCCGCGGGTCGGGGATTTGTCGCCGATTTCGGGCGGATTGCCGTCGTTCCATGTGCCGTTCACCTTCATGCCGATTTCCACGCAAACGGGTGAATACGGCGACCTATTGGCTTATTTCACTTGGGACACGCTTGTCATCATCGCCCCCTACGCGTTGATCCTTGCGGCCATCGGCCTGATCGAGAGCCTGCTGACGTTGAACCTTGTGGGCGAAATCGTCAACAAGCGCGGCGGTGCCAGCCAAGAATGTGTGGCCCAAGGCGTGGCAAACACGGTGACAGGACTCTTTGGCGGCATGGGCGGCTGTGCGATGATCGGGCAATCCATGATCAACGTGAAATCCGGCGGCCGCACCCGTGTGGCGGGCATCGCGGCGGCGTTGTTCTTGCTGGCGTTTATTCTGGTGGCCTCGCCGCTGATTGAGCAAATCCCGCTGGCCGCATTGGTGGGCGTGATGTTCATGGTGGTGATCGGCACCTTCGCGTGGAACTCGTTCAACATCATGCGCAAGGCGCCGCGGGTGGATGCCTTTGTGATCGTGTTGGTGACGGTCACCACGGTTATGTATGACCTTGCCATCGCGGTTGTGGTTGGGGTGATCGTCTCGGCGCTGGCCTATGCGTGGCAAAACGCGCGCCGCATCCACGCCGAGGTCGACATGATGGAGGACGGCACCAAGGTCTATAAGGTGCAAGGCCCGCTGTTCTTCGGGTCTGCCGAAGGCTTCGCAGAGCTGTTCACCCCACATGAGGACCCCGACAGCGTGATCATCGACTTCGCCGGCAGCCGCGTGGCGGACCAATCGGCGCTGCAAGCGATCGAGGCGATTGCGGGCAAATACGAGGGCGAGGGCAAAGCGGTGCAACTGCGCCACCTGAGCCGCGATTGCCACGAGCTGCTGACCAACGCAGGCCAGTTGATTGTCGATAGCGACGACGACCCAGACTATGAGGTCGCGGTGAATTACTCGGTCAAAACCGGCGTTATGGCGGGCGGTCACTAAGCGGCGCACGCAGGCTTATCTATAGATTAACGGGGGGCGGGTAGAACTTGCCCCTCGACGTTGAAACATAGCTCGTGGAATACAGGGCCCCTGACAAGGGCCATCTGCATGACGCATGCGTTTGAAGATGCAGGGGCTGACACCCCTGTTTGGCATTTCCGCAATGTGCGGCGCCGCCACTTATGTTTTTGCCCCGAGGTTTTGGGGCTTTCCTTAGGCAGAGAACACGTCCCCCCCCGCGCGGTCCCTATCGCTGCACGGGGTGTTTGGCGTGCTTTGTGGTGGGCGGGGGAGCGTGTCGGTGAATGAAGGTTTTTATAGACGTCGGCTGCGCGGGACAAATTGAACTTTCGCCTCGCTTGCACTAATGGCTGCCATGTCCAATCGAAGCGAAGTCTCCGCAACCACCGAGTAAATTGCTTTAGTCGGGCGTGTTTTAGCCGAGTCGGGCCACATCCTGCAATCTGCTAGTTTCATATCGTTCCATCGCCAGATCGATATTCCACTCCCTGACATGCGGTGCGGTTCTTGTTCTCGTTCAGGCCCTTCGCAAGAATCCGTCGGACGTGGCCAACAGTCTTGCTCGGACGGGCCGCCGGGCCGTTTTTCGCTTCACCAGTTCTCTGAACAGATCCGTAAATGTCGATCAGTGACTGGCGTTCAGCCTGTGTCAGACCGCCCAACACCATTGGCCCCAACAGGAGGCTTTCTGAGAAGCAGCCATTCGCCACAACAACCTCGTGGTTGTCACAGGCAAAATGGATCCAGGTGATTGCTGTCTTGCCCTTCATGTGCCGGATGCCCGGAAGTTCGATTAGTGACTTTGCCGGCACAAAGACCTCCTCTTTGAAATACCCCTGTAACTGCCCGCCTCCGCCGACCAGAACGCGGTGCTGGGGCGACACAATCAGGTCTCGTGCGGGTCGGCCCGGACCAAGGGCACTGGCCTGAATGAGCACCGGTTTGTTTTTTTCTCTGACGTCATCCAGCGGATGATCACTGCTGCGCACCCAACGGATCGGCTGGGCCCCGCGATCCATAGTCAGCACCGGATCACCCGGGCGCAGGGTTTCTACCGCGCGCAGCCCGTCGGGTGTGTCGATTAATGTTCCGGGGGCATAACAGGTCGGAGCACCGGGAATAGAACCAGAACTCGGGGTACTCTGGACGGAATATGTGGCGCCGCCATCCGTGGTTTCCAGCGTCGACCCGCTGGAGGCCGCACCGATGTAGGTGCTTGTTAAACCGTCCGCCGCACCGTTGATGCCCGTGATTGTGGATGGACTATCGCCATAGGACACGAACTGGATAACGGTACCATCACCATCGGACAGCGCGATACCGTGGCCACTTCTGGAATCTGGAAGGGTGATCGTGAAGTTGTCGACAACATAGATGTCATAGCCGTATTGAGTTTGTACTGGTGTTCCCAGTGACGTGGTAACGTAGCTATTTCCGCCGACGTCGTAGAACGACAGGGTATACCCTGAAACATCCGTTCCTTCCGGCACGGCGATTTCAAAGAAGTCGACGTTCTTGTTGCCGTCGTAATGGATCTCCGAAATATAGGCTGGCATCTTCATGTCCTGATTTTGGCCCAATTTTGCAGACTAGGCGTTAATTTCAGCCTAACCCAAGGAAAACTGGCTCTTTCCAAGAATGCTCTGCAGGTCGAAACCCTGAGGCCGAGACGGCCCGATATGCCAAGAAAGGGGAGGTCGGCAGGGGAGCCGCAAACACTCATACTATGATGTCAGCCCGCTTTCTGGATCGCCTTCCGAAAGCGGGCCTTGGCTGCACAGCAGCATTTTTGAAAAGAGGGCTCGAGGCTGCCATTCGCGGCGATATGCACACTCCGCCAGCTTTCGGGCATGCACAAACACGTCTCCGCACGACCATCGTGACGGGCGGGCGTCCAGTTGGGGCATGCTTTGCGAGCGTGGCTAATGCTCCGCGCTATTCGCCCGGTCGTGTCAGGCTGAAGATCTCCCCGACGTGGGTGTAATCCTTGTACCCAAGCCGCGCCAAGGGCTTGAACTTGGTCACGTCGAACATGCCGTCAACCATGCAGTCATCGCGCATGTGCACGCCCACAACCTCCCCGAAGACCGCGAAATTTGCCTCGCCCGGAAGTTGCACGATCTGGGTCAGCTTGCATTCCAAACTGGCAGGGGCTTGCGCCACGCGGGAGCAGGCGATCGTGTCGCATTCAGCGCGCGCGATGCCCGCCTTGTCGAATTCATCCACCTCCCGATCCCAAGGCCCCGAGGTCATATTCATCGCGTCGCGCATCGCGTATTCGACCACATTCACGCAAAACACGCCGGTTTCGCGAATGTTGGAGACGCTGTCCTTCGTGCCGTCGCGGTCAGGCTTGGCCGAGGTGGATGAGAACATCACCTGAGGCGGGACATAGGCCACCGCGTTGAAAAAGGAATAGGGGGCGAGGTTCTCGGACCCGTCAGCCCCGCGTGTGGAGATCCAGCCAATCGGGCGCGGGGAGACGATGGCATTGAACGGATTATGTGGCAGGTTATGGCCATCCTCGGGGCGGTAGAACATTGGCGTCAGTTTCCTCTTCTTGGTTGCCCAAGAGGTAGCGCCATGTAGACTGCGCCGAAAGGGAAAATCGGGCGAAGAACGTGGAACTTAGGCTAGAAACACCGCAGGATTGGTGGGCTGTAGAGGCCTTATATGACCTATCATTCGCGCCCGGACGTTCTGCATTGTCGTCCTACAGGCTGCGTGATGGGGTTCCGCCAGTGCCGGATCTGTCGTTGGTGGCATGCGACGAGGCGGGGATTCTTGGGGGGGCAATCCGGTATTGGCCGATCCGCGTGGGTGAGGAAGACGCATTGTTGCTGGGCCCTGTTGCAGTCCACCCGACCCGTCAGGGGGAGGGACTAGGGGGCGCATTGGTGCGCGACAGCTTGGCGCGGGCCAAGGCACTGGGGTGGGCGCGCGTGCTGCTCGTTGGTGACGCCTCATACTACGGAAAATTTGGCTTCAAGATGCTTCACGGTGTCCAGATGCCCCCTCCTACCAATCCTGACCGAGTGTTGGGCCTGTGGGATTGGGACGGTGTCGAGGGGGAGGTGACATCCTTGAAAAAGGGGTCCTCCGAACACATTTAGGGCAGATGGATCACATCATTTTATCGCCCATCGTGCCCGCCGACCCGCCTATAGAGGTGCAGATCGAAGAACTCGCAACTCGCTACCGCAATGCGCGCGGGGTGGGGCTGAAGCTTCTCGGAACATTGGGGGCGCAAGCGGATGGATTGCTGGATCACCTGCCAGATACGGCCCGTGAAGGTCTGGACGCCGCAACGCTAAAGGCTTTGGAGTTCAGCTTTGAGGCCGCCGCAGTGTCCCGCAATGCCGCGCCTGACGCCAGCCATTGGATGACCCGCGCGGTCACCATGGGAACAGGGGCCGCAGGAGGTTTTGGCGGGTTTGCATCCTCGCTCGCGGAGCTTCCGTTGACAACAACAGTCATTTTGCGGGCCATTCAGGGAATTGCCAATGAGCACGGATTTGACCCCTCGCATCCTGACACGCGGGCGGAATGTTTGCAGGTGTTCGCCTCTGCCGGACCTTTGGCAGAGGATGACAGCACAGACCTCAGCTTCTTGACGTTGCGGGCCAGCGTCACTGGCGTCACGCTCCACACCATGATCAAGACCATATCCCCCAAGTTGGCAGTGGTGCTGGGGCAGAAGTTGGCGGCGCAAATGGTGCCGGTTTTGGGGGCGGTGACGGGGGCCGCGATCAACTACAGTTTTACCAGTTACTATCAGGAAATGGCCCACGTCAGCTTTGGGTTGCGCAAGCTGGCGGAAGAGACCGGATCAGATCGCGCAGCATTGGTTGAGTTATTTCGGGCGGAAATTTTCGGGAAACTCAGCGATCGTTAACCTTTCGATAACTTTCCTCATGTTACCTGCCTTTGTGGCGGGTAATTGATCAACTGCAGGTACCTGAGGCACGAGTAAGTAAAGAGTTTTCAGCAAGTTTCCCTCTTGCTGGTAAAACCCGTCATCTGGATTTTTCAGATGGCGGGTTTTTTTATGCGCTGGTGGACCGCTCAGGGTTTCCCGTTGCGCCCCGTCAGGTAATCCATGATTGCCGCGCGTACCGATTGGTCACCGGTGCCGCGCGCTGTGTCGATGACATCTTTGACCTCGGCTAAATCCACGCGGCGCAGCAGGCTTTTGACTGGGCCGATTGATGCAGGGCGCATGGAGAGGGACCGCAACCCCATCGCGGCAAAGCACATGGCTTCTACCGGTCGGCCCGCGTCCTCGCCGCAAAAGCTGACCGGCGTGTTGGTGGCGTCGCATCGCGCCACGATTTGCTCAAGGAAGGTCAGAAAGCTTACATTCAGCGTGTCGTAGCGTTTGCGCACCCGCTCATTTTCGCGGTCTGCTGCGAAGAAGAACTGTTTCAAATCGTTGCCGCCGATTGAGATGAAATCGGCCATCTCGAAAAACTGGCGCGGTGCGAAGGCCAGTGACGGGGTTTCCAACATGGCGCCAATCTTGACATCAGACGGCATGACATGGCCCATTTTCTCTTCGCGGTCCAATTCGTCCAGGAGTTGCTGGCGGGCTTCGCGAAATTCGTCGAATTGCGCCACAAAAGGGAACATTACCAATAGCGGGCGGCCTTGGGCTGCACGGATCAGGGCTTGCAGTTGCATCCGCATGACGCCGCGTTTGTCCAACCCCACACGAATGGCCCGCCAGCCCATTGCGGGGTTCGGCTCCTCGGTGGGTTTCATATAGGGCAGGACCTTATCCGACCCGATATCAAGGGTGCGAAACACGACCTGCTTACCTTTGGCCGCGTCCAGAACCGACCCGTAGATTGTTGCCAATTCGGACCGTCGGGGCACACGTGCGCGCGTCAAAAATTGCAGCTCTGTTCGGAACAAGCCGACGCCCTGCGCCCCCGAACTTTCCAGCGATGGCAAATCGGCCATAAGGCCGGCATTCATATGCAGGGACACCGTGGTGCCATCCAATGAGGTGGCCGGTTTTTCGCGGATCGAGGCATAGCGTTGCTGCGCCTCTGTTTGCATGGCGATCTTGTCGCGGAAGGCGGCGGCGACGCTTTCTTCCGGGCGCAGATGCACAATTCCTTGATCGCCGTCCACAAGGATTTGGTCGCCATTCAGCGCCTCTGTCAGAATACGCTTTGCGTTGATGACCAGTGGAATTGCCCAAGCCCGCGCCACGATCGCCGCATGCGATCCGACAGAGCCTTCCTCCAGCACAATGCCCTTCAGCTTCTTGCCATAGTCCAGCAGCTCACCCGGGCCGATGTTTTTGGCGACCAGAATGGGGTTCTCGGGGATCTCGGCGCCCGTGTCTTGGCCTTGCCCCGTGAGCAGGCGCAACAGCCGGTTGGAGAGGTCATCGAGGTCGTGGAGCCGCTCGCGCAGATAGGCATCCGGCACATTTTCCATGCGGGCACGGGTGGCGGATTGCTCTTTCTCGACGGCGGCCTCGGCAGACAGGCCAAGGGCGATGTCTTCTTCCATCCGCCGCACCCAAGATCGCGAATTGGCGAACATACGGTAGGCTTCCAGAACCTTTACCTGCTCTTTGTCAGAGTTCTTCCCCATCGAGCCGAGCATTTCATCCACTGACCCACGCAAGGTCCGCATGGCATCCTGCAGGCGCTTGAGTTCGGCATGGGGGTCATCCGCGATCGGGTTGGTTACGACGACGCGCGGCTCGTGCAGGTACACTTGTCCTTCTGCGGCACCTTCTTGCGCGATGCCGCCACGAAACAGGGCTTGTTGGATGTGGCGCGCGCTCATGGCCGCCCCTTCGCCCTGAAACGCGCCAAGCTCGGTCATCTCGGCGAGAACCATCGCCACGACCTCCAAGGCGTAAACCTCGTCTTCGGAGTAGCGGCGCTCGTCCTTGGATTGCACGACCAATACGCCCAAGGTTTCGCCCAAACGTTGGATCGGCAAGCCTAGGAATGACGTGTAAATTTCCTCGCCGGTTTCGGGCATAAACCGAAAGCCGCGTTCGGAGGGGGCATCTGGCGCGTTGATCGGCCTTTTTCTTCTGGCCACGCGGCCGACCAGCCCTTCGCCGATGCGCATGCGGGTTTGGTGGACAGCCGCTTTGTTCAGGCCTTCAGTGGCGCAGAGTTCCAAGGTTTCGGCGTCGCGCAGCAAGTAGATCGAGCACACGTCCGTTCCCATAGACCCCGCGATGATGCTGGTGATCCGGTCCAGTCGTTCCTGACCCGCGCCCTCCTCGGCGAGAGTATCGCGCAGGCGGCCAAGCAGCTTGCGGCTTTCACTTTCTGATCCTTTGGGCAATTTCTTCGCCCCCCTTACTGGTCTCCATAAGGGATATAGGGGAGTTTGTCAGTGAATGGGAGGGCAGAGAATTCGTACTGGCGGTAGAATGCAAATAATGCTTATGAATTCGTCGTTGAATCACGGGGGGAATGACGTCATCTCGCGATTATTGGTCGCACGGGGGCCTATGCATCCAAAGGCCCCAAAGAACACTGCCAACACCTGAGGGCTGACAGTGTTCAGATTTGGTTACCGAGCCGGCGCTTAGGCCGCCTTTTCCAACTCAAACGCGTCATGCAGGGCCTGAACAGCCAATTCCATGTATTTGCGATCAATCAGCACCGAAATTTTGATCTCGGAGGTGGTGATAACTTTGATGTTTACGCCTTCTGATTGCAGGGCGTGGAACATTTTGGCGGCGACACCTGCGTGGCTGCGCATGCCGATACCCACGACAGAAACTTTGGCCACATCGGTGTCGGCGAGTAGGTCATGGTAGTTGATCTCGCCCGAGGCCTTGGCCTCCGCCATTGCTTTCTCTGCGCGCGCGACCTCATCAACAGGGCAAGAGAAGGTCATATCGGTGCGACCTTCTTCAGAGATGTTTTGAATGATCATATCCACATTCACGCCCGCCTCGGACAAAGGTCCGAAAATTGCGGCGGCGATCCCCGGGCGGTCAGCGACCGAGATGAGGGTCATTTTGGCTTCATCGCGCACGAAGGCGATGCCTGAGACTACATTGCTTTCCACGATATCCTCCTCGGCACATACCAATGTGCCTGCGTTGTCGTCCATTTCTTCAAAGCTCGAGAGAACCCGCAGCTTCACGCCGAAGCGCATCGCGAGTTCAACCGAGCGGGTTTGGAGCACCTTTGCGCCAAGGGACGCCAGCTCCAGCATTTCTTCAAAGGCGATGCGGTCCAACTTGCGGGCCTTGTCCGAGACGCGCGGGTCAGTGGTATAGACCCCGTCGACATCGGTGTAGATGTCGCAGCGTTCAGCATCAAATGCGGCCGCGAAGGCAACGGCGGTCGTGTCTGAGCCGCCACGCCCCAAAGTGGTGATCCGGCCCTCGGGGCTGATGCCTTGGAAGCCTGCAACGACCGCAACCTTCATGCCTTCATTGAACTTTGCGTCCAAATTGGCGGTTGGAATTTCTTCGATGCGCGCCGAGCCATGGGCGTCCGTCGTTTTCAACGGAACTTGCCATCCCTGCCAGCTGCGTGCGGGGACATCCATTTCTTGCAACGTCAGCGCCATAAGGCCAGCGGTGACGTTTTCGCCCGAAGACACAATCGCGTCGTACTCGCGGGCGTCATACATCGGTGACGTCTCGTTGACCCAGCCTACAAGCTCGTTGGTTTTGCCCGACATTGCCGAGACAATCACAATCACTTCGTACCCTTTGGCCACCTCGACACCCACACGCTTTGCTGCACGCCGGATGCGGTCTAGGTTGGCGACAGATGTGCCGCCGAATTTCATTACCAGTCTTGGCATTGGTTTTGCCCTTTGTCGTATCGAACAGCCTCTTAGGCCGCTGGCGCGCTGAGGGCAAGGGCTGCGGGTAGGGCTAGTTGGTCTTGCGATTTGGTCCAAAGGGCAAGGGGACCACTGGCACACCGTCCTCAATCAACGCTTTTGCGTCCTCGATTTTGGCTTCCCCGAAGATGGAGCGTTCGGGGGCCGTGCCGTCATGCATCGCGCGGGCCTCGCTGGCGAAGTTCTCGCCAACATCTTCGGAGGTTGCCTCGACCTTTTCGCGCAGCTCTTTCAGGGCCTGCTCAGCAGGGGAAGACGGGGCCGATAGCGGGGCGTCCTTGGATGATGTGCGCACAGGCGGGGCCATAATCGACTTTTGCACGTCCCCAGAGCCACATATGGCACATGTCACCATGCCCGCGGCCTTGAGCTTGTCGAAGGCATCGGCGGATTGAAACCAGCTGTCGAAGCTGTGGTCTTTTGCGCAAGAAAGAGCGTAGCGGATCATACCGGTTCAGGGTCCTCGTGACTGGTGTGGGGTGTAAATTTAAGCTGTCACAACGCGATAGCAAGTCCTAACCGCAAAGCGCGTAGATTTATGATTTCAGCAAAGAGGCGTCAAAGTTCTTGATAATCTTGCGCAATTCAGGCTCGCGCACGCGGGCAGCGGCCTTTTTCACGCTAAACCATTTGCGTTTGCGTTCCTTGCTTTCGGGCCAGACTTTGCGAGTTTTCTGAACTTTCATTGGAAAAACCGAAACCGCACAGGGCAAGTCGTCAGATTTATCCATGACTTTTGTGTAGGAATAGAGCCCAAGGCAGATGTTGAAGGCCTTTCCTTCTACACCGGCTTCCTCATAGGCCTCTATCGCGGCGGCCTGAGCGGGAGATTGGTCCTCCATTGGCCAGCCCTTGGGGATAATCCAACGCCGTGAATTCCGCGATGTGACCAGCAAAATCTGGGTTTCCTTGCCCTGCACCCGAAAGCACAAAGCTCCGAATTGGGTGCGTACATCCCGTTTTTGCGATCCGCCCATCCGCAAGGGCGGATGTTTCATCTTGATGAGTGACATTGCTGCTCCGAAGGCGTGTTTGCGCGCCGATAGACCCAATTTAGCTCCAATAGATAGGGAAGGGAACGAATATCGGGTTAAAGTTTTGGTGTTCTCCCTTGCAAGACCTGCAAGAACCAATCCGTATCGATGTTTCCGCCGCAAAGGATCACAGCGCATGTCTTGCCAGCCATTCGGTGTTTCTCTTGCAACAACCCCGCCAATGGTGCAGCGCCCGCCCCTTCGGCCAAATTGTGAGTGCAGTGATAATAGGCACGGATTGCCTCGGCGACCTCATCGTCAGAGACGGCGATGATCCGTTCAGCACCTTTGGAGTAGATTTCAAAAGCCTCAGGCACCGGCACACGCACGGCCATTCCATCTGCAAAGGTGTCGGGGGCCTCGGTTTCGATCATCCGACCAGCTTCAACCGAAAGCTTCGCCGTCTGCGCGCGGTCTGACACAACCCCCACGATTTTTGTTCTCAACCCTAAGGCGTCGCGGGCCAAAATGGTGCCGCAAATGCCAGAGCCACACCCGATTGGGACATAGATCGTATCAAGGTCGGGCTGCGCGCTTAGCAGCTCAAACGCGTAGGTGGCCACCCCGCGCACCAGCTCTTTGTGGAACGGTGGCACGATGAACAAGCCTTCTAGTGCGGCGACACGAATGGCTTCGGTTCTCGCCTCGTCGAAGTCAGCGCCATGCTCTATCAACTCGGCGCCGAAGGCCTGCATGGCGGCGTTTTTCTCGACCGAATTTCCGTGAGGAACGTAAATCAACGCCCGCAATCCAGCGGCGGTTGCCATCCGTGCCTGACCTTGGCCGTGGTTGCCCTTTGTGGCCGTGCAGATGCCTGGGACGTCTGGATGAGTGCGGGTCAGCCAGTCCATGAAGGTTATCGCACCGCGCATTTTGAACGCGCCGCTGGGGCCGTGGTTTTCGTGTTTGACCCATGTGGGCGTGCCGGTGCGCGCATTCAGCAAGGGCCAGCTATATTGCGGCGTCGCATTCATATGCCGATAAGCGAGGGTGCAGGCGTCTTCTAGTTCGGATTTGGTAAATGTCATCATGGGGGTAGATTAGCCGCCTCTTGTCGAGTCTCAAGTGGCATTTGGCCTTGCACCTGTCAGCACATTGCCCACAATCAACCGCTATGATCCGTCGCTTGTTCATCTCCTTGGCCTTTGCCCTGATTGCCGCGCCCGTTTGGGCCGAAGAGGTGGTGATTTTTGCGGCCTCGAGCCTGAAATCGGCCTTGGACGAAGTCACGCAAGGGATGCCCGTGCGCATTTCTTATGGGGGCAGCGGATTGTTGGCGCGACAGCTGTTGCAAGGGGCCCCTGCGGATATTTTCTTCTCTGCCAACGTCCAGTGGATGGATGCGGCAATACAGGGCGGGGCGGTTGCCGCCAACAGCCGTGTGGAGGTGGTAAACAATCGGCTTGTGGCGGTCAGCGGCCACGCGGGCACGCTGGATGATCTATTGGCTGGGGACGGACATGTGGCGACGGGGTTGGTCGGATCGGTGCCTGCCGGGATCTACGCGAAAGCCTATCTGGAGGCCGCGGGTCAGTGGGAAAAAGTCGCCCCGCGCCTGATCGAGACCGATAGTGCGCGCGCAGCCCTTACCTTGGTTGCGCGCAACGAGGTGCCCTTTGCGATCGTATACGCCAGCGATGTGGTGGCGCAGCCTGCGGTGCAACTGGTGCATATGTGGCCCGTGTCAAAGGACCTGCCGATCCGCTATCCCGTAGCCTTGACGGCTCGGGCGAACGCAGGCGCGAGGGCGGTATTGGACGCTTTGCAAACGAAGACCGCTCGTTCAGTTTTCACCGCTCACGGGTTTGGTGTGCCATGACATTGGGATTGGGACCGCATGAGTGGACGGCAATCTGGCTGTCGATACGTGTATCGCTGGTTGCGACGATGTTGGTTTTGCCTCTGGCGATCTGGGTGGCGCATTTGCTGGCGCGACGTGAATTTGTTGGCAAGGGGCTGGTGAACGGCTTGGTGTTATTGCCCTTGGTTTTGCCGCCGGTGGTGACGGGCTATTTGTTGCTGTTGACCTTCGGGACACAAGGGATGATCGGCGCGATGCTTAATGAGCTTGGCATCGTTTTGGCGTTTCGCTGGACCGGCGCGGCTTTGGCGGCGGCGATTATGGCCTTTCCGTTGATGGTGCGCGCGATCCGGCTCGGGTTTGAGGCAAGTGATCCCAAGTTGGAACAGGCGGCGGTCACCTTGGGCGCGTCCCCGTGGCGGGTGTTCTACACCATTACCTTGCCAACTGCGTTGCCGTCCGTGATCGCGGGCGCGGTATTGGGGTTTGCAAAGGCCATCGGCGAATTTGGCGCGACGATTACCTTCGTTGCGGCCATTCCCGGGCAGACACAAACCATACCCTCCGCGATCTACGCGTTCTTGCAGGTGCCTGGCGGCGAAAGTCAGGCTGGCAAACTGGTGTTGGTGTCTTTGGTGATTGCGCTGGGAGCCGTGGCAATATCCGAATATGTGGCGCGCCGCGTCGTGGGTGGGAAAGCATGAGCGTTTCCGTCCGCATTCAGCAACAGCTTGGTGATTTTTCCTTGGACGTCGCCTTTGAAAGTGACGGCGGGGTGACGGCGCTGTTTGGCCCCTCGGGCAGCGGCAAGACGTCTGTGATCAACGCCATCGCAGGATTGGCACAGCCTGACAAAGGGCATATTCGCCTAGGAGAGCAGGTCCTGTTCGACAGCGCAAAGGGGACATTTGTGCAGCCGCACAAGCGTCGTGTTGGCTATGTTTTTCAGGAGCCGCGCCTGTTTCCACATATGAGCGTGGCGCAAAATATCGCTTATGGACACCCCCGTCAGCAGCCCCCCACGCACCGCGATGCAGGGGTGGCGGCGTTGGGGATCGCGCATCTGCTGGATCGCTCCCCGCGCGACCTTTCAGGAGGCGAGGCGCAGCGGGTGGCCATCGCGCGGGCCTTGAGCAGCGAACCGCATGTGCTGCTGATGGACGAGCCATTGGCGGCCCTTGATGAGGCGCGCAAGGCAGAGTTTTTGCCCTATCTGCATCAGCTGGTTGCCAGAACAAGCATCCCCGTTTTCTACGTCAGCCATGCCATGAGCGAGGTCGCACAATTGGCCGACAATTTGGTGGTGCTGCGGGAGGGGCGTGTGGCGCGGGCAGGGCCGCTTGGGGACATCCTCGCTGATCCGGCCGCAATCTGTGACATCGGAGTGCGCGAGGCTGGAGCGATTTTAAACGTGACGGTGACACGGGCCAATGACAGCGACGGGCTAAGCGAATTGGCCACGAGCAGGGGGCGTTTGTTCCTGCCGCCTGTCCATGCCGAGGATGGCAGCGCCATGCGGGTGCGCATTCGGGCCAGTGATGTGATCTTGTCAAAGGATAGGCCGGACGGCTTGTCGGCGCTAAATATACTGCCCTGTACGGTGACCCAAGTGCATGAGGGGCAGGGGCCGGGGGTGGCGGTGGCTTTGACCTCGGGGGGGGATTCATTGATCGCGCGGATCACGCGTCGCTCGGCGCGGGCGATGGGGCTGCGCGCGGGGCTGAGCTGCTACGCGGTGATCAAATCTGTGTCGGTGGCCCCTGCGGACTTGGGAGGGCGCGGGGCGGCGTAGCCTTCGTGCCACGGGTCTTCAATGAATGAACTGCAAGGCTTGTGAAGCCCCCGCAGCTTGCCGATAACACCTGCAACCAACCATCTGAGGTCCCCATGAATGTAATCCGCAGCGCCGCTGTTGCTTTTATGCTTTTTGCAGCCACCAGTGCCGCCTGCGCCGAGGGGCATAAATCCTTGGGGTGGGGGAGCCTGTTTAACAACGACACATTGGGCGACGGCAAAGATCGCTGGCGCAGTGCGTCCTTGGTTGTCTCGCATGTGCGCGGAGAGGAATGGGCTGGGCAGCGTCCGGACCGGATTGGCGCATTGATCGAATACCGGTTCCGCGCCGAGATGATTACACCGGTCAATGTGGCAGCGCCGAATGCGTCGGATCGCCTCTATGTGGGGGCCTTGTCGTTCGGGGCGCATACGCATTTTCAAAAAGGCGCGACCGAGATGAGCTTGGGCTTGGATCTGGTGTTTGTCGGGCCGCAAACCAAGGTGGATCAGTTGCAAGACAGCCTGCATGGGGTGCTGGATTCAGGTTCGGTGAATGTCGACGGATTTCAAGTTGCAAATGCGGTGTATCCTACTGTGACCTTTGAGGCGGGCCGCCAGTTCGACCTTGGGGGCTCGGGGCAGCTGCGCCCTTTCGTGGAGCTGCAAGCCGGTGCCGAGACCTTGGCGCGTCTGGGGGCGGATGTGACATTTGGCAGCTTCGGGCAAGGGGCGTTGCTGCTGCGTGATGCTCCGACGGGGCAATTGTATTCTGGGGTTGCGGGCGCGCGCAAAACAGGGCTGTCGATGGTGCTGGGGGGCGATATCGCCTATGTCGCCGACAGCCAGTACCTTGATACGGCGGGTATCGCCAAGAAGGACCTGCGCGGGCGGCTACGTGCTGGGCTGCATCAGCAGTTTAAACGCGGGGCGATGTTTTATGGTGCCACCTACCTGAGCGAGGAATATGAGACCCAGCCGGAAGGGCAGGTCGTGGGCTCGCTGAGCCTGAATGTTCAGTTTTAGGCCTGTTTGCGCCGAAGCAAAAAGAGTCCTTGATGCAACAGGTGAGCTATGTGGGTTAACAATTTGTTAACACATGGCTATCCAGATTCATCTTATCGTGCTACGTCATGACAAAAGACGACAATAAAAATAAAAACTTGAGCAGGTAACGGACATGAAAACGGGCTTTCAAGGCACGTATGTCCTCACGTCAGACCAAATTCAACTGGATGGAGCCCCTTGCGCGCCAGGCCAGTTGCCACAGACCGGACAGGTCTGGTCTTGGCACGGGGATGCAGTGCGTCTGGATGGGGCGCATTCTCCATTGATCTTAACGGGCGAGCTTGGCCGCGAAGATATTCGCCGCCGTGTGGCCCGTGTTGTGGAACGAAAGTTTGACCTTCCCGAAGGGTCTGACGTCAACATCGGTGACGATGAGATGTCGGGGCCGGAAGGCTATGTTCTGTCGGACGGAGACGTGCGTTTCACCTTGGTGCCGATACGTCCCTCTCGTTTGCCGAAAATTCTGTGGTGGTGCCCCGAAGGCGTGCCGCTGGCAGGGCGCAATTACCGCGTCACATCCACCCCCGCGACTGCAACCGTACACAACCGCACAAGCGACTTCGGTGGCGATGTCATTTGCTTTACGCAAGGCACCCGCATTCGCACAGCTGACGGCGAAACCCATGTCGAGCATCTGAACATCGGCGATATGGTGCAAACCAAGGATGACGGTTTGCAGGAGATATTGTGGATTGGGCAGCGCCGCATGTCAGGCGCACGGCTATATGCGATGCCCGATTTGCGGCCGGTGCGTCTTAGGACCTCTGCTTTGGATCGTGACATTCCTGATGAAGATTTGCTGGTGTCGCCACATCACCGCATCTTGTTTTCTGGCCCCAATGCGACTGCATTGTTCAACCAGTCCGAAGTGCTGGTGGCAGCGTCTGACCTGATCAATGATCACTCGATCTATGTCGATCACACCGTGAAGGAGGTGACTTATGTGCACCTGCTGCTGTCACGACATCAGGTGCTTTGGGCCAATGGCGTAGAGACCGAAAGTTACCACCCCGCCAACACCACACTGAAAACCGTTGACGCGGATCAGCGTGCTGATCTGCTGGACTTGTTCCCCGATCTCAAGCGCGACCTTCACAGCTATGGTCCTTTTGCGCGGCGCAACCTGAACCGGTCCGAGGCGGCAATTCTAACGCATGACATGAACTAGGCTGATGGCCTATGTGAAGGGCCATTGGCAGTTGTTGCTGCTGGTTATTGTGATTTTCGCGCTTTGGTCGACACCTGTGATGGTGCCGCTGAAGATTGTCGTGGTGTTGCTACACGAGATATCCCACGGTTTGGCTGCGCTTCTGACTGGCGGCGCGATTGAGCAGATATCGATCTCTCCACAACAAGGCGGTGTGGCGCAGATTAGGGGCGGTTCGCGTTTTTTCACCCTGTCGGCAGGCTACCTAGGTTCATTGCTGTTGGGCATGGGGTTGCTGTTCGCCGCTTTGCGCAGTGTCGCAGATCGGGTGGTGGTTGCGGGGCTGGGCGTGGTGTTTTTGCTGGTGGCTGCACTTTACATGCGTGACCTGTTCGCCTTGGTCTTTTGTGTTGGCTTGGCAGCCGTTTTGTTGGCGATGGCGCGTTGGCTGGATCACCGAGCGTGCGACTTGGTGCTTCGGGTGATTGGGCTGACGTCAATGATCTACGTGCCGTTTGACATCTTCTCGGACACGATCGCGCGGTCGCATTTGCAATCGGATGCGTGGATGCTGGCGGATGAGTTCGGGGGCACCACCATGCTGTGGGGCGGTTTGTGGCTGGTGCTAAGCTTGGTGGCTATCGGCGCTAGTCTGCGTTACGGCTTGGGGGGCTCTAGCAACATCACCTTCGGCGCGACAGCAGAAGGCGATTGACTCCCCATATATCCCGTCTATAAGCGCGACTTCATTGGTGTTGGTGGCCCTCGCAAGAGGAACCCTGTCACTCCGGCAAAATCCGGAGGAAGGACAACGCCCTTCTAAAACACATAAGAAGGAGATCAGCGTATGACTAAACGTACCGCTGCCAAATACAAAATTGACCGCCGGATGGGCGAAAACATCTGGGGTCGCGCTAAATCCCCAGTTAACCGTCGTGAATATGGCCCCGGCCAGCACGGTCAGCGCCGCAAGGGCAAACTGTCTGACTTCGGCCTGCAGCTGCGCGCCAAGCAGAAGCTGAAAGGTTACTACGGCGATCTGACCGAGAAACAGTTCAAGCGTACTTACGTTGAAGCTGCGCGTGTTAAAGGCGACACTGGCGAAAACCTGATCGGCCTGCTGGAGCGCCGCTTGGACGCAGTTGTATACCGCGCCAAATTCGTTCCAACCGTATTCGCGGCACGTCAATTCGTGAACCACGGCCACGTCACAGTGAACGGCAAGAAGGTAAACATCCCTTCCTACCGCGTGAAAGAGGGCGACGTAATCGAAGTGCGTCAGAAGTCCAAGCAAATGGCGCTGGTGATCGAAGCATCCCAACTGCCAGAGCGTGACGTTCCTGATTACATGGAAGTCGACCACTCCAAAATGTCCGCGACTTTCGTTCGCACTCCAGGTTTGGGCGACGTTCCATACCCTGTTGTGATGGAACCAAACCTCGTGATCGAATACTACGCGCAGAACTAAGCTTCTTAAGCGTTGCATTCAAAGGCCGCCCTTCGGGGCGGTCTTTTTCGTTTGTGTTTCGCCTTTGTGACCAAGGCCGGGCTGTGACATGTGGTGTGGCCTGGCCTCGGTTCGTAGAAATCAGCGTGTCTTGGCAATGGGCGGTGAAGAAGAGCTGCCTGCATCAATTTAGGTTGGAATCAATCTTCATGCGTTTGATCAGGGCCTTCGCCGCGCCAAGATGCCGCGCTGATTGATCTTACGACTATGGTCTTGAATGGGCAGTGCGGCATTCTCATCGCAGGTTGAAATCTGCGGGAATAGCCAAGCTTGCGTGTTACAGATTGTTGTTCTTACTTATTATTTACAGAATTTACTGCAAATTTACTGACGCGCAGGCTGTTAGACAATTTAGTTTACAAAGTTTTCTATCAATCCCCGCTGCTTGACGGTAATTGTCAATCTTGCGTGTTATAAGCGCAGACAAGGGAGCGAGTTCTATTTCGGTAGAACATGAGGTTTGAGGGGCCTGATGTGCTTGCTCCGTTTACTGAATTTGCGGAGGACATTATGACAAACCCATCCAATCCAGATACAACTTATGCGCCGGATCCGGCATTTGCCAAGGCAGCCCATGTGGACGCGGCAGGGTACACCAAGATGTATGCGGCCTCGATGGCTGACCCTGACGCCTTTTGGGCCGAGCAGGGCAAACGGTTGGACTGGATCAAGCCGTTTAGCCAAGTGTCGGATGTGGATTTCACCTTAGGGAACGTCAAAATCAACTGGTATGCGGATGGCACGTTGAATGTCGCGGCCAATTGTATTGACCGTCATTTGGCCACGCGCGGCGACCAAACAGCGATCATCTGGGAGCCCGACGATCCAACCAAAGATGATGCCAAGCACATCACCTACAAACAGTTGCACAGCTCGGTGTGCAAAATGGCGAATGTCCTTGAGGGGCTGGGCGTGCGCAAAGGGGACCGTGTGGTGATCTATCTGCCGATGATCCCCGAGGCAGCCTATGCCATGCTCGCCTGCGCAAGGATTGGTGCGATCCATTCGATCGTCTTCGCCGGCTTCTCGCCGGATGCGCTGGGCGCGCGGATCAACGGATGCGATGCCAAGGTGGTGATTACGGCCGACCACGCGCCACGGGGCGGACGATCTACCCCGTTGAAATCCAATGCCGACCAAGCGTTGCTGCATTGCAAGGACAGCGTGAAAAACTTGGTGGTTAAACGGACTGGCGAGCAGACCACATGGACCGATCGCGACTACGATTACAACGCGTTGGCGCTGGAGGCGAGTGACGTCTCCCTTCCCGCCGAGATGGGGGCCGAAGACCCGCTGTTTATCCTTTATACCTCCGGCTCTACGGGGCAGCCCAAGGGGGTTGTGCACTCTTCGGGCGGGTATCTGGCTTATGCCGCGATGACGCATCAATACACCTTCGACTATCACGATGGTGACATCTTCTGGTGCACCGCTGATGTTGGATGGGTCACGGGGCACAGCTATATTGTTTACGGCCCGCTGGCGAATGGGGCGACGACCATCATGTTCGAGGGCGTGCCAACCTACCCAGATGCAGGCCGGTTCTGGGATGTGTGCCAGAAGCACAAAGTGAACCAGTTTTACACCGCCCCAACTGCACTGCGGGCGTTGATGGGGCAGGGGAATAGCTATGTCGAAAAATACGACCTGAGCGATCTGAAGGTGCTTGGCACCGTGGGCGAGCCGATCAACCCAGAGGCGTGGACATGGTATTACAACGTCGTCGGCAAAGGGAAGGTTCCGATCGTGGACACATGGTGGCAGACCGAAACCGGTGGCCACCTGATGACCCCATTGCCGGGGGCCACAAACCTGAAGCCGGGATCGGCGCAGCAGCCGTTTTTCGGGATCAAACCTTTGGTGCTGGACCCGCAATCGGCCGAGGTGATTGAGGGCAATGACGTGGAGGGCGTGTTGGTCATCGCGAACTCTTGGCCAGGCCAAATGCGCAGCGTTTGGGGGGACCATGAACGGTTTGAGAAAACCTATTTCAGCGACTACCCCGGCTACTACTTCACGGGCGACGGCTGCAAGCGCGACGCGGATGGTGATTACTGGATTACGGGGCGCGTCGATGACGTGATCAACGTGTCCGGCCACCGTATGGGGACTGCGGAAGTTGAAAGCGCCCTTGTGGCACATGCCAAAGTGGCTGAGTCCGCCGTCGTGGGGTATCCGCATGACATCAAAGGGCAGGGCATCTACGCCTATGTCACCTTGATGAACGGTGAGGAGCCCACCGAAGAGCTGCGCAAAGAGCTTGAGACATGGGTCCGCGCCGAGATCGGCCCGATAGCCAAGCCGGATCTGATCCAATGGGCTCCGGGCCTGCCGAAAACACGTTCTGGCAAGATCATGCGCCGCATTTTGCGCAAGATCGCAGAGGATGACTTTGCCGCATTGGGTGACACCTCCACTTTGGCGGAGCCGGCAGTTGTGGACGACCTGATTGCCAACCGCATGAACCGGAAGAGCGCGTGATGGACGGAAGTTCTGTGACAACCCCCGCGCCCGTGCTGATCCTTCTGGGGCCACCTGGCGCGGGGAAAGGTACTCAAGCGCGCATGCTGGAGCAAAGCTTTGGCCTTGTGCAGCTATCGACCGGTGATCTGTTGCGCGCGGCGGTGGCTGCGGGCACGGATGCGGGGATCAAGGCTAAAACGGTGATGGACGCGGGCGGTTTGGTCAGCGACGACATCGTGCTGGCGATCCTGAAGGACCGTTTGGCAGACGCCGATTGTGCCAAAGGGGTTATCCTCGACGGATTTCCGCGCACCATCGGACAAGCCGCGGCACTGGACGAGCTGTTGCGGGAGGCGGGGCAGCAGATCAACGCTGCGATCTCATTGGATGTGGACGACGCGCAGATGGTTGCCCGAATTGCTGGTCGCTTTACCTGCAAGGGTTGCGGTGAAGGGTACCATGACACGTTTAAGGCGCCTGCTGTTGCAGAGGTTTGCGATAAATGTGGGGGCTCCGACATGGTCCGCCGCGCAGATGATACTGCGGAAACCGTGACCTCGCGTCTCGAGGCGTATCATGCGCAGACAGCACCGCTCATTGATTACTACGGCAGCAAAGACGCCTTAGAGCGGGTGGATGCCATGGGGGCGATCGAAGCCATCGCACAGGAATTAGGTGCGATCGTGGGGCGTGTGTCGGCCTAAATTGCCTCAAGGCTGGGGGTGCAATTTCGCAGGGCGTTAGTGCGCGCGCCCTTTGGGCTGGTCAATCACCTAGACTGAGCGTAAGCCGAATGCATGTTCGGAGACCACATCAAACGCCTGCAGCTGGATGACGCGAAAGCGCTGCCTTTCGTCCGCCAACCGGTGTTCTTGCTATTCTTGATGGCTTTCGCCATGCCCGTCGCCTTTGCGACATGGTCCGCGCTGCTGAACAACTTCGTCATTGAAGTGGCGGGTTTCACCGGTGTGGAAATCGGCTGGTTGCACACGGTGCGAGAAATCCCCGGATTTTTGGCCATTGGGGTGATCTTCTTGATCATTTTCATCCGAGAGCAAGTTCTGGGGCTGATCTCTTTGGTGTTGTTGGGGGCGGCCACGGCCATGACCTCTTTCTTCCCGCAATTTGGCGGCATTTTGATGCTTACGCTGCTGTCTAGCATCGGGTTTCACTACTATGAGACCGTCAATCAATCGCTGCAATTGCAGTGGATCGACAAAGACAAGGCGCCGCAAACACTGGGCTGGTTGACCGCAGCGGGGAGCTTCGCGTCGCTGATTGCCTATGGGTTGTTGGTGTTGACTTGGAAAACCTTCAATTTGAGCTACGAGGTGGTTTACCTGACCGCTGGCGGCGTGACCGTGCTGATTGCCGCATTTTGCCTGTTCTATTTCCCCCAGTTTGAAACCCCACACCCGCAGAACAAAACCATGGTGCTGCGCAAACGGTACTGGCTGTATTACGCATTGCAGTTTGTCTCGGGCGCGCGGCGGCAAATCTTCGTGGTGTTCGCAGCCTTTATGATGGTGGAGCGCTTCGGCTTTGAGGTGCATGAGATCACCGGCCTGTTCTTGATCAACTATGTGGCCAATATGATCTTCGCACCGCTGATCGGGCGGGCCATCGGGGTCTACGGGGAACGCAAGATGCTGATCTTTGAGTATGTCGGCCTGACGCTTGTGTTCTTGGCCTATGGCGGCATCTACTATTTCGGCTGGGGCGTCGTTTTGGCGGCGGGGCTATATGTAGTGAACCACCTGTTTTTCTCCATGGCCTTTGCACTGAAGACCTACTTCCAGAAGATTGCGGATCCCGCAGATATTGCCCCCACAGCGGCAGTGGCTTTTACCATTAACCACATTGCTGCAGTCTTCTTGCCTGTGGTGCTGGGCTATATGTGGATCTATTCGCCCGCATCGGTCTTTGTTGCGGCGGCGGGCATGGCGGTGACCTCATTGGTGCTGTCGATGCTCATTCCGCGCCACCCGAAGCCAGGCCATGAAACGATCCTCAGGCGGTTCAACGGCGCGCCAGCGCAGTAGCCAGCAGGGGTTGCACTGAGACGGGTAGCGGCCTAAGCGAAGGGCAACTTTAAGGAGCGACCTCAATGCCGACATATACAGCCCTGACGACCCTGATGGGGGAACCTGCCGCACAAGCTTTGGGGTTGGCGCTCGAGATGCTGGATCCTGCGCCAACCGGTGTGGGGGTGTTTGAGGTCGAGGACGACTCTGGCTTGTGGGAAGTCGGTGGCTATTTTCTGGAACAACCCAGCGATGTTGAGTTGGCGCTTTTGACCGCTGTGCATGATGCCAAGCCCTTTGTGGTATCCGAAATTCCTGAAACCGATTGGGTTGCTCATGTGCGCCGCGAACTGGCCCCTGTCGAGGCTGGGCGTTTCTTTGTCTATGGCAGCCATGACGCGGATAAAGTGCCATCTGACAAGGTCTCCCTTTTGATCGAGGCCGCGATGGCCTTCGGAACCGGCCATCACGGCACGACGCAGGGCTGCTTGTTGTCGCTAGAAGATTACGTCAGCGAAGGTGGGCGGGCATCGAATGTGATCGACGTAGGGTGCGGCACGGCTGTGTTGGCGATGGGTGCTGCGGCGGTCTGGGGCGATGTGGTGATCGCGTCTGACATTGACCCAGTGGCGGTTGAGGTCGCGGAAGTGAATGCACAGGCCAATGGAATGGCGGATAAAATCACTTGTCTGGAAGCCATCGGTTTCGGGCATGAGGCCATCGCCGCGAAGGCTCCGTTTGACTTGATCTTTGCGAATATCCTCAAGGGCCCTTTGATTGATCTGGCACCGGACATGGCTTCAAATTGCGCGCAGAACGGGACGATTATCCTGTCTGGCTTGCTGATCGATCAGGCCGAAGAAGTGCAGTCGGTCTATGAATCTTCGGGCTTTCAACTGTCGCAAAGACGCGACATTGGGGAATGGACTGCCCTTAGAATGTCCAAAAAGTAGAAATTTCTTAGGACTTTGTTAAGAAATCTGTTAGCCAAAGTTGAGAATGTGCAATTCATAAGCACTGGGAAAAACATTGGCAGACGTAAACAAAGACCGATTTATTGAGCGGTTGAACACCATTCAAAAGAAAGACGACCCCAAAAAGCGGGTGGTCCGAAAGGTCAATGAAGATGGCCTTGTCGTCGAGGTGGTCAAGCGGCGGCGCCGAAAACTCATACCAGTCAAAAGCATCGTCACAGCAGCGTTGATCTTTGTGATGCTGAAAGGCTTCGTCCTCGCCCAACTGGGGGAAGAGGAATATCAAAGCAGGATTGAGACTTTGGCCAAGGGCAACAGCATGCAAGTGTTGGCGGCCTTCTTGTTGGACGCGGATCCTGCGACCCGCGTGATGGCGGACGGCCTCAACATGGTATTTCGCAAGGCCTGAGCTGACCTGCAATCCGGAACGAAAAAAGCCACCCCATAGGGTGGCTTTCTAACGTCTGCGATCGAAAAAGAGGTAACTTACATGTTCCCCAAATCGAAGCGGTTCAGGCCAATGTCTTCCAGCTCACGCGCGGACAATGTGGACAGTGCGTTGCGTGTTGCGCGGCGGTCGTTCCATGCAACGATGGCGCCTGCCACAGCGGAGAAAAAGCCTTGAGCTTCGGCGCGGACGCCTTCGTTCAGCGAGCGGGTGGTTTCAATTACAGCCATGCGAGTCGTCCTTTTTTAAGTGTGCCTAAAGTTTGGGCGGTTTGTGTTTCTAACCCGCATCTAGGCCTCATGTCGGAGTCTCACAAGAATGATTTTTGCATGCCCCCTATGCACTTTCCGCATGGGTCGTGATCTATGGTAAACACCTTATTAATATGGTGAATCCCGCGCGGCCGAAGGTGTCGCAAACAGAATAGTTCGTGACGATTTTGTCGCGTTTGGCAGGGGCTTGGCGGGTTTGCGACCTAGGGGGGTCGTAATTGGCCTTTATGTCCGGTCTTGGCAAATGTTCTTGTTTCGTGCTACTTGTGACCCAAGAACAACAAAAAAGAGCAGGCCATGCGCGTCATAGGGATTGATCCAGGGTTGCGAAACCTCGGGTGGGGTATCATTGAAACAGACGGATCGCGGGTATCACATGTCGCGAATGGGGCCTGTCACTCGGCCACGGGCACCCCATTGGGGGACCGGCTGCTGAGCTTGCACCAGCAGTTGTCAGATGTGTTCACCCAATACGCCCCCGATACAGCCGGCGTCGAGCAAACCTTCGTCAACAAAGACGGCGCGGGCACCTTGAAGCTGGGACAAGCGCGCGGCATTGCAATGTTGGTGCCCGCACAATTCGGGTTGGGCATAGGCGAATACGCCCCCAACAAAATCAAAAAAACTGTCGTAGGTGTGGGGCATGCGGATAAAACGCAGGTCGCGCATATGGTGAAGATGCAACTGCCAGGCGTTGTCTTGACGGGGCCAGATGCCACGGATGCCTTGGCGATCGCCCTTTGCCATGCGTTTCACTCTCGAACGGGCAACACATTAAGCGCAGCACTCGCGAGGGCAGGGGCATGATCGGCAAACTCACAGGGCGGCTTGATTACCGCGCAACAGATCACGTTTTGATCGATGTCGGGGGCGTCGGCTATATGGTGTATTGCTCGGAGCGGACCATGGCCGTTTTGCCAAATGCCGGAGAGGCCGTATCGCTCTTTACCGAACTTTTGGTCCGCGAGGACGTCTTGCAGCTTTTCGGGTTCACCACATTGATCGAAAAAGAATGGCACCGCTTGTTGATGACCGTGCAGGGTGTCGGGGCAAAGGCCTCCATGGCGATTTTGTCGACGCTTGGCCCTGACGGCGTGTCGCGGGCGGTGACCTTGGGCGACTGGAACGCGATTAAGGCGGCCAAGGGCATTGGCCCCAAAACAGCGCAAAAGGTCGTGCTGGAGCTGAAAGACAAAGCCCCGAAAGTTATGGCAATGGGCGGCAGTTTGGCCGCGGCGCAGGGCGAGGTTGTGGCGGCCCCTGAGGAAGACACTGCGGTGCTAGAGCCCGTTGTCGCGGCCAGCAATGCCTCCACACAGGCCGAGGCGTTGTCTGCACTGACCAATCTGGGATACGCCCACGGAGATGCCGCAAGCGCTGTGGCGCAGGCTGCGGGAGAGGGGGCACAGAGTACGCCATCCCTGATCCGTGCTGCGTTAAAGCTGTTGGCCCCCAAGGAATAACGGTGAAGCTTCTTCTGGAAGAGCGGCCCACTGTGCGGCATAGAGATATGTATGAACGAACCTGACCCAACATTGCGCCCTGAGGCGCGACCGGATGATGCGGATCGCGCATTGCGCCCGCAAGGCCTCGATGAATTCATCGGTCAGGCCGAGGCACGTGCGAACCTGAAGGTGTTTATCGAAAGCGCCAAAACCCGCGGCGAGGCGATGGATCACACGTTGTTTCACGGCCCACCCGGCTTGGGGAAGACAACGCTGGCGCAGATTATGGCGCGTGAGCTAGGGGTGAACTTCCGCATGACCAGTGGCCCTGTGCTGGCAAAGGCAGGCGATCTAGCGGCGATCCTGACCAATTTGGAAGCCCGCGACGTTTTGTTCATCGACGAAATTCACCGGCTCAATCCTGTGGTCGAGGAAATCTTATACCCCGCACTTGAGGATTTTGAGCTGGATTTGGTGATCGGCGAAGGGCCTGCCGCGCGAACGGTGCGAATAGAGCTGCAACCCTTCACGCTTGTCGGGGCCACGACCCGCTTGGGTTTGTTGACGACGCCGCTTCGTGACCGTTTTGGCATTCCGACCCGTTTGCAGTTCTACACCGAGCAGGAGCTGCATGAAATCGTGCGCCGTGGTGCGCGGCTTTTGGGTGTTCCTTGCGAAGACGACGGCGCGCTTGAGATTGCACGCCGTGCGCGTGGTACACCGCGTATTGCCGGACGCTTGTTGCGCCGCGTTGTCGATTTCGCAATCGTCGAGGGCGGGGGCAAGATCACCCGTGATCTGGCCGACAGCGCTTTGACGCGTCTTGGTGTGGATCATCTTGGATTGGATGGTGCGGACAGGCGCTACTTGCGATTGGTCGCCGAAAATTATGGCGGCGGTCCGGTCGGGATTGAGACGATGTCCGCAGCCCTTTCAGAAAGCCGCGATGCATTGGAAGAGGTGATCGAGCCTTACCTGCTGCAACAAGGTCTGATACAGCGCACCCCGCGCGGGCGCATGCTGGCGCAAAAGGCGTGGACCCATTTGGGGTTGGATGCGCCGGCGATACGAAACGACTTGTTTGAAGGATAAAGCCCTGTGGTTTTTGAAGTAACAGCGCAAAGCGTGGAGAAAATGTTCACCCGCGCGGATGGCACCTATCAATTCGCCCGCTGGGGCCGCCCTGTGGCACCGGTGGCTTTTGGGGTGGAAGACAGCGCGGTGGCGATCTTGAAAGGGGCCATTGATGCGGTGTGCCGCTTGGCAGGTCATGAGATGGCCGAGACGGATGCAGAGCTGGGGTCAAATTTCATGGTGTTCTTCGTGCGCGACTGGCAAGAGCTGTCCGACACGCCGAACTTGGACAAGATGATCCCCGAGCTGGGGCCGCTGGTCGGGCGACTGAAATCGGCAGATGCGAACCAATACCGATTGTTCCGCTTCGACGAAGAGGGCGCGATCAAAGCCTGCTTTGTGTTTCTGCGCATGGATAATGCGATGGCAGAGCTGCCGGCTGATACGCTTTGCTTGGGGCAAGCGGTGCAATCCATGTTGCTGTGGTCCGAGGCCGCATTTGCCACATCCTCCCCCTTGGCGATGACTGGCGACAACGTGGCAATTTTGAAACCCGACGTCGCGAATGTCATTCGTGCGGCCTATGATCCGGTCATGCCTGTTGCGGCTGGGGATGCGTCTCATGCGTTGCGTATGGCGGCCCGTGTCGGGGCGCTGGTCTCGTGAGGCAGGCATTTCGCGAGAAGGCGATCGCGATCTGCACAGATAAGATTGCCAAAAAGGGCGAGGGCGTCGGGCTGTCGTTCTACGCGTTTTTCCACAATAAGAACGACACTCCTGAAGAACTGATGGAGGTCGCGACGTGGTGGATCAAGACCCACAGGCTGGACCACTTTGAGAAAGCCCTGAAAATCCGCGCGATGATGGAGGCAGGAGAGTAGCCTATGACGCATGTGTTCGATTTGCGGGTCTACTACGAGGATACCGACCTCGCTGGGATCGTTTATTATGCCAACTATCTGAAGTTCATCGAGCGCGCTCGAAGTGAATGGGTGCGTGAGATCGGCGTCGATCAAGTCGCGCTGAAAACCGACAAAGGCATCGTGTTCGCTGTTCGGCGCGTAGAGGCCGACTACATCGCCCCCGCCAAGTTTGACGACAGTCTGCAGGTCGAAACTGTGGTGCAGGCGCTCACCGCAGCGCGCATCACGCTCACGCAAGATGTCAAACGTGGCAATGAAATCTTGTTTAAATCGGTAGTGACCTTGGTTTGTCTGGGCGAAAACGGCCGCCCCTTGCGACTTCCGGCGGATATTCGCCAGTTGATGCAACGGTAACGGGAATTTTTCTGCCCTTCCCACGTCAAATGTAGCAATGCACTACCAAAGCGGCTATTCTACAGTCAATCAAGCCGCGCAAAGCGGTAATAAACAAGGCGAGCAGGTAATATGGAAGCTGAGGCAATCGGCCTAGCCAGCGACGTGGACTTTTCAGTCACGGCGCTTTTTTGGCGGGCAACAATCATCGTTAAACTGGTCATGCTGATGCTTATCGGGGCCTCCTTCTGGGGCTGGGGCATCATCGTGCAGAAGTTTATCAACTTCCGAAAAGCCCGTGCCGAAGCCGAGGAGTTCGACCGCGCTTTCTGGTCGGGAGAGCCTCTGGACGAATTGTTTGAGAAAGTCGGCGGCGACCCGCAGGGCGCTTCGCAAAAGATTTTCGCTGCGGGGATGTCCGAATGGCAACGCTCGCACAAAGAGGACGGGCAGCTGATCGCAGGGGCGACGGCACGGATTGACCGCTCTATGGATGTGGCGATTGCCAAGGTCGAAGAGAACTTGAACAACGGCCTGACCTTCTTGGCAACCGTTGGGTCTACCGCGCCGTTCATCGGGCTGTTTGGTACCGTTTGGGGGATCAAGCACGCCTTTGAGGAAATCGCGATTGCGCAAAGCACCAATCTGGCGGTCGTGGCCCCGGGTATTGCGGAAGCCTTGGTTGCGACGGCATTGGGGTTGGTCGCCGCGATCCCCGCTGTGATTTTCTACAACAAACTGTCCACAGACGCTGATCGCATCATGTCCGGCTATGAGGCGTTTGCTGACGAATTCACCACGATCCTTTCGCGCCAGTTGGACGCTTAAGCCATGGCAGGTGGCACGATCCAAGGCGCATCCTCCGGCGGGCGTCGCGGCAAGCGGCGCAAGGGTGGCGCGAAGCCGATGTCCGAGATCAACGTGACGCCCTTTGTGGATGTCATGCTGGTGTTGTTGATTATCTTTATGGTCGCGGCCCCGCTGCTGACCGTGGGGGTGCCGGTGGAATTGCCAAAAACCGCGGCCTCCGCCTTACCGCAGGAACAAGAAGAACCGTTGACGATCACTGTGCAGGCGGATGGTCAGCTGTCTATCCAGAACACGCAGATTGCAGATGACGACCTGATCGGCCGCTTGCAGGCGATCGCAGCAGAACGCGCCGATGACAAGGTCTTCCTGCGCGCGGACGGCGCGATCCCTTATGAGCGGGTCGTGCAGGTCATGGGGGCCCTGAACAAAGGCGGCTTTTCAAACATCGGATTGGTGACGGACACTGGCGGGCCATCGCTTGATGGGCAGGGCGAGTAACGCGCCATGCGCATGTCTCCCAACACGGGCACATATGTTTCGGGCATGGGCCACGCGGCCTTTATCCTCTACTTGATTGTAGGGGGGTTCTTCGTATCGCGGGAAACGGATTTGGACGTGGAGGTCAGCAACGTCTCGATTATCTCGGGCGAGGATTTTGAAGCCATGCAGGCCCAATCCCCCGGGGAGCCGGACTTGCCACCTGCACCCGTGACCCCAGTTGACGTGGATCAACCGGCGCCCGCTGTAGAGCCGGACACCCCAAGTGATCCGCCCCCCCCAACCCCTGACCCGATTGAGCCGGAGGTGGTAGAACCTGATCCGCTGCCCCCTGAGCCGGTTGACCCTGTAGAAACCCCACCCACACCGGAACAGCCTGAGGCCCCAGAGGTGGACGGCGACCCCGGTGCGACCTTGATTGTGCCCAACGTGCGCCCCGTCCCGCGCCCTGCGGAACGGATTGCGGATGAGGTAGTGGAACAACCTGATCCAGAAGTTGAAATTGGCGAGACCGACCAAGATGCCACCGCACCTGCGGCCGATCCTACGCCCGTAGAAGAGGCGCAAGAGGAGACCGCGCGCGAAGAGTCCACAACGCAGATCGTGACAGAAGCCGACGAACCTTCGACCTCTGCGCCGACCAAATCGGCAAGACCGGGGCGCAAGCCAAAGGCACCGGCACCGCAGGTGGCTGAGACAACAGCACCGAGCCTTGCGGACAGCATCAATAGTGCCGTGGCCGAGGCCAATACCGAGACAGCCGTATCTGACAATGAGAACCCCGGTGGCGGCACATCTTCACCCATCACCCGCCAAGAAGAGGGCGCGTTTATCTTGGGTATTCAGAAATGTTGGAACGTCGGGGCTTTGGGCACGGATGCCTTAGCGGTGTCCGTCGTCGTGGGCTTCAAGTTGGATCAAGCTGCCAAGCCGGATGTGGGATCGATCAAACTGATTTCGTCCAAAGGCGGTAGTGGTGCGGCTGTTGACAAAGCTTACCAAGCGGCACGGCGCGCAATCATCATTTGCGGGTCTGACGGCTACAACCTTCCCCTCGACAAATATGACCAATGGCGTGAAGTTCAGGTGAGCTTCAACGCGACGAGCAAAGAGATAAGATGACCGTAATGGCGCACACAGGCCCAACCGCGAGGCGGCGTGAAAGGAATTCAAGCATGATGAAACAACTTCTCAAATGTCTGAGCTTGGTGGCCGCAATAGGCTTCAGCACCTTGGCGTCAACGGCCCCTGCAACGGCGCAGGACTGCCAAGAGGGCGTGCTGTGTATCGAGATGAACAACCCCAACATTGAGCCACTGCCCTTCGCAGCGCCTGCGTTCATCGCGGAATCTGCAGGAGCGGATCAATATGCCCGCGATCTCGCGGCTGTGGTTGCGGCGGATCTGCAAGGCTCCGGCCTGTTTCGTGCGATCAGCCAAGACGCGTTCATCAGCCAAATCACCAATTTCGACAGCCCCGTTCAATATGCGGACTGGAAAGCGATCAACGCGCAAGCCTTGGTGACGGGGGCGGTTTCCGTCACCGGCGACGGCCAAATCATCGTTAAGTTTCGCCTGTTTGACGTGTTTTCCGAAAATCAGATGGGCGAAGGGCTGCAATTTGTAGGCTCCACTAAGGGGTGGCGTCGCATGGCGCATAAGGTGGCAGATGCCGTCTATTCACGGATCACCGGTGAGGGCGGCTACTTCGACAGCCGCACGGTGTTTGTGTCCGAGACCGGCCCCAAGAACGCGCGTCTAAAGCGGCTGGCTGTGATGGATTACGACGGCGCGAACCAGCAGTTCCTGACCGATGCGCAGGCGATTGTTTTGGCCCCACGCTTTTCCCCAAATGGCGACCGCGTTTTGTATACGTCCTACGAGAGCGGCTTTCCCAAAATTTATGTCCTCGACGTGGCCTCTGTGGGTCGCCGTGTGCTGCAAGACCAGCCCGGCACCATGAGCTTCGCGCCACGATTTGCGCCCAATGGTCAGGATGTGGTGTTCTCGCTGACAACCGGATCAAACACCGACATCTATAAGCTGAACCTTGCCTCTGGGCAGCGCACGCAGCTTACCTCTAGCCCCGCAATCGAGACCGCCCCCAGCTATTCGCCGGATGGCACGCAGATCGTGTTCGAGAGCGACCGCTCCGGCACTCAACAGCTGTACGTCATGAACGCAGGCGGCGGGGAGGCCACCCGCATTTCCTTTGGGCAGGGGCGCTACGGCACGCCGGTTTGGTCCCCGCGCGGTGACTTGGTGGCCTTTACCAAGCAAAACCGCGGGCGCTTTCACATCGGGGTGATGCGCGTGGATGGATCGGGGGAACGGCTGCTGACCGCATCCTTCTTGGATGAAGGTCCGACATGGTCCCCGAATGGCCGCGTGATCATGTTCACGCGCGAGACTGCCGGCTCTGGCGGGTCCTCGACGCTGTATTCTGTGGATATTTCGGGGCGAAACCTGAAAGCCGTGCAAGCGAACGCATCGGACCCGAGCTGGTCACCGCTGTTGAAATAAACCGTGAGATTCCCTTTGCGCCGCGTTCATGCTAGGTTCGGCGCAATCGAGCAAAACCATAATGGCCCATAAGGATCAAACCCAATGAAGACGTTTACCAAGGTCGTATTTCTGACCACCTCGCTGGCGCTGGCCGCCTGTGCAAAAAGCCCGTTTGACCGCAGCGGCGACGCTGCTGGGGCTGGGGCGAATGGATTGGACAACGGTGGCGTGTCCACATCCGCGTTAAGCCCCAACAGCCCAGCCTATTTCAACCAAACCATCGGCGACAAAGTGCTGTTTAATGTGGATCAATCCACCATCAACGACACGGCCCGTGCGACCTTGACCCAACAGGCGAACTGGCTGAACACCAACACGACCTACAACGCAATCATTGAAGGCCATGCGGACGAGCAGGGCACACGCGAATACAACCTTGCGTTGGGCGCGCGCCGAGCGGCCGCAGCCCGCGATTTCCTTGTCGCGAACGGTGTTGCCGACAACCGCCTGCGTACGGTGACCTTCGGCAAGGAACGCCCGCTTGAGGTCTGTTCAACCGAGGCATGTTATGCGAAAAACCGACGTGCGGTGACTGTGATCTCCGCAGGTGTAGGCAGCTGATAGGCTAAGAATATGCGCAAGGTTCTAATGTGTTTGAGTTTCGCTCTAAGTGTCGGCCCCTTGGCCGCGCAGGACCAGAGCCTTGCGGATATACGCAGTGAGTTGGGGCAGTTGAATGCGTCTATTGCTCAGCTGCGCTCGGAGTTGGCGGCGGGCAACACCGGCGGGTTAACCATCACCGGCGACGTGCTGCAACGCATCGATATCATCGAAGCGGGACTGGCGCGCCTGACCTCCAAGACCGAAAGCCTGGAGAACCGTATCAACCGCGTTGTCAGCGATGGCACAACGCGTGTTGGTGACTTGGAATTCCGCTTGTGCGAACTGGAGGCGGGATGTGATCTAGGCTCTGTCGGGCAAGCGCCTCCATTGGGCGGCGAGGCGGGCGCAGGTAATGGTGCGGCTCCGGTTGCCGTGGCCCCGTCAGCCACCCCAAACGCAGG
This sequence comes from uncultured Litoreibacter sp., assembly GCF_947487515.1. Lineage (GTDB taxonomy): Bacteria > Pseudomonadota > Alphaproteobacteria > Rhodobacterales > Rhodobacteraceae > Litoreibacter. The sequence continues at coordinate 947,394 of NZ_CANKWO010000001.1, read as the reverse complement.
TGGTGCCGAACTTGCAGTTTCAGAAAAAGCAGACTTCGAGCGGGCGCAGGCGGCGCTCGCATCAGGTGACTTTCAACGCGCCGCACAAGAGTTTGCGACCTTTAATGAATCCTATCCGGGGGGGCCGCTAGCCGCAGAAGCGTATTTCTTCGGGGGGCAAGCCTTTGCGCAATCGGGCGATTGGAACAATGCGGCTCGGTCCTATTTGGAAAGCTTCTCTGGCTCTCCTGATGCCCCGCGTGCCCCTGAAGCGTTGATGCGATTGGGCTTGGCCCTATATGAGCTGGGTCAATCGGAGGAAGCCTGCTTGATGCTGAAAGAGGTCGGCGTGCGCTATCCCGGATCGGATCAGGTGCTGGCGGCGAACTCATCGATGCGCAACCTTGGTTGCCAGTGAACGCGCCTGAACTTCCCGACGATATCTTATCCCTGATTCACCGCGATAAAGTGATCGGCGTTGCTGTTTCTGGCGGCAGCGACAGCATGGGCTTGCTGCATCTTTTGTTGCAAGCAGGGGCGAAGGTTAGTGTCGCTACGGTGAACCACAATCTACGGGACGAGGCGGCGACCGAGGCGCAGGTCGTGGCGGATTTTTGTGCAAGCCACGGCGTGCCCCATGACGTTTTGCATTGGCGCTGGGACGGGCAGGGCAATTTGTCCGATCAAGCGCGGCGCGGTCGATATGATCTGCTGGCAGATTGGGCCTCGCGGGTCGGGGCGTGTGCGGTGGCCTTGGGGCATACCGCCGACGACAACATCGAGACGTTCCTTATGGGTCTTTCACGCGGCGCGGGGCTGGACGGGCTATCCGGAATGCGCCCCGAGTTTGAGACCGCTGGCGTCACCTTTTTGCGCCCTTTGTTGACGGCCCGTCGCGCTGATCTGCAAGACGTGCTGGCGCGGGCCGGCGTCAGATGGTGTGACGACCCAACGAATGACGATCCAAGCTACCACCGCGTTCAGGTGCGTCAAAATATGAATGCGCTGAAAGCCGTGGGGATTTCCCCAGAACAAATTTTGATGTCGGTCAGCAATCTGCACGCCACGCGACGTGACGTGAATGCGGATTTGGCCCGCGCTGTCGAAGGGCGATTTTGTCTTGAGTTGGGGGATGTTTGCTTTGAACTGGATTGGGTGGAAACCCTGTCCCCTGAGTCGCAACGCAGGGTGTTGAATTCGGCCCTTCAATTCGTGTCGGGACGCGAATACCCCCCGCGCGGAGCCAAGATTATGCGGGTTCTGGCAGATCTACGCCAAAAATCTGTTTTGCACGGTTGCGTGATTACCCAAGACGCGCAGCGCTTGAGGATCGGCCGTGAATATAGCGCGGTCGCTGACTTGATCACGCCTTCAGCCGAGGTGTGGGACGGGCGGTGGATTGCCCAAGGTCCACACAGTAAAACCACTGAAATTCGGGCTTTGGGCGAAGCAGGATTGGCTCAATGCGGTGAGGTTTGGCGTGATGCGGGCGCTGCGCGAAGCCGCATTTTGGCGTTGCCCTCGATCTGGGACGATGGCCGTTTACTGGCCGCACCTTTGGCCGGTTTGGCGAACAATTGGGCGATTTCTCTGCGGCAACACGAGAATGAGTACCTAGAGTTTGTTTTATCGCATTGAACCTGCGCCACTTATCCCTATTTTAAGGGGAACGGCTGTATACGACGTAAGTATCTGCGTCGAAGCCGAGCTGATTTAGGAGAATTCCCTTGGGCAACGCGAGAAATATCGCTTTCTGGGTCGTATTGTTTTTACTGATCCTCGCTCTTTTTAACCTGTTCAACAGCGGGCAATCCGCGGCCGACTCACGTGTGATTCCGTATTCGGACTTTGTGGCGCGGGTTGAGGCTGGCAATGTGAGCGAAGTCACATTGGACGGCGAGAACATCATACTGAAATCCGGCAACGAGAGCTTCACCACGATTAAGCCTGAAGGTGTCGATGTGACGCCGGTTCTGCTTGAGAATAAGGTGGCGATCGAGGCCAAGAGCCAAGAACAAAGCGGTATCCTTGCCTATGTCGGCACGTTGTTCCCCTTCCTTGTGATCATTGGCATCTGGATTTTCTTCATGAACCGCATGCAAGGTGGCGGCAAAGGCGGCGCGATGGGCTTCGGCAAATCCAAGGCCAAGTTGCTGACCGAGAAGCAAGGCCGCGTCACTTTTGACGACGTTGCGGGCATCGACGAGGCGAAGGATGACCTTGAAGAGATCGTTGAATTTTTGCGGAACCCGCAGAAGTTTAGCCGCTTGGGTGGGAAAATTCCAAAAGGTGCGCTTTTGGTGGGCCCTCCTGGTACTGGTAAAACACTGCTTGCACGTGCTGTTGCCGGTGAGGCTGGCGTGCCGTTCTTTACAATTTCGGGATCCGATTTCGTCGAGATGTTCGTTGGTGTCGGTGCATCTCGTGTGCGTGACATGTTTGAGCAGGCGAAAAAGAACGCACCGTGCATTGTGTTTATCGACGAGATCGACGCTGTTGGCCGCTCACGTGGGGCCGGATACGGCGGCGGTAATGACGAACGCGAGCAGACACTGAACCAACTTCTGGTTGAGATGGACGGCTTCGAAGCCAATGAAGGCATTATCATCGTTGCGGCGACCAACCGGCCCGATGTTTTGGACCCCGCACTTTTGCGCCCAGGCCGGTTTGACCGCCAAGTTCAAGTGCCGAACCCTGACATCAAAGGCCGTGAGAAAATTTTGCGTGTGCATGCGCGCAAGGTGCCTCTTGGTCCTGACGTCGATCTGCGCATCATTGCGCGCGGCTCTCCCGGGTTTTCGGGGGCTGATTTGGCCAACCTTGTGAATGAATCTGCGCTTATGGCGGCGCGTGTTGGACGTCGTTTTGTGACGATGGAAGACTTCGAGAACGCCAAGGATAAAGTCATGATGGGGTCGGAGCGTCGCTCTATGGTGATGACCGAGGACGAAAAAGCCCTCACCGCGTATCACGAAGCGGGTCACGCCATTGTGGGCCTAAATGTGCCGCAGCATGACCCAATCCACAAAGCAACGATCATTCCCCGTGGTCGGGCCTTGGGCTTGGTGATGAGCTTGCCGGAACGCGATCAACTGTCGGTTTCCAAAACCAAATACACGTCGAAGATCGCCATGGCGATGGGTGGCAAGGTTGCTGAGGAGCTGAAGTTTGGCCCAGAGAACGTCACCTCTGGTGCGACGTCTGACATCCAGCAAGTGTCCAAAATTGCCCGCGCAATGGTCACGCAATTCGGTTTTTCCGAAGAGCTGGGGCATGTCGATTATGCCAATGAACAGCAGTCTCATTTGGGAGCTTATAGCGGTGGGACAAGCCACTCGCAGGAAACCCAAAAGATCATCGACCAGAAGGTGAAAGAGCTGGTGGATACCGGCTATGAGACCGCCAAGCGCATCCTGACCGAGAAGAACGAGGAATGGGAACGTCTGGCACAAGGTTTGCTGGAATATGAAACATTGACCGGCGCCGAGATCGCGAAGGTTGTTGCTGGACAGCCGCTAAACCGTGGTGATGACGAGGAAGACGACACGCCTGATAGTGGCACGACCTCGGTCGCGGCGATTCCCAAAACCCGCAAGTCGAAAACTCCGAAATCGGATGGCGGCATGGAACCTGAACCTTCTGCCTAAACCGTAAAACAAGTTTGATGCTTACAGCGCTCCGCCAGAAATGTCGGGGCGCTTTTTCGTGAAAGGTCGGTTCACAGAGATTGATTGGACGGCGCGTCATACAGCAGTGCAAAATGGGCTAAACTGGAGATCCTGATCATGCCCGCTTTAATGAAGACTGAATACATCGGCACTATAGTTTGGCTGGGCGTTTTACCGAGTAGGGCAAGCGCGCTTCGCTCGCGACCGGTGACCAGCATCGCGGCACATTTCAGCGGATTGCAGGGCGATGATCATGGCGGCGATACACGGGCCTCTTGCAGTCGTGTGACGACGCAATACCCCAAGGGTACGCGCATTCGAAACACCCGACAGGTTTGCATCGTGTCGGCCGAAGAAATGGCCGCAGTCGCTGCAGACATCGGCGTTGATAGGTTCAATCCGGAATGGTGTGGCGCGAATGTCGTGATCGAGGGCATTCCGGATTTCACGCATATTCCCCCGTCTTCAAGGCTTCAAATGCCGGACGGCAGCGTCTTAACGGTGGATATGGAAAACCGGCCGTGCCACTTGCCCGCTCCGGTGATTGAGGAAGATGCGCCAACGCATGGCCGCGGGTTCAAGTCTGCGGCGAAAAACCGGCGTGGGGTAACGGCTTGGGTCGAACGAGAAGGGGTTTTGAACCTCGGAGACAGCGTGACCCTTCACATTCCGGACCAGCGCAATTGGGCCGAATTGGCGCGCTGAAATCGCGAGCGGTACTGCGTTAGTTTCCCATCTGAAACTCAAATCGAAAAAGAGGCCGATTCCGGCGTGTTAAATGTCGGAAATGCGAGGAGTCGGCGGCCATCTCCCAGATATAGGCGAAGGTACACAATAGTACCGACGCATGATTGCGCGGGCCAACGGGAGACCAACCATGAGCTTCAAGACCGACATCGAAATTGCCCGCGAGGCCTCCAAGCGCCCGATCCAAGAGATCGGCGACAAATTGGGTATCCCAAGCGCAGATTTGCTACCTTTCGGCCATGACAAAGCAAAAGTTTCAGCTGAATTCATCGCAGCCCAGCGTGGCAAAAAGGACGGCAAGCTGATCCTTGTGACGGCAATCAACCCAACCCCAGCGGGCGAAGGAAAAACCACAACGACCGTTGGTCTTGGTGACGGCTTGAACGCGATCGGCAAGAAAGCCGCGATCTGTATTCGCGAAGCGTCCTTGGGCCCGTGCTTTGGCATGAAGGGTGGGGCGGCCGGTGGCGGCTACGCACAAGTTGTGCCGATGGAAGAGATGAACCTGCACTTTACCGGTGACTTCCACGCGATCACATCCGCCCACAACCTGCTGTCGGCGATGATCGACAACCACATTTACTGGGGCAATGAGTTGGAAATCGATGAGCGCCGCGTCGTTTGGAAGCGCGTTCTTGATATGAATGATCGCGCCCTGCGTGACTGTGTGACTTCTTTGGGTGGTGTGGCCAACGGCTTCCCACGCCAAACCGGTTTTGACATCACCGTGGCCTCCGAAGTGATGGCGATCTTGTGCCTTGCGATGGATCTTGACGATTTGCAAAAGCGCCTAGGTGACATCATCGTCGCCTACCGTCGTGACCGTTCCCCGATCTATTGCCGTGACATCAAGGCAGACGGCGCTATGACCGTTTTGTTGCAACAGGCGATGCAGCCAAACCTTGTGCAGACGCTGGAAAACAATCCTGCCTTCGTTCACGGTGGCCCGTTTGCCAACATCGCGCATGGGTGCAACTCGGTTGTGGCGACGACAACAGCGCTGAAGCTGGCGGATTATGTTGTGACTGAAGCCGGTTTCGGGGCCGACTTGGGCGCCGAAAAATTCATGAACATCAAATGTCGCAAAGCCGGTTTGGCACCGGATTGTGTTGTCTTGGTTGCGACTGTGCGTGCGATGAAAATGAATGGCGGCGTCGCGAAAGCGGATCTGGCTGCCGAAAACGTAGATGCGGTGAACGCTGGGTGTTCCAATCTTGGTCGCCACATCGAGAACGTTAAATCCTTTGGCGTTCCAGTTGTGGTTGGGATCAACCACTTCTCAGGCGATACAGATGCCGAAGTCGCTGCCGTTAAAGCATATGTTGAAGCGCAGGGCTCGGAAGCGATTTTGTGTAAGCACTGGGCGCATGGCTCTGAAGGGGTGACTGAACTGGCAACCCGTGTAGCGGAAATCGCAGACAGTGGTGCGTCTCAATTTGCGCCTCTCTACACCGACGAGCTGACTTTGATGGAGAAAATCGAGACAGTCGCCAAGCGCATTTACCGCGCAGACGAGGTGTTGGCCGATAAGAAAATCCGCGACCAATTGCGCCAGTGGGAAGATGCGGGTTACGGCAACCTGCCGGTTTGCATGGCGAAAACGCAATACTCCTTCTCGACGGATCCAAACTTGCGCGGTGCGCCGGTCGGGCATTCTTTGCCTGTGCGCGAAGTGCGGTTGTCTGCGGGTGCGGGCTTTGTGGTTGTTGTCTGCGGCGAGATTATGACGATGCCTGGCCTGCCACGCGTGCCATCGGCAGAGGCGATCATGCTGAACGACGAAGGCCAAATCGAAGGCTTGTTCTAAAACTAGCGCGGGCGTGGGTGGCCTTCTGCCCCTACGCCCGCACCGCAGCAATGCTGCGTCCCCACCGTCTGCGGTGCGGGTGTTGAAATATTGAATGGAGAGAACTGCAATGAATGCACAGGTTATTGATGGGAAGGCTTTTGCGGCCAAGGTGCGCGCGCAGGTCGCCGAGCATGTGGGCAGACTGAAAGCAGAGCACGACCTGACCCCTGGGCTGGCAGTTGTGTTGGTGGGCGCGGACCCCGCGAGCGAAGTTTACGTGCGCTCAAAAGGGAAGATGACGGTTGAGGTTGGCATGAAGTCGGTCGAGCACCGTCTTGAAGCCGATACATCCGAAGAAGACCTGTTGGCAGTAATCAAATCGCTGAACGAAGACCCCAGCATTCATGGCATTTTGGTTCAGCTGCCGCTTCCCAAGCATCTCAATGAGGACTTGGTGATTAACTCTATCGACCCTGCCAAGGACGTCGATGGGTTCCACATCTCGAATGTTGGGCTGCTGGGAACCGGTCAGAAGTCGATGGTGCCTTGCACGCCTTTGGGGTGCTTGATGATGTTGCGCGATCACCATGGCTCCCTCTCTGGGTTGAACGCCGTTGTCGTGGGGCGCTCCAACATTGTGGGTAAGCCGATGGCACAACTGCTGTTGGGCGATAGTTGCACGGTGACGATTGCGCATTCTCGGACCAAGGATTTGCCAGATGTTGTTCGTGGAGCAGACATCGTTGTGGCGGCCGTTGGGCGCCCAGAAATGGTCTTGGGGGATTGGATTAAGCCGGGGGCCACCGTGATCGATGTGGGCATCAACCGGCTGGACGCGCCTGAAAAGGGAGAGGGCAAGACCCGCCTTGTGGGCGACGTGCATTATGAGAGTGCCGCTGCAGTGGCAGGGGCGATTACCCCTGTACCAGGCGGTGTTGGCCCGATGACGATTGCATGTTTGCTGGCCAATACGCTGACGGCCTGTTGCCGCGCGAATGAACTGGGTGAACCCGAGGGCCTGACCGCGTAAGCAACTAGGAAGACATGAAAAGGGCGGCGTAGTGATGATCCACTTCGCCGCCCTTTTTTGTCAAAAAAGGTGTGTTGCTAGTGCTTAATCTCTTCGTCTTTCACATACATGTTTGCCCATGCCCGATCGACCAGTTCGGGCGTCATTTGGTTGGGGATGCCTTCATATTCGCACACCGCAATCATTTGATCGATTAGGAAGTTCGAGTGGTAGTTGGCGTAAACATTGTCGATTGTCGGATAGCGCACTTTTAGAAGGTGGATCAAAGCGGCTTCATTGAGCGGCATTTTCTTCTTCTTGGCGACCATCGCGAAGACCTTCAGAAACTCTTCTTGAGTTGGGCCGTCGATCTTGATCTTGAAGAAAATACGGCGCAAGGCCGCGCCATCGAACATCTCATTCGGGTGGAAGTTGGTTGAGAAAATGACCAGCGTGTCGAAGGGCACCTCAAATTTTTCGCCCGATTGCAGGGCCAAAATATCGTATTCAGCCTCCATCGGAACAATCCAGCGGTTGATCAGCGCTTGAGGCGGTTCTTCTTGGCGTCCAAGGTCATCCACGATGAACACGCCGCCGGTCGACTTTAACTGAAGTGACGCCTGATAGGTGCGAGACGTGGCGTTATAGTTCAGGTCAAGCATGTTCAGCATCAGCTCACCACCGGTCATAACGGTGGGGCGTTCACACATGAGGTAGCGCTTGTCATAGCGGTTGTCGGTGCGACGAAGAGAGGTTGCCTGTGCAACTTCTTCTTCAACGATGGTGTGAACGATTGGATCGTATAGTGTGACGACTTGCCCAGCGTATTCAATGCATTGCGGGATGTAAATCATGTCGCCCAAGGCGTCGCGAATACCATTCGAGATCGCGGATTTACCGTTTCCGGGCGGACCGTATAGCAAAATGGAACGTCCCGAGCTAACCGCTGGCCCCAGATCATCCAGCAGGCTATCGGGCAAAATTAGATGCCCCATATTGGCCAAGAGTTTTTCACGGGTGATTTGGATGTTGCGGACAGACTGCCGCTTTACCTGTTCCTTGTACATCTCCAAGGGAACCGGCAGGGCCCCATAGTATTCCGATTGCGACAGCGCATCCAGCGCCCGAGACTTACCGGCATCAGACAGTTGGAAGGCCATTTCCGAGCCGGACCCCGCGTGAAGCGTGCCTTGTGCTTCGATCAGCTTTTGCTCACGGGCGATTTCAACCAGCTGCTGGGTTAGGCCCAAGGACAGGCAAATCGCTTCCGACATGTCAGAGACATGCTCCAAGTTTTTGCGAAAGACTGTTTTCAATAGGATATCACGCATCATAACGATGCTCAGGCCCGTGTCCTTCAACGACTTTGGAGAGGCCGGCGCCTGTACGCCTGTGTTTGTATGCATATTCATTTGCTCTGCCTTACGTGCCGGTTTGTCGGCATCCTTCCGCGTAGTTTACCTATTTCGCTTCGTTCAAACAACAAAAACGATCTTGCTTCAAAAATGGGGCAAGCTGGGATAGCTTCCGACCAAACTGAACAGCCGCCACCAGAGCGGGATACGGGGACTATGGGCATGGACGAAGGTATGGATAAGTCGGCAGCAAGGCTTTTTCTTGTTTATCTGTTAGGATTGGTCGGGCTGCTGGGTGGTTTGGCCTTGGCCAAAGGCGGGCTGTATGTCGAGCGCCATGAAGGCGACACGCTGCATCTGATTGAAATCGTTCTGCGCATGTCCGAAGGCCAATGGCCACATCTGGATTTTGTAACACCGCTGGGCATGCTGTGTTTCCTGCCGATTGTTGCCTTCATGTGGCTTGGCCTCGGGGTAGGGGCTGCCATTGTTATGGCTCAAATCAGCGTTGCGTTGCTTTTGGTGCCAATGGTTTGGTGGCTTGGACGCAGCCGCCTGTCGCGGGGGTTGGCGTATGGCGTCGGCGCGTTGGTTTTGGTCATGGCATTGGCGATGATCCACGGTGAGGCGGCAATTTCCTTATCATTATCAATGCATTATAACCGTTGGGCGTGGAGTTTTGCCTTCGTGGCAATTCTGATCGCAGTTTTGGACCCGAAGCATAGCTCCAACGAATGGATAGATGGTTTGATCGTTGGCGTGGCGTTCAGCTTCTTTGTTATGGGGAAAATCACCTATGGGGTCGCCTTCGCCCCAGGAGTAGCGGTGGCATTGGCCATGCGGGGACAATGGCGGGTCATTGCGACGGCACTGGTCGTTGTTGCGCTATTCGCCGGAGTTCTGACAGCATTGGCCGGACCGGCGATGTGGATGGGGTATCTAGGTGATCTGCTGCTGGTGTCGAGCACAGAGATTCGCCCACGCGCGGGCTTCTCAATGGGCGCATTGCTGGCGGCCCCGCAGTTTTTGCTTGGGAACATTGTCTTAATCTTGGCGGCAGTGGTCTTGCGCCGCGGTGTTGACCCGCGTTTAGGGATGTTCTTAATCCTTTTGGCCCCAGGAATGATCTACGTAACTTACCAGAACTATGGCAATGATCCTAAGTGGTTAGCACTGGTTGCGGTGATGATTTTGGCAGTGTCGCGCGGCCCACAAGTCGTCGCCTTGGCTGTGGCCGCTGGGGCATTGGTTTTTGCGTCATTCTTTAACATGGCGACCAGCCCGTTGCGGCATTTTTTGACCAATGAGCAAGGGTTCACCGCGCTGTTTCAAGGCACGCCCTACGCAGAAACACATGGTGACTTCTACACCCGTGCCGACCGCGTTAACCGGATCATGACCCGCAAACCGATGATCTTTGAAAGCGATGAGTTGAGCTATCTCAACGCCCTTGCGGATCACAAGCCAGAGGTTGAATTTTTGGGTGAAGCCCTGCCGACCTGCCTACAGGAACTGGGGTTGATTGGTGCGTCGTTGGCCATTGCCAAGGACTTGGATGAATCGGGCCTGTCAGAGGGCAAGACGGTCTTTGTTGCAGACACATTTGGTAGCTTGTGGATGTTTGGCGGATTGCAACCAACGCATGGTGCAGCCCCTTGGTACTACGGGAACCTTAGCGGATATGATGCTGCGGATTATTTCCTCGTGCCAAGCTGCCCAACAACTCCCTACGCGTACCGCGCTATAATGAAGGACGTCAAAGACCGGGGCGAAACACTCACCGAGCTGCGCCGCACCGAACTCTATACGCTATACGCGCGCCCCTAAAGGAAGGCGGCGCGGGCCAGATAGATCACCAATGTGACGGCAAGGGGCAGACCCATCGGAAAATCGCGTGTGCGCTCCCAGCTTTCCCAGTTGGGGGCGAGCCTGCGCAAAGGGCTTACACGGGCCAAGCGATGCAGGATGAAGGACAATATCGTGGTGACCGCGAAAATCGCCGCGACCGCAGTGGCGTCGCTCACCGCAACAAACGGGGCCATGGCTGCGGCGAACTTTGCGTCCCCCGCACCGACAAGGCCGGTGATCGTCATCAAGAAACCCACCGCCAAAACGATCGCGAAATGCAAGAAACGCCACGCGTAGACCTCAAATGGCAAGGCGATCACCCCGATGATGACAAAGACCACCAGCAGGGCCAATACGGCCTTGTTCGGGATTTTCATGCGGGCGAGGTCGCTCCATGCAACCCAAATTGAAATCAGGGTTGCAAGGGGCAGAGCCCATAACGCGAAGGTCGACATGCTTTAACTTTCGAGAGTGCGCAGCGAACGAATAGCCGCTTCAAAGTGCTGCGGGTGGATCTCGATGGCTTCTTCCAGCAAAGACTTACCGGTTTGCGTATCGCCTTGTTTGATCGCAGTCAGGGCCATCGTATGTAGCAGTTGCGCGCGCTCGGTTTGGGTGACCTGAATGATCGGAAGTGTGTAGTTCTTACGAGCACCACGGGCCAAAACCATGTTGTTTTTGGCGGTGAACAGGGTCGGGTCATAGGTGATGGCTTCACCGAAGAGGCGTTCGGCCTCGTCATAGTCTCCGCGCGTCAACTTGGAGAAACCCCAATTGTTCAAAACGGATCCTGGCGTCGTGGTTAGGCCAACCGCAGTTTCATAGAAGCTGTCTGCCTTTTTCCACTCTTTGTTGGTGTCGGCGACGATGGCTTCCAAGCGGTAGCGCTCGAAGGTCTCATAGGTCGGCGGAACGGTGTCGAGAACCTTTTCGGCCTTCTTCCATTCGCCTTGGCGGGCAAGGGAATTGGCAAAGGCGAGCTTGTCGTCGTTGTTGGCCTCGGGATGCTTGATGATCTTGGACCAGATCACGCCTGCTTCTGTGGCACGTTTGGCACGCAAAAGCGACTGACCCAAGCCACGTTGCAGATCAATGCGGTCCGGATTTTCGCGCGCGGCCTTTTGGAAGTAGGTGACCGCTTCATTCGGGTCGGCGACCGTCAGCATGATGTCGTTGAGGTTGCTCTCGTCAATTACATTGACGTTTTTGAGGGTCTTACTGTATTCGCCTTTGTCGCTTTTTTCGCAAGCGGCAAGTGCAACTACACTGATAAGACACAGCATTCCTGTCTTCATATGGCGCATGGGGCGTCCTCTACTCTGCTCTCAATGGCTTTTAGATCAAGGCGCCTGAAGGATCAGGTAGCGGCCGTTCCCGCGTCTCACCAAGTCGAAAGCTCGTTCGTCTTTTTCTGAAGTATAGGCAGGGTTTTCTATCTTAGCGAGGGCGCGGCGCAGGTTTTCCCTGATTTCGTCAGATTTGCCACTATCGAGGGCAAAGGCCGTCTTAAAAACGCGGCTGGCCTCGCCTACACGGCCTGTTTCCATCAAAACCACCCCAAGGTTGTTCCATGCGGGCACAAATGTTTGATCGACCTTGATCGCGCGCCGTAGCAAATCTTCGGATTGGCCAAGTCGCCCGAGGCGCAGGTTGACTGAGCCAAGTGCGCTTAAGACATCGACGTTGGTGCCTTGCTCGCCGGCTGCGCGCAGATAGGCCTTTAGGGCAAGTTCAAATTGACCCGCAGCCATGAGACGGTGCCCGACTTCGAGGCCATCGACCGAATGCAAACGCGTGACATCACCGGTTGGCGGAAACGGGCTAGCCCCCTCGCCAAGCGAGGAGGCCTTTTCCTCGCATCCCGCAAGGACCAGTCCAATTGCTATCGCACCCACCCAATTTCGCATTTATTAACCACCGCCGTTTAGGTTCTTATAGATGTCATAGATCGATGGGCCGATCAAAATAATCAAAAGAGGTGGCAGACAGAACATCATGGTGCCCAGCGTGAGCTTGGTTGGCAACACGTTGGCCTTTTCTTCGGCGCGCATCACCCGTTTGTCCCGCATTTCGGATGCGTATACGCGCAACGCGTCAGCGATGGATGTACCGAAGCTGGTAGATTGGATCAGCACGGTCACAAAGCTGGATACATCGGGAACGCCGGCCCGCTCAGCCATATCACGTAAAACGGTGATACGGTCTTTACCGGCTTTCATCTCATTTGCGACCATTTGAAATTCATCGGCCAATGCGGGGTAGCCTGCACGAATTTCGGCTGCCACGCGGATAATGGATTGGTCCAACGCTTGGCCCGCTTCGACACAGACGAGCATCAGGTCAAGGCTGTCAGGAAAGCCGGATTCGATTTCTTCTTGGCGTTCTTGGCGACGACGTTCGATCCAGTATTTGGGCAGGTAGTAACCCGCCCCACCTGGGATCACGATTGCCAAGATTAGGTCGCGGGTCGACATATCGTCGCCCCCGATGAACAAGGCATAGAGCAAGCCCAATGTCAGGAACGTCAACCCAAGCGCGAATTGCGCAAAGTGAAATGTCCGCACGGCTGTTTTTTGTTTGTAACCGGCCTGAAGCAATTTGAGCTTCATGCCTTGCAGTTCTTCTACGTCTTGTGGCTCCAGAAAGTTGGCGAATTTGTCCAACTTGTCAGTACCGTTCTCCGTGCGCAGAGACGATCCGTCTTTTCCCGACTGCGCATAGGTCCGCTTCGCCTCGTCGCGAATGCGGTCAAGCGGGTCTTTCTTTTTCTTCAACATAGACGGCAATGTCACTGCCACCATGAGCAAGCCAAGGAAACCTACTGCAAAGAGCGGCCCAAGCTCACCGAAGTTTTCGGTTAAGATGGTGTTGATTGTGTCAAGAAACTGCATCTCATTACACCTTAATGTTTACCATGATGCGCATGAAGACCATGTTCACCACTAGGAACACACCCACCACGATACATGCAGGGATGAAAAACTCGGTTTCTTTAACTTCTGCGTAGTAATCTGGTTCCATGATGTTGATGCCAACCAGCGCCAACAATGGAAACATCGACAAGAACATGCCGGACCATTTTGCTTCGGCCGTAATGGCCTTCACGCGGCGAAACAGCTTGAAACGCGCACGGATAACCTGAGACAGGCCGTGCAAAATTTCGGCAAGGTTACCGCCGGAAGTTTGTTGAATTGTCACCGCGACCGCGAGGAACCGCAGATCCTGCATATCCATGCGTTCTGCCAAGTGTTTCAGGCTTTCTGCCACGTCGCGTCCGTAAGCAGATTCATCGGCGATTAGGCCAAACTCGGTGCCAAGAGGGTCTGCGACTTCCTTGGCCACGATGTTGATCGCGGATGCAAACGGGTGGCCCACACGTAAGGAGCGCACCATAAGCTCAATCGCATCGGGCAGTTGTTCTTCCAACAACGCCATTCGCTTTTTACATTTGTTGTTCACCCATACATAGACCGCACCGACCCCCATCGCGAGCGCGATAAGACCGCGCACAGGAGCGGTTGCTTCGGTGAGTTGGCTAAGAATGGCAAAAACCACGCCGGACAGCACGAACATCATGCCGATCAACGCCATCGGGGTGAAGGCGATATTCGCGCGCACCGCTTTGTCGGCCAACATAGAATAAAGCGGAATGCCGCCAGAATTCATATGCTGGTTCATCTCCTTGCGAAGTTGTTCCAACACCTTTTCGCGTGAACCGCCCTTTTGGAGCATGTCCAAACGACGATTGACCTTACTATTCAAGCTGATCGATTTGCCGAAAACGACAAGGTAGACCCCTTCGATCAACATCAAAACGGCGACAAAGATTATGCCGTAGAGGATTGGTTCAAAACTGATTTCCATACTGGTTACTCCGCTGCGACCGGCTCGTAGATCGAAGCAGGCAGATCATAGCCCCACTGCTTGAACCGGTCGGAATAATGCGAGCGCACGCCTGTTGGGGTGAACTGGCCGATGATCTTACCGTCGGGCTGAAGGCCCAGGCGTTGGTAACGGAAGACCTCTTGCATGGAGATAACATCACCTTCCATGCCGGTGATTTCGGTGATTGACACCATGCGGCGCGACCCGTCTTGCAAGCGCGAAGCCTGCACGATCAAGTTTACCGCCGAAGAAATTTGTGCGCGAACCGCTTTGATCGGCATCTCGATACCGGCCATCGCGATCATGTTTTCCAAACGAGAGACCCCGTCGCGCGCCGAGTTGGCGTGAATGGTCGTCATCGATCCATCGTGACCGGTATTCATCGCTTGCAGCATGTCGATAACTTCCTCGCCACGCGTTTCACCCACAATAATGCGGTCAGGACGCATACGAAGGGCGTTTTTCAGACAATCGCGCTGCGATACAGCACCTTTGCCTTCCACGTTGGCGGGGCGACTTTCCATCCGGCCCACGTGAACCTGCTGGAGTTGAAGTTCCGCCGTATCCTCGATTGTGAGGATGCGTTCGGAGTTGTCGATAAAGGAAGACAAAGCATTCAGCGTTGTCGTTTTACCAGAACCCGTACCACCGGACACGATGACATTCAGGCGGCAGGCAACGGCGGCTTGCAAATAGGCGGCCATTTCTTCCGAGAAGGCGCCAAATTTCACAAGGTCATCAATGCCAAGTTTTTCTTTCTTAAACTTACGAATGGAAACCAGTGATCCGTCGACAGCAATCGGGGGAACCATGGCGTTGAAACGCGAGCCGTCTTTTAGGCGCGCATCCACGTAAGGGTTTGATTCGTCGACACGACGACCAACAGCAGACACGATCTTATCGATGATCCGCAGCAGGTGTTTTTCGTCCTTGAAGCGCGTGTTGGTTAAGGACAGCTTGCCGTCACGTTCTACAAAGACGCGGTTCGGACCGTTCACCAGAATATCGTTAACGGTTTCGTCTTTCAAAAGCGGCTCTAGCGGTCCAAGTCCCGTGACTTCGTCGAAGAGTTCGGCGTGCAAAGTTTGGCGTTCATCCTTGGTAAGGATGACGGACATCTCCTCCAGCCCTTCGGCACAGATAGCAATGATCTCGGATTTGAGATCAGCTTCCGGAGCGTCTTCCAAGGCGGCAAGGTTCAAATTGTCGAGCAGGCGATGGTGCAGCTCGGAGCGAACCTCTTCAAGACGTTGGCGACGCTTAAGCTCTTTGTCTTGAGCGATGGCCTCCGCAGGTGCAACAGGTGCTTTCGCCTCCGACCGGCGCATCGACTTCGAGGCGACCGATTTAGGAGCAGGAGCCGCAACAGCAGCGGCTTCCTGTGCAGCGGACTTGGAGGCCGCATCTGTTTTTTTGTAACGCGCAAACATACTAACTACCCTTTACTATCCTGTGGCTTCCGTTTGATTGGTTTCATGCAACGATGTCGCAAGTTTGGCGATTTCTTTGCGCAACGGATTTTTTGCCGCTGTATCGACCAGTGGCAGACCATGATCACAGCTTTGAGCAACCTGTTTTCCGCCATCAGGCATATGCAGTTCGATGGAAATATCGAGGCTCTCCGCCATCCGTTTGGCACGACTTTTGCCAGACAGATCGGTGAACTTGGGTGCATGGTTCAGCACATACCGAATTTTCTCATAGGGGAGGCCTTCGGATTTGAGAGCGCGGATCATGCGAAGTGCGTTTTGGGCAGAGCGCAGGTCAAGTTCCAACATGCCGAAGTAAATATCCGACATTCCCAACACGGTTTCGGTCCATTGAACCAAGGTCGATGGCATGTCGATGATGACGTAGTCAAAGTTACGACGCGCGGTGCTTACCAGTTTTTCGATGTCTTCCGGGCTCACCAGATCCAAGGGGATCATATCCGCAGGCGACGTCAAAACCTGAACTTTGTCGTTGAAGGTCGTCAGTGTCGCGCGAAATGCATCGTCATCCATGCTTTCGATATCGGACAGCATTTCCAGAACGGCATCGCGGCGCGGCAGGTCAAGATAGGTTGAGGCCGACCCGAATTGGAAATCCAGATCCAGCAAGCAAACCGAAACGTCCACCTTCTTGTCGACGGTGGCAAGCTCCCACGCAAGGTTCACTGCGAATGTCGACGCGCCGGAGCCGCCTGCGAGACCATGAACAGGTAATACAACCCCCTCGTTGGTGCCAACCTTGCCCGTGGCAACGGCGGGCGCATCTGCTGTGACAGGTGCTTGCGGCGCTTCTACGACTTCGACCGGCTCGTTGATGCGCGCGATGGAATCGTGCAGGGCACCTTCGGGCAGCGGGTAGGGGACGAAATCGTTCGCACCCAGTTTTAGCAATTGGTGTAGCGCAATCGGGGATACGTCTTCTGCGATCAGAATGACTTTAATATCCATGTCCTTTGCACGGCCGATAATGTCACCAATCAACGTCAGATTGTTTTCATCGGAAGTGTCAACGGCGACTGCGATGAACTGCAACTCTGACGCATCAGGTTGGTTCAAATAGGCGTTGGCGTCCTCAAAACTAAGATCGCCCCATGCTTCGCCCAATTCCGTTTCCATGTCTTCGATCAAGAGATCGAAGTTTTGAACGTCGCGGGCGACAGTGCAGGCAGAAATTGGTGCCGGGTCGGGTCGTAATGCTACATTGCTCGTCATGCCTAGAATCCCATTTGGCCAAAAACAATAGGCCGGGTTCGTGTTAACGAGGGCACCTTTTTTTAAGGTTAGTGCCCCCGCCAACTGTTTGCGGTATTTAAACCAAAATGCCGAATTAGAGCGGATTGTGGCTTATCTCATGACAAGGAATGCTTAGGAAAAGGGGCAAGAATGGGGCCAAATTAGCGAGAAATTGAGGTATTATTTCCGTTATTGCACTATTCTCTCGCGAGCGAGGGTTTCGTCGCTCTTTGCGGTCTGTACGTACTCGCGTTGGACAATTACCCCGTATTTGCCGTCAAGCACGAGAGGATTACCCTTAACGAAGCCACTCACCTCGGTCACAGTACGGCGATTCCGGCGTTCTGGGTTCTCGGTATGGATAACAGGGCGCGTTTCTCCGAAAGAAGAGACGGCTTCCAATCGCGACCGGCTGATCCCCTGCGAGACCAGAAAGTTAACAGCCGCGCGCGCTCGACGCAGGCCCAAGGCCTTGTTCGACGCATTTGAGCCCACCAAATCCGTATGCCCGTAGACGCGGAATGTGACTTCGGGAAACTGACTGATCCAATTGGCCTGCTGCAAGAGGGCTGCGCGGGCATTGGCATCCAGCTTGCTGGAGTTGAACTCGAAGTTAACTTCTGTGTTCACATCCGCGTTGAAGCGGTGACCAAGGGATTCAGCGACAGTGATCGACCCGTTTTGCAACAAGGTGTTGGTCATGGTCGGGTTGCCGAAGCCACCTTCATCAAGATCCCCGCCGGCTTCGCGCTCAAACACATTGCTTGGCGCGGAACATGCGGACAATCCAACCGATAAAACGGCAATCATAGCGATGCGGGAGGAAGATATAAGCATCTGTGTTTACTCCAAAACGTAACCGTATGAACCAGAGAAGTCCTGGCGCGCCACTTCACCTGTTGGTGTGCGGCTTGTGCGTACTTCGCGTGCGACTTTCCCGTTCAGGAAGAACTCACGTTCGGTAGGGGGGCGCACACGGTCGGTAGAGATGACAAGGCTGTTGCCACGTGTCGGAGAGACCAAATGCGCGGTGATGATTACAACCAGTTCCGACTGGCGCCGTTCGTAGTTCGCGGACCGGAACAAGGCACCAAGCACTGGGATATCCCCCAGCCATGGCACTTGGCCTGCGACGTCACGGAAGTCATCTTCCAAAAGACCGGCGATGGCAAAGCTTTCGCCGTCACGCATCTCAACAACTGTGGAGGAGGCGCGCCGAGAAAAGGCGTTCACTGTGAAACCATCGTTTTGAACAACAACTGTAGGATCCAAGCCGGATACAGCTGTATCAAGCTTAAGGTTAATGATGTCATCGTCCAGCACTGTCGGAGTGAAGCTAAGCTCAACACCGAAAGGTTTATAGCTGATGGTTACCGAGCCATCTTCCGAAATCGGAATAGGATATTCGCCACCCGCAAGGAATGTTGCTTCTTGGCCGGACAGGGCCGTCAAGTTCGGCTCGGCCAGAGTGCGCACAAGGCCTTTTTCTTCCAGCGCTTCAAGCACAACCATGGCGCGCAAGCTGCCGCTGCCAAATCCGAAAGAGAAAACACCGTTACGTTCGCGTGCCGAGTTCACTGCCCCCGCCGTCGCACCGGTTCCTAGGGCTGCGCCCAAGTTTGCACTGGTTTGAAGCGTGTTGGTGAAGCCGTTTGCTCCGAAGCTGCCGCCTGAGGTTTGGAAGCCGAGGCTGGCCGAGAGATCTTTGGAGACCGAGCGGCGCATCTCTGCAAAGCGCACTTTCAGCATGACTTGCTGGGTGCCGCCTACGCTCATAAGATTGGAAACTGCGCCGGGTGCATAGCGTTCTGCCAAATCCAACGCGCGGTCCAGCTTGGTAATGCTGGATACGGTTCCCGAAAGCACGAGCCCGTCGTTGGCGGTGCGCACTTCGATGTTCTCACCTGGAAGGATTTCGCGGATGCGTTCTTTGAATTCTGAAAGGTCAGGGGAAACCCGCACCGACACATTGGTAATCAACCGGCCATCTGCACCCAACAGGGTTAACGTCGTGCGTCCGGGAGCCTTGCCGAGCACGTATATCGTGCGATCAGACAATGTTGCGATATCGGCGATGGCAGGGTTTGCCACAGACAATTCAGCAAAAGGGACGTCACTTTCGACGACAACTGCACTGTTGATAGACACGTTAAGTTTACGTGCCGTGGATTGATTGGTCACCTTCAGGTTTTGTGCAAAACCGGTCTCGGGTACAAATGACGTAAGCGCGAGCCCAAAAAGCCCTGCGCAGAAAAACTGCTTCAATTTCATTGTGATCTGCCTCTCTGATCACTTGGGTTGAACGGGTCTTTTGCCCATTTTCACCGGAACCATGCGCGAATTAGAAATTTATTGCAAGAATCAGGTGTTTATAGCGCGTCATTTATGTGGGCCTGTCGCAACACCACGCTATCTCTAGTGGCTAAATGCAAGACGGCACCCAAGATAGGGTGCCGTTGGAGTGTTTTAAGATGGATCCGCAGATCAATTGGTGCAGGGGATCGGGATTTCCACAACATCAGCGCCTTTGCGGGTTTTGATGGTGCAAACCTTGGCGGCCTTCTTCTCGACGATCGCTTCTTCACTAATTCCCAGCAACTGGTTCTGGTCAACTTCAACGGCTGCGACTTCGGAATCGTCTCCGGCGCCAACCAGTGATAGTGACAAACGGCCCGAAGATTGCGCCTGCGCCAATGCGCCAACCTCACTTGGGGAGGCGGCAACTGTAACTGTGCGTGCAATTGTCGGCGCAGAGCGGTCCCCGTCAGCTGTTTGGTCCACTGCGATCAATTTCAAACGCGTGTCGATCAGTTTGGTGACCTCGCGACCGCGGCTGTTGCCGGTCCAGTATACGTCTACGTGATCGCCCGGGCGCAAGAAACCTGACACGCCAGAAGATACATCCACACGCAAAGCAAAGGCGCGCATACCTTTTTCAAGGCGCGATGAAACACCTGCGTCTTCGCCCGGCTCAGTTACCTTGCTGGCCATGACGGCTTCGTCTTTTTCCATGACGCGCAGGACAGTGCGGAACTCTCCTGATGGTGGAAACAAGTCTTCGCCCTTTTGAAACGCACCTTCGGGAATGGCGTTATTGGGCCACGCGATGATTTGTACGTCTTCTTTGGTTAATGTTTCACCGTAAGCCATTTGGCGTTTCACGGTAAATACAGCCTCAAGAGGTACGTTGCTTTGCAACAGTTTTTCCTGAGCAGCCACTTTGGCCTGATATTGGTCGAACCTGTTTTTAGCCATATATGCAGCGAAACCCGCTAAGGCTACGCCAAATATAAGCACTAATCCGAAAACCACTCGCATTTCTTGCCCCTTTACAAATTGATAATGCTCGCCACTTCTGTGCCGAGTCCACTCGTATGCTCCACTGATGCGAGGGAAATGCGGCAAAATCAGGGAAGGGGCATGGAGTTACCGCGGCAAAGGCGATTATCCTTGCTAGAAAGAGGTGCTCACACCTTGAGTATCCGAGGATGTGTTCACATCGCTGCTGAGCGAAGCGGTGCCATCGATGACCACTCCCATAGAGGCGATAGCCAACCCGATAACGCCGGCGGCCAATATGACCCAGTCGATTGTTATCGCACCGGATTCATTTCCCCAAAAACGGGATACTAGGTACTTCATTCGGTTCTCCGAGTACACAGACGCGGGTCGTCTGTAGAGTGCCTACATTGCAGTCAAATAAGGCGAAAGTTAGAAATATTATGGCGATTTCGCCACATTTCACGCCGAAGAAGGAAACGGTTCGTTTCGATTTGTTAACCAACAATTCCGGCTTGGCGTCATCATCAAGGCCGCGGCTTGATCTGCGCGGCCCTGAAATGTCTATTCTTTATGGTCGTTTCTTAGAACGAGCTGACGATGTCACCTGGTTCGACACGGTATGTTTCGGCTTGGTCCAGATCTTCGACCCCGCGCACAACCCCCGCAACCGCGATGACGCCAAGGACGCAAATCACGCCACCCACGGCCATAACCTCAACGGTTATCGCGCCGGCATCATCGCTGATGAACTTTTTAAAAAACGTATTTAACTTCATAACTTAGGTCTCCGGTAAGTGCGCGCGCTCTCGGTTGTCTTCAACCTTGAGGCGCTGCAGGTAGGCTATGCGAATAGGTCTTGGCCTTCGCAGTTAATCTACGTTCACCTGTCGCATGACATCACGGCGAGAAGGTGACGTTATTAGGATCATTCTTGGAATGTGTTTTGTGGGGGCAGGCCCGCGCAAACAAAAAGACCGCGCTCCTGTGGAACGCGGTCTAATCTTAAGGTCGCTGTTAGGCGACGACTAACTTAGAAAGTAGTCGAGATACCTTGAGTAGTCAGCTGAGTTTCGATGTCGCCGGACAGAGTTTCCAAGCCGTTGGAAACAGAAGCCATAACTGCGATGCCGAGGCCAACGATGGCGGCTGTCAGTACAACCCAGTCAACAGTTACTGCGCCAGATTCGTCAGCTGCGAAGTTTTTGATCATTGCGTTCAGTGTCATAGTATATCCCTCCAAGGATTTAAGTTTAGTTAGTTCAAATTGACGCTTGTCGAGTTACAACATCGTTGGAAAACAGGGCAGGAAAGTGACACGAATAGGATTATTGTAAGAAATTCACATTTTTCCGAAGCTTGGTGGCTGGTTTTTCCGACTTTCACGGAAGTAAACAGACAGGCCCGCGCAAGCAAAAAGACCGCGCTCCGGTGGAACGCGGTCTAATCTTAAGGTCGCTGTTAGGCGGCGACTAACTTAGAAAGTAGTCGAGATACCTTGAGTAGTCAGCTGAGTTTCGATGTCGCCGGACAGAGTTTCCAAGCCGTTGGAAACAGAAGCCATAACTGCGATGCCGAGGCCAACGATGGCGGCTGTCAATACAACCCAGTCAACAGTTACTGCGCCAGATTCGTCAGCTGCGAAGTTTTTGATCATTGCGTTCAGTGTCATAGTATATCCCTCCAAGGATTTAAGTTTACTTAGTTTAAGTTGCCTTAACGGTAGTTCGACCCAGTCAGCCTCTGTTCTAAACTGTGTCACCGTTTCGGCGTGTCGTATTGTCTGTATTGCCCTCAATCGGGGCGAGAATTGGGCGAAACTGGTACCATATTTTAACCAAAGCAATTTCTTGTAAGAGCTTTAGAATAAACAGGTAATTTCCTACATTCGAACAATTCCCTAAGTCGCTGATAGGCGACGACCAGTTTAGAACGTGGTCGAGATACCTTGAGTAGTCAGCTGAGTTTCGATGTCGCCGGACAGAGTTTCCAAGCCGTTGGAAACAGAAGCCATAACTGCGATGCCAAGGCTAACGATGGCCGCGGTCAAAACGACCCAGTCAACAGTTACTGCGCCAGATTCATCAGCTGCGAAGTTCTTAATCAATGTGTTCAGTTTCATAGTGTATCCCTCCAAGGATTTTACGTCGGTTCGTTCACCTTAACGCTTGTGTAACCCGGCTAGCCTCTGAACTAAGCCGCGTCTCCGTCTTGGTATGAAGCATGTATCCCCCTCAATCAGGGCAAGAGTGGGGCAAGAATCGTTCGTTTTGTGAGCGCTTACATTAATTTTAGAAAAGGCTATTAGTGAATTGATTTTAAAGCGTTTTGCGTAAAATTCAGGGCTTTTCCCCAAGGTATTTGTCCCGGCAATTGCGTCAATGCCAGCACAGGCAAATGATTGTTGCGCAGATGAGGTGGTATAGAGAGCGATTTTCTGCGACAGTCCGAAAAAATAATAACGTAAACGGCAAGTCGGGCAGGCTCATGTCGAACCATATTCGAAAGATTCTCGTCCTCATGTGTTTGTGCATGGGCGGAGCGGGGCAGGCTGAAGAGCTGAAGCCCGCCTTTGGAGGTGACTTTACCTTCAAGAAGATCGCGCCCCCAAAGCGCGGTGCTAAAAAGCTGATCACAATTCAGATCGAGCCCAAAGCCCCGGAAGTGGCAGCGCCGACCAAACCCAAAGCCGCAGGGGCCGCTCCGGCTCCGTCGAAGATCGACTGGTTCTGGGAAGCCGTGTCACCTTCCATCGAGGCGTCTGGGCCAGGCAGGTTCTCTCAGGCGGTTGCGACACTTGGCAAAGCGCCCAAGGGAAAGTCGGTCAGGGCTCCTCGATTAGAGACCATGCAATCTATCGCGTCGCAACACGGGACAACCATTTTGCTTGAAACACTGAACAAGAAGATATCGCCTGCCTTTGTTCTGGCGTTGATTTCAGTCGAGTCCGGCGGGCGGGTCGCTGTCGAAAGCAACAAGGGTGCGCAAGGGTTGATGCAGCTTATTCCAGATACTGCTGCGCGCTTTGGCGTAACCGACAGCACCGATCCCGCGCAAAACATTAAGGGTGGGGTGGCTTATCTGGAATGGTTAATGAACGAATTCAAAGGCGACCCGATTTTGGCGCTTGCGGGCTATAACGCCGGTGAAAACGCAGTGAAGAAACACAACGGGGTGCCGCCCTACGCTGAAACCCGCAACTATGTGCCCAAAGTTCTGGCGGCATGGAAGGTTGCGAAGGGCATGTGTTTGTCACCTCCAGAGTTGGTCTCTGACGGCTGCGTATTCCGCACGAAAGGTTAATGATGACACGCAAACCCCTGATCCTTGATGTCGACGGCACCTTTTTGCGAACCGACATGCTGTTTGAAACCTTTTGGTCTGCCATGGGGCGTGCGCCTGTGGAAACGCTTAAGGTTGCCGCTGCGCATTTTTCCGATCGTGCCCGCCTGAAGGCGGAACTGGTGAAATTGGCTGACTGTCGGGTGGATCTCATGCCCGTCGACCCCAATGTGTCCGACATGGCGACTGAAGCCGCGGAGCAGGGGCATGAGGTGATCCTTGCCTCGGCTTCGGATCAAGTCTTGGTAAAAGCTCTGGCTGAACATCACGGGTTGTCAGACCGTGTATTTGCCTCCGATGGGACAATAAACCTCAAAGGGCAGGCGAAAGCTGACGCTTTGGTTGAAGCTTTCGGCGAGCGCGGGTTTCACTACGCTGGGAACGACGTGTCCGACGTCGAGGTCTGGAAACACGCGGACAACGTCATCATGGTCGGTGAGCAGCCCGAAGCCCGTGCTGAGCTGGCCGCCGAGGCGCATGCGGTTACACAATTGCCGGGTGGGTGGTCGTGGCGCAGTTTAACCAAGGCCATGCGACCGCATCAATACGTGAAGAATGTACTGCTTTTGCTGCCGATCATCGCGGCGCATAACTTCGGGCTATCGGCGTTCTTGCCAGTGTTGTTGGCCATCGTGTCGTTCTCGGCGGCGGCGTCTTGCATTTATCTGGTCAATGATTTGCTTGATATAGATGCTGACCGGTTGCACCCGACAAAGCGCAAGCGCCCGTTTGCCAGTGGCGCACTGCCGGTGAAGGTGGGAATGATTGCCGTTATTGGCTTGGCGATTGTGGCGTTGGGTGTTGCGGCCTTGTTGAATGCGGCCTTCTTCGGGGTGGTGGTTCTCTATATGTTGCTGTCTTTGGCCTATTCGCTGAAGCTCAAGCGGATGCGCTGGGTCGACATCGCGACCTTGGCCTCACTTTATACTATACGGGTTGTAGCGGGGGCGGCGGCGTCCGAGGTTTATGTGACCGGATATATGCTAGTCTTTATCTTCCCCGTGTTTATCACTTTGGGTTGCGTTAAACGCCTGACCGAGTTGACGTTGGCGACCTCGGATGAACGATTGCCAGGACGTGGCTACGGGCGACCGGACCGTTCGGATTTGTTGAATGTGGCAGGGCTGGGAATGTTCGGCTCAATGGTGGTGTTCTTTTTGTATACGTTCACCGACCAAGCCTTGTCCCTCTATCCTACGCAATGGCTGCTTTGGGTTGCGATGGTGCCGATTGGCGCATGGCTGTTTCGCATGGTGTCCTTGGGGTATAAGGGCAAACAGGATTACGACCCGATCGTTTTTGCGATGCGTGATCGCCACGGAATATCGTTAATCCTATTCGCCCTTACTTTGATGTTCTACGCCGCAGGGTTGTTCCACAAAGCCTTTGGCCTTTAGATGCTCAGCTTTTTGAACAAGCGTTCAGGGATTGCTGTAATAATCCCCATGATCAATCGCCAAAAGCCAGGGGTGTAGATGACATTCTTGCGTTTTTCGACGGCGGTCAGGATGTCGGCGGCGATTTTCTCTGGGGAGGCGACAAGAAACATCCCTTCGATACCCCAAGTCATCGATGTGTCCACAAATCCGGGTTTTACGGTGACCACATGCCCGCCCGAACGGGTCAGCCGGTTGCGCAGCCCGCTTAGGTAGGTGTGGAAACCAGCCTTGGATGAGCCATAGACATAATTGCCAATCCGGCCACGATCCCCTGCAACCGAGCCCACGCCGGCAACCGTGCCGCCGCCGCGTTCTTCCATCTTTGGCGCAATCATCTGCAAAAACGCGGCAGGGCCTGCGTAGTTGTCAGTCACAGTGCCGGCGATGAGGGATGGGTCGGCGTCGATGGCCTCTTGCGTTGGCATGGACCCTACGAAGACCGCGACATTTATCATGCCCTCCAACGCGGTGGCGCGTTCGATAATTGGGGCAAATGTCGCTTGATCGCGAGCATCAAAATGTAGGGCTTCGGCCACGGGAGCACCTTGCAACGCGCAGTCCGAAGCGCTGGCTTGAAGGTCGGCCATGTCGCGGCCAGCCAGAAGAACTTGTGCGCCATTGCGGGCAACGGCGCGGGCAAAGGCACGGGCCATGGAAGATGTGGCTCCTAGAATGATCCAAGTTTCGGTCATGCGTGGCTCCGGATTTTAAGGCGGCGGGTTTGGTCTGTTTCATAGTGCCCGTCTGGGTCTACCTCTTTTGCGATCTTCGCGAATTTCGCAACATCTGGGTACATCGAGCGAATAGGAGATGCGTCAAGCGTGGCGTCTTTAGCCAGATAGACCCGCCCGCCTGCGTTCTTGGTGATCTCTTCCAACTCGGCAATCAAGGCTTCGGCGGCACCGCGGTTCGGGAAATCCACGGCAAGGGTGTAGCCCTCCATCGGGAATGACATCAGCCCCGCGCGGCCCGCACCCATGCGTTTGAGAACGGCCAGCGGCGAGGCAAGGCCTTCGCGCCCGATTTTATCGAGCATGATGCGTAACACAGCGGCCTCAGCCACGGGGACGACGCATTGAAACTGGTGAAAGCCGCGTTTTCCGTAAAGGCGATTCCAAGCGAGCAGCTTGTCCAGCGGGAAGAAAAACTCGGTGATTGGTTTCACACTGGTGCGACCCTCTTCTGGGACGCGGCGGAAATATGCAGAGTTGAACAGGCGGACAATCGGGTTCGAGAGCGCCCATTTCGGGGCATTGAACGGGACGGTTTTTGGCGTTTTGGCATCCGGAACCAGCCCGTAGCCTGTCTCGGCTTCTTCCAAGATGCCACGGCCGAGTGCGTCGCCCTTTGCCGTCGCATCCACCCAACCCACAGTGTAGGTTGATTGCGAGTTGTCCAAGGCTTCCAGAAAATGATCAAGGTTTTCTATCCGGCGCTCGGTAACGGTGATGATATCTCCCTTGCACGGCAGCAGCTTGATCTTGGCGGAAACGATCACGCCCGTTTGCCCCATGCCGCCAATAGTGGCGCGAAACAGCTTTGCGCCTTTTGACGGGCTAATCTTTTGCAACTTGCCATCGTTCATCAGGGTGATCTCGAGGACATGTTGGCCGAAAGACCCCTCTACGTGGTGATTTTTGCCATGGACGTCATGCGCGATGCAGCCGCCGATGGTGGCAAATCCGGTTCCGGGCATAACTGCTGGCAACCAACCGTCGGGGGCAAAGCGTCGCGCGATGTCTCCGATGCGTGCCCCTGCTTCGACCTCTAGCACGCCGCTGTCGGGGTCAAACCCGCGCAGGCGATCCATTCTGGTCATATCCACTGCATGCCCCCCATCGTTCAGCGGGGAGTCGCCATATGAGCGGCACATGCCAAATGCCGGGGCGCTCTGCTCGGCTTGGGTGGCTGCGAGTGTGGAGGTCCGCTCTGGGCGGGCGACTTGGGCCGTGGCGCTGCGTACGCGCCCCCAGCCAGTGTAGGTGAGTTTGTTCCAGATCATATCAGTTCGACTTGTTTGAGAAGGCTTCGGCGAAGGGGAAAGTCAGCGCGCCCAAGGCGATCGCAAACCAAAGAGTAGTAATTCGGATGACGGTTGTCGCTGCCAGCGCCACATGGATCGGCACGCCGTTCATGGTCAATAAAACCATCATCGAGGCTTCTGCGCCGCCAAGACCACCTGGTGCTCCGGTTAAGCCGCCAGCAAGGGCCGAGAACAAGAAGATGACGGTCGCGGCGGCGAGACCCACGTCGGCCCCCATCCATTGCAGCAGCAAGAAAAAGGCATAGCATTCAGCCATCCACCCAAATGCGCTAAGGGCAAAGGCTGGCCCAGATGTGGCTATTTGGCTGAAGCGGCTCATGGAGCGGGCGGCTTGACGTAGGCTTGCAAACATCCGCGGCCAACGTCGCAATAGCCCGTATAGGCTTTCGACAAGTTTGGTGAGCAGTTTGGGACGGGTGATCACTAACGCTCCGGCAATGGCGATCAATGCAACGGGGATCACGGTCACTCCCCCTTGTCCCCACAACAGGACCGAAAGGCCAAGAACCGCACCCATTGCGGCCATATCAAAGGCGCGGTCGGCCAGTGGCAACGGAGCTGTGCGCTCTACGTTCCAGCCCGTCATTCGCTTGATCCAGCGCAGTCGCACAAATTCACCAATCCGCGCCGGAGTGATCGTCATGGCAAAGCCACCGATGAAATGCATGAGAGAGTGGTGAACGTCGATCTCAAGGCCAAGACGTCGTGCTAGGTAATGCCACCGCAGACCACGTGCCAGATAGTTTGCAAGTGACAAGAGCAGCAGAACACCCATCTGCCAAAGGGAAAGTTTTTGCAGCTCCGCCCAAGTGGCCTGCCAGCCAGTGGCGCTGACAAGTCCGGCTAAGCCGAATACAAAAAGGGCAATTAGCCCCCAAAACAGCAGCCGATCGCGCCAAGCGCGTTTCGGAACAGTCGAGGCCTCGGCCGAGGAGGGGGCTATGTTGTCGATCAATGTCATGTCCCCCTTGCGCTAGCGACAAAATAGGGCAGCAATGTGGAACTGTTTCTAACTTCTGAACATTAATACGCGAAGCACTAGGAAATGCGCAAGAAACGAGAGGTTCCTGTGCTGTTGTCAAAAAACGGCACGCTTTTTGGCGGGGTGTTTGTGTTCGCAAGGGCTTCGACCTCGGCCAAAACCACTTCGGTGATAAACGGCAGGTTCAACGCCCGCGCTTCGGACAGCGGCACCCAGTGCAGATGACGCAATTCGTCGCTGGCGCGGGAAAAATCGTCTAGATCCATGTCCGTCATTGCGCTGGCGTCACCTAGAAAAAATCGTGCGTCAAAGCGGCGTGGGCGCCCCGGAGGGGTGATGGCGCGGAAGAAATAGTGCAACCCACCACATCCGCTTAACGTCAGGCCGGTTTCTTCCCATGTCTCGCGGATCGCGGCCGCAATCAGCGCATGTCCAGCGGATCCAAGTCGGGTTTGGCAGATGGTTGACGGCGTGCCAGCAAGCACGGCTGTCGCATCCTCAGGATCAACGGCACCACCTGGGAAAACATATTTGTTAGGCATGAATGCTGCGTTCTTGCCGCGCTGACCCATTAACACTTTGGGCGCAGTAGCGGTATCACGCAGCAGAACAACGCTGGCGGCATCTCGAATGGGAATATCTGTCATGTCGCCACTGTGGCCCGAGCTTTGCACTGCTACAACCTATAAAGGTGACGCGGAGCGGCCAGAAAACCCATGCATCCGTTTGGCCCATTGCATCGCGACAACGGCCCCCTTGAGGCGAGGCAAAAGATACAGCGACAGGGCGACGGACCCGATGGTGAAAATGATGGCGATCATGAGGGGGTCCGGTTCGAAGTTCACGAAAGACCACAACAAAAGCGGCCCGATGATGTGGCCCACGATCAAGATCGTCAGATAGGCCGGCCCGTCGTCCGCGCGGTGATGGCTGAGTTGTTCATGGCATACGGGACATTCGTCGCGCACCTTCAGGAAGCTCGAAAAGATAGGAGCCTGCCCACATGAGGGGCACTTCTGTTTCCAGCCGCGCAGCAAAGCGGGTTTGACTTCGCGCAGGTGTTCTTCGTTCGGTGTATCAGTGGCCATGGTCAAAATACCTTTTCCCTTAGAGCCGTATCATATGCGGTTCTGTTGTCGATTGCAGGGTGACAGGATGTCTCGGGTGAGGGGGGCGCGAAAAAAATGCGCAACGGTGCGACGGAACATCTGATGTGCTGCGTTAAAGGTGCATATCGGCGGCCAAGTCTGGTCGCTAAATGTTAAAAAATGGAGACTAAAGATGGCACGACTGGCAGGTAATTTGAAATCGAAACTGGTTTTGGCAAGCGTCGGCCTTGCGTTGGCTTTCACACCGATGATGGCACAAGCCAAGGGTGGGCATGGGCCCCGCGTCACCTTTGAAGAGCTCGACGCAGATGGCAACGGCAGCATCACCAAGGCGGAAATGCAGGCGCACCGGAATGCGCGTTTCGCCTCTGCCGACACGAACGGCGACGGCTCTTTGTCGCGCGACGAATTGGTGGCCCATGCGAAAGCAGGCAAAGAAGGCCGGATGGAGCGTCGTGTGGACAAGATGATGAAGCGTATGGATGCCGATGGGAACGGCTCCTTGAGCAAAGAAGAGATGGTTGATGCTGGCGGCAAGAACAAAGGCAACAGGTTCTCACGCCTCGATAAGGACGGAAATGGCGAAATCTCCAAGGCCGAGTTCGAGGAAATGGGCAAAAAGGGCAAGGGTCGCAAACAAAAGAACTAAGCCTGAAAATCGAAACGTAGGGGCGGACAAAACGGTCGTCCCTACCGCCACAATCGGTTAGTATCGCTTGAGATGGATATGGCTCTGGATCAATCTGATCAACTCGACGATGACGCGTTAATCGTGCTGTTTGCCAATGGTGACAGTGCGGCGGCGGAGGCGTTGACATTGCGACTGTCTCCACTCGCGCTGAGCTTTGCGCGGCGTATGTTGGGGGATTTGGCCGAGGCGGAGGATGTGGTGCAAGAGGCCATGCTTCGGTTGTGGCGTATTGCTCCTGACTGGCGAACAGGCGAGGCGAAGCCTGCCACATGGCTCTACCGTGTGGTTAACAATTTGTGCATTGACCGAATTCGCAAACGAAACAGAGTAAATGTCGGGTTGGATGATATGGCCGAGCCGCCGGATCCCACTCCTTCGGTTGAGATACAGATGATACGATCGGACAGGATGGCTGCTCTGGACGTGGCATTGGCCAGCCTGCCGGACCGGCAAAGACAGGCCGTGGTGCTGCGCCACATTGAAGAACTGTCGAACCCTGAGATTGCACAAGTTATGAACATTAGCGTGGAGGCCGTCGAAAGTTTGACGGCCCGCGGGAAACGGACGTTGGCGAAGGTTCTGACGTCTCAAAAGGAAGAGTTGTCATCATGACGGACGATCTGAAAACCAACCCAGAGGCGGATTTGGAGTTGGAAGGTTTTTTCCAACAGGCCCGTCAGGACACGCCTGTTCCCTCCGCTGATCTTCTGTCGCGCATCGCGTCAGATGCCGCGATGACACAGGCGAAATTTGCGAAAGAAATCCCGCAGGCGCCCGACCGGCGCATGTCTTGGTGGGCTCAGTTTTTCGAAGATATCGGGGGGCTTCCGGCATTGGGCGGTTTGACGGCCTGCGCATGTGTGGGGGTATATTTGGGTTTTGTGAACCCCGAGTTCGCCACGACATGGGCCGGCTGGCAGGAGGATGTTGAGGCCGACGGCGTAATGAGTCACGCCTTGTTGGGCGATGTTTACTGGATTGAGGAAGGGTGATGGAGATGGATGACACAAAGAGTCAAACCCCGCGTCGTATCAAAATCGCGCTGATCGTATCTTTGGCGGTGAATGTACTGGTAATCGGGGCCGTCATTGGCGCAGCTTTTCAAGGCGGGCGGCATGGGGCAGGGCGTGACAGGGGCAAAGGACCTGAAGCCGCTGCGATCGGCATCTACGGTCGGGCACTGGACCAGACTGACCGTCGGGCCATTGGCAAAGCCTTGCGCAAAGGCCGTAAAGATCAAAATCGCGAGTTTCGGGCCGAGCTGGGGGGGCTTGCCCAACAGGCCGCAGATTTGCTGAAGCAGTCACCGTTTGACCAAGAGGCTTTCGCCGCTCTTTTGCAGCAGCAACAACAGATGATAAAAGGTCGCTCCGACGAGATGCAAATCGTGCTGGTAGACCGTGTCGCCTCAATGACGCCAGCACAACGGATCGCCTATGCGGACAGGTTGCAACATGCACTCAAACGGGGGGGGAAACGGAAGAAGTGGCTTAAAGATTAAGTTAAGCCGCCGTCGCGATCGCCACAACGTTCCGGCCACGCGCCTTCGCTTGATAAAGGGCGCGATCGGCCTGTTCCAACATGTCAGAAATCGGGACCTGCCCGTTCTGGATGGAAAGCCCGACACTGACCGTGACCTGCAATGGTGCGGATTGCCCCTCCACCGCGATATCCATGGCACCGACGAGTTGGCGCAAACGATTGGCGGTGGCTGTGGCTTGCAGGCTGTCGGTTTTGGGGAGCGCGACAAGGAATTCTTCCCCGCCTGTGCGGCAAATCAAGTCCTCGTCCCGCAGGTTTTTGCGCAGCGTTTCTGCAAGAGTTGTCAAAACCACGTCCCCGACAGAATGCCCGTAGCGATCATTCACAACCTTGAAATGGTCTACATCAAAGGCCAATACCGCAAAACTGGCGCGCGCACTCAGGCAGTCGCGTTGAATTTCTTGCAACCGGCTGGCCGCATAGCGCCGGTTATACAACCCCGTCAACGGGTCTATAACAGCCAGTCTAAGCCCTTCACGAACCACGTTTTTTCGGCTTCGAATAGCAAAGCGGGTGTTCGCTTGAACCTGAATTCGCGTGGCAGTGTCAGAGGGGGCTGCGCTTAGGGCCAATACATCATGTGCCCCCATATCGAACGCACGGGCGGTCTGTTTGGGAGAAGGGGTTTCAAGAACGACAATCACTCTGACATCTTGCATGCGTGCTCGGGACAAGAGCTGTGACATGACCAGCAATGCGCGTTCCGTTGCCCCGTTTTGAGCCACCAACAGAACGACATCAGGTTCATTCGTCGTAGGGTCTGGTTGCGTGATCAACGAAAGAGGCACGGATTTGACGTGGTTTGGAGGAGGGATGCACTGGTTCAAATCGTGAAGATACCCACTGACGCGGGCTGAAAATCGCGGTGTATCGGTGACGCTGACTTGCGCGATGACCGTATGTGTCGGAGGGGCAAGGGCAGGAGTTTGATCGTCTGCGCTAAGCCCTTGTTGTAAGGCGGGAAGGTTCAGTTCCCTGTTATAGGCGTTATCGCGCATCAGATTGCGAATGCGGGCCAACAAGACATCTTCGGTAAAGGGGCGCGTGAGAACATCATCTGCCCCTGCATTGAGGCATTGCTCCAACAGCTCGGGGTTTTGATCACTTTGCGCAAAATCATGCATGAAAATGAAGGTACTTGCCGCGCAACTTTGCTGCTGAGCGGCCGTCATCCACGTCAGAACACAGTTTTCGGTGAAATCCACGAGGGCCGAGGAAATCAAAATGGCTTCGAACAGATGTGTTTGGGTCAGCTCACGTGCTTGATCTACGCCATCGGCGACGTTGACGTCATAGTGAGCTAACGACAATTTGGCCTTCAAGACCATTCTGTTCGTTGGTAGCGGATCTATGATGAGAATGCGGCCAGCCATGTGCGCTTTTGCTCCTGAGATGGGAATCATCTCTTGATGGCAAGCAGTGTGTTCTGCGAAGAGTTAAGAAACATTTACCAAGTTTGGAGCCCGCTCTATGACCCCGCAAAAAGCAGAAGAACTGGCCCTGACGGCGCTGAGGTGGATTGCTGCCTCTGATGATCTGATGGGGGTGTTCTTAGGGGCCAGCGGCTCGTCCATCGATAGCGTTCGCGCGCAGGCAGCAGATCCGGCGTTTCTGGGATCGGTCCTCGATTTCTTGTTGATGGATGACGCTTGGGTCACGGGGTTTTGCGATGACAACCAGCTGGATTATCGCCAGCCGATGATGGCACGGCAATTCCTTCCAGGTGGTGAAGTGCCGAACTGGACCTAGTCCAACAGCGGCGGGGATCAACGGGGCGGAAACTGGATCCGCTTGGCATCGATCTTTCGTCATGCGGGCCTGCGATAGGTAGATTTTGCGCTTTTGCCCTGCGGCGTATGAAACAACTCGCAAAGCGTGAAAAGGGCCGCACTACGGTATGCAGCGCGGCCCTTTTGTGACTGTAACCTTGCGGCTTAGTCGATGATTGCGTTCAACGTTGCAGATGGGCGCATCACCGCTGCGGTTTTTGCAGCGTCCCCGTGGAAATAGCCGCCCAAGTCGGAAGCTGATCCTTGAGCCGCCGCCAGCTCGGCGGTGATTTTGGTTTCGCCCTCGGCCAGCGCTTTGGCGATTGGTGCGAAATGGGCGGCCAGATCGGCGTCGCTGGATTGCGCGGCCAGTGCGTCAGCCCAGTAACGCGCGAACCAGTAGTGGCTGTCGCGGTTGTCAGGCTCGCCGACTTTGCGCGACGGCGATTTGCCATTGTCCAAAATGCCTTGGGTTGCGGCATCAACGGCTTCGCCCAAGACGCGGGCTTTCTCGTTGCCTTTAGCGTTGGCAAGGAATGTCAGGCTTTCACCCAATGCGCAGAACTCGCCAAGGCTGTCCCAACGCAGGTGGTTTTCTTCCATCAACTGTTGAACGTGCTTCGGGGCCGAACCACCGGCACCTGTCTCGAACAAGCCGCCTCCGTTCATCAGCTTCACGATGGACAACATTTTGGCCGAGGTCGCCAGCTCCAAGATCGGGAACAGGTCAGTCAGATAGTCGCGCAACACATTGCCCGAAACTGCGATGGTGTTTTCGCCCTTGGTGATGGTCTCCAGCGAGGCGCGTGTGGCTTCACGTGGGGCCATAATCTCGAATTTGTCGGCAACGCCTTTGGCTTCCAAGATCGGCTTTACATATGCGATCAACTCGGCGTCATGGGCGCGCGTTGCGTCGAGCCAGAAGATGGCACGGCTGCCTTCAGCCTTCTGGCGATCAATCGCGAGATTGACCCAATCCTCAATCGGGGCCTTGCGGGCGGATGCCGAACGCCAGATGTCGCCAGCCTCGACTGCGTGGCTGTGCAGTACGGTGCCGTCGTCGAGGATCATTTTAACCGTACCGGCCTCTTTGATTTCGAATGTGGTCGGGTGGGAGCCGTATTCCTCGGCTTTTTGCGCCATCAGGCCGATGTTTTGCACCGTGCCTGCAGTTGCGGGGTTCAGCTTGCCATTCTCTTTGAAGAATTTGATGCTTTCGTCATAGACCGGAGCGTAGGAGTCATCCGGGATGACGCAGTTGGTGTCGGCCTCTTTGCCGTCTGGGCCCCAGCCCTTGCCGCCTGCGCGGATCAGCGCAGGCATGGAGGCATCGATGATCACGTCAGATGGGACGTGCAAGTTGGTGATGCCCTTGTCGGAATCAACCATATACATCGGCGGGCGTGATGCCATGCAGGCGTCAATGTCGGCCATGATCGCGGCATTGCCGTCAACGCGGGCCAGCAGATCGCCCATGCCAGAGTTCGGGTTCACGCCCAGTTCTGCCATTGCCGCACCGTGCTTCTCGAACACAGGGGCAAGGAAGGCTTTGACGGCATGGCCGAAGATGATCGGGTCGGAGACCTTCATCATCGTCGCCTTCATGTGCAAAGAGAACAACGTGCCCTCAGCCTTGGTCTTCTCGATCTCATCGCTCAGAAACGCCCCTAAGGCTTTGGCGCTCATGAAGGTTGCATCGACAACGGTGCCTGCGGGGTAGCTGATGCCGTCCTTCAGCACGGTTTCACCATTGGCGGTTTCCAACACGATTTTCGCTGTGGCTTCTTTCGCCAAAGTCGCGGAGACCTCGTTAGAGCGGAAGTCATCGCCGGACATGGAGGCGACGCGGGTTTTGCTGTCGGCGGTCCATTCCCCCATACGGTGCGGGTTGTTTTGGGCAAAGCTTTTGACGGCTTTTGCGGCGCGGCGGTCCGAGTTGCCTTCGCGCAGAACGGGGTTCACTGCAGAGCCTTTGAGGCCATCGTATTTGGCGCGAACGGCTTTCTCAGCATCTGTGCTTGGGGTCTCAGGGTAGTCGGGAAGGGCGAAACCTTGCGACTGAAGCTCTTTCACCGCGGCCACCAACTGCGGGACAGAGGCCGAGATGTTTGGCAGCTTGATGACATTGGCCTCAGCGGTTTTTACCAAGCGGCCCAATTCTGCAAGATCGTCAGACTGGCGCTGGTCTTCCTTCAGGAACTCAGGGAATTGCGACAGGATGCGACCAGCGAGGCTGATGTCCTTGGTGCCAATCGAAACGCCAGCAGCGGCGGCGAATTTCTGGATGATTGGCAAGAAGGAGGCGGACGCCAGCTCGGGGGCTTCGTCCACTTTGGTGTAGATGATGTCAGACATAAGAGACCTCTTGGGTTGGGTTGGGGGACCCATACCGCATGCCAAGAGAGTCGTCTACTGTATGCCGTGGTATACGATGCGATATGTCGCAAGTATTTTAACGGAAATGCAGTCGATTATGTCATGCACCGTTCCATGCGCGATCGCCGTCTGCATCTTTGACGCGGGTGGGCAGTCCGATGGTGTCCAGCAAGGTGAACAACGGCTTCGGGTCCAGCTCTTCGACGTTGACCATGCTGCCCGTGTCATAGGTGCCATCGGCGATCAGCATTGCCATGGCCACAGGTGGAACCCCCGCGGTGAAAGAGATGCCCTGACTGCCCACTTCGGTATAGGCCTCCTTATGATCCGCGACGTTGTAGACGAAAACTTCGACTTCCTTGCCGTCCTTGATGCCCTTTACCAGATCACCAATGCAGGTCTTTCCGGTGTAGTTCGGGGCAAGGCTTGATGGGTCAGGGAGCACGGCTTTGACCAGCTTCAACGGGACAACTTCAAGGCCCTCAGCGGTTGTCACCGGTTGCTCCGACAGCAGGCCGAGGTTTTGCAGCACAGTGAAGACATTGATGTAGTGATCGCCAAATCCCATCCAGAACCGGATATCCGCCTCTGGATAATTCGCGGCGAGGGAATGAACTTCATCATGGCCCGACATATAGGCGCGCTGTTTGCCAACAACGGGAAGATCCCAATCGCGGCCGACTTCGAACATTTTGTTCTGTGTCCATTCACCCTTTTGCCAGCTGTACACCGTGCCAGTGAATTCGCGGAAATTGATTTCAGGATCAAAATTGGTCGAGAAATATTTCCCGTGATCGCCCGCGTTGATATCTACGATGTCGATGGAGGTCACCTTGTCCATGAACTCGTCCACGGCGAAGCGGGCAAATGCGTTCACCATGCCCGGATCGAAACCCGCGCCCAAGATCGCGGTAACCCCAGCGGCGGCGCAATCGTCGCGGCGTTTCCATTCGTAGTTTCCGTACCAAGGCGGTGTCTCGCAAATCTTGGCAGGGTCTTCATGAATAGCCGTGTCGATATAGGCGGCGCCCGTTTGGATGCAGGCTTCGAGAACGGTCATGTTGACGAAAGGAGAGCCGACGTTAATGACGATCTGAGCAGATGTCGAAGTGATCAAGGCTGCTACTTCGGCCGAATTCATGCCGTCTACTGTATGGGCTTTGAATACGCCGTCTTGCTTCATCGCGGCTTTGTCGTGGACGCTTTGAATGATGGCTTCACACTTGGAAATTGTCCGGCTGGCGATGTGAAGATCACCGAAAACATCGTTATTTTGCGCGCATTTATGTGCGACGACCTGCGCGACGCCACCTGCGCCAATGATAAGAACATTGCGTTTCATATATCCAAGACCTTCTTCTTTTGTCTTCAAGACAGTGCGGTGGCGAAATCGTCGTAGTCGAAATCACGCACCAATCGTGTGGTTCCATCCAGCTCACGGATTGCGATGCTTGGCATCTTCACCCCGTTGAACCAGTTCTTCTTTACCATCGTGTACCCTGCAGCGTCCTGAAGCGAAAGCCGGTCACCCGCCTTTAGGGGGCTGCTAAACCTGAACTCGCCAAAGATGTCGCCCGCGAGGCAAGATTTCCCGCAAACGGTCCATTCATGCGGGCCGGTGTTTGGTGTCACTTTTGCGGCTTCGCGGTAGATCAGCAGATCAAGCATATGCGCCTCAATGGAGCTGTCGACAATGGCGAGGTTTTTTCCGTTGTGCAGGGTGTCCAGTACCGTCACTTCAAGGGTTGCCGCGCCCGTAATCGCGGCCTCTCCCGGCTCCAGATATACTTGTACCCCGTAGGTTTGCGCAAACGCCTTGAGCCGTGCGGCGAATATCTCAAGCGGGTAGTCCTCACCGGTGAAGTGAATGCCACCGCCCAAGCTAATCCAGTCCATTTTCTGTATCACGGAGCCAAACCGGTCCTCGATCAAAGACAGCATTTCGTCAAATCGCTCAAAGCTGGCATTTTCGCAGTTGTTGTGAAACATGAGCCCGCTGATCTGATCCGCGACGGCGTCAATCGCGCTGGGATCATGTTCGCCCAAGCGGCTGAAGGGGCGGGCAGGATCGGCAAGGTCAAACTCCGACGTCGAGACGCCAGGATTTACACGCAGCCCCCGAATATGCCCTGAGCTTTCCTTGGAAAACTTGGTGAGTTGCCCGATGGAATTGAAGATGATTTTATCAGAGCAGGCCAGAACCTGCGCAATCTCATGATCCGCATAAGCGACTGAATACGCGTGTGTTTCGCCGGGAAATTTTTCATCGCCCAAGCGAACTTCATACAATGAAGATGAGGTGGAGCCGTCCATATATTCCGACATGAAATCAAATACGGACCAAGTGGCAAAGCACTTTAAGGCAAGCAAACAACGCACTCCGGACGCGTCGCGCAACCATGCAATTTTTTCCAAATTGGGACGGAGACGAGATTTGTCGATGAGGTAGTAGGGGGTTTGCACGGCAAAGACTTTCTGTGGAATTTTTTCACGCGTTCGAGAGCCCAGATAATAGGGCCACCGTTGGGGTTCTGCAATGTTGGTGGAGGAAGTAGCGACCTAGGAATTCAGCCAAATGCGCCTGCGGACGAGTTACGCTATTCGTGCAAGATCATCACGCTTAACTTTGTCAGCTGGCTAGAAGCAAACGCCCAAGTTTTCAGCCAAGCTTGCCCCACATGTGGTTTCAGCAAAGAACCTTCATGAAAGGTGCGGGGCAGCCCAGTGCTCTGGCTTAATGAGCGAGCGCTTCCTTAAAGAACAGCTTTGAGGGCAGCACTAAGTCCAGCAGCTCATGGCCCTTACGGCTCACTAGATCGACCTGCACCTTGATGTTGTTATCGTTTAGGGATGCCTCGAGCGAGCGCACGCGTTCATGGGCTGTCTCGCCGGCTATGCGACCGCCTGGAATCCATGACGCACTGGTCTCATTGGTGCCGGGGTCCACATCTGCGGTGCCGACGACCAGTTGAAAGGCCACTTTGGCGAGCGCATCTACATCAACCTCGATGCCGAAGCGCTCCTTGGTGTCGCCAATTCCGATCCACCAGTCTTTGTCTGGGTCCAAAAGCGTCACCGAACCCGGTGCCGAAATTGACGCCGCTTTCACTTTGTGGGGATGCAATAGTGTGAACCGTTGGGCAAATTGAGCGCCACCAGCGAAGCCGAAAATCCCCATCTGTTCGGTCTCTAGGCCAAACTTGGCACGCGCCTCTGCAAACATTTCAAGTAATAGAAGGTCATATCGGATGTCGCCCTCTTGGATGAATTTGAAGCCATCCTTGTTGTCATCCCCCAAGACACCCAGCGGAAACAGGGGGGCCATGATCACGCAGTCATTCCAACGCGCAAAATCGACAAAGGCGTCGCGTGTCCGCTCCACGCTGCGCATGTTGCCGTGGATCACAGTAAGAAGCGATGTTTTGGGCGACAGGGTGGGGGGGATGTAGAAGGTATAGCTAAATCGTGGATCGGTCTTACAGGTTGTGATCGGCGTTTTGTCTTTCGCCGGCGGCGTCACGTGATCAAAAATCTCATTGATGGATTGCATAGATTGTTTGTTCCACTACTGTATTGTAAGACGGAGCCGCTTCCATTTGGGGAGTGAGTTCTTCTGCATTGGCACAGGGATTTCCCGTTAGAACGCCAATGAAAACAAGAAGATGGGGCCGGTTGGAAGGCTGTTTGATCCCTCTTTATTGATTGATTGATTGAATTCGTTTGTGATAGACATGGGCGCACAAGTCAATGGGAGTGGTGCATGAATCTGCTTTCGCAGCTACGAGATACAGCGCTTGCGCTTGAGTCTGGGGCCAAGTTTCCGACCATACGCGAGCTGATGGCGCGCCATGGGGTGACGCAATATGCGGTGCAAACAGCGCTCAAAACACTGAATGAAGAAGGTGTGCTCGAGTCTCATGTGGGAAAGGGCACTCGGGTCGCCTTTCCACAGGCGTTTCCGAACGGTCGCAAGGCCGAATCCAACTTGCGCCGTGTTTTGCTATTGCACCACCACGCCCACAATGAGCGCGGGGATCATGTTGCCGAAGCGGTTCAGGACCAGCTGACACAAGTCGATTGTCGCGTCATTTCCGTGGCCTATGGCAACGAAGAAGATTTGGTGTCGCTGATGGGGGAAGGGCAGTTTGATCTGTGTATCGTGCAGCCGCGACTTTCCAGCCTGTCGACGGGCTTGCTAGAGCTCGCAAAGCGCAGTGCGCGCCATATCGTTGTAGAAGGCAAGAACATGGAGGGCATGGATTTTGACATCGTTGCCCGCAACCCGCGTGCCAGTATGCGCCTCGCTATCCGTCATCTAAATGCACTTGATCACAATAGGTTAGGGTTGGTTTGTGAGAACCGTGAGGGGATGCCTCAAGAGAACGATTTTGAGCAGATATTTGATTTCCTATCCGAGGTCACTTCGGTTCCGAAAGCAGAAGTGTTCCGACGTCGCGCCAATATGGATGGAGCCGATGAGGCGGCGCCGGCATTGCAAGATGTGCTGGCAGAATGGAAGTCACTCTCTGCGGACATTCGGCCGACGGCTTTGATTGTCTGGGGTCGTTTTCCGGCTGCCAAAATACGTGAGATCTTGGCGGAAAATGACATCAAGGTGCCTCAAGATCTCAGCCTTCTGCGGATATGTTCGACCAGCGTGCCGTCCTTGCATGACGGGTTCTTTACCACAGTCGGGCGGTCGGCTGAATCTATTGCACAGGCAGTTTGCGAAACAGCGGAATGGCGGATGACTTATCCAGATGCTGCGCCGCTTGTGACGATGTCTATGCCGCAGATCATCACGCACTCCAGTACTGGGCGCCGCACAGGTTAGGACATCGTGTTTGGCGCAGTCTGTTTGCGTTGAATCGAAGTTGCCTCAAGATTTATCTTCCCACGTCAAACAATGTGTGTTTGTATCATCAAATCAAACAATCAATTTTCTGGGGCCGTTCAATCGGTCAGGGGAGGAAGATAGGTGTTAGGCTATATTGTGCGACGGATCATCTGGTCGATACCGTTCTTCTTCGCAGCCTCGGTTCTTGCCTACATCATTATTCAGGCACCCCCAGGTGACTATGTAACCTCTCTGGCTGCTCGCATGGTGTCCGAGGGCAATGACATGGACCCGTCCCGCATCGAAGCCCTGCGCATTCGCTTTGGTTTGGACGACCCGCATCCGGTGCAATACTTCCGATGGATTACAGGCGCCATTCAAGGCGATTTTGGGCAATCCTACGAATGGGATCGCCCCGTCTCCGAGCTGATCGGTCAACGCATGGCGCTTTCGGTGATATTGGCCTTTTCGACCATGTTGTTCACTTGGGCTGTGGCTTTGCCGTTTGGCATTTTTTCGGCGGTGCGCAAGTACACCATGGGGGATTACATCATCACCTTCATCGGGTTTATCGGTCTCGCGACCCCTAATTTCCTGATTGCCTTGGTGCTGATGTATATCGGCGTGGTGCATTTCGGATCAGACGTCACTGGCTTGTTCTCTAGTGAATATGTGAATGCGGACTGGTCATTTGCCAAGATGTTGGACCTGCTGAAACATATGATCATCCCCGTGGTGATTATCGGCACGTCCTCGACGGCCAGCCTCATTCGCATCATGCGGGCCAATCTGCTGGACGAGCTGCAAAAACCCTATGTGGTCACGGCCCGTGCAAAGGGGCTTAGCGAGACCAAACTGCTTTTGAAGTATCCGGTGCGTCTGGCGTTGAACCCGTTTGTCTCAACGCTCGGCTGGGCCTTCCCGCAAATCATTTCCGGATCCACCATCGTCGCGGTAGTCCTGTCGCTGCCGACGGCCGATCCGTTGATGCTGGACGCCTTGCTGACGCAGGACATGTATCTTGCGGGCGCCTTCATTTTGTTGCTGAGCGCCCTTTCCATCGTGGGAATGCTGGTCTCAGACATTCTTCTTGCCCTCGTTGACCCAAGAATTCGGTATCGCTGATATGACACAATCTAATTCTATCGATCCTCGGCTGAGCACCGACATTGCAGAGGCGACGCAGTGGAAGTTGATGTGGCTGAAATTTCGCAAGCACCGCTTAGCCATGTTCGGCCTTTGCATCGTCAGCTTTCTGTATCTCATCGCGCTTTGCGCTGAATTCTTCTCACCTTTTGATCCGAGCGAGACATCTACGGCCGATTTGTTTCATCCTCCGCAGCGTATCCATTTTGTGGACCGCGCCGAGGACGCAAGCTGGGCGCTTCGGATGTATGTATATGACCAAAAGCTAACCCGAGATCCGATCACGCTGGCGACAACATATGTCAAAAATCCAGACAAAAAGATTTACCTGAAACTCTTTGGGAAGAACGAGCCGTATAATCTGTTTGGTCTGATCCCAATGTCGCGCACATTGATTGCCCCTGCCACGGCGGATGAAAAATTCTACCTCTTTGGCGCAGATCGCCTTGGCCGTGATATGTTCAGCCGTGCCATGATGGGGACGCGCATCTCGATGTCGATTGGTCTGGTGGGTGTTACCCTGAGTCTGTGTCTTGGCCTGTTGATTGGCGGGTTGTCTGGCTACTTCGGCGGTTTGGTGGATGCGGTGTCCTCGCGTGCGATCGAGCTGATCCTTGCAATGCCCACAATTCCGGTATGGTTGGGGCTGAGCGCTGCTTTGCCTGCGACCCTAGACCCGCTTTTGCGCTATTTCATGATCACCATCATCCTGTCACTCATTGGCTGGACAGAACTTGCCCGTGTGGTGCGGGGCCGCTTTCTGGCATTGCGGCAAGAGGATTTCGTAATTTCCGCCGAGCTAGACGGCGCGCCAACACGTCGCGTGAT
Organism: uncultured Litoreibacter sp.; assembly: GCF_947487515.1. GTDB lineage: Bacteria > Pseudomonadota > Alphaproteobacteria > Rhodobacterales > Rhodobacteraceae > Litoreibacter. Next base: position 905,007 of record NZ_CANKWO010000001.1, on the reverse strand, counting down.
CTTTCGCCATATGATGCCATCGTTGGTCAGTCACATCATTGCCTCGGTGACATTGGCGATCCCGTCGATGATTTTGGCGGAAACCTCTTTGTCCTTCCTTGGCCTTGGGCTGTCCCCGCCAACCGTCTCTTGGGGTGTGCTGCTAAAAGAAGCGCAGAACATTCACGCAATTGCGCAAGCACCTTGGCTATTCATTCCCGGAGCATTCGTGGCCCTTGCAGTCCTTTCCTTGAACTTTCTGGGCGACGGGTTGCGCGACGCAGCCGATCCCTATGCCAGCGAGGGGAGCTAACATGAGCCAAATGTCCTCTACTCAGCACACGCAGCCCCCGATCCTTGAGGTGAAGAACCTCGAAACCTCATTCAAAACAAGGCATGGTTGGTTCAAGGCCGTCGATGATGTCAGCATCTCCTTGTATCCCGGGCGGACGCTGTGCGTTGTGGGCGAAAGCGGCAGCGGCAAAAGTGTAATGTCGCGCTCTATCCTGCAGATTGTCGATGCACCGGGGAAGATCACGGGCGGAGAAATCCTGCTGCATACTGACTTCGGTGATGGCGCAGGGCACAGCACTGTGAACATGATCGGCATGGACCCACGCGGCAAACAGGTGCGCGCGATCCGAGGTGATGACATTGCGATGATCTTCCAAGAGCCGATGAGCTCTTTGTCGCCGGTACACCGCATTGGCGACCAAATCGGGGAAACGCTTCGTATTCACATGGGGATGAGCAAGAAGGAAGCCATTGCGCGTTCAGTAGAGCTGTTGCGCATGGTGGAAATCCCGAACCCAGAAGAGGCGGTGAAACGCTACCCCTACGAATTCTCAGGCGGGATGCGCCAGCGTGCGATGATTGCGATGGCGCTGTCTTGCAACCCGAAGGTGTTGATTGCCGATGAGCCGACGACCGCGCTGGATGTGACCATTCAGGCGGAAATTCTAGAGCTGATGCGCAGTCTGCAAAAGGCGCATAATATGGCGATCCTTTTCATCACCCACGACATGGGGGTGGTCGCTGAAATTGCCGATGACGTTGCGGTGATGCGCCATGGCAAAGTGGTGGAAAAGGGCGATGTCTATTCGGTGTTCGCATCGCCTCAGCATGATTACACAAAATCGCTTTTGCATGCGGCCACGCAATGCGAAGGGCCGTCTGATCGTCGTCTTGCGATGCGCGAACGCCGCCCGTTGGGAGACCCCATCCTCGAAGCCGTGGCCCTGCGCAAGGAGTACGTGATTACACCAGCGGGCTTTCGTCGCGAGGCCAAAACACTGCTGGCGGTGAAGGACGCGAATTTGCAGTTGCGAGACGGCGAAAACATTGGAATCGTTGGAGAAAGCGGTTCTGGTAAAACCACGCTCGCCCGCTGCATCCAACGCATTCATTCCGTCAGCTCGGGGGCTGTGCTGTATACCGATCGACAGGGCAACACGCGTGACCTTGCCCCCCTAACAAAACCCGACTTGAAGGAGCCATGGAGGGATATGCGCATTATCTTCCAAGACCCCTTTGGCTCGCTCAATCCTCGCATGACTGTAGGGCAAATCATCGCTGAACCGCTGATGAACCATGGCCTCGGAACCCCCGTCGAGCAGCGTGCCCGTGTGGCAGAGCTGCTTGATCTGGTCGGCCTTCCTGGCAGCGCCGCAGAGCGTTATCCGCATGCCTTTTCAGGCGGGCAACGGCAACGGATCAGCATTGCTCGCGCAATTGCGCCGAACCCTCGGATCATCATCGCAGATGAGGCAACTTCGGCGCTGGATGTCAGCTTGCGGACGCAGATTATGGACCTGTTGCTGGAGTTGCAGGAAAAACTGGGCCTTAGTTACCTTTTCATAAGCCATGACGTCGGCCTTGTGCGGTACTTCTGCGATCGCGTGGTGGTGATGTACAAAGGGCAGATCATGGAAGAGGGCGAGACCGAAGACGTCTGCACCAATCCGCAACACCCCTACACCCAGTCTTTGCTGTCGGCCGTTCCGATTGCAGATCCTACGATGCGGGCCTCAAAGACCCGCACGCGCTATGTCGAGGGCTAAGGACTAGCCTATCTGGGCAGAGCTTTTACGCTCTATGACATCAGGAAAGGCGCGGGTGATCAGCTGCGCTTCTTTTGGATGTCTCGTGCGCCATTCGATCAAATCCGCAAGCGCTTCGGCGATGCTTTCTGATTTTCGGCCTACGGTGGTGAACACCCCGCCATGCAAAGCTTCCACGCTGGTCGAGCAGACCCTGACGATGCTGAGGTCGTCGGGAATACGGATATTTGCGGCGTCAAAGGCCTGTTGCAAATAATCCGCCTGAAAGCTGCCGCAGATGATCAGGGCCGTGGGGCGGGCCGCGTCGGGCAGGTCGCGCCAGTCGGTCAGAACCTGATCTATGTTGGACTGGGTGGTGTTGTCCGGATCCTGAGAGGGGCGGCGACTAAAGGGCACCACATCAGTGCCGTGAACGACTTCGGACCAAAAATCAAACAATTGCTCAATATCGTTTTCAACAGTGCCCCCGTGACCGTCCTCGCATACCAGTCCCAAACGGGTATGGCCGAGGCCACTGAGGTGCCGGATTGCAAGGCGCAGGCTGGTGGGTTGATCCCGCACGACACCATCGAATTCAGTGCCGGAAACGGTCTGGCCTTCGACGATCACATAGCGGGCATTGCGTCGCGCAATATCAATCAAACGGGTCGAGAGGATCGACCGGCGAGGCTGCACCACGCAAAAGTCGAACTGACCCTCGCCGCGCATGGCGTTCAGGTCTTCGTCATCCTTATAGGCCACCGAAACCACACGGCAGCCGCGCTCTAACAAAATGTGGTGAATTGCGTCTGAAACCAAGTCGTTGCGCTTGCTGTTAGATCGGTAGTGCAACAGAAGAACGCGGGTGGGTTGATCGGCTTTTGGCTTGACGCTGACCGCTTCGCCATGTGACGCCACAACTGTCCCGCGGCCGACATGCGAGACCAACACGCCCTCTTGATTGAGCTGCTGCAACGCCAGATGAATTGCGTATTGAGTGGCGTTGAATTTCGCCATTAACTTCCGAATTGTCGGAAACTTGGAGCCAGGTGGCGCGGCAAGCGCCATCTCTCTCAAATTGGTTAGTAAATCCAAACCGATATCCTATTGACTTGCCTGACCATAACCTCAAAAATTGCTTCAATCAATCGGACAAACAATTCTTGAAGGGTGCATCCTTGTGGCGAGAAACACGTTTGAAACGGCAGTTTATACTGATAAATTCTCTGCGCAATACATCAGAGTTCTAATCGATGTACCAAACATTCAACCCTATGCGGCGGGGTCTCATGGCGTGCCCTATGTTTGGGAAAAGGACAGTGGCAAACCTGGCCCGCATTTGATGATTTGCGGGATCATGCATGGCAATGAAATCTGCGGTGCGCATGTGATCAAACGGTTCTTGGACCGAGACGTGGTTCCGGCACGAGGAAAGGTGACTTATTGCTTTGGCAATGTAGACGCTTACCACCGCTTTGACCCTGAGAACCCTCAGTGGCACCGCTTTATTGATGCCGACATCAACCGGATATGGGGCAAAGAGCTAGACGACATGTCCTTACAGGGCAGCGAACACAAACGCGCCCGTGAATTGCGCCCGGTGATTGATCGCGTTGATGTGCTGTTGGATATTCATTCGTTCCAGTGCCGAGGGCTGCCGGTGGCCAATCCGGGTAGCCGTCAAAGCGCGATTGATCTGGCACAACGCATACCTCATACGCCGCTGGTGCTGTCGGGCCCGAAACAGGAAAGCGACCGCATTCGTTTGCTGGACTACGAACGCTTTAGCAATCCAGCGCATGGCGCTGCGGCGCTTCAGATTCAGGTTGGGCATCATTGGTCCCCTGAAAGCGTCGAAAACGGATGGCAGGCCTCTTTGGGCTTTCTGGATATTCACGACATGCTGCCTGAGAGTTTGCGCGAAGACTACAATCCGGATCGGCAAAAGCTGAATCTGGAAGTGTCGGAACTGATCTATGACTACGAGCCCAGCTTTGCCTTCGAAGGCGATTATATGAACGGCGAATTTTTTGAGAAAGCTGGCACATTGATCGCCACTGAGGGAGAGCGGGAGATCCGCACGCCCCATGACAACACCTATTTGGTGATGCCAGTGCAGTATCGGCGGCTTGGGATGACCGTCGGGCGATTTGCCCGTGAAGTCCCTATAGAATAAGCAAAAACTCAACTATTGGAACCAACACGGTGCCAATGTGGCGCCGTTTTTTGTGTTTGTCGGGTAAGATTGCGCAACAAAAAAGCCGCGCAGAGGCTGCGCGGCTCAGTCTTACAGGGAGGGGGAGTTACTTAGACCAATACCATGCTTCAGGCATGTAAACATTGGCTGGGCTCGGGAACTGGGAGGTTGCTTTCATGTTTGGCAGCACGTTCTCCAAGCCATTCTTTTTGACCCCATAGGTCGAAACATGTTTGGAGATACCAAAGCCAAACTGATGTTCCGCTGCGATGTCTGCGATCCGATGATAGGCCGCAACACGCTCTTCCGTAGAGCCAGCCTCCGCGACGTCCGCCCATGCTTGATAGGCTTCTTTCATATACTGCGGAGGTTCTTCTCCTTTTCTGCCGCCAGACTTGTGCCAGTCGCCCCAATGGGGTGCGAAGGTATTGCCGCTGATTGCAATGATGGCCTTCGGGGTCTGACCGGCCATCCATGTGGCGCCAGAGAAGGCAACAGTGAAGTCATGCTCTGCTGATTCAGCGCGTGCTTCGTGCAGGGTCAGGTCAACGACATTTACCCGCAGATCTATGCCGATGTTCTTCCACTGGTTGGACATCATCTCGGTGATATCGATGACACTCACCAAAGAGCTTGCGGCCACATCAATCAAGAAGCGGGCAGGGCGGCCATCAGACATCAGACGAATGCCATCCGCGTCGCGATCTGTCAGGCCAAGGCCATCCAGCAAGGCATTTGCGCGGTCTGGATCATACTTCAGATTTCCAGTTGCAACGCCCTCGTGATACAGCGGATTGCCAGGGAAGGGGCCTGTGTGCCACGGCTCACCGGCCCCAAGCAGGGCTGTGTTGATGATCTCTTCTCGGTTTGTGCCAATAGACATGGCCACGCGGAAGTCGATTTCATTCATCAAATCACGCACCACGGGGTCAGGGTGGTTCAGATTGGGTTCAATCCAAGCAATATTACCGCCCACGCCGGTAACTTCGTAGAGGGAGTAGCCACCCTTTTCACGATTTGCCGCAAGAACCGGACGGTTCGATGCGGTGTCGATCCCACGGAACTGGAAATCAAAGTTACCACCAATTGCAGCCAGCGTCATCGCTTGGGCATCTTGGAACACCCTGCCTTCCATCCGATCAATATAGGGCAATTGGTTGCCCTCTGCGTCGACTTTCCAGAAGTAAGGGTTGCGGTTGAACGTCACTTTGGTCGCGCCGCCATCCAGCGGTTCTTCGATGATCCAAGGCTCAAGCGAAGGGCGTTCCGGATTGGCCCAGCGGGTCGCTCCCGTTCCTTCACCGCAGTTGTTACGCATCAGCTGCGGCCAGTTGTCCACGCCTGCCGCTGTCATATCGGCCTGAATATTGTCGTTATACTTTGGGTGGAACTGCTTGCAGTAGTGTTTCGCATGCGAGATCAGATGAATGCCGTTGTGACGTGACATGCCGCCAAGAAAATCACCATTTGGACTTGGGAAAACGATTTTAAACGTATACTTATCAATAACTTCTAGGCCAAACCGCCCTTTGGCCGACTTCATCCGGCTGCCGCCATTTTCGTCCCAATCGTCATTTTCCAGAAGATCGTTAACGTTGAATGCGATGTCGTCGGTGGTCAAAGGTTCGCCGTCTGACCATTTCATGCCTTCGCGCATGTGGAAGGTGTAGGTCGTGACGTCGTCAGAAATCTCATACGACTTCACCACGTTTGGAATGATGGTCTGTAGGTCTAAATCCCAACGGACAAGACCATTCGCGCCGATCATCTGACGGATCGATTCACTATCACCAGAGCCATTGATGCCAAAGCGGACAGTACCGCCGTAGGTGCCGATCTCTCCGTAGTCTATGACTTCCGGATCGCTGCCAACCCGCTCTGCGACTGGGGGCAGTTGGCTGTTGGCTACAAGCGTTGCTAGGTCTGGTGCTTCTCCCGACGCCTGAGCATATGCTGCACTGTGCAGTGTGGCGGCCGCGATGGTGGTCGCGAGTATTCGGGAAAGTAATGTCGAATGTCTCATTGTTCCTCCCTCAAGGTGTTTTGTCGCGTCGCCCTTCCTGGTTGGGGACGTGATACTGACGCTTTGCTGCGACGATCAGATGACTGGGCAATTCGTGGGGTGCCCTAAGGGCAGGTGAAACGATGCAGCAAGACACATTCAGTCTTGGAGGCAATTGTTCGCTTGTCAATCAATTTTGAGAAAAATGCGTGAAAATTGTTTGATTTCTTGATTTCGGAGGGCGCTTCCATAGGAGGGGTTGTGCTTCTTGCAGGAGGCGAATTTAATTTAACTACTTGATAAATATAACTTATATTTTTAGAGATGTGCTTTGGTGTCATGAGTGCCGTTAGGTGTTGGGTTTCGACACCCCTTCAATCAAACAAGTTGTTTGTATGAATTTTCGGGTGGCACGAGCGCAGAATACCATTCTGCTGCATTCCAACTGAGAGCCACTTCATTCGGGTCTTTGAGGCGAGTTGACCTGATGCAATCAGCCTCTCGGGTCGGAGTAATTGCCCTCACGGGTCTGATGCCTCCGCGGACATCGATCTATAGAAGCCGCTCAGCCGAGCCTGCCAGATGTTCGATGCTCGGCTGAGGGTAATCCTATTGAGTTATCGTCGCCAGATAGACCCCGTAACCGCACAAGCAAACGGCCCCCTCTAGGCGGGTTATCGTCCAATTGGTGCGCAGCATGGCCAAAGCTACCACGCTAATCAGGACTAGGAAGGGAACGCTGAATGACAACATTTCCACAGGCGTCTGAATGCCGACAAAAAGGGCAGGGATGCCGATGCAGGCCAAAATATTGAAGATGTTGGATCCGATAATGTTGCCCACCAGCATGCCGCTTTGATTGCGGCGCACGCAGACAACAACGGTGGCCAATTCAGGGAGGCTTGTTCCGAGCGCGATGATCGACAGGCCAATGACCGACTCGCTGACACCAAGCGCATTCGCGAGGCCAGTGGCCCCGTAGATGGCAATCTCGGACCCAAGCGCAATTCCGATCAAAGACAGAAGAATCACCAAAGCTGTTTTCGTGCGCTTTTGGGGGGCTTGATCAGATGGGTCATCCGAATTCGCATCCTCTGCGCTTGGAAGTTCAACGGCATCTTGGCGTAGCAATTGAAACAGGTAGCCCGCGAGGATCACCAAAAGAACACTTCCGTGCAGCGGGCCAAGTGAGGATTGCGTGAACAGAAACACCACAAACACAATCGTCGCCGCGGCCCAAACAGCCCCGTCGCGCCAAATCATGGTGTGTTCAATTGGCAAGGGCCGGATCAACGCAGCAATTCCCAAAATCAGTAAGGTATTGGTGATGTTGCTCCCGACAATATTGCCGATAGCCAACCCGCCGCTGCCGCTCAAGCTGGCACCAGTTGTAAAGATCAGTTCGGGGAAAGACGTTCCAAAGGCGACCACTGTAAGGCCGATGATCAGGGGGGACATGCCCAACTGTTCGGCAATGGCGGTGCCTTCCTCAATTAACTTATCTGCCGATACGACAAGCAGCCCCAGCCCTAAGACCGTTAGAACGGTGAACAACAACATCTTCGCCTCGTTTCAAAAAAAGGGCCCACACGAATGTGGGCCGAGGTGGGCCGCACAAAAGCGCGACCCGTTCGTTTCTTAGGGAGAGGTTATTTAGCCCAATACCATGCTTGCGGCATGAATACGTTGGCAGGGCTTGGGAACTGGCCGGTACTTTTCATACCTTCCATGATGTTCATAAGACCATTTTTACGTACCCCGTAAGTCGACGCATTTTGTGCGATGCCAAAGGCTTCGAACTGTTCTGCAGCGATATCGGCGAGTTGGTGGTAGCGACGGATTTGCTCTTCCGGATCAGCGGTTGCATAGATCGTTTCCCAGATACGGTAGCGTTCCATCACGTGCTCTGGGGGTTCAATCCCGTCTTGCCCGTCAGTTTGGTACCATGCGGTCCAAAGTGGCGCGTGGCGCGAGCTGCTGTCAATCGGCAGCAAAGCTGAAGGCAGCTGACCAGGTAGCCAAGTCGCATTTCCGCTATCTGCGGTCATATCATGATCGCCTTGGCGGGACCGCTGACGGTGCACCGAACGGTCCACAACATTCAAATCGATCTGAATGCCCAGCTCTTCTTCCCACTGCGGCTTCACGATGGTCATCATGTCGATGATGTGTGGATGTCCGTTGCGAATGTCGATCAAGAACTTTGCAGGACGCCCGTCAGACAGCAGGCGGATGCCTTTGTCGTTGCGTTCCGTTAGGCCCAAGCTGTCCAACAATTCATTCGCGCGATCGGGATCATATTCCAGATGTTGCTTGGAAATCTTTTCGTGGTGAAGCGGGCTGTCTTCGAATGGACCAGTTTGCCAAGGGGTACCAACACCCAAAAGCGCTGTATCGATGACTTCCTGACGGTCTGTGCCGATGGAGAGGGCAATCCGGAAATCACGCTGGTTAAACAGGTCGTGGATCACGGGGTCTTTGTGGTTCAGGTTTGGCTGAATCCAGTTGTAGCTGCCGCCGGCGGCGGTCACTTCGTACAATTGGTAGTCACCCCGTTCGCGGTTTTCGGCCAGAACAGGCCGGTTCCCCGGAGCGTCGATCCGGCGGTATTGGAAGTCAAAATCACCAGCAATCGCCGCAATGAGCATCGCTTCGGGATCTTGATAGATCGTAGCTTCCATGTCGCCGATATAGGGCAGCTGGTTGCCTGCCTCGTCGACTTGCCAGAAGTAGGGGTTGCGCTCAAACAAGACCGTTGTGGTACCGCCGCGCAGCGGTGTGGCAAGAACCCAAGGGTCCAATACGGGGCGATCGGTGTTGATCCAACGGACCTCGTCACGCACATCACCACATTTTTTGTACATCAACTCCTGCCATGTTTCGACACCTTCTTCGGCGATGAGGCCATCAAGGTTGTCGTTATACTTCGGGTGGAATTGGCTGCAGTAATGCGCTGAATAATGGTTCAGACGCGCGCCTTCTTCGCGGGCCATCTGTCCCAAGAACCCACCATTCGGGTGCTTGAAGCGAATGATGAAGGTGTAGTCATCCACAACCTCTAGGCTTAGAGGTTCGCCGCCTGATTTGTAGCGGGTTGAGATCTCTTCCCAATCGGAGTTGAGCAGCAAATCATTAATGCTAAATGCGATGTCTTCGGTGGTGAAGTCGTCGCCGTCCGACCACTTCATGCCTTCGCGCATTTTGAATGTAAATTCGCGTGCATCTTCAGACACCGTATATTCGCGAATTACATTCGGCACCAGTTCGGACAGATTGTGGTGCCAGCGCACCAATCCATTTGTGCCAACGGCCTGACGTAATGTGCCTTCGTCCGAGACACCCCGCATGCCGAACCTGATCTTTCCTCCAAAAGTACCAAGTTCGCCGTAGTTGATGACCTCCGGTTGAAGCGACGCGCGCTCCTCTACTGGTGGTAGCGCCCCTTGGGCTACCAATTCTGCCAGTTCTGGGGCTTCTCCTGTCGCTTGGGCAAATGCGCCCGTCGACATTAGGGCTGTTGTTGCGGTCAAGATTAACCCGCGGCTAAATCTACTAGTCATTGAGTCCCTCCAATTTCGATCGCCGATTTGATCGGCGGTCGGTTGTACAGGGCCAACACAATCCAACGTCCGGATCAGCGGCCTATCTGTTGTGACGACTTGCTTTTCGTCTAGCCTACCTTGAAGGTAAGATTGAATTTTGCAACCGTAAAAATCAAATTAGCCATCGACATCCAAAATTCTATCCCTATTTATAAAGGAATCCGATGCAGATAATATTGGTTTAGGATTTTGGAATACTAATATCCAATTGTGTCAAATGTAGAGTTTCGGGCTTTCTTCGTGGAGGAGGCGAGGCCCGTATAGCTCCTAGGGAGGGGAAATGTACGCTTATATTTTGCGTAGACTGGCGTGGTCCGTGCCGTTTTTGTTCGCGGCGTCTTTTTTAGCGTTTACGATTATTCAGGCGCCACCTGGCGACTATGTTGAAAGCTATGCAGCTAAGCTTGAGGCCGATGGGCGGCAGGTTGATGAGGTGCGGTTGAACTCTTTGCGCGACCGGTTTGGCCTCGATGAGCCGTTTTTGTCCCAATACTGGAAGTGGATAAGTGGCATCGCCAAAGGCGATTTCGGACTGTCTTTCCAGTGGCAACAACCAGTGTCTGAATTGATCGGGGATCGCATGATCCTATCGGTGATATTGGCCACATCAACGTTGTTATTCACATGGGCCATCGCACTTCCCATAGGGATATTATCGGCGGTGAGGCAATATAGTTGGGGGGACTATTTTTTCAGTATCATCGGGTTCATCGGATTGGCGACGCCGAATTTTCTGGTGGCATTAATTTTGATGTATGTGGGTGTCGTGTACTTTGGCACCAATGTAACGGGGCTGTTTTCAGCCGAATACGTGAATGCTGAATGGTCTTGGGCCAAGTTTTTAGACCTAGTGAAGCACCTGATCATCCCTGTCGTGATCATCGGTACGTCTGCCACTGCCAGCCTTATCCGGATCATGCGGGCCAACCTTTTGGACGAGCTGTATAAACCCTATGTAACGACCGCGCGCGCCAAAGGTTTGAGCGAGTTTAAGACGATCCTCAAATACCCCGTTCGTATTGCGCTGAACCCGTTTGCATCCACAATCGCATGGGTTTTCCCGCAAATCATTTCGGGCTCCACTGTGGTGGCGGTGGTCTTGTCTTTGCCAACCGTTGATCCGCTGATGCTCGACGCATTGCTCACGCAAGATATGTATCTTGCTGGTGCGTTCATTTTGATGCTCAGCGTCATGTCTATAATCGGTATGATCGTGTCAGATATTGTTCTGGCCATGATCGATCCTCGCATTCGGTATCGCTAAAATGTCCAATCTTGTAGATCAAACAGACCCGCGCATCCCCACCGACATCGCCGAAGCATCGCAATGGCGCTTGATGTGGCTGAAATTCAAAAAACACAAACTGGCTTTGATCAGTCTTTATCTGGTTGGCTTTCTCTATGTCCTCGCGGCATTTGCAGAATTTTTCCAACCCTTTGATCCAGAGGTCACGTCTCGGCGGGATGTGTTCCATCCACCGCAAATGGTTCAGTTTTTAGACCGCACGGAAGACGGTACGCGCTTTCGCCCGCACGTCTTGGGCACGACGCTATCCCGAGACCCCGAAACTTTGGCGACGTCCTATGAACGAAACCCTGATGAAAAGATCTACATCTCGTTCTTGGGGAAATCCGAACCTTATCTGCTGGCGGGCTTCATACCGATGCAACGTCGGCTGATCGCCCCAACTGACCCGGATGAGCGTTTCTATCTACTGGGAGGAGACAGGCTTGGTCGTGATATGCTGAGCAGGTCCATTGCTGGGACGCGAATTTCGATGTCCATTGGCTTGGTCGGTGTTGCGATGAGCCTGTTTCTGGGCACGTTGATTGGCGGTATGGCTGGCTATCTGGGGGGATGGTTTGACTCTGTCTCGACCCGCGCGATCGAGTTGATCTTGTCCATGCCAACCATTCCAATTTGGCTGGGTCTAAGTGCGACCATCCCCGCCAACATCGACCCGTTGATGCGATATTTTGCTATTACTGTGATTTTATCGTTGATCGGGTGGACTGAATTGGCGCGGGTGGTCAGAGGCCGGTTTTTGGCGCTCCGCACCGAGGATTTTGTGACCGCAGCGCGATTAGACGGGGCACGCCCGCGTCGAATAGTGTTTCGCCATATTATGCCATCCTTGATGAGCCACATTATTGCGTCTGTTTCACTGGCAATTCCGGCAATGATCTTGGCGGAAACATCGTTGTCTTTCCTCGGGTTGGGGTTATTGCCGCCATCCATCTCATGGGGTGTTCTGCTTAAAGAAGCGCAGAACATTCGTTCCATCGCGCAAGCACCATGGCTATTTGTTCCCGGATTTTTTGTGTTGATCGCGGTCTTGGCTTTGAACTTTCTGGGGGACGGATTGCGTGACGCAGCTGACCCCTATGCGCAAGATCAGTGAAGAGGATGTCACAAATGACCCAACAAAATTTGCCCGCCGACCATCCAATTCTTGAGATTAAGAATCTGGTAACTGTGTTTGAAACCAGACACGGAATCTTTAACGCAGTGGATGATGTATCGCTCAATCTGGTGCCCGGAGAGACCTTGTGTCTGGTCGGTGAAAGTGGCTCAGGGAAAAGCGTGTTGTCGCGGTCCATTTTGCAGCTGGTTGATCGACCCGGCCGCATTGCATCGGGCGAAATTCTGCTGCATGAGGCCCACCCTAGTTCAAAAACGGAACAGACCCGTTCGTTGGATTTGGCCAAGCTTGAAGCCAGATCAGGTGTTATCAGAAACATTCGAGGTCGCGATATTGGGATGATATTTCAAGAGCCTATGAGCTCTTTATCACCTGTGCACACGATCGGCAGCCAGATCACTGAAAGCTTGGTTCTGCATGAAGGGTTGAACAAAAAGGCCGCCCGCGACCGCGTAATTGAAATGCTGCGCCGCGTCGAAATCCCCAATCCGGAAAAGGCGATAGATCAATATCCCTTTGAGTTTTCCGGCGGCATGCGGCAGCGGGCAATGATTGCGATGGCGCTTATTTGCAATCCCAAAATACTGATCGCGGATGAGCCAACCACCGCGTTGGACGTGACCATTCAAGCCGAAATTCTGGATCTTCTGAATGACTTGAAGAAACAAAATGACATGGCGATTTTGTTCATCACCCATGACATGGGAGTTGTCGCTGAAATCGCCGATCACGTTGCGGTTATGCGGCATGGAAAGGTGATCGAAAATGGAAATGTGCAGGATGTTTTTGATCGTCCAAAGCATGACTACACCAAGGCGCTGCTAAAATCTGCGCGGGATTCACAGATCCCGTCTCCAGACCGGCTGGCGCAACGGCAAGTTCAACCAATCGGTGCCCCCATTTTAGAAGCCAGCAACCTGCGCAAAGAGTTCTACGGCAAGACCGGTCTGTTAGGCATGACCCAAACCACATTGGTTGCGGTGAATGATGCAAGCTTTACCCTGCACGAGGGTGAGACCCTTGGGGTTGTTGGCGAAAGCGGGTCGGGTAAAACGACGTTGGCCCGTTGCATTCAGCGTGTCCATAGTATCGAAGCCGGCCAGCTGCATTACACCAATAGAGGCGGGGACAGGGCCGAGATTTCTCAGCTCAACGATGCGCAGTTGCAGCCCACGTGGCGTGACATGAGAACTGTGTTTCAAGACCCTTTTGCGTCTCTTAACCCTCGCATGAGCGTGTCGCAGATCATTGGGGAAAGCCTGTTGCTGAACGGTATGACGTCGCCAGTCGATCGCAGAAAACGCATCTTGGAATTGCTGGATCTGGTTGGGCTCCCGTCGTCAGCACTTGAGCGATATCCGCATGCCTTCTCTGGTGGGCAACGCCAACGTATTAGTATTGCGCGTGCTATTGCACCCAATCCGCGGATCATTATTGCGGACGAGGCGACGTCGGCGTTGGACGTGAGTATTCGCACGCAAATCATGGACTTGCTCCAAGAATTGCAAAAAGAGTTGCGACTAAGCTATGTGTTCATCAGCCACGATCTGGGTCTGGTTCGCTATTTTTGTGATCGGGTTTTGGTCATGTTCAAAGGGGACATTGTTGAATCTGGCGATTCCGAAACTGTCTGCACCCAGCCCACGCATGATTACACGAGGGCGCTGCTGTCCGCCGTGCCGATCACCCATCCAGATCAACGCGGATCGCGACAACGCTTCCGATATGAAAACGGGTGACGGTCTGGTGGCAATCGCCTGGCGAGTGGGGCCAATCCCAAAGGATTAGATATCGACGTCGCATATCACCGTTGTGCGACGAGTATTAAATGCCAGTGTTCAAGATCGCGCACAGGTGTTGGAATAGGGAAGGGCGCCGTCAATAATGCATTGAGGGGGGGATTTAGAGGAGGGGCGACAATTGGGCCCTAGACGAGCCTGTGAAGCGCGTAGGGGCTGTTGCGGCTTGCTCCCAAGAGCTAAACGGCTTTGCCATCCTTCCGCCCTTCCGCCCTTCCGCCCTTCCGCCCTGCCGATCAGCGATCTTGCACCGCGCTAAACTCTTCAGCTTCCACACCTGTCATGCCCTTTAAAGCAGCACCGCTGAAGCCCAAATCAAATCCGCCATCACCAAAGCGATACCTGACGTTCATCGTTTACACAGGCGATCCAGACGAAAGCGATGCGGCTCAACTCAAGCTCGATCAACAATAACCACCGTCTCGAGACACATAAATGTAGCCCCCGTAGGCGCGGAGCCTCAAGCGTGAGAGAGTGGGGGCTAAGTGCATGGTATAATTGGAGGCGAGTACCGGAATCGAACCGGTGTACACGGATTTGCAATTCTTAGAATCCTGTTTCCCACAGGTTCCTACAGGTTCAAAACCCTTTGATTGTATTGACTTATGAACTTTCAGGAATCAGGGTGAAGATGTGTCTATCAACTGAAACGCCACCAAAGCGCCACCAAAATGCAAGCAAAACTCACAGAGACGTACATCATCAATCTAAAGCACAAGTCCGAACGCTATGACGTTCGAGATACGATTGAACGCGGCTTAGTGCTGCGCGTAGGAAAGAAGTTTGGGTCTAAGCAATGGCACACGTTCGTGTATCGCGGTGCGAAACGTCGAATGGTCCGTCTTGGCCTTTTTCCACATATGACCGTCCGTGATGCACGGATGGCCGCAATACAAACTAAAGCAAGCTCAAATGCCCCGTGGACGCCGGAACATATCAAAACTGTCGCCGATCTCTTCGCAGAATACAAAACCGCACGAGGACCGAAGATGCGTTCATGGTGCGATATTCAATCTGCATGGGACGTATGGGCCAATGAGTTTGTCGGTCACCTTCGCCTGACTGATGTATCCATCCACCACGGTCGAGAGCTGCGTTCACATGTTTCGAAGAAATCAAGTGAACTTAGGGGAAGTGCAGTCATTCGATACATCCGGCCAATGTTTGGGTGGGCCGTTGATGAAAGTTTGATCGATGAAAACCCTTGGGCAGGTTTGAAGGCCACAGCGATTGCAACACCGCGTGACCGGGTTTTGACGGACGAAGAGTGGCGCAAGGTCTGGGATGCGACCTTCGAAGATAACCTCGGAGCATACTTTAGGTTTTTGATGATGTCGGCTCAGCGCAAAGACAATGTTGCGAGCATGAAGTGGGAAGAGCTTGAGGGCGATATTTGGACAATTCCTGCCGCGAAATTTAAAGCGACAAAAAGGGAGAGGGCAAAGGCGCATGAAGTGCCTCTCACTTCCGCTCTCATGGAGATTTTGGAGAAGCAGCCCAAACGCGGCCCATTTGTCTTTGGCCCAACTGGGTTGAAGCAGTTGCGTTTGGGGTCTCGTGAGAAAGACCGGTTGGCAAAGGGGGCTGGTGTCGATGACTGGCGAATACATGATTTACGTCGCACTGCTGCAACGAGAATGACTGAAAATAAGGTGCCTAGATTTATCGTTGAAAGGGTGCTTGGCCATGCGGACCGAAGCGTAACGGCGGTCTATGATCGCGCAAACTACAGAGAAGAAAAGAGGCAGGCATTAGACGTATTATCGAAAAAATGAATTCAAGGGTTGCCCCCGTTCATTGGTTGAATGCTGTGAATTATTTCATCAATCACGACCTTGGGCAGGATATTTACTCGAACAGAACGGACTTTTTTGCCAAGGTGCATGACGCCGATTTAAAGCTGTATGGTTCGGCCGTGCAGGCGCAGGTTGTGTCCATCGCTGACCACTATACGTCGATCATAAATTCCAGCGAAACGGTTCTATTCTATCTGTGTTTTGATCTTTCTATCGGCATAGTAAAGCGAAAGAAGGGTTATGCGATGGACCCAATATGGGCCAACGGCGTCTACGAAGCGGCCAAGGTTGATTTCAAAGTCTACACGCGTTTGATTGAAGTGGTTGGTGAAAACCTAAAGTTGAAAGTTGCGGTGCCTTTCAAGCTCAGAGTCTTTGCAGGCGAAGTGTTGTCAGGTACCTTTCCCGTGCCAAGCAAGAAAGGGCCTTCGGAAACACGTGACAAATTGCGGAATCTGGCGGTCTTTGAAAGTGCCGATTTGTTATGTCGTAGGCTTGGAATGCAATTTACATCAGAAGCGAAAATTGAGCGCCAAAGTGCCTTGCCGTTGATTTGCAATGGCTTCGCTCATGTGACCTATCTGAACAGAAAAATTGGTAAGCCGACCCCGAGTGTCGTTGAACGCGTTTGGAAGAAAATGGATCGCGAGCAAATGCGATATGAGGTTTCGATGCTGAAGTGGCTTGAAAACAAACAGAAATCAAACACGTGGTATAAAAAATTCGGAATTCAGTTCTGGGTGACCAAAAATTACTAAAATCTAAACACATGCTTTTCCCAGCAACGTTAATCAATCTGAGTGCACCTCGATGAACCACAGGAGTCCGCGATGCACGCAGGTGAAACACAGATCGAAGAGTTGCAGGAACACTACCGGCCCCCAGAGGCTGCGGCGTATCTGAAAATCTCAGAAAGCCAGCTTTCTAAGTTACGGATGAAGCAGAACCGCGTTCGTGGACCAAGGTTCGCCAATGTCGCTGGGTGCATATTGTACCGGCGCGTTGACTTGGACGATTGGGTCAAATCTAAAATCATCTCAGTGTAGGCGGTTAGTATAATGGCTGTAAAATACTATGCGCAGATCGACTTTGACTTATTTTCTGATCCAAAGTTTAGGGCGCTTTCGTCCAATGACGTCCGCTTCATATACCTGACCGCGCAGTGCTCAAAGTTAAGCAACTATATCGGGCTTTTTCGCTATCCAGTGGAAATCTGGAGCTATGACGCGAATGTTAAACCCATTGAGATTCAAGCCGCAATCACTGAACTTCAACGATGCGAACTCATTGAATACGACCACGACCATCAAGCCTTGCGGTTGATCGGTTGGTTTCATTCCCTAAACGCACCCGATAACGGCAATCAAATGAAAGGCCACATGAAGAGCTTCCAAGGTCTACCAGCTTGGCCAGCCGAAATGTTCTGCCGTGCTATCGCCGAGTTCACGGTCTCAAGCTTTATGCAGACCTTAAATTGGGAAGACCTCAGCACAGAGCATAAGAAAGCCCATTCGGCATTTCGTGCGTTCTTAAAGATGATTTTCTTCAAATACGGCGATGGCTTCAACGCTATTCTGATGGATGAAATCAATAGTCGGGGCAAAGGCGCGTACAGCTCAATTCAAGCTTGTTATCAAATGTTGCCAAGTGACGGTTTGCAGACTGTGGAACCCTTTCGAAAGGGTTCCGAAACCGTATCGAAACAAGAGAGTAAAGCAGATGATATCAAATCAAATCATAAAACCTTAAACCCTAATGCAAGCCGCAAGGTCATAAGTCACAGTCGCCCCACAGCGTCGGTATTGAACAGTGCTATCGCTAAAGAAGCTCGCGGAGTGAAGTCATGACTGCGCAATCTAGGCAAACAGCAAGGTTACCCACCGATTACATCGGCGGGACTTGTGAGGGGCGGCGTGCCTCCCCTTCAAACCCCAACCAGACGCGCGGCGAGCGCGTCAAAGAAGGCCTTTCCGAGACTGTGATCTTTCGATGCACCGTTGCTGAAAAGGCCGCGCTTGTCGCCAAGGCGGACGCGGCTGGACTGCCCAACGCCACGCTGATGCGCGAGGCCTTGGGGCTGGTCCAAGCGCGACGGCGCAAGCCCGTGCCGCGCGTTGACCCGTCGCTGACGTTGGCCGTTGCCCGTGTCGGCGGGAACCTCAACCAACTGGCTCGCTGGATTAACGAGGCCGTCAAATCTGGCCGCACAAGCCATATCGACGCCCTCAAGGTCAGCGTGCGGCTTGTCACAATTGAGCGCCAGCTTGCGCAGATCATCGGTCAGCACAGCGAGGGCCAGCAATGATCATCTCGTTCTTTTCGTCTGGCACGGGCGGCGGCGCGGCCCCCGTTGACTACCTGACCGCACGCGAGGTTTTGGCCTACGACGAAAACCGCAACCTGATCCGCGACGAAGGCGGCCAACCTCAGACCAAAAACCGCGATCCTTTACCTGAAGTGCTGCACGGCAATCCCGACCGGACGCGGGATTTAATCGACGCCAGCGCGAACAAGTGGAGCTACACCGCAGGCGTGATCAGCTTTGCAGACAGCGACCAGCCCAACGAGGACGCCCAGCAAGAGGCCATTGAGCTATTTGAAGCTCTGGCCTTTGCGGGGCTTGAGGCGGACCAATACGACTGCCTTTGGGTGCGCCATCTCCACGAGGGCAATGTCGAGCTGCATTTTTGCACCCCGCGCTTGGAGCTGGCGACGGGCAAGGCACTGAACATCGCACCGCCGGGCCACGTGGCGGCGTTCGCTACCTTGCGCGACGTGTTGAACAAGACCCATGGTTGGGCCGACCCGATGGAGCCAGACCGCGCCCGCGACTTCAAACCCGTACGCGAGAGCGCTGACCGCGCCGAGGCACGGCAGGTCATAGTTTCCGCCCTCTACGACCAGATTGACGCGGGCCTGATCACTGATCGCGCGTCCATGGTCGCGTTCTTTGAAGACACAGGGTTCGAGGTCACGCGCCAAGCTACAAAATCAATCAGTGTCCGCGATCCTGAATTTTCCAAACCGTTCAAACTTGAAGGCCTCCTGACCCATGAAAACTGGTCCCCAACCCGACATGCAGAAATCGCGGCTGAGTACGAAACTGGCGCAGATGCAAACCGAACAAGAAGACTTGATGGCCTCTCACATGAGCGCCTTCGTGCAGACCTCGCAGACCATGTTGAACGACGCGCGGGATACAATGCAGAACGATACGGCGCACTTCCTGTTTCACAACAGGAACTTGTTCGAGGACCGGCTCGAACAGATCAGGACTTGGCTGACGTACTCACCGTGGATCATCGCGGGGATGGTTGGGGCAGGGATCGCCTTGATGATGGCCGCGAGCTGGTTTTGGGTCGGGATGATGACGCGCTCAGAGCTGAAAGAGATGGGCCTGATGCGGGTCAATCAAGCCGGTCAGACGTGGGTGATCTTGGACCCGAACACCACCGAAATGAAGACCTGCACAATGGTGGATTGGCCCGTGCTGTGCATCCAGATCAAGGAGAGATGAATGACAACGCCCCTGACAGCCTTGGAGCGCGACTTGCTCGCCTGCGTGGAGCGGTTGGTGACGGCCTGCGAGGTCTCAGCCGCCGAATTGAGCGGGTTAGAGACACGCTCGACGAACGGGATGCAGAGCCAGATGGATGGATTGGCCGCCTGCGTGTCAGTGCTCATTCAATCGCAAACGGCATCCGTGGATGCGTTGAACGGCTTGTTGAGCGAGGGGCGGAGTTACGGGACGCTGCGCACGCAACTAGAGACAAGCTTGAAATTAATGAAAGCCGCCGAGAGGCAGTTGAACGAGACCTAGACAACGCCCGCGAACGGGAAGCCGATCACAGCCACGGCTACGGATTATAAATTGAAAGGAAGAAAGATGCGATTGGACCACGAAAAATTCACCATGAGCTTTGCCCAAGCTCGCGACATTGGGATTGACTATCGAGACTACACAAAAGTTGATTGCTTGCCGTCTGATATACACGTGACTGCCATTGCGGGCGTTTGGGGGGACTACGTGAACATTCGATGCTTATTTGAGGATGTTGATGGCAATCGCTATATGCGCAATATCGTTAGGTGGGGCGACGCAGGGTATATCATCAAGGAGCTAGGCCTTGACGCGAAAGAGATCTTAGTTGGTCAGAGCTTCAAGCTATGAAGTGGGGCCACCACAGCAATAGTTGAGAACGGTCTATACTTATCATACAAAGAATGGGTTGGCTGATTTCAACACAGTCGCCCCTAAAACAATAGGTGCTCAGAGAAGTACACTTGTGGCGAGAGATGAAGAAATGCCTGCGGTAGCAGTGCTTCTAATTGAAAAGATCTCCTTGGTTAGATTTCGTCGCGTCGTCTTTGCTTTGTGTACGTGTTATTTCAAGTTTTCCCTGAATTATCGAAAAAGTGAAACGCGATGCATCTCCATCAAAGTTTGCTTGAAATTTTTGTCCTGCAAATAAATTAGAAAGCGCTCCCAGCGGGATTTGAACCGAGCTTTTACCTTCTGTTATCTCAAGTAAATCTTTGAGCGAAACCATGGGTAGCTTAGTCGAAGAATTTTCCCCCTTGGGTAGTGAGGTCTCTAGCAAGATTTTGCGTTCTTCAAAGCCGCCTCGTTTCTCTCTTTTGGAATTAGCTGAAGAAACGACTTCCTCCCACTCAATGTCGCAGTGGTGAGCCATAGCTCTTAATAGTTCATAAATATCTGATAGTTCGGCTATTTGGCTAACTTTGTCTTCTGCTTCAAGAAATTCTTCAACTTCCTCGAACATTTTACCTGCCAAAGCGAATAAGATTTCAGGTGATTGTAAAATTCCTTCAGAAGCCTCTTCGCCTCCATTCCTAATCATTTCCGGAATCTTATCGCGAACCAGTTTCCCGAACTGTCTACGATCTCGAGTACGCTTGTATCGTGCTGAGTTGGGCAATATTAATTTCACCTTTTTTTGCACGAGACGATAATAAGCGTGACCTAGGCGGGAGCCAAAAAATTTGATAGGTAGATCTTTCTCAAGCGCCTTGTCTGCAACCAAGTTTAGAAAATGATCGTTCCGCACTAATTCTGCATCTGGAGCTAGAACGAGGCATACTTTGTGTTGAGGTAGGTTTCCCAAATCGGCAGGAACCTTAATGGTGAAATCGCGGAAGCTTTGATTTGATCTAGGGGCTTCCTCTTCAAAGAGTTCCCTGGAACGAAACCATGGGAGGTTTTGACCCACTCGATATTCGTCGGGAATACCGCAAAACCACATTATTTGTGCTTCTTCCCCCAGTTTTTTCGCAATGTTGTGGGTTCGCGAGGCCACTTCTAATATATCGGATCTACTGAGCACTTGCGATCTTGCTTTACTCTTCTTTACGTTTTGATAATCCCAAGTTCCACATCCCAGTTCAGCAAGGAATTTGGGTTTAAAGACAGTTTTGGTCTGAATGATCTTGGCCTGATCAACTGCAACTTCGTATGTGTCCGTTGGCCAGTACTGAAGTCCGTCCGGTAGTCCCCACAATGCGTCAACGAACACTAGCTTCCGATCTGGACTAGCATATGCCCAAGCCGCCGCCCTTGCTGGCAGAAATGCGTGGCAGAAAAATGCGACATCCTTCGGGGCGATCCCATCTGCGATGTGTGCTAGTATTTGTTTTTGGCACCATTCCACTGCGTCCGCTGCGCTACAAGTATCTGTCCTTGGCATATTAAATGCCTGCAAGCGTTGGTCGCAGGATTCTGTTCTTACTACAGCGCGATCGGCTGTGACGGCTCGAAGTTCGTTGATAAGTATCGCTGATTTTTTTTGATCGTTGATAGAACTTTCTACAGTCTCGCCTTTCAGGTGAAAAATCTTTGGAGCAAATTCAACGTCATCGAAGTCAAAATCGGATAAATTCTTAAGCTTCTTCCATTTAGTCAACGTGCCAACTTTATAAGGCTCCATGAGTGTGGTGGCATGAAAATCGAGAGATACTTCCCCGTTTTCGAGTTGAAAATTGGTGGGGTCGATTCCGTTGTCATGTTCTGGCCACTCGAAATCGGCTTGAACCACCCAGAGTTGGGTACCACATATAAGCCATTCAAAATGCGTTCGTTCAGGGAGGTTTTTTGTTGCCCAGTTTCCGAGTCTGCGCATCGACTTACTAATCTCAGAGCTACTTTTACCTGTGATCATTTTTACGTCGTCAGGCCAAGGCTCGATCCGAGTTGAGTCTATTCCAGTAGATCGTCCAATGCTTGGTTTTTCAAATTCGAAATCCCATTGATTACGGGTTGTTTTTAATCGACGTTCGTTTGAAAGGTGTCCAGTAAATTCAGAAGGGACATGCTTCTGAATGATCAAGCCAAGCCTATCATTCGGGTCTCTTGTTTGAGCGTGGTCGAAAATTTCAATTATTGCGTCAGATACTGCAAGTGCATCGTGGCCAGCGGAAATGATAATTGACCTGTATTTACCACGATCATCTATCGTCTCGTTCACTCCGCTAGATCTAACAATGACATCTTCGCCAAGTTGAACTTGCCAATCTGCAACCTCCTGCAAAATGCCGGCTTCCAACTCACCAGTCTCAAGCCAGTTTTTATGAAAATCAATCCGAATTAAACGAAATTCGGGCGTCCATTGACTCGGAAGCGTAGTCAAACCCGCGGCCTTAGCTCCAAACCTTTGGGATACCTTCCCAAAGTCAGAAAAGTCAGAAAATTTAGATTTTGTTACTTTTTCCAGAGTAAACATATTTGATGCGAGCTATTACCTTATTACTTGTCAGTGAGAGTTCCGAAAATATTTTGCGCAATGTTCTGTAGTGCCGCAAGAATATTGTCAGAAAAGTACCCAAATATGAAGCCAAATCCTAGAAGAGTGTAGAGGTCGTCGAACGCTTCGCCTTTGAGAAATGGGATAACCCCTGACGCAAATATAAATCCGGTAAACAATGAAACTACAGCGGAGTTGATTGGCACAATTAGTCGCCACAACAAGCGATCTTGATGCCAACGGCCCTTAGCAACCGAATGGTAAAGCCATTTCAGTACAAACAGTGCTCCTCCAATCATTCCAGCTGCAAAAAGCGCAATCCAATTAACGGCCTCAGATCGGATTGAAACACCAAATATTTCCGAAGCATAGTGAGTTTGATTTTGGCACGTATTCAAGCAATCAGTTGCCCGCACTAAAGCGCCGTCGAAAAGAATAAGCAGTGCGAATACGAGGATGCTTAAGGTCCAAATCAATTCGATAGAGATCTGAAACCACACCCTATAAGGGTATTTGGTTTTCCAGTCCCAAGGACAACGATCATCATCTAGTTCGTCTTCATCAACGGACACTTAAGCTAAAAACCTTGCGTTCGTGTTGGAAATCTCTTCCAAAGCGGGGAAGTCACGATAGTTCCATTTTTCCGGCTGGCTTGTCTCTTGCGCGATAACGCGTCTAAAGAACTGAGAAACCGGAGATTTTGGGAACGCAAAATGTACGATGCCAGCATTGGAACACGCCAAATATTCTGCTTTTTTCTGCTCCGAGGTAGAGGGCATTGGAAGACATCCCTCTTCTGTTTCCCATACCAGTTCAGTGTTGAAGTTCTTAGCCGCTAGAATGAGGTCAAAATCTACGTTCACCAAGTGCAAATGAGCTTGGTCAACACCGCAGCTGATTGGGCTTCCGTATTCACCTCCGTGTTCAAACAGAAAAGTTTCTGCTGGTGACCAGCTAAACTTAGCTCGTACTCGTTCAGACAAGTTCGTAAGCTCATTTTGCTCGTTCAAATTCAGATGTGAAAGGCATGGCATCGGGTTCTTAGGGATTATCAAGACCCAGTTAGGCACTAAGCTACCGAGGGATGGCAGAACAGCAAAGTTCTTCGTCTCACATAACACATAATCATGCACTGGCTTCGTTGCTCGCGACCCTTCGTGGGTGAGCCAGTGAAATTTTGTTGAACTACTCATGTTCCACCTCAATCTTTTCTAACAATGTAGCACACTCGCTCCCTAGTGTCCAAGAAGCGTTGGGGTTTTGCAGTTAGGCCGTCACTAACAGAGATAAAACTGACTTGTACCACTGTTTCCCTGACGTTCAGGAGAAACTTTATTGGTTATACTCATCACCCACTACAACTTTCTTCATTTCCCTGTCGCACTTGCAGTGAAGTTCCCTCCCACCTGTCTGGATGAAGCTTATTCAGGGCGCGGCCCCGATAGTCGTCTGTGGGCTCCCTGCGTTTTGTCTTGGAAATAGCGGCTCTAAGTGGGACGGCGAGTGTGGCCAAGCGGCGTTTAAACAGTAAGGTCAGATATCGCCCTTCGGGGAAATATTGAGCTTTAGCTCTCTGAGGTGGATGGTATTGCCAATTTGGTTGCGTTGCATGAGAGGAAGGCTGAAAAGCCACTTAACAAGAATACGCCACCAAAAACGCCACCAAATTGAGGGCATGCAATCAGATTGATCGACTAAGCATCTGATTTTATTGGAGGCGAGTACCGGAATCGAACCGGTGTACACGGATTTGCAATCCGCTGCGTAACCACTCCGCCAACTCGCCTCAACGGTGTGCGGGTTCTCTAGACTAAGCGAATGGGTCGCGCAAGAGTGTAGCGCAAGGGGCGTTCCTTTCCTTCCGGCATGGGGGCAAAAGCGGGCTATACTCAGCAGGATGCGCCAAAATCGTTACAAATCGTTTCAAATCAAGGTAAGGTTGTGCAGCTACATTGACTTCGTCGTTGATGCGTCCGGCGAACTGTGTCAAACCGTCGATAACTGAAACTAGACTAATGAGTTTAGTATGCTTGATAATGCTGCAAACAGAACAATGATGGTCGACACGCAAGTGCGCCCGTCTGATGTAACCAAATTCCCAATCATCGACGCCATGTTAACGGTGCGTCGGGAGGCCTATGTGCCACAAGATAAGCGTGACGTCGCCTATGTCGACGGCGCTATCGAGTTGGGAGAGGGGCGCGTGGTGTTAGAGCCGCGCACCTTCGCTAAAATGTTGGATGCGCTTGATATTCAGCGCAGCGATGTCGTGCTCGATATCGGCTGTGGTTTGGGGTATTCATCTGCGGTTTTGGCTCATACTGCAGATGTTGTGGTGGCTCTGGAGCAAGATGAAGATCTTGCGCGTGACGCGGAAACCATTTTGGCTGAACAGAATGTGGACAATGCTGTCGTTATTGCTGGCCCGTTGGCCAATGGCGCTGCGAAGTCAGGACCTTATGATGTTATTTGCATCCAAGGCGGAGTGTCACATGTGCCGGCAGAGATTTTGGGGCAACTCAAAGAGGGCGGTCGGATCATGGCCATTTTCTCTGATAATGCATTGGGCGAGGCCCGTTTGGGGCGTAAAGTTAACGGCAATGTAAGCTGGAGCTTGGCGTTCAACGCCGGTGCGCCAGTTTTGCCAGGATTTTCGTCGGAGACGAATTTCGCACTATAAAATTTGAAACACGGGCGTTGCCGTTTTGAGTACCCACGCCTTCTGAAGGCGCATCAGCAAATAGGTAGGTCGCATGAAACAACGTAGATTGAGCGCAATGCTGTTCGGAATCGCCCTTGGGCTTTCGACGGTTCAAGTTTCGGCTGAAACCTTGGCCAGTGCTATGACTGCGGCCTATAACAACTCAAACTTGCTGGAACAAAATCGGGCTTTGCTGCGCTCTCAAGATGAAGGTGTCGCGGTTGCCCTGTCGGCTTTGCGCCCACAGATCAGTGGCAGCACGTCTTTGACGCAGGGACAGACGTCCTCGATCGGGTCTTCATTGTCGGCGACTGTGGGGCTGTCAGTCGATGTATTGCTTTGGGACGGCGGGCGTTCGCAGCTTGCGGTGGAATCAGCCAAAGAATCGGTTCTCGCGGTGCGAAGCCAATTGGTTCAGCAAGAACAGGCAGTTCTTCTTGATACGGTGAACGCCTATGTGCAGGTTCTTCGCGATCAACGCGTTTTGTCCCTGCGTCAAAGCAACATGCGCCTGATCACTCAAGAATTGCGCGCAGCCCGCGACCGGTTTGAAGTGGGCGAAGTCACGCGAACAGATGTGGCGCAGGCAGAGGCGCGGTTGGCCGCTGCACGCGGCGATCTGGCCAATGCGCAGGGCCAATTGGAAATCACGCGAGAGCTGTATAAAATCGCCGTTGGTCGCAAAGCGTCTAACCTTAAGCAGATCACAAGCTTGCCGAAGCTGCCGAAATCACTTGATGCTGCGAAGGCGACTGCGCGTCGTATAAACCCGCGGATTGATCAAATTCAGCATGAAATTAAGGCCAATGAGCTGAGCTACGCTGCCACCAAGGCGCGAACTCGTCCGCAGTTGCGCGCAAATGGGAATTTGTCTCATACAAATTCCAACGGCGTGAACGACACCACGGATTCATCCAGCGTGGGCCTGACACTTTCCGTGCCGATATATCAGGGTGGCCAGCTGTCGGCCTTGGGCCGTCAGGCGCTGGCTTTGGTGCATGCCTCCAAAGCCCAGTTGAACCAACAGGTTCTGGCCGTTGATCAAGGTGTCGCGAACAGTTGGTCCCAGTTGGCCGTAGCGCGTGCGCAGGTCACATCGTCGGAACGCCAGATCAGAGCCGCGCAAATCGCCTTTGATGGTGTGCGCGAAGAAGCCAAATTGGGCGCGCGGACGACATTGGACGTTTTGGACGCCGAGCAAGACTTATCAGATGCCAGAACCAATTTTGTGGTCGCTCAAACGCAAGCCTATTCAGCGGCTTATAGCGTTTTGGCTTCGATGGGGCTGCTGACTGCGGATAACCTGAAGCTAAAAGTGAAGCGTTATGATCCGACCGAGTATTACAACGCGGTCAAAGATGCGCCTGTTCCGATCACCAAGTCGGGCAAGAAGCTGGACCGTATCCTCAACCGCTACCAAAAGAACTGAAGAGTCTAACGATCTGTTGTCAGGTCGGCAGTCGACGGGTATCTTACATCAAAAGTATAGAGGCTGAGTGTATGTCGGATCCTGTGACTAATGTAGATGTGGAAGATGTGTTGTCCTCCATTCGTAGGCTCGTTTCTGACACTCGGTCTGACGAAAAAAGCAAGGAATCCTCAGAAAGTTACGCGGTGGAGGCTGAAACCACGCAGCCGGATCATGAGGTTCAAGCCGAAAGTAAGCCAGCGGACGCATTGATTTTGACCTCTGCGCTACGGGTGAATTCCGAAGAGACAGATTCGCAACCCGACGCTGGGCCGGCTGATATGACCAATTTTCGCCATAGAATTTCGGGCGAAGCACGTCTGTTGGACGCTGAAAACGCTGTAGAATCGACGGACGATCATGCGGATTGGCCATCCATGGCCAGCGATGACTACTACGAGGATGACGTACCTGCGGAGAGTTCTCCTGTCATTGATTTCGTGCGGCATGGTCGCAAAGTTGAGCCTGCAGCCGACCCTGAGGTTGAGCCGGAAATGGAATGGGCTGACGAAGAATTTCAAAGCCCTGACAGCATCGAAGCTTCGGCAGAAACCGATAGCGAGGAGCAACATCAAGAGGTTGCAGAGGCCGCAAGCGAAGATGTTCACGACTGGGTCGATGAACCGGAAGGCGATGCCGAACCTGCGCTTGAGACCTCAGAGGATCACCATGCAGCTGAAATGCAGGCTCCGACCGCACCTTCCGAGGATGCAGATGCGGCCAGTGACGCGGAAGCTGAAGACGATTCTCTGAAGGAAGAAGCAATTTTTGCAGCCGCCGCTGCCGCTTCTGTCGTTGATGCGCCTCAAGACGGGGCTGAAGAGCCAGAAGTTAACCTTGCTGACTTTGACGAGAGCGTCATTGACGAGGACGCTTTGCGCGAACTTGTTGCGGACATCGTGCGCGAAGAATTAACCGGCGATCTTGGTGAAAAGATCACGCGTAACGTGCGTAAGTTGGTTCGGCGCGAGATTCACCGTGCGATGCTTACACGAGAGTTTGAGTAGCAATTAGCTGGCGTTTACCGTCTCAGCTAGGCTGAGCAGCGTTTCCACATCCAGATGGGTCTCAAGATGGTCGGCCAAAGCGTCCAGAGCGTCTTCGACCGAGGCGCTGTAGTTGCTGACCTGTGACGTCCCTCCCAGCTTTTCCAAGTAGCAGTGGCGAAAAGCATCGGCGTTGAACAACCCGTGGATATAGCACCCCTCAACTTTCCCATCTGAAGACGCGGCCCCCGCAGGTTTGCCGTCGATGCTCAGCCATGGCCGATCAGTGTCTTGTCCTGTCGTTGTCCCGATATGGATTTCATACCCTTTCACCTTGGCGCCTGACGCCAGATGGGTGCCCTCAACATCCGCCAGCCGCTTTGAAGCGGCCATCGTTGTCTCGACGTTCAGCAAGCCCAGACCGGCCACTGTGCCGGCGGGCCCTTCAATTCCGTCAGGGTCGGAAATTGTCGCTCCCAACATTTGGAACCCGCCACAGATACCCATTACATGCCCGCCACGCCGGACATGCGCGTATAGGTCAATGTCCCAGCCCTGAGCGCGTAGAAAGGCCAAATCCCCGATGGTGGACTTTGACCCCGGGATGAGGATCAGATCAGCATCCGCGGGCAGGGGGCGGCCTGGCTCGACTATGTCGACGGACACGCCCGGCTCCATAGCCAAGGGATCAAGGTCGTCGAAGTTGGCAATGCGCGACAGTTTCGGGACGGCGATCTTTATGACTTCGCCATCGCGGGCGGTGGAGGTAATATCCATCACGTCTTCCGCAGGCAATTTCCATGCGTCTTTGAACCAAGGTAGCACGCCCAATGGCGCCCAGTCGGTGCGGGAGGTGATCTCGGTCATGCCGTCGTTGAACAGCGTGACGTCTCCTCTAAACTTGTTGACCATAAAGGCCTTTATCCGGTCGCGATCTGCCGCCGGTAAAACGCAATGCGTTCCGACGATTTGGGCGATCACACCGCCGCGGTCAATATCGCCGACCAAAACAACGGGTATATTTGCGGCCTCTGCGAAGCCCATATTGGCGATGTCGCCTTCACGCAGGTTGATCTCTGCTGGGCTGCCTGCGCCTTCGATCACGATCAAATCCACAGAGCTTGCAAGCCGTTGAAAGCTCTCGAGAGTTTTCGACAGGAGTTGCGGCTTGGCCTTTGCGTAGTCTCGGGCTTTGAGGGTGGCAAACCGCTTTCCATGCACGATGACTTGCGCCCCGACGTCGCTTTCAGGTTTCAGCAAGACTGGGTTCATGTCGGTATGCGCCGGCACGCCGCAGGCCAAGGCTTGCAGGGCCTGCGCGCGCCCGATTTCACCGCCGTCTGTGGTCACCGCCGCGTTATTTGACATGTTTTGCGGCTTGAAGGGGCGCACGATCAGGCCACGCCGCGCGAACAGGCGGCAAAGCCCCGCAACGATCATGGATTTCCCCACGTTGGAGCCAGCCCCTTGGATCATGATTGCTTTGGTCATGTGATCGCTTCCTTCGCCTGCTCCCGCTGAGGTGCCGCGATTGAAGCGCGAAGTAAAGGGGGCGCGGCTAGATCGCGTCTTCCTTTACGGCGTCCATGACCACATGAGTTGAGGTCTGCGCAACATGCGGCAGGGTGCTGACGCATTCGCCCAGAACGCGACGGTAGTTTTGCATATCCGACGTCCGTACCTTCAGTAGATAGTCGAATTTTCCTGCAATCATATGACATTGTTCAATTTCAGGGACCTTCAGAACGGACTGGTTGAAGTGTTTCAGCGCTGTTTCGCGGGTGTCGTCCAGTTTGACCTCGACAAAGGCGATATGAGCCAGCCCTAGTTTGACGGGGTTTAGCTGGGCGGTGTAGCCTCGAATATATCCGGCATTTTCCAACCTGCGCAGGCGTGTTTGGGTCGGGGATTTGGAGAGGTTTATCCGTTCAGCCAACTCGGTCACAGTAACCCTGCCGTTGGCGGAGACAGCTTTCAAAATTGCGGTGTCATAGGCGTCTAGGGTGTCGGTCATTTTTCCTGCAACTCCACGATTTTGCGGGAGGTAATCTGGTAAACCATACCAGATCGGGCCACAAAATTGCAATAGGGCTCATACTCTGGTCAAAATTCCTGCCGAAAAAGGTCCGATATGCTCTGCTCAACCGCCGCCGATATACGCACTCAACTTCGCGAACACATGATCCCCGACGAACGGGCGGTCATTGATGAATTGGTCTCGGTTGCAAAGCTGACTCCACAAGATCGCAGCAGGATAGCCGCATCGGGCGCTCAATTGGTAGAGCAAATCCGATCCTCCACCAAGCCGGGATTGATGGAGGTCTTTCTAGCAGAATATGGCCTGTCCACAGACGAGGGTGTCGCATTGATGTGCCTCGCGGAAGCCCTGTTGCGGGTGCCTGATGCCGACACCATGGATGCGCTGATCGAAGATAAAATTGCGCCGTCCGACTGGGGGCGCCATTTGGGGAAATCCGCATCGTCCTTGGTGAACGCCTCGACTTGGGCATTGCTGCTTACGGGAAAAGTTCTGGATGCCGAGGCCGCTGGGATCGCAGGGCAAATTCGCGGGATGGTTAAACGCGTGGGGGAACCTGTTATTCGCACGGCAGTCGGCCGAGCCATGAAGGAGATGGGCCGCCAGTTCGTGTTGGGCGAGACAATAGGCAACGCGATGAAGCGCGCTGAGGAGCAGCAGGCGGAAGGTTATACTTTTTCGTATGACATGCTCGGGGAGGCCGCGCGCACAGAGGCGGATGCCCTTGGGTATTATAACGCCTATTCCGATGCGATCAGTGCGATTGCCAAAACCGCAACGCTTGGCGACATCCGTGCAAACGCAGGGATTTCGGTGAAGCTCTCGGCGCTATATCCGCGCTATGAGGCCCCACAAAAGCAAGGCGTGATGGACGTGCTCGTGCCACGTCTTATGGACTTATGCCGATTGGCGGCGAAAGGGGGCGTCGGGTTGAACATCGACGCCGAGGAAGCCGACCGGTTGGATCTTTCCTTGGATGTCATCGAGGCCGCGCTTTGTGATACCGCGTTGCAGGGCTGGGACGGCTTTGGGGTCGTGGTGCAGGCCTATGGCCCGCGCGCGGGCTATGTCATCGACTGGCTTTATGCATTGGCACAGCGTTTGGACCGCCGCATCATGGTGCGCCTCGTGAAAGGGGCCTATTGGGACACAGAGATCAAAAGAGCGCAGGTCATGGGGCTGGCGGGCTTCCCCGTCTTTACCCACAAACAAGCCACAGATGTGTCCTACATTGCCTGCGCGCGCAAATTGCTAGAGCGCACGGATCGCATCTACCCGCAGTTTGCCACCCATAATGCCCATACCGTAGCGGCCGTGCTGGATATGGCGACGGATCACGACAGTTTCGAATTTCAGCGGTTGCACGGCATGGGCGAGCAGCTACATGACATCGTTTTGCGCGACCGGAAGACCCGCTGCCGTATCTATGCTCCGGTTGGGGCGCATCGGGATCTGTTGGCTTATTTGGTGCGCAGGTTGCTGGAAAACGGCGCCAACAGTTCGTTTGTGAACCAGATTGTTGACGAAGAGGTTCCCGCATCAGTTGTCGCGTCCGATCCGTTTGCCCAGCTGGACGGATTGTCCTTTCCGGCCGTGCCGCTGCCGTCTGATATCTTTCCCGGGCGGAAGAATTCTCAGGGGTGGGACTGGACTGATCCGCGTGACATGGAGGCTATCGATGCGGCCCGCGCAGAATTCAAATCGGACGTGCTCAAGGTGGGCTTGCTGTCCATAGACGGCGCATCCGCAACCGAAACACGCGACGTGACCTCCCCGTCCAACCCCAGCGATAGGGTTGGCAATGCGCAACTGGCGACTGACAAGGATGCGGCTGTGGCTGTTGCGGGGGCCACACCATGGGCAGTCAGCGCAACCGAACGGGCAGAGGTCTTGCGGAGGGCGGCAAATCTCTATGAGGCCAACATGGGCCGTATCTTTGCGTTACTTGCACGCGAAGCTGGAAAAACCATGCCTGACTGCGTCGGAGAGTTGCGCGAAGCCGTTGATTTTTTAAGATTCTATGCGGGGGAAGCCGAAAAGTTAACGGGGCCTGCACGGGGTCGCTTTGTTTGTATCTCTCCTTGGAATTTTCCCTTGGCGATCTTCACTGGGCAAATTGTGGCGGCATTGGCGGCTGGGAATGCGGTGCTGGCCAAACCGGCCGAGCAAACTCCGTTGATCGCCCATTTTGCGACGTCGTTGCTGCATGAGGCGGGGGTGCCGAAGGAGGCGTTGCAGTTGTTGCCAGGGGGCGGCGACGTGGGGGCGGCACTCACTGCTCAGCCGTTGATTGATGGGGTGTGTTTTACCGGATCAACCGCAACGGCGATGCGTATTCACGAAACCCTCGCGCAACACGGGAACGCCACCGCTCCGTTGATCGCGGAGACGGGAGGGTTGAACGCTATGATCGTGGACAGCACCGCCTTGCCGGAGCAGGTGACACGCGATGTCATTGCGTCGGCCTTCCAGTCGGCGGGGCAGCGCTGCTCTGCGTTGCGGTGTCTATACGTGCAAGAGGACGTGGCGGAAGGCCTGATCGAGATGTTGAAAGGGGCAATGGACGCCTTGCAGGTTGGCAGCCCTTGGGACGTCAAGACGGATGTCGGGCCGATTATTGATGCCGCCGCACGCAACAAGATTGCAAACTACATTCAAACAGCGCGATCAGAAGGAAGGGTGCTGCACGAGTTGACGTGCCCTGAAGAGGGTACATTCGTCGCGCCAACTTTGCTGCAGGTGGATGGCATCGCCCAGATGAAAGAGGAAATCTTCGGGCCGGTGCTTCATGTGGCAACATTCAAATCACATCAGTTGAATGAGGTGATTGAGGCCATCAATGCAACCGGATACGGGCTGACCTTTGGGTTGCACACGCGCATTGACGACCGCGTGCAATCGGTCGTCGATCAAGTGGAGGCCGGCAATATCTACGTGAACCGCAATCAAATCGGCGCGGTTGTCGGCTCTCAGCCGTTTGGTGGTGAAGGTTTGTCGGGGACCGGCCCCAAGGCTGGCGGGCCGTTGTATCTGACCAAATTTACCCGCAGTGCAGGGGGGGACGTGCCATCCGAGGTGTTGGATATGCCAGGCCCCACCGGTGAGACCAACCGACTAACCCATACCCCTCGCGCGCCTTTCTTGTGCTTGGGGCCGGATCACGCAGCACAGATAGAGGCGGTGACGCGGTCCGGTGGCACGGCGCGCCAAGGCACGCTGGATGAGGTGCAAACCGCGGCTGATATCTCTGGCGTCGTGTGGGGAGGGGATGCGGCAACTGCGCGCAAATTGCGCCAAGCGCTTGCCCAACGTGATGGCCCGATTTTGCAACTTCTAACGGAAGCCCCGCGCCCCTGTGATACCCTCTCAGAGCGACATATCTGTATCGACACGACCGCATCGGGAGGGAATGCTGCTTTGCTGGCAGAGGTGGGCGCTTGACGCTCTAGTCCCAATCCGTCAGCGTCAAATGTATGTTTCCAATTCGTGACCATAACCCGTCAGAGCGCACGCCCTATGTAACCTATGCGTTGATCGCATTGAATGTTGTGATCTTCGCGATCTACTGGCCCCTGTTTAACGATGAACGCGCGTTAGGCACGTTCTTCGCGACCTGGGGGATGCAACCCAATGAGATCAGCGCAGGGACGGATCTATACACCCTTGTGACCTCCATGTTTTTGCACGGCGGGTTGATGCATTTGGCCGGTAACATGCTGTTCTTGTGGATATTTGGCGATAATTTGGAAGACCAAATGGGGCATATCGGCTTCTTGGTATTCTATCTCGCGGCGGGTGTCGGGGCGGATATAGGACAATTGATGGCAAATGCGCAAAGTGCGGTGCCGGTGGTCGGGGCATCAGGTGCCATCGCAGGGCTTATGGGGGGATATCTGCTTTTGTTCCCGCGGGCGAAGGTCGACATCATTATCATATTCATCATTTTCTTTAAGGTTTTCACTGTCCCTGCTTGGGCCATGCTGGGTGTTTGGTTTGCTTTGCAGTTGTTCAACGGTGTGAACAGCCTTGGGGGCGATGCGGTAGGCGTCGCTTATTGGGCGCATGCGGGCGGGTTTGTCATTGGTCTGTTGCTGTGCTTGCCGTTGTGGCATAAGCGCGGCGGGGCAAACTACTGGCAGAAAACCCAAGGCCACCCGCCACATCCGGAAGTCGACTATGGATCGCGGGTGCCTGTTGTGAAGAGAGACAAATGACATCTACCGAGCCCGCAATCGCGGTGGTGCCTTATGGTCGCTGGCCGACTTTTGGGATCGCGAAAATGTCTCTTGATGAGCTGGTTTGGCCGCTTGGTCGCCCGGCACGCTTGCAAGAGGGTACAGTGGCGGACCTAAGCTCCGAAGATCACCTGCTCACCTTCCCGCGCAAGCCGATGTTCTACCTGCCTTGGTTTGGCGTGCAGGCACGGGTCTCTGTCATGATTGTGGAGCCTGACAGCGTGCATGCGCATCATCTAAAGAATGCTCGCCGGTTGCATCGGCGGTTCCACCGCGTTCTAACCAAAAACTCTGCCGTTCTTAAGGCCGTTCCCAACGCATTGCATTTCGTGTTTGGGTTTACGTTCATTGACGATCTGGATGCGATTGACCCGACCAAGTTGCAAATGACATCCCTAATTGCTTCGGCAAAGCGTGATCTAGAAGGGCATCAGTTGCGCCACCGGATCGTTGACCACTTGCGCGAAAAAAATTTGGATGTGGACGTGATGGGGCGCGGCTACAAGGCATTCGAGCATAAGCAAGACGGGCTCGCACCCTATCGGTATTCCGTGGTGATCGAAAACACGCAAGAGCTTGATTATTTTACGGAAAAAATGGTTGATGCAGCGCTTTGCAAAACTGTTCCGATCTATTGGGGGTGCCCCAACATAGCAAAATTTTTCGATCCCGATGGAATGATAATTTGCGAAACTGAAGAAGATATTCGTAAGGCTTTGATGCAAACTTCGGCCGAGGACTATGCATCACGCATTGACGCCCTTGAAGAGAACGCGAAACGGGCAAAGTTTTACGCAGATTACTTAGGTCGCGCAGCGCGTACGATAGAACAGGACAAACCCTGCCTTTACGCCTGAGTGCGGTGCCATTCTTCCCAAACGAAGTGATAGCACCAAGCCTGCGTATGCGACTTAACCAACTGGGCACGCACGCTATCGCGCAGCGCATCATCGGTTTCGCGAAACTGATGGAACTGAACTTGAATGATACCAAAGCGTTTGAGCTGATCGCAGGTCGAAAGGGCCGGTAACAAATCGTATTCGCCGCCCTCGATGTTGATCTTCATGAGGTCGATTGTGTCTGTCTCAAACGCCGCCATGAAGTCGCTCACAGCACGAACTTCACCAGATACAGCGTTTGTCACATCATTTACTGCCGAAGAGGCATCGCCATCATCGGACAGGTGCAACTCTCCTGCTTCACTGCCCAAAGCGAAGGCATGCACTATGATTTTGGGGTTATTGGCAAAGCGCTGTTCCAGTGCCTTGGCAAACGTAGGATGAGGTTCGAATACATGCACCGTCGCACCGTAGCGGTCAAAGATCTCCTGAGCCCAGTTTCCCTCAAACCCGCCGACATCAAACACAGTGCTTTCAGGGCCAATGCCCTCGAACTCGAAGCGTTTGGCTTCCATCTTGTCGCGTTTCCATTGGCGATAGGCTGTATATGCAGCGCGACGCCAAGGTTCACGGCGGAGGCGTAGCCATAGTTTAAGAGAAATACGCATTCAGGTCCGTCCGCAATTGAGTTAATTGACGATGTAGCTATGTCAAACGCGGCGATGCAGGGCAAGCCTTACAACTTTGGAGGGGCGATATGATTTACAGCAGAGTGTTTGGCGGTTTAGGGAACCAACTCTTTCAATATGCGACAGCGCGTGCGGTCTCTTTACGGCTCGAGACCGAGTTGGTGTTGGATACGCGGCTTGCACCCCCGGGGTCGCATTGGGCGTTTGCTTTGGACCACTTTAACATCAACGCTGCCATTGCAGACCCAAAGAGCCTACCACCTGGGAAAGACCAGCGATTGAAATATGCATTTTGGCGAGCCTTTGGACGCAATCCCAAGTTCCTGCGAGAGCGGGGGCTGGCATTTCAGGGAAGCATCAAAGAAGCTCCAGACAACAGCTATTTGCACGGGTATTTTCAGTCCGAGAAATACTTCGCGGATGTTCTTGATGAATTAGGTGATGAGCTACGGATCATTACGCCAGCGGACACACAAAATGCGGAATTTGCCGATCGCATCGTCGGGGCCGGTCACAGCGTCTCGTTGCACATGCGCCGCGGGGATTACCTCGGGACGCCAAAATCCAACGCAACCTATGCCACATGCGATGAAGCCTATTACTTGCGGGCGCTGGCGAAATTGTCGGAAGGTGTAGGCGATATCAAAGTTTTTGTGTTTTCCGATGATCCGGAGTGGGTTCGCGAAAATCTGAAACTTCCCTACGACATGACGGCGGTGGGTCACAACGGCCCTGACAAGCACTATGAAGACTTGCGGTTGATGTCGTGTTGCACTGATCATGTGATCGCAAACTCGACGTTTTCATGGTGGGGGGGGTGGTTGGACCGCAAGCCCGACGCACGTGTGGTCGGGCCTGCGAAATGGTTTAATGATCCAAAGTTGGCCAATCCGGATATTTTGCCAGATCGTTGGATCGCGGTCTAAGAACTTAGGCCCGCTCTGAGTATTCCATCGATTCTGTGTCGACGATGATGTCTTCGTCGACACCTACAAAGGGTGGGATCATCATGCGAACGCCATTGTCCAACACCGCGGGTTTAAAGCTTTTAGAGGCGGTTTGACCTTTGATCGCAGGTTCGGTTTCGACCACCTTGCATGTTACCTTTTGAGGGAGAGTAGCATTTAGAGCTTCAGACTCGTGGAACTCGACGACGGCAATCATGCCGTCCTGCAAGAAGGGGCGGCGTTCGCCCAGAAGGTCGGCGGGCAGTTCGATTTGCTCGTAGGTTTCAGTGTCCATGAAGGTCAACATGCCGTCAGTTTCATACAGGAACTGTTGGTCTTTTTGCTCCAACCGGACTTTTTCAACTTTGTCGGCACTACGGAAACGTTCGTTCAATTTCGAGCCGTTGCGCAGGTTCTTCATTTCGACTTGGGCAAAGGCACCGCCTTTGCCGGGCTTTACATGGTCCACCTTAACGGCGACCCATAGTCCACCGTTATGTTCCAATACATTGCCACCGCGGATTTCGTTTCCGTTAACTTTAGGCATTGTGTCATTTCCTTGGCAAAAGGTTGATTGTGTTCGGATCAAACCTATATCTGGGGAGCAATACGGAGGCAAGAAGACTAAATACGGTTAAGCATGAAGATTAGCTATGCAAAAAGCGCATGGGTGGTATTCCATAAATGCAATGACGAATCGGACAGTATGTGTCACAACCAGCTTCACGCCCAAAGATACAAGAGCAAAAACAAAGGAAACGAAATGGCTGCTGATTTCGTTGATGGCAACGCTTTCAACTTTGAACAAGGACAACGCGCGCGAAAGCTGTTTGCTGCCGTCGTTCTGGCCGCACTCGATGATGCGATTGCGGATGATAAAAAATATGGAAACGGTCCAGAGCAAATTGCTCGTTGGGCTCGCTCACGCGATGGTCGCGAAGTGCTTAGCTGCGCAGGTATCGACCCTAACGAGCGTGTTGTGACTGGCCTTATGGCCTTTGTTGGAAATGGTGTGCGTACGTCTGTCGCGCTGTCACGCGAAGAAAGCGAACGCCGGAACCAAGCCGAAGCTGCATAAGCTTGATCTCTTCTTTAAGTTAAAAAGCGCGCCCCCTTGGGGGCGTGCTTTTTTTGTGGGTGGTGCTGGCGAAGATCTGAAACTTTGGTGCGGGCGGGGGGACTCGAACCCCCACGGGCATACGCCCAACAGATTTTAAGTCTGGTGTGTCTACCATTCCACCACGCCCGCATCCGACGTGCCATCGCTGAACCAACGGGTTGGTGCCGCGATCTGCGGCGAACATAGCGAGGAGCCGCAGGGGCTTAAAGATCAAAGGTCGGTTTTTATGTCGTTTTCTTCTTCATCGGGAAGTGGCGTCACGCGGTTTCGTTCTGGCAGCCAAGGGTTCAGGATCAACGCCCGACGCAGCGCGATTTGCCCCTCGCGGTCTCGTCCCAGCTGTATCAACGCCAAGGCTTGCCCTACGATCGCACCGATGTGGTCGGGCATTAACTCTACCGCTTTGGTCAGGTCTTTCAGGGCCGCGTCGTAGTCTTGGCGGATAAAATTCACAAAAGCGCGCTGGTTATAGCCTTCTGCATAATCGGGGCAATAGTCCACCAATGTATCGAAGTCGCTGAGCGCCCCAGTCAGGTCAAAGGACGCGCGGCGGTTCATGCCGCGTTCCAGAATTTCTTGCGCGGTCTCATCGGGGGCGGTGGCCCAAATCCCCCACAACTCGTTGGTGAAGTCTCGCGCGACTGTTTGACTGGGGGCGGCTTCGATGAGGTCCATGAGTGCATTGTGCCGCTCGCTCCGCTCGGGCAGGGGCGGGCAACTCGCAAAGGCAGGCGAACACAGCAGGACTGTTGCAAGGTACAAGATGCGCATGTGTAATTGACGCGGCTTTGGGGGGATCGGTCAAGTGTCTGGCGGTAAGATTTTCGTCAACACAGGAAGAACAGCCGTCAGGTAGTGCTCTACTTTGCGGCAACTTGGTGGTAGCGGGTAGCCTCAATGATTGCTTATGCCACCCTTTTCACATCCGCGCTGATCGCGGCCACGATCCTGCCTTTGCAATCAGAGGCCGTTTTGGTCGCACTACTTGTATCAGGAGAACATCCTGTGGGTGCGCTGCTGGCGGTAGCGACTTGCGGGAACGTGTTGGGTGCGGTGATCAACTGGGCGCTTGGGCGGTCTCTGCTGCGGTTTCAAAACCGGCGCTGGTTTCCCGTCTCTCAGGCGCAATTGTCCCGTGCGCAGTGGCGGTATCGTCGCTACGGGCGGTGGTCCTTGCTGGGAAGCTGGCTGCCAATTGTGGGTGACCCGCTTACCGTAGTGGCAGGCGTTATGCGCGAACCAATCGGGCCGTTTTTGGTGTTGGTCACGATTGCCAAGTTCGGGCGCTACCTTGTGCTGGCCATGGTGGCGCTGGCTTGGGTTTAGTCGCGGGTTCCGGAGAACCTTTCGGCCCACTCTGTGCGTTGATCATCGCTGATCTTGGCAAATAGCACTTCGGGCACGGTAAATTCATGGCCCACCGGCAGCACGCCTAGGGCGGCTTCCAGGTCGTCTGGCCAGCTCATGTCCAAAGTGTTCATGCCCGACAGCATTTGTGCGGAGGCCGTAGGAATGAAAGGGGCAGATAAAACGGCGTATACTCGGATCAGGTTTAGCGCCAAGCGAATTTGAGCGGCAGCCTGCTCAGGATCGGTTTTAAAGGTCGACCACGGGGCCACTTCTTGCAGATACTCGTTCCCCGCAGCCCAAATAGAGCGCAGCTCGGCCGCGGATTTACGCACATCCATGGCGGCCATATGGGTCTCATAGGCGCGTGTCTTGGTGGTGAGATCGGCAATCAGGGCTTGTTCGCGCTCGCCATATGTTCCGCCCTCGGGCACGGCGGGGCTGAATTTGGAGTTGCAGAATTTAGTGACGCGCGACACGAAATTGCCCAGCACATCCGCCAAGTCTTTGTTCACCGAGGATTGAAAGTTCTCCCATGTGAATTCGCTGTCTGACGTTTCGGGGGCATGGCTCAGCAGCCACCAGCGCCAATAGTCGGCGGGCAAGATTTCCAGCGCTTGATCCATGAAAACGCCGCGCCCTTTGGAGGTAGAGAACTGTCCGCCATCATAGTTGAGGTAGTTGAACGATTTGATGTAGTCGACCAGCTTCCAAGGCTCACCCGAGCCCATGATCGTGGCGGGGAAGCTGAGCGTGTGGAATGGCACGTTGTCCTTGCCCATGAATTGCACATATTGCACGTCTTCAGCGCCCTTATCGGTGCGCCACCAGCTTTCCCAGGCGTCGTCGTCCAGCCCGCGCGCGTCGGCCCATTCCTTGGTGGCTGCGATATATTCAATCGGCGCATCAAACCAAACGTAGAAAACCTTGCCTTCCATGCCAGCCCACTCAGCGTCGCCGTCCTTGACGGGTACGCCCCAGTTCAGGTCACGGGTGATGCCACGATCACGCAGACCGTCGCCGTCATGCAGCCATTTCTTTGCGATGGATGTCGTCAAAACCGGCCAGTCGCCTTTGGAGGTGATCCACGCATCCAGCTGGTCTTTCAGCTTGGACTGGCGCAGGTACAGGTGCTTGGTCTCACGGACCTCCAAATCAGTGGAACCAGAAATCGCAGACCGCGGATCAATCAGATCGGTTGGGTCCAGCTGTTTGGTGCAGTTCTCACATTGGTCGCCGCGCGCGCCGTCGTAGCCGCAGTTGGGGCAGGTGCCTTCGATGTAGCGATCTGGCAAGAAGCGGCCATCGGCGTTGGAATAAACCTGCTTTTCGGACACTTCTTCTATGTAGCCTTCCGCCTTCAAGCGGCCCGCAAAATGCTGTGTCAGCTTTTTGTTTTGATCGCTGGACGACCGCCCGAAGTGGTCAAAGGACAGCCCGAAGCGATTGGCAATGTCCGCTTGGATCTCGTGCATTTCAGCGCAGAACTCATCGACCGGTTTGCCCGCTTTGGCGGCGGCCAGCTCGGCAGGGGTCCCATGCTCGTCCGTGGCGCAGATGAACATGACCTCGGACCCGCGTGCACGGTTGTAGCGTGCGTAAAGGTCGGCAGGCAGTTGAGAGCCCACAAGGTTCCCGAGGTGCTTGATCCCGTTGATATAGGGAATGGCAGAGGTAATGAGGATGCGCGTCATGTGATCGTCCTTGGCCGGTGTTGCGCTGGTTTAGCCCAAGCCTGCGCCTCCTGCCAGTGCTGGAATTCGCAAAAGGTTAAGCTATTTGCGGTCGCGGTGGCGTCTTAACAGCCGACCGATCGTGAAAGAGGTGCGCGGGGCGTAAATATAGGGCGTGCGTTGTTGTGGGGTCGCGCGCGCGCGCATCCGGTTCAAACCAAAGAGCACCAGCACCCCGTGCCCAATCGCCATCAGGATGAACAATGCGGTCGGGCCGAAAGCCTCCATCAGCTTGGACGCGCCAAGCGGAGACGCGATGGCTCCCACCGCGTAGAAAAACATCAGTGCGGCGGATAGCTCCACCCGTTCTTCGGAACTTGCGAAATCATGGGCATGTGCGGTTGCAACCGAGAATATCGGGAAGGTGGTGAAGCCGAAGACAGCAGCCCCCAGCAACACCATTGTGGTGCCGCCAGTGGCCGAAAACACGGTAAATACGCTCGACAGGATTGCCGCCACCGATAGCCAGATAAGCACCCAGCGACGGTCGTATTTATCTGCAATCCAGCCGGAGGGAACTTGCGCCAATGCTCCACCGGCCACGAATGCCGCCAAGAAGATACCGATTTGATCAGGCCGCAGCCCCACCTCTTGACCATAAACCGGTCCAACCATCCGAAATGCCGCGCTGTTCAGGCCCGCGACCACGACGGCTGCGGCAGCCAGCGGGGACCGTGCGATGGCCAACATGGGGCGCAAACGCGGGGCGCTTGGCGTGTCGGGCGGTCGGGCTGTGGTCAATGTCAGCGGCAAGATGGAGGCGCAGCAAAGCAACGCCAACAGGTTGTAGGACACGTAGGATGCCGGTTCCAACACACCGATCATCAATTGCGCGACCAAAGACGCCCCCATGTCCACCGACCGGTAAGTGCCCATGGCGCGGCCGCGCGTCTCATTGGTGACCTTTGAGTGCAGCCATGCCTCGATAACTGTATAACACCCAGCAACACAAAGCCCCGAGGCAATCCGCATTAGCGCCCAAGCATAAGGGTTGATAATTAGCATATGGGCCAATAGCCCGATGGCCCCCGTTGCCGTGAAGGCCGCGAAGGCGCGGGAATGTCCGACCGATCCCATTGCGCGTGGCGCCCACCAGCAGCCGATGAAAAAGCCCAAGAAATGCGCTGATCCAAGCAAGCCGACCTCCGCCTTGGAGAAGTCAAGCGTAAGCCCCGATAGGGCGTCCAGCGGGCCAACCCCTCCGGAGGACAGCTGCAGCAATACGACCGAGAAAAACAGGGCGGCGAAGGAAATCAAAAGACGCATGCGTTTGCCTTTATGCAATGTTCTAGGCTTCACCTGTTGCTCTGCACACTGCAAGCGATTTCGCGTCACCAATTTGTCGCTGGAAGGCAAAAAGTCTGGATTGTGTCGAAAACTTCCTAAATACTGCCCGCATTATTTAATTCTATTTTCGTGAGGTTGAACATGATCACTGCAAGACAATACGGCGCAATGATGCGTCAACAAGGAGTGCTCTGGCCTATTCCGGCAATTGATGCGGAAGATATGATGTTGCCAGATGTATCGATTTACCAGATTGGCCAGCGCAGCATTTCCAATGTGTTTGTGCGGGTGCGCAAAAATTGGGCTACGGTCTATGTGAAGCCCGCATATACCAGTTACCGCGCCGCGTTTGACGCCGTGATGCCGCGTACATCTGAAGGGCAGGATGTGGATCACTTGTTGCCGCGCTCCAAGGGGGCGGGGGCAGATTTTCTGGCGCTTGGGCGGATCAGCGGCACGTCAAATCGCGGGTGGAATGACGACGAAAGCTATCAGGCCATGGCGCAAAAGGTACGCAACATGCCAACGGCCTCACCGCATTCATTTGTGTCCAGATTGACGGATATGGAGCGCGGATGGGCCGTGGTCACCTGCTACATCCGCCCGTTTCGCGAGTTGAACCAAAGCGTCTTGACGCGGGTCGAAATCGAAGCCTCCTAGTTCCGCTTCACGCGGGCGGTGATGTCCAGTTCTATGGCGTCATCGACCAAATCTGCATAGCCCGTGGCCCCAAAGGCCGCGCGGCTGATCCGGCCATTGACACGAAAGCTGAGCTGGCTCAGGTCATTCGCCTGTGTTCCCGCTTGCCGGAAGAGCGCTGCTTGCAAAGTGACGGGCCGCGTGATGCCCTTGATTGTCATGCGACCGTCAATTTCCGCCCCATCCGAAAGGCGCCCATTGCCATTGAGGCGGATCGTCGTGGATCGAAACCGGATTGTCGGGAAGTTTTTGGCATCTAGAACAGAGGCGGCCTTCAGGGCCTCGGTGGCAAAGATGAAACCGGTTTTCGCGCGCTTGACATCGACCTCCACATCAATTGAAGATTTTTCCAAGGCTTGCACGTCAATCATCACCGAAGCGCGTTTGACCGGCATATTGCCCTTTGAGGGTTTGCCGGCCAGTTGGTAGCTAAAGCCCACATTGGATTTGCGAGGCTGCAACGCATAGGCGGAGGGGGCCGAAAAGGCACCACCTGCAAAGGGGAGTGCAGCCAAAGATGTGATCAACGCGCGACGGGTGAAATGGGTCATAGTAAATCCAGATGTGATCCCTGAACTCTATACGTGTTTCGCAGCTCGGGTGGTCAAATTGTCATCACAGATATGTGGGGTGCATTTGCTTTTGCGGTTGCCACGACAAGGAAGGTGAGTAGGCTCCGCGTCCAGATATCCACTCATTCGACAGAAAGTTCTCCGATGAAAACAGTTCGCCTAGGCCGTACCGACTTGATGGTTTCCCAGCTTTGCTTGGGGTCGATGACATGGGGGACACAAACCTCGCAAGACGGGGCGTTCGCGCAAATCGAGGCCAGTCTCGACGCTGGCATCAACTTTATCGATACAGCCGAAGCTTATC
Organism: uncultured Litoreibacter sp.; assembly: GCF_947487515.1. GTDB lineage: Bacteria > Pseudomonadota > Alphaproteobacteria > Rhodobacterales > Rhodobacteraceae > Litoreibacter. Next base: position 861,447 of record NZ_CANKWO010000001.1, on the reverse strand, counting down.
CGGTAAATCCGATGAACAAGGAAAATGCGGGCAAGACCGAAGAGATCATCGGCAACTGGTTTGCCAAGACGGGGCGTCGTGATGAGGTGGTTTTGGCGACCAAAGTGGCAGGAGTGGGCAACTACATCCGCGACGGCGAGGAAATCTCGGCGAAAACCATTCGCGAGGCGGTCGAGGGGTCGCTGACGCGCCTGCAAACCGACGTGATTGACCTGTATCAACTGCACTGGCCAAATCGCGGCAGCTACATGTTCCGCCAAAACTGGACATATGACCCGTCTAAGCAAAACCGCGCAGCGACAGTCGCGCATATGGAAGACGTGTTGGGTGCATTGCAGTCCTTGGTGGCTGAAGGCAAAATTCGCCATATTGGCCTCAGCAATGAAAGCGCGTGGGGCACCATGATGTGGCTGCAAATCGCCGAGTGTATGGGCGGGCCTCGGATGGAAAGCATCCAGAACGAATATTCTTTGCTATGCCGCCTCTATGATACCGATCTGGCGGAGCTGTCGCATAACGAGGACATCTCGCTTCTGGCGTTTTCGCCGTTGGCGGTTGGCTATCTCACGGGCAAATATCAAGGTGGGGCGATGCCGGAAGGCTCGCGCATGTCCATCAATTCGCAAATGGGCGGGCGGGCATCTGATCGGGTGCTTGGCGTGGCGCAGGTCTATCTGGACATTGCGGCCAAACATGGTCTGGATCCTGTTCATATGGCGCTTGCGTGGTGCTGCCAACGCCCGTTCCCGACAATCCCGATATTTGGGGCGACGACGATGGATCAGATGAACCATATCATTGCCGGCAAGGATCTGGTGCTTGAGCAATCGGTCTTGGACGACATCAACGCCGCCCACCGTGCGCACCCCATGCCATATTAACCGCATGTCGCCTACGGGCGATAATCTGGCGAAATTGGACCAGCGGGGGGAAGCGCGATTTTGCCTGCTGCTTTAAAAGGGAGACCACTAATGCCGTTAGAAATGAACCGCGACGTGTTTATCACATGTGCCGTAACCGGCTCGGGCTCTACGCAAGACAAAAGCCCCCATGTGCCGCGTTCCCCCAAGGACATTGCACAGAGTGCCATTGCTGCCGCCAAGGCGGGGGCGGCCGTGGTGCATTGCCACGTGCGCGACCCTGAAACGGGCGTGCCATCGCGGGATTTGAAACTGTACCGCGAAGTGACGGACCGTATCCGCGATGCCGAGGTGGATGTGGTGCTGAATCTGACCGCGGGCATGGGGGGGGACATTGTCTTTGGCTCTAGCGCGGCCCCACTTCCCGTGGCAGATGGCACCGACATGATCGGGGCAGAAGAACGCGTCGCCCATATCGCCGAATGCCTGCCCGAGATTTGCACGCTAGATTGCGGCACCATGAATTTCGCCGAGGCCGACTACGTCATGACCAACACACCGGGCATGCTGACGGCTATGGGCACGATGATGACCCAGCTTGGCGTCAAGCCCGAGATCGAGGCCTTTGACACCGGCCACCTTTGGTATGCCAAGCAGCTGGTCAAGGACGGGGTGCTCGACAGTCCGGCTTTGGTGCAGCTGTGCATGGGCGTCCCATGGGGCGCGCCGGATGATCTGAATACCTTCATGGCGATGGTGAACAATGTGCCGGACGACTGGACCTTCTCGGCCTTCGGGCTGGGGCGCAACCAGATGCCATATGTCGCCGCCAGCGTCTTGGCGGGGGGCAATGTGCGCGTGGGCCTAGAGGACAATCTGATGCTGGATCGCGGTGTATTGGCGACGAATGCAGATCTGGTGACCCGCTCTGTCGAGATCATTGAGCGCTTGGGTGCCAAGGTCATCGGCCCCGAAATGGTGCGCGAAAAGCTGGGTCTTACCAAACGGGCCCCGCGCGGGTGAGGCGGTGGTGGGCACTTTTGGGGCTGCTGGTGGTCGCAGCCTGCGCGCCGCAACCCGCCTTTGTGCCGGACGGCTTCCGCGACACGACAGTGGCGATTACCTCTTCCACGCGCTTTGACGCCAAGCGATTTGCAGGGGATTGGAATGTCGTTGAAAGCTTTGAGCAGACCCCGCGCGAAGTGGCCATCAGTCGCGTGACTTTCCGCGCGGAAGCTGGCGGATACCGATACATTCCCCAAGCCGCAATCTCCCCTTTGGCGGCGGACGCAGAGGGGGCGGAATGGCCGCTATTGAATGTCGGACAGTTTGGGCGCCTGACTCAAGAGGGCGCAGACCCGATCTGGGTGATCTGGGTCGACGAGGACCACCGCACGGCGGTCTTGGGCACACCGTCGGGGCGCTTTGGGATGATCCTGAACCGCACGAAAAGCCTGCGCGCGGACCGCCTTAAGGCCGCGCGGGAGATTTTGGCATTCAACGGCTATGATCTGACGCAACTGAGGAGAAGGTGATGTCAGGGAAGCCGGATCAAGGTGATTTCGATCGGCAGTTCTTTATCTTCATGCATCGAGGTCAGGATCAGTTTGGCTTGGGGCCAATGAAAAAAGTAATCTGCAAAGATGTCGTGCCTCATCAGCATTGGAACCGGCTCGAAGCTTTCTTCGTCAAAGCCAAGCTTGCGGTTGGCGATTTCGCCCAAGGCCTTGTTTATCTTGGCTCCGATCCGGTCGAAAGCGGCGTCGTAGGCGTCAAAATGCGAATAATCTGGGCTATCATAGTCGAACCACATCCCCGATGCGACGACTGTTGTTCCGGAAGGTCCGGGCTGCAAGCCGGTCAGCAGGTCTTCGACTGTGCCATCAAACACAAATTCGGTGTTAGGCAGGTCGCGTAAGAAATTCATCAATAACTCCAGAAATAGTCGTTGGGCCCTCATATCCGCAAGCAGGAAAGCACTATGATGTCGAAGATAAAAGTGAAAACAGCTGCAATCCTAGGTGGCGGGGTTATCGGGGGCGGTTGGGCCGCGCGGTTCTTGCTTATGGGCTGGGACGTGCGGGTGTTTGACCCCGACCCAGAGGCTGAACGCAAGATGAACGAGGTGCTGGCCAACGCCCGCCGCTCGTTGCCAGGCCTGTCCGACGGGGCGATGCCGGATGAAGGGCAGATAAGCTTTCACGCGGATTTGGCCGAGGCGGTAGGTCCCGCTGACTGGATCCAAGAAAGCGTGCCGGAACGCTTGGACATCAAGCACAAGGTTTTCGCACAGGTGCAGGCTGCCTGCCGCGAGGATGCGGTGATTGGCTCTTCGACTTCGGGGTTCAAGCCGTCGCAGCTACAAGAGGGCGCGGCGCGCCCCGAGCAGATCGTGGTCACCCATCCGTTCAACCCCGTCTATCTTTTGCCGCTGATCGAGGTGGTGCCAAGCCCTGCCAATGGTGCAGGCATGATCCAACGGACCAAGGATATTCTGACCTCCATCGGGTGTTTCCCGTTGCATGTGCGCAAGGAAATCGACGCCCATATCGCGGATCGATTTCTAGAAGCGGTGTGGCGTGAAGCCTTGTGGCTGATCAAAGACGGCATCGCCACCACGGAGGAAATTGACGAAGCCATCCGCATGGGCTTTGGTCTGCGCTGGGCGCAGATGGGCCTGTTTGAGACCTACCGCATTGCCGGTGGCGAGGCTGGTATGAAGCACTTCATCGAGCAGTTTGGTCCATGTCTGGAATGGCCATGGACCAAGTTGATGGATGTGCCGGAATTGACGGATGAGTTGGTGGACCAAATCGCCAGCCAGTCCGATGCGCAGTCCGGCGCGTTTAGCATCCGCGAGTTGGAGCGTATCCGCGACAATAACCTTGTCTCGATCATGCGCGCGCTCAAGGCGCAGGATTACGGCGCCGGCGCAGTGTTGAACCGTATAGACCCTGCCAAACCCGCGCTTGGAGATGTTTCAACGCCGATCCTGACCGTGCAACGCGCGGTGCCCCTCGATTGGACGGATTACAACGGCCATATGAATGAGGCGCGGTACTTGCAGGCATTTGGCGACGCGACGGACCGCTTCATGGAGATGATCGGCTGCGACGCGGATTACATCGCCTCTGGTGGCAGCTACTTCACGGCGGAAACCCACATACGCCACGTCGACGAGGTGCATGCGGGCACGCGAATTCACGTGGACACCCAAGTCCTGCACGGGCAGGGCAAGAAAATGCACCTGTTCCACCGCATGTTTGACGGCGAACGGCTGTTGGCAACAGGGGAGCATATGCTGATCCATGTGTCGCTTAAGACCCGTCGCGCGTCCGAGCCATCGACGGAGATCGCGGCGAAATTATCCCAGATCGCCAAGGCCCATGCAGAGCTAGCGGTCCCCGAAGGTGCGGGGGCGGCGGTCGGCAAGCGATGAGGGTTCTCATTACAGCGGGCGGCTCTGGTATCGGGCATGCTATGGGGGCGGCCTTCGCGGCCGTGGGCGCGCAGGTCTGGGTCACGGATTTGGATGTCTCGCAGGTGCCTGCCGATTGGAACTCCTCGGTGGTGGATGCCTGCGACGCTGCTGGAATGTCGGCGCTCTTTGCGGCAGTGGAGGCCGAATGGGGCGGGCTCGATGTGCTCTGCGCCAATGCGGGAATTGCGGGGCCTACGGCCGCGATTGAGGATGTGGAGCTTGCCGATTGGCATCGCTGCGTTTCGGTCAATTTGGAGGGGGCGTTCTTGGCGGCGAAACATGCCGCCCCGATGATGAAGCGCCAATGCGGAGGGTCGATTATCCTGACGTCCTCGACGGCGGGCCTTTACGGCTATCCCAATCGCGCGCCCTATGCGGCGGCGAAATGGGGGATCATCGGGTTGATGAAAACTCTGGCGATGGAGCTGGGGCCCCATGGCATCCGCGCCAATGCAATATGTCCTGGCGCGGTTGAAGGCGCACGCATGGAGGGGGTGTTGGAGCGCGAAGCGGCAGCCAAAGGCATGACCCGCGACCAAGTCTATGATGGGTATGCGTCGGGGACATCTATGCGCCGCTTTGTGGAGGCATCGGATATCGCCGATATGGCGGTCTTTCTGGGATCAGACGCGGCGCGAATGGTATGCGGGCAAGTGATCGCTGTGGATGGACACACAGAAAACCCTGATCCAAAGATTTGATCTTCTTGCGATTTAATCATTTATTATCAATTGTTAACGCGGATTAATTAATCCATTGCATCAACTAAGTTTTGGAGCAGTTTGGGCATGTCTCTGGACGATAGATCTGCCTCTCGTACCAGCCCGTCAAAATGTGCGGTGATGGCCTGTACCCGCTCACGATCACGGAATGCGAGGTAGTTTCTGCCCAAATAAATGACTGCCAGTTTTGGCCCGAAAATCGTGACAGGTGCCGAATACAGCTTTCGCGCATCGAAAGCATGAAGGCGCAAGGACGGGTACAGCAGTTCGTGCAATTCCAACAGACGGTTCAGCTGCCCCCGACGAATGTGAACCGGGAGGCCTTCGTAATACCCGTGACCTTTCGACATTGCGTAAAGCTCATGCAAGGGCACCGCGATTTCATAGTCGGACTGTGCGCCAAGCATCCACGCCAGCTTGTCCTCGGAGGCGCCGATGGCTTGCTCTGTTGTGCGACCTAGATGTGGGGAATACTCCCACTCCAACATCTCGCGGGTCTTTAACATATCGGGCAGGCTGGCGGGGACATGTCGAATTTTATAGCCCTCGGCTTCGCGGTGCCAGTTATAGATTTGCTCGTCTGCCAAGGCCCGCGGGGCCTCAGAAAACGTCAGGGCTGTGGCCATGAGATCGGCGGCAAGTTCCGGTCGGTCAGTGAGGCCCAGCAACCAATCCGCAGAAACACCTAGCACGCGTGCGCATTCCCCCACGACCTGCGCGTTCGGCAGCCGTGCCGTTTCGGATTTCAGCAATTGAGATACGGTCGAGCGGTCGACACCAATCGCCCGAGCCAAGGCGCTTTGGCTCACATGGCCATTGTCCATGGCGATGGCGATGCGGGAGCGAAACAGCTCTGCACGGTCTCGTTTGTCCATAATTTCAAGCATACGTTTAATTATATCACCAATGCTTGAAAATGTGAACCATCTACAGGATGGCCCCACTCCGCTACCGCGCGCTATCCCAATGGCATTCTGAAAGGGATTATATGGAAAGCAAATCGCGCAGCGTGGTGAAGGCCGTGCTTTGGACCTTGTTGGGCTTCGTCATGATGATCGGTGTGGGCTATGCGTCAACGGGGTCGTTGGCCTTGGGGAGTGGCATGGCCTTCGTCAATTCGGCCTTGGGATTGATCTGCTATGTGATCTACGAGCGGGTTTGGGCGCGAATATCTTGGGGCACGGGGCGCCGTGACAGGTAAACGCGCGGTATTGATTGAATGGCCAACATTGGTCGTCTTGGCCGCCACCTATGCAGCTTGGGGCGGGGCGGTGTTCTGGCTGTCTGAGTGGTCCTTGACGGCTGCGGTCTTGCTGGCTGGGGTAACTGTCGCACAGCAAGCCTCTTTGCAGCACGAAGCCCTTCACGGTCACCCGACAGCTTGGCAATGGTTGAATGCCCTTATGGTGCGCCCGTCTTTGAACCTATTCATCCCCTATGGCCGCTTTCGCGACACGCATCTGGCCCACCACCGCGATGCCAATTTAACCGATCCCTATGATGATCCGGAAACCAACTTTCTGACGCAAAAGGATTGGGAGGGTCAGCCTGGCTGGCACAAAGCCATCCTGAAGCTAAACAACACGCTGGCTGGGCGGATGTTGATCGGGCCATTCTTGGGGCAGTGGGCCTTCTTGCGCGCAGATATGGGAGAGGGGGGCACCAAGATTGCCAGAAGTTGGGCGGCGCATCTAGTTGGGGCGGCTGGTGTGTTGTGGCTTGTCTTCCAGTCCCCGATGCCTGTCTGGGCCTATCTTGTCGCGGCCTATTTGGGGGTGTCGCTGCTAAAAATCAGGACATTCCTAGAGCACCGCGCGCATGAGCAATGCCGCGCACGCTCGGTTATCATTGAGGATCGCGGGCCATTGGCGCTCTTGTTCCTGAACAACAACCTGCACGCCGTGCACCACATGCATCCGCAGGTGTCTTGGTATGATCTGCCCCACACCTACCGTGCGCAGCGGGACCGCTTTTTGGCCTGCAATGATCGCTACCTGTACCCGTCATATGCCACGGTCTTTATGCGCCATCTGTTGTGGTCAAAAGACCCAGTTGCGCATCCGTTGCTACGCCGAGAACAAGAGAACCTAGACGCCTAATGTCGAACAGGTATAGACAAGCGACAGGCAGCGCTTGGAGAGACAAATGGCCCTATGGATATACGTTTCGGTATTTGCGGCCTTCATGCAAAACTTGCGTTTCATGCTGCAAAAGCATCTCAAGGCAACGAAGTTGTCGACCGGTGGTGCAACGTTTTCGCGGTTCTTGTTTTCAAGCCCTTTTATCGCGTTAACCGTTTGGGGCTACCTGTTTGTCACGGGCAATTCCTTTCCGGCTCTCAATGCAACGTTTTGGGGTCATGCCCTGTCGGGGGGGATCGGCCAAATTCTTGCCACAGCCTGCGTCGTGGCCCTATTCGCCGAGCGCAATTTCGCGGTCGGCATCGTGTTCAAGAAAACCGAGGTGGTGCTGACCGCCCTGATGGGGCTGATTGTCTTGGGCGAGGGGATCTCATCCTTGGGCGTTCTGGCGATTGCCATCGGGTTCATTGGCGTCGTTCTGCTGTCTGACCCGCCCAAAGGCGGTGCGCGGTTTTTCAACAAGGCAGCGGGGTTTGGCCTCGGGTCTGGGCTGTTTTTCGGAGTGTCGGCGGTAGGGTACCGTGGTGCGGCGTTGCAGATCGACAGTGCCGATGTGATTGTGCGCGCGGGTGTGACCTTGGCGATTGTCACTGCCTATCAGACGCTGATTATGGCGGCGTGGCTTGCTTGGCGCGATAAGGGCGAGATCGGCCGCGTGGTGGCATCATGGCGGGTGTCGTCGATGGTTGGTGTGACGTCGATGTGCGGCTCGTTCGGTTGGTTCACGGCCTTTGCGCTGCAAAACGCGGCCTATGTGAAGGCAGTGGGTCAGGTCGAATTGGTCTTCACCTTTTTGGCGTCCTATTTCATCTTTAAGGAACGCAGCACGAGCAAGGAATTGGCGGGGATTGCGTTAATTGTGATCAGTATTCTGGTGCTGGTCGCCGCATTGTAGGGAAGGCGCTTGGACATGGCATTGAAAGTATCGGCGGCACAAATGGTTGCGCAGGCAAGAGAGCGGATCGAAGAAATCGAAACCAAAGATGCCATTGCGATGGTGGATGATCCAGATGTGGTCATTGTTGATTTGCGAGATGTCCGCGAACGCCAGCGTAGCGGCTCAATTCCGCGAAGCTTTCACTGCCCGCGCGGCATGGCTGAATTCTGGGTGGACCCCGACAGCCCTTATTTCAAAGATGTTTTCGCCCAAGATAAGAAGTTTGTGTTTCATTGTGCCTCTGGGTGGCGTTCTGCGCTGACTGTGGCAACTTTGAACGACATGGGGTTCAGTGCCGCCCATCTTCGCGAGGGGTTTTCCACTTGGGAGGCGCAGGGGGGACCGGTGGACCGAGGCGGCTCGCAAGAGCGGTAGAAGCGGTCAAAAATTTTTCATATTTGCGACATGCCATCCCTTGACCTTAGGTGAGCTGGTTCATATCTGAACCGAACAGTTCAATTTGATGGCGGGGTGACAACTGATGGGGAGATACGACAACCAGTTTTGGCTTAACCCCTTGAAGGAATTCGTCTCTCCGCCCGTTCTAGAGCACACAAGCATGGACGGTTTGCTGCACTTTGAGTACCGCGAAGACGAGCCCGGGTCGGTGCCTGCACATGTAACGGCCTATAGCACGCTTATCATTCCGGTTCACGACACGCCGGTGCGCATCATTGCGAAACGCGACGGTCACACCGAACGTTTCACCATGCAACAAGACGACATCGCCGTCGCCCTTGCAGGGGTGGAGACCTCATGGGAATGGCTGGATGCGACCAAGGTGATTTTGTTGCATGTCGATCCACAGGTGATGCGCCGCTTTGCGCTGACGGAACTTAAGGTTGTGGTACAGGGCGGGCAGTTCGACGACGCGTTTTTCTTTCATGACGCCGACATTCGCAGCGCAGCAGAGCGAATGTTGGAAACCCTCGCAGATAACGATCTGGGGTCCAGTGTGGTGTTTGATGCTTTGGCCCGCATGTTTTTGGTACAGATGGTCAAACGCTACGGGCAAAGCAACTCGGCTGATGTCAGGTTGGATCGGCACTTCGATGCCCGCCAATACACGCAGGTAGTGACCTATATTGAAGATCACCTTGGCGAAAAGCTTACTCCGGCTCAATTGGCCTCCGAGATCGGCATGAGCGAAGCCGCGTTTTCGCGCAAGTTCAAGGCCAAGGTCGGGGAAACCCCCATGCGGTTTGTCACTCAGATGCGCCTGCAGATAGCAAGCCGGTTGGTCGGTGGTGGCGTCATGCCCTTGGCGCAAATAGCGGCGGATTGTGGCTTTGCGGATCAGGCGCATTTGTCGCGTAGTTTCAAGCAGCAACTTGGGGTGTCCCCCAGCCGGTTTCGCGCTGAACACACCCGCGCATCCCCCCCGCAAGAGACATAAAAAGGCCCCGGAAGGAGTGATCCAACCGGGGCTTCGACTGACTTCGATCACTATTTTCATAGTGCTGGGGACCGGTGAGTCAGTCGTATCTGCCAATGAACATCTTCGCCAGTTGGGCACTGGTGTAGGTGTCTGGGGAGACACCCATGTTCTTGGCAAGTTGCAAATGACCTTGCGAGTTGCGAGAGGTCTGGGCTGGCGCACGCAGCGTTGTTTTGTCGTCTAGATCGTCGCCCGACAGCTTTTTGACGGCAGTCTCCAAAGCAAAGGCAGACCCGCCATTGCCGGCATGTTCTGCGCCGTAAAGTTCAGCGGGGGTCTCTGCCAAGGCAGGCGCGGCGACAAGCGCAATTGCCGTTGCAAAAGTTAGAAGTTTCATCATGTTCATCCTTTATCTGGTACCTTTGGAGCGGTGGGATATGTGCATCCCGTCGCTGATGGGGAACAGATAAAGACTGGCTGACCGGCTGGCTTGAACGCCAGCTGCAGCCCTTTGAACCAGAGCGTCAAAGCACTGGAATAATTTGGTTTTTCCAAAGTTTCTTTGTCGAAGGCTACCGCAGGGTCGCCTCCAAATCCGTGATGAATTCACTATGCATCCGCATCAGTCGCGGCGAAGGTTGCCGCAACTTCAAGGTGTCCGCCAAAGGGTCTTCTGCATGGATCGCGCTGCCGGACATTTGTTGCACGACGTGATGGCCGCAAAATGGGACATAGACCTCGGAATACCCGCCCTCATGAACCAGCACCAACCGATCGCCGCATAGGTCTGACGCGGCCTCTTGTACCATTTCGGTCATCGCGCGGAAGGTCTCGGCGGTGGCCATCATCCGTGACAGCGGATCAATCGCGGCCGCATCATATCCGCACGCTACGATGATCACATCCGGACGGAAGTCGTTGAGGGTCGGCAGAACAAGGCGCTCCATCGCTTCCAGATACATTTCGTGTCCACCACCCGGAGGCAGTGGGATGTTTAAGTTATACCCTTCGCCAGTTCCGACGCCGCGGTCTTCAGCATCCCCCGTGTCCATTGGATAGTTGCGTTCTTGGTGCAACGAAATGGTCAACACGTCGTCACGATCATAGAATATGGCCTCGGTTCCATTGCCGTGATGGACGTCCCAATCAACGATGGCCACGCGGTCGGTCAGACGGTGGGCCAAAGCCGCCTCAACCGCGATGGCGATGTTGGCAAGTAGGCAAAAGCCGTTGGGGAAATCAGGCAAGCAGTGATGTCCGGGGGGGCGCGACAGGGCGTAGGCATTGGTCAATTCACTGTTCAACACGCTAAACAGAGCGTCCTTTGCCAGCCCCGCAGACAATGTGGCCAGCTCGTATCCGCCCTGTGCAAAGGGGGTGCGAAGGCCCATCGAGCCGCCCCCCGCGTCAGATTTTTCTTTGAACTTGCGCAAAAAGGCCTCGGGGTGGACGCGGATAAGGTCGTCCCACTCCACAGGATTGGCGTTGCGATTGTGCAGCTGTTGCGACAGGCCTGTAACATCCATCAAGTTTTTCAGGCGCCGCTTTGTTTCGGGGTTCTCCGGCAGGCCACCCGACGCCAACGGCTGAACCAACCCGCCTAAAGGCAGGGTGAAGGCGAAATCGCCGCCTGCGTGCCAGAAGCATTTTTCGTCCCAAAAGAAGCCGGTTTTGATCATGGTTTGCCCGCCAGCCGATAGCTGCCCTCTGGGAGGTCCAAAGCGGCTGCAAGATCGCGAATCTGCTGCATCGAGAACGAAAGCCTATGAACGCGATCACTATGGGGGTCCAATTGTTCAACGGTTACGCAATCTTCGAAAGCGTTGATCGAAATGTCGCCTTGTAGATGATCTGTGCCCTCATCGATGAGGGTCACTAATGTGGCGTCGAACTCGTGCTCGATAGTGAACATAGGGCCTCCGGCTGCGGTTTGTTTGACCTCACCGTAAGGTGGGAGCGATCAAAATTGCAAATGCTCATCTGCGGGCTTGGCGGGGGAAGCTGGGCGGGCTACATTCGGCGAAAATTATATGAGGTTTGTGATGCGATTACTGCTACCAATTCTTGCGGCTGCGACTTTGGGGGCGTGCACCGTTGACACTGCTGAAACTCCTAACTCCAAACCCGCGCCAAAGCCTGCGGCGGCTGCGAAGAAAAGCCAGCCGCCCAAATTGTCATCGCGCGCGGCCGTGGCGAATTTCAAGGCAGTGGTCCGTCAGGTGGAGCCGGTCGCGGAGCGTGAGTGCCGCAAACGTGCCCCTGATTTGAATTGTGATTTCAAAGTGGTTGTCGACGAGCGGACCAACCAGCCGCCTAACGCCTTTCAAACACTGGATAAAACCGGACGTCCGATCTTGGGCTTCACAATTGCGCTTATCGCGGATGCGCGCAACCGCGACGAGATCGCCTTCGTGATGGGCCATGAAGCCGCGCATCACATCGAACGGCACCTCGCCGAGCAACAGCAATCCGCCATCGGGGGCGCGATCATTGGCGGGATCATCGCGGCGTCGGTCGGCTTTGATGTTGATACTGGTCAGCAGCTCGGCGGGTCCGTCGGCGCGCGGGCCTACTCCAAGAAGAACGAACTGGAGGCCGATGCATTAGGCACGGTAATCGCCAAGCGGGCAGGGTTTGACCCAGTGCGCGGTGCCGAGTTCTTTAACCGCATTCCCGACCCGGGCGACCGCTTTCTTGGGTCCCATCCCCCCAATGCCAGCCGTATCGAGACGGTTCGCAAGGTGAACTCCAAGCTTTGAGCGGTCTAGTCCAACGCGAGTGGCGACGGTTTTCGAACCGTTGCCGATGGTCGTGGCACGGGGGTGTTGCGACTTGGAAAAATGAGCCGAGTTTCAAGTTTTGGGCGTTTGTGAACGTCTGTTCAATTGGGGCGTCGCTGATCTTGCCCCTTAGTGCCGAAGGCCGTGCGTTGATCATTGCTTTGGGGGTGTTGGTGTTGGCGGCAGAGGCCTTGAACACAGGGATTGAGGCCGCGGTGGACCGGTCGGGGCTGGAACATGACGCCTTGGGGAAATTTGCGAAAGACGCCGCCAGCGCGGGGGTGGCGCTGACGGCGATTGCCGCTGGGGCAGCTTGGATGGTATTGATCTGCGCCTTGCTTTAGCGGATTTTTGTGATGTCGGTCCCGTAAAGGCATCTTGGGAAATACGGGTAACTATCGGTGGCGAAATAGACGTAATTACCGTCCAGTAGCGCCCCGTTGCATTTGTCCAGATTTCCGGACCCCCGTTGATATTCAAAGTCTTGGTTGTAGGATCCGTCATAGGCTCCGAAGGGGGCTGAATTGCGCGTGCCGGATTTCAACATGTAGGACGGCATTGCGGATGTGCCGACATAATGGATGGGGAAGCCGTCCGCAGCCCAGCCTATTTGCGTGTGTGCTGACGTGGGGGACAAGGCCTCTGGCATGCCGTGGTAATGGTACAGCCCGCGGTGGTCGACATGGGCGTTGTTCTCGTCCAAGCCAAGCGTGTTGTTGGGGCCCATGCCGTCCAAGTTCCAACCAGAGGCGTCGTCACGCGAGTGCCCGCGGGGGCTGGACGCGTCGTACCAGTCGGCGGTTCCGGGGCGCACGAGGATACCATTTTTCAAGATTCCCGTGACGTTGACCTCTTGGGCTTTGGTGCTTTTTTCAGGGGTGGCAGTCACGCAGACACTTACATTTTGCGCCGAGATGGAATGCGGGTTTCCGGCGTTTGGAAACCGGCCGGTGGGGTGATCTGGGATGCCATTGGAAAGGACGCAAATTTGTGTGTCGGTGCGGTCGATGGAAATGCGATTGGTGAGTGCGTAGACCGCAGTCGCGGTGGTGAGAGCCACGGCAAGGCTAAGAGAAATGGCTTTAAAGTTCATGGGCTGGCTCAGTCCTTAATGTGTTCCAATACCCTTTCAACGCGGATAAGGCGGGGTTCCGTCGAAAAAACTTCTGCCCTAGGGTGCGAGGATGATCCAGCTTGAAAATATCCTGACCGATCGGGGCTCTAAATATGCGGTGTCTGGCGGCCCTGTGAGTACACGAGGCGAGGCGGCGGCCTTTGTTAAGTCGCTGTGCCGTAACAAGAAATATGCCAAAGCCACGCATAACACATGGGCGGTGATCCTGCCGGACGGCACACCTGTGAAGAACGACGACGGCGAAAGCGGGGCGGGAATGGTGATCCTGCGGATGCTGGAACGCGAGGAGTTGGTGGGTGAGGTCGTGGTGGTTACGCGCTGGTTTGGCGGGGTGAAGCTGGGCGGGGATCGCTTCCGGCGGGTGCAGGACTGCGTACGGATTTATTTCGAGGCGCGAGTTTGAGGCATCGGACGCTTGGATCGCGGTGTGTGGTCCGCGGGGCCGAATTGGCGTGGTTAACGTGTTTGTTTACTGGGAAATTGAGGGTCTGCGAAACGTCTGCATTGCGTCGGGCAAGATATGCGCGGTTAGGTTGATTAATGGGGCGTGCGCTGGGTGGTTATTAAGGGATAGTGTGGCTGCTACGTCAACTGGTTAGCGAGCCCCGTCTGAGTGATATTGTTGAGTGCGCTCGGTACGTTTAATGTTTTTTTACAGTCTCTTCTTATAGATGTAGGTGCAAATCCCTAGTTATCAAGGCGTTTCACAACAACTTGTCTATTAGCATGTGCTATTGCAGTGAGGTGCAACTATAGGTAGAAATAGTCTAACTAATGACATGATCCAGCTCTACACTGATCCCGCAATCTAAAGGAGGTAACAATGTCTAGTATAACTAAGTCTGTTGAGACGCTTCTGAAGAAATACAAAGTTACTCACCCACCTGTTCGAGTCGAAGATATTGCCGAGGGCGAAAACGTTGATGTTGTTTTCGTTGCCTTTGAAGGCGGTGCCTCCGATAGAATTCATGGTTTTTATGACCATGATGAGAAAAAGATCTATGTGAATGCGGCCGACAGTGCGGAAGAAAAACAGTACACGATTGCCCATGAATTGGGACATCATGTTTTGCACGCGGAGTATGCCGCTAGCGAAGGTTATGTGCCTCGTTTGAAACATGAGGTCGATACGGTTCAAGAGCGCGAGGCGGATGACTTTGCTACGCGCCTTCTAGTCCCTTCTAGCTTCGCACCGATGTATGCTGATCTATTTTCGGATCGTGAAATGCAAGAAATGTTTCTTGTTACAAGTGACATGTTGAAAGTCGCTAAAAAGACCTTTTGATTAGTGATTGGTTGTGGGGAATAGCAGTTGAGTTCGGCTTCGAAGACTTTGCCCACAACCATCACAATAGAAGATGCTAAAGCAGCAGTTCAAAAGCGCACTGAAAAAGATGTTGATGCTACTCTGAACGAGGGTCTTGATACTGCTGGTCAGTATGATTCTGATGTTCGTGCGCTTAAAATCAAGATGTTACAGCTAGAAGTCAAAAAGCAAGAGAATGATCAAGCGGATCAAGTCGCAAACCGAGAAATGCGCCAAGATTATGCTCTTTGGGTTTTTCGCTATCTTGTGTTTTATTCAGCGTCTGTTGGCGGGCTGCTTTTTATTTCATCGATCAACGATGGCCGTTTCAAAATCTCAGACAGCGTCTTGGAGATATTGGTTGGGAGTACCGCAGTAAGCGCAATTGGGCTCGTTCTTGCTGTTACGCATGGTCTATTTAAGGGCAAGGGTTAAGCTACTTGCGGGTTCCCGTTAATCGCGGAAATGATCCACTGGATCATTTCTTATTCGCGATTAACCCCCACAGATCATACTCCCCAGCCTCATCCACCAGCACGTCGACCATATCGCCAGCCTTCAGCCCCTCGAAGCCCTCGTCGATGAACAAGTTCCCGTCAATCTCGGGCGCATCCGCCGTGGTGCGGCAGGTGGCGGCCTCTGCGTCCACCTCATCCACGATTACCTGAATTGTTGTGCCGACTTTTGAGGCCAGCTTCGCCTCGGAAATCGCCTGCGCCTTTTCCATGAAGCGGTCCCAGCGGTCTTGCTTGACCTCGGGCGCCACATGATCGGGCAGAGCGTTACTGCGTGCGCCATCGACGTTTTCATATTGGAAGCAGCCGACGCGGTCCAACTGCGCCTCGTCCAGCCAGTCGAGGAGGGTTTGGAACTCCTCCTCCGTCTCGCCGGGGTAGCCGACAATAAACGTCGAGCGCAGGGTGATGTCGGGGCATTCCGCGCGCCATGCGGTGATCTCGTCCAGCGTCCGTGCAGCCGCCGCAGGGCGCGCCATGCGTTTAAGCACATCGGGGTGCGCGTGCTGGAACGGGATGTCCATATAGGGCAGCAGCGCATTGGCGGGATCGGCCATCAGCGAGATCAGCTCGCGCACATGCGGGTAGGGGTAGACATAGTGCAGGCGGATCCACAGGTCCTTTTGCGCGCCGAGGCTGCCAAGCTCACGGGCCAGATCAAGGATCGGCGCCTTGGAGGGGCGGTCCTTCCAGTCGGTGCCGAAAGCGGAAGTGTCTTGGGAGATGACGAGCAGTTCCTTGACGCCGGCCTCGACCAGCTTTTCGGCCTCGCGGATGACGGCCTTTTGCGGACGGGACGCAAGGCGGCCGCGCATGTCGGGGATGATGCAGAACTTGCACTTGTGGTTACAGCCCTCGGAAATCTTGAGGTAGCTGTAGTGGCGCGGGGTCAGGGACACGCCGGTTGCCGGTAGTAGGTCGATGAAGGGATCGGGGCTGGGGGGGACGGCCTTGTGGACGGCGTCGAGGACTTGTTCGTATTGGTGCGGCCCCGTGACGGCGAGGACCGAAGGGTGGGTGCCGCGGATGTAGTCCTCCTCGGCGCCGAGGCAACCGGTGACGATGACTTTGCCGTTCTCGGTCAGCGCCTCGCCGATGGCATCCAAGGATTCCACCTTGGCTGAATCGAGGAAACCGCAGGTGTTGACGATCACCGCCTCAGCACCGGCGTAATCGGGGGAAATGGCATAGCCCTCGGCGCGCAGTCTTGTGAGGATGCGTTCAGAATCCACCAGCGCCTTGGGGCAACCGAGGGAGACCATGCCGATTTTCGGCTGGTTGTCGCGGGGTGCCTCCGAGAGCTTGAGCTTCGGTGCAAGGTCGGGGCGGAGGTTTGGGGGGTTCTGAGCCATATGCCGCGTATACGCTGGACGGCGGGCGGGGGAAAGTGGGGTTGAGGCTTTGCGGGAAGCTGTCTGCATTCTGCGCGGGCGACATGGGGCGAATGCTGTCACGTCGCGCCTGCGCCAATGTGCCGATCCAGTGGTTTACATTCGCCGCGACAGAAACCGTTTCCTCATATGCCAAAAATTCCCTTGCCCCGCACTCATAGCGAGCGTAGCGCGGGGGGATGACCCCCATTCCAGAAAACCGCACTGCGGCCATCGCCTTTATGTTGCTTGCGTCTTTGTTGATTGCGGGCACGTCCTTGCTGGCGAAGGTCATTGGAACAGGGGCGGCGGGTGAGCCGCTGCACCCGATCCAGATTGCGCATGGTCGCTTCTTGTTTGCGTGGCTTGCGATTGCCGTCACTGCGGCAGCCTTGCGCCCAAAGCTCTCAAGCAAAAACCTGAAAATGCACGCCGTCCGCACGGTGTTCGGGGCCACAGGCATCACATTGATGTTTGCCTCGGTCGCATTTATCCCGCTGTCTGACGCCACCGCCATCAGCTTCCTGAACCCCGTGTTCGCAATGATGCTTGCCATCCCTTTGCTGGGCGAACGTGTCGGCCCTATCCGTTGGAGCGCCTCGGCCATTGCGATCGTGGGCGCGATCATTTTGCTAAGACCCGGGTTCATCACGGGCGGGGCAGAGTTTAACCCGCTGGCCCTTCTAGCGCTTGCTGCGGCTGTCTCGATGGGCGTTGAGATCACCATCATCAAGTTGCTTACCGGTCGCGACAGCCCTTTGGCCATTTTGTTCATTAACAACTCAATTGGCATCATTCTGGCCACGATCGCGTTGGTTTTCGTCTGGCAGCTTCCCACCCAAAATCAATGGGCGGCTCTTGCTGGGATCGGGGTGATGATGGCCTGTGCGCAGACCTGTTTCATCCAAGCCATGCGCCGCGCAGAGGCCTCCTTCGTCGTGCCGTTCAGTTATGCTACACTGGTATTTGCGACGCTGTATGACGCCGCGATATTCCACAAAGTGCCAGATGCGATTTCCTTGCTTGGGGCAGGGGTCATCATCGCGGGGGCGGCCTTGTTGGCGTGGCGAGAAGGACGCGCCAA
The DNA here is from genome assembly GCF_947487515.1 of uncultured Litoreibacter sp. Taxonomy (GTDB): domain Bacteria; phylum Pseudomonadota; class Alphaproteobacteria; order Rhodobacterales; family Rhodobacteraceae; genus Litoreibacter. The sequence goes on along the minus strand of NZ_CANKWO010000001.1, from coordinate 843,738 downwards.
GCGCCCCTTAGCACCGCCTGCGCAAGACTAGCCCTTATCCAAACTTGTATCCCGACGCATTGGCCTCTAAATTAGGGGCAACTGGAAAAGAACACACCGCCCCGCGCACAGCAATTCGGGCGGTTTGTCGTTTGAAAAGGCTACACCGCATGTCATGGACCGATGATCGCGTCGAAGTGTTGAAGAAAATGTGGGGCGAAGGAAAATCCGCCTCTCAGATCGCCAAGGAATTGGGCGGCGTCACCCGCAATGCCGTGATCGGTAAGGTGCACCGCTTGGGTCTGTCCAACCGCACTGGGGGGGCAAGCCCCGCAAAGGCTGCGACCACCGCGAAGGCAAAACCTGCAGCGGCCGCCAAACCCAAACCTGCCGCTAAACCCAAAGCTGCTCCGGCGGCGGCCCCAACACCTGAGGCCAAGCCAGCCGCTCCGGTTAATCGCCCTATCGGCCGCCCGAAACTCATCGTGACCGCAGGCCAACCGCTGCCGCCGCAACCGTCAGCGAATGAAATCAGCCCAGAGGCTTTGGCCTCCGTGCGCGAAGTTGAGAAAGGCGCCAAGCGCCTCTCTGTTATGGAACTGACCGAGCGCACCTGCAAATGGCCCGTAGGCGACCCAGCGACCGAGGATTTTTGGTTCTGTGGCCTGCCTTCGCAAACTGGTAAACCGTATTGCGAAGCCCATGTCGGCGTGGCTTTTCAACCCATGTCAGCGCGTCGCGATCGGCGCCGGTAAAGCAGACCTACAGGATAGAAATCCACAGAATAGAAAAAGGGGTGCCTTGCTTGGTTGCAAGGTGCCCCTTTTCCATTTTGAACCGCTTGGCACTGGCGATGGGTTGGGCCCAACCCGCCAAGTTTTTGAGCCGACTGGCTGATCTATCTTTCCATCTGCATCAGGCCGCTGCAGTGGCTTCGATTTCAAACTTCAGGTCTGGCAAGGCCAAGCGGGTAACGCCCAGCAGTGTCATCGGAGGCGCATTGTGGACTGGCCCAAAACGCATCCCCAGAAGATCAAAATTCTTCATCGCCTCATCCACGTCTGTCGCGTAAATGCCCAACCGAATGACGTGGCTCAGATCCATGTTTGCGTCTGCCAGAACGGCCTCCAGGTTGGTTAAAGCCAGATCAATCTGGCCCCGCATATCGCCAATATGTTGTGGCGCGCCATGTTCATCAACGGCGGTTTGGCCCGAGACAATCAGTTGGCGCGACGGGCCTTCGATGATCTCGGCCTGATTGTAACCAAGCTTCAAGGACCAATCCCAAGGGTTAACAGCGGTGCGTTTCATCGTTCAAATCTCCATTTCAATGTCTCTGCAAATTGTCTAAATGAAATTGGTGCCAAAATTTGTCACTAATTATGCTATGATCGAATTTATGAGTATCAGACAACGACAAGACGCCATCGCGCGTATCCTTCGCCGCAACGAAACTGCCACGATTGACGAGCTTTCGCGGGACGTCGGCGTTTCTAGAAGAACCGTTTTGCGGGACATCTCGGCGCTGCGAGACGACGGGTTTGTCATCTATTCCGAAAGTGGACCTGGTGGTGGGCTACAGCTGGACCCTCAATCCATGCAAACATCTGCGCGCCTGTCTGTGGCCGAGGTCTTTGCGCTGCTGATCAGCGTGGCTGCAATGCGTTCAGCGCAAAACTTGCCGTTCTCTGATCTCGCCGATGCTGGCCTTGCCAAGATCGAAAAATCCTTACCGGCGGATAAATTGCGCGACTTGCAACGGTTTCTGGACTGCCTGCACATTGGGAAGTTGTCGCCGAAGCAAGACTTGTCGGACTTGGGGCAGATTGATCCGTCTTTGCTTCCGGCCTTTGAGACGGCGTTTCTTGGACAGCTTCACCTGAGCTTTGATTATCAAGATGTCAAAGGCGCTAAATCGCACCGCAAGGTCGAGCCCCAAGCTCTGCTGATTTTGCAGCCCCTCTGGTACCTCGTCGCATGGGATCCGGCGCGTGAAGGGTTCCGGCATTTCCGCATGGATCGGATCAGCCGACCCGAGTGCATCCACGGCGCACAATTCCGGCGCAGACATGTCCCCTTCGAGGATGATGTTTGCCCCTACAAAGATATGGTGAACTGACGGCGCAGATGCACAATTTGGCCGGTTGTGGGCGTCTCCTTCGCGCGGTTCTATGCGCTTAGTTTCCGCCCAACAGGCCACGCAGCGCATCTTTGGCCTTATTCTCCAGACCTTCCTTCAATGCATCTTCCACGCTTTGTCCTTGCTGCTGGTCTACACCCAATTCGTCCTTCAGCTTCTGCGCCGCCTTGGCCTTCAGTTCGGCCTCCTTGGCCTTGGCCTTTGCGCGCAGCTCCTCTTCTTTTGCTTTCGCCTGTGCTTTCAGCTTTTCTTTCTCGGCTTCAAGCTCGGTGTCGATCAGCGCCTTCAAATCTGGGCGGAACCGAATGTTGCTCCATGGCCCTTCGATGATAACGGGAACGCGAATGCCGTCCTTCAACCGGCCCGCCAAGGCCACCGGAGCCAAGCGGTATTTGATCGTTTGCCCGCCTAGATCGACAACCCCGTTTCCGGTTGCCGTCAACAGATCCGCCTTGAAGTTCAGATCCGAGTTGCTGAGCATCCCGCCGTCAATGGCGAAACTGGCGGAGATATCTTCAAACACCGTTTTGGAGCCTTCACCCTGATAGGATGCGTCCAAGTTTTTGATCATCCCAGCGATGTCGAGACCCAGCAACTCCCCGCTGCCAACATCCATCCGGCCCGAACCTTTCAGCCCATTCATGATTTCATTCATCGTGTTTCCGACGCCCAAAAACTTCAACGACATTGACGCGTCGCCCACAAGCCGCTCAAAGCCCGCGAAATCCGCCAGCAGCTTTTGCATGGCCACCCCAGAGGCCTTCATGTCGCCACCAACCGACAGGCCGCCGCGACCGTTGACCACGAACTGGCCAGACACATTGCCGTCGAACACCCCAACTTGCGCCAGATTGAGCACCAACCGCGAGCGGTCCAAAGTGCCCGCAATATCCGTCCCCGCAAGCTGCAATGATCCCAAGTCCAGCGACTTCGTCTTCAAGGAGAACTCGCCGTTCACACCAGAAAGCCCTGACACGTCAATGCGTGCATCAGACCAGCCGCCCGCACCCGCGTTGGCTGCCCCGTCCCCCTCGGAGGTGTCGGTACTCATGGCGGAAAAGTCTATATCCCCGCCCGACAGCCGCGCAGTCACAAAGGGCTTATCCTGCAAAGCCACGTCCAGATCACCGCTAAAACGGTTGTGATCCAGATCCAACGTGGCACCACGTAGGAAAATTTGGCGATCGGTCAGCGTCAACTCGCCCGACAGCTTTACCTTTTGGCCAAGTCCTTGGGGGATGCGTGGCGGCGCTTGTTCCATCAGCGCGAACAGATGGGTTTGATCGTCAATCGAGCCCGACACCGCACCTTTCGCCTGCACGGGATCCAGACTTGCCACGCCTTTAAATGTTACGCTGTTTCCGCTTGCGGTGGCCGTCAGGTCGACCCCTTGCTCGCCGCCGTCCAGCATCTGTTGCACGCCGTTGATCGTGCCCGAGACTTTCACCGCTTGCCCTTTGTAGAGGGCCGATAGCGCGACTTGTCCTGCGCCTTTCAAATCTGCCAGTCGGAGCGTCGCGTCCAAGGCACTGAGCGCGTAAGATTGCCCCGCTTGGGCGTCTACAAATTCAACCGTGCCATTTGTGATCTGCGCCAAGGGCAGGGACACATCCGTCGACCCGTCGTCGCCGCCATCATCCTTGGTTCCTAGGTCATTGATGAAATCCCAATTTGCGCGCCCGTCCTTGGATTTCTCCAGCCGGATCACAGGTGATTGGATGTCAAAGGCCTCAACCACGATCTCGCCACCCAAAAGGGCCGAGAAGCCCACGCCCATTTCCATCGAGGCCGCGGTCAACATAGGCCCTTTGCCCGACCACTCCGCGTTCGAGATCGCAACGTCTTCCAGCTTTACCCCCAAGCGCGGAAATATCTGCGGCGAGACATCGCCCCCAATGCTGAGCGCGCGGCCGGTATTCTTCTCAAACTGGTCTTCCGCAATGCGGGCTATCTTGTCGGTGGGGATCAAGAACAACCCCGCCACCACGATCACGGCAAGGATGATCAAGGTGATCACAATTCGAAAAATCCAACGCATGGGGCCTGTTCCTCTTATGGGCTTTGCCGCAGGGTAGGACGTCGGCGGGCGGGCTACAACGGTTAGCTGTGCTCAATCCTATCTGCCACCCAAGGTGAACGCCGCGCAGTTGGGATGCATACGCGTCCGATCAGCCTGCCCATTGGGGTGTCATTGGCTCCCCTCCGCTCTGGCAAAGAGGTCGCGAAACGCGCCGCGGGCCGATCCTACTTGCCGTGCGTCTTTTGCTGCGTCTAGGTTTTGCATTTCGTCCCCGACAATGATCAGGCCGACCATGCCCATCTCGTAATGCGGCAGGCAGATGTAGCCATAGACGCCGGGAACGGTTAGCGTGAGGCTGAATTTCTCATCCATAGGGGAGTTCCACGGCTCTGCCCTTTGCGGAATCATCCCCCGTTTTGACGCCGTGTTATGGCCTTTGTCGGTCGGAATGAACGTGACCGTGTCGCCGAGCTGGATGCGCAGGATATCAGGGGCAAAGACATTGGTATGCTGCGCGTTTTCAGCTGCCGTGTTCAGCATCAGAATTTCAAACTCCTCCGCGGCGGCTGGGAGGGCTGGCGTGCACATTAGGGCTGCAATCGCGGTGCTACGCAGCCGAGTGTTCAACATAGGCATGAACATTCAATTCCTTTCTGGGGCCTTGTGCCGTTTCAATGGCAACTTCGTAGGTTTCGGCAATCAGAGGGTCAGACAGCACCTCTGCGGGCGCACCTTGAGCGCGAATTTTGCCATTTCCGATCAACAGCAGATGATCGGCATATCGAGCGGCAAGGTTGAGATCGTGCAGCGCGACTATGCCGATTGCATTGCGGTCCTTTATGGCGGTGCGAATGCGCGTCATGACTTCTAGTTGATGTCGTAGGTCCAGCGCTGATGTCGGTTCATCAAAGAGGTACACATCGGCCTTGCGCGTTAGAGCCTGACAGACGGATACCAATTGCGCCTGACCTCCGGACAATTCCCCAATATTGGCCTCGGCCAGATGACCGATGCCGCTGTTGTGCAGATGTTGGGCTACCGCGGTCATATCATCTGTGCTCACGCGCCATCCCGCGAGCTGCTTTTGGGCCATCAGCACAACGTCGAAGACCGACAAGGCCGCATTGGCCGTGAAGAACTGCGGCATGAAACAGACACGGTCCAAACGCGCTTTGACGCCGAGCTGGGCCAAATCCTGCCCATGGATTGAAACGGTGCCACTTTGAGGTTTGATTAGCCCCGCTATGGTGCGGAACAACGTGGATTTTCCCGCGGCATTTGGCCCGATCAGAGCCGTCAGCTGCCCCTGCCGCAGGGCGCCGAACCCTGTGTCATGCAGAACCTGCCGTGCCCCGAATTGGACCGATAGCCCTTGTGCTGAAAGTGTCATTGCCAATGCCTTTGCCGTTGCGACAGGATCAAAGAGATGAAGAAGGGGATACCGATAAGCGATGTGATCATGCCAATGGGATAGATGACGCCAGGTGTGATAGCCTTTGACGCAATCGATGTGCCCGCCATGATCAGCGCCCCCGCAAATGCAGAGAGGGGCAGAAATCCGCGCTGGTCCTCGCCCACCACAATCCGCGCGATATGCGGGCCAACAAGCCCGACAAATGCAACAGCCCCCACAAAGGACACCGCGACGGCGGCCAGCAACGACACGCCCGCCAGCACGGTCAGACGCAAGACAGATACGTTGACGCCAAGGCTTGCGGCTTTCTCTTCGCCCATCCGCAGGGCCGTCAGAGACCATGTTTGGGACATGAAATAGGGTAGAACAATGGCCAGCACGACCACGCAGGTTAGGACCTTTCCCCAGCTTGCCCGCGCCAATGATCCAAGCTGCCAGAACACGATCTGCGCCAGTTCCAACTCGGAGGCGCCATATTGCAGCAATGCCAAAAGGGCGTTGAAGGTAAACAACATGGCTATGCCCACAAGGATCATGGCCTCAGGGGTGACACCGCGCAGTCGCGTGAACCCATAAAGCGCCAGCGACGTGAGCATCGCCATAACAAATGCGTTCCCAGTGATGAAATAGACCCCCGCGCCCGGGATAAGGGACCACTGTAAGGAAATTGCGAGGGCCGCGCCGAAACTGGCCGCCGATGACAGCCCCAGCGTAAACGGATCGGCCAGCGGATTGTTCAAGATTGTCTGCATGCCGGCGCCCGCAATGCCCAGCATCGCGCCAATACACAAAGCCATAAGGGCGATGGGCAAACGTAAGTCCCAGATGATAACCTTTTGCTGCGCCGTGGCGGCTGACGGGTTGAACAGAACGGACAAGACGTCTGCAAACGACAGGCGCGCGGGGCCGGTCATTACATCAACAATAACCAGCAGACACAGGGCCGCCAACACCGCCAGCAGTAAGGCCGCTCGACGTGCGTTGCGGCTTTTGTAACCATGGACCAGTGCGGACACAGCCACGTCTTGATCCGAGCTTAGATCAACCATCGGGAAGACCTTTCAATAAGGGAAAAGGGCGGGGCAGTCAGGCAACCGCCCCGCAACAGGAGACGAGCCTAGGGGAGGCTCACCCAGAATTGACCCGCCGCATCGAAGGGCATGAAGCGGTCATGCAGCTCCACAAAGGTCGCGTCAGGGTCGAGGTCCTCGAACGCCTCTGGATGGATCCATTTTGCCAGTTGTTGGATGGCGACAAAATGGTAGGGGCTGTTGTAAAACTGGTGGTAGATGGAATGCATTCGGCCATTTTGCACCGCCCGCAGATCCGCAAATCCCTTGCGTTTCGACAAGGCAATCAGGCGGGCCTCATTGTTGGCCACATCGCCGTCGTATCCCAGCAATGTTGCGCCGACTTCCGGCCGCGCTTCGGCCCAGTTTGCCCCTGTGCCAAGCAGAACGTCAGGGTCCGCGGTGATCAAGCCTTCAAGGCTGACATCGGTGCGAAATCCGGTTGTGACGCTAGAGCCATAGTTCACGCCGCCCGCCAATTCGATGAAACGGCCGTAGTTATAGCTGCCAAAGGTGTTGCAGCAGGAATCGGGGTTCCAGCCAGCGGCGTTCTCCATAAAGACCAAGGGGCTTTCTTCTGCTGGCAGGGATTGCACAACATTGGTCACTTTGCGCATTTCGGCGACATAGAAATCGATAAATTCTAATGCGCGGCTTTCTTCACCCAACAGTCGACCAAGCAGCAACATTGAGGGGACTGTGTTCGCCGTCGGGTTTTGGCGGAAATCAATAAACACTACGGGAACGCCCGCCTTGTCCAGCTTTTCAATCAGGCCGGTTTCTTCGGCTTTGAACAGGTTGCCCAGATCAAGGATCAACAGGTCGGCTTCGTTCTCAAGCACAGCTTCGATGCTGAAATCCCCCGAGTAGGGATTGCCAAAGTTCACCATCCGCGCCGTGTCTTGAGGGAAGGCAGTCTCAAACCGGCGGAAGGCGTCAGGGTCGTAAAGGATCAGGTCGTCTTTCCAGCCGACGATGTTTTCGAACGGATCATCAGTGGCAAGGGGCGCCACTGCATACATCATCCGACCTTCGCCAAGGATGATACGGGAGGGCGTGTCAGGTAAAGTGACTTCGCGCCCCGCGATGTCAGTGAGGGTCATAGCGTCTGCAAAGGCATGCGGGGCTGTCGCGAAGAACATCGCGGTGGCTGCGGTAGCGAGAGCAAAGCCACGACGCGTAAAAGCGGTCTTCATGGCAGTCTCCAGTGTTAGCGAACAAAACGTTCTGGAGAGCGTAATCGTTTACCTTACTATTATTGTCAACTAATTTATTTTGGGGTACTTCCAAGGGACCATCCGGTTGGAAAAACAAGTTCGCTTGCACCAAAATCCAGACATTCAACCGGCGTGCCGGACCTATGAAAAGGCCCCGCTCGTCTGGCTCGGGCTTCCTACTTGGGGGTCATTATGATGCAAGTCGTGGAGCCCGTGGCGTAGAGCTTTCCATCCTCGGCGCCGACAATTTTTCCGGTTGCCACGCCGGTAGAGCGGCCAGCGTGCTCGACCATTCCTATGCTGTCCACGGTGGTGCCTGATGGAATAGGGCGGATGATGTTCACCTTGAATTCCAATGTGGTGTAAATCGACCCTTTCGGTACGCGGGTCATCACCGCGCAGGCCATGGAGCTGTCCAAAAGCGTGCCATACCAGCCGCCGTGAACGGTGCCTGTGGGGTTCATCTGATCAAACCCCGGTGCGCCGCGAAAGATCACCTTATCGGGTTCAACACTGTGCAGGCGATAGTTCAGCCCCTTTCCGATGGGGGCCATGGGCAATTCGCCCGCAAGAATTTTTTCCATAAATTCCAGCCCTGACATAGACATGGTCATCGCAAGGTCGGGAAGCTCGTCAGCGGAATTGGCTAGATATTGATCGGGCATGGGGGACCTGTCTTTTGGATACTCGCCGAGAAGGTAGAAGACAGGTCAGCCGTGTGCAACAGGTCCTGCGGTTAGGCGACTTGCGCCAATGCGGCCTTTGGGGCGACGCCAAGGGCGGCACAGATATCGCGGGTCAATTCGGGGCGGTTTAGCGTGTAGAAATGCAAGTCCTCGACGCCGCCATCAACCAACTCGGAGCACAGCTCCGTCACCACAGATTGCGCCAAAAGGTCGTGGCGCCCGTCGCGGATAGCAGCGGCAAAGGCATCCTCGAGCCATGCAGGTACCTTCGTGCCAGTGCGCAGCGCAAAATTGCGCGCACGGGTCCAATCCTCGATCGGGAAGATGCCAGGAAGGATGGGCTGGGTAATGCCGGCCTTCACGCAGGCATCACGGAAGCGGAAAAACGTATCGGATTCGAAGAAAAATTGGGTGATCGCCGCATCTGCGCCGGCATCAAACTTGCGCTTCAGATAGGCGATATTGTCGTCCATTGATCCCGCTTCTGGATGGCTGTCGGGATAGGCGCCGATACGGATCGTGGCGTCGGTTTCGGTTTTTAGGGCTTCGATCAACTCAATGGAGGAGGCAAAGCCATCCTTCGTGGGTGCAAAATCTTCGCCCTTTGGGGCGTCGCCGCGAAGGGCCACAATGTCTGTCACACCGGATTTTATGTAGTCGCGGGCGATGGCCATGGTTTCTTCACGGGTGGCGCTGACACAGGTCAGATGCGCCGCGACGCGCAGGTCGGTGGATTTGTTCAGGGCTGTGACCGCCTCATGGGTCAATTCCCGCGTTGTCCCGCCAGCGCCGTAAGTCACTGATACAAAAGTGGGATCAAGTGGTGCCAAAGTCTGGATGGTATCCCAAAGCCGGAAACTGGCTTGCACTGATTTTGGCGGGAAAAATTCAAACGAGACGTTCGGGCGGGGCATATCAACGGTCCTTTTGAGGTTGGTTACTTGTGCCACAGGCCATCATGTGAGACAAATTCATAACTTTCACGATGATTATGAGGACAGCATGCATATAGAGTTCCGCCACCTGCGAACGGTGCGTGCCATTCACGAAGCAGGCGGCTTGGCGAAGGCCGCTGACCAGTTGAACATCACCCAAAGCGCGCTCAGCCATCAGATAAAGGGGCTGGAAGATCAAGCAGGGGTCGAACTGTTCATCCGCCGTGCAAAACCGATGAAACTGACCGCAGCGGGGCGCAAGCTTTTGCGATTGGCGGAACGCATTTTGCCCGAAGTAGAAGCCCTGCAAGCCGATTTTGAAGGCCTTCGCATGGGCAAGACCGGTCGACTGCATATCGCGATCGAATGTCATGCCTGCTTTGAGTGGTTGTTTCCTGTGCTGGAAGGGTTTCGCAAGAATTGGCCGGATGTGGATGTGGACATCCGCCCCGGCTTGTCGTTCGACGGCCTGCCTGCCTTGGTGCGCGAGGAGGTTGATTTAGTGGTGTCATCGGACCCCGAAGATCTACCCGGTGTGGATTTCACCCCCTTGTTTGACTACGAGCCGGTGTTCTTGGCCTCCAGCCAGAACCCCTTGGCCCAAAAGGATTACATCGAGGCGGCCGACCTGAAAGATCAGCATTTGATCACCTATCCGGTGGACCGCAGCAAGTTGGACGTGTTCACCGAGTTGCTGGCGCCCGCAGGCGTTGAACCCAAGTCCATGCGGCAGGTGGAACTTACGGCGGTGATCTTGCTGCTGGTGGCGTCCAACCGCGGTGTGGCAGTGCTGCCCGACTGGGTGGTGCGCGAGGTGCGTTTCAATTCCGACTACGTCACGCGGCCCTTGACCAAAGAGGGGCGCACCAAGCGGCTATATGCTGCAACACGGAGCGAAGATACGGCGAAACCCTTCATGTCGAATGTTATCCGGCTGGCCCGCACAGAACCGCTAAAACTACAACGTGGGCCTGAACCGGCCTAAGCTGCGGGGGGGATCAGTTTCGACATGCGGCGTTCACGCATGAGGATATAGAGCCCAGCTGCCATTGTGATGCCGATGCCCAGCATCGCCAGCCCGTTGGGCCAGTCCCCGAAGACCGCAAAGCCCATCAATGTGGCGATGGGGATTTCCAGATATTGGACGGGGGCCACCGTGGCGGAGGGGGCGTAGCGCAGGCTCCATGTCATCATAAGATGCGCGAATGTGCCAAGCAGGCCGATGGCCAGCAGCATAGACCAAATACCGGCGCCTTCGGGCATGACAAACTGGAATTGCGCAAGCGTTGCAGTCCCGGGAATAAGATACATCAGCCCCAAAGCACCCGTGGCGACCATGCCGCTGACTGCTTGCATGCTGATCGGGTCCACATCCTTGGCGATCTGGCGGGTCACCAGCATGAACAAGGCGAAGACCACCGCCACAAGCAGCGGCAGCAGGGCCGGTACCCCAACGGCGGCAAAACTCGGCTGGATCACCAGCAAAGTGCCGATAAAGCCCACAACACAGGCCAGCAGGCGGCGCAAGCCGACCTCTTCTTGCAACACGTATTTCCCCAATAGCAACATGATGAAAGGCATCACGAAGGCGATCGCCACCGCATCAGCAAGCGGCAGGAAGCGCAATGAGGAAAACATTGCCCCGATACCGATGATATGCAGGAAAGACCGCACCACCGTCAGGCGGAACACACGGCGCGACATCCAAAGGCTTCGGCCTGTGAAATAGGCCAATGGAAGCAGGGCGGCCGTTTGCACCGCAAAGCGGGTCAAAACGAGCTGGCCCAGCGGTATTGTCTCGCCCAAAACCTTCGCCAAAGCATCGCCCAAAGGGGCGATAACGCAAAAGCTGATCATGAACATGATGCCAAGGAAGGGGCGGTCTGTGGACATGGACGGAGGCTCGTTCAATTCTGCCATGTCCGCAAGGGCTTTCCCTAGGCGCGCGATAGGTCTATACGCGCCTCCGAACCTCTCCACAGGATGATGACCCATGCAAGGCAGCGCCAATCTTAACGTTATGATCAAAGCCGCACGTGTTGCCGGCCGATCGCTGGTAAAAGACTTCCGCGAAGTTGAAAACCTGCAGGTCTCGATGAAGGGCGCGGGCGACTTTGTGTCCAAGGCCGATTTCGCCGCCGAAGCAATCATCAAAGAGCAGCTGATGGAGGCCCGCCCGACTTACGGCTGGCTGGGCGAGGAAAGCGCCGAGATCGAAGGCAAAGACCCGACCCGCCGCTGGATTGTGGACCCACTGGATGGCACAACGAACTTTCTACACGGCATGCCGCATTTCGCAGTGTCCATCGCCCTAGAGCATAAGGGCGAGATCGTATCTGCTGTGGTCTATGACCCTGCCAAGGACGAGATGTTCGTGGCTGAAAAGGGCGAGGGCGCGTTTATGAACGAGCAGCGCTTGCGCGTATCCGCCCGCCATAAGATGATCGAATCTGTTTTCGCAACAGGCGTGCCATTTGGCGGTAGTCGCTACCTGCCCGCAGCCTTGCAAGACCTTGCGCGACTTGCCCCTCAATGTGCCGGTATCCGTCGCTGGGGCTCTGCGGCGCTTGATTTGGCCTATGTCGCTGCTGGCCGCTATGACGGCTATTGGGAACGCGGCCTGAACATCTGGGATATCGCGGGCGGCGTGCTGCTAGTCAAGGAATCGGGCGGCTTTGTCGAGACGATCCGCGAGGGGCAAAACCTGCTTGAAGACGGGCATCTGATCGCGGCCAACGCCGATATTTTCCCATCCTTCGCCAAGACGATCCGCGAACGCGAATAACCTTGGTGTCTCTCTAAGCTGGTGAATTGCTTCGAGAGATGTATGAGTAGCTTGAAACCTGTTACTGGATTTTAGGCTGATGTTCCGCGATTTTACTGTTTCTGCCGCCTACATGGGGCTTCTGGCTGCATTCGTGGGGTATGCAGCCTCTTTCGCGATTGTGCTGGCTGGGTTGACCGCAATGGGCGCAACCGAAACGCAAGCCGCCACGGGGTTGTTTTTTGCCACCATCGGTATGGGGATTTGCAGCCTGTGGTTGCCCGCGGTCACGCGCATTCCTGCCGCTGTTGCATGGTCCACCCCCGGGGCGGCGTTTCTTGCCGCGACGGCAACCCTGCCGGGCGGGTTTGCAGAGGCCGTTGGGGCGATGATTGTCTGCGCTGCGATGATTGTGGTCACCGGATTTGTGCCCGCCCTTGGCCGAACCGTCGCCTCTATTCCCAAGCCGATCGCCAACGGCTTATTGGCCGGAGTGTTGCTGAAATTATGTCTGGCACCGGCGTTGGCGTTGGGCTCGATCCCCGTTCTCGTTTTGCCGGTCATCATTGCTTGGGCGGTCGGCCTGACTTGGACCCGTTTGGCCGCAATGCCGTTCGCGGTAATGGCGTTTTTGGTGGTGACGTATTTTGCAGTTGATGTCTCGGCTGAGGGGCTCCACCCCGCCACGGCGTGGTTTCCAACCTTTGCGCCGGTTTTGCCGGTTTTTTCCGGCCAATCCGTCATCTCCATAGCGCTTCCCTTGTATCTGGTGACGATGGCGGGCCAGAACATTCCGGGGTTTGCGGTGCTGGAGCTGAATGGATACGCGGTAGACCGGCAACCTTTGATCCGTAAAACCGGACTTGTCAGCCTCGCCTTCGCCCCCTTCGGGTCGGTTCCTGTCAATATGTCCGCGATCACAGCGGCGATGATGGCGGGGGAAGACGCAGGGCGAGACCCCAAAACACGCTATGTCGCAGCAATGGTTTCAGGGCTTGTCTACGTGTTTTTGGCCTTCGCAGCCGCCTTGGTCACTTCGCTGGCCAGTGTGGCCCCATCTGGGTTGATCATCTCGGTGGCGGGTTTGGCATTGATCCCTGCGATGGTCGGCTCTCTGAAAGCTGCGTTCAGTGATGCGTCTCAGCTAGAGGCCCCAGCGTTGACGTTTCTGATTGCCGCAAGTGGCATGACACTGCTGGGCGTGAGCGGCGCGTTTTGGGGGGTGGTTGTTGGCGGCATTGTCTGGGTCGCAAAGTCGCGCACCCAGTAACAGGTGATCAGCCGCCACGCCTGCTACCCACGCCATAGGCGGGTGCTGGGGTGAAACTGAGACCACGCAAACCAGAAGGCCTGATGGCTGCCCAAATCCTTCCCTTTCGCGTCCACGGCTTTGATGCCACCGGCGTCCAGTTTGAGGCGGATGTTTTCGACCTCGATCTTTTGTCCGCGCTTTAGGGCCACCAATGCCTTGGAGCGTTGAAAGGCCACCGGTTTGCCTGACGCGGTCACGACACCGATGATGTCCTCATGAACAGGCAGGCGGGGATCAACATCCCCCACAGGGAAGATTGGGCCATTGGCATCGCGGTTGTTGCGAAAATCGAAGTTACGCCCAAGGGCAAGGGATTCCACCAATACCGTGGTTTCGGGGTGCTCGCGCTTCCATGTCCCCCAATCTGTGGTGATGACGCTGACTTGCTCCAACTTGATGTTGCGCCGCGCCAAGGGGCCGGTAACCGCCTCGCCAAGAAACGTGTCAAAAACCGAATTGGAGGTGATGTCATACATCACCTTGTTGGAGCGGATCAAAAGCCCAGATGTGCGCAACACGGGACGTTTGATACGACCGGGAAGGTTGTCGGTATAATAGGCCTGCGCTGCACCGCACAGGGTGCAGTAAGGAATGCCCAAGTCGCGCCCGCCCAGCGTGTCGTTGACCATTTCGCGCACCTCCATGATGCGGCGGGGGTAGGCGCGGTACGCTCCGTTGACCTCAATGCCAAACACGATGTCACTGTTTCTGAGCCATTTGGCATCCTTCGCGCTGCTGACCTTTGGGTTGTCGGCCGCGGGGATGCAGTTGCAGACCTCATCCGTGCGATTATAGGGGCGGTTGTCGATCAAGACGCCCCCCCAAGAGACGAAGCGCCAGTCAATGTCGCCCTTCACGAAAATCTTGCCCCAACCCGGTATCACGCTGGTGAAGATGGCGCGTTTCGCCTTGAGGTAATTTGGCGGCGCGGGAATGTCCCACGCGATAAGATGATCCGTGACCACGCCCCAAGTGTTTTGTTGCGGCGTTTTGATTCCCAACAAAAAGGCGGCGGCGTCGGTAAGCTCTGCGCTCATGCTGGGGCCAGCGGCAAAGCGCATCATGTCGCTGATGATCCACGCCAAACGTGGATCCTTTGAGGCGCGAATGGTCGCCAAGGCCGCGGATTGCTTCGCCCCCCAATTGGTGTTCTCTGTGCTGTCTATGAATGCGGTTTTCACGGCGTTTCGCAAATTGCGCGACAGGCCACCCTTTGGAATTTTTGGAGGGGTTCCAAATTCTTCGGTGACATAGGAGGGCAACGACCCCGTGCTTTGGGCGTCGGCCTCATGCGCCCCAAATGCCGTCAAAGTGAGTAGCGGCGCGGCCAAAAGCGCGCGCATAAGCTTGCCAAATGCCAGTTTCATAATTCCCCCATGTGTCATGTCCGATAGCGCATTGCAGTGCTGCGACCTTAGTCCGGCCAGTTGCGCGGCCAGAATGCGGTCTCAACCTGCCAATCGGCAAATCACGTTCGCTTTAGCGAAAGGTGATCGCGGGGCATGCGTTACTCGGCGGGGGATTCACCGCGTAGGTAGTCAACCCGCGCGTCACCGGCTGTCATCCCTTCGGTCGCGCGGTCAAAGCGCAGATAGGCAATCGCTCGGCCACCGGATTGGGTGTAAAGGGTGCCAACGGCCTTGTTATGCGCGTCGATCGGGGTACCAACGGGGGCCTCGCCCTTAATGTCCACCAAGGCCAACCCTTTGCGCAGCGTCGTTTTGTGTTTCATGCGGGCGGTGACCTCTTGGCCGACATAGCAGCCCTTGCGAAAATCGACACCGCCCAGTTGTTCGAACCCCATTTCCAAGATGAAGCTGTCATCGGGGATCAATTCGATGCCAATTTCGGGGATGCAATGGGCGACGCGAATGGAATCCCAATCCACGTCTGTTTGCGCGTCAAAGGCAAATCCGGCCCCATATCCGCGCCACCCCATAGCCTTGTGGCGCGGGTCTATGAACGCTCCGTTGGGGATGTCGCCCAGGCCGCGGGTGACATCTGCGTCAAGCTGCGCCAGCTTCACATCGGCGCGCAGTTTGTAAAAGGTCAGGCGGCGCATCAAGGCCTCGCCATATTCGGCGGCCACGTCGATCAGGATTGAATCCCCCCAAGGCACCAAGAAAAAGTCGACCTGAAATTTTCCCTGTGGGGTCAAAAGCGCCGCATAGACCAGCCCGTCTGACAAATTTTCCAAGTCATTCGTGACGAGACCCTGCAAAAAATCCACGCGGTCGCTGCCGGTGACTTCGATCAACATACGTGCGGCGTCTGACATTTGATCCCTCTTGCGTTCTTTGCTCTGTTATATAGGAGGCATGCACGGCTATAACAGCCCCGATATGTCTGCACCGTTTTCCATCGTGATCCCAACCCTAAATGCGGCCGCCGAGCTGCCGGCCACCGTGAACGCTTTGTTGCCGGGGCTGGAGATGGGGATGATCCGCGAGTTGATCATCTCGGACGGGGGCAGCACGGATGACACGCTCATGATTGCCGAAGAGGCGGGGGCGGTGATTGTTGATGGCCCTAAAGGACGCGGGGGGCAGCTGCATCGCGGGGCCAAGGCAGCAAAGGGCGAGTGGCTGCTGTTTTTGCATGCCGATACGCATCTTGCTCCTGACTGGGTCGGCGCCGCCGCCATTCACCGCGCCGAGCATCCAAACCTAGCCGCAGCCTTCCGGCTGTCGTTTCGCGCGAAGGGGATTGCGCCGCGGCTGGTGGCGTCTTGGGCAAATATGCGCAGCATCGGGCTGAACCTTCCTTACGGAGACCAAGGCCTGATCATGTCGCGGGCGCTTTATGACTATTGCGGCGGCTACCCTGATCAGCCGTTGATGGAAGATGTGGCGTTGGCGCGCGCCCTGAAGGGCCGCATTCGCCTGCTGGACACCCATGTGGCAACGGGCGCAGAGCGCTACGAGAAAAACGGCTGGCTGCGGCAAAGTCTTCGCAACTTCGCGACATTGACCCGCTATAGCTTCGGGGCCGACCCCGAAGCGCTTGCGGCGCGCTATCACAAAGGTTGATCGCCAAGGCCACGGATCGCGAATTGACGGGCCAGACTGGCGGCTCTACCTCTTGAGGCAAGCGATTTCAAAAGGCCCGTGAACATGTCCAATTCCACCAATCTGTCCCATGGTCGTCACACGCTGGCGATTCCCGGTCCTTCCGTCATGCCAGAGCGCGTGTTGCAGGCCATGCACCGCCCCGCGCCGAACATCTATACCGGCGAGTTGGTTGATATGACCTATTCGTTGATCCCCGATCTAAGGGCCGTGGCCAGAACGAACGGGCAGGTGGCGATGTATATTGGCAATGGCCATGCGGCGTGGGAGGCCTCATTGGCCAATGTGCTGTCCGAAGGGGACAAGGTGCTGGTGCCGGGGGCGGCGCAATTTTCGCTGGGCTGGGCCGAGACGGCTCGCAAACGCGGGTTGGTTGTGGAGCAATTGGATTTCGGCCGTCGCGCGCCGATTGATCCGCAGGCCGTCGAGGACGCTTTGCGAGCGGATGCGGATCACAAGATCAAGGCCGTGTTGGTGGTGCAGACTGATACGGCCAGCTCTGGCAGGTCTGACTTGCCTGCGATACGGGCGGCGATGGATGCAGCCGGCCATCCGGCGCTGATGATGGTCGATAGCATCGCCTGTTTGGGGTGCGATGATATGCAGATGGATGCTTGGGGCATCGATGTCATGGTGACCGGCTGCCAGAAGGGGCTGATGGTCCCTCCGGGGATGTGTTTCATATTCTTCAATGACAAGGCTCAGGCCGCCCGCCAGAACAAGGAACGCGTGTCGGGATATTGGGACTGGCACCCAAGGGCCAACCCCGAGATGTACTACCATATGTCGTGTGGCACGGCGCCCACGCATCATCTTTACGGCCTTCGCGTGGCGCTGGATATGATTGTGCATGAGGAGGGCCTGAGCAATGTTTTGAGCCGCCATGAAACGCTGGCACGCGCCGTTTGGGCCGCCTGTGATGCGTGGGGGGAGGGTGGCTCGCTGGAGCTCAATATGAACGATCCTGCCGCACGGAGCCACGCGGTCACGTCTGTGCGTATCGGTGCGCCCTATGGCACCGACCTGCGCAACTGGCTGACAGAGCAGGCCGGTGTCACGCTTGGAATTGGACTGGGCATGGCCACAGCGGATGATCCTGCATCAGATGGGTTCTTTCGCATCGGGCATATGGGGCATGTGAACACGCATATGCTTTTGGGCACTCTGGGGTCGATTGATGCGGGGCTTAAGGCGCTGGGCATTCCTCATGGGGAAGGCGCCTTGGCTGCCGCCGCGTCGGTGTGCGCTGGGCAGTAGCGGCCTAGCTGGCAGAGGCGATGGCCTTCGGCAAAGCGGCTGCGAGCAGATCCATATCCTGTTCAGATCCGCAGCTGAGACGAATGGTCCGGTTTTGCGGTGCAACAAATGGCATCCGCACGAACAAGCCTTGGTCTAGCAATCCGGTCAGAACCTTGCGGGCGTACTCCCCATCCTTGCCGCAATCAACGGCGACAAAATTGGTCGCGGACGGTAAGGGGGTTAGGCCGTTGTCGCGCGCAATGTCGGCGATGCGGTTTCGCGAGGCTGCAACCTTGGTGCGAACCTCAGCCAGATAGGCTTGATCCTCCAATGCCGCCAAGGCGCCAGCCTGCGAGACGCGGCACATGCCGAAATGATTGCGAATTTTGTTGAAGGCGCTGATTGTCTCGGCTTCGCCAATTGCATAGCCCACTCGCCCCCCCGCCATGCCGTGCCCTTTCGAGAAGGTGCGCATTCGGATGACGTTCGGGTTGCTGGTGTCCAAGGCGGGGGCGGTGCCATCTGGGGCCAGCTCTATATAGGCTTCGTCTAGGATCAGCAGGCAATCTTGCGGCACAGCATCAATCATGCGCTGCACCTTTGCTGCGGGGTGCCAGCTGCCCATCGGGTTGTCTGGGTTGGCAAAATAGACCAACCGTGCCTGTGTGGCATGGACCTTCGCGAGCAGTGCATCCGGATCTTCGTGATCCTCGGTGTAAGGTACCATGTGCAATATGCCACCAAATCCGGCCACGTGATAATTGAAGGTCGGGTAGGCGCCCTCAGAGGTCACTACATCGGTTCCCTGCGCCACATAAAGCCGCACAAGATACCCCAGAAGGCCATCAATGCCTTCACCTACCATGATGTTGTCTGCGGCAATGCCGTGGTGGGCGGCTAGGGCGTGGCGCAGGTCGTGGCTTTCGGGGTCGCCATATTTCCAGATGTCGCTGGTGGCGGCTTTCATTGCCGCAAGGGCCTTGGGCGAGGGGCCGAAAACGCTTTCATTGGCCCCGAGGCGGGCCTTGAAAACGGCGCCATTCACGCGCTCCAAGGCTTCGGGCCCCACAAAGGGGACAGAGGCAGGAAGGCTATCGGCAAGCGGGGTCAGAGGTGGTCTTTTCATGAGGCGAAGTTTGATCGCGTTTTGCGCCCGCTTGCAAGTGGCGAAGGGGCTCCCCATGTACCAAAGAACGGAGGAACCTATGACACAGCTAACGCGTCGCGGTTTTATGGCCGCAACTCTTGCCACCGGTGCCAGCCGCGCGGTGCCCGTTGCAATACAGGCCCGCAAACCCCGCGTTATACTGGAACTTGTCTACGACAAGGCGCTGGGGATGATGCGAGCGGTGGAGCGCGTTGTCAGATAACGCTGGAATGAGGCAATTCTTGCGCCTAGGCTTCCAGCATGAAGTTGGTCACCACGGAAATTGCAAACGGTATTGCGCGGGTTACGTTGAACCGTCCCGACAAGTTAAACGCGATTTCGCTGGATATGTTGGATCAGGTGCTGGCCGCGGCCGAGGCCTTGCAGGCGGTTGACGTAAACTGTGTCATCTTAGCCGGCGAGGGGCGCGCGTTTTGCGCCGGTATCGACGTTGCATCCCTAACCAGCCTGCTTGGGCAGGACATGGAGGAGGTCGTTGTGCGCCGCACTCACGGCGACACCAACCGGTTCCAAGAGTTCTCTCTTGCGTGGCGTAAGCTGGAGGTTCCCGTTATCGCCGCCCTGCATGGCGAGTGCTACGGGGCTGGGATGCAATTGGCGATAGCTGCGGACATGCGGGTCGCGTCTCCAAAGGCAAAATTGTCGATCATGGAGATGAAGTGGGGCTTGGTTCCTGATATGGGCGGAATGACGATATTCCCCCAAGTTCTGCGCGATGATGTGTTGCGTCGTTTGATTTACACCGCCGAAGTCGTCGAGGCCGAACAAGCTTTGGAGTGGGGCCTGGTGACCGAAGTGCACAAGGATCCGATGGCCCGCGCGATGGAGTTGGCCACTCAAATTGCAGCCCAAAGCCCAAGCGCCATTCGGGCTGCAAAGCGTTTGATGGACGAGGCTCGGACTGGAACCAAAACCAGCATATTGATGGCGGAATCCACGGAGCAGGCGGCCCTTATCGGCAAGCCTGATCAAATGGCGGCGGTTATGCGCGGATTGTCCAAGAAATAGATGTAAGAGGCGGCTGAGGATGCCCCCAGCCGCGCTCCGAAGGTCGCTCTTGGCGATCTCCATCCGGTCCGGTCATCGGCTCTCCAGCCTGTACCGGACCTCAAGAGAGACATGATTCTCGTTTCCATTTGGTTAAAAATACTCAAATTCCGTTGCCCGATGCAGGCGGGGCGTTTTGAGTATTTAAGACCAAATGGAAATATGAGTGCCTAGTCCAGTTCCGCCAGCCGCGCGAGTGCGGCTTTGAGCTTTGCTTCCTCGTCTTCGCGCGCTGCGAGGTTTTCACGGGCCTCGGCAACGACGTCGGCGGGGGCGCTCTCGGCGAATTTTGGGTTGTTCAAACGACCTCGTAGACCGCCGAGTTCTTTGGCCAGTTTTCCTAGAGATTTTTCTAGGCGCGCTTTTTCCTCGTCAACGTCGATGATGCCTTCAAGAGGCAGGGCGAAGTTTCCGCCGGCCACGGGAATGGTGACCGAGCCCTTAGGGGCTTCGCCAACGGACACGTTCTCGATGCGTGCAAGCTTTAGGATCAGCGCTTCGTTGTTGCCAAGCGCTGTGAGGCCCGCGTCGCCCAGATCAACCTGCACCAATGGGACTTTGAGGCCTGCGGGGACGTGCATTTCACCACGCGCGGAGCGCACTGCGTCGATCAGGGCGATAACCCAATTCATTTCCGCATCGGCGTTTTTGTCAATGAGTTCATTGCCGTAGGTGGGCCAATCTTCGTGCACCAGCATGTTGTCGCGTTTGGCGGTCTCGCCCCATAGCTCTTCGGTGATGAAGGGCATGATCGGGTGCAAAAGGATCATGCATTGGTCCAGAACCCATGACATTGTTGCGCGGGTCTCGGCCTTCTCGGCGTCGGTGCCATCGAGCAAAAGCGGCTTGGAGAATTCCACATACCAATCGCAAACCTTGCCCCACACGAACTTGTAAAGCGCGTCGGCGGCGTCGTTGAAGCGGTAGGCTTCAAGGGCGGCGTCGACGTCCATACGCACCTTGGCGGTTTCGCCTACGATCCACTTATTGACCGTGAACTCGAGGCCCACCGGTGGCTGGCTTTGCAGGGGCTTTGTGTCGGGCCCTTTGTATGCTTCGTTCATCTCGGCGAAGCGCACGGCGTTCCACAATTTGGTGCCGAAGTTGCGGTAGCCCGCGATGCGCTGCATGTCGATTTTGAGCACACCCCCAAGCGACGCCATGGCCGTGTTGGTGAAGCGCAGCGCGTCGGCGCCGTACTCATTGATGATTTCCAGCGGGTCGATGACGTTGCCGGTGGATTTCGACATCTTCTTGCCCTTGGCGTCGCGCACAAGACCATGAAGGTAGACGGTGTCGAAGGGGATTTGGTCCACAACGGCCAATTGCATCATCATCATCCGCGCCACCCAGAAGAACAGGATGTCTTGGCCGGTGATCAGCGTGGAGGTTGGGAAGTACTTTTGCAGCGCCTCCGTGTCCTCGGGCCAGCCGAGGGTGCCGATGGGCCAGAGGCCGGAGGAGAACCATGTGTCTAGGACATCGGGGTCGCGCCACAAGCGAATTGGTTGCCCATCATCATCGGCTTCGGCCTCTCGTGCTTCTTGGGAATCCTCGGCTTCATCTGCAACTAGGTAGGCAAATGCCCCAGCCTCCCCATATTCGGCTGCGGCGAGGCCAAGGGCTTCTTCATGTGTTGATGCACAGAAGGCTATAGGATTTTCCCAATCCCAAATGTCCATGACACCGGGATTTTTCTCATCCTCGTAATTAATTGATGTGAGTCCCGGCCCATACCAAACCGGAATCTGGTGGCCCCACCACAGCTGGCGCGAGATGCACCATGGCTCGATGTTATCCAGCCAGTTGTAGTAAACCTTCTCGCCGCTCTCGGGCATGATTTTGACGTCGCCGTTGCGCACGGCATCCAGCGCGGGGCCGACGATTTTATCGGTCTCCACGAACCATTGATCTGTCAGCATCGGCTCGATCACCACCTTAGAGCGATCGCCGAAAGGCTGCATGATTGGCTTGTTCTCGACGTAGGGCACGATCTCGGTGAACTCGCTTTCAACGCCGTCCTCGTCCTTTACCTTGCGGATGACCTCATGCATCACGGCGAGGCCTTCATCGGTGATGTCTTGGATAACCTTCTTGCGCGCCTCGAAGCGGTCCATGCCGCGGTAGGCTTCGGGCACCATGTTCATTGCGGCGATCATCGCTTCGTCGAAGTCCTGCTCGCCGTTGGCGATGGCTTGGGCCACGGCGGCCTCTTCGGCGTAGGGCTTGCCGTCGGCGCGCATGGCGGCCTTCGTGTCCATCAGGTTGTACATCGGGATGCCGCCGCGCTTGGCGACTTGGTAGTCGTTGAAGTCATGCGCGCCGGTGATTTTCACCGCACCTGAGCCGAAGTCCTTGTCGGGGTATTCATCGGTGATGATCGGGATCAGGCGGCGCAGCTCTTTCGGGCCGACCGGAATTTCGCAAAGTTTTCCGACGATTGGGGCGTAGCGTTCATCCGACGGGTGAACCGCCACCGCGCCGTCGCCCAGCATGGTTTCGGGGCGTGTGGTGGCGATTGAGATGTAATCGCGGGTCTCGCGCAGGGTCTCATTGCCGTCCTCGTCGCGCTCGACGTATTCATAGGTTTCGCCACCGGCCAGCGGGTATTTGAAGTGCCACATGTGACCCGGGGTCTCGATGTTTTCGACCTCCAGATCGGAGATCGCGGTCTCAAAGTGCGGGTCCCAGTTCACGAGGCGCTTGCCACGGTAGATCAGGCCCTTGTTGTACATCTCAACGAAGACCTTGATCACGGCATCGTGGAAGTTGCCTTCTTCGCCTTCGGGCGCGCCGGGGGCGCCGGACATGGTGAAGGCCTCGCGGGACCAATCGCAAGACGCGCCCAAGCGCTTGAGCTGATCAACGATAGTGCCACCGGATTGGGCCTTCCAATCCCAGACCTTTTCAAGGAACTTTTCGCGCCCCATCTCGGTGCGCTTTGGCTCGCCCAATTCGGCCAGCTTGCGTTCCACCACCATCTGCGTCGCGATGCCCGCGTGGTCCGTGCCCGCCTGCCAAAGCGTGTCATAGCCCTGCATACGTTTCCAGCGGATCAAGATGTCCTGCAGCGTGTTGTTGAAGGCATGCCCGATGTGCAGAACGCCGGTGACGTTGGGGGGCGGGATCATGATGCTGAAAGTCTCAGCCTTCGATGCGTTCGCACCGGCGGTGAAGCATCCGGCGGCTTCCCATGCGGCGTAGAGGCGGCTTTCGGCCTCTGCTGCGTTAAATGTCTTTTCCATGGCCATGATATCGGTCCCCTTTTGGAGTTACAGGGGTCATACCGCGCCTAAGCGGGGGCGAAAAGGGCAGATCGGGGCAATTCTTGCGGCAAGCTTCACCGAGGCCGGTTGCATGCGACTTTGAGAAAGATACCATGCGGATGCAAAACCATTCAGGAGCAGGGTGAATGACCAAAGGCCGCGGATACGACCCGTCACAAGAGGGGGCGCAGATGCGCTTTGACGGTCGCATGTCTTACAATGACTATCTGAAGCTGGACATGGTATTGGGGGCGCAGGAATGTCTGACGAACACCCATGACGAGATGCTGTTTATTATCCAGCATCAAACCTCCGAGTTGTGGATGCGGCTGGCCTTGCATGAAATCGCGGCAGCGCGACATGCCATTCGGGAGGACCAGCTGCATTCAGCGTTCAAAATGCTCAGCCGTGTGGCCAAGATTTTTGAACAGCTAAACAATGCTTGGGACGTTTTACGCACGATGACGCCCAGCGAATACACCGCGTTTCGCGACGATTTGGGGCAGTCCTCGGGGTTTCAGTCGTGGCAATATCGTTTGATTGAATTCGCGGTGGGCAACAGAAACCCCGCAATGATCGCCCCCCATGCCCATCGCCCCGACATTATGGAACGGATCGAGGCGGAACTGGCGTTGCCGTCCCTGTACGACGAAGCCGTGAGGGCGCTGGCGCGTGGCGGCTTGGCCGTGCCGCCCGAGGTCTTGGCGCGCGACATATCCGTCAGCCATGAGTTCAATGAGGATGTAATGGAGGCGTGGGCCACAGTATATCGCGACCCGCAATCGCATTGGGCACTGTATGAACTGGCTGAAAAGCTGGTGGATTTTGAAGACTACTTCCGCCGCTGGCGGTTTAACCATGTCACCACGGTTGAGCGGGTGATCGGGTTCAAACGCGGCACTGGGGGGACCGGAGGTGTGAGTTACCTCAAGCGCATGTTGGAGGTGGAGCTGTTTCCTGAACTATGGCGCGTCCGAACGGAGCTGTAACCTAGCTGCGCCCTGTGGGCTTCATCAGTGGCGTGACTTGTGCCTTCATCTGTGCGGGGGTGGCGGGAACAAAGGCTTGCGGCCCGTTGATGACACTTGGATGCAGACGCTCCGAGGGATCTTGGCCAACAACACGGGCGCGGCGGTGCCAAAACAGTTTCCCCCATTGGCGCCATGTCCCGACCGAAGGTGCGTTGACGTCGCACGGGAAACGGGCCTGCCAGCCGTCGGGCAGGGGCAGGCCGCAGTTCTCGGCTTTCTCCAGCATCCAGACCAGCGGTATATTCGCAAGGGGGCGGGAGTCATCATAGCCCATCAAATGCCCGCCAATATCGCCATGCGCGCCTTTGAACCAAACTTGCTCCAGCACGCCTTCAAACCCCTTGCGGCTCTGCCACAAAACCGGTTCGAACACGCGGCGGGTCTCATTGAGCGCCAATGCGTGGTAGCCGTGTTTCACCGAACAGCCGAGCGTGTGGTTGTGAAATGAATGCTCCACAGGGGAAAACCGCCATAAAACCGGCGCGCGAAACCCGAGGGCGCGCACTGTGTCCCATATGCCGATCATTTCGATATTGGCTTCTGCGTGGCAATGCTGCTTTCGAAAGGCCTTGCTTGCGTCGGATTTCGGGGATCGCCGGTAATGGCGATAGGCTTGGCGTACGTTGCGCTCCGTTGCACAATCAGCGCGCAGCAATCCCACTTGGTCGATGACCCCAGCCAGACTGCGCACTGCATATGCTCCGCGCGAATACCCGAACAAAAATATGCGGTCGCCGGGGCGATAACGTGACGCGATGAAACCATAGGCGTTGCGAATTTGGCGGTTTATGCCCACTCCGGCCATCACATCGATGGCGCGACGCCACCCGCGCCATTGAATGCCCGCCTCGTACTTCAGGGAAATAGCCTTGTTTGGGGCCATTTCGGACAACAGGCGAAAGGTGGTGCCAGCGTGGGTTTCATATCCTCGATCCAGCGTGGACATGGTGCCGTCAAGGATGATGACATGCGTAACAGGACCGCGTGTCGCCGCCGGATGGACAGATTGCGGTTCCGGACCGAAACCAACAAGAGACTTTAAGCGGTTGGACATGGGACGAGCATATCCACCAAGCCTTGCCAATCCCTTATACCAACGCACTGTATTCACTCCATTTCATCTGCTCATTAACCCTAATGGGAATGTAGCAGGGCTTCCAGTCAATCCATCTCACATATTATTCCGAGGGTGTTACATTCCTCTAAAGATAGCCAAATGACCTTTTGGGGGTGCTGGCGGAACGGCATAAGTGTTCAGTCACGCCGCGCAAAATTCAAGCGACACCTGTCTGCAGTCGTCAATTCAGCATCCCCCTTCAAATTCAGGCGTCACGCAACATTTGCCACACACGTTGGGGCGTAAAGGGCATGTCAGCCTTGCGCACACCACGTTCCCACATGGCGTCCAACGCCGCATTGGCAACGGCGGCCAAGGCACCGACGGTTCCGGCTTCGCCGCAGCCCTTCATCCCAAGCACATTGGCCGTTGAAGGTACGGGCTCAGAATGGAAGTCAATCATTGGCATGTCCGCGGCGCGCGGCATTCCGTAGTCCATGAAGGTGGCAGTCAAAAGCTGGCCGTCATCGTCATAAACCACATGTTCCGATATGGCCTGCCCGATGCCTTGCACGACGCCACCATGCACCTGACCCTCTGCCATCATCGGGTTCATCAACACGCCGAAATCGTCAACCACTGTGTATTTGACCACCTCGGTCACGCCAGTGTCGGCGTCAATTTCAACCTCAGCCACATGGCAGCCGTTGGGGTAGGATCGCCCCGGCAAGGTGGTGCTGGCTGATATGCTGAGCAAATCTTCGCGGCCCTCGGCGCGGGCTGCGTCTGCGGCCTCGATCAGTGTCATAACGGTGTTGGAGCCCTCTGCGCGGAACGCGCCGTCCTCAAACGCCACCTCTGGCACCCCCAGCTGTTCTGCAACGAAGGGGCGAAAGGTTTCGATGGTTTTGTCTGCCACAGCCTTGTTGGCGGTGCCTTGCGTGGTGACAGAGCGTGACCCACCGGTGCCTCCGCCCGTGGCGATGCGGTCGCTGTCTCCTTGGATGATGTCGATCAGGTCGGGGTCGATGCCGGTGTATTCATGCAGCATCTGGGTGTAGACGGTTTCGTGACCCTGACCGTTGCTTTGGGTGCCCACATACAGGTTCACGCGGCCTGTGTCGGTGAATTCGATGTTGGCGGTCTCGTCTGGGCTGCCGAGGATACTTTCGATGTAGTAGCACACCCCAAGGCCGCGCAGCTTGCCGTTCTGGGCCGAGCCTTCTTTGCGCGCGGCAAAGCCTGCCATATCGGCCTCGACCTCTGTGCGCTTCAGGACTTTGTGGAAATCACCAACGTCGTAAAGTTCCCCTGTAACGGATGTGTAGGGAAACTGGTCCGCTGGGATGAAATTCTTGCGGCGCAATTCCAGCGCATCCACACCCAATTCGCGTGCGGCATAGTCGATCGCGCGCTCGAGGACATAGATCGCCTCGGGGCGACCGGCACCACGATAGGCATCAACCTGCGTGGTATTGGTGTAGATACCTTGATTGGAAAAATAGGCCGCCTGCACGTCGTAGACACCCATCAGAACCTTGGACGCCAGATCGCTTTGGATGAACTGTGCAAAGCCGGAGTTATAGGCCCCCATGTTGCTGACGGCATTCACACGGTAGGCGGTGATTTTGTGGTCTTTGTCAAAGGCCAGTTCGGCGGTGGATATCAGATCGCGTCCGGCGTTATCGGTGAGCATGGATTCGGTGCGGTCGGCCTGCCAGCGAACGGGGCGGTTCAACTTTCGGGCCGCAAGGGCGACCATGAAGTATTCGGGGTAGTCAAAAGCCTTCATGCCGAAACCGCCGCCCACATCAGGGGTGGTGACATGTACGTCTTCTTTGTCGATGCCCAAGGTTGAGGCCAGCGAGCCTTTCAGCCCCCACACCCCTTGGCCGGAGTATTCCATATGTAGACGGCCATCCTCAACGCTGGCCCAGCAGCCGCGGGGCTCTATGGAGTTGGCGATGATCCGGTTGTCGTCGATCTCGACTTTGGTGGTGAAAGCCGCGGTCTTGAATGCCGCCTCGGTTTTATCCGCATCCCCGATGCCCCAGTCATATGCGACGTTATCGGGGGCTTCTGGGTGGATCGCGGGGCCACCGGCTGCGACGTCCATATGCACGTCCAGATCGTCGTAGTCGAAACCGATCAGCTCGGCGGCGTCCTTGGCCTGCTCTAGGCTATCGGCCACGATCATTGCGATGGCTTCACCCACAAAACGCACGCGGCCGGTTGCCAAGATGGGGCGCAGGGGGGCGGCCCCTTTGCTGCCGTCGCGGTTGGTGTTGATCGACGCGGCCATTTTGTTGGCGCCACCTGCCGCCTCGAAACTGTCTGCCGTCAGAACCAAGTGCACCCCGTCGGAGGTTTCGGCGTCGCTGATGTCGAGTTCGGTGATGTCGGCATGGGCCACGGAGGAGCGAAACACGAAGGCAAACAGCGCCCCATCTGGCGTTGTGTCATCTAGGTAGCGACCGTCTCCGGTTAAAAAGCGGGTGTCCTCGCGGCGTTTGACGGGTTGGGATGTGCCGAATTTGCTATTGGCGAGGGTCATGACGCGGGCCTCCGTAGTGTGGGTCAGCTCAGACACTAGCGCCAAGGGGCGCACTGTCCAGCCCAGTTACGTGCCGCGCGGTTTTGCACGTAGCGTCGGGTCGGCCACGGTCGGGTCTTCGGGCCAAGGATGGCGCGGGTAGCGCGCGCGCATGTCCTTACGAACATCAGCGTAGGAACCCGCCCAAAAGCCGGGCAGGTCGGTGGTGACTTGCACGGGTTTGGACGCCGGAGAGAGCAACGTTATCTTCAGTGGCAATTGCTCTGGCCCTGTACGCGGGTGCTGCGTGACGCCGAACATTTCTTGCAAGCGGACCTCTAGCGCTGGGGCGCCATCGGCATAGTCCAGCGCCAGATCGCGACCAAGTGGTGTGGTGAACTTGGCGGGGGCACCTGCATCAAGGGCTTGCATCTGGTCCCAGTCCAGACCTGCACGCAAAGCTTCCGCGACGTTGACACCCTTAAGGTCGTCCGCTGATCGCACACCGCTTAGATATGGCAGCAGCCATTGATCCAAGCTGCTCATCAGGCCTTCGTCGGACCAATCTGGCAGGCCTTCGCGCATATATTGCACACGCGCACGGAGGTATTTGGCGGGCTTGGACCAGTTCAAGGATGTCAGCCCCAATTGGCGCACACCCTTTAGCATAGCTTGCGCGATGTGGTCTGGGTCGGCGTCCTTCCACATGCGGTCGTCTAAGGTCAAAGCGCCGAAGCGTTCTTGTCTTCGGGCCAGCACTTTGCGATCGCGTTTGGACCATTCGCACAGCTCTACCCATTTGATCTGATCGCCATAGAGGGCGCGCAATTCGGCTTCCGTAATTGCGCAAGCCAGCCTGACTTTGGCCTCGCGGGCATCGCCGTCCAGATCAAGCGCCACAATCATGCGTTGCCCTGCCAAGTTGTCGCTGTTGTCAATCACAGCGCCTTTGCCGCCCGACAACACATAGCGCGCATCTTTGCCAGGGCGACGCATCCCGATGCGGTCGGGGTAGGCCAAGGCCGCCATCTCGCCCAAGCTGCGCTCGGTGGTGCCTGCGAACCGCTTGAGGCGCTTTGCCTCGGCGCGCGCGCGTTCCACCACACCGCGATTGGCGTGCGGTGGGACCGAGCCCCCCAACAGCTTGACGCGTGCAGCGATGTCTGATCCGGAGTTGCGCCCCAATGGATCGCGCTCCCCCAAGATCGCAGCGAGCGCTGGGCCGGTGCTGCCGGAGTTCGCCAGCATGTGGCCAAGGCGCGGGTGCAATGGCATCGCGGCCAAACTGCGCCCGTGATCTGTGATCCGGCCTGCCTTCAAGACACCCAGCATTTCCAACAGGGCGTTTGCCTCGTTGAATGCGTTTTCGGGGGGCGGTGTCAGGAAAGCCAAATCTTCGGGGCGAGATCCCCAATTGGCCAGTTCCAGCGCTAATCCCGTGAGGTCTGCGGCCTCGATCTCGGCGGGGGGGAAGGCTGGTAGGGCGCCTTCCTCGGCGCGGGTCCACATGCGGTAGCACACACCCGCCTGCACACGTCCTGCGCGGCCTTGGCGCTGCGTGGCTTCGGCGCGGGATACTTTTTCGGTGACCAGCCGCGACATGCCGGAGCCCGCGTCGAACCGCGCCCGTCTGGCACGGCCCGCATCGACCACAACGCGCACGTCTTCGATGGTCAGGGAGGTTTCCGCGATGGATGTCGCCAGCACGATTTTGCGGATGCCATCTTCAGGGGCAATCGCGGCACGTTGGTCTTTGAACGGGAGCGCGCCAAACAAAGGGCGCACCACGGCACCTTTTGGCACGGTAAGATTGTTCATCACCCGCCGGATTTCACCTTCACCGGGAAGGAACACCAAAACGCCGCCGGTGGTGTCTTTGACGGCTTGGTTGATGAGATCAGCTGCGGCCACCTCGAAGCGGGTGTCTTTGTGCAACGGGCGGTCCAGCCAGCGGGTTTCAACGGGATGCGCGCGCCCGTCGGAGGTGACGATAGGCGCGTCATCCAAAAGAGCGGCAACGGGGGCGGCATCCAAAGTGGCCGACATCACCATCAGCTTGAGATCGGGGCGCAGGGCACCGCGCGCTTCCCAAACCAGCGCCAGCCCGAGGTCGCCATTGAGGGAGCGTTCGTGAAATTCGTCAAACACCACGCAGCCGACGCCGGTCAGTTCGGGGTCACTTTGGATCATGCGGGTCAGGATGCCCTCGGTGACCACCTCGATGCGGGTGGCTTTGGAGGCTTTGGTTTCTCCGCGCATGCGGTAGCCCACGGTTTGACCTACGGGTTCTCCCAAGGTCTGGGCCATGCGCTCGGCGGCGGCGCGCGCGGCAAGGCGGCGCGGCTCCAGCATGATCAAGCGGCCCTCAAAGGCCCCCGCCGCCAGCAAGGCCAGCGGGACGCGGGTGGTTTTGCCCGCACCAGGCGGGGCTTGTAAGACGCAAACGCCCGTGTCGGTCATGTGACCAACAAGGGCGTCTACTACATCTTCAATCGGAAGGCTCATGCCTTCGCATAACGCGCATTCAAGCTGGCGTCTATTTCCGCTTCATCACCGCGTTGCCATAAAGCGTATGTGTGACCACCTTTTCCACGCGGTAACGGCCATCTGCGGTCTTGGCGTAGAACAGGTTGAAGGGGAAGCGCGATTTCTCCGCCATGTCCTCGGCTGAGAAACCCGCCAGACGCCGGTATTCGCCATCGCATTTGATCATATCGCCCTCGGCGCGCGGGGTGCTGAGCTTTACCTGCGAGCGGCGCTTGCCGTCGTACATTTTGACATCCAGCTTGCAAACCTCGTCTTTGTTGACGTCTCGAAAGGCCGCATATAGCGCGGTCATCGGGTCGACGGTGCCCTTTTGCGTAGAGGGTTTCACCCCGTTCGGGGAGGGTTGGTAATCCGAGACGCTGGGTACGC
This sequence comes from uncultured Litoreibacter sp., assembly GCF_947487515.1. Lineage (GTDB taxonomy): Bacteria > Pseudomonadota > Alphaproteobacteria > Rhodobacterales > Rhodobacteraceae > Litoreibacter. Next base: position 812,876 of record NZ_CANKWO010000001.1, on the reverse strand, counting down.
CACCTTTATAGGTCATCGAGGAGCTGGATTTGCGTTTGCCCGTATCGGCCTTCTCGTCATAGCGCGCGGGGCTAAAGCTGCTGCCTTTGATACGTCCGCTGGAGGTCGCGGTGTATTTCACCTTGGCGACCAAACCGACCAGCCCGCCGCTTTGTAGCACGCCAGAGGCTTTGTAGGATCCACCGCTTTCGGAGCCTTTGACGGTTAGGGTTCCGGCGGTAATTCCCCGAATTGCCACGGAAAATTTCGCGTTGGTCGCCCCGTCAGCCGCGGCCATTTGTGGCGCGGTCAGTGTCAGGGGAAGGGCGCAAATGCCCAAGATTTTCATAAACTGCTTCATATTCTAGCCTCGTTGCATCACTTATGCGTCTCAGACATATTGGCCCTTGAGCCTACGGTTAACACCCCCGCGCTACGGGGAAACAAGCGAAAGATTGCCCAGCCTTGAAACATATTGAAGACATGGCCTCAAAGATACGGTCGGGGGACAGGCGCACTTTGGCGCGCGCAATCACACTGGTTGAAAGCGCACGCGAAGATCATCGTGCGGATGCGCTGGCCTTAATTGACAGGCTACGTGTGGACGCCCCGCAGGCGTTGAGGATCGGGCTGTCTGGTACACCAGGGGTGGGGAAATCGACGTTCATCGAGGGGTTCGGGATGCACCTCACGGGGCAGGGGCTTCGGGTGGCGGTGTTGGCGGTTGATCCAAGCTCTACGCGGTCGGGAGGGTCGATATTGGGGGATAAAACCCGCATGGACCTACTGTCTCGCGATCCGAATGCGTTTATCCGGCCCTCGCCCTCGCAGTCTCACTTGGGGGGCGTGGCGCGGCGTACCCGTGAGGCGGTGACGCTTTGCGAGGCGGCGGGCTTTGATGTGGTGCTGATTGAAACCGTGGGTGTTGGCCAGTCCGAAACCATGGTGGCCGAGATGTCCGATTTGTTCATCTTGTTGTTGGCCCCTGCGGGCGGCGACGAGTTGCAAGGCGTGAAGCGCGGTATCATGGAGATCGCGGATTTGATCTTGGTGAATAAGGCCGATGGTGATCTCAAGCCCGCGGCGACCCGCACCCAAGCGGATTACGCAGGGGCATTGCGCCTGTTGCGCAAACGGGTGCAGGACCCTGAGGGCTTCCCAAAGGCCTTAAGTGTGTCGGCGCTGACGGGGCTGGGGCTGGATGAGGCATGGCAGGATATGCAGTCGCTCAGCACTTGGCGCAAAGAGCATGGCCACTGGGAGGCGCGGCGCAAGGCCCAAGGTGTGCATTGGTTCAACGAAGCGGTGCGCACGGGGCTTTTGGCTCGGATCACGACGGATACGTCAGCGAAATCAGCGATGGAATCTCTGGCGTTGGAGGTTTCCCAAGGGGCGCTTTCCCCCGATCGGGCGGCTGCCAAAATGCTGGATGCTCTGTCGAAGTAACGGTTTTTTCCGCGCGGTTTCGTCCTGATACGCCGCTATCAGCAAGAAACACTGTGTATGCTGGGGGATTCAACCAATCTGCCCTTGACCCTTACAGAATCTGCGCCTATTCCACGCAAATCGAATTTAGGGCATCGTATGTGCGGTGCCTTCACTTGTTTAAGACCGGAAGGAAACGCATATGTCGCGCGTCTGTGAACTCACTGGCAAAGGCCCGATGGTCGGCAACAATGTCAGCCACGCTAAAAACCGTACTCGTCGCCGGTTCTTGCCGAACCTGAACGATGTCACATTGTTGTCCGAGACCTTGGGTCGCGGCTTCAAGTTCCGCATCTCTGCTGCTGCCCTGCGCACGGTAGATCACCGCGGTGGCCTTGATGGCTTCATGGCAAAGTCGAAAGACGCTGAGCTGTCCACAAAGGCGCTCAAGGTTAAGAAAGACATCGCGAAAGCCCAAGCAGAAGCTTAAGGTTTCGTTGATCGTATCGAAACGGCCTCGCCTTAACCGGCGGGGCCGTTGTCGTTTTGCGAGGCGGAATGCCACTGACGCGGAGGGGCCGCGCGATGGATCGTCACACTGGGGTGAAGGGGCAAATTGACGTCTTGGCGCGGTGACGCCTGCGGTCTAAGACTTTGCCTATGATGATTGTGCGCCAACTGTTTGCCTTGCTGCTTGTGCTCACCATGGTGGCCACAATGGGGTCCATGGCGATGATGCGCGACCGCGACGCCGGCGCGCAGGTTATGGTGATATGCACTGGGGCCGGCCTGCAAACCATATTGCTGGATGCGAATGGTGGCAAGGTCGATCCCGCCCCGATGTGTCCGGATTGCACAATGGTGGCCCTCGCGGGGGCGCCGGTTTCATCGGGGCTGGAGATATGCGCTCCGGTAGGGCGCATGGAGTTGGTACTGATCCAGTCCAGTCAAGCCGTTGCCCGTCGCGATAATGCTGGGGTGAGTGCGCGCGCACCACCTGTTGGTTGATCCGGCTTATCGACTTCCAAACAATCACTAAAACCTCAGACGAAAGGGCATGTCATATGTCTCTGAAACTCATTTCTGCGGCCATCTTTGCCGCCACTCTTTCCACAGCGGCCTTCGCGGGCGATGCAGCCTTCAAGGTGACCGATTCCTACGCGCGTAGCGCCACCGCAAATGCCAAGACTGGCGCGGCCTTTATCACATTGATGAACATGACCGATGTTGATGATGTTCTTGTTGGGGCAGCCTCACCGGCGGCCAAACGCGTAGAGCTGCACACCCATCACGAGAATGACGGCGTCATGAAAATGGTGCATGTCGAGGAGGGCTTTCCCGTAGCCGCGGGTGACATGATTGAAATGAAGCGCGGTGGCAAGCATGTGATGCTGATGGGCCTGAATGGCACCTTGGAGCAAGGGGCCATGGTTGCCGTGACACTCACCTTCGAAAAGGCTGGCGACATTGAAGTCATGGTGCCGGTCGATTTGGAGCGCAAACCCGATCACGGGCAGAAAGATGGTCATGGCCACAAACACGGGTCTCACGATCACTAAGCAAACCTACATTTGAAACACCTGTCTGAGGCGGTCCGAAGGGGCCGCCTTTTTTATTCCTTTTCCCAGAGTACCCCTCAAGTTAACGTTAGGTAAGATGGCTTCTCACTTGATCGGTAAAGCCATATCGCGCAAGGTTGTGGCTTAGCTGGGGAGCTATCAAAGTGACAATACGAGTATTGTTTGTCTGTTTGGGCAACATCTGCCGATCGCCAATGGCGGAAGGCATTTTGAGAGCAAAGGCGCAAGACGCTGGGTTGGAGCTGGAGATAGACAGCGCCGCCACCGCAGGATGGCATGTTGGTAACCCACCAGATGCGCGCGCTGTGGTTGCTTCGCGGATTAAGGGATATAACATCGAGGATCAAATGTCGCGCCGGTTTCGGAGCGATGATTTCGAGACATTTGACTATATCATTGCGATGGATGAGGCCATCCGCCGAGATATCGAAGCCAAACGTCCTGCCGGTAAATCCGTGCCCATCGTCTTGATGTCATCCTTCGGACCGGACGCAGAAGATGTAGATGTCCCTGACCCGTATTACACCGGTAAATTCATGCCGGTGATTGCTTTACTTGAAGGGTATGTCGACGGGCTGGTGGCTCAGCTTCTGACGGACCGGCAGTAGCTTTCTGCGTTTGCCCCGAATTCTTTGTAGCGCTTCCAAAACCGCTCATGGCCCGAGTTGTCGGACTGGCGGATAACCTGCGCGCGGTGGGGGTCTGAAAAGAACGTCGCGGCAAGGCGTTGATCACCGCTGTCTAATGTCAGGTCAGCCACTTGCTGGACGCAATTGCACAAGGGGCGCGAAGCGGCTTTGCGATCAGCCTTGAGGCAGGCGCGCTCTATTGGTCCAGCGATTGCGCCGCTTGTTGATAGGCCCACCACACATAGGATGATTGCTGTTTTGAAACCCATATTCCCGCTCCATAAGTTCGGCGCGATGTGGCTCGCGCTCTGAATTGGGGGGATCATACGCGAAACGCCGCGAAGAATTCAATCTCCGCGGCGATCACAATTTGTACTTAGGGCCGCTTAGTAGCGCGGCAGGTTCGAACCCAACATGACGCGGCGTGGTGCATGCGTGCCATTCAGTGCTGGCAGGTTCTCGACAAAAATCTCGGTGACAGGGCCGTCATCGGCAATCGAGCCTGCGCCGTGGCGTGTGCGCGGAAGGTACTTGGTGTCGGCTGTGTTGTGACCACGGGAGCGGATGATTTCGCTCTCGTTGAAGCCGCGACCTGTGTTGTCGCCAGATGGGTTATGAGCGCGGTAGTTGATAGGGGTCGTGTAGCTGCCCACAATAAAGGTGTTGGTGTGAACATGCGGGTAGAGTGATTGGTCACCGGCAAAAACAGGTGCAGCGGTTACGAGGCAAAGGCCGGCAAGGGCAATACGGAACATAATTAACATCCTTTTGGAGGGGCAGCAGAACAGAGACCGTTAATGTCCATTAATGACACGTTAACGTCAAGTTTTTGCCATTTTTCAGTGGGTTATGGTCCATATATGGTGTGATACTTGAACTAAAACCCTAGGGAAGGCGGTCACTGTTTCTGTTCCGGCAACCGCAGACACATTGTTGCCATAGTTTCAGGCCGAACTGATTCTCACTAAGGGTCTTGCGGGCGGGATGATGCAGAACATGGGGATCATCTGTTAAACCTAAGGCACCAAGGGCAACAGGCACCTTGACCAAGCCATGAAAGCCAACCATATCCCTTTCCCATGACCGAGCTTTCAAAAATCCGCAATTTCTCCATCGTGGCGCATATCGACCACGGTAAATCCACGCTGGCTGATCGCCTCATCCAAGAGACGAATACTGTCGCCGCGCGCGACATGAAGGACCAGATGCTCGACAGCATGGATATCGAGCGCGAACGCGGTATCACGATCAAGGCGCAGACGGTGCGGATCGACTATAAGGCCGACGACGGGGAGGACTATGTTCTCAACCTGATCGACACTCCTGGTCACGTGGATTTCGCCTATGAGGTCTCGCGCTCCATGCGTGCGGTTGAGGGCTCGCTGCTGGTGGTCGACAGCTCGCAAGGGGTTGAGGCCCAGACGCTGGCCAATGTCTATCACGCCATTGAGGCGGATCACGAGATCGTGCCGGTGCTCAACAAGATCGACCTGCCCGCCGCCGATTGCGACCGCGTGGCCGAACAGATCGAAGACGTCATCGGCATTGACGCCACCGACGCTATTCAGGTGTCCGCGAAAACGGGGCAGGGCATCCACGAGACTTTGGAAGCCATCGTCACCCGCCTGCCCGCCCCTCAGGGCGAACGCGATGCGCCGCTGAAGGCGATGCTGGTGGATTCATGGTACGACAGCTACCTCGGGGTGATCGTGCTGGTGCGCATCATTGACGGCGTGTTGAAGCGCGGCGAGCGGATCAAGATGCTTTCGAACGGCTCCACGCACCATGTGGACCGCATCGGGGTGTTTAAGCCTGAGCTGACCAATATCGACGAACTTGGGCCGGGCGAGTTGGGCTTCCTGACCGCATCGATCAAGCAGGTACGTGACACGCGCGTGGGCGACACGATCACCCACGAGAAGAAGGGCACTGACGAGGCGCTTGATGGCTTCAAGCCGTCGCAGCCGGTGGTGTTCTGTGGGTTGTTCCCTGTGGATTCCGCGCTGTTCGAGGACCTGCGCGATGCGATTGAGAAACTGGCGCTAAATGATGCGTCCTTCAGCTACGAGATGGAAACCTCTGCCGCTCTTGGCTTTGGCTTCCGCTGTGGCTTCCTTGGGCTGTTGCACCTAGAGGTGATCCGCGACCGGATCGAGCGCGAGTATGACATCGATCTGATCACCACAGCGCCCTCGGTGATTTACCACGTCTATATGCGCGCAAAAGACGGGGAGGAGGCCGAGAAGATCGACCTGCATAACCCCGCCGACATGCCGGACCTGACCCATGTGGACCACCTAGAGGAGCCGCGCATCAAGGCGACGATCCTTGTGCCGGATGAGTACCTTGGCGATGTCCTCAAGCTGTGCCAAGACCGTCGCGGCATCCAAGAGGACCTGACCTACGCCGGTACCCGCGCGATGGTGGTCTATGATTTGCCCCTCAATGAAGTTGTGTTCGATTTCTATGATCGCCTGAAATCCGTCACCAAGGGGTACGCGTCGTTTGATTACCAAATGACGGGCTACCGTGAGGACCGTTTGGTCAAGATGCAAATCTTGGTGAATGACGAGCCGGTGGATGCGCTGTCGATCATGGTGCACCACGACCGCGCTGAACAACGCGGCCGCGCGATGGTTGAGAAGCTCAAGGACCTGATCCCGCGCCACATGTTCAAAATCCCGATCCAAGCCGCCATCGGTGGCCGCATCATTGCCCGCGAAACGCTGGCCGCCATGCGCAAAGACGTGACTGCCAAATGCTACGGCGGCGACGCTTCGCGGAAGAAAAAGCTGCTGGAGAAGCAGAAGGCCGGTAAAAAGAAGATGCGCCAGTTCGGGAAGGTGGACATCCCTCAAGAGGCGTTTATTAGCGCCTTGAAAATGGACAGCTAAAGCTGTTCAATTTCACGGCGGGTGGGCGGCAGCGTTTTGCAAAGCAAAGCGCGTGCCCATACCTAGGAAAGGTTTCCAGGCTAACTTTTGGGATACAAAGAAATGAGTAACGTGAGCAGCGGTACTAAGGATATACTGACAGTTGCAGATATCAGGCAGCGACTTGATCGCGAGTTATGTGTATTGTTGACTAGTTTAGCTTTTTGTGAGGAATACCTAAGTAGGCCTAGTTTAACCGATCCTCCTTTGCCTTTGACCCTTCAACGTAAATCGCTTCTCGATATTTTTTATGCATTTGAAGACGCTGCGTACCTAGCTGCGGCAAGGTTATGGGATGAAGATACCGATGCGATTACTTTAGTATCAGCTAAGAAATTGATTTCAAACGATATAAAAGATATTTGGCAGGCGAGGTACGAGGAGCTAAACGAAGATTCGAAAATTGTTCGGGTTAATTTACTGAATTACCGAGATGAAGAGCTTGGACACAATTTAATGGTTTGTAGAAGGCGTTTTAGGGCCGGAGAAGATAGTACCTACTCAAAAAAGGGCGAACTTCACGATTTCATCGTATCATCTACAAAATTACTATTCGACGCGCTTAATCCTACGATGCAAAACGCTGGAAATGATGAGGCAGCGATGGCGAAATTCAAGCTTAAATTTTCCCAGGCTCGTTGGTCACATGTTGCGTTGCTTAACATGTTTGACAACATAAAAGGCTCAATGAGTTAGTCGTCGGAGGTTTCGGGTACTAGACATGTGAAATCTCCCGCCGCCACCTACAAAGCCCGCTTAACCGCCCGCGCGGCTCCGCTCACGTCCTTCCCGATGCCCTCGACCGTTTCGCAGGCGGTCAGCGCCAGTATTGCGGTCAGACATAGGATGCTTTTGCGTGTGATCATCTGCTTGGGCCTTTGGTTTTGGTGTTTTGCGCAACTTTATCAAAGCTCTGTCGTTGCATCTAGGTGCGGGTGTCGAGGTAGGCTCAAACCCGCGCATGGGCATATGACCCAGATCAAAGTGGGGGCGGGCGCATCGGGGTATGACGCTTGCGTAACGACTACGAAGGAGTCCCTGCCATGTTCCGCCTTGCTGCAATCCTGTTCTCAATGACGTCCACAACCCTTGCGGGCATTGGTGTGATCGCCGTGTTGAGCATGGGGTATGACACTTGGGTGCCGATCGTGGCGGCCGCTGCGGTGGGGTTCGTGCTTTCGATCCCCGCCACTTGGTGGCTGGCCAAGCAGATCACCGCCAAGATCGTCTGAGCCTAACGGTTCGACGCGTCGCTGGAGGCGTTGGCTTTGCGGATGAAGAACGCGTTCTTTTGGGCCGCGCGTTCCAAATCGTTGATGGATTTGTCCACCGAGCCTTGCGACAGCGCATGCGTGAGCTCATGCCCCAGCAACTTTTTGGGCGCTGATTTGGCGTCACTGCCAGCCCCCACGATGCTGTTGTCTGGGTTGGTCATGGCGCGCGCGCCCATGTTTTTGGCGACCTCTGCGGCCCCGAGCTGCACCAATAGCTGTAGGGAATCCTTATGAGACATGCCCAGCTGCGCGGAAATAGATTGGATCGCCTGATTGGTTTTCGGGTCGGTGGTCGGTGCGCCGTCGGACGGTTTGCCCATGAGAAATACTCCTGTAAAATACGGGGTTACGATAGGACGCGGGCGACCTCAGGGTCAAGTCTGGGGCGGTCGTGGGCCTAGGTGTTTAGAAAAACCCGCACCGCGGCTTCAAACTCTCGCGGTTTTTCGGCGTGCAACCAATGTCCCGCGTCGGGGATTTTGGCAAACTTGGCCTGCGGAAACAGAGCCTTTATGCGCGGGCGGTCCTCGGGTTTGACATAGTCGGAATTGGCCCCAGACAGGAACAAGGCGGGCGCGTCAAAGCGGCCGTCGATGTCTGGAAAGCCTACGATTTTTCCCATCTCGCCGGATAGGACATCAAGGTTTAGCCGCCATGTCTTTGTTGCCAGATCAAAGGATTGCGCCAAGAATTCCGGCACGCCAGCCTCAAGCCCTGTGAGTTGCTCCAACAAATCCGAGCGGCGCTCGATCTTGCTGAAATCCACGCTCCGCATGGCTGCGATGGGCCCCATCTGTGTGTGCGCATAGGGGGTGGGACCGATGTCCGCGATGACAAGTTTGCGCAGCAACTCGGGGCGTGACAGCGCCAAAACCATTGCCGCCTTCCCCCCCATTGAGTGGCCAAGAACGTCCATGGGCGCGCCGATGGTTTCGATCACCTTTGCCAAATCTTTGGCCAAGTCTTCATAGCTGTGGCTGGCGTCCCAAAAGCTGTGGGCATGGTTGCGCATGTCAACGACCACAGTTTTGCTACGGTCAGACAGGCGTTTTGCGATCACGCCCCAGTTGCGGGCTGATCCGAACAATCCGTGGGCGATTAATAGAGGCGCGGCGGCATCATCGGTGCCAAAAGTCGTGTAGTTGAGCATAGGCCAAGCCCTAGCAGCTTCCAGTCTGTCGTGGAAGTGGCTAGGGAAGGGTATGGAAAAGGTTGTTGTAGAGCAGTTGGTTGAGCGGGTTTTTGTGCTGTTGCGCGAAAAACTTGGCATGCGGGGCGGATCCTTGGAGGTGCGCGTGCGGCGGGCGGGGCGCTCTTTGCCGCGTCAGGTGCGCTTGGCCGCGCAAGAGCTGGTCAACGCCGAGCGCATGTCGAAGGAGCCAAAAATGCTTCTGCGCCTTGATCCACATCGCGTGAGCACTGCCTATAGTGTCTGCATTGCCCATCTCGAGGCCATTGACGAAAAGGCCGTGAAGGTCAAAGCAGCATTCGGGTTCGCTGCATCACTCATCGTGCAAGTGTTGGTTATCGGCGGGATTGCCTTGGCTGTGCTGCGTTGGCGGGGATTTTTGTAGTTTCGTCATCTTGCCCCTGCGGCGTGCTTCGCTTTTCCGAGGCCGCGTCGGAATTGGAACAGACGGGTCGCAATACGCCTTTCACCATCTCCTGAACAACGGGAGGAAAATAAATGCGTGTTGGTTTTATCGGTTTGGGCAATGTCGGGGGTAAGTTGGCCGGGTCTTTGTTGCGCAACGGGCTCGACGTCACTGTGCGCGACCTTGACGAGGATCTGGTGGCGGCTGCGATGGAAAAGGGGGCCAAATCAGCCGGTAGCCCGCGCGAATTGATGCAGGCCTGCGATGTCGTGATCACGTGTTTGCCCCACCCGTCAATTTCGGCAGAGGTCGTTGAAGGAAAGGACGGGTTAATCGAAGCAATGGGGCCAGGCAAAATCTGGATGGAGATGTCGACCACCGACGAGGCAGAGGTCAAACGCCTCAGTGCGTTGGTGTCTAAAACCGGTGCGACGGCGGTGGATTGCCCCGTGTCTGGGGGGTGTCACAGGGCAGATACGGGAAATATCTCAATCTTTGCGGGATGTGACCGTGCGACTTTCGAAAGAATACTGCCCTTGCTGACCACTTTGGGGCGGCGGGTTTTGCACACGGGGGACGTCGGGTCGGCCTCGGTGTTGAAGGTTTTGACCAATTACCTCGCCACGGCCAACCTGATTACCTGCGCAGAAGCATTAACGGTCGCCAAAGGGGCGGGGATGGACTTGAATGTGGCCTATGAGGCGATGAAAATCTCCTCCGGCACATCTTTCGTCCATGAGACCGAAAGTCAGGTCATTTTGAACGGATCTCGCGACATTTCATTTACCATGGACCTTGTGTTGAAGGACATCGGTTTGTTTCAAGAGGTCGCCGATCGTGCGGGAATCCCCTTGGAGGTAAACCCGCTCATGATTGAAATTTTTAAGGACGGGATTGCGCGCTATGGCCCGCGCGAGTTGTCCCCCAATATTGTCAAACGCTTGGAGGATGCAACGGGGCTGGACATCACAGCGCCGGGGTTTCCGGCTGAAATGGTTGACGAGGAACCCGAAGAGGCCGGATATGAGGTGGTGCCAAATCGAGGCTGAGGGCTAGCGCCGCAAGGCGAGTTTCGCTAAGCGGGAGATGTGCAATTGAAAGCGAGCCCATGACTGACACCAAGAATGAACCGCGCTCTGAAGTGATTGCGGGGTTGATCCCCTCCGCCCCGCGCCGATTGTTCGGGACCGTGGTTTTATATGCGTTGGGGGCTTTGCTATTATATCTTGTCGCCGTGGAGCCACCTGCCGGTTTGCATTTGGTGTTTCTGTTGATCGTTTTGGGTCTGGCGGCGCTCTATGGCGGCTACAAAATGTGGGACGTGACAGGGCATATGATCGAACTGACGGACGATGAGTTGCGCTTGTCAGATGGTCGCGTCATTTTCCGAATGGAAGATGTGTTGAAGGTGGACCGCAGCTTCTTCGCGTTTAAGCCGTCCAACGGGTTTTTGGTGACCCTGAAAGTTCCGTATCCGAATGCTTGGGCGCCGGGGCTGTGGTGGCGGTTTGGCAAACGTATTGGCGTGGGTGGTCTGACCTCTGGCGCCGAAGGGAAGCTCATGGCGGATACATTGGCCGCGATGATTGCAGAACGCGATGGTCTGATTGATTTGGATGGTCTGCGCTAGCCAAGACGGGCAGGGCGCATATCGCGCCCCACCCGATTGTGACGGCTACAGCCCCTTGGCGCGGTAGCTGCTGGAAATCCGGTCGATAGCGACCAAATAGGCCGCGATGCGCAAGTCATGGACATCCTCGCGCCCGTGCCAGACCGCACGCATCGCCTGATAGGCCGTTCGCATGGTGTCATCCAACCCAGAACGCACGAGCTCAATCTCACCGGCACCGCGCAAGAAGCGCGCCTTGAAATCAGGGCTCAACTCCCATCCAAGGCCTTTGTCACCTGACAGGCGTTCCAGCTCGTTGATCAACAATAGGTGCTGTGCCTCTTCTTGGCGTTTCCCCATCCGGCCAAAGCGAATGTGGCTTAAGTTTTTGACCCATTCGAAGTAGGACACTGTCACACCGCCCGCATTGGCATAGAGGTCTGGAATGACCACGCACCCTTTTTCGCGCAGAATGTCATCCGCGCCAGAGGTGATCGGACCATTCGCGGCCTCGATGATCAGCGGGGCCTGAATACGCTCCGCGTTGGACAGGTTGATAACCCCTTCCAGTGCCGCCGGAATCATGATGTCGCAGGCGGCTTCCAGAACACTCGCACCGTCTTCGACATAGGTTCCTTCGGGGCAGCCTTTGACGCCCCCGTTCTCGGCGATCCACGCATGAACGGCCTCGACGTTTAAGCCTGCGTCACTAGTCAGGGCGCCGTCCCGTTCGATGATGCCCACAATCTTGGAGCCATCTTCTTCCGACAGGAATTTTGCGGCGTGATAGCCCACATTTCCCAACCCTTGAACGACAATGCGCTTGTCTTTGAGTGTCCCCTCAAGGCCAGCCGCCGCGATGTCTTCTGGATAGCGGAAGAACTCCTGCAAAGCATATTGCACGCCTCGGCCGGTCGCCTCTACACGCCCTGCGATACCACCGGCATTCAACGGCTTGCCTGTGACACAAGCGCGGGCGTTGATTTCGGTGGTGTTCATGCGGGCATATTGGTCGGCAATCCATGCCATTTCGCGTTCGCCGGTTCCCATGTCTGGGGCGGGGACGTTTTGGCTGGGGCTAATCAAGTCACGTTTGGCCAACTCATAGGCAAAGCGACGGGTGATTTGCTCCAGTTCGTGCTCATCCCATTCCCGCGGATCAATGCACAGCCCGCCCTTGGAGCCACCGAAAGGTGTTTCCACAAGCGCACATTTGAAAGTCATCAAAGCCGCAAGCGCTTCAACTTCGTCTTGGTGCACATTGGGGGCAAAGCGGATGCCGCCTTTTACAGGTTCCATATGTTCGGAATGAACGGCGCGGTATCCTGTAAAAGTGTGAATCTGGCCTCGCAACCGAACACCGAACCGTACGGTATAGGTCGCGTTGCAGACTCTGATCTTGTTCTCCAGTCCCGGTGGCAGATCCATTAGGGCCACAGCCCGATTGAACATCAGTTCAACGGATTCACGGAAAGAGGGTTCGTTTGGTGTGCTCATGTATGTCTCCTGACACGGCAGGTGTTAATAAACTGCTTAAATTTTGGGCGGCTTATAAAGTTAACCTAGACGCGGTTTCTACGTAACGTAAGTGGTTTTTGATCTATCGGCTCCGGATTGGCTGATTCCGTACAATTGGTCACTCATTGGTGAACGTGCAGGAACAATACCTAACAGACCGTTGAAAAGTTGCCGAAAACACCGATTAAAGGCCCCAATTCCGCCCAATTTCGCCAAATTCTAGCCACAGTGATGGGGCTTAGTAGGTTTTGGACGAATTGCGTCCGGTGACAAAGCACGTGCTGGTGCTAGGGAAGGTCAGTCATGAGTGACAAGCGTAATGAATGTAGCGAGATCTCCAATGGTTTGGGGCAAAACGCAGGGTTTCTGGCCCAAGTAAAAATGCGGCTTGCAGGCCGTACCCGTGGATTCGCCCGCGAAGAAAGCGGCACGATGCTGATCTTCGGGCTGACAATTTTCATGATGGTCCTTGTCGCGACGGGCATGGCCATTGACTTTATGCGCCACGAAAACATGCGCTCGCGATTGCAAGCGACTTTGGATCGCGCTGTTCTTGCGGCCGCTGATCTGGACCAGACAAATGATCCCCAAGAGGTCGTCGAAGACTATTTCGCCAAATCCGGCCTCAGCGGGTATGACCTAACCGTGGATGTGACCGAAGGGCTGAACTTCCGGACCGTGCGTGCGGATGCCTCCAGCCAAGTTGACAGCATGTTCTTGAATATGGTCGGCATCGGGAGCCTTGACGCCCCAGCGGGCGGTGCTGCCGAGGAGCGGATCAACCAAGTCGAAATTTCCTTGGTGCTTGATATCTCGGGTTCCATGGATGATCGCGACAAGCTGGAAAACATGCAGCAAGCTGCGAATGAATTCGTGGACACATTGATTACGCCTGACACAAAAGATCTGATTTCCATATCGGTGATCCCTTACACAGGGCAAACCAACGCAGGTGAGGCGCTGTTCGACGCGCTGAATGTGAACCAAGTGCACGGCTACTCGCATTGCGTGGAGTTCGAGGCCAGCGACTTCACAACCGTGCCTTTGAGCTTTTCCAAGCAGTATCAACAAGCCCAGCACTTTGAGTACTCCAGCCTATACTATGGGTCTTCTTATGGCTATCGCATTCAAAACCCTTGGTGCTCAGACAAGTCTCATGAGGAAATCAAGCTGTTCCAGAACGATGTGAATTTCCTTAAGAACACGATCAACCAATACCAACCCAGAACCGCGACAGGCATTCACTATGCCATGAAGTGGGGCGCGGCGTTGCTGGATCCGAACATGCGGCCGGTTGTGGATGCCCTGATCAGCTCTGGTGATGTTGACCCGGCGTTCTCTGGCCGTCCGGTGGACTATGATGACGAAGAAACCGTGAAGGTCATCGTGCTGATGACTGACGGGATGAACGTGAACCAATACCGGATCAAAAGCTGGGCGTATAACTCCACGTCCGAGCGCCGCCAGTGGAACAAATACGCTTTGTTCTATTTCCTCAATAACTTTGTGCGCTGGTACGACCGGAATAAGTTCTACTACCAGAAGTACGGTTCTGTTACTGCGGATAACCGGTTGCACGATATTTGCGACGCATCAAACGATGCAGGGATCGTGGTGTTCAGTATCGGTTTCGAAATCAGCGCCAATGCTTATGCGTCGGAAGTCATGAGCGAATGTGCGACAACAGATAGCCACTTCTATGCAGTGGAAGGTGTTGAAATCAGTGATGCTTTCGGGGCCATTGCCAAAACAATTAACCAGTTGAGATTGATCCAATGATGTCATGTAAGCCATCACTCTTCTTGCGCTCTCTGCGTCGCCTTATGGGGCGTGAAGACGGGAACGCAACGATTGAGTTCGCCATCTTGTTCCCAGCCTTCATGTTGGTCTTCATGTCAATTTTCGAGATCGGGATGCTGATGACCCGCTACATGATGTTTGATCGGGCTCTGGATGTGGCGGTGCGTGAAGTGCGCATTTCGAGCAATCGCGCGTTTACGCAAGATCAGGTGAAGCAATTGCTATGCTCTCAGACGGTCATCTTGAGAAACCACTGCCTTGACGATTTGACACTTGAGATGGTGCGGGTGGATGAGGACGATCAGAACTGGGACTTCCCTACGGGGGCGACACCTTGCCGGAACCACGCCGACAATGTGATCCCTGCCACCGCGTTTGATACCGGTGAGGCGAATGATGTGATGTTCTTGCGGGCCTGTATGTCGATTGTGCCATTCTTCCCGACGGCTGCCTTGGGGGAGTATCTAACGCGCGATTCCCATGGGCGATTGAACATGATTGCGATGTCGGCCTTTTCGGTGGAGCCTGAATGATGAAACAGCTTTTGCAAAAAACCGCTGCCCCGTTTGCGCAGTTCATACGTGATACTCGGGCCTCTGCGACCGTTGAGGCCGTGCTGATCCTGCCGCTGCTTATGGCATGGTTTGTGGGGGGCTTTGTGTTCTTCGACGGGTTCAAGAACCGCAACACTGCGCTTAAGGCCACCTATACAATTGGCGATATTCTGTCACGCCGGACCAATGGCGCCACGGAGCAATATATCAACAACTTGCAGGACCTCTACGACTCGCTGGCCTATACGTCTGGCACCTCGGCGTTGCGGGTCACGAGCTTGACGTGGAACGGGAAAAAACACCGCGTTCTGTGGTCCCATTCGACCAAAGGTACCTTGTCTGTACAGACGAATGACACCGTGCGGGGATCTGCGTTCAGGAACCGTATCCCGTTGATGGCCATAGGAGAGCGTGTGATCTTGGTTGAGTCATTCACCGACTACAATCCGGCGTTTAACATTGGCTGGGGTCACCGCGTGTTTGAGAACTTTGTGGTAACCTCCCCTCGCTTTGCGTCTTGCTTGTCTTGGGACAATGGCGTGGATGTGCCTAGCTGCTAGGCACAAGCGACGCATGTGTCGCTGTGATACAAATCAATGTCGGGCAGGGTCTTCCACTCTGCCCGTTTTGCTGTTTTTCTACCCGTGGTGACCACGGGAGACTGCAATGGGCTACAATGCCTTTCAAATCCTCAAACAAGGACTAACCGGCAATAAGGGGTGGCGTCCTGTTTGGCGGGACCCCGAGCCGAAGTCGGAATACGACGTGATCATCATTGGCGGAGGGGGGCACGGCTTGGCCACCGCCTATTACCTGGCCAAAAACCACGGCATCAAAAACATCGCGGTGCTCGAGCGCGGCTACATCGGGGGAGGGAATGTTGGCCGGAACACCACCATTGTGCGCGCCAACTACTTCCTTCCAGGGAACTCCGAATTCTATTCCCATTCCCTCAAGCTGTGGGAAAGCATGGAGCAGGAGCTGAACTTCAACACGATGCATTCGGGGCGGGGGTTGATAAACCTGTTCCACTCAGACGGTCAGCGCGACGCCTTCGCGCGGCGCGGGAATATGATGCGCAACCAAGGCGATGACGCGATCCTTTTGGACCGCGAAGGTGTGCGCAGACATCTGCCCTATCTCGATTTTGAAAATCACCGCTTTCCTGTTTACGGTGGCCTTTACCATCCGCGCGGTGGAACGGCCCGCCATGATGCGGTGGCTTGGGGGTATGCGCGCGGTGCGGATCAACTGGGCGTCGACATTATCCAGCAATGCGAAGTCACCGACATCGATGTCAAAGACGGGGCGGTTCAGGGGGTGCAGACCTCACGAGGGACCATTCGTGCCAAAAGGGTGGGGATCGTGGTGGCTGGGCGTTCGTCCCAAGTGGCAGCCATGGCGGGGCTGGAGGTGCCCATCGAAAGTCACATCCTGCAGGCCTTCGTGTCCGAGGGCCTGAAGCCCACGGTCGACCATGTGGTGAGCTTCGGCATGGGGCACTTCTATCTCAGCCAGTCTGACAAGGGTGGTTTGGTCTTTGGCGGAGACTTGGATTTCTACGCCTCCTATGCCCAACGCGGTAACCTGCCGATGATGGAGCATGTGATGGAGGCGGGCATGTCCCTTGTCCCCGCATTGGGCAAGGCCAAGGTGCTTAGATCATGGGGTGGGATCATGGATATGACGCCGGACGGCTCTTTCATCATTGATCGCACCGAAGTCGACGGCCTCTATATGGATTGCGGCTGGTGCTACGGAGGCTTCAAGGCGGTGCCTGCGTCCGGCTGGTGCATGGCGCATCTGATGGCTGAGGATAAGCCGCATGAGGTGGCTGAACGTCACACTTTCGATCGCTTCCGCACAGGCCACGACCTGATGGACGAAGAGGGCACCGGCTCTCAACACAATCTGCACTGAGGACGAGACATGCGTATCAAATGCCCAATCTGCGGTGATCGTGACCGGCGCGAGTTTTACTACCTCGGAGCGTCTGATTACCTGAACCGTCCCGCCGAGGGCGATTTGGATGCGATCCATAAGTACCTGCACATCCGCGAGAACCCTGCGGGTGTCACGAAAGACCTTTGGCACCACGAGGCGGGCTGTTCCAGTTGGCTGCTGCTGGAACGCAACGTGACCACCCATGAAATTCTAAGCGTGGAACTGGCATCCGAGGTGGCGAAATGAGGCTGGATAACAAAGGCCTGATCGACCGCTCCGAGCGGCGCAGCTTCACCTTCAATGGCAACAGCTACGCCGGTTTCAAGGGCGATACGCTGGCCTCAACGTTGCTGGCAAATGATATCCATCTTGTGGGCCGCTCGTTCAAATACCACCGCCCACGCGGGCTGATGTCTGACGGCACTCAAGACCCGAACGGGCTGGTTGAGTTGCACCAAGGGGATCAGATCACTCCGAATTTACGGCTGACAGGGCAAGAACTTGTAAACGGTCTCGATATCCGGTCGCAAAACCACCTTGGCAGTCTTGAGTGGGATCTGTTGGAGGTGAACGACCTGCTGTCGCCATTTCTAAGTGCCGGATTTTACTACAAAACCTTCATGTGGCCGAAGGCCTTTTGGGAAAAGATATATGAGCCGGTCATCCGCCGCGCCGCAGGGCTCGGACGCCTGTCGATGGCGCAGAATTCGGATCGCTATGACAAGGCTTTCGCCTTTTGTGACGTGCTGGTTGTGGGCTCCGGCCCCGCGGGAATCATGGCGGCGCTGACGGCGGCCAAAGCGGGCGCGCAGGTGATTTTGGCCGAAGAAGACTTCGAGTTTGGCGGGCGTCTGAATTCCGAGACCTTTGAGGTCGATGACATGCCCGCGCACCTCTGGGCGCGAGACCAAATCGCCAAGCTGGCCGAGATGGACAATGTCCGCCTGATGAAACGCACCACCGTGACGGGGGCCTATGACGGGGGCACCTATGGGGCGGTGGAGCGCGTGTCGCATCACGTCTCGCAGGCGGGCGGCGCCCCGTTGGAAACGTTCTGGCGTATCGTGGCCAAAGGGTGCGTCTATGCAGCGGGTGCTATGGAGCGCCCGATTGCGTTTCAAAACAACGACCGTCCTGGCGTGATGATGGCATCCGCCGTGCGGGGGTATCTCAACAGGTATGGTGTGGCGGCGGGCAAACGCGTGGCGCTGTTTGGCAATAATGATGATGCCTTTCGAACGGCGCGCGATCTGTCGGAGGCTGGCGTGCATATCGTGGCCTATGTGGACAGCCGCGCCGACGCCGAGATTTCGGGCAACTTCCCGATCTACAAAGGCGCTCATGTGACCAATGTGAAGGGGCGCAAGCTGGTTGAAGGTGTCACGATTTCAGGCGTGGGCGATATCATGGCCGATTGCTTGGGCGTGTCGGGGGGCTACAACCCGACGGTGCATTTGCCCTGCCACATGAATGGTCGCCCGCAATGGAATGAAAAGATTGCGGCCTTCATCCCCGTGCCCAACATGGTGCAGGGGATGGAGGTCGCAGGCGCGGCGGGCGGCAGCTTCTCGACAAAGGCCTGTCTTAAATCCGGCATCTTTCGCGCGAAGGAAGTGTTGAAAACACTGGGATTGGATGCCCGCGCGCCAAACTGCCCAAATGCGCAAGATGAGCCAACGCGGATTTCTCCGCTTTGGGCCGTGCCTGGAAAAGGGCGGGCGTGGCTGGATTTCCAAAACGACGTGACGGTGAAGGATGTGAAACTTGCCGCGCAGGAGAATTTCAAATCCGTCGAACACATGAAGCGCTACACCACCCAAGGCATGGCACCAGATCAGGGGAAAAGCAGCAATGTCAACGCATTGGCAGTGCTCGCGGATGCAACAGGGCGCGGAATTTCCGAGACCGGCACCACCACTTTCCGCCCGCCATATACTCCCATTGCCATCGCCGCATTGGGAGGCACTGGCCAAGGCATGGGATTTGCTCCGCAGCGGTTCACAACCTCCGACCCCGAGAGCCGCAAGCTGGGGGCTCCTATGGTTGAGGCTGGGCTGTGGTACCGCCCCAGCTACTTTCCCAAGGACGGGGAAACCCATTGGCGGCAATCTTGCGACCGCGAGGTCGCTATGGTGCGTTCCTCGGTGGGGATCGCGGATGTGTCCACCTTGGGGAAAATCGACATTCAAGGACCGGACGCCGGCGCTTTCCTCGACTTTCTTTACATAAACACGTTTTCCACCCTGAGGCCGGGCATGGTCCGCTATGGCATCATGTTGCGCGAGGACGGGCATGTCATGGATGACGGAACCACGGCATGTATCGCGGAAAATCACTATGTGATGACCACGACAACCGCTGCCGCCGCGCAGGTGATGCGGCATTTGGAATTCGTGTCGCAATGTTTGCGTCCGGACCTTGATGTGCAGTTCATCTCCATCACCGAAGCTTGGGCGCAATTCGCAATTGCTGGGCCTAAGTCACGCGATCTTTTGGCGCAGGTGTTGGACAATGCGCCCAACTTGCCCTTCATGGGCTGTGCAGAGGTCTCAATCGGTGGGGTTACAGCGCGGCTGTTTCGCATCTCGTTTTCGGGGGAGCATGCCTATGAGTTGGCCGTTCCGGCCCGTTTTGGGGAAAGCCTGTTCAAAGGCCTGCTGGATCATGCGGAGGGCTTGGACGGCGGGGCGTACGGGATGGAAGCCCTCAATGTGATGCGCATCGAGAAGGGCTTCCTAACCCATTCTGAAATTCACGGGCGGGTGACGGCTGGGGATGTGGGAATGGGCATGATGATGTCCCAGAAGAAGGATTTCATTGGCAAAACGGCGGCTATGCGTTCGGGGCTAAATGAGAACCGCGAAGAGCTTGTCGGCCTGAAACCGGTGGGGGCGGTGAAGGAATTGAACGCTGGGGCATTTTTCTTTGAGCTGGACGACGCGCCCCTTCGTCAAAACCAACAGGGCTACACCACCTCGGTTGGCTTCTCGCCCATGTTGGGCATGATCGGTTTGGGGTTTCTTAAAAACGGGCGCGCGCGCCACGGCGAGGTGTTGAAACTTGTCGATCATTTGCATGACGTCACCACGCGGGTTGAAATTTGTCACCCCGTGTTTCTTGATCCACAAGGGAGCAAAGCGCGTGATTGATCTAAAAGCCAAATCAGCCGCCCACGGAATGTTTCCGCTGCGCTTAGGCGCATTATCCGCCGATGAGGCGGCATCGCGCCCCATCTTCTCCATCGCCCCCTTCAAGGGGAGCAAGGTGGATGCGGCGCTCGTCAAGGCATTGGGCATCGGGTTGCCGGACGCAGGGGCGTCCACGCGCAAAGGAGATGTTGAAATTCTTTGGGTGGGGCGGGGGCAGTATTTCCTCATCGGGGCAGCTGCTCCGAAGCTTCCTGCGGCGGTAACGGATCAGTCGGACGCATGGTGTTCGGTGCGGCTTGCGGGGGAAGAGGCTGGGGCCGTCATGGCGCGGCTTTGCCCAGTGCAGCTGGACCAGTTGCAGGAGGGTCAGGTCGTGCGTTCCCTTGTGGGGCATATGAGCGCGATTATCGTGAAGCGTTCGGGCGGATTCGAGGTCATGGTGTTCCGCGCTTTTGCCAAGACGCTGGCGGACGAGTTGCGTGCCGCGATGGTGTCGGTCAATGCGCAGGCGGCCCTGCCAGATTAAATCCACAGGAAATCTGCGGCGGGTCACTGGACTTTGAGGGCCAGCGGCCCGATATTCTGGTCTATGAGCTTGCCACCCGGTTTCCTTGATGAATTGCGCGAACGTGTCTCCATCTCTCAGGTGGTGGGGCGCAAGGTCATGTGGGACACGCGCAAGTCCAACCCCGGGAAGGGAGACATGTGGGCCCCATGCCCGTTTCATCAGGAAAAATCGGCCAGCTTTCACGTCGATGACCGTAAGGGCTATTACTACTGCTTCGGCTGCCAAGCCAAAGGCGACGCCCTTGGATTTATTCAAGAAACCGAGAATGTGCCCTTCATGGAAGCGGTGCAGATCATGGCGCAGGAAGCCGGCATGACAATGCCCGCCCGTGATCCTCAGGCGCAAAAGAAATCCGACCGTCGCACCCAATTGGCGGAGGTCATGGAGCAGGCGACGCAGTTCTACCGCCTTCAGTTGAATTCAGGCGCTGGATCGGCGGCGCGTGACTACATCAACAAACGCGGGCTGTCGCAGCAAACTCAGGACCAATTCGACATCGGGTTTGCGCCTGACGGGTGGCAAAACCTTTGGGACCATCTGACCGGCAAGGGCGTGGCGGAGGAACTGATCCTAGCCGCTGGGCTGGCCAAAGCCTCTACCAAGGGGGGCAAGCCCTATGACACCTTCCGCAACCGCATCATGTTCCCCATCCGTGACCCGCGCAAAAGATGCATCGCCTTTGGTGGGCGGGCCATGGACCCCAATGACAACGCCAAATACCTGAACTCCCCCGAGACGGAACTCTTCGACAAGGGGCGCAGCCTGTATAATCACGGCCCCGCCCGTGAAGCCGCAGGCAAAGGGGAGCCATTGATTGTGGCGGAAGGCTACATGGACGTCATTGCGCTTTCGGCCGCGGGGTTGAAATCTACCGTCGCGCCCTTGGGGACTGCCGTAACCGAGACCCAGTTGCAGCTTTTGTGGCGCATCTCGCCCGAGCCGATCATCGCATTGGACGGAGACGCGGCGGGGATCAGAGCCGCGATGAGGCTGATTGATCTGGCGTTGCCAATGTTGTCGGCTGGCCAATCGATGCGGTTTTGCGTTTTGCCCGAAGGATTGGACCCTGACGATTTGATCAAAACCCAAGGCGTGGAGGCCATGCGCCATTTGGTCGATAACTCCAAACCCTTGGTGCATCTGCTGTGGCAGCGCGAAACCGAAGGCAAGATTTTCGACAGCCCTGAGCGGCGCGCTGCGTTGGATCAATCCCTGCGCGGAGCACTCAAGAAGATCAGCGATGGCAACCTGCGCAGCCATTACGGCCATGAGATCAAACGATTGCGGTCCGAATTGTTCGGCCTGACCCCATCGGCGTCGGCAGAGGGGGGACGTGAATGGCAGCCCAGCCGCGAGCGCACGCCGTGGAAGGGCAAGGGCAAAGGCAAAGGCAAATTTCCCGACAAAGGCGTGGCCGTGGCCTCGACCAAGAATTCACTGCTGGCGCAAAGCACGGATGTCGAGACCCGCGTGCGCGAGGCGGTGATCCTGGCGATCTTGATCTCGCATCCTGTCTTGCTGTCCGAGTTTCTGTCCGATCTGGAGGTTTTGGATCTGCATGGTGAGGATCACCGGATGATTCTCGCGGCGCTATTGCGGCACGGGGAGGAGACCGATTCGGATCACCTTAAAAACATTTTGACCGCAGAGATCGGACCGGCCCCACTTGAAAAGCTCTGGTCGCTTAGCCATGTGCAGATTGCGCCTGCTGTTCGAGCAGGGGCAGACCTGAAATTAACCCGCATGACCATGGCCGAAGAATTGGCCAAGCTTGAGGCCCGCCGTGGCATCAAACGCGAGATAGAAGATGCCGTTGAAGACCTTGCAGGCGTGGCCGATGAGGCCCTGACATGGCGTGTCGGGCAGGCCGCAGAAGCCCGCAATAATTCGATGCGCAGCGCGGGCATTTCTGACGGGGGCGACGGGGAAGACCGTGGTTCTATGTCGGACTACTTGCAGTCGCTCATCGATGGTGAGATTTGGGTAAAGAAGGGGCAGTAACCCTGCCTTAGAAACCGACGTGCGAATCACTATGATTCGCGGTATTGATTCGGAGATGATTCGCGCGAATCACTCTTTTGCGCTTTTGGGAGACACTTCATGGCCAAAGATACCGACGATCAGACGCAAGCCCGAGAGGATGCTGCGGCAGGCCTCGATATGAGCCAAGCTGCCGTCAAAAAGATGATCGCCGAAGCGCGTGTGCGTGGATACATCACCTATGACCAGCTCAATCAGGTGCTTCCGCCCGAGCAGGTCGCCTCCGAGCAGATCGAGGATGTGATGTCGATGTTGTCCGAAATGGGCATCAACATCATCGAAGAAGAGGAAGATGATTCCGCCAAGGATCTGGTTGAAGTCGATGGTGCGGCCAAGGAAGTTGTCCTGTCGTCCTCCACCACAGAAGTTTTGGACCGTACCGATGATCCGGTCCGCATGTATTTGCGCGAAATGGGCTCGGTTGAGCTGCTGTCGCGTGAAGGCGAAATTGCCATCGCCAAGCGCATCGAGGCTGGCCGCAACACGATGATTGCCGGCCTGTGCGAAAGCCCGCTGACCTTTCAGGCGATCACCATCTGGCGCGACGAGCTTTTGTCCGAGGACATTTTGCTGCGCGATGTGATCGATTTGGAAACCACCTTTGGCGACACGCTGGAGGAAGAGGGGGATGAAACCGAAGCGGTTGTGCCTTCTCCTTTGGCGGGGGGGGAGTCGAAACCGGCCGAAACCACGCAAGAGCTCGACGCGGATGGCAACCCGATTGCCAATGACGATGACGACGAAGACGAAGATGAGCAGGCCAACATGTCGTTGGCGGCGATGGAAGCGGCCCTAAAGCCTCGTGTGCTGGAAACGCTTGACCTGATCGCCAATGATTACACCAAGCTGGCTGATATGCAGGATCTGCGGATTTCGGCGACGATCAATCACGATGACACCTTCTCCAAGAAGGAAGAAAAAGAATACCAGCACTTGCGCTCCGAGATCGTTGAAATGGTGAATTCGCTTCACCTGCACAACAACCGGATCGAGGCGTTGATTGACCAGCTTTACGGCATCAACCGTCGCATTATGTCGATCGATTCAAGCATGGTGAAGCTGGCTGACCAAGCGCGCATCAACCGTCGCGAGTTCATCGACGAATACCGTGGCTATGAATTGGACCCAGGTTGGGTTGAGCGCATCACAGCCAAAACCGGCCGTGGCTGGACAGCCCTGATGGAGCGGTCCCGCGAGAAGGTCGAAGACTTGCGCGCCGAGATGGCGCAAGTGGGTCAATATGTCGGCGTCGACATCACCGAGTTTCGCCGCATCGTGCAGCAAGTTCAAAAGGGCGAAAAAGAAGCCCGTCAGGCCAAGAAGGAAATGGTCGAGGCCAACCTGCGTCTCGTGATTTCCATCGCCAAGAAATACACCAACCGCGGGCTGCAATTCCTTGATCTCATTCAGGAAGGCAACATCGGCCTGATGAAGGCCGTTGATAAGTTCGAATACCGTCGTGGGTACAAGTTCTCTACCTATGCGACATGGTGGATCCGTCAGGCGATCACCCGCTCGATCGCTGACCAAGCGCGCACGATCCGTATTCCGGTTCATATGATCGAGACGATCAACAAGCTGGTCCGGACCGGTCGCCAAATGCTGCACGAAATTGGCCGCGAGCCAACGCCGGAAGAATTGGCCGAAAAGCTGCAAATGCCACTTGAGAAAGTGCGCAAGGTTATGAAGATCGCGAAAGAGCCGATCTCCTTGGAAACGCCCATCGGTGACGAGGAAGATTCGCAACTGGGCGATTTCATCGAGGACAAGAATGCCGTGCTGCCGTTGGACAGCGCCATTCAGGAAAACCTCAAAGAGACCACAACCCGCGTATTGTCGTCCCTGACCCCGCGCGAGGAACGTGTGCTTCGGATGCGTTTCGGCATCGGGATGAACACTGACCACACATTGGAAGAGGTCGGCCAGCAGTTCAGCGTGACACGGGAGCGTATTCGTCAAATCGAAGCCAAAGCGCTTCGCAAGCTGAAGCACCCTTCAAGATCGCGCAAGCTGCGCAGCTTCTTGGACCAGTAAATTAAAGCGCCCTTTGGGGCGCTTTTTTGTGCCATCCGGCGAATGTCTTTGCGTAAGAACGCGCCGTTGAAATCCGGGGTTTCCTAAAGCTATGTACCGACTT
Organism: uncultured Litoreibacter sp.; assembly: GCF_947487515.1. Lineage (GTDB taxonomy): Bacteria > Pseudomonadota > Alphaproteobacteria > Rhodobacterales > Rhodobacteraceae > Litoreibacter. The sequence continues at coordinate 788,142 of NZ_CANKWO010000001.1, read as the reverse complement.
CTTGTCCTTTCAATCATATGTATCGCTCCGAAAGCTGCGGTTGCGGGGTGCGCGCCGAACCTGACGTCTTTGCTAACCTGCACGATGTCGTCAGGGCAGAAGGTCTTGGATGTCTGCACTGACGGGTCATATGTTTTGTACCGCTTTGGGAAGACTGGCCAGACGCCCGAAATCGAGCTTCTCGACGCAGTCCGCACAGTGAACTACACGCCGTGGGCCGGTGTCAGCTCGTCGATCTGGGAAAGCGTGTCTTTCAACAATGGCGACTATACCTACGAGGCCTATAGCTCCACACGACGAAACACGGATGCACCGGATGTGGCGGGTGGTGTCGAAGTTTCCCAATCGGGCAAGAACATCGCGTCTTTGCAATGCGACGCGGGCAGCGTTGAGACCAACATCGATGCTTTGTTCGGCCAGCGAGAGGACGCAGGGCTTTGCTATGATTACCCGACATTCCGTTGGAAAGAGTGCCAGTGACCTGCGACATTGTTCCGCATACTTTTGTGGCATGTGCGGACTTAGCTGTTGTGTATGGCACAAATTGACCCAGACCCGAATGTGACGGCGCTGATCCTTGGGGCTGATGTGATCGTGTTTGACGGTCTGTGTGTGCTGTGCTCTGGGTTTTTGAAATTCATGCTGAAGCATGACCGCCGTCAACGCTTCCGGTTTGTCGTTGCGCAATCCGAGTTGGGGGAAAAGCTGTATTCTCACCTTGGCCTTAAATCCGCAGACTACGACAGCAATGTCGTCATTATTGACGGGCGCATCTATACCAAGCTGGATGCCTTTGCGGCGGCCATGGACGCGTTGGGCGGGCTATGGTCTGCGGCGAAACTGGTCCGCTTGTTGCCGCGTCCCGTGGCGGATTGGCTCTATGATCGCGTAGCCCGCAACCGCTATGCAGTGTTTGGCAAGACCGAGGCCTGCCTTGTCCCGACACCCGACATTCAGGACCGTTTCCTTGGCTAGATCAGTTCTTCTTCTTGGGGCGACGGGGTTGTTTGGCGGCCATCTGGCCCGTCAGCTGGCGGCGCGCGAAGACATAGCCTTGACGCTGGCCGGTCGCACGAAAGAGACGCTGGACGCCTTGGCCACAGAGTTGCGGGCCGATGTCGTCGTCTTTGACCGTGCAGATGTTGCGGCCGTTTCGTCTGCGCTTGAGCACGTGAGACCCTTTGCGGTGATTGATTGCTCTGGGCCGTTTCAAAGTTATGGGGCTGCTCCTTATGAATTCGCGAAGGCTGTGGTGCAGTCTCGTGCGCATTATCTGGACATCGCAGATGGGGCGGCCTTCGTTGCGGGGATCGTTGAGTTGGATGCGTTGGCGCGCGCGCAGGGTGTCTGTGTGTGGTCGGGGGCGTCGACGACACCGGCGCTTTCCTCCGCGATTGCCGCTGATTTGATCGACGGAATGGATCATGTCGACCTGATTGAGACCTCCATCCTTCCTGGCAATAAAACCCCGCGTGGCCTCTCGGTGATGCGGGCGATCTTGGGGCAGGTCGGGCGACCGTTTGAGCGAACCATTGGGGGCAGGATCAAGCGGTCATACGGCTGGGCCAACAGCATTCGGGTCGCGCCAACTGCCGGTGGGCAGACTTTGAGGCCGCGCTTGGCCGCACTTGTGGACACTCCTGACGCCGCCCTGTTTCCGCAACGCTTTAACGCAAGAACCGTGACAGCGCGTGCGGGGCTGGAGTTGGTGATGTTTCACCGCGCCCTCAGCCTTTTTAGGCATCTGGTTCCGGCTTTGGGCATTTCTACGCTGGAGCGGCTATCAAAGCCGTTGCTCAGCCTGTCCAACCTTTTTGTGGGTTTCGGGTCTGACAGCGGCGGGATGCGGGTGCGGGTGCAAGGACGGGCTGCGGGCCAATGCCAAGAACGTATCTGGGATATGATCATTCCTGACGGGCATGGGCCCAAAACTCCGGTGCAGCCTGCGGTGATTTTGCTCGATCAGTTGCTCATGGGGCAGGGTAGGGCTGGCGCAGGGCCGGCATTGGCGGCTTTCAGTCGCGCGCAGGCCGAAGCGCAACTGGCTCGTATTCATGCGGTCTGCGAGAGGCGGGATCGCGATATCTCCCCCATTTTTGCGCAAGCCCTTGGATCTGATTTTGCGGCATTGCCCAAGCCGGTTCAGATACTGCACAGCCCCAATTATCTGGATCGGTTTTCAGGACGCGCAGAGGTTGAAGTGGCCTCCAGTCTGCTGGGGAAGATCGCAGCACTTTGTGGCGGGTTCCCTTTGAAAGGCGGGAAGGTGCCCGCGCAGGTCGAAATTCTGGCCGATGGTCAGGCCGAGATCTGGACGCGCACTATCGGGGGGAAGCGGTTCCAATCCGTTCTGCGCTATGATCCGGCCATTGGTATGACGGAACAGTTCGGCCCGCTGCGCTTCGGGTTGAACCTTCGGGTGGTGGATGGCGCTTTGGAATTTCCGGTTGGCAAGGGGCGTGTGTTCGGGAAATTCGCGATTCCGCGGTTCTTGACCCCTGTTAGCGAAACCTCCGAGACGGTTGATGCGCAGGGGCGTTTCCAGTTTGATGTGCGTCTGAGTTTGCCCACGGGCGGATTGATCGTGCACTACAAAGGGTATCTGGAGCCGCAATGACTATCTTTACCATCCCCACCAAAGGGCAAGGCTTGTATGAATTCACCAGACAGGTGCAAAGCTGGCTGTCGGGGCAGCCCCCCGCTGACGGGCTGCTGACACTATTTGTCCGCCACACCTCTTGCTCGCTGTTGATCCAAGAAAACGCCGACCCCGAGGTCCAAGTCGATCTGCGCAACTTCTTTGCTCGCTTGGTGCCACCGACGAGCGATCCCAACATGTCCTATCTGACCCACACCTATGAAGGCCCCGATGATATGCCTGCGCATATTAAGGCGGCGATGATGCCGGTGTCGCTTAATATTCCGGTGAAACAGGGGCAGCTGGTCTTGGGGACATGGCAGGGTATCTATGTGTTCGAGCACCGCGATCACCCGCATGACAGGCAGGTCGTGGCGCATCTGTCTCACTAGGCGTAGGGGGGCGAATTGCCCTCTACCCAAAGTTTAGCGGACTGCCTATAGTGCCTGTGGATAACTGGGGGAAAACACCCAGACAGAGGATAGAGGGAAAAAAGCGATGCGCTGTCCATTTTGCGGTAATGTAGATACTCAGGTGAAGGACTCTCGTCCCGCCGAAGACCATGTAGCCATCCGCCGTCGCCGGTTTTGTCCGGCCTGTGGTGGTCGTTTCACCACCTATGAACGTGTGCAACTGCGCGATCTGGTCGTTATTAAGTCTTCCGGCAAACGCGAAGACTTTGATCGCGACAAGCTGGAGCGCTCTATTCGGATCTCCATGCAAAAGCGGCCAGTCGAGCCAGAGCGCATTGACCAGATGATTTCCGGCATCGTGCGCCGTTTGGAGAGCATGGGCGAGACCGACATTCAATCGCCCGCCATTGGCGAAATCGTGATGGAGGCCTTGGCCCGTATCGACACGGTTGCCTATGTGCGCTTTGCGTCGGTCTATAAGAACTTCCAAGCAGCTGATGACTTTGAGGAGTTCGTCTCCGAGTTGCGGCCGCCTTCTCTTAAAGACGACTAACCCCATGATGCAGCCTGATGACCAGCGGTGGATGGCCTTGGCCCTATCGCTGGGGGCGCGGGGGCTGGGCCAGACATGGCCCAACCCTGCGGTGGGCTGTGTGATTGTCAAAGACGGCCGTGTGCTGGCACGCGGCTGGACACAATCGGGTGGGCGCCCACATGCGGAACGTCATGCGCTGTCGCAATTGCCCGATGGCGCTGCGCGTGGGGCCACGGCTTACGTGACGCTGGAGCCCTGCTCTCATACCGGACAAACCTCTCCCTGTGCCTCGGCGCTGATCAATGCGGGCCTTGCCCGTGTGGTGGTGGCGACCGGTGACCCTGACCCGCGTGTCTCTGGCAGGGGGATTGCGATGTTGCTCGACGCGGGCCTTGAGGTGGTGACAGGTGTGTTGGATCAGCAGGCGCGCCAAGATCAGCAGGGCTTTTTGCAGCGGGTCACCACGGGGCGTCCGATGGTGACGTTAAAGCTGGCCTCTTCCTTTGATGGCCGCATCGCGACAGAGACCGGCGAAAGCCAGTGGATTACCGGACCTGCCGCGCGTCAGCAGGTGCAGGCCCTGCGTGCCAGTCATGATGCGGTGATGGTCGGTGGCAGCACCGCCCGCGAAGATCTGCCGTCCTTGACCCTGCGCGCGATGGGGCAGCGCCGTCAGCCGGTGCGGGTTGTGGTCAGCGCTGCGCTAAATATTCCCACGCATGGTCCCTTGGCCGAAGACGACAGCGCAGCACCGGTCTGGTTGATCCATGGCAGTGACGCGGCGCCGGCTGCACGTGATTTCTGGCGTGCGCGGGGGGCGACACTTATTGAGGTCGGGCAAGGCAGGGCGGGCCTAGATATGTCTGAGGCGGTTCTGGCCTTGGGGCAGGCGGGGCTGACCCGTGTGCTCTGCGAGGGGGGTGGTTCCTTGGCCGCGTCACTCTTGGAGGCCGATGTGGTCGACCAAGTGGTGGGCTTCACGGCGGGCGTTATGCTTGGCGCTACGGGATTACCCAGCCTTGGGCCGCTAGACTACAGCGGGCTTGAGGCCGCCCCACGATTCTCCTTGCGCAGTAATCGCAGGGTCGGCGAAGACACCATGCACATATGGCAGCGAGTCGCTGATTAGGCACCGCTCCGACGGTCATTTATTCCCAGTATTTCAGCGTTCTCACACTTCGTGAGCGGCTTTTCACACGCCTGTGATGCTATGGGCTGGTGCGAAGGCTCATTGTGCATTAGCGCACCAATTGGCGCAAATTATCACGCCCCCGTGCATTGTGCGTGAGGCCAACAAGGTCCAAATTAGGTTCATCAACGGCAACACGCCGAACACAACATACATCTTACGGAGTACTAGAAATGAAAACTGTAATCGCAACTTTGATCGCCCTGTCCGCAACCGCACCTGCATTTGCTGACGTATCTGACGCTCAGGCCTTCTTCGCAATGGGCAACGACTCTGCCGCTGAGCGCGTGGTTGGCGAAACATCCAAAGGCGACGCAAATGCTGCACTGTGGGCCGGCGTTTCCGCAAACGAAAGCGCAGCCGAGCAGAACATCACCCTGAGCGGCAACGACGTTTCCCGCAACGTTCACGCCTTCTTCGCACTGGGCAACGACTCTGCCGCTGAGCGTATCGTTAAGTAATCCTGATCAGTCCAGTCCCGGACTAAATCAGCCAAAGGCCTCCTCGTCCCCCCGCGAGGAGGCCTTTTTTATCGCCAGATATGAGCGTAGCTTGCCAATGCTCCTTGGGCTTTGGCCAAAAGGCGGTTGCCGAGGCTGGGGCGGGGCAACTTTCCCGTCGCCAAGCGCTCCACCACAACCTCAACGGGGCAGGGTTGGCGTGTGACCGGATCATAATAGCGCGGATAATCGATCAAGGTGGCATGAACCATACCGTTCAAGCTGGCATCAGGCCCGCGCCGTGCAGGCACAGGGCCGCGATCGTCGGTTTGCCCCCAACCGGCATAGAAAGGCGCGCCATAGCAGGTGACCGATATGCCCCGCAGCAAGGCCTCAAATCCCAAAAGTGACGTCATGGTGCAGATGCGATCAGCCTTAGATATCAGTTCGATAGCATCTGCCTTATCGGCAATCATGTCAGCCTCATCGGCCGCAATTTTTCCGTCCCGCAGGCCCGCCTCCACGTCAGGATGGGGTTTGTAGATGATATAGGCGTCGGGAAAATCTTGGCGCACGATGGCCAGTAGGTCGCCATTGGTGGCAATGTCTCGGGTGCCAAGCCGGATAGATGCGTCGTCCTCGACCTGACCGGGGACCAAGATGACCTCGCGCCCGTTTGCAGCCACGTCCATGCGGGCGCCGCCTAAGTTGTATTTGCTCAACCCCATTTTCACGATTGCCATACGCAGGCGTTCGGCGCGCAGCAGGGCCGCGGAAGGAAGGGTGCCACTTGATGCGATCAGGCCTTCCAAGGCGCTTGGTCGGGTTGGGTCGTAGTAGATGCCTTTTGGGTCGGTGACCAAAGACAAGGGGGCGATAAGGTCTGCCCCCAATCCGCGGGATCGCAAAAAGCCATCTTCAAGGCGCAGCAGGGATGTGTTTTGGGCCTCGGCGCGCTGGGCGAGGTTTTTGGGCTCTTTGCCAGCCCATATCATCAAGGATCCACCCTTTGCGGCCAGCAATGCGGCGTCGGGCTCCTCGATAAAGCGCAGGCGGGCGTCTTTGCCGAACCGGCCACCGCCGAAAATTTCCTGCAACGGTCCACGCTTCCAAAGGCGAATGCGTGAGGCGACATGGCCGCGGGCGTCTTGGCGTTGCGCTCGGGTCAGGGCCTCGAGGGTGTCGAGGACTTGTTCCAACTGGCAAAGGCGGTCGCGGTAGGGGTCATACCACTTGCAGTACCTCAGCATGACGCCTGCAAACAGCTGCGCACGGGTCAATACCCGCTGGCGGCGGTCAATGGGTTGGCGATCGTCGCTAAGCCCCCAACCAGCATAGAACGGCTGGCCAAATACCACTGGGCGATGGCCGGCCAGAATAGCCTCGAACCCCATGCCGGAACTCACCGTATAGACCGCAATGGCCCCTTCCATCAGGGCGTAGGGGGCGGCCTTGGCGTCGAACAGGGAGATTTTTCCCTGCGCGTCGCTGGCTGTGAAATGCCCGTCCCTATGGCCCGCTTGAGTTTCGGGGTGGGTTTTGATGACAATCCGCGCGTTGGGGTGTTCTTCTTGGGCGAGCGCCAGCATTTCGCGAAAATGATCGGCGTTGGCGCGGCCGTGTTTGATGGATGCGTCGCCACGGGTCTGGTCGATGACCAGCACATACCCTGCAGCGGGAAGGGGGGCGTCATCGTCAAAGTCATTGTATTTTGAAAGGTTTAGCCGCTTTATTCGGTCGATTGACTCCCGTGCCCGCGTCAATTCATGGGCGTCGTCGAACGGCTCTGTGGACAGGAGGCGCTCCAAGTCAGACGGGCCGGCGCAGTCGAAATAGGGGCGGCTGTGATCCACCGTCAAACCTAAGGGGGGATCGCCGTCTCGGCCGGTGCGCAAAGATCGCAGGAAAGCGTCTTCTACATGCACCAGCTTGGCATCTGTCCGGTCAGCGATTTTCTCACCGCGCCCGGATGTCGGGCTTTTGCCCCAAACGGCAATGAGATCGTCCTGAGACGGTTTGCCGAGCGTCAGATCATAGCCCGCCAGATCAAGAATGCGGCGCACGCGTTTTTGGGTGAAAAACCCCCCGTTGAAATAGAAAAGCCGTGGGCGGGGGGAGGACCCGTCCACGGCTTCATCTAAGCTCGGTGGGTTAGTTGCCACCGAGGCTCGACAAGGCGTTGACCGACTGAAGGGAGCCGGTGAGCGCCGAGATGGTTTTGTTCCATGTCACGAACGGGGCCTCGGTCACATAGACCGTATCGTTGTCGCGGATCACGAAATCACGGGCCTCGAACATGCCAGTGGGCTGGGTGAGGTCCAATACATAGGCAAACCGCTGATCGCCCTGCAAATCAGTGCGTCCCAAGACCGAATTGGCCACTTCTGCCGGCTCGTTGCGGAACACGAAGACGCCTGTTGGGTCTGCAAGGTTGGAGTTCAGGCCGCCCACCTGCGCAATCGCCTCAATGGCGGACAGGGTTTGGGTGACAAACTCGATGCGGTTCTGCGCGCCCGTCGCCCCAAGGACGGTGAAGGCACGGCTGTCTTCCTCGATCAGGATGCGGTCGTTGGGGCGCAGCGCGATGTCGAATTTGGGGTTGGAGTACAAATCCTCGAACCAAATCTTAGAGCGCTGCTTGCCGCGGATCACGGTGATCTGTGCCACTTCAGGGGCGATGGAAATGCCGCCTGCGCGGGCAATCATCGACGACAACGTGCGGGTGGGGCGCTCAATTGCGAACAGGCCTTGCTGACCGACGCCCCCGACCAAAGATACGGTAGCACCGTCACCGGCCACACGACGCACGATCACCTGCGGGTCTGGGGTTTGGGTGTCGAGCTTGCCGGTGATGATGCGGCGCAGGGCTTCAGGCGTGTTGCCTGCAGCCTTGATGCGGCCCGCATAGGGAACGAAGATAAAGCCAGATCCATCGACCTGCACTTCGTTCAAATCGGTGGCATTGGCGCCTTCTGGGGCCAATAGGCCGTCATCGACGTTTTCCCAAATGGCCAAGCCAAGAGTATCGCCGGACCGAATGGTGTCGGAGCCCACAACGCCGGCATTCAAGAATGCGTCGCTGAAGCCCAGAACGGGCTGTACGGCGGTCGCGCGCGTGACACGGCTGTTGACGGATACGATGAAGGCGTCGCCCTGCTTTTGGACGGAGCCTGCAAATATCTGTTTCTTTCCAGGGCCAGATTTTGGCAACCCGCAAGATGCAGCCATTACGGCCACAAGTGTAAAAGCTACTATTTTAGTAGCTTTGGGACCCAAGTTTTTCACTGGTGTCCTCCTCGATTATGAGACTGCCTCAAGTTTTTTTCTTTTTACTCTATCGGATGATCGCCAAATTGCTAGCCCTTTGAAATTGCGCTCGGCGAAGTGTTGCCAGCGCGTCGCAGTGGCAAGTTTACCTTAGGTCGGATGTTGGGGTGGGGCGGCTATTTCACCACATGCAATTGCTGGCGCGGCGTCGCGGTACCTGCAACAAGCGCATCATAGGGATCTTCCTGCGCGAGCATCATATCGACCACCTGCCGCAGCAGCTGACGACGCCCGCGCGCCGAGTAAAAACCGCCCGGAATTTGTGATGTCTCCAGCAGGTAGTGGCGGTAGTCACGATATGCACGGCTGTCTGGGCGCGTTGGGTTGGTGAAAAACTCAGGCAGGCTTTGGGTGGAGACAAACTCCGGCATGTTGTACACGGCGTCGCCAAAGACCTTCAGTGGCAATCCACGCCACAAAACCTGTTGAGCCGCAGTCGAATTCACCGTCACCGCCGAGCGTGCGGTGTTCAGCAACCCCGCCAGTTTTCCGCCCCGCACGTAGTGAACGCGATCAGCCACGCCCAATCGCTTGGCGATCTGCTTGATCTCATGGAGCAGCGGCACCCGCCCGTCCTCCAGTGGATGCGCCTTCAGCACCAGATGGTGATGCGTCGGCGCCCCTTTGGCAAATCCGTCTATGGCCAGCTCTAGGAAATCGGTCATGGTCTTGAAGGGCGAATGCATCTGAAAGCTGGAGTCATGCTCCAGTTGCAGCAGCACCAAATGATAAGGGAAGCCCCCATGCTTGATGCGCAATGTCGCTAAACGGCGCTGCATCGCGGTGAAGGGCATGGTCACAAGCCGCTTGAGGTACAGTTGGAATTCCTTCGTCACCGTAAGCGAGCGGTGCGGTCGGAAGTTGCGGTACTTCCAGTTTCTGAGGAAGACAAAATAGTGATACACCATCCCGTAAAAGACGTGTTGACGCATGTCGCCCCAACGCGCGGGGGCATCGGGCAAATCCAAATCCAGCCCCTCAAGGGCTTTGCGCATGTCATCTACGGACATATCCATCAGGCGAGAATGCCCATTGGCTCCATTGCGTTCGTAGCTGACCCAATAGGGGCGCAAGTACCCTTCTTCGTAGACGTGAATGCGCAGGCCCATCGCGCGCGCGCGCTCAATGGCTTGGGCATGGATCGGGCGGGTGTCGCCATAAAGCACCAAGTCGGTGACAGCCTTTTCTTCTACGATGCGGCAAAACGCGTCGGCCCAGTCGTCGTGGCTGCCCAAATAGGGGATGTATGTGTCATTGGAGAACCAAAAGGCATCATCGCCTTTGTTGAACCCGACGCGCCAAACTTCCGCTCCTGCCGCTTTCAGCATTTTGCCCAAGCGGTAGAAGAAAGGCCCGTGAGGGCCTTGCAGGAATAGGAATGTTTTGTCCTTTCCGGACAGTGTCATAGCGTGGCCTTCACGTGGTTCACCGGATACTCATACAAGTTGCTGACAATTTGCCCAGCCCATAGGGCGGGGGTAAGGCTTGAATTGGTCGTAACTGTGGCGCGAGGTGGTCAGCTTGCCTAGGGGGAATCCTTGCGCAGGTTGCTCTGCCGCGCTAATTCCAAGACGAACAAATTGAGGATGCAGCCATGTTTACAGGTATTGTCACCGATGTCGGGCGGGTTTCGCAGCTAAAGCAAGAAGGCGATCTGCGGGCGCGTATATCTTGCGCATATGATACTGCGGGCATCGATATAGGTGCCTCCATTGCGTGCAACGGGTGCTGCCTCACGGTGATTGACCGCGGGTCTGATGAGACGCCGTGGTTCGACGTGCAAATCTCGGCGGAAAGCGTATCCAAAACCAACATTGGGGATTGGGCCGAGGGCACACGCCTGAATTTGGAACGCGCGTTGAAGCTGGGCGATGAGTTGGGTGGTCACATCGTTTCAGGTCATGTGGACGGGGTGGCCGTCGTGGTCGAGATGACCGACGAGGGCGACAGCACCCGCGTGCTGTTTGAGGCCCCCGATGATTTGGCGAAATTCGTGGCGCCCAAGGGCTCCGTGGCGCTGAATGGCACATCGCTTACCGTGAACGAGGTCGATGGGGCGACATTCGGGGTCAATTTCATCCCGCACACCAAGGTCGCCACCAACTGGGGCGACGTCAAAGTCGGCGACCGGATCAACTTGGAGATCGACACGCTGGCCAGATATGTGGCGCGCTTGCAAGAATGGGGCAGCTAACAGCGCCAAACCTGCGCGCGGCGGTTCTGGCGGATGCATCCAGTCTGGCCGCAGTGTCGCTGGAGGTGTGGTTTGCCACCTACATTCACCATGGCATCAATGCCCCTTTCGCGGATTTCGCCTTGGCGCATTTCACACCAAAGCTTTTTCGCAACTGGATCGGTGATCCCGATCATCACCTGATCGTGTCGCAAAACCGTGACGGCATCGATGGGTTCATCCATATCGACGAAAATAGCGCCGATCCGGTCAACGGCACGGTGAGCACGGAAATCGCATCGCTCTATGTTCAGCCGCGCCATCAGGGCAGGGGGCTGGGGGGTGCATTGTTGCAGGCTGTGTTGGATAGGGCTGGCGGTCAGGTTTGGCTGGCAGTGAACAGCGAAAACACAAAGGCGCGCGCTTTCTATGGTGCTCATGATTTCACCAAACTGGGCGAAAGCGGTTTCAAGATCGGCGACGAAAGCTATCCCAATGATATCTTGACCCGCGCGCCTTTGCGATAACGGGCGCGCCTTGTAATGTGGGGCGACATCACAGGAGGTCCCCCAATGGAGCGCGCAAAAATTGGTCACAACAATGGCCCCACCATGGAGGCGGGTTTCGCCTTTCGCAAACACGCCTGGACAAAGGCGCGTGCGCAGCTGATCCCCAACCTGCCGATTGAAATCTTGCGCAGCCGCGTCAAACGCGCCGAAGCCTTGGGCTTGCCCTATAAAACCTATGCGTCCGTGCGCGCGTCCACTGGGCGCGATGTGGTCGGTTTTTTGTTTTCAAACAACGCGCTGCGCATGATGCGGGACGCGCAGGCCAGCCCGCGGGCAAACGCGTTACTGCCCATCAAGGCCGACCTCGCAGGCCTCATTCATGCGCCCTTGTCGGCAGAGCAGGCGCAAGCCACCCTGCAAGCCCAAGGCCTGCACATCCCGACAGATCGCGCTCCGCATTTCGCGCAAAGCTGGTCCGAAATCCGCCGCGCGGTGCGCGCTCCATTGCACCAAGAAAAGCTGCCGCTCGACGGGGTTTTGGTGATCGGTGACACCTCGCATGAACGCGATTGGTCCATTGCTGGGAAACTTGCGGGTTTCATTGCGTCTGATTGTTACTTCTCGTCCTAAGCCGGCGGTGTGGGGCAAGGCGCGACCTTCCCCTCATCACTGCTTCAAAAATACCTAAATCCCTGCGCGTCCTACCAGCGCTACGCCGCGGCATTTGGCGTGAACCCTTCCCAAGCAGCCTCAAACCCTCTAATTGGCAAAGCATCAAAGGATGCGACCCATGACCGACTATTCAGACGCCATTTCTCCGATCTCGGAAATCCTTGAGGATGCCCGCAACGGGCGGATGTTTATCCTTGTTGACCACGAGGATCGCGAGAACGAGGGGGATCTGGTGATCCCCGCGCAGATGGCCACCCCTGAGGCAGTGAATTTCATGGCCACACATGGGCGCGGGTTAATTTGCCTGACACTGACCTCAGAGCGGATCGACGCCTTGGGCTTGCCCTTGATGGCGTCCTATAACTCGTCGCGCCACGAAACGGCCTTCACGATTTCCATCGAGGCCCGCGAAGGGGTGACGACCGGTATCTCCGCGCATGACCGCGCACGCACGGTGGCTGTGGCGATTGATGCGGGAAAAACCGCCGCCGATATTGCCACGCCAGGCCATGTGTTTCCCCTTCGGGCGCGCGATGGGGGCGTGTTGGTGCGCGCGGGCCACACAGAGGCCGCAGTGGATGTGTCGCGCCTTGCGGGGTTGAACCCGTCGGGGGTGATCTGCGAGATTATGAACGAAGACGGCACCATGTCCCGCTTGCCCGATTTGGTAACCTTCGCGCAAAAGCACGGCCTCAAGATCGGCACGATTTCCGATCTGATCGCCTACCGACGGCGCCATGACAATCTGGTTAAGGAAAGCGCACAGCAGCCGGTCACCTCCGAATTCGGCGGGGAGTGGATGATGCGGGTTTTCACAGATGAAACTATGGGGGCGGAGCATATCGCGCTCACCAAAGGGGATTTGACCTCTGAGGGGACGACATTGGTGCGAATGCATGCGCTCAACCCCGTGGAAGACGTGTTGGGCCTAGGCCCAAGCCCCGCCAGCGAAATGGCGCAGGCCATGAAGGCCATCGCAACCGAGGGGCGCGGTGTTGTGGTTTTACTGCGCGACACCCAAATGAAGATTGACGCAGAGGGCGGGCAATCGCCACATACGCTGAAACAATACGGGCTGGGGGCACAAATCCTTGCCGCCCTTGGCCTATCGCAGCTAGAGCTGCTAACCAATTCGCCGTCCCCGAAAGTGGTCGGCCTCGATGCCTACGGGCTGTCCATTGTCGGCACCCGCCCGATCACAGGAGCATAACCATGGCCACCGCAGAACACCATCACATCCTAGCCACGCCCGAGTTCGACAAGCCGGTCAAACTCGCCATTGTTGTCTCTCCTTACTATAAGGATATCGCTGATAATTTGCTGGCAGGCGCGACCGCAGAAGCGGAAAAGGCCGGTGCCACCTATGAGGTGATAGAAGTGCCCGGTGCGCTGGAAATTCCACCGGCTATTCGGATCGCCTTTCGGCAAAGCAACTTTGACGGGTTCGTCGCGCTGGGCTGCATTATTCGCGGCGAAACCACGCATTACGACACGGTCTGCAACGACAGCTCTCACGGGCTTATGTTGCTTGGTTTGCAAGGTGCCAATGTCGGCAATGGCATCCTGACAGTCGAGAACCGCAAGCAGGCTGAGCTGCGCGCAGATCCCAAAGATCAAAACAAAGGAGGCGGCGCGGCGCAAGCGGCCTTGCATCTTATCGCATTGCAGCGCAAATACGGCGCTTCCAGTTCGGGTGTGGGATTCTTGCCCCGCAAAAACGACGATGATGAGAGTTTCCAGATCGCATGACCACTTCAGGCAACCAAAAACGCGCAATGCGCTCCGCCGCGCGGCTCTATGCCGTGCAGGCTCTGTTTCAGATGGAGCATAGCGATCACTCGATCGACAAGGTGCGCACCCAATTTGAGGATCACCGTTTCGGCGAAGTGATCGATGACACCGAAATGGTTGAGGGGGATGTCGACACATTTCGCGGATTGCTGGATGGGGCGGTGGCCGAGCAGTCGACGATTGACCAAATGACCGACCGTGCGCTGGTCGCCAAATGGCCGATCAATCGCATTGATCCGACCCTGCGGGCGCTGTTTCGCGCTGCAGGTGCCGAGTTGGTCGCAGCGAAAACGCCTCCAAAGGTTGTGATCGTGGAATTTGTTGACGTGGCAAAGGCCTTCTTCCCAGAGGGGAAAGAGCCAAAATTCGTCAATGCCGTCCTCGACCATATGGCGCGCGAAGCCCAGCCGGATGCCTTCAGCTAAGGTCTAGCTTTTTCGTGCGACCACATAGCGGCTGACGTAGTCCCCTGTCTCGATGATCTCAAATCCTGCGTCTGTGATGGCCTGTTCCAGCACCTCGGGCGTAAGCATCCGAACGATGGGCGGGGCTTTTCCAAATAGTTTCAGGGCCCTGATCAGCGGGGCAAACACCCATCTTTTGGGTCCAAGGCAGGGGGTTTTGCTGATGAACAAACCACCGTCACGGGTAATCATGTGAGCACGACGCAGGGTGGCGGGCAGATCGTCGACCAAATGCAACAGATTTAGGGCCAGCACCGCGTCATAGGATGTGCCAAGCGCATCGCTGTCAGAATCCGAGACGATGAAGTCCAAGTTCTGCACGGTCTCTCCGGCCAGCCTGCCATTGGCAATTTCGATCATTTTGGCGGAGACATCTGTGCCGGTATAAAGGGCCACGTTCTGAGCCAGCAGCAACGCAGTAGATCCCGTGCCGCAGCCCAACTCGACTACGCGGTCTTCTGGGCGCAGATAGGAACGCGTGCGCTCGAGTGACAGGTGGTATTGCTCGGGATTGCGTATTTTGCTCTTGGCGTAATGTTCGGCAACGCCGTCCCAAAATGATGCGGGTGTCATGATAGATCTCCTTTGTGGAGATATAGATACCCATGCGCGTGTGATATAGGAATTGCCGAAATCTGGCGACCCTTTATACATATATGTATGAATTGGGATGCGGTCTCTTTTGATTGGAATCACATTCGGGCCTTTCTCGCCACGGTGGAGGAGGGCTCGTTGTCGGCTGCTGCGCGCGCCACACACCAGACGCAACCGACCTTGGGCCGCCAAGTCGCAGCCTTGGAAGAGGCTTTGGGGGTCACCTTGTTCGAACGCGTCGGGCGGTCATTGACACTTACGACATCCGGCGCGCAATTGGTCGATCATGTTCGGGCCATGGGAGAGGCCGCCAGCCGCGTATCGCTTGCAGCCTCGGGGCAGTCGCAAAGCATCGAGGGCTTGGTGCGCATTAGCGCCAGCGATGTTGCCTCGACATATCAAATGCCCCGCATTCTTAAGATGTTGCGCGACGAAGCACCTGGGGTGGAGGTGGAAGTTGTCGCCTCCAACGCGTTGTCAGACCTGTTGCGCCGCGACGCGGATATTGCCCTGCGTCATGTGCGGCCTGTGCAGCCAGAGCTGATTGCGCGCAAGCTTTCGGACCAGAATGCCTATATGTATGCCACGCAGGAATATGTCGCGCGTATCGGCCATCCTGAATGTCTGGAAGACCTCGCAGAGGCGAGCTTTATCGCCTACGGCAATCCCGATGAGATGCTGGTTCATTTGCTGGCAATGGGGTTGCCCGTTACGCGAAGCAACATACGGTATCACTCGGCCAGCGGGGTCGTCGGTTGGCAGTTTGTGCGGGACGGGCTGGGGATTTCGGTCATGTCCGAACAGATCGCGGCCCTGTCGCCCGAAGTTGTGCGCGTGCTGCCCGATATAGTTCCGCTGACCATCCCGACTTGGCTGGTAAGCCACCGCGAGTTGATCACCAGCAGCCGTATCAGGCTGGTGTTTGACCTTTTGGCCGACGCTTTGGCTTAGGCGTGCAGGTGAAAGACAAGGGGCGAGTGTGGAAAGAGGTGACGGAACCACCACAACCGTAGAGCGCTTATTCCCGCAGACCTGTATGTACAGGTGGGCACCAGGTAACTGAACCAGGGTCCAGACAGAGCCAGCTCCCGAGGAATTGCTTAAGGCCACCAGAATGTAGCGCTCATGTTACAAGAAGGGCAGAACCGTCGTCTATGGATGTAGGCGCTCCCTCGCTGCAAAGCAAGGGAGCGTGGCGCGGTTAATCAGCGTGGGCGTCCGCGCGCAGGCGGCCCAGATGTTCGTCCCACCCTTTATCGAGTGCCAATGTCAGGCCGAACGCCTCTTCACCCTGCGGCAGGCCAATGTGTTCCAGTGACAAGCGGGTGCCGCCTGCCACATCTTCCAGACGCCATTTGACGGTGCTTGTGGCGTCGCCCATCGGGGTGATTGTAAAGGTGTATTCAAGGTAGTCATGCGGCTGCGCCTTCACCACGTTCCCCCACATCAGCTTGTCGCCGCTCTCGGTGCCATACATGGCGTAGTCTTGCCCGTCGGCCAGCGCGGCCTTGGGTTTGTGGAACCAGATGGCCAGCTTGTCCGGCTCTGTCAGATAATCCCATACGGTGGATTTGGGCGCCTTGAGGTAGATGGATTTGCGTAGGGTGGTCTCAGTCATCGGTGTGGTCCTTTTCAATGGTAGATTTCAGGTCGGCGAGGCGGTCGTCCCAGAACTGGTCGAAGAAGCTTAGCCAGTCTCGGATGGGGGCGAACCCTTCTGGGCTTAGGGCGTTCACGCGTTCGCGCCCTCGGGTGCGCACGGTGATCAACCCGCCGTCGCTAAGCACGGTGAGGTGCTTTTTGACGGCGGCGCGGGTCATGTCGAAGTTGTCGCTGACTTGGGCGATGGTCATGTCGGCCGCGCTGAGCTGGCGCAAAATTTCGCGGCGTGTCGGGTCGGCGAGGGCTTTGAAGGTGGGTTGCTCGGGGGTCATTATGGGGCCTTTAAAGTGATACCTTTTGGTACTTCATTGGATATGATACCAAAAGGTATTGAGTCAACATCTATCTTGGGCTTGATTTTTGTTTACGTTTTGTTCACATTCACCTCATGCCCGTATCCGCGACACATTCCTTGCAACCCGGTCAGCTTCTCGCCCGAGGAGTATCGCGCCATTTGGCGTCGCATGGGTTTGCCTGCGTTGAAGAATTCGTGCCTGAACGTGGCAAGCGCGTGGATGTAATGGGCCTTGGCCCCAAAGGGGAGCTGTGGGTGGTGGAGTGCAAATCCTCCCGCGCGGATTTCCAGTCGGACAACAAATGGCATGGCTATCTCAAGTGGTGTGACCGCTATTTCTGGGCGGTGGATGAGCACTTCCCGACTGAATTGCTGCCAGACACGACTGGCTTGATCATTGCCGATGCTTACGGGGCCGAGATCGTCCGGATGAGCCCCGAAGACAAGCTGGCCGCCGCGCGACGCAAGGTTTTGACGCAGAAATTTGGGCGAGTTGCGGCCCAGAGACTCACCCATATGCGTGACCCAGATTTCAGGCGCTTTGCGTAATCACATCAAATCCAGCGTGATTTTGATGTGATTGCATTAACTCATTGTAAAGATAGGTAAAACCGTTCGGTGCTATTGGCTGTTATGACGCCCTAAAAAGGTTAACGACGCAACGCTTCGGGTAACCCGTGGGTTACCTCATCTGCCACCTAATCTACCGAGCATCCGGTGCCGCCGATGCCGTCGTCTTCACCGGGTACGCAGTCTTCGACCTTGGCCGCTGGGGCGGCTTCAATTGCGACCTCTGCGACGATTGGTTCTTCAAGAACGACAGCTTCAGGGGTCGCGCAAGCTGCCAAAGCTAATGCCAGAACCGCTGCTGTTATCCGCTTCATGTTGCGTCCTCAAAATAGAAATATCCACCTGCTCGGAACCTGACGGGCGGGGCGTCGGAAGGCACGGCTTTCATCTGGGACGCCTGTTGATTGATCTGTTCCAGCAACGCCATTTGCCCGTCGCGGTACTGCTGTTCCAACGTGGCGACTTGTTCGGGCGAGAGGGCGGCATAATGTACGGCGCGCTCAAAATACGGCGGTACGTCTGAGGTGATATTGGTTGTCGCCGCTTGCAGGTGGTCGCCCATGTTGCGCGCAAGATAGGCCATTTGATCCTCGGATCCGGCCAGCGGTTGATAGGATGTCTCGATCAAATTCACCGATTCCCCGTCCACCGACACTGTTCCTGCAGCAATTAGCGTATCCAGCATTGTGCGCGGGTGGACGTCGCGGCGCACTTCCCACGCAAGGGCTTCGAAAGACGGGGCAGGGCCGCCTTTGGGGATTGGTGCGCCTTTGTAGTCTGCCTCGGTTTGCCACAGTGAGATCAGGCGCGACAGATGGGTCAGGCGCGGCTCGTTCGGGTGAAAATCACGCAAACGCGCCACATCGCGGCGCTGCAATCCGGTCATGACGGACAGGCGGCTGTCGGTTGGTTTGCCGTCGCATGTCTTGCGCGCGGCTTCGACGTAATGCGCCTTCAGGCGTTCGGCCAAATCGGGGAAAGGCACGCCCAATGCCACCATTAGGCGGGCAAAGGGGGCGAGGAGGGCATCGAGTAAATCCAACATATGCGCAATATGCACATTTTTCTTGACGGTGGCAAGTGAATTTGAAATATGTGCAAAATACACATTAATTGGAGCACCCCATGACCAAGACATTTTCAGCACCCCGAATTGCCCTTATGGCCAGCGTATTTTTATCGGCCTGTGACGTTCCTGAAGGGGCCGTTATTTTGGAAGAACCGATGGTCGAGGCTGCTGCGGACATGGCGCCTAGCGCGAAGGGTAGCACGGCAATTGCTCCGGCTCCCTTACCGCTACCGCCTTCGCGCAATCCGGGCCGTGCGCGGCGCGGAGTTGTAACAGCAGGCGACATTGACGACGCGCTGAACCTTGCGTCGTTCACCCGCTATCAGGCCAAATCGCGCAAGGCGTTGAAACTGCCAATGGCAAACCTGTCGACACCTGTCTTGGCGCAATTGCGCGGAGCCGATGGCCAACCTGCACCGGGGGTTCGGGTGACATTGCGCAAACCCGGGGCAGCGGAGCCGTTTTACGCAGGGTATTCGGGCGTGGACGGTATGATCTCGGTCTTTCCAGCGAGCCTTGGGGCAGGGCGCCTGCGCGAGGTCGAATTGCGCGCGATCCCAGAGGGGCAAGGCACCCCGATGGTGCAGCGTTTGAAGACAGGGAAGCGCGCGCAGGTGCAACTGCCGTTTAGTGGGGACTGGAAGCCAGACTTCTTGGACATGGTGTTTGTTGTCGATACGACCGGCTCCATGGCGGATGAGTTGGCGTGGCTGACCAAGGAGTTGAAGGGGCTAACGCGTCAGGCCAAGCGGGCGGCATCCGGTGTCGATATTCGCTATGGGCTGGTGGTCTACCGCGACGACGGGGACGCCTATGTTGTGAAAAACTACGGGTTCACCAAGCAACAATCGCAGATGCAGGGCTGGTTGCGTCAGCAATCCGCAGGGGGCGGCGGGGATTACCCAGAGGCCGCAGGGCGGGCTTTGGCCTCTGCGGCGGGCATGCAATGGCGCAGTGGCAAAGGGGAACGCTTGCTGATCCATGTGGCTGACGCCCCAGAGCACAACAATCGCGCGAAGACCTACTTGCAAGCGGCACGCACTGCGGCCTCCAAGGGCATTCAGGTGTTTGGGCTGGGGGCCAGCGGCGTTGGGCCAGAGGCGGAATACCTCATGCGCCAAGCCGCTGTGCAAACCGGAGGGCGCTACATGTTCCTGACCGATGACAGCGGCGTCGGCTACAGCCATGCGGAGCCAACTGTGTCGTGCTACCGCGTGACCGCGCTGACGGATTTGGTGGGGCGGGTGCTGCGCTCTGAGCTGACAGGGCGGCGCATTGAAGCGGCCCCGTCCAAAGTGGTGCGTGAGGTTGGCAGCTACCGCAAGGGCGTCTGCCTGAACTAGCGTTACTTGCCTTTGGACATCGTGCGGGCGCCAGCTGCGGCCGCACGAATTTCTTCTGCGATCTCTTCGGCTTCTTCTGGGTCGAAGTCGAAGGGCAATTCGACACCGTCTGCCTCGACATAGATACGCACCATGCCGTCAGTGGTTGGGCCGATTTGCAGGTTGCCTGCGATTTCGCTTTCGCTGTTGATACCCATAAGATCCTCTTTTCCATGGCTGGGACCTGAGGTAGCGTTGATAATTCACTGAGGCAAGAGGCAGTATGGACATCGATGTAATTACGAACGAACAACGTGCGGCATTGGCATCCGGATCAACCAAAGTTGAGATGCGAAATTTGCAAATTGGGGATGCGGGCTGGATTGCAGCGCGGCATGGCACATTTTACGCCAAGGACGAAGGGTATGACGCCACCTTTGAGGCCTTCGTCATGCGTATCTTGGCTGAGTTTATCGAAAATCATGACCCTAAAACTGAACGGGCGTTTATTGCCGACGTCGACGGCAAGCGTCTGGGATCGGTGTTTTGTGTTATGGATGACGCGACAACTGCACGGCTGCGGATGTTTTTCCTCGAGCCCTTTGCGCGGGGGTTGGGTCTTGCGCCGCTTATGCTGGAGGCCGTGATTGAGCATGCGCGCGCGGTCGGGGCCTCGAAGCTGGTGCTTTGGACCCATGCAAGCCATGTGGCCGCCTGTCGACTGTATCGCAAACGCGGCTTTGTGATGACGCAAGAGCGCGAGTCCCATGCCTTTGGGCAAGACACTGTCGAGCAGGAGTTCGAACTTTTGCTTTAAGCGAATTAATCGCTTTACCGGTCTTGCATTCGGTCACGCCTATGGGTAAATCCCACGCAGTGTGCCGCCTTAGCTCAGTTGGTTAGAGCACTGGTTTGTGGAACCAGGGGTCCCCCGTTCGAGCCGGGGAGGCGGTACCATCCACCCAAACTTCATAAATTGCCGGATTAGGGCCGCGATGTGACGGATATGGTTTGCGTCAGCTCTCCGCTGTCGCGATTGAAGATTAGGATTTGGTCATCATCCGTCACCACTGCAAACCAAGTCGGGGCCTGCGTGAAGGCCGTGGCGCGGGTTCCGTCCGGCAGTTCGATATAGTCGGGCAGGGCAATGTCTGGGGGGCCTGCGTTCAAGCGGATGACAACCAGCGCAATCATCACTACAAGGCCCACAATCATCGTTGCGGTCAGGGTTGTAACCAGCCGTCGCAGGAACTTTAGGTTGGCGGGCTCTTCCGCCGGAATTTCGGGATTACTGTCCATGTCGCCTCAAACTATCGCGGTCGAGATCACTGACGCCCCGCCCGCGCGCCTTGATAAAGCATTGGCCCTGTTTGCACCAGTGGAGGCACAGTTGAGCCGCTCACGTCTGGTCAAATTGATCGAGCAGGGGGCCGTGTCGCTGGACGGGGTGGTCGTGGACCAGCCAAAAACCAAAGCGCAGCTGGGGCAGGTGTGGATGATCACCATCGGAGAAGCGGTAGAATACGACACCGTGGCGGAGGACATCCCGCTAGACGTGATTTATGAGGATGACGCTTTGATCGTGGTGAATAAACCTGCGGGCATGGTGGTGCATCCGGCTCCGGGGTCGCCCAAGGGGACATTGGTGAACGCCCTGTTGCATCACTGCGTGGACAGCCTGTCCGGCATCGGGGGCGAAAAGCGCCCTGGCATTGTGCACCGCATCGATAAGGAGACGTCGGGGCTTTTGGTCGTGGCCAAAACTGACATTGCGCATCAAGGGCTGGCCAAGCAATTTGAGAAACACACCGTTGAGCGGCGCTACAATGCATTGGTCTACGGGGTGCCCGAGGCCTCGGACCCGCGGATCAACGGGTTGCCAGGAGTGGCGTTCGAGCAGGGCAACATCCTGCGGATCATCGCGAATCTGGCGCGCCACAAAACGGACCGCCAGCGCCAAGCCGTTGTTAAGAATGTGGGCCGCCATGCCGTCACGCGCGCGCGCGTGTTGCAACGTTTTGGGACGCCTGCGGTGGTTGGCCTTTTGGAATGCTGGCTAGAGACCGGACGCACGCATCAGATCAGGGTGCATATGGCGCATGTTGGGCATTCATTGGTCGGGGATCCGGTCTATGGTGGACGGCGCAAACTTGCCAAAAACGCCCTTCCCGAGGCCGCGCAAGACGCGATACGCGAATTTCCGCGACAAGCCCTTCATGCCGCGACCTTGGGCTTCAAACACCCCGTTTCTGGGGAGATGATGCGATTTGAGGCACCTCTGCCGCCTGATTTTACAGCGCTTTTGGAAGAATTGGGCTGAATTCCTGACATTTATGTGAATAATCGTAACATACCCTTTGAAACGGGACTTTGCACCCTACATTAATACTTGAGTAACGCGCACAGGGTATGTGCGCTGCAATAACTTGAGCCGGAGATAACCGGCTCCTATGTTCGGTATCCGAATAGCAAACCTTTTAAGGGGGGCATGAGAACATGACGAATTACACTGGATTGCCAGCTCCTAGTCCGGAGCAAGGTCTCAACCGTTATATGCAAGAAATCCGCAAGTTCCCGATGCTGGAACCCGAGGAAGAATACATGCTGGCCAAACGCTGGGCAGATGACGAGGACAGCGGTGCGGCGCATAAACTGGTCACATCCCACCTGCGTCTCGCGGCGAAAATCGCCATGGGCTATCGCGGCTACGGCTTGCCGACGGCGGAGGTTATTTCCGAAGCCAATGTGGGCCTGATGCAAGCGGTGAAAAAGTTCGACCCAGAGAAAGGGTTCCGTCTGTCGACCTATGCGATGTGGTGGATACGGGCGTCCATTCAGGAATATGTCCTGCGGTCGTGGTCGATGGTGAAGCTGGGCACGACATCTGCGCAAAAGAAACTGTTCTTCAACCTGCGCAAGGCAAAGAACCGCATTGGCGCGTTGGAAGAAGGCGACTTGCGGCCTGAAAACGTGGCCAAAATTGCGAGCGACCTGAACGTCACCGAAAGCGAAGTGATTTCGATGAACCGCCGCATGTCGGGGGGGGATGCCTCACTGAACGCGGTTGTTTCGGCGGACGGCGAAGGGGCCACGCAGTGGCAGGACTGGCTGGAAGACGAAGACGCCGACCAAGCGGGCGACTACGAAGCCAAGGACGAGATGGAAACCCGCCGCGAGCTGCTGGCGGAAGCCATGGACGTGCTGAATGATCGCGAGAAGGACATTTTGGTGCAGCGCCGTTTGCAAGAAAAGCCGATCACCTTGGAAGAACTCTCGGGGCAATACGACGTCTCGCGGGAGCGCATTCGCCAAATTGAGGTACGCGCTTTCGAGAAACTGCAAGAACGTATGCGCAGTTTGGCCGGCGAAAAAGGTTTGCTGGAAAACGCCTAATTTTTGCCAAAGTGAACTGACAAAAGGGCCGTGCAATTGCGCGGCCTTTTTCTGTGCCGTGGTGGGAAGGACGACATATGGCCGATGACGCATTGAAATCACAGGTGGTTGCATGATGCTGTCCCGAATGGTTCCGGTCGCGTTGTTTACGGCGTTTTCCTTAAGTGTCGCAGGGGCCTACATGGTCGAAGGGCGCAAGTCCCTGTCACATCCTGCCGCCATGAGCGACGCGCAAATGCGTGCGCTTGATCTCTATTACACCGAAATGAAACTGGCGTTGCAGGTCGGGGATAGCCAGCGCTTTGAAGAGCTGGTTTCGGTGCAAATTGAAGCACTGCAGACGGGTGACATTGGCGACATCCAGCTAGACACGTTACCGGCCCCCTATGACGAGCTCCGCGATCTGTTGCTCACGGGAAGTGTGACGTCGGCGCGCAACTTCTTGTTGGCCCATCGTGATCTGGACCTCAATGCCCCGCAAGGCCGCAATGGGGCCGTGCCTTTGATATGGGCCACCGCGCATGTGGACGCTGTTCCCTCCATGGTGAAACTGCTGCTGTCGCAGGGCGCGAATCCGAGGTTTCGCACGGCACGGGGCTACAGTGTTCTGCATGCCGCGGCCTCCCCGTTTAACTATTACCCGAAAGCAGACGACATGGAGCGCCTGCTTGAAATGCTACCGCCAGAGCTGGTCACCAGCCCCAACCGCATAGGGCTTACACCGTTGCATTTGGCCCTGATAAATGCGCAATCGTCATTGGCCGTGGGGCTTTTGGCACGCGGGGCTGATCCGGATACGCCACCGCCGTCTGACGTATCGTTGGACAATATGCCGGGGCTGCCACCGCTCATGATGGCGGGGGGCAACGTGGACTTGGTGCAGGCGCTTTTGGCCTCCGGTGCCGACCCAAGGGCCACAGATTTGGCAGGGCGGCGGGTGATTGACGTTGTCACGGAAGGGGCCTTGGCCGCCGAACGGAACCTGCAAGACCGTCTAAGCGCCAGTGCCGCGGAAGAAAGCGACCGCGCCTATGCCGCCGATTATGCCCGCGCCCGCGACATGATCCGCGCCGCATTGGACGGGCGGTTGGCGGCGGAAGGTTAGCAGGCTCGACTGCGGTGCCGTGACACGGAAGCTATGATTATGCGGCGCCGAGTTATATTCCCAACTCGGCCCGCATTTTCTTTGTCAGCTTTGCTTTGACCATATCGTAGGACATCTCGATATGCGCTTTCAGCTCCCTATCCGACAAGCCAGGCGCTTCAAACTGTTGAATCCATTTCATCCCGCGCGATGCCAGATAGGGGGCAGGGCGCAGGCCAGGCATATCGGGCAAAATTTCCCAAGCGATATCTGACACTTTGAAGGTGTAGGCGTCTTTCCCGTCGTTCCAGCCGCACATGGCAAAGACCTTGGGGCCGACCTTCCAGACATCCGAGTTCCCCCATTGCACCACGTGGTTTGTGGCGGGAAGCGCTGCGCAGAAGTTGTTGAATTCTTCACGGTTCATGAACGACGGGCTCCGAGTTGAGCGAGGATCACTCCTCCATGGCTTCCAATTCGTCGATCATCCCAGAGATCATCGACAGGCCTTTGTCCCAGAATTTGGGGTCCGACGCATCAAGGCCAAAGGGGGCCAGAAGTTCTTTGTGATGTTTGGAGCCACCAGCTTTCAGCATATCGAAATACTTGTCTTGGAAGTCGTCGCCGCCTTCCTCAAAGACCGCATAAAGCGCGTTCACCAACCCGTCGCCGAAGGCATAGGCATAGACGTAAAACGGCGAGTGAACGAAATGCGGCACATAGGACCAGAAGCTATCGTAGCCTTCCATATACTCAAACGCTGGCCCCAAGCTTTCCGCCTGCACCGACATCCACAACGCCCCGATATCGTCTGGCGTTAGTTCTCCTTGTGCGCGGGCTTCATGCAGCTTGCACTCGAAGTCGTAGAACGCAATCTGGCGCACCACGGTGTTGATCATGTCCTCGACTTTGCCTGCCAGCAGCACCTTGCGCTCGGCTTGGGTTTTGGCCTTAGACAGCATTTTGCGGAAGGTCAGCATTTCGCCAAAGACCGACGCCGTTTCGGCCAAGGTCAGCGGGGTGGAGGACAGCAATTCGCCTTGCCCCGCGGCCAGAACTTGGTGAACGCCGTGGCCCAGCTCATGCGCCAATGTCATCACATCACGTGGCTTGCCCAAGTAGTTGAGCATCACATAGGGGTGCACATCGGCGACGGTGGGATGGGCGAACGCGCCGGGGGCCTTGCCGGGTTTGACGCCCGCATCGATCCACCCGCGGTTGAAGAACGGCTCCGCGATGCCGGCCATTTCGGGGGCAAAGTCGTGGTAGGCTTCCATGACGGTATCTTTGGCTTCGTCCCAGCCCACGAGCCGAGGGTCTTCCATCGGCAAGGGGGCATTGCGGTCCCAGACCTGCATGACGTCCAAGCCCAGCCATTTTCGCTTCAGCTCGTAATAGCGGTGCGACAGCTTGGGGTAGGCGGCGACGACCGCGTTGCGCAGGGCCTCGACGACCTCCGGCTCGACGTGGTTGGCAAGATGGCGGCCGGTTTGTGGGGTGGGCATGCCACGCCAGCGGTCCTCGACTTCCTTTTCCTTGGCCAGCGTGTTGTGCACGCGGGAAAAGAGTTTGACGTTTTCACCAAACACCCGCGCCAGCTCGCGTGCACCGGCCTCGCGCTTGGCGCGGTCGGGATCGGTCATCAGGTTCAACGTGCCCTCGATGCCCATCTCTTCGCCATTCACGGTGAATTTCAGGCCCGCGATGGTCTCGTCAAACAGGCGGTTCCATGCGGCGGCCCCAACGGTGGATTGGTCGTGCAGAAATTTTTCCAGCTCGTCAGACAGCTGATAGGGGCGCATGGCACGCAGGCGATCAAAGATCGGGCGGTAGCGCGCGAGATCCGCGTCTTGCGCGAACAAGGCGTCCAGTTGTTCATCTGGAATCCGATTGATTTCCAGCGAGAAGAACACCAGCGGGGTCGAGAAGCTGGTGATCTTATCCTGCGCGTTGGCCATGAACTGCGCGCGCTCATCGTCGGTGGTGTTTTGGTAGTAGCGCAGTCCCGCATAAGACATGATGCGCCCAGAGATCATGTCGATCTTTTCGTATTGCAGAACGCAGTCGAGCAGGCCTTTGGCATCCAGATCGGCCAACTTGCCTTCAAACTCGGCGGCAAACCCTGCGCAGGCCTGCGCAAGCCACTCCATGTCCCGAGTGTATTCTTTTGCGTCCGGTGCCGTGTAAAGATCGCTGAGGTCCCAATCCGGCAGGTCGCCAAGGCCGCCGCCGCCCTCGATGACATCGCGAAGAGGTTGCTTGAAAGAGGGCATAAACGGTGTGCGCATGGGACGTCCTTTGATCTAATTCCCAGCCAACCTATGTGCGCGCGAACACGGCAACAAGATGTTGTTGATCAAAACAAAAAGATTAAGCGGAATGTCCATCGACAGTCGGGGCGCCGCGCCCCCCTAAATCATCCGTATGCACGATAACGCGGTCTTTGGTGAACAAGACGATACCGTAGCCTGCTGGCTCGTCTATGGAGTGATCGCTGCCTTGCAGGCCCAAGGTAAGGGGCGACTGATGGCAGGTGCTTTTGAAGGTCGCGAAGGATGTGCCGCACAGCCCGCCGGAAATGTTGCGGTGCACATGGCCGCAAAGAAGTTGCACCACATTGGGAAACTCGGCGATGAGCGCCTGCAATTCTTGCGCATTTCGCAGACGAATAGCGTCCATGCCATCCAGACCCGTGACAAAGGGGGGGTGATGCAATGCCAAAGTCACAGGCGCGCCCTTGGCTGCCTCAAGGGCGTCGCGCAGCCATCCCATGCGCGCTTCGCATAGCAGGCCGGAATGCTTCGGCGTGGCCTCGGCATCCAACGTGTCGAGGCAAATCAAGCGGTGGTGCCCCAACTGGACCACATGTTGGACGTGCCCCGAGGGGGTGAGGGGCGTATCAGGGAAAGCCTTGAGGAAGGCTGATCGATCATCGTGGTTTCCCAGCATCAAAGACAGCGGGATGTTGACCGCGTCGAGGCAGCGTTGAAGCGCGAGATACTGAGCGTCTCGACCGTGGTGGGTCAAGTCCCCAAGGATCACCATATGTGCGGCGTCTGGATGGTTTTTCAATGCGTGATCAAGGGCCTGAGAGAAGCGTTGCGACGGGTTGAGGCCGATGATCCGTTGGTCAGGCTCCACCAAATGCGGGTCCGAAAAAACAAGAAGCTTCATTGTGTAGCGCCCCCGAACTGACGCCCCTCCTGCGGGGCCTAAAAGAAAGCCTAGCGGCGTTTTTCACGCGCCGCTAGGCCCAGCTTTCAATTTGGTCAAACGCAGTGCCCCGCAAAAGGGGCCAAGGGCGCGGGGTTATTCGAACTCGACCAGAAGGTCTTTGGCGTCGATTTGCCCCCCAGCGGCCACATGAACGGCCTTGATCACTGCGTCACGTTCGGCGTGGATGCCGGTTTCCATCTTCATCGCCTCGATGGTCAGCAGAAGGTCACCTTCTTTGACCTGCATACCCACACGCGCCGCCACAGTGGCCACAACACCCGGCATTGGCGCCCCGATGTGGTTGGGGTTGCCAACTTCGGCCTTCGGCATGCGCACGGAGGAAGATGCGGCCTTGCGATTTGCCACGCGGATAACACGGGGTTGGCCGTTGAGTTCGAAGAACACTTTGGCCTCGCCCGCATCATCGGTTTCGCCCAAAGCCTGCATGCGAATTTCCAGCGTTTTTCCCGGATCGATTTCGGCGCTGATCTCTTCGCCCGGCTCCATGCCGTAGAAGAAGGTCCGTGTCGGCAGGGTGCGCACAGGCCCATAGATTTCATGGCGTTCGGCGTAATCGGTGAAGACCTTCGGGTACATCAGGTAGCCGTTCAAATCCTCGCCATCGATATCCTTGCCACCCAACATTTCGGACAGCTCGGCGCGGGTGGCTTCCAGATCAACCGGTTCCAGCTTTTCGCCGGGGCGGTGGGTCATTGGCTTCTCGCCCTTGAGGATTTTCTTCTGGATCGCCTTTGGCCAGCCACCCGGAGGTTGGCCTAGGTTGCCGCGCATCATGTCGACCACGCTGTCAGGGAAGGCCACGTCGGTTTTCGGATTTTCGACCTCGTCACGCGTCAGGCCTTGGGAGACCATCATCAACGCCATGTCGCCCACAACTTTGGAGGAGGGCGTCACTTTGACGATGTCGCCAAACATCTGGTTCACATCGGCATAGGTTTGAGCCACCTCGTGCCAGCGTTCCTCCAAGCCGACAGAGCGGGCTTGCGCCTTGAGGTTGGTAAACTGACCACCTGGCATTTCGTGGAGGTAAACTTCGGAGGCGGGGGCCTGCATGCCGCTCTCGAAGGCGGCGTATTGGCCGCGCACGGCTTCCCAGTAGTCCGAAATTTGGCGTACGGTTTTGATATCCAAGCCCGTGTCGCGGTCGGTGTGGGCCAAGGCCTCGACCACGGAGCCAAGTGTCGCTTGCGAGGTGTTGCCAGACAGCGCATCCATGGCGCAATCCACCGCGTCCACTCCGGCCTCGGAGGCCGCCAAAATGGTCGCGATTGCCACGCCTGCGGTGTCATGCGTGTGGAAGTGGATCGGCAGGCCGACCTCCTCTTTCAACGCTTTGACCAGAACGCGCGCGGAGGCTGGTTTCATCAAACCTGCCATGTCTTTCAGGCCAAGCACATGGGCACCAGCGGCCTTCAGCTCTTTGCCCATGTCGACGTAATACTGCAGCGAGTATTTCGCGCGGTCAGGGTTCAGAATGTCACCAGTGTAGCAGATCGTGCCTTCGACAACCTTGCCGGATTCAGCGACCGCATCCATCGCCACACGCATGTTCTCTACCCAGTTGAGGCTGTCGAACACGCGGAAGACGTCAACGCCGGTCTCGGCGGCTTGGCGCACGAATTCTTGCACCACGTTGTCAGGGTAGTTGGTGTAGCCCACCCCGTTGGAGGCGCGCAGCAGCATTTGCGTCATCAGGTTTGGCATGGCGCGGCGCAGGTCCCGCAGGCGCTGCCACGGGCATTCTTGCAAGAAGCGGTAGGCCACGTCGAATGTCGCCCCGCCCCAGCATTCCATGGAGAAAAGCTGCGGCATGTTCGACGCATAGGTCGGCGCCACGCGGATCATATCAAGGGACCGCATGCGCGTGGCCAGCAACGACTGGTGACCGTCGCGCATGGTGGTGTCGGTGATCAACAGCTGCTTTTGGTCGGACATCCAGTCGGCGACGGCTTGTGGGCCGTGATCCTCGAGAATGTTACGCGTGCCGTAGGCAGGTTTGGCTTGCGGTGCAGGGGCTTTGGGCGTGCGCGCCTCTGCGGGCAGGGCGCGGCCTTCGGTTTCTGGGTGACCGTTGACGGTGATATCCGCGATATAGGTCAGAATCTTCGTTGCGCGGTCGCGGCGCTTTTTGAAGTCGAAGAGGTCAGGCGTTTCGTCGATGAACTTGGTGTGGTATTCATAGTTCAAGAACGTCGGGTGCTTGAGCAGGTTTTCCACGAAGGCAATATTCGTCGACACACCGCGCACACGGAATTCGCGCAACGCACGGTCCATACGGTTGATTGAGGCCTCAGGCGTCGGCGCCCAAGCGGTCACTTTGGTCAGCAAGCTATCGTAGTAGCGCGTGATCACCGCACCCGCATAGGCGGTGCCGCCATCGAGGCGAATGCCCATGCCAGTGGCCGAGCGGTAAGTCGTGATGCGGCCATAGTCTGGGATGAAGTTGTTTTGCGGGTCTTCTGTTGTCACGCGGCACTGCAGCGCGTGGCCGTCCAGCTTGACGTCATATTGCGATGCGCAGCCTGTGGCCTCCACGAGGGATTTGCCCTCGGCAATCAGGATTTGCGCCCGCACGATGTCGATGCCGGTGACTTCTTCGGTGACGGTGTGCTCTACTTGGACGCGTGGGTTTACTTCGATGAAGTAAAACTCGCCGCTGTCCATATCCATCAGGAATTCAACGGTACCTGCACATTCATAGCCGATATGTTCGCAGACCTTCTTGCCCAATTGGCAAATCTGTTCACGCTGGGTGCCGGACAGATAGGGGGCTGGTGCGCGCTCCACCACTTTTTGGTTACGGCGTTGGACCGAGCAGTCGCGCTCATACAGGTGGTAAATCTGGCCGTGGCTGTCGCCAAGGATTTGCACTTCTACGTGACGGGCACGTACGATCATCTTCTCAAGGAAGCCCGCGCCATTGCCGAAGGCGGCTTCGGCTTCGCGGCGGCCCTCAAGGACCTTTTCTTCCAACTCGTCCTCGGAGTTAATGGCGCGCATGCCGCGACCACCGCCGCCCCAAGAGGCCTTTAGCATCAAGGGGTAGCCGATTTCAGCGGCCTCTTTTTTGATCGCCTCCATGTCGTCGCCCAAGACAGCAGTGGCTGGGATTACCGGAACGCCGGCCTCAATCGACACTTGGCGCGCAGAAGCTTTGTCGCCAAGTTTGCGCATGGTTTCGGCTTTGGGGCCGATAAACTTGATACCGGCTTCGTTGCAGGCGTCTACAAATTCGGGGTTCTCGGACAGCAGGCCGTAGCCGGGGTGGATCGCATCAGCGCCGGACATTTTAGCGACGCGGATGATTTCCTCAATGCTGAGGTAGGCGGCCACAGGGCCAAGGCCTTCGCCGATTTTATAGGCTTCATCTGCTTTGAAGCGGTGCAGGCCGAGTTTGTCTTCTTCGGCATAAATGGCGACGGTTTTCTTCCCCATTTCGTTGGCAGCGCGCATCACACGGATCGCAATTTCGCCGCGGTTTGCGATGAGTATTTTCTGGAAATCGGCCATGGCAGGAGGACCCCTATTTGTGCAGTTGCGGCATGAATAGGGGCAAAGCGCCGTGTCGTAAACTAGTTACAACTGGGTATACCCAGTTTTTGGTAGCGCTAACGAAGCGGCGAGGGGCTGTTTTTTATCTGTGAACCAAGCGACCAGAGAGTTCTTTGAGGGTTTTCGTCCCCAGTTGCCCCATGTTTGAAGCCATGTCTTTCGCCAGCATATCCGCCAAATGCGCAGGGCCAGCGCTGCCCAAAGCGCCAAGGGCGTAGTGCCATGGGCGGCCCAGCATCACGAAATCCGCCCCCAAAGCCAAAGCGCGAATGATGTCCAAGCCACCCTCGACGCCGCTGTCGAAAACCAAGGGCAGGGAGGTTGCGGCGCGGACATGGGGTAGGGACTCTATGGTCGCGAGGCCCGCATCGAACTGGCGACCGGCGTGATTGGAGACCCATAGCGCGTCCACGCCCTCGTCTTGCAAGCGGGCGGCATCGTCAGGATTGGCCACGCCTTTCACGATCAACGGCCCGTCCCATTCATCGCGCAGATATTTGACGTAGTCCCAATCTGGAGAGGTGCGCAGCAGGTAGCCGACATGCTCGGTGGAGGACAGGCTGACCTTTTGCTCCGAATAACTGTCCATCAATTTCATCCGCGGCATGCCCGTTTTGCGGATACCATTGAGCCAAGCAGGACATTGGGCTGCTTGCAGCGCCAGACGGGGGGTTAGGCGGGGCGGTTGAGTCAGGCCACCACGGGTCTGGCGTTCACGGCGCGAAGCCACTGGCACATCCACAGTCATCACCAGCGTGTTAAATCCTGCCGCCTTTGCGCGCGCCATCATGTCTTTGCGGATGTCTGGATCGCGAGGCGGATACATCTGGAACCACGCGTCCTCGCCCAAATGCGGGGCAAGGTCTTCGGGTGTTCGTGTGGCGACGGTGGACAAAGAGTAGGGGATGCCTTGGCGGGCAGCCTCTTTGGCCAACATGCGTTCGGCGTCGGGCCAGATCAGACCGGACATGCCAACGGGGGCAATGCCGAAAGGCAGTTTGAAGTCGCGCCCTAAGAATGTGGTGGATAGATCGGGCGCGAACTCGCCGTGCAAAATGGACGGGCGCAGCAGCACCTCGTCGAGTTTGCGGCGGTTGCGTTTGAGGGTGGCCTCTTGGCCGGTGGCGCTGTCGAGATATTCCCACACGAAATGCGGAATGCGTTTGCGCGCCTGCGCCTTCAGGTCCGACAGTCCGGGGTATTTGGCGTGATGATCCATCGGGCGACCTTAGAATTGTTTTATGAATCTATACAAACGCCGTTGCGCGTCCCCTGTCCACATATTGATATGGCCCGCACCTTTTACCACGTAAAGCTCCTTGTGTTTGGAACCGGCGGCCTCAAGGATCGCGCGGCCCATTTTGGGCGGAATGAAGTCGTCCTTCTCCCCATGCAAAATGAGCAAGGGAGCCTGTAGTTTTGTGGCGCGGCGAACGCTGGGCCAACGGCTCAACATCAAGCCAGTGGCGAGGGGCAACTGCGGATGCATGTGGGCCGCCACATCTTTGAGAGATGTGAAGGGGGCCTCAAGCACGATTGCGCGGGGGCGCACCGCGGAGGTGGTGGCGAGATTGATTGCAACCGCAGCGCCGATGCTTTCGCCATACAGGATTGGAACGGTAGGTGTTCCGGTGAATGCTCCATTGGTCAGAGATGTGTATAAGGCGTTGATATCGGACGCTATTCCCGCCTCAGTGGGCCACCCCTTGCTGCCGTTGCTACCGCGATAGGCGGGGGCGACGATGCCATATCCGCGATCCATCAGCCGTTGCAGGCGCGCGGTACGTTTGGCGATATGACCGGCGTTGCCGTGCAGATACACCACCGTAGGTTTGCCACGTTTTGCGGGCGCGGACCAAACCACCATGTCCCCAATTTTGCTGACCTTCAGGCGGGCGTCCGAGGGGGCGATGCTGCGGGGGGCCAGCGGATAGACAATGAACCGCTCCAAGGTGAAATACGCCGCGAAGAACAGCGAGAAAAGCAAAGCTGCTCGCAAAATTATGCGCATCATTCGACCTTATAGGGCAGGGTGCCGCGTTGGTCGTGATCGACGGAGAGTTTGCTTTCAAGGGGGGGCACAGACCGCTGGTGGCATTCGCGACGTGGGCAGATGCGGCAGGAAATTCCAATTGGCTCAAAGGCTTGCGGGCTGGCCGGTAGCATGTCATCGGCGTAAACGATTTCGCTGGCATGTGTCATTTCGCAACCGAGGGCAATGGCATAGCGGCGGGTCGGTGCAGTGAAGCTGCCGCCGGTTTTGGAGACATCGCGCGCGATTGAGATATAGCGCACCCCGTCAGGGGTTTCGGCCAGCTGGCGTAGGAATCGCCCCGGGGTTTCAAACGCGCGGTGAACATTCCAAAGTGGGCAGGGGCCACCGAAGCGGGCGAATTGCAACCGCGTTGCCGAGTGCCGTTTGGTGATCGTGCCTGCTTGGTCGACGCGTACAAAGAAAAACGGAATGCCTTTCGCTCCCGGACGCTGCAAGGTGGAAAGCCGATGCGACACCTGCTCGATCGAGGCGCCGAATTGATCTGCAAGCTGCTCCAGATCATGTCGGGTGGTTTGGGCTGCCTCCAGAAAGGCAGTATAGGGCATCAAGGCAGCGCCGGCGAAGTAATTGGCCATCCCGATCTTGGCAATGTGGCGTGCGGCGTCGGTTTGAAAGCGGGCAAGGTCCAATGTTGCGTCCAAAAGTTCATTTTGTTCCAAAAGTGCAATTTGGTGTAGCAACTGAAATCGCTGAGTTGAGGGCGGGGAACTGGCTGCCAACCGCAAAGTATTGGTCACCGGATCATAGCGGCGAATGCGTTTGCTGTCAGTGAATTGCAGATCAAACTTCAGCGCAGAAGAGCGCAAGACATCCCCGTTTATTGTGCTGGAGAACCGCTCGGCGGCGTGATCCACAGCATCGACATAGTTATCGCAATAGTGAAAGAAATCTCGGACCTCTTCCCACGGGCTTGGCTGCAAATTGGTGGCCTCTTGGCCCAATACTTCGTCCAAAGATGCGAGGCGCTCGTGGGTTTGGCGATAGGCGCGGTGCAACTCGATAAATGCGCGCGACAGGGCGGGGGCATTGGAGGCGGCAAGGCGCAGGTCGGCGAGAGGGGGCGCGATTTCTGCGAATATCGGATCCGAAAGCGCCTCAGACATATCGGTGACCAAACGCTCGGCGTCGCCGGTAGACAGTTCGGTGACATCGAAGCCGAACTCGCTGGCCATCGCAAGAACCACGGATGTGGAAACCGGACGGTTGTTGTTTTCCATCTGGTTCAAATACGGCAGGGACACGCCCAGCTTTGATGCAAATGCCTTTTGTGTCAGCCCCATACGGGTCCGAAGTTCACGCAGTTTCGTGCCGGCATAGAGTTTTCTTGGGGCCATATCGGGCGCGCCTTTGCAGTTTTGCTATGTTTGACTATAGCCTTTGCAAAGTTCGATCTCAAGCTTCGAGAATGCCTCTCTCGCGGCGCATAACCAGCAAGATTGCGATCAGGCTGGCGACTGCGCTGAGCAGCATTACCCATTGCAAGGGGAAGCTTCCTTGCCCTCCCTCCAGCAGCGCGCCTGCCAGCGCGGCCAGGGCAGCCCCGCCACCGATCATAATTGCGCCGCCCACCCCCGACGCGGTGCCCGCCAGATGCGGTCGCACCGACAAAAGGCCGGCATTCGCGTTGGGAAGGACCAACCCATTCCCCAAACCCACAAAGGTGCAGAACCCGAAAAACACATAGGCAGACCCATATCCGGCGGCCGTTACGATCAGGGAGCCAGTCAAACCAACGACCAGAAGGATGCACCCGATCAAGATCATGCGGTTCACCCCGATGCGGACCGAATAGCGCCCAGAAAACAGATTTCCGGCGAAGTACCCCACTGCAGGAACGCCAAACAGATAGCGAGATGTGGTTGAAGGGAGCTCATAGACAACCGATGCCACATAGGGAGAGCCCCCAAGGAAGGCAAAGAATGCACCGGATGCGAAGGCCGCCGACAGGGCGTATCCCCAGAAGCGGGGGGAGGTGAACAGCTCTGGGTAGTCGCGGACTTGTGCAACGAGGCTGGCTGATTTTTCGGTGTTGGTCTCCCCTTGATCGGCCCAGCATAGCAGTGCCAGTCCGATCCCGAAGGCAAAGGCAAACAAGAAGATTGCGCGCCAGCCGAACAGCTCGTCGATGAAGCCGCCAATCGTCGGGGCGAACATGGGTACCAGTGACATGCCCATGGTGACATACCCCATGGTCGAGGCGGATTCTGCCATTGGAACAACGTCGCGCACGATGGCGCGCGACATCACCATGCCCACAGCCACACAGGCAGCGATCATGCGAAACACCAAGAAAACTTCGATTGTCGGGGCGGCATAGCACCCCAGCGACGCCAAGGCGAAGATGCTCAATGCGCCCAATACGACGGGACGGCGCCCATAGAGGTCTGACAGGGGGCCGATCAGGATTTGAAGCAATGCAGTGCAGGCCAAATACAGCGAGATCGACAGTTGCATCACCCCGTATTCGGTATTGAAGGCCTCCGTCATGACCGGAAGGGAGGGGAGGAAAATGGACATATTCATCGCCGACACCCCTGCAAGCAGAACGAGCGTGAAGATGTGAGGCGGGGTGGTGCGATCAAAAAGTCGCGCTGATGAATAGCTCATGAGGGGGACGTTAGGCTTGGGAATTTGGAAGGTGAACCCATTAGTTTAGATGTTTGCAAGTTTGCAATTACCTGATTGGTGGGTTTGCTATATTTGCAAATTTGCCGATTGGTCCTTTGCCGCGTCGCGGCGTTTGTGTAGGTTTGCGCCAAATTGATCGGGAGGCCTGCGCCATGAAAGATATCCTAAATGAATTGGAAGGCCGCCGCGACGCCGCGCGCCAAGGTGGCGGCGAGCGCCGCATCGCTTCACAGCATGCCAAGGGCAAGTTGACCGCACGCGAGCGGATTGAGCTTTTGCTGGATGAAGACAGCTTTGAAGAGTTCGACATGTTTGTGGCGCACCGCTGCACCGAGTTCGGCATGGAAAAAGACCGCCCAGCTGGGGATGGCGTGGTGACGGGATGGGGCACGGTCAACGGCCGCCTCGTTTATGTGTTTTCCCAAGACTTTACGGTGTTTGGCGGGTCCTTGTCGGAAACCCATGCGCAGAAGATTTGCAAAATCCAAGATATGGCGATGCAGAACGGCGCGCCGGTGATCGGGATCAACGATTCCGGCGGGGCGCGTATCCAAGAGGGTGTGGCCTCTTTGGCGGGTTACGCCGAAGTGTTCCAGCGCAACATCATGGCATCCGGCGTGGTTCCTCAGATCAGCGTGATCATGGGGCCCTGTGCGGGTGGGGCGGTGTATTCGCCTGCAATGACCGACTTCATCTTCATGGTGAAAGATTCGTCCTACATGTTCGTAACGGGCCCTGACGTGGTGAAAACCGTGACCAATGAGGTCGTGACGGCCGAAGAGTTGGGGGGCGCAAGCACGCATACCAAGAAGTCCTCGGTTGCCGATGGCGCGTTTGAGAATGACGTGGAGGCCTTGGCCGAAGTGCGCCGCTTGGTGGATTTCTTGCCGCTCAACAACCGTCAGAAAGCGCCAGTTCGACCGTTCTTTGACGATCCGGCGCGCATTGAGGACAGCCTTGATACGCTGGTGCCAAGCAATGCGAACACACCATACGACATGAAGGAATTGATCACGAAGCTGGCGGATGAGGGTGATTTCTTCGAGATCCAAGAAGACTTTGCCAAGAACATCCTGACGGGTTTCATCCGTCTTGAGGGGCAATCTGTGGGTGTCGTCGCCAACCAGCCAATGGTTCTGGCGGGGTGCTTGGATATCGACAGCTCGCGCAAGGCGGCACGGTTTGTGCGGTTCTGTGATGCGTTTGAAATCCCGATCCTGACGTTGGTCGATGTTCCAGGCTTCTTGCCCGGAACGTCGCAAGAATATGGCGGCGTGATCAAGCACGGCGCGAAGCTGCTGTTTGCTTACGGTGAGGCCACTGTGCCGAAAGTCACGGTGATCACCCGCAAAGCCTATGGCGGCGCCTATGACGTTATGGCGTCCAAGCACCTGCGCGGTGATTTCAACTATGCGTGGCCGACGGCTGAGATCGCTGTCATGGGGGCCAAGGGTGCGGTTGAAATCTTGTACCGCTCGGAACTGGGTGATGCCGAAAAAATCGCCGAGCGGACCGCAGACTATGAAGACCGTTTTGCCAACCCGTTTGTGGCGGCGGAAAAGGGCTTCATCGATGAAGTGATCATGCCGCATTCCACCCGCAAGCGCGTGGCGCGGGCATTCGCATCCTTGCGCGGTAAGTCGTTGAAAAACCCATGGAAAAAGCACGACAACATTCCGTTGTAGGAGAGGGGCGCAAAGCGGATGAAACGGGATCGAACCGAAATTTGCTCGACGATTGTGGGGAAGACTCGCGCAGAGTACGAACGCGCAATTGCGCTTTGGGCTCTGTTCTTGGCGCTTGTCTCCGAGAGCATTGCACCCAGCAAATTCGGTGAATTGGATGAACCCGTTTGGTTTGCGATCACCCAACTTTTCCTCATTTATGGTGCGGCCATCGGCGGGGTCACTCTGATTTTGGTGGCCAATTACACTCGGATCAGGGGGCTGGAGGCGCGGCTTGATGCGGCGCGGATCGACTGGATCGTGGGGCGCTCAGTATGAAACTTGCAGCGCTGATGTTGTTGGCTACGACGGGGATGGCCTGTGCCGAGCAGGCGCCGCTGCGCGCGGTATCGTCGGTGGAATACTTCCCCCATGAGGTGCTGTTTGAGCCACATGGGGCCTATGAAGCCGTCCGCCGTTCCGTGCGTCTGAGGTTGGTTGCGGAAGAAATTGCAGATCAAACCGCCTTCGGATTCGAGGTGATTGAGCAGGACTTTCAGGCGCTTTGTGACTCCGAAGGACTTAGAATCATTGCGAAGTTTGCACCCAATGCGCGCGAAATCGTGGTCTCTGTTGCCTCACAAGCAACGGAGTTCGGCGAGTCCGTGCCGAACGTTATTCAGTACTTTGACGTG
Organism: uncultured Litoreibacter sp.; assembly: GCF_947487515.1. Lineage (GTDB taxonomy): Bacteria > Pseudomonadota > Alphaproteobacteria > Rhodobacterales > Rhodobacteraceae > Litoreibacter. Next base: position 750,170 of record NZ_CANKWO010000001.1, on the reverse strand, counting down.
TTTACGGTCACTGATGGCACCTGCGTTTGGAGCGGTTTGTAATGAATAATCAAGCAGTTACATGTAAAATTTCGTCAAATTTTGCGGATGGTGCATTAGCAACACATCGCGCAATCCCTGCATCTAAGATATATTTTTTTCTCAATGGAACGGCTACCTTGCGTCGAGGTCGCATTTCTGTGACCCCTAATGTGTGCGATGAAGAAGTGGGGATTAGCCCCGCTAATGATTCGCCAGACTTAAATAGGAGACTCAGATGTCCAAGAGCATCAAAGCACTCGCAGCCTTTGGCTTCGTTGCAATCGTCGCAGCATGCGGCGGCCAGCAAGAAGAAGAAGTTGTTATTGTTGAGCCAGTTGTCGAAGAGACTACTTACAACAAGTACTAATACTACATTTGCGGGGCGGAGTTTTTGCATCGCCCCGCAAAACCCCAACGGCCAGACATCACTGTCGGCCCCTTCTTTTTCTGACATTGATACCTTCGCCCCAAGCCGCGCCCGCGCGGGCCGTTCGCATGTTCGAATGACTGCTCGCAGGTTGCAGGGCAGGGATCATGACTTTCGCTTAAAGGTGACCTCATGCTGAAGCACAAAGGCTTCCCCTCGCGCCTTCCAGGCAGCGATTTCCAATTTACCATCCGTCGCGACAACAAAAGCGGCCCAACTGCGCTGAATGCTCGGGAACGTTTTGCTGATCGTCGCCCTGCAGATCGCCGCGCCGATGCGGGATTTATCTGGGCGCTGTACCAACATTTTGGCGAAGAGCCGTTTGAGCGGGGCAATCTGGATGCAGGACGTCTCAACTGGGTGTTTGGCCGCGAGGTTATTCCCGCCGAGGATCCGTTCGACCCCGCCAGCTATGAAGCCTTGCTGCGGATAGACGTGCGCCGCGTGCAAGCGTCCTTCCCGAACGCGTTTTCCGAGGAATTCATCGAATAATGGGCGATTTCGCGCTGCCATATGTCAAGATTGGGCGAAATAGTGCTCAAATTAACGCTGGGGAAGCTTTTGCCTTCTCTGGTGGCATTGGCTGTCGCACCTTTGGTTTGCAAGCCGGTCACAGCACAATGATGGGCCTGCAAGTACAAGACCGTTACCCTTCCCCTCTAAAGAGGTCTGCCCATCTGTGGCGGGCCTCTTTTTTTGGCCGCATGACCGGATTGCGGAACGGGAAGGCGGCTGCGCGCCGTAGAACAACCAACAACCTAACGAACAGGGTCGAGGCACGCAGATGCGTGGCTGGACCTTTACTGATGCAAGACTCCCAGCCAATCGGCTGGGCAAGAGGGGACCTGACCTAATGTTCAAGAAAATCCTGATCGCCAATCGCGGCGAGATCGCCTGCCGTGTCATCAAGACCGCCCGCAAGATGGGTATCAAGACTGTCGCGATCTACTCGGACGCGGATGCGCAAGCGATGCACGTGCAAATGGCGGATGAGGCCGTTCACATCGGCCCCCCTCCAGCCAACCAATCCTACATCGTGATCGACAAGGTTATGCAAGCGATCAAAGACACAGGCGCGGAAGCGGTACACCCCGGCTACGGGTTCTTGTCTGAAAACGCTAAGTTCGCCGAGGCTTTAGAGGCCGCTGGCGTCGCATTCATTGGGCCACCTAAGGGCGCGATTGAGAAAATGGGGGATAAGATTACCTCCAAGAAGATCGCTCAGGAGGCAAAAGTTTCCACCGTACCGGGGCACATGGGGCTGATTGAGGACGCAGAAGAAGCTGTGAAAATCTCGACCGAGATTGGCTACCCTGTGATGATCAAAGCCTCCGCCGGTGGCGGTGGTAAAGGCATGCGGATCGCGTGGAACGATGACGAGGCCCGCGAAGGGTTCCAGTCGTCGAAGAACGAGGCCGCAAATTCATTTGGCGATGACCGGATCTTCATCGAGAAGTTCGTCACCCAACCGCGCCACATTGAAATTCAGGTGCTTGCTGACGGGCATGGCAACTGCATCTATCTGGGTGAGCGCGAATGCTCTATCCAGCGTCGCCAGCAAAAGGTGATCGAGGAAGCGCCGTCGCCGTTCTTGGATGAAGCCACCCGCAAAGCCATGGGCGAGCAATCTTGCGCGTTGGCGCAGGCGGTGGGCTACACCTCTGCCGGTACTGTTGAGTTCATCGTTGATGGCGACCGCAATTTCTACTTCCTAGAGATGAACACCCGCCTGCAGGTGGAGCACCCGGTCACCGAGCTGATCACCGGCGTCGATTTGGTCGAGCAGATGATCCGCGTGGCTTACGGTGAAAAGCTGAAACTGGCGCAAAAAGACATCAAGCTGAACGGCTGGGCGATGGAATCGCGCCTTTACGCAGAAGACCCGTATCGCGGGTTCTTGCCGTCCATTGGCCGCCTGACCAAATACCGCCCACCCGCCGAGAAAGCCAACGACAAACGCGCGGTGCGCAATGACACAGGCGTCTATGAGGGCGGCGAGATTTCGATGTTCTATGACCCGATGATTGCCAAGCTGTGCTCTTGGGGGCCAACCCGTGCGGATGCGATTGAGCATATGCGCGTGGCCTTGGACAGCTTTGAGGTTGAAGGCATTGGCCACAATCTGCCGTTCTGTGCGGCAGTGATGGATCACCCGAAATTTGTATCCGGCAACATCACCACAGCCTTCATTGAGGAAGAATACCCCGAAGGTTTCATGGGAGTTGAGTTGCCAAAAGAGAAGTTGATGCGCATCGCATCCTCGGCGGCTGCAATGCACCGTGTGGCCGAAATTCGCCGTGCGCGCATTTCTGGCACCATGGACAACCACCGCCGCAAAGTTGGCAAAGAGTGGGTTGTAACCCTGCAAGGCGACCGCTTCGAAGTGTCTATCAAGGCTGACAAAGACGGGGCCACCGTGACCCATGCGGATGGCACCAAGCAACGCGTGACCTCCAAATGGACCCCGGGCGACAGCTTGGCCAAGTTGAAAGTTGATGGCGAAAAGCTTGTTTTGAAGGTCGACAAAATATCTGGCGGCTTCCGGATGCGGCACCGCGGCGCCGATCTGAAGGTACATGTGCGCACCCCGCGTCAGGCAGAGCTTGCCGGTCTGATGATCGAGAAGCTGCCACCGGATACCTCCAAGCTGCTGCTATGCCCTATGCCGGGTTTGATCGTCAAAGTGGATGTAGAAGTCGGCGACGAGGTCGAGGACGGCCAAGCGTTGTGCACCGTCGAGGCGATGAAAATGGAAAACATCCTGCGCGCCGAGCGGAAGGGCAAGGTCTCCAAGATCAACGCCACAGCCGGTGACAACTTGGCCGTGGACGATATCATCATGGAGTTTGAATAACTTCTCATGACGATGTTCACCCACCTCATCGATCCACGGGTACAGCAGGCGATTGTCGCCGGCGTATTCGTGGCGTTGGGGTGGGTCTTTAACGGTCACCAAAATCGCAAGCGGGAACGCCGCAGACGGTTGGAGCGGGTGCAGGATGTGCAAACAGCATTGATCGCGGAGATTGACCACTATGTGGTCACCTTGAAACTGTTCGATCTGTCCGCATCATGGAGCCGCATCGTTGCCGCGATGGAAGAGGATGCCAAATACATCCCCGTCGTGCCCAGCGAGCGGAATGACACGATTTTCACCGCATTGGTTGCCGAAATTCATGTGCTGCCCGATCCGGTGATCCAGCCGGTTGTCGGCTATTACAATCAGGTGTTTGCGGTTGATGCGATCATTGACGACCTGCGCTCGGACTTGTTTCGCGAGATGGATCAAGTGCAGCGGATCGGCATGTACACCGATTACATCGCATTGAAGCAAGAAGCTTTGGCACGTGGAGAAATGGCCCTGCGCGCCTTACGCGACAGCACCGGCCTTGCGGCGAAACCTAGTAGCCGGGACGTGGCCCCGTCTGGCCAGTCATAGGGGGAGGAGATTTTGGCGTCTTGTTTGACATATCACTCACCTTACACGGTTGCGGTCGGGCAGAATGCCGTTCCTATCCCCAATATAGGGCGTTTTGCGTTAATGCGCAATGAAGCAGCTGCTCAGTTCTTTAGTTCTAGCGCCTGTAATTCACGTTTTTCTTTGAGTTCTTGGCGTCGCATGGGCATTTTGTCGATGGCCCGCGTGATTTCGCGCACGTCCCAAGGGGACGGTTTGCGCAGCTCTACTTCGCCGTCTTTGCCGATCAGGACCATCATAAAGCCGCGCGGGCGCAATTTCTTGCGAATGTCTGACGGATTGGCTGGCGATGTGTCGACCATCACGATGACATCACGTTCGATCAGGGCATCGAGACGGGTTTCCAGAAGCTCGATCTGGCGTTTGAACCTTGGGTCCGCTGGCGTGTCCGCAAAGATCACAACAGGCCGCTTGAGCCAGAGAAAATCGTTCAAATTCGTATCAACTGCCTCATATGGGCCAACCGCGTGCGGATCTTCCAGCACGTTTTCGGGCACCCCTTGGGCGGCGACCGAAGTGGCGAAAAATGCTGATAAAACAAGTAAGATAGCGTGTTTCATGAAGGCTCCCTCTGCTCCCAATATAGGGGGCATTTTCGGGAATGGAATGGCTGGATCGCGTAGATTTTCACAAGATTGTCGAGTTAAGCACATGGTCAGCCTTTGGGGGGACAACGATAGCTCTAGCCGGCTGCATTGGGTGGCGGGCCTGTTGAGGGCGTGTGCTGTGGAAATTTGCCTACATTTAGGGGCGCATCGGACCGGAACGACCGGTTTGCAGGTTTTGTTGAACGACCAACGTCCGGCCCTACGGCGATCTGGGGTGGCATTCTGGGGGCCACATCGGACCCGCAGCGGGTTACTTGCCGGATTGATCAAGGATCCATCAACACTGACGAATCGGGATGCGAAGCTTGGGCAGCGGTCCTGTGGCCGCCTGCGCATGGAAGCCTCTCGGATGGAGCAAAATGGCGCGCAACAGCTTGTAATCAGCGAGGAAAACCTGATTGGAACTATGGCGCAAAACCTTGGGGCGACACGGCTCTATGGTCAGCTATCCGATCGCTTGGCGCGGTTTGCACCGGCCTTTGAAGGGCGCGCTTTGCGGATCGGCCTCGCCATTCGGGCCTATGATGTGCACTGGGCATCTCAACTGGCCTTTCGGGTGAAGATGGGGGCGTCTTTGCCGTCGGTTGCAGACCTTGACCGGCTGGTGACCCAGCCACGCCGCTGGCGCAATGTTATCGCTGACGTCGAGGCCATTTTTCCAAACGCCCAGATCATCGTTTGGCCGTTCGAAAGCTGGGTGTCCAACCCGCGAAGGCTCGTTACACATTTCCTTGGGCGCGACATTGCCTTCGGAACAATGTCCAAGCCTCATAAATCCAACGCATCGGCCACTGCGGCCGAACTCTCTGAAATCGCCGCGGAGCGCGGGGATTTGGACAGTGCGTTGCGCCTGTCCACAGCGGGAATTGGCGCGCGCTACATGCCGTTTGACGCGGCCCAAGCGGGCAAATTGCAAGATGACTACCTCGCGGATATCGCATGGCTCGAAGCCGGTGTGAACAGTAGCCGCGTGACCTACTTAGACCCGACCGAAGGCACATTTGGCGGGGCGAACATGACAGAAGGAAGCCACCATGACCAAGAAACAAGAAGCGTGGGAAGCGCGCGCTGAGAAAGAGCTACGCGGCCGCCCATTGGACGGTTTGACGTGGGACAGCCCTGAGGGGATCGCAATCCAACCGGTGTACACCGAACAGGATGCGACGGATCTGGAGCACATGGGCTCAATGCCCGGTGAGGGGCCGTTTACGCGCGGGCCGCGCTCCACCATGTACACCGGTCGCCCTTGGACGATCCGTCAGTATGCTGGGTTCTCTACAGCCGAAGAATCCAACGCCTTCTACCGCAAGGCACTTGATGCCGGGCAGCAGGGGGTTTCGGTCGCGTTCGATCTGGCCACCCACCGTGGTTACGACAGCGATCACCCGCGCGTGGTGGGGGATGTTGGCAAGGCCGGTGTGGCCATCGACAGCGTCGAAGACATGAAAATCCTGTTCGACGGCATCCCGCTGGACAAGGTTTCGGTTTCCATGACCATGAATGGCGCCGTGATCCCTGTGCTTGCGTCCTTCATCGTCGCCGGTGAAGAACAAGGTCATGACCGCGCGGTGTTATCTGGCACAATTCAGAACGACATTCTCAAAGAATTTATGGTGCGCAACACCTACATCTACCCGCCAGAGCCATCGATGCGGATCGTGTCAGATATCATCGCCTACACGGCGTCCGATATGCCGAAGTTCAACTCTATCTCGATCTCCGGCTACCATATGCAAGAAGCTGGCGCGAACCTTGTGCAAGAATTGGCCTTCACGCTGGCGGACGGGCGCGAATATGTGCGTGCGGCGATTGCCAATGGCATGGATGTGGATGCCTTTGCGGGGCGTCTGTCGTTCTTCTTTGCGATTGGGATGAATTTCTTCATGGAGGCCGCCAAGCTGCGCGCGGCGCGCTTCTTGTGGCACAAAATCATGCAGGAATTTGAGCCCAAGAAAGAGCAGTCATCCATGCTGCGCACCCACTGCCAGACGTCGGGTGTGTCTTTGCAGGAGCAAGACCCCTACAACAACATCGTGCGCACGGCCTATGAGGCGATGTCGGCGGTTTTGGGCGGCACCCAATCGTTGCACACGAACTCCTTTGACGAGGCCATTGCGTTACCCACCGCCTTCTCGAGCCGTATCGCGCGCAACACTCAGCTGATTTTGCAAAATGAGACGAAGGTCACCAAGGTCGTCGACCCGCTGGCTGGATCCTACTACGTAGAAAAGCTGACCTCTGACCTTGCGGACGAAGCGTGGAAACTCATTGAAGAGATTGAGGAAATGGGGGGGATGACCAAGGCCGTGGCCTCTGGCATGCCCAAGCTTCGCATCGAAGAAGCCGCCGCATTGCGTCAGGCGCAGGTGGACCGCGGCGAGGAAGTCATCGTTGGCGTCAACAAGTTCCGCTTGGACAAGGAAGACCCGATCGACATTCTCGACGTCGATAACGTGGCGGTGCGCGAAAGCCAGATTGCCCGCCTCGACAAAATCAAGGCCAGCCGCGACCAAGCCGCCTGCGATGCGGCACTGTCAGTTCTGGAAACGGCCGCCACCTCGGGTGATGGCAACCTGTTGGAGTTGGCAGTGGATGCCGCTCGCGCCCGCGCAACTGTTGGAGAAATCAGCATGGCAATGGAGAAAGCATTTGGTCGCCACCGTGCTGAAGTGAAGACTTTGGCTGGCGTATATGGCGCAGCGTATGAGGGCGATGAAGGTTTCGCCGCGATCCAGAAGGACGTGGAAAACTTTGCCGAAGAAGAAGGCCGTCGCCCGCGCATGCTGGTGGTGAAAATGGGCCAAGACGGCCATGACCGCGGCGCCAAGGTGATTGCAACGGCCTTCGCCGACATCGGCTTTGACGTGGACGTTGGCCCGTTGTTCCAAACCCCCGAGGAAGCCGCACAAGATGCGGTCGACAATGACGTGCATGTCATCGGCATCTCCAGCCAAGCAGCGGGTCACAAAACACTGGCGCCAAAGTTAATCGAGGCATTGGACGCCGCAGGGGCGGGCGACATCTTGGTGATCTGCGGTGGCGTGATACCGCAACAGGACTACGAGTTCTTGCAAAACGCCGGCGTCAAAGCAATTTTCGGACCGGGAACCAATATTCCCGACGCAGCCAAGGATATTTTGGCACTGATCCGAAAGGCGCGTTGATAGACCGGTAACGGCGCTCCTCTGTTTGGAGGGGCGCATTATCTCGGAGATTTTTGCACCGAGCCTTGAAACCTACCCCTCCATAGGTCACATCTGGACCCAACAAGAGAGGGTTTCATGGCGTTACCAGTACGAGAACAGGCAAAATATTGGAGCATTGCTACGGCGGTGTTCATGTTGGCGCTATGGTATTTAGGTGATGTCATGCTGCCCTTCGTGGTGGGCGGGGCCATTGCCTATGGGCTGGACCCGTTGGCGGACCGCCTAGAGCGTATGGGGGCGAGCCGCGTTTTGGCCACCACCGTGATCAGCCTGTTTGCAGTGTTGGTTTTCATCTTGATGGCGGTTCTGATCGTGCCGATGATTGTTAGTCAAGCCGCTGGGTTATTCGAAAGCGCGCCGGATTTATTCGCGCGACTGCGGGATTTTCTGTCGGAACGGTTCCCCGACCTAGGGGACGCGAATTCAACCTTACGCCAGTCTTTGGCCTCTATCGGGGCCACTATCCAAGAGCGCGGCGGGGCATTCGCGCAAAGCATCTTTACCTCGGCCTTAGGGGTGATCAATGCGGTTGTGTTTGTCGTGGTTGTGCCGGTTGTGGCGTTCTACCTGCTGCTCGATTGGGACAATATGGTCGCAAAAATTGACAGCTTCTTGCCCCGTGATCATGCCCCGAAAATTCGCAAAATTGCCTCCGAGATCGACAAGACCCTTGCCAGCTTCGTGCGCGGTCAATTGACGGTATGTGCTATCTTGGGCGTGTTCTACGCGGTGGGGTTGATGCTGGTCGGGCTGCAATTTGGCCTTGTGGTCGGGTTTATCGCGGGGTTGATCTCGTTCATTCCGTATATCGGTGCGGTCATCGGTGGCGTGCTGGCTGTGGGCTTGGCGCTGTTTCAATTCTGGGGGGCACCGGTGATGATCGGCGCGGTCGCCGCGGTGTTCATTGCGGGGCAGTTTCTGGAGGGCAACATATTAACCCCCAAACTGGTTGGCGAAAGCGTCGGGCTGCATCCGGTTTGGTTGATGTTTGCCCTATCGGTTTTTGGCTCGCTGTTCGGCTTCGTGGGGATGCTGGTAGCAGTTCCTGTGGCCGCCTCGATTGGCGTGGTGACCCGCTTTGGCACCGAGCAATACCGCATGAGCCGCCTCTACAAGGGGCTGGACAGTGACCAAGAACCGGACGCCGAATAACCCCTATGCCTGAACAATTGGCCTTTTCCTTGCCCGCGAAAGAAGCGTTGGGGCGCGAAGACTACTTCGTGTCTGATGCCAACGCCTTGGCCGTGTCTGCGGTGGAAGACTGGGCGAATTGGCCATTGAACAAGTTGGTTTTGGTGGGCCCCGCCGGAGCCGGAAAAACGCATTTGGCTATGGTTTGGGCGCAAGAGGCAGATGCGCAAGTCGTTTTGGCACAGGCGCTCCATGAGCCCATGGCGCTGGCCCGTGGCGCGCTTGTGGTAGAGGATTTGCACAAAATCGCAGGGGATCGGGCGCAAGAGACACAGCTTTTTCACCTGCATAACCTGATGCAAGAGGCAGGCCACCCGCTGCTGGTCACCTCGGCGGTGGCACCTGCAAGGCTTGATCTTGTGTTGCCCGACCTGAAAAGCCGGATGTCTGGAACCTCTGTCGCCAAGCTGGAGGCGCTGGACGACATGCTGCTGATGGCCTTGGTGATGAAGATGTTCTCGGACCGCCAAATTGCGATCAAACCCGATTTGCTGAGTTACGTGATGCCCCGTCTTCCGCGAAGTTTTGAGGCTGTGCGCGGGTTTGTCGAAGGGATGGATGCCCGCGCCTTGGCTGAAAAACGCCCGATAGGCAAAGGGTTGGCGCGTGACGTTTTGGCCGAAATGTCGGGGGATTGATCGCGCCGCGTCTGGACTTCGCCGCGCATTATCCTCACATTCGTCACTGTGACGTTACATTCCCAACCCAAGACAGTCGCCATGATTAACGCAGACTTCCTGACCGCAGATTACCCCGAAGCCGTAGAGATTGATGATCTTGACGTCCACGGGCCAAGTCGCTTTTTCAACCGTGAGCTTAGCTGGCTCGCGTTCAACTGGCGTGTGCTTGATGAAGCCTCAAATCCGCGTGTCCCGTTGATGGAACGGGTCCGCTTTTTGGCAATTTCCTCGACCAACTTGGATGAGTTTTACACGGTGCGTGTGGCGGGCCTGCGAGAGCTTGCCAACGCCGGCAACCGTACGCCGTCCTCAGACGGGCGCACCCCTGACGAGCAATTGGTCTTGATCGACCAGAATGCGCGCGCTCTGATCACCAAGCAGGACGCGGTATGGGAAGCGTTAAAAGGCGAGATGGAAGCCAGCAACATTTGGCTGATGGACGCAGAAAGCCTAAGCGAGGCTGACCGCGAATTCCTTGACAGCTACTTCATGTCGAATGTGTTCCCAGTGTTGTCACCGCTGGCGATTGACCCTGCCCATCCATTTCCCTTCATCCCCAACGAAGGTTTTAGTCTGGCATTGCAGCTGGAGCGCCCAAATGACGGACGCAGTTTGCAAGCCTTGCTGCCGATCCCTGCGCAGATTGAGCGCTTCATTTCCTTGCCTTGCGGTCAGGGGCACCAGCGGTTCTTACCGATGGAGCAGCTGTTGCTGCTGAAGATTGGCGAGATGTTTCCAGGCTATAAAACCACAGGGCATTGCGCGTTCCGCTTGTTGCGCGACAGTGATCTGGAGGTTGAGGAAGAGGCCGAAGACCTCGTGCGGGAATTCGAAGTTGCCTTGAAACGACGCCGCCGCGGGGAGGTGGTGCGCTTGAAGATGAGCGCCGATGCACCTGCCAAGCTGCGCAACTTGATCATGAAATCTTTAGAGGTCACCGAAAAGGACGTCATCGAGATTTACGGGATGATTGGTCTGTCCGACCTTGGCGAGCTGGTGTCGGCTGCCCCGCGGAACCTGCTGTGGCCGTCGTTTAGCCCGCGCGTTCCGGAGCGGGTGCAAGACAATGACGGGGACATGTTTGCGGCCATTCGCCAGAAAGACATGTTGCTGCATCACCCCTATGAAAGCTTTGACATGGTCATCCGCTTTCTAGCGCAAGCCGCGCGCGATCCGAATGTCGTGGCGATCAAGCAGACGCTGTACCGAACCTCCCACCAAAGCCCGATTGTGGAAGCCCTTTGTGAGGCTGCGGAGAACGGCAAATCCGTCACCGCCTTGGTGGAGTTGAAGGCCCGTTTCGACGAGGCCGCGAATATTCGTCAATCGCGCAAGTTGGAGCGCTCGGGCGCGCATGTCGTCTACGGCTTTATCAACTACAAAACTCACGCCAAGATCAGCACGGTCGTGCGCCGCGAAGGCGATAGTCTGGTCACCTACACGCATTACGGGACAGGCAATTATCACCCGATTACGGCCCGAATTTACACCGATCTTAGCTTGTTTACCTGCGATGCCTCCCTTGGGCGCGATGCCACGAAAGTGTTCAACTACATCGGCGGCTACGCGCAACCAGAGCATCTTGAAAACCTGTATCTGTCCCCGACAGGCATGAAGAAAAAGCTGATCAAGATGATCGACAAAGAAGCAGGTTACGCCGCCGAAGGAAGGCCTGCGGAAATCTGGGCAAAGATGAATGCAGTTGTAGAGGTCGACGTGATTGATGCCCTCTATCGCGCGTCGCAAGCTGGGGTGAAAATCAATCTCGTGGTGCGCGGGATATGTGCGGTCCGCCCAGGGATCAAAGGCCTGAGCGAGAACATCCGCGTAAAATCCATCGTCGGGCGCTTTTTGGAGCATTCGCGCATCGTGTGTTTCGGCAATGGGCACGGCCTGCCTTCAAAGAAGGCCAAGGTCTACATGTCCTCCGCTGACTGGATGAGTCGGAACCTGAACCGCCGCGTGGAAACTCTGGTCGAGATCACCAATAAGACCGTGCAGGCGCAGGTGATGAGCCAGATCATGGCCGCCAATCTTGCGGACACATCTCAAAGCTGGGTGCTGTCACCGGATGGCTCCTACGAACGCGCCGAAGTTGAAGGCCAAGAGAACCCGTTTAATTGTCACCGCTTCTTTATGGAAAACCCGTCGTTGTCGGGGCGCGGATCAGCTGGCGCGGGGGATGTGCCCGAACTGACCCACACGCCGGATTAAGCTTGCCGCATCCTTTGGGGATGTGCCTTTCACATTGACGCCTTGCCCGTTCAAACGGCATGGTGATTTCGCAAAACCTAACCCAAAGGCGAGAAAAGCTTTGGACAGTAACCACGACGAAGACGGCCCCTTCGGGCGCCCCTTGTTCAACGATCCGAAGTCGAAGGCTTTGAAGCGGGTGGGGGCTATTGACGTTGGCTCCAACTCGGTGCGGATGGTGGTGTTTGATGGTGCGGCGCGCAGCCCTGCGTATTTCTTTAACGAAAAGGTCATGGCGGGGCTTGGTGCGGGGCTTTCTGAGACAGGGCGATTAAACCCGCAAGGGCGAGAACGGGCTTTGGCGGCCTTGAAGCGGTTCGCCTTGCTGGCACAGGGGATGGGGGTATCACCCATGACCTGCGTAGCAACCGCCGCAGTGCGCGACGCGCTGGACGGCCCCGATTTTCGCGCCGAAGTGGCCCGCGAAACCGGCCTGAACTTATGGGTGGCGGAAGGTGCAGAGGAAGCCAGACTTTCCGCACAGGGTGTGTTTTTGGGCTGGCCGGAGGCGCGCGGGTTGATGTGCGACATCGGTGGGTCCTCGATGGAATTGGCAGAATTGGGCGACGGCGTTGTGGGACGGCGGATTTCATCGCAGATCGGCCCGCTGAAACTCATGAGCCTGAAAGGCGGCGCCAAAACCCGCAAGGCCGTGATCGACGAAACGATTGATGACCTGCGCGAACAAATCGACGGGGATTACAAGACCCTGTTCCTTGTAGGGGGCTCGTGGCGTGCGATTGCACGTCTGGACATGGAGCGCCGCGGTTACCCGTTGAAAGTGCTGCATGAATACCGGATGACGACCAAATCGATCCTGCAGACGGTGAAATGGATCAGCAAGCATAACGTCGCAGAACTGCGGGCGATGACCGGAAATTCCGAAGCTCGGATGCGGTTGGTGCCGATTGCGGCGCAGGTGTTGAAATCCCTAATCCAGCGGTTCAAACCGAAGTCGGTTGCTGTGTCTAGCTATGGTATCCGTGAGGGGCTGCTTTATGAGCAAATGCCCTTTGAATTAAAGCGCCGCGACCCGTTGATCGAAGCCTGCCGCTACGACGAGGCGATGAATGCGCGCATTCCGGGGTTTGGCAAATTCCTCTACCGCTTTATTGAACCATTGTTCGAAAAGACCGCTCCCGAAAGATTGCGGCTGATCAAGGCCGCCTGCCTTTTGCATGACGTCAGTTGGCGTGCGCACCCCGATTACCGCGCAGAAGTGTGTTTTGACAACTCCACCCGCGCCAACCTTGGGGGGTTGGATCACAACGGACGGGTGTTCTTGGGAACAGCCCTGCTGCACCGGTACAAAAACTCGCGCAATGGGACACCGTTCCAAGAACTGTTCGACCTGCTGTCAAAGCGCGAGTTGCGCGACGCCGAAGTCTTGGGCAAAGCCATGCGGTTTGGGGCGATGTTTTCAGTGCAACGCCCCGAATTGATGGGGCAATTAAAGTGGCACCCAAAGAAGCGCCTGTTGAAGATGAAGCTGCACCCCGACACCAAAGCCCTGTTCGGGGAGGTCGCACAGGCCCGCTTTGCCTCCTTGGCGTCGGCCTTGGATGCTGAGATGGATGTCCAGTGATACGAATATTGAGGGCCGCTCGGCGCTTGTGAGCTTTGGCGAAATATCCGGTTGGCCCCCGATGACGTTTCTGGCGCCTTAACAGAAGTTAGATGATAGCCTGAGAATGCCGCGCACGCGGTGTTTTGTCAGAGATCCGTTTCGCTTGGACTGACTTGAACCAAATGTAGCCCCATTCAGCAGGCCGGAAAGGCAGTCAGCTGCCCCGTCGACTTCCTCGCATCAGGGCCGTATCGGGGGCGTCTTTCGACTGGGGCGCCACGACATTTCGGTGCTAGGTCGTCTCCTGCGGGGCGCTGTGTGGCGCGCATGTCTGGCCGCATCTGCGGGCTGCACCAGTGTGATCCGGTTCTTGGCCATAGATGCTGCACAATCGATGAGTGAGCGGCTTGCTCCACATCGCGTCATGGCGTAACCACACTTTAACCCTGAAACACCGATGTGAGCTTTCCTTATGCGCCTGTCCCGCTACTTCTTGCCCGTCCTGAAAGAAACCCCTGCGGAGGCGCAGATCGTATCGCATCGCTACATGCTGCGCGCGGGCATGATCAAGCAATCGTCGGCAGGCATCTATTCGTGGTTGCCGCTGGGCTACAAAGTTCTCAAGAAGATCGAAAACATCGTGCATGAGGAACAAGCGCGCGCAGGCCATATGGCGATGCTGATGCCAACCATCCAGTCGGCGGATTTGTGGCGCGAAAGCGGTCGCTACGACGACTACGGCGAAGAGATGCTGCGCATCAAAGACCGCCACGACCGCGATATGTTGTTCACCCCCACGGCCGAGGAGATGATCACCGACATCTTCCGCAGCCATGTCAGCAGCTACAAAGACCTGCCTTTGACGATGTACCAGATACAATGGAAATTCCGCGACGAGCGCCGTCCGCGCTTTGGCGTCATGCGGGGCCGCGAGTTCTACATGAAGGACGGCTATAACTTTGACCTGACCAAAGAAGATGCGTTGCATGCTTATAATCGCCATCTGGTGAGCTACCTGCGCACCTATGAGCGCATGGGGCTGCAAGCGATCCCTATGCGCGCGGATTCTGGCCCGATTGGCGGCGATGATACGCATGAATTTTTGGTGCTGGCGGACACCGGCGAGTCGGAGGTGTTCTACGACAGCGCCGTGACCGACCTCACCTTTGGTGACCGCGAAATTGATTACGACAACAAGGAACAATGCGCAGGGGTGATGGAGGAATTCACCACCAAATACGCCCGCACCGACGAGACGCATGATGAGGCCTTGTTCAACGAGGTGCCCGAAGAACGTCGCAAAACCGCGCGGGGCATCGAAGTTGGGCAAATTTTCTACTTCGGCACCAAATACTCCGAAGCGATGAAGGCCACCATTCAAGGGCCAGACGGGAAATCTGTTCCGGTTCATATGGGGTCGCACGGCATTGGTGTGTCGCGTCTGTTGGGGGCGATCATTGAGGCCAGCCACGATGACAAGGGCATTATCTGGCCCGAAGGCGTGACACCGTTCCATTGCGGAATCGTGAACCTGAAACAAGGCGACGAAGACGCCGATGCGGCCTGCGAAGGGCTATATAAATCACTGACTGCTTTGGGGCTTGAGCCGCTGTATGATGACCGCAAGGAGCGGGCAGGCGGCAAGTTCGCCACGATGGATCTGATCGGGTTGCCTTGGCGCATCACTGTTGGCCCTCGGGGGTTGAAAAACGGCGTGGTGGAGCTGACCTCGCGCCGCACGGGCGAAAGCGAAGAGATGTCGCCGGAAGATGCAGTGGCCAAGGTCGCGGCGATTTACGCAGGGCACTGATGGCGACAATACTGGCATTTGGGGACAGCCTAACATGGGGTGCGCGCCCTGACGGAGGAGGGCGTCACCCGACGGCTGATCGCTGGACAACTGTACTGCACGAACGCACCGGTTTCGAAGTGATCCCAGAGGGGCTACGCGGCCGGACGACGGCCTTTGACATGCCCGTTAGCCCCGCTGATACGAATGGGGCGGCCCTGCTGCCGTCCATTTTGCACACGCATGCCCCCGTTGATTTGGTGGTTTTGATGCTGGGAACGAATGACGCCTTTTGTGGGGTCAATCCGGAACTGGCTGCGCGCGGCATGGCGCGATTGATCGAGATTGTGCGCCACCATCCTTGCAGAATTCCGTGTGAGGTGCCGCAAATTTTGGTGGTGGCTCCTCCTGTTATCGTTCCCAGTTCGGACATCACTTCGGCCATGATTGATGCCAGCCAAAAGTACCGCGACTTGGTCACAAAGATTGCGGAACTTAACGAGGTCGAGTTCTTTGACAGCAATGACGTCGCGGTCTGCTCGGCCCTTGATGGGCTTCATCTGGATGCGGAAAATACCCGTGCGATTGGGGCGTCTTTGGCACCGGTTGTCACAAGGATGCTTGCGCCTTAGCGTCGCCGGTTACACAGACACCATTTGCAACAAGGCACCACGTTCGATGCCGGCCTTGGTGGTGTTTTCGATGACCTCGCCACGTTTCATAACGACCATCTGATCCGCCAGAT
Source organism: uncultured Litoreibacter sp. (assembly GCF_947487515.1). GTDB lineage: Bacteria > Pseudomonadota > Alphaproteobacteria > Rhodobacterales > Rhodobacteraceae > Litoreibacter. The sequence continues at coordinate 734,205 of NZ_CANKWO010000001.1, read as the reverse complement.
CAAATGCGAAGTCGAAGTATTGCTCGACCAGAACGATCGCCATCGTGCCGCGTTCTCGCAGGGTTCTGATGACATCCCCGATTTGCTGAATAATGTTGGGCTGGATGCCCTCGGTGGGCTCGTCCAGTAACAGAAGCTTGGGCTTGGTGATTAAGGCGCGCGCAATGGCCAGCTGTTGTTGTTGCCCGCCAGACAGATCGCCGCCGCGCCGGTGCTCCATTTCTTTGAGGACAGGGAACAACTCGAAGATATCGTCGGGGATGAAATGTTCGGATTTTGGCAGACAAGAAAATCCCGTCTGCAGGTTTTCGCGCACCGTCATCAACGGAAAGACATCGCGCCCTTGCGGCACATATCCAACCCCCAATTGGGCAAGGGAATGCGCTGGCAGATTGCGCAGCTTTTGCCCGTCCAGCGTGATCTCGCCCCCCGATCGGGAATGGGTTCCGGAGATGGCTTTCAACAGGCTGGTTTTGCCCACGCCATTGGTGCCCATGATGCAGGTGACTTCCCCGACATTGGCGGTAAGGGAGACATCGTAAAGTATCTGAGATTTGCCGTAATGCAGTGTTAGGTCTTGAATATTCAGCATAATTTAGCGCCCTAGATAAACGTCAATAACGTCTTGGTTTTTGGTCACATGGTCCAACGACCCTTCGGCCAGAACGGCACCTTCGTGCAGCACGGTGACTTTGCAGTTCAGGCGGCGCACGAATTCCATATCATGTTCTACCACCACCACTGCGCGGGTTTTGGCGGCCTCCACCAAGATCGAAGTGGTCTTTTCGCGCTCGGCAGGGGTCATGCCTGCGGCGGGTTCGTCCACCAACAGCAATTGCGGGTCTTGGGCCAAGAGCATGCCAATTTCCAGCCATTGCTTTTGGCCGTGGCTCAACTCCCCTGACAAGCGTAGCAACGCATCGGTCAGGCCGATCTCGTCGGCCAGTTCATCCACTCGGGCAAGATCGCGCTTGGCCGGGCGGTAGAACAACACGCGAAGAGGGCCGCGATCTTTGCGCAGGGCCATCAGCAGGTTTTCTTGGACGGTTTGGTCTTCGAACACCGTGGGTTTTTGGAATTTGCGACCAATGCCCGCTTGGACGATCTTTGCCTCTGACATGCCAATCAGCGAGATGCTTTTGTCGCCCCAAGTAATCCGGCCCTCATCGGGGCGGGTCTTGCCGGTGACGATGTCCATGAAGGTGGTTTTCCCCGCGCCATTTGGCCCGATCACCGCACGCATCTCTGCGCTTCCGATTTGAAACGACAGGTTATTGATCGCGCGAAAGCCGTCAAAGCTGACAGTCACACCCGAAACTTCGAGAAGGCTTCTCATCTGTCTTCTCCTTTCTTGCGCGTCATTAGATCGATGATGCCGCTCATGCCGCGCGGGGCGTAAAGCGTCACCAGCACGAAGCTGAGGCCAAGCAGGATCAGCCACCAATCGACCCATTTGACGGTATAGAACCCAAGGTTGATGTCGGGGGCCTGACCGCCGGTGAACCAGCTGGACACAAGGCTGACGAAGGCGGTGCCAATCACCGCGCCATAAAGCCTGCCGCGCCCGCCAATGGCCACCCAAACTGCCAGATAGATCGAAGCGATCGGTGCGACCTCTGCGGGGTTGATGATACCGGCTTGCGGGTAATAAAGCGCGCCCGCGATGCCCGCGATACAGGCCGTCAGGGTGAAGACCGCCAGCTTGTAGCTTTCGACCGAATAGCCAAGGAAGCGCACGCGGGCCTCATTGTCGCGAATGCCGCGAATGACGGAGCCGAATTTGCCGGACACCACCCAAGCCACCAACAGGTAGCCAGCGCCAAGTGCCGCCGCCGAGGCCCAGAAGAACCACAAGGACACGGTGGCCTGCGGAGCGGTGACCCCGGGCAGGTTTTGTAAACCCGACAACCCGTTGTTGCCACGCAAGCCGCTGGCGTTTTGGAACAGGTATAGGGCCAGGCCCAAGGTCATAGCCTGCGTCAAAATTGACAGGTACACGCCTGTCACGCGACTGCGAAACGCCAGCCAGCCAAAGACGAAAGCCAGCAAACCTGGAACCAAGACGACAAAGGCCAGTTGCAACACGATGCTATCCGCGAAGGCCCAGATCAGCGGGAACTCACTGCTGCCCACGACCCCGAAAATCTGGTTGCCGATGGCGGCTTTGATTTCCTCGGGCGTGGGGGGCAAAACGCCGTCAGACAGGGAGTTGACCACAATCTGGCGCGTGCGCTCAAACATCAGCCACATGCCGACCATATAGCCGCCCAAACCGAAGAAGGCGAAATGGCCCAGCGACAAGATGCCCGTGTAGCCCCAGATCAAATCCATGGCGACGGCGACAAGGCATAAGCAAAGAGTTTTGCCCAAGGTTTTGACGAAGCTTGTGGAAATGAAGCCAATGCCAAAGCCCTCGGACAAGACCGTGACCACCAGCGTGAACAGGGCCAAAAGGGCCAAAAAGACCAGCACCGACGGGTTGCGCGCGATGAATGAGGTGTTCATGGCTTAATCTCCCGCCGCGCGACCCTTGAGGGCGATGATGCCCCTTGGCCGGAATTGAATGAAAATGATGATGAAGATGATCATATAGGTTTGGGCGGCCAGCGTGTTTGAGGGGTTCAGCCACTCCACGCCTTTCTGGAAGCCGCCGATCATCATCGCGCCGGCAAGCGTGCCCCAGATGTTGCCTACTCCGCCCACGACCACGGTCATGAAGCTTTGCACGATGTAGTCGTCTCCCATCTCGGAGGTGACCTTCGCGAACAGCCCGATGGCCACACCTGCAATGCCCGCAATCCCTGACCCAAGCCCGAAGGTCAGCATATTCACGCGGTCGGTGTTGATCCCCATACTAGAGGCCATGCGTTGGTTTTGGGTTGTGGCGCGGGTCTCCAGACCGAGACGGGTGCGCTTCATGATGAACAAGAACAGCCCAAGAAACAGCAGCGCCAGAATGAAGATCGCGATGCGGATATAGCTAATCGCCAGCACGTCATTGATTACCCATGCCCCATCCAGCCACGCCGGAGAGGTCAGCGGGCGGGCTTGCGTGCCAAAGATGTTCTTGGCCAGTTGCTGCAGGGCGATGGACACACCGAATGTGGCCAGCAAGGTTTCCAAGGGACGGTGGTAGAGCCATCGGATGACCAGTCGCTCTAGGGCGACACCTGCGGCGAAAGTGACGGCAAAGGCCAAGGGCACGGCAAGGATGATCGACAGCGTGTGGTTGGGGACGAACTGCTGCACGACGTAGCCTGTGTAGGCGCCCATCATGATGAATTCACCATGCGCCATGTTGATGACCCCCATGACGCCGAAGGTGATCGCAAGGCCGATGGCCGCAAGAAAATAGATCGACGCCAAGGATAGTGCATCCAGCCCAAGGTCTGCGGCTTGGCTGACAGAGACACGGGTTTGCGACTTGGCAAGCGCGGCTTTGGCGGCGGTCGTGACTTGGGGGGATGGCTCTAGGTAGAGGTCGTAGAAGCTGTGCTTATCAAGGGTTGCCTCAATGCTGGATGCGGTGACACGGGCAGGGGCCACGCCGTTGTCCACCAGCAGATCGTAGACCTCGTTGCGCTTGGCCTCGGTCGCAAGTTGCGCAACAGGCACCCCAGCGATGCGCGCGTTGCTGATATTGGCCTCTAGGAGTGCGTCGCGGGCGTCATTGGTGGTCAGTGCGGGGGCAAGGCCATTGGCGACCAATGCCTCATATGCCGCTAATGGGGCCAGCGCCTCTGTGCCGGGGCGCAGTTTGGAGGCGATGTTTCCCTCAGGCGTGGTGTCCGCATCAGTGATAACCATCTTGGTGGCCAGAAGCGGATTTAACGTGCCGCGAAAATCGACGCTCAGATCGCCTGCCATTGCGTTGATCGCCTCAACCCGTGCGGTGGTGTCTGTGTCGAAGCTCATGGTCATAAGCTGGTTCAGGCGGGTTTTTCGGGCCAAAATATCTGCGTCAACTTCGCCCTCAATGGAGGCGCGCAAGGGGGCCAGCGCCGCAGCCTCGGGGTCGCGGGCGATGGAATCTAGGGCCGCGCGGCGTTTGGCTGCATCGGGATCGGACAGCTGGAACTGCACCAAGGCGGTTGCGATCATTGCGCGGATGCCGCTGTTGGGTTTCAGCTGCTTCAGGTCCTTCTTGATGGCGTTCCCGCGCGGTGCGCCGTCCTGAAAATCCTGCAAAGCATAGGTGCCGTCGTCATTCTTGGTGGCCAGAAAAAACAGGCCGTCGGCCTTGCGCTGCCACATGTTCTTGGACTGCCATGCCTCAAGCACGCTTTGCATCTGAGGCAAGCCGCTGCTGGCGATGGCGTCGATCGCGGGGGCAATGGTTTTGCGAGAGCTTTTCTCGAGCAATTCGCGCTGGCTTTGCAACACGTCTTGAACCGATACCGTTTGTGCTGTGGCGGCATTGATCAAAAGCAGTGCCGCGAGGACTGCGAGAAACAGGTGTTTCATGGGAAAAGCTTTCGGGGGGGAAGTTCAAAGGGGTGAGGGCGCACAGGCGCGCGCCCTCACTTAGGGGTGGATTAGTAGTTGGACAGGGTTTGAACGCAGGACTTGGTCTCTGTGTTGTACATGCCGCAATCCAAGGCCTTCCAGTCAGACACCAATTTGGCGGATTCTGGCAGGAAGTCTGTCCATGCGTCACCTGGAACTTCAGCTGTTTGGCTGATGATGTCGAACTGGCCGTCTTCAGTGATCTCGCCAATCAGAACAGGCTTGGACAGGTGGTGGTTGGGCAACATCACGGCTGTGCCGCCTGTCAGGTTCGGGAACTCTTGGCCGTACATTGCGGTGCGAACGGCGTCCACGTCGGCGGTGCCAGCAGCAGTTGCCGCGTTAACCCACATGTTGAAGCCGATGTAGTGGGCTTCCATTGGGTCGTTGGTCACGCGCTCTTCGCCCATTTTGGCTTTCCAAGCGGCGATCCATTCAGCGTTGGCGTCGGTTTCTGCCGATTGGAAGTAGTTCCACGCCGCAAGGTGGCCCACAAGATTGGTTGTGTCCAAGCCGGACAGCTCTTCTTCCCCAACGGAAAACGCAACAACTGGGATGTCGTCGGCGGAAATACCAGCCGCGGCCAGCTCTTTGTAGAAGCCGATGTTGGCGTCGCCATTGATGGTCGAGATCACGCCGACCTTCTTGCCGTCTGCGCCCAATGCAACCACGTCAGCTACAATCTTGGACCAGTCAGAGTGGCCAAATGGTGTGTAGTTCACAAAGATATCTTCTTTCGCGATGTCTTTGGACTGCAGGTAGGATTCCAGAATGTTGTTTGTGGTGCGCGGGTAGACGTAGTCCGTGCCCAACAGTGCGAATTTTTCGATGCCCAATTCGTCAAGGAAGTAATCCGTCGCAGGGATCGCTTGTTGGTTCGGGGCGGCACCTGTGTAGAACACGTTTTTGGAGCTTTCTTCGCCCTCATATTGAACAGGGTAGAACAGCAGGCCGTTCAGCTCTTCGATCACCGGTAGCACGGATTTACGCGACACGGATGTCCAGTTGCCGAAAATGACGTCAACTTCATGCACGCTGATCAACTCGCGGGCTTTTTCCGCAAACAGTGGCCAGTCAGAGGCCGGATCAACCACCACGGCTTCCAATTGGCAGCCCAAGACGCCGCCTTTGGCGTTTTGCTGATCGATCAGCGTCAGCATGGTGTCTTTGAGCGTGGTTTCGGAAATTGCCATCGTGCCAGACAGGGAGTGCAGGACGCCAACCTTAAGGGTGCAATCCTCGGCAAAGGCAGGCAGGGCCGCGCTGAAGGTCAGGGCCGTGGCTAGAGCAGTGGTGGTTCTCATGTGATCTCTCCAAGCAGGGAGTGAGCTTTGGCTTGTTCTGAGAACACATGCGCCTTAGCTAGTCCCTGCAACGTAAGTGTTGCAAATCGTGTGGCGGCCGGAGTGAGGTCCAATTCAACCAGTCGTCACACACCCCTGCCATCAAATATCTAGATTCGAACTCAGAGGATGTGGTGATGGTTGTGGGGCAGGTCCGGAAGCGCAAATATCCGCACCCGAAAATTAACGAATTAGAACGCAATGATTAAATATTGGGCGCGATACATGCGAAGCGCCTAAATTTTAAACTCTGACTTTTGGGCTTCATTCGATTTACGCGGAAATCCTGCCACTTCATCGATGAATATGCTCGAACACTAGGCACAAATGCCTTTTGCCGGAGCCTGCCATTAACCTTTTGTCCCCTATACCACGAACTGACCTTTGTGCAGTCCAACCGCGCGCCATTGGCACGGGGAAGGTGGTGATGTGTGCAGATGTTGCTGGCAAAACGCGGCTCAGTGGTTTGCGCCAAACCGGCTCCACCAAATTGGTATTTCCTCACCAGATGCGCGACGAGGCAGAGGTGATATTGGTCAACACCGCAGGCGGCATCACCGGTGGCGACAGATATGATTTGGACATATCCGTTGAAGAGGGTGCAGGGCTGACACTGACCACGCAAGCGGCGGAACGTGCGTACCGCGCCCAAAGTGGCGAGGTTGCACAGGTGGAAAACAGGCTGGTCGTGCGGTCTGGGGCGCGGATGAACTGGTTGCCGCAAGAGCTGATCCTGTTTGATTGCTGTGCCCTGCAGCGTCGCTTGGATATTTCGCTGGAAGACGGCGCAACCCTCGTCATGGTGGAACCTATCGTCTTTGGTCGCGCCGCCATGTCCGAGCAGCTGCACAACGTCAATTTCCAAGACCGCATCAAGATCACCCGCAATTCGCGCCCTCTTTATATCGACGGAATGACCCTCTCTGGTGATGCCGCCGCGCATTTGTCCCATCCAGCAGTTGCCAATGGCGCGGGTGCAATGGCCAGCGTGGTTTTGGTGGCGCCCGATGCCGCCGCGCATTTGGACGCGCTGCGCGCCATGCTGCCCGATACTGCGGGGGCCAGCATGCTGCACGAAGACGTGCTGGTGATCCGGCAATTGGCCGCCGACAGCTATGAGTTGCGGCGCAGTTTGGTTCCTGCACTGGAACGGCTCACTCAAAATAATCTGCCCACATCATGGAGGCTTTAGCCCATGCAACTTACCCCTCGAGAAAAAGACAAGCTGCTGATCGCGATGGCGGCTGAAGTGGCGCGCAAACGCTTGGCGCGCGGCGTGAAGCTGAACCACCCCGAGGCCATTGCACTGATCACCGACGCGGTCGTCGAGGGCGCGCGCGATGGGCGTTCGGTGGCGGATATGATGGAGGCGGGCGGTCACGTTGTCACCCGCGATCAATGTATGGATGGCATCGCCGAGATGATCCACGAAGTGCAGGTCGAAGCCACTTTCCCAGACGGCACCAAGCTGGTCACCGTCCACAACCCGATCAGGTAGGAGCGCACAACATGATCCCCGGAGAACTCTTTCCCGCCGAGGGCACCTTGACCTTGAACGAGGGCCAAGACGCCATCACCCTGATCGTCGCCAACACTGGCGACCGCCCCGTACAGGTCGGCAGCCACTACCATTTCGCAGAAACCAACCCCGCGTTGGAGTTTGACCGCGACGCGGCCTACGGGCTGCGCCTTGATATCGCCTCTGGCACCGCCGTGCGTTTTGAGCCGGGTCAACGCCGCGAGGTGCGCTTGATCGCCATTGGCGGCAAGAGACGCGTATTTGGATTTAACGCCCAAGTCATGGGAGACCTCTGATGGCTCAAGAAATTTCCCGCGCCAATTACGCCGCGATGTATGGCCCCACGACCGGCGACAAACTGCGCCTTGCAGACACAGACCTGATCATTGAGGTGGAGCGCGATCTGACCACCTACGGCGAAGAGGTCAAATTCGGCGGCGGCAAAACCATCCGCGACGGGATGGGGCAATCCCAAGTCACCCGCGCGGGCGGGGCGGTTGATACGGTGATCACCAATGCGCTGATCGTTGACCACTCGGGGATTTATAAAGCGGATGTTGCGTTGAAAGACGGCTTGATCCACGCCATCGGCAAGGCGGGCAACCCAGACACACAATCTGGCGTCGACATTTTTGTGGGCCCCGGCACCGAAGTGATCGCGGGCGAGGGGCGCATTTTGACGGCGGGCGGCATGGACAGCCACATTCACTTTATCTGCCCGCAGCAGATGGAGGACAGTTTGCACTCCGGCGTGACCACCTGTTTTGGCGGTGGCACAGGCCCCGCGCATGGCACTTTGGCCACCACCTGCACGCCCGGTCCTTGGCACATCGGGCGCATGTTGCAGTCGTTTGACGGCATCCCGATGAACATCGGCCTGTCGGGGAAAGGCAACGCCAGCCAGCCCGACGCATTGGTCGAAATGGTCAAAGGCGGCGCCTGCGCGTTGAAGCTGCACGAGGATTGGGGCACCACCCCCGCCGCCATTGATTGCTGCCTGTCGGTGGCGGATGACATGGATGTTCAGGTGATGATCCACACGGATACGCTGAACGAATCCGGTTTTGTGGAGCACACAGTCGACGCCATGAAAGGCCGCACCATTCACGCCTTCCACACCGAGGGTGCGGGCGGTGGTCACGCACCGGATATTATCAAAATATGTGGCGATGCCAATGTGTTGCCGTCCTCAACTAATCCCACACGCCCCTTCACTGTGAATACGCTGGAGGAACATCTGGACATGTTGATGGTGTGTCACCACCTCGACAAATCCATTCCCGAAGACATCGCCTTTGCCGAAAGCCGCATTCGCCGCGAAACCATCGCAGCAGAGGACATTTTGCACGACCTCGGGGCCTTCTCGATCATCGCGTCGGACAGTCAGGCGATGGGGCGCGTGGGCGAGGTGTTGATCCGCACATGGCAAACCGCCGACAAGATGAAAAAGCAGCGCGGCCCTCTGGCGGAAGAGACCGGCGATAACGACAACATGCGCGTGCGCCGCTACATTGCGAAATACACGATCAACCCCGCGATTGCGCAGGGGGTTGGCCATGTGCTTGGCGATATCAGCATCGGCAAGCGGGCGGATTTGGTGCTTTGGGATCCGGCGTTCTTTGGGGTGAAGCCCGAGATGGTGCTGATGGCGGGGACGATTGTTGTCGCGCAAATGGGGGACCCGAATGCCTCCATCCCGACACCGCAGCCGGTCTATTCGCGCCCGATGTTTGGGGCGTTCGGCACATCGCTGCGCCACACCTCGGTGAGCTTCGTGTCAGGCGCGGCCCATGCGGCGGGGATTGGTGACAGCCTTGGGCTGTCCAAGCAAACGATCGCCGTCCAAAACACCCGCAATATTGGGAAGCAAGATATGATACTGAACGCCGCCCTGCCGAAGATCGAGGTGCATCCTGAAACCTATGAGGTGCGCGCGGACGGCGAATTGCTGACCTGCCAACCTGCGGAGAGCCTGCCGATGGCGCAGCGCTATTTCATGTTCTGATGGCGGATTATACCTCTCAGAAAATCCGCCGCGCGGGCGATTGGTCGGGCAGCTTTGAGCTATGCGTGATGAGCTATGATGAGCGATTTTTGCGCCGCAAGGTGATCAAAACCGCGCAGGGGGAAAGCCTGCTGGTGGATTTGGAGCATACGACATCGCTGGATCACGGCGATGCGTTTGAGTTGACCGACGGGCGGCTGGTTGAGGTCGTGGCCGCAGAAGAAGAGCTGTATGAGGTGACGGGCAATCTGGTGCAGCTTGCGTGGCACATCGGCAACCGCCACACGCCCTGCCAGATCGAGGACACACGCCTGATGATCCAGCGCGACAAGGTCATCGGCCATATGTTGGAACACCTCGGTGCGACCCTGCGTGAGGTGTCGGAGCCGTTCACCCCCGAAGGCGGGGCTTATGGCCACGGGCGCACCCATTCGCATGAACATGTCGCGACCGCGCATGAGCACTGATCTGCATATATTAACCCTAACGCAATGGCTGTCGCCCGCATTTCCGGTGGGGGCCTTTGCCTATTCACATGGGGTGGAGGTGGCAATTCAAAACGGTGTGGTCACCAGTTCAGACAGCTTGCGCGACTGGCTACGCGGGGTGTTGCGTTTTGGCAGTGGCGGCAATGACTGCATCTTGTTGCGCGCCGCTTATGCCAGCGATGATTTGCAACTGGTGAATGACACTGCCTTGGCCTTTGCAGCCTCCTCGGAGCGCTTGTTAGAGACGAGGCTTCAAGGTGCGGCCTTCGCAAAGACCGCGGCCGCGATTTGGGGCGGGGAAGCGCGTGACCTATGCTATCCCGTTGCTATTGGCGCTGCCGCCGCGCGGGCAGGTATCGACGTGGATTTGACCGCACGGATGTATCTGCAAGCTTTTGCAAGCAATCTGGTCTCTGCCGCCGTGCGCGCGGTGCCTTTGGGGCAAACCGAAGGGCAGGCAGTGCTGGCCGCACTTACCCCCGATTGCATCGAGATCGCGCAAAACACGCGTGACGGCACTTTGGACGATTTGCACAGTACAGCATTTTTGTCCGACATCGCGTCGATGACCCATGAGACGCTTCAACCAAGGATATTTCGCTCATGACTGCAATGAATGGCCCGTTACGCATTGGCATTGGTGGCCCTGTTGGCGCTGGAAAGACCACGTTGACGGCCGCCTTGGCACGGGAGTTAAAGGACCGGTGTTCCGTTGGGGTGATTACCAATGACATCTATACCCAAGAAGATGCCGAGGCCTTGATGCGGATGCAGATATTGCCGCAAGACCGTGTGATCGGGGTCGAGACGGGGGGCTGCCCGCATACGGCCATCCGTGAAGATGCCTCGATCAATCTGGCCGCGATTGAGGAATTGCGCAGCAGGCACGCAGACCTTGAGGTCGTGTTTATCGAAAGTGGCGGCGATAATTTATCCGCGACTTTTAGCCCTGAACTGGCGGATGTGACGATCTATGTGATCGACGTGGCAGCAGGAGAGGAAATCCCGCGCAAGGGTGGCCCCGCCATAACCAAGTCTGACCTGTTGGTGATTAACAAAACCGATCTGGCCCCGCATGTTGGCGCCAGCTTGGAGGTGATGCAGCGTGATTGCGACCTAATGCGAGGCGAACGGCCATATGTCTTTTGCTCTTTGCGCCACAGGGAAGGGGTGGAACAGGTTTTGAAGATCATTTGTGAATTGGGTGGAATTTAGCGGGGCCATCAGCAATCTGTCGCTTTTTCTTCAAGGGCGTGTAGGGTGGGGTTTTTAACAGCTTCATGCATTGCCAAATTGGAAGAAAACAGATGAGCACTCCGACCCCAAGCCTTACCGAAATGGGTATCCTGAATCCTGACCAGATTGTGCATTATTCGTTGGTGCGCGTATCGGATGATATGGATGTCTTGAAAATCAACTATGGTCGGCCACGTGGCTCTTTGCTACCCAAACGCCGGAGTTACGAGTTCAAGCGCATTGGGAAGCCGATGTCAGGCGGGGATGCAGCGAAGGTCAGGATGGAAATATCACCCTTGCTTTCAACCGCGGTGACAGAGCTGGATCATCTGTTGAGTGACCAAAAAGCGACGGCGGCGACCAAGCAAGATTTGCAAGCAGAGATCGCCGAGATCACCAAAGAGCTGAACGCCCGCTTGGCACATCTCTCCAAGGCAATTGACGCGCTGGAATAGCCCAAGCCGGTGCAATACGCGCGCGCAGACCTATAGGTTCCCCACGGGCGGCGCCACTTTTACGTGATATCTGCGATGGACCGCGGATTGCAGGTGTGGAGCGCTATATTTCAGGCGTATTTTGCTGCATTTGGGGGGAATCGCGCAGATGGAACTGCGGGCCAGCCTTTGGTTGCCCTAGTGTCAGGTCGGGGCGTGTCAGCGCAGTTTGGTGTCATTCACTTGACCTGATTGAGCGATCAGCGCAAATGTGACGGCAAAATCATTGCCGGAGAGCGCCGTTGAGCAGCAACACTTCCCCCTCTACCGCCCCTTTCGCGGGGTTCGAATGGATGATCGCTTGGCGCTACTTGCGGGCAAAACGCGCCGAAGGGGGCGTGTCGGTCATGACGTGGATCAGCCTGATCGGGATCACCTTGGCGGTCGCAGCCTTGATCATCACCTTGGCCGTGCGTTCGGGGTTTCGGTATGAGTTTGTCGACACCATTTTAGGCGCGAATGCCCATGTGACTGTGTATTCGTCGGGCAAAACCGACGCGTCCGGAACTTACGCAAGGGTAATCGAGGACTACGACGGGCTCACCGCCAAGATGGCCAAGGCCGAGGGCGTGATCCGTGCTGCGCCTTTGGTGAAAGGGCAAGTCTTGACGGCGTCATCGTCAGGGAATGCCGCCGCCGAGGTCTTCGGCATTCGTGCAGCAGATCTGGCGATGGTGCGCCGAGTGGCTCAGCCTGAAAAACGGTTGGGAAATCTGTCGAAATTCGGTGTGGCCAACAATGGTATGACCATTGCCATCGGTTGGGGCGTGGCGCGCAGCCTTGGGGTGTCTGTGGGGGATAAGGTCAAACTGATCTCGCCCAATGGGACCAAAACCCCCTTCGGCACCTCGCCACGGATTTCCGCCTATGAGGTGGTCTATGTTTTCCAAGTGGGCCGCTACGACATTGACCGCACGCGGGTCTATATGCCGTTTGACAAGGCGCAAGACTACTTCAACCGCGAAGGTGTGGCGGATGAGATCGAGGTGATCCTTGATGATCCTGAAAACGTCAGCAAGCAAGAGCGGGCTTTGCTGTCTGCCGCAGGCGACGGCGCGCTATTATGGACATGGATAGATAGCTCTGGTGCATTCTTGCAAGCGCTTGAGATGGAGGACAATGTGATGTTCTTGATCTTGTCGGTGTTGGTTTTGATTGCCTCGATGAACATCGTGTCGGGGCTGATTATGCTGGTGAAGAACAAGGGGCGCGACATTGGTATTTTGCGTACGATGGGGCTGTCTGAGGGATCGGTCTTGAGGGTGTTCTTCATCTGCGGCGCGTCCATCGGGGTCATTGGCACGATTCTGGGGATGATCCTTGGATGTCTGTTTGCAATCTACATTGACCAGATCTTCGGGCTGGTGAATTGGGTTGCGGGGGGCGGTGTTTGGGACCCGTCAATCCGGCTGATCTCCAAGCTGCCTGCGCGCCTTGAGTTGGGCGACGTGTTGTCCGCCATCTCATTGTCGTTGTTCCTAAGCTTTGTCGTGACCATCTTTCCGGCCCGTCGCGCGGCCCGTATGAACCCTGTGGAGGCCTTGCGCTATGAGTAACGCGGCATTGCTGCTCGACGGTGTCGAGAAAGTTTACAATGCAGGCAAACCCAATGAACTTGCGGTTCTGCGGGGCGTGCATCTTGAGGTGGCTTCGGGGGAGGTTGTGGCCATGGTGGCCCCATCTGGTGCTGGCAAGTCTACCTTGCTGCATATGGCCGGCTTGCTGGACACGCCGGACAAGGGGCGCGTGGAAATTGACGGGGATGACCTGAGCGGGCGCAGCGACCGCGCGCGCACGGCAGCACGGCGCTCAAAGGTGGGTTTCATCTACCAGTTCCACCATCTGTTGCCAGAGTTTACAGCGCTGGAAAACATCGTGCTGCCACAGCTTGCATCGGGTGTGTCCAAGCGCAACGCTGAAGCTCATGCCAATGAATTGCTGGATAAGGTGGGGGTGGCATCTCGGGCTGACCACCGCCCAGGAGAGTTGTCAGGAGGGGAGCAACAGCGCGTCGCCTTTTGTCGCGCACTGGCCAACAAGCCGGGTTTGTTGCTGGCGGATGAGCCGACGGGGAACCTTGATCCAGAAACCTCGGATCAGGTGTTTGATGCGTTGATGGACTTGGCCCGCTCCACCGGATTGGCGGCGCTAATTGCGACGCATAATCTGGAGCTAGCTGGCCGAATGGACCGTATGGTCCGGCTCGAGCAGGGGGTTTTGGTGGACGTCTAGGCGTCCGCCAGCGCGGTTGAATACAGCTCCACCGCCGCGTCAAATACCTCTGCCTGCACATCTGGCAAATCCATCGCAACCTCGTGCTCGCCGCCTTCAATCAGGCGCAGTTCACCATTGTGCCAGCGGGCCATTCTGTCGTGGATGGCATCTGTGTCGACGATACGCTCATTGGTGCCAAGGAAGGTGATCGCCCGCAGGTTTGGGGTCGGCATGGATGACAAGGCGTGGCATTCTTTGAAGGCCTCGTTGATCCACGCGAAAGACGGGCCGCCAAGGGCCAGTTCGGGGTAGGTTGTGATCTGCTGGCGCATGGCCTCGAAGGCCGCTTTGTCACGGGTCAGCATATTGTCTTGGAACGGTTGGGACAGCACGTAGGACACCTCCGAGGTGCCAATCGCCAGCACCCGTTCGAACCGCGTATTCCGGCTGAGGGAGGACAACGCCCAGCCTGCGCCACGTCGCAGCGGATCAAGTGCAATATCCCACATAGGACCAGTAAAGACCGCCGCGTTGACCGGCAGGCCCTCGATGAGCGCGCGCAACCCGATGCATCCGCCCATGGAATGTGCAAACAGCCCCATGGGTTCCGGCAGGTTCAGCGCAGGGAGGGCCTTGAGAACTGCGGCGACGTCGTGTTGGTATTCGTTGAACTTGTCAACATGGCCAATCAGCCGGTTGTCCAAGGCGCGGTCGGCCAAGCCTTGGCCGCGCCAATCGATGGCCACCGTGGAAAAGCCGCGATCTTGAAAGGATTTTGCGGCGGCCCCGTATTTCTCGACAAACTCCGTGCGCCCCGGAAACAGCAGCACGGTGCCTTTGTCGCCGCCGCCCCAAACACCAATGCGGATTCGAATGTCATCAGATGTGGTCAACCAATAGGCGCAACCGCCATCCGGACCATTAGCGATATCGGCGTGAAAGGGGGCGGGTGTCAGGCTCACGACAAGACGGATCCCAGCTTCATGGCAGCGCCCATGTCACCGTCAACGGTCAGTTTTCCGGTCATGAAAGCCGCTGTCGGGTTCAAGTCGCCGCTCAGAATGGCCTCAAATGTGTCTGCGTCCGCAGTCATGGTGCATTCGGCGTCGTCGTCGCCTGCACGAACACCGTCACTGTCGACCATGATGGAGCCTTCACCCTCAATCACGAATTTTACGGAGCCGTCAAAGCCGCCGTCCATTTTACCAGCTAGGGCGTCTACGGCTTGATTGATTACGTCGCTCATTATTTCGTCTCCTGAAAAAGTGATGGCCAATGTGTTTGCGCAATTTGTTTTTTGCAAATCAGCCGTTAGAGTTAAAGGCGTTATGATAGTTTCGCGCACAGTCCTCAATATTTTCGTTACGGCATTTTTAGCGGTATTTGCATTTGTCCCCCATATCGTGGCGCAAGAGGCAGATATAGAGCAATATTATGCGGAGTTGCTGCAACCGGATTTGCAAGACCCGCAAGCTGTTGAGCACAAGATTTGGGCAGAATGGTCCAAGTCTGGCTCGGCCTCGATGGATTTGCTGCTGTCGCGCGGGCGCAAAGCCATGGAGGACGGCGAGTTCGCCAAAGCGGTCGATCATCTGACGGCTTTGACAGACCATGCGCCAGATTTCGCCGAAGGGTGGAATGCCCGCGCCACGGCGTTCTTCAACATGGATGAATACGGGCTATCTATTGCCGATATCCAACGTAGCTTGGCTCTGAACCCGCGTCATTTCGGGGCCATGCAAGGGTTGGGCCGTATTTTGGAAGAGCTGGGAGACGACGCAGGAGCGCTGGCGGCCTATGAGGCAGCTGCTGCTATACATCCTCAACGCGAAGGCCTAAAAGAAGCTATTGAGCGGCTGGAGAGAACGGTCTCTGGTCAAGATATTTAGACGGCACCAGACATCTGGCGCGCATTAAGGGCAAGATATGAGCCAACAGGCACGCGTTTCAGCGGTTCTTGGCCCGACCAACACCGGCAAAACCCACTATGCAATTGAACGAATGCTGGCCCATCGCACGGGGGTCATCGGCTTGCCGCTGCGACTGTTGGCGCGTGAAGTCTATGACAAAATAGTTGCGCTGCGCGGGCCGTCTGTGGTTGCGCTGATCACGGGCGAAGAACGTATCGTGCCGGATCGCGCTGCCTATTGGGTCTGCACCGTTGAAGCCATGCCAGAGGGCATGGGGGCCGATTTTCTGGCAATTGACGAGATACAGCTATGCGCGGACCCCGAGCGGGGGCATGTGTTTACCGACAGGTTGTTGCGCGCGCGCGGGCAGCTTGAAACCCTGTTTATGGGCTCCGACACCATGCGCAGCGCGATTGCCGCACTGGAACCGAAAGCGCAATTCATGCGTCGCGAGCGGTTTTCGGAACTAAGCTACACAGGTTCGAAAAAGATAAGCAGACTAAAGCCCCGCAGTGCAATTGTCGGGTTTTCTGTTGAAAATGTATATGCCATTGCCGAGTTAATCCGTCGCCAAAAAGGCGGCTGCGCCGTTGTCATGGGGGCATTGTCGCCGCGCACCCGCAACGCGCAAGTCGAGATGTACCAAAACGGCGATGTGGATTATCTGGTCGCGACCGACGCCATCGGGATGGGGCTGAATTTGGATGTCAGCCATGTGGCGTTCTCGGCTTTGTCAAAGTTTGACGGGCGCCGCATGCGTCGCTTGATGCCGAATGAGCTGGCGCAGATTGCCGGACGGGCGGGGCGCTACATGCAGCCTGGCACCTTTGGCGTGACGGGTGAGGCCACGGATCTGGAACCTGAGATTGTGGACGCGATTACCTCGGCGCAGTTTCAACCGGTGAAAAAGCTTCAGTGGCGCAATGACCGGTTGGAGTTCGGCTCTATCGGGCGCTTGCTACAAAGCCTTGAGAAACGCACCGACGACGACTGGTTAAGCCGCGCCCGCGATGCGGATGATGTCGTGGCCTTGAAATCCTTGCGTGACGTCACTGAAGTGAACGCGCGCGTATCTACGCCGCAGGATGTAAAGCTGTTGTGGGACGTGTGCCGCATCCCCGATTTCAGGGGAATCAGCCAAGGGGAGCATTCATCCCTTTTGGAGACTATTTTTGGCCATATGCACGATAAGGGGCTGGTGCCGCGTGATTATATCGCCGGCCAAGTGAGCCGTATTGACCGTACGGATGGCGGCATTGATGCCTTGTCCAAGCGATTGGCCTTTATCCGCACTTGGACTTATGTCGCGCAGCGCAAAGGCTGGGTGCAGGACGAAACCCATTGGCGCGGGGAAACCCGTGCTGTAGAAGACCGATTGTCGGATGCCCTTCACGGGGCACTGACGCAAAGATTTGTCGACCGGCGCACATCTGTGTTGCTGCGGCGGTTGAAACAGAAGGAGAGCCTCGTGGCTGACGTGAACGACAAGGGTGAAGTGACGGTAGAGGATCAGATGATTGGCCGTCTTGATGGGTTTCGGTTCCGGCAGGATCAAACCTCCAGCCCGGACGAGGCAAAGATGTTGCGCCAAGCCGCCTTGGCAGCGCTGACGCCGCATTTCAACCTGCGTGCAGACAAGTTCTACAATGCGCCCGACACCGAGATGGATTTCACCGAACAAGGTGGCCTGATGTGGGGCGACATGGCCGTGGGCAAGCTGGTCAAAGGCGGCAGCGCTTTGAAGCCAGAAGTCGAGGCCTTTGTTGATGACGAAGCAGGCGCGGACGTGGCCGAGAAGGTCAAACGCCGTTTGCAGCACTTCATCGACCGCAAAATTACGGCCGCGTTTGAGCCAATGATGGCCCTTTCAAACGACGAGACATTGACCGGCCTAGCCAAGGGCTTTGCCTTTCAAATGTCTGAAGCTTTGGGCGTTATTCCGCGTGATGTCGTTGCCAATGACGTAAAGGCGCTGGATCAAGAGTCGCGCGGGGCATTGCGCAAGCATGGTATTCGCTTTGGCCAGTTCACCATATTCATGCCGCTGCTGCTAAAACCTGCCCCAACGCGGCTGCGTTTGGTTCTGTGGTCCTTGCAAAAGGATCTGGCGGAGTTTCCCGAAGCGCCGCCTCCTGGATTGGTGACGGTGCCCGAAGTGAAAGACGCGCCAGAGGGATATTACACCCAAGCCGGCTATCGTCTTGCAGGGGATCGTGCGATCCGCATCGACATGCTGGAGCGTCTGGCTGACCAGTTGCGCGCCGAAAACAGCCGCAGCGGCTTCGAGGCCAAGGCGGACATGCTGTCCATCACCGGCATGACCCTAGAGCAATTTGCAAACCTGATGACCGGCCTTGGCTATAAGGCGGAGCAGGGGGAACGCGACAAGGTGAAAACCGCCGCGACACCTGCAGCGGAGGTGAAGGAAAGCGTTGATGCGTCGGAAGCAGCGACCCCGGCTTCGGCTTCGGCTTCGGTTGCGGATGTAGACGCGGACGCCGGCGCAGATGCTCCGGCCCCTGAAAAAGAGGTGTTCTACACCTTCACTTGGGGTGGTTTTGGCACGCGCAAACCTCGCGAGGCTGGACGCCCGCAAGGGGACAACCGTGGCAAAGGCAAACAAGGTGGCAAGCCGAAGGGTAAAGGTGGTCCGCGCCGCGACAACAAGGCGCAGAATTATCAGGCCCGCCCGCCCAAGAAGGAAAAAGCCATCGATCCTGACAACCCGTTCGCCGCGGCCCTTATGGGGTTGAAAAAGGACTGATCGAAAGCTCGCCCAAAATCCGCCTCGACAAATGGCTCTGGCATGCGCGTTTTTTCAAGACGCGCACGCTGGCGGCCAAACAGGTTAACGGTGGGCATGTGCGGGTGAATTCCAACAAAGTCGACAAAGCCGCCACCAAGGTGGGGGCTGGCGACACGCTGACCTTTCCTCAGGGCAGCCAGATCAGGGTTGTTGAAATCGCCGCCTGTGGAGAGCGTCGCGGCCCCGCCCCAGAGGCGCAATTGCTCTATATCGACAAAACTCCTGTGCAAGAGAAAAAGCCGAAAGCCTTTGGCGCAGACCGCGTTGGCGGGCGCCCGACGAAGAAAGATCGCCGAAGCTTGGACCTTTCACGTGATCGTGGTCTTGAATGATCTTCCTGTGAGGATTAGGACAAGCTCGACAAGAAACATCGGACACCGCTCATGACCTATATCGTCAACGACGCCTGCATCGCCTGTAAATACACTGATTGTGTTGAAGTTTGCCCCGTAGATTGTTTCTACGAGGGGGAGAACATGTTGGTGATTCACCCAGATGAGTGCATCGATTGCGGTGTGTGCGAGCCAGAGTGCCCTGCAGATGCGATCCGCCCGGATACTGAACCGGATATGGAGAAATGGGTCGAGTTTAACCGCAAGTACTCGGAATTGTGGCCCGTTATCATCACCAAGAAAGACCAACTTCCCGAAGCCGAAGAGCGCGACGGCGAAGAAGGCAAGTTGGAGAAATACTTCTCCGAGAAGCCTGGCGAAGGCGGCTAGGGCAAATTTCTGCCCAAAATTTGCACGGCTTTCGATTGAGCTGATTCTATGATATAGTGTGCCCAAGGATATGGCGCACCTACGCTAAGTTTCACTCAGGTGCGGAAAATCAAACATGATCTAGGATTGACCGGAGGCATTTCTCCGGCCCGTCTTTTTCGCTGTTTAAGAAGGGCGCATCCAATAGGGTGCGAGTATGAATGAGCAAGAAGAAACAAGACTTTAGTGCGAATGAATTCGTTGTGTATCCGGCCCATGGTGTGGGCAAAGTGATCAACGTGGAAACCCAAGAAGTGGCCGGTATCGAGCTGGAACTTTTCGTGGTTGCCTTCGAGAAAGAC
The DNA here is from genome assembly GCF_947487515.1 of uncultured Litoreibacter sp. Lineage (GTDB taxonomy): Bacteria > Pseudomonadota > Alphaproteobacteria > Rhodobacterales > Rhodobacteraceae > Litoreibacter. The sequence goes on along the minus strand of NZ_CANKWO010000001.1, from coordinate 714,621 downwards.
AAAATGACTTTGCGTGTTCCGACGCATAAAGCGATCGAAGTGGGTATGCGCCCCTTGTCGTCCCCTGATCTGGTGGCCCAAGCGTTCAAAACCCTCAAGGGCAAAGCACGTGTGAAGCGGGCCATGTGGTCGCGCCGTGCGCAAGAGTATGAGCAAAAGATCAACTCCGGCGATTTGATCGCGATTGCAGAAGTGGTGCGTGACCTTCACCGCCATGGCGATCAGCGCGAGCAAAGCTATTCCGAGCGCCAGCTGTATGAAGCCGCGCTCGAGCGCCTGACCCGCGAAGTTGCTGTGGTTCAAGGCAAGGAAGAGCCGGATTCGATGAAAGAGATCGATGACGTGTTGATCAGCCGCACAACCGCGGCAGCCTAAATCCACGCCAAGTCTAAGCAAAAGCCGCGCATCTTTTCAGGTGGGCGGCTTTTTGCGTATTCCCCCTACAGCAGCACCGCGCAGATTGCGCCGAGCACGGTGATTTCTACAACTTGCTGGGTGGCGCCCAAGATGTCACCGGTCTGCCCCCCGATTTTGCGATGGGCAATGCATCCGCAAGCGGCCATTGCCGCCCCTGCCACCAAAAGAACCCAAAGGCCCGACAGCCCCAAGCCCGCCAGCGCCGCAACCGCGCTTAGTCCCGTCGCAATTACCACAGCCGCCGTTCTAGGACGGCCAGTTAGCTGAGACAGCCCCGTACTGCGCGCGTTGGGCAACATCTCCATGATGGGTACCATTGCCGCCCGCGAGATCACTGCCGTCACCAAGACCGGTATCCACAAAAAGCCCGCTGACAAAAGAGCCGCCAGCGCGCTCCAGCGCAAGGCGAATCCGGCAATAAGCGCGATAACCCCATACGCCCCGATGTGACTGTCTTTCATGATCTCCAAGCGTCGCTCTGAAGTATTCGCCCCCCAGAGGCCGTCAGCCGCGTCAGCCAACCCGTCTTCATGCATCGCGCCAGTGAACATTGTTATGGCCAGCAAAATTATCGCGGCGATCATTTCGACCGGCAATCCCATCCCCCAAAAGCCTTGCGCAATCACGCAGGCAGGCAGCCCCACCGCCAAGCCAACCAAAGGATAGGCCCATGCCGCCAAGGCCGCTGGGCGTTCGCTGTCCCAGTCTCGTTGCGGCAAAGGAAAGCGTGTCAAAAGGCCCAATGCCACCCAGATATCCTCGATTTTTGCTGGGGTCGTGTCGGAATTGTTCATGATATGAGGCCGCCATCTACTTGTGTCTCTGCGTCTCAGGGGTAAACAGATGCAACAGCTATTACAATTGCGAGCATCCCATGGCCCCTTTTTCGACTCTGACTGAATTCTCATCCCTGTTGAGAGCCTCTCCGACTGCGGACACGACGGCCCTTGCCGGAGCGCAAGAGCGCAATGGGCAGCTGACCAAACCCCCCGGCGCGTTGGGGCGGCTGGAGGATTTGGCGATTTGGTATGCAAGCTGGCGTGGCTCCGACCGCCCCAGCCTAGAGGCCCCGCAGATCGTAATTTTTGCGGGCAACCATGGGGTCTGCGCGCAAGGCGTGTCGGCTTTCCCTCCCGAAGTGACCCAGCAGATGGTCGCAAACTTCGAGCACGGTGGCGCCGCGATCAATCAGCTTGCGAAGGCCTTTGGGGCGTCAATGACCGTGCATTCTTTGGATTTGGACCGGCCAACCGAGGATTTCACCGTAAGCCCCGCGATGAGTGAGGCCGATTGCGTCACGGCCCTGCAGACCGGCTGGGATGCGGTGGATGCCTCCGCCGATCTTCTGGTGACTGGTGAGATGGGCATCGGCAACACCACATCTGCCGCGGCTTTGGGCGCTGCCCTGTTCGGGGGCACGGGGGCAGATTGGGTCGGTCGCGGCACTGGCATTGACGACGCAGGTCTGGCTCTCAAGGCGCGGGTTGTGGATGCGGGATTGGCGCTTCACAAGTCGCGCGATCCTTTGCAGGTTATGCGCTGCTTGGGAGGGCGTGAGTTGGCGGCGATGGTTGGCGCAATTGCAGCCGCGCGCGCGCATAGCATCCCCGTGATCCTTGACGGGTTTATCTGTACCGCCGCCGCATCTGTGTTGGAGAAGACCTGTGAAGGGGCGTTGGATCACTGTGTGGCAGGGCATTTGTCTGCCGAAGGGGGGCACCGCCAGATGTTGGACGGGATTGGCAAGGCGCCATTGCTGACTTTGGGGCTTCGGTTGGGCGAAGGGTCGGGGGCGGCAGCGGCCATTGGGGTGTTGAAAGCCGCCGTCGCTTGTCATTCAGGCATGGCGACCTTTGCCGAGGCAGGCGTCAGCGGCGGCTAGCTTTTAGGTCTGGGGTGTGGGCTTGGCGGGTGTTTCAGCTTCCGGCTCGGTCCCTGGCTCTGGTTCCGGCTTGGACAACTTGGCCAGTAGCTCGACCTCCAGATCGCGGTTCAGGGCTTTGGCGCGTTCCACATAGGCTTCGTTCTCACCGATTGGGATTTTGGGATCCCACAGCTCGGCCAAGTCCGACACGGCGTTGCGGTCCATTCGGAAGAAGGCGACCTCCTGCTCGTGTGCGTCATGTTCGGTCAGGCCCAGCTCTTCCAGCGCATAGCGCCCTGCGCGAAGGGAGCTGTCGAACATCTCACGCACGATTTTGTCGGCCCCAGCTTGATAAAGCGCGAACACATGCACGCGGTCACGCGCACGGGCGATGATCTTCAGGTCGGGTCGGGTTTTGCGGGCATATTCCACAATTTTGGTGGCCGAATTCGGATCATCCACGGCCACCACAAGAACTTTCGCATCCGCCAATCCGGCGGCGAGCAGCATTTCAGGTCGGGTGGGGTCCCCAAAGTAGCCTTTGAACCCGAAGCGACGCATCAGCTGGATCAGTGGCAAGTCGTGGTCCAACACGGTGGTTTGATACCCAGAACTTTGCAACAGGCGGTTCACCACCTGACCAAACCGTCCAACGCCTGCAATGATGATCGGTTGCTGGTCATCTATATGATCATGAGGAACGGGCTCCCCCAGCTCAAGGAAGCGGTGTTGCAGCTTGTCATAGGCAATGAACAAGAGTGGCGTCAAAAGCATGGATAGGGCGATGACGAGCAGCAGGGTCTCGGACAGCGCGGCAGGGATGACATTTTGCTGCAGGCTGAAGCTGGTCAGGACGAAGCCAAATTCACCGGCTTGAGCCAGACCAAGCGTAAACAGCATTCTGTCGCGCCCTTTGATTTTGAACAAAAGCGCCAGCACAAACAGAACCGCGGCTTTGATCGCCATCACCCCGATGGTGAGCCCCAGAATTGTCAGCGGGGCCTCCATCAAGGTGCCAAAATTTATGCCCGCGCCAACGGTGATAAAGAACAGGCCCAGCAACAGCCCTTTGAAGGGCTCGATATCGGCGGCCAGCTCATGACGAAATTCGCTGTTGGCCAAAACCACACCTGCAAGGAACGCCCCAAGAGCAGGGGACAGGCCGACCAACACCATCAGGGCCGCTACGCCCACCACGAACAACAGCGACACCGCGGTATACATCTCGCGCAGTCTGGCGCGGTGGATATAGCGAAAAACGGGGCGGGTCAGGAAATGCCCCCCGACGATGATCATCACGATCGCCGCCAAGGTCACCAGAGTAACCCCCCAGCTTGGCAAGCCTTCCAGAAGATGCATCACTTCCGTGGCCGCGTCGGTGCCCCCCGAATGATGCGCGTCGGCTTCGGATACGCGATTGCTAAGGCCGGGCCAAACCAGCAAGGGCACGAGGGCCAGCATCGGGATCACTGCGATATCCTGCGTCAGCAGGACCGAAAAGGCCGAGCGCCCCCCGTTGGTGCCCATCAACCCCTTTTCATTCAACGTTTGCAGCACGATAGCAGTTGATGAGAGGGCGAATATCAACCCGATGGCAGTGGCCGCATGCCAAGGAACGCCCAATGCCATGGCCGCCGCAAGGATCAGGCCTGTGGTCAGAGTGACCTGCAGCCCGCCAAGCCCCAGCAGCCTGTGACGCATATCCCAAAGGGCGCGAGGCTCCAGCTCTAGGCCAATGATGAACAGCATCATCACAACGCCGAACTCGGCGAAATGTTGCAGGCTTTGGGTGTCGGATCCCACCAAACCGTCCAATGGCGCGATCATAATCCCTGCCAGCAAATAGCCCAGCACCGACCCCAAACCAAGGCGCACGGCCAATGGCACCGCCACACAGGCTGCAAAGAGATATAGGGTCGAAGCGAAGAGGAAAGAATTCATTAATTTACTTTAGATTTGACGCGGAGGAAGGGGCGCGTGGGACGTTGTGAAAGCCTATGCAGATCATAGCAAGATTTGTATCATCTGTGTGGGTTGAAGTGGACTAAACTAGATAGGAAGCGAAGATGACAGTGCCAAGTGATATGTCTGCACAAATTTGCGCCGCGTTGACTGCTTTGCCCGACGATGTCGCGGCGGCATTGCGAGAGGCAAGGCGCGCGATATTGCGGATTGCGCTGCAAACCGACGGGGTGGGGCCATTGACCGAAACCCTGAAATGGGGGGAGCCGGCTTTTTTGACCGAGACCCCCAAAACTGGCACGACTCTGCGTTTAGGGCGGATCAACGGTCGGGCTGCGGTGATGGTTCCATGTAGCACCACAATTATCGAGGACGCGCGGCAAAGGTTTGGCGATGTGCCGCATCTGTCGGGCAAGCGGGGGGTGATCCTTGGTGAGGATGAAGAACTTGTGGAATATGTCATCGCGTCTGCCCTGACGTATCACATTCGCAAGCGTATCCGCGTTTAGGTCACGCGGGCGCGCACCCTATAGGCATCGCGGTCCCATAGGGCACCATCCATGACTGTCTGCAAGGTTTTGGCGGCGCGGATGATATCGTCATGCCCCAGATACAGTGGCGTGATGCCAAAGCGTAATATGTCAGGAGCACGGAAATCCCCGACGACCCCATGGGCAATCAACGCCTGCATGATCGCATAGCCCTGCGGATGGGCGAATGAGACCTGACTGCCGCGCTGTGCCGCGTCACGAGGAGAGGCGAGAACCAGCTCGGGACAGCGCGTTTCCACTTCTTTGATGAACAGCTCGGACAACTCGATTGCGCGGCTGCGTACCTGCGCCATATCGACCATGTCCCATATGTCCAGCGCGGCCTCCAATGCGGCGATTTGGATGATCGCAGGAGTGCCGACACGCATGCGCTCAATCCCTGCGCCGGCCTTGTAGTTCAAGTCGAAATCGAAGGGTGCCGCATGGCCAAGCCAGCCGGATAGCGCAGGGGTCACGACATCTGCATAGCGCGGGGCGACATAGATGAAGGCGGGACCACCAGGGCCGGAGTTGAGGTATTTGTAACTGCATCCGACCGCAAAATCGGCCTTGGCCTTTGATACATCAACCGGCACCGCGCCTGCGGAATGGGCCAAGTCCCAGATCGTGATAATGTTTGACCGATGCGCCACCTCGGTCAAATGCGCCATGTCATGCATGCGGCCGGACCGGTAATCCACCTGTGTCAGCATCATTACCGCGATGTCGTCTTTCAAATTGGCCTCGACGTCCTCTGGGGGGACCACCCGAAGTTCCAGATCGCGGTCCAACATGCGGATCAGCCCTTGGGCCATGTATAAATCCGTCGGGAAATTGCCGCTGTCGGAGAGGATCACCTTGCGATCGGGGTTCAACTCCAGCGCGGAGGCCAGTGCTTGGTAGACCTTGACCGACAGGGTGTCTCCCAGCACGACATGACCTGCCTCGGCGCCAATCAGCTTGCCAATTCGGTCCCCAACGCGCGACGGCTGCTCCATCCATCCGGCTTTGTTCCAGCCGGTAATCAGCATTTCGCCCCATTGGTCACGCATCATCGCATCCACGCGGTCTTGTGCGGCGTGGGGAAGAGGGCCAAGCGAGTTGCCATCCAGATAGGTCACCCCCTCGGGTAGATGAAAAAGGGCGCGGGTGGTTTTGAAAATGTCCATCTGGAAAATCCTTAAACTTATCGGCTGAGGATCAAGCGGCGGGGCGCTGAGGTTGTCGTTGAGGCCATGCAGGGCCAGCTATATGCCCGCGAGTTGCTGTTGGTGAGTCATCGGTTGCGGTCGGTTGAATGCGCCATGTTGTTGGGTTTGGAACACCTTAATGTGAAGAACCACGGTGTCTATAGAGACATATTATTGCGTCTGGGTAGAGGCTTGGGGCGGTATACTTTCGTATACTGTGCCAGTGCCTTGTGAATCGCTAGGAGCAACTATATTGAAAGCCTATCTGCGCATGAAACTGAACTAGACTATGGGGGACCCTCAATGAAAATCGGGGCACCGAAAGAAACCTACGAAGGCGAGGCACGGGTTGCCATGACGCCTGAATCAGCACTGCAAATCCAGAAGCTCGGCCACACGTGTGTGATCGAAACCGGAGCAGGTGCTATGGCTGGCTTCTCTGATAAATCCTACAAAGATGCGGGCGTTGAGGTCGTAAAGACCGCCGCCGCATTGTGGAAGGTTGCCGACGTCGTCGTCAAAGTGCGCCAACCCACCACGACAGAAAGCAAAAAGCTGCGTGACGGGCAAACCCTGATCTCTTTCTTCAACCCCGCTGCCAACGAGGCAGGCATGGACGCCGCCAAAAAAGCTGGCGCCCGTGTGATCGCGATGGAAATGGTTCCGCGTATCTCTCGCGCGCAGAAGATGGACGCGCTGTCGTCCATGGCAAACATCGCAGGCTACCGTGCGGTGATCGAGGCCGGCAACAACTTTGGCCGCTTCTTCACCGGTCAGGTGACGGCTGCGGGTAAAGTTCCACCCGCCAAGGTTCTGGTTGTGGGCGCTGGTGTGGCTGGCTTGGCCGCGATCGGCACTGCGACATCTCTTGGGGCAATTACACTTGCGTTCGACGTGCGCCCCGAAGTGGCGGAGCAGGTCGAGAGCATGGGCGCCGAGTTCGTGTTCCTCGACTTTGAGGAAGAGCAGGCAGATGGCTCCGCATCGGGCGGCTATGCGTCCGTGTCCTCGCCGGAGTTCCGCGAAGCACAGCTTGCCAAGTTCCGCGAATTGGCCCCAGAGGTCGATATCGTAATCACCACCGCGTTGATCCCGAACCGCGAAGCGCCAGAGCTGTGGACCGAAGACATGGTTGCGGCGATGAAGCCGGGCTCGGTCATTGTGGACCTCGCGGCAGAGAAGGGCGGCAACTGTAAGCTGACCGTCATGGACGAGAAGATCGTCACCGAGAATGGCGTGACCATCATCGGCTACACCGACTTCCCATCACGGATGGGCGCGCAGGCGTCTACGCTTTATTCCAACAATATCAGACATATGTTGTTCGACCTTACACCAGAAAAAGACGGTGTGATCGTGCATGACATGGAAGATGACGTGATCCGCGGCGCGACTGTGACCTTCGACAAAGAGATCACATTCCCGCCTCCACCCCCTAAAGTGGCGGCGATTGCTGCAGCGCCGAAGAAGGCGGCTGTGCCAGAGCTGACACCAGAAGAGAAAGCGGCCCAAGAGGTTGCGGACTTCAAGAAAGAGACCAAAACGCAGGTCACTTTGATTGCGGTTGGTGCGGCACTGTTGCTGGCTGTGGGCCTTGTGGCGCCGGCAAGCTTCATGCAGCACTTCATCGTGTTTGTGTTGTCGGTGTTTATCGGCTTCCAAGTGATCTGGGGCGTGGCGCATTCGCTGCACACCCCGCTGATGGCGGTGACCAACGCCATTTCGTCGATCATCATTTTGGGTGCTTTGATGCAGATCGGGTCAGGGTCCTTCCTTGTGATCTTGCTGGCGGCATTGGCGGTCTTCATGACCGGCATTAACATCTTCGGCGGCTTCCTTGTGACACGGCGTATGCTCGCCATGTTCCAGAAATCGTAAGTAGGGGTAGAGATCATGGAATTCGGATTTACCACCGCGGCTTACGTTGTTGCCGCAGTACTTTTCATCTTGTCGCTTGGCGGCTTGTCTGGCCAAGAAAGCGCGAAACGCGCCGTTTGGTATGGCATTGTGGGCATGGCTTTGGCCGTGGCCGCGACGCTGGTCGGCCCCGGTGCGGGCTATTGGTTCTTGTCGCTGCTGCTGATCGCAGGTGGCGGGGCTATCGGGTATCAATTGGCCACTAAGGTTCAAATGACCGAGATGCCGGAATTGGTGGCAGCGATGCACTCGCTTGTCGGTTTGGCGGCGGTTTTCGTTGGCCTGATCGCACATATCGAGTTGGGCCGTGTTATGGCCATGGGCGACGAAGAGCGTCATGCGCTCGAGGGCTTCGCGGCCTTGTTGGCCCATAAGTCGGGCGTTGAGATCAGCATCCTGCGGGTCGAGCTGTTCTTGGGCATCTTTATTGGGGCTGTGACCTTCACTGGCTCCGTTGTGGCTTACGGCAAACTTGCGGGCAAAGTGGACTCTGCGGCGAAAAAGCTGCCGGGCGGTCACATGCTGAACGCCGGTGCGGCGGCCATCTCTCTGCTTGCTTTGATCTGGTACTTCAACACTGGTGGCTTCTTCCCGCTGTTCATCATGACCTTGGCGGCGCTGTTCATCGGCTACCACCTGATCATGGGCATCGGCGGCGCGGATATGCCGGTGGTTGTCTCCATGCTGAACAGCTACTCCGGCTGGGCTGCGGCGGCGATTGGCTTCTCGCTTGGCAACGATCTGTTGATCGTGGTCGGGGCGTTGGTTGGCTCTTCTGGTGCGATCCTCAGCTACATCATGTGTAAGGCGATGAACCGGTCCTTCGTGTCGGTCATCTTGGGCGGCTTCGGCGGCGCAGCTGGCCCACAGATGGAAGTCGAAGGCGAGCAAGTCGCCATCGATGCGGACGGCGTGGCAACGGCTCTGAATGAGGCGGATAGCGTTATCATCATCCCAGGCTACGGCATGGCTGTAGCACAGGCTCAATCGGCGGTGGCCGAGCTGGTGCGCAAGTTGCGCGCCCAAGGCAAGAACGTGCGCTTCGCCATTCACCCTGTTGCGGGTCGTTTGCCGGGTCACATGAACGTGCTGCTGGCGGAAGCCAAAGTGCCCTATGACATCGTGATGGAGATGGACGAAATCAACGAGGACTTCCCCGAGACGGATGTTGCCATCGTGATCGGCTCCAACGACATCGTGAACCCAGCGGCCCAAGACGATCCTAACTCGCCTATCGCTGGCATGCCGGTTCTGGAGTGCTGGAAAGCCAAGCAGGTGTTCGTGTCCAAACGTGGCCAAGGGACTGGCTACTCTGGCATCGAGAACCCGCTGTTCTTCAAGGACAACACGCGGATGTTCTACGGGGATGCCAAGGCGTCCTTGGACAGCTTGCTGCCAAAGATCGACTAAGCCTCGGTCTCAGAAAATAACAAAGCCCTGCCAGAAATGGCGGGGCTTTTTTGCAATTGCTGTACCGCACCAAACATGTGCGCATTTTCGAATTGCACTCTACGATCGCGCAGGGTTCTGTGTGCACAAAGGAGAACTGACATGACCAACGAATACGTCCCCCCGAAGGTTTGGAAGTGGGAGCAACCGTCCGGCGGCACTTTTGCTTCGATCAACCGTCCGGTTTCCGGTCCAACGCATGACAAGGATTTGCCGACCGGAGAGCACCCGTTGCAGCTGTATAGCCTTGCGACACCGAATGGTCAGAAGGTGACGATCATGCTCGAAGAGCTGCTTGCGCTTGGGCATAGCGGCGCGGAGTATGACGCGTGGTTGATCAACATCGGGGAAGGGGATCAATTCTCCAGCGGCTTTGTGGATGTGAACCCCAATTCCAAAATTCCGGCCCTGTTCGATACGAAGTCTCTCACGCGTCTGTTCGAGAGCGGCTCTATCTTGTTCTACCTTGCCGAGAAGTTTGGGGCATTCTTGCCTGCCGATCCCGAGAAGCGGTCGGAAACCATGAACTGGCTGTTCTGGCTGCAAGGGTCGGCGCCCTATCTGGGCGGTGGCTTTGGCCACTTCTATGCCTATGCTCCGTTTAAACAGGAATACCCGATTGACCGGTTCTCGATGGAGGTGAAGCGCCAGTTGCATGTTCTTGACGAGCATCTGGCCGACAATGAATATCTCGCGGGTGACACATATACGATTGCGGATATGGCCACATTCCCTTGGTACGGTCGAATGGTGGCAGGGGAGGCCTATGATGCCGGAGAATTCCTGAGCGTGCATGAATATGAGAACGTCATCCGCTGGCAAAAGCAGATTGCCAAGCGTCCGGCGGTTCAGCGCGGGTTGATGGTAAACCGGACATCCGGCCCGCTGGAAGGTCAACTTCATGAGCGTCACAATGCGTCTGATTTTGACACCATGACCCAAGACAAGTTGCAGGGCTGATTGGCCCGAGCCGAAGACAAATTGCCCCGCCATTTGGTGGGGCATTTTTTTATGAGCGGCTTCATTTTTTTATTGCTTCGACTCACAATTCGAACGATATGGCTGATATAGACGCCAACGCACGCGCCTCTGGCCTGTAGCAGTTTACGCAACACGTGTTTACGTAGCGACGGTAACGTCTCCCCTTGGAAGTGAGCGGTCTCGCGCGGGTTTTTCCCGTTATGGCCGGGTCTAACTGGAGATGACCATGACTGTACAATTCTCGGACGCTCAGGCGTCTGCCCGTTCCGTTATCAGCAATCGTTTGGATGCCTATGTCGCATCACATGAGTTCGATGCCCCGACATTGGTGGTCGATACCCAGATGGTCGCGCAGCAATATCATGCACTTAAGGCAGGGTTGGGCCGCGCGGATATCCATTACGCCGTGAAGGCAAATCCGGAACGTGCCGTGATTGAGACGCTGCTGGGCCTTGGGTGCAAATTTGACGCGGCCTCACGCGGGGAAATCGAGTTATGTCTGAGCCTCGGTACGGATCCGGCAGATATCTCCTATGGCAACACCATTAAACGCGCCTCCGACATCGCATTCGCACATGCGGCGGGCATCACTTTGTTTGCGGCTGACGCCGAAGAAGAGCTGGTGAAAATCGCCGAGCATGCGCCTGGCGCCCAAGTCTACATCCGTTTGATCGTTGAGGTGTCACATGCTGACTGGCCTTTGACGCGGAAATTTGGCTGCGACCGCGACACTGCGTTGCACTTACTGGATGTGGCGAAGGGGCTGGGCTTGGATCCGGTAGGTTTGTCGTTCCATGTCGGCTCGCAAACGCGCAGGGCGGATATGTGGACATCGACCTTGGATGCGCTGGCGGTGATCTGGCATGACGCCCTAAAGGCGGGCCACGACCTTAGCTTGCTGAACATTGGCGGCGGCTTCCCTGCGTTTCACGGCGAAGCTATCGACGCCCCGACCGCCTATGCCGCCGCAGTGATGGCACAGGTCACCGAGCGTTTCGGTGATGTGGCGCGTATCATGGCGGAGCCTGGCCGTGGCATGGTCGCAGAGGCGGGGGTTATCGTTGCCGAGGTTATGTTGGTCTCGCGCAAATCAGAGCGCGACATGCACCGCTGGGTGTATCTGGACATTGGCCGGTTTTCCGGCTTGGCAGAAACCGAAGGCGAGGCGATCCGCTATCTGTTTGAAACCGCTCGTGACGGCGAGGAATGTGGTCCTTGCGTGATGGCGGGCCCAAGTTGCGACAGCGCTGATGTGCTGTACGAGAAACGCCCGATGCAACTGCCCTTGTCGTTGAAGGCTGGCGATCGCGTGCTCATCCGTAATACAGGGGCCTATACGTCGTCCTATTCCTCCATAGGTTTCAATGGGTTCCCTCCTTTGGCGGTTGTGACGATCTAAAGGACCGGTTGAAGTGCTGAGCGGCATACTTGGTTAATGTATGCCGTTGCACACCGATAAACATTTGATATTGAACAGAAAAATCTTTCTCATTTGAGTGAAGCAGCGTAACCTGAGAAGGATTTCTACTTACGGGTGACTCTATGCCTCCTATCGAAGACCACCCGCTGCGCTACGCATTGGCCAACGAACTTCACGCCCGCCCGTTCCCGACGCTGCTTGCCCCCTGCGAGGCCATCTATCTTGCGATCAAGCGCTCGGAGAAAGCGGCGGACCGAGACCGGAATGCGGATCGCGCCCATTTGACAGAACTGCTGGACCGCTATGGCGCGGCGCACCCTCAACCCGGGGCGACGCATTGGTTCGGGGATGTGGGGAAATTCAAGCTGAAGTGGGAACAGCACACAGAGTTTGTCACCTACACGTTGTTCATGCCAAGCATGGAAGGGCGCGCCTTTGATCCGGTATCCTTCGAAATTTTCCCCAATGACTGGCTGGCGACGGCTCCGGGGGTGCGCATTACCTCGGCGTTGATCCGTGTGGAAGCCGACAGCAGCAAAGAGGAAATTTCCAAGCTGGTGGATGATTGGTTCGTCCCAGAAAGCCTTGCAGTAAGCACGGTCTTGGACGGGGCGGCGACCATTGCAGGGGATTTTCGGATCGATGCCGCGGGCCATATGCGGCTGGCAGTATTCGTGAAGGCGGAAACGGGACAACGGCGGATCGGGCGCATCGTCCAACGGCTGTGCGAAATCGAGACCTACAAGAGCATGTCGATGCTTGGGCTTGCGCGGGCGCGTGAGCTGCAGCCGCGCATGGGGGTGTTGGATGGCACTTTGTCGGGACTGATGTCGGCGATGACACAAGGCGGCACTGGCGCGGAGGATACGCTGCGCGAGCTTTTGGAGACCTCGGCAGAGTTGGAAAACCTGCTGGCGGAATCATCGTTTCGCTTCGGGGCAACACGCGCCTATGAAGCCATTGTAAATCAGCGGATAGAGGTGTTGCGCGAAACACGGTTTGAGGGGCGGCAGTCCTTTGCTGATTTCATGATGCGCCGCTTTGACCCAGCTATGCGCACTGTGAAGGCGACAGAGCGTCGTTTGCAAACCATGGCACAGCGGGCCATTCGCGCAGGTGATCTGTTGCGCACGAGGGTGGATGTGGAGCGGTCTGCGCAAAATCAAAAGCTGTTGGAAAGCATGGACCAACGCGCCGATTTGCAGCTTCGGTTGCAAAAAACCGTCGAGGGGTTGTCGGTCGTTGCGATCAGCTACTATGCGGTCAATCTGGTGCTCTATATGGCGCAACCGGCGGCCTATGCGTTCGGGGTGTCGAAGCTGCTGTTGGCGGCGGTGACGACACCTGTCGTGGTGCTCATCGTCTGGTGGATGGTTCACAAAATTCGCGAGAAGATGGAGTAGCTCAGCGGCTCCGAGGCACAATATGTTGACAAACGTGCCCAAAAAATGGTCACTTTACGCAACCCGCAGGCAAAGACCAGCGGGGCAACAGAGCGAGGGACCTTCATGGAAGCACTTATTTCTCAACTTGTCGGTGGTGCCGTTGGCGGCATGGCGGGCGGAAAAGTTAATGCTGGTGGCAGCATGGGCGGCATTGGCAATTTGGTTGCAGGCGCGGTCGGCGGTGTCGGTGGCGGCTCACTTATCGGTGGCCTCTTGGGGGCTACAGGCGGTGATGCGGCGGGCGGCATGGATATCGGCGCGATCGCTGGTAATCTGATTGGCGGCGGCGTAGGCGGCATGGTCGTGCAGATGGTTGTCGGCATGGTGATGAAGAAGATGAAGGGCTAAACTCTTCCACTTCATCTGAACGATTAAGGCCCGGAGCATTGCGCATCCGGGCCTTTTTTGTTGTTTCGCACGGAAGGAGAGCTACCGCCCGCGGATCTTCGGATCCAATGCGTCGCGCAAGCCATCCCCCATATAGTTCACCGACAACACCGTCAGCGAAATCGCAAGACCGGGCCACATCACGCGCTCGGGGTATTGTTGCAAGTAGTCGACGCTATCAAACAGCAGGCGACCCCATGTGGGAAAATCCGGTGGGAAGCCAAGGCCTAGGAAGCTCAGCGCGCTTTCTGTGATGATCGCATTGGCAATCCCCAAGGTGGCGGAAACCATGATCGGGGACATGACGTTCGGCAGGACATGGCGGGTGATCATGCGTCGGTTCGGGGTGCCAATGGAGCGTGCGGCGAGGACAAATTCGCGCTCTTTGATTGCCAGCACATCGCCGCGCACGATCCGTGCGGTTTGCATCCATGACGTCGCCCCGATGGCGGCGACCATCAGAATGAAGATGCCACCCTCCGGCCCGAAGGCCGCGTTCAGCTTGTCGCGAAACAGCATGATGATCACCAGCAACAGGGGCAAGAGGGGCAAGGCGAGAAACAGATCGGTGGTGCGCATCAACACCCCATCTAACTTTTTGAAATATCCGGCCAAAACGCCAACCAAAGTGCCAAGCCCCAAGGCCAGTGCCATCGCGGTCAGCCCCACGGCCAAGGACACACGTCCGCCCGCCATCATCCGCGCAAAGGTATCACGGCCCAGTTGGTCGGTGCCCATCGGATGGGCCATGCTGGGGCCTTGGTTGCGCGCACGAATGTCGATGTGAGTGGCGTCAATGCCCCACAGCCACGGCCCGAAAATCACAGCAAGTATGATTGTCAGAAAGAAGACCGCCCCAACCAGCGCGCCTTTGTGGGTTTTATACTGGTCCCAGACATCCCACCATTGATTGCGCGGAGCAGGGGCTTGCGTTGTATCAGTCATAGCGAATCCTCGGGTCCAGAATGCCGTAAAGGACATCGGCAATCAGGTTAAACAGCACGATCAGGATCGCGAAGATGAAGGTCAAGGTCTGCACAGTTGGCACATCGCCGCCTTGAATTGCGATGATCAAAAGCTGCCCAAGCCCGTTCACCTTGAACACCTGTTCAGTGATGATCGCCCCGCCAAAGATCGACGGAATGCCCAAGGCAATTACGGTGACCACTGGGATCATCGAGTTGCGCAAAACATGGACAAGTACGACCGTTTGCTCTTTCAAGCCTTTGGCCCGCGCTGTGCGCACGTAGTCTTGGTTCAGATTGTCGAGCATGGAGGCGCGTGTGAAGCGCGAAATCTGCGCTGTAATTTGCAAGGCCAACACCATCACCGGCATGATCATCTGGCGGAATTGGTATTTGAAGCTTTCCCAGTCCGTCACCTCGTGGGTGGTGTCATAGATCGAGGGCAGCCAGAAGAAACTATCGCTGGGGATCATCACCGAGAACAGGACAATAACCAAAACGCCCGAGAAAAACGGTGGCACCGAGAAGCCGATCATCGACACCAAAGTGCCCAGCTGGTCAAAGACGGAATATTGTTTGTAGGCCGAGATAATCCCGATCGGCAGAGCGATAAGCGTGCCAACCAGATATGCCGTGCCGACAACCATCAAGGTTTGAGGCATGCGTTGCATGATCAATTCCATCACCGGCGAACGGGTCTGGTAAGAAATCAGGCGAACCTCACCGGCTGTGCCCATGTCCCAGCCAAAGGCATGCTCTAGGTAGATACGTGGCTCCAGCCAGAAGAACTGCTTTAGCCATAACCCGTATTGCACAATCAGCGGCTTGTTGACGCCCAGAGCCTCGCGAATTTGTTCGCGTACCTCTGACGGGATGGTCAGGGGCAGGTTGCCCGTCGGATCAGACGGGCTGAGCTTCACGATCATAAAGATCACGAAAGAAATGAACAGAAGCGTCGGGACCGTTAGGATCAACCGGCGGATCGTGAAGGTGAACATGTTTCGGCGCCTCGGTTCAGGTCTTAAGGAAGGGTGGGGAATGTGAGGCGGGACTGGCCCGCCTCACGAAGAGGTTCAGAGATTACTTGATGCGGTACCAATCGGCCGAATTCCAGATCTCGCTATCCCAAACGTTCAGGATTACACCCCCAAGGGAGTTGGCATGCGCCGACAGACGGCCACGGTGCACAAGCGGGATCATACCGCCGTTTTGCACGATGATATCGTTCAGCTGTTTGCCAATCTCGGCGCGGGCTTCAAGGCCTGCAGTTTCGGCCAGCTTGGCGTGCAGGGCATCGAACTCTTCGTTACAGAAGCGCGAGATGTTTTCACCCTGCCACTGCGTCGCTGGGCTAGGTGCCTTGTCGCAAAGACCGTTCGCAAGGTAGGATTGCGGGTCGGTGCCGTTGAAGGTGTTGGCGTACATTTCCACGTCCGCATAGAACTTCTGGAACGTGTCCGGAGACGCCGCATCACCACCAAAGAAGACCGACGCGTCGATGTTGCGCAGCTCTGTTGTGATGCCGATTTCTGACCACCACTGTTTGATCAAGGCTTGGAAGTCCTGACGCACCGCATTGGTTGAGGATTGATAGAGGACGCTCAGCTCAACGCCATCTTTGTCGCGGCTGCCGTCGCCATTGCTGTCGACCCAACCGGCATCTTCCAGCAATTTGTTTGCCCCAGCGATGTCTTGCTTGTCGCAGGTCATCGATGTGGAGTTGAACGCGTCAGGGGCCGGAACCCAGTTACAGGTCACTTTACCCGCTTTGCCGTAGCCGATTTCCACCAGCAACGAGCGGTCGATGGCCATGGACATCGCTTTGTAAACGGCCGGATCACCCAAGAACGGGTGCGGGCGGATCACGGAGCGGTCTTCGGCGCTCAGGTCAGCGGAAGGGTTGGTTTGGTTCAGCATGATGCGCTCGACCAGCGGGCCAAAGCCTGCGACCGGTGTGCCTTTGCCGCCCTTTTCCATGTTGGCGATGACGTCTGGTGCCAGCTGAAGGTTCCAAGCGTAGTCAAACTCGCCTGTCTCCATAACCGCGCGGCCCGCAGCGGTTGCGTCGCCGCCGCCTTTGAAGGTCACCGATGCGAAGGCAGGCTTGCCTTCTTCGCGGTACATGTCGTTGGCTTCCATTGTGATCACGTCGTTGGGCTTGAACTCAACAACTTTGAACGGGCCGGTGCCGATGGGATTGAAGTTCTCGGTAGAACAGCTGGAGGCCGCAGCACCGGTGCAGTTCGCGAATTGCGCGGCTTGGATGATCGGGCTTTCGCCGCCCACGAAGGGGCCGTAAGGGAAGGGGGTTGGCTTGTCGAAGGTGACCTTAACGGTCATGTCGTCAAGCGCCTCTACGGAGGTCACACCTTCAAATTTTGTAAGCTGCGCACAGCCGCCTTCGGGGTGCATGCAGTAGTCGGCGGTGAATTTCACGTCAGCCGAGGTGAAAGGCGTGCCATCGGCCCATTTGATGCCGGGCGTGATTTTCCAAGTGATGGTGGTCAGATCCTCGGATACGCCGCCATTCTCGGTTGTTGGGATTTCGCTTGCAAGCCAAGGCACCAAAGCGCCTGTCTCGTTGTAGCGCGCCAAAGGTTCGATGATCATCGAGGCGGCTTCAATATCCTTGGTGCCGCCAGACAAGAACGGGTTCAAAATCGACGGCGCTTGCCAGTAAATGATCGATACGTTGCCATCACGACCACGCTCTCCGGCGTGGCCATCGGCCATCGCCATTGGCACTGAGGCCAATGAGGCTGCGGCTCCCATTAGGGCTAATTTGAGTTTCATTTAATTTCTCCTTGTTGAGTGCTCATAGTGCCTCATTTAGACGTCTTATCAACGCTCTATGTAATGTCGTTAAATCTATGGCAGGCGACAAAACGGCCCGGTTGGACCTCCCGGAATTCGGGCTCGTCGCGTTTGCAAATGTCTTTCACCGCGGGGCAGCGCGTGCAAAAGTTGCACCCCTGCGGTGGCTTGGCGGGGGACGGGACGTCGCCGGTCAAAATGATGCGTTCGACTTTCTCTTCTACAGAGGGGTCGGGCTCGGGCACCGCACTTAAGAGTGCCTTGGTGTAGGGGTGCTGCGGGTCGGCGTAGATGTCGTCGCGCGGGGCCAGCTCGACGATGCGGCCTAGATACATCACCGCCACACGGTCCGCGATATGGCGCACCATCGACAAATCATGCGAGATAAACAGGTAAGTCAGCCCCAACGTTTCTTGCAGCTCTTCCAGCAGGTTTACAACCTGTGCCTGAATAGACACATCAAGGGCGGCGATAGGCTCGTCGCACACGATGAACTTGGGGTTAAGAGCCAAAGCGCGCGCAATACCGATGCGCTGGCGCTGGCCCCCCGAAAACTCATGGGGATAGCGATTGGCGAAGTCGCGGTTCAATCCAACCTGATCCATAAGTTCCAACACGCGGGTCCGACGCTCTGCAGGGGTGGATTTGATATGCTCTCGCAGGGGTTCTGCGATGATCTCTGCCACCTTCATCCGCGGATTCAGGGAGGCTTGCGGGTCTTGGAAGATCATTTGCATCTGCGTCCGCATGTGGCGCAGCTCTTCGGGGGCCGCCTTTGCAATGTCCTGCCCGTCAATCACCACTGAGCCATCAGTGACCTCATACAAGCGCAACACAGAACGCCCTACGGTGGACTTGCCGCACCCCGACTCGCCGACCAATCCAAGGGTCTCCCCCTCGAATATATCGAAGGATATCCCATCGACGGCTTTCACCTCTCCGGTGCGCCGTTGCAGCAACCCGCCAAAGATCGGAAAGTGCATTTTCAGATTGTCGACAGTGACAAGAGGCTGCTTTTGATCATCCAGCATTGCGCGGACCTCCGGCGTCGAAGTCATAGAAGCATGCCGCGTCATGGCCATTTCCAGCGGAGATGCGGCTTGGGTTTTCAGTATCGCAACGGTCAAAGCGGTAGCCGCAGCGCGCACGGAACGGGCAGGCGGTCGGGGCAGCGCCGAGGATTGGTGGCTGGCCCTCAATGACGTTCAATTTTTCGGGCCGCTCTCCGCGCACACTCGGGATCGTTTGCAGCAACGCGCGTGTGTAGGGGTGTTGCGGATTGTTGAACAACTCGCGGGTAGGGGCCTGTTCCACAACCTGCCCCCCATACATTACCATGACACGATCAGCGATTCCGGCAATGACGCCAAGGTCATGCGTGATCCAGATGATCGCCATTCCCAGCTTCTCGCGCAGCTCTTTTACCAGTTCTAGAATTTGGGCCTGAATGGTCACATCCAACGCGGTCGTCGGCTCATCTGCAATGAGCACCTGTGGATCGCAGGCCAGCGCAATCGCGATCATCACGCGTTGACGCATGCCGCCCGAGAACTGGTGCGGGTAGTCTTTGAGGCGGCGGTTGGCATCCGGAATGCCCACCAGTTCCAACAACTCGGCCGCACGCAGGCGCGCCTGTGCCTTGGTCATCCCCATATGCGTGCGCAAGGGTTCCATGATCTGATACCCGACGTTGAACACCGGATTGAGCGAGGTCATCGGGTCTTGGAAAATGAAACCGATTCGCCCGCCGCGCACGCGACGCAGGGTGTCCGCATCAGCTTGCAGCAGGTCAAGGCCATCAAGCAAAACCTGCCCTCCGCGAATATCTGCGGGTGGGGATGGCAGCAAACCGATCAGCGACATCATCGTCACAGACTTGCCGGACCCGCTTTCGCCAACCACACCTAACAATTCACCCGGACGCACGTCGAAGCTGACGTCGTTGACGGCATGTACCTCGCCGGAGCGGGTTTTAAAAACGGTCTTTAGGTCCCGTACATCAAGCACGGCTTCTAGGACTGGCGCTGGCCCGTCTGGCATTAAATATCCCCTATTGAACGGCTCCAGTATCCTCTGGTGCTCGTCGATAATGGAGGACCGTATCACCAGAATTTTGAGTGGCAACGATAAAATTCGAAATTTCTCGCTACGTACGATAAAATTCGAAATTTTTCGCGACGTACGATAAAATTCGAAATTTTTCGCGACGTAGCGGCATTTGGTGATTTCTCAACGGAGGGCTTGACGATGCGCAAGGTGCGGATCAACACTCCGCGCGTAACCCTTCGAAATTAAAGGACGCTTCATGGACGCCCGCGCCATATTAGACAAGCTTGTGTCATTTCAAACGGTCAGCTCCGCCAGCAATTTGGACTTGATCGACTGGGTGGAAGACTATCTGGAAAGCCACGGGGTTTCCGCCACACGGGTTTACAATGATGACGGAAATAAAGCCTCTCTTTATGCCAATGTCGGGCCTTTGACCGAAGGCGGCGTTGTGCTGTCTGGCCACACGGATGTGGTTCCCGTTGAGGGGCAGGCGTGGGACACTGACCCGTTCACAGTCGTAGAAAAGAACGGCAAACTCTATGGTCGCGGCACGTGCGATATGAAGGGATTCGACGCATTGGCCTTGGCCGCAGTCCCCCTTGCGCTAGAGCGCGGCATCAAGCGCCCGCTGCAAATCGCCTTTAGCTATGATGAAGAAGTCGGCTGCTTGGGGGCCCCTCCTATGATTGCCCAGATGCGCAAACATATGCCCGCTGCCAGCGCTGTGGTCGTGGGGGAGCCATCAATGATGAAAGCCGTATCGGGCCACAAAGGCGGCTACGGCTGGTGGATACATATGCACGGGTTCGAGGTTCATTCTTCGCTGCTGCACACTGGCGTGAACGCCATCATGTACGGGGTAAAACTGATTGAATGGGCGAATCAAGTGAATGACACGAATATGGCTGCGACGCCTTCCGCGCTTGCCGCGCAGTTCGTGCCGCCTTTCACCACTGCACATACTGGTACAATAACAGGCGGTACTGCCCATAATATCACCGCTAAGGATTGCGAATTTGGCATCGACTTCCGTTTGGTCCCCGGGGACAACATCGAATCGTATCGCGACGCGCTATTTGCCCGCGTAGCAGAGGTGGAGGCCCAGATGCAGGCCGTGGTGCCTGAAACGCGCATCGAGATCACCCAGCGTTTTCACGTGCCACCGCTTCAGCCGGAAAATGACGGTATGGCTGAACGCCTCGTGCGCCAAATCACCGGAGATAACGCGCGCCATGTTGTCAGCTACGGCACAGAGGCGGGGCAGTTTCAGGAGAAAGACTACTCCACCATCATCTGTGGTCCCGGCGATATTGCGCAGGCACATCAGCCAAATGAGTTCCTAGAGGTTTCACAATTTGAGGCCGGACAGCAATTCATGACCAAGCTTATCGATCATTTAGCCACCTGAATTTGAACACGACAACTTTCGCTATTATTCCAAAGGATACGCCTCATGCCTGTGAAGAACCGATTTTCCGAATTGCTGCCCGAGATCACCGAATGGCGCCGCGATCTGCACGAAAACCCCGAGATTTTGTTTGAAACCCATCGCACCTCTGCGGTGGTGGCGGAAAAGCTGAAAGCCTTTGGCTGTGACGAAGTCGTTGAAGGGATCGGGCGCACCGGTGTTGTCGGCGTGATCAAGGGCAAATCCAACGGGTCGGGCAAAACCATCGGGCTACGGGCCGATATGGATGCGCTGCCGATACTGGAAGCCACGGGGCTGGAGTATGCTTCTAAAACTCCGGGTGCCATGCATGCCTGCGGCCACGACGGGCACACGGCGATGTTGCTGGGGGCGGCGAAATACCTGTCCGAGACGCGCAATTTTGACGGCACGGTCGTGGTGATTTTCCAACCAGCAGAAGAGGGCGGCGGCGGCGGGCGCGAGATGTGCGAAGACGGTATGATGGACCGCTGGTCCATCGACGAAGTATACGGCATGCACAATTGGCCGGGCCGCCCAGTGGGCAGCTTTGCAATCCGTCCGGGGGCGTTTTTTGCGGCGACTGACATGTTTGAGATCACTGTCACGGGCAAAGGCGGTCACGCCGCAAAACCTCAAGAGACCATCGATACCACCGTGATGGCGTCGCATATGGTGCTAGCGCTGCAGACCATCGCGTCGCGCAACGCCGATCCGGTGCAGCAGATCGTGGTCTCGGTGACCTCCTTCGAGACGGAAAGCAAAGCCTTCAATGTAATCCCAGAGACGGTAACGCTTAAAGGGACCGTGCGCACGATGTCGACTGAGATGCGTGATCTGGCAGAACACCGCGTGCCCGAAATTGCCGAAGGAGTAGCTTCGACGTTTGGCGGGCGCGTTGATGTGAACTACATGAAAGGTTACCCCGTGATGGTGAACCACGAGGCGCAAACTGAATTCGCAGCCTCCGTCGCGGCGAAAGTATCAGGGGCATGCGACGAGGCGCCTTTGGTCATGGGCGGGGAGGATTTCGCCTTCATGTTGGAAGAACGCCCAGGGGCCTACATCCTTGTGGGCAACGGCGATACCGCCAATGTTCATCACCCTGAATACAACTTTAATGACGAAGCGATTCCCGCCGGATGTAGTTGGTGGGCTGAAATTGTCGAACAGCGACTTTCTGCTGGGTGATCTTGAAGAACAACACCTTAGGCTTCGCCCCGAAGTGCGGTGCCTGAGGTGTTGAAAACCAGGCGACTTCTTTGCAGCTATCCGGCGATGAAGACGCGGTAAAAGAATACGGCACTCATCACGAAGCCTACCGTCGCAACGATCCCGCGTACAACCGGCATGGGCAGCGCCTTGGATAGAGGCGCGCCCGCATAGCCACCGGCGGTGGAGGCGACCATCATCATCAGCCCCGCTTTCCATTCGATGATGCCGGCACCTGCAAAAATGGCCACAGATATTACCGACAGGATAAAGCTCATCGAGGTTTTCAGCCCGTTCATCTGATGCAGGTTGGTCATGCCCCATAGGGAAAACAGCGCCAGCAAGATGATGCCCAAGCCGCCATTAAAGTAGCCGCCATAGGTCGAGACGGCGAACATGCCGATGAAGCCAAAGGGCGTGACCGATTTTGAGTGTGACGCGGCCCATGCACGAATGCGCGCGCCGAACAGGAAGATCAATGTCGCGGCCAGCAGCAAGAACGGCACAAGGGCCGAAAAGGCGCGATCCGATGAGATCAGCAGCAAGAACGACCCAAGCGCGCCACCCAGAAGGGCGATGCCGATCAGGCGGAACAGCTGCTTGCGGTCGAACTCCATAACCTCTTTGCGAAAGCCCAGTGCACCGCCCAAGTACCCCGGCAACACAGCGACCGTAGAGGTCGCATTGGCCACTACCGGCGGAATGCCCACGAAAACGAGGGCAGGGAAGGTCAAAAACGTGCCGCCCCCCGCAATGGTGTTCAAGACACCGGCACCAAAGGCGGCAGACAAAAGCAGAAGGATTTCGAAAAGGGTCATCTTGGTCCCAAAGGCTGAGGGCAGGTTTGGCAACTTTGTGACACATGAGGCGGACGCATACCAGTCAGCTTAGCGGTGGCGTATGATCCACAGGAACGGGACGAGGCCAAGCAGAGTTGCGAGCGGTGTGAGCCATGGGGACCACATCAGTTCCCAAAAGGGTTCGTAGGAAAGCCATGTCGCGCCAAAATGCGCGCGGTATTCAAAGGCCGTCATATAGTACTGCCAGACACATAAAGAGGTCCAGATTGCCCCAAGGCCGATCAGTCTAAGTCGTCTGGGCTTGCACAGGTAGGAAAACAAGGTCAACGGCAACGCGCATAGGGCCGAAGTAAAGAATGTGACGCCGATGATTTCTCCAAGACTAGACGGGTACAGGTAGAAAAGGAGGTCTCGCTCACCGGTCAAAAAGCCATGGTATATCCCGAAAGAGACGACCTCATGCGTTAGCGCGGCTATTGCCAAGCTAAGCCAGCCTGCAAGCCATATCCTAGCCACCCGTGTGGCTCATGTGGCGTGTCATTTGACCGCCGAGCTCTTGGCGTGAGTAATCAAAATCGTGGCCTTTGGGCTTCATCCCGATCGCCGCGCGAATGGCGTCTTCCAGCGGGGCGTCGCTTTCGGACGAACGCAAAGGCCCCCGCAGATCGGACTTACCCTCTTGGCCAAGGCAGGTGTAAATTTCGCCGGTGCAGGTGATGCGCACGCGGTTGCAGCTTTCGCAAAAATTATGGGACAGCGGGGTGATCAGGCCGATCTTTTGGCCGGTCTCTTCGAGGCGCATATAACGTGCGGGGCCACCAGTGCGGTCCGGCAGGTCGGTCAGGGTGAATTCCTCGGCCAGACTGGCGCGCAGATCGTTGAGCGACCAAAACTGGCCGATGCGGTTCTCATTCCCGATATCCCCCATGGGCATCACTTCAATAAAGGTCAGATCCATACCCAGATCGGCGCACCAAGCGGCGATGTCGAACAGCTCGTCCTCGTTGAAGTCCTTTAAGGCCACCGCATTGATCTTAACTTTCAGACCAGCGGTGAGGGCCGCCTCAACCCCGCGCAAAACCTGTGGCAAACGCCCCCAGCGGGTAATTTCTGCAAATTTGGCTTCGTTGAGCGTATCCAGTGAAATATTCACCCGACGTACGCCTGCGGAATACAAGTCTGCGGCGTATTTTTCTAACTGCGATCCGTTGGTGGTCAGCGTCAGCTCTTTCAACGCGCCAGCTTCCAAATGCCGCCCCATGCCTTCAAAGAACCCCATGATTCCGCGACGCACCAATGGTTCGCCCCCGGTGATCCGAAGTTTCTCCACGCCGAGCCCGATAAAGGCGGTGCACATGCGGTCCAGTTCTTCCAGCGTAAGTAGCTCTTTTTTCGGCAAAAACTGCATGTTTTCCGACATGCAATACACACAGCGAAAATCGCACCGGTCCGTGACGGATAGGCGCAGATAGGTGATGGCACGATGGAATGGGTCGATGAGCGGGGCTTTCATAGTTTTAAGGTAGTGTGCGCGACAGCCCGCGACAACCCGCCTAAGGTCGTTGATGACTTATATAAATGCGGGTAACGTTTTTGTCATGAAGCATCTGATACTCACCTTCGCCCTGATCCTGTCGCTTTCCGCTTGTGGGGAAACGTTCAGCAACCCGTTCGAAGCATTGAAGAAAAAACCGCCTGCCGAAGAGCCCGCATCTGAAGAGCCGCTCAGCGCGATTGATCCACCGGCGGAACCTGACGTGTCTGCGCCTTCCGAGCCCTCGGTGGTAGAGGTCGGGGCTGTTGGGCAAAACGCAGCGTCATTGGACAAATCCACAACCGCCGAAAAACAGGCAGCATCTACCGCACCCGCCGGCGCAACCTTTCTGGGCACCACAATCGCCAGCTTGGGCGACCCGACAGAGCAGGGGTTTTGGCTTCGAACACCTTTGGTCGAGACCGAAACACAAGGCTCGGTCGAGACAGAAAGCGGGGCGGTCGTTCAGCTGAAACTGATCCCGATTGACGGGCCATCATCCGCGGGCAGCCGTATCTCATTGGCAGCGATGCGAGGGTTGAACCTTGGGCTGACCGATTTGGCCAGCCTCAAGGTTTCCAAAAGCTAGCTTTGACGTTTCAGCATCTGGGCGGCCTCACGGCGCCCCGATCTGGTCATACGCTCACCGTGTTCTTCCAAGAAGGCCTGTACGCGTGGTGCATCATGGCGCGACAGGTCACGTAACCACCACGCAATTGCGCGTTGGATCAGCGGGTCGTGATCCTCTGCCAAAATGGCGGCCCATTCCAAAACCCGATCCCGGACCGCCTCATCGGCCAGTTTGGACCGGTTTTGCTTTGTCCAGGGTTGCGTGAACGTCAGCAAGGCGCGGCGGGTCCAGACATTCGGCGCGCCGACCCATTCGTCCATTTGGCTCAGGCGCGTCGTATCCCACACCACGCGCTTTGATGCCGCATTCGAAAGTTGATCTGCAATGGCCACACAATCCACATCTTCGAGCCAGCTCACCAGCATGTCCCACGCGGGGGCATCATCGGGGCGGATGCGCGCTTGGGTCAGAAGTTTGGCCGCACAAATGCGGGCCTCAAAGATGTTGCTGTCCCACAGGCCTTTTGCAAGCGCAAGGCGGGCGGATAAATCGTCACCGCGCCAGTCTTTGGCAAGTGTGTCCAACTCGGATGAGGCGACGCCAAGGTAAGGGCGTTCCACGCCGTGATACTCAGCGAGGCTGGCCGCCTTGGAGGCGTCGGCCATGCGTTCGAGATGCGAGATCGCGTCTTGCGGTGTCATTCTACAGTCACTGATTTTGCTAGGTTACGGGGTTGGTCCACATCGGTGCCTTTTGCAACAGCGGTGTGATAGGCCAAAAGCTGGGCCGGAACCGCATAGAGGATAGGGGCAAGAAACGGGCTGATGCTGGGCATGATGACGGTTTCCCAGACGCCGTCGCTGGCCTCCTTTGCGCCTGCCGCATCCGTGATCAACACCACCTTGCCGCCGCGCGCCATCACCTCTTGCATGTTGGACACAGTTTTGTCGAACAACTCGTCCGTTGGGGCCATGACAACCACGGGCACTGTCTTGTCGATCAGCGCTATGGGGCCGTGTTTTAGTTCGCCTGATGCGTAACCTTCAGCATGTATGTAGCTGATTTCTTTGAGTTTAAGTGCGCCTTCCAGCGCCAGCGGATACATCGGACCGCGACCCAAGAATAGCACATCCTGCGCAGAAGCAATTTTGCGCGCAATGCGTTTGATTGCTTTCTCAAGCGTTAAGGACTGGTTCAATATGCCAGGCAGAAGGTTCAATTCTTCCATGTGCTTGGTCAAGGCTGCGTCATCCAGATGGCCACGTTGGTGACCGGCCTTAAGGGCCAGCGTTGCGAGGGCCAGCAACTGGCAGGTGAAGGCCTTGGTAGAGGCCACGCCCACTTCGACGCCGGCCATAATTGGCAGCGCCAGATCGCTTTCTCGTGCGATGGAGCTTTCGGGCACATTGACCACCGACAAAATCATTGCGGCCCGACCTTTGGCGTAGCGCAGGGCGGCCAGAGTGTCCGCGGTCTCACCCGATTGAGAAACGAACAGCGCGTATGATTTATCCGAGATCACCGGCTGGCGGTATCGGTACTCCGATGCGATGTCGACGTCGACAGGCAGGCCTGCGATTTGCTCAAACCAGTATTTGGCCACTTGGCAGGCAAGATTGGCAGTCCCGCAAGCAACCATTGTTATGCGGTCGCATTTGGTGAAGTCGATAGTGCCGCTCGGCAGTTCAATGCCTTTGGCATCGGCGCTGCTATAAGCGCGCAAAGCGTCGGCCAGCACGACGGGTTGCTCGGCGATTTCCTTTGCCATGAAGTGCTTGTGGCCCGCCTTTTCAATTCGCGCTTCGTCCACCGCGATTGTTTTCATCTTGCGGTTGGACAGCTTTCCTTTGGCGTCATAGATTTCCAAGCTGTTGCGGGTCAGGACGGCGCGGTCGCCTTCCTCAAGATAGGTGATGCGGTTGGTCATCGGAGCCAGCGCAATCGCGTCAGAGCCCACGTACATTTCCCCGTCTCCATGTCCCACAGCCAATGGAGACCCCTTGCGCGCTGCAATCATCAGGTCGTCTTCGCCGTGGAACAAGAAACATAGCGCAAATGCGCCGTCCAGCAGCGCAATCGTCTGCTCTGCCGCGTCACGCGGGGGCAGGCCTTGGTCTAGAAAGCGGCGGGCCAACATGACAATGGTTTCAGTGTCTGTGTCGGTTTCACTCGTGAAGCCATCTTTGGCAAGGTCAGCGCGCAGGTCCTTGAAGTTCTCGATAATCCCGTTGTGCACCACGGCAACAGGGCCGGATTGATGCGGATGTGCATTCTCAACCGTAGGGGCGCCATGGGTGGCCCAACGGGTGTGGCCGATGCCGGATTTGCCCGCCAATGGTTCGTGGACCAACAGGTCAGACAGATTGACCAGCTTGCCAACAGCACGGCGGCGATCAAGCGCCCCGTCGTTCACGGTCGCAATGCCAGCGCTGTCATAGCCGCGATACTCGAGGCGCTTTAGGGCCTCGACAATGATCGGGGCAACTTCATGAGTTCCGAGAACTCCAACAATTCCGCACATTTACGCGTCCTTCTTTTGCTTTTTGGCTCGCAGCATTTGCATCAGCTTGCGTGCGAGGCCCGTCTTGTTTGTTTGGCGCACCCGCGACAGGGCCAAATCCCCGTCGGGCACGTCTTCGGTTACCACGGTTCCAGAGCCGGTCATGGCGTCGACCCCCACATCCACAGGGGCGACCAGCAAGGTGTTCGACCCGATAAACGCACCTGCGCCGATTGTCGTGCGGTGTTTGAACACCCCGTCATAGTTGCAGGTGATGGTCCCTGCGCCAATGTTGGCCCCAGAGCCGACATGCGCGTCGCCCACATATGACAGGTGGTTGACCTTGGCCCCTTCGGCCAGCGTGGCGTTCTTGATTTCGACGAAGTTTCCGACTTTGGAACCTTCCTCCAGCTCCGCACCGGGGCGTAGGCGGGCAAAGGGGCCAACGACAGCGCCTTGTGCTACATGGCAGCCTTCAAGATGACTAAAGGCCTTGATCTCGGCCCCTGATTCAACAGTGACTTCTGGGCCAAAGACCACATTCGGGCCAATCACCGCGTCACGGCCCAAAACCGTATCATAGGCGAAATAGGTGCTGTCTGGCTGCGCCAAGGACACGCCATCCTCCATGGCGAGGTGACGCATTCTGGCCTGAAAGGCCGCTTCGGCGGCGGCGAGTTCCTGCCGGGTGTTGATGCCCAGTGTTTCGGCTTCGTCACATGTGACGGCTGTGGCGGTTAACCCACGCGCGCGGGCGAGGCCGATGATGTCGGTGAGGTAGTACTCCTCAGAGGCATTGTCGTTGCCGACTTCCGCGATCAGCTCGAACAACACAGATGATTTGCACATCACGACGCCGGAGTTGCACAGGGTGACCTTTAACTGCGCAGGGGTGGCGTCTTTGGCTTCGACGATTTCATCCAACGCGCCATCTGTCACGATCAGGCGACCATATCGGCCCGGATCTTTGGCGTTGAAGCCTAGTACTACGACGTCAGCCGTTGCACGGGCGTCTTTCATGTTTTGCAATGTTTCGCCCGACACAAAAGGGGTGTCGCCGTATAGAATGACCGCATCGCCTTCAAAGCCCTCAAGCGCCGAACGGGCTTGGTCGACCGCATGGGCGGTGCCATTTTGCTCGGTCTGGCGGGCGAAAACGAGGTCGTCGTGGTGTTTTGACAGGCTATCTTCGACCTGATCCGCGCCATGTCCGGTGACGATGACGGTCTTTTCAGGTTCCAATGCCGTGGCCGCGCGCAGAGCGTGAACCGCAAGAGGGGCTGCGCCGATCTGGTGCAATACCTTTGGAAGATTGGAGTTCATGCGGCTGCCTTGACCAGCGGCCAGCAAAACGAGGGCGATAGAATTACTGTTCACGTATGGGACCTTTCCGGTTGCCCGGCCTTTCCTTCTTGTTGGCCCCGTTCTATCGGTATCGTGCTGCAGCGCAAGGTGCGCCTGCGTCACAACAGGTTTCGTCACGTTACAGGAGACATTTATGCGCACGGTTATTTTCGATTTGGACGGGACCTTAGCCGATACCAGCGGTGACCTGCTGGCGGCGGCGAACGCCTGCTTTCGCGGGTTGGGGCACGGCGATGTGCTTCGGGCGGAGACGGACGCGGGAACTGCGTTGCGCGGCGGGCGAGCCATGCTGACCTTGGGGTTCGAGCGCTTGGGTGTTGCGTATAGCTCGGAGGATATTGACGCGCAGTATCCTGTCCTTTTGAAAGCCTATGGGGCGGATATCGCGCGCCATACCAAATTGTATCCCGGCGCGCGCGAGGCGGTCATCCGATTGCGTGACGCGGGCTATAAGGTCGGCATTTGCACCAACAAGCCGGAAGGTCTGGCCGAGCAATTGATGGCAGAGCTGGCGTTCCGCGACGTCTTTCATAGCCTCGTGGGGGCCGACACCCTACCTGTCCGCAAGCCAGATCCCAGCCCTTATATCGAAGCCGTGAAGCGGGCAGGTGGGGAGGTTGCGCGTTCGGTTCTGGTGGGGGATACGAAAACCGACCGAGATACCTCCACCCATGCGGGTGTGCCCTCTATTTTAGTGACCTTCGGGCCCGGGGATTTTGACGTCGCGGCCTTGAAGCCCGAGGCGTTGATGTCTCACTTTGACGAGTTGGAGGAAATTGTGTCGCGCCTGATCGCTTGACTGTTATTCAGCCCCCCCCCAAGGTCAGGGCTGCAGAATTCGAAAAGGCCTAGATGATGTTTGAAGTTTTTGACGGCAGCTTTACCCAGCAAGAGCCTATTCCGGAGGAGGGTATCGCCGCTGCGATGGCGGTTTTGCAGCATGGGCGGCTTCACCGTTACAATGTGACCGATGCAGAACATGGCGAGACGGCCTTGCTGGAGCAGGAATTCGCAGCGTTTACCGGTGCGAAATACGCACTTGCCGTGGCGTCGGGTGGCTATGCGATTGGCTGCGCATTGCGTGCAATAGGGGTTAAGGCCGGTGACACGGTTCTGTCCAACGGGTTCACATTGGCGCCGGTGCCCGGGGCGATTGCTTCGCTTGGGGCGGAGCCATTGTTCGTCGAGACAGCCGACAATCTGACCATTGATCTGGATGACCTGGAGGCGCAAATTGAGGCCTCTGCCGCGAAATACCTGCTGTTGTCCCATATGCGCGGGCATTTGTGCGACATGGACCGGTTGATGGATATCTGCGACGCCTCTGGGGTGTTGGTCGTGGAGGACTGCGCCCACACGATGGGGGCGGACTGGAAGGGCACCCCGTCAGGGCGGCACGGCATCATCGGGTGTTACTCTTGCCAAACCTATAAGCATGTCAACTCGGGTGAAGGTGGTTTGATGGTGTCCGACGATGCGCAGATCATGGCGCGGGCCACAATCATGTCGGGGTCATATATGCTCTATGAACGGCATCTTGCCTCCCCACCTGCCGATGCATTCGAACAGGTGAAATATGTCACCCCGAATATATCGGGCCGGATGGACAATCTGCGCGCCGCAATTTTGCGCCCGCAGTTGGCAAAGCTGCCTCAGCAGGTCGAGGCATGGAATGCCCGCTACGCCGCGATGGAAGCCGGTTTGCGCAATGCCCCCGGGCTATCCATCATCGAGCGCGACCCGCGTGGGGTCTTTGTTGGCTCATCTATCCAGTTCCGGCTCCCGAAAGCCTCGGTTGACGAAATTGAGGTGTTTACCTCTCGCTGTGCCGCCCGCGGCGTGGAGTTGAAGTGGTTCGGAGCTGCCGAGCCAGTCGCTTTCACCTCGCGATACGACAGTTGGCGTTACGCGCGGCCTCAAGCTTTGGCGCGGACGGATGAAATCCTGTCCGGTTTGTTGGATATGCGCCTGCCTTTGACGTTCAGTGTTGAGGATTGCGACCTGATTGCCCGCATTATTCAAAGCGAAGCGCGTGCTTTGCATGGTCGCGCGGCTTTGGCGAGCCAGAGCGGATAGGCCGGTTTCAGGCGTAGAGGGTGTGTTTGCCGGTGGGCGCTTGTCCAAAGAGGGGCTGACCCCGTGCAGCGCGCTCGCCTCGCGCGTGGTGAAATGCGCCATGCTGTAGACACGGTTGTGTTCCTCCACGATGCGTTTCAAATCACCTGGGGAATAGGTGTGCGCTTCGGATAGCCCAAGCGCCTGTGCGCAGAGCTTTGAGCAGAACCACCGGTCTTGTACGTGTCTGCGCAGGTTGATGAACTGGCTCATCAGCAATCCCCAGTAGTCGTAGCCCCGACCTGTGTGGCGGGCAGCGCGCTCAAAGGTGTCATGTGGGGCCCACGGAACTTGCACAAATTCATAGGCGCCTTCGCGGAAATAAAGCTCACGCACACAGACGCCCCCATGCTTGCCTTGCGCAGTAACGCAGAGGTGAGTCTCTCCAGTTTTGGGCGGTCGGGAACTAGTTAATATCTCACAATGCGAGAACTCTGAGCGGGTGACCCACTTTACAAGAGTATCGCTAAACGGCCGACCTTCTCCCCGGTAGAAGGCTAGATAGATCATTTTTTGGTCTCATTTCTTCGGAACAGATACTGTGTCGAAAGTGAGGCAATTTCCCGCGGTGGCGCAAGGTTAATGGTGCTTTGGCAATGACTTAGGGGATATTGGGCGCCCAAAAGGTATGTGATTCCTTACCTTTCTAGTTAGCGGAGGTGAACAATTCCTTAAGAATCGGTTGATTGTTGAACCGGCCGTCTGCTCGGCCAATTCAATTGTTGGTGTTGACCGGCACGAAGGCTCTGACTAGTATATGAACACATGTTCAATAACTGGAAGTGACGCCATGTTTAATGCCTCGATGAATTTCGACCTAGGGGAAGACGTCAATGCCTTGCGTGACATGGTGCACCGCTGGGCCCAAGATCGCGTGAAGCCAATTGCCGCGGAAGTTGACGCGTCAAACGAGTTTCCAGCTGATCTGTGGACCGAGATGGGCGCGCTGGGTTTGCTTGGCATTACCGTGCCTGAGGAAGATGGTGGCTCGGGGATGAGCTATCTTGCCCATGTGGTCGCCGTGGAAGAAATCGCACGGGCATCTGCATCGGTGTCGCTGTCTTACGGCGCACATTCCAATCTTTGCGTGAACCAAATAAAATTGAACGGGACGCCCGAGCAAAAGGCAAAATATCTACCCGGACTAATGTCAGGCGAGCATGTTGGCGCCTTGGCAATGTCAGAGGCCGGAGCCGGATCGGATGTGGTCTCCATGTCCTTGAAGGCGGAAAAGCGCAACGACCATTACCGCCTGTCGGGCAATAAGTACTGGATCACCAATGGCCCAGATGCCTCAACGCTAGTGGTCTACGCCAAGACTGACCCAGAGGCTGGCCCGAAGGGGATCACCGCCTTTATCGTCGAGAAATCCATGAAAGGGTTCTCCACGTCACCGCATTTTGACAAGCTTGGTATGCGCGGCTCAAACACCGCGGAGCTGATCTTTGATGACGTCGAAATCCCGTTCGAAAACGTGCTGGGCGAAGAGGGGCGCGGGGTCCGCGTTCTGATGTCGGGCTTGGACTATGAACGCGTGGTTTTGGCAGGCATCGGCACCGGCATTATGGCCGCCTGTCTGGATGAGGTTATGCCTTATATGGTGGAGCGCAAGCAGTTTGGCCAACCCATCGGCTCGTTCCAGCTGATGCAGGGCAAGATTGCCGACATGTATACCGCGATGAACTCCGCACGCGCTTATGTTTACGAGGCAGGCCGCGCCTGCGATCGCGGGGCGATCACCCGTCAGGATGCCGCTGCGTGCTGCCTTTATGCCTCTGAGCAAGCGATGGTCCAAGCGCACCAAGCGGTGCAGGCGCTGGGCGGCGCTGGGTTCTTGGCCGATGCGCCCGTGGCGCGTTTGTTCCGTGATGCCAAGCTGATGGAGATTGGGGCAGGCACCTCCGAGATCCGGCGCATGCTGGTAGGGCGCGAGCTGATGGGAGCGATGGCGTAGCAGGCTTGGGGTCGCTCGAATGACGTATGAAGTTGAAGTGATCATGGGCGGTGTGCTCTGGTGGCCAAACTTGAACGAAAGCGGATCCCCGCTTTTCAACATGGTTTGAAGGACATCGAATGAAATATCTTCCTCTCGTACTTGCTATGGCGGCCACCCCCGCCGTCGCCGCCGAAACCCCAATCGCGCAAGACAAGGTTCTTGTTCTTGCCTGTTTGGAAGCCATGGAGGCGGGCACCACATGGCCGCAATGCGTGGAGTTGATGTTCCAACCCTGCGTGTCTCATGAGGTGGGCACATTGGCGCATACCACCTGCCTCAGCGGGGTTCGCGAAGAATGGTCTGGCACCGTTCAGACCCTGCAAGATGAAGTGATCGAGGCCGTGACGACCGGCGGCACCTCGGAGTTGTTGGACCTAATGGGGCAATGGACGGGCTATGTGGTCCAGAAGTGCCAAGACGTGGCCGAGGCGAAAACCACGGGCGCGGAGAGTGCGCGGCTGGGCTGTGAAATCAGCGAGCTGGCGGGCCTATCGGGCGAATTCGCAGCCTGCTTGGAGGGACGATCCTCCGCAGGATATTGCGAGCTAAAAGAGTAATGCATCTAAGGGCGCAAACATGAAACTAACCTCTGATATTTCTGCCGGTTCCGAGACGTTCCGCACGAATGAAGCGGCAAATCTTGAGGCCTTAAGGGTCATCAAAGATGCCGCCAGTGCCGCAGCGCTTGGCGGGGGCGAAGGCTCTCGTGAGCGTCACTTGAAGCGGGGCAAAATGCTGCCGCGCGATCGGGTGTCGAACCTGCTGGATCCGGGCTCCCCGTTTCTGGAAGTCGGGGCCACTGCGGCGCATGGGCTTTACGGTGGTGCGGCCCCTTGTGCAGGGGTGATTGCGGGCATCGGGCTGGTGCAGGGGCGCCAAGTTATGGTCGTGTGCAATGACGCCACGGTTAAGGGCGGCACCTACTACCCGATGACGGTAAAGAAGCATCTTCGCGCCCAAGAAATTGCAGAGGAAAACCACCTGCCTTGCGTTTATCTGGTGGACAGTGGCGGGGCGAACCTGCCCAATCAAGACGAGGTTTTCCCAGACCGCGACCACTTCGGGCGCATCTTTTACAATCAGGCGCGGATGTCAGCTAAGGGCATTGCGCAGATCGCGGTTGTGATGGGGTCATGCACCGCAGGCGGGGCCTATGTGCCTGCCATGTCTGATGTGACGATCATTGTGAAAGAGCAAGGCACGATTTTTCTGGCCGGTCCGCCATTGGTGAAGGCCGCCACGGGCGAGGTAGTAAGTGCCGAGGACTTGGGCGGCGGTGATGTGCATACGCGCTTGTCTGGCGTTGCGGATTATCTGGCTGAGGATGATGCTCATGCTCTTGCATTGGCGCGTCAGGCGGTGGGGAACTTGGGCGGCTCTGTGGATGGGGCGGAGGCCACTTACGACGCGCCGTTATACGACCCTTCAGAGTTGCTGGGTGTGGTGCCTGCCTCGCTGACAACCCCTTACGACATTCGCGAGGTGATCGCCCGTGTGGTCGATGGCTCGCGCTTTGACGAGTTCAAGAAGCGCTACGGGGAGACCTTGGTCACTGGCTTTGCCCATATCTGCGGCATGCAGGTGGGGATCATCGCGAATAACGGTGTGCTGTTCTCGGAAGCGGCCCAAAAGGGCGCGCATTTCGTGGAGCTTTGCTCGCAACGCCGTATCCCCTTGGTGTTCTTGCAAAACATTACCGGCTTCATGGTCGGGCAGCAGTATGAAAACGAAGGTATCGCACGCCACGGGGCCAAGATGGTCACGGCGGTGGCAACGACTTCGGTGCCGAAAATTACGATGGTTGTGGGCGGCTCTTTCGGGGCCGGTAACTACGGCATGTCGGGGCGGGCTTACCAGCCGCGCTTTATGTGGTCATGGCCCAATAGCCGGATTTCGGTCATGGGGGGGCCGCAGGCCGCGGGTGTGCTGGCCACGGTGAAGCGCGACGGTATCGAGCGCAAGGGTGGCACATGGTCGGAAGAAGAAGAGGCCACCTTCAAGCAGCCAACTATTGATATGTTTGAGGAGCAATCGCATCCGCTCTATGCGTCGGCGCGGCTGTGGGATGACGGTGTCGTTGATCCGCGTAAGGCACGCGACGTGCTGGCATTGTCCTTGCGTGCGGCCCTGAATGCCCCAATCGAGGAGACACGTTTCGGCGTGTTCCGGATGTAGAGAATGCATCGTCACCTCACTCAGTCATACCCTTTCACCAACAAGGGGGCGGCCCAAAGCGGCTTCGAGCCCCTTTGTTCCGCTCAGGCCAGCGGCGGGTCCGCAGGGCCTGCTCTTGCATCATTGGGACGCGCATAAATGTTTAACAAAATCCTAATCGCCAACCGTGGTGAAATCGCTTGCCGCATCATCGACACCTGTCGCCGCTTGGGCGTGGGCACCGTCGCGGTTCATTCGGATGTGGATGCGCAGTCGCGTCACGTCGCCTTGGCGGATGAAGCCATCTCGCTGGGGGGGGCCACACCAGCGGAAAGCTACCTGCGTGGGGACGCAATCATTGCGGCGGCGCAGGCTACGGGCGCTCAAGGCATTCACCCGGGCTACGGCTTTTTGTCGGAAAACCCCGACTTCGTAGAGGCCGTGGAGGCGGCGGGTCTTCGCTTTATCGGCCCTTCGGCGGAGGCGATCCGTGCAATGGGATTGAAGGATGCAGCCAAGGCCTTGATGGTCGAGGCGGGGGTCCCTGTGGTGCCAGGCTATCACGAAGCCGCGCAGGACAATCTGGCTGCCGAGGCCGACAAAATTGGCTATCCTGTTTTGATCAAGGCGGTCGCGGGTGGCGGCGGCAAGGGGATGCGCCGCGTGGACGCGGCGAAGGACTTCGCTCAAGAGTTGGAGGCCGCGCAGACCGAGGCACAAAAGGCCTTTGGTAATGCCGCAGTCCTGATCGAGAAATATGTCACCACACCGCGCCACATCGAAGTGCAGGTCTTTGGCGACGGCAAGCAGGCCGTGCATTTGTTCGAGCGCGACTGCTCGCTGCAACGCCGCCACCAAAAGGTCATTGAGGAAGCCCCTGCACCTGGCATGACACCCGAGATGCGGGACGCCATGGGGCAAGCCGCCGTTCGCGCAGCAGAAGCCGTGGGATATGCGGGCGCAGGGACGGTCGAGTTTATCGTTGATGCATCCGACGGGCTTCACGCGGACCGCTTTTACTTCATGGAAATGAACACCCGTCTTCAGGTCGAGCATCCCGTCACAGAAGCCATCACTGGTGTTGATTTGGTGGAATGGCAATTGCGTGTGGCCTCGGGAGAAGGCCTGCCGGTCAAACAAGAAGACCTGTCGATCACGGGGCATTCCTTTGAGGCCCGTATCTATGCCGAGGATGTCCCTGCGGGGTTCTTGCCAGCCACAGGCGTGTTGCACCGGTTGCAGTTCGCGCAAGGCGCGCGCATTGATACCGGCGTGCGCCAAGGCGACGAAATCAGCCCGCATTATGACCCGATGATTGCCAAATTGACCGTGCATGGGCCGGATCGGGCAACAGCATTGGGTCAGTTGACGCATGCGTTGAAGGCCACGCAAATTGGCGGCACAGTCACCAATATCGGCTTCCTCGCGGCGCTGTCCTTGCACGAAGGCTTTGCGGCCGGTGATGTCGACACGGGCCTGATTGAGCGCGATCTAGACGCGCTGATCGCCCAAGCGGCCCCATGCTCCAAGACGCGGGCGTTGGCGGCTGCGGCGTCTTTGGGGCTGCATCACGCACAAGATTTGCCAGATTTCGCAGGTCAGTCCCTGTGGGGCGGGGTGGAGCAAATTGCCCATTTTGCCTTCGAGGACGCCGAAGAGGCGCGCGTTGAAACCCTATCGGGCACGCGGTTCAAAGTGACCTTGCCTGACGCCACCCATGAGTTGACCCATGACGGGCAGGCTTGGGGGATCGATGGCACCAAGATTGCCGCCGCTGTTTGGTGCAACGGCAATCAAGGGGCAGTGTTTTGGGGCGACACATACGCCTTTACAGTTCCCGACCCACTCGCGCGTGATGCGGATCAGGGGGCGGGCGACGGGGTCACCCGTGCTCCTATGCCGGGCTTGGTGCGGGTCGTGGATGTCGCTGCGGGCGCTCAGGTCAAAGCGGGCGACCGGCTGCTGGTTCTGGAGGCCATGAAAATGGAACACGCCCTGCGCGCAGAGGCCGATGGCACAGTCATCGAGGTGATGGCGTCCGCGGGGGATCAAGTGACGGCTGGCGTTGCATTGGTCCGTTTGGAACTGGGTGATGACTGAGGTCACCCTCCACCATGCGCATCAAACGCGCTCGATGCGCAGTTTGTGGTTGCTTCATGAATTGGGTGTGCCCTTCAAAACGGTGGTGCACGCATTTGGGAAGAACCTGCGTTCGGAGGACTACCTGAAGTTGAACCCCTCGGGCCGTGTTCCTGCGCTGGAGATCGGGGGGCAAACGCTGTTCGAGACGGGGGCAATCACCCAATATCTGTGCGAAATGTTCCCCGAGGCAGGCATGGGGCGCGAAGCAGGTCACCCAGAGCGCGCGGATTGGCTGGTCTGGGTGCATTTTGCCGAAACAATTACCCAGCATTGCGCCGCACTCACCCAACAGCATGTGGCGCTTTATGAGGATCACATGCGTAGCCCCATCGTGATGAAGCTGGAGGCCGCGCGGATCGGAAAATGCTACGGCGCGTTGGAGCGGCGCCTCGATGGGCGCGAATACCTATTGGATAGCGGCTTTTCGGCTGCGGATGTTTCTTGCGGGTATTCGGTCTATTCGGCGCAGCATTTCACCAAACTTGAGGGCTTCCCGATGGTGGCAAGCTGGTACGCCCGCATCCGTGAACGCCCAGCATTTCTAGCCTCTTTGCCGCCGGTGGACGACAGGCTTTACCCCCGAGAATTCTTTGAGGTTCCGACATGAGAAACACGGTTGAGATATTTGAAGTTGGCCCCCGCGACGGTTTGCAAAACGAGAAAGCGCAAATCGCCACGTCGGACAAAATTGCCTTGGTGGACACGCTCTCCTCGGCTGGGTTTAAACGCATCGAGGTGGCCAGTTTCGTCTCCCCGAAATGGGTACCACAGATGGCCGATAGCGCCGATGTTCTTGCGGGCATCAACCGCGCTGATCGCGTGTCCTACGCGGCCCTTACCCCGAATATGCGCGGGTTGGAGGGGGCCATTTTGGCCAAAGCGGACGAAGTTGCGGTGTTCGCCAGCGCGTCCGAGGGGTTCTCCAAGGCCAATGTCAATGCAACGATCGAGGAGAGCATCACCCGTTTCGTACCCATCATGGAGGCAGCCCCTATGCCGGTGCGCGGCTATGTCTCTTGTGTCGCGGATTGTCCCTTTGACGGGCCAACCGATCCGGCGGATGTGGCCAGAGTGGTGGAAAAACTCTTTGCGATGGGCTGCTACGAGGTCTCGTTGGGGGACACGATCGGGCAGGCAGAGCCAGAACAAATTGACGCGATGCTCAACGCAGTGCTGGAGGTGTGCGACGCCCGAAAACTGGCAGGTCATTTCCATGACACCTCCGGTCGGGCTTTGCAAAACATCGACGTGGCTTTGCTGCACGGGGTACGCGTGTTTGATGCCGCAGTTGGCGGGTTAGGGGGCTGCCCCTATGCGCCAGGGGCTGCGGGCAATGTCGCGACGGAAGCCGTGTTGGCTCATGTTGAGGACGCAGGATACGCCACCGGATTGGATGCGAAGATAATAGCGCGGGCAGGCCAAATGGCCCAAGCCATGCGCGGATAGAGGACTGAAAACATGTATGAAACCCTGTTGATCGAAAGAGACGACCGCGGCGTGGCCACTGTGACGCTGAACCGTCCGGATAAGCGCAACGCCATGTCGGGTGAAATGATTGCGGAGCTTACCGATTGTGCGGCAAAGCTGGCGGCGGATGCGGATGTGCGCGCGGTCGTTTTGCGTGGCGCCGGAGCGTTGTTTTGCGCGGGCGGGGATTTGAACTGGATGCGCGCGCAGATTGACGCGGATGGCGAGACACGCGGGCGCGAGGCCGGCAAGCTGGCCTCTATGCTTGGCGCTTGGAATGCTTTGCCCAAACCAGTGATCGGACGCGTTGAGGGGGCCGCCTTCGGAGGCGGCGTTGGCTTGGCTTGTGTCTGTGACGTGGCGATCTGCGGGCCCGACACCAAATTCGGGCTGACCGAAACCAAGCTGGGGTTGATCCCTGCCACGATCGGGCCATATGTGATCGCTCGCATGGGCGAGGGCAACGCGCGACGGGTGTTCATGTCCAGCCGAGTGTTTGGAGCCGAAGAAGCAAAGGCCCTCGGGGTTGTTGCTTCTGTCTCCACCGATCTTGATGCCGACGTCGAGGCCGAAATCAAACCCTATCTGTCCTGCGCCCCCGGGGCGGTGGCAGAAGCCAAAGCTTTGGCCTTGCATCTGGGTGGCGCCCCGGGGCAAACAG
This sequence comes from uncultured Litoreibacter sp., assembly GCF_947487515.1. Lineage (GTDB taxonomy): Bacteria > Pseudomonadota > Alphaproteobacteria > Rhodobacterales > Rhodobacteraceae > Litoreibacter. Next base: position 675,288 of record NZ_CANKWO010000001.1, on the reverse strand, counting down.
AGGTGGCGCATTCGATTCAGGCTTTGGTGACTCGTTGGGAGAGTGCCGAAAGCGCTGAAGGGATTGCGGCCTTCTTTGATAAGCGAAAGGCCAGTTGGGTTAGTTAGTGTTTGGACTGTTCAAAGCCAGCTATGATGTTAGCGAAGACATGCAAGGCTGGATCGAGGACAGTTTTGACTGGGCCGAAGACAACGGCATTTTGACACCTCAAACGCCCCTGATACTGCCAACCAAAGACTACTTTCCCGCCCCAAAGGGGTCTGCTGATGAAGTCGTCGCTGGGCTGGTTGATAACCTCAAACCCATGCTCGGGGTGGATGATCTGGATATATCGATCGCTCCGCTTGAGGTGCTGCCCGATGAGCTGCGTCACCAATATGGTGTGACAAGTGATGTTGCGGGAACTTGGCAGGGTGACCATGAGGGCGGGCTGATCCGATATGACCCGACGCTGATCCGTCGTCCCATGGCCTTGATCTCTATGCTGGCGCATGAGCTGATGCACCAACGTATGGCGCGAACGATGCGTGATTGGCCGGGCGGTGAGCCAGCGGAGGAACTCGCAACTGATCTATATGTTATCGCGGCTGGGCTTGGGGTGATCCAGATGACGGGGGCGGACCAAGCTGGATGGCAAGGATACATGAGGCAGTCGACGCGCGCCCACGCGTTGGCAGTGTTTGTGACGCGCCAGAACATTGCCACAGAGACCGCTTTGGCCAACCTTCCAGCGCGCGCTGGCAAACAACTTTCTCGCGCGCTGAAAGAATTGGATTAGAAGGAATTGGCCTAGGGGATCGGGCCGCTCTTGGCTTTGACATGTGGCATGCCGCGTTGGAAAACTGCCTCAAAGTGATTTGGGATGATGCGTATGATCAGGCCGCTAATTTTTGCCTTTACTATGATGACGGCGTCCGCCTCAGCGGGACCAATGGATGATGCCTTGAAGGAAGCCTTCGCCGCGGGGGAGCTGGAGGGGCTGCATGCCGTCTATGTCCTTCAACATGGCGAACCTTTGGCCGAAAGCTACTTTGAAGGTGTGGATCAGCGGTGGGGGCAAGACTTGGGACCGGTGCAGCATGGGCCGGAAGAATTGCATGACCTTCGCTCGGTTTCGAAAGTCATCACAGGTCTGTTGTATGGCATTGCCTTGTCGGAAGGAATTGTGCCGGACCTAGACGCGCCGCTTGTTGCGCAATTTCCGGAATATGAAGATTTGGCTTCCGACCCAGACCGTCAAAGAATTTTGATCCGCCACGTGCTGAGCATGCAGATGGGGATCGAGTGGAACGAGGACCTGCCTTACACCAGCGCGGCCAACAGCGAAATCGCTATGGAACAGGCACCCGACCGCATCCGCTTCGTGTTGGAACGCCCGATAATCTCGGAGCCAGGAGCGGGGTTCATCTATAATGGAGGTGCCACAGCCGTGTTGGGGGCGCTTGTTTCGCGAGGGGCTGCGATGCCCTTGGATCAATTCGCCAAGGAGCGGCTGTTTGCACCGCTCGGGATTGACCGCTTTGAGTGGCTAGGCGGCGAAGACGGCATCCCGTCCGCGGCATCTGGTCTGCGGTTACGGGCGCAGGATTTGGCGAAGATTGGGCAGCTCGTTCTGCAAGATGGAAATTGGCGTGGCCAACAGATCATCCCGAAAGACTGGCTTGCGGCCGCGCAATCCCCGAATGTGCAAGCACCGCCCTTGCAATACGGCTTGCATTGGTGGCTTGCGCCAAGTGATCCGCCAGCGTGGAGTGCAGGCTTCGGCAATGGCGGGCAGCGGTTCTCTATCAACAAGAAACTGGGGCTGGTTTTCGTGGCCTTTGCAGGGCGCTACAACGATCCGGAGGCGTGGCAGCTGCCGGTCAAGGTCGTGACGGATTACCTTGCACCGATTTTACGGGGAAAGTAGCGAATTTGACCCGTTCCTTGGGGCGGGTTCTTCCGCTAAGGTTGCGCAAAACAACCCCACTCAGAGGGAGCAGCCCCATGTTCACACGACGTCACTTTCTAGCCCTTACAGGTGCGAGCGCATTGCAAGCCTGCAGCTCGGGGACATCCGCACCTGCGGCTACCAAATCCGCGACCACCGCATTTCGCGCCGTCCCAAACGCGGCCTTCGATCGTTGGATCGACAGCTTCCGCGCGCGGGCGTCTTCTAGCGGGATAACGGACGCGACCCTGCGTGCGGGTTTGCGCGGCGTCGGCTTTTTGCCAGAAGTTATTGAACGCGACCGCAATCAGACGGAATTCAAGCGCAGTTTTGAAGACTACCTCGCCATTGTGGCCTCTGAAGAGAAAATTAAGGCGGGCCGCATTGCCTTTGCGCAGCAGCGGTCGCGACTTGACGCGATTGAGGCCAAATATGGTGTGCCCGCCAATGTGGTCGCGGCAATTTGGGGCGTAGAAAGCAACTTCGGAACGCGGCGCGGTGATATCCCTGTGGTCTCGGCCACTGCTACGCTTGCCTTTGACGGACGCCGTGGCGCGTTCTTTGAAAAGCAGCTGATTGCGGCTTTGAAGATTTTGCAAACGGGCGACACCACTCCCAACCGTTTGGTTGGGTCTTGGGCAGGGGCGATGGGGCACACGCAGTTTATCCCCACCTCTTACCAATTGTTCGCAGTGGACTTCACAGGCGACGGGCGACGCGACATCTGGTCCGAGGACCCATCCGATGCGTTGGCCTCGACCGCAGCCTATTTGGCGCGATCCGGCTGGCAAGCTTCGCAGCCTTGGGGCCGTGAAGTCACCAGCGGTGGCTTGCAACCCGATGCCGGCGGGCCGCGTTTTTCGGTGGGGCAGAACTTTAAGGCGATCAAGCGGTACAACAACTCCGACAATTACGCGTTGGGGGTAGGGCACCTGTCGGATCGTTTGGCCGGAGGTGGGCCATTGAAGACCCCGTTCGGGCCGGACAAATACGGGCTGACCATCAAGGACCGCAAGCGCCTGCAAGAACGCCTGACGGCGAAGGGCTTTGATACCGGCGGGGCCGATGGCGTTCTGGGGCCAAAGTCCAAAGCCGCAATAGGCGCCTATCAGCAAAGCATCGGCCTAGAAGCCACAGGAACCCCTTCACCGGCGTTGCTGGCGCGGCTGCTTTAGCGGCCATGAGGGTGGGTTTGATTTCCGGTCGACCCGCCCGAAGTTGCCATGCGGTTCATCCCCTCATAACCGCTGCATCAAGAATCGCACAGCATACCCAATGAAAACACTAAGGATTTATGCGGGCGAAAAATGACCGGCGTGGTATGAATTATTAGGATTCTAGTACGACAAGACAGCATGTCCATCGGTTGACCCCCTGCACGTGCAAGCGTAAAGATCACCGCAACTAACAAGTCCTGTGAGTCACCACTGAGCAGGCAAGAAGGAGACTTACGTGGACGAGCTTCTACGCGAATACCTGCCCATACTTATTTTTCTGGCAATAGCCATTGGCTTGGGATTGGTGCTGATTTTAGCCGCGGCGGTTGTCGCAGTCCGTAACCCAGACGCCGAAAAAGTCTCTGCCTATGAATGCGGGTTCAACGCATTCGATGATGCGCGGATGAAATTTGACGTTCGGTTCTATCTGGTGTCGATCCTGTTCATTATCTTCGATCTAGAGGTTGCCTTCCTCTTCCCTTGGGCTGTGGCCTTTAAGGATGTGGGCTTGCTGGGCTTTTGGTCGATGATGGTCTTCCTTGCAGTGCTGACAATTGGCTTTGCTTACGAATGGAAAAAGGGAGCACTCGAATGGGAGTAGCAACCGGTTTGAACACTGCGGGATGGGACAAGGATGTCGCCACTGCGCAGTTGAATTCTGAACTGCAAGACAAGGGTTTCCTTGTCACCTCGACCGAGGACATCATCAATTGGGCGCGGACCGGCTCGCTGCACTGGATGACATTCGGTTTGGCGTGTTGTGCTGTTGAGATGATGCACACCGCTATGCCCCGCTACGACATGGAGCGGTTCGGCACAGCGCCTCGCGCCTCCCCACGTCAGTCGGACCTGATGATCGTGGCGGGCACATTGACCAACAAAATGGCCCCCGCGCTGCGCAAGGTTTACGACCAGATGCCAGAGCCGCGTTACGTGATCTCCATGGGGTCCTGCGCGAACGGCGGCGGCTACTACCACTATTCTTACAGCGTTGTGCGTGGCTGTGACCGGATCGTGCCGGTTGATCTCTACGTGCCTGGGTGTCCGCCCACAGCCGAAGCGCTGCTTTACGGCATCCTTCAGTTGCAACGCAAAATCCGTCGGACGGGGAATATCATTCGATGACCGCAGCCCTACAAGAACTCGCAGCTCACATCGAGCTGAAGCGCCCTGACTGCGTGCTGACCACCGAGATCGCATTTGACGAGTTGACCGTGCATATCGCACCCAGCTCGCTTATCGCGTTTTCGGAGTTTCTGAAAACTGACCGCGCTTGCCGCTTCTCGACAATGGTCGACATCACTGCGGTCGATTACCCGACCCGCGAACAGCGCTTTGAAGTGGTCTACCAATATCTGTCGATGTACCAGAACCACCGTATCCGCGTGAAGGTGGCGACCCGCGAAGACGAAATCGTACCATCGCTGTGTGACGTTTATCCGGCGGCCAATTGGTTCGAGCGTGAAATCTTCGATATGTTCGGCATCATGTTTTCCGGCCACCCTGATTTGCGCCGCATCCTTACCGACTACGGCTTCCGCGGCTACCCGCTGCGCAAGGACTTCCCGACCACGGGCTATGTCGAAGTCCGCTACGACGAGGCCGAGAAGCGCGTGGTCTACGAGCCGGTGAAGCTGGTCCAAGAATACCGCCAGTTCGACTTCATGTCGCCATGGGAAGGTGCCGAATACATCATGCCGGGTGACGAGAAAGCTGAAGAGGGGGCGAAATGATGGACGGTGGCAAATTCGACGACGCTCTGACGGGCGAGCAGAAGATCCGTAACTTCAACATTAACTTCGGCCCGCAGCACCCTGCAGCGCACGGCGTTTTGCGCTTGGTTCTGGAGCTGGACGGCGAGATTGTAGAACGCTGCGATCCGCATATCGGCCTGCTGCACCGCGGGACTGAGAAGCTCATGGAGAGCCGGACCTACCTGCAAAACCTGCCGTATTTCGACCGCCTCGATTACGTGTCCCCGATGAACCAAGAGCACGCTTGGTGCTTGGCCATTGAAAAGCTGACAGGCACCGAAGTGCCGCGCCGCGCCTCTTTGATCCGCGTGCTATACTCGGAAATCGGTCGTATCCTGAACCACCTGTTGAACGTGACCACACAGGCCTTGGACGTGGGCGCATTGACGCCGCCGCTTTGGGGCTTTGAGGAACGCGAAAAACTGATGGTGTTCTACGAGCGGGCCTGTGGCGCGCGTCTGCACGCGGCGTACTTCCGCCCGGGTGGGGTTCACCAAGACCTGCCGGATGACCTGATCAACGACATTGAGGAATGGACCACGACCTTCCCTCAGGTGCTTGACGACATCGACGGGCTGTTGTCCGACAACCGGATCTTCAAGCAACGCAATGCGGATATCGGGATCGTGTCCGAGCAAGATATTCTTGACTATGGGTTCACCGGCGTGATGGTCCGCGGCTCTGGTTTGGCATGGGATCTGCGCCGTTCGCAGCCCTATGAATGCTACGATGAAATGGAATTCGAAATTCCGGTTGGGAAGAATGGCGACTGCTTTGACCGTTACCTGTGCCGTATGGAAGAGATGCGTCAGTCGCTCTCGATTATGCGCCAGTGTATCGACAAGCTTCGTGTTGAGAAGGGCGATGTGATGGCGCGGGGCAAGATGACCCCTCCGGCACGCGGCGAGATGAAAACATCGATGGAAGCCCTCATCCATCATTTCAAATTATACACCGAAGGGTTCCACGTCCCTGCGGGTGAGGTTTACACCGCGATTGAAGCGCCTAAAGGCGAATTTGGCGTGTATCTGGTGGCGGACGGGACGAATAAACCTTACCGCGCCAAAATCAAGGCACCCGGGTTCCTGCATTTGCAGGCTATGGATTACATGTGCAAAGGCCACCAACTTGCTGATGTGGCCGCTATTATTGGAACGATGGACGTAGTTTTTGGAGAGATTGACCGATGAACAAGTTTTCTACATTCGCAGCAGCAGGCGCCCTGACTTTGGCGGCTTGTGTCCCGGCCCCCGAGCTGAGCGTTGATGACGTCGACCTCGCGCGCTACGCTTCCGCAATGGCGCAAGTGGGTTGCATCGACTTCGACGGCATCACCCATGCTGAAATTCGCAACCTGACCGGCTGGAAAGACATGAAGCTTGATAAAGTGCAAGAAGAGGCGATTGCGCAGCTTCAGGCAGTTGAGCAACCTGGCGGCGGCATCCGATCCACTGTGGGGGCCTGCGGTTAATTCCGCGCTCTCTTTGACGAACAAATAAAGGCTTAAGACCTCCATGCTTCGCAGACTTCACGCAGACCAGCCTGACAGCTTCGCTTTCACCCCCGCAAACCTTGCTTGGGCGGATGCGCAGATCACGAAATACCCTGAAGGTCGTCAGGCCTCGGCGATTATTCCGCTGTTGTGGCGCGCGCAGGAGCAGGAGGGCTGGCTGACCCGTCCGGCCATTGAATATGTCGCGGACAAGCTGGGTATGGCCTATATCCGCGCCTTGGAAGTGGCCACATTCTACTTCATGTTCCAGTTGCAACCTGTTGGATCTGTTGCGCATATTCAAATTTGCGGCACGACGTCCTGCATGATTTGTGGTGCGGAAGATCTGATCGGAATTTGCAAAGAGAAAATCGCCGAGAAGCCGCATCAACTGTCTGCGGACGGAAAGTTTTCGTGGGAAGAAGTCGAATGCCTCGGTGCCTGCGCCAATGCGCCCATGGCCCAGATCGGCAAGGACTACTACGAAGATCTGTCGGGCAAGAGTCTGGTGAAGATCATCGACATGCTGGCGGCGGGCGATGTACCCACCCCGGGATCGCAAAACGGACGCTATGCGGCGGAGCCTCGCAAAGGCCTGACCTCGCTGACCGAGTTTGACAGCGGAAAGACGCAATACAACGCATCAGTCCAACTGGCGGCTGATATCGGCGATACCGTAAAACGCATCGATGGCACGGAAGTACCGTTGCTGGCCCCGTGGCAACATGGCGGCAAAAGCAAGAGCAAGACCGCCGGCAAGGCCAAACCAGCCACAAAGACTGCTGCGAAACCGGCAGCAAAACCGGCTGCCAAAGCTGCCGCAAAATCTGCTCCAAAATCCGCGAGCAAAGCAAAACCCGTTGCTGCAGACGGGAAGCCGGAACTCTTGAAAAAGGCGCGCGCCGGTGGTGCCGACAACCTGAAGATGATCAAAGGCGTTGGCCCCAAACTCGAAGAGCTTTTGCACAAGCTCGGCGTGTTCCACTTCGATCAAGTGGCCAGCTGGCGCAAGAAAGAAGTCGCTTGGGTCGATGAAAACCTTGAAGGCTTCAATGGCCGCGTTTCCCGGGATGAGTGGGTGAAGCAAGCCAAAGTGCTCGCCAAAGGCGGCGCTACGGAATTTTCAAGCCGTGTAAAAAAAGGCGGCGTCTACTAGTCTGAAACAGACGGGGAGTACGGATAATGGGACAGAACAACACAAGTAACTCAAGCTGCAAAACGGTGTGCTGGCTTGTTGCGCTGATCGCTGGCGTCTTGGTTGCTGCATTGCTGATGTCGATGCGGAATTTCGGCTTTATGCCCGCAGCACTTTGGGGCTTGGTGACATTGATCGCCGGCGGCTTCGTGCTGAACTGGGCATTCTGCGGCAGCTCCGACACGGATATGTCTTCTGGTACATCCGCATCCTCCGATAACGCCGCGACGACGGCGCCCTTGACCTCGACGGCTGATGCCACAACTTCAAGTGCAGCAGCAGCTAACGTCGCTGCAACCAGCACCAGCACAGAACCCAAGGTGAAGCCTTCAGCGGAACTTGCTGGCGAAGCGGATGTTGCTGCGCGCAAGGGGGACTGGAAGTACGAAGGTGAGGCCAAAGCGGACACCGCAAAGGCCAAACCAGCGGCGAAGAAAACTGCGGCGAAGAAAACCACCGCAAAGAAACCTGCAGAAAAGAAACCCGCAGAGAAGAAACCAGCGGCCAAGAAGCCAGCTGCGAAGAAAGCTGCGAGCTCTAAAACGGCAGCCAAATCCACAAGTGGCACAGACGCGACAGCGAAAGCTGAGCCAAAGACCAAAGCCGCGACGAAGCCAAAAGCTGCAGCCAAACCTAAAACGGCAGCAGCGAAACCAAAGGCTGCGACCAAGGCCAAAGCGGGGGACGCGAAGCCTGCGGCGAAGGCCGCATCTGCGAAGCCCGCCGCGAAAGCGAAAGCGGCACCAAAGGCCAAGGCCAAGCCCGTCGCAGCAGATGGAAAACCGGAACTCTTGAGCAAAGCCCGTGACGGCGGCCCTGATGATCTAAAGCAGATCAAAGGCGTTGGCCCGAAACTGGAAGGTGAGCTTCACAAACAAGGCGTATATCACTTCGATCAGGTGGCCAGCTGGCGCAAGAAAGAAGTGGAATGGGCAGATAACAATCTTGAGGGCGTGAAGGGCCGCGTTTCCCGCGATGAGTGGGTAAAGCAGGCCAAGATTTTGGCCAAAGGTGGCCAGACCGAGTTCTCGAAGAAGGTGAAAAAGGGCGGGGTCTATTGACCCTGACTGGAACTAAACAATGAGTGGGCCCTCGCAAGAGGACCCGCGTATGGTCAGGCAGGCTCGACAAGCGGCTATCGTGATTTTTGCCACGATGCTGATCTGGGTCGGGGCACAGGTGATTGGGGGGCAACTTGGTTTGCCTGCGAAATACGCCTTCCTGCTGGACATGATTGCAGGGGCCGCGTTCGTTTGGGCGTTGGTCGTATTATTACGAGTGTGGCGCGCCAGACAATAGGCGCGTTATGCGACACAAGAAGATCAGACAGGACGCGACAGCTATGCTTGCAGACAAGGACCGCATCTTTACCAACCTGTACGGGATGCATGACCGCTCCCTTAAGGGCGCGAAAGCCCGTGGGCATTGGGATGGCACAGCCGCAATCATCAAGCGTGGCCGTGACAAGATTGTCGAAGAGATGAAGGGCTCCGGCCTGCGTGGCCGTGGCGGCGCGGGCTTCCCGACCGGTTTGAAGTGGTCGTTCATGCCCAAAGAAAGCGACGGTCGCCCAAGCTATTTGGTGGTGAACGCAGATGAATCCGAGCCGGGCACCTGCAAAGACCGCGAGATCATGCGCCATGATCCCCACACCTTGATCGAAGGGTGCTTGATCGCGTCCTTCGCGATGAATGCCAACGCCTGCTACATCTACATTCGCGGCGAATACATCCGCGAAAAGGAAGCTCTGCAGGCCGCCATCGACGAATGTTACGAGGCAGGTCTTGTGGGCCCGAACGCCGCCAAATCAGGCTGGGACTTCGACATTTATCTGCACCACGGGGCAGGGGCCTATATCTGCGGCGAAGAAACCGCCTTGCTGGAAAGCCTTGAAGGCAAAAAGGGCATGCCCCGCATGAAGCCACCGTTCCCAGCGGGGGCCGGCCTTTATGGCTGCCCGACCACAGTGAACAACGTAGAATCCATTGCGGTTGTGCCAACTATTTTGCGTCGGGGCGGTGACTGGTTTTCTAGCTTTGGTCGCCCAAATAATGCGGGCACCAAATTGTTCGCGATCTCGGGTCATGTGAACAACCCCTGCGTTGTCGAAGAGGCCATGTCGATCCCGTTCAAAGAGCTGATCGACCGCCACTGTGGCGGCATCCGCGGCGGTTGGTCCAACCTCAAGGCCGTGATTCCGGGCGGGTCATCTGTTCCGATGTTGCCCGGCGAGATGATGGAAAACGACTGCATCATGGATTTCGACTGGCTGCGAGAGCAGCGCTCCGGCTTGGGAACGGCCGCGGTGATCGTGATGGATCAGAACACTGACATCATCAAAGCGATCTGGCGTCTGTCGAAATTCTACAAACATGAATCCTGCGGGCAGTGTACGCCGTGTCGCGAAGGCACCGGCTGGATGATGCGCGTGATGGATCGTTTGGTCACCGGCGAGGCGGAGGTCGAAGAGATCGACATGTTGCTCGATGTGACCAAACAGGTCGAAGGCCATACAATTTGTGCCTTGGGTGATGCGGCAGCTTGGCCAATTCAAGGTTTGGTGCGCCATTTCCGCGACGAGATTGAAGACCGCATCAAGCACAAGCGGACTGGCCGCGTGTCAGCGGTGGCCGCAGAATGATGCGCGCGTTGGCATTGATTCCCGCCGCCGCCGTTCTCGCGGCCTGTGTTCCTACCGGTCCTGTATCGGAAGAACCCAAAGGCCCGCCTATCGAGATCGTTGAAGCAGGGCGTGCCGCGGATACCACCCGTGTGGTTCTTCGCTACAAGGATGGTGCGCAGATCCCAGTGGCAGATGAAAATCGCGCGGTGACCCGTGCCATGGAAATTGCCTGCCAAGAGGGCGAAAGCGCCATTCCTGACACGCGCACCCGCGACGGTGGCTTGCTCACCGTGAAAGTATTCTGCGTCGGTGTCTCGCAAAGCGATCAGGTGATTGATGGCTCAGGATTGAAGTCATGATCCGGCTGGTGCTCATCGCGTCGTTGGCTTTCGGGGCGGCGTCTTGCTCGACGTTTAGCCGTGACAAGTCGCGGAATGCGGATACCGAACGGGCGTTGCCTTTCAAGGCAAAACTGTCGTCGGGCGATGACAAACGCGATATCGAAATTCGCGTCCAGAACAAAGGCGCAGGGGTCGAAGAAGTTCGCGAAAGCGTGCGCTTTGAGGCCACCAAATACTGCTTGCTGAACTATGGCGGCTCGGATGCTGAATGGAAATTGAGCAGCGTCAGCAAAGATTGGGCCTTCACCCAAGACGGTGACACGCTGGTGTTCAACGCCCGCTGCACCAAACGTTAGGATTGATTGAGAATGTCGAGCGTCGTGAAATTTGGCCCCTTCGCCGCTGCTACCTTTTTGGTGGCCGCGCCGGCGTTGGCCGACATGCGACCAATGCCCGACTATTTCGTATCTGCTTTGGTGGCGACATCTGCGGCACAGTCTTTGGCCTTGTCGTGTGCAGAACTGCGTGTGGATCCGCTGGCCGTCATTCAGGCCTCTGAAGCTTTGCAAATGAAACTCGAAGCCGATGGGTTTAACTCCAAGGACCCTTTCGTTGACATGGAAAGCGGCGAAGCGCAGCTCACAAAGGCGCAGCAGGTCTTTGCAGACAAGCACCAGCTTGAAACGGCCTCTGGCGAGGCTGTTTGTGCGGCGGGTCGGAGCGAGATTTCCCAAGGATCCGACATTGGAGCCTTGCTGGTGGAGGTGGCGCAATGAAGGGTCATCACCTCGCCGAGTTGAATGTTGGCAGACTGCTGGCCCCAGTGGATGATCCACGCGTGGCCGAGTTCATTGACAACATTGACCGGATCAACAGCTTGGGCAAACGCATGCCGGGCTTTGTGTGGATGCTTGAGGGCTCCGGTGCGCCAGGAGCCACGGCACATTCGATTGCAGGTGACCCGCAATATGTGCCGAACCTGACAGTTTGGGAAGATGTGGCCAGCCTTGAGACGTTCGTCTGGGGCACGGTGCACAAGCAATTCTATGAGAAACGCCAAGAGTGGTTCGAGGTGTTGGATAAGATGCACTTCGTTATGTGGTGGGTGCCGGTTGGGCATCAGCCAACATTAGACGAAGCGCTGGAAAGACTTGAGATGTTGAACGCAAAGGGTGACAGCCCCGACGCGTTTGGCTGGGACTATTTGAAAGACGCGACCATGTGGAAAACACATGGCTGCCAAGTGGCTGCGGAGTAACGCATGAGCGACCTAAAAAAAGTAATCATCGACGGCACTGAGGTCGAATGTGACGGGGCAATGACCCTGATCCAAGCATGTGAGCAAGCGGGCGTCGAGGTTCCTCGGTTCTGCTATCACGAGCGTCTGACAATTGCGGGCAACTGCCGCATGTGTCTGGTCGAAGTTGTGGGCGGCCCGCCCAAACCCGCCGCGTCTTGCGCGATGCAGGTGCGCGACCTGCGCCCTGGTCCCGAAGGCCAGCCGCCGGTTGTGAAAACCAATTCACCTATGGTCAAAAAGGCCCGTGAAGGTGTCATGGAATTCCTGTTGATCAACCACCCGCTGGATTGCCCGATCTGCGACCAAGGCGGCGAATGTGATTTGCAAGATCAGGCCATGGCTTATGGCGTTGACTTCTCGCGCTACCGCGAACCCAAGCGCGCGACAGATGATCTGGACCTTGGCCCATTGGTCGAGACCCATATGACCCGCTGCATTTCGTGCACGCGCTGTGTTCGGTTTACCTCCGAAGTGGCGGGCATCACGCAGATGGGCCAGACGGGCCGCGGTGAAGACGCCGAGATCACATCATATTTGGGCCAAACCCTGAATTCCAACTTGCAAGGCAACATCATTGACCTTTGCCCCGTTGGTGCATTGGTCTCCAAACCCTATGCCTTCACGGCACGCCCATGGGAATTGACCAAAACCGAAAGCATCGACGTGATGGACGCGCTTGGCTCCAGCATTCGCGTTGATACCAAAGGGCGCGAAGTCATGCGCTTCTTGCCGCGCAACCATGATGGCGTGAACGAGGAATGGATTTCCGACAAGTCACGCTTTGTTTGGGACGGCCTGCGTCGCCAACGTTTGGACACGCCTTATATCCGCGAGAACGGCAAGCTGCGCAAAGCAGGCTGGGACGAAGCATTGAAAGCAGCCACTGCGGCGATGAAGGGCAAGAAACTTGCCGGTCTTGTAGGCGATCTGGCTCCGGTTGAGGCGGCATATGCGCTGAAGCAACTGGTTGAAGGTCAAGGTGGTGTTGTGGAATGCCGCACGGACGGCGCGAAACTGCCAGCGGGCAACCGCTCGGCCTATGTCGGAAATGCTGCGATTGAAGACATCGATGGCGCGGATAAGATTTTGCTGGTCGGGACAAACCCCACGATCGAAGCGCCTGTTTTGAACGCACGTATTCGTCGGGCGTGGTCCGCAGGCGCGGATGTGACGTTGGTTGGCGAAAAAGTAGATTTGACCTACGAATATGAGCATATGGGCACTGATCGTGCCGCGCTCGCTCATGTTGCCGGTTTGGATATGGCCGAGCTGAAGGACAAGAAGTGCATCGTCATCGTCGGCCAAGGCGCATTGCGCGAAGCTGACGGGGAAGCCGTCCTTGCAACCGTTCAGGCCATTTGTGACAAATCTGGCGGCAAGCTGCTGGTGCTGCACACTGCGGCTGGTCGCGTCGGTGCGCTGGATGCAGGTTGCACGGCCGAAGGTGGCATGGATGCCATCAAAGACGCCGAAGTTATCTACAACCTTGGCGCTGATGAGGTCGAAATCGCGGCTGGTCCATTCGTAATTTACCAAGGGTCTCATGGGGATCGGGGCGCGCATCGCGCTGACATTATTCTTCCAGGGGCTGCGTACACAGAAGAGCAGGGCGTGTTCGTCAACACCGAAGGCCGCCCGCAGTTGGCGTTGCGCGCGGGCTTTGCTCCGGGCGAGGCGAAAGACAATTGGGCCATTTTGCGTGCGTTGTCAGCGGAGCTGGGCGCGACCTTGCCTTACGACAGCTTGGCGCAATTGCGCAGCGCATTGGTCGCAGAGGTGCCGCATCTTGCCGACATCGATGTTGTGGCGCAAAACACATGGACGCCACTTAAGACAAAGGCGATGGGCAAAGCAGACTTCCGCCCCGCCTTGACCGATTTCTACCTGACAAATCCGATCGCGCGCGCCTCTGAATTGATGGCAGAGCTATCGGCCAACGCCAAAGCACGGGCCAACCCCGCGATGGCTGCGGAGTAACGTGACATGCGCAACCGCATATTCCTTCTGGGGGCAGCCATGCTAGTGGCCTGTACCCCAACCGAGGATCCGACGCAGGACTATTTTGCGCCGGAGTACCTCGGGATCGAGACCAGACGGCTCGACGATGACATCGTCAGCTTTCTGGTCCGGATGAAGGGCGCGCGGACCAATGCGGACGTCGCGGATTACGGAAAATGTGCGGCTGCACAATACGCATTGATCCGAGGTTTCGGATTTGCGCGTCATGTGCGCACAAACGTACAGGAAGAGGGTGGCCTTTGGGCCGGAGATGCGGTTTACACCATCTCGGCTGCGCTGCCCGACGGATTGCAAACAATCGACGCCGAAGTAGTCGTCGCAGAATGTGCCGAAACCGGCATACCAACAGTTTGAGGGACCATGGCTGAATTTCTTTCATCTGGACTAGGGATCGCACTGATCATCGCCGCACAATGTTTGGCAATGATCGCTTTCGTGATGATTTCCCTGCTGTTCTTGGTTTACGGCGACCGGAAAATCTGGGCTGCCGTGCAAATGCGCCGCGGGCCAAATGTTGTAGGCGTCTTCGGGCTGCTGCAATCGGTGGCTGACGCGCTGAAATATGTGGTCAAAGAGATCGTGATCCCTGCGGGCGCAGACAAATTTGTGTTTATGCTGGCCCCGATGCTGGCCTTTGTGCTGGCGATTATCTCTTGGGCAGTGATCCCGTTTAACGACACTTGGGTGCTGGCGGATTTGAACGTCGCTATTCTTTACGTCTTCGCCATCGGCTCTTTGGAAGTTTACGGCGTGATCATGGGGGGCTGGGCGTCAAACTCCAAATACCCGTTCCTTGGCTGCCTGCGCTCTGCGGCGCAGATGATCTCTTATGAGGTCTCCATCGGCTTGATCATCATCGGTGTCGTGCTGTCCACGGGATCGTTGAACTTCGGCGACATCGTACGCGCCCAAGATGGCAGCTACGGCTTCTTCAGCTGGTATTGGTTGCCGCATCTTCCAATGGTGTTCTTGTTCTTCATCAGTGCCTTGGCTGAGACGAACCGCCCGCCGTTCGACCTTCCAGAGGCTGAATCGGAACTGGTTGCGGGCTACCAAGTTGAATACTCCTCAACCCCGTTTTTGCTGTTCATGGCCGGTGAATATATCGCTATCTTCTTGATGTGCGCCCTGATCACACTGCTGTTCTTTGGTGGCTGGTTGTCCCCGATCCCGTTCTTGCCGGATGGCCCATTGTGGATGGTTGGCAAAATGGCATTCTTCTTCTTCATGTTCGCCATGGTGAAGGCCATCGTGCCGCGCTACCGCTACGACCAACTGATGCGCATTGGCTGGAAAGTGTTCTTGCCGTTGTCGCTGGGCTGGGTTGTTCTTGTGGCCTTCTTTGCCCAATACGGCGCATTTGGCGGGGCTTATGCTCGCTGGGCAGTGGGGGGCTAATCAACCATGGGCGTCGACTGCACCCTGTTTCAGCAATTGGTGGATCTTTCCACCCGCTTCCGGCCTGCGGGCCGGTCGCTGATGCTGGGCCGTCAGTCGTTCAAGATCGAACCGCCCTTTGCCAAGTCCTATGAAAAGTCTTTGCGCCGAGCAGGCATCAAGGAGAAACGGTTCCATTTTCTACAGGAAGACGGGTACTCCGAGACGCTGTTTCGCAACCTTGGTTTGGGGGAAATCGAAACGATGGATTTTGCCTCATATGAGGGACCGTCCATTGAGCATGATCTTAACGAACCCGTGTCAAAGAAGCTGCACAACCAATTTGGCTTCATTTTTGACGGGGGCACGATTGAGCATGTTTTCAACGTTCCGCAGGCCTTGGAAAATGTGTTCAACATGTTGAAACCTGGTGGGCGTTTCGTGTCGGCCAATGGCATGAACGGCTGGGTTGGCCACGGGATGTACCAATTCTCGCCAGAGCTGGTCTGGACGTTTTGGAAACGAAAATGCCAATGCCTCGTGCATATCTGCGCGGGCATCCACAAAATTCCGGGAACGGTGGCGCCGCTGAACTTTCCGGACGCCGCAGAAACCGGTCGCAGATTGCGCCTGAAGGGGATGATCCCAGAGGGCCGCATGTATCTGCACTATGAGATTGAAAAGACGACTGCAAAGGCGCGGGCTGGATCCGCATTGCAGAGCGACTACCAAACGAAATGGGCCAGCGCATGATGTGCCGCCCAACGGGAGAGATGAGATGAGTGTCAGCTTCGGTCGTAAGGCTAAATACTTCCTGCTGCTGGACATGTTCAAAGGCATGCAACTTGGGCTGAAGTACTTCTTCGCCCCCAAGGCGACTTTGAACTACCCGCATGAAAAGGGGCCTTTGAGCCCTCGGTTCCGTGGTGAACACGCCTTGCGCCGCTACCCCAACGGCGAGGAACGTTGCATTGCATGTAAGCTTTGCGAAGCTGTTTGCCCTGCCCAAGCGATCACCATCGATGCGGAACCGCGCGACGACGGCTCGCGCCGCACAACGCGCTATGACATCGACATGACCAAATGCATCTACTGCGGCTTCTGCCAAGAAGCCTGCCCAGTGGACGCCATTGTCGAGGGGCCGAACTTCGAATTCGCCACCGAAACCCGCGAAGAGCTGTTCTATGACAAGGACAAATTATTGGCGAATGGCGAGCGTTGGGAAGGCGAGATCGCGCGCAACCTAGAGATGGATGCGCCTTACCGATGAACGATAGCCTAGGCACATACGCACGCGGCAAGGAATTGTCCGAGCAGGTGAACCCCGGCATGGAGGACGCGTTACGCGCCCGCTATGACGCGCTGGTTCCCGGCTTGGCTGAAACCGTCGTGGATGTGGCCTATGGCAAATTCTATGCGCGTGGCGGCGTGGACGAAAAGACCCGTCTGCTGGCGACGATTGCAGCTTTGACGGCGATGGGGTCTCAAACCCGCCCGCAGTTGAAGGTGAACATTGGATCTGCTCGCGCGGTTGGCGCCAGCCGTGAGGAAATCTGCGAGATCATTTTTCAGATGACGCTTTATGGTGGGTTCCCTGCGATGATCAACGCGATGAACGCGGCGATTGAAGTGTTTGAAGCCGAGGAGGCTGACACATGAGCGACCCAACCAACCCCTTTGAGGCCTTTGTGAAGATGGGGCAGGACATGGCGAAATCCATGAACCCTGCGCTGGAAGCGTTCACGCCTAAAGGATTCGAGAATATTATGCCCACGCTTTCTTCAGAGATGATGGAGCAATTCATGGGTAAGGGGTTGAGCCCCGAGGGGCTTGATGCCAAGACGCGCCTGTTGCTGACCCTCTCGGGGTTGACGATTCAGGGGGCTCAGGGCGAAAGCCAGATCAGACTGACTGTCCGTCACCTCAAAGAGGCGGGCGCATCGAAACAAGAGATTGCCGAAACCATTGCACAAGCCGCAATGTTTGGCGGCGTACCGGCCATGTCAAAAGCGATGGAGCTTGCGACAGAAGTGCTGGACGAAGAAGGGACAAGCTAATGGGCTTCGCTGATTTTGCATTCTACCTATTTGCCATTACGGTCGTGACCTCGGGCATGTTTGTTGTGGTGTCACGCAACCCCGTGCACTCGGTGCTGTGGTTGATTTTGGCGTTCCTATCCTCTGCTGGATTGTTCGTTTTGCTGGGGGCGGAATTCGTCGCCATGTTGATGATCATCGTCTATGTGGGCGCGGTCGCGGTGTTGTTCCTTTTCGTGGTGATGATGCTGGACGTGGATTTCGCAGAACTGCGCGGGGAGTTGGCCAAATTCGTCCCGCTTGCAGGGCTGATCGGCGTTATTTTGTTGATGGAACTGGCCTTGGTCTTCGGCGCTTGGACGGGCGCGGAGAACGCAGCTGAGCTGCGCGACGCGGTCACGCCTGCGCTGGAAGACACGCAAAATACCGTGGCTTTGGGCCAGTTGATCTACACCAAATACATCTACCTGTTCCAAGCAGCAGGCCTGATCCTGCTGGTCGCCATGATCGGTGCCATCGTGCTAACCCTGCGCCACCGCCCAGACATCAAACGTCAAAACGTGCTAAGCCAAATCTACCGCGATCCAGCGGAGCAGATGGAGTTGAAAGACGTCAAACCGGGGCAGGGGTTGTGAACAGAACCGCTTTTATCTTTGGTCTGACTTTCTGGGCATTGCCAGCATCTGCTGATGTTGCATTGTCGAGCCGCGCTGATATGGGGGTGAATTCTGAGTTGCCATGTTCATACGCTGGACAAAGCATCGGCCATGCCACTTATGAGTGGACCATGATTTGCCAAGAGCCAAGCGATGAGTATGAGCCTTGGCAGCAAGAGTTTTTGGCAAGATGTCCGGGTGCACAAAAGCCCCCTTTCTTCTCTGGTGGCCCAGACATGCATGGCTGGTTCGACGTAATTGAAACATTGAAAGTGGCTTTTCCTGAGAAGTCATTTGACTACGACCCCACCAAAGCGGGTGACCATGAAAGATATACCAACGAAATCTGCGACCACTCGGCGCTTATTGGATTGCTGGAGCAAGGATAAATGATCGGACTTGAACACTACCTCACAGTCGCGGCGGCATTGTTCGTCATCGGCATTTTCGGCATCTTCGTGAACCGCAAGAACGTCATCATCATCTTGATGTCGATCGAGCTGATGTTGCTCGCGGTGAATATCAACTTCGTAGCCTTCTCCAGCTATCTTGGCGACCTCGCCGGACAGGTATTTACCTTGTTCGTGCTGACGGTTGCGGCGGCTGAGGCGGCAATCGGGCTGGCCATTCTGGTCTGCTTCTTCCGAACCCGCGGCACCATCGCCGTGGAAGACGTCAACGTGATGAAGGGCTAAGTCACTATGGAAACCATCATCCTCTTTGCTCCTCTGATCGGCGCTTTGATCTGCGGCTTCGGCTGGAAGTTCATCGGCGAGCAAGCGGGCTGCGTGATTGCAACGGGACTGCTGTTCTTGTCGGCACTTCTGAGCTGGGTCGTCTTCCTGACCTTCGACGGCACAACCGAAACCATCGAGCTGCTGCGTTGGATCCAATCCGGCACTTTGGACACCTCTTGGGCCATTCGTGTGGACCGTTTGACCGCGATCATGTTGATCGTTGTGACCACGGTGTCGAGCCTGGTGCACCTGTATTCCTTCGGCTACATGGCGCATGACGAACATTTCGGCGAAGGCGTCAGCTACAAGCCGCGCTTCTTTGCTTACCTGTCGTTCTTTACCTTCACGATGCTGATGCTGGTGACTTCGGACAACTTGGTTCAAATGTTCTTTGGCTGGGAAGGTGTGGGCGTTGCGTCTTACCTGTTGATCGGCTTCTACTATAAGAAACCATCCGCAAATGCCGCCGCGATCAAAGCCTTTGTGGTTAACCGTGTGGGTGACTTCGGTTTCGCGCTTGGTATCTTCGGATTGTTCTACCTGACCGACAGCATCAACTTCTCTGATGTTTTTGCCGCCGCACCTGAATTGGCGGAAACGCAGTTGCATTTCTTGTGGACTGACTGGAACGCCGCAAACTTGTTGGCCTTCTTGTTGTTCATCGGCGCGATGGGCAAATCGGCCCAACTTCTTTTGCACACTTGGTTGCCAGACGCGATGGAAGGCCCGACACCGGTGTCTGCCCTGATCCACGCCGCGACCATGGTTACTGCTGGTGTCTTCTTGGTTTGCCGCATGTCGCCTTTGATGGAATTCGCACCTGACGCCAAAGCGTTCATCGTTGTTATGGGGGCGACCACCGCCTTCTTCGCGGCGACCGTTGGCCTTGTGCAAAACGACATCAAACGCGTGATTGCTTATTCGACCTGCTCGCAGCTGGGCTACATGTTTGTGGCCGCAGGTGTTGGCGTCTACTCGGTGGCCATGTTCCATCTGCTGACACATGCGTTCTTCAAGGCGATGTTGTTCCTTGGCGCGGGCTCGGTCATTCACGCGATGCACCATGAGCAAGATATGCGCAACTACGGCAACCTGCGTAAGAAAATTCCGTTGACCTTCTGGGCGATGATGATCGGCACATTGGCGATCACAGGTGTTGGCATTCCGCTGACCCACATCGGCTTTGCAGGCTTTCTGTCCAAAGACGCGATCATCGAGAGCGCATGGGGCGGCGGATCCGGCTACGCCTTCTGGTTGCTGGTTATCGCGGCGGTGTTCACATCGTTCTATTCTTGGCGCCTGATGTTCATGACCTTCTACGGCACCGAGCGCGGCGACAAGCACACGCATGAGCATGCGCATGAAAGCCCAATGGTTATGCTGGTGCCACTTGGCGTGCTGGCTGTGGGAGCAGTTTTCGCAGGCATGGTGTTCTTCAAGCCGTTCTTTGGTGACCACCATGACGTGGAGAAATTCTTCGGCATGACCCAAGGTGAGCAGCACGCGATTGTTGACCCTAACACGCTCAGCATGGCGGCTATCGCGGCGGGCACCGATGAAGGCCATGATGATCACGCAGATCATGGCGCGCCACAGGTTCCGGGGCAGGGTGCCATCTACATGGGGCCAGACAACCACACGATGGACAAGGCTCACCATGCGCCGAAATGGGTAAAGGTTGCCCCGTTCATTGCAATGTTGATCGGCTTCTTTACGGCTTGGATGTTCTACATCAAAAACCCAAGCCTGCCTGGACGTTTGGCGAACAACCAGAAGCATCTCTACCAGTTCTTGCTGAACAAATGGTACTTCGACGAGTTGTATGAGGTGATCTTCATCCGTCCGGCCAAATGTCTTGGCAACTTCTTGTGGACACGGGGCGACGGCAAAGTCATCGACGGCTCGATCAACGGGGTCGCGATGGGGGCCGTGCCGTTCCTGACACGCCTTGCGGGCCGTGCGCAGTCCGGCTTCATGTTCCACTACGCCTTCGCCATGGTAATCGGCGTGGTACTTATCATCACTTGGTTCGCGATTGGCGGACCTTCTATTGAGACTGGCGTCGGGGGCGGCCACTAATGGACAACTTACTTTCCGTTATCACCTTCATGCCGCTTGTCGCGGCTGTGATCTTGGCCGTGTTTTTGCGCGGCGATGATGAGGCTTCGCAGCGCAGTGCCAAATGGCTTGCCTTGCTTGCCACAAGCTTGACCTTCTTGCTGTCGATCTTTGTCTACACAGGCTTTGACCCAGCCAATACCGGCTTCCAGTTTGTGGAAGAGCGCGACTGGCTCTTGGGGCTGAAGTACAAAATGGGCGTCGACGGAATTTCCGTCACCTTCATGCTGTTGACCACATTCCTGATGCCGCTGGTGATCGCCAGCTGCTGGGATGTGAAGACACGGGTGAAGGACTACATGATCGCCTTCTTGTTGCTGGAGACGTTGATGTTGGGCGTGTTCTGCGCGCTTGATCTGATCTTGTTCTACCTCTTCTTCGAGGCCGGTTTGATCCCGATGTTCCTGATCATTGGTATCTGGGGCGGGGTGAACCGCATCTATGCGTCGTTCAAGTTCTTCCTCTACACATTGTTGGGGTCGGTTTTGATGCTGGTGGCCATGATCGCCATGTATATGGACGCGGGCACGACGGACATTCCGACTTTGCTGTCACATACCTTCGCATCAGAGAGCTTCTCTGTCGCAGGTGTAACAGTCGTAGGCGGGTTGCAAACACTGATGTTCTTGGCCTTCTTCGCCAGCTTTGCGGTGAAGATGCCAATGTGGCCTGTTCACACTTGGTTGCCGGATGCGCACGTGCAGGCACCGACCGCAGGGTCCGTAGTTCTGGCGGCAATCTTGTTGAAGATGGGCGGCTACGGCTTCTTGCGTTTCTCGCTGCCGATGTTCCCTGTCGGGACCGAGGTTCTTGCAAACTATGTTCTTTGGTTGTCTGCCATCGCGATTATCTACACCTCATTGGTGGCTTTGGTGCAGTCCGACATGAAGAAGCTGATTGCTTACTCTTCGGTTGCGCACATGGGCTATGTGACCATGGGTATTTTTGCGGCCAACCAGCAAGGTGTTGACGGCGCGATCTTCCAGATGATCTCCCACGGGTTCATTTCTGGCGCGTTATTCTTGTGTGTTGGTGTGATTTACGACCGGATGCACACTCGCGAAATCGACGCCTATGGCGGATTGGTGAACCGGATGCCGGCCTATGCGCTGATCTTCATGTTCTTCACCATGGCAAATGTTGGCCTTCCAGGCACATCGGGGTTTGTTGGGGAGTTCCTGACATTGATGGGCGTGTTCCAAGTCAACACTTGGGTTGCGATGTTTGCGACCACGGGGGTTATTCTGTCGGCGGCTTATGGTCTGTGGCTGTACCGCCGCGTGGTTATGGGTGATCTGATTAAGGAAAGCCTGCGTTCGATCACGGATATGACCTCTCGCGAGAAAGCGATCTTCGCACCATTGATCTTCATGACCATTTTGCTGGGGGTTTATCCGGCATTGGTGCTGGATCTGATCGGGCCAAGCGTGGAAGCGCTTGTCTCTAACTATGACACTGCGCTGCTCGACAGCGGCGTAACCACGGCTGTGGCCGGACACTAAGGACGGATAAGATGATCCAAGCTGACCTGAATATCGTTCTGCCCGAAGTCATATTGGCGGTTTTCGCCATGGTGGCCTTAATGGGCGGGGTCTATACTACCAAGGACAAGGCGGCGCCTTTGGTCCTTTGGGCCACGAGCCTTGTGTTCGTCCTGCTTGCCGCATGGATTGGCTTCAATGGCGAAGGGGCGAATGCGGCCTTCGGTGGGGCCTTCATGGACGACGGTTTCTCGCGCTTTGCCAAGGTTACGATATTGCTGTCTGCCGCAGCAATCTTGCTCTTGAGCCAAGACTTCATGACCCGTCACGGGTTGTTCCGATTTGAGTATCCGATCCTTGTTGCACTTTCGGTTGTCGGCATGATGATGATGGTGTCAGCAGGCGATTTGATGGCGCTCTACATGGGGCTGGAGTTGCAGTCCTTGGCGCTTTATGTCGTCGCATCCTTGCGCCGCGATTCTGCGAAATCCACGGAAGCGGGTTTGAAGTATTTTGTGCTGGGCGCGCTGTCGTCGGGCATGCTGCTATATGGCGCTTCATTGGTCTACGGCTATGCGGGCACCACATTGTTTGCAGGTATCTACTCGACGGTGCATGCAGGCGACATCTCCCTTGGTTTGTTGTTTGGTCTGGTGTTTGTGGTTGCGGGCTTGGCCTTCAAAGTATCAGCGGCGCCCTTCCACATGTGGACACCTGATGTCTACGAGGGCTCGCCCACACCGATCACGGCCTTCTTCGCCACGGCCCCTAAAGTGGCTGCTATGGGATTGTTTGCCCGCGTTGTGCATGACGCCTTTGGCGGGGCCGTCGCCGACTGGTCGCAGATCGTGGCCTTTTTGTCGATCGTGTCCATTTTCCTCGGCGCGATCGCTGCGATCGGCCAGCGCGACATCAAGCGCCTGATGGCCTATTCCTCGATCGCGCATATGGGCTTCGCCTTGATGGGCTTGGCCGCGGGCACCGCGGAAGGCGTGCAAGCCATGCTGATCTATATGGCGATCTATGTGACGATGAATATCGGCACCTTCGCGTTCATCTTGTCGATGGAGAAAGACGGCGAGCCGGTCACCGATATCGACGCGTTGCAGAACTATTCCAAGAAAGAGCCGATGCGTGCTTTGGCGATGCTGGTGTTGATGTTCTCTCTGGCGGGCATTCCGCCGATGGTGGGCTTCTTTGGCAAGTTCTACGTGCTGAAAGCGGCTGTGGATGCGGATATGGCGTGGTTGGCCATTGCCGGTGTCGTCGGTTCGGTGATCGGCGCCTTCTACTACCTGCGTGTGATCTACTACATGTATTTCGGCGAAGAGCGCGACGCGCTGAACGGCTCCATGCCAATGGTCAATTGGATGTTCTTGGTCGGGGCTGCTGCCGTGATGCTTCTGGGGGTCATCAATCTGTTTGGTATCGAAGGATTGGCCCTGACCGCCGCTGGCGCACTTGTCAACTGAATGGCCCGCCGGCTATGGGCTGATTACGCTGGAAAGCGTGGACAGCACCATGGCCGAGGCAAACCGTCGGGCCGGCACCATATCCGGCCCGACTTGGATTATCGCCAAGACGCAAACCGCCGCACATGGGCGGCGTGGGCGGGCGTGGTCCAACCCTAAGGGCAATTTCGCAGGCACTTTGGTGCTGCACCCCAAAGACCCCCCTGAAATTGTTTCTCTGCGGTCCTTCGTGGCGGCGCTGGCGTTGTTTGAAGCCTGTGTGGCCCTGACCGGTCGCCCAGAGGCATTTTCGCTTAAGTGGCCAAATGACGTTCTGCTGCATGGCGGCAAACTGGCAGGCATATTGCTTGCCAGTGCGGGGCAGGGCGGGTCCCTCGATAGCTTGGCAATCGGGATCGGCGTCAACCTGAAAGAGGCCCCCAACACCTCTGAGTTGGAGCAGCACGCCGTTGCTCCGACCAGCTTGCAATCAATCGGTGCCTCCGTGGACACAGAGGATTTCGCGCTGGAGCTGGCTGCGGCCTATGCAAAATGGGAGACACAGTTTGTGACCTATGGATTTGCCCCAATCCGAGAGGCTTGGTTGGCGAAAGCCGCGCGTTTGGGCGACGTCATCACCGCGCGCACCGTGGGTGAGGAACACTCGGGGACGTTTGAGGGGATCGATGCGGCTGGGAACCTGATTTTGCAAACCTCGAAGGGACTGCGCGAAATCGCGGCGGCGGATGTGTATTTTCAGTGAGACCGGCCGAACTTTGACGCCCCCGACAAGGACGTATATGCACAGGCCTACGCAACTGCGTGACCAAAAAGGGCAAAGGTATGCTACTGGCGATTGACTGCGGCAACACGAACACCGTGTTCTCCATTTGGGATGGGGAAGGATTCATCGCGACTTGGCGCACCTCGACCGAATGGCAGCGCACGGCAGATCAGTATTATGTCTGGCTGTCGACGCTCATGCGGTTTGAGAAGATCGACGTAGAAATCACACAAGTCATAGTGTCCTCCACGGTGCCGCGTGTGGTGTTCAACCTGCGGGTTTTTGCGGACCGCTATTTCAACACGCGCCCGCTGGTTGTGGGCAAAGAGGGCTGTGCGCTTCCGGTGGACGTGCGCGTGGATGAGGGGACCGCTGTGGGCCCTGACCGGTTGGTGAACACGGTCGCGGGCTATGACCTTTTCGGAGGCGACTTGATCGTGGTCGATTTTGGCACGGCTACGACCTTTGATGTTGTTGACAGTGACGGGGCCTATATCGGGGGCGTGATCGCACCTGGGGTGAACTTGAGCTTGGAGGCGTTGCATCAGGCGGCTGCGGCATTGCCACATGTTGATATTAGCAAGCCTCAAACGGTAATTGGTACGAATACGGTTGCGTGCATGCAGTCGGGTGTGTTCTGGGGCTATATCGGCCTTATCAAAGAGATATGCGCCCGCATCAAAGCCGAGCACGGCCGCGACATGAAAGTAATTTCCACCGGGGGGTTGGCGCCGCTGTTCCAGCAGGCAGACGCCCTATTTGACGAATTCGACGATGACCTGACCATGCGTGGGCTGGTGGTCATCAATGAGCACAATAGAAAGAATACCTAAATGGCAGGCGAAAGACTGGTCTACCTTCCCCTAGGCGGGGCGGGCGAAGTTGGCATGAACATGTATCTCTATGGCTACGGGAAACCGGGCAAGGAGCGGTTCATCTTGGTCGACATGGGCGTGACCTTCCCAGATATGGACAGCACCCCGGGTGTTGATCTGATTTTCCCAGACATCGAATGGATTGCGGATCGCGCAAAGCAGCTCGATGCAATATTTATCACCCATGCACATGAAGACCACGTGGGCGCGGTCGGGCATCTGTATAGCCGCCTGAAGGCGCCAATCTACACGCGCAAATTCACGGGGCATATTGCTGCATTGAAGATGGCTGAGCACGGCTATTCCGGCTCTGAGATCAACATCGTTGAGCCAATGCCGGAACAGGTCAAAGTGGGCAAGTTCAAGGTAGGCTTCATGCCGATTTCGCATTCGATCCCCGAAAGCTCTGGTCTGGTGATCGACACGCCGGACGGGCGGGTGGTGCATTCGGGCGACTTCAAGATCGACGAGACACCTGTGCTGGGCGAAGCCTTTGATCGCAAAGCGTGGTCTGACTTGGCTCCGGTAAAAGCGCTAATCTGTGATTCAACCAATGTGTTTTCGCGACATGAAGGCCGCTCCGAGGCCACTGTGGGGCCGAACATCGTACCTTTGGTGCGGGACGCCACGGGGATGGTTGTCGCCACTACATTTGCCTCCAACATTGCGCGGGTGAAAACGCTTGCGGAGGCTGGTCGCGAGGCGGGGCGGTCTATCTGCCTGATGGGTCGGTCCATGCAGCGTATGGTGAAGGCGGGAATTGAGACCGGTGTTGTCACCGATTTCCCCCCCTACATTCTGCCAGAAGAGGCCCGCGACGTGCCGCGTGAAAACCTGATGATCTTGGCCACAGGATCCCAAGGGGAGCGCCGCGCCGCAACCGCGCAACTGTCGCGAGGCAAGTTTCTGGGCATATCCCTGCGCGAAGGCGATACGGTTTTGTTCTCTTCCAAGACCATTCCGGGGAATGAAACCTCGGTAGGGCAAATCGTCAATAATTTCAGTGAATTGGGTGTCGATGTTATCGACGACAAGATGGCGGATATTCACGTGTCCGGCCACGCGAACCGGCCCGATCTGGAAGAAATGCACCGATTGGTAAAGCCGCAAATCTTGATCCCGAACCACGGCGAACACCGTATGCTGCGCGAGCACGCGAAAATTGGCGAAGCCAATGGCATCGCTTCTGTCGTGGCGCCAAATGGCACTATGGTTTCGCTATCTGGGGACAAACCCGAAGTGGTGGAGTTCATTGAGACGGGGCGCTTGTACCTTGATGGCTCTGTCCAAATCGGCGCTTTGGACGGGGTTGTACGTGACCGCATCCGCATGGCGTTGAACGGGCAGGTGGTGATCGGAATCTTGATCGACGAAGAAGATGACCCGCTGTCCGATGCGTGGTGCGAACTGCGTGGCTTGCCAGAAACCGGCAAATCCCACGCGGCGTTGCAAGACATCTTGGAAGACGAAATTGGCCAGTTTCTTGGTCGTGCGGACGCCAAAACTGTGGCGAATGACGACAAGTTGGAAGAGAAGATCAAGCGCATTGTTCGCCAGACATCGCAAAAGGAAATCGGCAAGAAGCCTGAGGTTGTGGTGCTGATCTCCAGACTGGCGGCCTAAGCCGTCCCATTCGTTCCAGTCAGAATCAAAAAAGCCCCCGAAGCTGATCTGCTTCGGGGGCTTTTGAATTTGGTGTAGCTGAAAATCAGTCGGCGCGGCGTTCCGCAAAGCTCTTTTCGATGAAAGTCGGCAGGTGATCGCCCAAACCCACGACCTTCGGGCCACGGTCTTCGTTGCGCCCACGGCCTTTTCCACCGCGAGACCGTGAACGGGGCGCGTGTTCTTGCTGGGGCTTGGGAGCCGCTTCTTGCGCCTCTTTCGAGGCTTCAGTCTTCGCAGGCTTGGCCTCGGCTTTCTCGGGCGTTTTCGTGGGCGCTGCGACCTCTGGGGCATCTGCCTTTGCTTCCGCCTCTGGCTTGGCCTTGGAGCGGCTGCGCGAGCGTGAGCGAGATTTTGTCGGGCGCTCTTCTTTGGTGTCGGCTGCCGCATCTGCCTCGGTGGTTTTTGAGACAGGCGCTTTTTGCTCGCCAACGTCTCCACGCGGAACGGGTTTCTCAATCAGGCTCTCAATCGCGGCGAGCTGCTTCTCGTCCTTAGGGGTCGAGATCATCATCGCCGTGCCTAGGCGTCCAGCGCGACCTGTGCGACCGATGCGGTGCACATAATCTTCCGCATGGCCAGGAACGTCGAAGTTAAACACGTGGCTGACATTTGGAATGTCCAGCCCGCGTGCCGCCACATCAGAGGCCACAAGGAACCGGATTTTGCCGTCACGGAAGCCTTCCAAGGTGCGCATGCGGTGGTTTTGATCCAGATCGCCGTGGATTGGTTCCGCGTCATGGCCGTATTTTTTCAACGATTTCGCGACGATATCCACATCTACCTTGCGGTTGCAGAAGATGATGCCGTTGGTGACTTTCTCGCCTTCTTGGTCGATCAGCTTGCGCAGGAAGTCGCGCTTTTGCTTGGCTTGGGCGTCACGGCGGGTGCCGGGCAACTCAAACAACAGCTGAGTGATCGTGTCAGATGTCGTCGCCTGACGCGCGACTTCGATCCGCTCGGGGTTCGACAGGAATGTGTTGGTGATCCGTTCGATCTCGGGGGCCATAGTGGCCGAGAAGAACAAGGTTTGACGGGTGAAAGGTGTCATCTGGAAGATGCGCTCAATATCGGGGATGAAGCCCATATCCAACATGCGGTCGGCTTCGTCCACAACCATGACTTTCACGTCCGACAAAATCAGCTTGCCGCGCTCGAAATGGTCCAGAAGACGACCCGGAGTGGCGATCAACACGTCAACGCCGCGGTCAATCAGGGCGTCTTGCTCTTTGAAAGATACGCCGCCGATCAGCAGTGCTTTGGTCAGTTTGGTGTGCTTGGCATAGAGGTCGAAGTTTTCCGCAACCTGTGCGGCCAATTCGCGTGTCGGGGCCAAAACCAAGGAGCGGGGCATGCGTGCCCGTGCGCGGCCTCGGTTTAGCAAAGTGATCATCGGCAGTGTGAAGCTGGCGGTTTTGCCGGTGCCGGTTTGTGCGATTCCTAGAACATCGCGGCCCTCAAGGGCAGGCGGGATCGCTCCGGCTTGAATGGGGGTAGGCTCGGTGTAGCCAACTTCATCAATCGCCTTAAGAACTTTGGCGTGCAACTTCAGGTCTGTGAATTTTGTCATGTATATCCAAATTGCGCAGCCCCACCATGGGGCAAGATGCGGCAGAAATTGGGGACGCAGGTTCCAACGCGTCCCTGCGTCGACCCGCAGACGTTTTCCGCGGGTACGCTGCATGTATCCCGCGCGGACCAAGAGGTCAATAAATACAGGGGTGAAGGCGCTAAACAGCGGTAAATAAAGCGCCTTCTAACAACAATACGTGGTGAATTGGCCGCATTGGAGACTGATCTAGCGCGCAGAGAATCGCCGCGTGGCGACAAATACACCGAACACCACCAGCCCCACGGCCAACCAATTGACGCCAATTGCGTTCTCTTTGCCAAGCCCCACCATCGCCATCGTGACCAAACCTGCACAGGTCATGACAGCCCCGAACATGGCCTGCCAAGGGCTGGGGCGCATGTCTGCCGTGGTTTTGCTGCCGGCCTCGAAGACGACAAAGATCAAGACAAAGGGAACCAAAACAGCGGTGAACAGGGCCACCCAAATTGGGCGCATGGCCCACCACAAGCCGGTTCCCGGAGCCTCGTGCAGCCCAACCCCTGCGAACACATAGGCCGTGATGCCGACGACGATTAGCAGGGCCGTCATGTGCCAAAGATAGATCGACATGATCATCTGGTTGAACACGATGACCCACGTCCAGATTTTCACGTTCTGAAGCCATCTCTGCGCCAGATCAGTCAACAACAAGATCACCCCGATCTGCACACTTCCAACGGCAAGCATGGCGGTGGTTGGGGGGCGGGTGTTGGACATCTCTGCGCCTGGAACGCTGACCATTGCCACGGGGAAGCCGAACTGCACGATCAAAACGTAGAGCCAGACACAGCCCAATGCGACAAAGCCCAACGCCCAAGTCTTAGGGCGTTCGGCCGTGCCCCACCAATAACCCAGTTGGTGTACGGCAAGCCAGACAAAGGCGTAGTTGCTCCAACGGAGCCACCCTTGATCTGCCCCGAAGGCAATTGCATCTACCATGATCGCGCCCAACGCCAAAACGCCAACGGATGCGATGCCCATTTTGTCCCAAAGAGCCATCGTGGCAGGGACCGCCATAGTCATGATGATATAGACGGCCAAGAACCATACAGGCACGAGGGCAGCTTGTGAGGCGTTAGAGATCAGCTCCACCGAGACACCCAACATATGGGCGACAGCCCCCGCGACAGCCCAGAAAAGCACGACCGGAACCGTTGGTTTCAACAGGCGGGACAGACGCGAGGACGCCCAAGCAGATTTCTTCACAGGATCTTTGCGCGCGGACGTCCATGACAGCCCGTTTGAGAAACCTCCGACGAAGAAGAACACCGGCATTACTTGGAACAGCCAAGTGGCGAAATGGGTCCAAGGTTGCTCGGCAAGCAGGATCACGAAGTCGAGCTCGCCGTCGCGGATAACCCCTGCGACCAAGAGCCAGTGCCCCAAGATGACGAAGCTAATTGCGATGGCGCGGTATAAATCGACTGCGCGATTGCGGCTGTCTGGCGTGCGCTCGGCCGCCCAACGCGCAGCGGCGAACAGGCCTTTTGGCATTTTGTCGGAAGCGTGCTTTTGGGTCACTGAGAATGCTCTATATATTTGTTATAATTGTGCTTTGGGCCCGAAATGGGCCGTGATTTCACAATCATAGCAGAAGTGCCCATACAAATCGACACTTCTGAAGCATCCACAGTTTACACCATCATTTCCTTCGTCGCGCTAAGCGTTACGTCAGGGTAGTCGCGGGCCACGCGGTCGATGTCCCATTGTAGGCGGGTCAAGAACACCACGTCGCCGTCGTTGTCATAGCTGATGTGCTGCTTGTTCGCCTCGATGAATTTATCGACGGCAGTTTTGTCACCGGTGACCCAACGGGCCGAGGTGAATTGCGATCCTTCGAAACGTACGGGCAGGCCGTACTCCAGCTCTATGCGAGATGCTAGAACTTCGAATTGTAACGCGCCAACCACGCCGACGATAAAGCCGGAACCGAACGCTGGTTTGAACACTTTGGCGGCACCTTCTTCGGCGAACTGCATCAGCGCCTTTTCCAAATGCTTGGCCTTCATCGGGTCGCCCGCGCGGCAGTTTTGCAGCAATTCAGGCGCGAAAGAGGGGATGCCCGTGGCTCGGATCATTTCGCCTTCGGTCAAGGTGTCGCCAATGCGCAGTTGCCCGTGATTTGGAATGCCCATGATGTCACCGGCCCATGCCTCTTCGGCCAATTCGCGGTCCGAGGCGAGAAATAGCACAGGGTTGGAGATCGCCATCGGCTTTTTGGTGCGCACATGGGTTAACTTCATTCCGCGCTTGAAATGGCCTGACGCCAAGCGCACGAAGGCCACGCGGTCGCGGTGCTTGGGGTCCATATTGGCTTGAACCTTGAAGACGAAGCCGCAAACTTTTGATTCATCAGGGGAAATTGCACGCGGGCTGGCCTTTTGCGGCTGCGGCTGCGGGCCGTAATCCGCAATGCCTTGCATCAGTTCCTGCACCCCAAAAGAGTTAATGGCAGAGCCGAACCAAATCGGCGTCATCGTCCCGTCAAGAAAGTCTTGGTGATTGAAGCTTGGGAGTAATTCCTTAGCCATTTCAATCTCTTCGAGGAATTGGTTCAACTGCGCTTCCGGCACGTGTTCGGCCAATTTCGGGTCGTCCAACCCGTTGATTTCTATGCTTTCAGCTACTTTGTTGCGATCGGCGCGGTCCATTAATTCAAGGCGGTCGTTGATCAGATCGTAGCAGCCCATGAAGTCACGACCGACGCCAATCGGCCAAGAGGCAGGCGTGACATCAATGGCAAGGTTTTCTTGGATTTCGTCAATAATCTCGAAGGTATCTCGGCTTTCGCGGTCCATTTTGTTGCAAAATGTAAGAATAGGAAGGTCGCGTAAGCGGCAGACTTCAAACAGTTTTTGCGTTTGGCTCTCGACGCCTTTAGCACCATCGATGACCATCACGGCTGCATCCACGGCCGTCAGTGTCCGGTAAGTATCCTCGGAAAAATCCGAGTGACCCGGCGTGTCCACGAGGTTAAATCGGTGGCTGTCAAAGTCAAAAGACATCGCGGACGCCGAGACGGAAATCCCGCGATCCTTTTCCATTTGCATGAAGTCAGAACGGGTGCGGCGTGCCTCCCCCTTGGCGCGCACTTGCCCCGCCATTTGAATCGCACCACCATACAGGAGGAACTTTTCAGTCAGGGTCGTTTTGCCCGCATCAGGGTGCGAGATGATGGCGAAGGTCCGACGACGAGAAATCTCGGGCGGCAACACAGGCTGATTTGATGCGAGGTCTAACATGCGGTTGGATATAGAGGCGTCGGCGGAGTTCCGCAATCGATCAGGCACGCTGTCTTGATCAGGTGACGTTTTTCGGGCATTGTGAGAACGTATAGGGAACATTAATTGGGAGATGAAAATGACGCTGTTGGAAATCGCGAATGAATTGGTAGCGGGGTGCCGCGAAAACCGTGAAGAGGAAAACCTTGGCAAGCTTTACGCGACGGACGCCGTATCGGTCGAAGCCAGAGATCTAGGAAACGGCCGCGAAACCGTCGGAATTGAAGGCATCAAAGGCAAGCACGCATGGTTCGCCAGCGCCTTTGAAATCCTAGAGGGCGAAGTTGGCGGGCCTTATCCACATGGCGATGACCGCTTCGGTGTGACCTTCAAAATGAAAGCCAAGAGCAAAGAGACGGGTGAGATTTCCAACATGGAAGAGATCGCCGTGTATCATGTGGCCGAAGGGAAAATCGTGCGCGAGGAATTCTTCTACGTGGATTAGGGGCTTTAGGCGTCTGGGGTTTTCCCAATATAGGGCTCTATGGCTTCCCAGATTTTCTGAACCTTCTCGAAGGTTTTTAGCCATGCGGTAGCTTTGTCTACACCGTCCTTACCTTTGAGGCCTAGCTTCTTTATGCGTTCACGCTGTGGCTCCATTTCGCGCCACATTTCGGCAGTTATGGCGCCAAGTCGTGCGAGTTTGGACTTGTTGGGGTCAACGTCACGGGGAACGCGGGCGGTCTTTTCGGCCTCGATCAGAGTACGTGTCGTGTTGCTAAAGAAGGTTTCGCTTTCATCGCCGTAGACAATGTCGTCAATCTCGGCAGTAAGCGAGGCGACGGTGTAGGGGAACGTGTCAGGGATAAAACGTGTATTTTCTGGGTCGGCGATTTCGACGAGTTCGGGGTAACAGGCGTAGTGCTGCCGGCCACGTTTGATCAGGCGCTCGATGGCGGCGCGGTCATTTGTCTCGAAGGCATGGATGTCCTCGCCGTAGCCGATGGCTATGGCTTCTATGTAGTCTTCCAACAGGGTCGGGAGGAAATCTTCGGCTGGGACATCCAGCGCATCGCACAGCTCTTTGCATGTGATTGCGATTTGCGCTGCATTTTCGGCACGGTTGCTGTCCTCATTCTCATAGGCTGTCAGAAGCTTCACGATGGTGCGGGTTTGATGCAGCAGGGCTTTGCGGGTTTTTTCGCAAAGCGCGTTGTCTATCGGAGTTTGCGAGGCTTCGCGGGGTTCTGGGCGTTGTGGTGTGTGGCGAATGTCGATGACATTGTCTTCGGTCTTGAAGGCCGCAGGTGGGGTATATTGAACCGGCGAAGGGCCACGTGCTGTTTCGTCGCTGTGAAAAGCGCTTTCGACGGGCGGCTCTTCCTCCAATCCAACCTCCGGCCAATGGGCGGGGGGGGTGATGTGTTGGGGCAGGATCGTTCCGCTGTCGCCGCGCATCAGGTTGACCTGATTTTGCGTTAAAAGGCGGGTTTTGCTAAGGTCCGTATACTCAGCGGTGCGTGTGAGCGCATCGCGCTCCGCCGAATATACGATTGTTCTCACATCCGCCCTTTGCAAGCCCGCCCCTCGCACGAGTGCCCCTTTCAGGAGCGCCCTTTGCAGGTCGGTCCCTCGCAGGTGCGCCCTTTGCAGGTCGGCCCCTTGTAGGTCGGCCCCTTGCAGGTCCGCCTCTAACAGGAGCGCCCCTTGCAGGTCTGCCCCTCGCAGGTCTGCCCCTCGCAGGTCGGTCCTTTGCAGGTCGGCCCCTTGCAGGTCCGCCCCTTGCAGGTCCGCAACGAACCGCTTTTCCCGCATGCGTGCGTTCCACGCGTCTACGCCTTCGCGCAGCCATTCTAGATGTTGGGGATTTGCCATGCTGTTGCTGCCTTCTCGCCTCGCTCACGGCCACGCTAGCGGCTCTGGCCTTTGATGCAAAGCGGGTAGGCGTTACAGGCGACCGGTTTGACGCAGAAGGTTGGCGGCGTCTTTGCTTTTCAGCGGCACGCGGCTGAACTTTGGCTCATCGGTGGGCAGGTCTGGAAAGAGTTGCAGAACTTCGGAGGCCACGTCCTCTGGCAGACCATTCAGAATTTGCTGCGACATGTGCAGGCTTTCTGTTGGCACGCCCTCAGCATAGAGGATTTGGTGTTGGTCGAAGACCAACTGCGTGTATTCAACAAAGCCGCCTTTACGCACGTAGATGGTGTCATCATTGATCAAATCGATCGCGGAGATCAGCACATCGCGTGACCCGACCATCACCTCGGCGCGCCAGTCGGACACCAGCATACGGTGCTGCTGGCTAACGGTGATGTCCTCAGCGTTGCCCATAGCACCTTGGCTGATGACAACGGGGGCGAATTCACCTGCTCCTTGCACCGTGCGCGACCCAACCCATCGAACGGCTTGCATACCATTGTCGCGGGTCAGAACGCGGTCGCCCGCTTTCAGCTGCTCGACAGGGCGTTGGGAGCCGTCGGACATGGTGATGCGAGTGCCGCGACCGAAGCTCATGCCAGTCAGATCGGCCAAGGGGATTTCACGTGGTGCATCCTCGGCAGCGATCAGCGTGTATTCCACACCAGATTCAATCGGGCCAAGCGGGTAGAAGTAATCGCGCGCAAGTGGTGCGTCACATGTGATTACCAATGCATCCACCGACGCGCCGATCTGGGTCATGAAGGTCAATCGCGCCGAAATGCGGGTGCGTGTGCCGGGCACTTCGATCTGGCTACCATCGGAGACAGAGAAAACCGGACGAGGCCCCGCGCCAATGCGCTCCGACAGATCCATGGAGTAAATTTGCGCGCTTCGTTTCAGACTGTAGCCATCCCCAAGGCAGACATCATTTACACCGGCAACAGGGTCGCCGTGGTTCACGCCGTTGGAGACGCGAAACTCCGCGGCTGGATAGACCAGAAACGCATGATTGGCGACAAATTCGGTTGGCAGATGATGTTGCATTAGGCAGCTCACTTGTAAACAAACAACAGTTCCAAGCTACTCCAGATAGAAACGAACGTGCCCCCGCACCTTCATTCTCTGGCGAACCCCACCGCCATCGTTAAGTCTGGTTTAAAGTATGTCGAAAATTTTGCAACGATTGCAGGGGAATTTGGTTAAATGTGTCGCAAATTCAGGGGGGGAGAGGAAACAATTCGCTGTGAAAGCGCGTTTTGGTTCCGACAATTGTGGTTTTGACGAGTGATTTAACCGGATTTTACGAATCAAAGGCGGAATTGCGGCGCTGATAAGGTTCTTCTCGCGGCAGCTACGGAGTGCTACGCATGCAGAAGATTAAATGTAATGCGGCGAATGGAAGAGGCTTGAAATGGATTTAGGGATCAAAGGTAAGCGCGCGTTGGTATGTGCGTCGAGCAAAGGGCTTGGCCTTGGCTGTGCAGAGGCTTTGGCGCAGGCCGGAGTGAACATCGTGATGAATGCCCGCACCGATGGCCCTCTGCAAGAGGCCGCGCAGACCCTGCGTGACCGCTTTGGCGTCGAGGTCGTGGCGATCGCGGCCGACATCACCAGTGAAGAGGGCCGCACCAAGGTGCTTGAAGCTGCAGGTGAGATCGACATTTTGGTCAATAATGCCGGCGGCCCACCTCCCGGCATGTGGAGCGACTGGGACCGTGATGACTTCATTTCTGCTTTGGATGCCAACATGTTGACCCCAATTGCGCTTATCAAAGCGCTGGTGCCTGCAATGATGGATCGCGGGTGGGGGCGCGTGGTGAACATCACGTCACAATCGGTCAAAGCCCCGATCCCAGTGCTTGGCTTGTCGAATGCCGCACGCGCGGGTTTGACCGGCTATGTTGCGGGCACCTCGCGCCAGATTGCGCCGTCAGGAGTGACAATGAACAACATTTTGCCAGGCATTCACGCGACAGACCGTGCCGTGTCTTTGGACACAGGTGTAAGCACACAGCAGGGGATAAGCATGGAGGAAGCACGCGCCGCCCGCGAGGCCACGATTCCCGCCCGCCGGTATGGCACGCGCGCCGAATTTGGCGCGACATGTGCCTTCCTGTGCTCGCAACATGCGGGTTTTATCGTTGGGCAAAACATTTTGCTGGATGGCGGAGCAACGAACGCCACATTGTAGGTCATCACGATTGTGTTGGGAGGTGTCTAAAGCCTCGCCCGATGGGCGGGGCTTTGCTATGCGCGGCCTAGTTAAAAAAATCCAAGTCGGGACAGAACTATGCTCAGCCTCTATGTAATTGCCGCCTTCGGGGCGGTTATTGTCTTCTCATTCCTGATGGCCCCGCGTCGTGCATCCGTAGAGGGCTTTTTTGACGGGCAGGTGGCAGGGCGCGCGCCGCGCCTTTGGACATTGGTGCTTAGCCAAGTCACCACATGGATTTTTGCGCGATCTTTGATGAACTCTGCCATCCTTGGGTACTATTATGGCGCTGCGGGCACGCTGGCATATGCGGCCTATTACCTTTCGTTTTTGACGGGGGGATACATCATCGGCCAGCTGCGCACCCGCGATGCAACGTCGGTGCAGGACTGGCTGGGCGCACGGTTTGGCGCCTTTGGGCAAGGGGCGTATAATGTCGTTATCGCCTTGCGTTTGCTCTCCGAGGTCTTTGCCAACCTGTTGGTGGTGGGCTTGATCTTCGGGGCGGTTTTGCCTGAAGTCGCGCATGCAGGAACCTATGCAATCGTCGCTGTGGCGGTGCTTGGCTTGGGTTATTCGGCGTGGGGGGGGCTGAGTGCGGCTTTGCGCACGGATGTGGTGCAAATGGTGATCTTCTTGGCCGTATTCGCCACGGCGTTTATCTATTTGGTCGCATCGCCTGAGTTCTCCGTGACCGCAATTGTGACGTCAGAGGGGGCATCTGGATCCCGCCAAGGTTGGGTGTTGCTTGCCGTGGCTTTGTTGCAGGTGTTTTCCTATCCAGCGCATGACCCTGTGATGATGGACCGAGGCTTTATCGCGGATCGCAAGACCACACGAAATTCCTTTCTTCATGCGTTCTGGCTGTCGAGCCTGTGCATTTTGGCCTTTGGTGTATTCGGTATTCATGCCGCCAACCTTGGCGCGGCCTATGAGGGGCAGCTGTTGACCACTTGGGCGGGCATGTTCCCGACTTGGGTGTTTGTGGCGCTTTTGGTGTCGTTGTTGGTGTCTGCCTTGTCGACGCTCGATTCTGCGCTGTCATCTGCTGCGCGCCTATGCGTCGAAGAGTTGCGCCTTGCGCCGCGGTCTTTGATGGGCGGGCGTATGGTGATGGTCATCTTTATGGTGCTTGGCGGTGCGTTGACGTTGTGGGGCAACGCGACTTTGTTTGACGCGGTGGCCGTTTCAGGCACGGCATCGATGTTCCTGACGCCGGTTATGGTGGCTGTGTTTGTATTTGGGTGGTCGGTGCCACTATGGTCCTACGCGGTGTCGTTCATCGCGGCCATATTGGGGGCAATGGCCTACTTTTTGCGCGGAACGGAGTTCATGGCCACGATCTTGCCGGACGCGCCGAAGTACGAGCAACTTTTGGCGATCTGCGTGGTTGTGCTGGTTGCGGGGTTTGCATCGGTTGTGATTGGGTCGCGCAGGGTTGCCGACTAGGGAGGAGACTGTTACCTAGTTTTCCGATTGTTTTGATCGGGTAAGAGGCGACAAATCACGTGATCCCAAGGTTAGAGCTGAAAAACATCTGCAGAAGTTTTGCAGGCAAACAGGTGGTGAATAACCTGTCTCTCAGCGTGGCTCCGGGGCAGGTGACCTGCCTGTTGGGGCCGTCGGGCTGCGGTAAGTCCACGACCTTGCGTATCATCGCGGGGGTGGAACGCCAGTCCAGCGGCGAGCTGTGGGTTGATGGCCAGCTGATCAGCGGCGACGCGCTGCGCGTACCACCTGAGGGGCGATCTATCGGGTTGATGTTTCAGGACTTTGCCTTGTTTCCGCATCTGAGCGTGGCGCAAAATGTGGCCTTTGGACTGACGGGGACGAAGGCGGAGGCCGCTCGGCGAGTAGGCGAATTGCTAGATCGCGTGGGGCTTGGCGGATTTGGCGACATGTATCCACATGAATTGTCGGGAGGCGAACAACAGCGCGTGGCCCTGGCCCGTGCATTGGCCCCACGGCCCAAAATCATGCTGATGGACGAGCCATTCTCTGGCCTTGATGACCGTTTGCGCGATGGAATTCGTGATGAAACTTTGGCGGTGCTAAAGGAAGAGGGCACAGCGGTTTTGCTGGTGACCCATGAGCCGCATGA
This sequence comes from uncultured Litoreibacter sp., assembly GCF_947487515.1. Lineage (GTDB taxonomy): Bacteria > Pseudomonadota > Alphaproteobacteria > Rhodobacterales > Rhodobacteraceae > Litoreibacter. The sequence goes on along the minus strand of NZ_CANKWO010000001.1, from coordinate 637,174 downwards.
GGCCATGCGGATGGCCGATGAGATCGCTTTGATGCGAAGCGGGCAAATCGTGCAACAGGGCAACCCCTATAATATTTACAATGCACCCGCCGACAAGGAAGCGGCCGCATTTTTCAGTGATATCAACGTGATATGTGGGAAATCCAACGGGGCTTTGACAGACACGCCCTTTGGTCAGTTCCTAACTCCGGGCCATCCGGACGGGGGGGCGGTTGAGATCGTGATCCGTCCGCAGCATCTGAAAATCGACTTTGACCGCCAAGGCCATGGCCCCAATCCCACGCCGCAAGATGGGACGCCTGCGCGCGCCGTCGTGGAGCGGGCCCGCTTTATGGGGCGCGAGAGTTTAGTCGAGTTCCGCATGGCGGCAGACAATTCTGTTTTGAAGGCGACGGTGCCGGCGGTCTTCTTGCCAAAGGAAGGCACGACCCTGTGGTTGACCATGCGTCGCGACCGCTGCTTTGTCTTCGCGGCCTGACCAAATGGCCGGTAGGGCGGCCTATCTATATTGATCTACTGCGACACCATCAGTCGCGTCAGCCCGTGAAAGTGGTAGCTGTTGGCATATTCCGGCGGGCTTGCCAGCTTCAGGTCAGGACAACGGCGAAACAGAACGCTCACCGCGATTGACAACTCTAGGCGTGCCAAGGGCGCTCCGACGCAAAAGTGCAAGCCAGCGCCAAAGCTGGTGTGCGGGGGCATGTCCCGTTCTGGGTCGAATTCACTCGGCCTGTTGTAGACATCTGGGTCGTGGTTGGCCGCGCCTAGCAACAGGCCGACTTCTTCGCCCTTTTTGAAGCTGTGGCCGAAGACCTCGATGTCTTCCATCGCGAACCGAGTGAACATGTGAAGGGGCGGGTCGTAGCGCAGAATTTCCTCGGCGAATTTGTCTGGATCGTCAGGCCGTTTCCCAGTCTGCAGTGCGGTTTTGACACCGTTCCCGAGGGAGTGAACCGTCGCCTCATGACCCGCATTGAGCAGCAAGATACATGTGGTGATTAGCTCGTCGGTGGATAGGCGTTCGCCATCTTCTTCTGCTTCGATCAAGCGGGTAATCAGATCATCTGCAGGCTTGGCGCGTCGGGCCTCCACATAGCTGCGCAGATAGGTTGCGAAATCGGTTGCCGCTTGTGCCGCCGCGTCCTCATCGGCGCGGGTACGCGACGCCATATACATGCGCACCATCGCGTTGGACCAGCGCAGCAGGTCTGGCGCTTTGCCTTCAGGAACGCCAAGCAGGCGGGCAATAATGATTACCGGCAGCTTTTGTGCGAATTCGGTCAGCAAATCAAAAGGCGTGTCTGGGAAGGCGTCGATCAGCTCGTGGCTGAGGGCCTCGATCTCAGGGCCAAGCTCTTTGATGCGACGTGAGGTGAAGGCCCGCAAAACCAATCCACGCAGCCGCGTATGTCGTGGGGGCTCCAGCTCCAACATAGAGTGGGCTTCCACCGCATAGAACGCGGCTTGATGCTTCGGGATCGCCGGCGGATACGGGTTTTCGCGACCGAAGCGGCGGTCGCGAAGCAAGGCTGAAACGACGGCATGTGAGGCCGCAACGGGCATGTCGTAGTCTTCCCACCAGACCAATTGGCCCAGCGGGCGGATGCGGTCGTAGAACGGGTAGGGATCTTGGTTCAGCCCTTGATCCGTTGGAGCTTGTGAAACGCACTTCATTCAGGCGGCGTTTTCCAAAGCTTTGATGATGGCGGAAAAATCCTCTGCCTTTAGCGATGCCCCTCCAACCAAAGCGCCATCGACATCGGGGACTGCAAAGATGTCCGATGCATTGGCCGGTTTCACCGAGCCACCATAGAGCAAACGAATGGAGCGGCCGACGCCTTCCCCATACCGTGCTTCCAGTTTCGCGCGAATGAAGGTGTGAACTTCGCTGATCTGTGCCAATGTCGGCACTTTTCCGGTGCCAATCGCCCAAATCGGTTCATAGGCAATAACGGTGTTTTCACCGGTGAGAACATCAGGCAAGGAGCCCGCCAATTGACCGGCGATGATGTCCAAAGTGTTTGCGGCTTCGCGCTCTTCGAGACTTTCACCAATGCAGATCACAACCTTTAGTCCGGCGTCCAAGGCCGCACGGGTTTTGCGGCGCACAATGTCGTCGCTTTCATTGTGGTCTTCACGGCGTTCCGAATGGCCGAGGATTACGTGAGACGCGCCTGCGTCTTTCAGCATCTCGGCTGAAATGTCGCCAGTATGCGCGCCGGAGCTTTCTGGGTGGCAATCCTGACCTGCGACGTCCAGCGCGTGATCGGATGCAGTCACCACCATAGAGGAGACCAAGGTGGCAGGAGGGGCGATCAGCAAATCCACGCTGGGGCTCGGGTGGGCTGCGCAAAGCGCCTCGACTTCGGCCAATTGGGCGGTGAGCCCGTTCATTTTCCAGTTTCCAGCAGCAAGTTTACGGCGCATTAAATTCGTCCTTTAGAGGTGATCCAAGGCTTTGCGTGCGAAAGCACTGGCCTCGGTTGGGTCGTCGAGAAATTGATCGGGTAAGGACCAATAGGGCATTTCAGCCACTTTGCCGTCCTTACGGGTATAGGTCCAGCGGGTTCCACCAAGATCTTCAATTTCAGGGACAAAATCGCCCTGTGCCTTGAGGAAAATTTGTCCGTCAGAGTGCAAGAGCGCAAATATTTGCCCCTCGCTATAGAGGCACAGACCTCCCATCATTTTGCGGGTTGTGATGGCAGGGAGGGCTGCGAAAAGCTCGCGGGCGAAGGCAATGTCGGCCTCACTCACGCTCATTTCTTAAACAGGTTCTCGTCAAACTTGATCGACTCGCCGCATCCGCAGGCTTCCGAGACATTCGGGTTATTGAACTTGAACCCGCTTTCCAAAAGGCTGGTTTCATAGTCGATTTCGGTTCCGAACAAAAACATCTGCGCCATTGGAGCAATGATCACACGGGCACCGTTTTGTTCGACCACTTCGTCATTGTCTGCGACTTCATCGACGTAATCCATGGTATATTCCATGCCAGCGCAACCGCCCTTTTTTACGCCAATTTTCAAGGCTTTATGCCCGTCGCGCGCCATCAGTTTGGCGATTTGAACCGCGGCCTGATCAGTGATGGAGACGGCCTGTTTGCCCGGAATGGAAAACATTACATGAACCCCAGTTCCAAACGTGCCTCGTCGGACATCATCTCCATGCCCCAAGGGGGCTCCCAAATCAGCTCAACCCCAACTTGTTTGACACCTGCGATTGGCTCGATTGCCTCGGCGATCCAGCCCGGCATTTCGCCTGCGACGGGGCACCCCGGAGCGGTGAGGCTCATCAGGATAGAAACCTCGTTCTCGGAGCTGATGTCGATAGTGTAGATCAACCCGAGATCGTAGATATTTACTGGAATTTCAGGGTCATACACGGAGCGACACGCCTCAACGATATTATCGTAAAGCGGGTGGTCCGTAGAAGAGGGCTTGATCAGCGGCGCGCCTTCAAGATGTTCAGTTGGCTGGGTCATGTTCAGCGTCCATAAGAGATAGTTGAGTAAAGATATAAGGATTGGCCAAGGCATCGTCCAGTGCCAGACCTGCAGGATTTCACATCATTCGTATGAAACACAGGATCCCGATCAGGATTTGGGGAAAAATTCCCGCATTTTTCCATCAAAATAGGCCCGCGTTAGGGTGGCGCGATTGCCTGCATAGCCGTCGTAGTAGCTTTTTCCGGAGGATGTGGGGAGACCGGCCCAAATTTTTGCCAAGTTGTTCATGAAACGCTTGCGCGACATGCGCCCTGCTAAAAACTTCTGTAGCCCTGCATCAGCCAGCAAAAGATCGGCCAGTTGGTCTTGGATTTTGGGTGTAAACCGCGTTGTTGCGGGTAGGCCCGCGCGCTGTATCAGGGACCGCAAAGTCGAGGGAATAAACTGATACCGGCCAATCGCATGGGGCTGCCCCGGCGTATGTTTGATCCACGCCAGAATTTGGCCAAGGGTCATCTGCGTCGGGGGCTTGGGGGTCTTGATGCGTGCGCCTACGTGAACCGCGTTGTACCCTTTGGGGCCAGCTTCAGCCAATGCAATCAGCGACTTAAGTCGGGCAACCGGCGTTCCGCCACCGACGTGTTCCAGTTCGTAAGTCGTGATGCGAGATCGCCCAGAGCGGGCCCGCTCTATCGGGTCGTTGGTAACCCAGTTTTTATCGCCCAGACTGCGCCATTTTGCGCGCTCGGTTAAAGAGTTTTCCAACTCGTAGCGGACCGACTGCCCAAAAGCTGGCAGGGCAGCACTGACCAACAGTGATATGAGAAGCGCGCGGCGGTTCATTTATGGCCGTCTCCCTTGCGTAGAACTTACTTTTACCCCTAAAGCGGGTCCCATGACACAGAGATTTAAATTTGACCTTCATGCCACCGATGGCAAGGCTCGTACCGGCGTTATTTCAACTCCGCGCGGGGAAATTCGTACACCGGCCTTCATGCCCGTGGGGACTGCGGCCACGGTGAAGGCGATGATGCCTGAAAGTGTCCGCGCCACTGGGGCGGATATTTTGCTGGGCAATACCTATCACTTGATGCTGCGCCCAACGGCGGAACGGATTGCCAATTTGGGTGGCCTGCACAAGTTTATGAACTGGGATCGCCCTATCTTGACCGACAGCGGCGGGTTTCAAGTTATGAGCCTTGCAGAGCTGCGCAAGCTCACCGAGGAAGGCGTGACCTTCAAATCCCATATCGATGGCTCCAAGCATATGCTCTCGCCCGAGAGGTCGATGGAAATCCAAAAGTTGCTCGGCTCTGACATTGTGATGTGTTTTGACGAATGCCCTGCGCTGCCCGCAGATCGCACCCGCATCAACGACAGCATGCAGTTGTCAATGAGATGGGCCGCGCGGTCTCGCAAGGCGTTTGGCGACCGCCCCGGATACGCTTTGTTCGGCATCCAGCAAGGCGGGTTGGAGCAAGACTTCCGCGAAGAAAGCGCCAAAGCTTTGACCGAGATCGGCTTTGAAGGTTACGCCGTAGGAGGCCTTGCGGTGGGCGAGGGGCAGGAGGCAATGTTTGGGTGTCTGGACTATGCCCCCGATCAGTTGCCACAAGACAAGCCACGCTATCTGATGGGCGTCGGTAAGCCCGATGATCTTGTCGGGGCAGTGGAGCGTGGGATCGACATGTTCGACTGCGTCTTGCCGTCGCGCTCGGGGCGCACAGGGCAGGCGTTCACCCGTCACGGGGTGGTCAATATCAAGAACGCCCGCCACATGGACGACCCGCGCCCCTTGGACGAGGCCTGCAGTTGCCCTTGTTGCTCGCAGTATTCGCGGGCCTATCTACACCATGTGTTCAAATCCCATGAGATGATTTCTTCCATGCTCGTGACTTGGCATAACTTGCATTACTATCAAGAGCTTATGTCGGGTCTTCGCGCGGCTATTGCGACGTCCGATCTGGCCGGATTTGTGAAAACCTTCCATGAAACACGCGCGCATGGCGACATTGAGCGTCTCTAGGCGTTCACGTCCAGCGCATCTTGGCGCGGGGCAGATTGGCGGTGATCATGTCGCGCAGGGCTTCGATTTCTAGATCGTCCTTGCAGGCGCGTTTGGGAATAATGGACAGGCCGCGCCGAGGCATAGTGATGAAGAAATACTCCGGTGTTTCGATGTATTTTTTGAAGGTTGCCCAAGGCAGGGTGGATTCTCCTTCGGCCGATTGGACTTCGATCATTTCGGGCATGAAGCTGGCTGTGATCGGTGCGCGATATTTCACCATCTTGCGGTAGCCGCGCTGCCACAAAAGATTTCGCGCGATGGTCATCGCACCTAGGAGCACGGCCCCGCCGATCCAAATCCAGCCAGTGGGAACGTCCCAAAGGACCAATGCGCCCCCCATGAGCACCAAGCCAACCGCAAGCAACACGTTCCCGCGATCGCCGATCCCGCTGTAGGACCAATAGGCGCGGGCAGCCCGCATGAATTCCGGCTCGTCGATGCTGTAAGATAAAGTAATCATAGCGCCTAGGCTAACCCACTATTGTCCACGAAGACCAGTAGGGGCGAGGTGCCTATTCGGCAGGGGTCAGGCCGGCTTTGGTTTGACCGTATGTTTCGCCATACAAGCGGTCCAAAATGTCGACCAGCCTATCGTGTTGATAGCCCAAGGCGTCGTCAAACCAGCGCTCAACCAGCTTCCCGATGCTCAAACCGGAGCGTTCCTCGACGCAAGAGACAAAGCATGAATCGCGATCCAGCGTGGTCGTTCGCAATGAAAACACCCCATCAACGAAGGTGCCATCTGCCTCGTTTCCTTGGAAGAAAAAGCGGCAAGCGGAGGGTTCATCGCGTTCAAGAAACGTCAACGAATACTCGGCGGCGCGGCCTTTGCGCCCTTTGAAGGTGACATGAACTGTGTCCGGATCTTCCAGATCTTCGTCATATTTTGCCATCATGCCGGTGCAATGATCACTTGGGTCAGCCGCACCTGGAACAACGTGGCGCCAAATCAAGCGCGCGGGATAGGGGATATGGCCGGAATAGCGATCCCGCCAAGAGGTGAGGGTCCCGATTTTGCGTGCGTGTTTCCCGTGTAGCGCGGCCCCAATCCCCACAGAAGTAAGGCCCCAAAGACCAACGGCGCATCCGACGGCGATCAACGGGCTAAAGCTGGTGGGAAACGTGAAATAGAGCAAACTGGCCGCGATCAGCGCGCCCATTCCGGCGATCTCCAGACATCCGCGGCGCCGCGGGGCAAGGATGTACATGAGTGCCCCGAGGAAGACGCTGGCCAAGAAAGCCGCGAAGATAATGCTGAGAGTCCCGATCAATGAAGGGGTAAAGCCCAACGCCCTCAACATCACAGGCCCAAGGCAGGCAAGGCCTAGGGAAAACGCTGTGAAGCGACGATAGTGACGCAGGAATAATGAGAGCATACGGGCCTCTGAGCAGATCTAAAACACTTGTTATGAAGTGTTGATCGTTTGTTAATGGGGCATGAGTGAGGCTGGATTTGGGATTTCCAATGTCCGAAACCATGGCGACAAGAGTAAAATTCATCCTGACATCGGCTTGTATCTGGGGCGCTGCGGGGCCAAACTGTCCTCAACCAATTCGGTAGATGGTTGAAAGAGGCAGGGATGGCCCCCACTTCATGAGTCCGATACCGGAGATTGCTGAACAGCTGCTGCGCATGCGGGGCTTTGGCAGTCTTGCTAAAAAGGAAAAAAGATGACCGAGCAACCAACCCTTTCTTACCCCGTTTTGCCTTTGCGAGATATCGTGGTTTTTCCACATATGATCGTTCCGCTTTTCGTGGGACGCGACAAATCGGTTCGCGCCTTGGAAGAGGTGATGAAGGATGACAAACAGATCCTTTTGTCGAGCCAGATTGACCCCTCTCAAGATGACCCTTCTGCGGACGACATCTATGAAGTGGGCGTCCTCGCGAATGTTTTGCAGCTGCTGAAATTGCCCGATGGGACCGTGAAGGTTTTGGTCGAAGGTCACTCACGCGTAAGAATTGAAACTTACGTTGAGAACGAGAACTTCTTTGAGGCGCAAGCCGTTGAATTGAATGAAGTTTTGGGTGACGAGGAAACCGTCAATGCGTTGACCCGTTCGGTCGCCCAAGAGTTCGAGCGCTATGCCAAAGTGAAGAAAAACATCCCCGAAGAGGCCTTAGCCTCGGTCGCGGAAACCGAAGCGGCGGATAAGCTCGCCGATTTGGTCGGCGGCCATCTGGGTGTCGAAGTTCACCAAAAGCAAGAGCTGCTGGAAACCCTCTCTGTGGCGGAGCGGTTGGAGAAAGTTTATGGCATGATGCAGGGCGAAATGTCCGTGCTTCAGGTCGAGAAAAAGATCAAATCCCGCGTCAAAAACCAAATGGAGCGTACGCAGCGCGAGTACTATTTGAATGAGCAAATGAAAGCCATTCAAAAGGAACTGGGCGACGGCGAAGAAGGCCAGAACGAAGTGGCCGAGCTAGAGGCGAAAATTAGCAAAATCAAGCTGTCCAAGGAGGCCAAGGAGAAGGTCGACGCGGAAGTGAAAAAGCTCAAGAATATGAGCCCGATGTCTGCTGAAGCCACAGTTGTGCGCAATTATCTGGACTGGGTTTTGGGCATCCCGTGGGGGGTGAAATCCAAGGTGAAGAAGGATTTGGCGAAAGCGGAACAAGTCCTTGATGACGACCACTACGGACTAGAGAAAGTTAAGGAACGCATCGTTGAGTATCTTGCGGTGCAGCAGCGCTCGAAAAAGCTGAAGGGCCCGATCATGTGCCTTGTTGGCCCTCCGGGTGTTGGTAAAACCTCTCTTGGGAAATCTGTGGCCAAAGCAACGGGGCGTGAATTTATCCGCATCTCGCTGGGGGGGGTGCGTGACGAATCTGAAATCCGCGGTCACCGCCGCACGTATATCGGCTCTATGCCGGGTAAAATCATCCAAGCGCTTAAAAAGGCAAAGACAACCAACCCGCTGATTTTGTTAGATGAAATTGACAAAATGGGGCAGGATTTCCGCGGGGATCCGGCGTCCGCGATGTTAGAAGTGCTTGATCCGGAACAAAACGGTACATTCGTCGATCACTATCTGGAGGTGGAATACGACCTGTCCAATGTCATGTTCCTGACCACCGCAAACAGCTACAACATGCCTGGCCCACTGCTTGACCGCATGGAAATCATCCCGTTGGCGGGCTATACCGAGGACGAAAAATCCGAAATCGCCAAGCAGCATTTGATTGCCAAACAGGTTAAGAACCACGGTTTGAAAAAGGGCGAGTTCGAGCTGACCGACGCGGCATTGCTTGAAATGATCCGGACATACACGCGTGAAGCGGGTGTGCGGAATCTGGAGCGCGAAATTGGCAAACTGGCCCGTAAGGCCGTTACCAAGATTGTGCGCAAGGCTGAAACCTCCGTGTCGATCACGCCTGACAATCTGGACGACTATCTTGGCGTCAAAAAGTATCGCTATGGCTTGGCCGAGCAGGACGACCAAATCGGTGTCGTCACCGGTTTGGCCTATACCTCCGTTGGTGGCGAATTGCTATCAATCGAGGCGCTGCGCCTGCCGGGCAAAGGCCGGATGAAGACCACCGGCAAGCTCGGCGATGTGATGAAGGAATCTATCGACGCGGCGTCTTCCTATGTGCGCTCTATCTCTCCTACGATTGGGGTGAAGCCGCCAAGTTTTGACAAGCTTGATATCCATGTTCACGTCCCCGATGGCGCGACACCAAAAGACGGCCCTTCCGCAGGCTTGGCGATGGTCACCTCAATTGTGTCGGTGCTTACGAAAATTCCCGTGCGCAAAGACATCGCCATGACAGGGGAGGTCTCGCTGCGCGGCAACGCAATGCCGATTGGTGGCTTGAAAGAGAAGCTTCTGGCGGCGCTGCGTGGAGGGATCAAGACGGTGCTTATCCCTGCAGAGAACGAAAAAGACCTGCCGGAAATTCCTGACAACGTGAAGGCGGGTCTGGAAATCATCCCCGTCAGCCATGTCTCCGAGGTGCTTAAGCTCGCGTTGGTATCCGAGCCTGAGGCCGTTGAATGGGACGAAGAAGCCGAGGAAGCCGCCGCCGCAGCATTGGCGGCGAAGGGGAGCGACACATCAGGTGCTGTCGCGCACTAAGGTTTTGTAATCGTTGAATTTGAAAGGGCGACCTGAGGAGGCCGCCCTTTTTTGTTCCCACCAATGACGTATCAAATGCGCCGGTTATTCTTCCGGTTCTTCCCGTGCAATCAATGTCAGGTCGCCACTTTCTTCCAGCTGCCGGATGGCGGCTGTCAGCTTGCCCATCGCTGTCTCTGCCGGTTTTCCAGAGAGTGGTGCGACCTCGGAGAGTTCCTCGCGGATGGCGTCTGCCATACGTTTTGAAAGGTTTTCCAAGATAAAGTCGACAACCTCCACATGATCGTTTGAGCCCGCTTTCAATGCGGCGTTCAACTCGTCCCCAGGAAGTACGCGAATGATCGCAGGAATGTCGGTCGGTTTCAGTCGTGTCAGAATATCTGGGAATGTGAAGATCGCTTTGCGGACCTGTGCGGCGAAGGCAGCATCGAGGGCATCCAAGGCCTCCAGCACAGTATCGCGTTGAGCCGAACCGGCCGCATTGAGCAGGGATGCTGCTCGGGCAACAGGTTTGGCCGTGAACGCCCCGCCTTCTGCGTTTCCGGATCCACTGTTCAATATGGTTTGTGCGACGATGTCCACCGTTTCAACTTGAACGGCTTCGGTCTCTGATATGGCGAAGGTTACGGCATTTGCGGTTTCAATTTCCAGCAATTCCATCACGTTGCTGGACGCAGCCGCGGGCAGTTTCGACATGATAATTGCCCCCACACGCGGGCTTTCAGCGGCGATTTTCTCAGCCAATTCTTCAGGCGGAATATCTGCGATCAACTCCCATGTGTTCTTGGGCAAGGTGGGGCTGTGAATTTGGCGCATGCGTTCCAGCAGGCTATCGCTTAAATTCCCTTCCAGCGCATCCAGCGCGGCTGTGGTGTCGACGGGAAAGCTAAGCCCATGGGCGTCAAGATGGGTTGAGAAATCCGTCAGAACCTTGGCAACGGTTGCCTTGTTGATCGGCCCCATCGACGCATAAACACGTGCCAGATGCACCTGAGTGGCTTCGGACATGACTGAAAGGGGAATTGCCCCACCGGCATGCAGTAGCATCTGCACGATGACGGCCGCTTTTTGTGCGCCGTTCAGCGCGATTGGTTTGTCCGAGCCATCAAAGGCAAATGCTCTGTCAGCGACCTTGCCGCCAATTCCCAAACCCACGCTGGCGCGCGGCTGTGCCACCATATCCATGGTTTTTCCCATCCCATTAGTATTCTCGCACAGCTCAGTAGACAGGGCGGATATTAACGAGGGGTGATAGTAGGGCGCCGAGATAGGAACGATTTATGCAAAATGCCCACAGGGCGGCGGGGCCGCCCAGTGGTCGGGCGGCGTTATCCCGTCGGTTGGCTCACGCACGCGCCTGTGGCAGCATCCCATGAGGTGCCAGCTTGGCACGACGCGGCCTGCTTGTGCTGTCCTTTAATGCATTGTGCCGACGCAAGCGCTGGCATCAGGGCGAGGGCCAGAGCGGCCAAGAGCGTTTTGGTCTTCATCTGCGTGTCTCTCCTGTTGTCTAAGCTGCAAATACTAACACGAGTGCAGAAAAAGACCAAACCGGAGAAGAACCAACCGCTTAGAAGCGCAGATCAACGCTATAGGTCGGTAGCCACCGGCCACCAGCCGCGCGCCGGAAGGCCCCGACAGTCAACTTGGCATCTTTGGCAATTTTTGGCGTCAAAACCGTGGGAAGAGGGATGCGAAGACCCACATCCAGCGCGACACCACGGTTTTCATTATCCGTCGTGTTATAGACGTTCACTGCGCTGCCGATGATATCATAATCATTGGGGAGTTTTATGGTGTACAACAGTTGCGGCAGGAAAATATCCGTCACTCCGCTGCGCTGTCTGAACCCGATGGCAGTCGACAGATCCAGCCATTCATTGCTGTAAAAATTATACATAAGGCCCAGATAGAACTGATCAGTGCCGTTGGCCTCATGAGAGACATAGCCATGAAAATCCAGCTTCTCGGTTAGGCCGTACCCCCAAACCACGTAAGTCTGGCCGTCCTCGAACGCGTCTCCCGGGTTTAAGGTGAACTCAAGGTCCAGATTGCCACGACCAGCCGGTGTCCCGTTGTCGTAGCCCCCTGATGCCAGCGCAGTGCCTGTTGTAATCAAGGTCGCACATGCAGCGAAAAGCCCGCCACGTGCCCAGCTAAATATTGTCATAGGTAGATGTCCCCCAGTGCATGCCGCCAATTGGGTAAGGGCAGCTGTGCCGCTGCAAACTCGGAAATTTTCTGCCCATTGTAAACAGAAAACTCAAATCGCGGCCCAGCACTGGGGGAGTTCTATTTCGGTATCATCTAGCCAAAGACACGCTTGAAGATCGTATCAACGTGTTTGGTGTGGTAGCCCATGTCGAACTTTTCGTTGATTGCCTCCACGCCAAGGGCCGCGACGACTTCCTCGTCAGCCAACAATTGCTCTTGGAAATCAACGCGGTGTTCCCAAACCTTCAACGCGTTGCGCTGCACCATGGAGTAGGCATCCTCGCGCGACACGCCTGCTTGGGTCAATGCCAGCAGCACACGCTGCGACATCACGAGGCCAGGGAATTTGTTCATGTTGTCGAGCATGTTGTCAGGGAAGATCAGCATCTTCTCGATAACGCTGGTCAAACGTTTCAGCGCGAAGTTCAGCGTGATTGTGGCGTCTGGGGCAATCGTGCGCTCCACCGAAGAGTGCGAGATATCACGCTCGTGCCACAGGGCGACGTTTTCCATGGCCGGAATAACTGCCATGCGCACCAGACGGGCAAGGCCGGTCAGGTTTTCGGTCAGGATCGGGTTCTTCTTGTGCGGCATCGCGGAAGAGCCTTTTTGCCCCATCGAGAAGAATTCAGCACCTTCCAGAACTTCGGTGCGCTGCATGTGGCGGATTTCAATGACGATGTTTTCCATCGAGGAAGCAATCACACCCAGCACAGAGAAGAACATCGCGTGGCGGTCGCGCGGGATCACTTGGGTCGAGATCGGCTCTGGCGACAGGCCCAGCTTTTCGCAGACGTGTTCCTCAACGCGGGGGTCCACATTGGCGAATGTGCCGATGGCGCCGGAGATAGCACCGGTAGAGATTTCTTCGCGGGCGGCTTTCAGGCGGGCCAAGTTGCGGTCCATTTCAGCGTAGAAGCGCGCGAAGGTCAGGCCCATGGTAGTGGGTTCTGCGTGGATGCCGTGGGAGCGGCCAACGCGCACGGTGTCTTTATGCTCTAGCGCGCGGGTTTTAAGTGCTGCCATCAGGCCTTTCAGGTCTTCGATCAGAATGTCGGAGGCGCGGACCAGTTGCACGTTCAAGCAGGTGTCCAACACGTCTGAGGAGGTCATGCCTTGGTGCACGAAGCGCGCCTCGTCAGATCCGACATGCTCTGCCAGATGCGTCAGGAAGGCGATGACGTCATGCTTGGTGACGGCTTCGATCTCGTCGATGCGGGCCACGTCGAATTCAACGTCTTTGGCTTTCCAAACGGCGTCGGCGTTTTCGCGCGGGATCACACCCAGATCGGCCATGGCGTCGCAGGCGTGTGCTTCGATCTCGTACCAGATGCGGAACTTGGTCTCAGGTGACCAAATGGCAACCATCTCGGGGCGGGAATAGCGAGGGATCATATGAAGCGCTCTCATAGTTTGCGTGGCAGATGCGGGCGTCTTAAACTGCCGCGGCAACAGGAACAACCGGAGATAAGCCATATGAGACAGGGGGTCGCTGCCATTCTCGCGGGTTTTGTGCTATGTGCACCTTGTTGGGGAAGCCCGAAGTGGCTGCCGCTTACCGGCGCGCAGGCCGAAATGGCGCTCAGCGACAGAGGCTTGATCTATGAGGGGGCCACGCAGCACTTCTATCCCTCTGGTCGAACGCTTTACACCAGCGGGCACGAAACTTGGGGCACTTGGCGGATCGAGGGGGACGCATATTGCAGCCAGTGGCCGCCAGCTGCGGGCTGGGCTTGCTACAAGATAGAACGAAACGCGGATAGCACTGCGTTAAAGTTTATCGGCGATAGTGGGGCCGAGACCATTGGACGTTACGCAGATTAAGAGGATTGGATGCTAAGACGCTTGGAGCAGCTTGAAGGGAAGTGGCAACTTACGCGATCGATCATGGACCGCCGCAACGGGATGAACGGGCAACTGTCTGGCATGGCGGTTTTTACCAATACGGCCCCTCACGAGTTGACCTATGTCGAAGAAGGGGAGCTGCACTACGGTCAGCAGCCCGCCATGACCGCCAAGCGCCAGTATATTTGGCGGGCCGTGGAGGCAGGACGCGTGCAAAAGATTGCAGTGCACTTCGAAGACGGCAGCCCGTTTCATTCCATCGCACTTGATCGATCGATGCCCGACGACGATCACCTGTGCGACCCCGATTACTATTTCGTCAGCTATGACTTCAGCCACTGGCCGAAATGGCAGGCGGAATGGAAGGTTCTTGGGCCGTCCAAGGATTACCGGATGATTTCCCGCTACACGCCGGTGGCGCAAGCCCGTTGATTGAACTCAATTCTCTGGGGGCGTCAGCCCCCTAAGAGCCGTCATGTTCATCGGTTTTTTCTCGCGCCAGTAAATCCGCAAGAGACTTGCCTTGTTCTTCGACGAACAGTTCTGCCAAGGGTTTCAGGCTTCTGATGCGATCCGCGCGGAACACTCGGAAATCGTTTCGCATTTCACACCATGCGGACACGGTCCACACACGCCCCCAATATTCCATCTGGAGCGGGCGAATGATCCGCTCGCTGGGGGTGCCGTCCTCGGTCGCATAGGTGATGTTGAGTTTCTGGCGTGACCGAATGGCCGTGCGCAGCTGAGGCATGAAGCGAAACCCGCCAGCGGCGTCCTTGAACGGGTAGACTGCAAATCCCCAACCTGTGGGCGGAGTAGAGCGGTCTTCCGGCAAAACCGCATCGATTTTTGACGACAAGCTTTGCGCCGCCGATTGCAACTCCTCATCCGCGACCTCACCCACGATTGCCATGCCGAGATGCAACGCTTCCAGCTCCACCAACGTCAGGTTCAGCGGGGGCAGGGTGATCGGCGCAGTCATCATGTAGCCCATGCCGCGTTCCCCTTCGACGGGGACACCGGACAGCTGCAGCGTATCCATGTCGCGGTAGATGGTGCGCACCGACACCTCCAGCGACCGCGCCAAATCTTCGGCGCGGTGCAGGCGACCGTCTCTTAGAAGCAAGATCAGATCAAAGAGGCGGTCAGTTCTTCTCATAGGCGGGTTGCGGGGCGGGTCATGACGCGGCCATGAACACCGTCTCATGGCGCATCTCTAGAGTTTCATGGTTCATGATCTCGCCGATGTCGGGGGCGAATTCCTGATGGCCAAAGCTGTCTTGTGCGGTTTTGGCGCAGGCGGCATCCGCCCAAAGGATGTGATCCGTCCAGCGGCCATCTGGCCCGCGCGTGACTTGCCGGCTGATGAATCCCGGCAGGCCGTCAACCCAGGTTTGAGAGGCGCGTATGAGCGCAAGAAAAGCGCTCTCGTTAGTGCCGTCCTTTAGTTTGAAGGTAACGATTTCGGCAACCTGTGGTTGGGCGTTTTGAGACATCGGGGGGCTCCTGCAGTGATTCTGTTTCAATATGAGCTTTGTGACACCCCACAACTGACATAAACCTGTCAGGAGTGATCAGGCAAGCTGCCTGAGGTGACAATTCGCTTGAATTTCGCAGCGTCACGGACGTTTTGCGCCTTTTCCCCGCGCCATTGAGACCCTAGATGTAGAAGCAGAAACATTCATCCGCGTCTAACTACCTATGCGCGATCAAGGGAGACCAAATCATGTTGAACAATATCGGCCCTGTGGGCCTCGTTCTAATCGCTGTCGTCGTACTGGTGCTTTTCGGTCGCGGCAAAATCTCTGGCCTGATGGGCGAAGTGGGCAAAGGCATCACCGCGTTCAAAAAGGGCGTAGATGACAGCACCAAAGAACTCAAAGACGCAGATGTTGCGGTAAAAGATGTGACCCCAGAAGACGAAAAAGACAAAGCCTAATTCGGATTGGGTAAGGGGAAGCTGATATGGGCGGAATAGGTGGTTTGGAGCTGCTGGTCGTGGGGCTGGTTGCTTTGGTGGTGGTCGGTCCCAAAGACTTGCCAGGCATGTTCCGCACGTTGGGGCAGTTTACCGCAAAGGCCAAGCGCATGGCCCGCGAATTTTCCCGTGCCATGGAGGACGCCGCTGATGAGGCAGGCGTCAAGGATGTGGCCGACACAGTGAAGGCCGCTGCCAACCCCAAGGCGTTGGGGCTGGAAAAAATCCGCGAAGCCACCAATTTCGACAAATTCCCTGAGGGGTCGGAGACGCAAAAACTGGCCAAAGAGCGGGCCGAAGCCGCCGAAAAGATCAAGGCCGCAACGCATAAGGCCGCAGAGAACCGGATCGCAAAAGAGACCGAAGCCGCGCAGCCCAAGACCGCCCCCAAAGCCAAAGCTGCAGCCAAGCCCAAGACCGCCACCAAACCGAAGGCGGCGGCCAAACCCAAGACTGCAGCCAAACCCAAGGCGGCGGCCAAGCCGAAGAGCTCACCGAAGCCGAAAGCGGCTTCGAAATCCAAGGCCGCCCCTGCAGTCAAGCCAAAGACAAAAGCCAAGAAAGCTGACACATGAGCACCGAGAGTGACATCGAAGACAGCTCCGCCCCGCTGATCGAGCACCTGACAGAACTGCGGACCCGCGTGATCCGCGCAGTGATGGCCTTTATCGTAGGTATGGTTGTTTGCTTCACCTTCGGAAGCGCCATTCTGGATTTCCTGCTTATCCCGATCGAGAACACGATGCGCGATTTGGGCAATCCGAACCCCGTCATGCAGTACACCGCCCCGCAAGAGTATTTCTTTACCCTTGTGCGAATTTCGATGGTGGGTGGCTTGTTCGTGTCCTTTCCGGTGATCGGGTACCAACTTTGGCGCTTTGTGGCCCCTGGGCTCTATAAGAACGAAAAGAACGCCTTTTTGCCCTTCCTTGTGGCCTCTCCGATGTTGTTTCTTCTTGGCGCGGCCTTTGCGCATTACGTCGTGGTTCCTATGGCGATGGCCTTCTTCCTTGGCTTTGCAGATTTACCGTCCTTCTTTGCGGCAATGGTGTCCTCTGACAGCATCTCAACGGCTGACAGCGGGATCGACATTGTTTTCAACGGAAAGGTGAACGAAAGCCTTGATATTACACTGAAAATGATCGTGGCCTTTGGCTTGTGCTTTCAACTGCCTGTGTTGTTGACGCTCATGGGGAAGGCCGGTTTGGCCAGCGCAGACGGGTTGCGCCGAACCCGCAAATACGCGGTTGTGGGGATTTTGATTGTTGCAGCTTTGGTGACGCCGCCGGATGTGGTGACGCAGCTGGTGCTCTTTTCCGTGGTCTACGGCCTTTACGAAGTGTCCATCTTCTTGGTGGCCCGTGTCGAAAAAGACCGTGAAGTTAAGCTGCGCGAGCAGGGGCTTTGGGACGACGAAGATGATCTGGGCGAAGAGGATGTCGCCTCAGAAGAGCATGCAGAGGATCGCGGGCCGTAATGGATGACATGACCAATGACCCGATGGACCGCATCGCTCAGGCGTTGGAACGGATGTCCCCGCCGCCCGGTGACGCCCCTGATTTTGACGAGGCTTCTGCCTTTTTGTGGCACGTCGATCCTGACCGGTTGGCCCCCGTACAAAGCGTCAACGGGGTAGCCCTAAATCTGCTGATTGGAATTGAGCGCGCCCGCGATACGTTGCATGCCAACACGCTGCAATTCGCGAATGGTTTCGCCGCCAATAATGCCCTGCTTTGGGGATCTCGCGGGATGGGGAAATCCTCCCTTGTGAAGGCGGTGCATGGCGACATCGTACGCGCGGGCCTGCCGCTGAAATTGGTGGAAGTACAGCGCGAAGACCTGCCATCTATCGGTCGGTTGTTGAACCTGCTGCGGGCCTCGGATCACCGCTTTGTTCTCTACTGCGATGATCTGAGCTTTAGCCACGACGACCAACACTACAAGTCGTTAAAGGCCGTTCTGGACGGCGGCATCGAAGGTCGCCCCGAGAATGTGATCTTCTATGCGACGTCGAACCGCCGTCACCTGATGCCCCGCGATATGATCGAAAACGAGCGGGGCGGCGCCATTAACCCGTCTGAGGCAACCGAGGAAAAGGTTTCTCTATCAGATCGTTTCGGGCTGTGGTTGGGGTTCCATCCTTGTACGCAGGATGAATATCTAGACATGATCCGTGGCTACTGCGCGGCGCATAAGGTCCAGATCAACGACGCGCTGCTCTGCGCTGAAGCGATTGAATGGCAGCAAACCCGCGGTGGACGTTCTGGTCGGGTTGCGTGGCAGTATTTCACTGATTTGGCGGGACGGCAGGGGCTGAAGGTTTAGCTTTTCTTGCTGTTTGGCCAGAAACATCGGATCAATTTGATGTAAGTTAAGGGTATTCACGGCTCCTTTACCGGTTTGTGCTTATGTTATGATGCAGGCGTGTCAAAACGTAAGGAGAAACTGATGCAGGGAATATCCGGTTACAGTGGAATGCCAGCACTGCTGTCACAAGAAGCAAGGATCAGCCCTGCGCAAGAACAGGCGCTGACCGGTTTCTTGTCTCTCTACGACACTGACAATTTGTCTAAAGCGAATGCGCAAGAGATCCTCGCCAAAATTCGAGAAATTGGAATTCCGCCCGGCGCGGGGTTGGCATCAATTCTCAGCGACTTTGGTGTTGACGCCCGAAGTTTGAACGAAAAAGCCGGCGTTGGGGGCACGGCCGAGAAAGAGGAGCAGTCTGCGCCCGCAAACGAAGAAAACAAGGGACGTGCGGGGGTTGATGACACTTTGGTCTCTCTCATTTCCGATGCAGTGAAGGCCTATGAGGAGTCGGATGAGGCCGATACGCTTTGGTCCGTAATGGAGCCAGCTCTAAGAAACGCGGGCTATGACACGTCCCGCCCTCTGATTGATTTCTATTCGTAAGGGCAAAGGCAACAGTGCTTCAGTGAAGAAGGCATGTCGCCTCATAGCCTTTCAAGCTCATGTGGGCGGAAGGCATGAGGGGAGCGGTAACATGCTCCAAATCCGGAAACAGCGTTAGCAATTCGTCCCTCGGGCCTTCATCCAAAGCACTCAGGGCTTGTGGTCCAGGGTGGAAGCTTTCCGATGCAGCACCTTCCGCAAAGACCACTTGATGCTGGTCAAACAGAATGTGGTGATAATTCACCTTGCCGCCTTCGCGGGAATAGATTGTGTCCCCGTTCACCAGATCTTTGGCCTTCACGAAAACTTCGCTTTCGCCAAACCACAATTCAGCCTGCCATCCTTCGATCAGCATGCGGTGTTGCGGGGAGACAATGAGGTCGCGGCTGTTGCCCAATGCGCCTTTGCTAATCACGATCGGCGCTAGGCTACCGATGGCGTCAACGCGGCGGGCTCCTGTCCATGTCAGCTCTTGCAGGCCGGCGTCACGGGTCATGATCCTGTCACCAGGTTGCAGATATTGCACCTCGACCAGCCCGTTTTCAGTCTCGATACGGGTGCCAGCTGCGAAACAGACAACCTGTGCGCCAAGGCCGGTATGCGGGGTGTAGGCGTCATTTTCTACAATGCCACCAATGGTATAGGTCACGCCCGCTGGTGGGACCCCATCGGGAAAGACCAAGTAATAGCCGTCTTCTGAAGCGCCCCCAACGGTATCGTTCAGATCGTCATCATTGTTCAAGTCAACGTCAATGACCCCAACACGGTAGACCGTGCCATCGGGGGCAGTGACTTCAAATGTGTAGTCCCAAATCGTTTGGTAATAGGTGCCGCCAATAAGAGTGACTTGCTCCCACGCGCCGCCAAGTTGCTCGTTGGAGCCGACTTGCTCATTGGTGGTGTCGCCGTTGTAGACGGTCGCGCCGTCATTCTCGCGAACGTGAAAACTGGTTGTTGCGCCCGTCCACGTCCAATTTCCGCCGATGGGAGGACCAAAGGCGTAATTATGGGCAGAGCCGTTGACCGTGCTTTGCGTGCCAAAAATGGCATTTGAGTACCCGTAGAAAATGGCCATGATAGCCTCGAACACTGTTTACGATACGTGAACAATGCCGGTGGAGTGGGGGTATTCTCGGGCTAAAAATAGACAAAAGCGTGAAAGTTTTTAGCTAGTTTCCACGCTTTTGCCCTATTTGTTACTTCAGGAAAGGGGCGGGATCGACGCTCTCAAACCCTTCGCGCACTTCGAAGTGCAAGAAGCTTGGCGAGCCTTTTCCAACCTTGGCAATGGTCTTACCACGGGAGACTTTGTCGCCCTTCTTTACCGAGATGTCAGAAATGTTGGCGTAGACGGTCAGCAAATTCCCGCTATGGCGAAGCACCAAAATCGGCACCTGATCTGTGTCGCGGGTGATGGCCGCAACTTCACCGTCGGCTGCTGCTTTTACCGGCGTGCCGGTGCTGGCAGCGATATCGATGCCTTCGTTCTTGCGCTTTTTGTAGGGGCGCAAAACGCTACCGGACACCGGTTGAAGCAGCTTTGCCGTTTTGCTTGCAGTCGCCTTTGGCGCCACTGCCGCTGTTGCGGCTGCGGGTGTGACCTTTGGCTCGATCTTCTGGTCGGGCAGGGGTTTGGTCGCAGAAGGTGGCTGCGGCGTCGGGGTGCCTGCGCCAGGTGCCACTGCGGCAACTTCTGTGGCGGGAGCTTTCACCGTGGCGGAGCCGTCTTTGGCCACTGGGATCAGCAAATATTGTCCCTCACGAACTTCCAAGTCCGGGCCGAGGCCATTCCATTCCGCCAAAGACCGCGCCGAGACGTTGTACAGCCTCGCCACGGAATAGGCGGTTTCTCCGCGACCGACTTGGTGGCGGATCGGCTCTGGGCCATCGACGGGCTTTGCCGCGCGTTGGGGGGATGCCGGAGCGCGCCCAATGGCCGTCGTCGCGATTTCTGTGATGTCGAGAGGTTTGGTTTCAGTACTTGGAGCCGCAGGGGCCGATACCGAGCCACGCAGGGCCAAAACCTCTCCTTTGTTCAGCTTGTCGTCGATCTTCAGGCCGTTGTGGCTTGCCAATTCGCTTGGGTTGACCCCGATACGGTTGGCGACACTTGCGACCGTATCGCCGCGTTGGGCCACTGCGACCTGATAGTTGGGGTATGTAATGATCCCGCGGTTGTCCGGCTTTGGACGGGTGCCCGTGGCCTTGCGTGCGGCGCTTGAGGTGTCCAACCCACCAGCGGTGCCACGCAAATCGAGGTCCAGATTTGCAAGGCTTTGCCCGATCTGTCCGTCGCAGGCAGAAAGCCCAAAACCCAAAGCCACCATAGGCAATAACTTGCTGAAACGCCTGCTGCGCATATTCTTCTTCCTCAATCCATGGCCCTTATGTCTGGGCCTTTTGGTTTAGTCCTGCCCCAATCCCTCTAGCAGAGGGACGAAGCGAACCGGCATTAGTTCTTCATAGTCAAACCCTTGCGGGGACTTAGTCACCTTAATCAGGCTTTGTACCGCGTCGGACTGCCCCACCGGTACCACCATGATACCGCCCTCACGCAGTTGCGCCAAGAGGGGGCCGGGTGGATCTTCTGCCGCGGCCGTCACAAGGATGCGATCAAACGGGGCCTGTTCGGGCAATCCATGGCTGCCGTCACCGGTGACGATGGTCACATTGTGGATGTCGAGGTCCTGAAATAACTTGCGGACGGGACGGGTGAGCCGCGCATGGCGATCCACGCTGTAGACACGACGCGCAAGATGGCTCAGCACGGCTGCCTGATATCCAGATCCGGTCCCCACCTCCAAAACCTTGCTACGCGACTGCACGTCCAAGGCTTGGGTCATAAGCCCCACAACTGACGGCTGCGAAATCGTTTGCCCGCACGCAATAGGCAAAGGCATATCCTCATAAGCGCGATCAGCGAAGGTGCCGGTGATAAATGCACCTCGGTCGACCTTTTCCATGGCCGTCAGAACACGGGCATCCATCACGCCCTTGGAGCGCAGCCCAAAAAGGAACTGCATTTTGCGTTCCGCATCAGAGATTGCTTCATCATTCATGCGAGGCGGCGCTCCAGATCGTCCAACAGGTCATGTGCCGTCAGATCGCAGCGCATCGGCGTGACCGAAATCCAGCCGTCGATGTTGACAGTGGCGTCGGTGTTGTCGCCAGAGTTGGTGTTTTGCGGGTTGCCCTTGATCCATAGGTAATTGCGCCCGTTTGGCGGGGTGTGGCGTTCCACGCCCATCCCACCCGTTGGCCTTAGTCCTTGGCGGACCACGCGTGTTCCTTTGACATCAGCACCCGCCACCGGAGGAAAGTTGACATTGTAGAAGGTTTGATAGGTTTCTCCGCCCCAAATGCCATTCTTAAGTAGGTTTTTGACAAGCTCGGCGCCGTGCTGCGCGGAGGCTTCGAACTGGTTTTCGAGCGCCAGATTGCCGGGCCCGAAGTATTGCGACATGGCAATAGACTTCACCCCTTGCAGGGCACCTTCCATAGCCGCACCGATGGTGCCGGAATAGACCGTGTTCTCGGCAGAGTTATTGCCTTTGTTTACACCTGACAAAATTAGATCGGGTTTGGCCTCTGCCATAACATCATGCACCCCAGCCAGAACGCAATCAGCGGGCGCACCTTCGGCGGCGAAGCGGCGCGGGCCCAATTCGGCTATCATCGTGGGGTGGGCGTAGTTGATGCAATGGGCCACACCTGATTTTTCAAAGGCGGGGGCGACGGTCCAAACCTCACCTGTGGGGCCAGCGACCTCGGTGGCAATCGCGTGAATGACCTCAAGGCCTGGTGCGTTGATGCCGTCGTCATTGGTGATGAGAATGCGCATATTGACCGCCCTAAGTGCTTTTCAACCCAGCTTTAGGGAAAAGCACGCAGGCGGTAAAGGCGGCACGGGCCCGACAGGGGCCCGCGCGTGATTCAATTGGCACAATCGTGCCCGAAGCGCCGAGGCCTAAATCAGCGTGCCAAACGGGTCGAGCGTGGTTTTGCCGCCCAAGTAAGGATGCAACGCCACCGGCAGCTCGATCGAGCCATCCGCTTGTTGCCCGTTCTCCAGCACCGCAATCAGGCAACGCCCAACCGCTAGGCCAGAGCCGTTCAACGTGTGAACATATTCGGGCTTCCCGCCGTCTGCAGGTTTGAACCTCGCGTTCATGCGGCGCGCTTGGAAGGCACCACAAACCGAAATGGAGCTGATCTCGCGGTAGGCTTGCTGACCGGGCAACCAGACCTCGATGTCGTGCGTGCGCTGCGCGCCGAAGCCAATGTCGCCTGTACACAGCACAACTGTTCGGAACGGCAACAACAGGTTTTCCAAGATGCTTTCGGCGGCGGCGGTCATGCGGTCCAATTCGGCGCGGCTGTCTTCGGGTTTGGTGATCGATACCATTTCGACTTTCTCGAACTGGTGCTGACGCAACATGCCCGAGGTATCGCGGCCCGCAGAACCTGCCTCGGAGCGGAAGCACTGCGAATGCGAACACATGCGTATCGGCAGCTTCGCTTCATCCAGAGTTTCGCCGTTCACAGTGTTGGTCAGCGAAACTTCGGATGTCGGGATCAGCCATTGACCGGTGGTTGTCTGGTAGCTGTCTTCGCCAAATTTTGGCAGCTGGCCGGTGCCATACATCATCGCCTCATTCACCAGAACTGGCGTCCATGTCTCCGACAGGCCATTTTCCACATGGGTGTCGAGCATGAATTGAGCCAAGGCGCGGTGCAGGCGGGCAACGGCCCCCTTGAGGATCACAAAGCGCGAGCCCGATATCTTCGCGGCCGTCTCGAAGTCCATGCCCGGGATGACACCTGGCAGCTCATAATGCTCTTTTGGGGTGAAGGGAAAGCGACGCGGCGTACCCCAACGGTTGATTTCAACGTTGTCGTCTTCGGTTTCGCCGATGGGCGTGTCCTCAAACGGGATGTTTGGCAAGCCCATCAGTAAAGCGGTCAGCTTGTCGTCTTCCAGCTTGGCTTCGTCATTCAGGCGCGCCACCTCGGCCTTTTTGTCACCCACAAGGGCGCGCAAACGCTCGAATTCGGCTTCATCGCCCTTGGCTTTGGCTGCACCGACGTTCTTGGAGGCGGCGTTCTGCGCGGCTTTGGCTTCCTCGGCGGCGGCAATCTTGGCGCGGCGGGCGGCATCAATGGCCAGAACGTCTGAAGAGGAGACATCCGACTTGCGCATTTTCATGGCGGCGTCAAAGACCTCGGGGGTCTCGCGGATCATGCGGATGTCATGCATGGGGATCGTCCTCTTGTAGGTTTACGTTATATGTGGGGCTTATGACCGGTTTTTGTTGGGGGGGGAAGTGCGTGTGAGGCTTCAAGTTCCATAGGTCTGTAAATGTACGATGGCCTCTCCGGCATCAGCGGCGTCCTCATAGGTTGCAACGATTGTCTTAAGGAAGCCAAAAGATCGGGCAAGAGAGCCGATAACTGGATGACGAGGGGAAATACGCGCGTCCATTTCTTTTAGCTGTTCAGGCCTTTCTTCTGAATAAGACCCGCGTATCACTGAAAGCGTGTAGACCGTGCGAATGTCGTCGGCGGTCAGGTGGAATTGTTCCAACGCTTGTTTCGAACTCGCCAAGCCCCTTTGGTGTTCTTGTAACATGAAGGGGTCTTGGTTTGGGGCGGCGACGGCGCCCTCAAAGTAGGCCGCGATCTTTTGCATGCGCTCCTTAAGGGAAGAAATTATGGGGGTCGGATCGTGGTGAATTCTGGCAATTAAATCGAGCACAGTATTTGCTTGGTTGACGACTTCGCCGGATTTGACAACACGGAAATGGATCAAAGGATATATGGCGTATTCGTGCAGTGAGACGGGTTCATCCAGAATGTACATCTGAAAAAACTCTTGAAGGTGAGTTTCGTGGTCATGATTGTAACCTAGAAACTCCACGCGTTGGCTTGCGTTATTATGAACTTCGGTAAGGGCGTCATATCTCGCGTCTAGGTCTTCCGCGTGTGCAAGTAACGCTGCATCCTGTGGGCGGCAACGGTAAATGCTCTCGGTGGTGAAATCTGCCATCCCATGTCCTTTAAATCTCAAAATAAAAAACCAATATATCACATTGGTCGAAGGCTACTATCCCCGTTGCGCCTCATGCGTGGCGGCGATAGGGTGCCCCGCAACTGACAAAGGCCGCTCACGGCCCACAAACAAAAGGACTGCAGATGTTCGTCACACCTGCCTACGCACAGGCCGCCGGAGGCGCCGCTAGCACATTTACCCAATTCATCCCGTTGATCTTGATTTTCGGGATCATGTATTTCTTGTTGATCCGCCCGCAGCAAAAGAAGCTTAAAGACCATCAGGCGATGGTAAATGCAGTGCGCCGCGGCGACCAAGTGATCACCCAAGGCGGTGTCGTTGGGAAAATCTCCAAGGTCAAAGATGACGGCGAAGTGGAAGTCGAAATCGCGGAAGGTGTGAAAATTCGCGTGATCAAATCTACCTTGGCATCCGTGATCAATAAAACCGAACCAGCGAGCTAACAAATGCTTCAGATGCCTTCCTGGCAGCGGGTTGTAATCCTGCTGACGGTGCTTGTTGGGTTAGCGCTTGCGCTGCCCAACGGTTTCTACACTCAGGTAGAAAAGCACAATGACGCGACAACTGCGCTGGCCGCAGGCGCGACCACCTCTCCGGAGCTATCGGCTGACGCCGCGGGCTGGCCTAGCTTCTTGCCGTCTGGGCTGGTCAATTTGGGCCTCGACCTGCGGGGCGGGGCGCATTTGCTGGCTGAGGTGAATGTGGAAGATGTCTATGACAGTCGCATGGATGGCTTTTGGCCCGAGGTGCGCAACACCTTGCGGGATGCGCGCGACACTGTAGGCACCATACGCCGCCAGAACGCCGGATCCGGTGAGTTGAAGCTCAAGATTTCCAATCCTGCTGGGTTGGAAGAGGCCTTGCGCCTTGTACGTGGACTGGCAACCCCCGTGGCCAGCCTGACGGGGGCAGGAAGCAACGACATTGAGGTCTCGGGGCAGGGTGATGTAATCACCGTTACCCTGTCAGAGGCCGAGCGCGTCGCCACCGACGACCGCACGATGCAACAGTCGCTGGAAATCATCCGCCGCCGTGTGGATGAAGCAGGCACACGCGAGCCCACCATTCAGCGCCAAGGAGAGCGCCGCATTCTTATTCAGGTGCCCGGCATTGGGTCCGCGACAGAACTGAAAGGCCTGATTGGCACAACCGCCAAACTGGGCTTTCATCCGGTTGTCTCACGGACATCC
Source organism: uncultured Litoreibacter sp. (assembly GCF_947487515.1). Classification (GTDB taxonomy): domain Bacteria; phylum Pseudomonadota; class Alphaproteobacteria; order Rhodobacterales; family Rhodobacteraceae; genus Litoreibacter. The sequence continues at coordinate 611,368 of NZ_CANKWO010000001.1, read as the reverse complement.
AACCCGAATGAGCGGGTCACCGGTCGCCAGTTCCTAGCACCTTCTATCGATCCGCAAGAGCAGGGCACTTTCTACATTCTCGAGAAAACTCCGGTTGTCTCGGGCGAAGACTTGGCCAACGCACAACCTGCGTTTGATCAAAACGGGCAGCCGTCCGTGACGTTCCGCTTCGATTCAACCGGCGGGCGCAAGTTCGGCCTCTTCACCAGCGAAAACGTCGGCGCACCTTTCGCCATCGTGCTGGACAATGAAGTAATCTCTGCCCCCGTAATCCGCGAAGCTATCCTTGGCGGCTCCGGCCAGATCAGCGGTAACTTCTCGGTCGAGGAATCCACCAATCTCGCCGTCTTGCTGCGCGCTGGGGCATTGCCAGCCAAAATGACCTTTCTAGAGGAACGCACCATCGGGCCAGAGCTTGGGCAAGACAGCATCGACGCGGGGAAAATCGCCTGCATCGTGGCCTTTATCGGCGTGCTGGTCTTCATGTTCCTCAGCTACGGCACTTTCGGCATCTTCGCCAACATCGCGTTGATCATCAACGTAGGCCTCATCTTCGGCCTTCTGTCCTTGATCGGTGCTACGCTCACTCTGCCGGGCATTGCGGGCATCGTGTTGACCATCGGTATGGCGGTCGATGCCAACGTGCTGGTGTTCGAGCGTATCCGCGAGGAGTTGAAAACCTCCAAAGGGCCAGCCCGCGCAATTGAACTGGGCTACGAGAAAGCCCTATCCGCCATTCTGGACGCCAATATCACCACATTCATCGTCGCCGTGATCTTGTTCGTCATGGGCTCCGGTCCGGTGCGCGGTTTCTCGGTGACGCTGGGGCTTGGCATCATGACCTCTGTGTTCACTGCGATCTATGTGACCCGAATGCTCATTGTGTTCTGGTTCGAGCGCCGTCGCCCCAAAAAGTTAGAGGTATAATTCCATGCGTTTGAAACTTGTACCTTCCGAGACGTCTTGGGACTTCTTTGGCAAATGGAAAATGTGGCTGGGTATCTCGGTCATTATGGTGGCGGTCAGCTTGACGTCCTTCCTGACGCAAGGCCTGAACTACGGCATCGATTTTCGCGGTGGCACAACCATCCGGACCGAAAGCACCTTGCCTGTAGATGTGGCTGCCTACCGTTTGGCGTTGGAACCTGCGGGCTTGGGCGACATCTCAATCACCGAGGTGTTTGATCCAACTTTTGCTGCCGATCAAAACGTCGCCATGGTGCGCATTGAGGCGCAAGAGGGCGACGAGTCGGTCACTGGCGAAACCGTCTCGGCAGTGGAGACAGCGCTGCGAACGCTTGATCCAAAGATGAAGTTCCCTTCCGTCGAATCCGTTGGGCCAAAGGTGTCTGGTGAGCTGATCAGAACCGCTGCAATCGCCGTCCTTATGGCGATCACGGCAGTGCTGATCTACATCTGGATGCGTTTTGAGTGGCAGTTCGCCGTGGGGGCCGTGGCCGCTTTGGTGCATGACGTGATCCTCACGTTGGGCATCTTTTCTGCGGTGCAAATTAAGTTTGACCTTGCGATCATTGCCGCCTTGCTGACTATCGTCGGGTACTCGATCAATGACACGGTTGTTGTGTTTGACCGTGTTCGCGAGAACCTGCGCAAGTATAAGACCAAGCTGTTGTCTGAGGTTATGAACCTGTCGATCAACGAAACCCTGTCGCGCACGATGATGACATCTGTGACCACACTTTTGGCGCTGATTGCGCTGTTTGTGCTGGGTGGCGATGTGATCCGCGGCTTTGTGTTTGCCATGATCTGGGGCATTATCGTGGGTACATATAGCTCGGTCTTCGTGGCCTCCACGATTTTGCTGTTCCTTGGGGTGAAGCGCGACTGGTCCAAGAAGGATCCGAACGCTGGCGGGCAATACGCAAACATAGATGCTTGATGTTTTGACCTCAGCCCTTGCCCAACCGGGCTTGGGCTGGGTCGCTTTTATCACCGTCGTGGCGGGGGTCGTCTACGGTTTTGCGGGGTTCGGTGCCGCTTTGATCTTCATGCCTGTTGCCACGATTTTTTGGGTGCCGGAGCTGGCTGTCGCCTCCTTTTCCGTATCGGCTCTTGCGTCCTTGGTCACACTCGTGCCGCGCGCATGGGGGCAAATGGACAAGCGTTCGGTATTCACGATGATTGGCTTTTCGGTTCTGGGCGCGCCTGTGGGCATCTATGTGTTGCGCAGCAGTGATGTGACCCATGTGCGTTGGGCGGTGCTTGCTGTTGCCGCAGTGACCCTGGCGGCGCTTGTCAGCGGTTGGCGTCAACGGTTGTCAGCCTATCGCGCGACACAGGCTTGCGTGGGGGCAGGGGCTGGTTTTGTTGGCGGGGCGACGGGCCTGTTGGGGCCGGTGATGCTGTTGTTTCAACTCAGCAGCTCGGCGCCGGTTAAGCAGGTTCGTGCAAACTCTTTGGTGTTTTTGACCGTGAGCAGCCTGTTGCTTCTTCCCAGTATGGCGCTGCAAGGTATGTTGACGTCGGACGCCATCGCGCTTGGTTTGTTGTTGCTGATCCCCTACGGCATCGGGGCAAAACTGGGCCAAGCCATCTTCATCCCACGCCTTGAGGTGTTTTATCGCCTGACGGCCTATGTCATAATCGCCCTAGCCATCCTAATGGGCTTACCGATCTGGGACTAACGCCATGAAACTAACTGAAATCACCTATGACACCGCTCCTCCGGTCGACAGCTACGGTCCGGGGTTCTTTCGGGTCGGGGGTGAAATTATTGAGGGGCCGGTTCTGCTGCTGCCGACCGAGCGCTTTGCATGGGGCGGCTTTGAGGATCGCGACACAATCCTCAGCCGCGCCAAGCTGTTGGACGTGCTGTTTGTCGGAACGGGCGCGGAGATAACCCATATTCCGGCCGCCTTGCGCAACGCGTTGGATGCGGCTGAAATCGGTGTAGAGTTAATGGCTACCCCCACCGCCTGCCGCACCTATAACGTGCTGTTGTCTGAGGGGCGGCGCATTGGGGCAGCATTGATCCCAGTGTAGCCCCGCATCGCGATTATGCGACGCGTGATTTGCGATAATGTGATGGTAGGCCCCAGATGGCCCGCGCCACATTGCGCAACGCTTGCCGCATGACCTAGATATCTTTTCAACCACTTTCCTACGAATAGGCCCGTTATGACGTCCGAAGGCACACATCTAGACCCAGAAAACTGGGATGACTTCAGCCGCGAAATGCACGACCTGATGGACCATTGCTTGCAGCGGATGAAATCGGCCCGAGAACTGCCTTGGCAGCCAAAGCCGAAAGACATGGCACATCGGCTGGCGCTCAATCCGGACACCACTGGGGTCGGCTCGGCGCAATCACTGGAGCAACTGGTTCAAGACATCATGCCCTATGCGACGGGCAACACGCATCCGCGTTTCTTCGGCTGGGTGCATGGGGCCGGATTGCCGGTCTCTGTCGGGGCCGAATTGGTTGCCGCTACCATGAACAGCAATTGCGGTGGTCGCGACCACGGCGCAATGGAGGTGGAGCGCGCAGCGCTTGACTGGCTGCTGGGGGTATCGGGGTTGCCAAAGCAAGCGTCGGCGATTTTGACGACGGGCACATCTCAAGCCACAATTTTGGCGTTGAGCGCCGCCTGCAACAAGCAATTCGGCCATGAGGTCCGCCAAACTGGCATCCAATCGCTGCCTCCGGTGTCAGTCTATGTACGCAGCGGTACGCATTCGTGCATTGGTAAGGCATTGGAGGTCTTGGGCTTTGGATCAGATGCGATCCGCACCGTGGACACTGACGCGGATATGCGGATGGACATGGGGTCTTTGGCGCAGCTCGTCGCTGAGGATAGGGCGCAAGGGCGGGTGCCTTTGGCTGTTGTGGGGACCGCGGGGGCGGTGAATACAGGCTCTTTCGATCCGTTGCAGGACATTGCCGACTTCTGCGCGGCGCAAAACATCTGGATGCATATAGACGCGGCCTTCGGGTTTTGGGTGCGCTTGGCCGAGGCCCCTTGGGCGCAGCTTGCGACGGGGATGGAGCGGGCAAACTCTATTGCCTGCGACTTCCACAAGTGGATGTCTGTTCCCTATGACTGCGGGGCCTGCATGATCTATGACCGCAGCTTGCACATCAACAGTTTCACATCCCGCCCCAGCTACTTGGAGCAGCAAGACGCGGGCCTCGGAGGCGGTGATCTGTGGTTTTGCGATTATGGCTTGGAGCTGTCGCGCGGGTTTCGCGCGCTCAAGGTCTGGACCGCGATCAAATCGATCGGGGAGGAGGCCTTTTCCAAGTCGATCACCGACAACTGCAAGCAAGCGGCATTGATGGCTGAACTGGTCAGGGCCTCTGATGTGCTGGAGCTACCCTATGAGGTGACCTCCAATGTCTGTTGCCTCTATGTGAAACATGGCGACGCCAATCAAATCGCGGCCCAGTTGCAATTGAATGGCGACGCGGTGTTCTCGACAACGGTCATCAAGGGACGCAGTTGTTTACGCGCCGCTTTGGTGAACCACCGCACCACCAGCCAAGACATTCGGGCAGCTATCGCGGCTGTAGAAGACGCGGTGAGGCGCGCCGCCGCCTAATAGCGAAGCAAGTGGCCCACGACAACGCGGGCCGCTTGCATGTTTGTGCTACCAGTGGCCGGTGTTTTCCATCGAGGCCCATGGCTCTTGCGGGGGCAACGGCTCGTCCATCTGTAGCAATTCAATAGAGACATTGTCAGGAGAGCGGATGAAGGCCATATGCCCGTCACGTGGGGGGCGGTTTATGGTGATGCCTGCATCCATCAATGTTTGGCACATCTCGTAGATGTTCTCGACGCGGTAAGCGAGGTGGCCGAAGTGGCGGCTGTCATCGGGCAGGGCATCGTCCCCATCCCAATTGTAGGTCAGTTCAACATCTGCGCGACCGTCGGCTTGCTCAGGGGGGCACATGAAGATCAATGAGAAGCGACCTGCTTCATGATCCATGCGACGCCGCTCGATCAGGCCAAGCATTTTGTAAAACGCAATGGATTTATCCAAATCTTTGACGCGCACCATTGTGTGCAGGAATTCGATTTTCATGGGGGCTCCTAACTTCGAAATCTGCGTCAGTTTAGCGTCTCCGGCGCGGATGGCGAGGGCCTTGCGGGCGGGCGTTCGGAATTCGGGGACAATGCTCCACGCGACACGAGTGTCACGGTCACAAATGCCACCCAAAGCAGCAAATACCATGACCCCATCTTCGCAAAACTGACCATCTCCAAAGCAGATTGCCCCGCATAGATCCAAGTGCCGGTCATCGTGCCGACATTTTCAGCGATCCAGACAATGAAGGCGCATAAAAAGGCGGCCACGGGCATGGGCATCCAGCGCGGCTCTGTGCCGACGTAAAACCAGATGCGGGTTCGCGCAAAAAGAACCAACGAGGCGGCAAAGAGCCCCATCCGAATGTCGATTGTGTAGTGATGGGCGAAGAAGTTCACGTAAATGGCCGTGCCAAAGACGAAGGTCACCCAAAGTGGCGGGTAAGGTGCGAAACGCATGTGAAAGATGCGGATCACCCGCGCAATATAGCTGCCAATCGACGCATACATGAAGCCTGAAAACATAGGCACGCCGCCCAGAACGAACAGGCCTGGTTCTGGGTAAGACCATGATCCCATTCGTATTTTGAACAGCTCCATCGCTGTGCCCGTGACGTGGAACAACAAGATTACGCGGGCTTCATCCCAAGTTTCGAGCTTGAAGTAGAGCATGGCAATTTGAGTGGTCACGGCAAAAATGAAAAGCCCGTCATACCGTTGCAGCGCCCAGTCGTCCTGCCACACCAGCTTGGTGCCGATGATGGCCACAAGAAACAACACCCCGAAGAGGGCGGCCCAGCCTTGTTTGAGGACGAACATGAACAGCTCGCCCAATACACCGCGCATACGTGTCCGGACGAAGTCCCCTAAGACACGTTCAAGGCGACGGGTGTTTTGCGGGGTAGGGAGGCTAATGTCAGAAAGTCGACCGAAGACCAAGTTTGACGCCTATGTCTTCAAGGCTGAATTGATCCAGCGTTGAACTTGTCTGTTTGGCATTCAATTCGGCCGTTGGCGCAAACCCCATGTAATTCAGATCGTTGAAAATCACTTTTATTGACGCATCCACAGTTTTGTCCTCTCGTCGTGAAAACGGAAACTGGGCTCGGTCAAATTCCTTCTCGCTATACCCCATTGCAAGCTCCAGATTTGTATCTGCAAACAATGGCTTTGCGGGCGTGTATCGAATGGTCGCGCCATAGTTGCCATGTGCAATTGCCGCTGATTCTGATGCCGTGTCACTTGCGTATCCGGTTACCCAAATAGCACCACCGCCGTTCAGAGCATGAGCCCATGTAACTGACAAATTGGTAACGTCCGAAGACCGAAGGTCGCTGTCTTGGCGCCATTGCCGCTGCAATCCAAGGTTGAAGCCTAAAGATGACCTTTTTCCGACTCTGAGTTGGCGACTGGCCCCCAGTTCGACAAACTGACTGAGGGAGGATCCACCATACCAATTGTGACCTGCTTTAACATGCAGGCTAGTAGCACCTTTTCTGTCGCGATCCTGTTTGCTGGCGACCAGGGAGGCTGTGACTTCCTGAAATGCGTAATCTGAGCCGCTTACATCCGGCGCAAGGGCTTTTGCGCTGGAAGACAAAGTATAAAAACGAGACGACAACGATAAACCCGCAGTGAGGTTCCAGTCGTTTTGGGTCGGTAGTTTATAAGAGAAAGTAGAGCCAAAGGCGTATTCTATGCCCGACAGTGCCTGAGCATCGCCGCTAAGCGCAAACGGAAGCCCTGCAATTTCAATGAACTCTGATTTTGAGCCGTTATTGATGTTGCTTGAAGGCGCTACGGAGATGTCGAAGTTAAGGGAAACAGGGCTGCTTCCTCTTACAAAACGTAAGTCACGAACAGCGGAGGCTTTAAGCTTCTCATTGGGGGCAACTTGCGCTGCTCGGCGCAACCAGATTTGGGCAGACAACTTGTTGTCCATTGAGGATACCGCCTGCGCGGTAAGCATGGCCGCAGTAAACTTATGTCCCGAGGAATCAGCTGTTTTCCAGGCTCGCTTTCCTGCGCGCTTTGCGTCCTTCAGGTTCCCCATCAAGCGCTCCGCACGCGACAACACGAGCAATGCCTTGATGTCGTTCGGATCCCGTTTGAGCAGCGCAAGCGCAATTGCGCGCGCAGGCACAGGTTGTCCTTGCGATACCAGTGAGAACGCAAGTGACCGGCTTTCAACCACCGTTATTTCACCTCGCGAGCTTTGCCCCGAAGCGTCAGTTGCAAATAGAAACGGAAGTGTCAGAAGCAGCGCCCCCCGCGCGACTTCCAATATGGTTTTATTGAGCAACCAGAAGTACACCTAGTTCGCGTACTTCCGCAGCGGTTACCGGCGTCGTGCCGTTGAGGATAACATAAGCAGCGATTTCCTCTCCGTTTGCCCCTCCAAACACGCCTTCCCAAGTCCCGTTCAAAGTGCCGTCAACGGCAACGGCTGTACTTTCGTCGATGGTCGCGTCGGTGCGGTTGATAAACGCCTCAGCCAATGAAACACTTGCCAAGGTGCCCAGAAGAGCTTGCGTATCCGCGTCGTATACTTGTCGGTTGGTGATGAAGCCCACGATATCGCCGGTTATGTCAAAATCGTCAAAGTCGATCAGAACACTTGCGTCGCCCGTGACCAGTTCAATCCCTGCGCCACCGACCACGTCATTGTCCAATTCACGGATGCCGCCATAGGTGCCAGTATATTGGATAATCCCGTTCACTGGCAGTGAAATTGCGGAATTGTTGCGGCGAACCAATGCGCCGGCGTTATTCGCGGTCCCCAACCAGTCCGGAGAAGCGGCAACACCGCCTTCTACGTTACCCGATGCAGACCTGTTGAACATCGCGGAGTATCTAAGGCGACCGCTTTGGCCGCGCTCGTCACTCTCGTAAAGTCCCCAGCCATTGGGCAAGGTAGCGGCTCTGTTGTAAAACCCTGTTTCGGTGTCAAATGGGATGTTGTTGATGTTCAGCGTGTCATCTGACGGGTCAGCAGTGCCTTGGTCATCAAATTCCATCGTGTTGGCAACCAATGCCACAGACTCGTCGAAGGCGATCTTTTGTCCGGTGACCGTGTTCGGATCAGTGGGGTCGACAACAGTATCAACTGTGCCACCCGTGACAGGGTTCGACCCGCCGCCGCCGCAAGCGACCAGTGCGGATATTGAAAGGATGCCAAATGCCTTCACGGCTGTATCAAATGTCATAGCTATATCTCACTGCCCGAATAAGCGCACTTGGGCGCGTTTTGTTCGGAAACTCGGTCGGGAAAGGTTAAAAGTCAACGACACAGGCGTGCAGAAGCTGGTGAATTTGCCGAGTGTTGCTAAACAATCGCCCGTGTTTCAAAGGGATAGGCATTACCTTGTGGATAACCGCAACATCATCTTGATGTGACCCCCGCCTTCGACGCAATATGTGGTTTCAGTCCACGAATCTTAATACGCCGGAGACCGCATATGCCTATTTCCACCGAACAAGCTCAGGAAATCGCTGAGGCGCGGTCTCAAACCAACACCACGATGCGCGCCACAGTGCCGGGGATGGAGCAGCACTTGTATACCGCCCATGAGGTCCTTGATCACGGGTTTATCCGCGTCATCGACTATATGGGCGACGATAGCGCCATCTGTCAGGCCGCGCGGGTGTCTTACGGCAAGGGCACCAAATCGGTGCAAAACGACGAAGGCCTGATCCGCTACCTGATGCGCCACTGGCATTCCACGCCGTTCGAGATGTGCGAGATCAAGCTGCACGTCAAACTGCCCGTCTTCGTGGCGCGCCAGTGGATCCGCCACCGGACGGCCAACGTCAACGAATACTCCGCCCGCTATTCCATCCTTGATCGCGAATTCTACATTCCCGCGCCCGAGCATATCAACGCGCAATCCGTGGTGAACAACCAAGGCCGCGGTCAAATTCTGGAGGGCGAGGAGGCCGCACGCGTGCTGGAAATCCTCAAGTCCGACAGCACCCGCGCCTATGATAACTACGAGGCGATGATCTCCGATGACGGCCAAGACGGACTGGCCCGCGAGCTGGCCCGCATGAACCTGCCCGCCAACATCTATACGCAGTGGTACTGGAAGGTGGACCTCCACAATCTGTTCCACTTCTTGCGCCTGCGCGCGGACAGCCACGCCCAATACGAAATCCGCGTCTATGCCGATGCGATTTGTAAGGTCGTCGCCGATTGGGTCCCCGCAGCCTATTCCGCGTTCGAGGACTACCGTCTGGGCGGCGCACAACTCTCCGGCAAAGGCGTCGACTGCCTGCGCCGTATGCTGAAAGGCGAGGACGTCACCCAAGAGACTTCCGGCATGTCCAAAGGTGAATGGCGGGAGTTTATGGGGGTTGTTGGAGACTGACGGGTGTTTCGCGCGAAAACACTCTTTGTCTTGGGGGCAGGGGCGAGTGCCGAGGTGGGGCTTCCAGTCGGGGACGCCCTATTGGAAGATATCTCAAAGATTATCAATCTCAAGTATGACTGGAATGGCCAGACGAGTGGTGACCGCACTCTTTCTGAAGCGCTGAAGATTTCGCTAAACGAGGGAAGGGAGGTAGAAAAGTTCAATAGTCACAGGCATTCGGCTCATCAAATAATAGCATCGGCCAAACAAGCAATATCCATTGATAATATCGTAGATGCCTTGGGTGATGCTCAGACTGAACTTGTAGCTAAGTTAGGGATCGTTAGAGCCATCCATTCCGCTGAGAAACAAAGTCACTTCTTTAAGGAAACTCACGAGCGTTCTAATGAAATTGACTTGAGGAAATTTGGATCGACTTGGTACTCTCACCTAACGAAAATTATTTGCGAGAATAGAAAGAGGGAAGATATTTCTAATATCTTCGAAAACTTATCGTTCGTTTCATTTAATTATGATCGCTGCTTAGAGCATTACCTCCCGAAATCGATCGCAAATTACTATGGTTTGACTGAGGAATTGGTTCAAGATTACGTGCAAGATCTTCGTGTTCACAGGCCGTATGGAATTGCAGGAAGGCTACCTTGGCAAAATTCTGATACTGCAGCCGCTCCTTTCGGAAATGTGAGGGCTGACAGTCTTGCCGTAGCTGCTTCGGAAATTAGAACATTTACACAAGGTATGGGTGACCAAGATAAGCAATCTGCGATGCACAAGGACTTGATGGAAGCAGAACGGATTGTATTTTTAGGTTCAGCCTTTCACCGTCAAAATTTGGAACTCCTCAAGGTTCGTGCCAACCCAAATGTCGAGGTGCTCGCTACTGTAGGCGGATTGTCGGCGAGCTACCAACGTACCGTGAAGAATGAGTTGGCAAAAAACTTTAACATTAGAGTTAAAGAAAACGGTGAGAAAATCATCCTATCGGATATGTACTGTGAACAGTTCTTTCGAGAGCATTGGCGCACCTTGACTGCTGATCCACCGTCTAGTTATTCGAGTTGGGTCGGTGCTATCTAGTTGAGGCATAGGATAGTGCAACTATCTTACCTCGCACGATCAAAGATCGTGCCGCGCCCGAACCGCCCCCACGGGGCGGGCGCGTTCCGCTCCCACCCCTCGGTTCGGGCGCTGCCATTTCGATAGGCTTGGGGATTAAACCCGCCGACAGCTTGCCCAACGTTTTGCCGACGCTTTGCCGACCGGCAAACCCCGCTCAAAACCCCAACAAAAAAGCCCGCCAAAATAAGCGGGCTTTTCCATGTTTTAGAGCATTCAAATATTAATCAAGTGCTACCAGATCGCCAGCTGACGCGCGGCCGTCGCGGCCTTCGATCATCTCGTACTGGATTTTCTGGTCGTCGCGCAGGCCGGTCAGACCAGCGCGCTCAACGGCTGAAATATGCACGAAGACGTCCTTGCCGCCATCGTCGGGTGCGATAAAGCCGAAGCCTTTGGTGGTGTTGAACCATTTTACGGTGCCAGTGGCCATTCCGTGTCTCCTTCTAGTATCCGCCCGCGGGTTTGCGGCGGGGTGGTGTAGCAGTGTCTTCAAGTTTAGTGGTCTGCTCCGTAGAAGAAGGCCGAAACGCAAAGTCTGTCTCACAAGCAATAGATTAGACCTGCTTTTTAAAACTTCAATGACTGATATTCATTCGGCGTTTTTCGGCACCCGTTCGGAAGGTAAGTTATTGATACGCATGGTTTTCATATGGGCGAATTCTGGACATATTTCGTGAACATGCCCATAAACCGACCGGAATCGAAAAGGAAAACCGCATGAAACTCTATGGCATCAAAACCTGCGACACCTGCCGCAAGGCCCTCAAAGCATTGCCAAACGCCGAATTTATCGACGTTCGCGCCACCCCGTTGGACCGCAGCGAACTGGCCCGATTCTTGGAGGTTTTTGGCGCTGCATTGGTGAACACGCGCTCTACCACTTGGCGCGGGATGTCGGACGCCGAGCGCGCGGCCGACCCGTTAGAGCAACTTCTGGCACATCCAACACTTATGAAGCGCCCCGTCATTGACAACGGAACGCTTCATTTGGGGTGGGGCAAGGATGTGCAGGCTTTGCTTACCTGAGATCGGGAGGGCAGGCCTCCAGCTTGAGATCCGCAATCAACGTTGCCGCATCCACCACAGATGTCTGCTTTTCACCAAGGCGGCGCAGGGTCACTGTGCCGTCTTCGACTTCCTTTTTCCCGACCGCCAAGATGACCGGCACCTTGCCAACCGAGTGCTCCCGCACCTTGTAGTTGATCTTCTCGTTGCGGATATCTGCCTCGGCGCGAATGCCAGCGGCCTTTAGTTTTGCAACGGTTTCAATCACATAGTCGTTTGCATCCGAGATGATCGAGGCGACCACCACCTGACGCGGAGCCAGCCAGAACGGCAGCTTTCCGGAATGCTCCTCAATGAGGATGCCGATAAACCGCTCGAAGGAGCCCAACGTCGCACGGTGCAGCATGACCGGCTCATGCTTCTCACCATCCGCACCGATATAGGTGGATTCCAAACGCCCGGGCGTATTGGCATCAACCTGCAAGGTGCCGCACTGCCAGTTCCGGCCAATTGCGTCGGTCAGCGTGAACTCTAGCTTCGGACCATAAAAGGCGCCTTCGCCCTCCAAGATTTCAAAGTCGTGACCAGCGGCCTTACACGCATCCCCAAGGGCGGCTTCCATACGGTCCCAAGTTTCGTCGGAGCCGACCCGCTTTTCCGGACGAGTCGATAGCTTAATCGTCCAGTCGTTAAAGCCGAGGTCCGCATAGACCTTGGACAGGAAATCGATGAAAATCTTTGTTTCGGCTTCAATCTGGTCTTCTGAACAGAAGATGTGACCATCGTCTTGGGTAAACCCGCGCACCCGCATGATGCCATGCAGCGCGCCGGACGGCTCATAGCGTGCACAAGAGCCGAACTCGGCCATCCGCAGCGGCAGGTCGCGGTAGGATTTCAAGCCTTGGTTGAAAATCTGAACGTGGCAGGGGCAGTTCATCGGCTTAAGGGCATTCACGGATTTTTCGCGGGCATGCTCTTCGTCAACTTCGACGATGAACATGTTTTCCTGATACTTGTCCCAATGGCCGGAGGCCTCCCACAGCTTGCGGTCAACGACCTGCGGGGTGTTCACCTCGACGTAGCCGCCTTTGCGTTGCTGGCGGCGCATGTAGTCTTGCAGTTCTGTGTAAACGGTCCAGCCATTCGGATGCCAAAACACCTGACCTGGGGCTTCGGCTTGCATGTGGAACAGGTCCATCTCGCTGCCCAATTTGCGGTGGTCACGTTTTTCGGCTTCCTCAAGGAAATGGAGGTGTTCTTTGAGCTTCTCTTTGTTCTGGAACGCCACGCCATAGATACGTTGCAGCATTGCGCGATCACTGTCGCCGCGCCAGTAGGCCCCCGCCACAGACATCAGTTTGAACGCGTCAGCTGGGACTTGTCCGGTGTGCTGCAAATGTGGGCCACGGCATAGGTCTTGCCAGTCGCCGTGCCAATACATGCGCAAAGGTTCATCGCCCGGAATGGCTTCGATCAGCTCGACTTTATAGGGCTCGTTGTTGTCCTCGTAGAACTTCACCGCGCGCGCGCGGTCCCAGATTTCTGTGCGCACTGGGTCGCGAAGGTTGATGATTTCCTTCATCTTCTTCTCGATGGCGCCGAGGTCTTCGCTGGAGAAGGGCTCTTTTCGGTCAAAGTCGTAGTACCAGCCATTCTTGATAACCGGCCCGATGGTGACCTTCACGTCCGGCCATAGAGCTTGTACTGCGCGGGCCATGATATGCGCCAGATCGTGGCGGATCAGTTCCAGTGCTGGGGCCTCGTCCTTCATGGTGTTGATCGCGATTTGCGCGTCGGCCTCGATCGGCCACGCCAAGTCATGATGCTCGCCGTTTACAGTGGCAGAGATCGCCTTTTTCTCAAGCGACGACGCGATGGAGGCGGCAACTTCAGCAGGGGTGACACCAGCTTCAAAGTCGCGCGAATTGCCGTCAGGAAAGGTCAGGGAGATAGAGGCCATATGTTGGCTCCTCGTCAGTTTGGCGCCCACGGAACGCCCGGTTGCGGGTTATGTGTAGGGGGTATTTGGCCGGAGCTTGCGCGAAGGTCAAGCAAGGATGCACGCTATTTGGTTGAAAGGGGCGGTTTCATTGCTAGATCATGCGGTAGGCTTTCGGTTGCAACTCAAACCGCATTCGCTAGCTTGTGCCAAACAATTTTGACGGAGGCCCCATGCCTGACTATCTAGAAACGGCCTCAGGCCGCCGCATCGCCTTCCATAAAACGGGTGGGACAGGCCCCGGAGTGGTGTTCATAGGGGGCTTCAAATCCGATATGGGCGGCACAAAGGCTGTGCATCTCGAAGCATGGGCCAAGGCGCAGGGCCGCGCGTTTTTGCGGTTCGATTATTCGGGGCATGGGGAGTCCTCAGGCGCATTCGAAGACGGTGCAATTGGCGATTGGGCGCAAGATGCCCAAGACGCAATAGAGGCCCTGACCAAGGGGCCGCAGGTGCTTGTCGGATCTTCCATGGGCGGATGGATTTCACTGCTTATGACCAAACGCATCCCCGAGCGGATCGCGGGTCTGGTCACAATTGCGGCGGCTCCTGATTTTACCGAAGACAGCATGTGGGGCAGCTTTACCGACGCCCAAAAGTCCGAGCTGGAGACAGGGCAGCTGGCCTTGCCGTCAGACTATGGCGAGCCCTATATCATCACCAAGCGGTTGATTGAGGAGGGGCGCGACAATCTGGTGTTGCGCGCGCCGCTACCCTTGCCCTTTCCGACCCGCTTTTTGCAAGGATCGGCGGATGCAGATGTGGATATGTCTGTGGCGCAGCGCTTGTTTGAACATGCCAGCGGGCCGGACATGCAATTGACCCTGCTCAAAGGGGCGGATCACCGGTTCTCTGATGAGGCAGCGTTGGAGATGATTGAGATTGCAGTGGCTGATGTTTTGGGGCGGGTGTAATGCAGGCTTTTGGCAAATGGCTTGGCCGCGTATTGCTGTTGCTGGTGGGGATCGGTCTTGCCGTGTGGCTGTTTGCGCCTCGTGAACCCGTCGACGTGGAAATATCATTTCAAGAGAGCGCTTTAGGGGATGATCTTGATGCATATCTTAAGGCGGTTGAAGCGCCCTTTGATGACATCACCCAAGGGGTCGAGAAACGCATCATTTGGGCTGGCGAGGCCGGGGCAAAGACGTCGCTGTCGATTGTCTACATTCATGGGTTTTCCGCGACGTCTGAAGAAATCAGGCCCGTGCCGGATATGCTGGCAACGCAGCTTGGTGCGAACCTGTTTTATACTCGTATTACAGGGCATGGGCGTGGTGGTTTGGCGATGGTGGAAACCGTTGCAGGGGACTGGATAGAGGACACCGCAGAAGCGCTCGCCATTGGCAGGCGTATTGGCGAGGAGGTGATCGTTATCTCGACGTCCACAGGGGGGACCGCGACGGCGATTGCGGCGACCAATCCGGCGCTAATGAAGCAGGTCAAAGGTATTGTGATGGTGTCGCCGAATTTCCGCGTACGCTCCCCTGCGGCGACCTTATTGGAGTGGCCTCTGGCGCGCAGTTGGGCGGCGCTTGTCGCAGGGGCCGAACGTAGCTTTGATCCCGAAAATGAGGGGCACGCAAAATATTGGACGACGCTCTATCCCACCACGGCGCTGGTCCCGATGATGGCGCTGGTGAAACATGCCCGTGAAACGGATTACGCCAAGGTTACGACGCCGGTCCTGATGGTGTTTTCCGACGAGGATGCAGTGGTGTCGGCAGAAACCACCCGTGCGATCTCGACAAAATGGGGCGGAGCGGTCACCTTGGCCCCGCGAAAGCTCACCGGCGATGATGATCCGTTCAACCACGTGATCGCAGGCGACATCTTAAGCCCCGCACAGACAGACGGCACGGTCGCGTTGATCAAGGATTGGATGGAGGACCTGTAATTGGAACAACGGATTTCGCTGATCACATTGGCTGTGGCCGATCTGACGCTTGCCGCCGATTTTTACGAAGCACTTGGCTGGACGCGAACCCCAAGTCCGGATGGCGTTGTGGCATTTGATATGGTCGGGCAGACATTGGGGCTGTATTCCGCGTCCGGATTGGCGAAGGAGCTTGGCATCGATGTGGCGGGCATCGGCGGGTTCTCTGGGGTGACGCTGGCGCATAACGTTCGCGAAAAGGGTGAGGTTGCTCAGGTGCTTGCTGATGCGGAACGGGCAGGGGGCAAGGTTCTCAAGCCTGCCCAAGATGTGTTTTGGGGGGGGCATCACGGCTATTTCAGCGATCTGGACGGCCATGTCTGGGAAGTCGCATATAACCCGTTCTCGCCGCTGCGAGACACGGATGGGGCGTTTCGGTGGAACGGCTATGGTACATCCGATGGTACGCCGTAAGCCGGCATCAATGTGGTCGTTGGAGACCTTGGGCCGCGAACGCTTGTCCAAGTATTTCTTCATGCGCGAGTTTTTGTATTCTGAAATTGCGAATTTTCACCAGTTGCAAAATATCCCCGAAAACATAGAGCTGACACTGCAGGTCGGGCGGGCATTTTGCACAGAGCTGTTGGATCCGCTGCATGAAACCTTTGGCTGTGTCACGGTGCGCTCTGGGTATCGCTCTGCGACGTTGAACAGGTTTGGAAACGAGAACAAACTGAACTGCGCGCGCAATGATTACCCTGGTGAATGCCACATTTGGGACCGCTCGGCGGTTGCCCCCATCGGTGGGGCCACGATCGTCATTCCTTGGTTTGCGGATCAATATGCGCAGGGGCGAGATTGGCGCGATTTGGCCTATTGGATACATGATCATTTGCCATATTCGGAACAATGGTTTTTTCCAAAGCTGGCGGCGTTTAACCTGACGTGGGAACCAACGCCGCGTCGCACGATTTCCAGCTACATCGCCCCGCGGGGCAAATTGTTGGCCGCTGGTCGCGAACCGGAAGAGACACAGGCGCAGCGGTCTGCCAGATACGAAGATTTTCCTCGGTTTCGCGGGTTAGGCCTGCCATAAGGGATCGAACATTGTTTGCCCCTGTACCCACAGGTTTACCCGCTGTACTTGTGTTTGTTCAACATTCTCATCCCCCCGACGGTCTAGCTAGGCCGGCCGAACTAGGAGTTACTGATGCCCGAGCCACTCGTTCTTTTGCCTGGTATGATGTGTGATGGGCGCCTTTACGGGCCGCAGGTCAAGGCCTTGGGGCGTGATCGCGCCATTCATATTGCGCCGATCAGCAACCACGACACGGTGGAAGCTATGACCACCGAAATTCTTGAATCGGCGCCACCGACCTTTGCCTTGGCGGGCTTATCCATGGGAGGGATCGTCGCGATGGAGGTGGTTCGGCGTGCGCCGGATCGGGTGACACGACTGGCCTTGATGGACACCAATGCGCTGAGTGAAACACCCGCCTATGCCGCCGCACGAGAGCCGCAAATCGCGCGCGTCATGGCGGGGTCGCTGGTTGAGGTCATTCGCGAAGATATGAAGCCCGAATTCCTCGCGCCGGGCGAGGGGCGTCAGGCGGTGTTGGACCTTGTGCTGGATATGGCGCTGGAGATGGGCGAGGGCGTGTATCTGCGCCAGTCTCGCGCGTTGCAGCGGCGTCCGGATCAGCAAGGGACATTGCGCAAACTGAAAATGCCGACACTGATCCTATGCGGTGAGCATGACCGGTTGTGCCCAGTGTCTCGCCATCAGTTTATGGCAGATTTGATCCTGCGTGCGCAGCTGAGAATTGTGCCCGATGCGGGGCATTTGCCCACGCTGGAGCAGCCTGAGGCGGTCAATGCCGCGCTCAAGCAGTGGTTGCAAGCCTAGGCCTTTTTCTTCTTTAGCGGCGCGACATTGCCTTTGGCGGCTTTTGGCGCAGCGGCGTTTGCATCGATGAATTCCAGCACCAAGGGGCGGATGTTGTTGCGCCAGCTTTTGCCTGCGAAAATACCGTAGTGGCCTGCGCCGGGCTCCACATGGGATGCCTTCATGTCTTCGGGTAGCCCAGTACATAAATCCAACGCCGCAATGCATTGACCCGGGGCGGAGATGTCGTCTTCGGAGCCCTCAACGGTTTTCACGGCAACCGTTGAGATCTTGCCTATGTCGACTGTTTTCCCATTCACAATGAAACGATTCTCTGCGATCTCGCGCCCTTTGAAGATCCGCTCGACCGTGGATAGGTAGAATTCGGCGGTCATATCCATCACGGCTAGATATTCGTCGTAAAACTTGTTGTGCTTGTCGTGCTCGCCCGCTTCGTCTTGTGCCACGCGCATGACCTGCTCTGTGAAAGCGGTGCTATGGCGTTCGGCGTTCATCGACATGAAGGACGCCAGCTGCAACAAGCCTGGGTACACTTGGCGACCGACCCCGTTGTATTTGAAGCCGACCCTTTGAATGGCAGTCCCTTCGAGCTGGCCCATGGTGACGCGGCGACCGAAGTCTGTGACGTCCGTGGCGGCCGCATCGGGATCAATCGGCCCGCCAATCAACGTAAGGGAACGAGGCTGGGCCTTAGGGTTTTCATCTGCAAGATAGGCGGTCGCAGCCAAGGCCAACGGGGCAGGCTGGCAGACCGCAATCACGTGCGTGTCTGGGCCAAGTTCTTTAAGAAAATCAACAAGATAAAGGGTGTAGTCTTCGACGTCGAACTTGCCCTCGCTGACAGGGATGTCACGGGCATTATGCCAGTCGGTTGTGTAGACTTCCGCATCGGGCAAAAGGCTGACCACAGTGGAGCGCAGCAAAGTCGCGTAATGGCCGGACATCGGGGCGATCAGAAGAATTTTGCGCGGTTTTTCAGGGCGGTCGGTGACGTTGAAGTGGATCAAATCGCCAAAGGGCTTTGCCAAGGTGACTTCGACTTCGACCAGATGGTCGCGGCCATCCTCCCCTACGACAGAGGCGATGTTCCAGTCAGGTTTTGCCACCATCCGAGAAAAAGCGCGTTCGGTAACCTCTCCCCACGCGCCCAGCATTTTGAACATCGGGTTTGCGGTCATACCTGCGGCAGGAAAGGCACCCATGGCCTGTGCAGTTGCGCCAAGCCATTGATTGGTCACGCGCATAGTTTCCATCAGGTCATAAGTTGCCATATACTTCACAGATAGTTCCTTTCGAGCGTAAGCTTTGCCCTACTTCAAGTTATCGCTTTGCTGCGATAGCAAAGGGGTATGCTTCGCAAGTGCAGCATCAAGGTAGGGTAGAAAAGTTAATATGACAACTAAAACTGATGGTGCGTCCGAGAATGATAATGCTGAAAAGCTAGAACGCCTGAATGCAAACCTTGCCAAGATGGATGAGTTGTCCAAGCGGCTGGTCTCGGCCATGGGCAAGAAAAAGTCGGCTGATCACGGGCTTCAGGGCCCAAATCAAGACGTCTATGTCCAAGCCGCCGCCGCCTATATGGCGGAAATGATGAACAACCCGTCCAAAATTCTTGAACAGCAGGTCAATTATTGGGGTAAGTCGCTCAAACATTATGTCGATGCACAGCAGCAGCTTGCGCATGGCAAAATTGAACCTCCGCAGGACAAAGGCCCAACAGACCGCCGCTTCAAGTCAGAGCTGTGGGACACTCACCCTTATTTTAACTTTATCAAACAACAATATATGTACTCCTCGGAGGCCATCACAGACGCGATGCACAACCTCGAAGGGTTGGAGGACCATGAGAAGAACCGTGTGTCCTTCTTCGCGCAGCAAATCATCGACATGTTTGCGCCAACCAACTTTTTGGCCACCAACCCTGACGCCTTGTCTCGGGCTGTTGAAACAGATGGCGCGTCTTTGGTGCAGGGGTTGGAAAACCTCGTTCACGACATTGAGGCCAATGAGGGCGATTTACTGGTAAGCTTGGCCGATGAGACCGCCTTTAAAGTGGGAGAAAACATCGCGACGACGGAAGGCTCTGTGGTGTTCCGCAATCACATGTTCGAGCTGATCCAATACAAGCCGACGACCGAACAGGTCCATGCGACGCCGGTTGTGATCTTCCCTCCATGGATCAACAAATTCTACGTCATGGATTTGAAGCCGCAAAACTCTTTGATCAAATGGATCGTCGATCAAGGGCACACATTGTTTATCGTATCTTGGGTGAATCCGGACGAAAGCTACGCAGACGTGGGCATCGATACCTTCATTGACGAAGGCTATTTGACGGCCTTTGAGCAGGTGAAGAAAATTACCGGCGAAGCGCAATTGAACGCCGTGGGGTATTGTATCGCAGGGACAATGTTGTCACTGGTGCTGGCCTTGATGAAAAAGCGCGGCGATACATCCGTAAAGTCCGCCACCTTTTTCACGATGCTGTCTGACTTCGAAGACCCTGGGGAAATGGGCGTTTTCTTGGAGAATGATTTTGTGGACGGGATCGAGCGTCAGGTCGCGGATAAAGGCTATTTGCACTCATTCTTTATGTCACGGACGTTCTCGTATTTGCGGGCGAATGACTTGGTCTACGGGCCAGCTATTCGCAGCTACATGATGGGGGAGGCCCCTCCGGCCTTCGATCTGCTGTATTGGAACGGTGACAGTACCAATTTGCCAGGGCGCTTTGTCGTGGAATACCTGCGCGACCTTTGCCAAGACAACAAGCTGGCCAAGGGCACGATGCAGCTTTTGGGTGAAACGCTGGCTTTGTCGGATATTGATTTGCCGATTTGCGCGATTGCCTGTGAGACCGACCACATTGCGGCATGGCGCGGCTCTTACACCGGTATCCAGAAGTTCGGATCAACGGATAAGACTTTCATCGTGTCTGAGTCTGGACATGTTGCTGGGATCATTAACCCGCCCTCAAAGAAAAAATATGGTCACTATAGTAACGCGGACATGGCAGGTTCGCAGGATGATTGGTGGGCAGGGGCTACGTTTCACGAGGGGTCTTGGTGGCCGCGTTGGGATGTTTGGCTGTCGAAGGATTCAGATAGAATGGTTGCGGCGCGGATGCCCGGAGATCAGGACTGCCCTATACTCGCGCCTGCTCCGGGGACTTACGTGCTGATGAAATCCGGCAAGTCATAAGTGGCGCGCGGGCTTCTCCACAAGGGATAGGTGCATATTGCTGTCCAAGGTTTTCGTTGACCTGAAGCGGGGATAACGATCTTTTGCCGCAACGCAGAAAAAAGCTTGCAATGCTGCAATGCAGCACGTATATATTCTGCAGACGCGAACGAAACATCGGGCCGCAGATGGCCCTCTTTCTTGGAGACCACGACAATGGCTAACAAAACTCAAGACTTCACTAAAGTTTTCTCCGACATGGCAGCTGCATTTCCAGTAGACATGTCTGCTTACAACGAAGCAGTTAAAAACTCCGCTGCTTTGGGCGAAAAAATGTCCAAAGTTGCTCTGGACGCTGCGACGACTTCTGCTGAGCTGTCTTCCAAATGGACAAAAGAAACACTGACCAAAATCTCCGGTGTTACAAAAGCGCAAGCAGAGCCTGCTGACTATGCAAAATCCGCTTCCGACTTCGCAACTGCACAGGCAGAATCTTCCGCAGAGCACTTGGCTGCTTTCGCTGAAGTTGCGAAAAAAGTTCAAATGGAAACTGTTGAGCTGCTGATGGCTGCTGGCAAAGACATCCAAGAGGACACTTCTGCTGCTGTTAAGAAAGCAACAGACGAGCTGACAGCAACAGCCAAAAAAGCAACTAAAGCTGCCTAAGCTTTAACGCTTCAAAAGACTGCCGCTATCTCCTCCCTTTAGCGCGCAGGTTTCTAGGGTGGGCTTTGGGCCCGCCCTTTTTTGTTGCCACGCCCGAATGCAGGCCCCCTTTCTTTTTCGCTGCGCCTGCGCTAGCGTTTTTCTGCACTGCAATACTGGGAGGTTTTCGTGGCTAAATCTGAAATGACACCTTTGTTAATCAAACGTTACGCGTCGCGGAGGCTCTATAACACCGAGACCAGTGATTATGTGACGCTTGATGATATCTCTGGGTTCATCAAAGACGGCCGCGATGTCCAAATTATTGATCTGAAGTCAGGCGATGACCTCACCCGTCAATATCTTTTGCAGATCATTGCCGACAACGAAAGCAAGGGCGAAAATGTTTTGCCAATCAACGTGCTAACAGATCTTGTGCGCAGCTATACCACCAATGCCCAAAGCATGGTTCCCGACTTCCTTGCAGCAAGTTTTGAGATGCTGCGCGAAGGTCAAAGCAAAGTTGTCGAGAGTATTTCCAGCCCGATTGCCGGTGTTCCGGGGTTTGAGCAAATCAAAGCCCAACAAGAGGCGTTTATGAAGACGATGATGGGAGGCTGGAGCGCGCCAGAGGCAGCTGATAGCGCGGCCTCAAAACCCATGCCTGCGTCGAAAGAGGATGATAGCTCCGAGTTGGACGCGATCAAAATGCAACTGGCTGAAATGCAAGCCGCTGTTGCGAAGATGGGGAAGTAGGGGCCGATATCCTACGTCTTGAGCCCTTTGGTTGGGGGGATGTGGGCTTGTCGACCGCACTCGGGTCAAACCGCCATGCTCTAAGGAAACTACATGGTTGATACTCCAGGGAAAATTACGCTTTGGCAGGTTGAAATCTTCGTCGCCGCCGCCGAGGAGCCCTCCATAACCGCCGCTGCGCGCAGACTTGGGGCCAGCCCCTCTGCCGTCAGTCAGCAATTGTCTAATCTTGAGGCCGCCCTTGGCGCGCGCCTTTTGACCCGCACGGAACGCCCGATGCCGTTGACGCAGGCGGGCGAGCTGTTTTTGCACCGTGCGCAGACCATTTTGCACGAGGCGGCTATGGCGACCTCGGAGTTGGCGCTTAAAGATTTGTCGGCCCGTATGCGCCTGCGGATCGGGGTCATTGAGGATTTTGACGCGGATGTCACACCAGCCCTTCTGACCGGATTGGCCGAACAGATGCCAAAGGCGCAATTCTTGCTGGAAACCGGCGCGTCGCATCGTTTGATGGATCAGCTGGAAACGCGGGCATTGGATATGGCGGTCACCGCAGAGCCCAACAATTTGTCACCATCCTACGAGGTTCATCCGCTGATGGAAGACCCGTTTGTTGTCGTCACCCCGCGCCGTATGGTGCGCGAAGGGGCAGATTTGATGGCGACACTTCGGGCGCACCCGTTGATTTTGTATACGTCCCGTCATGTCATGGGGCGCCAGATTGCCTCGCATCTGTCGCGGGTGAAGCTGCGGGCGTCTCACCGTTTTGAATTGGACAGCTATCACGCGATCATGGCGATGGTGGCGAAGGGCGAAGGCTGGACGATCCTGACCCCGCTTGGCGTGATGCGCGCAAAGCGGTTTATTGACCGTGTCGACATCTTTGAGTTGCCTTTTGAGCCAATTTCACGGCGCATTTCCTTGATGGCCCGCGAGGGGGCTACTCAGGATATGCCGTCGCAGGTCGCAGCCGAGATGCGCCCCTTGTTCCAACGCGACATCGTCGAATATTGCACCCATAAGATGCCGTGGCTCAAGGGGCAGATGCGGGTCTTGGAGTAGGACTAGCCGCGCACTTTTGTTGCGGCCTCAATCAGCGCATCTGCGATATAGTCCAATTCGTCGCGGGTCAGCCGTGCGGGCAGGCGTGTGTCGCAGGCCTTGGCCAGCATTGCGCGGGTTTTCGGCAAAGCTGGCGTGTCACCCGGAATGAACTGCCAGTTCCAAAATGCACGCGCATTGTCCTGTGACAGGCCAAAGACCTGAGTGCTGACACCAAGGGCTTTGGTGGCGTCCATATAGGCTTGGGCTTGGGCAGGCGTGAAGTCTTTCAGGTTGAACTGGATTGAATCAGGCGCACGCAGCTCGGCATTCAATGGGGCAGGGACGGTGAAGTAGCCGCTACCTTCTAGGCGTTCAGCAACGTAGTCGTGGTTGCTACGTCCATCGGCCACCCGTCGAGCCAGCTCGGGCAATTGCGGACGGATGACGCAGGCACTGAGGTTCTGCATGCGCAGGTTGTAGAGCGGCAGCTTGTTTTGCCATTTCGCGGCTTCGTCACCGACAATCGCGTGCTTGGCCCAATTGTGCTCATAGGCGCCTGACATAATGACCGCCCGCGCGACCAATTCGGCGTCATCGGTGATCATGATGCCGCCTTCGCCAGCGTTGATCATTTTGTAGCTTTGGAACGAGAAGCAGCCGATCTTGCCAAGGGTGCCGATGTTTTGGCCATTCCACTTCGTACCAAGGGAATGCGCGGCGTCCTCCACTAGCGGTAGGCCATGCTGCTCGGCCAGCGCGATGATGGCATCCATATCAGAAGTGTGGCCACGCATGTGGCTGATCAAAACCGCGTCCGCCGAAGCGATTTTGCGCTCCAGATCGTCCAAATCCACGCGGTAGTTATCGCCAACTTCGACCAGCACCGGCAGGCAATCGGCATGGATAACCGCGGAGGGTACGGCAGCAAAGGTAAAGGCGGGGATCAGGACTTTTGCGTCGCGGGGCAGATCCAAAGCCTTCAGGGCCAAGAACAGGGCGGCAGAGCATGACGACACCGCCAGCGCGTATTTGGACCCAAGAAGCGCCGCGAACTCTTGCTCGAGCAGGGCAACGGGGGAGTCTTTGGCGGCTGTATAGCGGAACAGATCGCCACTGCGCATCATCGCATCGATGGCCTCTTGGGCGGCTTCGGGGATGGGCTCCGAGGTGTAGGTATTCGGGGCAGTTACAGGGAGGTCACGCATGCCAGCATTGCCTTTTCCAAAGTATCTTTCGGAAAACCTGTAACCTATTTTTCGATCTTCGAAAAGGGCCTAGATGCCCAATTTGTCTCGGGTGGCGTACCAAGTCATGGCCAAGGCCAACAAAGGAGACCGCAATGCGGCCCCGCCAGGGAAGCGCGCGGTTGGCAATTTCGCCAGTCTGTCAAAGCCGTCGGTGTCACCGCGCACCGCATCGGCCAAGACCTTGCCTGTAAAACCGGCCAAAGCGACCCCATGTCCGGAATATCCGGCTGCGGCTAGAACTGCAGGCTGCGGGCGTGAAATATGGGGCAGGCGGGATCGGGTGATCGCCAAGGTCCCGCCCCATGCATGGGTGATCTCCACGGCTTTGAGCTGGGGAAACACCTGCTCCATAGATGCGCGCACGGTTGTCGCTATGTCTTTTGGAAAGCGGTAACCGTAGCTTTCCCCGCCCCCAAACAAAAGACGACCGTCTTCGCTTAGGCGGAAGTAGTTCACCACGAATTTGCTGTCCGACACGGCAATGTCGCGCCGCAGGACCTCGGCTTGTTGTTCCCCAAGAGGCGCGGTTGCCGCGATGAAGTTATTGATCGGCATGACCCGTGTGGCGGTCGGGCGTGTCAGTTCGGTGCCATACCCGTTGGTGGCTTGGATGACATGCGAGGCGGAAATCGTCCCTGCGTCGCAAAGCACGTTTGTGCCGTCGATGCTCTGGGCTCTGGTGGTCTCGAAGATACGCACGCCGGATGTGACGCAGGCCCGTGCCAATCCCAAAGCATAGCGCAAAGGGTGCAAATGCCCCGCGCCGTGATCCAAAGTCCCGCCCTTATACACAGGGGAGCGCAAGATGCCGTAAAGCGCCTCTTGGGACAGGGGTTCTATCTGGTCATAGCCGTAATGTTCCGCCAGATAGGCGGCGTTTTGGTGGTCGGTTTGCGTCTCTCGGGCGTGCCAATTGGCGTGCGCGATGCCGGATTTGAACACCGCCTCTGGGGCATGTTTGGCGCAAAGGGTTTTGGTCAGCGCCATGGCCTCTTGTGACATGTCCCAAAGCGCGCGGGCGTCACTGGGGCCCAGCATTTGTTCGAGGGCCTGTTGAGAGATGTTGAAGCCGGATTGCACTTGGCCGCCGTTGCGCCCCGACGCGCCGAAGCCCACGCGTTGGGCGTCGATCAACACCACGTCCAACCCAGATTGAGCCGCATGTAGCGCCGCCGACAGGCCGGTGTAGCCGCCGCCGATAACGCAAAGGTCTGCAACTACCTTACCTCTTAGAGGCGGAAATGCGGCAAGGGGGCGTGCTGAGGCGGTGTAATACCCGTCGGGATAGGCACCAAGGGCGTCATTGGCGTCCAGAAGATTCATACGTTTAGCAAAAGATGCTCGCGCTCCCATGGCGAGATGACTTGCAGGAATTCATCATACTCTGCGGCCTTGACGATCGAATAAACTCTTGAGAAGTCAGGATGAAGAATACCCTGTATTTCTTTGTCTTCATTTAATAAATTTAATGCGGAATAAAGGCCGCGGGGCACGTCAGCCATGGCCTCATATGCGTCGCCCTTGTATTGGGCGCTAGGGGGCTTTTCCTCTTTGAGCCCCAAAAACCCGCAAGCCAAAGACGCAGCTATGCCCAGATAGGGGTTGCAGTCCATTCCCGCCAAACGGTTTTCCACGCGCCGTGAGGCAGGATCGGAAATGGGCACTCGAATGCCGGTGGTGCGGTTGTCGCGTCCCCATTCCAAGTTGATCGGGGCAGCCTGATCTTTGACGTAGCGCCGATAGCTGTTCACATAAGGCGCAAGCAGGGCGACAACGGATGGCAGGTGGTTTTGCAGCCCAGCGATGAAATGCTTGAAGGCGGGCGTCTCGGAGCCATCCTTGGCGGTGAAAATATTCGCGCCTGTCGCCTTGTCGATTACCGAGTGGTGGATATGCATTGCACTTCCCGGCTCGCCCTCGATGGGTTTGGCCATGAAGGTGGCAAAGCAATCGTGGCGCAACGCGGCTTCGCGGATCAGGCGTTTGAAGTAGAAAATCTCGTCCGCCAGCTTGACCGGATCGCCGTGCTGCAAATTGATTTCCAGCTGCCCCGCGCCACCTTCTTGGGTGATGCCGTCGATCTCAAAGCCCATGTGTTCCGCGAAATCATAGATGTCGTCGATAACGGGGCCGAATTCGTCCACAGCGCTCATGGAGTAGGCCTGCCGCGCCGCCGCGGGCCGGCCCGAGCGCCCCATCATAGGCGCAATGGCTTCGGCGGGATTGATGTTGCGGGCCACCAAATAGAATTCCATTTCGGGGGCCACAACCGGTTCCCATCCCCGTGCGCGGTACATTTCCACCACGCGTTTCAACACGTTGCGCGGGGCAAAGGGAATCGGCTCGCCAGCTTGGTCGAAGGCGTCATGGATCACTTGCAACGTCCAGTCCCCCGTCCAAGGCGCTGCGCAGGCCGTGCTCATGTCGGGTTTGAGGATCATATCGGGTTCGGTAAAGCCGCCTGCGCCTGCGGCCTCCCCCCAACCGCCTGTGATCGTTTGGAAATAGATCGAATTGGGCAGGAAGAACTGCGATTGCTTTGCGAATTTGGACGCAGGTACGGCTTTCCCACGCGCGATTCCCGGCAGGTCGGAGATGATGCACTCGACCTCGTCCAAACGGTGGTCCTTCAGGTAGGACGATGCGGCGTCTGGAAGAGTTTCCAACCAGTTTGAGGCGGTTGTGCTATTCGACATGGGCAGGCTGACGCGGTTGCTTGAAGAAGGTCGATATCTTGGACGCCAAGGCCTGATTGTGGTTGTTCTGTGCCGACGTTTGTACCGCCTTATCCATCAAATCCTGAGGGTAGTCCGCCGTGCCTTGACGCAGCTGGGCGAAATCCTTGATCAACGCCCCTTGGAACTCGGGATGGGGCTGCACGGTAAAGGCGCGGGTGTCATAGACCAGTGCGGCATGTTCGCAAAACCCGTTCGAGGCAACTGTGGTTGCCCCTTCGGGTTTGCGTATGACTTGGTCTTGATGCCACGCGTTCAGCTTTACAGATCCAAGGTCTTCGAAGTCGTATTCGTTCAGCCCAATCGCCCAACCGCCCGAGAATTTCTCGACATGCCCTCCAAGGGCTTGCGCAATGATCTGATGCCCAAAGCAGATGCCAACCATCGGAACATGCGCGCTATAGGCTTGTTGAATGAAGGTCTCCAGCAAAGGAATGAAGGCGTGATCTTCATAGGCCCCGTGGCGCGATCCGGTCAGCAACCAGCCGTCGCAGTCGTGAATGTTGGTGGGGAACTGAAGATGCTCGACGTCATAGGTTTCGAAGGTGAACCCCTGATCATCAAGCAAGGATTGGAACATGTCCGGAAAGTCGCCGAATTTTTCTTGCAACTCGGAGGCTGCGTGACCGCAGGTTAGGATGCCGATTTTCATTGGGGCCTCTAGTGTGTCGATTAAGCGTAAGGTAGTCGCGCCGTTTGCTGCGCGAAAGGGCTTATCTGATAAGTTGTGGCCGGTAGCGCAATTTGCGTTTTTCCTGCTGCGGGAGATGCCGGTTCAGGCGCTTGTTGATAAGCCCGAAAATACCGATGACGCACAGGGTCAGCAGGATGAAAAACCCTGCCAAAATGGGGTAGGGGACAAACGGGTTGAAGGTCTTATCGGCAAAATAGCTGGCGTAGTACAAAGCGTCTCCGCCTTGTTTGACGATTGGAAAGCCTGCGAAAAACACCAAGGTGGTTGCGTGGAACAAGAAGATCGCCTCGTTGGTGTAGGCGGGCCATGCAAGGCGCATCATGGTGGGCCAGATCACACGGCGAAAACGGGACCAACCGGTCATGCCATAGGCGTCTGCGGCTTCGACCTCGCCCTTGGGGACCGACCGCAGCGCGCCGTAGAAAATTTCGGCCGTATAGGCGGCAGTATTCAAGAACAGCACGATCAATGCCCCCGCCCAAGCCGAGGTCAACCAGCTAAACGCCCCCGTTGATTGCTTGAGGGTGAGGAACAAGAAATACGCGAGGAAAAACTGGATAAACAGGGGGGAGCCACGGAAAATCAAGATGAACCAATTGGCAGGGCGGCGGAGCCAGATGTTGTTTGAGGCCTTCGCGACTGCCACAGCATTGGCCAGTACAAATCCGGCAATCAACGCCAACAGTCCAAAATAGATGTTCCACAACATCCCAGAGCCGATCAGCGTGACCTGTTGGCAAATGGTGAAGTCATCACGTGGAAGCAGGCGTTCGCCATATCCCAGCGAGCGGAAAGCATAGGCCTGAACGGTGTCCCAACAGCTCATGACGCACCTCCCAAGGTGGCTTGGCCATGGGTGAGGCGTTTCATGATGCGCTCAAGCACGAATTCAGACAGTTTGGTGAAGGATAGGTAGAAGACCAAAAGCCCCAGAAAATACCACAAGCGCCAGTCACCATGGGGATAATCCGTAAAGCGCGGCGTTTTGGAACTTCCCAACTCGCGGGCCCAGTAGACAATGTCCTCGACACCCAGCAAAAACAGCAGCGGCGTCGCCTTGATCAGCACCATCCACAAGTTGGACAGCCCAGGCAGGGCATAGACCCACATCTGCGGCACGGTGATGCGGCGGAAGATTTGCGCGGGTGTCATGCCATAGGCTTGGGCGGTCTCGATTTGCCCCTTGGGCACCGCATTCATGGCCCCGAATAAGACATTTGCGGCAAAGGCTCCGAAGACGATGGCAAATGTCAGAACCGCCGTGAAAAATCCGTAAACCTCATGAACCCATTGGGGGGCGTCGCCCAAAGGCAGCTTTGCTGCTTGGCAGACCACGAAATCGTTGCCCTGGCGGATCGGTTGGTCCCAGTCAGGGCATAAGTACTGGTGGCGCATCCATTCAAAGCCCTGATCCAAGGCGATGACAAAGAACAAGAAAAAGGCGATGTCGGGCACTCCGCGAACGATGGCGATGTAGCCTTTGCCGAACCAGCGCATAGGAAGCACATTCGAGCGCGCGGCCATCGCCCCACCAAAGCCAAACATCAACGCCGCAGGGGCGGTGATCGCAAGCAAGATGAGGACGGTGCCGAAGGCCCAATACAGCCCCATGTGCTTGCCCGTTGTCAGGTAGCAGCTGAGCCAAGACAGGCCCTCTAAGGTGGTGGGATCGGTACAATAACTAAAGATGGGATGGCCAGTCGAGCGTCGGAATTAGGTATTTAGGAAGCAGTGATAAGGTGGAGCGATGTGCTCCACCTTTGATGTTTTAGAATGTCGCGGAGCCAGGCAGGTGCTTGGTGATCAGCGCGTTCAAAGAACCGTCGGCCTTCATGGACTGGATGGCTTTGTTGAACTTTTCTTTCAACTCCCCGTCGCTTTCGCGCACACCAAGTCCGATGCCGCCGCCCAACAGGATGTCTTCACCGATGAGGCTCAGGTCTGCCTCGGCTTCTGCCGCAGGCTCGAGGAATGCTTTGTCGGCCAGAACGGCATCAGCTTCGCCGTTTTTGACCGCAGCAACCGTTTCCTCTGGGCTTGCGAATTCGATCAGCGTGGCGCCTTCCATCGTGGCTACGTGGCTGGCTTGAATAGTGGAGGCCTGCGCCGCGATCACTGCGGTTTTCAGGTCAACGTCAGCAGACATTGCCAAATAGGCGGATGGATCGGGCTGCGTGTATGGATCGGTGAAGTCGATAACTTCGTCACGCTCTGCGGTGATGGACATGCCAGCGATGATTGTGTCGTAGTTGCCGGACACGAGGTTCGGGATGATGCTGTCCCATTCATTGGTGACCCATTCGCAGGTCAGCTCGGCGCGTTTGCACAGCTCGTCGCCCAGCTCGCGCTCAAAGCCGTCGACTTCGCCAGCGTCATTGATGAAATTGTAGGGAGGATACGCGCCCTCTGTGCCCATGCGGATGGTTTTGCCGTGGCCGTCAGCCAATGCAAAACCTGCGGTCATCACCAAGGCGGTGGTGGAAAGGATCAGGTTTTTCATGTTGGTTTCTCCATAGTTATGCGTTGTAGCTAAAGTTTATGCGGGAACGGTTGCGCTCAGAAACTGCTGCAATCGTTCTGTCTTGGGCGCGCCGAATAATTCAGCTGGTGCGCCTTCTTCTTCAATCCGGCCTTGGTGCAGGAAGATCACATGATCGCTGACATCTGCTGCAAGGCGCATGTCGTGGGTGACGATCATCATCGTGCGCCCTTCGGCGGCGAGGTCCTTGATGACTTTTACCACCTCTTGCTCCAACTCGGGATCAAGGGCGGAGGTTGGCTCGTCAAACAGCAGCGCTTTGGGCTGCATGCATAATGCGCGCGCAATCGCGGCACGTTGTTGCTGGCCGCCGGACATTTGCGCGGGAAAGACGTCGCATTTGTCCCCGATGCCCACTTTGTCCAAAAGCGCGCGCGCCTGAGGTTCAACGACCGCGCGGTCCCTGCCCAGAACGGTGACAGGGGCCTCCATGACGTTTTGCAAGATGGTCATATGCGACCAAAGGTTGAACTGCTGAAACACCATGGAAAGATTCGTGCGAATGCGGGTGACCTGACGGGGATCCGCGGGCTGGCGGGCCAGCCCATCGCCTTTCCATTTGACCGGTTCGCCATCGAACAGCACCTCACCCTGCTGACTGTGTTCCAACAAATTGGCGCAGCGCAGAAGCGTCGATTTTCCTGACCCCGACGAGCCGATAAGCGTCACAACATCCCCTGCTTTCGCACTTACAGATACCCCTTTGAGCACCTCCAATGCGCCATAGGCTTTATGCAGGTCTTTGATTTCTAGGACGGGGGGGGTGTTGGCAGACACGTAAACTCTCAAATTGGGTAGCAGTGGTTTAATAGGGCCGAGATTCGCAGCATTTGCAATGGGAATTCGGAAAGTGACGCTAGGTTACTTTGCAGGTGGCGGGGGCGTCGCGATGTCCAGATAGGCTTGCGTTGGCAAGACCGTAACCCCCAAAAGGCCAAGGGTGTCTTTGTCTTCCTCGCTGAGGGCGCGGCTGGCCTGCCGCAGGGCATCTCGGATCAAAATTGGCGACACCGATCGGGCACAAATATAGGGCAGTGCTGGTGTCGGTGCCGTTTTTTCGATCACACAAAGATCGGAGGCGAAATCGTCCCATTTGCAAATCATCTGCCACGTCAGCGCATCGATGGCCGCTATGTCGGCCTGTCTGTCTGCCACGGCCTGCGCGGAGGCACGATGCGCCCCGCTTTGCATAAGCGCGCCCAGCTGTAGTCCGGCCCCCGACATATGCGCATATAGGGCGGCCCAGCCGCTTTGCGACATCGGCTCGTTATAGGCGGCGGTGGCAAAATTGAAGTCGGTCAATGGGGCGCCCGCGCGGCTTTTATGCGCGATGATGACCGAGTAATAGTGCCCAGTCGGGCAATCAAGGTTCAGAACAGGAGAGGCCGCAAGATGCACCCTGTCTGACAAAATCGCGCGGTAGGGGAAGCCGCATGTCTGCGACAAAACCAGATCGGGAGACTGCCAATGAGTCGTCAGATCGGCAATGTCGCGGGTCAGCCGGTCGGGGGCCAAATCGCCTAAGGCCGCACAAATTAAATGCCACAACCGGTCGTTCGCCTCAGCCGTCTCTGGACGGTCATACATGGGGAGGCTGGCGATCATGCCAGCCGTTGTTCGACCCGTTGGCGTGCCAAAGCGCTGTCGCGGTCATTGATGCCCAGAAGCGGTGCGATCAAACGCAGGGCGCCTTCTTCGTCGTGATCACGCTCGCCATCGGCGAGAACCAATTCCCAAAGGGCTTCTATGACCTCGATCCGGTCGTCCAGCTCTACGGCGTCTTTGATCGAGCGGGTGAACTTGATCGTGTCATGGGCCGTGTCTTCAATTTCTTCGCCCTCAACGCGCAGGGCGGCAGCCGTGGTGGCATCAAGGTCAGGGTAGTGACGGGCCAGTATCACATCGATTTTCGCCACTTCGGAGGTGGTGTAATCATCATTGGCACGGGCCACGCGAACCAGCAGGGCCGCAAGGGCAAGACGGGCGTCGCTGGCATCCAGCGGGGCGTCCTTGGCGGCGGTAAGCCGCTTGAAAAAATCAGCAATCATAGGGGTAAAGGACAGCTCAAAGAGGGCGGTGTCAACCAGCTAGGCCTCATAGCCTTCGACGATGACCAGATCGGCCTCGGATATCGGATTCCGGATCGCCAAGGCGGCCTGATAACCGGGGCTGTCATAGCACGCTTGTGCCGCCTCCAAAGATGGGAACTCGATGACAACGGTGCGCGACTTGGCAGCTCCTTCGCGGACCTCTTGTGCCCCGCCGCGGACGACAAAGCGGGCGCCAAATTCTTTGAACGGCGCTGCATTGGCAGCTTTATACTGCTCATAGACCTTCGGGTCAGAGACTTCGGCGTGGGCGATCCAATAGGCTTTGGGCATGATGGGGCTCTTTCCCTTGCTTACTTATATTGTGCGTCCAATTCGGTCGCGAGAACCTGTATCAGGGCTTCTTCTTCGGGGTGATCTATTCCGTCTGCGCGGGCGACATCCGCGAGCGCCTTAAGAAGTGCACGACGTTGCGCTGTGGGAATGTTGGAGTTGATCAACGCGATGAACTGGGCCGTGTCGGGGGCCGCTTTTTCCAAACGTTCGCAATCGGCACGCATTCTGGCCGCCTCGACCGAAGTCAGATCGAATTGTGAGGCCAAAACGCGATCAACAACACCGATTTCGGTCACGTGATAATTCTTGTCGGCCTTGGCCATACGCACCAACAACGCGCCCAATGACAATTCCGCCGTGGGGGTGGGCAGAGGCGGGGCCTCCGGGCTGGTGCGTTTGAACCATTTTTCGAACATGGGTTACACTAACCTTGAATTGTCCTTTGCTGCACGTACAAAATCGCGGAACAGCGGATGCGGGGCGAAGGGCTTGGATTTCAGCTCTGGGTGGAATTGCACACCGATGAACCACGGGTGGTCCTTCACTTCGACGATTTCTGGCAAGCTGCCGTCAGGAGACATCCCCGAGAAGATCAGGCCTTTGTCCTCCAGCGCGTCCTTGTATTTGGTGTCCACCTCATAGCGGTGGCGATGGCGTTCTTCGATGGCTGTGTCGCCGTAGATTTCCGCCACTTTGGAGCCCTTGGTCAATGTCGCGTTATAGGACCCAAGGCGCATGGTGCCGCCTTTGTCGTCGGTTTCCTTGCGTTTCACCTTATGGTTGCCCTGAACCCATTCTTTGAGGTGGTAAACCACTGGAGTAAAACGTTTCTTTCCGGCCTCATGGTCGAACTCTTCGGAGCCCGCATCCACCATGCCGGCCAAGTTGCGGGCTGCTTCGACAACGGCCATTTGCATGCCAAGGCAGATGCCCAGATAGGGGATGCCTTTTTCGCGGGCAAATTGCGCCGCTTTGATTTTGCCTTCGGTGCCGCGCTCGCCAAAGCCACCGGGAACCAGAATGGCGTGATAGCCTTCCAGATGCGGGGCTGCGTCTTCGCGGTCAAACACTTCGGCGTCGACCCATTCCACGCGGACCTTGACGCGATTGGCCATGCCGCCATGCATCAAAGCTTCCTTGATCGACTTATAGGCGTCTTCAAGTTGGATATATTTGCCCACGATGGCGACGCGCACTTCACCTTCATAGTTATGCACCCGATCGGACACATCTTCCCAAACGCCCAGCTTTGGCTTTGGCGCAGGAGAGATGCCAAAGGCGTTCAGCACGGCCGTGTCCAACCCTTCTTTGTGATAGGCCAGCGGCGCGTCGTAGATAGAGCCAAGGTCATAGGCTGCAATCACGCTATCGGGGCGCACGTTGCAGAACAGGGCCAGCTTCTCGCGCTCTTTCTCGGGGATAGGATGCTCGGAGCGACACACCAGAATGTCGGGGGCGATGCCGATAGATTGCAATTCTTTGACCGAGTGTTGCGTCGGTTTGGTTTTCAGCTCGCCCGAGGCCGCCAGATAAGGCAGCAACGTCAGATGCATGAACAGGCATTCCCCACGAGGACGTTCATGCGCGAATTGGCGGATGGCCTCAAAGAAGGGCAGGCCTTCGATGTCGCCAACGGTTCCACCAATTTCACACAGCATGAAATCGACCTCGTCGTCGCCCACATTCAGGAAATCTTTGATCTCGTTGGTGACATGCGGGATCACTTGAATGGTTTTCCCAAGGTAATCGCCGCGGCGCTCTTTTTCCAAAACGGTGGAATATACGCGCCCAGATGAGATGGAATCAGTATTGCGGGCTGCCACGCCGGTGAAGCGCTCGTAGTGACCAAGATCCAGATCGGTTTCCGCGCCGTCGTCGGTGACGAAAACTTCGCCATGCTCGAAAGGGCTCATCGTGCCGGGATCGACGTTCAGATAGGGGTCAAGTTTGCGTAAGCGCACCGAATAGCCGCGGGCCTGCAACAAGGCACCCAGTGCCGCTGAAGCCAAACCTTTGCCCAAGGAGGAAACAACCCCGCCGGTGATGAATACGTATCTTGCCATGGCTGGATCTGTCCCGTGTAACCTGAAATTATTGGTGCTTCAGAGCATGAAAATGCCCTTACTCACGGGATTTAAGACATAGAGGATTCGCGGCGCTCCCGCAACCGCGCGCCGCAACATAATGTGGGCGATTTCGCTTAACCGCCCATAATTAGTGAATTTTTGTTTTTACTCGTCGATGCGAGGTGGGGCCAATGGCGCATCACCGGTCGCAGGCAAGCTGGGCGGCAACAGCGCATCGCCAGCGGGGGCCGTGCTTTGCGCAGGGGCCGTGATCGCATCGCCGTCTAGCACCGATCCGGTGTTGGCGTTGCGTGCGGCAATCACGGTCAGGCTAATTGACGTGATGACAAATGCGATGCCGAAAACCCATGTCAGCTTGCCCAATGCAGTGATCGAGGGGCGCCCTGACGTGGTTCCGCCACCGCCGCCGCCGACACCCAGACCGCCGCCCTCAGAGCGTTGAACGAGCACAATACCGATCAGGCACAAAGCAATGATCAAGTGGACGGTGAGAATAATGTTTTCCATGGGGCAGTGGCCTATGACGCAATTGTTCCGGTGGTATGTAGTAGGGGCGGCGTCACGGCGCAACCCGCCATTTGTGACTTCCCCCCACGAAGAAGCGCTTGTATACGGGCGCGGGTTTAATCTCCGGGACAAGGAATTCAGCATGGCCAATGTGGTAGTTGTCGGCGCTCAATGGGGCGACGAAGGCAAAGGCAAGATCGTGGACTGGTTGTCGGAGCGCGCAGATGTCATCGCGCGCTTCCAAGGCGGTCACAACGCAGGCCATACGCTGGTCATTGATGGCAAGGTCTACAAATTGTCGCTTCTGCCCTCTGGCATTGTGCGCGGCGGCAAATTGTCGGTCATTGGAAACGGCGTTGTGCTGGACCCTTGGCACTTGGAAAAAGAGATCGCTTTGCTGCAAGGCCAAGGGGTCGAGATCAACGCTGACAACTTGATGATTGCGGAAAATACGCCGCTGATCCTGCCGGTGCACGGCGAATTGGATCGCGCCCGAGAAGAAGCCGCGAATCCCGGCACCAAGATTGGCACCACCGGTCGCGGAATCGGACCTGCCTATGAAGATAAAGTGGGACGCCGCGCCATTCGCGTTGCTGATTTGGCCGATCGTGAAACGCTGGAAACCCGCGTTGACCGCCTGTTGGAGCATCACGACACCCTGCGTCGTGGCATGGGGTTAGATCCCGTTGACCGCGCGGCCCTGATCGCCCAGCTGGAAGCCATCGCACCCTCCGTGCTGCAATTTGCGGCTCCCGTGTGGAAAGTGCTGGCTGAGAAGCGCAAAGCCGGCAAGCGCATCTTGTTTGAAGGCGCGCAAGGCGCGTTGCTGGATATCGACTTCGGCACATACCCCTTTGTGACCTCTTCCAATGTGATCGCAGGTCAGGCCGCTACGGGCTCCGGCATGGGGCCAGGCGCGATTGATTTCGTCCTCGGCATCGTCAAAGCCTATACAACCCGCGTGGGCGAGGGTCCTTTCCCTTGTGAATTGCAAGACGACGACGGCCAGCGCTTGGGTGAGCGGGGCCATGAATTTGGCACGGTAACAGGCCGTCAACGCCGTTGCGGCTGGTTTGACGCGGTTCTGGTGCGCCAAACATGCGCCACGTCTGGCGTATCGGGCATTGCCTTCACCAAATTGGATGTGTTGGACGGCTTTGAAGAGCTGAAAATCTGCGTCGGCTACGAGCTGGACGGCGAACGCATCGACTATCTGCCAACCGCGTCGAGCCATCAGGCCCGTTGCAAGCCGATCTACGAGACCATGCCGGGGTGGTCCCAGTCCACCGAAGGCGCGCGGTCTTGGGCGGATCTACCTGCGGAGGCGATTAAATACGTCCGCCGCGTTGAGGAGCTGATCGATTGCCCTGTGGCCTTGCTGTCGACCTCGCCAGAGCGCGACGACACCATTCTTGTCACTGATCCGTTTTCGGACTGATCGCGATGGCCCTAAGTTACAAAGCACGCCGCCGTTGGGCGCTGGTGATCCTGATCATCGGTTTGCCGCTTTATATTGCGGTGGCGTGGTCTATCTTGGGGACGCTGGAGCGCCCGCATGTGCTGCTTGAAATCGCGATTTACGTGGTCTTGGGCTTTGTGTGGGCCTTGCCGTTTAAGTTCATCTTCAAAGGGATCGGTCAGGCTGATCCCGATGCGGACGAATGATAGGGCGCTGAAAACGATCTACCGGAGCGGGATTTAGCCGCAACGCCAAGGGCTGTTTGTTGCGTTTACGCGCCTTTGAACAGGGAATTTAGCACGTCGTTAACTTTGCTTTTGTTAACTCCGGACATGCTGAAGACTTTGTCTCTGATTTTCCCTGTTTTGCTGCCGTCTTGGCGGTTTTTTCAAACGGTTGAAGCCTCGCCACGCGTTCAATGGGCGTGGGTCGAGCCAAGCGGTGGTTCATCGCAGGCTTGGTCTGATTTTCGCCCAGTCCCCCAGAAAATCGATCCGTGGCGGATGCTTGTCAGCTTGTTTTGGAACCCGATGCGCAACGAATCTTTGTTCGTGATGAGTTGCGCCGAGCGAATTGCGCTGCACCCGACGCCCCACAGTATTGCGCAGATTCGCCACCGTGTGCGCGCTGACGTGAAGCAACTTACTGCACCGCGCATTAAAACGAATGTTCAGTTTCGCGTGGTGTTTGTGCAGGGGGAAGGCGCGGGGCAGTCGCAAGAAACAGTATTCACCTCCGATCCATTTCCATTGACCGAATTCGGCTGTCCATGACCTTTGACGACGCTCTTCGTGCAACGGAACTGCTGTTGGCTCTCGCGTTCTTGCAGCAAAGCGCCGAGCATGTGTTCGGGTCGCGTGTTGCGCCCAAGCTTTTCGCCATTCGCGGGGCCTTGAGCTTTTTGCTGCTGTTCGGTCTGCAAAGCCAATGGGTGCTGCTGGGATTATGCCTTCATAGCCTTGCGGTGCTTCATCGATTTCAAGGGCCTTACAACGGTGGCAGTGATCGAATGGGGCTTTTGGTGTTGTTTTGCCTTTGTTTGGCGCATTGGGCGCCAGATGGGCTTTGGGCGCAAGCTGCGTTCGGGTATCTGGCGGTGCAGGTTATGCTGTCATATTTTGTATCGGGGCAGGTCAAAATTGCGAACCCAGACTGGCGGGGCGGGCAGGCGCTGCGCGATGTTTTCGGGTTTTCTGCCTATCCGGTGACGGCTTCCCTTCGCGATCTTTCAAAGCGACCGCGGCTTTTGTGGTGGGCATCTTGGAGCGCCATGGTGTTCGAGGTTCTGTTTCCCATAAGCGTGCTGAACCCGACTGTGTTGGCCCTGTTTCTGGCCATTGCGTTTTGCTTTCATCTGGCCAACGCCTGCCTGTTTGGATTGAACCGCTTTGTGTGGTTTTGGCTGGCGTCTTACCCTTCGATTTTTTGGCTTCAGGGGCGCATTTTGGATGGCGCTTAGTAATGTTTTTGCACTTATTACAGGGGCTTAAACGCGAAACGAGGCGCGCATTTCTGCGCACCTCGTCCCGTGGTTGGTGCCCAGCCGGGAGCAGACCCGGCCAGCGGGCCTCTTAGGCATATTGTGAGCTCTTGGAGAGCGTAAATTTGCCGTTGTCGGTTTTGACCAGCTTGCCGGTCCGAAGCAGAGTGCCAAAGGCGCGCAAGCCATCTTCGCGCGAAGGCGCTTCGGGGCCAGAGATCGTTGCCAGCTTGCGCATCAGCATCGGGCGCGTGAAGTGCTCCGCTTGCTCGATTTCCACGTAGAAGGCGGCGGCTGCTTCCAGAATGTCCGGAAGTTCCAATGCGCCAACTTTTGCCGCATATTCCGCGAAAGACATCTGGTCGTTTTCGACGAACAGGTTCTCTTCAGTTTCGAACTGTTCTTCCAACTCGTCTTGTAGTGCCAAATTGCCACGGGTCACGCGGCGCGGACGCACATCAACTGCAGGGGCGGAGGCTGCGACAGCTTCGGCGGCTTCCTCCACTTGGTCGATGCGTTGCTCGCTGATCAAGACCAGAGGCGACGGGCGGTCAGAACGGCTGCTGCCAGCGGTCGGGCGACCAGGGCGAACAACGCGGGCCAGATCGTCACGATACTGGTCCAGTTCTTCTTCTTCACGCTTGTCATTCGCATCTGCAATAGAGCGATCGGCTTTCGTTGCGGCAACGGCAGCTTTCAGGTGGGCGATGGAGGCACGGCGAACCGAGCTTTCATCATTCTCAAGGCGCGAGCTTGTTGTCGACATCAAGCGTTCGATTGCGTCGTCTTCAGCCATTGCGGCAAAAGATTTGGACTTGCGCTCAGCTTCGATGTCGGCTGGCTTTTCTGCTTCTGCTTCTGCTTCTGCTTCTGCTTCTGCTTCTGCTTCTGCTTCTGCTTCTGCTTCTGCTTCTGCTTCTGCTTCAACGGCTGTGTCGACTTCAGCATCTGCGTCCATCATCAAGGATTTCAAGACGTCTTCGTCATCCTTGTCGCCGTCCAGTTGGGCCAGCTCAGACACGTCTTGCTCCGTGGCAACGGCATCCTCTTCGAGGGAGCCAGTCAGGCGGGACAAAATGTCGTCTGCGTCTTGGTCTTGTGGTTCAGCTTCAACTACGGCTTCAACGTCCGCGACCGCTTCTTCCGCAACGGGTTCGTCAGTTGCTTCGATTGGGGAGGCGGCTTCGGCTTCCACTTGAGCCAGTTCCGCCATGAGTTCTGCTTCCATTTCTGGCGGCAACTCTGCCTCTTTCGCTGCCTGAGCAGCTTCCATATCGGCACGCGAAATCTTTTGAACAACGATGCGACGGCGCGGTTTGGTACGACGCAGGGCTTCTTCTTCCGCCTTTTCCGCATCGTCTTCATTTGAGATGTCAGCCTCTGCTTCGGCATCTGCTTTGGCCTGCGCTTCTGCTTCGGCGTCCGCTTTGGCTTGCGCTGCTGCTTCGGCGTCCGCTTTGGCTTGCGCTTCTGCTTCGGCGTCCGCTTTAGCCTGCGCCTCTGCTTCGGCGTCTGCCTTGGCTTGCGCTTCTGCTTCGGCATCTGCTTTAGCCTGCGCCTCTGCTTCGGCGTCTGCCTTGGCTTGCGCTTCTGCTTCGGCATCTGCTTTAGCCTGCGCTTCTGCTTCGGCGTCTGCTTTGGCCTGCGCTGCTGCTTCGGCGTCTGCTTTAGCTTGCGCTTCTGCTTCGGCGTCTGCTTTGGCCTGCGCTGCTGCTTCGGCTTCTGCTTTGGCCTGCGCTGCTGCTTCCGCGTCTGCTTTAGCTTGCGCTGCTGCTTCGGCGTCCGCTTTGGCTTGCGCCTCTGCTTCGGCATCTGCTTTAGCCTGCGCCTCTGCTTCTGCGTCCGCTTTAGCCTGTGCTTCTGCTTCGGCGTCTGCTTTAGCTTGTGCTTCCGCATCATCCTCGTCCGGCTCGTTCAGGCCAGCCATGATCGCGTCGATGGAGGCGTTATCCGCGCCTTCATCCCCAAGATCGATGGGGGTCTCAAACAAGGCGCTTGGAGCTTGGGCGTCAGCGTCATCGCTGTTGGCTTCGAACTCTTCGGCGTGTTGGTCTTCGCTGTAGGGCGCGGGGGCTGCGTTCTCCCGTGCGACAACTGCGCGGATGCGCTGCAATTTGTCGGCAACTGTATCGCCGGTATTTGCCTCTGGCATCGCGATGTTGGGGACTGCTTCCGCGCGCACCGGAGTAACCTGAGGGGCGACGGGGACTTTCGCAACAGATGTCATGACCTCAGCTTTCGGCGCCGGTGTCTGCTCCACCGCTACCTCTGCTTTGGGCAATTCAACTGCCAATGCCGGAGCAGGGGCCGCAACCTCGGGGGCGGACTCTGTCTGGCGCAGGATCACACCGTTCTCTGCCAGTTCGGCGGCAACGCGGCGCTGGATCGTGCTTTCTGCAATCTTATGCAGCATTTCTGTATCAGGCGTCGGAGGCTCCGCGCCAAAATAGCGGTCATCTGCCGCTAGATCACGGAAATACTCCGCAATCGCTTTCATCGTCGAGAACGGTTCGTCGAACCCCTCCAGAGTACATGAAAATGTCCCATATGAGACTGTTAAAATCTTACTATCACCAACCACGGTATACTCACTTTCTCCCACCACTGCGTAAAGCTAGCACTCTGAATTTCGCAAACGAAAACGAAATCCGTCTGGTTTTGACGTTTTATGCGTAGAAAACTTGCCGTTTGTTTCCAGTGTGTCCATTAATACACGCACTATGGCAGAAATTGTACACACCCCCTTATTTATGACACTTTTGGGTGGGGCTCCGACACATTTTAGACATGTAATTCAGTCGCTTAAGGTGGCACCGATTCTAGTTTGCGCCGATGGTGGAGCCGAGCTGGCGGTGGCGAATAACCTGAAACCCGAGGCTGTAATCGGCGACATGGACAGCCTCAGTCCGGATACGCGCGCCAAATTGGATGCGACCACAGTCTACCCCATAGCAGAGCAAGACAGCACCGACTTTGAGAAATGTCTCAGGTCAGTCGCGGCCCCTGCAATTTTGGCGCATGGCTTCACGGGGGGGCGGCTGGACCACGAATTGGCAGCCTGCACGGCCTTGGTGCGCCACCCAGAGCAGCGCTGCATTCTTATGGGGGAAGAAGACTTGTGCTTTCTGGCGCCGTCTTCCTTCTCGATTGACCTTCCGCACGGCACCCGCTTCTCGCTTTTTCCGATGGGGGAGGTCACGGGACGCAGTGAGGGCTTGAAGTATCCGATCGCGGGGCTTGCCATGGCCCCATGGACAAGGGGGGGGACGTCCAACGAAGTCACCGGCCCTGTGCGTTTGTCCTTTAACTCACGGTTAATGTTGGTTCTTTTGCCGGTCGAGCATATTGACGACGTGTTGCAAGCCTTGGTGCCAAAGGACTGAAAACCACTGGGTGAAACTGTCTTGCGACAGGGGTGCGACCAGCTGCAGGTATATTGCGCCCGTTCATGGGCAATTTTCACGGCTTTATGCCTCGCCCATCGCGCGTATAGCGCGTATAAGCACTGCGGACACCATATGAGGATGCATCTATGTCAGGCACGCTTTCCCCCATTGATAAAGCCAAGTTCGTCGCGGCGAAACGCGCGGTCGATTATGTGGAAGACGGTATGAAGGTTGGGCTTGGCACGGGCTCTACTGCGGCATGGATGGTGAAATGCTTGGGCGAATTGGTGCGCAACGACGGATTGAAGGTCACCGGAGTGGCCACATCCAAGCGCACGGCGGAGTTGGCGCAACAGGTCGGCGTCCCTATTGTGACGCTGGACGAGGCCAAATGGCTGGACCTGACCATCGATGGCGCGGATGAATATGACCATAACCTGAACCTGATAAAGGGCGGGGGCGGGGCCTTGCTGATCGAGAAGATCGTCGCCACGGCCTCTGACCAGATGATCGTGATCGCAGATCTGTCAAAGCAGGTCGAAACCCTTGGCGCCTTCGCGATGCCTGTAGAGGTGATCCCCTTTGGCTGGCAGACGACCAAGGCGTTGATTGAAGAAACATTGGTGAATCTGGATGTATTGGGGCGCAGCACCTCGCTCCGCATGAATGGCACCACGCCATTTGTCACCGATGAGGGCAACTTTATCCTAGATCTGCACCTGCGTCGGATCGGGAATCCGCGCCAGCTGTCTTTGGTGCTGAACCAAATTCCCGGCGTGGTTGAAAACGGGTTGTTCATTGATATCTGTGACGTAGTTGTGATTGGCAATGGCGACGGGTCTGTGGAAGTCCGCGACATTAACAATGGCACCGTCGAGCACGAGAAAATCGACGTGCAAGAAACGGACAACCTGTTT
This sequence comes from uncultured Litoreibacter sp., assembly GCF_947487515.1. Classification (GTDB taxonomy): domain Bacteria; phylum Pseudomonadota; class Alphaproteobacteria; order Rhodobacterales; family Rhodobacteraceae; genus Litoreibacter. The sequence goes on along the minus strand of NZ_CANKWO010000001.1, from coordinate 568,988 downwards.
GTCGACATCGCAGATTAAGTAAGGACAGAACGCATGGAATTCGACTTTGACCTATTCGTTATTGGTGGCGGCTCTGGCGGTGTGCGGGCCGCGCGCGTCGCCGCCGCAGGCGGGGCCAAGGTCGGCTTGGCGGAAGAAAGCCGGTTGGGGGGCACCTGCGTGATCCGTGGCTGCGTGCCCAAAAAGCTGATGGTATTTGCCTCGGGCTACCGTGAAGCGATGGGCGAGGCGGTTGACTATGGCTGGGATGTCTCCATGGGAGAATTCGACTGGTCCAAGTTCTCGCCACGTTTAAACGGCGAATTGGACCGCCTTGAAGGCGTTTATCAAAAGTTGCTGACAAATTCCGGCGTGGAGACATTCGCCTCGCGCGCCACGATTGCAGATGCGCATACTGTGGCGCTGGCCGATGGCACCCGCAAAACTGCCAAACACATATTGGTGGCGACCGGCGGGCGTCCGGTGCGCCCCACCGAGGACTTCGACACCGATCTTGCCATGGTGTCCGACGACATCTTCCACATGGACAAACTGCCGAAATCGATATTGATCGTGGGCGGTGGCTTTATTGCCTGCGAATTTGCCTGCATCATGCATGGTCTGGGCGTAGAGGTGACCTTGTTCTACCGTGGCGCGCAAGTTCTGCGCGGCTTTGACGACGAGGCGCGCGGGTTGGTTGCTGATATGATGTCTGCACGTGGAATCACCATCAAAACCGGCACCAACATTGCCGACATGCAAAAGGCCAAAGCCGGCGTTTCGGTCACCGATACCCACGGCGATACATCCGAGTTCGAGGCCGTGCTATATGCCACCGGACGGGCCCCAAACACCGAAGGCTTGGGCTTGGAGAACGTTGACGTAGAAGTTGGCCGTCGTGGCGAGATCATCGTCGATGACTACAGCCAGACCGGCCAAGCTTCCATCTATGCGATTGGTGATGTGACCAACCGCGTGAACCTGACACCTGTTGCGATCCGCGAAGGCATGGCTTTCGTCGAGACAGTGTTCAATGGCAACCCAACGCCGGTTGACCACGAACTTATCCCGTCAGCCGTGTTCACGCAGCCCGAGTTGGGAACCGTGGGCATGTCCGAGGAAGAGGCCCGAGAAGCTGGCCCTGTCGACATCTATTCGACTTCGTTTAAGCCAATGCAGCAAAGCTTCATTGGTCGTGAAGATCGCGTGTTGATGAAATTGGTGGTTTGCAAGGACACGGACGTGGTGTTGGGCTGCCATATTGTGGCACCTGCGGCAGGTGAGATGATCCAACTGGCTGGCATTGCGGTGAAGATGAAGGCAACCAAAGCGCAGTTTGATCAGGTTTGCGCCGTGCACCCGACCATGTCGGAAGAGCTGGTTACAATGAAGACCCCTGTAAGAAGCGCTTGATTTCGGGGCCTTAAGGACCCACTTAAGACCAAGCTATAGAACGTAGACGAATTGATAAGAGGATAATGCTGCATGGCCGGTAACAATGGCGGACCTTGGGGCGGCGGTGGAAACCGCGGCGGAGGAGACGATCGAGGCGGGTCTAACGGCTCGAACAACAACGGCGGTGGCGGTGGCCGCAAGCCAAGCGGTGGCGAGATCCCCGAGATCGACGAGCTGATGAAAAAAGGCCAAGAGCAATTGCGCGTCCTGATGGGCGGTCGCGGTGGTGGCTCCAACAATGGCACTGGTGGCGGTGGCTCCGGATCTGGCGGTCTTGGGTTCACTAAGGGCACATTCGGACTGATTGCCATGGGCGCTGTGGCGCTTTGGCTGTTCAAGTCGTTCTACACGGTGAAGCCCGAAGAGCAGTCGGTTGAACTGTTCTTGGGTGAATATTCCGCAACCGGCGAATCCGGTTTGAACTTTGCGCCTTGGCCGCTGGTCACCGCGGAAGTGCAACCTGTGACCCGCGAGCAAACCGAAGACATCGGTTTGGGGGGGCGCGGCGAAAGCGGCTTGATGCTGACCACGGATGAAAACATCGTCGATGTAGACTTCCAAGTTGTTTGGAACATCAACGACTTAGCGAAGTTTCAATTCAACCTTGCCGAGCCACGCGAAACCATTCGCGCCGTGTCTGAATCGGCGATGCGTGAGGTCATTGCGCGCTCTGAACTGGCACCAATCTTGAACCGTGACCGTCAGGCAATTGCCGATACCACCCTTGAGTTGATTCAAACGACGATGGACCAATATGATTCCGGTGTGAATATCGTGCGTCTTAACCTTGATAAGGCCGACCCGCCGCGCGAAGTCATCGACAGCTTCCGCGAAGTGCAAGCCGCCGAGCAAAAGCGCGACACCCTACAGCGCCAAGCTGACACCTATGCCAACCGAGTTTTGGCGGGTGCCCGTGGTGAAGCTGCCCAGCTTCTGGAGCAAGCCGAAGCCTACCGCGCCCAGCAGGTCAACCAAGCCGAAGGTGAAGCCGCACGCTTCACAGCCGTTTTGGAAGAATATGCGAAAGCACCAGAAGTGACGCGCAAACGCTTGTGGCTGGAGACCGTTGAACGGGTTTACGGCTCCACTGATAAAATCATTCTCGACAGCTCTTCCGAAGGCGGGCAGGGCGTTGTCCCATATCTGCCGCTCAATGAGTTGCGTCGCACGACCACCGGAGGGTCCAACTGATGACCAAAGGAACCATATCCCTAATCGCGCTGTTTGGCGCGGTATTCGTGATCCTGTCCTCGGTGTTTATCGTCGACGAGCGCGAGAAAGCGTTAGTGCTCCAGTTCGGCCAGATCAAATCGGTCAAGGAAGAACCAGGCCTCTACTTCAAAGTGCCTTTGCTGCAAGAAGTTGTCACCTATGACGACCGCATCTTGGCGCTGGACACCCAAGCCATCGAGGTCACCCCATCGGATGACCGTCGTTTGGTGGTGGATGCTTTCGCCCGCTACCGCATTTCAGACGTGGAGCAATTCCGCCAAGCTGTTGGTGTTGGGGGTTTACGTGCCGGTGACGCACTGCTGGAGAAAATCCTGAACCCCGTTATCCGGAGTGTTCTGGGCTCCGACGGCGTGACTTCGAACACCATTTTGTCGGCTGATCGCGCGTCCTTGATGACACGGATCACCAGTCAAGCCCGCGCCAAGGCGCGCTCCTTGGGGCTGGAAGTTGTCGATGTGCGTTTGAAGCAAACCAACCTGCCAGAGCAAAACCTAGACGCGACTTTCAACCGGATGCGTGCAGAGCGTGAACGTGAAGCCGCCGACGAGATTGCGCGTGGTGAGGAAGCCGCGTTGCGTGTGCGTGCCCAAGCTGACCGTACGGTGGTAGAGCTGGTGTCAGAGGCGCAGAAAACTGCGGATATCACCCGTGGTGAAGCCGATGCGCTTCGCAATGCGATCTTTGCCAAGGCCTATGGTGCGGATGCGGAGTTCTTCGAGTTCCGCCGCTCGCTGGATGCTTACGAGAACTCGATCAAGGGGAGCAACTCAACGCTGGTGATCAACCCTGACAGCCCGTTCTTTGACTACCTGAAGTCGGACGCAGGCGCGGCTGCCAACTGATGCTTATCCATATCGCATTGGCCTTAGGGCTTGTGCTTGTCGTTGAGGGGCTGGTGCTTGCACTGGCCCCTTCGCGTATGGAGGACATTGTGAAGGCTTTGGCAGATATACCACCCGAGACCCGTCGCGGGATGGGGCTTGCGGCCGTGGCGCTTGGGGTCTTCTTCGTCTGGATCGCAAAGGGCGCTTTCTAGACTTGGAAACACAGGGTTTGTGCCGCATAGTTGTGTTCTGAATTGATTAGAGACACCTATGATTAAGATGGCTTTTCGCTCTGTGTTTTGGGCCCATTCTACGGCAGCGGCCTGTTCCTTGTATTACGCGTGGCTTGTGTCGCAATCGGCCTATGTGAAGACCGGCCTGCAATTCGTTGCCCCGCTATTGGTCATCATGGTCGTTCACCTTTGCTGGGTTGCGGTACGCAATGGGCTGCCTCAAGGGTTTAGTGTGATTGTGTTCCGGCGCACGCTGCAATCGTCTTTTGCGATGGCCTGTGTGCTTGGGGTGGGCAGTGTGATTGCGCCGCAGCCTGCCGTGGCGTCAGATTCCAGGGCCGCCAGCGCATTGCTGATCGTCGTGTTTTGCGTTGCGATGATCGTGGCAGTTGTCGCCATTCTTGCGGCCATCGGATTCATATTGTTCAAAGGTGGGGCGGCTCTTCTTGACTTGTTTCGGCAAGGCGGGGACAGCGACCCCAAGAGCCGGTTCTTTGACTTTGGCAGCTTGGCTGTCGCCTTTGGGGTCCTCTGTGTTTGCAGCCTAGAGGGGCTGCCACATGCCTATTCCTTTTCGCAAACCAACCGCAGCGAGGCGTCGCATCTCGTTGCAGCCTCTCCAGCGCAGGTTTGGGCCACCTTGGAGCAGGCCACTCAGCCAAGTTTTCCCCTTCCGGAAGTCCTTCGTGTTTTTCCGCAGCCGGTAGAGGTCGTGATCGACGAGGGCGTGGCCCTAGGGGCGATGCGCAAGGTGAAATTCGAAGGGCGCGAAGGGCAGGGGTATTTGACCTTGCAAGTGGTCGAGCGCTCGGAGGACGCGGTGGTCTTCAAGGTGCTCTCCGACAGCAGCCCGTTTGCAACTTGGCTAAAACACCGGCATCTGACCTACCACGTTCAGGCAGAACCCCACGGCACAAGAGTATCCGTCAGCTTGGAATATGATCGCCTTCTTGCGCCGTCTTGGTTCTTCACACCGGTGACCAAAGGCGCGGCCTATCTGGCGATGGATGTGTTGGCGCGTGATGTTATGGCCCGCGCAGAAAGCTAGGAGAGGGGAACATGCAGTCCCGATGGATCGCGACAGAACGGGTGATCCCTGACCGCAGTACATCTGCGGTGGATGGGGTTGTCCGTGCTGATCGTGTGAAAGTGGTGTGGGTGTTGGGAAATGCGGTGGCGGGTCTGGCGGGGATCGTTTTGTTTGCGCAGCTTGATGCCTTTCTCGTCTTTTTGGTGCTTTGTGCCGTGACGATCTGCGCAGGGCATTCCGTGGGCATGCACAGGTTGCTCATACATCGCAGTTTCGAAACCCCGCGCGCCGTTGAATATGCGCTGGTCTGGTTGGGGGTGTTGGTGGGGATGGCTGGCCCCTTCGGGATGATCCGCGCCCATGACATGCGAGACTGGCACCAGCGCCAAACAAAATGCCCGCCGCATCCGTCCCATGATGCGGGGTTCTGGCGCGATGCGTGGTGGCAGATGTGCTGTGTCTATGACTTGAGTTCGCCCCCGACATTATTGATTGAAGAGGCCGTGGCACAAGACCGGTTTTACCGTTTCTTAGAGCGCACATGGATGGCGCAACAAATCCCTTTGGCCTTGGTGCTCTTCGCATTTGGTGGTTGGGCGTGGGTTCTTTGGGGCGTCTGTTTGCGGGTTTTTGTGTCGTTGTTTGGGCATTGGATGGTTGGGCATTTCGCCCATCGCGGCGGGCATCAAGCATGGCGGATCGAGGGGCTTCCGGTTCAAGGATACAACCTGCCGTGGTTGGGGCTGATTACATTTGGGGAAAATTGGCATGGCAATCATCACGCCTTTCCGCACTCAGCACTTTTGGGGGTGGAGAGAGGGCAGCTCGACCCCGGATACCAGCTGATCCGTGGCCTGTCGCGGGTTGGGTTGGCGGCAAATGTCAAACTGCCGGCATCAATGCCTGCACGCGAGGGGCTGCAGCGCAGCTAGGCCCTTGCAAAGGTAACGTGGTGTTAAGTTTTGTAACGCATTACAGCGTGAATTCGCCGACCTGCCTTGCGTTTGTCGGGAAGCCTGCTTGTGCTAGACTGACACAACTCTCACAGTGAGTTGAAGCATTGCGACATTACGGGTGGTTGATAACGCCTGCATGGACGCACAGATTATGTGCAGAGCGCGGCGTGACTTTAGGCAAGACCGCCGCCAAGCATAGGCAGAGTTCGCAAAGGAGCGAAAACGTGAAAGTAGATATTCTCACAAGGACAGACAGTCAGACTGGCCCGTTCAGGGCACTCTCGGCTTTGGTTTTGGGCTTTGTACTTGTTTTGGCACATGCCGTCGCGGCCAACGCCAAGATGCCCGAAAGCTTTGCGGATCTGGCGGATCAAGTAAGTCCTGCGGTTGTTAACATCACCACATCCACAACGGTGGCGGATGTTGATCAAGGACCGCGCCCTATTGTACCCGAAGGGTCGCCTTTGGAAGACTTCTTCAAGGATTTCCTTGATCGCCAGCAAGAGGGGCAGCGCTCGCGCCGGTCTTCCGCCTTGGGGTCGGGTTTTGTGATCTCTGAGGACGGCTATATCGTCACGAATAACCACGTGATTGATAAGGCAGATGAAATTGAGATCGAGTTCTTCTCGGGTGAAAAGCTGGATGCCAAACTGATCGGCACCGACCCGAAGACCGACATTGCATTGCTGAAAGTCGAAAGCGACAAGCCGCTGCCATTTGTGTCCTTTGGCGACAGTGACGCCGCGCGGGTAGGCGATTGGGTCGTGGCGGTTGGCAACCCGTTGGGGCAGGGGTTTTCCGTGTCTGCGGGTATTGTGTCGCAACGTGGCCGCGCCTTGTCGGGCACCTATGATGACTTCATCCAGACGGATGCTGCGATCAACCGCGGAAACTCCGGCGGGCCTTTGTTCAACGTTTCTGGCGATGTGATTGGGGTGAACACGGCCATTTTGTCGCCCTCAGGTGGCTCGATCGGGATTGGCTTTTCCATGGCGTCCAACGTGGTGACCAAAGTTGTGGATCAATTGAAGGAATTTGGCGAAACCCGTCGCGGTTGGTTGGGTGTACGCATCCAAGACGTAACCGAAGATGTGGCCGAGGCGCTTGAACTGGCGGATGCCAAAGGCGCGCTGGTGACAGATGTTCCTGATGGTCCTGGTAAGGATTCCGGCATTAAGGCGGGCGATGTGATCACCGTTTTTGACGGCAATGACGTGAAAGATACACGTGAACTTGTGCGCTTGGTCGGAAACACCCAAGTGGGGAAAGCGGTCCGCGTCGTGGTTATCCGTGAGGGTAAATCCGAGACGTTGAAAGTGACCTTGGGTCGCCGTGAAGAAGCCGAAGCCACCGCTGTTCCAGTTGTATTGGACAAGGCCGAGGTTGAGGAAAGCAAGATCATGGGCATGACCGTTGCGGTCCTGACCGACGAGTTGCGTGAGCAATTGGGGCTGGATGCTGGGCTTGACGGATTGGTGGTCAAAGATGTCTCGGAAGACAGTGACGCCTTTGAAAAAGGCCTGCGCGCCGGTGACTTGATCGTGGAAGCTGGTCAGAAAAAGATCGCGTCTGTGGATGATCTGGAGGCTCGCATTGCGGAGGCAAAGGACGCAGGGCGAAAGTCTTTCTTGATGCTGATCCGCCGCGAAGGTGACCCCCGCTTTGTGGCGCTTAGCCTCGAAGAATAATCATTGCTTCAATAGTTTAAGGAAAGGGCGCTTTGTTTGAGCGCCCTTTTTTGTTTGCCTGAAAGGGGCAAGGTTTGCTAGCTGTGGCGACATTGAAAAAATGTATTGGAAATGCAAATGAAGGCCGTCCGACGTCCGATGTTTTGGTTCAGCTTAGCCATGTGGTTGTTGTCTATTGTGATCGCAGGGCTGCTGATACAATTGGGCGGGCTGATCATGTCCGACGTCCCGACTGCCGGAAAGCGAATATCGCAGAGCGACTTTGTCGATAACGTCAAACTAGAGGCCATCGACGCGCGGATCGACACCCTCGAGGCCACGTTGCTCGTCAATAAGAACGACATTGAAGATGCGCGTGTTCGACTAAAGTCACGGTCTTTGGACTACAACACCCAGTTGATCAATTTTCGAAGCTGGATTGCGACGCGAACTGCCACGGAAGCGGATGATCAGAACTCTGAAGTCATCAAGCGCAGCCATGAGATCGAGGCGCTGAAACTTGAGGAACGCAAAGCCGAGCGCGACATCGAACGCTTAGAGCAAAAAGGCGTAGAGCCGCGCCGCACCTTGGCGGCTCTTCGCCAAGACAGGCGCCAGGTCATAGATGCCGCGCGGCCTATATATGAAAAAGCCCGCAAATTCGAAGTGTTGAAGGTTTTCATGCTTCGGCTCGCGCTGACTTTGCCGTTGCTTTTGATATCCGCGTGGATGATCGCCAAGAAGCGTAGCTCGCATTATTGGCCGATCTATCGAAGCTTCATTTTGTTCTCTCTCTTTGCGTTCTTCGTCGAATTGGTGCCCTATCTGCCCTCTTATGGCGGCTATGTCAGATACATCGTCGGCATTGCCATGGCCTTGTTGTTTGCGCATTTTTCGATCAAGGCGATGATGCGTTATCAAAGCAACAAGAAGACCGAAGAGCAAAAGCCCGAGACCGAAAAACGCAAGCTGATCGAATATGAAACGGCGGTGAAAAAGATTTCGGACGGGGTCTGCCCCAGCTGCGACCGCCGGTTTGTCACCAAGGCCGTAAGAAAGTCGGAGAAGCCACCGATGGCTGACGTCGACTATTGCGTCCATTGCGGGTTTTGCCTGTTTAGCAAATGTACCAACTGCGGCACGCGCGAGAACTCGTTTTACAACTTTTGCGGCACCTGCGGTGATCCCTCCAAAGGCAGCTCGAACGACGCGCAGGCTTAGTTAGTTGCCACACAGCGGGCAACCGTATCAACCACCGTTTGGCGAACTTCACCCGGACGGGGCGCGTCTTGCAGGGTCGACAGCCAGTTGTCTTGAGGGGCTGTTACCGTTGGCCAAGCCTGAATATGTGCGGTGATGTCGTCTTCGACGTCTCGCGGGATTGACGTGTCAGGATCGCGATCGTTCAAGACGCACCAAATGCCCGTCCAGCATCGCACAACCGCCCAAGGGTTATACCCCCCGCCACCTGTCACCCAGATGCGCGGGGCGCGGTTGCGCAACTGCTTGATGGTGTCGAAATAGGCCAAATTTGACAAAGCGAGGTCCATCATCGTGTCGGCCTCAAGTGCATCTGCTCCGGCTTGGATCACGATGGCGTCTGGGGCAAAGCGGTCCAGCAAGGGCAGCAAGCCCTCCTGAACCACATGCGCCATTTCGCTATCGTTGAACCCTGCGGGCACGGGAAGGTTATAGACATTGAACTTCGGGTCGCTCTCAATGCCGCTATGGGGCCAGCAGTTCTGTTGATGAACCGAGACGGTCATGACGTTCGGGTTGAAGGCAAAGGCGTCCTCGACGGCATTGCCGTGATGCGCATCCAGATCGATGTAGGCGACGCGTTTTGAGGAGGTTTCAGTGAGGGCCATTATCCCAAGCACAAGGTCGTTGAAGTAGCCAAAACCACTGGCGCGGGCGGGCTGCGAATGATGCGCGCCACCCAGCGGGCTGTGGACGACGCCGCCATCGCGCAACAGCGCTGCGGCTTTGAGTGCTGCACCACAGGCCGCCGAGGCGCGATGGATAACGCTGGGAAAAATAGGGTTGTCGCTGCTGCCCAGCCCGAACTTCAAGCGAATAGCATCGGGGACCATTTGTTGCGTCTCGGCGTCAAAGGCGGCGTCAACATAGTTCGGGTCATGAAAGGCCTTTATCCGGCGTGAGCTGGTTTGGGGGCTTTCCACATATTGGGCCGGATCATACCACGGCAGGCGCCGGATAAGCGCCAAGGTCGGGGCAGTTTTGGGCCAAGCCAAAGGATGGCGTGTCCCCTTGCCAGTGCGCTCGTAGATGGAGTTTCCTAGGAGGATCGGGGTGTTGGCCACAATGGTCCTTTCCTGCGCGCTCCGGGCAAAGGGTTACCCTTCGGAGGTGTCGCGTTCGACCTCAACCGCGATCAACCCCAGTTGCTGGGCGGCGCTTTGGCTCAGCACTGCGCTATCTAGGCCTTGCGGTGTTTGGAACTCCTGAACCGCGCGCAGAGTGCGCTGATCCATCAGGCCGTTGATGTCCCCACGGTAGAGACCGCGGGCCGCCAAAGCGCGTTGCAAGGTGGCCACGAATTCGGGCGTCATATCCGCGTCGCATGTGCGCGTAAACCAGCGGCCGTCGCCTTCGTTGAACGTTTGCGGACGGGTGACTTCGCGGTAAATTGCTGGTGATATTTCCTCGCCGTTCGGCCCGAATTGGGCAGGGGTGGCGATGACGATATCCGACACGATCTGGGTGATCTGCGGCCCTGGAATATGCCCCCAGCAAACGCCCGGCAGCTCAGAGGGAGGCTTCATATCCACCGCTGTAATATGGGTCGGAGTGATCAGCTTGGTGACGTCGGGGCCAACAGACACCGGTGAACAGCCCGTCAAAACGGCAAGCGTCACGGCAGCGGCGAGGCTGCGTTTGTTGATCATTTGGGACATGTCTGCTCGGACCCTATGTGATGCGGTCTAGAGCCGCGTTGCCGGTAAACTAGCTTATGGCACCGCCTGCGCCAAGAGAGCCAGATGCGCTGAAATGCGAGTGCGGCATTCGCGCAGCACGACCAACAGCCAAAGGGGCTGGCAAAAGCGGACGGCTTGCACTACATGCGTTTTAGACCAATTGCTAAGACAGGGATGCCCAGAGATGGCCAAAATCACTTATATCGAGCACAGCGGCAAAGAGCATGTTGTAGACGTTGCCAACGGTTTGACCGTTATGGAAGGCGCGCGCGACAACAATATCCCCGGCATCGAGGCCGACTGCGGTGGCGCATGTGCATGCTCGACCTGTCACGTTTACGTGGATGAGGCTTGGGTGGCCAAGGTTCCAGCGAAAGAGGCGATGGAAGAAGACATGTTGGATTTCGCCTATGAGCCAGACGCCGAAAAATCGCGCCTGACGTGCCAGTTGAAGGTCACTGATGCGCTGGATGGCCTTGTCGTTCGCATGCCAGAGAAGCAGATTTGATCAGGGCGCGGCGTCTCGCGTCGCGCAGTCTGCGCGGTTTCATGCGCCGCGCAGGGCTGGCCGCGTGCTTGATTGCAGGCGGGACGGCCGCCGCGCTCGCCGACACAATTGTCGAGGCACATTACGCTGACCCCACCTCCCGCTACGCCCATGGTATCCTAGGGGATGCCATTGAGTGGGGCACGCTTGAGCTTGTGGTGGAGGATTGGGCGCATAAAACCAAGGTGAGAATCAAGCTGCCAAAGGACCGCGTCTTTGAGGACGTGGCCCCGCGTTTGGCCGACGTTGACGGGGACGGTCAGCCTGAAGTGGTGGTGGTTGAAACTCAGGTTCACACCGGCGCCCAGTTGGCGGTGTATGATGAAACCGGCAAAATTGCCTCGACCCCTCACATCGGGCGGTCCAACCGTTGGCTGGCCCCGATTGGCGTCGCTGATCTGGATGGCGACGGCTTGGTGGAGCTGGCCTATATCGATCGCCCGCATTTGGCCAAGACCCTACGCATTTGGCGCTACCGCGACGGTGCGCTTGAGCATGTGGTGGATCAGGCAGGCTTGACCAATCACCGCATTGGCGAGGTCGACATAGGCGGCGGGCTGCGCATTTGCGATGACACCAAAGAGCTGATTACCGCTTCGGCAAACTGGAGCCGCGTGATCGCGACCCGCCTTGAGGACGGTAAATTGGTGATGCGGGATGTCGGTCCACATAAAGGCCGCGCCTCTTTGAACGCGGCCCTTGAGTGCCGCTAAAGCGCGCGCCAGCCAATGTCTGAACGGTTAAAGCCTTCCGGCCAGTCGATATCTGACACCATTGCATAGGCACGGTCGCGGGCTTCCGACAGGGACGCCCCGCGCGCAGTGACGCTGAGCACGCGTCCGCCGACGGCGGTGATCGTCGCGCCTTCTGCTTTGGTTCCGGCGTGAAACACCATATTGGCGCTGTCTTCGGGTAGGGCTTCAAGCCCACGAATGACGGAACCCTTTTCATATGCAGCCGGATACCCGTTTGACGCCATCACAATCGTGATGGCATGGTCATCCGCCCAGTTGACACTCACGTCTGCCAAACGTTCTTCGGCACAGGCGAGCATCAGGTCGAGGGCTTGCGCACCCAGACGGATCATCAACACCTGACACTCAGGGTCGCCAAAGCGGCAATTGTATTCGACCAGCCGTGGCTGCCCGTCTTTGATCATAAAGCCCGCGTAAAGCACACCTTGATAGGGGGTGCCGCGTTTTGCCATCTCGTCGATGGTGGGCTGCACGATTTCCTTGATGGCTTTGGCTGCGATGTCGTCCGACAAAACAGGGGCAGGGGAATAGGCCCCCATGCCGCCGGTGTTGGGGCCTTTGTCGCCGTCATAGGCGCGCTTGTGGTCTTGGGCGGTGCCAATCGGCAAAACGGTCTTGCCGTCTGACAGGATGAAGTAGGAGGCTTCCTCGCCTTCCATGAACTCTTCGATCACCACTTCTGCACCTGCCGCACCAAATGCGCCGCCAAGCATGTCATCCAAAGCGTCTAGGGCCTCTTGCAGCTCCATTGCCACAACGACGCCTTTCCCCGCGGCCAGACCGTCAGCCTTGATCACAATCGGCGCGCCTTGCTCCTTAACATAGGCCTTTGCGGCTTCAAGATCGGTGAAATGCGCGTAACCTGCGGTGGGTGCATTGGCCGCGTCGCAGATTTCCTTGGTGAAGCTTTTGGAGGCCTCCAACCGTGCTGCAGCCGCCGAAGGGCCAAAGCACAAGATGCCCGCAGAGCGCAGGGCGTCCGCAACGCCCGCGGCCAACGGGTCTTCCGGCCCGATGATGACGAAATCAATCGACTGGCTTTGGGCAAAGTCGACGACAGCATCAGGGCTCATGATGTTGAGTGCGGCACATTCTGCCACGCCGGCGATGCCCGCGTTTCCTGGGGCCACGATCAGGCGATCACATTTCGGATTTTGCTTCACGGCCCATGCCAAAGCGTGTTCACGTCCGCCGCTTCCAAGGATCAAAATGTTCATCGTCGCTTCCCCTCTGGTTTCGGGCGTTCTAAGCTGCGCGGGCAGGCATCACAAGAGCTACGACATGGACCTTCTCGAAGACGATCAACCGGGCCGCAACGAGCCGGAATTTACAGTCACCGAAATTGCGGGTGCGGTGAAGCGTACCATCGAGGGGCAATTTGGTCGCGTGCGCATCAAAGGCGAGGTTGGCCGCGTGATGATTGCGCGATCCGGCCATGTGTATCTGGACCTCAAAGATGACCGTGCGGTGCTGGCCTCGATCATCTGGAAAGGGCAGGCCGCCAAAATGGCCATTCGGCCCGAGGAGGGGATGGAGGTCGTAGCCATCGGCAAGCTGACCACCTTCCCCGGACAATCAAAATACCAAATGGTGATCGAAGAAATCCGCCCCGCAGGTGTCGGCGCGCTGATGGCCATGCTGGAAAAGCGCAAGGCTCTGTTGGAAAGCGAGGGGCTGTTCGACGCATCGCGCAAGAAGCGCATTCCGTATTTGCCAGAGATCATCGGCGTTGTGACTTCGCCGCAAGGCGCGGTTATTCGCGATATTTTGCACCGCTTGCGCGACCGTTTCCCGCGCAAGGTCTTGATTTGGCCGGTGGCCGTGCAAGGCGAGGCTTGTGCGCCACAAGTGACTGCTGCAATCAACGGCTTCAACGCGCTGACGTCAGGCGGGGCCCTTCCGCGTCCCGACCTGATCATCGTTGCACGCGGCGGCGGCTCGATTGAAGATCTATGGGGGTTTAACGAGGAAGCGGTGGCCCGTGCGGCGGCGGCCTCGGACATTCCGCTGATCTCGGCGGTGGGGCATGAAACCGACACCACGTTGATTGACTATGTATCCGATTTGCGCGCGCCCACGCCGACGGCGGCGGCAGAGCATGCGGTGCCCGTAAGGTTGGAACTGCTGGCGGCGGTCGACAGCTATGGGGCGCGTATGGCGCAAGCCCTCACCGGTATGGTTGGCGCCCGCAAGCAGCGCTTGGCCGATGTGTCACGCGCGTTGCCCCGTCGCGAGGAATTGACGCAAGTGGCGCGTCAACGTTTCGATATTGCAGGCGGGCGTTTGGACGCGTCGCTTAAGGCAGGGGCCGCGGCAAAACGGCTGGCGTTTGAAAAAGCCGTCTCACCGCTGCGCCCTTCAATCCTTGCGCGTCAAACCGACCGGATGAAAGCCCGTCTAAACCAAGCAAGCGACAAGCTGGCAGTGGCGTTGGACCGTCGGGCAGAACGATCCCGTGCGCAGTTTGACCGCGTGGCCGCCGGATTAAGCCCCAACGGGCTTAGCCGCGACCTAACCCTACAACGCGACCGTCTTGCACGGGCCACCCGTGCAGCATCGCAAGCCGGACAGGGGCAGGTGCTCAACTGGCGTTCGAACATGGAAAAGCTGGACCGTTTGCGCGAAACGCTGGGATATCAAGCGACCTTGCAGCGAGGGTATGCGGTGGTTTGGGATGGCGATAAGGTCGTCACTGACAGCAAGGCCGCCAAGAAAGCCGCCGCCTTGGAGGTTCAGTTCAAAGATGCCCGTATCCCTGTCGGCGCGGCCGCAAAACCCGCCCCCAAGCCAAAGCCGCCGAAATCAGGCCAAGCCAGCCTGTTTGACGATTAACCTTCTATCCCTACTTGTGGACCCTACCTGCAGAATGCCGCACGAGCGGAAGTCCCCAGCTGGCGCGTTCTCATTCAATCACCCGATAGCTGACGCCCACTTCAGGTCCCGGGCAGGCGAGGGGGCTTTTGCTTTTTCCCGCCGCAACCAGATCGTTTTCAGGAACATCCCCGACAACCCGCGCGGATTGGCGGCCGTTGTCATCGAAGAAATACCAGCACAAAGGGCTGGGTTGGCCGTCATATAGGAAGCAAATCTGGTCGCTCTTCGCGCTCCAAGAACCGCGCTGGCATCTACCGTCAAGGAAGCTCCAGATGACCTTGCGATCTTCGAGATATTGCTCCGCGCCATAGGGCGCACCGTGGCGGTTGAAAAATATGGTCGACCCTTTGGTAAAAGCCTCGAATTGGGCCGCTGTCATCGGGGTTTCCGCATGGGCGGGAAGTGCAAGGCAGATAAGGAGGGCAAGATATTTCATTGGCCCAAAATGGGTGCAAAGCGGCGACGGGTCAAGCCACCCTCCACGCCTGCGCATGCGGGTTCATCACCTTTTTCCACAGCTTTGGGTAAAGCGCGATACACGCCATAACGGGCAAGGAATGCGGCAGCATGGGGGCCTCCCCGCGTGCGGGGATCTCTAGGTTCGTGAAATGCTTGGACGGATGCGCATGGTGATCGGAATGGCGCGGGGCATTCAGCATCCAAAGGGAGGACAACCAATGCGGCGCGTTCCAAGAATGCTGGACGCCTACGGGCTCATATGTTCCATCTGCTAGCTGCGCGCGCTCCAGCCCGTAATGCTGCACATAGTCCGACAACATCAGTTGCGTCTGCGCAAAAATGGCCAAGAGCACATAGATCAACACGCCGTATGGCCCCGCAATGAACAGGGCAAGCAGCAGCATCAGCACGGCTCCGCTGACATAGAGAAAATAGGGGTTTTTCATGTCCCACCGGCCAATGCCAAGAGGCGCCAAGCGTTTTTCTTCAGCGCTGAGCCCTGCCTTGAAACTCCCCACCCACGCACGTTGCATAAAGCGGTAGATACTCTCGTTCAGGCGCGAGGTGTTTGGGTCGTTTGGCGTGCCCACATGAGTGTGATGCACCAGCGGATGCGCCGATACATGGTGTCCGAACAACAGCGAAATATAAACCCATTTGCCCGCCCGACGCAGACCGCGGGCATTCCTGTGGATCAATTCATGAGCGTTGGAATTGCTGACTTGTCCCATGAACAATCCAGTGGCCACGAATAAGCCTACCGCTTCTATCCAAAACAAACGCGGGCCGTGACCCGACAAGGCCCAAACCATCAAAATCAGCAAAAAGAAGTGAATGCCCACAAGCATTAAGGACAACAGATCAGCCTCTTCGTCCTCTGCCGCCTCACCGTCACGGGTCAAGGCGGGGATGAATTCATCCACGCCAGCGACAAACAAGGTGATGTAGAACAACGCGATCCACACGGCCCACCCCCCGAAAAACGCACCTGCAATCAAGAAGGGAAGAGGCAGCAATGTGGCAAGGGTGAAGGCGAGAAAAGAACGGGGCATCGGTGTTTATTCCAAATCGGTAGAGCTGTGATGTTTCCTAAATAATACGAATGTGCCCAAATCATGGAAGAGCTGTAAATAAATCCGGCTCAGGCTGCGCAGGAACGCTCATTGAGGTCGTTTTTGCGTATTCTTGACGACGCGTCTCGGCATAGGTTCTCCACAAGCAAGATCGGGAGAGCATCATGGCGCTAGATGAACGCAAAGGCGTTTGGAAATCGGGCAAGGGGCGGGGACGAAAGTTCACCAAAGGCCGTCAATATGAAGACGATGCTTTGGCTGTGGTGCAGTCGCTGCTGGGGGATCGGCCACGTCGCCGTGATCTGTTGATTGAATTTCTGCATCTCATACAAGACGAATTCGGCCATTTGTCCGCCGCCAATCTGCGTGCGCTGGCCGAAGAAATGCGCCTGTCCATGGCCGAAGTCTACGAGGTCGCTAGCTTCTATGCCCATTTCGATGTGGTCAAAGAGGAAGAGACCCCGCCGCCTGCGTTGACGATCCGTGTGTGCGACTCACTATCGTGCGAATTGGCAGGGGCGCAGGCGTTGAAGGCCGCGCTGGAAGACGGGATGGATGCCACACAGGTACGGGTGTTGCGCGCGCCTTGCATGGGGCGTTGTGACACCGCGCCGGTGCTTGAGCTGGGGCATAATCATGTGGATCATGCGACGGTCGCCAAGGTCGAATCGGCGATTGCCGCAGATGATACGCACGCCAAAATTCCTGATTATGAAACCTTTGAAGATTACAACAAAACAGGCGGTTACGCGGCTTTGTTGACGATTCGAAGCGGGGGAAATTGGGAAGACGTGCAGACGTTGCTCAAAGAATCCGGTTTGCGCGGGCTCGGGGGCGCGGGCTTCCCGTCTGGCACCAAATGGGGCTTTGTGCGCGGCAATGCCGGTCCACGTTATTTGGCCGTCAATGGCGACGAAGGCGAGCCTGGTACATTCAAAGACCGCTACTACCTAGAACGCACCCCGCATCTTTTCCTTGAGGGTATGTTGATCGCCGCTTGGGCTGTGGAGGCGGATCGCTGCTACATCTATATGCGTGATGAATATCCGGCGGTTCTGGAAATTCTGTGTCGCGAAATTGCAGCTATTGAGGCGGCAGGTTTGGCGCCCGAAGGCTATATCGAGCTGCGTCGCGGGGCGGGGGCATATATCTGCGGTGAAGAAAGCGCGATGATCGAATCGATCGAAGGCAAGCGCGGGTTGCCGCGTCACCGTCCGCCCTATGTGGCGCAGGTCGGGCTATTTGGGCAGCCGACATTGGTGCATAACGTCGAAACATTGCATTGGATTGCGCGCATCTGCCGTGAAGGGCCGGATGTTCTGAACGCCACCGAAAAGAATGGCCGCACAGGGTTGCGCAGCTATTCGGTGTCTGGGCGTGTTGCCAAGCCAGGCGTGCATTTGCTGCCCGCGGGGTCAACCATCACCGATATCATCGACGCCGCTGGCGGGATGCTGGAGGGGCATGTGTTCAAGGCCTACCAGCCGGGCGGCCCGTCATCCGGCTTGCTGCCTGCGCATATCAATGATGTGCCGCTGGATTTTGACACGTTGCAACCTTTGGGCACCTTCATCGGCTCGGCGGCTGTGGTTGTCCTGTCGGATCAGGATTCCGCCAAAGAGGCCGCGCTGAATATGCTGCGTTTCTTTGAGGATGAATCATGCGGCCAATGCACCCCGTGTCGCGTCGGGTGCGAGAAAGCGGTGAAGCTGATGGAGCGCGATAGCTGGGATCAACCCCTGCTGGAAGAGCTGTGCACAGCGATGGGCGACGCCTCAATTTGTGGTTTGGGTCAGGCCGCGCCGAACCCGATCCGCATGGTGATGAAGCACTTCAAAGACGAAGTGTAAGCTGCTCTAATTATTCTTATAAACTGCGCAAGAGCATCCGCTTTTGCGCAGTTTATTGCACAAAGATTGCGCCGATTTTCGGCTGTTGCGACTGATGCGGGCCATGTACCAACCCTTTAGCTTTGCCACGCGGTGTTTCTTGTAAATCACATCCAGTTTTTCGTTTGCAACAGTTGCGCGGCAGTTGGCCGTGCGCAGCTTAAATTGCCTGCGGGCGCCGGATTTGGTCCGGTCCGCCGCCATTTGCACCCCCCAAGGTTTGTAGCGCGGCACTTTTCGCAATGGTGTGAGCTGTCGCTTCTTGGCCAAAGCATAGCAGGCGTTGCGAAAGCTATCGGTTTTCGACAAGTGCATATCATGTGTCTTAGGTTTGCCATCGCGCCAAGCATCGGCCTCCAATCCGGTGATGATCGGCACGTAGTTTTCTGTCTCCGAGGCCAGCCCCTTGCCTTGCAAAAACCCTTCGGCGCGGGCCTCGCCGCCGTTGTAGCCGATCGCCGCCATGCCCTCGTTCCCGTAGCGTTTAACCATTTCCGCCAGATATTGAGCGGAGTGATCAATCGCATCGGCAGGGTTGAACGGGTCTTTGAGGCCGCGCTTGGTCGCGGTAGAGCGGATGAATTGCGCGATACCCATGGCGTTGGCATGCGACAGTGCATTGGGGTTGAACCGGCTTTCCTGCCACAGCAGACGCGTGAAGAAATGCGGGTTTAACCCATGCGTCGCGGAGGTGGTTTCGATCAACTGGCACAGGTCATGAACGAAATGCGCGTCTCGAATGCATTGCACATGCCCCCATTTCCCCGTGGTGCACATCGGGTCGGGGGGCGCGGCCACAGCGGGGGCCGACATCAGCAATAGGGCGAATAACCATCTCATGGGCGCAGACCTAACCCGACAGGCAATTGAGCGCCACATCTTCCATCTGGGCCTGTGAAAGGTTAGGTGGATAGAAGTCGGAACATTTAAGGCCTCGAAGACCCCCATGTCCTTTTTCAATAAGCTCAAGAACAAACTTTTCAAATCTTCTTCCAAGCTGGAAGAGGGTCTGGATGCGATTGTCGAAGATGGCGGCGTCGAAGAACAGGTCGTCGCTGACACGACCGCGAAGGAAGAGGCGCGGATAGCCGAAGAAGCGCGCTTGGCGGAGGAAGCCCGCGCCGCCAAAGCTGCAGCCCTAGCTGCAGCCGAGGACCAGGCTGCGCAAGAAAAACTGGCTGCACAGGAAAAACTGGCGGCGCAGGAAAAACTGGCCGCCGAAGAACAAGCCCGCGCAGAAGCAGAGGCCGCGCGTCTGGCCGAAGTTGAAGCGGCGGCATTGGCCGCAAAAGTCGCCGAGGCCGCCGCCGCAAAGCTTGCCGCCGACCAGCAATCCGCCGAAGAGGCCCGCGTAGCCGCAGTTGCCGAGGCCGAAGCCGCGAAACAAAAAGCGCTGGAAGCCGAGGCTCGCGCCGCAGAAGCCGCAGAGCGTGCGGCGCAACAAGCCGCAAAAGAAGCCGAGGAAGCGGAACAAGCTGCCAAAGCCGCCGCAGAGAAAGCCGAACGTGAAGAAAAAGCCGCCGAAGAGGCCGCCGCACAGGCCTTGGCAGAGGCCAAGGCGAATGTGGCCGCCGCCCTCGACGCCCCAGAGGCCGCAGCCCTTCTGGCGGGGTCGGATGCGCCTGCCGCGCCGAAAAAGAAGCCAAGCCTGATTGGCCGGATGCTTGGGCGCAAGGAAGAGAAAACCGTCGTGCGTCGCGAATTGGACGACGACATGCTAGAGGCGCTCGAAGAGTTGTTGATCGCCTCGGATATGGGGGTCGACACCTCTTTGCGCGTGACCGCGAATATGGCCGAAGGCCGCTTTGGCAAGAAGCTGTCCACGCAAGAAATTAAAGACCTTTTGGCAGCGGAAATCGCCAAAATCATGGAGCCGGTGGCCAAGCCGATGCCGATCTACCCGAAGCGCCCGCAGGTGGTTTTGGTGGTGGGGGTCAATGGCTCGGGCAAAACGACGACGATTGGCAAGCTGGCGCTGCAATTCTCCAATGCGGGCAAGAAGGTTGTGATCGCAGCGGGCGACACCTTCCGTGCAGCCGCCGTTGAACAATTGCAAGTATGGGGCGACCGCGCGGGCGTGCCGGTGTTGACGGCCCCCGAAGGATCGGACCCTGCGTCCTTGGCCTTTGAGGCCATGGAGAAGGCCGAGGCAGAGGGCGCGGATCTCTTGCTGATCGACACCGCAGGGCGGTTGCAAAACCGGTCCGACCTGATGGAAGAGCTGGCCAAGATCGTCCGCGTCATCCGCAAGAAGGACGACACAGCCCCGCATAACACCTTGTTGGTGCTGGATGCGACGACGGGGCAAAATGCGCTGAACCAAGTGGACGTGTTCAGCCAGATCAGCGATGTGTCTGGCCTTGTGATGACCAAGCTTGATGGCACGGCCAAGGGCGGCGTTTTGGTGGCTTTGGCGGATAAGTTCGGCCTGCCCATTCACGCGATCGGCGTGGGAGAGCAAATCGACGATCTGGATGCATTTGACCCAGAGGAATTCGCCCAAGCCCTGACCGGCGCAGCCACCGAGTGACCGTATGAGCGCATGGCTGACCTCGCTGGAAGGCACGGAGGCGGGGCACCAGCTGGCGCTGGCCTTGGCACTGGCGGCGGCTTTGTTGCATGCGATTTTCGGGGCTTTGCAGAAGGGGCGCCACGATCCGTGGCTGTCGCGTGGGGCGATTGATTTCAGCTATGGCATGATGGCCGCGCCTTTTGCGCTTTTCGTGGTGCCGTGGCCCGAGGCGCATATGTGGCCGATCTTTGCGACCGTGTTTGTGATCCATGTGGGCTACAAGCTGATGCAGGGCTTCACCTACTCGAAGGGGGCCTACACAGTCGTCTATCCGGTGGTGCGCGGCACTGGTCCGTTGTTCACGGTCATCGGGGCCTATTTCTTGTTTGGCGAGGTGTTTAGCATCGTGCAATGGCTTGGTGTCGCCACTTTGCTGGCGGGGATTTTCGGGCTGGCGGCATATAATTTGCGCACCATTACCGTGAACCGCGACACGCTGGTGCCCGCCTTGTGGCTGGCGGTCGGGACGGGGCTGTTTGTGGCCGCCTATACGACCTATGACGCCTACGGCATTCGCGCGACGGCGGATCCGTTTACCTTTCTTGCATGGTTTTTCTTCATAGATGGCCTGTTTTTTATGCCTCCTGTGGCCGCCTATTTATGGTGGCGCAAGGCGAACCGCCCAACGCTGGCGCCATTGTTGGGGCGTGGGGTGATTGGCGCATTCGTGGCGTTTTTCTCGTTTGGGTCGATCATGGTGGCGACGCGTTTGGATAACGTCGGCGAGGCGGCGGTATTGCGCGAGACCTCGACCGTATTTGCGGCCTTGATTGGCTGGTTGGTTTTGGGCGAAAAGGTCGGACCGCGCCGCCTGACCTTGATGGCGCTGATCGCGCTTGGCGCGGTAATTGTGGAAGCAGGAGGCTAGAACATGGCAGAAAAGACGATCTCTCAAGGCGTGAAATCCGCGCTGGAACTTGGCCCTGTGCTGTTGTTCTTCATTGCCTATGTGAAAATGAAAGAAGAGGTGTACACCATTGGTGGCACTGAATATTCCGGCTTCATCGTGGTGACGGCATTATTCGTGCCGCTGCTGCTGATATCGATGGGTATCTTGTGGAAGTTGACGGGCAAGCTTAGCCGCATGCAAATCCTCACAGCCTTTATGGTGATCTTCTTTGGCGGTCTGACGGTCTATTTCAACGACGAGAAATTCTTCAAGATCAAGACTACGATCGTTTACGGCATGTTCGCCTCGATCCTTGGGATTGGCTTGCTGCTGAAGCGGTCATGGCTGGAATATGTGTTGGACGATTTTCTTCCATTGAAGCCCGAGGGCTGGATGATCCTGACCAAACGACTGGCCGCGATGTTCGCCACTTTGGCCGTGGCGAACGAGTTGGTTTGGCGACTGATGTCTACAGACGCTTGGGTGAAAATCGAAACCTTCGGCTTTCCCATCGCCTTGTTTGCGTTCTTCATGTCGCAAGCGGGGATGCTGCAAAAATACTCGGACGATCCAGAGGCCGACGCCTAGTCAGTCAGCCTTGGCATTCACCCGCTTGATCAATTCCTCGCCGCTTTCTTTGCGCTCTGAGTAGCGGTCGACAAGGTCGTGTTTGAGGTCGCGGGTCAGCAGGGTAAAGCGCATGAGCTCCTCCATCACGTCAACCATCCGGTCGTAGAAGGGTGAGGGCTTCATTCGGTCGTCGTTGTCGAATTCCTGCCATGCCTTGGCCACCGAGGACTGGTTGGGAATCGTGATCATCCGCATCCAGCGGCCCAAGATGCGCAGCTGGTTGACCGTGTTGAAGGATTGCGAACCGCCGTTTACCTGCATCACCGCCAGCGTTTTTCCTTGGCTGGGGCGCACGGCCCCCATGCTTAGGGGGATCCAGTCGATCTGGGATTTCATGATGCCTGTCATCGCGCCGTGGCGTTCCGGCGAGCACCAGACCATGCCCTCGGACCACGCCACCAGCGCGCGTAATTCGGCCACCTTGGGATGATCTGCGTCCTCGCTATCGGGCAGGGGCAGGTCGCGCGGATCAAAGATGCGCACCTCCGCGCCCATGCGGGTCAGCACGCGGGCGGCTTCCTCGGTCATCAGCCGCGAGAAGCTGCGGTCCCGCAAGGAGCCATACAGCATGGCGATCCTTGGCTTGTGGGTGCTGGGGGGTGCGGCGGCCAAGGGAAGGGGCACACGAAAATGCGCATCATCGATCTGCGGAGTATCAGTCATGAGGTGTCTCGGTTTTGTCAGGGCGTCTGATTAAGAGGGGGTTAACATCAAAGAGCCGTCTTCCTTGGTCAGCCCTTCGGGGTAGCTGTCCAGAAGGTCCAGCACAGCCTCGCTTGGGCGGCACAGGCGCACGCCTTTGGGGGTGCATACGATAGGACGGTTCACCAAGACGGGGTGTTCGAGCATCGCATCCAGCAGGGCGTCATCACTGACGGCAGGGTCCAGCAAGCCCAACTCTTCGGCTGGGGACTTTGAGGTGCGCAGCGCGTCGCGTGGCGTAAGACCGGCGGCGGCAAACAGCGCTTGCAGCTGGGGGCGTGTCCAGCCCGTCTCTAGGTATTCCACGACGGTCAGGGGCTCCCCCGTGGCCTCAAGGACTGCGAGAACATTGCGCGAGGTGCCGCAGGCCGGATTGTGGTGGATGACGATACTCATGATGTGCCTTTCTCTTTTGGAAACCAGTGTTGCGTGCGGTTTGCGAAGGCAACCAGTGACAGCATTACCGGCACCTCCACCAACACTCCTACCACCGTGGCAAGGGCAGCCCCTGAACCAAGACCGAAGAGGCTAATGGCGACCGCAACCGCCAGCTCGAAGAAGTTGGAGGTGCCGATCAACGCACATGGGGCCGCCACATTGAAGGGAACGCCCCATACCCGCGCCGCGCCATAGGCGACAAAGAAGATACCATAGGTTTGGATCAGCAAGGGGATGGCGATCAACGCAATGACAAGGGGGCGCTCCAGAATGACCTCGCCTTGGAACCCAAAAAGCAGCACCACAGTGACCAACAACCCAAAGATCGAGAAAGGCTGCACCCGCGATTTGAAGTCGTCCACCGCTGCCGCGCCATTCTTGCGGATCAAAGCGTTGCGGGTCAGATAGCCTGCCAGCAAAGGCAGCAGCACGTAGAGGCCGACCGACAAAAGAAGCGTGTCCCAAGGCACCACAATATCCGTCACCCCCAGCAAGAATGCCACGATGGGCGCGAAGGCAAAGATCATAACCACGTCGTTCACGCTGACCTGCACCAGCGTATAGGTGGCATCCCCGCGGGTCAGGTTGGACCACACAAATACCATCGCCGTACAAGGGGCCGCGCCCAACAGGATCACCCCAGCCAGATAGGCTTGGGCATCGTCGGGGGGGATCAGTCCTGCGAACAAATACTCAAAGAACAACACCCCCAAGGCGGCCATGGTGAAAGGCTTCACAAGCCAGTTCACGACCAAGGTGATGACCAACCCTTTGGGCTTGTCCCCCACCTGCTTGACCGCGCCGAAGTCCACCCCGACCATCATCGGGTAAACCATAGCCCAGATCAGCACCGCCACCGGCAGGTTGACCGAAGCGATTTCAAGCCCCGCAAGCGCAGAGAAGAGACCCGGAAACAGATTGCCCAGCAGAAGGCCTGCTCCGATGGCAAGGGCGACCCAAACCGAGAGCCAGCGCTCGAAGGTGCCAAGGCCTGCTGCGGCCGGTGAAGGGGTGTCAGTCATGATAAACCTTTGGATCGAGTGGGGAGGGGAAGGCCTTAGCAGGCACAGGCGATTTCTTCGATGACGGGTTGGCACAGCTCGGCACGCCCGCCGCAACAATCTTCCATCAAAAACGCCAACAAGCCGCGCATTCCGTCCATGTCGGCATGGTAGGTGATGCTACGTCCACTGCGCGCGCCTTTGATCAGGCCAGCGCGGGTCAGGATCGATAGATTGTTGGACATGGTGTTTTGACGCACATCTAGGGCCTGTCCGATGTCCCCAGCGGACATGCCTTCTGCCCCTGCTTTGATCAACAGGCGAAAGACATCCAGTCGTGTGGATTGGCTGAGGGCGGCAAAGGCGTCGAGGGCGTCATTTTTATCCATATATCATGAATTATGGATATGATGGATGGAAGTCAATCACCTTCAACGATGTTGCTGCGCTGCGAAGGCCAAAATGTGTTTCGCGGTGTCTTCGGGGTTTGCTTGCAGCAAGAAATGTGGACCGGCCACAAGAGTGACCTTTCCGGCACCGGTGTTGAAATCGTTAGAGATTTTTGCCGGAACCAATCGGTCATGCGTGGCTTGCAGGTAGGTGTATGGCGCTTTGATCTGTGCGATTTTATCTGTGACATCAACGCGCAAAACCTCCCGAAGCCGTGCTGACAATGTGGCCAAGGGAACTATGCGCAGCGATTTCGTGAAGCTTCGGGTGAATGCAGCGGAGGACCATTTCCCCATCAACACCGGCTGCGCCAACCCCGTAAACACCCGCGATTTAACCGGCAGGAAGCGCAGCAGGGACGCAGATATTGCCGGCAAACGGCGAGGAGAGCGGGCGAAGCTGGCTACGAAAACTATCCCCTTGAGCTGGCGCGGGCAACTGGCCCCGATCATGACGGCAAGCGGTCCGGAAAAGGATTCCGCGACGAGGATGTAATCTGTTTGGGGTAAAGCGGACTGCAGCCATGATTTGATGTCATCATATCTGGACAGCTCGGCAGGGTAGTGAACCGCCGTGACACTATGTTCGACCGCGAGCAAATCTTGAAGCTGTGAGACCAGTGCGCCGGTCCCGTCCAGCCCAGGCAGGATGACAATATTCACCCTACATGGAACAAGGTGTTGAACAGCTTGGGGTCCAAACTGTCGGCTGCAAAAGTGGCCCCTTCGGTCATCACAGATACGGCGTCATGGCTGTGCAGGCTTTCCTGATGGGACGCGACGACGCGGAAGTCCTTGATCCGCGGGTCTGCTTTCAGCTGCTCGCAAAACGACCGTGCGGCGTCTTCGACAAAGATCGGGTTGGCGGCGTTGAGCTCGGCAAAGGCCTGCTCGTCCTCCCGTTTGACCATGACTTGGGTCTCGGTGGGCACCGCGGCACGGCACAGGTCAATCGCGTCCTCAAACCACAGGCAATCTGCGGAGCTATCGACCTCCATCGAAATCCGCGCGACAGAGCGCTGAGAATGCGGTGTCGCCAGCTGGCCGCGAAACTGGCGGGCATGTTCGGACAGTTCCAGCGAGCAAGGGCAGGTGGACGAGTAGACATAATCCAGATGCAGAATTTTCTTGCGCGTGCCGGCAGTGTCAACGACCTCAAGCGCGATGTCGTAATACTGGTAGCCGCTGAGGCCTGAGCGAAGGCTGTCAATCTTCACGGGGAAGGAGAACCGCATCTGGATGCGCGCATCGAAGCTTTCCAAATCGGTCTTGTAGGAATCCAGCGTCTCTTCGATGACCTCAAAGCTGAAGGTCTGTTCGGCGTGGCGATAAAAGCTGCGCATGATGCGCGACATGTTGATGCCCTTCTTCTCGGCCTCCAAGGACACGGTGCCAGTGACGGAGGTCTCAAGGGTCAGATCGTCGGCGTCGCGGCTTCGCAGGCGGATAGGCAGGCGGAAGTTAGAGATGCCAACATGCTGGATATGCTGCTTGGACCCGCGGATCAGCGAGGACGGCCCATTTTGCAGGTCGGGCATGGACGCCTTATAGGCGTCATCGACGGCGAAATCTTCGGGGTAAGCGCGGGCAAGGGCAGGGTAATTGGCCAGTTCCGCACCGGGGATCAGGCGCGAGACCAGCGGATCTAGCGCGGCTACCTCAATCGGATCCGCACTCCCCGCCCATTGGCGCAACACCGCAAGGGCGGCTTCGGCCTCTGCGCGGGTTGGCTCGTCTGGCTCAGGCGTATGGACATTCATCGGGCTTCCTTCCCTTGGGATGCAGCGGCAGTTTGCGCCCCTTTATATGGGGGCGCAGCCAAGCGTTACAAAGAAAAACCGACCAATTCGTCCTAGACCGCGTCTAGGGCGGTGCGGATGTCATTCAGCAAATCGGTCTTGTCCTCCAGCCCCACGGAGATCCGCACAAGGCCTTCCGTGATGCCCAGATCGACTTTTTGAGCGTCGCTGAGCCGCTGATGCGTTGTCGTCGCCGGATGGGTCACGATGCTTTTGGAATCTCCCAAGTTGTTTGAGATCAAGATGATATCCAACGCGTTCAGGAACTTGAATGCCGCCTCTTTGCCACCTTGAAGGTCCAGCGAGATAACGGTGCCTCCGGCGCCCATTTGTTCTTTTGCAATAGACTGTTGCGGGTGAGAGTTAAGGTATGGATACAGCGTGCGATCCAGCTTGTTGTGGCCTTCGAGGGCTTGGGCGATGAACAGGGCGCTTTCCGCCTGCGCATTGCAACGCAGATGGATGGTTTCCAAGCCCTTCAGCATGACCCAAGCGTTGAACGGAGACAAAGACCCGCCGGTGTGTTTGAGATATGGCTCAGCCGTTTTTCGAATGAAATCCTGTGTGCCGCAGATCACGCCCCCCAGACAGCGGCCTTGGCCGTCGATATGCTTGGTGGCGGAATAAACGATGACATCTGCGCCCAAATCCACAGCCTTTGAAAACGCAGGGGTCGCAAAAACATTGTCGACCACAACGGTCGCCCCTTTGGCATGGGCGATTTTTGCGACGCCTTTCAGGTCAATGACCTCCAAAGTCGGATTGGAGACGGTTTCTAGGAAGACGACCTTGGTGTCGTCTCGCACGGCGGCCTCCCATGCGGATAGGTCTGTCCCATCCACGAAGGTGACCTCAACGCCAAACCGCCCCAAGATTTCTTCCAAAACATAGAGGCAGGACCCAAAGAGGGCCTTGGCAGAGACGACATGATCGCCAGCCTTCAACAGGGAAATCAGCGCACCGCTAACGGCGGCCATTCCGGATGCGGTGGCGAAGGCGTCTTCGGTGCCCTCCATGTCCGCGATGCGGTCTTCGAACATGCGCACGGTGGGGTTGCCGTAGCGGGCATATATAAACTCATCCGCGCCGGATTCGATAAAGCGGGCCTCGGCCTGCTCGGGGGTGTCATAGACGAATCCTTGGGTCAGGAATATCGCCTCGGACATTTCGCCATATTGCGAACGGCGAGAGCCGCTGTGGACGGATTTGGTGCGGGGGGACCAGTCTTTTGTCATGTCATCCTCTGTTGGGCATCGCCCAAATAAAAAGCCTCCACCGGGAAAAGGGGGAGGCTCAACGCTATCCATCCTCTTTAGCAGCATATTTAACGTGGCCCGCAATCCGGTAACAAATCGCCACAAGATTTAGATACGCCTGTGTGCGATCAGGGTCAATACCGTCGCGTCGGGCCAAATGCAGGGCCGTGACGGCAGTTTCGTATAGGCGACAAAGTTAGTGGCATTCCGCGTCAAATCCATGCCTCGAGGGCCTTGCAAATGCCGTTCGTTTCTCCTTCATGTGACCACAACGGATATAAGGTATTACGGATTATGAAAGACAATCGGCTGATCAATGGGCTCCCTGTCAAAAAGCGCATCATCCAGGAGGTGAAGGACTACACCTCCAAGGTCGCTGACATGCCCCGTTTGGTGTCTGTTTTGGTGGGGGACACGCCCGAGGCCGACGTATATGTGCGCAATCAGGCGCGCGGGGCCGAGCAAGCAGGTCTGCCGTTCGAGCAACTGCGCTGGCCCGCTGACATCTCGCAAAACGAGTGCAAACAACGCATCTTGGCGATGAACGACGACCCCAGTATTCTAGGCATTATCCTGCAACGTCCGTTGCCAGAGCACATCCATGTGCGTTCGTTGCAGTCCGCCATTCATCCGCTGAAAGACGTCGAGGGAATGAACCCCGCGTCGATCGGGAATATTGTCTATTCTGACGTGACCCTTGCCCCGTGTACCGCCGCCGCCAGCGTCGAGTTGGTCAAGGAAACCGGCCTGACGCTGCAAGGGCTGGAAGTGGTGATGATCGGCCATTCGGAGATCGTCGGAAAGCCTGCGGCGATGATGCTTATGGCCGAAGGCTGCACCGTGACGGTGTGCCATCATATGACGCGCTCGGTCGCCATGCATTCTCGCCGAGCCGATGTGGTTGTTGTGGCCGTGGGGAAAGCCCATCTTGTCGGTCCGGACATGATCAAACCCGGGGCTGCGGTGATCGACATCGGCATCAATCAGATAGAGACCGCCGATGGCCCGAAAATCGTGGGGGACGTCGACACGGACGCGGTGAAGGAAGTGGCGGGATGGGTCAGCCCCGTGCCCGGCGGGGTAGGTCCGGTCACCGTCGCGATCTTGATGCGCAATGCTATGGTCGCGCATCAGCGGCAGCTTGCAGCTGGTTGGCTATAGGGCAAACGGCGGCTTCTTAAGCTTGACACTTCACCGGCTCCGCTCCAAGCCTTGGCGTTATGTTTGACGCGCGCCCAGTGGCCTATGTGATTGGCCTTCTTACCGCTTGCCTCGGGGCTTCCATGCTTGTGCCGATGGGGCTGGACCTATGGGTCGGCAACGGTCATTGGCCCGCCTTCGCCGAAAGTGCGATCATCACGGGCGGGGTCGGCTGCCTTGTGGCGCTGGCCACGGCCAATGGGGTTGGCGGGCGATTAACCATTCAACAAACCTTTTTGTTGACCACGGGTGTGTGGTTGGCGCTGCCTGTTTTCGGGGCGTTGCCTTTGTATTTGGGGGCCACCGAGGCGCGCTATGTTGATGCCTTCTTCGAGGCGATGTCGGGGCTGACCACGACTGGGGCCACTGTGTTCACAGGGCTGGAGAGTTTGCCCGACGGGCTGAAGCTGTGGCGGTCCATGCTGCAATGGTTCGGGGGGATCGGTATCATTGTGGTTGCAATGGTGTTCTTGCCCGAATTGCGGGTGGGGGGGATGCAGATTTTCCGCTCGGAGTCCTTTGACACGATGGGTAAAGTGTTGCCGCGCGCGGTGCAGATCGCGGCCCAGATCGCCTATTTCTACATTGGTTTGACCGTGGCGTGTGGAGTGGCCTACGCCATGGTGGGAATGCCGGTTTTTGAGGCGATCAATCATGCGTTGACCACCATGTCTACGGGGGGATTCTCGACGTCGGATGCCTCTTTTGGGGCCTTTCAGGGCGCGCCGGAATATGTGGCATCCTTCTTTATGATTTTGGCGTCCTTGCCGTTTGTACGCTATGTCCAATTGTTGTCCGGGTCGGCCAAGCCGTTGCTGCGTGACAGCCAGCTTCGCGCCTATTTGATGGCGATTTTCGCCTTCACGCTGCTGTTGACTGTCTTTCGCATCTACGCCTTCGGGGAGGATGCGTCGGTAGGGTTTCGCGAGGGGCTGTTCAACGTCGTCTCCATCATATCAGGCACCGGCTACGCCAGCGTGGACTACCAGCTTTGGGGCAGCTTTGCGGTGGCGGTGTTTTTCTTTCTTGGGCTGGTCGGAGGCTGCGCGGGCTCGACGGCCTGTTCGGTAAAGATTTTCCGCTACCAGTTGCTTTTTGCGTCGATCAAGGCGCAAATCCGCCGCATCCACACCCCGCATGGGATCTTTGAGCCGCGCTATGAAGGCAAGCCGGTGGGCGAGGATGTCATGTCGTCGGTGATGTCGTTCTTCGTGTTGTTTTTGGTATCCATGGGGGGGCTTTCCGTCCTTCTTGGTATGACTGGGCTGGATTTTATCACCTCTGTATCGGGGGCGGCGTCGGCCTTGGCCAACATCGGGCCGGGGTTGGGCGAGGAAATCGGGCCTGCTGGCAATTTCTCGGGGTTAAACGACACCGCCAAATGGCTGTTGGCCGCCTCTATGTTGATCGGGCGGCTTGAGCTGCTGGCGGTCTACGCAATTTTCACCGTTCGTTTCTGGAGAGCCTGATATGCCCGTCAAACCCTTAGGTGCGCAGCTGTCGCATATGTTGAAGGATCGCGGCGTGGAGGTGATCTTTGGCATTCCGGGCGTCCACAACCAAGAGATGTATCGCGGGATAGAAGAGGCAGGGATCACCCATGTCTTGGCCCGCAACGAACAGGGTGCGGGGTTTATGGCGGATGGCTATGCGCGGGCCACCGGCAAGCCAGGCGTGGCATATGTCATTACTGGACCGGGCCTGTGCAACATCATGAACCCTGTGGGGCAAGCCTATTCTGACAGCGTACCGATGTTGGTGATTGCCTCATGTCTGGACGATGTGGTTGGGACACGCGGGCAATTGCATCAGATGCTAGATCAAGAAGGCGCAGGGGCGAGCGTTGCCGAATGGTCCGAGACCGCGCATACGGCAGAGGCGGCCTATCACTTGATCGACCGTGCGCTGCTGGAGTTCCAAACCTCGCGCGCGCGGCCGAAGCTGATGAATGTGCCGATTTCCTTGCTGGAGGGGGATGCGCCTGCCGCACCACTTAGCGATCGGGTCATTGCCTTTGACGCACCCAACACGGCCCAGCTGACCCGTATCTCCGAGATGCTTCATGCCGCGCGAAAGCCTGTGATCATCGCGGGGGGCGGGGCGAAAAATGCATCCGCATATCTGCAACAGCTGGTCGAGCGTTGCGGAGCAGCAAGTTTCACCACCTACGCAGGGCGCGGCATTCTCGCGCATGATACGCCGCTGACCTTCGGGGCGACTTTGGGCAGGTCGGGCAGCGCAGATATTATGGCGCAGGCCGATGTTGTGCTGGTGTTGGGCAGCGAGCTGTCCGAATGCGATCTTTGGCGCAAGCCTTTGATGCATGCCTGCCCGCTGATCCGCGTTGATCTTGATCCAGAGGTTCTAGCCGACCACCACCGCAGCGCGCATCCGGTGTTGGCGGATTGCACGGTGTTTGCGGAAGCTCTGCTGAAGATGATGACGCCCTCCGACAGCGATTGGGACGCGGCTGCGATTGCGAAAACCCGCCAGCAATGGCGCATGGAAACCGCCGCAGACCGACCAGGTATCATAGGTTTGGTTGATGCTTTGCACGAAGCCTTGCCGTCTGACACGATGATCTTTTCCGACATGACGCAATTCGCCTATGTGGCCAATGAAACCTACCCAATGGAGCGCGCAGGGCATTGGCATCATCCCTCCGGCTTTGGAACATTGGGCTATGCGCTACCTGCGGCGATCGGTGGGAAAATGGGCATGCCGGATACGCCAGTCGTTTCGATCAACGGCGACAGCGGCTTCCAATACAACGTGCAAGAGCTAGCGACGGCTGTCGAGCTAGGGTTGAGCCTGCCGATCATTGTTTGGGACAACGGCAAGTTGAAAGAGATCGAGGACAGCATGACGCGCGCGCAAATTGCCCCGAACGCGGTGATCGCGCAAAATCCCGATTTTTGTAAGCTGGCGCAGGCCTATGGCGCTAGGGCCTCGGCGCCGCGCTCGATTGAGGACTTCAAGCAAGCGGTGCAAGACGCATTGATCGCCAATGGGCCGACGTTGATCCATATCACGCCAGAGACCGCGCTGGGCTAACCCCGCGCAGGCAAACCCGCCCTGCCTACTTCTTGGTGTGCTTGTCGCGGGCGGCTTTTTCTTCTTTGGTCAGCTTGTTGTTCCAAACATTGTTGCTGAGCCCGAGTTCTGGGTTCAGCGGTTTGGTCTTGCCAACGCTGACTTTTCCGCCCTTGTTCAGGAATTCCTGAATAAGCGCGTCATCTGTTGTTTCTTTGGGTACATGTTTCATGCGGCAACTGTAGCGGTTGCGTCTTAAAGGGGCAATGATTGCCTTGCCTCACCGAACCCTGCGCGCAGGCGAGGCGGCGGCAGCGGTGCCGCTCACCTCATCTGTGCATTTGATCGCGAAGCTACTTGCCCTGCGTGCCAAGTTTTCTCATGTCCGCGAGCCAAAGCTCTACTTTCTCGGGCTTGGGAGACGTTGCCTGAGAGAAATGCGAAATCCCCACTGGCTTCAAACCGATAAACTTGAAAATTTGCCCTTTAAGCTGGCGAAGCAAGGCTTTCCCATACAGCAAGCCAAAGAAGAAATCTGGAGTATCGGAGGTCACGACAGCGCGCGCCGTCCGGCCAGTTAGCAAAGGAAGGGGCAGCCCCATTTTGCGCGTGCGCGTGTCGAAGGCCCATCCAGGTAAAAGTGTCCGGTCGAACAAGCCTTTCAGTTTTGCGGGCAATCCACCCCACCACATCGGAGTGACCAAGACAAAGTGCTCCGCCCATTCCAAATCGCCTTGAAACGCCGTCAAACAGGGCTCAAGCGGCTTGTGTTTGGAATATCCGCCGTATTCGAAATCAGCGTCAAAGTCCAAGTCATGCAAATAGGTGATGCGCACTTCGTTTCCGGAGGTCTGCGCGGCTTCTTTGTAGGTTTCAGCCAGTGATCGGCTCAGGGAGGTTTCGGCTGGATGGCCAACCAGAATGAAGATTCGCTTGTTGGGCATTGGGGGGATCCTTTGTTGAATGTCGATATTGACCGTGGTCATATTTAACAAAGTGACCACGGTCAACTTAAAATTTGACCCCGGCGGGAAATCTTGTATTCATGGGGAAATGAACAAACCAGTCCAGAAGAGATCCCTTGCTACTCGGGCGAAACTCATTGAATCCGCACGGGAAATTATAGCCTCGGACGGTTTTTCTGCCTTGCGTGTGGAGCAGGTGGTGCAAAACGCGGGCGTCGCGAAGGGGACGTTCTTTGCGCATTTTCGTGACAAAGATGCCTTGATGGAGATTATCATCGGGGCGAAGATCGACGCCTGTCTGGACACACTCGAATCCCTGCCGCAGCCAACCACAGTGGACACGCTTATCGGGCATCTTATGCCGTTGATTCAGTTCATGACCTGCGAGCGTTACGTTTTTGATCTGATCATTCGCCACTCAGGCGCGGCTGCGAAGGATGAAATCGGCCCAGTGGCGCGCACCTTTGAGCGCCAGATCACGGTCTTTGCCCAATGGTTTTCCACAGGACCATTTCGCAAGGACGTGTCGCCGGTGATTTTGGCAGAGGGCATACAAGCCTTTGCAATACAAAGCATGGCGTTGGACTTTTGCTCGATCAATTCCGAAGATCCAGTAGACAAGCGCCTGACAAAATACCTAGATGCGTGGCTGTGCCGCTAGGCCTGCGTAGGCGCTTCGGGTCGCTCACCTTCAAGGGGTGAGCGAGGAGGGCAGACCTACTCCCAGCAGCTAACCAAAACTGCCATATCTGTCCCCAAAACCGCGAGATCTTCCGCATCCAGCTCACCCGTCGCTTCGCTGGCCGATGCGGTTACTCCGTTTTCGCTCAGGAAGATTGCAAGCTCGCTGGCTTTCAACGAAAACCGGACGGAACTTGGGAGGGCCTTGCCGGTGAGATCGTGATCCACCAACATTCCGGAGACTCCGCCAGAGGCATTCAGCACCGGTCCACCAACGTCACCTGACAAGGCCGCGAGATCCAGACGCGCTAATTCGGCTTCACCGCCAAGACCTTTGACGTCTTGTAGTGTGCCATAGGTCAAAGTCGGGGCGTCCAGCGCGCCCTCATAGGAATATCCCGCCACAGCTACCGGAGCACGCAAGCGGCTCGGGGTGGTCGCGAAGTTGGCGTAGTTCAGGGGCACAAGGCTGGTGGAGGGCTCCAGCAGGGCAAGCCCTTTGCCCGTGGCCTTAACGGTCGCCTCGTAGCTGCCATCCAAAGTGATACGCCCGCAAGACGCCACGGCCTGCGCGGTGGTCAGCACATGCCCGCGCCCGTCAACATAGAAGCCAGAGCGCGACAATTTCGGCTGGCGCACGTCAAGGCCGGACAACAGGTCGATCCCTTGGGTCGCCGCATCCGACAGATCTGGGGTCAAAGTGCCTTCGTTGATAACCATGCTGTCTTGCATGATCTCGATGACCCGCGCCATATCGTCAGCTTTGGCGGGGGGGTAGACCAGTGTAAAGCCCTTGACGTAGCCGCCTTCGGTACGGGCGTAGGTGTAGGAATGGATTTGGTCATTTTGCCCTGTCAGGGTGAAGGAGCGGCGGTTTTTCTTGCGCTCCCCTTCCAGTGGCACAATCTCTAGCGTTTGCATGATCTCAAAGAGGCCAGACAACGTATCTGCGTCACCGGGTTGCGAGATAAGCATCGCCTGCATGCCGTTGCCGTCTTTGCCCTTGTACTGAACGAAGGGGTATTCGTATTTGTCGAACTCCACGAGGCCGATGGGCATGGTGATGTCGATACCGGCCTTTTCCTCGCTGACCACACCCAACCCCAATGCAGCCAATGCGCTTGTGTAACTGCCCATCAAGGTTTCGCGTTGCTTGGTCGTCAAAACGCCCGTGGCTTTATAGCCGTTGGCGGATTGCCATTTTGCCATAGAGTTGCGGGTGCCCTTGCCGAAGGACCCATCGATCGTGGACTTGTAAAAGCCAAACCACTGCAGGGCGACTTGCAGCTCTTTCTTCTGGTCGCGGCTCATCAGGCCTTCGGAAGCGCGCGCCTCGCGCGGGGTTTCTTCAACCTCCACCGGTGCCACCGGCTCGGCGGTCGCTGTAGGGGCCTCGACCGCTGGCTCTGCTGCAGATGGTGCTGGGGCCTCGGGGGCAATACCGGTCGATCCGCCGCCAATCGGCCAGAACTGCTGGCGGTAGGGGGCGCTATCAGAGATGTAGCTGTCCCGCGGGATGATCCCTGCATTGCGCAGCTGGCGAAGTTTGGCCAAAGCCTCGGCTTCTTCATAGGGCCCAAGGGTCAAGGCATACCAGCCGGAGCTAAGGCGAAACCCGTTCACATCTGTCAGCGCGGAGCTATAGGCGCGGGCGCGATCTTCTGCCGCACGCAGGCTTGGCAAAGCTTCCACCTGTACCCATGACTGTGCTGCAGCAGAAAAAGCCACGCTGGATGCGGTCAAAAACAAAGCGGCAAAAACACTGCGCGACATACTCAAAATCCCCGTTGGTCCCATGGGTGATCTAAGGGCCACCCTGATTCTCATTTGGCGCAAACTATCACCTGAGGCGGTGGGCGCACCTGAAAAGCTCGTGTTCGTTGTGATTGTGAAGAGGGGGAGGTGATTGACCCCCCCACTGGGGTTGCCTATTGAGAAACCAAACCACCATTAGGGCAAGCACCATGGCCGAAACGCTACAAAAACCACGCTCCTTTCAGGAGATCATTATGCGTCTGCAAAACTACTGGGCGGCCAAGGGCTGCGCGGTGATGCAGCCCTATGACATGGAAGTTGGCGCAGGCACGTTTCATCCAGCAACGACCTTGCGGTCTTTGGGGGCGACGCCTTGGGCTGCGGCCTATGTTCAACCCTCTCGCCGGCCAACGGACGGCCGCTATGGGGACAGCCCGAACCGCTGGCAGCACTACTACCAGTTCCAAGTGATCATCAAACCGTCCCCGCCGGATTTGCAAGAGCTGTACCTTGGCTCGCTAGAAGCCATCGGCATCGATATGGGGGTGCATGACATCCGCTTTGTGGAGGACGACTGGGAAAGCCCGACGCTTGGCGCGTGGGGGCTTGGCTGGGAAGTCTGGTGCGACGGCATGGAAGTGTCGCAGTTCACCTATTTCCAACAGGTCGGCGGGCATGACTGCAAACCTGTCTCGGGCGAATTGACCTACGGGCTGGAGCGCTTGGCGATGTATGTGCTGGGCTTTGATGACGGCAACGAGATGCCGTTCAACGACCCAGATGCGCCGATCCCGTTGACTTACGGCGATGTGTTCCGCGAGGCAGAGGCGCAATATGCGCGCTGGAACTTCGACGTGGCCGACACCGACACGCTGTTACAGCACTTCAAGGACGCGGAGGCCGAATGTGCCCGCATCTTGGCGGAACCTGCGGATGATCCAAAGACCGGCCGCCGTATCGTCATGGCGCAGCCAGCTTATGATCAATGCATCAAGGCGTCCCACTTGTTTAACCTGTTGGACGCGCGCGGGGTGATCTCGGTCACCGAACGCCAAGCCTACATCGGGCGGGTGCGCACGCTGACGGTGGCCTGCGCAGATGCCTTCGTTCAGACGGCGGCAGGGGGTTATACCCCAGAGCCCGCGGCATGAACGGCAAGATTGTAGGGATCGGCATTATGGTCATGGCATTGATAGCGGGCGCGGGGCTCTATTACCTGCAAGTGTATCACTACTACGACAAAGTGGCGGCACCTGACGCAGTGCAGCTGGTGTCTGTGGTCACCGGAGAGCCGGAAGAGATCATCGCAGATGACATCACAGCCATTGACGCGACGTCTTCGCCGATCCGGTATCGCGCGTGCTTTGATACGCCAATGTCGCACTCCATGCTGACGGAAACCTACGAATTGGCAGATGGCGCGGTGCCTTTGACTGCGCCCGACTGGTTCGACTGCTTCAACGCGTCCGAGATTGGGGACGCCTTGGCAGATGGCAGCGCTTTGGCGTTCTTGGGCCACGAAAACATTGAATACGGGGTGGACCGCATTGTGGTCATCTTCGACGACGGGCGCGGCTACATATGGCAGCAGCTCAATGATTGCGGGCAAAAGGCCTATGACGGAACAGCCGTCGGCCCTGAATGCCCAGCTCGACCGACAGAAAGCAACTGATATGCCTGATCTTCTGATTGAACTCTTCTCCGAAGAAATTCCCGCCCGTATGCAGGGCAAAGCGGCCGAGGATCTCAAAAAGCTGGTCACCAATGGCTTGGTTGAGGCGGGGCTCACCTATGCTTCTGCCGGTGCCTTCTCAACGCCGCGCCGCTTGGCTTTGTCGGTGGAAGGGCTGCTGGCTGAATCGCCTGCGGTCAAAGAAGAACGCAAAGGCCCCAAGGTTGGCGCGCCAGAGCAGGCGATGGCAGGCTTCCTGCGCTCCACCGGCCTGACCGAAGACCAGCTGGAGGCCCGTGACGACAAGAAGGGCCAGGTTTGGTTTGCCGTGATCGACAAGCCGGGTCGACCTGCTGCCGAAATCGTGGCGGAAGTGCTGGAGCACGCGGTGCGCAACTTCCCGTGGCCCAAATCCATGCGTTGGGGCACTGGCGCGCTGCGCTGGGTGCGTCCGTTGCATTCGATCCTGTGCATCCTGTCCGATGAGGCAGGGGCCGAGGTGGTGGACCTAAACATCGATGGCATTGCATCAGGCAACACCACGCAGGGCCACCGCTTCATGGCGCCGGATGCGTTTTCTGTAACGTCTTTCGAGGATTACGCGGTAAAGCTAAAGCGTGCGAAGGTTGTGCTGGATGCCTCCGAGCGGGCCGATCACATCTGGGCGGACGCCACCAATCAGGCCTTTGCGCAGGGCATGGAAGTGGTCGAGGATCGCGGCCTTCTGGCTGAGGTCGCAGGGCTGGTGGAATGGCCTGTGGTGCTGATGGGCAAGATCGAGGAGCAGTTCCTTGACCTACCGCCAGAGGTTTTGAAAACCTCGATGAAAGAGCACCAGAAGTTCTTCTCGGTCAGGAACCCGAAAACCGGCCGGATCGAGCAATATGTGACCGTCGCCAACATCGAGACCGCCGACCAAGGCGCCACCATTCTGGCGGGCAACGGGCGGGTTCTGTCTGCACGTTTGGCCGATGGGGCGTTCTTCTGGGAGAACGATCTGCGCATCGCCAAGGGCGACAAAATGCAGCCGTGGATCGACGCGCTGGAGAATGTGACCTTCCACAACAAGCTGGGGTCGCAGAAGGAACGCATTGAGCGCATCGCCGCTTTGGCACGCGAGATTGCCCCTGCGGTAGGCGCTGATCCTGATCTGGCAGAGCAGGCGGCGCGGGTCGCCAAGGCTGATCTGTCGTCCGAGATGGTCTATGAATTCCCAGAGCTGCAAGGCCTGATGGGCCGCTACTACGCTGATGCGGCGGGGATGCCGGCTGAAGTGGGTGCTGCGTGTGAAGAGCATTACTCGCCCTTGGGGCCGTCAGATGACGTACCAACAGCACCCGTGTCGGTTACAGTGGCGCTGGCCGATAAGATCGACCTGCTGACAGGGTTCTGGGCGATTGACGAGAAGCCAACAGGCTCGAAAGACCCCTTCGCGCTGCGCCGTGCGGCGTTGGGGGTTATTCGGTTACTTCTCGAAAATGACGTCGAAATTGGTTTGAAGACACTCTGGAAGCCGTCGGTGGTGATGTTGATTTCTCAACTCAAACTATCGGGTGACACGTCTATCTCCGAAGACCTCCTCTCCTTCTTCCACGACCGCCTGAAAGTCTTCCTCAAAGACAAGGGCATCCGGCACGACATCATCGACGCTTGCATTGCGATGGAGGGCAGCGACGATTTGAACCTTCTGGTGAAGCGGGCAGAGGCCTTGTCAGAGGCGCTGAAAACCGACGACGGCGAAAACCTGATCCAAGGGTTCAAGCGTGCCAACAACATCCTGTCCAAGGAAGAAGAGAAAGACGGCGTTTCCTATGAGTTGGATCCTGATCCCAAATTCGCCGAAGGGGACGAGGAAAAGGCCCTGTTCAAAGCGCTCGACACAGCCGATGGCGTGATCAAACCGGCGATGGGGCAGGGTGACTTCGCCACAGCCATGGCCGCTATGGCGCAGCTTCGTGGTCCGATTGATGCGTTCTTCGAGGCCACGCAGGTCAACGACGACAACCCGATCGTGCGCCGCAACCGCCTGTGTTTGCTGCACCGTATCCGCGTGATCTGCGGCGGGGTGGCCGATTTGACCAAGGTCGACGGGTAACACCCGTCATAAATCGTTAACATAGATGTGCGTCACGCTTGCGCGGGCGCACATCTGCCCTATGCTGCGCCGCAGTATGTTGGACCATTTGAACTTTGAGCTGATAACGCCCACCGCAGCGATCCACCGGAAGCTGCATGGCGCGCGGGCGAAATGCCTGCAGCGCCTTGTCCGGCTAGATATGCCTGTTCCAGATACGGTTGCGATCTCAATTCCGTCGGTGCGGGCGATCGCCAGCGGGCATCAGCCCGAAATGGCGCGGCTGTTGGATTACTTCGGCAGTTGGCCGGTTCTATCCGTGCGCTCCTCTCCGATGGAGACGGATTGGGGCGGGCCAAGCACCATCCTCAACATCGGGATGAACCGCAGCAATGAGGCCTTCTTTGCCTCGCGTTTGGGGGCAGGCGCTGCGGCGGCCTTGCATTTGAAATTTATCCGCTCCTATTCGGTCGACGTGGCGCGGTTGGACGACGAAATCTTCGACATCCCCGACCTGACAGTCGACAAAGCGCTGGCAGCCTATGAGGACGAGACCGACGAGGCCTTCCCGCAGGACGTGGAAACGCAGCTTTATCAAGTGCTTAAGTCTTCAGCGCGTGCGTGGGAAGGGACCTCGGCCCGTTTGTTGCGCATGTCCAAGGGGGCACCGGAAGACGCGGGTTTAGGCCTAGTGGTGCAGCGCATGGCCTTCGGCATGGGCAAAGGCGAAAGCGGCGCTGGTGTGATCCAATTCGTCAATTCCGAAAGCGGTGATGCGCAGGAAGTCGGACGTTACAAACGCCAGAGCCAAGGGCGAGACGCGCTAAGCGGGGCGCATGAGGACACCATTTTCCTAACGCGTGACGACCGTGGAGAGTCGCTGGAAGAATCCCAGTCAGAGGTGTTCAAAGAGCTGTGCCGCCTAGGTGACGTCAGCCGCACCGGACTGCGTGAAGAGATGCAGATCGAGTTCACTCTGGAAGGGGGGAACCTCTATATTCTGGATGCAGTCACCGCCCCGCGATCGGCGCGTGCCGAGGTTGCAGTGGTGACCCAATTGGCCAATGACGGCATTATTTCGCGCGAGGATGCGGTGCTGAGAATTGAGCCGCGCGCGATCTCCGAGCTGTTGCACCAGCAAGTGACGCCGGATGCCGTGCGTGATCTTCTGGCCAATGGCATTGCCGCTAGCCCCGGTGCGGCGACGGGCAAACTGGTGTTTGATTCCTTTGCTGCCCAGACTGCCGCCGCTCAAGGCGAGGCCTGCATTCTGGTGCGTCGTGAAACTAGCCCCGAGGACGTGCGCGGCATGCATGCGGCCAAGGGCATTTTGACAGAACGCGGCGGGGCCAATGGTCATGCGGCGGTCATCGCGCGCGGCTTGGGGCTGCCATGTGTTGCGGGGGCCACCGGTGTCGTGATCAACACCAAGGCCCGCACATTGACCTCAGAGGACGGCCGTGTGCTGGGCGAAGGCGATGTGGTGACGCTGGATGGAACCAACGGTCAAGTGATCGCGGGGGCCGTGCCATTGATCGAAGCAGGTCTTAGCGGGGCCTTCCGCGAGTTGTTGAGCTGGGCGGATGACCTGCGCGACATCGGCGTGCGGGCGAACGCCGACACGCCAGAAGACGCCGAGGCGGCTGGCCTGTTCGAGGCAGAAGGCATCGGGCTTTGCCGGACGGAACATATGTTCTTTGGCGAGGATCGCCTGACAGTGCTGCGCGAAGCCATTTTTGCCGAAGACGCCGAAGATCGCGCGGCGGCTTTGTCGCGGCTCTTGCCGATGCAGCGTGCCGACTTTCGGGACATGTTCCGCATCATGGCTCCGCGCCCCGTTTGTTTGCGCCTCTTTGACCCGCCCTTGCATGAATTTCTGCCCTCCACCCGTGCCGGTATCGTGGAACTGGCCGACGCCATGGATATGAGCGCACGCGAGGCGCAGGCGCGTATTGACGATCTGTCGGAAGTGAATCCCATGCTGGGGATGCGCGGGGTGCGTCTTGGGCTAACCGTTCCCGAAATCTACGAGATGCAGGCGCGCGCGATCTTTGAAGCTGCGATCGAGGCCTCGTCGCAAGGGGCGGCTGTGGTTCCTGAAATCATGATCCCCTTGGTGTCTGCCAAACGCGAAGTAGAGATCGTAAAGTCACGGATTGACGCGGTGGCGGCTGACGTGATGAGCGAAACAGGTGAGCGCCTTGAGTACCGCTTTGGCGTCATGGTCGAGACCCCGCGCGCAGCTTTGCGGGCCGGTGACATCGCAACCCACGCCAGCTTCCTGAGTTTCGGCACCAATGACATGACGCAGATGACCTATGGGCTGTCACGCGATGATGCGGGGCGGTTCATGTCTGATTATGTCAACCAAGGTGTCTTTGCGGAGGACCCGTTTTTGGCCTTGGATCAGGACGGGGTCGGGGAGCTACTGGCGCTGGCCTCGGAGCGGGGACGCCAAGTGCGTTCGAAGCTGACCTTATCGGTCTGTGGTGAACACGGCGGTGATCCCGAAAGTATCGCGTTCTGTCGCTCTTTGGGTATGGATTACGTGTCTTGCTCGCCGTATCGCGTGCCGGTCGCACGACTGGCCGCAGCCCAGCTGGCGATTCGCGATCCGCTTGAAGCAGACGATGTTTTCGAGTTTCCCGAAGATGCCGGTATTGTTCCGGATCTGTGAATTCCCACAAAATATTGACGATTTAAACTGATTTTAGCGGATTTTGCGGTGCTGCGCGGGGGATGGCTGGATTCCTTAACGCTCAGGCAGTATGTCCCTCGTCTTGTGATCAGAGGGGATCATCATAGCGGGGATATGCCCCAAGGTAGCGAGTAATGAGCTTTATTCAGGCAACAGCAAAAGCTGTAGGCGCGGCGTGCATGATTTTGACCGCTGGAATTGCTGCGGCGGACGGGGCGAAATCGTCTTCGACAGGGACGTCTTTGGCCTTCAGTTCGGCGATCGTGCAGTCGGAAAAACTGTACCAAGACGGCTTGGCTTCCGTGGACAGCGCCAGATTGGTGAAAATATCAACGCCCCTCGGCCGCAAGGCTGTCGGCACGGGCAAGCTGATCACAGATGCAAAAACGCTGAACGCGCTGCCCTCCGCCACCGGTGGCCCAGAGTGGCGCTGCTTGTCTGAGGCCTTATATTTCGAAGCCCGTGGCGAGACGATCAAAGGCCAAATCGCGGTGGCTGAGGTCATTTTGAACCGCGTGTCTTCCTCGCGCTTTCCTGACACGGTCTGCGGCGTGATCAAACAGGGCACAGGGCGCAAGTTTGCCTGCCAGTTTACCTATACATGTGACGGGCGGCCCGAGCATATCAACGAACCCGCCGCCTTTGCCCGTGTGGGCAAGATTGCGCGGATGATGCTCAATGGGGCACCGCGCACATTGTCGGGCGGGGCAACCTTCTACCACACAACGGCGGTGAACCCGCGTTGGGCCTCCAAGTTCCGCCGCACAGCGCGCCACGGCGTTCACCTGTTCTACGCGCGCTCCTAAGCCCCGCAGACATGGGTGAATAGGTCGCAAATGGGGTGTGCGCATCCTGAACCGGCCTGCTAGAGAGGCGCGTGACCCCGCTTTGCGATTTAGAAAGCCCGACCATATGAGTTCTGACATTAGACTGGCGTTTGCGCATCCAAGCGAGCGCGCCGAGGCAACCTCTGGCGGTGAGCTGCGCGACCGAATTTCGCTGCGCGACCATATCCGTGAAGTAGAGATCGGCGCGTTTCAGCAAGAACGCGGCACATTGCAGCGCATCTGTTTTAACGTGGTTGTGGAGGTGCAGCTGCCGGAGTTGACCGGCGCGGGCGGGGTGGATGATGACGTCGACAAAATTCTGTCCTATGACACAATCACCGAGGCGATCGACCGCGAATTGCAAGCGGAACGCCTGAACCTTCTGGAGACATTGGCGGCGAAAGTGGCCGAGGATATTCTCGCAGATCCGCTGGCCGCACGGGTGTTTGTGCGCATTGAAAAACTGGACCGCGGCCCCGGTGCCCTTGGTGTCGAGATCGTGCGCGACCGCGAAATGCTACGCGATGTGGCCGAGACCGCAGTTGAGGTGGCCCCATTGGTGGCTTTCTTGGGGAATGACGTCATCGGTGCTGCGGAATTGGGCAAGGCGCTGGATGCTTTGGAGGCATCAGGCGCGCCGGTCATACTCTGTGTGCCGGTCGGTGGTGAACCCGCTCCGAAGGCAAAGCACCCCGCCGCGCAACGCCGGATCGACCTGTTGGCGTTGGAGCAAAATGCGTGGGTGCTGGCCGCATTGGATCGCCGCTGCGTCGTGGTGTCGACCCGCACAGAGCTGGATTGGGCCATGAAGCATGGTCAGATGAGTGTCTGGGCCCCGTCGAAGTTGGTTCTCGATGCCACGGATGGGCCCGAAACCGATACGCGAGATGCAGCTGCTTTGGCCGAATGGTTGGCTGGCGAATTTGATGCGGCGCGGGTCGTGTCGGTCGGGGATATGGCGCATGGGGCGGGGGAGGTTCTTTCCTTTGAAGAGTTGTTGAACTCTGCGCCATTGCTTGGGTAATCTAAGCCTATGCCTGTCTACTTTCGCCCGATTGTCTGTGCTGATGCAAAACGCCCTGCGGATGCGGTTTCCCTGCACGGTGGCCCGTTGTGGTTCAATCAGGTTGAGCCATTAGAGCGCGGGATCAGCCACGCGCTGATGCCCGCCTCGGATATGCCCTTTGAACATTTGCAAACCTTGAGTGAGCCACATGTTTTGGCCGGTTTGCCCAAAGACAGGGCGGCGATCATGGGGGTGCTGAATGTCACGCCTGACAGCTTCTCGGACGGGGGGAAGTATTCCGCACCGCAGGCTGCTGCCGCACATGCGCAAGTGATGCTTGAGGCGGGTGCAGATATTTTGGACATCGGGGGGGAAAGTACGCGCCCGGGCGCGGCCTTTGTGCCCGAAGCGGAAGAAATCACCCGCACGGCACCGGTTATTGCGGCCCTCAGGGAGGCCGGCGTGACGGCGCCGATTTCCATCGA
The DNA here is from genome assembly GCF_947487515.1 of uncultured Litoreibacter sp. Taxonomy (GTDB): domain Bacteria; phylum Pseudomonadota; class Alphaproteobacteria; order Rhodobacterales; family Rhodobacteraceae; genus Litoreibacter. Next base: position 524,943 of record NZ_CANKWO010000001.1, on the reverse strand, counting down.
TACACGCAAGGCGGCAGTGGCGCAGGCGGCGTTGGCGGCGGGAGGGACGATGCTTAACGATGTCTCGGCCATGACCTATGATGCCGAGATGCCAAATGTGGCACGAGACAGCACAGCCCCCATTTGCTTGATGCATGCCCAAGGTGATCCCAAAACCATGCAAGACAGCCCGCAGTATGACAATGTGCTGCTGGATGTGTTTGACCACCTTGCCGCGCGCGTCGCCGCAGCGCAAAAGGCTGGTATTCCCAAGGAACGGATCATCGTGGATCCCGGCATTGGCTTTGGCAAAACTCAAGCGCATAACCTGACCTTGATCCGCAACCTGAGCCTGTTTCACACCTTGGGCTGCCAAATCTTGCTTGGGGTTTCACGAAAACGTTTCATTGGTAACATTGGCGGGGCCCCACAAGCGGAAGACCGCGCATCTGGATCGGTGGCTGTGGCATTAAAAGGGCTTATGCAGGGTGTTCAGATCATCCGTGCACATGATATAGATGCGCACCGGCAAGCCTTCGCTTTATGGCGCGCGCTACATACCTCATAATTTGACCCGCGCAGCAACGCGGGCAGAACAAACAGGAAAGCCCTTCTATGGCACGGAAATTCTTTGGCACCGATGGGGTGCGCGGGCGCGCAAATACATATCCAATGACCGCAGATATGGCCTTGAAGCTGGGGGCTGCCGCTGGGCGCTATTTCCGAAAAGACCAAAGTCGCCACCGCGTGGTCATCGGGAAGGACACGCGATTGTCCGGCTATATGTTCGAGAACGCTTTGACGGCCGGATTTACCTCTACGGGGATGGATGTGTTGCTGTTGTCGCCGGTGCCAACTCCCGCTGTGGGTATGTTGACCACCTCGATGCGCGCGGATGTCGGTGTGATGATCTCTGCGTCTCACAACCCGCATTACGACAATGGCATTAAGTTTTTCGGCCCCGACGGGTTCAAACTGTCGGATGAGGACGAGATGGCGATCGAAGCCATAATGGAAGAGGAGATTCGCCCCGCTCAATCCGAGAACATCGGCCGTGCGAAGCACATTTACGACGGGCGTTTTCGCTATGGCGAACGGGTGAAGTCAACGCTTCCGGAGGGTATGACCCTCAAGGGCCTCAAGGTTGTGATCGATTGTGCCAATGGGGCTGCCTATAGAACGGCTCCGGAAGTTCTGTGGGAACTCGGGGCGGAAGTGATCCCCGTCGGTGTGTCGCCCAACGGCTATAACATTAACGAAGGCTGTGGCTCGACAAATGTGACCACCGCTGCCGAGACGGTTGTGGCTCATGGTGCGGACGTGGGCATCTGCTTGGACGGTGACGCCGACAGAGTGATGATTTTGGACGAGACCGGCGCAGTTGCGGACGGGGATCAATTGATGGCCCTCATGGCCACCCGTTGGGCTGACGAAGGGCGCTTGAAGGGCGGGGCATTGGTGGCCACCGTCATGAGCAACCTCGGGCTGGAACGTCATCTGGAATCCAAAGGCCTGCGCTTGGAGCGCACCGACGTTGGCGACCGCTATGTCGTCGAGCGGATGCGCAAAGGCGGCTATAATCTTGGCGGGGAGCAGTCGGGCCATATCGTAATGACCGATTATGCGACCACCGGCGATGGCTTGGTGGCGGGGCTGCAATTCTTGGTTGCGATGAAGCAGCTGAACAAACCCGCAAGCGCCTTGGTCTCGCAATTCGAACGATGCCCGCAACTGTTGGAAAACGTACGCTATTCAGCGGGGCAAATGCCGCTGGATGAGGCCTCGGTGAAGGCCGCGATCAAGGATGCAGAGGCGGCTTTGGACGGCAACGGTCGCTTGTTGATCCGCAAGTCAGGCACCGAGCCGCTTATCCGCGTCATGGCAGAATGCGAGGATGAGGCAAAGCTTGCGCAGGTCGTGGGCAGCGTGGTTTCAGCCGTTCAAACCGCTACCGCCTGAACAGGTCTGCCATAGCGCGTGACTGGCTGATTGCGATGCCCGCGAGGATAATCGCAAGAGCGAAAAACATTTGTTGGGGAAGGGCTTCAGCCATGAAGCTCACCCCGAAAATGACGGACCAGACCGGCACCTGATAGCTTGTTAATGTCATGAAAAGTGAGCCAGCGGTCGTGATAACCCGCACACGAATTACCGTGGCCAATGCGGTCGGGATCAGCGCTGCATATATCAAGGCGGTCGTGGGTTTCATCGGGTAGCTTTGGGGCACGCCTTCGGTGATCACCGCAATCGGAACAAGAATTATGGCGGCCACCAGCAAGGAGGCCGTTGCAAAGGCGATTGGTGGCATCTTGGGGGAGCGGCGGGTGATCACAGACCCGGATGCGTAGCAGGCCGCCGCGCCAAGACAGGCAAGGCGGCCCAACCACTCGGCCTCATGGCCGGATGTGGCTGTGGCTCCTGGTCCGACGAGGATGAACAAACCTATGAACCCCAGTGACATCCCGATGATGCGGCGCGGACCGATGCCTTCTTCTTTGGAGAACAGGTAGACAAGCGGCAAAACCAGCAAAGGCACCGCCCCCATGGCAACCCCCGCAAAGGCGGATGGCACGAATTGCTGCCCCCAGCTTAGCAAGGCAAAGGGCAGGGCAATTGCGCCTGCACCAATAACGCCGGCAAAGGCCCAGCCCCGCAGGGAGGGGATGGTGTTCAGACCTTGCCCCAAGGCTGCGCCAAAAACCGCGAGGGTGACACCGCCAATGGCTGTGCGCCAAGCGGCGACGCTCCATGGGCCAAAGCCGTCCAGCGACAGGCGCACCGACATAAAGGCACTGCCCCAGATGATGCCAAGCGACATGATCAAAAGCCAGTTCACCAATCCAGGGTTTTCGGGGGTCGGGGTGCTCATGTGACCACCGGTAAATGAAAAAGGCGCCTCTTGCGAGACGCCTTTTCCGAATTCATCCTATCGCTCGGCCTGAGCCGAGAGAAAAGGCCTTAGTTCTTTGCTTTGTCGACCATTTTGCCAGCAGAGATCCATGGCATCATGGCGCGCAGCTTGCCGCCAACCAATTCGATCTGGTGCTCGTCGTTGGAGCGACGCGAAGCTTTGAGTGTTGGCTGGCCAACAGCGTTCTCAAGCATGAAGTCGCGCACGAATTTGCCGGACTGAATGTCGCTAAGGACCGCTTTCATGTTCGCCTTGGTTTCTTCGTAAGGCAAGATGCGCGGGCCGGATACGTACTGGCCGTATTCCGCAGTGTTGGAGATCGAGTAGTCCATGTTGGCGATGCCGCCTTCATAGATCAGGTCAACGATCAGCTTGGTTTCGTGCAGGCACTCGAAGTAGGCCATTTCAGGCTCGTAGCCAGCCTCTACAAGGGTCTCGAAGCCCATGCGGATCAGCTCTACGATGCCGCCACAAAGAACGGCTTGCTCGCCGAAGAGGTCGGTTTCGCACTCTTCACGGAAGTCGGTTTCGATGATGCCGGAACGACCGCCACCGATGCCGGAGCAATAGGACAGGCCGATTTCCAGCGCTTTGCCGGATGCGTCGCGGTCAACGGCAACGAGGCAAGGTACGCCGCCGCCTTTGGTGAATTCGCCGCGCACTGTGTGGCCCGGACCTTTTGGCGCCATCATGATGACGTCGATGCCTTCTTTAGGCTCGATCAGGCCGAAGTGTACGTTCAGGCCGTGGGCGAATGCGATTGCAGCGCCTTCACGGATGTTGTCGTGGACGTATTTCTTGTATGTTTCAGCCTGCAGTTCGTCGGGCATTGTGAACATGATCAGGTCAGCCCAAGCCGCAGCTTCGGAAATTTCCATAACCTTCAGGCCTTCACCTTCGGCTTTCGCCTTGGAGGAGGAGCCCTCACGCAGAGCGACAACAAGGTTTTTCGCGCCGGAGTCGCGCAGGTTCAGCGCGTGGGCGTGGCCTTGGGAGCCGTAGCCAAGGATGGCGACTTTTTTGTCTTTGATCAGGTTAACATCGCAATCGCGATCGTAGTAAACGCGCATGTCGGGCGTCCTCATATAGGTTTCGATTGTGGGCCAACATATAGGCTGGGGCTGGGGGTGCTAGAGTTAAAGCGATGATATATCTGTAAGATATATGCCCTGGCATTCGTGATTTGGCTAATGTATTAAAAATTCATGCTTGATGATGTTGATCGCCGCCTTTTGCGTTACTTGCAATCTGATCCGACTGCTCCTGTGTCGGACTTGGCTGAGCGATGTGCAATCCAGCCCGCCACCGCAGCAAGGCGGCTTGAGAAGCTCACCACGAGCGGCATCCTGAAAGGCCAATACGCGGTGATCGATTGGGCAAAGCTTGGGTTCGCGGTCGAGGTCTCCTTGCGTTTCACGCTGGATAAGACCGCGCCACGGGCGTTCGATGATTTCCAAGACGCGGCCCGCAACATACCCGAAGTCATTGCCATTCAAACCTTCCTTGGCCGTGTGGATGTGCGTCTGTCAGTGATTGCCCGCGACATGGCGCATTACCAAAGCCTGTACCGCGACCACATCTTGACCCTGCCGCATATTGCGGAGTTGGAGGCCTTGATGCATGTGGCCACGATCAAGACCACCGAGACGTTACCGATATGAGTTGGGACGCCATAGATTTCGCCATCCTGCGCGCCCTTGGGGCGGATGCAACGTTAAGTGCGGGGGCTTTGGGGCGTGAATTGGGCCTCAGCCAACCCGCCACATGGCGGCGTATCAAGCGGTTGCAGGACGAGGGCGTGCTGGCTGGCCGCCGCGTTGATCTGGACGCGGAGGCGTTGGGGTTTGGCGTCACGGTGTTCCTAGGCGTGAAGCTCGCCACCAAAGGGCGCGTTAGCCTTGAGGACTTTGAGCGCGCGGTGACCGCCATCCCCGAGGTGCAAACCGTGCAACATGTGCTGGGCCTTTATGATTACCGCCTGCGCGTGGTCGCTCGTGACCTGTCCGATTTCGAACGCGTCCTACGCCGCCGCGTCATGACCTTGCCGGGGGTAGGGGATGTGGAGGCCAACGTGCTGCTGAGCGAGGAGCGATTGGCGGGGCCGTTGTGACAGTCCCCGACCGGCTTAAGTGTAGCGTTTAGGTCGGGCATCTATATGCGTCTGCTTGAACGTTGGTAGCGACGTCGCTGGAGGTCGAATTCGTTAACACAAAAGCGTTGCCACCACGTGCCGCGACTTCATTCCGAACCTTGTTGAAAGCGCTCTCAGCATCCCCCGCTATATCAAAGCCCAGAGATTCTGATCCAGAAACAGGTCCTAAGAACGTACACTCTGAAGTCATCGCTGTAGATATTTGTCGTACCAACTGAGCACCTGGCGTCAACTCGGTGCTACATGAGGCAAGCAAAAAAATGAAAAAGGGGAAAGTAAATTTATGCATTATGAACTCCGTGAAAATAGAGCTTTTGTAGATCACTAAATACCATGAGTATGAAGTGAAAAACTTCAAATTAACCCGTGCATCCTCCCAAAATCCCTCCTAACGTCCCTTCCAAACTCAGGAGGTTACCCCATGTCTGCATTGCTCGAAAACGTTGATCCCGATGGTCTGCGCGAATTCTCGGTGGTGTTCACCGACCGCTCGTTGAACTCCATGTCCAAGGCCTTTCAGGGGGTGATGACCGATATCTCGGGGATGTTGAAAGACGTCTATAAGGCCGAGGCCGTCGCCGTGATTCCGGGCGGTGGCACCTATGCGATGGAGGCCGTGGCCCGCCAGTTTGCCCGCGACCAACGGGCGCTTGTGGTGCGTAACGGCTGGTTTTCCTACCGCTGGTCCCAGATCATGGAAGCGGGCGGCTTGCCGTCCGAGACCACCGTGATGAAGGCCCGCCAAACTGGCAACGACACCCGCGCGCCGTTCCAGCCGTGCCCGATTGACGACGTGGTGGCCCGCATCCGTGATGAAAAACCAGCTGTGGTGTTCGCGCCGCATGTGGAAACCTCCGCCGGTGTGATCCTGCCCGATGACTACATCACAGCCATGGCCGACGCGGCCCATGAAGTCGGCGCGTTGATGGTGCTGGACTGCATCGCTTCGGGCTGTGCTTGGGTGGATATGCAGGCGACGGGCGTGGATGTTCTGATCTCCGCGCCGCAAAAGGGCTGGTCGGCCACGCCATGCGCAGGGCTGGTGATGATGTCCGCCCGCGCACGCGCCAAGATCGACGAGACCACATCCGACAGCTTTGCGATTGATTTGAAGAAATGGCTCACCATCATGGAAGCCTATGAGGGCGGCGGTCACGCCTACCACGCGACGATGCCCACGGACGGCTTGCGCGGCTTTCGCGACACGATGCTAGAGACCCGCGACTACGGTTTCGAGAAACTCCGCGCGGCGCAATGGCAGTTGGGCGACGGCGTGCGGGCGATGTTGAAAGCCAAAGGCATTACCTCCGTCGCCGCCGATGGCTTTGGTGCGCCTGGCGTGGTGGTCAGCTATACAGACGATCCTGCGGTGCAAAACGGGTCGAAATTTACGGCCATTGGTGTGCAAATCGCGGCGGGTGTGCCTTTGCAATGCGACGAGCCGGACGATTTTCGCACCTTCCGCCTTGGGCTGTTCGGCCTTGATAAGCTGTATGATGTCGAGGGCACATTGAAGGCGCTGCAAGAGATCACGGACGAAGTGCTTTAACGGGCACCAAGCCCAAGTCTCATCAGTGATTTTCGGATCGAGGCGGTGTCATGTATCGCCCCGATCCCTGCCGATCGCAGGTCCCTGATCCATTCGGTTTGCGACATGGATGCACGGTTCAGCAAATCGATCCCCGCCACCCGTAGCTTCACGGCAAGATGGCGTTTTTTGTCATAGGCATCCAACATGTCTTTGCTGCCCAAAGTGTGCAAATGGCTGAGGTCCAGCAATTCGCTCAGATCAGTCAATGACATATTCAGCCCTTGAGCCCCAATGGGGGGGGCGACATGGGCAGCCTCTGCGATCAAGGCGACGCGCTCGGCGCTGAAACGGTTGGCGACCTGTGCGATGATAGGCCAAATGCTGCGTTTGGAGGCCAAAGTCAGCGGGCCGAACAGGTGGCATGACCGCTCCGACATTTCGGCGTTGAAGGCGTCTTCGGGCAGGGCGTGTAGGCGGGCGGCCTCGGGACCGGTTTCCATCCAAACCACGGCTGAGCTGGGCGAGCCGTTGTAATCGGGCAGGGGTACCAAGGTGAATGGCCCGCCGGTGCGGTGGATCTCGGTTGAAACATTGTTGTGTGGCACCGGATGGGTGACGGCGAAGGCCAGCGCTTTTTGTCCATAGCGCTTGGTTTTAACCTCGATCCCCATGTTTTCACGGATCAGTGAGTTGCGCCCGTCTGCCGCGATGACCAGCTGCGCATCTTGGGTGGTCCCATTGCTGAGCCAAAGTTTGGCAGAAGCAGAACGGGTGAATATTTTTGTACAGGCAACGCCATGCAGGAATTCCACATTGGGGAGCTCGGCCAAACGGGCGACCAACTCTCGGCGGATCAACCAATTGGGCAGGTTCCAGCCAAAGGGCAGTTCCGAGATGTCGGCGGCATCGAAATCGCGGGTCGCGCGGGGCGTTGCCGCCTCGCCGCCGGCATCGACGATACGCATGGTTTGCAGGGGCATGGCATGGGGGGCAAGTTGATGCCAGACGCCCGCCATCTCCAACACCGGAATGGCAGGTTGCAAGAATGCGGTTGACCGCAGGTCGGCCCCGTCCGCATCTCGTTGAGTGACGGGTGGTGCTGGGTCAACACAGGTGACATTGTATCCTTGGCTGCCAAACAGGCATGCCGCTGTCAGGCCTGCGACGCCACCACCAGAGATGAAAATATCCGTGCTCATGCAGTCAACCTATGTCGCCACTGACGCGAGGCCAAGGGTCATGGGATCAGCTGGGTCAGAAAGCCGCGCAGATCGTCGGTGTGATGGTGAATATGGGGTGCGGCTTGCGGGGTTGGGGCCACATGCACCGTGCGCAGCCCCATGGCATGCGGAACGGCCAAATTGCGCGGATCGTCCTCGAACATCGCCGAAACGTCGGGCGAGAGCCCATCCAACGCGAAGACTTTTTCAAATGCAGATCGATCAGGTTTAGGGTGAAAATCGGCGTGTTCTACGCCGTAGATTGCATCAAATTCACCCTCTAAGCCACGGGCGTTTAACACGTTTTTTGCATAGGGCGCGGTGCCGTTTGTGTAAATCACCTTGCGCCCTGGCAAAGCGGATATCGCATCGCGCAACAACGGGTCGGGATCGAGAACCGTAAAGTCAATGTCATGCACATCGCTCAGGTAGCCTTCTGGTTCTACGTTGTGAAGCCGCATCAATCCCGCCAAAGTCGTTCCGTGTTCGCGCCAATATTTGGCCCGCAGACGGTCTGCCTCGGCGCGGTCGACACCCAGCTCTTTCATCACCCAATTGGCCATACGGACTTCAATCTGGCTGAAAAGCTGCATCTGTGGCGGGTAAAGCGTGTGATCGAGATCAAACACCCAAGTGCGTATGCGAGAGAAGTCAAAGGATGGCATAAGCGCGACTTTAGCGTTCGGAGGGCGGACTGCAACGGGAATAATGCGGCGATAAACTTGCACCAAGCTGGGCAGAGGGCTAGCGTGCGGCAGTGATCCAGAAAGTGTGAATAATGTCCATTGATGTACCCGCCGCAAATGACGCCTATGGCTTGATCCTCCATGCGATTGATACGGGCATCTACAAGCCGGGAAATCGCTTGGTCGAAAGCGAATTGGCCGACCGGTTTGGCGTGTCGCGCACGCCAATCCGTGAGGCGTTGCAGCGATTGGAGACGCAATCGATGTTAACGCGTGACGGGCGATCGTTGATCGTGGCGTCTTTGGATCACAATCAGATGGCAGAGCTGTATACAGTGCGGACGGCCTTGGAGGGGCTTGCGGCGGAATTGGCTGCACAACATGCGGCCGCCGAAGAGGTGAAGGTTCTGTATGCGATGGTCGAAGAGGATCACGCGTTTTTGTCAAACCCGTCGCGGTTGTCTCAGGCGAACAGGCGCTTTCATCGCCAGATTCACTTGGCATCACACAACCAGTTCTTGGTGCGCCAGCTTGACCTCGTGTATCGCTCTATGGCGTTGCTGGCGACGACATCCCTTGCCGCGGCCGGGCGCGGTGAAGTGGCTTTGGCCGAACATCTGGCCATCGTTCAAGCGATTGAAGCGCGCGATGGTGCTGCGGCGTCAAAGGCGCTTCGCGATCATTTATCCATAGCTTTCCAGACTCGTCTTCGTATCGACGCCGGAAAGATCGGTGCTGACTGAACTATCGGACGCGCCACCGAACATACCGTGTTCGGTTTTGTCCCAGTAGAACGGGTTGAACAGCAATTCACCAAGACCTTTGTATGCGGCCAAAGTACCAAAAATGAAGTAGGCGGGGAGGGTTATAATCCATCCAATGCTCGGGCGGTTTACAGACCCTTTCACTGCAGTTGTGAATACTGCAAGCGTTCCAACCTCAGCGAAGAGAAAAAAGGCAGTTGCCACATGAACCATCGGTTTGGGCATTGGATCAAACACAGGGTTGGGCCAGTTGAACAGATAGGCCAACAAGCTCCACCATAATACGGGGGCCAGTAGGAATGACATCAGCGTACTCAGGAACAACGTCTGGAAACCAAGAAACTTCCATGCCCCCAATTCGCGCCACAAAAGGACTGGCCGGCGCATGTGAACGCACCAAGTAACGGCATATCCTTTGAGCCAGCGTGATCGCTGTTTGACCCATGGCCAGACGTGGCTGTTGGCTTCTTCTTGGGTGACCGATTCCATCATCTCACATCGATATCCCCGCCGCGCCAGACGCATACCCAGATCGGCATCTTCGGTCACGTTATGAGCGTCCCACGCCCCAAGTTTAACCAAGACATCGCGGCGGAAAAACAGGGTCGTTCCCCCCAGAGGAATGGCAAAGCCCAGTTTTTGCAAACCGGGCAACATGACCTGAAACCAACCTGCATATTCGAAGAAAAAACAACGAGATAACCAATTTGTTTTTGAATTGTAGAAACTTAAAATGCCTTGCACACAGGCAAGGTCATCTCCTCCAAACGCAAACTTTTTAGCGACCTCATGAAGCTGCCCAGGATCCGGCGCATCTTCGGCGTCATAGACCCCGACCAAAGAGCCTGATGTGAAATCCAATGCGTAGTTCAATGCCCTCGGTTTTGTCTGCACTCCGCCCTGCGGCACGCGCACAACGCGCATCCATTGAGGAAGCCCCCCTTTGGTCAGGGCCTCTTGTGTTACTTCATCGCTGGCCTCCACAACCAAGCAAATTTCCAAAAGTTCCCTAGGATAGGATATCCGCGCAAGGCGTTTCACCAAGGCCCCCGCAATGTCGCGTTCGCGAAACAAGGGAACAAGAATGGAAATCTTGGGAAGCCTGCCGACCGAGCGTTGCGCCATATCCGACGCCGGTTCGGCTTCGTGCCAAAGCGCGATCCACGTACAGGCGGCCTTGAGAATGCTGTTGAGGAAAAGAGAGAATGTGGCCGCGCCAAAGAGTGTCCAGATCAACCAAACGGGGGCAAAGAAAGCGCCAAAGATCGATAGTATAATGCAGGTCAGCAAGGTCATTTGCATCATTGTGGTGGACCAATTGCGGCAACTGTCTTGCGGGGCAGTTCTCTCTTCGGCTTGTTGCGCAAGTCGGGCACTGTAATGGAGGTGAATTTCCTCCTGAATATCGTTTCGCGCCGCCAAGACGAAGTCTGCATTGTCATGGTCCGGGGGCAGTTTTACGCGAATGCTGTTGATGCGTTCGGGATGGGCTGTCGCCAGAATGGTTTTGTCCCCTTGCATGCGCCAAGGCATGAAGCCAAACCGCAAGCAATCATCCGGCGAAAACGATGCAAACAGCCGCGGATCCGGTGGGGAAGCGGCCAGATCGACCAAATAGGTGTCATGCTGTCTGGCGAGAACCTTTAGAATATCGACTTCGGTTGCAAAGCCTTGTGCGACCAGTATTTCCCCCAAGGGCACATTCTGGCGCGCCTGAAGTGCCAAGGCCACCAACAGTTGGGGAGAGGTGATAACACCTTTGTCCACCAGCTGTTTGCCCAAAAGGGATTGCGCATTGGCGGGTTGGCGACGAAAGGCTTCTTCCCGCCACCCCCTGTGTTCGGAGCGCGCGCTGGCCTGATTGGGCAGCTTAACAGGCGCGTTCATCCTTCATCTCCGGCGCAAGGTCTACGCTGGAAGACTGATTGATTCTCCTTAAGGGGGCGTTAAGCTGACACAGATGCTCTATCGGCCATTGCCGCGGCGAAGCGTTCGAACAGATAGTAGCTATCTTGTGGTCCTGGGGAGGCTTCAGGGTGGTACTGCACTGAAAACACAGGGCGATCTTTCACGCGAATGCCGCAGTTCGATCCATCAAACAACGAGATATGTGTCTCCAACACGCCTTCGGGCAACGTCTGACTGTCGACGGTAAAGCCGTGGTTCATCGAGGTGATCTCGACCTTGCCGGTGTCCAAATCCTTAACGGGGTGGTTGGCGCCGTGGTGGCCGTGGTTCATCTTGATGGTGTTCGCGCCCAGAGCCAAAGCCAGCATTTGGTGACCGAGGCAGATGCCAAAGACGGGGATGTCTTGCTCCAAAACGCCCTTGATCATCGGCACTGCATAAACGCCCGTGGCCGCAGGGTCTCCGGGCCCGTTGGACAGGAATACCCCGTCAGGATTATGGGCCAAGACTTCCTCTGCGGTGGCGGAGGCAGGCAAAACGGTTACATCGCACCCAGCTGACGCGAGGCAGCGCAGAATGTTGCGTTTTGCCCCGAAATCTACGGCGACAACCTTATGGCCTTTCTCGGTCCGCTTGGTGAAGCCTTCGGGCCATGCCCAGCGTTGCTCGTCCCATGTATAGGATTGTGCGCAGGTGACTTCTTTTGCAAGATCAAGGCCTTCAAGCCCAGCAAAACCACGCGCGGCGGCGACCAGCGCTTCCAAATCGAAATTGCCCTCAGGGTCATGTGCCATGGCAACATGCGGCGAGCCTTGCGAGCGGATGGCGCGGGTCAGGCGGCGGGTGTCAATGCCACCCAAGCCGATGCGGCCGGTCTTGCTCAGCCAGTCGGTCAGCTCACCCGTTGCGCGCCAGTTCGAAGATTTCGTTGGGTCCCATTTGACCACCATTCCGGCCGCGACGGGGACGGAGGTTTCGTCATCCTCGGCTGTCACACCCGTGTTTCCGATATGCGGGAAGGTGAAAGTGACCACTTGGCCCGCGTAGGACGGGTCGGTCATGATTTCTTGGTAGCCGGTCATGGCGGTGTTGAAACATAGCTCGGCGGTGGTCTGGCCGGTTGCCCCAAAGCCATGGCCGTAAAATACGGTGCCATCGGCCAGAACAAGACAGGCTGTCGGTTTGGCGGTCATGGCGGCTTCTCCCACAAAGCTGAATGCAAAACTTTGGACTATCTACGGGGGGGATCAGGGGGCGTCAACCACAGCAACTGCCTTTTTTGCAACGCGCAAAGGGGCTGTTGTGATGTTTGACGGATTTAGGTAAAAGACGCGCTTCACAAGGTCTCAGGGAAGGCACCTTATGTCCAATGACTTGCGCACACGCATCACCGATGCCCTTAAGGAGGCCATGAAGGCCAAGGACGCAGCCCGTTTGGGCACTTTGCGGCTGATTAATGCGGCGATCAAAGACCAAGACATCGCGCTGCGGATTGATGGCAAAAGCGTCGGCGATCCAGAGGTTTTGGCGATTCTCGGCAAGATGGTGAAGCAACGTCAAGAAAGCGCGCGTGCCTATGAGGAGGGCGGGCGCCTTGAATTGGCAGAGCGTGAGTTGTCCGAGGTCAAAGTGATCGAAGACTTTCTACCTGCGCAATTGTCCGAAAAGGATTCGGAGGCCGCAGTGGATGCGGCGATCAAAGAAGTCGGCGCAGAAAGCATCCGCGACATGGGGCGCGTGATGGGGATCTTGAAAGGGAAATACACAGGCCAGATGGATTTCGGCAGTGTGGGCCCAATGGTTAAGGCGCGGCTGGGGTAGGCGCAGCGCGGGGCTGCAATACGAGACGCAGTGAGCACTAAATTTCTTTCGGCCAAAGCCTGCCTTCCGCCTAACTAGCGACGCCCCGATCCTTTGACGTGGTCACGGTTTCAAAGGTTGGGGGGCGTTCACCGAACGGTGCAATCTTTGTGGTCATTGCAGTTAACGGGATTTGCTCCTGCCACTAGGTTGTTTTCAATGAGAATGCGGTCAATGACGAGGTGGCGAGGCGAATTTGTCAGCACTTCAATCCCCGCTCGCCCAGAGGCTCGTTGACCATAGCCGGAAATTGTATTGCCAGATATGGCGAGGATCGAAGGCCGTGGCGCGGGGTGGTCGTTAAAATAGCCGACGCCCGATTTCCCCGTGTCACGTATCACATTGCCAGACACCTCTCCCGAGCTTCTAATGGCAATGCCGTTCCCATCGTGCACTCTGGTGATCTGGTTATCCACGATCCGAGAAGCCGGCGTTTGAATGTAGATTCCGTGGTGCAAGCCCCGTCGCCCCTTAGTGGCGACATCAACGAGAATATTGCTGTCGATGGTCAGGTGGCTGACACTGTTTTCCGGCGCGGCGATCCCGTTCTTTGCGATGTTTCGAAGTGTGTTCCCCATCAGCGTCACGTTCTGAGACGGATGCATCGGGTTCATATAAATCCCACTGCCTTTAGAGATATTCTCGATCACGCAGCGCTCTAGAGTGAAGTTCTGAACATTTCGAATGACGATGCCAGTTCGCTTGTTCGAAATCCTACAATGCCTAAGCACTGTGTTGTTCCATTCTTCATCAATGGTCTTGATGTTTTCCAGATCGCAAAGAGCATGGTCTTGGGAGCAATCAACAACACGTTGCTGCGCGTTTGCGTCACTGACAATGGTACAGCTGAACACCGCTATTAAAGTAGCTTGAAGAAGTCTCATGCGTTGCCTTTTCATGGGTCGGCCTGTCACCAATCTGTGATGAAAGTTCTAAGGTCCAACCGTCCGTGTGCAATAGCTCAGATGCCCGCACTGTGCTGAAGGGGGGGAGCTGGGCTCACGCCTGACTATGTGCGGGCACAGGTCTTACTGCTGAGTTACCGCCAAAAGCCGCAGCTGTTCCTCAAACTCTGCCTTCAACTCCATCCGCTCCTCCACAGATAGGAACGCACCTAGTTCGACTTCTCTGGGGCCGCCACGCAGGGTTAGATAGTGGGGGACAGGGGTGTCGTGGGGTATGACCTCGACCCAATAGGGGTTGGCTTGCCATTCTTGCTGGCTGCTGTCGGGGTTGCGGCGGATCAGAGTGACGCGGTCGGGCCAAAGGCTGAGTTCCTCGACCAATTGCCCTGTGCGGTAACTGCGCATCAGGAACATCCAGATTGCGAAGACAGTGATCACCATGAAGGGCAGCAGCCCCCAAAATACCGCCGTTTGCATCAACGCAAGCAAGGGCAGGGCCAGCATGACGGATGTGACGGCGATAAAGAACACGAAGCCTGCGCGCGGCAAGGACCGGTGGGGGTAAAGCAGCACGCGGTAGACCGGCGGCTTGCCCTGATAAGAAGAAAGGGCCTGCGGATAATCCGAGGCCCTTTCAGCAAGATTTATGCGTTGGATAGGCATGGCCGGTTAGTGGCTATGGCCTTTGTCCCATTCAGACTGCTTGGGCAGAATCTCGAATGTGTGCTCTGGAGGAGGGCACGGAAGTGTCCATTCCAATGTGTCCGCATATTCGTTCCAAGGGTTGTTCTCAGTCACCTTGCGGCCTTTGGTCAACGTGTAGACCATGACGCCGATGAAGAAGATGAACGATGCGAAGGACAAGAAGGCGCCCCAGCTCGACACGTAGTTCCAGTAGGCGAAGGCCTCTGGGTAGTCGATATAGCGACGTGGCATGCCTTGGCGACCCAAGAAGTGCTGTGGGAAGAACGTCAGGTTGGCCCCGATGAACATCGCCCAGAAGTGCAGCTTACCAGCCCATTCAGGGTACATACGGCCCGAGAACTTCGGCAGGTAGAAGTAGATACCTGCGAAGATACAGAACACGGCGCCCAAGCTCATCACGTAGTGGAAGTGTGCCACAACGTAGTAGGTGTCGTGGTAGGCGCGGTCGATGCCCGCTTGCGACAGAACAATGCCTGTCACGCCACCCACGGTGAACAAGAACAAGAAGCCGAAGGCCCACAACATTGGGGTCTTCATCTCGATGGAGCCGCCCCACATGGTGGCGATCCACGAGAAGATCTTAATGCCGGTTGGCACTGCGATCACCATAGTGGCCATCATGAAGTAGGACTGCTGCGACAAGCTCATGCCGACAGTGTACATGTGGTGTGCCCAGACAACGAAGCCAAGCGCGCCAATTGCAACCATCGCGTAAACCATCGGCAGGTAGCCAAAGACCGGCTTCTTGGAGAAGGTCGCGATGATGTGGCTGATAATGCCGAAGCCCGGAACGATGATGATGTACACTTCTGGGTGGCCGAAGAACCACAACAGGTGTTGGTACAAGATCGGGTCGCCGCCGCCTTCCGCTTGGAAGAAGGTGGTGCCGAAGTTACGGTCTGTCAGCAACATGGTGATCGCACCGGCCAGAACTGGCAAGGACAGAAGCACCAGCCACGCGGTCACGAAGATGGACCAAGCAAACAAAGGCACTTTGTGCAACGTCATGCCAGGTGTGCGCATGTTCAAGAAGGTGGTGATCATGTTGATCGCGCCAAGGATCGAGGAGGCACCGGAAAGGTGAACCGCGAAGATGGCGAAGTCCATGGAAATACCGGCCTCGGAGGTGGACAGCGGGGCGTAAAGTACCCAGCCCACGCCGGAGCCCAATTGGTCATTCCCACCCGGTGTCAGCAGGGACGCCACAGCCAGCGAACAGCCCGCCACATACATCCAGTAGGACAGGTTGTTCATGCGCGGGAACGCCATGTCAGGCGCGCCGATCTGCAGTGGCATCAGGTAGTTGCCAAAGCCGCCGAACAGGGCAGGGATCACGACGAAGAACATCATCAAGATGCCGTGGCCAGTGATCAAAACGTTCCACAGGTGGCCGTTCGGGGTACAGTCAGCAACAGCCGCAGCAGTCAGACGTGCGCCTTCGAGACACATGTATTGCACGCCGGGGTCCATTAATTCCAACCGCATGTAAACGGTGAACAAAACAGACACCAAGCCCATCAGGCCGGCAGTGAAGAGATACAAGATCCCGATATCTTTATGGTTTGTGGACATGAACCAGCGGGTGAAGAACCCCCGCTCGTCGTGGTCGTGCCCTTGGATGGCGGCGTCGGCCATGCGTTTCTCCCGTTTCCACTCATTTATTGGCAAGGCGATTGGCCCTACGCGAAAGACAGGGCAGACTCGCCCCGTTGTTGTGCCGCTGTTTTAGAGGCGATAGGGCGCAGGGGCAATGTTGCAACCTGCCGCAGAAGGCGCAAAATGTCGCATTTAGCGGAATGATTTTACCTTGAGCCCTCAAAAATCTGCGTAAAATTGGATTTAAGGGCCAGATCGAGATCATCCATGGTCACCGGAAGCCCCAAATCGACCAGCGATGTCACCCCGTGCTTGGAGATTCCACAAGGCACGATGCCGGTGAAATGTTCCAAATCCGGCTCCACGTTGATCGACAGCCCGTGGAAGGTTACCCATTTGCGCAGGCGCACCCCGATGGCCGCGATCTTGTCTTCGGCCAAGCTGCCGTCGGCGTTGAGTGGTTTTTCGGGGCGTTCAACCCAGACCCCCACGCGGCCCTCGCGAATATGGCCGGTCACGGAAAATTCCGCCAATGTCGCGATCACCCATGCCTCGAGGCTTTGCACATATTTGCGTACGTCTTTGCCGCGCTTGTTCAAATCCAGCATCGCATAGGCCACGCGTTGTCCTGGCCCGTGGTAGGTATATTGCCCGCCTCGGCGGGTTTCATGCACCGGAAAGCGATCGGGGGACACAAGATCGGCCGTGTCGGCAGAGGTCCCCGCAGTATAGAGCGGCGGGTGTTCGACCAACCAGATGCATTCGGACGCTTCTCCGGCATAGATCGCATTGGCGCGGTCTTCCATGAACGCCACGGCCTGCGCATAGTCGGTCAATCCGTCGGTTGTGATCCAGTCTACCATATCCGGTTTGCCTTCGTTTCAGGGGGGCGCATAGGCCGATGGGTGAGGGGCAGGTGCCACTATAACAGCCCGTGGCGCTTGCGGAAATGGGACGTCGGGTGGGGCCACCTTATACTGCAATGGATGCGCCGAAGCATTGGAAGGGGTCAAGCCCTCTAATTGGCTGAATTTTTTGCACAGGGCGGCCAGCCAAAGTGTCCCGAAACCAGTCGAATACCAGCCCTTTTTCATTTGATGCGATTTAGCGCTTCACAAGGGCAGAGGTGCACGCTAGAACGCCGCCCACATCCCTATGATTTTGCGGTCGTGGCGGAATTGGTAGACGCGCAGCGTTGAGGTCGCTGTTCTGTAACAAGAGTGAGGGTTCGAGTCCCTCCGACCGCACCATAACTCCTTGAAATTGCTGATTTTTGTGACGCTTCTTGGTCATGGCGCAATGGCTTGTGTTCTTGTGGAATATGCAACAGGCTTGTCGCATCTTCAAAGGAGAACGCATCATGTTGATTTACGGCATAAGCACCTGTCCCCAATGTGGGCGGGCGCGTAAGGATTTGGAAGCCGCCGGAAAACAGGTGGAGTTTCGCGATGTACGTGCTGAGCCGTTGAGCGAAGCGGAACTCGAGGAGCTGATCACCGAATTTGGCGACCGCTTGGTGGATCGCACGACGAATGACTACCGCGGTTTGAATGATTGGCTGAAGAACTCCGAAGCCGAGGCGCAGATTGCAGCCAAGCCCAAAGTGATGGCGCGTCCGATTATTCGGGACGGGGATGCGCTATATCTGGGTTGGGACGATACAGTTCGTGACGCTTTGATCGCGTGACGAAGATGGCAGATTGGCGGGCGTGAAGGCGCTGGCAGGCTGCAATCTTGTCGTCCCCAACGCGGTCCATCCTTTAAGGTGGGCCACGTTGGGACAGGTATCAGAATTGCCAGAAGTAGGACGCATTGGCGCCGACGGTGGTCGTCCCTTCCGAGGTGCGCGATATGTGGGCCCCGAAGTTTGCCGCACCGGTATCACTGAGGATCGTCACGCCCCCGCTGATCCGCGGCGCGGTAAAGCTGTCGGTGGTGCCAAAGCCGTCATCATTGCGGACGTAGTCAACTTCGAAGCCCGCGTTTGGCAGATAGGTCAGATTGCCCTTATCGATCGGGTTATAGTGAACGCCGGTGCCGATGGTGGCGACGAAGCTTTTGATCTCGGTGGCGGCATAGGCGACGACGGGGGCGGTGCTGGTAAAGGCCGGTAGTTTCTCGCGCACGGAGGCCACGCTGATGAACGGGGACAGCTCGGCGCGTTGCAGCGGCACGCTGCCGGTCAGCGTCAGGTTGCCGAAGGTCTTATCGCCCGAGAACTGCCCGCCATCGACATTGTAGTCAGGCTTGCCGAAGCCGACAAAGCCGTCAAGGTTAAGGGTGTCGGACAATTGGGCGGAAAAATACGTCCCGATGGAAAGCCCTTCGGCTTTGACACGCTGGCCTGCGGGGACGTCGACGGACGAGTTGTTGTAGCCCGCGATGATCCCCACTGCGAAAGCGTCACCAAGAAGCGTATCCGCGCCGAAGATCAGGTTGGTCGAATTGCCTGAATAGGTGCCGTTGAAGCGCTTGGTGTCGGCAGACGCCCAAGCCGAAGAAATGCCGCCCCATGACGGGCTTTCGCCACCGCTGAGGCTATTACTTTCTTGCAAGACCTGCGGGCGGCTGATGCGACCGCGTCTTTGGGCAATGGCATCGCGGAAACTGGCGATGTCACCTCCAACATGGGCGCCGATCGCGTCGGATCTGGGGTCATTCATTGTGGGATACATCTGGGCGCTGGCCAAAGTGGGCGCCATCAGGGGCACGGCACATGCTGAGAGGGCGATGCAGCTTTTGCGAAAGGCGGATGGGGTAATCATGATGAAACCTTCGTTAAATGAATGCCGCCATTATACTGCATTTCAGCCGGTTTACCTATAGCCCAAGGGGAGGCGGGCCAATGCGGTGACAAAATTGGCAACCTCGGGTTTGTAGGGACTGGAAACGCAGTGTTTCCCTTTCCATGCGATATGCCACTTAATTGCCATGCTTGACGGCGTTTTGGCCAGTTTTGGGACAAACTTGGAAAGTAGTCAGAGGGGGCGAATTACCCAAGGACGTGTTATGTCACAGCATCAGCTTCAGATTTCCCAAGACGCGGGGCTGCGTATTTCCTACAACCGCAGGAAAAATCCCTGCTTTGCGCTTGGAACCCATATCCTGACCCCCTTGGGAGACCGGTTGATCCAAGACCTTAAGGTCGGCGATTTGGTCGAGACTTTGGATCACGGTGCGCAACCGATCCGCTCCATGGGGGTTCGGCGCTTCGAAGCAGTTGAGGACGCTGCCCCGATCCGCTTCAAGGCGGGGACCTTGAATAATGAACATGACCTTTGTGTCACCGCGGATCACCGCATCCGGTTTGCGGGGTGGCAGTCGGACTTGCTGTTTGGCGAATGGGAGGTGCTGGTCGCAGCGCGGGATTTCGTCAATGGCGTGACGGTGACCCGCGACGTGGGCGGGATGGTGCGCTATGCCTATTTGGGCTTCGATGCGCATCACATAATCTTTGCCGAACGGGTGCCGGTGGAAAGCTCTCAATTGGGGCAGGCCGACGCCTCGGCCATTCCCGCAGGGGCCAAACTGGCATTTCCGCCCTTGCAAGCCCATGAAGCACAGGTGCTGCTGCGTTCCTACACTAAGGCAGCAGAGCCAGCCACACCCACAGCGTAAGCACGGAAAGCGCCGTCGACACCAACACCGCCGAGGCCGCGACGCGCTTGCCCACGCCGTACATATTGGCAAAGACATAGGCGTTTACCCCAGGGGCCATGGCTGCCGTAAGGATCACCGAGCGCGACGCACCTGTCGCCAAGCCGGTGGCCCCTGCCATCACCCAAGTTAAGCTGGGCTGAATGATCAGCATGAGTGCGCAAACCATGATAACCGGACCGGTGTCGCCCTCCAACTTGTAGCGCGCCAAGACGCCGCCCAAGCCAAAAATGGCGGCGGGCAAGGCGGCGCGGATCATCAAATCAATTGCGTCGGTCAACACATTGGGCAAGGGCAGGGAGGTGACATTGACCACAAATCCCAACGTGATGCCGATGATCAGCGCGTTATGGGTAACGGCGCGCCAAACGGCCTTGGCGGTGGGCCAGATGCCGCCCCCTTTGTTGCGCATAATTTCCATCGCGGTGATGCCCACGCCAAAGCAAATGGGCGCGTTCAACGCGATGATCGCATAGTTGGGCGAAAGGGCCTCCGCGCCATAGGCGCGCTCGGTGATGGGCAGGCCCAAAAGCACTGCATTGGAAAACAGGCAGCAAAACCCGATGGCGATGCTGTCTTCCCACGGGCGCCCAAACAGGAGACGTGCTCCCAAAGATCCAAGTGCGAAGCCCGAGACCGCAGGGACATAATAGGACGCCAGCAAGCCAAGCTCAAAATAGGCCCCTAGCTCCAAACCCGCGATGCCACGAAACAGCAGGCAGGGGATGGCGAAGTTCTGGGTGAATTTCATCAGCGCGTCGGCACCGTCATCGGTGAATAACCCGCGCTTTACGGCAATGAAGCCTGCGCCAATGACAAGGAAGACGGGGAGGATGACTTCCAGCAGCGCCCCCATTTAGAGGTCGACCTCGATTGTCATTCCGTCATAGGCGGGGGTGATGTGGTCGGGGGTTTCCGCCTCAAGCGTCGCATAGTCCAGATCGATATGCATATTGGTGATCACGGCGCGTTTCGGGGCGAGCTTCTCGATCCAGCCCAATGTGTTGTCCAAATGGGAATGGCTTGGATGCGGTGCGCGGCGCAAGGCGTCGATGATGAAGCAATCCAATCCCTGAAGTGCCTCCCAGGTTTCGTCGTAAAACGCGGCCACGTCTGGCAGATAGGCCACGTCGCCTATGCGAAAGCCAAGCGCGTCGATTGTGCCGTGGTTTGCCTTGAAGGGCGTCAATGGGATGGTGCCGCCAGCCCCGTCAATTTCGATCAGGCCGTTGATGGATTTCAGTGTCAGAATTGGCGGATAGGGAGAGCCTTCGGGCTGCACAAACACATAGCCAAATCGAGAGATCAGGCTGTTGGAGGTATCCCCGTCAGCCCAAACGGTCAGGCGTTCCTTCATGTTGTACACAACCATGCGCAGGTCATCGATGCCGTGAACATGATCCGCATGGGAATGGGTGTAGACCACCCCGTCCAGCCGCCCGACCTGCGCATCCAGAAGCTGCGAACGCAGGTCCGGCGAGGTATCGATCAGCACCGAAGTGGTTCCCTGCGGGCCGATCTGCTCGATCAGCAAGGAACAGCGGCGGCGGCGGTTTTTCGGGTTTTCAGGGTCGCAATCCCCCCAGTGCCCCCCGAGACGCGGAACTCCGCCCGACGAGCCGCAGCCCAATATGGTGAAGCGACGTTTCACGCGGCTTTCCAGAACAGGCGTTCGAAGTTGGCCTGCGTTTGGGCCGCGAATTCGGCGTACTCAAGCCCGAAGACCTCTGCGCCCACGCGGGCCGTATAGGCCGAATACCCGGGCTCGTTGCGCTTGCCGCGGTAGGGGGGTGGTGCAAGGTAGGGGCTGTCGGTTTCCACCAAGATGCGGTCCAAAGGCGCCGCCGCGAAGATGTCTCGGAGGTCTTGGGATTTGGGAAAGGCGGCGATGCCCGACATCGATAGATAGAAGCCCAGATCAAGGGCCGCTTGGCCTAGCTCCTTGGACGATGAGAAGCAATGCATGACACATGTATAGGCCCCCTTTGCGTGCTCATCTGCCAGTATCTGGGCCATGTCGTCATCTGCTCCGCGTGCGTGAATAATCAAGGGCAGCTTGGTTTGACGCGCGGCTTCGATGTGGATCAGTAGGCTTTCCTTTTGGATGTCCATGCTGTCTTGCGTGTAGTGGTAGTCGAGGCCGGTTTCACCGATGCCTACGAACTTGGGATGATCCGCAAGGGCGACCAATTCATCTACCGTGGCCAGAGGCTCTTCGGCGGCGCTCATCGGGTGGGTGCCAGCGGCGTAAAAGACCGAAGGGTGGGCGTCGGCGATGGCGCGCACCTGCGGTTCTTGGCGCAAACGGGTGCAGATGGTCACCATGCGGGTCACACCTGCGGCATGGGCGCGGGCGATGACATCGGGGAGTTCGCCATCGAAGTCGGGGAAATCAAGGTGGCAGTGGCTGTCGGTAATCTCAGGGGTGCTCATTCTTGACCTCGTTAGGCCGCGGTTTTCGCCGCCACCTCGTTCATTGCAAGAACCATATCAATGACCAGCGCCGAAGGGTCAAGGTTCACCGCGCGCCCATGTTGCGCCCTCGATGAAATATTTGCCGATACGGCGGCCCACGCCCGTGATGCATTTGCGTCGGGAGACAGGCGGGCCAACATGGCCAATTCTCCGGCGGCGGCTTCGGTTTGTGCAAGCCCAAGTCCCGCGCGCGCAAGACGTGACAAAAGCACATCCGTCAGCCGCAGCATCAACTCATAACGGGCCTCTTGCCCTCGGGCGGCGGCTTTTTCGCCCAAGGCGACCATCATGGTGCGGTCCAGCTTCGGGAAGGTTGCTGCCAATGCGACAAGGTCCGCGTAGACCTCCAGCCCCCCAAGGTTGAGCATCCGCAAGGATTCCCCAACCGAGCCACCAGAGAGTTCCGCCAACGCCGGCCCGTGCCCCCCCACATCGGCACCCGTGGCGGTCAATGCGGCCGCCATGTCCTGTGCGTTCATTGTCACGCAGCGCAACTCACGGCATCTGGAGCGGATGGTGGGCAACAGGCGGGATGGCTGATGGCTGATCAAAAACAACAGCGCATCTGCGGGGGGCTCTTCCAGCACTTTCAGCAGGGCATTTGCCGCCGAGACGTTCATATCATCAGCCGCGTCTACAATCACAATGCGGCGACCACCTTCGGTGGCCGAGAGGGAGAAGAACCCCTTTAGTTTACGCACTTCATCGACGGTGATCTGCTGCTTGAATTTCTTTTTGTCAGCGTCATAGGGGCGTTTGAGCACGAATAGCCCCGGCTCGCTGCCTGCGGCCATGCGGGTGGCAATCGGGTGGCTCTGATCTATCTCAAGGGACGTGGGCGCAGGGGGCGCACCGAACATATCATTTGGATCGACAGGCGGATTGGCCAGCAAAAACTTTGCCAGCTTCCACGCCAATGTTGCTTTGCCCACGCCGCGCGGGCCGGTGATCATCCACGCGTGATGCAGCCGGTCACCTGTAAAGGCCTCGAGGAACGCCTCTTCGGCCACCTGTTGGCCAATCAACGCAGTGGTTTCGCGCGGGTGTGGGGCGCCGTCGATCTGGTCAGAGGAGGGAAGGTCTTCGTCACTCATGAGCGGGCAGCCAGAAAGCTGTCGACGACAGCGGCAATAGTATGCGCGACGTCCTGCGCCCCCTTTGTCCCGTCAATCAGTTGGGTGCGGTCGGGATAGTCCTTTGTCAGCGCCAAGAAGCCGTCGCGCAACTTGTGCTGGAACTCCGCGCCGAAGTCTTCAAAACGGTCTTCTCCCGATCCGCGCGCCAACCCGCGTTCCAGCGCAATGTCGGGGTCCATGTCGATGACCAATGTCAGGTCGGGTTCGATACCAATCATCTGAGAGTGCAAAGCGTCGACGATCTGGCGCAGGTCGCCACGGGTGGCCCCTTGGTAGACGCGGGTGCTATCGGCAAAGCGGTCGCAGATCACGATTTTCCCAGCCTTTAGGGCAGGGGTGATCAGGCGTTCCAGATGGTCGCGGCGGGCGGCGGTGAAAAGCAGTATCTCTGTTTCAGCAGACCAGCGACCGGGGTCCCCCTCAACCAACAGCCGCCGGATATCCTCCGCCCCCAAGGAGCCGCCGGGCTCACGGGTGAGCACAACGTCATGCCCTGCGGCCTCCAGATGGCCCGCCAAAAGGCGCGACTGAGTGGATTTCCCAGAGCCGTCAATGCCTTCAAATGTCAAAAACAGACCGCTCAAAACAAAGTCGCTGCTTGGCCGGTCAACTGGCGGAACAAAACGGTCGCGGCTGTGCGCACCCGCACCATGAAGCCCCCGTTATTGACGGTTTCGGTGGCCACCAAGTCATGGGTCGCGTCGCCAATGCCCGGGACGCTCACGATCAGCTCGGCAATCTTGTCGCCTGCGGTGATCGGGGCCTCCAGCGGGCCTTGGTACTGAATTTTGGCGGTAACCCCGTCCTTTTTCAAAACCGGCACCAGAACCTTGATGTCTTCAACCGCCGCCATGCCAACCTTGGCGGATGTGCCCATCCAAACCTCGGCTTCGGCCATGATCACGCCTTGCTCGGCCAATTGCTGCTCGGCGAATTGGCGGAAGGCCCAATTGGTGATGCGTTCGCTTTCGGTGGCGCGCGCCTGCGGAGTGCCAAGGCCGGACAGCACAAAGATAATGCGCCGCATGCCTTGTTTGGCCGACCCCACAAGCCCGTAGCCTGCTTCACTCGTGTGGCCGGTTTTCAAGCCGTCGGCGCCAATGCCCAATTTGAGCAAAGGGTTGCGATTGAAACGGTTGTCAGGGGCGCGGTCGTCAAAGGCAAATTCGGTTTCGGCGAAGTAGCCGTAGTACTGCGGGTAGACGGTGATCAGGCGCTTGGCCAAGATCGACAGATCACGCATCGACATGCGCTGCGCAGGGGCGGGCCAGCCGTTGGAGTTGGCGAAGGTCGAGTTGGTCATGCCCAAGTCTTGCGCACGCTCTGTCATCATTTGGGCAAAGCCGCGTTCGGTGCCGTCAGGGGAAATGGCTTCTGCCAGCACGGCTGCCGCGTCATTCCCCGAAAGAACGATGACACCGCGGATCAGGTCTTCAACGCTCACGCGATCACGGGTGTTCAAGAACATGGTGGAGCCGCCATAGTCCTGTGCATGTTGCGAAACTGGCAGCAGTTGATCCAGCGACAAGCGACCATCCTC
This sequence comes from uncultured Litoreibacter sp., assembly GCF_947487515.1. GTDB lineage: Bacteria > Pseudomonadota > Alphaproteobacteria > Rhodobacterales > Rhodobacteraceae > Litoreibacter. The sequence goes on along the minus strand of NZ_CANKWO010000001.1, from coordinate 499,918 downwards.
AAGTGCCTCAAACGTCATATTCAACGTCATCAACTTGGACATAGACGCAGGTGGGAGCGCCATATCGGCGTTCTTTTCCATCAAGGTCAGATCGGTGCTCAAGTCCAAAACGATTGCGGATTTCGCAGAGGTTTCAAAGGCATGCGCAGCGAAGCTCATGCAAAGGGAGGACGTGAGGGCGGCGATAAGCGTGGCAGCGCGGATGCTCATGGCGGCTCCTTTGGTTATATGTGTCTAGTTGGTAACGAAATAGGCGTCGTTGAAGCCCAGCTCTTTTACCTTCTTCAGTAGTGTTGCGCGCTCGGAGGAGGAGCCCGATGGCCCGACGATCACGCGCCAGAAGTCTTTGCCCTGACTTGATCCCTTTTTGACCGCTGGCAAAATGCCGATCCCGCGGAGGGAGGTTGCGGTGTTGTCGGCGTTTTCTTTAACCGAGAAAATGCCGATCTGGATGAACGGTTTGGACAAGCTCGAAGATTTGCGCGCAGGGGCCGCGGCGGGCGTAGGCTTCGCCGCTGGTACCGGAGCCGCTGTGGCTGCCGGCGCAGGGCTGGCTTTCGCGGTTTTATCAAGGGCTGCCTTGGCTTTGCTGATCGGGTCCAGCGATTTTGCTTCGATGGCGTCTGGCGCGGGCAGGGTTTCGGTCCCCGCCGGCGACGAGATCGCAGGGGCGGCCACTGGCACTGTTTCGGTGCGCAAGGCTGTGACCGTCATTTTTGTGGGCTGACCGGCGATCATTCCCAGCGTTTGCGCCGCGTCTGATGAGAGTTGCAATTTTGGCCCCGGATTGTCGCGTTCGCGACGGAAAAGGGCTCCGATTACGGTTTTGTTGTTGGACAGGTTGCGGATCACGACCCGCTCTGGGTCTTTCACGCCGGGGTAGGCGACCCACACGCCACCAAGGGAGGGGCGTCCATCCCAAAGCCCGTCTTCGCTGGCTTGAAACACGTCTGGGGCTTCGACTTCACGCTCGGTTGTCGGGCCGTTGGCCACTGCTTTCGCGTCGATTGCACTTGTCTCAGCGGTATCTTTTTTCTTCAAGAAATCAAAACCTTGACTGTCTTCACAGGCCGCAAGTGCCGCCGTGGCTCCCAACAGTAACGCAATTCGCCATGCTCGTGTCATAATATGCTGCTGCCCCATAATACTGCCTTTGCCCGCCGCACCTTTCATGGTGCATTCCGTGCCACTTTTCGTGACATTTTCCAAGATCACCCAGAATATGGGCGCCCGTTCATGCGCACCCTATTAAATAATCTGCATGTTGCAAAGCAATCCGTTGCATCATCGGCGAAATTTGGCGTGATCTATTGTGTCAAACCAAGGGGTTCCAGAATCAAAAAGAGGCGGGTAAGTCCTTGTGCGTCGGAGGAGTGGCAGAGTGGTCGAATGCACCGGTCTTGAAAACCGACGAGGGTGAAAGTCCTCCCAGGGTTCGAATCCCTGTTCCTCCGCCACCACCGATTTGTGGTCGCTTTGATTGGGTCGCCTTGGGCGGCCTTTTCTTTTGAATTCAGGGTGAACGCCGGTGCAGCGCAATGCGAGGGCACGCGCTGCCCCCGATCCTTGGGCCGAGACGGACCGCTACAAAGCGCGGCCGTCAGCGGCGAAGAAATGCAGGTTTTCACCCTCAAAGTTTAACCCGACCGTCTTGCCTTCAATGTCTGGGAAGGCTCCGGAGGTTCGGATCGTCAGCAGCCCCAGCGGGCCGCAATCTACATAGTGAAAGAAATCGGCCCCAAGATATTCGCTGACTTGAACCACCCCGTCGCAATGCCCCGTGCCTGCCTCGGTGACGGTGATGTGTTCTGGGCGGATTCCGAGTTGAACCGCGGCGTTGCGCTGATCCGACCCTAGCGCGCCACCACGACCGCCAGCCAAGGCGAAATTTCCTTTCTGAACGGTGCAGGGCATCAGGTTCATTTTCGGGCTGCCGATAAATTGCGCGACGAAGACATTGTCGGGCTTTTCATACAACTCGCGCGGGGTGCCAACCTGCATGATTAGGCCGTCCCTGAGCACCACGATCCGATCCGCGAGGGTCATGGCCTCGACCTGATCATGGGTCACATAGACCATCGTGGTTTCCAGCGCCTTATGAAGGCGGGCGATCTCGAACCGCATATCCACGCGCAAAGAGGCATCCAGATTGGACAGAGGCTCGTCAAACAAAAAGCCCTTAGGCTTGCGCACGATTGCACGTCCAATGGCGACGCGTTGGCGTTGCCCGCCGGACAGGTCTTTCGGGCGTCTGTTCATGTAGGCATCAAGTTTGAGAATATCGGCGGCACGGTTGACTTTTTGTTCAATTTCAGCCTTGGACGCCCCCGCAGTTTTCAGGGCGAACCCCATGTTTTCCGCCACGCTGAGGTGCGGATAAAGCGCGTAGGACTGAAACACCATCGACAGTTCGCGTTCGGACGGCACCTTATGGGTCACCTCAACATCATCGAGCATTATCTGTCCGCGGCTGGTTTCTTCCAATCCCGCAATCATGCGCAGCAATGTGGATTTCCCGCAGCCGGAAGGGCCCACGAAGATAACAAGCTCCCCATCTTGGATGTCCAAGTCGATGCCTTTGATGACTTGAACGTCGCCAAACCATTTTTCGACTGATTTCAGGCTGATAGACCCCATATTTCGTATCCTTTATTCGGCCTAGGCCACGCCTTCGAGCTTGGTTTCATGTTGCCAAGACAGCCAGATCGCCGCTGTCCACGAGAAATTGGACCCAACACAGCCAGCGCCGGTGAGGGGGTTGAAGCATTCCCAAAAGCCGGATTTTTCGATGGCATCGCACAGTCCATTTCGAACTTGCATGGCCAGCTCGGCCTCTCCTTGCTCGTCCAAGCCACGTGCGGTCATGTAGTTCATCTGGGGCCAGAGGGGGCCGCACCAATATCTTTGTGCCTCGAAGCCGTCCGCATCAGGATCCCAACTTGGCAAAAGATGTTCGACCTTGCCGGCGATGCGCTTCAGGTTCTCGATCGTGCGTGCCCTTTGCATGTGCGTACCACTGTCGGCGTAAAAACATAGGGCGCTGCAATTGCTAAAGCCGGTGGAGAAGGCACCGCTGCGAATGTCGCGCGCAACAAAGGCACCGAGGTCGTCGCTCCAAAGATAATCCGTGGCGGCTTCGCCCTTGGCGATCCACGCGCTGATCTGGTCGCGAATGTCCGCAGGTTTGCCCATCTCGGTTGCCATGGCCAGAAGGTCTTTATCCGCACGGAGCAGCACAAAGTGGATGTTCGGATCCGCCATCAGGAACGGGCCTTCATCGGTCAATCTGCGTTGGTCCCAGCCGATGCTGTCGCCAAAATGCACGATGGTGAGATATTTGTCGTATTGCTCTTGGGTAGGGCGGAAGCTGGGATCGACGTGTTTATTGTCCATCCTCGTATAGGGGGGCAAATCGGGGGCGACTTGCATGAGGTCCAGCCCGATGTTCCATTCGGGGCAATTGTCGCGCCCCGTCTCCCACGGATGGACGGTCGCCACGATGCCATCGACGGTGCGCGCCTCGTGAAACCATTTGTGCCACGCAAAAATCTGGTCGAAGACCTCGGCGCGGCGTGCAGCCCCCTGCGGGCCTTCGGTGATCTGGCGCACGATCGTGGCCAAAACCGGAGGCTGTGATACGCCCGTAGACGGGGTGCTTCCCAAAGTATTGCCCCAGCGAGAGGGGCCCGGAAAATAATCTGTGTCATCGCTTCTAAAGATGATGCTGGGGATCATTCCGTCGGGCCATTGCCCCTCGATCAGGGAGATGATCTCTGCCCATGCCCGTTCCATATCATAGGTCGCGAGGCCGAGGGCAATGAAGGCGCTGTCCCAGTTCCACTGATAGGGGTACAGCCCTTCAGTCGGGATGGTGAATCTGCCTCGGTCGTTCTTGGACAGGGTATCGATTGCGGTCTGCTTCAATGACATAGTTTATCCTTTCACACTGCCAGCCGTCAGGCCGGCGACGAGGAAGCGTTCGAACCATAAAAACAAGGCCAGCACCGGAGCCGTCGCGATGACAGCGCCTGCCATCAGATGTTGCCGCGGCACCTCTGAGGAGTTCAGCTCTGCGATGCCGCGCGACAGGGTGTAGAGGTCGACATTGTCAAGGAACATGAAGGCGAAGAGGAACTCATTCCACGCGATCATGAAGACATAGAGCGCCACCGAGGCCATGGCAGGAAGTGCCAGCGGCAAGGTGATTTTGCGGATCACATTCAGCCGCGACAACCCGTCCATCAGACCGGCTTCCTCCAGCTCTGCGGGAATTCCGCGGAAGTAACCTTGCAGCATATACAGGGCCACGGGGATGGTGGTTGCAGGGTAGACCAGCAGCAACCCCCACAGCGTGTTTCGCATCCCCAATTGGCTAAAGATGGCATAAAGTGGGATGACCAGAACGATCATCGGCACCATGTAGATCAGCAAGATTGACCGCGACAAAAAGTTTTGCCCCGGAAACTTCAGGCGCGCGACCGCATAGGCTCCGGGGACGGCGAAGAACAGCGTGATCAACACGGTTGCCACAGACACCATCGCCGAGTTCAGCAAATAGCTGCCAAAGTGATACTGGGTGAACAACTCGATGTAGCTGCGAAACAACGCGCTGGCGCCTTGGCCAAAATTCAAGGAGAAATCCAACGGGTTGGACAGCAGCAATTGCTGGTTTTTCAGGCTCATCATGACCATGACGAAAAAGGGCAGGGCCACGGCGATGGTAAATGCCACCAGACCAATGCCTTTGAGGAAGCGCAGGCAAATAACTTCGACGTTGTAGCGTCGTTCGCGGGTCGGGCCGAAGCCCAAAGCCGTGAGATGGGTGGCGTGAACCGTGGACCACGCGGTTATGACGATGAAGATCAACTGACCAATCGACCAAACCGACATCGCTTGCCCAAAAGGCAGTGCGCCAGAGGCCACAGTCAACACGATGACAAACACCAACCCGCAGGCGGCGATGATGCCTTTGCTTCGACGCGCAGGCGGCAGCGCTGTCAAAAGCCCCCCCGAGAGGCCCCCCGCCACAGCCCCAGCGGTGACTTGCGGCTGAAAGGCCTCCCCTGAAATAAACAGTGCCAGCAGCGTCACCAACACCGTGGCAATTGCCCCCCAAAGCGCACCGAACAGCAAGCACAGGTAGAAAATATTGCCGAAACGGCTCATGCCTCATCCTCCGGTGAAAATTTGAAGAAGATGAACGAGAAGAACAGCAAAATCATGAACACGACCACAGCCACCGCCGCCCCTGCGCCCAAGTTGGAGACCGCAAAGGCCTGCTCATAGACATTCACCGTCAAAGTGCGCGTACCAGCCGCCCCGCCGGTCAGCAGGAAGATGTCGTCGAATTTGTTAAAGGTCCATATGAACCGCAGCAGGAACAACACCGCCATAATTCCCATCAATTGAGGAAGCGAGATGAAGCGGAACTGTTGAATAGGGGTGGCGCCGTCGATCTCGGCGGCCTCAAAGATGTCCGTCGATACCGATTGCATTCGGGCAAGAATGAACAACATAGCCAGCGGAAAGTAGCGCCAGACCTCGAAGATGATCACCACGGTAAGGGCCACGGGGAAGTTGAAGCTGAGCCCAAGGATATTGAGTTCAGCCACCCTTTGACCCAAAAAGCTGATCGGCCCGTCGATGACGCCCAACTGGATCAACAAGGCATTCAGCGTGCCGCCGGGGCCCGGGTCTAGAAGCAGCACCCACGCCAGAGCCACGGCAATGACAGGGGCCACATAAGGGGAGAGGAACAGCCCACGCAAAAAGCTGCGGCCACGGAACGCCATATTCATCAACTGCGCGGCGAACAGCCCCATGATCAATGCCCCCACAGTTCCCGCAATTGTGTAGTAGAGAGAGGCCCAAAGGACCTGCCAAAAGTCAGAGGCGTTGAACAGCTTGCGGAAATTTTCCAAGGTGAAGCTGTTATTGGTCAGGATGTTTTCGGGAGTGAAGGTGAACGCCGCATCCGTGTCTTTGATATTTGTCGGAGCGTCCAGATAGGCCTGTGTGGCGGCAACGCGCAAAAGGACATCTTCGCGCTGACCCGCGGCGAAATCACCGAAGTTGCATCGAAGGGCGGTGCCGCTCAACGTGCAGCGCTCGTCAACATCCAGAACGTCTAAGGTGGCGGGCAGAACGTCTGCCATGCTGATGTCTGCAATCGGGCTTTTGCGCGACGAGTTGCGCAGGCGGTAGCGGATGTCGGCTTCGTCTCCGGCGGCGTTCAACTTGCCCATAAGGCGCTCGTTGACAAGGATGGATGGCGCGCGCAAATCCCCTAAGGTTACCGGTTTGAAGGCGATCCAGATGTTGGCGACCAGCGGAAACAACACCACGGATAGAACGATAAGAAACGTCGGCAACAGCAACAAATAGGCAAAGCGCATCTCGCGCTTGGCCAGCGGCCCAAGTCCTTTCGGAGGGGTGGGGGGTGTATCTGCGGACATCAACTTATCCTGATAGGGAAGGTGGCGGCGCGACTAATCGCACCGCCAAAGGTCTGGATTACAGGTCGAGCGCTTTGTGCTCGGCTACAATCTTGTCGGCGGCGTCTTGCACGCTTAGATCACCATCGGTCATCTCACGGATAACCCGCGACATAATCTGAGAGTTCACGATCTTGGAGGCCGTTGCCAACTGCCCATCGGCCACGCCCCAGCGGTCGCCCACTGACAGGCCTGCCACGATGTCGTCGATCACAGATTGCGGGTAGATGTCGCCCAGCGGGGCTTTGCGATCAACGCCCACGTCCAAACCGGCCCACGCGGCTTCAAAGGATGTGTCGTTGGCCTTGCTGCCGCGGCGCACAGGGAACTTGCCTTCGGGTGCTTGTGACAACCATTGGCCATAGCCTTCGGACATCACGTATTCGACGAACTCTTGTGCCACGCCGGTGTTGGCGTCTGCGGTAATCCCAAGGTAGCGCACGTCTGCATAGGCCGCGCCATCGGCGTTGCCCGGACCCGAGATGACCGTGGAGAAACCTGTCATATTTGCAAGGTCTTTGGTTGTTGGGTCATCCGAGATAGTCACTGGCGCGCTGTCGCGTAGGCCGCCAAGCTCGTCCAGAATTGAAGGCGACCAGATCACCATGGCGGCTTTGCCATCAAGATACAGCTCGCGAGACTGCGACCAATAGAGGTCACCCTCAGGGGAGTTTGCCACAAGGTTTTTGTACAACTCGAGCAGCTCTACCAGATGGGTGGTGTCCTCGTTGATCGAGCCATCGGCATTCACCGGCGAATACCCCGTTGCCAGCGACAGATGTTCGATCAGCTGCATCATGTAGCCTTCGTCGATCTTGGTCGCGGCGACAAAGCCGTAGATTTCCGGCGGGTTATGCAACTTGGCCATCGCGGCGTTCATGGCCTCGAAGTTTGTGGGCGCTTTGAGGCCCGCGGCTTCAAACAGGTCGGAGCGGTAGACAACCAGCTGCGTCCAACCGTCGGTGGGGACGGCGACGATCTCGCCGTCCGACATTGCCATGCCAACGGGACCCTGCGCGAATGTGTCCACCCCGAGGTTGTCCATGACTTCGCTGGCAGCCCCCGCATCCAGCAAGCCGGCTTCGGAGTAGGGCAGAATATGGCTGACGGTCAGATTGATCACATCGGGCAAGTCACCCGCTGCAAAGGCCGCAGTCGCGCGGGTCTGAATGTCGGATTCCTCGACGGGGATGATCTCCACCGTATGGCCGGAGGCGGCTTTGAAACCGGCGGCCATTTCCTCTTGAACGGCCATCCGCTCTGGTTGAACTTCCATGGTCCAGAAACGGATGGTATCCGCGCCTGCGGCCCCCGCCAACACGGTCGACGCCAGAAGACCCGTCATTAGTTGTTTTGTGTAGTTCATTGAATTTCCTCCCTTTTTGAAATGTCTTGTTGGGCTTTTGCGCAATGCAAGGGCCCGTCTGTTTTGCGACGCAGCAGTTGGGCGCGTTGCAGTTCTTGATGCATGGCTGGATCGTCGCCGTCGATAATCGCCAGCAACATGTCGCCCAAACGGCGGCCTGCGTGGGCTTGTGGCTGTGCCATGGTCGTCAAAGGCGGGTTGGAGTGGTTGCCGAATTTCAACCCGTCATAGCCAATGACCGACACATCTATGCCCGGGCGAAGGCCACGGGCGCGAAGGGCAGCAAGCGCCCCAAGCGCCACAGTGTCAGAGATGCAGACCACCGCCGTTGGTGGTTGCGCGAAATCCAGCAACAGATTGGTCGCCATTTCGCCGCCGTCATCGCTGAATTCAGCGATTTGGATCAGGTCAGGATCCAAGGGCAAGCCGTTGGCCTTGATCGCTGTTTGATAGCCATTCAAGCGATCTTGCGCGAACTGATGCTGCAAGGGAGCGCCGACAAAGGCGATACGGCTGTGGCCAAGGGCCACAAGATGGTTCACCGCGGTTACAAAGGCGTCCTCGCCGTCAACGTCATACCACGCATAATTGTCACAAGACGCGGTGCGTCCGTGGACGACAAAGGGGAATTTCAGATCTTGCAGCAACCGAATACGCGGGTCGTTTTTCAAGGGGCGCGAGATCACCAGTCCACCCACGCGGCCCGAGCGAACCAATCGCTCAATATGGGCTAGCTCGTCTTGTGACGAATCCGCGTGAGTGACCAACAAATCCCAATGGCGTTTGCCAAGAGCTTCCCCCAGACCTTGCAGCAACTGGGCGATAAAGGGTTGCGAGCCGGAGTGGTTGAGGCGGGGCATTAGATACCCGACCGTTTCGGGGCTGCCGATGGACAGTCGACGCGCATTTTGATTGGGACGATATCCCAATTCTTTCGCCGCAGTTTGCACACGCTTGCGGGTGGCGGGGCTGATGTCGGCATAGCCATTCAACGCGCGGCTCACCGTCCCGACCGTTAGGCCAAGATGCGCGGCTAAAACCTTCAAGCTGACTGGCTTGCTGGACATAGAATCCTCCCCTGATGTTCAAAACGCTAACCGAAACCGGTTTCGGAGCGCAAGAAAATATTCTAGTTTTGCGAAACGGCGGATTCGGATTATGCCTGTGTGTCGTGCCAATTGGAGCCTTTTCACGGAAGAAGCCGCCCTTATGAAACGTTCTCGGATCAATGAAATTATCGCGCAATCAGATGAGCTGATGCGGTCTCACGGGTTTGTTTTGCCGCCATTTGCCTATTGGACCCCAAGCACGTTTAAAGCCCGAAAGGACGTTGCAAGACATGTGATTGAGGCCCGTTGTGGTTGGGATATCACCGACTATGGGGCGGGCGATTACGATCAAATGGGGCTGTTTTTGTTTACCCTGCGCAACGGGCGTTTGGCCGATCTTCAGCGCGGAGGCGGCATGTGCTACGCCGAGAAACTGCTGATCTCGAAGCAGGATCAACTGAGCCCCATGCATACCCATGTCTTGAAGGCCGAGGACATCATCAACCGCGGCGGTGCGACTTTGATGGTGGAATTGTTCGGCTCCGACGCGCAAGGGAATTTTGCCGAAGATCGTGGCGGGTCTGTCTTTTGCGACGGCATTCAGCGGGACTTCGCTGCAGGTGAAAAGCTACGTCTGGCTCCCGGGGAAAGTGTGACCTTGATGCCGGGCGACTGGCATGCGTTTTGGGGCGACGGCGGGGACGTATTGATCGGTGAGGTTTCCACCGTGAATGATGATGAAACGGACAATATCTTTCGCGACCCCATCGGGCGTTTTGCCAAGATAGAGGAAGATGTTGAACCGCGGCATCTTTTGGTCAGCGATTACTCTGCTTGGTTGGCGTGAGGGGGCAAAACTTACCGCGTCGTTTTCGCCGCGTCTATCGCGTCTCGCAACAGGGTTCGATCCCCGATGTGGTTGCATAATATGAGCACCAAACGTGCGTTGAGCGCGTGACTTTCAGCGTCGCTCAACCCGTCATGGGCCTGCAGAAGGTCGTCATAGAACCCGTCGGGGTCGGGGATATTCGCAGATAGGGTTAGGGGCATTTCTACGCTCCTTCGATGGCTGTCGATAGCGCTTGCGCGATGGCTTTGGGGTCGTAGCTGGCCCAGCGGGCCACCACATGTTGGTCGGGCCGGATCAGATAGATCGCATGACCCGCCGATCCCAAATACCGCGCCGACAGTTCAGGCGAGGGGGCCGCAATATGAACCACCCGCGGGGTCACGCCACAGGCACGCACAGTTTGGGGGCGGTCGCCGCCTAGGGCAAGTATGACGAAGCCCTGTTTGAGTTTGTCGAGCACATACCCGTCCCCGACCGGCGCATCGACGCAAGGGGCGCCAGGGCGTGTCACTGCAGGCCCCTGCAGGGCGTCGGGGCCGAAATGTGCAAATCCGTCATAGGTGCAAGGCACTGATAACCTGCCGGAATTCACCAATGGTCGCGCGAAGTCGTGGCGGCTTGCCAAGTCTAGGACCGCGTTTCGAAACATCTGGGATATTCCGCTTTTGGGGGTCATGAAATCTGTGGCCCGCGACGAGTTGAGGATATTCTCATCGGCTGCGAATTCGCGCTCGGTTGCATAGCTGTCGAGCAGCGCCTCGGGTGCGATGCCCTTGAGAACCAAATCCAGTTTCCAAGCGAGGTTTTCTGCGTCTTGCACCCCCGAGTTGGCCCCGCGCGCACCGAAGGGGGACACCTGATGGGCACTGTCGCCAGCGAATAGCACCCGCCCATGGCGGAAGGATTTCATCCGGCGGCATTGGAAGGTGTATATCGATGTCCAGTGCAATGCGTAGTTTGGAATGCTGCCTGACTGGCTGGACAGCATGGCGTCCACCCGCGCGCGTATGCGGTCCGGCTGCATCTCTTTTTCGCGGTCGATGTCCCAGCCAAGCTGGAAATCAATGCGCCAGATATCGTCGGGCTGCTTGTGAAGCAGGGCGGATTGGCCACTGTTCTTGAAGGGGGGCTCGAACCAGAACCAACGCTCCGTTGGGAAATCTGCCTTCATTTTGACGTCGGCAATCAAGAAGTTGTCTTCGAACATCCGCCCGTCAAATGTCAGGCCCATCTTTTCGCGCACCAAAGAGCGCGCCCCGTCGCAAGCAATCAGGTAATCGGCTTCAAGATGGTATTCCCCGTCAGGGGTATCGACGGTCAACCGGACGTGATCGTCATAGGGGGTCAAATCGACAACGGCGTTGCGCCCGCGGATCTCGATCGGTGCACCTTGCTTTTGAGCGTTGCGGATTTCCTCGACCAAGAATTGCTCGAAATAGGGTTGTTGCAAATTGATGAAGGCGGGGTTCCGGTGGCCCTCTTCGGGCAAGAGGTTGAAGTCAAAAAGCTTGTTTTCACCGTGGAACACCTTGCCGACATTCCAAACCACGCCTTTGTCGACCATTGGCCCGCTGGCCCCAAGGCGGTGGGCAATATCAAGCGTGCGTTTGGCAAAACAGATGGCTTTGCTGCCCAGCCCAGCGCCCTCATGGTCGTCGAGAAGCAGCACGGGCGTGCCTTTTTGCCCAAGGTCCAATGCAAGGGCCAGCCCGATCGGGCCGCCCCCCACAATGACAACGGGGTGGCGTTGAACAGCGCCCGACTGGCCCGGGACCTTTTGATAGGGGTATAGCTGGAATTCGGTTTTATATCTTTCGGCAACCATAACAAGCCTCCTAAATCAGCGACTAGCCTTGCAATTCCGCCCACATCTCCAGATCGCGTTTGTCCGTCCATATGCGCGGGTGAGCGATGCCGCGCGCCTCGTCGTAGGCGCGGCTGACGTTGAACGGCAGGCAGTGTTCATAGATGGCGTAGTCTTTGAATTTTGGGTCGCATGAGGCGCGAACCGCGTCCCACGCCTCTTTCAACGAGCCACCTCGGGCCGCCACACGGGCGGCAGGGGCGTAGGTGCTTTCGACGAAATCACGGGTGCTTTCAATTGCGCGGGTCACGGCCTCTTTGCCAACCAACGCCCCGCCACGACCGGGGGCGATTGCGTCCACATCATAGGCCACAATATTGTCGAGCGTTTGCCCCCAGTCGCCAAAATACCCGTCACCACAATAACATGCAGAGTGATCTTCAACGATGTCACCGGTGAACATGACGTTTTCATCGGGGACATGGATCACCGCATCCCCCGCCGTATGAGCGCGCCCGATGTGTTTGATATCGACGCGGCGCTTGCCAAGGTAGACGGTCATGCTGTCGGAAAATGTGGTGGTTGGATAGGTCAATCCGGGGATGGATTCATGCCCCTCAAACAGACGCGGGAACCGTTGGAATTCGCTGTCCCAATCTTCTTGGCCGCGTTCCTCCACCATGCCGCGTGCGACGTCGGACATGATGATTTGATCGGCGCCATAGGCCGATGCCCCCAACACGCGCACGGCGTGGTAATGGGTCAACACAAGATGGCTGATGGGTTGGTCGGTGACCGAGCGCACCTTCTCAATAACCTGCTCTGCCAGTCGCGGGGTGGCCTGCGCCTCGACGATCATGACACTTTCGTCGCCGATGATAACGCCAGAGTTGGGGTCGCCCTCGGCCGTGAACGCCCAAAGGTCACGCCCCACCTCGTCAAAGGTGATTTTCTTTTCGGTCATGTCGCCTTGTGATGCGAATGCTTTTGCCATGGTGATCGTCCTTTACTCGGGAAATTTGACGGCGGGGGTGATCGTGCCGATGCAGCTCCCGAAGCCTATTTTGTAGCCGTCGCCTTGCGCCGCGCCGCTTAGCGTCAGCGTATCGCCGTCCTCAATGAAACTGCGGGTCTCGCCCGTCGCGAGGGTTATCGGCTCTTTGCCGCCCCATGTCATTTCCAGCAAGGAGCCGCGTTCTGACTTTTCTGGGCCGGAGATGGTGCCTGACCCCAACAGATCGCCAGATGTCATCGCACAGCCCGAAGAGGCGTGATGCGCCAGTTGCTGTGCGGCAGAATAATACATCTGATTGTAATTGGTCCGTGCAATGGTTGTGGCAGCTTGGCCTTTTGGTGCCATGGTGACCGAAAGGTCGATATCATAGAGCATCGGGCTGGGTTCCCGCAGATAGGGCAGCAGGTCTTTTTCGCGCTCGGGCGTGGTGGTGCGAAATGGCTCCAGCGCGGCTTTTGTGACGATCCAAGGGCTGATCGACGTGGCGAAGGCCTTGGCTTGGAAAGGCCCCAAAGGTTGATACTCCCACGCCTGAATGTCGCGCGCGGACCAGTCGTTGAGCAGCACATAGCCGAAGATCATCGCATCTGCCTGCGCCACGCTGACCGGCTGGCCCAAGGCGCTGGATGTGCCCACGATTGCACCTATTTCCAGTTCAATATCCAGACGTTTGCAGGGGCCAAAGGACGGCATATCCGCGTCGGGGGCTTTGGTTTGCCCGTTGGGCCGGACCACATCCGTGCCGGACACCACCACAGAGGAGGCACGTCCGTTATAGCCGATAGGGATATGGAGCCAATTCGGCGGCAGCGCATTCTCGGGGCCGCGAAACATTGTGCCGACATTCATCGCGTGATGCTTGCCTGCGTAAAAGTCGGTAAATTCGGACACCAGCAGGGGCATATGCAGATCGGCTTCCGCCTGCGCCACAAGGAAGGGGGCCACCGCTTCGGGCTCTGCCGCGTCTTCCTTTAGCAGCGCGATCAGCCGTGCGCGCAATTGGCTCCAAACCTCGGGGCCCAACTCCATCACATCGTTCCAGCAGGGCAGATCGAATGCGCCCCCTTCATCCAACGTGATGAGCCCCTCTGCTTCGCAGGCTGCCATGTCGAGGATCATGTCGCCAATGGCCACGCCGCAGCGCGGCTCTGTGCCGTTGGTGGAAAACACACCGTAAGGCAGGTTGTTCAGTGGAAACTGCGTGTCAGGAGAGTTGGCCGAGGCCACCCAGCTTTTCATAAGGGTCATGTTTGTGATCTCACTTTTTGCCGGGGGTGCCGTCGAATTTCTTTTCAAGGTCGGCCCAGCAATCGATGTAGTCGTCCTGCAAGGGGGCCTCTTTGGCGGCAAATTGGGTTAGATGTTGCGGGAAGCGGGTTTCGAACATGAAGGACATGGTGTTGGCCAGATACTCGGGGCCAAGCTCGGCGTTGGATGCGCCCTCAAAGGCGGCTTTATCTGGGCCATGCGGGATCATCATGTTGTGCAGCGACATGCCGCCTGGAATGAACCCCTCGGGCTTGGCGTCGTAGATGCCATGGATGTTGCCCATCATCTCGGACATGACATTCTTATGATACCACGGCGGGCGAAAGGTGTCCTCGGCCACCATCCAGCGGTCGCGGAACAGCACGAAATCGATGTTCGCTGTGCCCTCAACACCCGAGGGGGCGGTCAGCACGGTGAAGATCGAAGGGTCGGGGTGGTCGAACAAGATGGCGCCGACGGGGCAGTAGGTGCGTAGATCGTATTTGCAGGGCGCGTAATTGCCATGCCATGCGACCACATCCAACGGCGAGTGTCCGATTTTGGTCTCATGAAATTGCCCCGCCCATTTTACCGTCACGGTGGAGGGCACTTCGCGGTCTTCAAAGGCCGCAACAGGGGTTTTGAAGTCGCGGCGGTTGGCCATGCAATTGGCGCCAATTGGCCCACGCCCCGGTAGATCAAACTTCTGGCCGTAGTTTTCGCACACAAAACCGCGTGCGGGGCCGTCCAAGACCTCTACGCGGTAGACAAGCCCGCGCGGCAGAATCGCGATTTCTTGCGGTTCGATGTCGATGGCACCCAACTCGGTGCAAAACCGCAAGCGACCTTCTTGCGGGACGACCAGAAGCTCGCTGTCGGCAGAATAGAAATAGGCGTCAACCATGCTGTCGGTCACAAGGTAGACATGGCTGGCCATTCCGACTTGGGTGTTTACATCACCCGCGGTGGTCATGGTGCGCATGCCGGTAATCCATGTCAGGCCGTCTTCGGTAGGGGCGACAGGGTTCCAGCGGTATTGCCCCAGTGAGATAAGGTCTGGGTCCACATGGGGGGCGGACTTCCAATAGGGGACGTCGATCTTTTCGAACCGGTGGGTGTGCTTCACCGAGGGGCGGATGCGGTAGCACCATGACCGTTCGTTTTGATGGCTGGGGGCGGTGAAGGCGGTGCCGCTGAGTTGTTCGCCATAGAGGCCGTAGTTCACCTTTTGCGGGCTGTTCATGCCTTGGGGAAGGGCATCGGGCAAGGCCTCGGTCTCGAAGTCATTGCCAAACCCTGGCATGTAGCCTTCTGTTGTTCCAGTGGGGGTTGCGGCGCTTTGCAGGCCATGGGCAGTAACGTCCGTGTTCATCAAACTATCCTTTTCAGTTCTTGATAACCTCAATATTAGTTGCTTTTGTAACTAACAACGGCTAATGTGAAATATGACAAAAAATGACGAATTCGATTTGCAGGACTTTCTGCCCTATCTGCTGAACCAAGCGGCCGAGGCGTCCAGTCTGGGGTTCCAGTCCTACTATAAAGCCAAATACGGTATGCTGCAGACCGAATGGCGGGTGGTGTTTCACCTCGGGCGATATGGGGAAATGACCGCCAAGCAGATTTGCCAGCGCGCGCAAATCCACAAAACCAAGATCAGCCGCGCAGTTAGTGCCTTGGAGGTCAAACGGTTTTTAACCCGAACCGAAGATGAAAAAGACCGCCGCCAAGAAGCCTTGAAGCTGACGGAGACCGGAACACGGGCCTATCGGGACCTGCGCCAAGAGGCGAGCCGCTTTGACCAATATCTTGCGCGCGACATTCCGGCGGCTGACATTGATGCTTTGAAGCGCTGCTTGCGTCAGATCAGCGGGTTGGACGCCGCGAAAACCCAACCTTGAGGCGGGCTATGCAATGGTGTTGGCGTTGGCTTCAAGTGTCGCGAGAAGGCGCAAAAGCGCGTCGCGCTCCTCTGGTTTCAAGCCTTGCATCAATTGTGCCTCTACCTTGAGCAGCTCGGCGGACATTTTGTCGTAAATCGCTTGGCCCTCGCGCGATAGGGTCAGCAACATGCTGCGCCCGTCGTTTTGGTTTGGGATGCGTTCCACAAGATTTTTGGCCTCAAGGCGGGTGACCGCACGGCTGACGGCGACTTTGTCGATGGTGGCGGCCGCGGCGATGTCAGTGCTGGTGATTTCCATGTCCCGAGCAACAATCGCCATGACCCGCCATTCCGGCTGAGTAAGTTCATATCGCCCCTCATAGACCTCTGACAGGCAGTGGTTGATCGCGGCATATGTGCGGCGAAGCTGGTAGGGGAGGAAGGCGTTTAGCTGCAGGGGCATGCGGAATCCGAGGTTGCATCAAAGCGGGAGTGCTTCAAGGTGTTCTGATTAACTGCCTTATTTTTCAAGAGCTTTAAAGCAATTTCATGGACGTGGAAAATTGATGTTGACATTGTTTCATCTGAAACTAACCTGAATTAAGTTTCAAATGAAACTGAATTTTCTGCTTGGAGATCCCAAGTGGCGACATTTTCTGGGAGGAAAATATGACACATCAAAACTCATCCATGACCCGCTTTTTGGGCAGCGCTGCCTTTGCTTATTCCCTGACGTCCGGCGCGGCCTTTGCCGAAGAACTGGTGAGGAATGGCGACCGATGGGATGATTTGGCTGACTTGCGCGCACAAGCTGCGGAATAACCCGTCGTGAAGCCGCAAGCGATACCGCAGGTGTGGGCCATGTCGTCAAGTTTTGCCTGCATTCGTGCGGTTTATGGGGTTGGCGGCGGCGTCACCTTAGTGGCGATGATGATGCTCATCACCTTGGATGTTGTGGCAGGCTACGTGTTTAACAACCCGATAAAGGGAGGGCTTCGAGTTGACCGAGATCAGCCTGAATTCTCCGCCGATTGGATTGAATGTCTTCGTGTTGCGCACCAATCCGCCAGAGGTTTCGATCCGCTCAGTTTTCGCTGGCCTTGGTGTGCTGAGGCCGATGCGCTGTAAAGGATCACGTGGATGACTGACGTTGTTTTATGGGATTATCCCAAGTCGTCGGCCAGTTACCGCGTGCGCATCGCGCTTGGATTGGCGGGGGTAAAGTACCGCGTAGAAACGGTCAACTTGTTGAAAAAAGACCACAAATCACCCGCCCATATGGAGCGGAACCCGCAAGGGTTGGTGCCGGTTCTGGAAATTGACGGGCACCGGTTGACGCAGTCTCTTGCGATCATTGAATACCTTGATGCGACCCGCAGTTTGGGGCTTTTGCCAGATGAGCCCTTGCAAAGGGCGAAGGTTCGCGCGCTGGCCTATGGTTTGGCGGTCGATGTGCATCCGGTGTGCAATTTGTCAGTGGTGCAGGAGGCAACGGGGGGCCAAGACCCTGCGCGACGTCAATGGATGCAACGGTTTATCCGGCCCGGTCTATTGGCATTTGAGGCTTTGTCTAAGGGCTTCGGGCAGGGGCTTTTTTGCACAGGCGCACGCCCGTCTTTGGCGGATATTTGTCTCATCCCGCAGCTCTATAATGCCAACCGATGGGGGGTTCTTTATGATGATTGCCCGCGAATATGTGCCGCAGAAAGGGCGGCGCAAAGGGTTCCTGCCTTCGTCGCCGCCCATCCAGAATAAGCCCTATCGTTATGCAGTTTCGACATCTCCATAGTCGCCATTGGCGATTTCTTCGGCTTCGATGGATTCAAACAAGGCCTTGAAATTGCCCTCGCCAAATCCGTCGTCGCCTTTGCGCTGGATGAACTCGAAGAAGATCGGCCCGATGACGGTTTTTGAGAAGATCTGCAGCAGGATTTTGGTCTCGCCGCCGTCCAACACGCCTTCGCCATCTATCAAAATGCCATGTTTTTTCATGCGATCCAAGGGTTCGGCATGGCCTACGACGCGTTGGCTGGATAGGGCGTAATAGGCCTCTGGAGGGCCGGGCATGAACTTCACACCATTCTCGGCGATCTGGTCTGTGGCGGCGTAAATGTCATGGGCGCCAACCGCGATGTGTTGGATGCCTTCGCCATTATACTTTTTCAGGTAGTTGACGATCTGGCCCGTCTCGCCGCGATCCTCGTTGATTGGGATGCGAATGCGCCCGCACGGCGAGGTCAAAGCGCGCGACATGAGGCCGGTGAATTTTCCTTCGATGTCAAAGAAGCGAATTTCGCGGAAGTTGAACAGCTTGCCGTAAAACTGGAACCATTTGTCCATGTTTCCTTTGAAAACGTTATGCGTCAGATGGTCGAGGTAGTGAAAGCCGACGCCTGCGGGATGTGCGTTGGTGATCCAGTTGAATTCCGCGTTGTAGGGGCTGGCCTCATAGTATTGGTCGATGAAGTAGATCAAGGACCCGCCGATGCCGACAATGGCGGGCACATCCATCAACTTGCCGTCACCTTCATAGGCCTCGGCCCCTTTGCTGATGGCGTAGTCGAAGGCGTGCTGTGCATCGACGACCCGCCACGCCATGGACGGGCAGCAGGGCCCGTGTTTCTCGATAAAGGCGGCGGCATGGGTCTTCGGCTCGGCGTTGAGCACATAGGTGATGTCGCCTTGCTGCCATATCTCGACCGATTTGGTTTTGTGGTTTGCCACATGGGTGTAGCCCATGGATGCAAACAGGCTGCGCAATTCATCGGGGTTGGGATGGGCGAATTCAACAAATTCAAACCCGTCGGTGCCTGCTGGATTGGCATCTGTGATCGTTGCGCGCTGCGCGTCATGTGGAAACGGCCCCATGGGGACTCCTTCAATAAAACCCTGTTATGCAAAGGGTAGGGCAGCGCTCATGCATGTTGGTTGCAACTTGGCCGCATTTTGCCCAAGATATGCGTGAATATTGCATGAATGGGGTGAAATATGACCGAGATAAAGCTTGATGAGTTTGATGTCGCGATTTTGAACGCATTGGGGCGAGATGGTGCCTTGTCGAATGCCGAGCTCTCCGAGAAGGTGGCGCTTTCTGCGTCGCAATGCTCTCGCAGGCGAAACAAGCTAGAGCAAAACGGGGTCATTCAGGGGTATCGTGCGAAGCTGAACAATGAGGCCTTGGGGCTTGGTATGCGGGCTGTCGTGCGGATCAATTTGCAGTCTCATAGCGGCCCGAACGCAAGCAATTTCAACGCGTTCGTTGCGGCCAGCAGCGAGATAGAGGCCGCCTATTCGGTGTCAGGGGATGCGGATTACATTTTGATGGTCGTCACCCGAGACCTGAAATCTTTTGCGGAATTCATCCATCAACGCCTGCTGCCCTTTCCCAATGTGACGCAGGTGCGCTCCGACATCGTGTTGCAGGGTTTGAAAGACGCCTAGCCGTTACGGGCGGGCTTGATCGGGGCCGGAATATGCCCCAAGGTTTTGCAGCTGTAGAAGGATCAAGCCATGCCGCACCTCCCGTTCGCCAGCCCTGCACCCAAGAGGGGGACTTGATGCGTATCGACAATCTTCAATATGCCAATTGGTCCGAGAAAATCTTTCGTCAGATGCGCGAGGGCGGTGTTGATGCAGTGCATGTAACCATCGCGTATCACGAAAACTTTCGCGAAACGGTTCTGAACCTTGAGCAATGGAACCGCTGGTTCGAGCAATACCCCGATTTGATCATGAAAGGGCAATGGGCCAGCGATGTTGGTTTGGCGAAGGAAACGGGGCGGACAGCGATTTTCTTCGGCTTCCAAAACCCCAGCCCCATCGAGGATGACATCGGACTGGTAGAGATCGTTCATACATTAGGTGTGCGCTTTATGCAGTTGACATATAACAATCAATCCTTGTTGGCGACAGGTTGTTACGAGGCTGAGGACACCGGAATTACCCGTATGGGAAAGCAAGTCATCGGGGAAATGAACCGTGTGGGGTTGGTGGTGGATATGAGCCATTCTGCGGATCGCTCGACCATAGAGGCGGCGGATATATCTCAGCGCCCAATCGCCATAACCCATGCCAACCCTCACGACTGGTCTCCGGCGCTGCGCAACAAAAAAGACGACGTGATCCGCGCGGTGACACAAAATGGCGGCATGCTTGGGTTTTCGATCTACCCTCACCACCTGAAGGGCAAATCGGACTGCACGCTTGATAGTTTTTGCGAGATGATCGCGCGCACCGCTGATAAGTTTGGGACCCAGAATTTGGGGATTGGCTCGGACCTGTGTCAGGATCAACCCGATCGCGTTGTCGAATGGATGCGGGTCGGGCGCTGGAGCAAGGAAATGGACTTCGGCGAAGGCTCGGCGGCGGCCCCGGGGTTTCCGCCGATGCCCAGTTGGTTCCGCGACAATCGCGATTTTGACACCCTAGAAGCAGGGTTGCGGAAGGTCGGTATGGCCCCTCAAGAGGTCGCGGGCATTATGGGAGACAATTGGCATCGCTTCTACGCTGAGGGCTTCCGGCCCATGTAGAAAACCTCGATCTCGGGAGAAAGGGCGCAGAGATGGCACAGCAACACCCTCGCAAAACATTTGCGCTGCGCGACCCGAACACGGTCATGCGGCTAGAGAGGTTGGGCTCGTTTCATCAGTCACGTCTGTCCTTCATGCGTATTCTCACCCGCCGAATGGCGGCACAGGGGTGGACCTTCACACGCCCCGAATTTGCGGTGGATGCACGCGGGGTTGGGCATGCGGTCTATTGTGCGCATACGCCCGAGCGAAGCTATTCGCTTGTGGCCTTCGCACATGATTTGCCCGCAGATCAGCGGTCTGACCGCGTGATTGCGCAGGCTTGGGACAGCACATTTACCCTGTTTGACGGGGTTCCCACACAAGACGACATTGAACGTTTGCGTCAAAATATTCCCGTGCAGGAAGCTGGGCGGGTGCGTCGGTCAGAACTCTCGGTGTCCCGCGCCAACCGCTCGGTGCGGTTGTGGGAACATGTGGTGTCGCGGTTGGCGCAGGGGCAGCAACCGGATCAGGCGATGATTGCACAGGTCGGCTATTTGATGCGCACCACGGCGGTATACGGGTCTGGCAAACTAGGTGCCGCGGACCGCGAAGCCACAGCTGCGCGGCCCGAGTTCGCAGCCCCGTTCCAGATCGAAATGCTATCGGTGTTTTTGACGCGGGCTTTCGTGCGCGACCTTGTGCAACATATGGCCCAAATGCGGGGCGGGGATGCGGCGGTGCAGCTGGACCGCTCAATTGCCCGCAGCATTGGCATTGGCAATTCCACCGGCCTTGGCATGGCCCCGTTCTTGCTGAACCATCCGACGTTGTTTCACAATTGGATCGCCGCGCGTGAGACGGCGCTTGCACGGGTAAGGGCGGTGCGAAAAGCCTCTTCCCAAGAGGTGGCGATGTTTCAGGATTTGGTTGCGCGGGTGATCCTATCGGCGGATCAATGGCAGTCGGCGCATCCGATCCAAATTGACAAGCTGACGGCCCTTCGAGGTGATTTGGCGCGACTGTCGCGGCATCTGGAGAGGGCAGATTTGTCGCAAGATCACCCGTGGGACGGCTTGTTTGATTGGGCGGCTGCGCAACTTGGGATTGATGCGCAAGAATGTTTGGCCTCTGTGATGTTGGAGCCCTACGGCGCCTTGGTGGATGACCTTTGCGCGCAAATGTCGGACGATGAGGTCGGGCCGGTCAGTATCGATGGCGCAATGACTGTGGGGGCGCTGCGCGATATCCTTGCGCGGGACTATGCGTGGGCCATGACTATCGATTGGGCCGATAAGGCCTGCTGCGCGCGGGCATGGTATGTCTCCGAAGAAAAGCTGGAACCGCGTTTGGGCGAACGCTTCAGCGAGCCAATCGCCCCCTATGAGCAACCTTTGGCGCCGGGTCGTGATGCCAGCGCTTTGTTTGATGCTTTGCGCGAATGGGGCGCGGATACCTCTTTGGCAGAGTTTCTGCGGGCCCATCCTGCCCATCGCCACATGGTGCGCCGCACCCAGATCGTTGACCGCGCGCCCTATGCGGAAATCCGCGACAATACCATCTCGGCCGCGCTGCTGCCGATCGACATGTTGCGGTGCAAGTTATCGTTTTTCGGGGCGACGCATTTTGACCCTAGGTCGGATCGCTGGGTGCGTATCTGTTTGTTCGGGAACGCGCCATACCCCGAGGAATTATGCGTCCGCAACGCAGATGATTGGGTCTATCCGCCACTGGACGCGAGGGGCGCATGACCTATTCCTTGAACGAAATTGATGCCCTTGCCAAGCGTGCGGCGCGCGGAGCTGGGCTGTCATGGGGCATGTCCGAAGAGGCGGGAAAGGCCCTGCGCTGGTTGACGTCCTTCGGGTTTTCGGGGGCAGGGGCTTTTGCAGATGTGCTGGATCTAAATACGCGCAAATCGCCTGCACAATTGGCGCCGACGTCGTTGGACGGGATTTGGCGCGCGGCCGACGGGGTGCTTTGCCCTTTGGCGAGTGGAGCAGCCATCAGCGATTGTGCGGCGCGACTACAGGGAGGGGAGACGTTCACCTTGGAACAGGTGGCGCATCCGCTTCTTGTCGTGCCGTTTGCGGCTTGGGCGGCTGTGCGGCTGTCTACCCCCGTTTGCGTGGCGTGGGGGGACCGCTCAGTTAGCACTGATGGTTTCAGCGTTTTTCCCAATGAGGCGAGCGGGCAAATGGAAGATGGAATTGCCCCCAAGCTGACCTGCAAATGCCAAGCACCTCCTCGGGGTCTGCCCAAGTTTCCTGCTCAACGCGGCATCGTCTCTTCCGCCTCTTGGGCGCGGCTGACGGCCTATGCGCAACTGACCTATGCCCCCGCGACCGAGGCATCGCGCCGTTTGGGCGCAGGGGCTGGTGAGGGGGACAACGACTAGCGTTTGGCGGTGCCAATTGCGCGGAACAACTCGGCAATATCGAACAGATGCTCCGCCAGCGGATTTGTGTTGCGCCACACCATTCCGATGGTGCGCGAAGGTTCAGGCGCGGGCATATGTGCCACCGATACATCCGCCGACCGTGTTTCAATCGCGACGGCCATTTCGGGGATCAAGGTGACCCCGATACCGGCCCCCACCATTTGCACCAATGTCGACAAGGAGCTGGCCTCCATCAGATCACGTGGGGTTGAAGAGGACAGGCTGCAATACGACAAGGCCTGATCGCGAAAGCAATGGCCTTCCTCCAACAGCAGCAGCCGCATTTCGGCCAGAAGTTCGGCATTTGGAACCGGCTTATTGGCGTCGGATTGGGGGCGCACCAATATGAAGTCTTCATCAAACAGCGCGACTTCCGTCAACGAGGGTTCAGAGATAGGCAAGGCGACGATGGCCGCGTCAAGGCGGCCATCCAATAGATCGTGGATAAGACGCTGCGTGATCGCCTCTCGGGGGTGGGGTTCGACCTCAGGGTGGTGCGCGGCCAGAGATTTGACAAAGGCGGGCAACAAATAGGGTGCAATCGTCGGAATAATGCCGATGCGGAAGGGGCCGGATAGGTCATTTTTGGAGGCGCGGGCCAGATCGCCCAACTCGTCCACGGACCTCAATACATCACGCGCGCGCGCCGCAAAATCCTCCCCCAGCTTGGTCAAACGGATCTGTCGGGCGCCGCGTTCGATCAGCGGAGCACCGAGAATGCGCTCCAACTCTTTCATTTGCACCGAGAGTGCCGGCTGCGAGATCGCGCAGACATCTGCGGCCCGCCCAAAGTGGGTGTGATGGGCTAAGGCCTCAAAATATCGAAGATGCTTGAGGGTGATTTGATTCATAGGCGTAGATTATAGATGTGATTAGAAAATACAAATTTTAACTATGGATTGGGCGACGTATATCGGATCACAGATATTGATGCCCAAAGGTAGATTCCCCCGCGTGTGACAGCACCAAGGGCGCTGCCCAGAAGCGTCGCAGTTTAACAATGCAAGCGGAGAGACTTATGAGCGCAGATAAAGCCAGCGGAACCGGCGGATGCCCAGTGATGCACGGATCGCAGACCAAGACGGAAACCTCGGTTATGGATTGGTGGCCGAATGCGCTGAACTTGGACATTTTGCACCAGCATGACGCCAAGACTGACCCGATGGGCGCAGATTTTGACTACCGCGAAGAGGTGAAGACCCTTGATTACGATGCGGTGAAGAAAGACCTCTATGCGCTGATGACCGACAGCCAAGATTGGTGGCCAGCGGACTGGGGGCACTATGGTGGCTTGATGATCCGCATGGCGTGGCACGCGGCGGGGACGTACCGTCTGGCCGATGGTCGCGGGGGCGGCAACACGGGCAACCAGCGCTTTGCCCCGCTGAACTCTTGGCCTGATAACGTGAACCTTGATAAGGCGCGCCGCCTGCTGTGGCCGATCAAAAAGAAATATGGCAACAAACTGAGCTGGGCGGATTTGATCATCCTTGCAGGCAACGCGGCCTATGAATCCATGGGGCTAAAAACCTACGGCTTCGCCTATGGGCGCCCTGACATTTGGGCCCCAGAAAAGGACGTCTACTGGGGGGGCGAGGAAGAATGGCTGCCCCCAAGCGACACCCGCTACGACGATGTGAAAGACCCGTCGACATTGGAGAACCCGCTGGCGGCCGTTCAGATGGGCCTGATCTATGTGAACCCTGAGGGCGTCAACGGAAACCCCGACCCGCTGGCGACCGCGCAACAGGTGCGTGAAACCTTTGCCCGCATGGCAATGAACGACGAAGAAACCGTGGCCTTGGCTGCGGGCGGCCACACTGTTGGCAAGGCCCACGGCAATGGTGACGCGTCCAAAGTCGGGGCAGAGCCAGAAGGCGCCAGCATCGAAGAACAAGGCTTGGGTTGGAGTAACCCGAACGGAACCGGCGTTGGTGGCGACACGGTCTCCAGTGGCATCGAGGGCGCATGGACCACCAAGCCTACAAAATGGGACAACGGCTACTTCTATCTCTTGTTCAAATACGACTGGGCGCTGACCAAATCCCCAGCCGGAGCCAACCAATGGGAACCGGTGGATATTGCCGAAGAGGACAAGCCCGTCGATTCAGCGGACCCCTCGGTGCGCCGCAACCCGATCATGACGGATGCCGATATGGCAATGATCAAGGATCCGATTTACCGCGAAATTTCGCAAAAATTCCATGATGATCCGGCTTACTTTTCTGAGGTGTTCGCACGGGCTTGGTTTAAGCTGACCCACCGTGATATGGGGCCGAAAGCGCGTTATATCGGGCCAGAAGCCCCCGCCGAAGACCTGATCTGGCAGGATGTGGTGCCCGCTGGCGCCACCGGCTATGACGTTGATGCGGTGAAAGCAAAAATCGCAGCAAGTGGCTTGTCGACGGCGGATATGGTCTCCACTGCGTGGGACAGCGCGCGGACATACCGCGGGTCCGACATGCGCGGGGGGGCGAATGGTGCGCGTATCCGTTTGGCCCCGCAAAACGCTTGGGCGGGCAATGAGCCAACCCGTCTGGCCTCTGTTCTTGAGGTGCTGGAAGGCATTGCCGCAGACACGGGTGCCACTGTGGCGGATGTGATCGTGCTTGCTGGTAATCTGGGGGTAGAGCAGGCGGCGAAAGCTGCGGGCTTCGACGTCACGGTTCCTTTTGCGGCAGGGCGCGGCGACGCGACGGCCGAGGCCACCGACGCTGCATCTTTTGATG
The DNA here is from genome assembly GCF_947487515.1 of uncultured Litoreibacter sp. Lineage (GTDB taxonomy): Bacteria > Pseudomonadota > Alphaproteobacteria > Rhodobacterales > Rhodobacteraceae > Litoreibacter. The sequence continues at coordinate 474,530 of NZ_CANKWO010000001.1, read as the reverse complement.
CGTTGGAGCCTGTCCATGACGCGTTCCGCAACTGGCAGAAGAAAGACTATGCCGTGGCATCCGAAGAAATGATGCTGGACCGAGCGCAACTCATGGGCCTCACAGCGCATGAGATGACCGTGTTGGTTGGCGGCATGCGCGTCATCGGCACCAACCACGGTGGCACCTCGCATGGGGTGTTCACGGATCGCGTTGGAGCGCTGACCAATGACTTCTTTGTCAATCTGACCGACATGCGCAACACATGGACGCCTGTGTCCAAGAACCTCTATGAGATTCGCGACCGCAAAACAGATGCGGTGAAATGGACGGCAACGCGGGTTGATCTGGTCTTCGGGTCAAACTCGATCCTGCGGTCCTATGCAGAGGTTTATGCCCAAGATGATAACGCCGAGAAGTTCGTGAAGGACTTTGTGGCGGCTTGGGTCAAAGTGATGAACGCTGATCGCTTCGATCTGGCCTAAAATAGTCCCCGCGCGGCCAATGGGTCGCGCGGGGGGAACGTTTGCAGCGACCTTAATGCGCCATCAGAACGGATTTGTCGCGTTGCTCTATTAGGCTGGCAGTCGTCCCTCCGAACAGGGTCTCGCGCAACCGCGCGTGGCCATATGCTCCAGCCACAATCAAATCGGCCCCGACGTCTTCTGCCCGCTCAAGGATACAGGTGGCGACGGTTTTTCCGCCACTTGGGTGCTGCTCTAGGGTGACATTGCAGCCGTGATGGGCCAGCCATTTGCCAATGTCCGAGCCGGGGTTCTCGCCGTCGGCCAATTCGTTCATGATGGGGTCAAAGCAGGCGATGGTCACCGAGGCCGCGCGCTTCAGCAAGGGAAGGGCTTGTTTAACAGCCCGTGCTGCCGGAAGCCCCGTGTTCCACGCAATTAGAATATGGGACGCATTCAGCGTCTTTGCGCCTGTGTCATCATTGATCACTACGGCGGCTGCCGAATCCATCAACAGCCCGTGAAGGACGCTGTTGAATGCAAGAGGTTCACGGCGCAGGTCATTTGAGACAAACGACAGGTCGCACAGTCTGGCCCGCCACGCGGCCACATCCGAAAGCCCTGTTGGCTCGGCGTAGGCTGATATGACATCTCCGGACATGGTCTCGCGTGACAGAAAGGTCTCCAGCGCGTCGACCTTGGTTTGCAGCTCTGCGTTGGTTTGCGCGACTGCGTCTTGCCATGTGTCGGGAACGACGGGGGTGCCGTAGGGCAACATCCCCACACCGTAGTTCGGGAATTGCGGGACGGTGCCCACCACAAGGTAGGACAAATGGATGTTCTGCGTGCGGGCCGTTTCGGCAATGGCCTTATGGCTGTCCGCAGGGCCCGCCGCATCAAGCACTGTCAGTAAAGTCGCATTCTTCATGATACACCTCCGTTGCGTTTCCCCTGATGTGTACGCGCAAAGGGCAAGGGGGGCCTTGATGTGGCGCAACGCGGCAAAGGCGAAAGGGTGATAAGGTGGCGGGTCAGCTAGGTCTCAGGGAGAGGGGCACGACGTATCGCAAACGCAAAAGGGGCGCGCCAAATGGCTTGGCACGCCCCTTTGCCGGTTTTCGGTCGCGACCTTACTGGCTGTACATATAGACCGGCAGCCAAGTGGCAATCGCAGGGAAAGCGAACACAAGCCCTAGGCCGATAATCTGGATGCACATGAATTGCATCATCCCCAGATAGATGTCCTTGAGATCCCATTCCGGCACAACTCCCTTGAGGAAGTAAGCCGATAAGGCCACCGGCGGACTGAGCCACGCGGTTTGCAAACAGACCGCCACGAGGATTGCGAACCACAGCATGTCGACCTCCAGCTCCAGCAAAACCGGTGCAAGGATGGGCAGAATGATCAACACGATCGGAACCCACTCCAGTGGCCATCCCAAAACGAAGACCAAAGCCAGGATCAAGATGATCACCACCGAGGCAGATACATCGAGGTTCAACAGCAACTCCGTGATCATGGTCGGAGTGCCCAACCGCGAGAACACCGCGCCAAAGAAGTTGGACGCCGCCACAAGGAACAAAATCAACACCGAGATTTCCAAAGTCTTGATCAGCGCATCATAGAAGCCCTTCATCGAGAACTTGCGGTAACCCAAGGCCAGCAAGATGGACCCGAAAGCCCCCATGCCCGCGCCCTCGGTTGGGGTGGCCAAGCCAAACAGGATGGACCCCAATGCGAAGGCGATCAGGATGGTCGGTGGCACGAAGCCCAGCAGCAGCTCTTTGAGAACCTTGCCTTTGTCATCCTCGATCAATTCCTCGGGCAGGGGGGGGCCCAGCTTGGGGTTAATCCAGCAACGACCAACCGCATATAGCAGGTAGAGCGACGCCATCATGATGCCCGGTACAATCGCGGCCGCAAACAGGTCGGTGACCGGAATTTCCAGCACAGGCCCCATAACAACCAGCATGATCGACGGCGGGATCAAGATGCCCAACGTACCACCGGCCGTGATGGTCCCTGCAGCCAGACGCACGTCATAGCCAGAACGGTTCATGGTTTTCGCAGCCATAATGCCAAGGATCGTCACCGACGCGCCCACGATGCCAGTCGCGGCACCAAAGACCACCGAGACGAACAACACAGCCACATAAAGCGAGCCCTTCATGCGGGCCAATAGCATCTGAATGGCCGCGAATAATCGCTCCATCAGTCCGGCTTGCTCCATCATGAAGCCCATGAACACAAAGAGCGGCACCGCAGCCAGCGTTTGCTCCATCATCGAGTTGTAGAACTGCAAGGTCATCAAGAAGATGGTGAGTTTCACACCAATGCCCCAAGCGCCAAAGGTGACGCCCAAGAAGATCAGAGTGAAGGAGATCGGGAAGCCGATGAAGATGGCGAACAGCATCGCCCCGATCATCAGCAAGCCGATAATTTCGTTTGAAAATTCCATTAGACCGGCCACTTTCCACGTGTCGCGGCGTACCACGATTTCAATATTTCAGAGACACCTTGAATGCATAGGAACAGCACCCCCGATGTCAGCGCGATTTTGACAGGCCACACGATTGGGGCCCATGTGCTGTCGCCTGCGCGCTCGCCTTGAAGGAACGACTTCAACGAAAAGTCGTAGCCAGCTTTCAAGAAGAACAGCATCGAAGGCATGAACAGAATGATATAGAGGACCAAATCTACGCGACCTTGGGTGCGCGGGGTAAAGTTGCGATACAAGAAATCCGCCCGAATATGCAGCCCGCGCATCAACGCATAGGCCGCGCCCAGCATGAAGGACACCCCGTATAAAATGCGCGACAGATCATAGGCCCACAGTGTCGGGGCGGTAAAGAAGCTGCGCGCAATCACTTCGTAGAACATGCCAAAAATGATCGGCACGACCAGCAGGCAGGCGATCCGTCCTTGCCAGTTCGAGAAATGGTCAATGGCATAAATGGTTTTGCTTGCAAGCGGATGCATGTCGTCGGGCAGGGTCTTGCCGACCGCACCACCTGCATCTGCAAGAAGCTCGTCGCCGATGTTCTCGTATTCTGAGAAATCGATCTGGTCTTGATCTTCGTTGATCATGGGGATGTCCCTAACTGGCGAAAAGAGGCCCCGCTTATGTGCTGGGGGTAGGTCCTGCCCGCGCGGGTGGCGCGGGCAGGAAAGGTTTCACGCGCTACAGATTACTCTGCGGCCAGCTGAGCAGCATAGGCGCGGCCCAAGTTGGCGTTGGAGGTCTGTGCACCGGCCCAGAACGGGATCGCTGTGCGTGCGAAGTCTTTTTGGGACTGCCACACTTCGGCGAAGAACTCATTCTCGGCTGCGTTTGTTTCCAATGCTTTGGAGGCGGCCGACATGTACTCGGTGAAGTAGTCAGCAGGGGTGTCATGCAAGATAACGCCGTCCTCGTTGATCAGCTTGTCCAGCGCGATGCCGTTCTCGTTGATGCGGTAGGCCAGCGATTTCATCAAGGATGCGTTGGCGGCAACTTCGATGGCTTTTTGCTGCATTGGGGTCAGGCTGTTGAAGACATCCTTGTTGAAGTAGATGTCAGCGTTCACCACAACTTGGTGCAGGCCTTGCAGGTAGTAGTGCTTCAGGACCTTTTGGAAGCCGAATACAGAGTCAGGCTTCGGGCAGCACCATTCGGCCGCATCAATTGTGCCTTTTTCAAGCGCAGGAAGGATGTCGCCGCCGCCCATAGCAACAGAAGCCACACCAATGTCTTTATAGGTTTGACCCGGAATGCCCGGAGGTGTCCGGAAGCGGTATTTGCGGAAGTCGGCCATGGTCTCGATTGGCTCTTTGAACCAACCCAAAGCCTCTGGGCCGTTTGGTTGCAGCATGAACCCTTTGACGTTCATGCCCATCTCGTCCCACAGCTGTTCATACAGCTCTTTGCCGCCAGCGTTCAGGAACCACGAGATAAACGCAAGGTTGTCCATACCAACACCCGCGCCCGCAACAGGGGAGCCGAACAGCATGGCCGCAGGGTGTTTGCCGGACCAGTAGTGCGTCCAAGCAAAGCCGCCCTCGATGAGGCCGGCGTCGACGGCGTCAAGCGTTTCTTGAACACCAACCACCGCGCCAGCTGGCAGGATTTCGATGTTCACTTCCCCGTCTGTCAACGCCCGCACGTCATTTGCGAAGTCGGTCAACATGACGATTTCATCCGCGGAAGACGGAATAACAGATTGCACACGAATTGTGGTCTCGGCGATTGCCGCCGAGGCCAACATGGACAAGCCTAGCGCGCCTGCCGTGATGGTTTTCAAGTTCAACATAAGGTCCTCCCTTAAGGTCCAAGCCTTCGGTTAGGTCTTTGGTAATCTGGAGAAGGCATCCCAAATCACCTGTTCTTCAACGGGTCACCGTGATCCTCCTCTAAGGCACGGTGGTTGAATTCTGTCGGGGCTAATGCCCCCCTTTGCCAATCTCATGTCCCTCGAACCAGCCCATCATCGGGCCAATGCCGGTGTGCATGTCAAAGACACCGCGGTAGAACATTTCTCCGGCCACATAGAGCAGCACGATCAAACCCAGCCAGCTGATCCACGGATAGCGGGTCAGCAGCTTCATGATCATGGTTGCCGCAAAGGCCATCAATACGATGGCAAGTCCCAGCCCGAAGACCAGCATATTGGTGTCGCCATCGGCAATTGCGGCCACCGCCAAAACATTGTCCAGCGACATGGAAACATCCGCGATGGTGATCGAAATCAGAGCGGCAGCAAGCGTTTTTCGCGGTGGGCCTGTGTAGCCTTGGCTGTCGTCTTGCGCCAACTCCAACGCGTGTTCGGCCTGTTCATCCACGTCGTCGCGAATTTCGGCGTATAGGCGCCAGCATACCCAAAAGAGGAGCAAGGACCCAACGAAAAGAATACCAGGAATGCCCAGAAGCTTGGTGGCGACAATGGCGAAGAGAATGCGCAGCAGGGCGGCAATCACCATGCCGTATAAGATCGCCTTCTTGCGAAGCTCTGGCGCAAGCCCTGCCGCCGCCATGCCAATAATCAAGGCGTTGTCGCCCGATAAAATAAGGTCGGCGATGACAATCTTGCCAAAGTCTAATGCTGTATCAATCATGCGTGTGCGTCCTTGAGGATCATATCTGAAACTTTTTCACCGATCATGATTGCCGGTGCATTTGTGTTGCCGCTCACGATGGTCGGCATGATCGAGCAATCTGCCACCCGAAGGCCGTCGATGCCGCGGACCCGCAGGCGCTCGTCGACAACGGACATGTCGTCTTGCCCCATCTTGCAGGTGCCTGTGGGGTGGTAGATCGTAACTGCGGTGTCCCGTGCCCAGTTGAGTGTGCCTTCGTAGTCATCAAAGGCCACCTCGTGACCGGGGGCGAATTCCTCAAGGATATGTTCCTTAAGCGGGCTGAACCCTGCGATGCGGCGGGCCACCTGAATGCCTTTGACGATGGTCCGCTGGTCGGTTTCCGTCGCCAGATAGTTCGGGTGGATCGCTGGGTGGTCCTGCCAATTGGAGGACTTCAGTTCCAAATGGCCCGCACTTTCAGGGCGCAGCTGCAAAACGGATGCCGTAAACGCCGAGAATTTATGCGGCCCTTCGGCAGGATGCGAGGCCGAGAAGGGCTGGATGTGGAACTGGATATCCGGCACATCCATGTGATCCTCGGTTTTTAGAAAGCCGGTCCCCAAGCTGGCGGCCATGGCCATCGGGCCGGTCCGCTTTAGCGCATATTCAAGCGCGATCATGCCTTGCTTGAAGTAGTTGGACACCTCGACGTTGATTGTGGAGAGGTCAGTTTTGAACACTGGACGGGCTTGCAAGTGGTCTTGCAGGTTACGCCCGACACCTTTCAATTCATGCAACATTTCGATGCCATGTTGCTTGATCCCATCCGCGTCGCCAATCCCTGACAGCATCAAGATTTGCGGCGAACCAATTGAACCTGCAGACAAAATCACCTCGCGGCGGGCGCGAATTTCTGTGTGTTCCCCTTTGATGTCGGCGACGACCCCGATGGCGCGTTTGCCGTCCATCATCAGGCGTTTGGCCTGCGCGTGAGTGATGATCTCCAAGTTGTGCCGGTCACGGGCGGGCTTCAGGTAGGCCACCGCCGAGGAGCACCTGCGGCCGTTTGCCATTGTCAGCTGGAAGTAGCCGACGCCTTCTTGGTCACCGTTGTTGTAGTCAGGGTTTTTCTTGTAGCCGGCGGCTTCTGCCGCATCGATCCATTTGTCGACCACATCCCGTTTCAATCGGGTCGGGGAGACTTGCAAAGGGCCGCCGGTGCCGCGCTCTTCGCCGACGTCATCCCCGAGCCAGTTTTCGGCCTTTTGAAAATAGGGGAGCACTTGATCCCAGTCCCAGCCAGAATTTCCCTGCTGGGCCCATTGGTCGTAGTCTTGCGCCTGTCCTCGCACATAGAGCAGCCCGTTGATCGAAGATGATCCGCCTAAGACACGTCCGCGCGGCCACGGGATGGAGCGCCCGTTTAACCCCGGGTCGCTGGCGGCCTGATAGCGCCAGTCGGTTTTCGGATTATCCATGGTTTTGAAGTATCCGACGGGGATGTGGATCCAAGGATTGTTGTCGCGACCACCGGCCTCCAGAAGAGCAACGGTGTATTTGCCGCCTTGAGACAGGCGGTTCGCAATGGCGCATCCGGCAGAACCAGCGCCGACAATGACATAGTCAAATTCCAAAAATCCCCTCCTTAATCAAAAAATGAGACTTTAGGTCTCGTTTTTGATATAGCTAACCTACAGCGATTCGGTTTCGAAACAAGTGATTTCCCGTATAGTGCTGTTCGCGCGCCCGCCGTGGCTGCGTAGGGGGTTGTATTTATTGGAGTTATCATGCCTCAGGATGATGAAAAGACCGAGGTCTCAGAGGGACGTATTCCGACAAACATGCGCACGCTGATGTTGCTGGAGGCTTTGGGGCATAGTGAGCGGGCAATGACGCCCACCGAGTTGAACGCCAGCATAGGTCTTCCCAAGCAAACCGTTCACCGCTTGTGTGCGACGCTAGAGGCCGAAGGCTTTTTGGTGCGGGACGGGGATGGCAAGGGGCTGCGCGCCGCACGTCGCGCGCGACTGCTGGCGGCAGGGATTTTACATGCGGGTTGGGCGAATATTGCGCGCCACCAAGTATTGTCCGAGGTCGCAACAGCCACCAGCGAGACCGTAAACTATGTTGTGCCCGAAGAAGAGGGGATGCGGTATCTCGACCGCGTCGACACCGGTTGGTCATTCCGGATACAATTGCCCGTGGGGACGAATGTGCCGTTTCACTGCACCGCATCCGGAAAAATCTTTATGGCCTCGCTTACGCCAAAGGCGCGGCAGGCCTTTATTAATACGCTCAACCTGTCACGCCACACGGGGACGACCCACACCGATCCCGAGGCGCTGATGTTGGAGCTGAAGAAAATTGCCAAGCAGGGCTACGCCGAGGATAACGGTGAGTTTTTGGACGATATGGTCGCGGTTGCAGTACCGGTTAAGGATCCGATGGGGCGATATGTGGCCTCTTTGGCTATTCACGGGCCATCGCAGCGGATGAATATGCATCAAGCACGCGATATGGTGCCGGCTTTGCAGCTTGCGGCGGACAAGTTGCGCGACACATTGTTCGTTTAGGGGCCGTCTTACGGGTGCAAAATCACCTTCGGCGCCAGCACGCGCCCCGCCAAGATATCCGCAAAGGCCTCGGCTCCATCCGACAATGGCCGCGTTTCAGCCCAATCTAGCTTGCCCAAGCGCCCTTGGGTCATGGCTTCGACGGTGTCGAGGAGGTCCTGATCCGTATAGGCGTATGTTCCGAAAAACGTTATTTCCTGCAGGGTTATGCGGCGAACATCAAGTCCTTCCGCGGAGTCTCCCAAGCCAATATGGCAGATGGTGCCTCCGGGGCGGGTCAAGGCGCAGGCGGTTTCGCGTGTCCCACCGAACCCCACGCAATCGACAACCAACGCAGCACCATCTTCGCGCAGCTGTGAGGCCTCGCAAATCGGGGCGTCGGTCAAGCCGCGAAGATGCGCGGCCCTGTGCGTGTTGGTCTCAATCAGTGAAACATCCGTGGCCCCGAAGGCCTGAAGCGCCAGAAGGCATCCAAATCCAATGGCCCCGCCGCCGATCACAACCGTCGGGGCCGCCAAATCGGCATCGGGAAGGGCTGCGCAAAGTCGCACGGCATGCCAGCACACGGCCAGTGGCTCGGCAAGGGCTGCCTGATCGAAGCTTAAATCATCGGGGATTGGAATCAGATTGCGCGATGGCATGCTCAGATATTGCGAAAACGCACCCGCGCGCGGCGGCATGGAGATGATTTGGCGGTCTGGGCAAAGATTGGTCCGGCCCGAAATGCATGCAGGGCAGCTGCCGCAGGTGACCAGCGGGTTGACCGTCACGCGGGCATTGGTGGATGCGACAACGCCTGCCGCTTCATGGCCAAGAACAAGGGGGGCGGGGCGTCGTTCGTCATGCCCCAGATATCCATGCATGTCCGACCCGCAAATGCCCACGGATTTGACTTCGATCAGATCCTCCCCTTGTGGTGGGGTCGGGCGCGAAATTTCGCGCAGCTCCATCTCATGCGGGGCGGTGTAGACAAGTGCTTGCATCATTCTCGGACCTCCTTGCGGTTGTATTGGCCAGCTTGTGCTGACGCAGGCGGGGTCACAAGGCACAACTTGCTTAACCAGAGTTAACGTTCCCCGCGAAAGCCTTGCTGTAAGTTTTGGAAAAACCACAATATATGGATTTTGATCGAATATATCGGCTTTTCCCCTTGGATAAATCGAACATTTCTGCTTTAAGGAATACATAAAAATTCGAGGTACAAAAGTGCCCGATATGTAGAGGCGGAGTAGTAGTAATGGAAGCGATTGAATTCGTCGTTCGTGATCGTGCGGGCAATATTAGGCGTGGCATGCTGGCGCAGGCCGAAACCGCCGATACAATTTTTGTAAACAGTGGTGATGATGTCTCCTTGAACCTGCGCAGGTTTCAGGTGGCGGGATACGAGCGGTCCGGTGATGCGGTGATCGTGACTTTGGCCGACGGGCGTAAGATCCGTCTGGAAGGATATTACAGCGCAGACGCTGATCTTTATGTCAGTGCGGATGGTACGTTGACTCAGGTTGATCTGAGCGGTGCACAAGAGGGCTTGATTGACGCGAATTACGCGGAAGCCCAGATTTTCGGCAAGTGGAGCCCTGATGATGCGCTCTACTATGTTGGTGGTTCCGAGGTGGATACTGTTATCGCGGCTGATGCTGTGGCGGGTGAAGAGACGGCAACCATGCTGGCGGCCCCGTTGCTTGCGGGTCTTGGCGGTGCGGGTGCAACCGGATTGGGTGCTGCGGCCGCTGTCGTTGGTGGCGCTGCGGTTCTGGGTTCCGGCGGCGGTGGCGGCGGTGGTGCCGGTCCCGACACTGAGGCCCCTGCGGTTTCGCTGGATACCGGTGTTGTTTCCGTGGATCACGTGTTCGATGCGGATGACCACGCTGACGGCGTAGAAATCGGCGGCGAGGGTGAGCCTGGTGTAGATATCGTCGTAGAGATCGATGGCGAGACACAGGAAACCGTTGTTGGTGAAGATGGTACTTGGGAAGTGGTGTTCGACCCGACGCAGGTTCCTGAGGGTGAATATGATGTTGACGTGATCATCACTGCGACAGATGCGGCCGGAAACACCACGACGATCACGGATGTGGTTCGGGTTGATACGGTCACTGTTGTGGACGTTGTTACGATTGACGGTTCGGCAACCGGTTCTGGCGACATTATCAATGCAGTTGAGCATGCGGATGGCGTGACGCTGACAGGGACCGGCGAAGTCGGGGCCAATGTGGTTGTCACGATCGAGGAAAGCGGCGCCACGGCGACTGCGGTTGTTGATGCGGATGGCAATTGGTCGGTCGACTTCGGCTCGGATCAAGTGAGCACGGGCGAATACACCAGCACAGTGACTGTGACCAGCACTGACGCCTACGGCAACGAGGCGACGGCAACGGCGGAAATGGTCGTTGATACCTTCACCGAGGTGGCGATAACGGGCAATAACTCTGGTGCAGACGGCGTCTACAACGGCTCTGAAGTTGGCAATGCGACCGTGATGAACGGCACTGCGCAGCCTGGATCTTCTGTGGTTGTGACTTTGACCGGTGAAGCTGGGCAAGTTCTTGGAACTCAGACGGTTACGGCTACATCTTCAGGTGATTGGTCGGCGGAATTCGCGGGCGGCACATTGCCCGGCGGCGAATATGACGCGACAGTCACCGCGGTGTCGACAGATGCGGCCGGTAACTCGGCGACTTCCAGCTCGACATTCCCAGTTGATACCGTCACCAATGTTGCAATTACCGGCAATAATGCGGGTGGCGATGGCGTCTATAACGACGCAGAGGCCTCTACGGTCGCAGTGTTGAACGGGACGGCTCAGGCTGGCTCTTCGGTTGTTGTGACGCTGACTGGTCCTGCGGGTCAGGCTTTGGGGTCGCAAACTGTAACCGCCACTTCGGCTGGGACTTGGACGGTTCAATACCCTTCCAACACGCTACCCGATGGGGAGTATGATCTTACAGTCACGGCGGTTGCGACGGATGCGTCCGGAAACTCCGAAACCACATCGGCAACAATCCCAGTCGACACAATCACTCATGTTGAGATCGCCCAGATCGAGGGTGAGGCCGCAGGCACAGGGATCATCAATGCCGCAGAGCACGCAGATGGCGTGACAATGTCTGGCACAGGCGAAGCGGGCGGCACTGTCACGGTTGCCGTTGCAGGTGGTGGTACGGCTACTGGCATCGTTGATGCGAACGGAAACTGGAGCGTGGACTTCGCGGCGTCGCAAATCCCAACGGGCGAGCGTCAGGTTGATGTTGCCGTGTCCATTGAGGATGCTGTCGGCAACACAGACACCACCAGCACAACCATGCAAATCGACACGATCACCAATGTTGCGATCACCGGCAATAACACCGGCGCGGACAACGTGATGAACCTGTCCGAAAGCGCCAATGGCACACAGTTGAACGGAACTGCGCAAGCAGGGGCCTCGGTTGTTGTGACACTGACGTCTGACGCGGGTGTCGTGCTGGGCAGCCAGACGGTAATCGCCAATTCCAACGGCACATGGGGCGCGAACTTCTCGGCCAACACATTGCCGGGTGGTGAGTATGACGTGAATGTATCGGCGGTTGCCACCGACGGCGCGGGGAACACCGCATCGACAACCTCGACCTTCGCGGTTGATACGGTTGCAGATGTGTCAGTGAACACGCTGAATGTCGAAGGCGACAACGTCATCAACATCGCAGAAGCGGCGGATGGTGTCACAATCACCGGCACGGCAGAAGCCAATTCGCGGGTCGATGTGAACTTCGGCGGCTCTCCACGGACCGTGGTGACCGACAGCAATGGCAACTGGCAGGCGTCCTTTGGTCCAGGTGATGTACCTGCGGGCGTAGAGACGACTGTTCCGGTTCAGGCAACCTTCACGGATGCAGCGGGCAACACCGCGGTGGCCAATGGCACTGTTGAGGTTGACACAATCGTGCGCAACCTGAGCACCAGCCAGCCAACGGGCGACGGTGTGGTTGACGCCAACGAGGCGGGCTCCGGCTTCACGCTGACAGGCACAACCGAGCCAGGTGCGCAAAATGTGATGGTAACCTTCCACACATTGCCAGCACGCCCTGCAACGATTGATGGCAACGGCAACTGGTCGGTGACCTTCGGGCCCAATGAAATCCCTGCAGGTGAATACACCTCTGAGGTGACCGTCACCACTGTGGACCGCAACGGCAACCCTGATAGCGTGACAACACCGGTAACTGTGGACACAGAAGTGCCAGACGCGCCGGTTGTTATCTCCTACACCGAGTACTTCCGCGGTGATCCAGGCGTGTCGGGCATCGGCACCGAGCTGACCGACGATATCGTCGCAATCAGCCAAGTGTCCGAAACCGGAGCCGTAGGCAACGTTAACTACGACACCAACATTGTGCGCGGCGACGAGCTTCAGTTCACCTTCAATGATCGCATCCCAGATGGATCAAACCTTGTTGTGAACTCCGAGGATGCAGTCGGTAACGAAAGCGCCACATTGCTGGTGCTGGATGACAACGCGGTTGGCACGGTTAACGTTTCGCTCAATGGCTTGTCGAACTTCAACGTAAGTTCCATCGACCTGTCCATCGTAGCTGAAAGCGAGCTGACACTGTCGGAATCGGACCTCCTTGGTCTGTCTGATGACACCAATGCTTTGCTGATCCACGGCGACAACACAGATACCGTCAACATTGCAGGGGCCGTTGACACCAACACCTCCGAGACAATCGATGGTCGTGTCTATGACGTCTACACATTGGGCGACGATGGCAGCTTGCTGATCGAGCATGACATCACGGTAAACTACTAAAAGCGGGCGGGGGCGTATCCGCAAAGGATACGCCCTTTCCAACCTCTCGATTAACAAGAAGGGGCTCCGCATGGGACATAATAAAAGTAAACGCGCAATTTTGCGCATGGTGTTGGCAGGCACCACCGCAGTTACCCTTATGGGCTGCATGGGCGACGAGGCAACGCGCGGAGCATTCTCCGCAGAGCGTCCTGCGCTATCGACAGATGTTAAGACCACCGGTCGCTTCGCCGAGCGCGTGCAGTCGACCGATGCTGAAACCACACCAATTTTCGGCTTTCTCAAACGCAACAACTCGGAAGAAACCCCAACGCGCAATGCCTCCAGCATAAGCGTCGGTGAAAATCTGACAGGGGCCACAGTGCAGGCGCAACCTGCGCTCGCTGGGGGCACCGGTGGCAAGGAAAGCTCCGCGCTGATCGAGACATTGTTGCGCCGTGAGGCCGTTTTGAACGCGAACACCTCTTACGGCAAAGTCGCGGGCTCTGTGTTGGCGGCCAACTCTCGGGCTGCCGAGGCCGAGTTGCGGTCTGCCAAATTGCGCGCCGAGGCCGCATCGAAAAACTGGCTGCCGACAATCGGGCCATCCTTGTCCCTGTCGTCTTTGGGGGAAGTTGTGGCCTCCTTGGTGATTGACCAAGTGTTGTTCGACAATGGCCGCAAAAAGGCCGAGCGCAGCTTTGCCAAGGCCGACGTCGAAGTAGCGGCCGTCGCTTTGGCCGAAGACACCAATGACCGCGTCTATTCGGCGCTGGAATTATACATCACAGCCGAGCGTGGCCGCGCCCAAGCCGAGGCCGGTAGCCGTGCTGCCAGCCGTTTGGGCGAGTTTGCGTGGATCATGGAGCAACGTGTGCGCGGAGGGGTTTCAAACCCTGCCGACGTGAATGTTGTGAACCAGAAGCTGGCGGAAGCGGAAAACCAGCGCAACTCTGATTTGGAAACTGCACGCACTGCAATTGCAGAGCTGAACGCGATGTCGTTGAAATCACTGAGCGATGTGCGTGGATTGTCGACGATTGCCAGCTCCAAGGCGGCAAAACCTCTTTCGATCCTGAAGGCCGAAGCCGAGCGTGACCGCGACATCGCCCAAGCCACGATCAATCGTGCGGGCTTTTTGCCAAGTGTTTCGGCACAGGCCGTGGTCTCTGACGGGGGATCGGGTGTCGGCTTGAATGCTGGTGCCGCAAACGGGTTCGGTTTTGGCACCAAAGCCAGCTTGAAAGCCATCGAGGCCACCAAAGAAGCCGCCGGTCGCCGGATCGATCAGGCCTCTGAGGATCAATCGCGCACCATGCGCCGGTTGGAGCAAAACCTGATTTCCCTGAAGCGTCAGCAAAAACAGGGGCAGGGGCTCTTGGCCTCAGCCAATGACAATCTGTCATTGTTTGATCGCCAATACCAAGCAGGCCAACGCCCAGTGATGGATGTGGTTAGCGTTTATGAAACCAAAGTGGCGACCGAGCGTGACCAGATTGGCCTGAAATACGAAATTGCATTGGTTGAGTTGCAAATCGCCCATCTCATGGGTGCCTTGGTGGATGGTGAAGATATATGAACACCCCCGTCATCGCGTTTGACATGGCTCGGGCCAAAGCGGCCCAAGCGTCTAATACTGCAAAGTTAAAACCGGTCGAAACACCGACCTTCGTCGCCAATGATCCCGGACTGCGGGTGCCAATGCCGAAACCTGCTGAGAAGGCGGGGCGGTTCTCCAAGAAGCTGCGCAGCCGTGCCGATTTGGTCTCGGTCTATGCGGGGCTTTTGGGCGTCGACTTGCAGCCCTCCGATATTCTGGACGCAGCCGTCGAGCTGCCTTTGGATGCGGGCGGTGTCTCGCCGGAGCTGCTGAGCCGCGTGATGAAATCCTTGGGATTGGTTTGCTCGGTGCGCCAAGTACGTCTGCAGGCGGATCTTTGGCCAGCTCTTGTTGAGATGAAAACCGGCCAACTGGTTTTGGTGCTGGAGCAACATAATCAGACGCTGACCATTTTTGATGCGACCATTGGCGACCGCCGCACCGAAGTGCCGCTGGCTGAATTCGCCAAAGTGTTTTCTGGCAAGGTGTTGAAGGCTGAAAGCTCGATGCGTCAGGTCGAGGAAAAGCACCGTCTTGAAACAAAGCCAACGCATTGGTTTTGGGGCGAATTTCCGAAGTACAAGCGCCACCTGATTGAGATCACTGCTGGCTCGTTCGTGGCCAATCTCTTGGCTGTGGCCGTGGCGCTGTTTTCGCTGCAGGTCTATGACCGCGTGATTCCGCATCAGTCGCATGCAACTCTTTGGGTCTTGGCAATCGGTGCCATGGGCGCGTTGACGCTTGAGGCCTTTTTGAAGATCGCCCGCGCCCGCATGATGGACGGGGCAGGGCGCAAGATCGAACTGGCCGTGCAGCAAACGCTGATGAGCCGCCTGTTGGGGATGCGCGCGGGCACTCCTGGTGCGTCGCCTTCGGGGACATTTTCCGCCATGCGCGAGTTTTCGTCCATTCGCGAGTTCTTCACGGCGTCCACCATTGGATCGCTGACGGATGTGCCATTTATCTTTTTGTTCTTGCTGCTTGTGGGCTCTATCGCCGGCAATGTGGTTTGGGTTTTGGTCTTGGGCGGCGCGTTAATGCTGCTTCCGGGCTTCTTCTTGCAAAAGCGCATGATGAAGCTGACCGAAGAGACGCAGGGCGCCTCCGTCAAGGCAAACCGTTTGCTTCATGAGGCGATCTATGAGGCGGACACGGTTAAATCCCACCGCGGAGAAGAGCGTTTCTCCCGTCTTTGGGGGGAGTTGAACGCGCTTTCCGCCTTGAAATCTTCCGAGCAACGCCGGCTGGCCTCTGCGCTGACCTTCTGGTCGCAAGGGGTGCAGCAAGCCACTTATGTGGGGGCGGTTGTGCTGGGAACTTTCCTTGTCTTTTCGGGTGAATTCACCGTCGGTTCGATCATTGCGGTTGGTATCTTAACCTCGCGCACACTTGCACCGTTGACGCAGTTGGCGGGCACGATGGCGCGCTGGTCGAATGTAAAGACGGCTTTGGTTGGCTTGGATGCGGTTGTTGAAAGCCCACAAGACTATGATGCGAACCGCAGCTATTTGCGCCGTGAGCGTATCACCGGCCGCTTTGAGCTGCGCGACGTAATCCACCGCTATGACGAAGATGCGGCACCCGTGCTGGATTTGGCGGGAATGGGAATTCCTGCGGGTCAGCATGTGGCGATTTTGGGCGCCAATGGATCGGGGAAATCAACACTGATCAAGATGCTCTCTGGGCTCTATTCTCCGGATAAAGGGCGTGTGTTGATCGATGGGATCGACATGGGACAAATTCACCCTAAAGATTTGCGTCGTGGCGTAGGCTACCTGAGCCAAGAGGTCCGCTTGTTTGCTGGCACTTTGCGCGAAAACCTGAACCTGTCGGGACTTGAGCGGGACGATGCGCGCCTTCTGGCCGCCCTCGATTTTGCTGGGCTTGGTCGCTATGTGCGCGAGCATGCCAAGGGGCTGGATCTGGCAATTCATGACGGCGGCGCGGGGCTTTCGATCGGTCAGCGCCAATCCATCGGCTGGGCACGTTTGTGGCTGCAAGACCCGTCTGTTGTTCTGCTTGATGAGCCGACGGCCGCATTGGATCAATCCTTGGAAACGGCACTCGTGGCCAATTTGCAGGGCTGGTTGAAGGGCCGCACCGCAGTGATCGCGACGCACCGCATGCCGATCCTTGCTTTGACCGAACGTGTGATGATCTTGAAGGGCGGCAAGCTGTCGGTAGATGGCCCGCGCGAACAGGTTCTCGACCACCTGAAGAAAACCAAAGCAGCTGCGCAAACTGGGGTTCAGATTAACACGCCGAAAGGAAGCAAGTGATGTCCACAGTCGGTGCTGCAATGGATGAAGATGTCCGTGGCCCGTCTTGGGTTATCCGCATCATTGGCCTGACCGTTCTGGTCTTTATCATATGGGCGTCATTTGCTTGGGTGGACGAAATTGTGCGCTCGGAAGGGGAGTTCGTATCCTCTTCTCGGCCACAAATTGTTCAAAACTTTGAAGGCGGTATCCTGTCCGAATTGCTGGTGTCTGAGGGCGACACCGTCAACCCGGGGGATATTCTGGCGCGCCTGTCGGTGACCAATTTCCAAACCTCCGTGGATGACTTGCAAGACCAAATCGACGCGCTGGAGATTCGCCGCATGCGCCTAGAGGCAGAGCTTGCCGGTCAGTTTGATTTCTATGTGGCGGGGGACTTGGAAAAGCGTCAGCCGGAAATCGTGGCCTCGGAGCGCGCGCTGCTCAATGCGCGCCAAACAGACTATGAAGGGCGCACCGAAGGGGCGCGGGCGATCTTGAAGGAAACCCGCCGCGAAGCCATTTTGATGGAAGACCTCTTGCAGCAAAACATCGTGTCGTTGGTCGAAGCCTCCAAGGCGCGCAAAGCCAACACGGATGCCGAGGCAAAGTACAAAGAGATCGTCTCGCGGGCGGAATTGGAACGCGCTTCCGAGTTCTCCGACACGTTGAAAGAACTGGCGACCCTGCGCCAGAACATGAAGCTGAGCAAAGACCAATTGGCGCGAACCGTCATCCGCTCGCCGATGAAAGGGATTGTGAACAACGTCGCGATTTCAACCATTGGCGGCGTTGTGCGCCCGGGTGAAGAGATTTTCCAGATTATCCCGATGGGCGAGGAGTTATTCGTCGAGGCAAAGGTAAAACCAAAGGACATAGCCAGCCTTCGCGCCGGCCAAGACGCCACGGTGAAATTATCGGCCTATGACTACACGATCTACGGCACATTGGCTGGCAAGGTTCAGGTGATCTCGGCGGATACGTTCAAAGACGAACGTGTGGCAGATGGTGACCCGCATTACAAAGTGCTGTTGTCCGTCGACATGGAGCAGTTATCAGCCCGCCAGAAGTCGGTCGAAATTCGCCCGGGTATGTTGGCACAAGTAGAGCTGCACACCGGTGAGAAGACCATTTTGCAGTATCTCACCAAGCCTCTGTATAAATCGCGCGAGGCCTTTCGCGAGCCTTAGGGCCCGCGATCATCCTTTGATGAAGATTTGCACATCGGCAACATTCGTGCCGGTACCGCCTGTTATAACCAGATCGTCCGAAGCGCTTAGGGCAGCGTAGGCGTCGTTGTTGTCCAGCAAGGCGTCAACCTTGGAATTTGCCGCCGCCATCCGGTCGCGTGATCGACTATCGACCATTCCACCCGCGGCGTCAGTTGGGCCATCACGCCCGTCGGTACCACCCGATAGAAACACCCAATCCCCGTCGATGTCCTGCAGCGCCACACGCAAGGCAAGCTCTTGATTCCGGCCACCTTTTCCATCGCCTTTCAGGGTCACGGTTGTCTCCCCGCCAAACAGCAAAACGGCAAGTTCATCTTGTGGGCAGGCGCGAAAAATTTCGGCCAATTGCGGGGCAACATCTGCCACGTTCCCCTCCAAGCGATCGGAGATGATCTGGGCCTGTGGACACGCGGCGCGCATCGCGTCAAGGCTATGACGGTTGGACGCAATCAGATGGTTGTTCGCAGCGGGAAGCGGGGGCATTTCCGGCTCGGCTGTGCTGAGGTGCGCTTGTACGCTACCCGGCATGTCCTTCCAGATATTTGCCTTCATCAACAAGGCTTTGGCGCTGCGACGGGTGCCGATCGGGGCGACTGTGGGACCGGAGGCAATCGCCCGCAGGTCATCGCCCACAACGTCCGACAAAATGTAGGCCGTTACAGGCGCCGGCGCGGCGATACGTAGCAAGCCACCGCCCTTTAGCCGCGAGAGCTGCTGGCGAATGTGGTTCATGTCGTTGATTTCCAAGCCGGACCCCAGCAACACCTCGTTGACGCGCGCTTTGTCGGCCAAAGTTAGTCCCTTAGCGGGGGCGGGCAACAGGGCAGAGCCTCCGCCGGAGATCAGGGCAACAACGTGGTCATCGGGAGTTGTCTTGGAAAGCAGCGTCTCAACTGCGTGCGCCGCGACCTCTCCGGCGGCATCGGGAACAGGGTGGTTGGATTGCAACACGCGGCAGCCCTTTAGCGGCGCAGCGTTCTCAGGATTCGTAACTGCGATTGCTTCGACTTGGGTTCCGGTTTTCACCCGTGCCAATGCGGCCGACATCATCGGAATTGCGGCTTTGCCCACCGCGACCAAATAGAGCGTCCCTTCGGCGCTTAGCTTGGTTGAATTCAACGCGCGCTCTACTGCACGCGCGGGGTCTGCCGCAAGGATTGCGATGTCAAACAGCCGAAGAGCCTCGGCGCGCATTTCTGAGATCTTTTCCATGAAAAATCAGGTTTTCGTTTATTTTACAGCGAATTGTGTCGATTTATTAAAGTGCAGATGGGGGCTGCCCGCAAGCGCCCCGAGGGGGTTGCGGTAGCTCTGTCTGGGCTGCGGTCAATGAGCCTTAGCTAAGGCTAGCTGTCAAGCCTGTGATGTCACAGGGAATTCTCTGGCCTTGAGGTAACAAGGGCAGTGCTGCGGCTTGAAACGGAAATTTCTACCCCCAAATGAGCCAGACGCAGGTCATGGCAGCGGGTTGCGCTTGCGCCCGTTTTTCTCCGCTACTAACCTCACGTTCACATTTACGCATTACGAAGCGCTCAAAAGCAGAAGGCAGGCAGGCATGCACGATCCAGTCGAAACCTATATGAACCTTGTACCGATGGTGGTCGAGCAGACCAGCCGCGGCGAACGCGCCTATGATATTTTCTCGCGCCTGTTGAAGGAGCGGATCATTTTTATCAACGGTCCAATCCATGACGGCATGTCCCATCTGGTGGTTGCGCAATTGTTGCACCTTGAGGCGGAAAACCCGTCGAAAGAAATCAGCATCTACATCAACTCACCTGGTGGCGTGGTGACCTCTGGCCTGTCGATCTACGACACGATGCAATACATCAAACCGAAAGTGTCGACGCTGTGCATTGGTCAGGCTGCTTCTATGGGGTCTGTGCTGCTGGCGGGCGGTGAAAAGGGGATGCGTTTCTCGCTGCCGAATTCGCGGATCATGGTGCACCAGCCGTCGGGTGGCTACCAAGGTCAGGCGTCGGACATTATGATTCACGCGGCCGAAACGCAGAAGCTGAAAGATCGTCTGTACGATATCTACGTGAAGCATACCGGCCAAACCAAAAAGTCGGTTGAAAAGGCGCTGGACCGCGACAACTTCATGTCGCCCGAAGAAGCCAAAGACTGGGGTCATATCGATGAAATCGTCGAGAACCGCAGCAAAGATGACGACGATAAATAACTAAGATTTGCGCCTCGTTTTTTTGATCGAAACGGGGCGCAGTAATTTCGCTTTTGACGTTGTGCCTCCCTTGTTGCTGGCCTAACTTGTAACAACAGACAGAAACGGTTTTCTACATAGCGTTAAGCAGCGCGCGAATATCAGGATACAGGTGTGTAATGGCTAACAACTCTGGTGACGGAAAAAACACCCTCTACTGCTCGTTTTGCGGTAAGTCCCAACATGAAGTGCGCAAGCTGATAGCTGGGCCGACGGTCTTCATCTGCGATGAATGTGTCGAGCTGTGCATGGACATCATTCGCGAGGAAACCAAAACGGCTGGCCTGAAAGCCGCGGACGGGGTGCCGACACCGCAAGAGATTTGCGAAGTTCTGGATGACTATGTGATCGGCCAAGGGCACGCGAAACGTGTGCTTTCGGTGGCTGTGCACAATCACTACAAACGTTTGAACCACGCAGGCAAATCCGGCGACATCGAGTTGGCGAAATCCAACATCATGCTGATCGGCCCAACCGGCTGTGGTAAAACCCTTCTGGCCCAGACGTTGGCCCGCATTTTGGATGTGCCCTTCACTATGGCCGATGCGACGACGCTTACCGAAGCGGGCTATGTGGGCGAAGATGTTGAAAATATTATCCTAAAGCTGCTTCAAGCATCTGAATATAACGTGGAACGCGCGCAACGCGGCATCGTCTATATTGATGAGGTTGATAAAATTACGCGCAAATCTGACAACCCTTCGATCACCCGCGACGTATCGGGCGAAGGGGTGCAGCAGGCCTTGCTGAAGATTATGGAAGGCACCGTCGCCTCTGTTCCACCGCAAGGTGGGCGCAAGCATCCGCAGCAAGAGTTTTTGCAGGTTGATACAACAAATATCCTGTTCGTTTGTGGTGGCGCATTCGCGGGGCTCGACAAGATTATCGCGCAACGTGGCAAAGGGTCTGCCATGGGATTCGGTGCTGATGTTCGTGAAGAAAACGACAAGGGCGTTGGAGAGCTGTTCAAGGATCTGGAGCCAGAGGATCTGTTGAAATTCGGCCTGATCCCTGAATTTGTGGGTCGTCTGCCGGTGATCGCAACGCTGGAAGATCTGGATGAAGATGCATTGGTCACTATCCTGAGCGAGCCCAAAAACGCATTGATCAAGCAGTACCAACGTTTGTTCGAGTTGGAAGATGCCAAGTTGACCTTTACCGACGACGCGCTTCTGGCCATCGCGAAACGTGCGATTGAACGCAAAACCGGTGCGCGCGGATTGCGCTCCATTCTGGAAGACATCTTGCTGGATACGATGTTTGAACTTCCTGCATTGGAAAATGTCGATGAAGTGGTGGTGAATGAAGATGCCGTGGGCCGCACGGCAAAACCGCTGATCATCTACGGTGAAGCACAAGAAAAAGCCGAAGCCGAGGCCGGCTAATGTCCATACGGCGTATTTCATCGGGCGGTGCGTTCGAGCCCAAGGTTGGGTATTGCCGTGCAGTGGTCGCTGGCGATTGGATACATGTGGCGGGCACAGTTGCTGCCCCTGATCCGGATACAGGCGAACCCGCTGTTGGGGCCGCCGCACAATGTGCTTCTGCCTTGGAGATCATTCAAAAAGCTTTGGAAGAGGCGGGGGCAGGGTTCAGCGACGTCGTGCGCGTGACATATATGTTGCCCGCGGCAGATGAGTTCGAGCAGTGCTGGCCCGCTTTGCGCGCCGCATTCGGTGACAATCCACCGGCCGCAACGATGATTGAATGCGGGTTGATCGATCCGAAGTACCGGATCGAGATTGAGGTAACCGCTTATAAACCAAGCTCCTAGGGGCTGTCGCGCACTGGACTGTCGCGTGGTGATAGTCCATATAACGCAAGATAAATTTCGGAGGCCGGTATGGGCATTCTCAACACTCTTCTTCGCGCCGTAACTTGGTGGAACGGTCAGACGCTAAACACGCAGCTGTTCACTTGGCGTAAGGGCTTGAAAGTGGGGGAAGATGACGCTGGAAACTGCTTCTACAAAACCGCAGACGGGAAGCGCCGCTGGGTGGTTTACAACGGTGAGGCAGAGGCATCGCGCGTCGGTCCAGACTGGCACGGATGGCTACACCACACTTGGGACGAGCCACCGACAGATGCACCGCTTGCCCGTAAGTCGTGGGAAAAGCCGCATCTCCCAAATCTGACAGGCACGGCTCAGGCCTATGCGCCGCAGGGATCGTTGCGTCAGGCAGCGCCTAAGGCTCGGGCGGATTATGAGGCCTGGTCGCCTGAATAGCGATCACAGTTTACGGGGGCGTAAATGGCTGAAAATACAACCGAAGTTTTGACCGGAACTGGTGTTCTTGCTGTTGCGATTGGCTTTCTTGTCTTTGCAACTGGGGCGACATCTTTCTCTGTTGGCGGCTCTAGCTATCCATTGTCCGCCAGCTTCAGATCGGCCGAAGGCGTCAAAGTCGGGACTGATGTGCGCATGGCGGGCGTAAAAGTCGGAACGGTTACGGGGTTGACGTTAAACCCACAAACATTTCGCGCTGATGCGACATTTACCATGCAGCAAGATATCGAAATCCCCGATGACAGCGCTATTTCCATCAGCTCTGAAGGGCTGCTGGGGGGGAACTTTGTCGAAGTTATTCCGGGTGGGTCACCGTTCAATCTTGACCCGGGCGGGGAGATTGAGGACACGCAAAGCTCTGTCTCTTTGATCACATTGCTGATGAAATTTGTGGCTGGGAACGGCGACGAATGAAGCGCTTGATCGCGATCTTGGCTTTGATGTCTCACCCGCTGTTTGCCCAAACGACCATCGAGGGCGACAACACGGTCATCAGCCTTGGAAATGCGCCGATTGAACGCGAAACGCGCTCCTCTGCATCAAGTGCCGCGCAGGCGGTGATGCGAGGCTTGGACAAATTGGCCGGCGCAAGTGAAGACATTGTCTTGACTGCGGGCATGACGACGAAATTCGGCCCGCTTTCCATTACCATGCAAGATTGCCGTTACCCGAAAGGTAATCCGAACGGGGACGCCTTTGTAAACCTGTCTATTGTCAATATGTTGACCGGTAAGCCAGCGTTTCAAGGCTGGATGGTGGCTTCCAGTCCGGCGCTTAATGCGATGGATCACCCGCGGTATGACGTTTGGGCGATCAGGTGCAAACTTGACGACCGGACACCGTCGGTGGTTGCCGGTGAAAGTTCGCCTCGACCTTTAGAGCGTCCCGAAGGGCTTCGTGGTAACTAATGCGCGAGATTTCGACGCCGCCCATTGATGCCAGATGCGGCGTTAAGAATTGAGTGTCGAGAAGCGTAAATCCCCCCGCGTTCAATCGTGACACTAGGTAGGCCATCGCAATTTTTGACGCATTGGGTTTGCGTGAAAACATCGACTCGCCGAAAAATGCGCCCTTCAAGGAAACTCCGTAGGCTCCGCCCACAAGATCGGCACCGTCCCACACTTCGATGGAATGTGCGAAGCCTGCGTTGAACAATCCCATGTAAATGTTGAGTATTTGGTCGTTGATCCATGTCTCGTCGCGATCCGCGCATCCTTCTACAACCGCAGAAAAAGCGGTGTCGACTTTGATTTGATAGGGGGCTTGGAGGATGGTTTTCCGCAAGGAACGAGAGATATGGAACCCATCCAATGGCATGACCCCTCGTTCTTCGGGGTCGACCCAAAACAAACGATCGTCATCACGGCTTTCTGCCATCGGAAAGATCCCTTGCGCATAGGCGCTCAGGATCAATTCCGGCGTCAGCTCTGGAGCATGTTCATCTTTGGCCATCAGGCTAGAAAAGCAGGGCTGCGCATGACGCGCAACTCCCTATGTGTTTTCCTCGAGCCACTTCTCAAGCCAGTGAATGTTGTAATTCCCTGTTTGGACGTCTTCCTCGGCCAAAAGCGCGTGGAACAGCGGTGTCGTGGTATCGATCCCGTCGACGATCAACTCGCCCAAAGCACGGTGCAAGCGCGCCAAGGCCGCTGGGCGATCAGGCGCATGAACAATCAATTTCCCCACAAGGCTGTCGTAGTAGGGGGGGATTGAGTAGCCATCATACAGCGCCGAATCCATCCGCACACCAAGACCGCCAGGGGCATGATATTGCGTGATTTTTCCTGGGCAAGGCGTGAAGTTTGGCAGTTTTTCCGCGTTGATTCGAACCTCGATTGCGTGGCCGTTGACTTGAAGGTCTTCCTGCTGGAACGACATGTCTTCGCCGGCGGCAACTTTGATTTGCTCGCGCACCAGATCAACACCGAAAATGGCCTCTGTAACGGGGTGCTCTACTTGCAGGCGGGTATTCATTTCAATGAAATAGAACTCGCCGTTTTCATAGAGAAACTCGATTGTACCTGCACCGGCGTAGTCAATGTCGGCCACGGCGTCGGCACAGATTTTGCCGATACGCGCGCGGGTTTCCGCGTCAATCGCAGGGCCGGGGGCTTCCTCAAACACCTTTTGGTGGCGCCGCTGCAAGGAGCAATCACGCTCTCCCAAATGGACCGCGCGGCCTTTGCCGTCGCCAAATACCTGAATTTCGATGTGGCGTGGTGTGGTGAGATATTTCTCGATATAGACTTCATCATTGCCAAAGTTGGCTTTGCCTTCGGCGCGGGCTGTTTGGAACGCGCTTTTCATCTCTTCACGCGATCCGGCAACTTTCATGCCTTTGCCGCCGCCGCCTGCAGTGGCTTTGATGATCACCGGATATCCGATTTCATCCCCGAATTTATATGCGTCTTCAAGGGTTTGAACACCGCCGCCAGAGCCGGGAACACAAGGGACACCAAGCTTTTTCATAGTCTCGATGGCGGTGATTTTGTCGCCCATCACACGGATGTGCTCAGCGGTTGGTCCGATGAACTTCAGCCCGTGGTCTTCGATGATCTGCACAAAGCCCGCATTTTCGGACAAAAACCCGTAACCTGGATGAATGGCTTCCGCGCCTGAAATTTCGCACGCGGAAATGATCGCGGGGATCGACAGGTAGCTTTCCGTACCGGAAGGCGGCCCGATGCAAACGGCCTCATCGGCCATGCGCACATGCATTGCGTCACTATCGGCTGTGGAATGAACAGCGACGGACTGGATGCCCATTTCGCGCGCCGCGCGGATAACGCGAAGGGCGATTTCGCCGCGATTGGCGATCAGGATTTTCTTAAACATGGAGGGTTACTCCACGATCATCAGCGGTGCGCCGAATTCTACCGGAGTGCCATCTTCAACCAATACGCGTTTGACCGTGCCGGATTTCGGCGCCGGAATATGGTTCATCGTTTTCATGGCTTCGATGATCAACAGGGTTTGGCCTTCTGTCACCTTGTCTCCGACCGCTGCAAAAGCGGGGGTGCCTGGCTCGGCTTGTAGGTAGCACGTGCCGACCATTGGTGAAACGACCGCACCTGGGTGCTGCGCGGGATCCTCGTCATTTGAGGCCGCCGCGGCAGGGGCAGCGGCCGCAGGAACCGCCCCAGCAACAGGTGCCGCAACCGCGGCAGGGGCGGTTGCAACTGTTTGTTGTACAACATTAACTTGCTTTGAGACGCGCACATTCAGGCTGTCGTCTTGGCCATATTCACGCATAACCTCAAGCTCTGTAAGGTCATTGCTTTTCAATACTTCGGCCAGCGCTTTTACGAAAGCGACGTCACCGTCATGCGAATTCTTTGCCATTCTTTTATTCCTCGACCGGAGTGCCGTTCTTACGTGCCAGCGCGTGTCTGGTAATGCGGCTTTGATTTGTCTGTTCCGCTTATAGGCCAAGGTCGTTTAGGTGAAAAGGCGTGAATTATCGCCAAACCCTAGGGTGAGGGATCGTCTTGTGTCGGGCGCGGAACCACCAGATCGACATGTTCCCCCCGTGGGAAGGGTTTCTCTATTCCTTGCATGTCGCGCAGCAGAGATTGCAACTCATGTTGCTCGCGATCACGCAGGGCTTTGTTTTGCTCCAGATCCGGTGGGAAGGTAGAGGCCGTGCTCTGGGCCGCCGGTGTGACCGGCTCCACCTGCGATTGTCGGGGTTGTGCGCCGATTACGGGGCTCATGCTTTGCTCAAGCTGGTTTTCGACAGAGGGAAGATTCGGTTTGTTTGGTGTTGGTATGAGGCTGGATAATTGTTGAGAAAGCAGCGCCATCGCATTGCCCTTTCCGTTTGTATGGATCCCACCCGCACTCAGGGTGGACCTCAAATCCCAATGGATTGTTAACGGCGCGGATAAGAAAAGGCGCAGTTTCTCTCAACTGCGCCTCAACATTGTTTCAAATTTGGCGGGTTTAGATTGCCAGATATTCTTCGCGCAGCGCGTCGTTTTCCAGCACCTCTTCGGCCGAACCATCAAAGACCACCGATCCGGTATCCAGAATGACCGCGCGGTCCGCCAGCTTCAGCGCCGCCACGGCATTTTGCTCCACGATGATTGTTGTGATGCCTTGGTCACGAATAATCTGCAGCGTTTTCGCGATTTCCTGTACAATAACCGGCGCCAGTCCCTCATAGGGCTCGTCCAGAAGTAACACTTTGATATCGCGGCATAAAGCCCGTGCGATGGCCAGCATTTGCTGCTCCCCGCCGGACAGGGTGATGCCTTCTTGTTTGCGGCGTTCGCCCAAGCGCGGGAACAGCTCATACACGCGCTCAATTGACCAACCGATGGGCGGTGCGATTTGGGCCAGTTGCAGGTTCTCTTCCACCGTCAGGCCGGGGATGATGCTGCGGTCTTCAGGAACAAGGGCGATGCCAGCGCCTGCGGCCTCGTGAGAGCGCATGGTGTGAAGCGGCTTGTGATCCAGCCAGATTTCACCGTGGTTCACTTGTGGATCATCCATCCGCGCCAAGGCACGCAGGGTCGAGGTTTTGCCCGCCCCGTTGCGCCCCAAAAGGGCAAGGATTTCCCCCTCATGCACGTTGAAACTGATACCCTGCACGATGTAGCTTTCGCCGTAATACGCCTCAATGTCCCAGACGGACAGGAAGGCAGGGGCGGTGGCCGCGTTATTGGCGTTTTTGTTGAAGTCGGGTTTCACATTCATAGTCCGGCTCCTAAACCTGTGCTTCGCCAAGATACGCTTCGCGTACCTTCGGGTGGCCTTTGATGTTCTCGGGGGTGTCTTCGACTAGAGGCGTGCCTTGGGCCAAGACGGTGATGCGCTCGGCCAGCGAGAACACCACGTGCATGTCGTGCTCGATGATGGCCATGGTGATGTCGCGCTTTTCCTTGATCTCTTT
Organism: uncultured Litoreibacter sp.; assembly: GCF_947487515.1. Lineage (GTDB taxonomy): Bacteria > Pseudomonadota > Alphaproteobacteria > Rhodobacterales > Rhodobacteraceae > Litoreibacter. The sequence continues at coordinate 447,198 of NZ_CANKWO010000001.1, read as the reverse complement.
GAGCAGATCGATGGTGTTATTGGTATCCGCGCGCGCCATACCGGCGGTGGGTTCGTCCAACAGCAGCAGCTTTGGCTCTTGCACAAGGCACATGGCCATTTCCAAGCGGCGCTTGTCCCCGCGCGACATCGACGATGCCACCATGTTGCGTTTATCGATCATGTTCACATCGTTCAAAATGGCTTCGGCCATCTCCTTGATGTCGTTTTGACTGCGAACCGGATTGATCCCGTTCAGCTTATACGCGCCATCCCGATGGGCAAAGCAGGGGATCATGACGTTCTCAAACACCGTCAGATCCGAGAAAATTTCCGGCGTTTGGAACACCCGCGAAACTCCCATCTGGTTGATCTCATAGGGTTTGCGCCCCAGCAAAGACTGCCCTTGAAAGGTGACCGAGCCCGTGTCGGGGATCAGCTTGCCCACAAGGCAGTTCAGCAAGGTGGATTTACCGGCCCCGTTGGGGCCGATGATTGCGTGTACGGTGTTCTCGGCCACGCTGAGGTTTACGTCGCCCAATGCTTGCAACCCGCCGAAGCGCTTGCCGACATTTTTGATCTCTAAGATACCCATGTCATATGCTCCTTATTCTGCGGGTGTAGTGTCAGTGGAGGAGGCGTCATCGCCCGACCGACCCGACCGGCCTGCACGTCTGCGCAGGGCGGCAGTGATCCGTTGCCCGCCTTCTACCAAGCCACCCGGCAAGAAGATGACGACGGCCATGAACAGCAAGCCAAGGGTCAGATGCCAGCCCTTACCCACGAAGGGGTGGATGATGGTGATCACAAAGTTCTCCATGCCGTCTGGCAGAAAGGCGAACCATTGGTGCAAGACCGTGTCGTTGATCTTGGAGAAGATGTTCTCGAAATACTTGATGAAACCTGCCCCCAGAACCGGCCCGATCAAGGTGCCCGCACCGCCAAGGATGGTCATCAGAACAACCTCGCCCGAGGCCGTCCACTGCATGCGCTCTGCACCGGCCAGCGGGTCCATCGATGCCATCAGGCCACCAGCCAGACCAGCGTACATGCCAGAGATAACGAAGGCCGCCAACGTATAGGGGCGCGGGTTCAATCCGGTGTAGTTCATGCGGGTTTGGTTGGTTTTGATCGCCTTCAGCATCAGCCCGAACGGGGACCGGAAGATGCGGATCGCGAGGTAGAACATGCCCAGCATGATGATCGCACACAGGTAGTAGCCCGTGTTGAAGTCAAAGCTCCATGGCCCCATTTCCAACGAGTAGGTGCCTTGCATCTTTGCGCCAAAGAGGTGCGGGATATTTGGCATGTTCTCGGAGTGGAAATACTGCGGGTCGGAGTTATAGACCTGCAGGCCCGTCTCCCCGTTGGTCAGCGGCGTTAGCACCGAATAGGCCAATGCGAAGGACATCTGTGCGAAGGCCAACGTCAGGATCGAGAAGTAGATGCCCGACCGGCGCAGCGAGATATAGCCGATCAGCAAGGCAAACAGCCCAGAGGTGATCACCGACAGCACAATGCCGGGAATGATGTTGTAGCCCAGAAGCTTGAACATCCACACCGCCGAGTAGGACCCTATGCCAAGAAAGGCTGCGTGGCCAAAGGACAGGTAGCCTGTGAGGCCAAACAGGATGTTGAACCCGATGGCAAAGATGCCAAAGATCACGAAGCGTTGCATCAAGTCGGGGTAGCCCGCATTGAATTGCGCCAGCGCGGACCCCTCAGGGAAGGGGTTCAGGATGAAAGGGGCGAACATCGTCAAAATCGCAACGATGATCAGCAAGGAGGTGTCTTTCTTTTCGAGACCGAGCATTGGTTTAGTCCTCCATCACGCCTTTGCGACCCATAAGGCCACGTGGACGTACCAGTAGAATGATGATTGCAACGAGGTAGATGATGATTTGGTCAATGCCCGGAACAATGGACTTGATCACATTCATCGAGGAGAAGCTTTCCAAGATACCCAGCATGAAGCCCGCCAGCACAGCCCCGGGCAGGGACCCCATGCCGCCGACAACCACGACCACAAAGCTGAGGACAAGGAAGTCCATCCCCATGTGGTAATTGGGCGAATTGATCGGCGCATACATAACACCGGCCAAGCCCGCCACCGCGGCAGCGATGCCAAACATGATGGTGAAGCGCTTGTCGATATTGATCCCCAGCAAGCCGACAGTTTCGCGGTCGGCCATGCCGGCACGCACCACCATTCCGAAGGTGGTGAACTGCAAGAAGGCGAAGACGGCGGCAATAACGATGGCGGCGAAGCCGAAGTAGACAAGGCGCCAGTAGGGGTAGATTACCGCATTCGGGTCAAAGCCCAGCAACACCCCGAAGTCGAACGAGCCTTTAAACGCATCCGGCGCAGGGGTCGGGATTGGGTTGGCCCCGTAGAACTGCTTGATGACCTCTTGGATCACGATGGCCAAACCAAAAGTCACAAGGATCTGGTCCGCATGTGGGCGTTTGTAGAAGTGCTTGATCAACCCGCGCTCCATGATGAAGCCGATGGCGATCATGATCGGGATGGCGAAGAGAATGGCGATGGGGACGGACCAGTCGACGATTGCCCCGCCCATCTCTGGGCCGAACCAACTTTCCACATAAGGGGTTTTGACTTTGGCGGGATTGCCAAGGAAATCCACCTTGTCGGGGTCTATGGTCTCAAAGGAAATCGACAAAAGGCGTTGCACGGTGACCGCACAAAATGCGCCCAGCATGAACAATGCGCCATGGGCAAAGTTTACCACGCCGAGCGTGCCGAAGATCAAAGTCAGGCCCAAGGCAATCAGCGCATACGCGGAGCCTTTGTCCAAACCGTTCAATAATTGCAGAAGGATTACGTCCATCGTTCCCGTTCTCGCCTGTTTGGGTGATCTTGCCAAAACCTGTGCCGCGCATGCGGCCAAGTGGGCAGTGGGTGCCAAGGCCCATCCCCATTCGGGGCAGCTGGGCCTTGGCGGTTATTGTCAGCTTGAGCTTATGCGCCCGGGTTGCAGGACCCCAGATCGCCACCGGCAAACATTGCGTGGTCAACCGCATATTCAACCTGTGCTCGTGGGGTGATTTCCACGATTTCCAGAAGGTCGAACTCGGACGTCGGGTTGTCTTTACCCTTCACGACCAGAACGTCTTTGAAGCACTGGTGGTCTTCGGCGCGATACTCTGTTTCGCCGTTGCCGAGGCCATCGAACTTGAAGCCTTCGAGGGCCTGCGCGATGCCACATGGGTTGAAGGTGCCAGCACGCTCTGCCGCATCTGCGTAAAGCATGGTCTGACAGTACACTGTGTGCGCCGCCTGGCTTGGCGGGAAGCCGTATTTCTCGCCGAAGGATTTGACGAATGCTTTGGAGCCTTCGTCAGTCAAGGACCAGTGCCAGTTTGTGGAACCGAAGATGCCCTTAACGTTTTCACCAGCACCCCGTGCCATCAGGCGCGAGTACAGTGGGACGACGATTTCAAAGTCTTTGCCGTTTACCTGCTTTTCACGCAGACCGAACTGAACCGCAGAGGTCAGCGAGTTCACCATGTTGCCGCCGTAGTGGTTCAGTACCAAAACATCAGCGCCAGAGTTCAAAACCGGAGCAACATAAGCCGAGAAATCGGTCGTCGCCAGCGGTGTCAGCACGTTGTTTGCAGTCTGCCAACCCATCGCTTCTGTCGCAGCTTGGATGGATTCTTGCTGTGTCCAACCCCAAGTATAGTCAGCGGTCAGGTGGTAGGCTGTACGGTCCGTGCCGTAGCGTGCCTCCAGCACAGGGGCCAAAGCCGCGGCTGACATGTAACCGTTGAAGAAGTGGCGGAAACCATTGGCTTTTTTGTCTTTGCCGGTGGTGTCATTGGAGTGGGTCAAGCCCGCCATGAAGATCACGCCAGCCTCTTGGCACAGACCTTGAACCGCGATCGCCACACCGGAGGAAGACCCGCCCGTGATCATAACTGCGCCGTCTTTTTCGATCATCGACTTCGCCGAAGCGCGCGCCGCGTCAGATTTAGTCTGCGTATCGCCAGTGACGAATTCGACTTTCTTGCCCAAGATACCGTTGCCCTTGAGGGCTTTGGACGAGAAGGTGTTCATCATGCCGCCGTCGCCGCCACCATTGAGGTGCTCAACGGCCAGCTCGTAGGCGCGCAGCTCGTCGGCGCCTTCATCCGCGTATGGGCCGGATTGCGGTACGTTGAAGCCAAGCGTCACAGTGGAACCGGTAGGCTCGTTCATATAGCCAGCACCCCAAGCGGCACCGCTGAAAATCGTTGGCATTGCCAATGCGCCGCCTGCCATTGCAGACGTCTTGAGCAAGCCACGACGTGTGAAGTTCGAATTGGACATTAATATCCTCCCTAAGTGATTGTGGCTTCCTCCTCCTCAGGAAAAGCCTGTGCCCGATAGTCTTCAGGCTGACCTTAGTATCAAGGAGGGGTAGTAAATCGCGCAACAAGCCATTGGGTTTGCTTTGAAAATTTGTAAACAAATGGACATTGCTGGCGCAGAAAGTGTAAACTAATTTTCAACGTGCTGCGGAATGTAGGGAAAATTCTATGATATTTCAGGGTCGTGCCTGTCTCAACGCAAAGGAATTAACGTGTCGAAATCTGCACTGACGGGCTCCAGAATTCGCGAACATCGACTGATGCGTGGCATGAAACAAGCGGATTTGGCGCGTGAAACGGGGATATCTGCGAGCTATCTGAACCTGATCGAACATAACCGCCGCAGAATCGGTGGGAAAACCCTGTTGGCCTTGTCTCAGGTGCTCGGCATTGATCCATCTACCTTAAGTCAGGGGGCGGAACGTGCGGTGGTGGCCGACTTGCAAGATGCAGCGACCACAGATTCTGCTGTGTCGGTGGAGTTGGACCAGATCGACGATCTTGTTGCGCGGTTTCCCGGTTGGGCGGCAAAGATCACCGCCCAGCATCACCGATTGCGCAGGTTGGAGCAGACCGTCGGCGGGTTGAATGACCGGCTGACCCATGACCCCGTGTTGTCAGAGAAAATGCACGAGGTTTTAACCACCGTGTCTGCCATTCGTTCAACCGCTTCGATCCTTGTGGGAACACCGGACCTAGGGGCAGAATGGCAAGCGAGGTTCTATTCCAACATCGACACGGAAAGTCGCCGTTTGGCCGACAGCTCTGCCTCCATGGCTGCACATCTGGATCGGTTGTCGCGCAAGGACACCAGCCATGCGACACCGCTGGAAGCCATGTTCGCAGCCTTGGACGCACGGGCGTATCACTTTGACGAAATGGAGCGCGGACAGAACGCAGACGACCTTGCAACGCGCCTTCCAGAGATCGACAGCAAACAGGCACATGAGCTGATGGTCGACTATCTCACAAGATATCAGCAAGACGCTCAAGCCATGCCGTTTGACGCCTTCAGCGCCGCGGCGCATGAGGCGAATTTTGATCCTTCGGCCTTGTCGGCGCAGTTTAATGCTCCGCTGGAGGCGGTGTTCAGACGCCTTGCCAGCCTGCCGCGAAGTGCCACGGTTCCGGATTTCGGATTGGTGATCTGTGATGCGGCGGGAGCGCTGTTGGCGCGCAAGTCTCCTTCAGGATTGGTGTTGCCGTGGTTTGGGGCAGGGTGCCCGCAGTGGCCACTTTACGCGGCGCTGCGCACTCCGGGGCAACCTCTGCGTCAGCTGATCGAAGGCGAAGATGGCACGCAATTTAGCGCGATGGCCCTGGCCTATACCAACGGCCCTTTGCGCTTTGATCGCCCAGCGAGCTATCACGCAACCATGCTGCTGGTGGCGGTAGACGGCGACGCGGGACAGCACGGCGTGCAGGTGGGGGCATCGTGCCGGATTTGCACCCGCAGCGACTGCGCAGACCGACGCGAACCGACGGTTTTATCTTCAAGTTGACGTAGCGGCGTTTTGACAACTGGAGAAATTCAGGCCTAATGGTCACATACGGCCAAACTTTGGGAGGAGTAAGGCGCATGTCTAAGTCGGTTTTGCTTGTGGAGGATGAGCCAAATATCATTGAGGCGATCAGCTTTTTGCTTGAGCGAGACGGCTGGACCGTGCGAATCCATGCGCAGGGCACAGAGGCCATTGAAGCGGTGGAGCGGGTGTCGCCGGATGTGGTCATCTTGGATGTCATGCTTCCCGGTCGCAGTGGCTTCGACATTTTGCGCGACTTGCGCAATGACGCGGTGACCCGAGATTTGCCTATTTTGATGCTCACCGCCCGTGGCCAAACCAAGGACCGTGAACTTGCCGAAAGCTACGGGGTCAGCCACTTTATGACCAAACCGTTTTCCAATGAGGAAATGCTGGGCAAGGTTCGCGAACTCTATGCGGCCTCGGTCGCAAAGGCTTGATGGCGCAGGTGCCCGAAGACGGCCATACGCCAGATGAGAAGGACCAGCCCAAGGGGCAGGGGCGTCGCCGCATCGGCTTGACCCACACCAACACCAGTTCGCGCTCGTTGTTTTTGGAGCGCCGCGTCTACCAGCACCGTCGCCTTGTAGATGCTGCCAAAATGCTGCCGATCTTGGGGTTGTTTTTGTTTGTCATTCCGGCCCTGCTGCTGGGAACCCCTTATGGGGACGGTACGTCAGGGACCACTTCGGTGCGGCTGGGGTATTTCTTCTTTGTTTGGCTGAGCCTCATTGCAACATGCGCGGTCATCGCGCGCGGGCTCACGGGGGCAGATACCCCCCGCGAGGACAAACCCAAATCCGGCGGGACGCGGTCGTAATGGTTAGCTTTAACGTCTTGGTCACGGTGGCGTTGCTATATACGATTGTGCTGTTCGCCGTGGCCTTTTACGCGGATCGGCGTGCCTTGTCGGGGCCTTCACGCTGGCTGCGTTCTCCGTGGACCTACACATTATCCTTAAGCGTTTACTGCACCGCATGGACCTTTTACGGCGCAGTGGGCAATGCAGCGCGCTCGGGGTTGGAGTATCTGACGATCTATCTTGGCCCTACTTTGGTGTTTCTCGCGTGGTGGTGGTTGTTGCGCAAATTGGTGCGTATCGGGAAGGCGGAGCGGATTACCTCGATCGCCGATATGATCTCCAGCCGCTACGGGAAGTCGCCGGCCATTGCGGTCATCGTCACCGTTTTGTCCATCGCGGGCACCACACCCTATATTGCGTTGCAGCTGCAATCGGTGACGCTATCGGTTGCCGTGTTCTCGGAGTTCCCCAGCGGCGCGAGCGGTGGCTCCGACCTGAACGCCACCGCCTTTTGGCTGTCTGTGGGCTTGGCACTGTTCACCATCTTCTTTGGCACCCGCAACCTAGACGCGAATGAGCGCCACCACGGTGTTGTCACGGCCATCGCCCTTGAGGCCATCGTGAAGCTGGTGGCCTTGCTAGCGGTCGGCCTGTTTGTGGTGTGGGGGGTGTCGGGCGGCGTTGCGGAGACGATGCGTGTGATCGAATCCAGTCCGGTGGCGCAATGGCAACCTAGCCCAAGCCGTTGGACCTCCATGATATTTCTGTCGGCCGCAGCGGTCATTTGCCTGCCGCGCATGTTTCAGGTTCTGGTGGTCGAAAACTCCGACGAGCGCCACCTGCGCACCGCCGCTTGGGCCTTTCCGGCCTATCTGATGGCGATGAGTTTGTTTGTCCTGCCCATTGCGGTGGTCGGATTGGCCGTCATGCCCGTTGGCGCCAACCCCGATTTGTTTGTGCTGACGTTGCCGTTGGAGTTGGGGCAGGAGGGGCTGGCACTTTTGGCGTTTCTGGGCGGGTTTTCATCCGCCACCTCGATGGTGATCGTCGCCTCAATTGCGCTGGCGACAATGGTGTCAAACCACATAGTCGTGCCGATCTGGCTAAGCACCCGCGCAGGCGGCGCGTCGATGTCGGGCGATATGCGTCAGGTGGTGCTTTTGTCTCGGCGGATCTCCATCGCCGCTGTGTTGGGGCTGGGCTACACCTATTACCGGACGACCGGCGGCACCACGGCGCTATCTGCCATCGGGTTGGTTAGCTTTGCGGGGGTGGCGCAGGTGATACCGGCGCTTTTGGGGGGATTGTTCTGGCGCGGGGCAACGCGGCGCGGCGCGATTGCCGGACTGTTGGTGGGCTTTGGGCTATGGATCTACACGCTGTTCATGCCTGCGATCGGTGGCTTTCCCGCCGCCATGTTGGAAGCCGGCCCCTTGGGCATCGGGGCTTTGCGCCCACAGGCGTTGATGGGGGTGCAAGATATGGACCCGTTGGTGCATTCAATGTTTTGGTCCATCTCTTTGAATATTATCGCCTTTGTTGTGGTGTCATTGGTGTCTTTCCCAACCCCGATGGAACGCTTGCAGGGGGCCAGCTTTGTCAATGTGTTTGAACGGGGCGAGGGGGCGGTGGCCTCTACCGGTGGGCAGGCAGAGGCCGAAGACCTGCTGGTTATGGCGCAACGGCTTTTGGGCGCACGCGAGGCTCAGACGTTGTTTCAACGCGAGGCCACACGGCAGGGAAAGATCGGGTATCTGCCTGACCCGACGTCGGATTTCATAACATTGTTGGAACGTGAGTTGGCGGGCTCTGTTGGGGCGGCCACGGCGCATGCGATGATCGGGCAAATCAATGGTCAGGCCTCCATCACCGTGCGCGATTTGCTGGCGGTGGCGGACGAATCTGCGCAGATGCTGGAATATTCCAGCAAGTTGGAAACTCAATCGCGGGAGTTGGAGAAGACGGCCGGTAAGCTACGGGAAGCAAACGCAAAATTGACGGCTCTTTCGGTTCAAAAAGACGCCTTCCTCAGTCAAGTCAGCCATGAGTTGCGGACCCCTATGACGTCTATCCGGTCCTTTTCCGAATTCCTGATGGAAGGCGGGATCGATAAGGCGCTTCGAACGCGGTATTCAGGAATTATTCACGAAGAAAGCATTCGCCTGACCCGACTGTTGGACGATCTTCTTGACCTCAGCGTCTTGGAAAACGGGCAGGTTGTGTTGAACATTCAACGGGCCAGTCTGCATGATCTGCTGGACCGTGCTGTCGTTTCTGCGGGGTTGAATGCGCGCGAAACGGCGGGGCTGAAGGTCACGCGCCAAGGCGGCAGGGATGTGCAACTCAGAACCGACACAGACCGGTTAAGTCAGGTGTTTATCAACCTCATTTCCAATGCACAAAAATACTGTGTGTCTGATCAGCCAAAGCTGGCGATTTCTGTGTCGCACTCTCAGGGGGGGGTGGATATTGATTTTGTCGACAACGGGACGGGTATATCTGCGAAAGAAAGTTCGGTCATCTTCGAGAAGTTTTCGCGTTTGAGCGACCAATCTGCCGCAGGAAGTGCAGGGCTAGGCTTGGCGATCAGTCGCGAAATTATGCACCGTTTAGGAGGGACGTTGGAGTATGTGCCCGGGCAGGGAGGCGCTGCCTTTCGTGTGCATCTGCCGATTGAGGCAAACTAATTTCGTTAGAAGTTTAGTTGTTAAAGATTTCGCAGGAAGTAGCGGTCCATTCTAGCCAAGAACATGACGCGAACATATAGGCGAATTCTTTGACCGGATCCAACACCGCATTGGCGCAAATGGTGCGCCCCAGCAAGCCCAAGCGTGGTGCCAGCCACATCATGTTGGAAGACATCGCCGACAGTTTGTTCCGCGGCCCTGCGAAAATCGGTCACAGCATTGACCTGTTGATCCGCGATGCGCAAGCACAGCGAATGGTTCAAGCGAAGGCTATTGATTGCATTGATGAAATTGCGGTTCCCCATGTGCTGGAAGGGCCCGACGGTGTCAGCGGGTTGATCGTATTTGACGGGGTGTTGGTCGATGCATTGATCGAGCAACAAACTTTAGGGCGCATCTCTGCAGCCCCGAGAGTAGAGCGACCGGTGACCGAAATTGACGCGGCACTTTGCACAGGTTTCGCGGCTTCTGTGGTCGCCAAACTGGCGGAGTTAAGCGTCGATCGCCGCGATGCTAGTGCTTTGGCCGGATTTTCCTATGTGGCCCCGCAAATTGACCGCGCATCCTTGAGTTTGACGATGTCGGAAAAGGCCTATGATGTGTTGCGCTTGTCGTTGGATCTCGGGCCGGGGTTGAAGGTCGGGCAGGCAATTTTGATGTTCCCCGCAGCAGTCGAGCAGGTGAAGGCCGCGCCCAAGAAAATCAACCCCGATATGGTAGAGGCAATTCAGGATTGCGAGTTGGGGCTGCTTGCCTATTTGCCGTCAGTTCGCCTGCCGGTCCAAACTTTGCTGAGCATGGAGCCGGATATGCTGATTGCATTGCCGGAAGGGATTTTGGAGGGGGCGCAACTGCGTGACGGTCGGAATTCGATGCTTGCCAAGGGGCGTATTGGCCAGATCGGAGGATGTCGCGCGCTTCGTTTGGAGGGGCAAGCAGTATCGCCAAGCGATGGCCCCGCGCCAATTCCGCAGATGCCCGCTGAAAACAGCATGAACTTGGACGCGACAATCGCAGGGACCGCGATGGAGCCCCTTGGTGATCTCCAGCCGGTCGAGGCGGGGACACATGGCTTGCAAGAGTCGCAAATCTTGTCGGTCTAAGGGGCAAAGAAAAAGGCACCCTTCATAAGAAGGATGCCTTTTAAATTCTTTATCTCAAGGGATTAGCAGCTGTAGTACAGCTTGTATTCCATTGGGTGTGGTGTGTGCTCATAGGCGTAAACCTCTTCCCACTTCAGCTCTGCATAGCCTTCGATCTGTGATTTGGTGAACACGTCACCTGCCAGCAGATACTCGTGATCTTCTTCCAAAGCTTCCAGAGCTTCACGAAGCGACCCACAAACCGTTGGGATGTTTGCCAATTCTTCTGGTGGCAGATCGTAGAGATCTTTGTCGGAAGATGGGCCTGGATCGATTTTGTTTTTGATGCCGTCAAGGCCAGCCATCAGAAGGGCTGCGAAGCACAGGTATGGGTTCGCTGCTGGATCTGGGAAGCGGGCTTCCACGCGCTTGGCTTTTGGATTTTCAGCCCATGGAATACGTACACAACCCGAACGGTTACGTGCGGAATATGCGCGCAGAACCGGTGCTTCAAAGCCTGGGATCAGGCGTTTGTAGGAGTTGGTCGACGGGTTGGTGATCGCGTTCAGCGATTTGGCGTGCTTCAGGATGCCGCCGATGAAGTACAAGGCTTCTTGGGACAGGTCAGCATATTTATCGCCAGAGAACAAAGGCTTGCCGTCTTTGAAGATCGACATGTTGACGTGCATACCAGTGCCGTTGTCACCAGCAATCGGCTTCGGCATGAAGGTCGCTGATTTGCCATAGGCGTGGGCCACGTTGTGGATCACATACTTGTACTTTTGCAGCTCGTCGGCTTGATGCGTCAAAGAACCAAAGATCAGGCCCAATTCATGCTGGCAAGACGCCACTTCGTGGTGGTGCTTGTCAACTTTCATGCCCATGCGCTTCATGGTGGACAGCATTTCGCCACGCAGGTCATGCGCTGCGTCCGTTGGGTTCACAGGGAAGTAACCGCCTTTGATGCCAGGACGGTGGCCCATGTTGCCCATCTCGTATTCGGTGTCGGAGTTCCAAGAGGCGTCTTGGGCGTCGACTTCGAAGGACACTTTGTTCATCTCAACCGAGAAGCGAACGTCGTCGAACAAGAAGAATTCAGCTTCTGGACCGAAGTAGGATACGTCACCGATGCCGGAGGTCTTCAGATAGGCTTCGGCCTTTTCTGCTGTGCCACGTGGGTCGCGGTCGTAAGGCTCCATGGTGTCCGGCTCTACAACGGAGCAGTGCACGCACAAAGTTTTTTCTGCGTAGAAGGGGTCCATGTAAGCGGAGGATGCGTCTGGCATCAGCTTCATGTCGGATTCGTCGATGGATTTCCAACCTGCGATGGACGAGCCGTCAAACATGAAGCCTTCCTCAAGGAAGTCTTCGTCGACAAGGTCGGCTACGATGGTGACGTGCTGCAGCTTGCCGCGTGGGTCGGTGAAACGGATGTCGACGTATTCAACACCCTCGTCTTTGATGGTCTTCAACATATCTTTGTTGCTCATCTGACGGTTCCTCTTCTGTCAGTTAAGATTGATTTACAGCGCGTCGTCGCCGGCTTCACCGGTGCGAATGCGAATAGCTTGTTCTACGGTTGTCACGAAGATCTTGCCGTCCCCGATTTTGTCGGTTTTTGCAGCTTCGATGATCGCCTCGATGGCGCCATCAAGCTGGTCATCGGCAAGAACAACCTCGATTTTAACTTTTGGCAGGAAGTCCACGACATATTCAGCGCCGCGATAAAGCTCGGTATGACCCTTTTGGCGACCGAAGCCTTTGACCTCTGTGACGGAGAGGCCTTGAATGCCCAGCTCCTGCAGTGCTTCTTTCACTTCGTCCAATTTGAACGGCTTGATAATAGCTTCAATCTTTTTCATCGCAGATCGACTCCCTTTGCGCGTCTTGGTTGTGTCAGACCACTTTCAATTGGGAGGTACAATTGGCGCGCGGGAGATGGAGCCATGATCCGGCTTGTGGAGGTGGGGCGTGGCTGATTTTTGTGCGGTATGATTAAAAAATGTGCGAAATGTAAACTTCGTCTTGTTGGGCAATCTCTATGGCGCGGTATAGAAGCGGGCAGCTGCAACCGTGACCAAGGACGCAAAATATGACTTTGCCCACCATGACGCCAGACCAAATCAAGGTTCTTCGGAAATGCGCAGAGCAGCATAAATTCGATCATGGCTCTGCCCTTATCCTATCCGGCCCTGCCTACAGGACCGGTGCCGCGCGATTGGCGGCGATGGCGGCGTTGCGTGTGGGAGCAGGGGTTGTGACCCTTGGGGCGCCGCAGGAGGCTTTGCCCGAATGCGCGGCCCAGCTGACGGGAATCATGCTGCGCGAGGTGTCGGAGGCGTTGGATTTGTCGCTGATCTTGGCTGAAGACGCACGGATCAACGCGCTTTGCCTCGGGCCGGGGTTTGGGGTGGAACCTGCGCAATCCGCCATCCTTCGGGCGGTGCTGGCGGCCAAACGGGCAACGGTTTTGGATGCCGATGCTTTGACGCTGATGGCGCAAGACCGTGACCTGTTCCCGCAATTGCATGAAACCTGCGTGCTGACCCCGCATGCGGGCGAGTTTAAGCGCTTGTTTCCGGGGTTGGGTGAAGATGGCACGCCGTTCACCTTGGAGGAAAAGAAAGACGCCACTCAGCGGGCGGCGGATTTGTCAGGGGCCGTGGTCCTGTACAAGGGCATGCAAACCACAATCGCAACCCCCGGCTGTCCTGATGTAGCGGTCATGGACAGCCGGTCCGTGCCGGCGGCAGCGTATTTGGCCACGGCGGGTGCGGGCGATGTGCTATCAGGCTTGATCACTGGGGTGCTGGCCAGGGGGGGGACACCGGCGCAATCCGCTGAGATCGGGGCACTGTTACATGTTATGGCCGCTCGTAATATTGGGCCAGGGCTCATCGCCGAGGATCTGCCGCAGCAAATCCCAAATATCTATCGAGAATTAGGTGTATAAATAAGTTTGGCGGGTTGGGGCCACGTGCTTACGGGCCCCGTCTGCCAGTCGGTTGAAGTGTCGCGGTTTAGGCGACGGCGTAGAGTGTGTCTTGCGGGTCCATGACGGCCTGCGCGGTGAAGCCGGAAACGATCTCGACACCATCTGCGTAGAAGACCTCTTCATCCTCAAAGCGCAGCTGATAGACGTCATGCAGGGCCAGCTCGGGCTCTTCAGAGATGTATTTCCCATCAACCATCGTGTCGATGTTGACGATAACCATGTCACGGCCAAACAGCATCTCAGCGCGCCAGTCGCGAACCATAACTTCTTGGCCAGGGGCCATCATCATATCTGTATTCGGGCGAGAGAACCCCAATGTACCCTGACCCACGCGGATCGGGCGCATCATGTGGCGCTCTACGTGCAATTCTTGAAGTTTGCGTGTTCCGTTGCGCGTTACGATGCGGTCACCTGCTTCAAGGCTGGAAATTGGCATATAGCCGCGCAGTGTCAGAACTTGCGAGCCGCCCAAAAGGCCGCTCAGCTTGGTTGTTGTATCCCCGTGGAAAGTCTTGTGCATGTTGGCAGACATGTGATCATCCCGTTTTTAGTTTTGCGTTTCGATAACTAACTTGTGATGACCAAATGGGGCAAAATCTGGACACGCAGCTGACATGTTCGCGGCCTTATCGGGATAAATTGGTGTCGAATGGGGCAGAAGGTAGGGGTTCTCTTACCTTTAGATCGAGAATTGGGTGATTTTCGTCTCGCATCCTGTGGCGGGCTTTGCTACATGGGCGCGAAGCAGGCTTTTAGAGGCGACTCTTTTGCCAGCAACGAAATGCGGGTGTGGCGGAATTGGTAGACGCACCAGATTTAGGTTCTGGCGCCGCAAGGCGTGGGGGTTCGAGTCCCTTCACCCGCACCATTATATATAAGGACGACTAATATGCAGGTCACCGAGACCCTGAACGAAGGCCTGAAGCGCGGCTACAACATCGTAGTCACCGCGGCTGAGATGGAAGAGAAAGTGAACGAAAAGCTTCTCGAAGCGCAGCCCGAAGTCGAAATGAAGGGGTTTCGCAAAGGCAAAGTGCCGATGGCGCTGCTGAAAAAGCAGTTCGGTGACAAGGTTATGGGCGAAGCGATGCAAGAAAGCATCGACGGCGCGATGTCCAAGCACTTTGAAGAATCAGGCGATCGCCCTGCGATGCAGCCAGAAATCAAAATGACCAACGAAGACTGGAAGCCGGGCGACGATGTGGACGTCTCGGTAGCGTATGAAACTCTGCCAGAGATTCCTGATGTTGATCTGAAGAAGATCAAGTTGGAGAAGCTGGTCGTTAAAGCTGAAGACAAAGACATCGACGAAGCTTTGGCGAACTTGGCCGAGAACGCCCAGAACTTTGACGACCGCAAGAAGGGCTCCAAGTCCAAAGACGGCGACCAAGTTACCATCGACTTCCTTGGTAAAGTAGACGGCGAAGCCTTTGAGGGCGGTGCTGCAGAAGATTACCCGCTGGTTTTGGGCTCCAACTCCTTCATCCCTGGTTTCGAAGGGCAACTGGTAGGCGCGAAAGTTGGGGATGACGTCGAAGTTAAAGTCGACTTCCCTGCAGAGTATCAAGCCGAGCACCTGGCTGGCAAAGCGGCCGTGTTTGAGTGCAAAATCAAAGCGGTCAAAGAGCCAAAAGCGGCTGAGATCAACGATGAACTGGCAAAACAGTTTGGCGCAGATGATCTTGCTGCCCTGAAAACTCAGGTTGCCGAGCGTCTTGAAGCTGAATTCGGTGGCGCATCGCGCGCCGTTCAAAAGCGCAAGCTGCTGGACGAATTGGACGGTTTGGTCAGCTTTGAGCTGCCGCCATCTTTGCTGGATGCAGAGGCCGGTCAGATCGCCCACCAGTTGTGGCACGAAGAAAACCCTGACGTAGAAGGCCACGATCACCCCGAGATCGAAACCACCGACGAGCACAAAGAACTGGCCGCGCGCCGCGTTCGCCTTGGCTTGTTGTTGGCCGAAATGGGCCGCAAGAACGAGATCGAAGTCTCTGACGCGGAAATGACCCAAGCGATCATGAACCAAGCCCGTCAATACCCAGGGCAGGAACGCCAGTTCTTCGAGTTCGTTCAGCAAAACCAACAGATGCAGCAGCAGATGCGCGCGCCGATCTTTGAAGACAAGGTTGTCGACTATATCTTCGAGCTGGCCACGATCACCGAAAAGACCGTTAAGAAAGCGGATCTTGAGAAGGCTGTGGAAGCATTGGAAGATGACGCGTCTTAAGCGTTTGATCTAGATTGATTTTTTAGGGTCGCCCTTCGGGGCGGCCCTTTTTGTTGCCTTCAAAGGGTACGGGGAAGGCCGCAAGTTCTGCCTAAGTAAGATTAATTTTCGACACAATTGCTCGCCACAGTCGACCTCAGGGAAAACATTTGAGGAACGACCAATGACATTGATGGATTACACATTTGATACGCCGGAAGAAGATCCATCGGTGGAGGTTAAGCGCAGTTCAAACGGGTACCGTTTGCGCGAAACCGAGTTGAACGGATGGATGGTTCAGGCAACCCGCGTTTTCATGGCAGCCCTTTGTTTTGGCTTGATGGCCACGGGCGGAATGATCTGGTCCCTGAATGATACAAGCTTTCCGGGCGATCCCGCGATCTCTAAGGCGGTTTTATCCACTGCGATCTATATTGTTGCAGCGGCCTTTGTTGCCAGTGGTGCATTTCGCCGCAAAGATGAGGTGATCGTCGATCTGAAGGGCCGTGTGGTTCACGTCGTTAGCCGCGCGCCTTTGTCGATCATGAAGTCCCGTAAAACGTTCCGCTTTGAAGAAATCACCCGCATCGATCTGGACGAGACAAACTTCATGACCGAGCTTCGCAGCGCTTTGTCACGCTGGGACTATGGCCGCATCACCATGAGTGCACATGGAAATGATCGGGTAAACCTATGTGGCGGGGACATGCTGGACCTTGAACCATTGCTGCGCCGCTTGCGTGCAGACACGGGCGTCGCTTAACTTTAGCCACCCCGACAACGACAATTTAGCGACTAACGGCCTCTCAATTTTCGGGAGGCCGTTTTCATTTGTGCAGCTTGCAACAGAAAAAGGCCGCCCCAGATAGGGACGGCCTTTATCTTGTGCGGAGTGTGAAGGCGGGGGCTTAAGCCTCGTCTTCAGCTTCCTCAGCGGCTGGGGCTGCAGGAGCCTCGGCCAATTCATCGTCTTCAGCTGCTGCGGCGCCCATGTCGTCGAAGAGTTCGGAGATTTCGAACTCAGCTTCGGCTTCGGCTTCGGCGGCCAGCTCTTGGATGGACTTGCCGGAGGCCTGCAGTTCAGCTTCTTCAGTTGAGCGCGCCACGTTCAAAGCGAATGTGGTTTCAACTTCAGGGTGCAGGCGTACAGTCACGTCGTGAACACCGAGGTATTTGATCGGGCGTTCCAGCACGACTTGACCGCGGTCTACTGTGAAGCCTTCCGCTGTTGCGCTTTCTGCTGCGTCACGCGTTGTAACAGAGCCGTAGAGCGCGCCAGCGTCGGATGCCTGACGAATCACGATGAACTGTTGGCCACCAAGTTTTTCAGCCATTGCTTCGGCTTCTTTCTTGGTTTCCAGGTTGTTGGCTTCGAGTTGCGCTTTTTGCGCCTCAAAGACAGCCATGTTGGCTTTGGTCGAGTTCATCGCCTTGCCTTGTGGCAAGAGATAGTTGCGGGCGAAGCCCGGCTTTACGTCCACGATCTCGCCCATTTGGCCGAGTTTAGCGACGCGTTCCAGAAGGATAACTTGCATGTGCTTTGCTCCTTACTTCACTGCGTAGGGCAGCAGGGCCAAGAAACGTGCGCGTTTGATGGCACGGGCCAGCGCACGCTGGTTCTTGGCGCCAACAGCGGTGATACGCGATGGTACGATTTTGCCGCGCTCGGATACGTAGCGCTGCAGGGTGCGAGTGTCTTTATAGTCGATCTTCGGGGCGTTATCGCCCTCAAAAGGATCGGACTTGCGACGGCGGAAAAATGGTTTAGCAGCCATGGTTTAGCTCCTTATGTTCAAGTCAACAAAATTAGTTGCGAGGGCGGCGTTCACGCTCGTCGCGCTTCTGCATCTGGACGGATGGACCTTCTTGGTGCTCGTCGACCTTGATGGTCAAAACACGCATGACGTCGTCATGCAGGCGCATCAGGCGTTCCATCTCCTGAACAGCTGCGGCTGGGGCATCTGAACGGACGAAGGCGTAGTGGCCCTTGCGGTTTTTGTTGATCTTGTAGGCCATAGTCTTCAGGCCCCAGTACTCGTGCTCGACAACTTTGCCGCCATTGTCCGACAGGACTGCGGAGAAGTGCTCGATAAGACCTTCAGCTTGTGTGTTGCTCAGGTCTTGGCGCGAGATAAACACGTGCTCATACATTGGCATGTGTAATTCCTCTATATTTAGGCGTGCTTCATAGGACGGGCATCTTAGGCCTTCGCACCCATCCACGAGTGGCATCGCGGTTCAAATAGTTTCACGAAGGTTCGCGCGGTATAGCAGGGATCGGGCAGGGCGCAAGGGTTTTACCCCTTATTTTCAAGATAATTCATGGCCTGAGGGGGCTGCGCGGTTGCGCACACATTCTGTTGAAGATCGCTGAATTGCCTTTTCGTGCGGCGCGATCAACTTATCATCACAGCTACATCACTTCCAACAAGGATCATTCATCATGAAAATTCTAGCTTTGGCCGCTGCATTTGCAATGGCAACCTCCGCCAGCTTCGCAGCTGATAAATACACATTGGACGCAAGTCACAGCCAAATCGTGTTCAGCTATCAACACCTCGGTTTCTCTACGACCTATGGCATGTTCTCCGGCTTTGAGGGCGATATTTCCTATGACGCGGAACACCCCGAGAAATCTTCGGTCACTGTCTCGATGCCTGTCACCAGCATTTTTACCGGTTGGGAAAAGCGTGATGGCCACTTCTTGTCGCCAGACCTGATGAATGGTGCAGCAGGGGGCGCGATTACCTTCACGTCGACAGGGATTGAAGTAACCGGAGACACCACAGCCAAGATCACCGGCGATCTGGCCGTGAATGACATCAGCAAACCCGTTGTCTTGGATGCGGTTTTGAACAAATCCGACAAGCACCCGCAAAGCGGCAAAGACTGGGTGGGCTTCAGCGCCACCGCATCCTTGCTGCGGTCCGACTACGGTCTTGGTCTTGCGGCGCCCTATGTCAGCGACGAAGTCCAAGTTATGATCTCTATCGAGGCTGAAAAAGTCGAGTAGGTCGCCTTTTTGAGGCTACCAACCCCGTCGGTACTTTGTGCTGGCGGGGTTTTTTTGACTTTGGGCTCTTCTTCTGTCGTTCCGAGATTGACACGCCTGCTTGAAGCGGGCACAAATTTCGAAATTATGCGTAATATTGAAATTTACGCACTTGGGAGGACCTCATGTCAAAACAACTTACCGCAGCCGTAATTGGGCTGGGTTCTATGGGCTGGGGCGCTGCTGTGTCTTTGGTGCGCGCAGGAATCACCACGCATGGCGTCGACATTCGCGAGGATGTGCTGACGCAGTTTTCCTCCGAAGGCGGGGTGAGCTTTACCTCCGTCGCAGAGGCTTGCGAAACCGCAGATGTCGTCTTCATCTTTGTCGTCAACGGACCGCAGACCGAGGATGTGATGTTCGGTGCGGGCAATGCCGTGGCCTCCGCCAAGCCCGGAACCGTGTTTATCAGTTGCGTAACGATGGAGCCATCGCGTGCCACAGATTTGGCGGCGCGCGCCGAAGCGGCAGGAATGCTGGCGATTGATGGCCCAGTGTCGGGTGGCTCGGCCAAAGCACAAAGCGGAGAGCTGACGATCATGGCGGCGGGGCGCGCAGAAGCATTTGACGCAGCCCAACCCTATTTGGATGCCGTGGCGGCCAAAGTGTACCGTTTGGGCGATGTCGCGGGCAAAGGCTCACAGATGAAAATGATCAATCAGCTGTTGGCAGGTGTGCATATCGCCGCCGCAGCCGAGGCAATGACACTGAGCGCCAAAATCGGATTGGACCTTGGGGTTGTGCATGAGGTTATTCAAGAATGCGCCGGCAATTCATGGATGTTTGGCAACCGTGGGCAGCATATGGTCGATGGCGACTACACGCCGCATTCGGCCGTCGATATTTTTGTCAAAGACCTAGGGATCGTCGCTGATGAAGCCGAGGACCACCCTGTGCCGTTGTCGCATACCGCGTTGAATTTGTTTAAGGAAACTTCAGATGCTGGGATGGGGCGCGAGGATGACGCGGCAGTGGCGAAGCTGCTGGCCTCCAAGAGCGGCATCAAGCTTCCGGGCATGGTATGACGGTACTGGGCTGCATCGCTGACGATTTCACTGGGGCTACAGATTTGGCGGGGTTGCTTGCGCGCTCGGGGGTGAAAGTGAATTTGCACATGGGCGTGCCGGACACGCCTCCTGCAAAGACGGCGGCCTTTGAGGTGATTGCCCTGAAGTGCCGAACAGAGCCAGTCGGCACCGCAGTGTCGGACGCCTTGGCAGCGTTGGAATGGTTGCAAGCTGCAGGCGCGGCCCGCATCTTTTGGAAGTATTGCTCGACCTTTGACAGCACCAAAGACGGCAACATTGGCCCCGTGGCAGAGGCTGTGATGGCGAAGCTGGGTGCCGAGCAGACGATCTATTGCCCCGCGTTCCCAGAAAATGGCCGCGCCGTCTTCATGGGCAATTTATTTGTCGGGGATCAGCCGTTGCACGAAAGCCCGATGCGCGACCACCCGTTGACCCCAATGCGCGACAGCAATTTGATGCGCTTGCTGGCGCCACAGGTCACGCGCCCCGTCGGGTTGGCGAACCGGTTGGTGGTCGAGAAGGGGGCGGAGGCGCTGCGCAACCGTATCGCGGCTTTGAAAGCCGAGGGCGTGGCGCATGTGGTTGTGGATGCCGTGTCGAATGATGATCTTTACGCGATCTCCGAGGCTTGCCGCGATATGCCGTTTCTAACCGGAGGCAGCGCCGTCGCGATGGCCCTGCCGGATCTGTATTTGAAGGATGGCACATTGTCCGCCGACGCGCCCAAAATGCAGGCGCCGGACTTGGGCGCGGGGGCTATTGTGCTGTCGGGGAGCTGCTCGGCCATGACCCGCGCGCAGGTTTCGACCTATCTGAATCACGCGCAGGGATACCGCCTAGATCCGCTGGAGTTGGCACAAGACGGCGTTGCGGCGGCTTTAGCATGGCTTGAGAAACAGCCCGTTGACAGCGCCAAGATCATCTATGCCACCGCGGAGCCTGCTTCCGTCAAGGCGGCACAAGGCATACTGGGGACATCAAAAGCGGGGGCCGTTGTCGAAGACGCCTTGGCGGCCTTGGCGGTGAAGGCGCGTGATCTCGGCACACGGCGCTTTGTCGTGGCTGGGGGGGAAACCTCTGGGGCGGTCACCAAAGCCTTGGGTGTGACCGAGCTTGCAATCGGTGCAGAGATCGCCCCTGGGGTGCCATGGTGTTTCGCCAAAAGCGCAGGTCAGGACATCGCCCTGACCTTAAAGTCCGGCAACTTCGGGGCCGAAACCTTCTTTGGCGATGCGCTTGCCAAGCTTTAGTTGCGCGTCGCCGTCAGGTTTACCTCGACCGCCACATCAAAGCTGACAGTGCTTTCATCCGCATGGCTTTCACCAATGTTAAAGCTGGTGCGGTTGAGCCGTGTCTGGCCCTGCATGACCGCTGTATCTCCTTCAATTTGCAAGGAGAATGGCAACGACACAGGTGTTTCCACCCCCTTCAGGGTGAGCGTCCCATCAGCTTTGTAATTGCCCGCATCTGCCAAAATCTCGGCCCTGAACACCGCGGTGGAATGCCCTTTGGCATCCAGAAAATCTGCGCCCAAAGCCTGACCGGTCACGGATCCCAAGGTCAGCGAGTCTATGGCGATCTGCACCTCTACATCACCGTGGCGACCGTTTGCGTCGGCTTCTTCGGAGAAATTGATCGCCGCGGTCCATTGCGCAAACTGGCCTGTCACATCGCTGCCCAATTGGCGCACGGTGATCGCCAGCGAGCCGTCCTGCACGGCCCAGCCGCTTTCGACGACCTCTAGGGTGGTGTCGTGGTCATGATCATGGTGACCATCCGCATGGTCATGGGCTGGCGCAGAAAACATCCCCAGTCCGGCCCCAACGACCAGCGCGAAACCGTAGGCGGCAATGGCACCAAAGATTGGCAGGTTGGAGTGCTTTTGCGCGGGAAGGTGGTCTGGCTCTGTCGTACCGGGGAGCATACGTTTGAGCGTGACGTCCTTGTCGATAATATGGTGCTTCACCGCTCCTGCAACATGAAGCAGGATGGACGCGGCCAAAACCCGTTCGAATATAATGTGCAACGCGGCAAAATTATGCGCGAGGCCATCATCTTTGGGCACGAAGGGCAAACCTTGCCCGAAGGGCCACCAAATTGGGGCAAACCCTGTGGTGGCGGCGTGGTGCACCCATCCCGTCAGGGGGACAAGAACCAAAGAACCATAAAGCGTCCAATGCACCAGCTCCGCAAGGGTGGCCTCTAGCCAGTTGTCCGCATTGAGCAACCCCGGTTTGGGCTGGGAAACAGCCCATAAGATACGGGCCAATGCGACAAAGAAAATGAAGACTCCCAAGGTTTTATGCAGCGAAAACATCTGCGCCTTATGCGCAAGTTCCGGCCCTGAGTCGAAGGGGAGCCCATTGGCGTAGATGCCAAGTGGAATCATGGAGATCACCAGCAAAGCGGTTAGCCAGTGAAAGCTCTTTGTCACTGATCCGTAGGTCGTTTTACTGTTGCTGCGCATGGGGAAGCTCCTGATGTAAACGGTCTGTTTGTAAGACCCTATATTGAGGCCACACAAAACATCAAATCGCGCACATGATTTGTGCATCATCGCTTTGGGGTGCTTGTGAGGGGGCTAAGGGTCGGATAGACCGTTAAAAAACACTTGATACTCTAGGGGAGCAGCCAATGCGTGCATTTGTATTTCCGGGCCAAGGAGCCCAGACCATCGGGATGGGACGCGACTTGGCGGAGGCCTACCCAGCCGCCAAAGCCGTGTTCGACGAAGTGGATGACGCCTTGGGCGAAAAGCTGTCGGACCTGATCTGGAACGGCGAGCAAGACACATTGACCCTGACACAAAATGCGCAGCCCGCATTGATGGCGACTTCTTTGGCCGTGATGGCCGCGCTGAAGTCGGAAGGCGTTGGCATCGAGGCCGCGTCATATGTGGCTGGGCATTCTTTGGGTGAATATTCCGCGCTGGCGGCGGCTGGTGCGATTTCCGTCGCCGACACCGCGCGGCTGCTGCGCGCGCGTGGCTTGGCCATGCAAGACGCCGTGCCTGTGGGTGTGGGCGCAATGGCGGCTTTGCTGGGATTGGATTTCGAAGCGGTTCAAGCCGTCGCAGCGGAGGCTGCGGGCGACGAGGTTTGCCAAGCTGCGAACGACAATGACCCCGCCCAAGTTGTGGTGTCCGGTCACAAAGGCGCGGTGGAGCGTGCGGTCGATCTGGCCAAAGAGCGCGGCGCCAAGCGTGCGGTGCTTTTGCCGGTCAGCGCCCCATTCCACTGCTCCTTGATGGAGCCCGCGGCAGAGGCCATGGCCGTGGCCTTGGGCGGCGTTGATATCGAGCGTCCGGCAGTGCCATTGGTGGCGAATGTTCTGGCGGCCTCCATTAGTGATCCGGCAACCATTCGCAACCTGCTGGTTGAGCAAATCACCGGCTCCGTGCGGTGGCGTGAAAGCGTCAGCTACATTGGCGAGCAAGGGGTCACCGAGATTTGGGAAGTCGGCGCGGGCAAGGCCTTGTCTGGCATGATCCGCCGGATCAATCGTGACATTGGCACCCGCGCAATCGGGACCGCCGCAGACGTGAAAGCGGCCGTGGACGCTTTGAACACATAAATCTGGCGTGGCGACACGTTGATGAGAATTAAGAAGAGGCATTAAGATGTTCAACTTAGAAGGAAAATCCGCTCTGGTAACCGGTGCATCCGGTGGTATCGGCGGCGAAATCGCCAAAGCTTTGCACGCACAGGGCGCGACAGTCGGCCTGTCCGGCACGCGGGTCGAGCCGCTTGAGGCCTTGGCCGCCGAGTTGGGGGAGCGCGCGCATGTGTTGCCGTGCAATCTAAGCGACTTTGACGCCGTGGACGCCTTGCCCAAACAGGCCGTTGAGGCCATGGGAGCCGTGGACATTCTGGTCAACAACGCCGGCATCACCCGTGACAACCTGTTCATGCGCATGTCAGACGACGAATGGCAGTCGGTGATCGATGTGAACCTGACCTCGACCTTCAAGCTATGCAAAGGCGTGTTGCGCGGCATGATGAAGGCGCGTTGGGGCCGGATTATTAACGTATCCTCGGTTGTCGGGGCCACGGGCAACCCCGGGCAGGGGAACTACGCGGCCTCCAAGGCGGGCATGGTTGGCATGTCCAAGTCACTGGCTTACGAAGTCGCGTCGCGTGGCATCACCGTGAACTGCATCGCCCCGGGCTTCATCACCACGCCGATGACTGAAAAGCTGACGGACGACCAAAAGGCCGGCATCTTGGGGCAAATTCCCGCCGGTCGCATGGGCGACGCGGCCGAGATTGCAGCGGCGGCATTATATCTCTCCAGCGCGCAAGCAGGCTACACCACAGGCACCACGTTGCATGTGAATGGCGGAATGGCGATGATCTAAACCACGGTATGCAGTCCCATACCTTGGCCCTCCAACAGGTTGCATAAGCGTTTGCGTTCCCTATTTGGTGTGCTATAGGCGGCGCATATATTGTTGGGGTTCATCCTCCGGCAGCCGCCTATGCGGCGAGATAACAGGCCAAATGGTCAATACCAACTGGGTGGGGCAACTTACCCGCCACCAATCGGGCAACTCCCGAGCAAATACGAGGAATACAACATGAGCGATATCGCAGACCGCGTTAAAAAGATCGTTGTCGAACACCTTGGTGTAGAAGAAGACAAAGTTGTTGAAAACGCATCGTTCATCGACGATCTGGGCGCAGACAGCCTCGACACCGTTGAGCTGGTTATGGCGTTCGAAGAAGAGTTTGGCATCGAGATCCCAGACGACGCTGCAGAAACCATCCAGACTTTCGGCGACGCGACGAAATTCATCACCGAAGCTTCCTAAGCTTTCGCTTACAGCTTTGACGAGACCTAGAATGGCGTCCCTTTTGGGGCGCCATTTTTCGTGGCGGGAAAGGGCCCCGTGACGTGTCTGCAACGCTATAGGCAGACGCTTGACGGGCGACGTGCTGATTATGACAAAAGACGCGGAACTACAGGTCGACTTCGTTGGCGGGGCAGTTGGGCACCGGCTGCGCTTTGGCGGAGGGCGCGGGCAGGATCTGGCGAAAGCTATGGGACTGCGAAAGGGCAAGACGCCGGTGATTGTCGATGCGACCGCCGGATTGGGGCGCGATTCATTCTTGCTGGCCTCCTTGGGGGCACAGGTCACGATGATCGAGCGGTCGGACAAAATGCATGCCTTGCTTCGCGACGGCATGGAGGCCGCGGCCCGCGAAGGGGGCGTGATCGGCGAGATTATCGAGCGCATGACGCTGCTGCATGGCGACGCCAAGGATTTGCTGCCCAAACTGGCGGGAGAGGCGGTGTTGATCGACCCGATGCATCCGCCACGCAAAAACTCCGCCTTGGTCAAACGCGAATTGCGCCAAGTGCGCGAGATCGTGGGCACGGATGAGGATGCGGCAGATTTGCTGCGCGTGGCGCTGGAGCATGCGCGCAATCGCGTGGTGCTGAAATGGCCCGCGAAGGCTGATCCGATGGAGGGTGTGCGTGCCTGTTCACATCAGATATTGGGCAAATCTACACGCTACGACGTGTTTATGCTGGGGTAGCCTACGCGGAGGCCTACGACTTGCTTTGCATCCACTCCGTCATGTGTGGGCGGTAGAACGCCAGTTCCGCCGCGACTTGGGGCAGGGCCTGCATCTGCGTGCGGTAACTGCGAAGGGTGTTGGACCAAGGCAGGGGCGGCAGGACGGCGTGGGTTTCCATGATGTCGAGCCATTCCAGCGTCACGATCACCCCGCAGTCACTCAGCCACAGGCGGTCCCGCGGAAGAGGGCTTTGCTCTAGCAGCGTGCTCAGCGCGGCGAGGCGTTTGCAGATCTCGGCGTGGGCGGCGTCAATTTCGGCGGCCACACGGGTTTCAGGGGCGACATTGGAGAACAGCCTGCGCAGGGCGGGTTCCAGCCGTGTATCATGAAACCGCGACAACTCGCGGCATTTCGCACGTGGGATCAGCTTTGCAGGGAGCATCGCGGGGGTGGGGTGCTTTTCCTCAAGATATTCCGCGATGGCCTCGCTATCGGTCAGCGTGAGGCCGCCGTCCACCAGCGCAGGAAGATTGCCCGTAGGGACCAGCGCCAGATAGTCGGCGGGCGGGGCGCGCTCGTGCCATTCTAGGCCCTTCGTGCGCAGGGCGAGGCGCAGTTTTGCGCAATAAAGCGAATGGCCGACAGAATAGATTTTGTACATTTGCGCATTGTAGCGCAGGGGGTTGAAGGCCGGAAGCCGTCCCCCCATCTGAAACGCTAATGTGAATTCCTGCGCAGATGCCTTGCCCCTAGGGGTCGTGGGCGTGTATGACGCGAGGGATAAACCTTGTGCTACAAAATAAAGGGGTGGGGTATGCGTCGAGTTGTAATTACGGGTCTTGGAATGGTGACGCCTTTGGGCGACGGCGTGGAGACCACATGGAAGAATGCGCTGGCGGGCAAATCCGGCGCGCGCACCATTGAGAAATTTGACGCCTCCCACTTGGGAACCGGCTATGCCTGCGAAGTCCCGCGCGGCGAGGGCGAAGGCGAATTCAATGCCGCCGCCTACATGCACCCCAAAGAGCAACGCAAGGTCGATGACTTCATCCTTTACGGCATGGCGGCCGCACAGCAAGCGGTGGAAGACGCGGGCTGGACGCCTGAGGACAAGACCGAGCTGGAGCGTACCGGCGTTATGATTGGCTCTGGCATCGGCGGCCTGTCGTCGATCGCTGACACTGCGGTGTTGATCAAGGAACGTGGCCCGCGCCGCGTCTCCCCGTTCTTTATTCCCGGTGCCTTGGTGAACTTGGTGTCTGGGCAAGTGTCCATCCGCTACGGCTTCAAAGGCCCGAACCACGCCGTTGTGACTGCCTGTTCTACGGGTGCGCATGCCATTGGCGACGCCGCGCGATTGATCGCGCTGGACGACGCGGATGTGATGATTGCCGGCGGGGCCGAAAGCCCGATTTGCGAAATTGGCATTGCTGGGTTCAACGCATGCAAAGCACTGTCGACCACTGGCGCGGACGACCCGACCAAAGCCTCGCGGCCATGGGACGCGGACCGCGACGGCTTCGTCATGGGCGAAGGAGCGGGCGTTGTGGTGCTGGAAGAATATGAGCACGCCAAAGCACGCGGTGCGAAGATCTACGGCGAAGTTTTGGGGTATGGGCTGTCTGGTGACGCGCATCACATCACTGCGCCACCGCCCGACCACGAAGGCGCCGAACGCGCGATGCGCGCTGCGGTGAAACGGGCTGGAATTGAGCCTTCGCAGATTGACTACATCAACGCACATGGCACATCGACCATGGCCGACACCATTGAGCTGGGCGCGGTAGAGCGGCTGCTGGGGGATGCGTGCAAGACGGCGACGATGTCCTCGACCAAATCCATGACTGGGCACCTGCTGGGGGCCGCTGGCGCGATTGAGGCGATCTTCTGCATTCTTGCGATGCGCGACAACGTCTGCCCGCCAACGATCAATCTTGATACGCCCGCAGTCGATACGGATATCGACCTGTGTGCAAACAAGGCGGTGGAGCGCGAAGTTAATGTGGTTCTGTCCAACAGCTTCGGCTTTGGCGGCACCAATGCCTGTCTCATAATGGGGAAAGTGTAATCCGCTCATGTGGAAATCAATTGCCTCCAATTTCTTAACCATCATCATCCTTGGATTGGTGGGTGTCGGCGCGCTGATCGGATGGGGGCAATCCCAATACAGCAAGGCCGGTCCTTTGGAGGACGCCATGTGTTTGCGCGTCCCTTTGGGGGGCTCCATGGCCTTGGTTTCAAGGGACCTAGAGGCAAAAGGGGCTGTGTCCAACGGGCGCATCTTCCGGATTGGCGCGGATTACGCGGATAAGTCCCAACAGCTGAAAGCGGGCAGCTTCTTGGTGCCAGCGGGCGCATCGATGGAAGAGATCATCGACATCGTAACCCGTGGTGGCCAGAACACCTGTGGCACAGAAGTTGTTTACCGCATCGGTGTCACCGCCCGTAGCGCAGTGGTTCGCGAGCTGGACCCAGCCACGAACGCCTATGTCGAGACCGCGAAATTTGTACCCGGCGAAGACGAGGCCCCGCAGGTCTATGTTGAAGCCCGTGACGACCGCGACGTGCGCTACCGCGTGGCTGTCGCTGAAGGGGCAACGAGCTGGCAGATTGCCGACAGTTTGAAAGCTTTGGATGTGTTGGAAGGCGAAATTTCTGCCACACCCGCAGAGGGCAGCCTTGCTCCGGACAGCTATGAAATCAAACCGGGGGCGGATCGCGGTGCCTTGATCGCAAAGATGCAGGCCGCCCAACAGAAAATTTTGGCGGACGCATGGGAGGCCCGTGACCCGACCGTGCCACTGAAGACCCCCGAAGAAGCCTTGATCCTTGCCTCGATCATCGAGAAGGAAACCGGCATCGCCGAAGAGCGCCGCCAAGTGGCCAGCGTGTTCACCAACCGTTTGCGCCAAGGCATGAAGCTTCAGACTGACCCTGCGGTGATCTATGGGATTACCAGAGGCGAGGGCGTTTTGGGGCGCGGGCTGCGGCGCTCGGAGTTGGATCGTGAAACACCGTTCAACACCTACGCCATTCCCGGCCTGACCCCGACGCCCATTGCCAACCCCGGACGACTGGCGATTGAGGCCGCGTTGAACCCTGACGAGACGCCCTACATCTTCTTTGTGGCTGACGGGACGGGCGGGCACGCCTTTGCGGTGACCATTCAAGAGCACAACAAGAATGTGGCGGAATGGCGCAAGATCGAAGCCGAACGGAACGCAAATAACTAAGGGGCTAACCCTTTGTTAAGAAAGACCGTTCGCAGCTACCGCGAAGGTGCATTTTCTTGACTTTCGCAGCGGAATGAGGGATAAGACCCTTCAAGACAGAAACATTTGAGAAAGCGGCTTGGGTCACCACCCTTGGCCGCTTTTTGCGTTTCTTGACCCCTGAGTGAGCCTAATCGCCCCGTGCGACAGAGGTAGGAGGCCCCATGACAGAGACCCCCGACAAATCCGGTTCGCCGGACCCATCGGTGACGCAAACAATAGACGAGATATTGGAAGACCTGAGCGCCATGACCCTCGACCTAAGAACCAAGGTCAGGCGTGAATGGCAACGAGTGCGCGAGGACCAATCCGTCCCGCCCAGCTTTAAACCCATGCTGAAAGCCGAGCTTCAGCAATTGTTGAATATGAGTAGAGACGCGGAAGGAAGACTTGATGAACACCGCACAAAGCGTGCCGGCCGAGCCGGAGAATACGCCATTGACCTTGGAGCAGCCCGACTTGAGATCGGGCGCCGCCTTGATAGCATCAGAGCCGCGCGCGGTTCAGGAGGCGTTTCTTGACGGGTTGAGCGAACATGAGCTGACGGCGCTGCCGTATCTCTTTGATTTCTGGGCGCATCCGCATCAAGTGCCGCCGGAGGGCGACTGGCGGTCTTGGGTGATCATGGGTGGCCGCGGCGCGGGCAAGACCCGTGCGGGTGCCGAATGGGTGCGCCGCATGGTGGAGGGCGACATGCCAGGCGACGCGGGGCGTGCCAAACGCGTGGCCTTGGTTGGCGAGACCTTTGACCAAGTGCGCGACGTGATGATTTTCGGCGACAGCGGAATTATTGCGTGCTCGCCGCCGGACCGGCGTCCTGAGTGGCAAGCGACCCGCAGGCGTCTGGTTTGGCCCAACGGGGCCGTGGCGGAGGCGCATAGCGCGTCTTCCCCAGAGCATATGCGCGGACCGCAGTTTGACGCGGCTTGGGTGGATGAGCTGGCCAAGTGGAAGAAAGCGCGTGAGGCCTATGACCAGCTGCAATTCGCGCTGCGCTTGGGTGACTGCCCGCAACAGGTGATCACCACGACCCCGCGCAATGTGAAAGTGCTAAAGCAAGTGCTGGATGCGGGCACCACGGTGGTGACCCACGCCCCGACGGAAGCCAACCGCGCCAATCTGGCAGGATCCTTCCTAGAGGAAGTGCGCGCCCGTTTTGGCAACACACGGATGGGGCGTCAGGAATTGGACGGCCTGTTGCTGGATGATCTGGACGGCGCACTTTGGGCCTCGGCTTCGTTGGAAGAGCTACGCACGCAGGAATTACCGGACTTTGAGCGCGTGGTCGTGGCGGTGGACCCTGCGGTGTCCTCGAAGAAGGCCTCGGACGCCTGCGGGATAATCGTGGCCGGATTGGTGCGCAGCGGCAAGGACTGGGAAGCGGTCGTGATTGAAGACGCCACCGTAGAAGGGGCCACGCCCACGGGCTGGGCGCATGCCGCAATTGCCGCCTTTGAGCGCCACGGCGCGGAGCGGATCGTGGCAGAGGTAAACCAAGGCGGCGACTTGGTGGAGACGTTGATCCACCAGCTGAACCCTTTGGTGCCTTACCGGTCTGTGCATGCCTCACGGGGCAAGGCTGCGCGGGCGGAACCTGTGGCGGCGCTATACGAGCAGGGACGCGTGAAGCACTTTGGCGACTTGGGCGATTTGGAAGACCAGATGTGTCAGATGACCACGACGGGGTTCCACGGAAGCGGCTCGCCGGACCGCGTGGATGCGCTGGTCTGGGCATTGACGGAACTGAAGGGCGCGGCAGCCCCGCAAGCGCGCATACGTACATTGTAGCGCCAGAACCAGAGCACCGTACGGTGGTGTAATTTGATCTTAGGGACTGTGCGCTAAAGTGCCCTCAAGACGGGATACAAGGCCGAACAAGGCCTAAGACGACAGACAATTGAGGCCCCTTTGGATGACACCATGGGGGCCTTTTCTTTTGGACGAACAGGAGCCGGATGATGGTGTTTGACTTTTTGCGGCGTGGGTCGGTGGAAATGGCGCGGGCTGAAGTGCCGGAAGCGAAGGCCTCGGCCACGGGCAAAGTACTGGCTTACGGCGGGCGCGGCATTGCATGGAGCCCGCGGGACACGCCATCGCTGACGCGCTCGGGCTTTGCGGCGAACCCTGTGGGGTTTCGGTCAGTGAAGATGATTGCGGAGGCGGCAGCGGCCTTGCCACTGATCTTGCAAGACGACGCGCAGCGGTTTGAGACGCATCCGGTGCTGGCGCTGATGTCACGCCCCAACCAAGCGCAGGGCCGCGCGGAGATGTTGGAGGCTTTGTACGGGCAGCTTCTGCTTTCGGGCAACGGCTATCTGGAGGCGGTGGGCCTTGGGGACGGCGTGCCGGTGGAGCTGCATGTGCTGCGCTCGGAGCGGATGAATTTGGTGCCTGGTGCCGACGGCTGGCCCGCGGCCTATGAATACGCCGTGGGCGGGCGCAAGCACCGGTTCAGCATGACGGGCGATTTGGCCCCGATCTGCCACATCCGCAGCTTTCACCCGCAAGACGACCATTACGGGTTCTCGCCCCTGCAGGCGGCGGCAACGGCGATTGACGTGCACAACAGCGCGTCGCGGTGGTCAAAGGCGTTGCTGGACAACGCGGCACGGCCCTCTGGCGCGATTGTCTACAAAGGCGGGGATGGCCAGCAGTCGATGACCAACGACCAGTTCGAGCGATTGCAGGTTGAGATGGAGGCGCATCACCAAGGGGCGCGCAATGCGGGCCGCCCGATGCTGCTGGAAGGGGGCTTGGACTGGAAACCGATGGGGTTCAGCCCGTCGGACATGGAGTTCCAGAAGACCAAGGAAGCCGCCGCGCGCGAGATTGCGCAGGCCTTTGGGGTGCCGCCGATGCTGCTGGGTATTCCGGGCGACGCGACCTACGCCAATTACGCCGAAGCCAACCGCGCGTTCTACCGGCTGACCGTGCTGCCATTGGCCGCCAAAGTGCTGGGGGCGGTGTCGCATTGGCTGGCGGAGCTGTCGGGCGACGGGGTGACCCTGAGCGTGGATTTGGACCAGATTCCCGCCCTTGGCGTGGAGCGCGAAGCGCAGTGGAAGCGGGTTGCGGGGGCCGACTTCCTGAGTGCCGCCGAGAAGCGCGTGCTGTTGGGACTGCCTGCGGAGCCTAGCTGATGGAGGGCAAGGAGCGCCCCCACAAGGGGGGCGGGTCGCGCTACCTATACGAGCCGTTTCAAAGCGGGGTGGAACTGGCCCCGATGTTGAAACTGGAAGCGCTGGAGCGCGTGCAGGCGGAACGCTGGACCGCACTTGACTACCGGCTGGGGCAGATCGAAGCGCGGCTGGAGCGGCTGGAAAAGCGCGTTTGGCTGACGATCTTTGGCGTGGCCGCAGCCGTGTTGAAGGAAACTGTAACCGGCGTTTTTCTGCCGTAGAAACTTTGAAATAGGTGAATAATGTCAGACTATTACGGGCCAGAGTTAGAGCGAAAATTTTGCCAGATTGGCGATCAGGTTGAACTGGGGGCCAATGCCACGATTGCGGGCTATGCGTCTGTGTTTGGCGAAGTGGATCAGGGCGGCGATGTGGTGCGGCAAGGGGCGTATAGCGGCTCGCTCGAGCGGCTGAAAGCCAGCGGCACGGGGGTGAAGTTGCTGTGGCAGCACGACCCCGCGCAGCCCATCGGCGTCTGGGACGAGGTGCGCGAGGATGCGCGTGGCCTCTACGTCAAGGGACGCCTGTTGACCGAGACCCGCCAAGGGTTTGAGGCCGCCGCCCTGATCGAGGCGGGAGCGATCGACGGGCTGTCCATCGGATACCGCACGGTGAAAGCCGAACGGGATGCCAAAGGCCGGAGGCACTTGGCAGAGCTGGAGTTATGGGAGGTGTCGCTTGTGACCTTCCCGATGCTCCAAGAGGCGCGGGTGGCGGCGAAGGCCGACGACCCCGTGCTTGAAACGACGACGCAGGACCTCGCGGGGGTGTTTCGCACCCTTCGTCACAGCCTGCGTCACACGCTTGGCGAGGGCTGAGCACCACAACGTAGCAACATGCAGGACATGACATGACCAAACCCGAGACTAAGTCCCGGGCCGGAGGGCGCACGCCTGATGGCACGGCTCCGGCTTTTGATCTGGCCCAAGAGATGGCCGGATTTATGAACGACTTCGGCCAGTTTCAGGCCGACGTGAAATCCCGACTACAAACACAGGAAGACCGTATGACCCATTTGGATCGCAAGAATTTCGCCCGCACCGCACGTCCGGCTTTGTCCACCGCCGTTGAGGCCGAGGTGCCTCATCAGAAGGCCTTTCAAGCCTATCTACGAAGTGGCGATGACGATGGTCTGCGCGGCCTCGAAATTGAGGAAAAAGGCCTGACCACTGCGGTGGCAGCCGACGGCGGTTACTTGGTGGACCCGCAGACGTCCGACACTGTGGCGACGGTGCTGAAATCCGCGGCCTCGTTGCGCGCAATTGCCAATGTGGTGAATGTTGAGGCGACGTCTTACGACGTGTTGGTGGATCATACGGAACTGGGCTTTGGCTGGGCGACCGAAGCTGCATCCCCTGAGACCGACACACCGCAGTTTGACCGCATCAGCATCCCGCTGCACGAATTGTCGGCACTGCCGAAAGCGTCCCAGCGCCTATTGGATGACGCGGCCTTTGACGTGGAAGGCTGGCTTGCGGGCCGCATTGCGGACAAGTTTGCCGCGGCCGAAGCTGCGGCGTTTATCAGCGGTGATGGTGTGGACAAGCCAATGGGCTTCTTGACGCATACATCCGTTGATGACGCGACCTGGAGCTGGGGCAACATCGGCTACATCGCCACCGGCGTAGACGGCGACTTTGCCTCTGGCACACCGGCTGAAAGCATCGTGGATTTGGTCTACTCGCTGGGCGCGCGCTACCGTTCCAACGCGGCCTTTGTGATGAACTCCAAGACCGCGGGTGCGGTGCGTAAGATGAAGGACGCGGACGGCCGCTTCTTGTGGTCCGACGGATTGGCGGCGGGCGAGCCTGCACGTCTGATGGGCTATCCGGTGCTGATTGGCGAAGACATGCCTGACATTGGCTCCGGCGCGACGGCGATTGCGTTTGGCGACTTCTCCAAGGGCTACACAGTCGCGGAGCGCCCAGACCTGCGCATCCTGCGTGACCCGTTCTCGGCCAAACCGCATGTGCTGTTCTATGCCACCAAGCGCGTCGGCGGCGACGTATCCGACTTTGCGGCGATCAAGCTGCTGAAGTTCGCGGTTTCCTAAGACGATCCGGCTGGGCGCGGGAGATGCCGCGCCCAGCTCTCCGACCTTGCGACGACTAACTGAAACTGACCGTTTGGAGATGGATCATGGAGCTGGTTGACCTGACCACCACCCCCCTAGAGGCTTTGCCATTGGAGCCGTTTAAGGCACATTTACGCCTTGGCTCGGGCTTTGCTGACGACAGCCTGCAAGACGACCTTTTGGCGGGGTATTTGCGCGCCACGCTCGCGGCGATCGAAGCCCGCACAGGCAAGATATTGTTCGAGCGCATTTTGCAGTGGCGCGTGACGCGATGGGCTGAGGACGGGCATCAACCGCTGCCAGTGGCCCCTGTAACCGCTATGACCAGCGTGGCGTTGCGCAATGTTGAGGGCGTGGTGAGCGATGTTGACCTGCAGCTTTTCGGGCTTGAGCGCGACACGCATAGACCGCGTCTGTTTGCCAAGGGGCGCAGCCTGCCTGCCATCACCGAGGACGGCGAAGCGATTGTGAGCTTCACCGCCGGATTTGGAAGCAGCTGGGACGACATTCCCGCAGACTTGCAACAGGCGGTGTTGATGTTGGGTGCGCATTACTACGAGCACCGCAATGAGGTCAGCGGCGCTGCGCGGGCGATGCCCTTTGGTGTGGTGTCTTTGCTGGAGCCTTACCGCAACATTCGTGTGCTGGGGGCGCGCTCATGAGTGTGGAGCTGAACAGGCGCCTGACCTTGGAGCACGCGGTGCGCGTGGCGGATGGCGCGGGGGGATACACAGAGGCGTGGATGCCGCTGGGTGACCTGTGGGCGCGGGTGAAGGCCGGCTCTGGGCGCGAGCGCTTCGGGGCGGGGGTGACGGTGTCATCCGTGCCTTACCGGATCGTGGTGCGTGGGGCGGCGGTCGGATCGGACGCGCGCCCGCAGCCCGACCAGCGGTTTCGCGAAGGCGCCCGCGTGTTCCGGATTGTGGGGGTCGCTGAATACGACGTCGACGCGCGGTATCTGACATGCTTTGCGATTGAGGAGGTTGCGGGATGACTTACGCGATTTCAGCGGCCCTTCAGGGGGCGGTTTACGGTGCTTTGGCAGGGGATGCGGGGTTAAGTGGCCTTGTGGGCGGCGCAATCTTTGACGCCGAGCCTGCGGGCAGCCTGCCGGAGCTATATGTGACCTTGGGGCCGGAGAGCGTTCGAGCAGGGTCCGACGGGTCAGGCGGCGGCGCTGTGCATGAGTTCATCATCTCTGTGGTGACAGATGCGGCCGGATTTTCCACAGCCAAGCAGGCAGGGGTTGCCGTGTGCGACCTGCTGATTGACGCGGACCTAGAGTTGGACCGCGGGCGGTTGGTGTCGTGCCGGTTCTTGAAGGCGAAGGCGGCCCGTGCGGAGAGCGGCACCGCGCGCCGCATTGACCTGACCTTTCGGGCCCGTGTGGATGACGGTTGAGTTGAACATGAGCGACGCGGCGGATTTGAGCGGCGGAATTTAGGTATTTTTGAAGCAGTGATGGGGGGCGTGGCGCGTGAAGACGCGGGCGGTTTCCCTTGGGACAAACGGATGGAGACGGGCCATGGGTGTACAACGCGGTAAGGACTTATTGTTGAAAGTGGATCTGACCGGAGACGGGCAGTTCGAGACAATCGCGGGCCTTCGGGCGACGCGGATTTCATTCAACGCAGAACAGGTGGATGTGACCTCGATGGAAAGTGCGGGCGGCTGGCGTGAGCTGCTGGCGGGGGCTGGTGTGAAAAGCGCCGCGATCTCGGGGTCTGGCGTGTTTCGTGACGAAGGCACGGACGAGCGCGCGCGCCAGATTTTCTTTGACGGAGAAGTTCCACAGTTTCAGGTGATTATCCCTGACTTCGGAATTGTGGAAGGAGCGTTCCAGATTACCTCGATTGAATATGCGGGCGCATTGGAGGGAGAGGCAACTTACGAGATGGCCTTGGCCTCGGCCGGAGCGTTGAGCTTTACCCCGATCCTTGATGCTCCGGTCACGCCATAATGGCGAACCCATGGGCAGGTGAGGTCCGTCTCGTGCTGGATGGTCAGGCGCATGAGTTGCGCCTGACCCTTGGCGCCCTTGCGGAGCTGGAGGCAGATTTGGCGGGGGAGACCGTGTTGGATCTGATCGAACGGTTTGAGGCGGGCAAGTTTTCCACCCGCGACGTGTTGGCGTTGATCGTGGCGGGTTTGCGCGGTGGCGGCTGGCGCGGCGTGGGCACGGATTTGCTGTCGGCCGAGATTGAGGGCGGCCTGCTGGAATGCACCAAGGTCGCGGCGCAATTGCTGGCGCGGGCGTTCACCCCCCAAGGGACATGAGCGGCTTTGACTGGCCCGCCTTGCTGCGGGTGAGCGCCTCCGCAGGGGTGAGGCCGGCCGAGTTTTGGGCGCTGACCCCCGCAGAGTTGATCTTGGTTTTGGGGCTGGAGGCGGTCGAAAAACCATTGAACCGCGCACGGCTTGCAGAGCTGGAGCGCATGTATAGCGACGTGAAAGGAGCGCCTTGATGGGTGTCTTGGACGGAATAGACGGGCTTGAGAACCGCATTGAGGGCTTAGAGACCTCATTGGGCGGCGCGGAAGTGGTTGTGAGCACCTTTGAGACAGAGTTGGCCGCGATGCGCTCGACGATGCTGTATACCTCGCGCGAAGTGGCCTCCTTGTCGCTGTCGATCGGTGGCGGCTTGCGGAAGGCCTTCGACGGGCTGGCCTTTGACGGGATGAAACTGTCGGATGCGCTGAAAACCGTGGCCGAGAGCATGATCAATGCGGCCTATAACACCGCCATGCGGCCCATTCAGAACGGTTTGGGCGAAGTGATTGCCAGCGGCGTCAATGGCTTGGTCTCGGGGATACTGCCGTTTGAGAAAGGCGGCACCTTTTCCCAAGGACGGGTGATGCCCTTCGCCAAGGGGGGCGTTGTCAGCGCGCCCACGAATTTCGCGATGCGCGGCGGCATGGGGTTGATGGGGGAAGCGGGGCCAGAGGCGATTATGCCCCTTGCGCGCGGCCCTGACGGCAGCTTGGGCGTGCGTGCAGGTGGCGGCGGCCAGCCTGTGCAGGTGGTGATGAATATCTCCACGCCGGATGTGGCCGGTTTCCAAAGATCCCAAAGCCAGATTGCAGCGCAGATGGGCCGCGCCTTGAGCCGTGGCCAACGCAACCGCTGATTGAACAAGAGGAAGTCCCGATGAATTTTCATGAAGTACGGTTTCCGGCGTCTTTGTCCTTTGGCTCCCTTGGGGGGCCGGAGCGCCGCACGGAAGTGGTGACCTTGGCCAACGGCTTTGAGGAGCGCAACACCCCATGGGCGCATTCGCGCAGGCGCTATGACGCGGGCGTGGGGATGCGGTCTTTGGATGACGTAGAGACCATGGTGGCCTTCTTTGAGGCGCGCCAAGGGCAGCTATACGGGTTTCGCTGGAAGGATTGGTCGGACTTTCGGTCCTGCAAGGCATCAAGGGAGGTTACCTTTGAGGACCAGATCATCGGCCGCGGCGACGGAGTGCAGACCGAATGGCAGCTGATCAAGACCTATGCCTCTGGCGGGTATGACTATGCACGGCCGGTGAAAAAGCCTGTGTCGGGGACGGTACTTATCGGGTTCGACGGGATTGCGCTGCAAGAGGGCGTGGACTGGCAGATTGATCTGGATACGGGCGTTGTCACCTTTGGCGAGGCGCCGGATGAAGGGGTGGAGATCACCGCAGGGTACGAGTTTGACGTGCCTGTGCGCTTTGACGTGGATGCCATCCAGACCAGCGTGGCGAGCTTCCAAGCGGGGAATGTGCCAAGCGTGCCGGTTGTGGAGGTGCGGGTATGAGCCTTCAGCAGCATTTACAAACCGGGCTGACCAGCGTGTGCCGGTGTTGGGCGGTGACACGACGCGACGGGCGTGTGTTCGGCTTTACGGATCACGACGAAGGTCTGAGCTTTGAGGGCATAGAGTTCAAGGCCGACACCGGCCTGACGGCGAGCGCGTTGCAGCAGGTAACGGGTTTGGCCGTCGACAACTCTGAAGCGGTGGGCGCGTTATCTGGGGATGCTGTGACGGAGGCTGACATCAACGCGGGGCGCTTTGACGGGGCGGAGGTTGTGGCGTGGTTGGTGAACTGGCGCGATGTCGACGCGCGTGACGTGCAATTCAAGGGCTCTATTGGTGAGCTGAAGCGGGCAGATGGCGCGTTTCATGCGGAATTGCGTGGATTGTCCGAAGTGCTGAACACTCCGGTGGGGCGGGTGTACCAAAAACCATGTCAGGCGGTTTTGGGGGATGGCACCTGCTGTGTTGATCTGACAGCGGCAGGTTACAGAACGGACATCGCCGTAGAGCAAGTCGAGGCAGGGCGGGTGTTTCGCTTCAAGCAGTTGGCGGGGTTCGATGACCGCTGGTTTGAACGCGGGCGTCTTGAGGTTCGCACGGGGGAGGCCGAGGGCCTTGTCGCCATGGTGAAGAATGACCGGACCGAGGACGGGGTTCGGGTGATCGAGCTATGGGAAGAGCTTCGCATGCCGATCGTGGCGGGCGACATGGTGATGATTGAGGCGGGCTGCGACAAGCGGATCGAGACCTGCCGGTTGAAGTTCCAAAACATCGCGAACTTTCAAGGCTTTCCCCATATCCCCGGTGAGGACTGGTTGATGACCTACCCAACCGAGGCTGGGGCCAATGACGGCGGGAGCAGGTATTCATGAGCAGGGCAGCGGAACAGATCATCGCGGAAGCGCGTTTGTGGATTGGGACACCGTATCGCCACCAAGCCAGCTGCAAGGGAGCGGGGGCAGATTGCCTTGGGCTTTTGCGCGGGGTCTGGAGGGCTGTGTATGGTGCGGAGCCAGAGGCGGTTCCCGCGTATTCAGCGGATTGGTCCGAGCCACAGGGAGAAGAACGCCTGTGGGCGGCTGCCGCGCGCAGGTTGATTGCCAAAGACGTGGATGACCCTGGGGTGGGGGATGTGGTGCTGTTTCGCATGCGCGAGCAGGGAGTGGCCAAACATTTGGGACTGACCTCTGCGCTGGGGGCGTCACCGAAATTTATTCATGCCTATTCGGGGCATGGGGTTGTGGAGTCTCCGTTCTCGGAGCCTTGGGCACGGCGCGTTGTGGCGCGTTTTGAATTTCCGAAAGCAGGTAGCTGATGGCAACGATACTTTTATCCGCAGCAGGGGCCGCCGTCGGGGGCGCCCTAGGGGGCGGTGTCTTTGGGCTAAGCTCGGTTGTAATTGGGCGTGCCATCGGGGCGACCGTTGGGCGTGCGATTGACCAACGCCTTATGGGAGCGGGATCCCAAACCGTAGACGCAGGCCGGTTGGACCGGATGCGGGTAATGGGGGCGAATGAAGGCGGCGCGATTGCACGCAGCTATGGGCGGATGCGACTTCCTGGAAATGTGATCTGGACATCGCGTTTCAAGGAGAAGGTGACCGTCACCGAGCAACGTGGCGGCAAAGGCGGTGGACCGAAAGCCACAACACGGCAGTATAGCTACTGCATATCCGTAGCGATTGCCCTGTGCGAAGGAGAGATCGCGCGGGTAGGACGCATATGGGCGGATGGCACGATCGTGCGTAAATCCGACCTGAGCCTGCGCGTCTACCGCGGCACCAAAGACCAGCAACCCGACCCAGTGATGAGTGCCATTGAGGGCGAGGGGACTATTCCCGCCTACAGGGGGCTGGCCTATGTGGTGATAGAGAACATGGACCTGAGCGCATATGGGAACCGCGTTCCTCAATTGACCTTCGAGGTGATCCGCCCGTCGCGTGCGAATGGGGTAAGCGAGCCCTTGATGTCCGATGTGGTAAAGGCCGTAGCCCTGATGCCGGGCTCGGGGGAATTCGCATTGGCCACCTCACCGGTGTTCCGCACAGGGGAGCTGGGCGAAGAGGTCGCGGCCAATGTAAACAGCGCCGACGGGGCCGTGGATTTGGTGTCTTCGCTGGATGCGCTACAGGGGGAGTTGCCCAATTGTGCCGCCACCTCATTGGTGGTGAGCTGGTTTGGCGACGACCTGCGCGCTGGGCAGTGCAAGATCGCCCCCAAAGTGGAGACACAAACCGCCCCGCAAAGCAGCGTCGGGAGTTTGCCGTTCGTACACCCTCAGGCGGTGGCGCCGTCCAACTGGAGCGTCTCGGGGCTGTCTCGCAATGACGCAGAGCTTGTCGCGCATCAAGATGGGGCTGCCGTATACGGGGGAACCCCGTCGGATGCCTCCGTGTTGGAAGCCATTGCCGCGCTGGGGGAAGCGGGGCAAGCTGTTACATTCTACCCGTTCATTTTGATGGATCAGCTGGAGGGAAACAGCCTTCCTGACCCCTATAGCGGAAACATAGGGCAACCTGCCTTGCCTTGGCGTGGCCGGATCACATCAGAACGCGCAGTCGGGGTTGCTGGCTCCACAGATGGGACGGCAGCGGCCCACGCCGAAGTGACCGCGTTTATGGGGACGGCGCAGGTGTCGGACTTTGCTGTGGCCAATGGCGCGGTGACTTACTCCGGACCGGATGAGTACTCTTACCGCAGGTTCATTTTGCACTATGCGCATCTATGTGCCCTAGCCGGCGGCGTTGACGCGTTTTGCATTGGCTCGGAGATGCGCGGGTTGACCCAAATTCGCGACCATACCGGCGGGTTTCCGGCAGTGGAGGCCTTGCGGGTTCTGGCGGGAGAGGTGCGTGGCATTCTTGGCGCTGGGGTCAAGATCGGCTATGCCGCCGACTGGTCAGAGTATTCCGGATATCAGCCGCAAGACGGCTCTGGCGATTTGCTATACCACCTTGATCCCCTATGGGCAGACGATGAGATCGATTTTGTCGGGATCGACAACTACATGCCCATCGCGGACTGGCGTGACGGGGACGAGCATCTGGATGCAGATGCCGGCTCGATCTATGATCAGGACTACCTGCGCGGGAACATCCGCGGGGGAGAGGGCTATGACTGGTATTACCGCGACGCCGAAGAGCGGGCCTTGCAAATTCGCACACCGATTGAAGACGGCGCACATGGGGAGCCGTGGGTCTACCGCTTCAAAGATTTGTGGAACTGGTGGGGGCAGGCGCATCACGACCGCGTGGGCGGGGTGCGATCTACGGTTTCCACCGACTGGGAGCCGCAGTCGAAACCGATCTGGTTCACCGAGTTGGGCTGCGCGGCCATCGACAAGGGCCCGAATGAGCCGAATAAATTTCTGGACCCAAAGTCTAGCGAAAGCGCGATCCCCCATTTCTCGAACGGGCAGCGTGACGACTACGTGCAGATGCAATATTTGCGGGCCTATTTCGGGTTCTTTGCGGATGAGAGCAACAACCCCACAAGCCCGATCTATGAGGGGCCAATGGTGGATATGTCACGGGCATTTGTCTGGGCATGGGACGCGCGGCCATGGCCAGATTTCCCCAGCAATCTGTCTGTGTGGAGTGACGGGCACAACCATGTCACGGGGCATTGGCTGACGGGGCGCACCTCTGTGATGCCATTGGCGCATGTGGTGGGCGAAATTTGCGAGCGCGGCGGTCTAACGGAATATGACGTTGATGGGCTGCACGGCGTTGTGCGTGGCTTCAACATCGCCGAGTTCGACACCCCGCGTGCCGCGTTGCAACCTTTGATGATCGCGCTGGGTTTTGACGCAATAGAGCGCGGCGGAAAACTGGTGTTCCAGTCGCGCAAAGAGGCCGTTGATACGCCTGTAGACCCCGCCGAGCTTGTCGTCGACGGATCGGATACGGTGCTAGAGCAAATTCGTTCACCGGAGGCGGAGATCGTCGGAGAGGTACGTTTGGGCTATGTTGAGGCAGAAGGGGAGTTCGTGGCCCGCGTCGCGGATGCCCGTTTCCCCCATGACGGATCGGTAGACGCGACCCACAACGAGCTGCCACTTGCCTTAACCGAAACCGAAGCCAAGATCATTGCAGAGCGATGGTTGTCGGAGGCGCGCGTCGCGCGGGATGCTGTCAGCTTTGCGGTTCCGCCTTCTCGCAGTGATCTGCGCGCGGGGGATTTGGCACAAATGACGGATGAGCGGGGGGATAGGACACTCTTCCGTGTTGACCGTGTCGAGGACCGAGGTGCGCGGCGTATTGAGGCCGTGCGGGTAGAGCGTCATATCTACACCCCGAGTGATGCGGTAGAGAATGTCGGCGAAATTCGCCCCTTTGCGGTTCCTGTACCGGTCTCGGCGCAATTCATGGATCTGCCGCTTCTAAAGGGTGATGAGGTGCCATTCGCGCCCTATGTCGCGGCCTCTGCCAAGCCGTGGCCCGGAGGGGTGGCGGTCTACGGATCTGCCGAGGACAGTGACTACGCGTTGAATACGGTGATTGAGAATCCGGCACGCATGGGGGTGCTGGCCTCGTCATTGGGCTTTGCGCAGGCTGGGATGTGGCAACGTGGTGTGCCTTTGCGGGTGAAGGTATCTGGGGCGCCACTGAGTTCGGTGACACGCAGCGCAGTGCTGAACGGGGCCAATGTAGCGGCCATCGGGGATGGCTCATCCGACAGGTGGGAAATCATCCAGTTCGCAAATGCCGAACTTGTGGCACCGGATACATATGAATTGTCCGATTTGCTGCGCGGGCAGGTGGGCAGCGACGGTCTGATCCCTGATGTCTGGCCGGAGGGCAGCCGGTTTGTGTTGCTGGATGGCGGGCCTGCGCAGATCGAGATGCAGCAATCAGCCAGAGGATTGGCGCGGCACTACAGGATCGGGCCGTCACTGCGCCCATATGACGACCCGTCCTACCGCTATTATGTCGAGGCCTTCGAGGGCATTGGCCTCAGACCCTATGCGCCTGCGCATCTGAAGGCGCGCAGGTCTGGCACGCAGACCAGCGTGAGTTGGATACGTCGGACACGGATTGACGGGGACAGCTGGGCGTCGGTGGAGGTGCCCTTGGGGGAAGATGTTGAACACTATTTTTTGCGTGTAACTCAGGGGGGCAGCGTTGTGCGGGAGGTCGAAACCAGCGTGCCGCATTGGACCTACACAAGTTCAGCGCAAATGGCGGACGGGCTGAGCGGCCCTTATGAAATCGAAGTGGCGCAAGTGTCTTTGCGCTTCGGACCGGGACTATTTTCAAGGATCGAAATCAATGGCTGATACAGCAACACTGAACCTCCCTTTGCTCGCGCCGTCTCAGGCTCAAAAGCATGTCACGGTGAATGAGGCCTTGGCGCGGATTGACGCGGCCTTGCAGCTGGGGGTGGTCAGCAGGACCACCTCGACCCCGCCAAGCTTGGTCGAAGACGGGGTGACCTATTTGGTGCCTCTTGGGGGCGTGAATGACTGGGGGGGGCAGGACGGCAAACTGGCCGTCTACCTGAATGGGGGATGGGACTTCCTGACCCCATTGGCGGGATGGCGGGTTTTTGTCTCGGACGAGGCGGTGGACATCCGTTTCGACGGGGTGGAGTGGCAAGACAATCCCTTGTCCACGTCGCCTTTCGGTGCCGGCATGCGGGCGGAAACGGTTGAATTCGATTTCACCATCGGCGCCGGAAGCAGCGTTTTGACGGGGTTTGTGATCCCGAAAGACTGTGTTGTGTTTGCCGTCACTGGGCTGGTGACCGACGCGATTACAGGGACGTTGAGCAATTGGTCGCTGGGCGTGGACACTTCCGATACGCGATACGGGACAGGTTTGGGGATCGGCAATGGATCCTATGTGCGCGGCCTTACGGGGCAACCACAGGCCTACCACAGCAGCACACAGTTGAAATTGACAGCCAACGGCGGGGACTTTTCGGGCGGTACGGTGCGGCTTGCCGTACATGTGCTGCGCTTCGATATTCCGCGAGCATAACGTAAATTGATCGCACTGTTCACGCTTTT
This sequence comes from uncultured Litoreibacter sp., assembly GCF_947487515.1. Taxonomy (GTDB): domain Bacteria; phylum Pseudomonadota; class Alphaproteobacteria; order Rhodobacterales; family Rhodobacteraceae; genus Litoreibacter. The sequence goes on along the minus strand of NZ_CANKWO010000001.1, from coordinate 403,638 downwards.
GCGCGTGACAGGGGTTTGGAATTGCCAGAATTTACCTATGTGGTGTATGAACACATGAACACCTTAGAGGATATCTGATGGCACATTCCGACCCCAAGCTGGCCAATATTGATCCGGTCTGGACGCAGATTACAGAAGAAGCGCGCTTGGCCATCACGGCCGAGCCGCTGTTGGGCGGGCTCGTCCACGGGTCTGTCTTGCATCATGCCAAGCTGGAATCGGCTCTGGCTTACCGGTTTTCGCAAAAGCTGTCCTCCGCCGAGATGTCGGAGCAGATTTTGCGCGAAATCGCGGATGAAGCCTATGCGGCTGACCCTTGGCTGGGGGAGGCGGCGCGCGCGGATATTGTGGCCGTTCATGATCGCGACCCTGCTTGCGAGCGCTTTATCCAACCTGTGTTGTTTTTCAAAGGGTTCCAAGCGATCCAAGCCTACCGCGTTGGCAATTGGCTTTGGAAGCAAGGCCGCAAGGATATGGCCTATTTCGTGCAAATGCGCACCTCAGAGACCTTTGGGGTGGATATCCACCCAGCCGCGACGATTGGCAAAGGGATCATGATCGACCACGCGCATTCCATCGTCATCGGCGAGACCGCAATTGTGGGCGACAACGTCTCAATGCTGCATTCGGTGACTTTGGGCGGGACTGGTAAAGAACATGACGACCGTCATCCGAAGATTGAAAATGGTGTCTTGATCGGTGCGGGAGCGAAGGTTCTGGGCAATATCACCGTAGGCCACTGTTCGCGGGTGGCTGCGGGGTCTGTGGTGCTGGAAGAAGTGCCACCGATGAAAACAGTGGCAGGGGTTCCTGCTAAAATCGTAGGGGAGGCGGGCTGCACTCACCCGTCAATTTCTATGGATCAAATGATCGGCACCAAAGGCTGATACTTGCGAGACACGCACAAAAAAGGGCCGGATCAGTTGATCCGGCCCTTTTTTTGTATGGATTTTTGAGCCGGTTAAACGAGCATCGCCATTGGATTTTCAAGGTTGTTCTTGATGGCGTTGAGTAGGTTTGCCCCAAGTGCCCCATCAATCACGCGGTGATCCACGCTGAGTGTGGTGGACATCACGGTTGCGACCTTCAACTCTCCGTCTTCACCGACAACAGGCTTCTTGGCGCCCGCGCCTACAGCCAGAATAGCGGCATGCGGCGGGTTGATGATTGCGTCGAAATTGTCGATGCCAAACATGCCCAAGTTGGAGATCGCGAAGCTGCCGCCCATGTATTCATGCGGCGCGAGTTTGCGGTCGCGGGCCCGGGAGGCGAGGTCTTTCATCTCTGTGGACAGGGAGGACAGGGACTTCATTTCAGCATCTTTCAACACCGGCGTGAACAATCCGCCTTCGATGGCCACCGCAACGGCAACATCCGAGGGCGTCAGGCTCAAGGTGCGATCGCCCGCCCAAACCGCATTGGCCTCGGGGACTTGTTGCAGTGCCAAAGCACAGGCCTTGATGATGAAGTCGTTAACCGACAGCTTGATGCCGCGCGGTTCTAGTTGCTTGTTCAAAGTGGAGCGGAACTTCAGCAACGCATCCAACTGGATGTCGCGACGCAGATAGAAATGCGGCACGGATTGTTTGGCCTCGGTGAGGCGGGCGGCGATGGTTTTGCGCATGCCATCGAGGGGAAGTTCCTCGAATTCGCGGCCTTCGTACATTTTGCGCACTTGGTCGGTGGTCGGACCTGCGGCCAATGCAGCACCTGCGGGTGCGGCTGCAGAAGACGTTGAGGGGGCTGCGGCCTTTGGTGCGGCGGTTGCGTTCTCTACATCTGCCTTAACGATGCGACCTTTCGGGCCGGAGCCTTTCAGCGTTGCAAGGTCGATGCCTTTGTTGGCCGCAATGCGGCGCGCCAATGGGGAGGCGAACACGCGGTCACCAGAGGCGCGGGCAGGGGCTGCGGGCGCTGGTGCAGCGGCAGCAACGGGCGCCTCAGCAGTGGCTTCAGGTGCAGCGACTTGCGGGGCGCTTGAGGTGGCCCCGATGTCATCTGCGCTTTCGCCGTCTTCCAGCAACACTGCAATCGCCGTGTTCACCGCAACCCCTTCAGAGCCTTCAGCCACAAGGATTTTGCCGATGACACCTTCGTCCACGGCTTCGAATTCCATGGTGGCTTTGTCGGTTTCAATCTCGGCCATGACATCGCCGGAGTTCACTGTGTCGCCTTCTTTCACCAGCCATTTGGCCAATGTGCCCTCTTCCATAGTCGGGGACAGCGCGGGCATGAGAATTTCGATTGGCATGATCTGCGCTCCTTAACGGTAGGTGACAGCTTTGACGGCTTCGACGACTTCGGCAGTCGTGGTCAGCGCCAGCTTTTCTAGGTTTGCGGCATAGGGCATTGGGACGTCCTTACCGGTGCAGGTGATCACAGGGGCGTCGAGGTAATCGAAGGCCTCTTGCATGATCTGCGAGCTGATGTAAGAGCCGATGGAGCAAACAGGGAAGCCTTCCTCAACGGTCACGCAGCGGTTGGTTTTCTTGACGCTTTCCAACACGGTTGGCATGTCCATCGGACGCAGGGTGCGCAGGTCGATAACTTCTGCTGAAATGCCATCTTCTGCCAATTTATCAGCAGCTTCCAAGGCGTACTTCATGCCGATGCCAAAGCTGACAATGGTCACATCTGTACCGGTTCGCCAGATTTTGGCTTTGCCCAATGGAACGGTGTAATCGTCCAGCACGGGTACGTCGAAGCTTTGTCCGTAAAGGATTTCGTTCTCTAGGAAGACCACTGGGTTCGGGTCGCGGATGGCCGATTTCAGCAGGCCTTTAGCGTCGGCTGCCGAGTAGGGCATTACCACCTTAAGACCTGGAATTTGGGCATACCAAGCAGCGTAGTCATGGGAGTGTTGGGCACCAACGCGCGCAGCCGCGCCGTTCGGGCCACGGAACACAATCGGGCAGCCCATTTGGCCGCCGGACATATACAATGTCTTCGCCGCAGAATTGATGATGTGGTCAATCGCCTGCATGGCGAAGTTGAAGGTCATGAACTCCACAATCGGGTTCAGGCCGCCAAAGGCTGCACCCGTGCCGATGCCGGCGAAGCCGTGCTCGGTGATGGGCGTATCGATCACGCGCTTGGCACCAAACTCGTCCAGCAGGCCTTGGGAGATTTTATAGGCGCCTTGGTATTCGGCGACTTCTTCACCCATCAAGAAGACTTCCGGCGTGCGGCGCATCTCTTCGGCCATGGCGTCGCGCAAGGCTTCGCGCACGGTGGTCGATTTCATCTCGGTGCCTTCGGGCAAATCGGCCTCGGCTGGGATGACCACTTCAACGGGTCCGCGTGCAACTGCGGCGGGTGCCTCGGCTACGGCAGCTTCAGCTGCTGGGGAAGGGGCTGAGGCGGGTGCTGCGATGTCGTCGGCGCTTTCGCCTTCTTCAATCAACACGGCGATTGCGGTGTTTACGGCAACGCCTTCGGTGCCTTCTGCAATCAGGATTTTGCCGATGATGCCTTCGTCGACGGCTTCAAATTCCATCGTGGCTTTGTCGGTTTCAATTTCTGCCATGATGTCGCCAGAGGAGACGGTGTCGCCCTCTTTAACAAGCCATTTGGCAAGGGTGCCTTCTTCCATAGTCGGCGAGAGGGCGGGCATTAGGATTTCAGTAGCCATTTTCAGTTTCCCCTCAAGCTTCTGCGTAGATGTCGGTGTAAAGCTCTTCCAAGGCGGGCTCGGGGCTTTCTTTGGAGAAGTCAGCAGCCTCGTTGACCACGGCTTTAATCTCCTTGTCGATGGCTTTCAGATCGTCATCTGTGGCGTGTTTTCCAGTCAGCAGCAGGTCGCGAACTTGTTCAATGCAGTCACGCTCATCACGCATTTTCTGCACTTCTTCGCGGGTCCGGTATTTCGCCGGATCCGACATGGAGTGGCCACGGTAACGGTATGTTTTTACTTCCAAAATATACGGGCCTTTGCCCGCGCGGCAGTGCGCCACGGCTTTCTCGGAGGCTTCTTTAACCGCCAATACATCCATGCCGTCGACGGCTTCGCCTTTGATCCCGAAGGCGGCGCCGCGTGTGTAGATGTCTGGGGTAGAGGTCGAGCGGGCCATCGCCGTGCCCATCGCATATTCATTGTTCTCGATGACGAAGATCACTGGCAGGTCCCAAAGGGCCGCCATGTTGAACGCTTCATAGACTTGGCCTTGGTTTGCCGCGCCATCACCGAAGTAGGTGAAGGTGACATTGTCGTTGCCGTTGTATTTGTCGGAAAACGCCAAGCCCGCACCCAGTGGCACCTGTGCGCCCACGATGCCGTGTCCGCCGTAGAAATGCTTCTCCTTGGAGAACATATGCATCGAGCCGCCTTTCCCCTTGGAGTAGCCGCCCTCGCGGCCGGTCAGCTCGGCCATAACGCCTTTCGGGTCCATCCCGCAGGCCAACATATGGCCGTGATCGCGGTAGGACGTAATGCGCTTGTCACCTTCTTTGGTCGCGGCTTCCAAGCCGACAACTACGGCTTCTTGGCCAATGTAGAGGTGGCAGAAGCCGCCGATGAGGCCCATGCCATATAACTGGCCTGCCTTCTCTTCAAAGCGACGGATCAACAGCATGTCGCGGTAATAGCTCAGGAGCTCTTCCTTGGAGACATTTGCTTTCTTCGTGGTTTTCTTGGCAGCCATACTGGCAATCCTCCCAAAAATCTTGGCGCAAAAGGGTATAGTTTAACGTTAAACTATCTTCTATCAGAGCTTTTCGAAAAGATCACCCCTGTTTAAATGCCGCAGATGAAATTTCCCCACAGGCGACCTGTGGTGGCATAAAAGCGCATCGTTACTAAGGGGTTAATGAATCAGGATTTCGTCGGAGCGCATCAATCCCAGCGTTGCGCGGGCTTGAGTGTCCAAAAGGTCCAGATCCAGATAGCCGTCGGACAAGCGACGGGTTTTGTTGCGAAGACTGGCAACATCGGCCTCCAGCGCATCCAGTTCGTTCCGCAAAGTCTCGATTTCGGCTTCGACCTGTACGCGACGAAAGATTCCGTAGTCGCCCTGAACGGCCGCAAATACGAAATAGGCACCCATCAAAAACAGGACTGAAAAAATCAGCAAGGGCGTGATACCGAAAGAATTGTTACGCGAATGTGTCATCTGCTGCCTCAGAACGCGCCTCTTGCGGGCGCTGTTCTCTATGAATCGCACATGCTGTTCGCTTTGTGAATCCCCTAAATGAAGAAAACTTCAATTTTCTATAGGGGATTCAACAATCTACCCCGCAACGGATGCGGTATAGATGCTATCGATTGTACCCGAAATCATTTCGTCGAATTCTACGTCGCTTTGCTGAACGGACAGGCCTTCGGTCAGCGCCCGTGAAAAACTTGCGATAACGCCAGTGTTGGCCGACAGGCGGGTGTTTGCCTCACTGCGGGTATATCCCCCCGACAGGGCGACAACACGCATCACGCGGGGGTGATTTACCAGCGACTGATAGGTGTTGGCCATTTCCGGCAGGGTTAGCTTCAACATCACATCTTTGCCGTCGGGCAGAGCGTCCAGCTGCTTGGTCAACTCAGCCAGCAAGATTGCCTCGGCTTGGGCTTTGTCTTTGATTGTGATGGTGACTTCCGGCTCGATGATCGGGATCAAGCCGTGGCCCATTATCTGGCGACCAAGATCGAATTGCTGCGCCACGATCGCCGCGATGCCTGTCTCAGAGGCGGCGGAGATCACCGAACGCATCTTGGTGCCGAACATGCCTTTTTCGACACCGCGTTTCAGAAGCGCGTCCAAGCCGTCGATGTGCTTCATCAATTGCACGCCGTCTGCTTCGTCTTCCAAGCCTTTGTCGATCTTCAAGAAGGGCACAACGCCGCTATCTTCCCAGATGAACTTGCCCGACGGGGTGCCATCCATCTCGCTGTCCATGGTTTTCTCAAACAAAATGGCACCGATGACTTTTTCGCCGGTGAAGGCAGGCGCTTTGACAATGCGCGTGCGCATCTGATGAACCAGATCGAACATTTCGGCGTCATTGGCGTAGCCGTCATCCCCAATGCCATACAGCCGCAGCGCTTTCGGGGTCGACCCACCGCTTTGATCCAAGGCGGCGATGAAGCCTTTGCCGTTGCGAATTTGTTCGAGTTGCTCGGAGTTCGACATATGGGAGGCCTCGCCTTGGAGTTGCTAAGTTGCGCACTCTCTAGGCGAGGGGGGGATCGGATGCAATCATGCTTGCGCTAACATTTTGCACGAGAGCATAGGATTTTGTCGAAAAACGTTAGGATTCCAGTGCTGCAACGCCAGGCAGGGTCTTGCCTTCCATCCATTCCAGAAAGGCCCCGCCAGCGGTGGAAATATACGTGAAGTCGGCGGATGCGTCTGCGCCATTCAGGGCCGCGACGGTGTCACCGCCACCAGCCACCGAGATCAAGTCCCCACTGCGCGTCAAATCCGCGGCTTTACGGGCCGCCGCATTGGTCGCGAAGTTGAACGGTTGAATTTCAAAGGCGCCCAAGGGGCCATTCCAGATCAAAGTGTTGCTTTGGGCAAAAACGCCTTCCAAAGCGGCCACGGTGTCGGGGCCTGCGTCCAATATCATAGCGTCGGCTGGGCATTGCTCCGCAGGCAGGATTTCATGCGCGGCCCCTGCTTTGAATTCGCGGGCGACAACAATGTCAGTCGGCAAGTGAATTTTGCAATCGGCAGCGTCTGCTTTGGCCAAAATTTCGCGGGCTGTGTCGGCAAGGTCATGTTCACAAAGGGATTTCCCGACATCAATGCCTTGAGCCGCGAGGAACGTATTTGCCATGCCGCCGCCAATGACCAGATGGTCAACCTTGCCCACAAGATTGCCCAGCAAATCCAGCTTGGTCGACACTTTCGCGCCGCCAACGACTGCGCACACCGGCCGTTTGGGCGTGGATAATGCACCTTCCAGCGCACTGAGTTCGGCTTGCATCAAGCGCCCCGCGCATGCGGGCAGAAGTTTCGCCAAGCCCTCGGTCGAGGCATGCGCACGATGCGCCGCAGAAAAGGCGTCGTTCACATAGGCATCCCCCAAAGTGGCAAGACGCGCGGCGAAGGCGGGGTCATTGGCTTCTTCACCGGGATTGAAGCGCAGGTTTTCCAGCAAGGCGATTTCGCCGGTGGCCAAGGCGTCAACACGGTCGCCAAAGTTGCCGTCGATAAAGGTGACGGGCTGGCCAAGAATGTCCGACAGGGCAGGGACGACGTGGCTCAGGGACATCTCCGGTACGGATTTGCCCTTCGGGCGACCGTAGTGAGCCATCAAGATAGGCTTTCCGCCGGCAGACAACACGTCTCGGACAGTTGGGACGATGCGATCAATGCGGGTGGTGTCGGTGACACGGCCAGCATCCATTGGCACGTTGATATCCACGCGGATCAGCACGCGTTTGCCGTCCATCTTCATGTCGTCGAGTGTCTTCCAAGCCATGTGAGCCGTCTCCATAAATGCTTACGGCCCGCTTCTATAAGGAGCGGGCCGTGTATTCTAGTCGTCAGTGGTCAACCTTACAGAAGTTTTCCCATTGCAACGGCGGTGTCGCCCATGCGGTTGGAGAAACCCCATTCATTGTCGTACCAGCTAAGGATACGGACCATGCGGCCTTCCATGACTTTGGTTTGGTCTGCGGCGAAGATCGACGAGCGTGGGTCGTGGTTGAAGTCGCAGCTGACCAGCTTTTTGTCTGTGTAGCCAAGAATGCCTTTCAGCGGGCCACTTTGGGCGGCTTTCTCGATCAATGCGTTGATTTCTTCCACGGACGTGTCGCGCGCGGCTTCAAACGTCAGGTCGACCACCGATACATTTGGCGTTGGAACGCGGATGGCCACACCATCCAGCTTGCCGTCCAGTTCTGGCAGCACCAAGCCCACGGCTTTCGCGGCACCGGTGGATGTCGGGATCATCGACAGGGCTGCTGCGCGCGCGCGGTAGAGATCGGAGTGCATGGTGTCCAGCGTGGGTTGGTCACCTGTGTAGCTGTGAATCGTCGTCATGAAGCCTTTAACGATGCCGATGTTATCTTGCAGGACATGGGCCACAGGAGACAGGCAGTTGGTGGTGCATGAGGCGTTGGACACAACGATGTCGTCGGATGTCAGCGTGTCGTGGTTCACGCCATAAACAATTGTTTTATCCGCGTTTTTACCAGGTGCGGAAATCAGAACGCGGGAAGAGCCGTTCTCAAGGTGGGCTTGGCAGGCTTCCTTGGAATTGAAGATGCCTGTGCATTCCATAACGATGTCGACATTGCCCCAAGGCAGGTCAGCGGGGTTGCGGATGGCTGTAACGGCAATCGGGCCACGGCCAACGTCGATGGTGTCGCCTTTTACCACAACCTCTTGCGGGAAGCGGCCATGGACTGAATCGTACTGCAACAGGTGAGCGTTGGTTTCTACCGGACCAAGATCGTTGATCGCGACGACTTCGATATCTGTGCGACCGCTTTCGATGATGGCACGCAAAACATTGCGACCGATACGGCCAAATCCGTTGATGGCTACTTTAACTGACATTTGGGAGACCCTCCTGAGGGGAGATTAGAAATTCTGTTACCGCTAACAAATACATTTCTTACCAAAGGTCAACCGGTGGCGCCCGCTAATGCGCAAAAGTCGGTCAGGTTTGATCTAAGCCCCACAAATTTCCTTGCAAACAGGGCCCGGCAGGACCCTAGTCGAGCTTAAACGGGCATGATTTGATCAGATAGCTTCCGTAAAATCGCCATATTTCAAGGGCAATTTGGGTCCAATGCAAAAAATATCGCACGAGTTTTAATAGTTTTACCTAGAGTTTGGAGGTCAGAGATATGGATCATACCCGTCTTAAACCGATGGAAGGCGTTTCTGGGCGTGAGAAAACGGCCTTTACGATGAAAACGATTCAAGAGTTGCTGGCAGAGGAAATTGCCGCACCGACCCCCACTGCCACACCCGCAGTGGAAGCAGCCCCTGAGCAGCCGCCGCATGTGGCAGTGGCCGCAGAGGAGCCAAAGCCAGTGGCCGCCAAGCCTGCGCTTCGCACAACGACTGCTGCGGAACGCACAATGCCGCCTATGCCTTTGCCAGAGCTTACAAAAGCCTCGGCGCTGCCTCCCATCGCGCCAGCCGATGAAGCCGAGGCAGAGCCCGTATCCAAACCACGCTCGTTCTTGGGCCGTTTGATGCGCAGCTAAAACTGTTTTGTGGTGGGCGGTATGACCGACCCACCACTTAACGTGGCGGCCTTGTGTCAGCCCGATACCAGCTTGATGTCAGACCGATTTTAGACCGTGGGACTAGCGCCAAAACGCCATATAGTCGGTTAGCTGAACCAGTTTGCGCCCCAAAAAGACATGAATATCCCATTCGAACACGAAAATGTCGGCGGCGAACAGGCCAATGATCAAAGCGGCCAGTACAAAAGCTATCTTGTCAGTCATGTCAGGCGAGGGCCCTCTGAGGTGTCAGAGGCGTCCCATCGCAGCAGCCACATCGGCCATGCGGCACGAGAAGCCCCATTCATTGTCATACCAAGCCAATACCCGAACCGTGCGCCCGCCGACAACCTTTGTCTGGTCAGGGGCAAAGATGCTTGAGTGAGGTGTGTGGTTGAAGTCGATGGAAACCTTTTGTTCTGGGTCGTAGCTAAGGACCGCGCCCATATGACCGGCGGCGGCTTCTGCCACCACGGCATTTACCTCTTCGACCGTCACCTCCTTGGAGGCCTCAAAGGTCAAATCCACGGCGGATACGTTCGGGGTCGGTACGCGCATGGCGGTGCCGTCCAGTTTTCCTGCGAGTTCCGGCAACACTTCGCCCAAGGCCTTGGCGGCACCGGTGGAGGTCGGGATCATTGCCATGGCGGCTGCCCGAGCGCGGTAGAGATCTGAATGACGGCGGTCCAGCGTCGGTTGGTCACCGGTGTAGCTGTGGATCGTGGTCATGATGCCGCGCTCGATGCCGATCGTGTCGTTCAGAACTTTTGCCAGCGGCGCAAGGCAGTTTGTTGTGCATGATCCGTTGGAGATCACCTTGTGCTCTGGCAGCAGGTCACGGTGGTTCACGCCGTAGACGATGGTGCTGTCCACGCCGCTTGCTGGGGCAGAAATCAGCACGCGTTTTGCGCCGCGTGTCAGATGGACTTCCGACTTTTCCTTTGAGTTGAACTTGCCCGTGCATTCCAGCACGACGTCAACGCCATTCCAGTCCAGCTCTTCGGGATTATAGGTCGAGAAGACCTTCATCGGGCCGCGGCCGATATCCATCGTGTCGCCGTCGACGCGGACGTCTTGGCCGAAACGGCCGTGAACACTGTCGTATTTCAGCAGATGGGCGTTGGTCTCAATCGGGCCGGTTGCGTTGATGGCGACGACTTGGATGTCGTTGCGCGCGCTTTCGGCGATATGGGCTAGGGTGCAGCGGCCAATGCGGCCAAATCCGTTGATTGCTACAGTCGTTGTCATGGCCACTTGTCCCTTAAACTTCGCTCAATCCTGTCTTGAGGTATAAGGGGTGCGCCTATGGGGGGATAGCGTGATTTTGCTTGAAAATGAACCTGTTAGCGTTAACACGTCTCGTTTCCGTCAGGGCAGCGGGGCGCGATATTCGTGTTAGCGTTAACGAAAATTTGCACATGATCTCAAGGCGAGAATCACCTGTCGTTGCTGTCTGCGCTCAAACGCCGGCATTGGGTGAGGGGGGAGAGGTTTGGGGTGGACGCAGGCGAGAGGGCCTCACCTGCGTCGCTTTCGATTGTTCAGGTGCGCTTTTCTTCCAAAGAGACGGCCAAGGCCTCGGAGCGCGCAGCAAGCTCTGACAAAGTTCTAGAGACAGAATCTGGGATCACAGGAATTTCCACAGTTTTGGCTGGGGCCGCTTTCAGGCTTTCCAACTCGCGGCGCATTTGATCCATGCGGTCCTCGGCGGCGCTCAGGTCTTCTTCCAGCCCAGCGGTTTTATCGGCAAGCATCAAGCCTGCCATCAACAACATGCGGGTTTCCGGCATACGACCGATTTGCTCGGCCAGAACGCTGGCTTCATTGTCGAGAAATTTTGCCGCCGTTTGCAAGAAATGCTCTTCGCCGGTTTGGCAGGCGACTTGGAAAGTGCGGCCACCGATTTCAATGTTGATCTCTGGCATGCTCTAGGCCTCCTTAACCAAGGGTGCGATTTCACTCAAAATGTCGTCCAGTTCTGCCAGATCGGCCTCACGGGCGGCACTTAAGGCATCGTTTTCCGCTTGCAAGTCGTCATTGATGACGGCCTCAGCGCCCAGATGTTCCGCATTGGCGGCGCGCAGGGCTTTGTTGGTGTCACGCAAGGCCCCCATGACGGCAGAAAGGCGCTTGTTTTCGGTGTCGACGGCCTCAAGGCGGTTGGTCAGGCGGGCGACGCGGGTTTCCAGCCGCTCAATGCGCGCCAGATTTTGCTGCCCTGTTTCAACCAGACGCGCGTTGGTGTCGCGTTCAATCTCCAGTTCTTCGGCCAGATCTTCGTCAGGTGCCGCAGGGGCGCTGGTGATTTGGCCCGCGCTATACTCAATTCTGTCCAGCGCAGTCATGATGCGCTGCTCCAGCTCGGTGACGTCAGTCATGTTTGTCCCTCAACTCATAGGAGGATCAATCAACAGGATTTCCTGCGACGAATCAACTCCGTGCCTCACAGGCCTGATTTTAACCATAGATTGCGCCGAATGCCTCCCCTTTAAGGTGAGATGAGTCTCCTTCGGCGTCATCCGCCGCTTGAACTTCGCGCCAACGCTGGTATCACCGCTTCTGATATACGCCGTCTAATAAGGATCAGACCCTTGGATATTGCAGCCCTGCGCAAAGCCCACCCCGAACATTGGATGCGCGCTGCCGCCATCCGCACGTTGACATTGGACGCCGTTGCGGCGGCGAATTCCGGCCACTCTGGCATGCCGATGGGCATGGCGGACGTCGCCACCGTGTTGTTCGAGAAGCACCTGAAGTTCGATGCCTCCGCGCCAAACTGGCCGGATCGCGACCGGTTCATCCTGTCTGCGGGCCACGGCTCCATGCTGATCTATTCGCTGCTGCACCTTACCGGCTATGCCGATATGACGTTGGAGCAGGTTAAGAACTTCCGCCAAAAGGGCGCAATCACGGCCGGCCACCCTGAATATGGGCACGCCACTGGGGTTGAGACCACCACTGGCCCGCTTGGCCAAGGCATTGCAAACGCTGTAGGTTTCGCAATGGCCGAAGAGAACCAGCGGGCACGCTTCGGCAAAAAGATCGTTGATCACTACACCTATTGCATCGCAGGTGACGGCTGCTTGATGGAAGGCATCAGCCAAGAGGCCATCGGCATCGCCGGTCGTCACGAATTGGGCCGTCTTGTCGTGCTTTGGGATGACAACAACATCACCATCGATGGCACTGTGGAGCTGTCCGACCGCACCGATCAGATCCAGCGTTTCAAAGCGTCGGGCTGGCATGTTCAGGACATCGACGGCCATGATCCGGTGCAAATCCATGAGGCGATCGAGAAGGCCAAGAAGACCAAGAAACCGTCGATGATCGCGTGCAAAACGCATATCGCGTTGGGGTCCTCGGCGCAGGATACCTCCAAAGGCCATGGCGCTTTGACCTCGGAAGACCTGATCCGCGACACCAAGGCCGCCTATGGTTGGTCCGGTGGGCCGTTCGAGATTCCTGCGGATGTAAAAGCGCAGTGGGAGGCCATCGGCAGCCGTGGCGGGGCAGATCGCCAAGCTTGGGAAGGCCGTTTGCTGGAAGTGTCGAACTCGAAGCAGAAAGAATTCGCCCGCTGCTACGCGGGGGATGTGCCGAACAAGCTGTCTTCGACCATCAAGGCGTTGAAGAAAGACATCACCGAGAACCAGCCCAAAGTCGCGACCCGCAAGGCGTCTGAAATGGCATTGGCGGTGATCAACCCGATCATGCAGGAAACCTTCGGCGGCTCTGCGGATTTGACCGGTTCCAACAACACGCTGACGGCGGATATGGGCGTGTTTGACCCTGAGAACCGCAAGGGGCGCTACATGTATTACGGCATCCGTGAGCACGGTATGGCCGCTGCGATGAACGGCATGGCTTTGCATGGCGGAACAAAGGCTTACGGCGGGACATTCATGTGCTTCACCGATTATGCCCGCGGGGCTATGCGCCTGTCCGCATTGATGGGCGTGCCTGTGACCTATGTTATGACGCATGACAGCATCGGCCTTGGCGAAGACGGCCCGACACACCAACCGGTGGAGCATCTGGCCATGCTGCGCGCGACGCCAAACACCAATGTTTTCCGCCCAGCGGATGCGGTGGAGACGGCTGAGGCTTGGGAATTGGCGCTGTCGTCGAAATCCACGCCGTCGGTGCTGGCGCTGTCGCGTCAAAACCTGCCAACCGTGCGCACAGAACACAAACTGAAGAACATGACCGCCCAAGGCGCCTATGTTTTGGCCGAGGCAGAAAGCAAGCGTCAGGCGATCATCATGGCAACCGGCTCCGAGGTGGAAATCGCTTTGGCAGCCCGCGATATTCTGGAAGGCGAGGGCATCGGGACACGCGTCGTTTCCATGCCGTGCCACGAGTTGTTCGCGCAGCAAGACGAAAAATACCGCCGCAAAGTTCTGCCAGCAGGTCCGGTGCGTGTGGCTGTTGAGGCGGCCGTAGAGTTCGGCTGGGACCGCTGGTTGCTGGGCGAGCGCGGCAAGACCGGCAAAGCGGGTTTCGTTGGAATGCAGGGCTTTGGCGCATCTGCTCCGGCGGATGTACTTTACGATACATTCGGCATCACGGCGCAAGGCGTGGCTGATAAGGTCAAAAGCCTGCTGTAAGCTATAGCAATGCAACAAAAAAGGCCCGATGAAGTTATCGCTTCATCGGGCCTTTTTCGTTTAAATTTAGGACGCTATTTGTTCATGTCTCGGAAGTTGTCGGCCGCCGCTTTGTCGAAGTGAACATTCTTCGAAGTCAGATATTTATCAAACTGTTTGGACTTCAGCGCTGGCCCCAAGTTGAAGCTGTCAATGAAGTAGGTCCCATCGATAAACACCTGCGCCACCTGTTCCCATTCAGACCGTTTCTGGACGGCGGGCAACAGGCGGGGGTCGCGGCTTAGATTGACCGGATGGAACTCCACCTGAAGGGACGAAAGAAGGTCCCGCGCCATCATCGATTCAGCGTCCATAGGCGCGTCAAGCGTGCCATTCATGAACAAGACCACGCGATGCTTAGAGAAGATGTCGGCTAGATAGTCTTCAATTTCATCGGCCATGGTCCGTTCCCCTTAGCTGTTGTGTTCGCGGATCTTGTTCGCCGCATCTTTGTCGAAGCTAACAGCATTTTGCTCTAGCAGGGTATCCAATTCTCCCGAAAGCGTCATCTCCGTGATGATATCGCACCCGCCAACGAATTCGCCTTTGACGTAGAGTTGCGGGATCGTCGGCCAATCGGAAAACTCTTTGATGCCGGACCGGATAGCGTCGTCGGCCAGAACATTCACGTCTTTGTACTGAACACCCATGTAGTTCAGCACGCCCGCCACTTTGGACGAGAAGCCACATTGCGGCATCTCGGAGGTGCCTTTCATGAACAAGACAACATCGTTGCCATCCACGGTTTCTTTGATCTGTGCGTTTGCGTCAGTCATGACTTACTCCGGTGCTTTTGTTGTCAGGGCCAGCGCGTGCAATTCGCCGCTGTCCACCTTGGCTTTAACGGTGGCCATCACCGCGCGTTGTTGCTGCACGCGGTTTTGACCTTTGAAACTTTCGTCCACCACCAGCGCCGAGAAATGCGCGCCGTCGTCGCCTTGAACCGCGATCTGAGCGTTAGGAAAGCCGATACGGATCAGGTCTTCGATATCTTTGGGTAGCATGGGCGCACTTGGCTCCTGTTGAGTGGTCGTTTTTAGAAAGGTAGGGAGCCGGTGAAGAGGTGACAACCCTCAACTCGCCAACTCCTAACCGACAGCCGCTTCGAAGCTGCTGTGATACACCTCGGACAACTCCGCCAATGGGGCAGAGGACGACCCGATTGCGACTGTGTCGCCGCCGAATTTACCGATTGTGGTAAGCGTCACGCCTGCCTTGCCAGCCGCCCCCATCAAGGCCTCGGCCTTGTCGAAGGAGCAGGCGATCAGGTAGCGGGCTTGATCCTCGCCAAAGGCTTGTGCGGTGGTGTCATCGTCCAAGGTAACCCCGACGCCCGCGGCATCGGCCATCTCGAAAGCCGCGACTGCGACGCCGCCATCGGAGACGTCTGTGCAGACGTCGATCCATTCCCGCTCGGTGCGAATGAAGTCACCGTTCAGCTTTTCTGCTGCCAGATCGACCGCAGGCGCGTCGCCGTCTTCGCGGTTGAAGACTTCAGCCAACAGGGCGGATTGGCCAAGATGGCCTTCAGTCTCACCAACCATCAACAACACATGACCCTCGCGCGCGGTGCCCGAAATGATGTGGTCGGTGTGGTCGATCAGGCCCACGGCCCCGATGGTTGGGGTGGGCAGGATGCCTGTGCCGTCGGTCTCGTTATAAAGCGAGACGTTGCCGGATACGATTGGCATGTCCAAAGCGTCTACAGCTGCGCCGATGCCTTTGATGGCGCCGACGAATTGCCCCATGATTTCAGGCTTCTCTGGGTTGCCGAAGTTCATGTTGTCGGTGGTGGCCAATGGCACGGCCCCCACGGCTGTCAAGTTGCGATAGGCTTCTGCCACGGCTTGCTTGCCGCCCTCAACAGGGTTGGCTTTGACGTAGCGCGGGGTCACATCCGACGTGAAGGCCAGCGCCTTGTTGGTGCCATGCACCCGCACGATGCCCGCGCCCGCACCAGGGGCCACAATCGTGTCGGCCATGACTTGGCTGTCGTATTGCTCCCAGACCCATTGCTTGCGCGCATAATTGGGGCTGGTCAGGATCATGCGAAGCGCATCAATGGCGTCAACTTGCGGCAGGTCTTCCAGTGGTTCCGCGGCGGGGGTTTCCACCCAAGGGCGGTCATACTCTGGCGCAGAGCCGGACAGGGTTGCCAATGGCAAATCTGCTTTGACTTCGCCGTTATGCAGCACCAAGAAGCGGTCCTCGGCGATGGTTTCACCGACGATGGCAAAGTCGAGATCCCATTTGACGAAAACAGCGCGTGCTTCGGCTTCAAGTTCTGGCTTCAGCACCATCAGCATGCGTTCTTGGGATTCAGACAGCATCATCTCGTAGGCGGTCATGTTTTCTTCGCGCTGCGGGACATCCTCGAGGTTCAGCTTGACGCCCAAGCCACCTTTGTCGCCCATCTCAACGGCGGAACAGGTGAGGCCGGCGGCCCCCATGTCCTGAATTGAGATCACGGCGCCGGTTTGCATCAATTCCAGCGTGGCTTCCATCAGGCGCTTTTCGGTGAAAGGGTCACCGACCTGAACGGTGGGGCGCTTGTCCTCAATGCTGTCGTCGAACTCGGCAGAGGCCATTGTCGCACCGCCCACGCCGTCTCGGCCGGTTTTTGCGCCAAGATAGACGACAGGCATACCGACACCGGAGGCCGCAGAGTAGAAAATCTTATCCGTGTCCGCGATGCCAGCGGCGAAAGCGTTCACAAGGCAGTTGCCATTATAGGCTGGGTGGAAGCGCACTTCGCCGCCCACGGTTGGCACACCGAAGCAGTTGCCATAGCCGCCAACGCCTGCCACCACACCAGATACAAGCTGGCGCGTTTTGTGGTGCTCGGGCTCGCCAAAGGAAAGGGAGTTCATCGCCGCAATCGGGCGCGCGCCCATGGTGAAGACGTCGCGCAAAATGCCGCCCACGCCGGTGGCTGCCCCTTGGTAGGGCTCGATGTAGGACGGGTGGTTATGGCTTTCCATTTTGAAAACAACAGCTTGCCCGTCGCCAATGTCGACGATTCCTGCATTTTCACCTGGGCCACAGATGACCTGCGGGCCTTCGGTGGGCAGGGTGCGCAGCCACTTTTTGGAGGATTTATAGGAGCAATGCTCGTTCCACATGGCTGAGAAAATGCCAAGCTCGGTGAAGGTCGGTTCGCGTCCGATGATCTCTAGGATGCGCTGGTATTCGTCGGGTGATAGCCCGTGTGCCGCGATGAGTTCATCGTTGATTTGTGGTTCTTGCATTCCGTGAATTCCCCAAGTCATATGCGCTTGCGCACCTCTTATTGCACAGGCGGGCTAGGGGGAAGGGGGGGCTTGCTATTCTTTGCGCTTCTGTATGCGGCTTATCGGACAAATGCCGATTTTAGGAGCGCTTCGCGGTATTCATCCGCCGCTTCGCTGTCATAAACAACGCCGCCACCGACGTTGAGACGCGCTGTGCCGTCATCAAAACAGGTGAGGGTTCTGATCGCCACATTGAACTGCATGGCGCCGTCAGGTGCGATCCAGCCGATGGCCCCGCAATAGGCCCCGCGCGGGTTCTCTTCCAAAGACCGGATGATCTGCATCGCCCTGATTTTTGGCGCCCCCGTGATTGAGCCGCACGGGAAGAGGGCAGCGAATATGTCGTGCAAGGTCAGGTTCGGCAGCAATTGGGCCACGACGCGCGAGGTCATCTGGTGCAAGGTGACATAGGTCTCGATTTCAAACAGGTCGGGCACTTTGACGCTGCCGATTTCGGCCATCTTGCTTATGTCATTGCGCATCAAGTCGACAATCATGAGGTTTTCAGCGCGATTTTTCTTCGAGGATCGCAGCCAGTCAATCTGCGCCGCATCTTGCTGTGGTGTCGCCCCGCGCGCGGCGGTGCCTTTCATCGGGTTGGCCTCAATGCGACCTTCGTTGTCAATTGCAAAGAACAGCTCTGGGGAGCGGGACAAAACTGCAGGGCCGCCCAAATCTACGAAAGCGCCATATGGCACGGGCTGCTTGGCGCACAGGTGTCGGTAGAGCTCCATTGGCGTGCCGCTGTATCGCGTTTGCAGGGGAAACGTCAGGTTGGCTTGATAGATGTCGCCCGCGCTGATGAAATCTTTCACCTGCGCAAAGGCCTTGGTGTATTGGTCTTCATCCCACATCGCGACTGGGGGTGTCAGCGGCGAAGCTGCGCTGTGGGGGGGGATTTGTGCAGCTACCGGATGCTCAAACACGCCAAAATGTACCAAAGGCACCTCGCGGTTTTCGGGCATCAATGGGCGCAGCTTGGAGGAGAAGGCATATCCCAACTCGTAGCTGGCGTATCCCGCGAGCCAGTGACCTTGCGCCTTGGCGTCTTCCATGGCCTGAAATGCGGCGGCGACCTCTTCGGCAGCATCCGCACGTATGATGCGAAGGGGGGCGCCAAATTCCGTGGCCCCCGCCAGAGGGCCGGCGTCAAACAAAACCTGATGTGGGCGCGCGACAGGAGCCAAGGCTAGAAGTCCGCAGCAATCCGAAGGTCACGCAGGGGGCGTACAATGTCGATCGCTTCCGCATATAGCGGGTGAGACTTATAGGCGGTTAGCGCCTCTTGGCTGGCGAATTCTGCATAGACGACGACGTCAACCTCTCCTGATAGGGCGTCGTCACGGGTGTTCTTGCGCACCTCAAAGACCTCTGCGTCGGGAATGCCTCCAAGCAACGAAAGCCCCTCAATGATGCGCGCGACGTCGGTTTTTTCTTTGGCGCTGAAAAAGACAACATGTCGAATGTTCGGGCGGGCTGACATGGGGAACCTCTTGGTCATGGGCAGTGGAAATCTTAGTGGATCGCGGTATCAGGACAGGGGGAGATACGCCAGTCCTAAACCGGATGATAACCTTGTGAGCAAGGCGCAGGCTTCTATTGGCGACCTGTGGTTTGCCGTTTGCGCAAAAAAAAGGCCGAGCGCTAAGCTCGGCCGAAGTCCAACAGGGAGGTGGGAAACACATGGTGTCTCCCAGTGACTATGAACTAGGCATCAGGGGGGCTTGGATCAAGAAAAATAGGCGTTTTTTGAATCATAGCGGCTATGCGTCTAGTGCATAGCAAGCCCTAAATTACTCTTTTTCAATCAGTTGTGCCCGTTTTCGTTGCTCTCCGATTTGCTCCAAAACGAAGTCGCGGAAGGCTGAAATCCGCTTTGATTGCCTCAATTCTTCCGGAAATGCCAAGAAAACGGGCACGGCATTCGATTCGACATCGGGCAAAACGCGGATGATTTCAGGGTCATCAATGGCGACATAATCGGGCAAAACGCCGATGCCCAAGCCATTTCGCACCGCTTGCAAGCAACCAAAGTAGTTATTCACGGTCAAAACATTTGGCAGCTCATAGCTCATCAATTCGCGCACCAAAGTCGCGCCAGCAGAGACCTGTTCGGAATCTACATTCTGGCAGATCAGGCGGTGATCGCGAAGATCTTCCATGGCGTGAGGGATGTCATGATTGCCGAGATAATCGCGGGATGCGTATAGGCGCATGCGCACCGACATTAACCGTTTGCGCACCAGATCGGCCTGTGACGGCTCCTTCATGCGGATGGCCACATCGGCTTCGCGCATGGGCAGGTCAAGCACGCGTTCGTCCAGCATCAGATTGATGTTCAGGTCGGGATATTTCTCGTAGAGGCGGGACAGGCGCGGGGCCAACCACAAGGAGCCAAAACCGATGGTGGTGGTGATCCGCAGTTCACCAAATACTTCTTCCTCGCTGTCGCGAATGCGCGCCGAGGCCGCGTCCAGCCGTTTGGTCATCGCGCGGGTGGCGTCAAACAAAAGCTCGCCTTGCTCGGTCAGAATCAATCCGCGCGCGTGGCGGTGGAACAGGGTCGTATTGAGCGATTCTTCAAGCGCACGCACCTGCCGCGACACTGCAGATTGCGACAAGTGGAGGGTGTCACCGGCATGTGTGAGGCTGCCGGCATCGGCAACGGCGTGAAAAATTCGTAATTTGTCCCAATCCATAAAGGACCCACTTTCTTATGAAATCACTCAATCTGTGCGCTGTTTATCCATGCATTTAATATCAGAAAAGCGTTCATTTGGAAAAATTTTCTTGGTAGGTCAGCTTTTATGACCTATAGTGCTTAAAACCTGAGCACTGGGAGGCGCGGCATGGGCAAACAATCAATCTCTTTGAATGACCGGTTTGATCTGGAAAAGTCACCGGTCTTGCTGAATGGCACACAGGCGCTTGTGCGTCTGGTGTTGATGCAAAAGGCCCGAGATGCCGCGGCGGGGTTGAACACGGCCGGTTTGGTGACGGGGTATCGCGGGTCTCCCTTGGGGGCGGTTGATATGCAAATGTCGCGGGCGGAAAAGGTGCTGGCTCCGGCGGATATCACGTTCCAGCTGGGGTTGAACGAAGACCTTGCCGCCACGGCGATCTGGGGCTCGCAACAAGCGGAGCTGCGCGGAGAAGGGCGCTATGACGGCGTTTTTGGCATGTGGTACGGCAAAGGGCCTGGCGTTGATCGGTCGGGGGATGTGATGCGCCACGCGAATATGGCGGGGACATCTCCTCATGGTGGCGTGCTCATGGCTATGGGGGATGATCACACAGGTGAATCTTCCACGACATTGCACCAGTCAGATTGGGCGATGGTCGACGCCTATATGCCGGTTTTGTCGCCAGCCGGTGTTCAGGAAATTCTGGATTACGGTTTGTACGGATGGGCCTTATCACGCTTTTCCGGCCTTTGGGTCGGGTTGAAAACCATGAAGGACACGATTGAGGTGACTTCTGTTGTGGATGGGGACCCGAACCGCATGTCGTTTGTCACACCCGAGTTTGACATGCCCGAAGGCGGGCTGAACATCCGGCTTGTCGACACGCCTCAGTTGCAAGAGGCACGGGTCATTGATCATCGTAGGTTTGCGGCGGAAGCCTTTGCAAAAGCTAATAAAATCGACAAACGCATCTGGGGGAAGCCGGGGGCAAAAATCGGCTTCGTGGCCGCGGGTAAAAACTACCTTGATCTGCTGCATGCCTTTTCGTTGTTGGGCATAGACGCCCAAGAGGCGGAGCAGCTGGGGCTGACAATGTATAAGGTCGGGCAGGTCTGGCCCTTGGATATGGACAGTTTCGAAGAATTCGCCGAAGGGCTGGATTTGATCGTGGTCGTTGAGGAAAAGCGCAAGCTCATCGAAGTGCAAATCAAGGAGGCGATCTTCGACAATCGCAAAGGCCGCCGCGTGTACGGCTGGCACAAGGGCGACGCGGTCGAGGCGGGCCGTCGCAAAGAATTGTTCCCCACAAGGTCAGCGCTTGATCCCCTTGATATTGCAGAGAAACTTGGCGCAATACTGATTGAGGAAGGGCGGCGCACGGATCGGATAGAAGCGGGGCTGGCCAGTTTGGCCGAGGCCAAGCGGTCCGACAATGCGCAAGACATCGCTGCGCGCTTACCATTCTTTTGTTCTGGTTGCCCTCACAACAGCTCCACCAAAGTGCCCGAGGGCTCGCGTGCCTATGCGGGGATCGGGTGTCACTACATGGTTCAATGGATGGATCGTGAAACGGTGGGTTTTACTCAAATGGGCGGCGAGGGCGCGAATTGGATTGGCGAGGCGCCTTTTAGCACCCGTGATCACGTCTTTCAGAACCTTGGGGACGGTACTTACAATCACTCTGGCATTCAGGCAGTTCGTGCGGCGATCGCGGCGGGGACGAATATTACATATAAGCTGCTGTTCAATGACGCCGTTGCGATGACCGGCGGGCAGGGCAATGAAGGGGGGCTTGATGCGCCACGGATCGTTGCCGAATTGAAAGCCATGGGGATCAAAGATCTCGTGGTGGTTTACGACGAAAAGGAAGATGTCGACTTCAAGCAATTCCCGTCGGACCTGGAGCATTTTGAGCGTTCGGAGCTGCCTGCAGTTCAAGAAAAGATGAGCAAGGTCAAAGGGGTGTCTGCAATCGTCTACATCCAGACCTGCGCGGCCGAAAAACGCCGCCGCCGCAAGCGCGGGTTGTTTCCTGACCCTGACAAGCGGGTCTTTATCAACACGGATATCTGCGAAGGATGTGGCGATTGTGGCGTTCAATCCAACTGCGTCTCTATTGTGCCTGCGGAAACTGAATTGGGCCGAAAGCGGGCCATCGACCAATCCTCTTGCAACAAGGACTTTTCGTGCGTGAACGGCTTTTGCCCGTCCTTTGTGACCGTCGAGGGGGCGCAATTGAAGAAGCAGGCTACTACGGAGGTGGAATTGCCAGATTTGCCGGATCCAGAACTGCCTGTGATCACTGGCACCCATAACGTTGTGATCACAGGGGTCGGTGGCACTGGGGTGGTGACGATCGGGGCGGTGCTGGCCATGGCGGCTCACCTCGATGGGAAGGGGGCTGGAATGATGGAAATGGCGGGGCTGGCCCAAAAGGGCGGCGCGGTGCATATCCATTGCCGTCTGTCCAATTCGCCCGATGATATCAGCGCCATTCGCGTGGCCACCGGTGAGGCCGACGCTGTGATCGGTGGTGATTTGGTTGTCACAGCTGGCGCGAAAACACTGGGGTTGATGACCACCAACCGCACAGGGGCTGTGGTGAATAATCACGAGATCATCACAGGCGATTTCACAAGAGATACGGAGTTTTCAATTCCGTCCGACCGGCTGCAAGTGTCGCTGGAGGCCCGCTTGCAAGATAAGGTGCAGTTCTTTGACGCCTCCGAGCTGGCGCGGGTGTTAATGGGCGATAGCATCTATTCCAATATGATGATCTTTGGGGCTGCGTGGCAGCGCGGGCTTTTGCCGATTAGTTTCAAGGCGTTGATGCAAGCGATTGAGTTGAACGGTGCCGCCCCTGAGCGCAACAAACGGGCCTTTGCCTTGGGGCGTTGGGCTGCTGAGCATCCCGATCAGGCCGCGAGCTACATTTCAGGTGAGTTGGTGGAGTTGCCGAAAACGCTCAACGACAAAATTGCTTTTCGCGTGGCGCATTTGCAGGCCTATCAATCGAATGAGCTGGCCGCCAAATACCAAAACACCCTCGCGTCGATTGAGGATGCTCAGCTTAAGGAGGCAATTGCGAAAGGCTACCATAAGCTGCTGACATATAAGGATGAATATGAAGTGGCACGGCTGCATCTGGAGACGCAAAGCAAAGCGCGAGAGGCCTTTGATGGCGATCTGAAACTGACCTATCATATGGCTCCGCCGATGCTGTCCAAGATGGGGGCAAACGGGCGCCCTGTGAAACGGGCCTTTGGCGCTTGGATGGGGCGTGGCTTCAAGCTCTTGGCCAAGATGAAGGGATTGCGCGGAACGCCTTTCGATATTTTTGGCTACACCGCAGAGCGCAAAATGGAGCGGGCTTTGATCGCACAATATGAAGCCGATTTGCCCAAAATTCTAAACGCATCCAATCTACAAGCGGCGGTTGCCTTGGCTGAACTGCCTTTGCAAATTCGCGGTTTTGGTCCGGTAAAACAGGCCAATGAAGCCACGGCGGCCAAGCGTCGCGAAGAGCTTCTGGCGGTTCTGAATTCAACCGAACCTGCAATCGCGGCCCAGTAGTCAGGCTTTGCGCAAAAGATAGACTTGATGGTCGGCTTCATCGGCCATGGACATTAGTTCATGGCCGGCCTCGGCGCAAAAATGGGGCATATCGATCTGGGCCGCGGGATCATCTGCAAGCACCTTTAAAATTTGCCCCGAGCGTAGCCCCTGCAGCCGCTTGCGGGCTTTCAAAACGGGCAGGGGGCACAGCAGCCCCAATGCATCAAGTTCGGCGTCATGTTTCATAACCGTGATCTAGGCGACACGGGCGGTCTTGTCCACGCAAGCGGTTCTTACTTTTGCCAGATACGCAAGCTAACGTGCGGATATGGAAAAAGTGGACGAGTTAAACCAAGTGCAAAATGTGAAAAAGCGGCGGGTCTTCTACATCCCCGGTTACGATCCGATCCATCCTCGGCGCTACCGCGAACTCTACCGTAAAGAGGGCACCGAGCAAGCGAGAATTTCGGGTTACAATATTGATTTAAAACCAAAAACTGGCGAAGGCCCATATGGGTGGCACGCCTCCAGCCAGATTGATGGCAAGCGGACCGATGCGCAGGTTGACGTGCTGGTGTGGTCCGACATTGTGCGCGACAGCATGTCGAACACAATCCCTGCCACCTATATGCAGCTGCTGCGCACGGCCTTTACCTATATCTCGACGCGCGCGCTGTTCAACCTGATGCGGTTGCGCAAGGGGCCGATCATCGCGGCGCTTTACCCGATTGGAATGCTGTTGCTGCAATTGTTGGTGGCTTTGGTGGCTGGCTCTTTCGTGTCAAAACTTGTGGTGTGGGGCTTGGCGGCGCTGATGGGGGTCACCTTGTTTGTGGTGATCGATTTTCTCAACTTAGGGCAGTGGGTCAACCAGTGGCCAATGACCTTACAGACGCTCTTGTTTTATGGGGTAACTGGGGTTGGCTTGATCCTGTATTTTGGCGTCTGGGCGGCGGTCACAACCTACATCCTACGCTGGTTCCAAGCCAAGGACGGCAAGTTCTTCGCCTATTATTTGATGCATGATTTTGCCTATACCGCCCGTTGGATGGGGGAAAACCCACCCGCGTTGGAAGACCGGATGTCAGAGTTCGGCGAGGAGATTGCACAGGCCTTAACGGAAGATGTGGACGAGGTGCTGGTGGTGGGGCATTCCTCTGGTGCGCATTTGTCGGTGTCCATTCTGGCGGATTTGATCCGCGCAGGTCGGGTGCCCGACGCTGGCCCGAAGCTGGCCTTCCTGAGCCTTGGCCAAGTGGTGCCGATGGTGTCCTTCTTGCCCAAAGCCGACCGTTTGCGGCGCGATCTACATGATTTATCTGCCAGCGAAGCGCTCACTTGGGTGGATATCACTGCCCCCGGGGACGGATGTGCTTTTGCGCTTTGTGATCCGGTGTCGGTGTCAGGTGTGGAGCCGAAAAACAAGAAATGGCCGTTGGTGTTTTCCACGGCGTTCACCCAAACGCTGTCTCCGGAGCGGTGGAAAGAGCTGCGTTGGCGCTTTTTCCGGCTGCATTTTCAGTACCTTTGCGCTTTTGATCGCCCGCAACACTATGATTACTTCCAGATCACGGCTGGACCGATCTCGCTGAATGACCGCTATCGCAACCGGCGTCAGTCGCACTCTCGTATTGATGTGGCGGCCTCTGGCTATACAAGCATGTTATGATCCCACCCAAGCCCCCCTCACGCCCTGAGAAGGTTTCGCTGCTGAAATATGTGCGGCTGTTTCGACAAGACATCTTGTCTGCGCAGCCGGCGAAATTGTACCGCGCATGGATGGCGCAGTTTAAGACGCCCTTTTTTCGCAGCTATATGATCAATCAGCCCTCCTTGGTGAAGACGGTGTTAAACCAGCGTCCGCGGGACTTTCCCAAATCCGACCGCATCGGGGCGGGGCTGCGACCGCTGCTTGGGAACTCTGTGTTTTTGACAAATGGGGAAACATGGGAGCGGCAGCGCCGCATCATCGACCCCGCATTTGAAGGCGGGCGCCTGCGCGATACATTCCCCGCGATGTGGCAAGCTGGGGAAGCCGCCACCGCAAGGCTGGAAGACGGGGTGAAAGAGGTCGAAGAGATCACCAGCTTCGCCGCCGCCGATGTGATTTTTCGCACATTGTTCTCTATCCCCATTGAGGACCGTATCGCACAGGCTGTGTTCTCCGAATTTCGCGCCTATCAACGCACCCAGCCCATCTTGAATCTCGCGGCCTTTGTGAAGGGCCCGAAATGGATGCCGCGCCTGTTTCGGCCTCAAACCAAGCAAACTGCGAAATCCATACGCGGGTTGATCACGCAACTGACCGAAGCGCGCATGGCGCAAATTACTGCTGGCACAGCACCTGATGATCTGGCGACCAAGATCATGACCACCGTAGACCCCGAAACCGGCGAAACCTTCACCACCGAAGAGATGGTGGACCAAGTCGCCATCTTTTTTCTGGCGGGTCATGAAACCAGTGCATCTGCGCTTGCGTGGACGCTTTACCTGTTGGCGATGTTTCCCGACTGGCAGGACAAGCTGGCCGAAGAGGCCAAAGCGCTGGATGCAGGATGTGACTTTAAGGTGATGTCGAAGTTGCGTCTGTCGCGCGATGTGTTTCGCGAAGGATTGCGCCTGTATCCCCCAGTTCCGATGATGGTGCGGGAAAGCAAATGTCCCGAAACCTTCCGTGATCGTGAGATCAAACCCGGGGCGCAGGTGGTGATTTCGCCGTGGCATTTGCACCGACATGAGCGCCTGTGGGATAACCCAGATGGGTTTGATCCGACACGGTGGGAAACGGACAATGGAAAACAATGTATGCGGGATGCGTTCATCCCGTTTTCCAGTGGGCCACGAGTGTGCACAGGAGCAGGCTTCGCAATGGTTGAAGGCCCGTTGCTATTGTCGATGCTTGTGCGCAATTTCCGGTTTGAGACAACCGAACACAGGCCCGTGCCCGTGGCGCATTTGACCGTTCGCTCCAAGGACGGGATCTGGTTGAAGGTCAGCAAAAGGACAGATCATGACTAAAGCAACTGCGCGGCCTCCCAAGTCTTGGTTGACCATCTGCGGGTTTCTGGTGGTGGGGGTGTTGCTGATCTTTGTGGGCAATGTCGACCGGATCATCTGGAACATGTCGCGTGACGGTGCGCAGGTTTCAGGGCGGGTTGTCGAAATGCGCAGTATTCGCAATTCGCCATCGGACAACTTCCTTACCTTCCTGCCGCGAGTGGAGTTCACCGATCCAGGCGGACAAGAACGGGTGATGAGCGTGAAACGCGGCTCGCAGCGATATGACTTTCGCAAAGGCGACCGCGTGACGGTTCTGTGGCGCGCCGATAGTCAAACCATTGCGATTGACTTGCCGTTGAAGCGGCATGTGGCGGTATCTATCGGGCTGTGGTTGTTAACGTTTGTTGGGGCGGCGTTACTGCTGGCATTTTTTGTTTTTTCGGTGGGGCGAATTTGGTCTTGGCGGCGCAAAAGAGATTCGAATTATTAATTATTCAGTTTTGGTTAACATGAATAATCTACCTCATTTTAATGGAATTGTTTCGGTTTTCTCACGGCTATTTTATTAGATTTGCCTTATTTACAAGGCGTTGACGTTGGGTGAACTGGGAAACGAAGGCGCCATTACATTGAGGTAAACATAATAGAAACAATGGTTTGAATTTTTCTAATGGGGAAAACCTTCAGTTTTGGGGAAAATCGTTTTTCCTTCCCCCTTCGCATTTTTGGAGTTTATGGCAAATTTGTTACATCCTACCAAAAGGGGAAGTCTGCCATGACGAACATTGATAATCTTACTAAAGCCGCGCGCAACACGCTGAGCTTCACGTGGATGCCAGAAATTCGCGTTGCTATTCCAGCCTTGAAACGCAACATCCGCAACGGAAGGCGACTTGAGAAACCCGTCTCTCGGTTGGAACGCGAAGATCTGATGGAGCTTTTCAGTGCAGATTTCACCGAAATGCAGAGCCTCAAGCATGAGAAGTCCGCGCATCGCAACGTCGTGCGGATCAAGCGGACCTACACCACCCCGTTTACCAATTTGATGAAGCGGGTGGCCTAGGACGACTTCAAGTCTTTGAGTACAAACAGGCGTATCGCGGAGGCCAAGCCAATGTCGGTGCCGCGGTCCCCGTCGATCTGAGCTGCCAGATCATTGATGGGGCGCCCAGCTTGCGCTGCGATACGCCGGAACTCCACCCAGAATTCATCCTCAAGCGATACGGATGTTCGGTGGCCCTTTAACGTCAGAGAGCGTTTTACAGGGCGGCTCATGGGTCGCGCTTATGGCCATCGAGGCGGGTAACCTCGATGGCCTTTTTCTGTGCGTCCAACTTACGCAAGCTGGTCGGCGTCCCAAACTTCACAGCATTGGCGTCAGCCCGTGCGCGGCTATCTGCACGGGCCTTTTCCTTGCGTTTCTGGTTCAGGTTGATTGGCTTCATTTGGGACCGATCATGTCTTTCGGCTGAACCACGCGGTCGAAGGTCTCTTCATCTACCAAACCTAGGTTGATGGCTTCTTCCTTCAGCGTTGTGCCGTTCTTATGTGCCGTCTTTGCAACCTTGGTGGCGTTGTCGTAGCCGATGGTCGGCGCCAAGGCGGTCACCAGCATCAAGGATTCTTGCATCAGCTTTTCGATCCGCTCCTCGTTGGCCAATGTGCCCACCACCATGTTGTCGGTAAAGCTGCCTGCCGCGTCGCCCAGCAATTGCATGGATTGGATGACATTGTAGCTCATCATCGGGTTGTAGACGTTCAGCTCGAAGTGGCCTTGCGATCCGGCGAACCCCACAGCCGCGTCATTGCCCATGACATGGGCGCAGACCATTGTCAGCGCTTCCGCTTGTGTCGGGTTCACTTTGCCCGGCATGATGGAAGAGCCAGGCTCGTTCTCTGGCAAGATCAACTCGCCCAGACCCGAACGCGGGCCGGAGCCCAGCAACCGCATGTCGTTGGCGATTTTGAACATGGAGGCCGCAACTGTTTTCAACGCGCCTGAGAACATGACCATCGCGTCATGCGCCGCCAGTGCTTCGAATTTGTTGGGCGCAGTGACGAAAGGCAGGCCGGTGATCTCGGCGATTTCTGCGGCGACCTTCTCGGCAAAGCCTTTGCGTGTGTTCAGGCCGGTGCCCACAGCAGTGCCGCCTTGCGCCAACTCGTAGATGTCGGGCAGGCAGGCTTCGACCCGCTCAATGCCCTTTTTCATCTGATGCGCGTAGCCGCCGAATTCTTGGCCCAAGGTCAGTGGTGTCGCGTCTTGGGTGTGCGTGCGGCCGATCTTGATGATGTCTTTGAATTCCTCTGATTTGGCCTCCAAAGCAGCGTGCAGTTTGCGCAGGCCCGGCAGCAGGGTGTCACGGGCCACCATGCCGATGCCGACGTGCATGGCCGTTGGGAATGTGTCGTTCGACGATTGGCCCATGTTGCAGTGATCGTTGGGGTGAACAGGGGTCTTGGAGCCCATCACGCCGCCCATGATTTCAATCGCGCGGTTGGAAATCACCTCGTTGGAGTTCATGTTGGATTGCGTGCCGGACCCTGTTTGCCAGACCACCAAGGGAAAGTTGTCGTCGAATTTTCCGTCGATCACTTCTTGGGCGGCCTGCTGCATGGCTGGGGCCAGTTTCGCGTCCAGATCACCAAATTCCAAATTCACGGTGGCGGCGGCTTTCTTGATCACCCCCAAGGCACGCACGATGGCCACCGGCTGACGTTCCCAGCCGATCGGAAAGTTCATGATCGAGCGTTGCGTCTGCGCGCCCCAGTATTTGTCGGCTGGAACCTCTAGGGGGCCAAAGCTGTCGGTCTCGGTGCGGGTCGCGGTCATGGTGGGTCCTCCAAAGCAAGTTTGCACCACGATGTAGCGGGGCGTAGCCGTTATTACAATTGGAGGTTAGATCAAGGTTGCGCTAACAATGGTTTAAGACACGAAAATTAGGCCTAACCGCTTGTCGAGGGCCTCTTATTTTATCTAACGCTTTGGCTTTCTTATCTACATGTATTCAATTGTTGCGCGCCTAAAGAACCTACCTGTCGAGGCGGATCGCGATGCGTGTATCAGCAGCAATGTCGCTTTGATGGCGAAATTGGCAAAGCAGCTGAGCGCCCAGAACGCCCATTTCGCAGATTTAGGTCTGATCCTTGAAGACACCCAACCCTATATCAACGCCAAGGTGGAGAGCTATGCCGGCGAAGATGACGGCATTCCGCCTGAAGTCATTGATGAGTTTGACCGGCTGACGCACTCCAACCGTATCTTGCTGCGCGACGATCCGGCGATGGTGGCGCAGATGTTTCTTTAGTTGAGTGGGGTAGCATTTTGATTTTGAAGAAAAACTTCATGACATTGCATGCCGCCGACATTGAGCTTTGCCACAAGGCAGAGGCGCATTTGGTTGATCTAGCAGCGTTGCCGCTGCGGTAGGATCAGGTTTTGCGGAAGGCATCCAGCGAGACGACTTCCGCTTCTTTTGACGGTGTTTCTTTCTCGTCGGTGGCGTCCTCAGGCGTGTCGGCGGTGTCCAGATCAAGCGCTTCGGCCAAATCCATGTCCGGTAGCTCCACCACCTCGTGCTCGCCGTCGTCATCCTCTTCGTCTTGGCTCTCGAAGCGCAGGCCGAATTCCACTGACGGGTCCACAAAGGTACGGATCGCGTCGAAAGGGATCGCCAGCGGCTCGGGATTGTCGCCGAAGTTCAGGGTGATCTGAAAGCCGTCCGGTGTGACGATGAGATTGTCGAACCAATGCTGCACCACAATTGTCATGTCCGACGGGTAACGATCAAACAGCCAATCGGCCATTTCGACGTCTGGGTGGCGGGTGTCAAAGGTGATGAAGAAATGGTGCTCTCCGGGCAGGCCGTTCGTGCCAACATCTTCCAACAGCTCGGCAATTAGTCCACGCATGGCGCGGTGCATTTTGTTGCCATAGTCGATTGTGTCGGACATGTTCTTTCGCCCCCGGGTATTTGACGTGGTCTATAGCATGCGCGGATTCGGTGGTGAGGGAAAGGGGAGCTTACGCCACCCCGACCAAAAGCAGACCAAGTGCCGCAGAAATGGGCAACACGATTAACATATCCCACTTGCGCCAAAGCAAAAGCACCGCCGAGACCAGCGCTATCACCACAGCAATCGGATCGATGACCGAAGCATCCACAAAAACTGCGCCAGCAAACCAAAGGCCCAAGTTGGCGATCACTCCGACCACAGCTGCGGTGATGGCGCTTAGGGCACCAGAAAGGCGGGGCATATGGGCCAATTGGTCAATGTAGGGCGCACCGGCGAATATCCACAAGAAGCACGGTGCAAAGGTGACCCAAAGCGTGACCCCGCCTGCGATCAGGGCCAAGCCGGTGCCTCCGGCCTCAAAGCCCGCAACCATGGCCACAAATTGCGTCACAAGGATTAGCGGCCCGGGCGTGGTTTCGGCCAAGCCAAGTGCATCGACCATCTGGGCGGTCGTTAACCAGCCAAAATCACCCACCACAGCTTGCGTCATATAGGCCAAAACCGAATAGGCCCCGCCAAATGTCACCACCGCAAGGGTAGAGAAGAACCGCGCCATCTCCGTCAATATCCCCGGAGCGATCAGCGCCAAAACTGCAATGGGGGCAAACCAGATGACCAACCAAAGGGCGATGGTTTTCAGGGTTTGGACGGGCGAGGGCAGCGGCGCGGAGGCGGTCTCTTCCGTGGTTCCGGTCAGCACCAAAGCGCCAATCACTGCCGCCACAGCAATCACCAATGGGAACGGGGCGTTGAGGGTGAACAATGCCAGAAAACTAGCCACCGCAATGGCGTAATATATCGGGCCCTTAAGCGCTTTCTTGGCCACCTTTATCAAGGCTTGGATTACGATCACCACAACGCAGGCTTTCACGCCCAAGAACAGCGATTGAACCAAAGGAAGTTGCCCGTAGAGGCCATAGGCCAAGGCCAGCAGCATGATCACCAAAGCCCCGGGGATCACAAACAGCAAACCCGCAAGCAATCCTCCCAACATGCCGCGCATGCGCCAGCCCGAATAGGTGGCCATTTGCATCGCTTCCGGCCCGGGTAAGAGCATGCAGAAAGACAAGGCGCGCAAAAATTGCGCCTCGGTCAACCAAGGCCGGTCTTCGACCAACTCCTTGTGCATCAGGGCGATTTGGGCTGCGGGGCCGCCAAAGGACAGCAATCCGATACGCCCAAACACGCGGGTCATCTCCGTGTAGCCGATCACGTGCGCGCGCCCGCGGATGCGTGAGTTTCCCCCTGACCATCTCGCGCCCAACGATAGAGCGCGTCATAGAGCGCCATGCCAGCTTCCAGCTGCGCGGTGTCGTCCTTGTATTGTCTTGATAAACCTACTGAAAGCGCCAGCAGACCGGCGGCTTCTGGGGCAAGGTCGTGCGAGTTCGTATCAGCGGCACGTATCACTTTCGCCATTCGCTGCAGGGCGGGTGTGTCAAGTTTGAAGGTGCTCAGCATGGCGTCAAAGCTGCACAGATCATCTTGATGCCCGAAGGGGGCGCCTTCTACATCAAATGGGGTGGCGTCAAATTTTTCTGCCACGTTGATCACTTGCGCCGGTGGCACAAACATGAACTGCGCCGCAGGGTCTATGAAGCGGCGGATCAACCAAGGGCAGGCGATGCGGTCAATTTTGGGGCGATGGCGTGTAACCCATAGGGGCGCGGGGATGACACCGGCGGGGGTCAAGGGAAGCCCCGCGTCGCGCCACGCATAATTTCCGCCCTCTAAGGCCTCGGCCCGAATGCCTTTGGCGCGCAAAATGGCGGCGGCCCCATGGCTAAGCTTCAGGCCTTTTTGGCAGACAACCACAACCGGTCCGCTGCCTTCATAGGCTTTGATTTTGCGATGTGGCCAGCGCTGAGCGGTGGGGATCAGCCGCGGATCCTCGGCAAAGTCGTCATCGATGCAGACGTCCAGAATGGTCGGCGCATCAGCGGTGCCGATCAAGCGCATTAAGGCGGATGGTGAGATTTCAGAAAAGCCAGACATGGTAAAGCACCCCGTATGTTAGTGGCGAAAGGGTGCGATCATTCGGCTGGCGCCTCACGAGGTGTCGCAGAAACCCCATAAGCATATGGTGCCTTGTGATCTGGGCGGCGTCAAGACCGCGAAAGGCACCTAAAGGACCTCAACAATGCCCACAGGCGTCCCTGCAAGACGCTGGTCCGGCCTGTGATTGCGGCGGGCCGAGCAGTTGCGCAGGCGGGCCCCATCAAAGACATCATGCTCTCGCAACAGCATCACGGCGGCTTGCCGGTTTTGTCGAATTGAGATTTGGGTGCAATTTTAGTGGCTTGCGGGCCGTTGCTTAAGTGATTTGTGTAGAGGTTAGCGCAGGTTTCTGTTGCCAGGTACCTGCAAACCCCGCCAAACGCTGCTAGGCGAGAGGACTTAAGTTTTCAATAGTTCCGACTGCTTACGCAGCCATCGCCATTGGAGCTTTGTTGTCGTTTGCAACTAGCTTAAGTGTACCGATATCGGTGGTAACTCACCGAGACAAAGCAAACCCCTTTAGACGTCCGTCGATCCTATTTCGACCCCATGGTCCCCAAACGAGGGAGTTTTGGTGGAGTCGTCGGGTACCGCCCCCGAGTCCGATCCGCTTATTACGAGCGCGTTTATGTCCATAGTCCCCGAAGAGACATCTCATATATAGGAGGAGGTGCGGGGAGTTACAATCTCCGTGGTGCGATCGGGGGCAGATTTGGCCTGCATATTTGCCGTGGCATTAAATCTTGCCACTTTTTTCAATGCGATTTTGGCGTCTGGCGTCGCTAGCCGCGGGCTTTTCGCGCCTCCAGCACATCTTTTGCCAATGACACGGTATATGCCTCCAGCGCGATCAGGGCGGCGTCGGCATCTTCTCCGTTTTGGGCCTCAAGCGCATCTGCGATCTGACCATGAAGCTCCACGATCCGCTCACGAGAGCGCGCGGTGAAGGTGATCATATTCATCAACGGCTGCATCGCCTCAACCGCACCGGCCAGCTGGTAAGACATCACGGGGTTTTGGGCCCCGTCGACCAAGGCGCGGTGGAAGGCCACATCAGAGGCGCAGAAGGCTTCATCGCTCAACCCTGGTTGGGACTGCCGGTGCATTTCTGCGCGCATCGTCGCGAGGTGATCGGCGCTGCGGCGCGCGGCGGACAGGGGGGTGCAGGCGCGCTCAAGCGCGTAGCGGGCTTCGCAGGCGGTCACGATGGAGATATCATTCATTGATAGCAGCAATGTCGAGGTGGTGATCTGCTGATCATAGGCTTCCGCATATTTTATGTGATTTACAAATGCGCCCCCAGTGGCCCCGCGCTGTGTGCGGATCAAGGCTTGGGCGGCGAGGCGTTTCAATGCCTCGCGAACTGTTGGCCGAGAGACCTCGAATTGCTCGGATAATTCGGTCTCGGAAGGAAGGCGGTCATCCACAATCAACTCGCCTGCAATAATGGCGTCACGGATCGAAGCGGCGATTTGTGCGGACAAGTCCCCACGGGGGTTTGCACTGTGGTTTGAACTTTTTTTCATCAGGTTTACCTAAAAATCAATTGTCAGACAAATAAAAGTCTGACAATTTAACCTAACACGCTGAACAGGAGTCGCAACGCAGATGTGGTCAGATCGGATCAGAGCAATGTCAGGAGTGCATTGGCTTGCGCTTTTCGGGCTCATTCTGGCGTCTTGGTCGGTGCTATATGCAATGTCGATTCCACCAGAGCTGCGAATGATGGAGCAGACCTACGGCCGCGATTTCTGGGTGAGCCTTTGCACGATCACACCGGATGCTGCCGGATATATCCGGATGGTGCTCATGTGGTCGTTGATGTCTGCGGCGATGATGGCCCCCACGGTTTTGCCAGCATTGGCGACCTATGATGACCTGTCACATGTCAGCGACAATGTGAATTTTGCCAAATTGGTATCCGGCTACCTTGCAGTCTGGCTCGGGTTTTCGGTTTTGGCAGCAGGGGTGCAGCTGATCTTGTTCCAAGCGGAACTGATTGGCGCCTTTGGCAGCAGCCTGTCGGCTGGCCTGTCCGGCGCCTTGTTGATAATGGCGGGGGGCTACCAGTTTTCGCCGCTCAAAGAGGCCTGCCTAAGCAAGTGCCGCCAGCCGATGACCTTTTTCATGCAACATTTCGATGAAGGCCCTTGGCGCAACGGCATGCGCCTTGGGATTGTGTGCTTGGGGTGCTGCTGGGCGTTGATGCTTTTGGCCTTTGTTGGCGGCGTGATGAGCGTGGGCTTCATGGGGCTGGCAACGGTGATCATGGTGCTGGAAAAGCTGCCCGATCTTGGCCGATTTATAACGAAACCACTGGGGGGCCTCCTGTTGTTGGCAGGGGCGTGGACCCTCTTGAATGCGATTTAAGTGAAGGAAAACACAATGGCGCTAGACGACCAAAAACTTGGAACTGTTCCATGGACCATCAAGGGGGAGTTGATCCTCAACTGTAACTGCACGGTGTTTTGCCCCTGCGTGGTGTCCTTGGGCAAGCACCCGCCTACCGAAGGCTATTGCCAAGCTTGGCTGGGCATCCGCATCGACGAAGGCAACTACGGTGATGAAGATCTATCCGGCACAGCCGTTGGCATGCTGATGGATATTCCAGGCAACATGGGGCGCGGCAATTGGAAGGCTGCAGCCTATATTGACGATCAGGTCTCCGAGGCGGCCTATGACGGTTTGGTGGCAATCCTGTCGGGCGCGGCACGCGGCACAACTGGGCTGTTCAGCATGCTGGTCGGGGAGTTTTTGGGGGCCGAACGCGCGCCTGTCTCCTTCACCACTGAAGGCAACGCACGCCGTTTGATGGTTGGCAAAAAGATCCAAGGCGAGGTTGTCCCAGTGGCGGGCAAGGATGGCAAGGAGATGGTCATCACCAACACCGAATATTGGATGGGCGAAAACATCACCGTTGCCACAGCCAACAAAGGCAAAGTGCGCGCCTACGGTCGGGTTTGGGATTTCGACGGTCGCTCGGCCGAGATTTGTCAGATCGATTGGGGCGGACCGGCTCCGAAATGATTACGGTTGACTACTGCCGTGTAATGGCGCGCTACAACGCTTGGCAAAACCGTGGGCAGATGGAGGTGTTTAAATCCATGCCCGCGGCGGAGCTGCGCAAAGATCGAAAGTCGTTCTTTGGCTCGATCTTTGCGACGGCGAACCATTTGTTGTGGGGCGACAAGCTGTGGATGTCACGCTTGGACGGCGGAATTGGCCCCGAAGGGGGACCGGCCTATAGTGTGCATCTCCATGAAGACTTGCAGATGTATCTGGACGACCGGATGCGCACAGACGCGCGGATAAAGCGGTGGTCCAAGTCTTTGAAACAAATCGATCTTGTGGGGCCGCTAACCTATCATTCTGTTGTGGCCAACCAAGAGTTTTGCAAGCCGGTCGAGCTTTGCATCACGCATTTCTTCAATCATCAGACCCACCACCGCGGGCAAATCCACGCGATGCTCACTGCGGCGGGGCAAAGGATTGGCGATACAGATCTGGTTTTTCTAGGTGAAGAGGACTAACACATGGCATCGATCACACCCTCGCGCCGCGTGCGCCGCACACCGTTTTCAGACGGGGTAGAGGCGGCTGGCGTCAAAGGATACACCGTTTACAACCATATGCTGTTGGCGAGCGTCTTTCGTTCGGCGGAAGAGGACTACCGGCACCTGAAGTCTGCGGTGCAGGTTTGGGATGTGTCTTGCGAGCGGCAGGTGGAACTGCGCGGACCGGATGCGGGGCGCCTGATGCAAATGCTGACCCCGCGCGACCTGCGTGGGATGCTGCCGGGCATGTGCTACTATGTGCCAGTGGTCGATGGTACGGGCGGGATGCTGAATGATCCGGTGGCCCTGATGTTGTCGGATGATCGCTATTGGGTATCCATCGCGGACAGCGATTTATTACTGTGGATCAAGGGGTTGGCCCACGCCCTATATCTTGACGTTATCGTGGATGAGCCGGATGTGTCGCCGCTTGCTATTCAAGGCCCGAAGGCCGATGAGTTGGCCGCACGCGTGTTTGGCGACAGCGTGAAGGATCTGCGGTTCTTCCGCTATGGGTACTTCAACTTTCAGGGCCAGATGATGTTGGTGGCGCGCTCCGGCTACTCCAAGCAAGGCGGGTTTGAGGTCTACGTTGAAGGTTCTCAGAACGGCATGCCCTTGTGGAATGCCTTGATGGAGGCGGGCAAGGACTTAGACGTCCATGCGGGATGCCCCAGTGCAATTGAGCGCATCGAAGGCGGGCTGTTGTCTTACGGCAATGACATGACCCGCGATAACACACCGCATGAATGTGGTTTGGGCAAATTCTGCTCGACCCAAGCGGCGATTGGCTGCGTAGGACGCGACGCTTTGCTGCGGGTCGCCAAGGAGGGGCCGGTCAAGCAAATCCGCGCTCTTAGCTTTGAGGGGGATTTGCCCCCCTGCGACCGGCTGTGGCGGATCGTTGAGAAGGGCAATGTCATTGGTCAGGTGACCTCGGCTGCGAAAAGCCCGGATTTTGACACCAATGTTGCGATCGGGATGGTGCGGATGACGCATTGGAACGAAGGCACCAAGGTACAAGTTGACACACAAGACGGGCTGCGCACCGCGACAGTCCATGAAAAATTCTGGATATAATGGAGAAAATACATGTTTAACGCACTGATCGTCGAGAAGGACGAAGACGGCAAAACCAGCGCCTCGGTCCAGAAAATCGGCGAGGACCGCTTGCCAGAGGGTGAAGTGACCGTCGCCGTGGAATACTCCACCGTGAATTATAAAGACGGGCTTTGCATTGGCCCCGGGGGCGGCTTGGTGCGTAACTATCCCCATGTTCCGGGTATTGATTTCGCCGGCACCGTAGAGGCCTCCAGCGATGACCGCTACGCAGCGGGCGACAAGGTGGTTCTAACCGGTTGGCGTGTGGGCGAGGCCTATTGGGGCGGCTATTCCCAGAAGGCCCGCGTGAAAGCGGACATGCTGGTGCCTTTGCCAGATGGTTTGGACACCCGCCAAGCGATGGCCGTGGGAACCGCAGGCTTTACCGCGATGTTGGCAGTTATGGCGCTGGAAGATCACGGCATCAAAGATGGCCCTGTTTTGGTAACGGGGGCCGCAGGTGGTGTTGGGTCCGTGGCGACGGCAATTTTGGCCAACCTTGGCCATGACGTGGCAGCGGTCACGGGCCGCCCTGAAACGGCCGACTACCTGACGAGCCTGGGTGCGACCCAGATCGTTGCGCGAGATGAGTTGAACGAGACCACCAAGCGCCCGTTAGAGGCCGAAACTTGGGGGGGCTGCGTAGACGCGGTGGGGGGCGAAATGCTTGCTCGTCTACTGGGTCAGATGAAATACGGCGCATCCGTCTCGGCGGTTGGACTTGCGGGCGGGGCAGGGCTGCCTGCAACTGTAATCCCGTTCTTGTTGCGCGGGGTGAACTTGCTGGGCATCGATAGTGTAATGCAACCCTACGACAACCGCCTGCGGGCGTGGCAACGGATCGCCAAAGATCTGCCGATGGACAAGCTGGAGGCCATGGTGCAACCGGCGACGCTTTCAGATTTGCCTGCTTTGGGCAAAGACATCCTAAAGGGGCAAGTGAAGGGGCGGGTCGTCGTTGACGTGAACGCTTAATCAGCGGCTTTTTGCCCGAACTTGCGCAATCGGCTTTGTGAAGGCAAAGCCGATTTCGTGCTCACAACCTCGTTTAGGTCGGTATTGGGCGCTTTACTGGCCGAATGTGTCGCATTTGGCTGGCCTGTATTAACGATCGCCCGTAGCCTACTGCGCACACTAAAAAATAAAACAGGGAAAACAATATGTCAGTGAAACCACCATTGACTGAACTTCCGATCAAGACCGCCGAAGGCGGTTTTTATCATGGGTTCAGCTTAGATGTGACCGTCATAAGTAAAGTGATTATCAGCGCCTTGGTCGTCTGGGCCATCTTCTGGCCAACGGAGTCGGGCGCCGTATTGAACGGTCTGAATGCCTTCATCCTTGGCAATTTCGCCGCATGGTACATCTGGGTCGTCGCCCTGTTTGTGATTGTGTGTATCGGTTTGGCGATCTGGCCTACCGCAGGACGAATGAACCTTGGTCAAGAGGGCGAAGGCCCAGAGTTTTCAAACTTCTCTTGGTTCTCGATGATGTTTGGTGCCGGTATCGGTGTCGGCATGTTGACTTGGGCGGTGGCCGAGCCGGTTACGCACTTCGGGTCCAACCCCGAGACAATCATGGGGATCACCAATGGTGGCACTGAGGACAATGTGCGCATGGCCTACAAGTGGTCGTTCCTGCATTGGGGCTTCGGGGCATGGGCATGTTATGCGATTGCGGGCCTGTCTTTGGCGTTCTTTAGCTACCGTCGCGGCCTGCCGCTGACGATCCGTTCGTCGCTGACGCCACTCTTTGGCAGCCGCTTGTCGGGCAAGCTTGGGCACCTCATCGATATCGTAGCTGTTGTGGCCACGATCTTGGGCGTTGCACAGACCCTAGGGTTTGGTGTTGAGCAATTCGTAGCGGGTCTGACACGTATCGGCATTGGCGGTTTGGCACATGGGCCTGACGCGGTGAATGCGGCTGGTGACAGCATTTCAGGCAACGCGACGACTGTGGGTGTTATCGTGGCTATCTTGGTGATCATGGGGGCCTCGACCCTGTCGGCGCTGTCTGGCGTTGGTAAAGGCATCAAATGGCTGTCCAACATCAACATGGTGCTGTCCATCGTGCTTTTGGGCTTCTTCATCATCTTCGGCGCAACCTGGTTTGGGGCAACGGCGATGGTCTTGGGCGTTTGGGACTATGTTGTGGCGTTGCCATACCTAAGCTTCAACGTATTCAGCTCGGACGGCGTAGAGGGCTCCGAAGCCTTCAAGCTGGCGCAGTGGCAGGGCTGGTGGCCCGTATTCTACTGGGCTTGGTGGATTGCTTTTGCACCTTTCGTGGGCTTGTTTCTTGCGCGGATCTCGCGCGGGCGGACAATTCGCGAATTCGTGTTGGGCGCGATGATCGTTCCTGCGTTGATGTGCTTTGTGTGGTTCGCTTGGGCCGGTGGCACAGCAATCGATCTGGAGCTCAATGGCGGTGCCGGTGGCGTGATCTTTGATGCGGCGAATGGCGACAAAATCTTTGCGATGACCGAGTTCATGCTGGCCCCGATTGCCGAGGCTTTGGCGTGGGGTATGGCATTGCTGATTGTTGTGCTGCTGATGACGTTCCTTGTCACCTCTGCTGACTCTGCGGTGCTGATCGTGAACACAATCAACGCGGCTGGCGACGAAGGTCCAAAAGCACGTCCGCATATCATTTTCTGGGGCGCAGCCCTCGGTTTGGTGGTTGCAGGCTTGCTGATCTCTGGTGGGACATCAGCCATTCAAACGGCCATGGTGATCGGGGCTTTGCCCTTCTCGGTGGTGATGGTGTTGATGTGTCTGGCGCTGGTAAAGGCCATTTACAACGATGGCAAACGTGAACTGGCAGGCATTCCAACGACTGCCGGTGCAGAAGCCGCTGAATAGATCGACCAGATCATAAACTCTTTGAAAGCCCCGGTCTTTGTATCGGGGCTTTTTCTTATTGGGCGGGGTGTTTTGGGTGTTTCCATCTGGACAAAGGCCCGCATTGCCTGTCCTCTTTGGCAGGTATGACCATGATATCCCTCTCCCGATGACCCAATCTGCGATCTTGTTTTGGATGCGCCGCGATTTGCGCCTGTCGGACCACGAAGGGCTGTCGCAAGCGGCCCAGACGGGGCGACCCGTTATTCCCGTGTTTATCCATGACGAGGCCGTTGACGGCCTAGGGGCCGCACCGAAATGGCGGATGGGGCTGGCTGTGTCCCATTTTCAAGAGGTCTTGCAAGGGATCGGCTCTGATTTGGTGTTGCGGCGTGGGCCTGCTTTGGATGTGTTGAAGGAGCTGATCGCAGAAACCGGTGCAGGGGCTGTGTGGTGGTCCCGCGGCTATGATCCGGCATCGATTGCCCGCGACACGGCGGTCAAGAGCAGCCTCAAAGCCCAAGGCGTAGCGGCGCATAGCTTTGCGGGGCATGTCTTGTTCGAGCCATGGTCCGTGCAGACCAAAACAGGCGGCTACTACAAAGTTTTTACGCCGATGTGGAAGGCCGTGCGCGGGCGTGATCTGGCCCCCTGCGTGCCAGCGGTGCGGGCCTTACCGGCGCCATCGCACTGGCCCGCGTCCGAGGATATATCCACTTGGGGCATGGGGGCAGGGATGCAGCGCGGGATGCGCATCTTGTCCAAACATGTGGTGGTCGGCGAAGCGGCCGCGCAGGCCAGATTGGCAGAGTTCATCGATTTGGCGCTACCGGAGTATGCTTTGGCCCGTGACCAAATGGGGATACGTGGAACCTCGATGCTATCCGAGAACCTGACTTACGGCGAAATCTCCCCGCGCATGTGCTTTCACGCGGGCCGGATGTCCTTGAGCATGGGGCAGTCAGGGGCAGAGGTGTTTTTGAAGGAATTGGTCTGGCGCGATTTCGCCTACCATCTGGCATTTCATACGCCACATATCATATCCGAAAACTGGCGGGCGGAGTGGGACGCATTTCCTTGGAATACTGATGAAACGACCCCCGAAGTTGTTGCGTGGACGCAGGGGCGTACGGGGGTGCACTTGGTCGATGCTGCTATGCGAGAGTTGTATGTGACAGGTTATATGCACAATCGCGGGCGGATGATTGTCGCCTCCTACCTGACCAAACATCTGATGACCCATTGGAAAATTGGGCAGGCGTGGTTCGCGCAGTGTTTGCTGGATTGGGATCCGGCTTCAAACGCGATGGGCTGGCAATGGTCTGCGGGATGCGGGCCGGATGCCTCGCCCTATTTTCGTGTGTTCAACCCCGACACGCAGGCCGAGAAGTTTGACCCAGACCGGCGCTACCGTGCACGCTATCTTGCGCAAGCCTATGCGGATTGCGGCGAGGAGGCGCGCGACTACTTTCGCGCCATCCCTGCGTCTTGGGGGTTATCCTTTGAGGACGCCTATCCGCCTCAACCGATTGTGGGGCTGGCACAGGGGCGGCAGCGGGCGCTGGAGGCGTATAAAACCCGCGGGTAGTTCGGGGGGCAGGGCGCATGGGGCGGCGTAGAAAAAATCACCGCGACCTCTTGCGCCTGCAAGGTTTGAAGTGAACACTGGGGCGAAACACCGACACCGAACCACAAAGCCGAGACGTTCATATGCCCACCTCCGCCAAACTTGTCGCAGCCTTCGTGTTTGCCGTTACCGGATATCTGGTCGCGGAGATGCTGCGCGCCACCATGCCGGAGGGGCAGCCGCTGAACTGGCTGGTGCAAGTTTGCGTCTTTGTGCCGATGGTCGTCGGGTGGCGCATTATGGGGAAACTGGTTGGAAAAAATTACGGGGTTAGCATGAACTCCGGCTTCTATGCCATTGTTGTGTCAACTGTTTCCGTGCTTTTGGTGTTTTCGATTTCTTTGATGATCACCAAGTCGAGACGCCTTCAATATGATGGCCCGATGGATGCATTGGTCGATGTATTCGCCCTGATGCTCGACTATGCGCTGCTGCTGTTGAACCCCTATATTTTGGTCACGATTGTGGTGGGAGGGTTCATTGGAGGTCTTGCGTCCGAATGGGCCCACCGGAAATTCGAGTAACTCTATGCCCCCCGTAAAATCGCCCGATGGGATTGTGCTGTTTGGCACGCTCACGGACCCCGACCTGCTGCAAATCGTTCTGGGTGCTGTGGCAGATGCGCAACCTGTGGTGCTGCAAGATCATGCGGTTTTCACCGCTGCAGGAGAGAGTTTCCCATTGCTGCTACCGTCCGTCGGGGATCAGGCTAAGGGGCTGCTGTTGGAGGGGCTCACGGCGCAACAAGTCGCGCGGCTTGACTACTACGAGGCCCCCTATGGCTACGCTTTGCAGCCTGTTGTGTTGGCGGATGGGCGCGGCGCGCAGGTTTACCGGCCAACAGGCGATCAGTATTCCAAAGGGGCCGAATGGTGTTTGGCTGACTGGCAACGCTCTCAGGGGGCGATGACCCGAGAGGCTGCCCATGAGATCATGGGGATGTTTGGCCAAACCACTCTTTCCGCCCTGCAAGGCAAGCTTGGCTCGATCCGGTCTCGGGCGCAGTCGCGGGTCAATGCCCGCGCGGAGCGTATCCCCAACGCGCTGCGCCAAGGTGCTGGGCGCGACGCCGTCACGCTGGAGGCGCAAAACCGACCCTATTCGCGCTTCTTTGCGATGGATGAGCTGAGCCTGCGCCACCCGCGATTTGACGGTGGCGAGCAGCTTATTCACCGCGAAGTCTTCGTTTCGGTCGATGCAGCCGTGGTGCTGCCCTACGACCCCCTGCGCGACACCGTGTTGTTGATCGAGCAGTTCCGTGCGGCTCCGTTTGCGCGTGGCGACATGAACCCATGGGGGTTGGAAGCCATCGCGGGGCGTATTGATGGCGGCGAAACGCCGGAAATGTCGGCGCGGCGCGAAGCATTTGAAGAGGCGGGAATAACCTTGAAGGAATTGCTGCCTGCGGCCAATTACTACCCGTCACCCGGGGCGCTGATGGAATATCTTTACTGCTACATCGGCTTGGCGGATTTGCCGCCAGAGGTCGCGGGGATTGGTGGTTTACCAAGTGAGGGGGAAGACATTCGTTCTTTGGTGGTCCCTTTCGGCGATCTTATGTCCGCCCTGCGCAGCGGAGAGGTGCAAAACGGCCCGTTGTTGATCTGCGCGATGTTCCTTGAGCGCGAACGCGAGAGGCTTCGCTCCGCTGCATCCGGCGCTTGAGTTCAGCCGCCCCGACGCATATCTATTGTCGCAGCGTTGAACAGGAGTTGCCCGCAGATGGCCATCACGAAAAACCTAGCTGATTTGGTGGGCAACACGCCCTTGATCCGTTTGAATGCCGCCAGCGATGCGACGGGCTGTGAAATCTTGGGGAAGGCCGAGTTTATGAACCCGGGCCAGTCGGTGAAGGACCGGCCTGCGCTTTATATCATTCGCGACGCGATTGCCTCCGGGGCGTTGAAGCCGGGCGGCACAATCGTTGAGGGCACGGCGGGCAACACCGGCATCGGCTTGGCGCTTGTTGGTGCGTCCATGGGCTTTAAGACGGTCATCGTCATTCCAGAGACCCAAAGCCAAGAAAAGAAAGACATGTTGCGTCTGGCAGGGGCTGAGTTGGTGCAGGTTCCCGCAGCCCCTTACCGCAAGCCAAACAACTTTATTCGCTATTCCGAACGTTTGGCAAAGAAGCTGAATGAGACCGAGCCAAACGGCGCAATCTGGGCCAATCAGTTCGACAATGTCGCCAACCGCCAAGCGCATGTAGAAACCACCGGTCCCGAAATTTGGGAACAAACAGGCGGCAAGGTTGACGGCTTCATTTGCGCCGTCGGGTCTGGTGGCACATTGGCGGGGACATCTATGGCCCTGCAGCCCAAAGGCGTGAAGATCGGTTTGGCCGACCCAATGGGGGCCGCGTTGTTTGACTGGTATACCAAAGGCGAGCTGACCATGGAGGGAGGCTCCATTGCCGAGGGCATCGGGCAGGTGCGCATTACCAAGAACCTTGAGGGTTTCACGCCGGATTACACCTACCAGATCCCTGACGAGGAAGCTTTGCCGGTGGTGTTTGACCTATTGGCGGACGAAGGCCTGTGCTTGGGCGCCTCATCTGGCGTGAATGTGGCAGGGGCTATTCGCATGGCCAAGGACATGGGGCCGGGACATACGATTGTGACTGTT
The DNA here is from genome assembly GCF_947487515.1 of uncultured Litoreibacter sp. GTDB lineage: Bacteria > Pseudomonadota > Alphaproteobacteria > Rhodobacterales > Rhodobacteraceae > Litoreibacter. The sequence goes on along the minus strand of NZ_CANKWO010000001.1, from coordinate 359,523 downwards.
CTGTGCGACTATGGGACTCGGTATCAAGCCAAGCTTTGGAATCCAGAGTTCCTGAAAGAGAAAGGGCTGCCGTACCCCGAATGGCTGGCCAATGGCGCGACGCCGATGCCGGATATGTTTGAACAGGAATAAATTGCCATGACCCTTTTACGCGCGTTTCTTGTTGCGCTGACGCTGTGCCTTGCCACCACGTCAGGGCAGGGGCCGGCTATGGCGCAGGCTGTTACGACCAGCTCGGGTGGCCCTGACTACGCGGCATGGGAACGCGACGCGGTGCGCAGCAATGAGGTGCTGGAGGCCAATCGCGCCTCGGTGGAAGGTCTGCAATCCCTGCGCGCGCAGCTGACATCATGGCGTGACCTGTTTTCGCAACGGCAAGGCACCAACAGCAAGCAGATATCGACGCTGCAAGATCAAATAACCGCGCTTGGCCCGCTGCCCGACGATGGCCAGCAAGAGGCAGAGGAAATTGCAACCCGCCGCAAAGAACTCAACACCGAGTTGGAGGCCGCAACGGCTCCTGTGCGCCGCGCTGAAGAAGCCCATGCCCGCGCGGATGGTCTTGTTTCGCGCTTGGACAGTATTCTGCGCGACCGTCAAACAAACCAAATTCTGGAGCTGAACCCGACACCTTTAAACCCCGCGCTTTGGCCCGAGGCGGCGATCTCTTTGGCTGGAATTACCGGTAAGATCACCTCCGAAGTGAACAGCAATCTTGCCTCCCCGCTACGATCCGAGACGCTAAAGGGAAGTTTGCCGCTGATTGCAGTTTTGGTCTTGGTCGGGATCGCCTTCGTTGTCCGAGGCAGTGCTTGGATAGAGCGCGCCACCGCGGCGTTGCGTGGCAGCAGGCATGCCAGCCGTGCGCGTGTTCGGGTGGGGGTGTTCCTGACGTCCTTGCTGGCGCTCTGTCTGCCGTTGATCGGCCTGTTGATGCTACGCCACGCCGTTGAACGCAGTGAGTTGACCGGCAGTGTCGGCAGCCTTGTGTTGGACATCGCAGTCGCCTTTGCAACGATTGCCTATATTGCGCGCTGGCTGGGCCGCCAAGTGGCCCCTCCGGCCTATCCGCCGCATCCGCTGCTTGTTCTGACGGACGGGCAGGGGCTGCAAATACGCCTGCTGATCAATGTTGCGGGATTGCTGCTGGCGGGGGATGTTGCTGTCTCGGGTTTGCTGGAAATGGACCTGATCTCGGAGACCACAGCTTCGGTTCTGGGGTTGCCGGTGATCGTATTGGCGGGGCTGTTTTTGTTCCGGATTGCGCAATTGATGATTGCCTCAGCTGCGATGGCGCAGGCTCGCGCGCTTGAGGACAGCGAGACGGCGGAGACGGGGCTTTCGGCCACGGATGCCTCCGCTGGGCTGATTTTGCGGTACTTGGGGCGGGCAGCGCGTATTGTCGCCGTGGTTGGCCCCATCCTTGCGGCAATCGGCTATACTTTTGCAGGGAATGCGCTGGTCTTCTCCAGCTATTTGACGCTGGCCCTTTTGGCGGGGGTCGCCATTTTGCAACGGCTGGTGCGCGATATCTACGCGATGGTCCGCGGGGAAGACGCTGGCACTACTGGGTTAATTCCGGTGTTGGTCGGTTTTGCGCTGGCGCTGTGTTCACTGCCGGTTCTGGCGCTGATCTGGGGGGCCCGTGTCACGGACCTTAGCGAAGCCTGGGCGATCATATCGGCAGGGGTGCCCTTGGGCGAAAGCCGCATCTCACCCGTGGATTTCTTGAAATTCGCCTTTGTGTTCGCGCTTGGATACGGGTTGACGCGGTTGCTGCAAGGGACGCTGAAAACCCAGATTTTGCCCCGTACCAAACTTGATACCGGCGGGCGAAATGCAATGGTCTCTGGGGCGGGCTATATCGGGATTTTCCTTGCCGCGGTGATTGCGATTACCAGTGCCGGCATCGATCTGTCCTCTTTGGCGATTGTGGCGGGGGCCTTGTCTGTTGGCATCGGCTTCGGGTTGCAGACAATCGTGTCCAACTTCGTGTCGGGCATAATTTTGCTGATCGAGCGCCCGATCTCGGAGGGGGACTGGATCGAGGTCGGCGGCACCATGGGGGTCGTGCGCGACATCTCGGTGCGTGCAACGCGGGTTGAAACATTCGACCGCCGTGACGTGATCGTTCCCAACGCCGACTTGATCTCTACATCTGTAACAAACTGGACCAAAGGCAATTTGGCGGGCCGGATTATTGTGCCAATCGGCGTGGCCTACGGCACGGATACCAAACGGGTCGAGGCGATATTGCGGGAAATTGCCGAAGCCGAACCATTGGTCATCCTCAACCCGCCGCCAGCTGTGCACTTCCGTGGCTTTGGGGCGGATTCGATGGACTTTGAAATTCGGGCCATTTTGCGCGACGTGAATTACTCATTGTCAGTGACAACCAATATCAACCATGAAATCGCCCGCCGATTTGCCGAGGAAGGCCTAGAGATACCCTTTGCCCAACGCGACGTCTGGCTGCGCAATCCAGAAGCCTTGGCCCCGCCTGCGGCTCCGAAAGCTGCCCCCAAAAAGGCGGCCCCCCGCAAGCCCGCAAAGAAGGACGTGTGAGCGGCCCATAACCTGCCCAAGATCGGGGCAGGTTGGGGCGAAAATACCGGCCGAGCACGCCCTATTCGTGCAGCGAACATACTGCCATGCCACCCTTCGGTTAAACTCTTGTCGAAAAGCGCTATTTGCCCCTTGCGCATCCCCCATGGTTTTGGCTACACCCTGCGCCACGGACAGGTGGCCGAGTGGTCGAAGGCGCACGCCTGGAAAGTGTGTAGGCGGGAGACCGTCTCCAGGGTTCGAATCCCTGTCTGTCCGCCACCACCCCATTTTGTTGAGTTTGTATTGGTCGCCTTGAGCGACCTTTTTTGTTTGTTTTTATGGCTGTAGTGGCAGTTGTTGTTTTCATTGAGTTTCTTTCGATGTCGCCTATATTCGTTCCTTGAGTGGTATGAATGGTGGTATTCTCAAATGGCTCTAACCGGTAAGCTAACAAAGAAGCTCGTTGAGAACCTTGGCGCGGGGCGTCATGGCGATGGCGGGGGGCTTTATCTGGTTGTTGATCCATCTGGCGCACGACGCTGGATTGTCCGTGTGGTCGTCAAAGGCCAAAAGAACAAGAAGGGCGCACCGCTACGCACTGACTTTGGGTTAGGTGGCGCTGATGTGGTCACGATCAACCAAGCCCGCGAGAGGGCGCTGGAATACCGGCGCATGGCTAAACAGGGTCTGAACCCACGTTTCAATGCCCAGCGCGATATTCCGACGTTTGAGGAGTTCGCCCAGCAAGTCCACATTGACCGGATGCCAGCTTGGAAAAACGCCAAGCATGGGCAGCAATGGATCAACACCTTGCGCGACTATGCTTTCCCCAAGATCGGGCGAATGCCCGTCGATAGCATTGACCAACCGGAGGTGCTGATGTGCCTTTCCCCAATCTGGACGGAAAAGCACGAAACCGCGCGGCGTTTGTCCCAACGTATCAAGACGGTTTTGGATGTGGCCAAGTCGAAAGGACTGCGATCTGGCGAAAACCCCGTCACGTCGATCAAGGACGGGAAGGTGTTACCCAAGATCACTGCCAAGCCGAAGCACCACAAGGCGATGCGGTGGCAAGACGTTCCAGCTTTCTATGCTGACTTGCAAAGCCGCAACGCGATGGCGGCTAAGGCGCTGATGTTCACTTGCTTGACTGGAAGCCGCACGGGCGAGGTCTTGGGGATGCGTTGGGAAGAATTGGACCTTGAGGCGCGTGTTTGGACCTGCCCAGAGGAGCGCATGAAAACTGGATCGGCGCACCGTGTCCCGCTGACTGACGAGATGTTGGCAATCATTGAGCCATTGAAGGTGATGAAGTCGGAAGTCGTGTTTGAAGGCCAGAAGCGCCACAAACCTCTATCCAATATGTCGATGCTGATGCTCTTGCGCCGAATGGCTGTTGTGGGCGTTACGGTCCACGGTTTCCGCTCGACGTTCCGAGATTGGGCGTCTGAGGCCGCAAACGCGCCCCGTGAGGTGGCCGAAATGAGTTTGGCACATAAAGTGGGGTCGGATGTTGAGCGGGCTTATGCGCGGTCTGATTTACTTGATAAGCGGAGGGTATTGATGGAAAGGTGGTCTGGCTATGTAAATGGGTGCACTGCAACTATTGTTTCGCTTCCCAAGGTGTAAGCGTTTGGTGAACCCGCTCTGCCGGAGTGTTTTGGGATGAACTAAGTGTCCACCATCGATAGTGGACACTTAGGGGCACTCCATGGGTACGGGAAAGAAGCGGTTTTGGTCAGATGACGAGAAGCGCGAGATTTGCGGTCAAACGCGCGTTGCGGATGCATCGGTGGCGCTGGTGGCACGCCGTTATGCGGTGAATGCCAACCTCATCCATAAATGGCTGCGTGATCCACGTTTTGCTGTGACGGCCGATGACGAAACTGTTCTTCCGGCGGTCGACGGTTTTTTGCATGTTGAGATTGATGACGCCGAAGTGGTTTCTGACACGATTGCCCCCGCTATCATGACGGGTGCTACTCAAACACCGCTGCGCGCCACCCGCGTTGACCTTACGCTGTCTGACGGACGACGGCTTTTGATCGAGGGGCCAACTGCATTGTGCGCTGTGGTCAGCTTGGTGGAGGGATTGACGGCATGATCCCTGTGCCAAGCAACACGCGGGTTTGGCTTGCGGCTGGCGTGACGGACATGCGGCGCGGATTTAATACACTGGCATCGCAGGCGTCATCGGTTCTGGCAGAAGACCCGTATTCTGGCCATCTGTTTGTGTTTCGTGGCCGTCGTGGTGATCTTCTGAAGATCATCTGGTGGGATAGCCAAGGCGCGTGTCTGTTCAGCAAACGGCTGGAGAAAGGCCGATTTGTGTGGCCTGCCGCCAAGGACGGCAAGATCAACGTAACGCCTGCGCAGTTATCGATGTTGCTGGAGGGCATCGACTGGCGCATGCCACAAAAGACATGGCGACCATTAAAGGTTGGATGAGCCCATAATTGTTGGGTCTTTTGCGCTTCAGGGATTCACGACGATGACCACAACAGGTATATGAACGCATGTCCAGCACGCCTGATATCATCCCCTCTGAACCCGCCGAACTGCGCGCATTTACCATTGGATTAATGGCGGAGTTGAAGAACCGCGACATGCTGATTGAGAAGCTGCGTCATCAGGTTGCGGGCCAAAATACCCACCGCTTTGGATCAAAGGCCGAGGGTATTGATCAGCTGCAATTGCGCCTTGAGGATGAAGAGGTGGCCGATGCTGCCGCTGCACCTGTCATGCCGCCAAAGCAAGCTGACGAGGAAACGAAGACCAAACCCAAGCGCAAACCACTTCCCGAGCATCTACCGCGTGTCGAACAGATGCTATCTGTTGGTGACGCCTGCACAGGCTGTGGCGGCGCATTGCGTGAACTGGGCCGCGATACGACAGAGGAACTGGAATATGTCCCGGGTCGTTTTGTCGTGAACCAGATCATCCGCCCCCGCATGGCCTGCAAAGGCTGCGAATGCATCAATCAAGCGCCAATGCCGTCGCGCCCAATCGAGAAAGGCATTCCCGGCCCAGGGTTCTTAGCTCATGTGCTGATCAGCAAATACATGGATCATCTGCCGCTATACCGCCAAGCGCAAATCTTTGCCCGTGAAGGTTTACACATGGATCGCTCCACCTTGGCCGGATGGGTCGGTAAGGCAGCTGCGCTCCTGCAGCCACTGGCCGAGGCCATCAAGCGTTATGTGCTATCCGGTCAGGCTATCTTCGCAGATGATACGCCCGTAAAGATGCTCGCTCCCGGGAACGGCAAGACAAAGGTAGCCCGTTTTTGGGCGTATGGACGAGATGAGTGCCCTTGGGGCAGCGATGCCCCGCCAGCTGCTTGGTATGAGTTCACGCCAGACCGCAAAGGCATCCGCCCCAGCCAGCACCTCAAGGACTATCAGGGTTGGATGCACGCTGATGGATATGCAGGTTTTGAAGAGCTGTATCGTTCGGGCCAGATTAAGGAAGTGGCCTGCATGGCGCACGTCAGGCGCAAGTTCGTGGATGTGTTCAAATCCCAAGAGTCGCATGTTGCAGAACAAGCCATCCGGCGCATCGCGCTGCTCTATGCTGTGGAGAAGGAGGCGCGTGGGTTGCTCCCAGATCAGCGCGTCGCACTACGGCAAGCAAAGTCAAAACCCATTCTTGATGATCTGGAACGTTGGCTGCAAGGCGAGCTGCCCAAGCTGTCAGGCAAAACGCCGCTGGCCAACGCCATCCGCTATGCACTGACCCGCATGAAGCGGCTGCGCGGATATTTGGACCATGGGTTTCTGGAGTTGGACAACAACACAGCAGAACGCTCAATGCGCGGCATCGCCATCGGTCGCAAAAACTACATGTTTGTCGGCTCTGAACGCGGCGGCAACTCCGCTGCCATCATCTATACCCTCATGGAAACCGCAAAGCTCAACAATGTGGATCCGCAGGCTTGGCTGACGGATGTCCTCACGCGTATTGCCGACCACAAGATCAACAGGATTGATGAACTGTTGCCGTGGAACTATAAGGGCTGAAGGGGCGCTTACGGCTCGACTCACCCGCCTCGTTTTCCAGCGCTAGCCACAGCGTATCGAGCGCCTGCCGAGACATGACAGCGGTGACCGGGAAGACGCCGGAGATGCCGGTTTCCTCGTTGCCGCCGATCACTAGGTCGCCATCGCGCAGGGTTTCGATGGCAACTTTGACGGTTGGGGTCAGCACATCCATCCCGGCTGGGAATGAGGCGCTACCCGCTAACGTGATTATAGCTTGGGCCAAAGGTGCAATTGCTCAAATCAAGTCAGCGCAACAGTCAAAACCATGCCTCATTTGCGGCTACAGATGTGGCACGGTCATATGATTTAGAATTAACAACTCTGAGATCAGAAAACAAAATTATCGGCTGAGAGACTAGATAGAGTAACGTTAGCAAGAGTGATAGTATTGCCAAGCCCATCGCTGATCTCCGTATCGGCACCTGACTGACTGGCGTGGTTTGCGAGCAGATCCGAGAAACTGCTGATTTGCACAATGGCAGACAAGTCGATTTGCTCACCAGCTGCATTGACTTCAAAATCTACGATCCGGTCCTGACCAAAGGTCACTTCGAAGATAAACGTATCGGCACCCGAACCGCCTTCCAATCGGTCATTGGCGCGCCCTCCGACGAGTTGGTCATCCCCATCACCACCGAAAAGGTGATCCCCTCTGTGTTGGTATGCGGCCTGTGGTGTACGATCTTGGCCTGAAATCAAGATATCGTTCCCGCTTCCGCCATTGAGATAGTCAATGTCTGCGGTAGACCAATCCTGCCCTCCGTGCAGAACGTCATTTCCCTCTTCACCATTCAATCGGTCGGTTCCATTAGAGCCTGTGATTTGATCATGTCCGGTACCACCATAAGCTGTATCCAGCCCGTATGCCTCTCCATCAATGATGCCCGTGTAAATAACGTCATTTCCAGCACCACCGCTGAGATGGTCGTTTCCCACTCCGCCCTCTAGGGTGTCGTTACCTGCGTCGCCGAATAGATAATCATTTCCGTCTCGACCATGTAAGTGGTCGTTGCCATGATGACCCCACAGGTCGTTATCGAACTGATCGCCACGAATATCGTCGCTATGGTTCGAACCGAACACTCGTTCGATACTGTCGAAAGTATCCCCGGCAGCGAAGCCGGTGTTGTTGGATGCAAATTGTAAATCAACCACGACGCTGGAGGATGCGTCACTATACTGCGCCCGATCGAAGCCCTCACCCCCGACGAGCCGGTCTGCTCCAGCCCCGCCGACCAAGTAATCGTTGCCGTCGCCACCGTGCAGGGTGTCATCTCCGTCCCGCCCCGATATCCAGTCGTTGCCAGCCCCGCCCCATATGATATTATTGCCAGCGTTGCCACGAAGACCATCGCTATACACCGAGCCGTAGAGGTTCTCGATGCTCGAATACGTATCTCCAGCTGCGAAGCCTGTATTTAGATGCGCATATTGCAAGTCCGCAATTACACTAGTTGTTGCATCGGTATACTGAGCACGATCAATTCCATCGCCACCGATGAGTTGATCAGCACCATCACCGCCGATTAGAGCATCATTGCCGGCACCGCCATCTAGACTGTCGATACCGGCATTCCCATGCAAAACGTCGGTCCCATCGCGGCCTTCTAGAACATCATTGCCGGCAAGCCCATGCAAGTGATCGGCTCCCGCACCACCGATGATTACATTATGAGCGCCATCTCCGATAAGAGTGTCATCAAATTCCGTACCAAATAAATTTTCGATACCGCTCAATGTGTCGACATCAACATCACTTGTGGCAATACCTGTTCGCAGATCGACATGGACAAACGCTACGAGAGCATCAAAGCTCGCAAAATCAACACCTGCACCACCGTTCAAGATGTCGGAGCCAGCCCCACCGAGAAGGAGATCGTTCCCGTTCCCACCGGCGATCTCATCATCACCTTCACCACCGGCCAGGTAATCGTCATCATCACCTCCATCAAGTGTGTCGTTTCCGCTTCCGCCATAAAGGGCATCCAAGCCAATACCGGCATTCAAGGTGTCATCACCCTCGCCGCCAGACAGTGTGTCGTTGCCTTGTTGACCATGAAGAGTGTCGTTGCCATCGCCACCATAGAGCGCGTCACGACCATACCCACCGTCCAGAGTATCGTCCCCTTCGCCGCCATACACAGTATCATCACCGTCACCCGCAAAGAGCTGATCGTCACCGGTTTGCCCCGAGATGAAATCAGACCCAACCTGGCCAGCAATCAAATCGTTGCCCGCCCCGCCATAGAGATAGTCCCCACCGGTTCCACCCGAGATGTGGTCGTTCCCGTCACCGCCATTAATCGCGTCGTCGCCGCTACCGCCGTCGATTGTGTCATTGCCAGCCCCACCCAGCAACGTGTCTGACCCGGCGTTGCCATAGAGAGTGTCGTGACCAGCCTCTCCGTTTACAAAGTCAGACCCAGCTCCACCGTGCAGCGTATCATTCCCGCCACCGGCACTAATGCTATCTGAGCCCGCATGGCCAAAGAGATAATCGGCCCCCTCCAGCAAAGAGACCAAGCGTTGCCCGTCATTAAAATCAATTGTCGTATAGGAGCTCACCCACACTTCGTGATTGGCAATCCGTTGAGCTCCGCTCGTCGCAGTATTGCCATTCACATAGTAGGCGTTGCCCTGAACAAACGCGTCCGAGTTGTCTTCTTGAGCGTTCGTCCCCGCAAGCGCATGTGCAGTCCAATTTCCCTCGAACACGATCCGCTCGACGTCCATGACTTCGAATGTGGCAGCACCATTGCTGACGTGATATTGCCCATTGGAGCGCTGGACGATGGACCAATCAGACCGTACGCCTGCAAGACGTAGTGTGTCGTACCCGCTCCCGCCCAAAACCTCAGATCGGTTTGACGTATCGCTGACAAAAAACAGGTCATTGCCGTCGCCGCCTGAAAGATGATTGTCGCCAGAGCGGTCGGTCAGATGATCATTGCCGTCGCCGCCGTAAAGACGGTCGTCTCCCTGACCACCATCGAGCGTATCATTGCCACCATCGCCCCTGAGGAAGTCATCATTGGCGTTGCCCTCTAGATCATCATCGCCGTCGCCACCAAAGATCGTATCATCATGGTCACCGCCAAAGAGGTCGTCATTGCCGTCACCACCCAAGATAAAGTCGCCACCGATGCTGCCATGAACGGTGTCATCTCCGGCGCCGCCGAGAAGTGTATCATCGCCACGAAGACCTGACAGAACATCGTTGCCGCCATCACCGGATAAAACGTCGTTGTCCTCTCCGCCTGTGAGCGTGTCGTTACCGTCGCCGCCGTAGGCAGAGACCGAATATTGCCCACCTGAAGCGGTAAGGGTGTCAGCCTGTTCACCACCATAGACTTGCTCGACAGACGACGTGACCAGGTTCAGGGTCAGTGCACCATCGCCGTTGAAAATGACCGTGTCGCTCCCGGTTCCGCCTTGAATAACCGTGTCATGTTGATCGACAAATAAGACGTCATTGCCGCCACCGCCAACCAACGCATCGGCTCCGGCGTCCCCGGACAGAAGATCGTCGAGCTGGCCGCCCGTGATGGTGTCATTCCCAGCACCGCCGGCAATCTGGACACCCAAAGTGTGCCCACTCGCATCAAGGACATTGTTGCGCCCGTCACCAGTTGCGCCGTTAAGCCACTCACTGACCAAATTAACGTCAGCGCTGCCTGTCCCACCTAGCTCGGCGTATCGCAGTGTCTCTCCGCTCTCGAATTCTATTTCATATCCTTGGTCGGTTTCTATGCGGCGGTAACCTTGCGTGTTGTAGGCAAGAGATACATCGCCAACGCCGCCCTCAACTAGTTCACCGTTTTGCACAAAGGACGCAAGCCCATGCAAAGTATTGCCGAAGACCGTGATGTCGTCATCGGTATCAGAGTAAGTCGTGCCATCATCGTAGGTCAGGTTGATCGAGGTGATGCCAAGGCTCGCCAAGGTCAGCAGCTCGCCGTCGTCCGTCACGCCGTTCTGGTTCACGTCCTGCCAGACATTGAACGACGACCAAAGGGCATCGCTGCTGTCGAGTACGCTATCACCGTTGCTGTCGAAGATCAGGTTGCCTTGTTCATCTGTTGCCTGAGCCAGAGCTTGCAGGTCCGTCGCACCCTCTGGCCCCCACAGTCCAAAGGCGATCTCGCGGGCTTGGTCGATTACGCCGTCGCCAGTACCAATCGAGCCGTCAGCCGCTAGGTCGATAACCAAGAAGCCGTCGTCGGCAGCAGCCCAGGAGGTTTGCTCGAGGTAGCCGTCTTCGTCCATGTCGAAGAAGATGTTCTCGCCAAAGGTGATCTCGACGCCGTCGCCGTCAAGGTCGAGAATAATTGGCCGCGCATTTGGGAAGGTAACCGTGATATCTCCTTCCCAGCTATTAAGCTGTTCAGCGCCAAAAGTTTCAGCGGGGCTATCGTTGCCGCCACCATTTGGGTCATTTGGATCGCCTACCGGTGAGCCATAGCCGTCCGGGTTAGGGTTCGTATCTCTTTCGAATGCGTTATCGATGGCTTCAAACTGAGCAAAGGTGCTCTCTATTTCATCTACGGATATTTCTGTTGTGTATTGTTCTCTAGACACCTCACCATCTGCTCCTCGCGTAACTTCAACGGTATGTAGAATCGCGAATCTTTCACCATTGATGGTTCTTTGACCAATCACACCATGGTATTGAGTTGACACTGAACCATCAGTGTTAAGTGAACGGACGCTAGTGTGCGCACTAGCTTGGACAGGAGAGCCATATGTACTATATATAGCTTCGAATAATAATGATGTGCCAAAGCCGGCCACAAAGGACAGGCCCGCTGTCCCAAAGGCTCCTGCGCCAGCTATTAGTCCCCCAACTGACCCAACTGCCCCTCCAACAACGTCACCAGAATGCTGTGCGAAATCTCGAGTTGAATAGTAACCATCTGATATTTGAGTGACATACCCGCCAACGACTGATCCTAATACTCCCGTAACTTCACCCAGAGTATAATGCACTGCTGTTGCGGCATGCCCTAAAGAATCGATAGAAAAACCTACGACTCCTGACACGGCTCCACCGACGGTTTCACCGACGCGGCTTTCATTATCCGAATTTGTCAGGACACTTTCAATCATGGTCAATTTCCGTTAATGTTTCTGTTTTTAAGGTGATGAACTGCAATCCATATTGGTACGCAAATTAAGTACACAATAGAGGGAAGTGCAAATAACGAATTCGCGGCGAATGATGGGAAAGCAACCCAAAATAACAAAATTAAAAACCAACAGGGAATAGCGATTTTCTTTTCCCTTTGATGCTTGTAGTTCGGGGAATTATTCAATTTAAAAATTCCTTTTGGTCAGAAAAATTCCGCATTTGAACTTCCTTTCGATCCTAATTGTCTACGGAGGCTGTGGGACCAGAACCACCAAATTCATTTGCGACGTTTTGACCTGCGCCCCTATTGCAACTCCGAAAACCCCTCATACTCAATGGGGTCCGTTTGTAGAGCTACGCGGCCTGTTTCAGTTTCATTGCGGGTGTGATGCCGCCGGTGGCCATGCTGGACCGGTCGTTGTTGTATGTCCAGAGCCATTTAGTGACCTGATTTTGGTTTCTTCTACTGTGGCTCGCCCATGGCGACCCAACCCGGCTTCGGGGGGATTTGGACAAGCCAAACGCCCCCTACGCTGTCACGCTTACCCCAAGGCTGCGAAATATACCGACTAAATGAATGCGATAAGGGGATGGGTTGGCCGACCTTATGCTAATCAGTGTAGGGTGGGGCGAAGTAGTTTCGATAGCTTGAAATGCGGAAAGGTAGTGACAGCGTCCCCCTTATGGAACAACCGTCAAAAGTTGATCAGGTACACGCGCTTTGCGAGGAGTTGTTTGGGGATAGGCCCCGCAACTTCCTGTCAGGGGGCAGTCCGTTCATTGATATTTCACGCCCGAATTTTCATGACAGCAAGTCCGAGTTTTTGCTGGAATTAAAGGCTGTGAAGGCGGTCATCGGTCACTGCGAAGGTATATTATTCCAATTGGTTGGTCAGGATCGCGACGCGCCGCCTCATGTTGAGATGATGGACAGACTTGAACCGGTTATCAACTTGTACGCTCTTCAAGGGAGCGGTTCAGCTCGGATAAATAGCCCGAATGACCTCGCAGTAAGAAACGTGGTAGATACCGGTTTCCATCATAGTTCTCTGCTAGTTATTATTCGCATGATAGAGGCCTATAGGCGTCGCTTGGCCGAACTAAAGCAGCAAGAGGCTGACTTTTGGAATGTTTCGAACCGTCCGCCAAATTACTACGCACGGACAATAGCCCTTCGGTTCGCGCGACTGTTCGCGCAGGAGCGGGGGATCAAGCCAACGATCGGAACTGTAAGCGACGGCAACCATCCCTCAACGGACTATGGTCGCGCGTTGGAGGACCTGTTTAGAATACTGGGTATAAAAGCAAATGTGCGCTCGGCTGGGGAGTGGGCAATACCGCAGTTGGTTGAGGCGGACTGGAACCCTCCATTGAATCACTTATCGGGTGGATTGTTAGGGATGGGGTTCGAGAAGGTTTCAACAGGAGCAACTATATCGCCGGTGGTTCATGAGTTGATGAAAACGGAGAAAAAGGTGCCGAAGTAAACGCCTTTTTCAATTGAACATTTGCTCTTTTGAGATTGTTTTCAGACGTTTCCTGTTCTGCCAGACAGCATCCAATCCAACACAGGAGGATTGGAAGTATGGAAAACTTATTCGAGCAAGACCGCATCTACGTTCTGGGCGATCCGGAATTGGACCTCATTGGCGACCGCGAAAAGCTTGCCCAATGGCGTCACAAAAATATGGGGCCAGCATTCTATCGCTTGGGCCGCAAGATCATCTATCGCGGCGCAGATCTAAATGCGTGGGCGGAGTCTAACAGGACTGATCCCAGCGCAGAGCGCGTATAATGGCAACGCGCTTCAAAACGCGGGGCATCAAGGCCAATCAGGCCTACTACGTCCATGAGTTGGCAGACGTGGCCTGCGTATCTGTGGCTACGGTGCGGAGTTGGCTGAAGGCTGGGATGGGTCGGGTCGATAGGAACCGCCCCACAATGGTTTTGGGTTTTCAAGCGCTCGAGTTTCTCAAGGCCCGTAGGAATAAAGCAAAGCAGCCGCTCAAGGTCGGAGAGTTCTATTGCTTTAGGTGCAAAGGTCCCCGAAAGCCGCTTGGCGCGATGACCGACTACTATGAGCCGTCGGCTACGGCGGGGGGCTGTTTAAAGGCGCTATGTGACGAGTGTGAGTGTCCTTGCAATCGAAATGTAAGCGCTAGTGATCTGCCCGCAATTCGCAAAGTTCTCGACGTGGCAATCAGGGGCATTCAGCGACCCTAAAGGAACCCCTCAATCCCCCCTTAAACCACAACTTCAGAAAGGCGACGAAGCCATGCGGAAATTCAATGCAGAGAACGAGCGGTTAAAACGTCGTTATGAGCAATATCTCAGGGAAGCCAAAGGGCAGGACGAGAAGTCCATCGACAAGGTTCGCGCCGCATTGGTGAAGTTCGAGGAATGCACCAAGTTCAAAGCATTCAAGGCGTTTCATATTGAACAAACACGGCAGTTCAAAGACGCATTGAGCCGTGCAAAGACCGTGCAGGGTAAACAATTGAGCCTCACAACCACCGATGCGACATTGCGCTTGGTGAAGGGGTTCTTTCATTGGCTGGCGGGGCAGCAGGGGTTCAAGAAGGTGTTGAGCTATTCTGATGTGGAGTATTTCAACAACAACCGGAATGACGCCCGCGCGGCACATGCCCAGCGCCCAGTCCAATACCCGTCGAAGGCCGCTGTTTATCACGCGTTTCAGGCAATGGCGGATCGTTCAGAGCTGGAGCGCCGCGACAAGGCGATGTTCGCATTTCTAGTTATCACTGGGGCGCGGGTTGGCGCTGTAGCCTCATTGCGCTTGAAGCACATCAATCTGGTGGACGGTTTCGTTTATCAAGATGGGCGCGAGGTGCGGACGAAAGGCGGCAAGACGATCACGACTTGGTTTTTCCCCATGCACCCTGACTACCTTGCGTGTTTCACGGATTGGGTGAACTACTTGCGCGAAAACAAGATGTTCGGGCAAGAAGATGCATTATTCCCAAAGCCTGAGATGCGGATCGAGAATGGGAAGTTCGTGTTTGATGGTCTATCACGGGATACCTATGCCAACGGGGCAAAGGTGAACGAGGTATTCAGCAACGCTTTTGCTCAGGTCCAGATGCACCCATATGGCGCGCACAGTATCCGCAAGACGTTGGGGCAAGAGCTGAGTGACCGGAACCTGCCCTTGGCAACACAAAAAGCGTGGTCGCAAAACTTGGGCCATGAAAACTTTGCCACGACGGTCTCTAGCTACTTGCCTGTATCTGGCCAGCAGCAGGGTGCATTGATTAAGGGGTTGGATGCAGGGTAGTGCAATAACCATAGGAAAAAGCAGTTGAGGGATTGAAAGTTTCGGACATTCAGGGGCAATCTCGGGCAAATGTTAAATTGATTTTAGGTTGATGCTTTGCAGGTAGATGAGTTTATTGATCGCTGGCTCGGGTCCGGTGGCAGCGAAATGGCAACGGCGCAATCGTTTGCAATTGAACTGACTGAATTGCTGGGTGTGCCGCGCCCGAACGTGTCTGACAAGGATGGCGACTTTCTCGATTACCGCTTCGAACGTCCGGTGACCGAAACTCACACGGGCCGAAAGAAAAACCGCCGTATCGACCTTTACAAAAAAGGGCACTTCATCCTTGAGGCAAAGCAGTTTGTGTCTCCAGATGCCAAGGACAAAAACACGCTGGAGCTGTTCCTTGAGAAGGACGCACCGAAGCAAACCGGTCATGGCAAGCGCGGCACGTCCAAATTCGACGACACGATGTTGAAAGCCCGCAACCAAGCTGACAATTATGCTCGTGCGGTCGCCAAGGAGGACGGCTGGCCGCCCTTCCTTATGGTTGTGGATGTGGGTCACGTCATCGAGCTGTATGCCGACTTCTCAGGGCAGGGTCAGGGCTACAACCAGTTTCCCGACGGTAACCGCTACCGGATCAAGCTCGAAGACCTACGCGAAGAGAAAACGCGCGATCTGCTGCGCACGATCTGGACGAACCCGCAAAGCCTTGATCCGTCGCTTCGGTCAGCACAAGTCACCCGTGAAATCGCCACCCACCTTGCGGAGCTGGGCAAGAGCTTCGAGGGGCAGGGACATGAAAGCGAAACCGTTGCGCGTTTCCTGATGCGTTGCCTGTTCTCGATGTTTGCCGAAGACGTGGACCTGATCCCGCGTAACAGTTTCTCAGACCTGCTCAGAAAGCTGCGTGGCCGCCCCGAACACGCGCAACCGTCCCTGCAAGGGCTGTGGCAAACGATGGACACGGGCGGCTTTTCCCAAGTGTTGATGCAGGACCTCAAGCGGTTCAATGGCGGGCTGTTCAAGGACTCCGAGGCGCTGCCTCTCGACAACGTGCAATTAAGCCTGCTTATCGAGGCGGCGGAGGCTGATTGGAAACAAGTTGAGCCTGCGATTTTCGGCACGCTGCTCGAACGCGCCTTGGACAAGCGCCAGCGCCACAAGCTGGGCGCGCACTATACCCCGCGCGCCTATGTGGAGCGCTTGGTGACCCCCACCATCATGGAACCTTTGCGCGAGGATTGGCGCGACGTGCAGACCGCCGTGCAACGCCTGTCGGAGGATGGCAAGGACGAGGCCGCGCGCAAGCTGGTCCGCGACTTCCACGCAAAGCTGTGCGAAATTCGCGTGCTGGACCCGGCCTGCGGGTCGGGCAACTTCCTCTATGTGGCGCTTGAGATGATGAAGCGGCTGGAGGGCGAGGTGACTTCCCTGCTCGAAGAGCTGGGCGAGACGCAGACCAGCTTTATCACCGTGGACCCGCACCAGTTCTTAGGCATCGAGCTGAACCCTTGGGCCGCCAATGTGGCGGAGCTGGTGTTGTGGATCGGCTACCTGCAATGGCACTTCCGCACCCACGGGTTGGCCGCGCCAAGCGAGCCGGTGCTGCGCGATTTCAAGAATGTTCGCAACGGCGATGCGGTGCTGGAATGGTCGGGTCGCACGGCGCGTCTGGACGCGGACGGCGCGCCGGTGACCCGTTGGGACGGGGTGACGACCATCCGCCACAACGTCACGGGGGAGGAGGTGCCGGACCCCGCCGCGCGGATTGCGGTCTATGACTACGCGGGAGCGAAGCCGACGAAATGGCCGGAGGCGGAGTTCATCGTGGGCAACCCACCGTTTATCGGCGCGTCACGGCTGCGGGACTCTTTGGGCGATGGCTATGTGGAAGCGCTGTGGAGCGCCTATCCCAAGATGCCGCAAAGTGCTGATCTGGTAATGTTCTGGTGGGAAAAGGCGGCGCTGGCGGCGCGGGCGTGGAATGCCAAGGCGGGCAAGGGCACGCGGCGGTTCGGGTTGATCACGACGAACTCGCTGCGCCAGACGTTCAACCGCCGCGTGCTGGAACCGCATTTGAATGATGCGAAGAAGCCGCTGTCGCTGCTGTTTGTGATACCGGATCACCCTTGGGTAGATAGTGGTAAGGGGGATGCCGATGTGCGCATTGGTATGACCGTAGGTGCTGTCGGGAACCGGATAGGACGTCTTGCGATACTAGCGTCAGAGCAAAAAGAGAAAAACGAGGCAGATGGAAGGAAGGTCACATTTGACCATCATCGCGGAAAAATTTTTCCAAATCTTCGTATCGGTGCTGACCTACTTAGCGCCAAGCCTCTCATGGCAAATAGTCGATTAAGTGCCCGTGGCTCGTTTTTAGTTGGGAAAGGTTTTCTCGGAACCGAGGCGGAGCTAAAGGAACTTGCAAGTGGAACAAGCGCGATTGCCGAAAAGGTGGTTCGTCCATTCCTGGGTGGCTATGATTTGAGCCAGAAGCACCGCCAAAGATGGGTCATCGACTTCTGGGACCTTTCGGAAAAGGTGAGTCGCGCTACATACCCTAAGTTATTCCAGCACGTTTTAGACACGGTGAAGCCGGTCCGAGACGAAAATCCAATGGATTGGCGGCGAGAGAATTGGTGGGTTTTTGGCGATCCTTCTCGCAGCTACCGCGCGGCGACTGAAGGATTGGATATGTGCATTGTTACTTCTAGAACTGCAAAATTCCGCTGTTTTCAGCTTTGGTCGACAACTGATCTTTGCGAAAGCGAGGTTGTAATTGTAGGTCTCGATAAGCCTTGGGCTTTGAGTGTCTTGTCGTCAAAAATTCATGAAGTTTGGTCGCTGTCCGTTTGTGGTTGGATGGGTATTGGCAATGATCCTAGGTACAACAATTCGAAGATATTTGACCCATTCCCCTTCCCAGACCTCACCGAGCCGCAATGCAGCCACCTGCGCCAGCTTGGGGAAGACCTCGACGCGCATCGCAAGCGCCAGCAGGCGGCGCATCCGAAGCTGACGCTGACGCAAATGTATAACGTCCTCGAGAAGCTGCGCGCGGGGGAGGTGATCGAAGGCAAGGACAAAGACATCTACGACCAAGGCCTCATCGGCATCCTGCGCGACCTGCATGACCAGATCGACGCCGCCGTGGCCGACGCTTACGGCTGGCCTGCGGACCTGAGTGACGAAGGCATCCTTCTGCACCTTGTTGCCCTCAACAAGGAACGGGCCGAGGAAGAGGCGCGCGGCCACATCCGCTGGCTGCGCCCCGACTACCAAAACCCCACTGGCCAGCAGGTCGCCAAGGACAAAACTGCCGATATGGAGCTTGGCGTTGTGGCCAAGATCGAAAAAGCCCCATGGCCCAAAACCCTACCGGAACAAATCGCCGCCGTGCGCGAAGCCCTCACCGAGATGGGCGAGGCCACCCCCGAACAAATCGCCCGCCGCTTTGTCCGTGGCAGGGCGGTGACTGTAGAGCCGTTGATGGACAGCCTCGCTGCATTAGGGCAGGCCGAGAAGGGTGATAATGGCAGATACGCCGCGTAACAGACCTATTGGAAGAAGTGATAGTTAAATGGAAGCACGTTCAAAGTCCGTAGAAGATTGGTTTGCAATGATCCGAGGTGCGCAAGTCACCTTGCCACGGTTTCAGCGGTTTGAAGCATGGCACTCAAATCAGATTGAAGGTGTTTTAGAAAACATCTTGCGCACTCCTTCTTTACCTGTGGGCGCTTTGTTGGTGTTGGAAGTTGGCGAAGAAGAGCTGTTTCATTCCCGCCCGCTGTCTGGCGCACCTGAGCCAAAGGCACTGCCACAGCTCAACCTATTGGACGGTCAACAACGTATGACCGCGCTATGGAAGTCGTTAAATGACCTGTATGAAGATTTGCTGATCTTCGTGTCTTTGGACAATGAGGATGTTCCCGACGTGCAAATTGTCAAGAGGTACACGTCGAAAGCGGGTAATCCGATGCCAGCTTGGGCACATGATCCTGTCGCGACCTTCGAGCGTAAAGTATTCCCGATCTCTATCCTATGTCCGGGCAGTGACGGTGAAAGACACATGGACGAATGGTGCGACAAGGCTGGTACCAACAAGGCTGCGGACCGCGCTATCAACAAGCTCAGGCATCGAATGGCGGGATATATGATTCCGTTCTTATCGCTACCTGTCTCGACGAGCCAAGAAACAGCACTAGACGTGTTTATCAACATGAACACGTCGGCGTCACCGTTGAAAGACTTCGACATTGTTGTCGCTCAATTGGAGCGTACGGCGCGCGGCTCGCTCCATGACATGATTGATGATTTGCATGAGAGAGTTCCTGCGGCAAAAGAATTTGGTAAAATCGAGGATACGGTCCTTGCAGTTGGTGCACTCTTAAACGGTGAACCTCCGTTGAAGAGAACTTATCTTGATAAGGGTTTTGGCAGTAAATTAGCGGCTGTCTGGGATGATGTTGTCATCGGCATTCAAAGGTCGGTTGAGTTCCTCCGTGATGAGGGGATTCTAAACGAAAAGCTGCTGCCGACTGAAGTTATCGTATACCTTTCGGCTGCGCTCTGGGCCGAAGTTCCAGAAGACGGTACAGACCAAGAAGGTTGGGCTCGCTCAACCATCAGAAAAGCTATCTGGCGTGCTAGCTTCACGGATAGGTACCTTAAAACCGCTAGTACTCGAGCCTTCTCCGACTACAAGAAGCTTCGAAAGCTAGTCGCCAATCCAAAATATTCAAAGCTTCCAGAACTCTTTGATGAAGAGTTAAATCCCCTTCCTAATGTGACCGAACTTGTTCGCGGTGGTTGGCCTAGCCGCAAAGACCGGCTTGGCCGCGCCATCGTTGTCGTTTCTCTGTCCGCAGGTGGGTATGACTTCGCTGACGAGAAGAAAGCGACTGCAAAGAACGTTCCAAAGCGCGAGTATCACCACGTCTATCCAAAAGCGCTTTTGGTTAATCAGTTTTCTGATCAAATGGTAAACTCAGCGTTAAACTGTGCTTTAATTTCGTGGGCTACGAACCGGAAAATCGGTGCAAAAACTCCAAAGGACTACATTCAGGCGCGTGCTAAAGATGCAAAAGCAACAGAGTCACAGGTTCGCAGCCGCCTAGAAAGTCATCTCATCCCATATGACGAGCTCGTTTCCGGCGACTATAAAACCTTTCTGGATGCGAGAGCTGAGTTAGTTCACGCAAAAATGGTGAGGCTTGTTAGTGGACAGGTGGGTTAGCTACCGAGTGTCCGCCGCCAAAATTTTTCGGGCTGACCGGTAGGGGAGCTGCTGGGCGAGTAAATCGTTTTTGCAGCGCAAGGTGGTATATTCTGTGGTATTAATTTTAGGAATCCATTTTTAATTAATGTTTTATAGTAGCTTGGGGGCTTCGTGTGGCGGACTGTCTGTCCGCCATTATCTTCTTTGACTTGAGATCCGTTCTTCGCCTTGGCTGCCAAGGTGGTTACTAGTCTTGGGCCTTTGGTGCTCAGCTGTGCATGCCCAGAACGGGGGGTGAGAGGATTTCATCCTCCAGTGGTGCTCGTTCGACCGTGTCCCATAAAGCTGTGCCTTAACAGCCGTGGCTTAGATCACATCTACCGGGGCCTGTTTTGCGGATTGATATGTTGAATTCTACCGAAAATTTGGTTGAATTTTTAGCAGGAGCTTTCGCCCTCGTGACGATTGGCTTTGCTAGTGGGCTGACCTTCTAATGGACTGAAATATAAAATTATTTTACAGACTTCAGTGAATTTCGTCCCCGTGTCGACGGCACTATTTGTGTCCCTTTATGCGATTTTATCGGGTGCGGTTGCCGGTGGGGCTCCGTGACTAAGGCAAATGACAGGTGGGGCTGAACAATTCTTAAGATTGCCGTCCTAGGTTTTGGGAAGCAGCAAAGAATGTGGACGCCATGCCGACAGTTACCGGATACTTAATCTTCTCGGACATGGGGGCCGCTGGGCCGTCGAATGGCGACTTAATCTCGGGCGGGGGCGCGACCACATCCTTTGACACTTCCAGCTATAACCCAGAAGGAACGGCGGTCGTAAACTACCCGAGTACAGTCGGCGATTCTGCTGGGATGTTTTACGATGTCGGGGGCAGTTTTTACTTTGTGCCCGATGATGCGACAGGGTTCCCCACTGGTGAAGCGGGCACTGTGACTGACTACATAGATGCCATCTATGGCACTACGGGGGCGGATACCTTAAACGGCACAGCCGGTGGGGAGCTTATTCAAGACACCGATGGCGATATTTATGCTGGGACGGGCGATGACACCATAAATGCCGCAGGCGGCAATGATACGGTGATATTTGGCGACGGAAATGACGTGATCTACGGCGGGGACGGGGATGACGTCATCGGGTCCTTCGCGACGGGATCTGGCACCAACACCATTTATGGTGACGCTGGCAATGATAGCATCATCGGCGGAATGGGCGACGACACCATCTATGGCGGGACAGGGGACGACTATTTAACCGGTGCTGCGGGCAATGACTGGATTTACGGCGGCGATGGGGCGGATGTTATATCCGTAACCGATGACCATGATGTGGTGAACTTGCAAGGTGGCGAGGGAGGTACCGACTGGGATCATCTGACATTTGCAAATTACACGACCACTCAAGGGGTTACGGTCACTTTCGACGGTTGGGAATCTGGCAGTTACACCTTTGACGGCTCCTCGACCAATGGCAGCTTCAGCCAGATCGAGGAACTGTCCACCACCGAATATGATGACACGGTGAACGCGGCCAGCACCAGCCAGAACCTAGAGCTCCATACATTGGGGGGCGCGGATACGGTCACGACGGGCAGCGGGTCTGACTTGATCTTCGCAGGGGACGGCGATGATGTCGTTAACGCAGCGGGCGGCGATGATGTCGTTGATGCAGGTGCCGGCGATGACACGATCTATGGGGGCGAAGGTGACGACAGCCTCACGGGCGGAAGCGGCGCGGATATGCTGCATGGTGGCGCTGGAACGGACACGCTGATCGGCAACGACGGCAATGACCGGTTCCATATTGAGGATGACGACGGAACCTCGATCATCGACGGCGGCGGCTGGTGGGATACAATAATGTTGACCAATGTTGTCAGCACCCAAGGCGTGTCGGTTACCTATACGGGCAACGAAGCGGGCACGTTTGACTTCGATGGCACAAGCGCCAATGACTCCTTTCAAGACATTGAAGAGATTTGGGGGACATGGGACTACGGCGATACGATTGATGCCTCCGCTGATGGGGTGGGCATTAAGACGTATACCTTTGGAGGGGACGATACGGTCACCGGCGGGAGTGGAGACGACAGGATCTACTTGGGCGAAGGTGAGGATGTCGCCGATGGCGGAACCGGCCAAGATCAGCTGTTCGGCGAAGACGGGGATGACATCCTTACGGGCGGCGCAGGGGACGACCAACTGACGGGCGGCGCAGGGGATGACATCTTTGTCTATGCCGACGGGGCAGGGAATGACATCATCTACGACTTCGACATGGGGGACCCCGACGACGACGGGTTCACCAACGACCAACTGGATGTCTCGGGGCTGACAAATGCCAGCAGCGATCCGGTGACCTACACTGATGTGACGGTGACGGATGACGGCTCTGGGAATGCGGTATTGAGCTTTCCAAACGGCGAAAGCATCACCCTATTCGGCGTCTCGCCCGCCAGCGTCACCTTGCCCGCCTTGCACAGTATGGGGGTTCCCTGCTTCACAAGTGGTACGCTTAATCGAACCCCTTTTGGGGACCGGCTAGTCGAGACATTGAAAGCGGGCGATCTGGTCGATACTGCAGACAATGGCCCGCAACAGGTGATGTGGGTGGGGCAGACAGATATGTCGGAACAGGAGCTGCGCGATAATCCCAAAGCGCGGCCGGTTTTGATCAAGAAAGGGGCCTTGGGGAACTCACGCGACATGCTGGTCTCGAGACAACACGGGATGGTCGCCTGTCCTCGCGGTGGGCCGGAACAACTGGTGCGGGCCATTCACCTTGCGCGCAAAGCGGGGGCCGGATTTCGCGTCGCACATGGGGTGAAAAAGGTAACCTATGTGCATCTGCTGTTCGCTCAGCATCAGATTGTCTTTGCGGAAAACTGCCCGTCCGAAAGTTTCTACCCGGGCCCCATGGGATTGGCGGCGTTGAGTTCTACCCAACGCATGAATGTCCTTAGCCTGTTGCCGGTGCTTGCGCTTGGGGCAATTGGGTTGGAAAGCTACGGGGCGACCGCAAGGACGTTTTGCACCAATGCGGACATGTGTCGCGATCTGAAACCGGCCCGAGACAACGCCAACTCGCTAGAGCGATTGGGCTAAGGCGAAGTTGATGGGGGTAATCCTCAGGAGCCTAGCGGTAGTCATCCATCCAGCCCAAACCACTGTCGGTGGTCCCGCGGGCCTTATATTCTGCGCCAAACGGCCCAGCCCAACCCAATCGGGTCAACTCAGGCAATAACCACCGGTAATTGATCTCTCCGGTGTCCGGCTCGCCGCGGCCTGGAACTGCAGCAAACTGCACGTGACCGATCTGAGCTTGGCAGGTTTCAAACAGATGGGCCAAATTGCCCTGCATGATCTGTAAGTGATAGCAGTCAAACATGATTTTCAGGTTCGGCAAGTCAACATTGGCCAGCACATCTTGCGCTTCTGGAACCGTGGATATGTGATACCCTTTGGCGTCTTGGGTGTTCAGTGGCTCGATCAGGATCGTGCGTTGGGTCAGGGCCGCTTGTGTGCAGGCATAGCGCAGGTTTTGCGCGAAAGTGGCCTTAGAGGCGGGGCTTCGGTCGGTGAACCCTGCCATGACGTGAACACTCATCGCGCCGATATCGCGTGCATAGGCCAGCGCTTCGTCAATGTATCGGCGCGCCTCGGCTTCGCGCCCCGGGATGGCTGCGCAGCCATTGTCGCCGGCGCTGACGTCACCGCGTTGTGTGTTCAACCCCAAACAGGGCAGGCCGGTGTCGGCCAATGCTGCGCGAACATCCGCGGATGGGGTGGCATAGGGCCAGTGCAGCTCGACGGCGGAAAAACCTGCATCTTTGGCCTTTCGGATTGCGTCCGGCAGTGGCAGCTCATCCCACAAAAAGCCAAGGTTCGCAGAGAACTCCATCTTCAGTCCCACTGCACGTCAAACTTCGTAACAAGGTTTTGGACCTGCTGCGGGCTCAGGGCGTTGGCGTCAAAGCCGCGCATCATGATTGCCAAACGGGCGGTGTCCTCCAGCTCTTCAATCGCGTTGCAGGCGGCCTCAATGTCCTTACCGGCCACCACCGGCCCGTGGTTGGCCAGCATGACGGCTGTGCGTTTCCCCGCCAAGCCGCGCACGGCTTCCCCCATCTGTGGATCACCCGGCAGGAAGAAGGGCAGCAGTTTGACCTTGCCCAGTTTCATGATGGCATAGGGCGTCAGGGGGGGCAGGAAGTTGTCTTCGTCGACATCGGGCATCATCGACCAAGCCACGGAATGGCAAGCATGTAGATGAACGACGGCCCCTGCGGTCGAACGTGTATCGTAGAACGCAGTGTGGAGTGGCATTTCTTTGGTAGGTTTGTCACCGCTGATCAGCTGGCCCGAGGCGTCAAAGCGCGACAGGCGACCAGGGTCCAATCGCCCGAAGGAGGTCCCCGTCGGCGAGACCAGCAAGCCACCATCATCGGTGCGGGCCGAGATATTGCCGGTTGAGCCGCCTGTCAGGCCGCGATCAAACATGGATTTCGCGAGCATGCAAATCTGCTCTCGTAGCTGGGTCTCAGTCATTGGTGCCTCCGAATATGGTACAGCAGTCATCGCTGCAAAAGGCAATGTGATCAAGAGCTAGCGTAGCCAATCGGCGGCGTAGTCCACATCTGTGACATCCGCGAGCCGCGTACTGCGCTCAATCGCTGTGCTGAGGGCTTTGATACGCCCAGTGCCCAGTTTGACGCCGCTTTCAGGCCAGAAGGCGCGCACGGCCATAGTATCGCGGGCGCGGTCCGCCTTCATGTCGATGCGCCCGATCAGGCGATCGCCCTCCAGAACGGGGAACACATAGTAGCCGTATTGGCGTTTGGGGGCGGGCACGAAAACTTCGATGCGGTAGTGAAAACCGAACAAACGCTCGGTGCGTTTGCGGTCCCTCAGTGCGGGATCAAAGGGAGACAGGATGCGGATACGTTTGGTGGGTTCGGGCAAAGGGGTATCCAGCGTCGTCGGGCGCATGAAGGACCGACGCGGCTTGCCGCCTTGGGCGGTTTGCAGCTCGACCTCAACCAGATCACCCGCGGCCAGCTGCGCGGCGCACCACGCCTTGGCCTCGGCGGGGGTAATCATGTCCCAAAATGCGGCTATTTCACCGGAGGTCGCAAAACCGAGCTTGTCCAAGGCGGTGGCGCAGGCATGGTCAATGGTTTCTTCCGGCGTGAAGCTTGCCGCCAGATGGGCCTTTGGGATGACCCGTTCCGTCAGGTCGTAAAACTTGCGAAACCCTTTGCGGTGCGTGACCGATAGCTTGCCCGCCCGCCAAAGATATTCCAGCGCGGTTTTGGACGGATGCCAATCCCACCACCCGCCAGAGCCCTTCTTTTCATCCTTGCCAACGTCTGACGAGCAACAAGGCCCGTTGTCTGCGATATGTTGCAAGACCGTATTGAACTTCTCTTCATACCCGTCGCGTCGCCAGTTCTTGTAGCGGGCCTTTACGATCACCGCATCGCGGGCAAACTTGAGTTTCCAATGGGCGAAGTTCTCCATCTCGATGAGGGAGGCATCATGGGTCCAATGCTCAAAGGCCAAGCGGTCGGACATCAGCTTGTCCAACGCGCGAGGGCGGTAATTGGTGCGCCTTGCGTGCAGGATCATGTGATGGGCACGTGACACTGTGTTGATGCTGTCGAGCTGCACAAAGGTCAGGTCTTGCATCAATTGATGCAGGTCGCTGCCTTTCGCGGTGCCGGTTGGGGCTTCGCACAGGCGGTGGCGCGCCATGTGGTGAAGGCGCACGGTGGAAAGCGGTATTTGGGGCAATGGCATTGAGCGGCTCCGAGCGGTGTTTTGCCACTATGCGCAGTCAAGGTCTTTCGCGCCACCCGTATCCTGCGTATCTTTCGGCAAAACTAATCGGGTGGCGAAATTCATGACGACAAGACGCGCAGTAATTGCAGGCGGCGGTATTGGCGGATTGGCCTGTGGGCTGGCTTTGGCCCGCAACGGCTGGGACGTCGAGGTCTTGGAGCAAGCCCCTCAAATGACGGAAGTCGGTGCGGGGCTACAGATCAGCCCCAACGGCATGGCGGTGTTGGAGCGGCTTGGGGTCGTGCCATTGATAGAAGACGCATTGTTTGAGCCGGAAGCCATTGAGCTGCGCATGGGGCGCTCAAACCGGCGGGTGTTTCGCCTGCCGATGAAGGGCTATGCGCAGGATCGCTGGGGGCAGCGGTTTGTGCAAATTCACCGCGCAGACCTGCACAACGGGCTGCTGCAAGCGCTCCGGGCGCAGGCCACTGCGCGGGTGCGCACAAATGCAAAAATAACCGGATATGTGCGCGAACGGGGCGGGGCCTCGGTCTATCTGGAGCGGGGCGACCGCGTCTTCGGTGATGTGCTGGTCGGCGCGGACGGTGTGCGTTCGGTCATTCGCAATCAGATGAACGGGGCGGACCGTGCGCGCTTTACCGGTCAGGTGGCGTGGCGGACTGTGGTGCCTGTCGCGGCCTTGGGGGATGACGCGCCGCCGCCCTATGGCGTGATCTGGGCGGGGCGCGGAAAACATGCGGTGACGACACGGGTGCGCGGCGGCAGTCACGTGAACTTCGTGGGGATCGTCGAGCAAAACGACTGGCAAGAAGAAGGATGGTCGATCCCTGGAAAGAGGGAGGACGCATTGAAGGATTTTGGCGACTGGCAGCCTTGTTTGACATCCGTTCTGAGGGCGTCCGAGGGAATGTTCCGCTGGGCGCTATTCGGGCGGCCGCCTTTGGCCTCTTGGTGCGACGGGCCTGTGACATTGCTGGGAGATGCGGCACATCCAATGCTGCCTTCAATGGCGCAAGGTGCGGTTATGGCGTTGGAGGACGCGGTGGTGTTGGCTGATGAGCTGGAGCACACTTCGGACATTTCGCAAGCCTTGCTACGATACGAGGGGGGGCGAAAGCCGCGTGTGACGCGGGTGCAGGACCGATCCGCACGGAACGCGCGCATGTTTCATCAACGATCCATGCTAGGGCAATTGATGACCTATGGCCCAATGGCAATTGCTTCACGGCTGTCTGTTACAACGGTTCATCGTCAGCAAGACTGGATCTACGGCTATAAGTCAGACGGGTAGGCGAGGGC
Organism: uncultured Litoreibacter sp.; assembly: GCF_947487515.1. Taxonomy (GTDB): domain Bacteria; phylum Pseudomonadota; class Alphaproteobacteria; order Rhodobacterales; family Rhodobacteraceae; genus Litoreibacter. Next base: position 332,193 of record NZ_CANKWO010000001.1, on the reverse strand, counting down.
ACCAGTGACCCTCTTGCTCAGGGAGAACAGTGCAAGAGGGCTCTTAGGTTCAAGCGCAAAAACTGGGGAGGTGTGGGGACACACCGATGCGCCATCTTGGGTTGTCGTGCCCGGCGGCCTGCAAAGGGGTAATCCTCGTCGAGAGCAGCGCCGCCGGGCGTCAAGTAGAGTTTGGTACTAAAACAAAGCGGCTCACTCTCCGCTTCTGTAGAAACTCTGCTCCAAACTATATGTCTCGAGCAAGAGTTTAGTTAACGCTGCGTTAGGTGGGTAATTTTAATTGCTTTAAATCAATGGCTTAGTGGGTGTGAATAAGGTGTGAAAACGGTTTCACACCTGTGAAGGCCCATTGTTCGGGCTTTTTTCAACGGCCGCCAGATAGTTTGCGCAGCCAGTGAGGGCCGCAAAATCGTCCTCGATCACCCCCACGTCAAACTGTGCCATGAACTGGGCAAAGCGGCCTTTGTCGCGGAAGGAGTGTTCGAATCCAAGAGGGCCAAAATGCTTGGCCAAAGCACGGGCAACACCGCCGGAGAAATACACCCCCCCGAACGGCAAATGAATGAGCGCCAGGTTACCCGCGACCGTGCCCAACATTTGTACGAACATGCCTGCTGCCGCGCGCGCCCGCGCATCGGTGCCATTCTCGAACCCTGCCATGATCTCCGCAGCGCTGGCATCGCGAGGCTCTCCGGCTTCGATGCCAATCCATGTGTAGATACGCTCTAACCCGCGCCCTGACAGCATGTCCTCTATCGCCGGAAATCCATGAGTTGTCTCGAAGTGTTGGGCCAGACGCAGCTCTTGCGCATTCCGGACCGGCAGATTTGAATGCCCGCTTTCAGACGGGGGGACGTGGCGCCCGCCGCGTGTTTCATAAACAGGGGCGACATTGAAGCCGGTGCCAACGCCAATCACCAGCTTGGTTTGGCTGTCGAGCGGGCGGGGCGTTTGCCCTGACACCAATTGGCTTACCGCGCCCTCGGGAAGGGATCCCAAGGCATGGCCCTGCGCTTGCAAGTCGTTCAAAAGATAGGCGGCGTTTGATCCGGTGGCCCGTGCCAAAGTCACCTCGTCTATTTCCCAATTTAGATTGGTCATAACCCCGCGCCCGTCTGTGACGGGACCGGCCAGTGCCACACAGGCGCCTTTGCACGTAACCTTTTGGGCGTCGATGTAGGCGCTTAGAACGGCCTCAAGCCCTGCGTAATCCTTATTCGCATAGCGGGTGACAGTATCGGTGAGCAGGCGGGTGCCCTCAGCCAAGGCCACGCGCGTGTTGGTGCCGCCAATGTCGGCAACAAGGGAATAGATGTCGGCGGGGCGGCTCATATCGTTACGCTTTCAGGGCTTTTGATAGCGCGTGGTAAGAGGCTTTGGGCGTGCGTTCAAGCGTCTCGAAGTCAACGTGAACCAAACCGAAGCGCTTTTCATAGCCCAAAGCCCACTCATAATTGTCCAGCAAGGACCAAAAAGTGTAGCCCTTCAGCGGCGCACCATCGGCAATTGCGCGGCGGGCGGCATCCAGATGCTGGTTCAGATAATCCATGCGGGGAGTATCAGCTGTGGCCAGAACATCTGGGTTGGCCATGCCATTTTCTGTTACATAGAGCGGCAGATCGCCGGTGTGGGTTTGGCTCACCCATGTCAGGAAATGATGCAATCCCTCGGGGTGGATTTCCCAGCCCATTTGCGTTTTATCCAGCGGTCCTTCGACTTCGCTGTGGGACGGCCAAGCCTCTGTGTTGGCTGAGATTCTTTTACAGGTATAGTAGTTTAACCCCAGCCAGTCGAGTTTCTGACCAATCAGGGGAAAGTCATCTTGCCAGCCCTTTGGCATATGTGGCTCTAGGCCTTGCATGACGTTCTCGGGGTAGGCTCCTTTGAACAGTCCCCCAATGAAGAAACGGTTGTAATACCCGTCATAAAGGGCGGCGGCCTTTATGTCGGCCGCGCTCTGCGTTGCGGGGTGGGCGTACTCAAAGTTGCACACCGCGCCGACATTGCTGATGTTCAAGTCGCGCAAGACTTCAACCGCGCGGCCATGGGCGCAAAGGATGTGGTGCATCGCGTGGGCGGTTGCCCTGATGTCGCGCACTCCGGGGGCATGTTGACCCAAGAAATGGCTGAGCCACCCGACGCACCACGGTTCATTAACTGGGGCCACCGAATACAGGCGATCACCAATCCGGTCCATAATGACACGGGTGTAGTCGGCGAACCATTTGGGCAAATCGGGGTTCCGCCACCCGCCTAGATCCGCAAGTGTGGATGGCAGTTCCCAATGGTAAAGCGTGGCCATTGGCTTCAGGTTGCGCTCCAGCATTGCATCCACAAGACGGTCATAGAAATCAAGGCCTTGCGGGTTTGGCTGCCCTCGGCCCTCGGGTAAAACACGGGCCCATGAGGTCGAGAACCGATAGGCATCAAGGCCCATTCCTTCCATCAAATCCAAGTCGTCTTCATAGCGGTGATAGTGATCGCAGGCGATGGCGCCATGGTCCCCGCGCAAGACATTTCCAGGGGTCGCGGCGAAATCGTCCCAATGGGTGCGGCCCGCGCCGCCAAAGCCGTGACCTTCGATCTGATAGGCAGAAGTCGCTGCGGCAAACAGGAAGCCGTCGGGGAAGTCGGATCGGGTGAAATTCATGGTGATGCGCCTTTAGCGGTTTGGGGCAGGGCCGGTGGACTGCCCAACCACAAGTTCGGCTTCCCACAACTCATGGACAGGGCCCGACGTGCGGCCTTCAATTTGATCCATCAGCATCTCGCCACATCTGCGGCCTGCATCCCGCACAGAGGATCGCGCCGCGGTGAATATCGGGGATCCCGCGCCGTTGGGCAGGTAGGACAACGCATCATCGAAACAGATAATTGACACGTCTTTTCCGATTGTTAGACCGCGTTCCTCAACCGCACGACGCACGCCGAGGGCGGGTATAAGGGAGGAGGTAATGATGGCGGTAGGAGGCTCCGCGGCATCCAGCATTTCACAGGTTTTGGCGTAGCCGAACGGCTCCGTCATTTCGGAACTATAGGTGAGAGCCGCATCCAGTGGAATGTCGCGATCCGCCAGCGCATTTGCGTATCCCTCGCGCCGCCTCATGGCGAAATCCATGGTCTCCAATCCGTTGATCAAAGCCACGCGTTTATGCCCCAGATCTAGCAAGAAATCAGTGGCGCGTTTGAAGGCAGAGATATTATTCACGTCCAGCCAGCTATAGGGGGTGGTGCAATCGCTGGAGCGGCCATGCACCACGAACGGCAGGCCCAGTTGAACCAACAGCGGGATGCGTTCGTCATTAACCAACGGTCCATGGACGATAACCCCGTCCACTTTTCCAGTGGTCGCAAGGGTCTTATAGGCGTCCGCCTCCTTCAGGTCATCCACCACGGACACCCGCATGTCATAGCCGTGACGCGCATAGGATTCGCCAGCGCCAGCAATAAAATCCGAGAACACGCAGTTGACCATCTCATGCTGGCTGGACAGGGGGATCACATGCCCGATCGACATCGTGCGACCCGTCGCGAGACTTTTGGCGCGGGTATTGGGGTGGTAATTATGGGCGTTCGCAGCTTCGGTTACGCGTTTGCGGGTGGCTTCCTTGACCTCAGGATAGCCGTTCAGGGCACGACTGACGGTCGTCTGAGAAAGCCCAAGCAGGTCTGATAATTCTCGTAAATTCACTATTACAAACCTTTCCAAGTCTCCAAAGCGCTTTGGATATGGGGGTGATTGTTACGGCGAGTTTTGCTCGGCGTCAAAGGGGTTTTATCGAGATATGTGTTTGAGAGGCGCAGCGATAACCTTGCAGCATAGGCGAACAGTCGATTTGTAACTGGGGTTGTTGACAGGGCAGATTGGCTGCGGCACGGTCATCGCAATTCAAAGCGCTTTGGAAATGATTCTCGGAGCGGTCTAAATCATTGCGCGCCATACGCGCAGTATCTGGGAGGATATGATGAAGAATACGTTAACAGCCTCGGTTGCGATTGCGGCCTTGTTCAGCGGAGCGGCCTTTGCAGATGGGCATCTCGCATATGGAACTGACGGCGGCGACTTCACATGGGGCAGCTATAATGCGTTTGCGGATGCCACGGATTTGTCGGGGCAAACCGTCACAATCACCGGCGCGTGGACTGGCAACGAAAAAGAGAAGGTAGAGAAAGTTTTTGCCTATTTCACCGCCGCCACAGGGGCGGAGGTGAATTATTCCGGCTCTGACAGCTTCGAGCAGGACATCGTCGTGTCCGCGCGCTCTGGCTCGGCCCCGAATTTGGCAGCCTTTCCACAACCCGGCCTTGCCGCAGATATGGCAAGCCAAGGGTTGCTGACCCCCTTGGCCAAAGGCACCGGGGATTGGGTCAAAGACAATTTTGCGGCGGGTCAGTCGTGGGTTGATTTGGGCACCTATGCGGACAAAGACGGCGCGGACCAGCTTTACGGCATGTTCTACCGCGTCGATGTGAAGTCGCTGGTGTGGTATTCGCCCGAGGCCTTTGACGAAGGCGGCTACGACATCCCTGAAACGATGGAAGAGCTGAAGGCGTTGACCGATCAGATCGTCGCTGACGGCGGAACGCCTTGGTGTATCGGTCTGGGATCAGGCGCGGCAACAGGGTGGCCTGCGACAGATTGGGTCGAGGACATGATGCTGCGCACCAACACGCCTGAAGATTACGACGCATGGGTCGCCAATGAGATGAAGTTTGATGATCCCAAAGTGATTGCAGCGATTGAAGCCTTTGGCGCCTTCGCGCGCAATGACGCCTATGTTGACGGCGGGGCAGCGGCGGTGGCCAGCACGGATTTCCGCGACAGCCCCGCAGGTTTGTTCACCATCCCGCAAAAATGTTACATGCACCGTCAGGCGTCCTTCATTCCGGCCTTCTTCCCTGAGGGAACGGAAATGGGTGAGGATGTGGATTTCTTCTACTTCCCAGCCTTCGCGGACAAAGATTTAGGCAAGCCGGTTCTTGGGGCGGGGGCGTTATTTGCGATCACCAACCCGTCTGATGCGGCCCATGCGATGATCGAGTTCATGAAGTTGCCCATCGCGCATGAGTTGTGGATGACGCAGGGCGGATTCTTGACGGCGCATGCGGGCGTTAACCTTGCGGCCTATTCGGACGACAGCCTGCGCGCGCAGGGTGAAATCTTGCAGAACGCCACGACCTTCCGCTTTGACGCCTCTGACTTGATGCCAGGAGAAATTGGCGCAGGCGCGTTTTGGACCGGTATGGTTGACTATGTCACCGGCACGGATGCCGCCGAGGTCGCCAAGGGTATTCAAACCCGTTGGGACGCGATCCAGTAGACCCCAAGCCTAGAGGTTGCGAGGGGGTGTTCCGCTCGCAACCTCATTGTTTCTTTGCCGAGAGGATTGCCCAGTGTCCCCGATGATCCAAGGAATGCTAACCATTCTGATCGGTGTGGGCGGTTGCGTGGGGTATTTTTATGCCTCCAACCTGATCCTTGATAAGGTTATCTTCCCCGTTGGGTCCAAGAATTCCGGCCGAAACATCAACCGCGCCAACATGGTGCGCCCTTGGTTGTTCTTACTTCCGGCCCTTTGCGCCATGTCGCTGTACCTGCTGTATCCGGTTGTGGGCTCCTTTTACCGGTCCTTGTTTAACCGCAGCGGCGAGCTGTTCATCGGCTTTGGCAATTACCGCGTCATGTTTGCTGACGACGGGTTTCAAACAGCATTGGTGAACAATTTCCTTTGGGTGCTTGTGGTGCCTGCGGGGGCGACTTTTCTCGGGTTGTTGGTGGCACAGTTAACGGACCGGCTGGTTTGGGGGAATATAGCCAAATCCCTTATTTTCATGCCAATGGCGATCTCATTTGTGGGGGCGTCGCTGATATGGAAGTTTGTCTATGCAAACAATCCCGACATCGGGCTCATCAACGCGATCCGCGACAGTTTTGGCGCCGCGCCGCTTGATCCTTTGCAGCTGCCGTTCTGGAACAACTTCTTCTTGATGTTCATTCTGGTCTGGATTCAAACCGGCTTTGCCATGGTGATCTTAAGTGCTGCTTTGCGCGGCATTCCAGAGGAAACCGTGGAGGCGGCCATCATCGATGGGGCCAACCCGTTTCAAGTGTTCTTTCGGATCAAAGTGCCGCAAATCAAGGGCACGATTGTGGTGGTCTGGACGACGATTACCATCCTTGTGCTGAAGGTGTTCGACATCGTCTACACGATGACCGGCGGCAACTTCGGAACCGACATATTGCCCAGCTACATGATGAGTTACATGTTCCGCGATGATGGTCGCGCCACGGCGGTGGCCTTTGTTATTATGGTGATCGTGCTGCCGGTGATGATCTGGAACATCCGTCAAGCCCGTGCGGAGGCAGAGCGATGAACAGCATTGCCGGAACTAAATCATCCTTGTCTTGGGTGGTGAATATCTCGGTTGTGATGTTGGTGGTGATCTGGCTGATCCCGACGGTGGGGCTGCTGATCTCCTCCTTTCGTGACCGCGACCAAATTAGCGCCACAGGGTGGTGGTTGTCGCCTTTTCCGGTGGAGCAGAACCACAAGTTCAAAGCCCCCAAAGACGGCGTGATCGTTGACGGAGATATGCGCGTTCTCTCCGGTAACGTTTTTGCAGAGGGGGCGGGCGTTGTCGCGCGATTTGGCGGGAAGCGCGCGGCCCCTGTGGAGTTCGCGGCAGGGCATACGGCAAAGCTGACCAAAGGACGGACGCTGACGGTTTATGCAGACGGGCGCTATGACTACCGATCACCGGTGGAGATCAAACGAGATCCGTCGATCTATTTTTCGGCAGCCAGCCCGCCCGAATTTTCGCTGGCCAATTACCGTACAATTCTGGCCTCCGATAACATGGACCTCGCATTCATAAATACTTTGACGGTGACCATTCCCGCGACCATCATCCCGATCCTGATCGCGGCCTTCGCAGCTTACGCGCTTGCTTGGATGGATTTCAAAGGCCGTGGTTTCCTGATCGCCTTGGTTGTGGGGCTTCTGGTTGTGCCCTTGCAGCTGGCCTTGGTGCCATTGCTGACGTTGCACAACAAAGTTGGCATCGGCCAAAGCTTCCTTGGTATCTGGATGGCGCACACCGGCTTCGGGCTGCCTTTGGCGATCTATCTTTTGCGCAATTACATGGTCGGGCTGCCGAGAGATATCATCGAAAGTGCCAAAGTCGACGGGGCCACAGATTTTCAGGTGTTCACCAAGATCGTGCTGCCACTGAGCTTTCCAGCGCTGGCGTCCTTCGCGATTTTCCAGTTTTTGTGGACGTGGAATGACTTGCTCGTGGCCAAAGTGTTCTTGCCGTCAAATTCGCAAAGCTGGGTCATGACTGTGAAAATTGCCGATGATCTTCTGGGCTCCAAGGGCGGGGATTGGGGGATTTTGGCGGCGGCGGCCTTCGTGTCGATTGCTGTGCCTTTGATCGTTTTCTTTACAATGCAACGCTATCTGGTGCGCGGTCTTCTGGCTGGCTCGGTGAAATAGATAGGACGAACTCCGTGACCCAAATGGATACAGAAATTACAGCGGCAATGGCGCCGGACAAGGATTGGTGGCGCGGAGCGGTGATCTACCAGATTTACCCGCGCAGTTTTCAAGACAGCACCGGCAATGGCATCGGCGATTTGATTGGGATCACGCAACGCATTCCTTATATCGCCTCCTTGGGGGTGGATGCGATTTGGATCAGCCCGTTCTTTACCTCCCCGATGAAGGATTTCGGCTATGACGTCAGCAACTACTGCGACGTGGACCCGATGTTTGGCACATTGGACGATTTCGACGCATTGGTGGCCGCGGCGCATGACAAGGGGGTGAAGGTGATGATTGATCTGGTGCTGTCGCACACATCAGATCAGCACCCGTGGTTCCGCGAAAGCCGCAAGGATCGCGACAATGCCAAGGCGGATTGGTACGTCTGGGCGGACCCGAAACCGGATGGAACGCCGCCAAACAATTGGCTGTCGATCTTTGGCGGCTCTGGGTGGCAATGGGACGCGCGACGAGAGCAGTATTATTTGCACAATTTCCTGACATCGCAGCCCGACCTGAATTTCCACTCCGCCCAAGTGCAAGATGCCTTGCTGGACGCCACCAGATTTTGGTTGGAGCGCGGAGTGGACGGGTTTCGTCTGGATACAATCAACTTTTATTTTGCCGACAAAATGCTGCGCGACAATCCGGCCCTACCGCCGGAACGCCGCAATGACACCATTGCGCCTTCGGTAAACCCCTACAATCACCAAGAGCATCTGTTTTCCAAAAACCAGCCTGAAAATCTGGCCTTTCTTGCCCGCTTTCGAGCGCTTCTGGATCAATACCCAGCGGCGACCTGCGTAGGGGAAGTGGGGGATGCACAGCGGGGGTTGGAGCTATTAGGGACCTATACCGCAGGCGAGACAGGTGTTCACATGTGTTACGCCTTCGAGTTCTTGTCGCCAGACCGGCTGAGTGCCCAAGGCGTGGTGGAAACCATGACCCGACTGGAGGCCGCAGCGCCTGATGGTTGGGCGTGTTGGGCCTTTTCCAACCATGACGTTGTGCGCCATGCGACACGCTGGAACCTGAGCCCTCAGGCGTTGTGCGGCTACACCAGCATGATGGGGGCTTTGCGCGGATCGCTGTGTTTGTACCAAGGCGAAGAGCTGGGCCTTCCGGAGGCGGATGTCGCCTTTGACGACTTGCAAGACCCCTACGGCATAGAGTTTTGGCCCGAATTCAAAGGGCGCGACGGTTGCCGCACTCCGATGGTTTGGGAGCTGTCCAATCACAATGGCGGCTTCTCTACTGGCAAGGCGTGGCTGCCTGTGGGGCAGGCGCATCTGACCCGCTCTGTTGCCGCCCAAGAGAGCGACCCTTGCGCCCCGTTGCATCATTACCGCCGTGTCTTGGCTTTCCGTAGGGCGCATCCGGCGTTGGTGAAAGGGACGCAGACGCAGACGCAAGCCCAAGGCGATGTGCTGCAATTTCAGCGTAGCCATGAGGGGCAGACGATCTTTTGCGCCTTCAACATGTCGGATAGGCCTGCGGTGTTGCAGATGCCAGCGGGCGAGTGGCGGGCCATTGGCACCGAGTTGGGTGGCGCGACCGCGGATGCCCTTGGGGGTGTTCATCTGGATCAGTGGCAGCCGTGTTTCGCGTTGAAACGGTAATTGAAGGGGAATTCTCTTGGCGGATTTGAAACTCACAGGGGTTGGGAAAACCTACGGCGGCGCGGTTGAGGTGCTGAAAGACATCAATCTGGATATCACCGCCGGCGAGTTGATCGTTTTTGTAGGCCCCTCGGGCTGCGGTAAATCTACCTTGCTGCGCATGATCGCAGGATTGGAGAAAATCACCGCCGGAGAGTTGCAAATCGACGGCGAGGTGATGAATGACATGCCTCCTGCGCAGCGCGGGATCGCCATGGTGTTTCAAAGCTACGCGCTTTACCCGCATATGACGGTGCGCGACAACATGGCCTTTGCGCTGAAACTGGCCAAGAAACCTGCCGATGAAATTGACGCAGCCGTTGCGCGTGCGGCGAAGGTGTTGCAGCTGGAAGACTATCTTGACCGCCTGCCCAAGGCGTTGTCGGGCGGGCAGCGGCAACGGGTGGCAATCGGGCGCTCGATTGTGCGCGACCCGAAGGTCTATCTGTTCGACGAGCCGCTGTCGAATTTGGATGCCTCCTTGCGGGTCGCCACGCGGATCGAAATCGCCCAGCTCAAGGAAAGCATGCCGCAATCGACAATGATTTACGTCACCCATGATCAGGTTGAGGCGATGACGCTGGCAACCCGCATTGTGGTCTTGGCGGATAAGGGCGTTGCGCAGGTGGGCAGCCCGCTCGAGCTTTACGAGACGCCCCAGAACGAGTTCGTCGCCCAGTTCATCGGATCTCCTGCGATGAATTTGCTCTCGGGCGAAGTCGTCGGGACGGGGGAGGTCACAACCGTTGCATTGGCGCAGGGGCAGGGCGTTCTTGCGGCCCATATCCCTACCACCGCGCAGGACATGGGGCTGCAGGTCAACGTCGGCATTCGCCCCGAAGACATGCAAGTTACCGACGGCGGGGATTACGCCTTCCGTGGCACAGTAAACATTGTCGAAGCATTGGGCGAAGTCACCCAGCTTTACTTTGCCAAATCCAATCCAGATCAAGAGCCGGTTATCGCCAAGTTGCAAGGCATACACCCCGATGTGCGCGGCACAGAGATGACGATGACCGCTGACCCGTCCAAGGTGCATTTGTTCTTCGAGGGGAAATCGCTGCTTTACCGCTAGGGCAGGTTTTTTCGAAACCGTTGGCCGGAGGAGGCGCGCGTCTCATAGCCGTGGCTGAGGTAGAACCGCTGCGCGGCGATATTTCCGGCTTCGGCTCCGATGATCAGATACGAGCCGCCTCGCGCGACAGTCAAAGCTTCGGCAGACGCGATGAGGGCGGAGCCGACACCATGACCGCGCTGATTTTGTTCAACATATAGGTGATGAAGGTCCATTCCGCGTGCCCCGTATTGGGCCTGTGCTTGCGGGGTCAAAAGCGCGTATCCAAGGGGGCGATTTTCGCACCTTGCCACAAGCCCGTAAAGCCATCCGTCCGACAGGTCACGGTGCAAATCTTGCTCCGTCACCTCTGGCACATCCCCGTGAAAGGCAGCCAAAGCGCGAACCATTGGCAGCAGTGAAACTGCATCTTCCGGTTGGGCGATTGTGATGTCGAACTCTGTCATGGGCCCTGCAATACGGCCTGCGTCACTCCAGCGCAATTGGGGCGGAGCGAAGCGCTTTACCGTTAGCGCTAACGTAGCTATAAAACTTGTAGTTTACGGAGGACGCCATGCCGCTCAATTCCACCATCAAAGACGTGACGCAACGTATCATTGATCGCTCGAAGCCGACCCGCTCTGCCTATATGGACCGGATGCGACACGCAAGCGAGGAAGGGCCCCGCCGAGGGCATTTGACCTGTGGCAATCAAGCGCATGCCTATGCGGCCATGGAGGAAGATCAGGCCCCGATGCTGGATGGGGTGGGCGGAAATATTGGGATAATCTCGGCCTATAACGATATGTTGTCGGCGCATCAGCCTTTCAAAGACTACCCCGATTTGATCAAGGCCGCGGCACGTGAAATTGGCGGCACGGCTCAGGTGGCGGGTGGCGTGCCTGCAATGTGTGACGGCGTGACCCAAGGTCAGGTAGGGATGGAGCTATCGCTGTTCTCGCGCGATGTGATTGCTTTGGCGGCAGGCATCGGGTTGAGCCACAACACTTTTGACGCTGCCGTATACCTAGGGGTGTGCGACAAAATCGTACCGGGTTTGGTCATCGCCGCCGCGACCTTTGGCTATCTTCCCGGAATTTTCCTGCCTGCAGGCCCCATGGCGTCGGGCTTGCCCAACGACGAGAAAGCCAAAGTGCGCCAACAGTTTGCAGCAGGTGAGGTTGGTCGCGACGCGCTTATGGCTGCGGAAATGGCCTCCTACCATTCCCCAGGTACCTGCACCTTTTATGGCACGGCCAATTCCAACCAGATGTTGATGGAATTTATGGGGCTGCATTTGCCAGGCTCCAGCTTTGTGAACCCCAATACCGAAATGCGCGACGCCCTGACAAAATACGGCGCCCAACGCGCCTTGGAGATCACAGCACTTGGTGATGACTACACCCCAGTGTGCGACATTCTGGACGAGAAAACCTTTGTGAACGGGCTTGTCGGGTTGATGGCCACGGGGGGCTCGACCAATCTGGTGATTCACATCATCGCAATGGCCCGTGCGGCAGGGGTTATCCTTGATCTGCAAGACCTGTCGGATTTGTCGGACGCCACGCCACTGATGGCGCGCGTGTACCCGAACGGTCTTGCGGATGTGAACCACTTCCATGCGGCAGGCGGGCTGACCTATATGATCGGGGAACTGTTGGACGCAGGTTTGCTGCATCCAGACACCCGCACAGTGATGGGCACGGGGCTTGGGGCATATGCGCGGGACCCGAAACTTCGCGATGGGGTGCTGTCATGGGAAGACGCCCCAAGGACCTCCCAAAATGACCGGATACTGCGTCCGGTCAGGGACCCCTTTGCCGCTCAAGGTGGCTTGAAGCAGCTTCAGGGCAATCTGGGCCGTGGGGTGATCAAGGTCTCGGCTGTGGCACCCGAGCGCCGGACGATCGAAGCACCTGTGCGCGTTTTTCACACACAAGACGCAGTGAAAGCTGCGTTCAAAGCGGGCGAATTCACCTCCGACACCATCATCGTGGTGCGCTTTCAGGGCCCAAAGGCCAACGGAATGCCGGAGCTTCACGGCCTGACGCCGGTGCTGGCAGTGTTGCAAGATCGCGGGTTGAACGTGGCGTTGGTGACCGACGGGCGTATGTCCGGGGCCTCGGGGAAGGTGCCTGCTGCAATTCACGTCTGCCCCGAAGCGGTTGATGGCGGGTTGATCGGCAAGCTGCAGAATGGCGACGTGATCCGGTTGGATGCGACCCAAGGGACGTTGGAAGTTTTGACCTCTGGGGTCGACAGCCGCCCTGCCGCGACGCCGGATCTTGGCAGCAATTCGCACGGCATTGGTCGCGAATTGTTTTCCATGTTTCGCCAAACTGCCGGAACTTCGGCGGATGGGGCCGCCGTGGTGGTCTAACCGCGTGACTTGTTCTAAAAGCAGCGCAATTCAGTTTTCAGCCGTAAACCTAAAAGGACTTTGACAATGACACCTATGCAAGCCAGCCAACTCGCCCGTGATATCTGTGAGCTTGCGCCGATTGTCCCTGTTTTGGTGGTTGATGATGCGGCTCATGCGCAGCCTTTGGCGCAGGCGTTGGTCGCCGGCGGTTTGCCAGCGTTGGAGGTGACCCTGCGCACCCCAGCCGCACTTGAGGTCATCACAGAAATGTCCAAGGTCGAAGGCGGCGTTGTCGGGGCGGGAACATTGCTGACGCCAGAGGATGTGCATGCCGCGATTGATGCGGGGGCGAAATTCGGTGTGTCGCCAGGAGCCACCGATCGTTTGCTGGATGCTTGCGAAGAGGCGGGCTTGCCGATTTTGCCAGGGGTTGCCTCAGCGACCGAAGCCATGCGGTTGCTTGAACGCGGCTATACGATGTTGAAGTTCTTTCCCGCCGAGGCTGCAGGCGGTGCACCTGCGTTGAAGGCCATCGGCGCGCCCATCCCGCAAGTCAGTTTTTGCCCAACCGGAGGGGTCAGCCCATCCAATGCACAGTCTTATCTGAGCCTGCCCAATGTGGTCTGCGCGGGCGGATCTTGGGTCGCGCCGAAGGACAAAATGAAGTCGGGTGATTGGGACGGGATCACGGTCATCGCCAAAGAGGCGGCGGCGCTGCCGCGCGAATAGGGTTCAAAGGCGGCATTTTCTGCTTGAAGTGTGCTCTCTATCTAATTGTTATTAATTGCCTTTGCCGCTCAATGGGTGGCAATTCATATGGTCCGCGCAGATAAGCCGTATCACCTTTCGGGAAGGCTCCAGCGCCGCATTGACTGGACAATGGCACGGGATGAACTCAAACTACTGCTATGTGTGGGCGACTGATAGGCGGCGGCAAAACGCAGGCTGAAATGGCGGCAGTGATCAACGGATATGTTTATCCGTCGACACCGATCATCGATGATGCGTCTGCGCCCGAAGCGGAAACCGGCTTCAACATAGCCCCCACACAACAGGTGAGCCTGCTGTACCCGCAGGACGCAGGTCACTTGGTCTCGAGCACTGCCCGTTGGTGGTTCGTGCCGCAGTGGCACAAGGGAGACGTGAAGGCATGGAAGGCCACCACCTTCAACGCCAAGATCGAAACCGCATGGGAAAAGCCCACGTTTCGAGGCGCATGGAACAAGGGGCGCTGTTTGGTGCTGGCTTCTGGGTATTTTGAATGGACCGGCCAAAAGGGAAAGAAGCAACCTCACCGGATTTATGTAGAGCAAAATCAACCGATTATGATGTTTGCCGGACTGCAATCCTTAAGTGAAGATGGAACAAGAACCTGCACTATTTTGACCCGCGAGGCGATGCCGGACATCGCCTCTCTTCACCACAGAATGCCGGTGATCCTGAACGGCGAAGAAGCCGAAGGCTGGCTTGGCCATAAGGACGACGATGCCACTGTGCTACGCAGTTATGGCACGCGATGGGGCGGGCGCTTTCGACATCACCGCGTCGCCAAGTTTGGCGCAAAAGACGACGGGGCGGGCCTTATTGAAAGCATTGATGGCGGGCTTATTTAGGGCGTCTACGCCGTCAAATGGATGGTGAATGCCTCCCGAATGGCCTTGTCGAGCAATGGGTCAAACGCCGCCGCGCAAGGGGCCGCCAGCAACTCCTCCTTCTTCAAGGTGGCCATTTTCAGCAGGTCGGGTTTGTCCTTTTCGGCCCATTCTTTGGGCGACGTCCGGTCACCGAGGTTTGGGTAGACGTAGTCACTTTGCATCCGGCTGAGGGTTTGCTCTGCTCCTAGGTAATGCCCGATCCCGTTGGTGCCGTCTGTTCCAAGGCAAGTGCTGCGCATCACATCCAAGGCCAGCGTTTCCTCTGTTACCTCAATTCCACGCAAACAGCGCATGGCTTGGCCGATCAGATCATCGCCAAGGATCAGGCTCTCGTGGCAAAACCCCAGTAGGGAGGCATGCATGCCTGCGGCCTCATAGACCATATTCAACCCCGACAATCCGGCCATGACATTGGAGCACATTTGCTCCCAACCGGCCTGCATATCGGGCAGCTTGGCGTCCGAAGCCCCTGCGGCCGCGCCGCCAGGGATGCCATAGAACTGGTGCATTTGCGCGCAACCTGCCGTGAGCAAGGCTTGCTCTCCGGATCCCACAGACATCGCACCGGTACGAAGGTCCAACCCGAAGGGCCATGTCCCGAATATCGCCGGGTGCCCCGGTTTGATCGCGTTCACATAGACCACGCCCGCAAGGCATTCTGCGACAGCTTGCACAATAGCCCCCGCCACGGTGGAAGGGGCAGTTGCGCCGGCCATGCCAGCGGAAAGCAGCAACACCGGCATGCCGCCGTCGATGCACTCCTCCATGACACGGCAGGCCTCTGTGGCGAATTTCATCGGTGGCACCACAAAGCAATTGGTGTTGGACACGAAAGGGCGTGCGCGCCAAGCGTGTTCGCCGCCAGCGATCATATGCAACATCTGCAAGGCTCCGGCGACATATTCGGGCTCTGTAAAGGAGGTGCCGATGTGTTTGGTCGTGCCACGGGTGCAGGCGTAGATGGTGTTCATATCCATCTCAAAGTTGTCGGCGATGTCGCGGCAGACCATCGGGCGTTGCAAAAAGTGGATATTGTCGAGTTGGTCGGAAATGCGCGCCGCATCGTATAAATCTTGCACGGTGCTTTCACGGTAGTCGCGCCCATCGACATCGACCATGTGCACCGCAGCACCCGCGGTGCCGAAATGCACGCGTGTGCCCCCAAGCTGCAGGTCGTTCTGTGGCCTGCGCCCGTGAAGCGTGACCTCCTTGCAGGCCTTTGCGAGCATGTCTTCCACCAGCGCGCGCGGAAAGCGAATGCGACCGTCTTCGCCCAAAATGGCGCCCGCAGATGTCAAGATTTCAATGCCGCTATCGGGGGCATCTGCAAGGCCGATTTCCTCTAGGGCGGTTAGGGCGGCCTGATGGATGTTGGCAATATCTATGTCGCTCAGAACCCGCAATGTGCCACCGCTCATTCCCGGTTTGATTGCGCGTTGATCTGCGGTGAGCGGGGCGGCACGCATGGCGCGGCGCGCAGCGCGTCCGCCGGAGCGGCGCGACGACGGTGGAGTTTGATCGTTCATGTCAGAGAGCTTTCGATGAGGCTGGAAGGGAAGGTTTGCGATCAAACCTGCCTTGGTGCCCCACGCGCTGCACGGCCTCGTCTGGCCCCGATGGTACGGGCCACAAGAACTGTTTTGCATCCGTATCGCTGCATCAGTCTCCTCCCTTTAGGTCAGTGTTCTGCCAAAAGAGAGGTCATTCTGTTCTATTTGCGCCAACAGGGTCTGTTTGCGTCACCAAAAGGCTACCAGCTGCCTGACGCCCCTCCGCCCGAAGAGCTGCCACCGCCAAAGGAGGAAGATGAGCTGCCGCCAGAACTGAACGAGCTCCTGCTGTTGCTGCTCTCCGTTACACGCGGGATGCTGACTGTCTCGGTCGCCTTGTGGTGACAGTTGTGGCAGCTGTGATTCAACTGCGCCACGCCTTCCGAGGATGTTGTAGCTGGCGTTTTGACGAAGCGCTCGGTTTCGTAGGTGTGATAGTTGCATTGCGGGCAGGCGGCCTTCTTCGAGAACAAGACCGGATAGCCGATGACGGTGACATGTTCGTCATTGGTGCAAAACCACACGCCATAGTCTTTGGATTTGACCCGCTCTTCGACCAGCTGGCCATGTTCCAGATATTGATCTTCTTGTGCCTGACCTAGGCGCAACATGACGTTGCCGCATTGCGGACATTTGCGCGGGCGGTAGCGTTGAACGTAGCGCCCCCCGAAGAACCCTGCGAGAGCGGTGAGCGCGGCGAGGAAAGCCGCACCAAGCGGGTGGTCCCCCATGAAGGCCAACACATTTTGCACGACCCCCTCGGGCTTTGCCACGGGGCGCTGCTGTATGTCTTGCGCCCCAGTGGGGACGACAGAGAGGGTTGGCTCGGCATCACTTGGGTGGCGGATTTGAGACAGCGCCGCACGGGTGCCCGCCAAAATGCCATCTGCGATGCGGCCCTCGCGGAAGGCGGGAACAATTTGGGTTTGGATGATCCGCGCAGCCACGCCGTCTTGGCGGGCCGGATATCCCGCGCCCAAGGCGATGCGGATTTCGCGATCATCGATGGCCACCAGCAACAGCAAGCCGTCGTTTTTCTCGGAGTTGCCGATGCCCCAGCCGTTGAACAGCGCCTTGGAGAAGCTGACGATGTCGGCAGAGGGCAGGTAATCCTCCCGCGAGCGAATGGTCACGACCGTCATTTCGCGGCCAGAGCGCGCGCGGGCCGCCGAAAGTTCCGCATTGATCGCCGCTTCGGCCTCTGGGCTTAGGATGTCGGCAAAGTCATTGGTCAGAACTGTATAATGCTGCGGGTAGGGCAGCTTGTCCTGCGCATGGCCAAGGGCTGGGAGCAAAGCCACAGCCAGTACAATCAAAATCCGAAACATCAATCAAACCCCGTCAAAATTACTTTGCGGCTCTGATGCCCCTTAATTCATCAGTTTGTCCACCTTTGCCCCCGAAATTCCTTGGGTCAGAGCGGAGAAATCGCCCTGTTCGAACATCGAACGTCCTGCGTCGTGGATGATGCGATGCGTGGCGCGGGCCAAAGCCGACCCAATCGAGATGCGTGCCGCCCCGAGGGCTGCGAATTCTTGGTGGCTGTGTCTGGCGTAGGGGCCCGCTGCCAAGACATTGACCGGCTTGTCGGTCGCCTCGATGATCCGTTTGAGGTCATCCATGGAGTTCGGGATCGGGACATAAAGCCCGTCAGCGCCTGCGCGGTCAAAGGCGCGAATGCGGCGCAGGGCTTCCTCGATGTCATAGGCCTGTGTCATCACCCCGTCGGCGCGGGCGACAAAGAAGAAATCGTCACCAAGAGCGCGCGCAGCACTGGCAGCACTGGCCGCTGCACGCACCCGTTCCACCGCCAGATCAAAGTCATACACTTGGTTTGAGGCTTCAATCGTGTCCTCAATACAGATCCCGGCAAGGCCAATTTCTGCCGACAGACGCACGGTTTCCGCGCAGGCATCGGGGGCCTCTGCGAAGCCGTCCTCAAAATCACCAGAGACAGGGATGTCGACCGCGGCGATCAAATCTTGGGCATGGGCGAGGGCCTCGTCGCGGGTAACGTTTCCCCCGTCCGTCCGGCCTAGGGTGAAGGCATGGGCCGCTGACGACGTGCCAATGGCTTTGGCGCCCAAGCCTTGCAGCATCTTGGCCGACCCAACATCCCATGCATTGGCCAATATGAAGGGGTCACCCGGTTTGTGCATCTCGCGAAAATTCATCATTCTACCCCTTTTGCAAAGTCGACTAACGTATGTAGCGCTGTCTCGAAGGCGCTGTCTTCAACCGTCATGGCCACGCGAATATGTCCCGCGGCACAGGCGCCAAAGCTTTCCCCTGGCATGACGGCGATGTGGTGGGTTTCGAGCAGCCTATCGGCAAATTCATCGCCGCTTAGGCCCGTGCTGCGGATATCAAGCAGCATATACATCGCGCCCGAAGAAGGGACCAACCCCACGGCGTTTTGTTGCGCGATGATAGCTTGTCCCAACGACCGGCGGCGCTTGAACGGTGCGCCGATTTCGTCTTCAAGCGGCTGGCCACTTTCGATGGCAAATGCGGCTGCATCTTGGATGTAGCCCGGCACGCCGTAGTTGGTATGAGTGGCGAGGTTGATCATCTCCTTGATGACCGGCTCTGGCCCAACGACCCAACCGACCCGACTGCCGGTCATTGCATGGCTTTTGGACATGGAGCCGATAACCAGCGTGCGGTCCAACATTCCGTCAAGGGTGCGAGGGCTGATATGGGTGCCGTCCCAAACCTGCGTGTCATAGACCTCGTCAGAGATGCACCACAGGTCATGTTCGCAGCAGGCGCGTGCGATGCCTTCCATGGTTTCGCGCGAATAGACCACGCCCGTAGGGTTGTTCGGGGAGTTCACCAACAAGGTTTTGGCGTCTCGCGTTTTGGCAACAATGTCCGGAAACGACGGCTCAAACGAGTTTTCAAAGCGGCAGGGAACCGCGCGCGGCACCGCCCCCACGGCGCGAATAGTTCCGGGGTAGGTGGCATAATAGGGGTCGCAGAAAAGCGCCACGTCGCCTTCATCGCAAAGGGCGCTATGGGCGGAGAACAATCCAGATTGCCCGCCTGGGGTGATCAGCACATTGTCGCGGGTGGTTGGAACGCCTGTGCGCTCGAAGACCCGTGCGGCGACGGCATCGCGCAACTCATTGGTGCCCGGAATCATGGCGTAGCCGGTATGGCCTGCACTTGCGGAGCGATGCATTGCATCAAGGATCGATTGGTGCGTTCTGATGTCATGCTCGCCGATGGTCAGCTCTGTTACCGCAACGCCGTCGTCAATCATCCGGCGCGCCTTGTTAAACAGTTCCCACCCATCCGAGGTGCCTCCGGTCAACCCCAATATGCGCTGCGACAATTTCATATGTCTCTCCCTTGTTGGTGTCGCGAGGAGGCACCGTGAAGTGACGGGCTGTCAAATCGAATTTTGTGATGGTCAGAATTTCTGACCTAAATGGGTGCTCGACCACAGGTGTTTTGCCTGCTATCCAACCGATATGACGACACGCACTTCCATTATTTGCTGCTGCATTACCATCTGAGAATTCTCAGGCGGGTCGTTACTGTTTTCATCTTAAGCCAGTTTCGCTAAACCCGCCGCAACACCTGCGCGCGAGGCCGATATGACGATCAAGCTCTACAACACCAAGACCCGTTCCAAGGAGGTCTTTGTCCCGATTGCCGAAGGGACCGCGCGCATGTATGTCTGTGGCCCCACGGTTTATGATCGCGCGCATATCGGCAACGCCCGCGCGGTGGTGGTGTTCGACATGCTCTACCGTTTGTTGCGCCATGAATTTGGCAAGGATAACGTCAGATATGTCCGAAATTTCACGGATGTAGACGATAAAATCAACGCCCGCGCCGCGGAGACAGGGCGTGCGATTTCCGACATTACCGAGGAAACCATCGGTTGGTTCTTGGACGACATGGGGGCATTGGGCGCGCTTGAGCCGACAGATGCACCGCGCGCCACGAATTACATCGCCCAAATGGTCTCAATGATCAAAGAGCTGATCGCCAAAGGCCATGCCTATGAAGCCGAAGGTCATGTGTTGTTCAAAGTGCGCAGCTATGCGGACTACGGCAAACTGTCGGGGCGCTCGGTGGATGACATGATTGCGGGGGCACGCGTTGAGGTGGCGCCTTACAAAGAAGACCCGATGGATTTCGTGATGTGGAAGCCGTCCAGTGATGATCTGCCGGGGTGGGAAAGCCCATGGGGGCGTGGGCGTCCCGGGTGGCATATTGAATGCTCTGCCATGGCGTTTGACCTCTTGGGCGACAGGTTCGACATTCACGGTGGCGGCAATGATCTGACCTTTCCGCACCACGAAAACGAAATCGCCCAGTCGAAATGTGCAGGCCACGATTTTGCGAACGTCTGGATGCACAATGAGATGTTGCAGGTCGAGGGCAAGAAGATGTCCAAATCCTTGGGCAATTTCTTCACCGTGCGCGATTTGCTGGACCAAGGCGTGGCAGGTGAGGTGATCCGCTTTGTGATGCTAAGCACGCATTACCGCAAGCCGATGGATTGGACGCAAAAGAAACGGGACGAGGCGGAGAAAACGTTGAGGAAGTGGTTTCATATGTGCGTACAGGTAAGCACTGCTGAGAACCCGGGAGAAGGGGTTGTCGAAGCTCTTCGAGATGACCTCAACACGCCGAAGGCAATCTCTGAAATGCACGGGCTTGCACGAGGTATTGATTGGGATGGAAAGGACATCGCAAAACTTAGAGCATCCTTGATTTTTTTGGGAATTTATAGAGAAGAAGACTTTGCTTCGAGCGACCTTGTCAGTAACCGCGATGAGCGCGTCGATGCAAAAATTAAAGACTTGATGTCGCAACGATTTCAGCTCCGCGAAGTGAAGGCATATGAATCAGCGGATAAAATTCGTAGTGGTTTGATCGCAGCTGGTGTTGAAATACGTGAAGAAAAAGACAGCTATTCCTATAATCTTGGCCCCAGTTTTGATGCCTCAAAGCTCAAGGAAATCAAATGAGTGCCCGTGAACGCATAACGCTTTTTGACACGACTTTGCGCGATGGCCAGCAAACGCAAGGGGTGCAATTCTCTACGGCCGAAAAATTCGAGATCGCCCAAATGTTGGATGATCTGGGGGTGGATTACATCGAAGGGGGCTGGCCGGGTGCGAACCCGACGGACAGCGATTTCTTCAACAATGCCCCCAAAACCACGGCCACTATGACGGCCTTCGGGATGACAAAACGGGCTGGGCGCTCAGCCGAGAATGACGACGTTTTGGCGGCCGTGCTGAACGCAAAGACGCCCGCGGTCTGTCTGGTCGGCAAGACCCATGACTTCCATGTGGAAACCGCCCTTGGCATTTCATTGGACGAGAACGTTGAAAACATTGCGAAAAGCTTCGAGCACATCACAGGGCAAGGCCGCGAGGCTTTGTTCGATGCGGAGCATTTCTTTGACGGCTATAAATCCAACCCCGACTATGCAGTGCGCTGTATCCATGCGGCCTTTGCTGCCGGTGCGCTGATCGTTTTATGTGACACAAACGGCGGCACGCTTCCGGCTGAAGTCTCTGAAATCGTCACCAAAGTCATTGAAAGCGGCATTCCGGGTGCGCGTCTTGGAATTCACACACATAATGACACCGACAATGCCGTCGCGGGGTCTTTGGCGGCGGTTGACGCAGGCGCGCGGCACATCCAAGGCACGCTTAACGGTTTGGGAGAGCGCTGCGGCAATGCCAATCTTACCTCGCTGATCCCGACGTTGCTGCTGAAGGAGCCCTATAAATCGCGCTTTGAGATCGGTGTTCAGCCGGAAAACCTGCATCTGTTGATGTTGGCGTCCAGCAAGCTCAATGATATTTTGAACCGCGTGCCAGACAAGCATGCCCCCTATGTTGGAGCCTCGGCTTTCGCGCATAAGGCTGGGCTTCATGCCTCGGCGATCCTCAAGGATCCCACGACTTATGAGCACATCGATCCGTCTTTGGTCGGCAACAGGCGTATTATCCCAATGAGCAATCAGGCAGGGCAGTCCAATCTGCGTAAACGCCTGTCCGAAATGGGGCTAAAAGATATTGATAATAAGGCTCTACCGCGCATTCTTGATGTAATCAAGCTGCGCGAAGATGCGGGGTATTCTTACGACACTGCGCAGGCCTCCTTTGAGTTGCTGGCCCGACGGGAATTGGGGGGGTTGCCGTCGTTCTTTGAGGTGAAGCGATATAAGGTCACGGTCGAGCGGCGCAAAAACAAATACGACAAGATGATCAGCCTGTCCGAGGCGGTGGTCGTGGTGAAAGTTGGCGATGACAAGATGTTGTCAGTGTCTGAAAGCTTGGATGAAACCGGCTCTGATCGCGGTCCGGTGAATGCGCTTTCGAAAGCCTTGGCCAAGGACTTGGGGCCGTATTCTTCGATGATCGAAGACATGCGCTTGGTCGATTTCAAAGTGCGCATCACCCAAGGCGGCACCGAGGCTGTGACGCGGGTCATCATTGATTGTGCCGATAGCAAAGGGCGCCGCTGGTCAACCGTGGGGGTATCACCGAATATAGTAGATGCCTCCTTTGAGGCTTTGCTGGACGCAATCAACTGGAAGTTGGTGCAAGAGGGCGCCGATGTCTCTTGAAGCCTGCCGCGCATTGGTTGAACGCGCCGACCCCGACCGTTTTGCCGCCGCTCAGCTTGGGCCGGAGCCGGCTCAGAAGGTGTTGTGGCCGCTATATGCGATGAATATCGAGGTCAGCCGCGCCCCTTGGGTTACCAAAGAGCCGATGATTGCCGAGATGCGACTGCAATGGTGGCGAGATGCCTTGGAGGAAATTGCCGAGGGCAAGGCGGTGCGGGCGCATGAGGTCACGACTGCGCTGGCGACCTCCATTGGTGCTGCGGAAGCCTTGCAACTGGACAAGCTGGTGCAGGCGCGCCGGTGGGACATCTATACTGAAAGCTTCGCGGATGAAGCCGATTTGCTGGCCTATTTGGACGACACTGCCGGTGGGCTGATGTGGGCGGGGGCGTCCGCCTTGGGCGCACGATCTGAGGCAAAGCAAGCCGTCATGTCCTATGGGCGCGGCGTGGGGCTGGTGCGCTTCTTGC
This sequence comes from uncultured Litoreibacter sp., assembly GCF_947487515.1. Classification (GTDB taxonomy): domain Bacteria; phylum Pseudomonadota; class Alphaproteobacteria; order Rhodobacterales; family Rhodobacteraceae; genus Litoreibacter. The sequence continues at coordinate 309,296 of NZ_CANKWO010000001.1, read as the reverse complement.
AAGCCGCCCCAGAACTGGAGCTCCGCGGAAAGCGCCCACTTGTGGATGGCCGCCCAGAAGCCATTGCCGACTTGTGCCAGCGTGTGCTCGAAGGGATGCCAAAGCCCTCCGCGTTGAAACGGCAACTCAAGGGCAACGCGCGGTTCGCGATCACCGAAGGCTGGCAGGCACGGGCGTTGCTGGCTCAGGCCATCGAGGCCCCAATGCGGGTGGCCGACGGGGCGCTTCAGCTCAGTGAGTTTGGCAAACGCTGGCGGTTGTTTCTAAGCTAGGCGGCCGGTTTCGGGCGCAAAGCCAGCCAGATCAACGCGCCGCCCGCAAGGGTCAGGAATGGCACCATCGCGATGTTCACCGCGCTCCATCCTTCGATCGATGTGCCTCCAGAGCAATTCATCAACCCGCCCGATGCCAGTGACGCCAGTGTCACGCAACCAAAGACGATGGTGTCATTCAGGCCTTGAACTACTCCGCGTTCCGCAGAGCTGTGAGACGACGCCAGCATAGTCGTCGCGCCAATAAAGCCGAAGTTCCAGCCCAAGCCCAACAGGATCAATGCGGCAAAGAAATTGGTCAATGTAACACCGGTTAAGGCGACAACACCTGCCAAGCCCAAAATCACCAGACCAGCTGCAACGATTTTTTCAACGCCGAATTTATTGATCAAGTGACCGGTGAAGAACGACGGGACGAACATGGCCAGCACATGGGCCGTGACAACATCATTGGCATCCGCAGAGGTGAAGCCGCAGCCCATCACTGCCAAAGGGGTCGAGGTCATGACCAAATTCATCAAGGCATAAGAAACCATGCCACAAATCACCGCCACGGCGATGCGTGGGGTTCGAAGCAGCTGCATCTTGGTGCGCACGGCTTCGCTGGTCTTGCTGGCGGCCGTCGCAGCCGCGTTCGGCAAGTCCAACAGGAAAAACAGGAGCAACCCAACGAGGTTCAGCACGACAATGGCGATATAGCTGCCGAGGAAGGGAATGACGCTGAAGTCGAACATCACCTTGTTCAACTGTGGGCCGATAATGGCCGACAGCAGCCCGCCCGCCATGACATATGAAATAGCCTTGGCGCGAAATCTTTCCGATGCCCCGTCAGCGGCTGCAAAGCGGTAGAACCCTTGGGCTGACATGTAGATGCCGCTCAGGTAGCTTCCCAAAAGCAGCAATATGAACGAGCCAATGTACAAGCCAAACCCTGCGACCGCTGCGCCCAAAGCGCCGCCAAGCGCGCCGATGATAAAGCCTGTTTGACGTCCGCGGCGCTGCATCAAAGGGCTGATCCATGGGGCCGTGGTCATCGAGCCGAAGACAATCATCGAGATCGGCAGTGTCGCCAAGCAGGGATTCGGTGTCAGCGCATTGCCAACCAGCCCGCCCACCACAAACAGCATCGGCATCTGACTGCCCAGTATCGCTTGGGCTGCGACCAGCACAGCAACGTTGCGGCGCGTGCGGGGATCGGATCTGGCGGGGGCGGTTGCGGTATAACTCATACGCAATGCGTAGGCCTAGTTCGCAGTCGTGTCCAGACGGTCAATGATATGCGCAAACGAGCCGCAGACGCGCCCCTTTTTCAACCCCATCGGCGGCAGCACTGCGCCTTGCGCGTCTGTGGCCTCGAACAAGGGTTCGCCCTCGGCTTTGAGGGTGGTTGCATAGTGGAATTCATGGCCCGTCAACCGACCTTTGAACGGGCCGGATTGAGACCTCAGGTTCCGGTAGCCGAGGTGCAGTTTTCGCTGTTGAAAACTGGTGTGAAGATCAAGCAAACCCGCCATTTTATGAGGGGTGCCATCAGCGTCCGTGAGGGTTTCACCTAAGGTCATGTAGCCGCCGCATTCTCCATAAATATCAGACGTTTCTGACGCGCTTCTAAGGCTTTCAAGAAATGTGGCATTGCCGGCCAATCGCGCGGCGTGAAGCTCGGGGTAGCCTCCGGGGAGATATACCAATTCACTCAGGGGGACAGGCTCGTTCTTAAGTGGCGAAAACAGCTGGATATTCGCTCCAGAGGCTTGCCAATCCCTTAGCAGGTGAGGATAGGCAAAGGCAAAGGCCTCGTCATGGGCCACGGCGATACGCGAGTAAGGAAGGCGCAGCGGTGAATAGTGATCAGAGCGCGCCAAACGGGCCGCCGGAAGCGCATCCAAATCAACATGCGTTTCGATGAAATCGGCGACCTCGTCGAGCCATTGCTCGAGGTCGCGCCGCTCCGAGGCTTGAACCAGCCCAAGATGGCGAGAGGGATGGGTGAGTGTGCTGCGACGTGGCAAGGCGCCCAAGATCGGAAGATGATCGGGAAAATGGCGGCGTAGCATGGCCTCATGTTTTGGGCTGGCAACCTTGTTGAGGATCACGCCGGCCACATGAATCCCGCTCCGGTGGCGTGCGAAGCCCTCGGCAATAGCCGCTGCACTTTGCCCCATTCCGGACCCGTCGATAACCAAGATCACCGGAATGCCCAAAATATCTGCAACATCAGCCGCGCTGCCTTTGCCATCGGGCATCGCCCCGTCAAACAGCCCCATTGCCCCTTCAACCAGCAAGAAATCGTCCGATTGGGATTGGGCCAAGCTCTTTATCCGGTTGGGTGTCATGGCCCACGCATCAAGGTTGAAGCAGGGTTTTCCGCAGGCGGCTTCGTGGAAGCGTGGATCAATGTAATCGGGGCCCGATTTTGCGCCGCGAACCGCACCGCGGCGGGACAACGCGCGCAGCAACCCCAAGGTAACGGTTGTTTTGCCGGATCCGGAGGAGGGGGCCGCTATAAGGACCCCGTGACCGGATTTCATACGCTTTCTGCCGGACGACCCCGCCCCAATGGGTCAAGGTTGCGCGGGCGTTCGCCTTTGAGTTGACCTTGCCAGTCAAGCACTTGGCGCATGGAGGTCGCACGGCCGACACAGATAATCGCAGGTGGCTCTATGCCGGATTTCTCAATGTCGCGGACGCATGTGTCCAATGTGGTTTCCAGCACCTGTTGATGCGGCGTTGTGGCGTTTGTGACGATGGCCACCGGCTCGGAGGCAGGGCGGCCGGCCTCCAGAAGCTGCGCGGTGATATGGGCAATGTGCTTCATGCCCATGTAGATCACAATAACCTGCGACCCATTTGAAATTGCTTGCCAATCAAGGCTGTCCGTCGCGTTCCCCGACTGGTCGTGTCCGGTGACAAAGGTGACCGATTGGTTCACGTCGCGGTGGGTCACGGGGATGCCTGCATAAGCCAACCCACCGATTCCCGCGCTGATGCCGGGAATGATGCGAATGGGGATGCCATGCTGCACCAAGGTTTGCCCTTCCTCGCCGCCGCGGCCGAAGACGAATGGATCGCCGCCCTTGAGGCGCAACACCCGTTTGCCTTCTTTTGCGAGGTCCACCAGCCGCAAGGATATGTCGCGTTGCTTTGCAGAAGGCTTGCCCCCGCGCTTTCCGGCATAGATATGGTCTGCCTGCGGCGCCCAGTTGAGGATCGTTTCTTGGACCAGCGCATCGTAAATCACCACATCTGCTTGGCGCAGCGCGTTAAGGGCGTGCAGGGTCAATAGCCCCGGATCACCAGGGCCAGCGCCGCACAGCCAAACCCAGCCGGGTTCTAGAACGGGCCAATCATGTTGGGGCCAATTGCTGTCGTGAAGGGGCTTCGAGTCGCTCATGGCCCCTTTATGACCTGTATAGCGCCGGTGCAAAAGCGAAAGAGCGACCCCGCAATCGCCATTGGCGGCGCGAAAGGCTGCGGTTAAGGTCGCGGTGATGACATATGAGACCGCTTCCCAATTGCGCCGTGGCTGGACCACGGGTGCCTGTGCCACCGCTGCCGTGAAGGCGGGGTTGCAGATCCTTTGGGATGGGCATGTGCCCGATGATGTGTCGATCACCTTGCCAAAGGGCGAAACGCCAGTGTTTTCGCTGGCTGACATGACCAGAGGTGATGGATGGGTTGAGGTCGGCATTGAGAAAGACGCGGGCGACGACCCTGATGTGACCCATGGTGCGATTATCAAGGCGCGGGTTTGCGCGTCGCAGGGGGGCGTGGTGTTTCGCGCGGGCGTGGGCGTGGGGGTGGTGACCAAGGCCGGATTGCCGATCGGCGTCGGCGAGCCCGCAATCAACCCCGTGCCTCGCGCGATGATGGATGAAGTCGTGGCCGAAATGGCCAGCGAATACGGGCAGATGCCAAATGTGGAAATCACCATCTCTGTGCCCAATGGCGCAAAGCTGGCGGAGAAAACATGGAACCCGCGTCTGGGGATCAAGGGCGGCTTGTCGATCTTGGGGACGACTGGCATCGTGCGCCCGTTTTCCTGTGCCGCGTGGATCGCTTCCCTTCATCGCGGCATTGACGTTGCCCGCGCCGAAGGGTTGACCCATGTGTCTGGCTGCACGGGGGCGACCTCGGAACGTGTGGTGCAAGACCTGTTGGGTTTGCCGGACCAAGCGATGCTGGATATGGGTGATTTTGCTGGTGGGTTGTTGAAATATCTGGCGCGACATCCGGTGGACCGCGTCACAATTGGCGGGGGCATTGGGAAGATGTCCAAGCTGGCGCAAGGGGCGCGGGACTTGCATTCGAAGCGATCTCAGGTCGATTTTTCTGCTTTAAATGAATGGGTTGCGCAGGATATTTCAGGCGTCAACACCGCGCTAGAGGCCGTATCGATCGCCCCCCAACTGGCGGAGCGCGTTGCACAAGAGGCGCTATTGCAGGTCAAGATGCTGCTGAAAGATGCGCCGGTGATCCCCAGCATTGTGATCATCGACCGCGCAGGGAATATTTTGGCAAAGGCCGGTCTATGAAAATCCTTTTGCTTGCGGGGACCAGTGAAGCACGAGACCTGTCGCGGGCCTTGGTATCACAGGGGCATGACGTTGTAGCATCATTGGCCGGCGCGACGCGGGCCCCACGCAAATTGGGATGTGAGACCCGTGTGGGAGGATTTGGAGGCGCGCAGGGGTTTCGCCAGTGGATGACAAAGTATCCGGTTGATATGGTGGTCGACGCCACGCATCCTTTTGCCACACGCATCACCGAGCGCTCCGCGCGAATTTGCCATGAGTTGACGGTTCCCTATCTGCAAGTTCGGCGTGAGGAATGGTCTGCAACCGACAGTGATGAATGGGTTTTTGTCGACAAGCCTGAGGCTGCTTCATCCGTCATTCCAGATGGGTCTCGGGTGTTTTTGGCCACTGGGCGTCAAACATTGGAGCAGTTTTCCGGCCTGTCGGCCTGCTACCTTATTTGCCGCCAAATTGATCCGCCAGACGGGGCCTTCCCCTTTGAGAACGGCGAGTTTCGCATTGGGCGCCCGCCGTTCTCGGTTGAGGATGAGGTGCGCCTGTTCACGGAGTTGAAGATTGACTGGCTGGTCGTGAAAAATGCGGGGGGGGATATGTCTCGCTCGAAGTTGGATGCGGCGCGGCAGATGGGGATATCTGTGCTGATGATCAACCGCGCAGCGCCACCTGCGGGGCCGGTTGTCAAAGATGTAGACGCGGCTTTGGAGTGGATCGATGCGTATAATAAAGGGTGATGCTTGCGTGTCCGAAGGGGCTGCTTGGCTGGCGGATCACGATCCTCGCTTTGCCAAAGCGCTCATTGAAGTTGGCCCTTTGCCGCTGCGTCTTAAGCCCGAGGGCTTTGCGGAGCTGTTGTCTGCAATCATGGGGCAACAGGTGTCGATTGCCTCTGCAGCGGCGATTAACGGACGGTTGCGTGCTGCTGGGTTGATTGATGAGGCATCTGTCGCGGCGGCAAGTGAGGATGAATTGCGCGCCTGTGGTTTGTCTCGGCAAAAGATCAAATACGCCCATGCTTTGGCGAATTCTGGAATTGATTTCAATGCATTGCGCGGAAAACCTACTTCAGAAGTGATCAAAGTTTTGACATCGGTTTCTGGCATCGGTTCATGGACGGCTGAAATCTACGCGATGTTTTCGCTGGGTCATGCAGATGTGTTCGCCTCGGGCGATTTGGCCTTGCAGGAGGCGGCGCGCATCTTGTTTGAGCTGCCCGAGCGCCCGAAAGAAAAGCAGATGCGTCAAATGGCCTTGGACTGGTCACCTTGGCAAAGCGTTGCAGCGCGCATCTTGTGGGCCTATTACCGAGTGGCAAAAGACCGAGAAGGGATCTCATGACACGCGTTTTAGAAAGCAGCCGCAAGGCATCGAAATCGGGCGAAGACAGCTCACTGGTGATTTTCCTGCACGGCTACGGCGCGGATGGCGCGGATTTGTTGGGGCTTGCGGACCCTTTGTCGGAGCATTTGCCGGACACAGTTTTTGTCGCCCCAAATGCACCAGAGCAATGCATTGGGAACCCGATGGGCAAGCAGTGGTTTCCGATCCCTTGGATTGACAACTCCTCCGAAGAAGAATCCGAGCGCGGCATGATGCAATCCGTAGAGGATTTGAACGCCTTTATCGACGCGACCATGGAAGAAGAGGGGCTGTCCGAAGCCGAGACGATTTTGGTTGGGTTTTCCCAAGGCACCATGATGGCGCTGCATGTTGCGCCACGCCGCAGAGACCAATTCGCGGGTGTCGTCGCTTTCTCGGGCCGATTGCTGCGACCCGAGGTGTTGGCGGATGAGGCGCTCTCGAAGCCGCCGGTTATTCTGATCCATGGCGATCAAGATGATGTTGTGCCACCAATTTCAATGCCGGAAGCTGGTGACGCTTTGCAAGAAGCGGGGTTCCCTGTGTACGGCCATGTTATGAAGGGCACGGGCCACGGGATTGCGCCTGATGGTTTGGGGGTTGCGCTGTCCTTTATCGGGCAACAACTGGGCTTGGACCTTGGTTAATCCGCTTTACCGCGCCCTTTAACAGGGCGCGGGAGTAGATAACATGCAGCCAAGCTGTCGCTTTGATCAGCACGCCAACAGTGCCTGTCGTCGGGTTGGCAGTAACGGCGGACCCAAAGAACAACTGCGTGCCGTGCTCTGTGTCACGTGTCATGAACCATGATCGAGTTTTGCCCGAAACATCGCACATCAAAAGTTGTGACGCGCTGCGATCCTCGACCTCCCAAACTGCGAATTTTGTGGCTCTCGCATGCGCAACGTCCGAGGCATCTTGATCGGTCGAGGGGCGTTTGGCGATGTAGCGCAACACGACCCGCTCGGCGCGAAACAGCGGCGCGGTGTAGAAGGCCTCGACAAATTCGGGCAGGGTGGTTCTGCGGGAAATATGGGTGGTGAAGCAATCGGTGTAATGGCCCGATCCGTCGTTGTAGCGCTGAAGGAGTGCGTCTTCGGGCAAGACGTGGTCGGAAATGGCCAACATTCGAATGTCCTTTTGAGTTCCGGTTTCAGCCTAGCCAGCATTTGCCACCTTGCCGCTGTGCGCTATCGTCACACACCACCTCATGATGCTGCGACGTGCTCAACTTTTGCGACGCTATATATCGGGGTTGTCAGGTCGATATAACGATATATAGTTTTCCTAGACTGGGGCGGGACTCCCCGCTCTGGTGTTCTAACAGGCACGACAGAGCAGGAGACTTCTTCTCTATGGACGGCGACTTTAGACAAGACTTTATACGCGAACCCAGTGGCTTACGACATAACCCAGCCCTTGTGTTGAACGCCGATTACCGACCATTGTCATATCTTCCTCTATCATTGTGGACATGGCAGGAGGCTGTGAAAGCCGCATTTTTGGACCGTGTGACAATCCTGAGCGAATATGAGGATGTGGTCAGATCCCCGACCACCGAAATCCGGATCCCAAGCGTTGTTGTTCTGAAAGATTATGTGAAGCCACAAAAGAAGGTCGCTTTTACGCGATTCAACCTTTTTTTGCGGGATGAGTTCCGCTGCCAATACTGTGGCGGACGGGGGGATTTGACCTTTGACCATGTGGTGCCACGGGCCCATGGGGGCGTGACGTCATGGGAAAATGTGGTTGCGGCCTGTTCGCCATGCAACCTGCGCAAGGGATCGCAGTGGTTGCATAGGTCGGGCATGTCGCTGCGAAAGCCGCCAGGGCAGCCGAGCACAGGGCAATTGATGAATGCGGGGCGAAAGTTTCCGCCGAACCATTTGCATGAAAGCTGGATCGACTTCTTGTATTGGGATGCAGAGTTGGAGAGTTAAGCCGAGCAGCTGGCCCCGCCCAACACGCAAAATTTGGCGCAATGGGGGTGGTTGAGATGCACGTCGCGCTCCGCCTCTTCCAAGGTTTTACCCAGCTCGAATTCGGGGGAATAGGCCAGCAAGGTACAGGCCAGAACGGCAGGTGCATCGGCGCCTTTGCGTTTGACGACCATTCGCGATGAGGAGCACATGATGGCGTCAGGGGATTTGTCCAATATGCCCCAGCATTCTGTGGTGATCTCCGGAACCTCAATGCTTTCATCCATTTCTGGGAAAAGAACAGTCATTGCAGGGTTTTGTGCGTCGATATTAAAGTTGTGTTTCGCGTAGATTTCGCTGTAGCTCGCGCGGGCTTGGGCGTCACTTTCAGCCCAAATAGAGCGTCCGGCCACCGCCATAACAGCCCCTTGATCACGCAGCCATTCCATGCCCTCAATGGTCTTGTCGAACGCGCCTTTGCCGCGCTCCTTGTCATGCACTTCGGGCGACCAATGATCCAAAGAGATACGAAAGGTTAATTTGTCGCCAAATTCAGCGATCAGGCCCTCTAAGGCAGCACGCACGGATTTTCGCATCATCGGGCGCATCGCGTTTGTCAGGATCAGCACATCATACCCGCGTTCCAGCGATACCCGCGCCATGTCGCACATATCAGGATTCATGAAGGGCTCGCCGCCGGTAAAGGCAATTTCGCGCACACCCCATTTGCGGCTGTCCAGCTGGTCTAGGTAGTTTTCGACTTCTGCGGTGGTCAAATAGACCAAGGCATCATTAGAGGGGGACGATAAGATGTAGCAATTTTCGCATTCGATATTGCACAAAGTTCCTGTGTTGAACCAAAGAGTTTCTGGCTTGGTCAGGGCAACCGACGCACGCGTGTCGCCCTTTGCGGTGGTGAAAGGGTCCGAAAACTTCCCAAGGTTCGCGGTTTGGGGGGTATCCGTGTGGTCTTTCATTGCGTCCGCTCCATTGCCTGTCGCTGTATCGGTAACCTGTTACATTGCGAAGAGAAAGTGGGATGAGTATCAACTGACGCGCTTGTGACTAAGAATGGGAGTGCTAATGTGGGGGCGAATAGTTTTTGGTAGAACTGCGACTTCGTTAGCGCTAACAAATGCTCAGTTAACTGCCGCACAAAGGGAAATCCCATGGTCTCACGCGTTATCCCAGTAGAAAGCTTTGATCTTGTGATTTTCGGCGGAACGGGGGACTTGGCCCGCCGCAAGATCTTACCTGGACTGTATCGTCGGTTTTTGGCGGGGCAAATGCCGGAAGATGCCCGTATCATCGGTGCGGCGCGCAGTGACATGGATGACGAGGGGTTCCGCGACCTAATTCGGACGGCCATTCACGAATTCGTCTCGGAAAAGAAGCGTGATCCGAAGGTGGTGGATGCCTTTCTCGCGCAGCTTCACTACACACCAATCGATGCCAAGGGCGAAGGTGGTTGGGCCACTTTGGCCAAATTGGTGCGCAAGGATGTGGTGCAAGCCTTCTACTTCTCGGTCGGGCCTAGCCTGTTTGGCGATTTGGCCACGCGTTTGCACCAGCACGAGATTGCCAATGCTGACAGCCGCATCGTGGTTGAGAAGCCCTTTGGCCGTGACTTGGACAGCGCCAAGGCCTTGAACGCGGTGCTTGCGGCAAGCTTTGAAGAACACCAGATTTACCGCATTGACCACTACCTTGGCAAAGAAACTGTGCAAAACCTGATGGCCGTTCGCTTTGCAAATATGCTGTTCGAGCCTTTGTGGAATGCGCAATACATCGATCATGTGCAGATCACCGTGGCTGAAACCGTCAGTGTCGGCGGTCGTGGCGGCTATTATGACAAATCAGGCGCCATGCGTGACATGATCCAGAACCACCTGATGCAATTGCTGTGTCTGACCGCGATGGAACCCCCCTCCGAGTTTGAGCCGGACGCCGTGCGTGACGAAAAGCTGAAAGTTATTCGTGCCTTAGACGCCGTGACGCCAGAAAACATCGTGCGTGGTCAATATGCGGGGGATGCGGATCAGGACAGCTACATCAGCCATTCGGAAAATCCCGAGAGCAAGACCGAAAGCTACATTGCGATGAAGGTCGACATCTCGAACTGGCGATGGAAGGGGACGCCGTTTTACCTGCGTACTGGAAAACGGCTTAAGGGCCGCATGTCGGAGATCGTGGTGCAGTTCAAAGAAGTTCCGCATTCGATTTTTGGCGCAGATGCGGGCAGCCAAGCCAATGTATTGGCCATTCGACTGCAACCCGATGAAGGGATGGATTTGCGCGTAACGATCAAGGAGCCGGGACCGGGTGGCATGCGCTTGGTCGATGTCCCGCTTGATATGACATTTGCCGAAGCCCTTGGACCGGAAGGGGCGGATGTCCCTGACGCCTACGAGCGCCTGATCATGGATGTTATCCGTGGCAACCAGACGCTGTTTATGCGCGGCGATGAAGTAGAGGCCGCATGGGCATGGACTGACCCGATTATCGAGGGTTGGACTAATCGCGGGGACAAGCCGGTGCAATATGAACCGGGGACAAGTGGGCCGGAAGATGCATTGATGCTGCTGCACCGTGACGGGCGTCGTTGGCGGGAGATTAAGTAATGGAATTCGTAGAATACCCTGATCGCGACTTGATGATGATGGATCTTGCCAATCATTTGGCAGGGGAGTTGGCAGAGACATTGATGACACATGATCGGGCCAGTTTTGTGGTGCCGGGGGGCTCCACGCCGGGGCCGGTGTTTGATGCGCTATGCGCCGCAGATATTGAATGGTCGCGGGTTGATATCTTGGTGGGAGACGAGCGCCGCGTGCCGGCGGACCACGAACGCTCCAATGAACGGATGATCCGCGCGCGCCTGCTGACGTCTCGGGCGGCGGCGGCAAATTACGTATCAATTCGGCCGGAGGGCGATCAGCTGCCGGATATCTCGGCCTATTTGCCGATCTCGGTGTTGGTTGTGGGCATGGGGGCGGATATGCACACGGCGTCGTTGTTTCCCGGCTCCCCCGATCTGGAGGCCGCATTGGCCTCAGACGCGCCTGACCTGATGCTGGTGCAGGCCTCTGACGGGTTGGAGCCTCGCGTCACGCTCACGGGGCGCGTGCTTGAAGAAGCGATGAGCGCGCATGTGCTGATTGCGGGCCAAGACAAGCGCGACGCATTTGAGCGCGCGACACAATCAACCAAGACCGAGGCGCCTGTGCGTACGGTTCTGGCCAACGCAACCGTGCATTGGGCCCCATGATGGATTGGTCAAAGCTTCAATCTCGCGCCGAAAAACGTGCGCCTTTAGCCCAGCTGTTTGCGCAGAACCCGACCCGCGCCGAGGATTATTCGCTCCGTCATGGCGACATGCTGTTCGATTTTTCCAAAACGCAGATCGGCGCAGAAGATCGCGCGTTTCTGGTATCTATGGCGGTTGACGCCGGTGTCGAGGCGCGGCGGGCAGAGATGTTTTCCGGCGCGAAGATAAACGAGACGGAGAACCGCGCGGTGCTTCACACGGCGCTTCGCAACATGGATGACGGCGATCTGGTGGTCGACGGCGCGGATATCATGGAAGGGGTGCGCGAAACCCGTGGGCGGATGGCCGAATTTGCCGAAGCAGTGCGGTCCGGCAGCCATAAGGGGCAGGGCGGCAAAATCACTGATGTGGTCAATATTGGCATCGGTGGGTCTGACCTTGGGCCCGCCATGGCGGTATTGGCGCTGGCCCCTTATTGCGACGGGCCGAACGTGCATTTTGTATCCAATGTGGACGGGGCAGATATCACCGAGACGTTGCGCGGGCTCGATCCTGCGACAACCTTGGTGATCGTGGCTTCCAAAACGTTTACGACCATCGAGACAATGACCAACGCTCGGACCGCGCAAAGCTGGATGGGCAGGGTGGTAAAAGACACGGGCGCGCAATTTGCAGCACTTTCCACCGCCGAAGAAAAAACTGCAGAGTTCGGAATTTCCTCCGCCCGCGTGTTTGGCTTTGAGGATTGGGTCGGTGGGCGATACTCACTTTGGGGGCCGATTGGCCTGTCGATCATGATCGCGATCGGAGCAGAGAATTTCAACGCGTTCCTCCAAGGCGGCTATGACATGGATTGTCATTTTCGCGATGCGCCCTTGGATGAAAATATGCCTGTTTGGCTAGCCCTTACGGGGATTTGGAATTCCCAAGGCTGCGGCCACGCGACACGCGCTGTGTTGCCATATGATCAGCGCCTGACCCGACTACCTGCGTATTTTCAACAGCTGGAAATGGAAAGCAACGGCAAGTCCGTGGCCATGGATGGCACCGCGCTTGACGTGAACTCCGGCCCAGTGGTTTGGGGGGAGCCGGGGACCAACGGGCAGCATGCGTTCTATCAGTTGATCCACCAAGGCACGCGCGTGATCCCGTGTGAATTCATGGTTGCGCGGCATGGGCATGAACCGGAACTGGCGCATCAGCATGAGTTGCTGGTGGCAAATTGCTTGGCGCAATCCGAGGCCCTGATGGTCGGCCGCACTCTTTCGCAAGCCACTGAAATTATGGCGAAACGCGGACTAACCGGCGCGGAGTTGGACCGCCAAGCCCGCCACCGCGTGTTCCCTGGGGATCGCCCGTCCACGACGTTGCTCTATCCGTTGCTCACGCCTTTTGTCTTGGGGCAGATCATTGCGTTGTATGAACACCGCGTGTTTGTTGAGGGGGTGATGCTCGGGATCAATTCCTTCGACCAATGGGGCGTTGAACTGGGCAAAGAGCTGGCGAATGCGCTGACACCGGTGTTGCGCGGGGAGGCAACAGATGCGGGGAAGGATAGCTCCACCCGTCTGTTGCTGAGCTATCTACGCGACTAAGCGCTTATGGCCCCGTCGCGGGTCGTCAGGATGCTGCGCAGTTTTGGGGGGATGGGGCATTTTCCATCCTCATTGACCATCACCAGCACAGCCGTTGATGTGGTGCGCAATGCGCCGCCCGACCAGACCGCATACTCCATCTGAAAGCTGGACGTGCGCAGCACGGTGGTGCGGCCAGTGACGACATAGTCATCCCCAAGCTTCATTTCGCCCAGATAGTCCACCTGAACTTGGCGCAAAACCACCATATAGGCATCACGTCCGGTAAGCGGAGCTCCGTAGAAATCCATATACTGCAGTCGAAAATTCTCAAACCAGCTTAGATAGGCGGCGTTGTTCACATGCCCCAAAGGGTCCAGTTCTGTAAACCGCACGCGGTCGGCAAACCCGATGGTCCAAGGCTCTGGGATGCCCAGATTGCGCAGGGAGTCAGTGGTGAGCGGGGCGTGATAAGGAATGTCTGTCATCGTAGATTTTGGAGCGGGTAACGGTCAAACCAATGCCGCAACAACTGGGCCAATGGTAAGAGAAGCACAACGCCACCTTGCACAATGGACCTTGCAGCCAATCTGTGCCTTGTTGGCAGAGGAAGCCGCAACCAAGCTGGGAAGCCCCGTTAAGATCGACATTATGCGGCCCCTACAAGCGTTTGATGCTGGCGGCAGGGCTAGGGAACTGAAAGGCATCATTCAAGCGCTGGCGGTAGCTAAAGAAGCTGGCGTGGATGCTGACAAGGCAATGCAGCTTGGGCTGATGTCTGAAGACCAACACTCGACTACGTCTGAAATGTTGTTAGAGCGCTAGATACAAATAAATAGGCGTTCTACAAGCCCATCCGCAACGACACTTCCAGATGCGTACCGAACAGCCCCGCCACAGGTTGCTTCCGCAAGTGTAATATCATCGCTGCCGGGTGCTGAAACAGGGGCAAGCCCAGCCCCTTGAATGGAAACAGTGTTTCCATTGAACTGAGAAACAACTGGCTCAGGTATTTCCAAACAGCCTGAAATTATTGACATAAGGATAAGAGCGATTGCAGTTTTTTTCATTTTCATGCTTTCAATTGTACACGTTCAGATAAATGTTACCGGCACAAAAAGACATGCTCGCCAGCAAGATCACCGATCGGGCGAACGCCTTGATAGGCTGCGTCGCTGCGTCCATCTAGTTTGCAGGTCTCCACTGCCTTGGCGTAGATTGGACTTTCACGGTAGTTTTCACCTAGTGCAACATTGTGGAACTGAACTTTCACGATCCGGCCATTATAATCTATAATCTGACACCATAGGTTCACCAGCTTCTAAACATGCCGAAACAGCAAGAATTGGAACCAAAGAGAGAACTTTCTTCATTTTGAAGCTTTCTGAAAAAATATTAATATCAAGCAATTAGGTGACTTCACGCTATGCTAGAAGGGGGGCAATGGAAAGCCTAAAAGCATCACATTAAGGAACAGATGCAAAGAGGGGTAGGATGTGGGGTTGTGCAGCCAAAATGAGATAATCTACTGATTTAAATACACAATTTAACGCCAATGGAGCGGGTAACGAGAATCGAACTCGTAACTAAAGCTTGGGAAGCTGCCGTGATACCTTTTCACCATACCCGCCGATGCGCTTGAATTAAGTGAGCCAAGCGGTGGCGTCAAGAGCGCCTGCGTCTGCGACGACCGCCTTCTTTGTCGCCACCACCCGTGTTGAAGTTCACATCGGGCAGGGTGACGATCGAAGATAGGATCGGAAAGGGCTCCACCGCGTTGGGGATATTGGAGGCATTGACGAAATGCTCCTGAAAGCGCGGCTCGATGGCGGTCTCGATTTTGAGGATGTTGTGCACAGTCTTCTCAATCTCGCTCCGCGCTTTTGTGTTGAGCAGGGCAATCCGCGCCCCAGTGCCCGCCGCATTGCCCGCCGAGGTGACTTTTTCCAGCGGTGCGTCAGGGATCATCCCCAGCACCATCGCGTGTTTGGGCGAGATATGCGCGCCAAAGGCACCGGCCAGAACCACGCGGTCCACGCTATCGACCTCAAACTTATCCATTAACAGCCGTGCGCCGGAATACAGCGCTGCCTTGGCCATCTGGATTTCGCGAATGTCGCGGTTGGTCACGGTGATCTGGCGTTCCGCATCCTCATAGACCAAGTAGCTATAGGTTCGCCCATCAAGAAAGCACCGAGATGTGCCGGTTTGTTCTGCCGAGCCGATAAGACCGGGGCCGTCGACAATGCCGGTCATGCGCATCTCTGCGACCATCTCGATAATGCCGGAGCCGCAGATTCCAGTGATGCCTGTGCTGGCGATGACCGCGTCAAAGCCATCCTCATCGGACCATACGTCAGAGCCGATCACCCTAAACCGTGGCTCTTTGGTGACGGGGTCGATTTCCACGCGCTCGATGGCCCCGGGTGCGGCGCGCTGGCCAGAGCTGATCTGCGCGCCCTCAAAGGCGGGGCCTGTTGGGGAAGAACAGGCAAGCACCTTGTCCTTGTTGCCCAGCAGGATTTCGGCGTTGGTGCCCACATCGACCACCAAAACAAGATCGTCGGATTTATCGGGGGCCTCGGATAGGGCCACGGCCGCGGCATCAGCACCCACATGGCCCGCGATACAAGGCAACAGATAAACCCGTGCGGCGGGATGCAGGTTCAGGTCCAGCTCTATGGCGCGCAGGGACAAGGCTTCGGATGTGGCCAGCGCAAAGGGGGCTTGGCCCAACTCGAACGGATCAATGCCCAAGAACAGGTGATGCATCACAGGGTTGCAAACGAAAACCGCGTCCACGATCAGGTTGCGGTCAATTTCGGCCTCTGAGGCGATCTGCACAAACAGGGCGTTCATTCCCTCGCGCACGGCTTGGGTCATTTCATCCGCGCCGCCGGCATTCATCATGGAATAGCTGACGCGGCTCATCAGATCCTCGCCAAAGCGGATTTGCGGGTTCATGATGCCCGAGGACGCCACGACCTCTCCGGTTGCAAGGTCACATAGATGCCCCGCGATGGTCGTTGAGCCCAAATCGACAGCCAGCCCGTAGACGGTGCCTTCATAAAAGCCAGGCCAGATATGCATGATGCGCGGGCCGAACATCGTATCCCCCAGATGGACGGCACAGGTTACCTTCCAGTCGCCTTTGCGCAAAGTGGGTTGCAGCGTTTTCAGCAGGCCTAGGTCTGCCTCCAGATCGGGCAGGTCCCATTCCTTACGCAAAGCCTGAACAAGCCGTTCCAGATCGCCCGATGGTTCATGCATGTCGGGTTGTTCCACCTCGACATAGTACAGCTTGGTCGATGGGTTCAGCGTAATGTCCCGCGCCTCGGCCCGTTTGCGGACGACTTGGCGATGCACCTGACTGCTTTCGGGCACGTCAATGACGACGTCGCCCTGAACCTGCGCTTGGCAACCTAGGCGGCGGCCCTTAGTCAGGCCACGTTTGTCGTTGTAGCGTTGCTCGACACTGTTCCATTCAGAAAGCGCGTCTTCGGCCACGGTGACCTTATGCTTGGGGAATTCACCAAAGGAGGGCGTGATTTGGCACTTGGAGCAAATCCCGCGCCCGCCACAGACGCTATCAAGGTCCACGCCCAACTGGCGCGCGGCTGTCAGGACGGGGGTGCCAACAGGAAAATGTCCGCGCTTGCCGGACGGGGTGAAAATAACGAGCGGATCTTGATCGGACATTTGGGCACCCAGTGGCTGGTTTCCCCCAAAGTTGTAGGGAATTGATGTCTGGGCGCAATGGCTGTCTGCGACGTGATATGGCAAGAATGCGCATGGTTTTTATGAATGAAACGACGGAATTGCGCGGCTATAGCTACGGGTCGCTTCCAAAGTTTTCTTCTAGCCATGTCTGGGCCTCTTTGGTCGCTGGAAACATCAGCTCGATTTTCAGATCTGTAACGGTCAAATCTTCGGCGCCTCCGAACTGTGCAATCGCCGAGATCATGGGCAATTTCAGCCCCCCCACAGAGTAGTTGATCGAGATCAGCGGCGGCAACGGGCTGGGGGGATCGTAATTTGCGATAGCGGGATCATTTCTGAGACTCGTTATTGCCTTGTCGAGCGCCCGTAGACCCCCAGCGGCGCGGCTTTCACCGGTGAGGCGTTGCAAGAAGTGATGTCCCACTTCTGGCCAGTTTTCAATCACTTGCGCAGCGGCGCCAGAGGTGGCGACAAAATCCAGCATGTTCGCCCCGCAGCCAAGCCCGATGGCCCCAAAGAGCTTCTGAGCCGGTTTGTTCAGCTGAACCAGCACCCAGTTCGCATCAATGACAATCGCAGGGAACGGCGCGTGGCGTTCCAACATCTGTGACATGGCGGAGGACACCATTTGCATGTGCTCATCCGTAAGGGCCGATCTGCTATGTTGAGGTGAAAAGCCTGCCGCATCAAACAGATCATTTCGCCGTGCGTGAGGAACGTCGAGTATATCGCTGAGGTGTTGCACCATAGGGCGGCTTGGGGCCGCGCGGCCGGTTTCCAGAAACGAGATGTGGCGCGAAGATACGTCGGCTTCAACCGCGAGTTGCAGTTGGCTCAGGCGTCGCGCTTTGCGCCAGAACTGAAGCTGTGGTCCGAATTTGCTCATGGGGGTAGGTTACATGAGGTGAAAAGTGAATTCACTTACCTTGGTGGTAATTGTTTTGCGGCGGGCGGCTTGGCTAGGTCTTGTGCGATTTCACCATAAACGGAGAATAATTCATGGAAATCCAGACAATGAGTCGCCGGTTGAAGATCGTCGGGGTGGTAAACCTGATATTCGGAGCGATCTGCGCCCTTGCAGCCTTGCCCGCACTTAATATGCCCGCGATGATGTTTGCGGACTTGGTCATTTGGCCGATTGGCGCGGGGGTAGATGGCACCTCTCCGGTCGCGCGCTTGATGCTTGCCATTGCGGGGGGTGTGATTGCGGGATTAGGGGCAATTTGGTTTGCCGCGTCGGGAAAGCCTTGTGAAGAAGCGCCAATGGCGGTGCGAAAAATGCTGACTGCGGGGGCTCTTACGTGGTTCGTGATCGACAGCACCGGCTCGCTCCTTGCTGCAGCCCCCCTGAATGTTTTGGGCAACGCGGGCTATCTGCTTCTTTTGCTGTGGCCTGTGTGGGGGGTGACCTCGGCCAAGCAATTGGCCGCATAAATCCCGCTGGGACAGGGTTGGCCCGTAGAAACCAAGGCCAACCCTGAATTTTGTTTACTCCGTATCAGGCAACTTCTTTTTGGTGAACGGGTGCATGAACTGCTTCACAAAGCCGCGCGGCACTTGCTCTCCGGCCACGCCATAGCGTTTGGGCCAACGGCCTTCGGGCATGTGGTACGTTCCAAAGAGGCGGTCCAAAATCGGGAAGTGAATGGCGTAGTTGATGTCGATTGCTTCGCGTTCTGCGCCGTGATGCCAGTGATGGAACCTTGGCGTGGCGAACGTGCGCTCCACCGCTTTGAGGTCCCAGCCGATGTTGGAATGGATGAAATGCGAGTAGAAATACACAATCAAAACATAGGCCTGAATGGCGGCCGGATCGAAGCCCAGCGTGAACATCGGGACAGCGGTAAAGCCGCGCAAGATAGCGATTTCAATGAAATGCATGCGTGATCCGGCCAACCAGTCCAGATGCTCCACCGAGTGATGAACCGCGTGGAACCGCCACAGCGCTGGAACCATGTGAAATGTGCGATGGACCCAATATTGCACGAAGTCCGAGAAAATCAGGATTGCGATCAGCTGGACGACGAAGGGCAGGGCGAAGACCCAGTCCTGAACTGCGCTCATGTCAATGTAACTGGTGATCAAATTGGACGGCATGAACGTCAGGAAGGTTAGAACCTGCACCATCAAGGAGGACACAAGATAGTAAAACATGTCTTCCTGCCATTCGGGGCGAAAGACCGTTTGGTCAGAATCTTGCGGGAAGTAGCGCTCCAGCGGGACAAAGAGGAAGCCAAGAAACACGACGTTCAGAATGAAGAAATCAAGACCGAAATAAAGCGGGGCAGTTACGACCTGCCCGTCATCGGGCGTTCCGATCAAGGAGACGGTGATGATCAGAAACAGGGCTGTCCAGCCGAGAATTTTGTCGCGAGACAACAGCAAGGACAAAAGGGCGAAGGCGTATCCCAAAAGCAAAACCACCTGCAGCAACAACTGAAGGTTGGCGGCGGTGGCGACGGTTGCGAGGTCCGGCGTGGAAAACAGGCCGGGAAAATACATGATGGCCAAAAGGGCTGCGGCGGTCAAACTCGCCAAGAGGGCGCCGCCACCGGACAGCCATCCGCTGCCAAAGGGGCGATCCTCGCGGGGGCGCTCGAGTTGAGGTTTTAATCGCTGAATGAATGACATTATGAAAACTCCGAAAATATCGATCGGACGTTAACTAATGTTGAGGCGCGGGCAAAGCTGTTTCAAAGATTTGCCCGCGATAAGTGTGACTTAGCCTAGCCCCGACGGCGACGGCCGCCGGAGCGTCCGCCGCGTGCGGAAGCCGTGCTGCCATCGGCATTCTTGGGTTTATTGGCGTTGATCCATGCCGCGCCGGACGGGTCTTGGTTCATAAGGAAGTTGGCGGCGCGGATGGCCTCCATTTCCTTGCCGGATTGCGGTTTGGTGGACCCCATGCCGGTGAGTTGAACCAGCAATTCGGGGTCGATATCGTCTGGCACAATAATGCCTGCAGCGGCCAATGCGTCCAGCTTTTCTTGCATCTTCTTTGGGCCAATGGGCAAAGCGACGGGGTTCATGATCGCGGATGTCATCCCAGCGGCCATCGCCATCGGCAAGAAGGCATTGTTGATGCCGTGACGGTTTGGAAGCCCGAACGAGATATTGGACGCGCCGCAAGTGGTGTTCACCCCAAGTTCCTCGCGCAAGCGACGCACCAGTGTAAAGACCTGCAGCCCAGCGGTGCCCATCGCGCCGATTGGCATCACAAGCGGATCGACAACGATGTCATGAGCAGGAATGCCGAAGTCGGCGGCGCGCTCCACGATCTTTTTGGCGACGGCAAAGCGCACATCAGGATCCTCGGAAATCCCAGTGTCATCATTGGAAATGGCAACAACGGGTACGTTGTATTTTTTGACCAATGGCAGCACCAGCTCAAGGCGCTCTTCTTCGCCGGTGACGGAGTTCAGCAGCGGGCGACCTTCCGCCGCCGCAAGGCCGTTTTCCAATGCACCAGGCACAGAGCTGTCAATGCACAGCGGAATGTCAGAGACCTTCTGAACCCGCTCTACCAGTTCTTTCATCAAGGTCGGTTCAACAAAATTGTTGTCGGCATAGCGGGGGTCTTCGGCCATTTTGTTCGAAAACACCGCGCCGGAGTTGATGTCCAGCACGTTGGCACCGGCCATGGTTTGGGCGATGGCATCTGCTTCAACCCGAGAAAAGTCACCTTTTTCCAGCTCTTCGTTCAGGATCTTGCGGCCCGTCGGGTTAATCCGTTCGCCAATGACGCAAAAGGGCTCGTCAAAGCCAATCACGGTGGTTTTTGTTTTTGATTCCAGTACGGTGCGGGTCATTCTTGATCTTTCTTATGCTTGATCTGCTGGAACGGCGGAGCGACCGCCATTGGAAATTGCCCAATTGGCGTTGGTTTTGATGCCGCCGAGGGGGAAGAAGTGGACGGACTCGATGTTGAAGTCAGGATTGTCGGCTTTATGGGCTGCCAGTTTGGTGATGACATCTGTTGGCTCATAGGGAAGCAACAGTTTGGTGACATCCATCGCGCGCTTCTGAAGCACTTTCAATGACGGACCAACCCCACATGCGATGGCGAATTTGATCAATGTTTGAAGTTTGGCCGGACCCGCGATGCCGATGTGTACCGGCAGGTCGATGCCCGCAGCTTTGATCGAATTCGCCCATTCAATGATCGGGTCGGCCTCAAAGGCGAACTGCGTGGCAAGCGCCATTTTCGCATCACTTGTCGCGGAGAATTTTTGTTTCCAAGCAAGCGCTTCGTCGACGTTCTTCATTCCGCCATCTGGGTCGATATCGCGATTGCCCTCTGGGTGGCCCGCCACATGCAGCCGCGAAAAGCCGGCTTTGCCGAACAGGTCGGTTTCCAACAATTGCATAGAGCTGTCGAACTCCCCATGAGGATCGGCCACACCGCCCGCCAACAGCAAGGCCTGATCGACATTCGCCTCACCCTGATAGCGGGCGATCCAATCGGCCAATGTGGCTTTGTCCTTGATGATCCGTGCAGGAAAATGCGGCATGACTTTAAAGCCATCAGCGTTCAAGCGCGCGGCGGTTGAGACCATGTCCTCAATCGGCGTGCCCTCGATATGGGCGACATAAACGCGGGTGTCTTGCGGCAGCAATGCTCGGAAATCGTCAACCTTTTCAGCAGTGCGCGGCATGACCTCGATGGAATAGTCTTGCAGAAAACTTTCAACCTGCGGGTTTACTGTCTGTGCATCCGCCGTTTTACGTTTAAAATTCAACAAGGCCATGAGCCCCTCCCTTATGCGCGTGGCGATCGTGTCAGGTGGCATTGCCATCATTCGCGATCAGCTGCTTGATCCTATCGCCGTCGTATTCAGCTTCGAGACGGGCCGCTTCGGCAATAGCGACCTGTTGAGGGTCACCATCGACAGCATAGGGCGCAGCTTTACGCCAATCGGCCAAATAGGCATCGGCATCCTTTGCCCCGACTTTCATGGCTGCGCGATCGATGGCTTGCTCGAAGCGTTCCTCCAGTTGCACCTTATGCCCCCGACGGCCTTTGCCGACGATGACCTGCGCAGGGATGTCGCGCCAGTAAACTATTGTCACATCAGGCATAGGGTCGAATCCTTCTTGTTGGCTCAGCGTTGTGTTGAGACTAGGGGGCCTCGCCGAACAGGCAGGGTGCAATTTCGACATTTAATCAGAGCAGAGCGACCCAGAGATGTCGCAGACCTAGTTAAGGGGGTTGCTGAAATTGGGCCAGTATCGAGGCGTCTCATATTTCTCATGGTTTTTATGAGGATGGGCGCAGGTCTGTGCTTGCTTCAAACCGATTGCGCTCCTACGTTGAAGGTAACCCATCATTAGGAGGCCCTGCGCCATGGCGAAACGACCGCCACATAGCGCGGGCCCGTTCGTCAAACCGGCCATTGTGCCGACCGCGCGGCCCGCGACCCATCCTGCTCCGGCAGGGAAACCTGACCCAGCCGATCTTTATGCGGCTCTGGATCTCGGCACGAATTCGTGCCGGATGCTGATTGCCCAGCCAAAGGGCAGCCAGTTCCATGTGGTCGACAGCTTTTCCAAATCCGTCCAGCTTGGCGCGGGGCTGGAGAGCACGGGTAAATTGTCCCGCAATTCAATGGCTCGCACTGTAGGCGCGTTGAAGATTTGCCAGAAGAAACTGCGTCACCATGAGGTCAAGCGCATGCGCTTGGTCGCCACCGAGGCGTGTCGTCGGGCGAGCAACTCGGCGGAGTTCATGAAACTTGTGACCCGCGAGACGGGAATTGACCTTGAGATCATCAAGCCGGAGGAAGAGGCGCGCTATGCGGTGATTTCCTGCGCTCCGCTGGTCTCGGTTAATACCGAACAATTGTTGGTGGTCGACATTGGCGGGGGGTCCACCGAGTTGGTTTGGATCGATCTGAGCCGCGTCCCAAAAGTCGACCGGCCCCGCGCCATCATGCGACTTCATACCGGCTTTGACAGCAAAGACAGCAGCTTTCCCGCCGCCAAAGTGGTCGACTGGATTTCTGTGCCCTTGGGGGTGGCGACTTTGCGAGATCAGTTCAACGATGTCGACGACGATGGCGCGCGGTTTGCCCTAATGTCTTGGTTCTTTGAGGAAAACTTAGCGGAGTTCACTCCCTATATCGACGCAGATCAGGTGCGTGCCGGATTTCAGATCGTCGGCACATCCGGCACCGTGACCACTGTGGCCGCCTCGCATCTGGGGCTGAAACGCTATGATCGCAATAAGGTGGACGGCCTGCGTATGACCTCCGACCAGATCGACCAAGTGATCCAAGGGTATCTGCATATGGGGCCTGAAGGGCGCCGCGCCGATCCGCGTATTGGAAAAGACCGCCATGCGTTGATCATGTCGGGGGCGGCGATTTTGCAAGCCCTGTTGCGGGTGTGGCCCACCGATCGCTTGTCTGTAGCGGACCGCGGGCTGCGCGAGGGGCTGCTCTATGCGCAGATGTCCAGCGACGGCGTGCTGGAGGAGGGGCCGTACTAGGCTGGCCTTTAGGGGCGTAGGCAGGTAGGGAGTGCCTTCGCGGGAAACTCATAGCTAAGTGAAGTAGAGATCATGGCCAAATCACCAACCGGACCTAAAGGCGGCAAAGGCGGCAACACCTCGGGGCGCGGGCAGCGGGACCTGAAGGTTAAGGTGAAATCCGCGCGAGGCCGCACCATGTCCTCTACGTTGTGGCTGCAACGCCAGCTGAACGACCCCTATGTGAAGCGCGCCAAAGCAGAAGGCCTGCGGGGGCGGGCGGCCTATAAAATTTCCGAAACCGACGATAAGTACCGCTTTTTGACGCCAGGAAAGCGGGTTGTAGACCTTGGGTGCGCGCCCGGTGGATGGTGCCAAGTCGCGGCGCGGCGCGTAAATGCGTTAGGGGAACGTCAAGGCAAGGCGCAAGGCACCGTGCTGGGCGTCGATTTGCAAGAAGTGGAGCCGATCCCCGGATGCGAGATACATGTGCTGGATTTTCTCGAAGAGGGCGCCGACGATAAGGTCAAGGAATGGCTGGGTGGCACGGCTGACGTGGTGATGAGTGACATGGCAGCCGCGTCCTGCGGTCATAAACAAACCGACCACCTGCGCATTATTGCGCTGTGCGAAGCGGCAGCTTACTTCGCGTTTGATGTGCTGGAAGAAGGCGGTGTTTTTGTCGCCAAAGTCCTCGCCGGAGGGGCCGAGGGGGAATTGCAGCATATTTTGAAGCAAAAGTTCAAGAAAGTGGCGAACTTCAAGCCGGGTGCAAGCCGTCAGGACAGCTCGGAAAAATTTGTGGTGGCCACCGGCTTCAAAGGACGCGACGCCTAGGCTTTGTTTTTTGCGCCTTGTTTTGGAAGCTGTTTGCTGGATCGGATGGTCACCAAATCCCAAAGACAGTTTTCGCGGATAGGCTGTCGATTTCGCTTGAACATGTGTTTCAGCGGGCATAAATCATCAAAACCGAATTGGCGCGGGATGGAGCAGCCCGGTAGCTCGTCAGGCTCATAACCTGAAGGTCGTAGGTTCAAATCCTACTCCCGCAACCAATTGATACGTCAATCCGCCCCTAAAACGGCGGATTTTGTCGTCTCTAGGGGCCGTCAGCCCCAAGGTCGCAGTCAGTTCGCCAATTAGTTCAATCACATGGCTATCTTCAGCGCTCTCGTCAGAGTGCAGAAGCCCCTCAGAAAGCAGACCACGCAGCAGCTCTGAGGTCTCGGATCTACTGGTCTCTTGATTGCGGCAGCCCGACAAGGCGACGCTAGGTCTCTGAGGGGGCAGGGTGAAGTAGAATTGGATCTTGTTCAGGCAGGGCTGGGAGTTTGTTCTCTAATTCGGCGCCCGGACCTTGAACTTGGAGCTCGAGTGCTGCTGACGCTGCCGTTCTACCTGCCATTCGCCGCGGGAGCAAAATTTTAAGTATAGGGACGGAAAAGATGCGGGACAAAGCGGATCTTGCCAATTTAAAGGTCAACGACTGCTTACGGTGGCGAGCCCGTTTTGCAATGCGGCGAGCTTATCAATTACAACGTTTCGCTTGTCGTCAAGTTCCGCCCGAAGCCTATCGATATGCTCAAGCTTTTCTCGCAGTTTCTCCACGCCGCCTTCGCACGGGCCAGAACCCTCGTCCGACAGGCACGCGCTCATGGCGCGGATTTCGCGAGTTGAAAAGCCCGTCGCAATAAAATCGCGGATGCGACCAGCGCGCCTCAAATCGGCTGCAGAGTAACTGCGATAGCCATTGAGTGTTCGCCCAACCGCCATCAACCCTTCTTTTTCGTAGTGGCGCAACATGCGTTGCGTGATCTGCAACTTTTCGGCAGCTTCTTTTGCTTGCATCTCAGACGTCTCCTACACAGCCTGACTTAAATGTTAATGTTCAATGTGTTTATCAAGGCGAACCCGGTGGATTGGTTGCGCCACCGGGTTCCCTTCACATCAAACGCGCAGTGACCAGCCGCCATCGATGGTCAAAACTTGGCCTGTTAGCCACTCGTTTTCAGCGCTTCCGAGGCGTAAGATCCATGGCACGATATCCGCTGTCACACCTCGACGGCCCAAGGGTACTTGCGCCGCTTCTTGTGCCTCGATTTGTTCGGCCATCTCTTCAGGGAGGCCCATCATTCCAGTCAGCGCCCCTGTCTTAACGGGCCCCGGAGCAATGGCGTTGACCCGAATACCGTCACCTGCCAGCTCGATGGCCCAGGATTGGGTCAGATGTTCTAGGGCGGCTTTGGTTGCACCGTAGTGCGACAGCATGGGGGCCGCGTTCCGAGAAACGGCCGTGCTGATGTTCACGATTGACCCATTTTGCGCGCTTAGGGCGGGACGGGCCGCTTTCACCAGCACAGATGGGGCCATGATGTTCACCGCCGACATATTGGCAATGATGTCCGCGTCATAGGCATCTATTGGGGCTGGTTGCCCTGCGCCGGAATTGTTGACGACCAAATCAATGCGGCCCCAGCGCGACATAGTCGCATCGACGATCTGCTCACCGCTCTTCGCGTCTGCGCTGTCCATCTGCAAAGCTTCTATGTTGTTGCTCAAGGCGGCAACGTCAGACAATTTATCCCAATTGCGGCCAGTGATCAGGACATTTGCACCCAAGTCTGCCAGCGCGATCGCAGTCGCCTGGCCAATCCCAGAACTGCCCCCTGTGACGATCGCTACTTTGCCCTGCCATTCATCTCTATTTGTCATCTCGCTCAGTCTCCTATCTGCGAATCTTTTGGGGTCGATAAGAGGCTTGCCTAGAGCCCTGACACTAACGTCAGGGTCAAAGGTTTTTTGAAGTTCTGAGCATTTCTTTTCAGAAGCCGACGTTCGCGCGTTCTGCAGCATTAGTCACTCAGGGCTCAGTGGAGACATTAGATCATTTGCAACATTTGTGGATTTAACTTCTCATCGAACGGCTGCTCTTACCAGATTACTCTAGAGCCCACGCACATGAAGCGAATGACTGCTCCCCGCCATTCTACTAAGATCATACCGCGCATTTAAGAACAGGTAGGTTTCGGCGGTTTCACCCTCCCGCAACCAAATCAGTAAATCCACAGCATTTAGCAGAGATCATGATGTTCTCAGCAGGGCTGAGGGTGCAATGAAATCGCTAGCAAACCTTCTGGGTCTTTTAAAAGGCAATGGCGTCAAGGACTTCGCCAAGCAGCTGTGACCCTATATCTGCATGATCTTCAATGATGATCGATTGGGATGCAGAGAGCGTGATGCGTAGGTTCCCATCATCGGTTTGAGCGATGGACCTTTGCGCCCATGCCCCCACATCTGGGTTGGCGTGCAAAAGGTTGAAGCTCGACATATCCAACTGGTCCTGCCCAGAACCATAGGCTTGAAAATCGGTGATGGTGTCTGAAAAATAGGTGACATCCGCGTTGAACACAAAGACATCTGCGCCGGTGCCGCCGGACAGGTGATTAATGCCTGATCCGCCATGAAGGCTGTCTGCTCCGGCGCCCCCAAGCAAAACATCTGCTCCGGCGCCTCCGTTTAGCGTATCGGCACCGGTATCTCCTTCAAGCCGATCGGCACCGCTGCCCCCCATAAGGACATCCATGCCGTGGCCGCCCGCCAACAGGTCTTCGCCAGAATTTCCAACAAGGAGATCGTTTCCGGACCCGCCATGCAGAACATCATGGCCATTGCCACCTGTCAGGCTGTCCGCCCCTTCATCGCCGAATATCAGGTCCGAACCCGCGCCGCCGACCAATTGGTCGTTTCCAGTGCCGCCGTGCAGCTCATCGTCATCGGAGCGTCCGTAAAGAACATCAGCTCCGGAGCCCCCGTAAAGAATGTCATTTCCCGCAGCGCCGCCCAGAACATCGTTCCCCGCACCGCCAAAAATCAGATCGTCGCCTGCTTTGCCCAAGATGTGATCCTTGCCGTTCCCCGCGGTTATGACATTGTCTTGTGGAGTTCCGTATATGTGTCTTGTCATCACGCATTCGCTTTCAGTTTGGGGGGTGCTGTATCTGTTGGTTTGCCAATCCTACGACGGTTTTTGCGCCTCTTGCGGGGCGCGCAGGGGTAGGGGGTGGAAAGTTCGAAGAGGTGAGCCCCCGAACGTATAGGGTGCCAAAACAGCGGGTCATGCTACGCGCGTTGGTTTGTCTGGGACGATATCCATGCGGATGACATGTTCGAGGTCTTCCCCCTCAACATCCACCAAAATGCTAAGCATCGACTCCAAGGTGAAATAGGCCCGCAACACGCGAAAAATCAGATACTCGGGCAGGGCGAGAATTCCCTTGGGAACTCCGTTCAACAAAGAGGCCACAACGGCCATTATCGCCGGTGCTCCGGTTGTCACGGCCACAATGGACTGCCACAAAATCGGGCTGTCGGGGTTGAAGCGCAGCCCCCATTCCAAGCTGCCATAGATGATCAAAGGAACCAGCATGGCCCGACGCGCAGAATTGATGAGCATATAGGGCAAAATAACCTTGCCGCGCAGAGTTTTGTTGGGGCCATAAATCAGGTCGCGGCACCGAGAGGAGATATGGTAGATGGACCGGAACCACCGCATGCGCTGTTCTCGCATATGACTGTAGGACGAGGGCACTTCAGAGATGTAGCGGATCTTAGGGTCGACCACAGAATGAAACCCCAACTCGCCAATCCGCAAGGAAATATCAGTGTCTTCCCCGTTCATGCCTTCCACGAAGCCGCCCAAATATCGTGGGTGATGGGTACGGTAGACCACGAACATCCCCGGGATGCCGACCACTCCATTCACCGCGCCCATGGCAACCGAATAGAACCCGTGTTTTACCAGAACCTCCAGCAAGCGCGCGCGATCGAACAGGGCGCCGCCCGGGGGCACGGGCACCCCGCCCACGACACCCACCAACGGGTTGGTGAAATAGGGCATGGCGCGGGAGAAATTGTCTTCGCCCACTAGGGTATCAGCGTCGACACGCACCAGAAACTCGGTTTCGCAAGCGTCCAGCCCCGCGTTCAATGCGTTGGATTTTCCGGGTTTGGGGACGTTGATCACACGACCTTTCGCCGCGTGGCAGTTGGCCAGCGCCTTGCGCGCGATCTCTTCTGTGTCATCGGTGGAATTGTTGTTCATGATCAGGATATTGACCTCGCCGCCATAGTGAACGGCCGCACGGTCCATTGCGTTGATCGTCTCCTTGATGATGTAGCTTTCATTATGTGCAGGCACGATCACGGAAACCGGCGGGGCGAATTTCGGGGTCTTCGCAGTTAACACGTCATAGATCGCCAGCAGGTAGAGTTGCGCGAACAAAACGGGCAAAAACAAAAATACCCCAGGGCCAATGCCACCCAACAAAGTCCATTGCCGCAAAATGGTGACTGCGGGTAGCTCCATTCCGCCAACCCAAAGCGCAACCAACGCCGCAACCGTCAATGTGATCCCCAAACGAACAAAGGCCCACATTTGGCTAACCGACACATGTTCGATGCGAATGCGAGCGGGCATCAGGCCGCGCTCCAATAGCTTGAACGAGTAGACCGCGAAGCCAAATAGACCGGACGCAATTGCGCTGAAATGAAGCGAAAAGGAAGCGCCCATCACGCTATGAACAAAGGCATTCGCCAGATCAAAGGCCGCACAGCCCACAAGGAAAGTGAGGGTCATGTCCAAGCCGAATAAAATGCGACCACGGGACCCGCCGTGACTAAAGGCGGCGAAGGACACGAAAAAGGACGTCAGGAAAATGCGAATGGCAATCGCATGCCGCCCTTCATGGGGGGAAAAGACATAGTCGTGGTTCGGAAAAATCTGTTCGGCAACATCGGTGTTTACGGCCCAAAGTTGCACCGTGGCCAACGCCGTGAACAACAGGAGCATTTGCGGGGCCTGCCACTCGGACACGGGACCTGCAAATCGTTTGGGCGCGCTATCGACCGAGATGTAGTTGATCTGCTCGCGCTTGTCGTCAGCCTCGCTCATATCGCCAACTCCTGAATATCTACAGCGGAGGGGATGATCAGCACGGCCATGGAACTGCGGGGCAGCAGTGATCCGCCTTCAAGGGCGCGCACCACCAGTTCTTCCGTTCCGGTATCGAGACTGACAAGCCAGATAGGATCTGCATGCGGCAAGGTAAAGGCGCCGGATTGCGGGGGAAACACCACAACCTCAGCCGTGGTGGTGGCGGGCTTCAAGGTGGCATCCAAAGGCAGCAAACGCGCCATGATTGTACTGGCGATCTGAGCATCTGCAGCAGTCAAACTGGACAGCGCCCCGATGCGAAGGGGGCCGATATTGCTTAAAGCGGCGTGCAGTTTCGTCATCGTGTCGGAGTAGGTTGTCGTACCTGCGATCAGCTTGGTGTCCGGCAACATTTCCGCGATGAGCTCGGGTCTGTCGTCACAGGGCTGGCTACCTGCATGTGTGGACGCTGCGGTGACCTCAATTACATTTACTGCGGCTTGCAGCTCCGAAGGCAGTTCAATTTCGACCCTAAGCAGCTGTTGGTCTGCTTCGGTCACTTGCTGGTGCACAAGGCGGTTGTTGAGCGTCACAGTTAACGCCCAAGGCATCCTTTGCCCCGCATCCCCAAGTGCGAGGTGAAGCTCGAAAGTCTTAAGGTAGCGCATCTCGGAGGCATCGCGCAGGGCGAACCGCTCGCGCCAAATGGTTTTTCGGTGAAACCTGCGCATTCCAGCGTTTGCTCCGTTTTGCGCGATAAATCGGGGCCACGCGGCGATTTCCGGAGCGGCGCCATGGCTCGTGAAGACCGGCAGTGCAGAACGCAACTCGGTGGTCGTCAGGGCATCGGCGGAGTGATCATCAATCATTGCCGTCTCAATGCCGCGTTGTTGGAATTGGGTGGCCAAAACCAAGCGGCGCAGCCTTTCATCAGCCTTGAGCCAATCAGGCCACGCCACCCGCGCCATATTCCCCCAGGCGATGACGCGGTCATGCGCAGCTCCCAGCGGCTGGCTTAGCGTGAGATAGACGGCACTGGTTGTTTCAATCTCAACGACGGCTTCAAAACCTTCGTCCTTGCTGCAGTGGGACTTTGGGCCCTCACCTTGCAATGAGAAAGAAACAACCAGCTGGTCCCTTACAAAATCCGTCGGTGAAAGCGGAATCTGCAAGGATCGCCCAACCTCGCCCGGACGCAGCAACATTTCGCCTCTGCGGGCGTTGTCGATGGAGATGCGAAGCACCCCTTCAACGCCGTCAAGGACCTGCAATGTTGCATCTATTTGGAGGTATCCAGACGTAGGGCGCGCATCCATTGGCATGTTGAATGCGACCCCCTGATAGGCGGGCAAACCGGAAAGAATAACCGGATGGCTGGGGGTGCTGCGCAAAATGACGGCCCGATCGGCGTCCTTTGCAGGCGCGGCGCGGCGGTCTTCGAAAACCAGCTGCGGGCCTTTTGTCAGTTCAGTGACATAGCGTTGCCCCTTTTCCAAGATATTCATTGTCGACAACAGGAGGGCCACGCCTGCAAGAAGAAATCCCATCAGCCCAATGCCAATCATGCGCATATTTTTCACCGATATATTAAGAGTGTCTCAGGGCAATTTGCGCCGGGTCCACCTCCAAGCGGATCCGGCGCTATTGCCACGATACGTGATTAAGCGACTTGCTTGTCGTCGCGATGAACAACACCCGGGCGTTGATTGTCCGTCCAAGTGGACACGCAAGGGATCATTTTGTGGATGCAGCGACGGGCGTATTTGGCCGCGATCTCTTGCGTTTCATTCATTAGCCCCTCTGCCAATGTGACAGGCTTTAGCCCAAGCGAGAAGAAGGTTTTGTTTGACACGCGCAGGTCGTTTTCCGCGGCTTCGTTGCGTGGGTTGTCCACATTGGCAATCTGCGCCCCAGAGGTTTTGGCCACGAGTTCAGCCAAGGAGCGCACAGTGTGGGTTTCCGTCATCTGGTTCAGGATCGCCACTTTGCCATCGCGGGCAGGCGGGTTTCCCACGGCCAAGGCAAGGCATTTTACCGTGTCTTGGATATGGATAAAGGCACGGGTCTGACCACCAGTGCCATGCACTGTCAGAGGGTGGCCGACCACGGCTTGCATCAAGAACCTATTGAGCACCGTGCCGTAGTCACCGTCATAGTCGAAACGGTTGATAAGGCGCTCATCAAGCTTGGTTTCATCTGTCTGGGTGCCCCAGACGATGCCTTGATGAAGGTCCGTGATGCGGAGGGAATCGTTTTTGGCGTAGAATTGGAACAGCAGCTGATCCATTGATTTGGTCATGTGATAGACGCTGCCTGGATTGGTTGGATATAAGATGTCACGTTGGTAGATCTTGTTGTTGTCTCCTGGAATGTAGACGGGCAGATATCCTTCGGGGATCTCGATGCCGTCGTCGTCATAGCCGTAGACGCCCATCGTGCCGAGGTGGATGAAATGCGGGTCTAGGCCCAGCTCGACTGACGCGGCCAGCAGGTTGTGCGTGGCGGAGATGTTGTTGTCGACGGTATAGCGTTTTTCGGTGACGCCGCGCATGGAGTAGGGGGCTGCGCGTTGCTCGCCGAAGTGGATGATTGTGTCGGGGTTTACCGAACTCAGCAAGGCGAGCACACGCTCAAACTCATGCGCGACATCGATCTTCTCAAACTTGATTGTGCGGCCGGTTTGATCTTTCCAAGCAATCAAGCGGTCCTTCATCGACGCGATAGGCGTCAGGCTGTCTGCGCCCATTATCTTGTCGATCTCCCGACGGGACATGTTGTCCACGATAGTGACGTTGTGCCCCAGCTTCGAGAGGTGAAGTGCCGTGGGCCAGCCGCAGAATCCGTCGCCACCGACTACGATGATTTCTTGAGCGTTTGTCATTGTCCTAGTTCCTTTCTGCTGGGCACCTCCAGGCGACCCATGTTGCTGATGAACTAAGATTTACCCCCCGACGGCTGGCAAAACCGCCGCGCGGGGGGATAGTTTCTAGGGAATTGGAGGGGATGATCTAGACTTCGGAGTAGGTCGCTCACCCAATGGAGCGCTAGGGGATAGATCTTGCCAGCCTTTCGGCAAATCCGGCGCGCGCCGCTTTCGCCAATTCCTGAAGCGCTTCTATGCGCGCGGTGAGCATTGGGGCCTCTTCATGCTGCGCGGCCTGCTCCAACTCGGCCAATGGGGCTTCAAGTTCACGCAGGCCCAGCAGGGCCGCGGCGCCCTTCATTTTGTGCGATGCAGCGGCCAAAGAGCCGTCCTCGCCATCCCTTTGGGGTTCTTGGTCGCAAAACACGTCAAGTTCGTCAAAGAAGCGGGTCCCGATGTCATTGACCTTATCGTAGCCCAAAGCGTCGCCTAATTCGCGCAAGGCATCTGATGGTGCCGCTGTTTGTGGGCTCAAGGAGGAGGCGGGGGGTGTGGCCTCGGCCATGATATCGTGCAACATGCCCAAGCGGATTGGCTTGGTGTGAAAACTGTTCATTCCTGCTTGCTCTGCCGCGTCTCGAAATTCTTCCTGCCCATGGGCAGTAAGTCCGATGATGCGCGCCTGTGCATTCGGCCCGCCACCCGCGCGAAGCCTGCGGGTCGCTTCGATCCCGTCCATTTCAGGCATGCTGATATCCATAAAGATGATGTCGAATTTTTCGCCTTCGGCCTGCTTCAGGCCTTCGATCCCATCGACAGCCTGCTTGACCGAATGCCCCATGCCACCCAACATGTCCCCAAGCACTTTGCGGTTGATCGTATTGTCTTCGACAATCAGCACATTGCAACTTTTGGCGATCAGAGGGTCAGGAGAATGCGGTGTGCTGCTATTTTGCAGATGCGCCTCCTGCCGTTGCAGCGGGGCAGTCAACGTGAAGGTGGAGCCGACGCCAAGGTCGCTGACTAGATTGAGATCGCCCCCCATCTGACGCGCGATTTTCCGAGAGATTGACAGCCCAAGCCCGTCACCGCG
This sequence comes from uncultured Litoreibacter sp., assembly GCF_947487515.1. Lineage (GTDB taxonomy): Bacteria > Pseudomonadota > Alphaproteobacteria > Rhodobacterales > Rhodobacteraceae > Litoreibacter. The sequence continues at coordinate 276,298 of NZ_CANKWO010000001.1, read as the reverse complement.
CGTTTGACGCCCCTCGCCATGGGCAAGGGCCACAAAATCCTCAAACACTTGTTCTTGGTGCTCTGGGGCAATTCCCGCGCCCGTATCAGAGACAGCAAATTTTACCGATGACATGAGCGGCCCGTGAATGCCGCTTACGTCAAGGCGGATATGGCCGCTGTCAGTGAATTTTATCGCGTTGCCGATGAGGTTGGTCAATATTTGACGAAGGCGGCTACTATCCCCGAAGAACCCCAGTCGCATCGTGTTTTCAATATTCAGGGTCAGGCTCAACTGTTTTTCGCGCGCCAAGGGTTCCAGCACGTCAACGAGCGTTTCCATGACCTGCGGAAGATCGAAGTTTTGGGAGGTAAGTTGCAACGTGCCGGTTTCAATGCGCGTTATGTCGAGGGCCTCATTGGTTTGTTCCAAGAGAATTTCGCTCGATGCGGTGGCGATCTGAATATAGCGCTCCTGTTCGGGTGACAGGGATGTGGTTTTCATCAAATCCAGCACACCCAATATTCCGTTGAGGGGGGTGCGCATTTCGTGGCTCATCACGGTCAGGAATTGCGACTTGGCCTTATCTGTGCGTTCGGCCCTGTCGCGGGCGTCGATGAGTTTCTGCTCTATGATTTTGCGATCACTGATGTCGCGAATGTAGGCAATGAACTTGGGTCCATCATCGTCTTCGGTGGATGTAATGTTCAACTCTACGGGAAATTCTTCACCACTTTTGCGCAGGGCTGACAGCTCGACACGCCCCCCGTCAACGACCTGCGGGGTGCCGGTCTTCAGATAGCGCTTCATGCCGGTGATATGGGCGTCTCGAAGATGGTGCGGGATGAAGGTGCTTTCCATTGTTTGACCAATGATTTCATCGCTCGACCACCCAAATACGTTTTCCGCAGAGGCGTTGAAGCCAATAATGACACCTTGGTCATTGGCCGTGACAATCGCGTCCAGTGACGCAGAAACCGTTGAGGCAAGTTGTTTCGTGGACGTCAGAAGTTCGGCGTCTCGAAGTGCTGCGCGCCGCAATAACCTGTCCAGCAACACCATCAAGGCCCCCATCAGAACCAAAAGAGCAATGGCAATTCCACCGGTTCTGGCCAGTTGATTTGCGAAAACATTGCGCTGTCTCTCGGATTGTTTTGCGCTCAACGTCAGCCCCAGCAACGCGATCTTGCGAACGGTTGGGCGGATTTCTTGCACCTTGGTGTGCAGCATCTTCAGGTCTTGTTGCGTGATCGGGCCGAGTTGGTCCGAGATGGCGATGGCCTCTGCGGTGAACAGATCAACGGGGGCGATCAATGCGCGGGCTTCTTCGTTGCCGCCAAACACAAGACCTGCGCGACCCGAGTTGATGGTGTTCAACCGGCTGAGAGCTATGTCCAACCGCAGTCGCACCTCGTTATCCGACAGCTCAATTCCAGCCATGCGGTCGGAGAGGGTTGCATTCAGGTTGGCGAACTCTGCATCCAGCTGAGAAATGTTCCACTGGGTATTGTCACCCGCAGCGGTCGACAGATCGCGCAGTTGGGCCATAAGATTGGTGACCATCAGGCCCAACACCAAGATTAACAGGCCAAAGCCTGCCAATATGGAAATACGGTATTTGTTGAGTCCGGTTTTCATAGAGGCCTCCAATTTGAGGTCACTCTATGGAGCAAAGCTTACTCAATCTACGACCTTCAAGCGATTTAGCTGCCAAATACTACGGGAGTAGTTTGTCTCCGTGCTGTACTTGGGGTCTTTGTCATAGGGAAAAACAACCCAGTAGGGGCCTTTGTCACGCACAGACATGGCCTTGCCATTCATCCGTGTCGCAACGATTGGGGCGTCGTCCTCAAGATCTTTGACCGGCATTGCAATCGAATAGTCGTTCAAAGCCACCATCTCTACGGTGCTGCCAACCAGTCCAAGTTGGTCGAGCAGGGCCTTAAGCGGCACGCCCGTAAAGTGAATGTCGCCATCTGTCCAAATGGTGGTCGTTGTGAACTCGATCTGCTCCATCGCGTCCAAGGCATCGAGACTTAAATGTACGGCGTCATTGGGTGACGAGGTTGCCATTACCTGCAACCTCGCCACGCCCTGCCCAGTTGCGGGGGCAACCCAAAATGACAGCAGGGCTAGGAGCATGATCATAAGCTTTGAGTGATGTTTAGGGTGCATGATCAGTCTCCTGTTTCGACAGTATCTTTTTGTAGACGGAATTTTGACGAAGCGGTTGGGGGCATCGGCATAGTCACCTATACTAAAGTATAGACTCGCCTTTTTTTGATCATTTTTCCCAGTGTATTTTGGGACCAGACTTTGAAAGAGACCTGTAAATGCCGAATATACTTCTTGCTGACGATCATGATCTGGTCCGAGATACGATTGCCGCCTATCTGGAGACCGTTGAGGGCTTCAACGTATTGACCGCGGCAAACCTTGCCGACGCCATGGAGTTGATGCGCGGGCTGGATGCGATCGATTTGCTCATTCTGGATTACAACATGCCAGGGATGAACGGGCTTGAGGGGTTGATCCGCGCGCGTCGTGACCATCCCAAGTGCAAGATTGCATTGATGTCAGGTGTCGCGAACCGCGATGTCGCCACCAGCGCCATGTCCCAAGGCGCCAATGGCTTTATCCCCAAATCACTGACCGCGGCGTCTTTGGTCAACGCCATCAAATTCATCCTTGCAGGCGAGCGATACCTGCCTTTCGACTTCGGCACCGCAGAGCCGGAGGCCAAGACCGAGGGCGTGTTCTCTGACCTGTCTGCCCGCGAGTTGCAGACATTGGAACAACTGTGCATTGGTCTGTCCAACAAGGAAATTGCGCGCAACTTGGACATCAAAGAAGTGACCGTGAAGCTACATGTCAAAAACCTGCTGGCCAAACTTGGGGTGTCCAACCGAACGCAGGCGGCTTTGATGGCCAAGGAACGGCATCTGTTCTGACGCACCCCGAAGTTTAGGCCAGATCGGCGCAATCTGGCGAGCCATCCTATTATGTGCACGCCTGCACCCATGCATTGCCCCTGTCCGTCCCTGTAGGACGGGGCGACTTTACGTCTCCCACAAAGCAGCTTGGCCGCACTCAATACGGCGTTGAGTTTCTTTTGGCTAAACAGGGACATCCGATCAATGAGCCGACCTATTCTAACAGCGACAAGCTTGGCTGCGGATTTAACCCCATTGCGGCGATGGGACGTTGCGCGGACCATCACAATGGATTTCGCAAATCCATCCAAGAAAGAGGCCTGCGCAAGTGTTTGCACGCTGGTTTCCACATAAGGTTTGGGACACATTACGACATGGACCTTTTCATCATTGAAATGGCCGCAACGGCCACCATCGCTATCACAGTGTTCGGCATCGCATTTTGCTTGTTGCAGACGCGATACTGTCGGGTGAACAGAAGCCTTTCGGTGTTTCTTGCGGCCATCGCAGTCAACAATGTGCCTACGGCCTTAAACCGTTACTTCGAGGATGAGGGCAGTTTCTTTGTGCAGGTGGCTGAAGTCGTCCTTTGGTCACCAAGCAACCTGTGCCTTGCCCCGTTGTTTTGGCTCTATGTGTATACTTTGACGTCAAAGGCGCAGCGGCGCCCCGCGCGATTGTACCGGCATTTTGTTCTTCCTGCGTTGGCGATGCTCGTTGGGGTGGCCATAGCGGTTGGGCCGCAAGAGGTCAGGACCGCGCTTATACCGAATGACACGCTACCCACGTCAATTGGCGCGATTGTGTTGATTGCAGCCTTCGCGGTTTTGCAATTGTTGCTGTTTCCACAAATGGCAGTCTATCTGTTTTTGATCCTGCGCCGCCTGTTGCAGTACCGCCGTCTGTTGCGAGACGTCTATGCCAGCACCGAGGAACACGAATTGCGCTGGATTTATGCTATTGGCGGTTTTGGAGTGTTGTTCTGGGGGACCCATACCGCAATTTTGGTGCTGGCCTTTGAGGCGAGTGCGGCCACTGCTCCGCCTGCATTTAGCAATCTGGCCAGTCTCACGGGCCTTGCCTTGGTGGCGACGACGACGCTTTGGGGGGTGAGGCAGCGCCCCCCCTTGGTGCCGGTCCCAACCGACACGCCGCCGTCCGGAGGCGCAGACAGTCAGAAGGCAAAGAAAAATGCGGAGCAGGGGAAAGCAGAGAAATACGAGAAATCCGCGCTGAACAGCGAAACCGCCACAAGGCTTAGCCGCAAGTTGCGTGATGCCATGGAGACCGACCACTTGCACCGAGACCCCAATCTGTCGCTATGGGTTTTGGCCCGACATACAGGGGCGTCGCCAAATTACATTTCCCAGACGTTGAATGAAGTTATCGGTGAAAGTTTCTTTGATTTCGTAAATGGCTACCGCATCGCAGAGGCGAAGGCGCGTCTGTCCTCAACCAATGATACAATCCTCAACATTACCTATGATGTGGGCTTCAACGCGCGATCTTCTTTCTACAACGCCTTCAAGCGCGTCACTGGTCAAACCCCGTCCAGTTTTCGCAAGACGATGTCTTGCCCTGTTGGGATGGACGACAAAACAGCGAATCCGCGCGACATCTGATCGTGCCGTTGCTGATCTGGAGCCCCCGCAGGAAACCCCAAGCAACCCATCGAAGACTAGCAGCTATTGCGCGGATTTCGGGGGATGCCGGAGGTCGAAACGGGGCGTTCTGCATCACATTTTGCAATGGTCGGACAAGAAAACAACCTGAAAGAGACCCAATGAAACGATATCTATTTTTGGCAGCCTTTGGCCTAAGCGCATGCGAAACACCGGCTGAAATCTCCGCTCGTGAGCAGCTGGACGCCGCTTGCTTGGACGGGAACCTTCGTGCCTGCGCTGCCGTTCAAGACAGAGTTGCCGCAGAAAATCAGGCTTTGGCAACAACTGTTGCGGGCCTTTGATCCTGTCGGGATTTGGGGGCTGAAACTGCCACTCTGTCGGGCCGACATCTGGTGACGCAGATTGCGGGATCACATTTGGCACGGAGCAAGAGGGGGAAGGCTAATGCCCCTCTCGCTTTAGCCTTTGAAGTTCGCGATCCAAGGCGTTGAGAAAATGCGATCGATCCTTGTTGGAAAAGGGGGCAGGGCCGGACGTTTGCTCTAACCCTGCACGCAAATCTGCCATGATCGCCCGTGTGGCGATTGCACCGCCGATGTTAGAGGAATTAAACGGCTTTCCGGTTGGCGCCAGCACCGTGGCCCCCACTTCGATGCAGCGCCCCGCGAGCAAAATATCTGCCGTTATCACCACGCTAGATGGGGTTGCCGTCTCGGCGATCCAGTCGTCTGCAGCGTCAAAACCGTCAGATACGACCTGCATCGAGATCAGCGGATGGTTCGGTGTGCGCAGATAGCTGTTGGCGACCAAAGTAACGGGGGTGTTCAGGCGGTAGGCGACCTTGAAGACCTCCTCCTTCACGGGGCAGGCGTCTGCGTCGACGAGGATATTGGGCATAAATGGTGCTCCGAATGCGTTTGAGACGCTTTGCCACAAAATCCACCCTTTCGCATCTGCGAAATCCATGAAATAGGAAACTGCCAAACGAACCTTCCCCAAGGAGTACCCCATGGAGATTCGCGAGGCCCTTACCTTTGACGATGTTTTGCTTGTTCCAGGCGCATCCAACGTGCTGCCGTCCACGGCTGATACGCGCACAATTGTAACCAAATCTATAGCCATGAATATCCCGCTGCTGTCGTCCGCGATGGACACAGTGACCGAAGCCCGTATGGCGATTGCCATGTCGCAAGCTGGCGGCATCGGAGTAATCCACAGAAACTTGGACGTGGAAGAGCAGGCCCGTCAGGTGCGCCGTGTGAAGCGGTTTGAAAGCGGGATTGTTTATAACCCGATCACACTGACTGCCGATCAGACTTTGGCCGACGCCAAGGCACTGCAAGAGCGCTACAAAGTATCAGGGTTTCCAGTGGTCGATGGTTCTGGCCGCGTGCTCGGGATTGTAACCAACCGCGACATGCGTTTCGCCAATGATGACAAAACCCCTGTCTCGGCGATGATGACCAACGACAATTTGGCCATGCTGCGTGAGCCTGCCGATCTGAGCGAGGCGAAATCGCTGATGGAAGCCCGCCGCATTGAAAAGCTGCTGGTTGTGGATGGGGAAGGCAAGCTGACCGGTTTGCTGACCATCAAGGATCTGGAGCAAGCGGTATTGAACCCGCATGCCTGTAAAGATGATTTGGGCCGGTTGCGGGTGGCTGCAGCGACCACCGTGGGGGATGCCGGATTCGAGCGCTCCGAGGCGCTGATCGATGCTGGTGTTGATCTGGTGGTGATTGATACGGCGCATGGTCACTCCGAAGGGGTGGCGGTTGCGGTGGAGCGTGTCAAAAAGCTGTCGTCCAATGTGCAGGTGATCGCCGGTAATGTGGCCACCGCAGAGGCGACACGAGCGTTGATTGGGGCAGGTGCCGATGGGGTAAAGGTTGGCATCGGTCCGGGATCGATTTGCACCACGCGCATGGTTGCGGGGGTTGGCGTCCCTCAGCTGACCGCGATTATGGATTGCGCATCTGGTGCGGGCGACGTGCCGATCATTGCGGATGGTGGCATCAAGTTTTCCGGTGACTTCGCCAAGGCGATTGCCGCGGGCGCCAGCTGTGCCATGGTTGGGTCGATGATTGCCGGAACAGACGAATCCCCCGGAGAAGTTATTTTGTATCAAGGCCGTAGCTTCAAAAGCTACCGTGGCATGGGTTCGCTTGGCGCGATGGCGCAAGGCTCTGCGGATCGCTACTTTCAAAAGGATGCGGCCTCGGACAAATTGGTGCCTGAGGGGATTGAAGGTCAGGTGCCCTACAAAGGCTCTGCCAATGCTGTGATCCACCAGATGGTCGGCGGTCTGCGTGCCTCCATGGGGTACACCGGTGCGGCAACCATTCCGGAGATGCACAAACGGGCGAAATTCGTGCGGATCACCGGCGCGGGCTTGAAGGAAAGCCATGTGCATGACGTGCAGATCACCCGCGAGTCCCCGAACTACCGGATCGGCTAGATGACCCCTGCAGCACGCCTGTCGGCGGCGATTGAGGTTCTTGACATATATTTGTCCGGAACCGCCGCCGAGAAGGCTTTAACGAATTGGGCGCGTCGCTCTCGGTTTGCGGGGTCCAAGGATCGTGCAGCGGTGCGTGACATCGTGTTCGAATGCCTGCGCAAGCGCGGAAAATTCTCGCGGTTGGGACTGACAGGGCGCGGCTTGGTTGTGTGTTACAGCGCGGACACCGTTGAGAACCCCGAGGAGCTGAAGGCGTTATTCTCGGGGGAAGGTCACGCGCCTGCAGGGCTCACGAAAGACGAGCATTCGGCCCTTGAGCAAGGCGAAAATGCCACCTCGGACGAGATGCTGTTCAACATGCCAGATTGGCTAAGCGCTGAATTGAAAGCGTCACTCGGTGACGATGCCATCGCGGTTGCCCAAAGCTTGTCGGATCGGGCGGGGGTGTTTGTGCGTGTGAACACCACGAAGGGCTCCGTTGATGCGGCTCTGTCTTCATTGGCAAAGGACGGAATTGTGGCCCGTCGCCATGACCTGTCGAAGAACGCACTACAACTCATTGAAAATCCACGGAAGTTATCCGGCAGTGCGGCCTATTTATCTGGTCTGGTCGAATTGCAGGATGTGGCCTCTCAAGCCCTTTGCGCGAAGCTTCCTTCAGCCAAGCGAATGTTGGACTACTGCGCGGGAGGGGGTGGCAAAGTGTTGGCCTATGGCGATCAGAATGACGCCTTGTTGTTTGCGCATGATGCCAATCCAAAGCGCCTACAAGATTTAGGCCCGCGGGCGAAACGGGCGGGGGTAAAAGTCTCTATTCTCAGCTCGAAAGCCTGCCGGCAGGCGGCCCCGTTTGACTTGGTCTTATGTGATGTTCCGTGTTCAGGCAGCGGCGCGTGGCGGCGTTCTCCGGAGGGGAAGTGGTCCTTATCGGAATCCGCCTATGAGCGGCTCTTGGGCGTACAACAGGACATTTTGCGCGAGGCCGCGGGATTGGTGGCTGTTGGCGGAACGCTGGCCTTTGCCACCTGTTCGGTGTTCACCCGCGAAAATGAAGAACAAATTGCTAAGTTTTGCGCTGAAAATGACGGCTGGACTCGTGCATTTGATCACCGGTTTTCACCGCTTGAGGGCGGGGACGGGTTCTATTTAGCTTACTTGACGCAAGATTCGCGGGGTTGAATACTCCACGATGTCCATCCGTTAAGCGCAAGTTAATGCTTTTCGAGAGATGGTTGTCGGGAGTGATTCTTGTAGGAGTGAATCTGTGAGCCAACTGGTGGATGCGACGGGGGGTGAAGATCGCAAGATCGGAAAGATTTCTAGTGTCGCCTCACGTTTGGGTTTGCCTTTGGCTTGTTTGGCGATCGCGGTGGTGGCCTCGCTGATTTTCAGTGATGTCAGGGTTATTGGGTTAACCGCGATTGTTTGCGCCTTGGTCGCCGTCGTGTCCTTGCTGCCGAAGTCCGGCAGCAGCGACGCGAAGCTTGGGAGCGTATCACTTGAAGATATGATGGAGCATGACGAATGGGCGGTGTTTGTTACCGATCCGTCGGGCACGGTTTTGTCGCAGAATATGGCTGCAAGAAAGCTGCTGCCTGAACAAAAGGGCGATGCCTTTGAGGCCGTTTTGGGACAAATTACCACCAACGCCAGCGCAACAATGTTTCGACTACAAGCCAAAGCTCAGAAAATTGGGGCTGCGCATGAGGATATCGTTACGAGAAGCGGCAATTTTCACATCGCAACCCACCGTGTTGGCAATTCCGACAATCTGATTTGGCGACTGCATAACTCGCAAATGGAAAGCCAAAATGCAGGGCATGCAGCCGATAGACTGTCCTTGCCGATGTTTACAATTGGCGGGTCTGGGTCAGTTCTGTTCATGAATGACGCTATGCGAAAACTGGTCGGAGGCCGAGCCAAGTCACTTGATGTGATTTTCGTCGATCCACCCAAGCATTCCGGTGAAGCCGTTGTGTTGAGTGGGCAGGATGGCCCGATTGATGTCATGGCGATCATTGTCGATGGCGCTTTGGGGCGTACCGAGTACTTTCTCGCTCCGGTCACCAAGTCGGCAAAGGCAGATGCAACTATGGCGCAATTGGAGGACTTTCCGATTGCTTTGCTTGAACTGGATGCGGCGGGGCGGATTTCAGATTCCAACCGCATCGCACGCTCTCTTCTAGGATTGGAAGAACAACCCGCCGAAACCATGAGTGATGTTATCGAGGGATTGGGGCGCCCGATTTCGGATTGGTTGTCGGATGCCCTTGAAGGGAAGGGGCTTCATCGCCCAGAGGTTCTAAAATGTAGACGCGGCCCTGACGAAATGTATGTGCAAGTCACGCTCGGTAGGGTGATCAATGATGGCGTGGTTTCTTTGATCGTTTTGATTAATGATGCAACAGAGTTGAAATCTCTTGAGAAGCAATTCGTCCAAAGTCAGAAAATGCAAGCAATCGGCCAGCTCGCGGGCGGGGTCGCGCATGATTTCAATAACCTTCTTACGGCGATTTCAGGGCATTGCGACCTGTTGATGTTGCGCCATGACCCGGGCGACAATGATTTCTCTGACCTTGAGCAAATTAACCAGAACGCCAATCGCGCGGCCTCTCTTGTTGGGCAACTGTTGGCGTTTTCCCGGAAGCAAAACCTCCAACTGGAGGTGTTGGATATACGCGATACGCTGTCTGACCTGACCCACTTGCTTAACCGCCTTGTGGGTGCGCAGATTTCTTTATCATTGTCGCATGATCCCAATTTGATGTCCGTGCGCGCTGATCGCAGGCAATTGGAACAAGTCCTCATGAACTTGGTTGTGAACGCGCGTGACGCACTTGGAGGGCAGGGCACGATTGAGATTGAAACAAGAAATGCCAGCTTGGCTTCGGAGCTGCGGCGGGACAGAGCTGTTGTTCCTGCAGGTGACTATGTCATTGTGAAAGTTAGCGATACGGGAAGTGGCATATCTCCGGACAAGTTACATAAAATCTTCGAGCCGTTCTACACGACAAAGAAAACCGGAGACGGCACAGGATTGGGGCTGTCCACGGCCTATGGCATCATCAAACAATCTGGCGGCTTTATATTTGCCGACAGCGAGTTAGGTGAGGGAACCGAATTTACCATCTACTTCCCCACACACGACAAGCCAGTTGAGCCGGCAAAGACACAGGCCGACACGCTATCGGTTTTGTCAGAATCCGGTCCGGGAGATGGGGTTGTTCTTCTTGTTGAAGATGAAGCACCCGTACGGGCCTTCGCCAGTCGCGCATTGCAATATCGCGGATTTCAGGTGGTCGAAGCCGACTGCGGTGAAGCGGCATTGGATATTATCAATGACGACACTGTGGAAATAGACATTGTGTTGACGGATGTCATCATGCCCGGAATGGACGGTCCAACCTGGATCACCGAAGCCCGTAAAAATCATCCAAAACTGCGTGTGGTGTTCATGTCAGGATACGCTGACGGGAGTACGGTTGAGGAACAGCTGACTATCCCTGAATCTGTCTTCCTGCCAAAGCCATTTTCTTTGGATGAGCTGACTTCAACAGTGCGACGGCATCTGAGCGCCGCCGCGTAGAGTTCTTCTTACGAAATGGAAAGCGGACCATCTTGTAGCGCTTTGTAAATTTCAAAGTCCAGCGCATAGATACGGTGAAATTCCTGCTCCAATTCTTTGGACAGGTTGATTTCTCTCTTAGGGGATTCATTTACGGGCTTCAGTGAAATACTACAGTTTAGTCGCCTCTCTAGAAATCCTGTGGCAATGGGTAGATCCTCATAGGAAAACAAGTGGTTTACCAACAGGTTGCCGCCATTGTCCGTCACAAATCGAGCCTGACTACCGACGTTTGCATAGGGAGGTTGGTTTGGCTTGAGGTAGGATTCGACAAAGCTGTCAAAGCTTACCCCTTCGGTGCTGTTTACATGGCCAGACAATGCAGGGCGCTGGCGATACCTGTACCAACTTCCAAGCCATTCCACCGGCTCGCGCATCACGGCCATGGTTTCGATTGGCGGATAGTCTTTGTGGTCAAATAACTTGCGATATTTGCTTTCGAATCTACGGGCATTCGTATGTTTGATTCCTGGGGGATCGCGAAAAATTGCTGATGCTTTGGAGCCCAAAGCTCGTTCCAGCGCAGATGTTCCGGTCTTTGGCACAGCCAGAAAAGCCAAACGTTCACGGTAGAAAATCATCATTTTGAGTCTGCTTGCCTGTTTTTACTGGGTTTTAAACTACTCTTTAACCGTAGCGCAGCGAAAGTACCTAAAAGTTTTACTTGATATGTTCTCATTTTGTACCCATACAAATGGGAACAAGTGGCGAACACAAGCAATCATTGCCGCAGTTAAGGCGGTGTGAAATAAGGGACGAAATCATGGCAACAGCAGAACTCCTTAAAATGACATCTAAAGATCAAAGCAATAAGCAAAAGGCGCTGGATTCAGCCTTGGCACAAATCGAGCGCCAGTTTGGCAAAGGCTCTATTATGAAGCTGGGGGGAGAGAATGCTATTCAGGAAATCGAGGCAACATCCACCGGTTCTCTTGGGTTGGATATCGCGCTCGGCATAGGCGGCCTTCCAAAGGGGCGGATTGTAGAAATCTACGGCCCAGAGTCGTCAGGTAAAACAACATTGACGTTGCACTGTGTCGCCGAAGAACAAAAGAAGGGCGGAGTGTGCGCCTTCGTCGATGCGGAACATGCGCTGGACCCGCAATACGCCAAGAAATTGGGCGTCGACCTGGATGAATTGCTGATCTCTCAGCCGGACACGGGCGAACAAGCGCTGGAGATTGTGGACACATTGGTGCGTTCCGGTGCCGTGAGCATGGTTGTTGTCGACTCGGTTGCGGCACTTACTCCGAAGTCCGAGCTTGAAGGCGACATGGGGGACAGCTCGGTTGGTGTTCATGCGCGTTTGATGAGCCAAGCGATGCGTAAGCTTACCAGCTCTATTGCGCGCTCCAACTGCATGGTGATTTTCATTAACCAAATTCGGATGAAAATCGGCGTTATGTTTGGAAGCCCAGAGACAACAACTGGCGGCAATGCGTTGAAATTCTACTCATCCGTTCGGTTGGACATTCGCCGCATTGGCGCGTTGAAAGATCGCGATGAAATTGTTGGAAACCTGACCCGTGTGAAGGTGGTGAAGAACAAAGTCGCGCCACCATTCAAGCAGGTTGAATTCGACATCATGTATGGCGAAGGCATTTCCAAGATGGGTGAACTTCTTGATCTGGGTGTCAAAGCCGGTGTGGTTGAGAAATCAGGGTCGTGGTATAGTTATGGCGACGACCGGATCGGCCAAGGTCGCGAGAATGCCAAGGCGTTCCTGAAGGAAAATGGCCAAATTGCTTTGGATATCGAAGACAAGGTGCGTGCGGCTCATGGTCTTGAGTTCGATATGCCTGAAGTCGAGAAAACAGCGGCAGCTAAGGATGAAGCTGAAGGGTTGATCGAAGACTGATCCTCGGACGGTTCATGTTTGAAAATTCGGTGAAGGGCGGCTTTCGGGTCGCCCTTTTCTGTTTATGGGCCTCAATTCGACGGGGATGGCTTTACCTGCAGAGCGTGGGGCGATATTTGCTGGTACAAACAACGCAAAGTGATCCTGATGCCAAGCCTGAATGATATCCGCTCGACCTTCCTTCATTACTTCGAAAGGCAGGGGCACTCTGTGCAGCCATCGAGCCCTTTGGTTCCGCGAAACGACCCGACGTTGATGTTTGCGAACTCTGGGATGGTGCAGTTTAAGAACCTGTTTACCGGTGTAGAAACCCGCGACTACCAGCGGGCAACAACGGCGCAGAAATGTGTGCGCGCCGGTGGCAAGCACAATGATCTGGACAATGTCGGCTATACCGCACGCCACCATACATTTTTCGAGATGTTGGGTAACTTTAGCTTTGGAGACTACTTCAAGGATGAGGCGATCGCCTTCGCGTGGGAGTTGATCACCAAGGATTTTGGCATCGACAAAGACCGGCTATGGGTCACCGTCTATCACACGGATGACGAAGCTTTCGAAATCTGGAAGAAGCTTGGAGTTCCAGAAGACCGCATTGTCCGCATCTCAACCTCAGACAATTTTTGGCAAATGGGGCCGACCGGCCCATGTGGCCCGTGCACAGAAATTTTCTATGACCACGGTGAGCACATCTGGGGCGGCCCTCCTGGCAGCCCAGACGAAGACGGTGACCGGTTTATCGAAATCTGGAACATCGTTTTCATGCAGAACGAACAGTTCGAAGATGGCTCCATGCGGGCGTTGGACATGCAAAGCATTGACACGGGCATGGGGCTGGAACGCATCGCGGCCTTGTTGCAAGGCAGTCACGACAACTATGACACCGACCTGTTTAAGGCGCTGATCGAAGCCTCGGCCAATGCGACATCCTCGGACCCGTATGGCGAACAGAATGTGCATCACCGCGTCATTGCAGACCACTTGCGCTCGACGTCATTCCTGATTGCGGATGGGGTCATGCCTTCGAATGACGGGCGCGGATATGTGTTGCGCCGGATTATGCGTCGCGCCATGCGCCATGCGCATTTGCTGGGGGCAAAAGACCCGGTAATGCATCAACTTGTGCCGTCGTTGATTGGCCAGATGGGGGCTGCCTATCCAGAGTTGGGCCATGCACAGGCGATGATCGAGGAAACCCTCCGTGCCGAGGAAACACGTTTCAAACAAACATTGGAGCGCGGCTTGCGCTTGTTGGATGATGAAGTTGGCGGACTTCCCGAAGGGGCGGATTTGTCCGGATCTGCTGCCTTCAAACTCTATGACACCTACGGTTTCCCGTTGGATTTGACCCAAGACGCCCTGCGCGAAAAGGGGCGGGGGGTTGATGTCGACGGCTTCACCGAAGCCATGGCAGAACAGAAAGCCAAAGCGCGCGCAGCTTGGTCAGGTTCGGGAGAGGCGGCGGATAGCACCATCTGGTTTGACATCGCCGACACCCATGGGACGACTGACTTCTTGGGATATGACACGGAAATCGCCGAAGGGCAGTTGTTGGCTATTTTGAAAGACGGCGCGAAAGTGGACGTCGCAAACGCCGGTGAAACTGTACAGTTGGTGTTCAACCAATCGCCATTTTATGCAGAAAGTGGCGGGCAAATTGGCGATCGCGGCACAATCAAAACGGAAACCGCGTTGGGGCAGGTCACCGATACGCGAAAAGCGGCGGGGGTCTTCATCCATTTTGTTGACATGGCTGAGGGGGAGCTGCGCGTTGGCGCCGGTGCCGAACTGCTTGTTGACCATGCGCGCCGTGGTGCAATTCGTGCCAATCACTCTGCGACGCATTTGCTTCATGAAGCTTTGCGCGATGCCTTGGGGGATCATGTGGCGCAGCGTGGATCGCTGAACGCGGATGACCGTTTGCGATTTGATTTTAGCCACAACAAAGCGTTGTCGGCTGACGAATTGCTCAAGGTAGAAGCAGATGTGAACCGCTTCATCCGTCAAAACAGCCCCGTTGAGACGCGGATCATGACGCCTGATGACGCACGCGAAATTGGGGCGCAGGCCTTGTTCGGTGAGAAATACGGCGACGAGGTGCGTGTGGTCTCTATGGGGCGCGAAGACACGGGCAAAGGGGCTGACGGGCACACTTACTCGATCGAATTATGTGGCGGCACGCATGTGAAACAAACCGGTGACATTGGTATGTTCACCTTGCTGGGCGACAGCGCGTCCAGCTCTGGTGTGCGCCGGATTGAGGCTCTGACGGGGCAGGCGGCATTGCAGCACCTGCGGTCTCAGGATGCGCATCTCACCGAGGCCGCTGCTCTTTTGAAAGCGTCCGGCGAAGATGTTCCGGCGCGTGTGAAGGCCTTGCTTGAGGAGCGCAAAGCACTGAGCAATGAAGTCGCCCAATTGCGCCGCGACCTCGCGATGAGCGGTGGCGCGGCTGAAACCGCTGACGAGCAAGTCGGCGGCAAGGCCTTCTTTGCACAGGTTTTGTCTGGGGTGTCGGGCAAGGAATTGCCCGCGTTGATCGATGAGCACAAAGCCCGCATGGGATCGGGGGTCGTTGTGTTGATCGCAGATGCGGATGGCAAGGCAGCCGTCGCCGCTGGGGTCACTGATGATTTGGTCGAGACAGTTTCTGCTGTTGATTTGGTGCGCGCGGCGGTGGCAGAGTTGGGGGGCAAAGGCGGTGGTGGCCGTCCAGCTATGGCGCAAGGCGGCGGAGCCAGCGCCGAGAACTCTGATGCAGCAATAAATGCGGCGAAAGCCGTCTTAGGAGGATAAATGCCAACAGCTTTGTGGATCGCCCATGTGAAGGTGACCGACCCTGACCGCTATGCCAAATATGCGGCAGGTGCGACGGTTGCCATTGCAGATCATAAGGGTGTGTTTTTGGCGCGAAACGGTGCTTATGAGCAGCTAGAGGGAAATGATCGTGCCCGCAATGTAGTGGCGCGATTCCCGTCTTTGAAAGCGGCGCATGACTGTTATTATTCAGATGCTTATCAAGCGGCGTTAAAGCATGCGGAAGGTGCCGCAGAGCGCGACCTAGTGATCGTGGAAGAGGCCGAATAGGCGCCTACAGACCAAAGGCCGCGGGCCCGCGGAACATCTCCACGGGCCAAATTGTGCTAACCGCGCATCCGTTTTCCATCTGCGTCGAAAGGCGGCGTGGTGATTAATGTGGCGGGGCGCATTTCGCCCAAGATTTCGATCTCGACACTCAATCCCTCTTTGGCATAGCTGCGGGGGATCAATGCCATGGCAATTGAGACCCCAGAGTGATGCGCGAAGCCGCCGGATGTGCAAAACCCTTGAACCGTACCGTCGATGAACACCGGTTCATAGGCCACGACATCGGCATCCTGCGCATCAACTTCAAATGCGCAAAGCTGGCGTTCGGGGGGAGTTTCACGCTCGGCCTCCGCGACGCTGCGCCCTATAAAATCGGTGGATTTTTTGAAGCTGATGAAGCGATTCATACCGGTCTCGGCGGCGGTGTAATCGGCTGAATATTCCGACAGCCATGACCCGAAGAACTTGTCCAACCGCAAGGACATCATTGCGCGCATCCCAAAAGGGGTCAGGCCCTTTGGCTGCCCAGCGCTCCAAAGTGTGTCCCACAGCTGGCGTTGATCCATCGTAGAGCAGTAAATCTCATAGCCCAGATCACCAGTGTAGCTGACGCGCTGCACGCGACAGGCCACTTGACCCACAGTCATCTCCCGCGCATCCAGAAACTGCATTGCTGCCACGTCATCACGGGTACAGGCTTGTAGAATTTCGCGAGACAGGGGGCCGGCAATCTGGAATCCGGTGAGCCTATCGGAGATGTTTTCGACCAAGACACCATCCTTTGCGTTCTGTTCGAACCAACGCTGATGATAGGATTGCGACCCATAGGAGGCCGTTAGGTAGAACTCTGTCTCCGAGGCACATGCGACGGTGAAATCCCCGATCAGCCGCCCCTTGTGGGACAGCATCGGCGAGAGGGACAGACGCCCTGCCAAAGGGATGCGTCCTGCCATGATCCGGTCGAGCCACGCGCGGGCTTCTTTACCGCTGACGCGGAATTTGCCGAAGTTTTGCACCTCGTTTATGCCTGCCTTGCTGCGCACGGCCGCGACCTCTCGGGCGACGGCATCAAATGCATCGGACCGGCGAAAGCTTGGTGTCTCAACCTTGGGCTCATTGCCTTGGGCGAAGTAATTTGCGACCTCCAACCCGAACTGCTGCCCCCAGACCGCGCCCATGTCTGAAAAGATGTCGTACATCGGCGTGGTGCGGTGAGGACGGGCGGCTGGCAGCTCTTCGTTGGGATAGGAGACCGAGAAGCGGCGTTGGTAGTTCTCGATCACCTTCGGGCGGGTGTAGCCAGGGGTGATCCAGTCGCCAAAGCGTGAAACATCCATTGCGAAAGTGTCGCGCTCGGTCTCCCCCTCGATCATCCATTGCGCCAGCATCAAGCCGACGCCGCCCCCTTGTGAAAACCCTGCCATCACCCCGCAAGCTGACCAGTAGTTGCGCAAACCTGGAACGGGGCCAACCAGCGGGTTGCCATCGGGGGCAAAGGTGAACGGTCCGTGGACGACGGTTTTGACGCCAGCACGTTCCAACACGGGGAAGCGTTTGAAGGCAAAACTGATACTGTCTTCAATCTTGTCAAAATCGTTGGGAAGCAATTCATGCCCGAAGTCCCAGGGGGTGCCATCGATGGCCCAAGGCCGGCAGCGCTGCTCGTAGAAGCCGATGCACAAACCGCGCCCCTCTTGGCGCAGATAGCTTTCGCCTGCGGGGTCCATGACATGGGGGTGCTCGCTGTCGCGCTCATAGATTTCTGCGGTGTCCTCGGTGACCAGATACTGGTGCTCCATCGGGTGCAAAGGGAGATAGACGCCCGCCATTGCCCCAACTTCGCGCGCCCAAAGACCCGCGGCGTTGACCAGATGTTCGGCGTGGATGGTACCCTTGTTGGTGACGACATCCCAAGAGCCGTCTGGGCGCTGCGTCGTGGCCTCTACCTTCACATGGGTTTCAATGGTGGCACCGGCCATGCGCGCGGCTTTGGCGTAGGCATGTGTGGTTCCAGATGGATCAAGATGGCCGTCCAATGGGTCATACAAGCCGCCCAAGATGCCATCAATATTGGTGATAGGCGCGATTTTCGCGATTTCTTCGGGTGACACGATCTCTGTTTCGAGCCCCATGTATCGATGCTTGGCGCGCTCCGCGACCAACATGTCGAAGCGTTCTTTGTTGTCCGCCAAGGTCACGCCTCCGACGTGGTGCAAGCCGCAAGACATTCCGGTGATCTCTTCCAACTCGCGATAGAGCTTGATGGTGTAGCCCTGCAACGCGGCCATATTTGTATCGCCGTTCAAGGTGTGAAACCCACCTGCCGCATGCCATGTGGACCCAGACGTCAGCTCCGAGCGCTCTAGCAACATCACATCAGACCATCCCAGTTTCGTCAGGTGATAGAGGACGGAACATCCAACAACGCCGCCGCCTATGACGGCTACTTTGGTCGTGCTGTGCATGGGCATCTCCTTGGTTGCCCCTTGATCCTGAGGCTTGGGTACAGCGTGAACAACGTCAATTCCGACCTAATATGTCGCTGCTGGTCCATTCGGCTGGGGGTGGCAGCTTCTGGCCTGAAAATGTCGCGAATGGTCGGGACGTGGTCGCAAAGCCTGTCACCCTAGGGCGTATCACTGAATGTACAAAGGGTCTCCCATGCGCACAAACTATCAAGCGGTCGTAATCGGGGGCGGGGTCATTGGGTGCTCGATCCTGTATCACCTGACGAAACTGGGGTGGACGGATGTGGCATTGCTGGAGCGCGACGAGTTAACTTCGGGATCCACGTGGCATGCGGCGGCAAACATCCACGGGCTGCATGACAATAACAACATCACCCGCATTCAGAACTACACGATGGATTTGTACAACGCACTGGAAGCCGAAACGGGGCAATCTTGCGGTGTTTTTCAACCCGGATCACTGTATCTCGCGCAAACAGAAGCCCGTGAGCATCAACTGCGTTTGCAAGCGGCCAAAGCCAAATACTACGGCCTGAATTTCTATGAGGTGGACCGCGCACAGGCAGAGAAGTTGCACCCGTTGGTCGACTACGACGGCATTCGCTGCATTATGTATGAACCCTCTGGCGGCAATGTTGACCCCTCTGGCGTGACGAATGCCTACGCGACAGGCGCGCGCAACAACGGGGCAGACATTCATCGTTTCACGCCGGTAACTGCAACCGACCAGCAGTCCGACGGCACATGGGTGGTGAAGACCCCCAGAGGCGACATCGTGACACGGGTGGTCGTCAACGCGGCGGGCCTATGGGGGCGTGAGGTGGCCGCCCTTGCGGGGATAGAGCTGCCGCTACAGCCGACCGAGCACCAGTATTTTGTGACCGAAACCATTCCAGAGGTCGCGGCCCTGCCGGAACGCTTGCCATCAGTTGCCGACCGAGACGGCGAATATTATCTGCGCCAAGAAGGTCAGGGGTTGCTGGTGGGCGCCTATGAAAAGGACGTGCGGCTTTGGGCCGAAAGCGGCACGCCGCAGGGCTTCGGTCACGAATTGTTCGCAGACGATTTGGAACGCATTGAGGACAACATGTTGCGCGCGATTGATCGGGTGCCGGTGATCGGCACCGCAGGGATCAAGCGGGTCATCAATGGTCCAATGATCTGGACACCCGACGCCAACGCATTGTTCGGCCCCGTGCCCGAACTGAAAGGGTATTTCTGCTGCAACGGCATCATTCCGGGCTTTTCTCAATCAGGGGGACTGGGGGCTCTGACGGCTGAATGGATCGTCACCGGCGAGCCGCATCTGGACATGTTTCCGTGGGATATGGCGCGGTTTGGCACTTGGGCGGATAGGGCCTTCACCAAAGCCAAAGTGCGCGATCAATACGCCAACCGTTTCTCGATCCATTTCCCCAATGAGGAACGCGCGGCAGGGCGCCCTTTGCGCAGGCGTCCCGTCTATGAGAAGCAACAACAGATGGGGGCGGTCTTCGGGTTGAACTCCGGCTGGGAGCATCCTTTGTGGTTTGCGCAGGAGGTTGGGGTCGCCGATACCAATGGCTTCACGCGGCAAAACTGGTTTGCCCCTGTTGGCGATGAATGCCGTAGGCTGCGTGAACGGGCGGGCATTATCGATATCTCCAATTTCGCGAAATACAGCGTCAAAGGGCAGGGGGCGGCGGACTGGTTGAATACGATCTTCGCCAATAGGATGCCTACGCTCACAGGGAGGTCCTGCCTGACGCCGCTGATCGGAGTGCGCGGAGGGATTGCAGGGGATTTCACCGTGACCAAGCTGGATGACGAAGACTTCCTCGTCATCGGCTCAGGTATGGCAGAACGCTATCATCTGCGGTTTTTCAACATGGTTGAGCGGCCCGCCGCGGTTTCCTTTAGATCGATGTCGGACGCCATATGCGGCTTTAACGTCGCGGGGCCAAGCAGCCGCGCCCTGCTGGAGCGCCTGACCAACGCATCACTGGCCACCAAGGATTTCGCCTTCATGCGGTCGCGCAGGATCACCGTTGCGGGGGTGGAGGTTGTGGCGGTGCGGGTGTCCTTTACCGGTGATTTGGGCTGGGAATTGCACTGCGCAGCCGAAGACCAACATCGTTTGTATGCGGCACTGATCGAGACGGGAAAAGAGTTTGGCGCAGGGCCGGTCGGCGCGCGGGCGTTGATGTCGCTTCGCATTGAAAAGGGATATGGCAGCTGGTCGCGGGAATACAGTCCGGAGAACTGGCCACAGGAAGTGGGGCTCGACGGGTTGATCAAGATGGACAAGGAGTTCTTGCACAAGGACGCCTATGCCGCGTTGAGGGGGAACACCCCCCGCGAGAGACTGAGTATCATAGAGGTCTTGGAGGTGGATCAGGCAGATGCGACCGGCGGCGAGCCGATCTTTTGGCCGGACGGGACCCCTGCGGGGCGCGTCAGCTCTGGCGCCTATGGCTACACGGTTGGAAAATCCTTGGCGATGGGGTTTTTGAACAGGGTCGAGGCGGGGGCAGAGGTCGACGTCATGATCCTAGGCCGTCCGCATCGTGGCGTGGTTCTGGCCGAGCCGCCGTTTGATCCCATGGGGCATCGATTGCGCAGCTAGCAACGGAATGCGCATAGCATGGTCCGCCAAATGTAGATCGCCGACGCCCGTCAAAGGCGTCGGCTGAGGGTGTGCTCGCGCCTAGCGTTCAGGGATTAACCCGCGCGGGCTGAAGCGCAGC
Organism: uncultured Litoreibacter sp.; assembly: GCF_947487515.1. GTDB lineage: Bacteria > Pseudomonadota > Alphaproteobacteria > Rhodobacterales > Rhodobacteraceae > Litoreibacter. The sequence continues at coordinate 255,536 of NZ_CANKWO010000001.1, read as the reverse complement.
ACCAGAAGCAAAACCACTCCCATCGTCAGCAACCGCATATGTGCCGCACTTTCAATCAGGTGGTCTTTCAACCAATACCCATCTGACATTCCCGCAGTGATGAGGGTCATGAATGCAAGGCCAATTGGCTCGACCTGAACCCATAAGATCCAAATGAGGAAGCCCCCCAAGACAGAGCCGAAGTTGTTGCCAGAGCCGCCCACAATCACCATCACCCAAATCAGGAAGGTGTAGCGCAGCGGCTGATAGCTGGTTGGGGTCAACTGACCATCCAAGGTCGTCATCATCGCCCCTGCAATGCCGCAGATCGCAGAGCCAAGAATGAAGATTTGCAAATGACGTTTGGTGACATCCTTGCCCATGGCCTCGGCTGCGACCTCATTGTCGCGAATGGCGCGCATCATGCGCCCCCAGGGTGAATTCAGGGCCATTTGGGACAGCCACAGCAAGACAAGCAAAACGATGGTAAAGAACACCGCATAGCCAAGTTTGACATATAGCGTCGAGGCCGTTGCTGGGTCCAAGCCGAATTTGGCGGCGTTTTCAACGAAGGTGGCGCTGCTTTGCAAATCCACCTCGCGCGGCACGCCAATGGGACGGGGCAAACCGACCACATTTTTCACGCCGCGTGACAGCCATTCTTCGTTCTTCATGACCGAAATGATGATCTCGGCAATTCCGAGTGTCGCGATGGCCAGATAATCTGACCGCAACCCAAGCGCCGTTTTACCAATGACCCAAGCCGCACCAGCAGCCAGTAGACCGCCGACGGGCCAAGCCAGCAGCACAGGCAACCCAAGGCCTCCGAGGTAGCCGGTGGAGGCGGGATTGACGGCTTCAATCGCCTCTACGCCGCCATCAAAGACATAGCGGAACAAGAAGAACCCGCCGATCAGAATGGCCAACATAGAAAGGGTGCGGGTGCCCCCTTTAGGAAGCCGCTGAAAGGTCATGATTGCGGCAAGTATGGTGCCCGCCCCAAGGAGCAAACCGGCCAGAACGCGGAAGCCGCCTTGGCTCCATTCTTCGCCATTCGCGGGCATTGAGGTGATGACCGCAGCCAAACCACCAAGCGCCACAAAGCCCATAATGCCGACGTTGAACAACCCCGCGAGGCCCCATTGCAAGTTAACCCCTAAGGCCAAGATGGCCGATATCAACCCCATGTTCAGGATGACAAGCGCCGTGTTCCAAGATTGGAAAAACCCTGTGAGCAGGATTAACAGGCCAACGAATAAAAACAGAAGTGCGTCGCGGCGGGTCATACGGATTGTCCTTTGAACAGGCCTGTCGGCTTAAAGAGCAGCACGATGATCAGGATCGAGAAGGAGACGGCAAACTTGTAATCGGTGCTCATGAGCTGGGCGAGGCCGTCGGGGGCCAGCGCCTCTGGCAGCAGATAGTTCGCCACTTTCTTAAAGGCATAGGTGATCGTTACCTCCGAGAAGGCGATAACGAAGCCACCCGCGATCGCCCCCAGCGGATTGCCAAGCCCGCCAACGATGGCGGCTGCAAAAATTGGAAGCAACAGTTGGAAATAGGTGAAAGGTTTGAATGACTTATCCAGCCCGTAAAGGGTGCCTGCCACCGTCGCCAGCGCGGCCACAATGAGCCATGTATACAGAACCACCCGTTCCGGATTAATGCCCGACAGAAGCGCCAGATCTTCATTGTCGGAATAGGCGCGCATGGATTTTCCTGTGCGGGTCCGGTTGAGGAACCAAAACAGAATGGCGACCACAATCACCGCTGTCACGACCGTTAGACCTTGGCTGGTTTTGATCGCCAAGCCTTCCTTCAAGCCAGTCATAGCCTTGAATTCGCGCGCCGAGATCAAGAAACGTTCGCCATCGACAAAGCGCTGATCGCCTGGCCCGATGATAAAGCGCGTCAACCCGTTCATGATGAACATCACTCCGAGCGACACCATGACCATAACAACCGGTTTCACCTTCTTTTGTCGGTAAAACTGATACACCACCTTGTCGGTGCCAATCAGCAATAGGCCGGTTAAGGCTATGCCAAAGGGCAGGGCCAGCAGCGCTGTCGGCAAGGGGCCAAACGTGATGCCTGCACTTTGGAAGCCCCATGTGATGAGGATCACAAACATCGTGCCAATCGCCATCGTGTCGCCATGGGCGAAATTCGAAAAGCGCAGGATGCCGTAGATTAAGGTTACCCCAAGCGCACCGAGTGCAAGTTGGGCACCGTAGGCCATGCCAGGAACGATGACGAAATTTGCGAGGGCCACAATGGCATTCAAAAAGTCCATTAGTTTTCCCCTTTGCAGGTGCCGAGGTAGTTTACCATCATAGGCCCCTCGTAAATGTGGGTTGTGTAGCGGGTCGCCCCGCCAGATGCGCGGCTGATCAGGTGAAACGCGTCGTCGGTCACACCAACGTAGATGCGAACGGCTTCACTGCCACCGATGCTTGTGGGAATGGTCTGGGCGTCCGTTACGATCGCGGTTTTTCCGTCCGCGTCCTCAATGGAGAGATCAAATGCGGTCTCGGAACAGGCTTCAGCCTCATAGCATTCGGTCGTGAAGCTGCATTGCACAGTTTCAGCCATACTTGGTGCCGTCAAAAATGACAGGAGCGCGCAGAGGGCGATAGGAGGGGTAACACTAAATTTCACATCAACCTCCCAAAAAGCTTTTGCGGACATCGGGGTCATTCAAAAGCGCCTGACCAGTGTCGGTGAACCGGTTGGCCCCTTGCACCAGAACATATCCTTTGTCTGCAATTTCAAGTGCTTGTCGGGCATTTTGTTCCACCATCAGGATGGAAATGCCAGTGCGCGCCACCTCAATGATCCGGTCGAATAGTTCGTCCATCACAATGGGCGAGACGCCTGCGGTCGGTTCATCCAGCATCAAAACCTTTGGCTGGGTCATCAACGCGCGCCCCACGGCCACCTGTTGGCGTTGGCCTCCGGAGAGTTCACCCGCCGCTTGGTTGCGCTTTTCCTTCAGGATCGGGAACAGGTCGTAGATCTGTTCAATCGTGCCTTGAAGATCATCGCGACGCAGAAAACCGCCCATCTCGAGGTTTTCCTCAACCGACATAGAGGTGAAGATGTTCGATGTCTGCGGCACAAAGGCCATCCCCTTCGCCACGCGGGCTTGCGGGGTGAGGGCGGTGATGTCCTCACCGTCCAATCGCACGGCACCTTTACGGACATTTAACATGCCAAAAACCGCTTTCATGGCCGTAGATTTGCCCGCGCCATTGGGTCCGACGATGACGGCGATTTCGCCTTCGTTCACCGCGATAGTGCAATCGTGCAGGATGTCGGGCCCTTGGCCATAGCCGCCGGACATGGCGTCACCGATGAGGTAGGGCTCACTCTTTGTGCCACCGACAGCCTGTGTCGGCTGTTGGCTGTGCGCATCATAGTTGTCATTGCTCATGCGGAGGCCACCTTGTTCTTCAATCCAGTGCCCAGATAGGCCTCGATCACATGTTCATTGGCTTTGATCTCATCCAACGTGCCTTCGGCCAACACACGGCCTTCCGCCATGCAAATCACCGGATCACAAAGACGCCCGATGAAATCCATATCGTGTTCAATCACCACGAAGGTGTAGCCGCGTTCTTGGTTCAAACGGATGATCGCGTCGCCAATGGTGTTGAGAAGGGTGCGGTTCACGCCGGCACCTACCTCGTCCAAGAACACGATCTTGGCGTCGACCATCATCGTGCGGCCCAGCTCCAGCAGCTTCTTTTGCCCGCCAGAGATGTTGCCAGCTTTCTCCTCTTTGATGTGATCTATCGTCAGAAACTCCAGCACCTCATCGGCCTTGGCCGCCAGCGCCCGTTCCTCGTCGGCAATTCGTTTGCGCCCGAACCACGTGTTCCACAGGGTTTCGCCTGCTTGGTTTCCCGGAACCATCATCAGGTTTTCCCGCAGGGTCATCGACGAAAACTCATGCGCAATTTGGAACGTCCGCAAAAGGCCCTTGGTGAAGAGTTCATGCGGAGGCAGGCCCGTGATGTCTTCGCCGTCCATGAGAACCGTACCAGAGGTAGGTTTAAGAACACCCGCTATGACATTGAAAAGTGTGGTTTTACCTGCGCCGTTTGGCCCGATCAATCCGGTGATCGACCCTTTTTCGATGCTCAGGGTTGAACCATCAACCGCGTGAAAGCCACCAAAATGCTTATGGAGGTCGTGAACTTCGATCATTTTACGTATCCCTTTGTAAAAGCAGCCCGAGGTGCTGAAACCACGGGCTGCTTTCTTAGGTTTTCAAAAGAGTTTAGCGGTACTTGATCGTGGAGTAGACGCCGTCTTTGAATTCGATTTCTTGGTAGTTACCGGCGGATTCACCAGCACCAACAAGCTCTACCGCTGAGGCCCCGACGTAGTTCACGTCTTGACCCTCTGCGATCAATTTCAAAGCTTTCTCCAACTCACCAGGGAAGATTTCAACACCAGGTGCGTTGGCAACATCAAAGATGTGGTCTTTGAAGTCTGCAGAAGCAGAAGATTTGGCCGCCTGCATGGAAAGCATGATCAACGCCGCTGCATCATATGATTCACCAGAGAACGCAGATGTGCCGTCAAAGCCTGCAGCCTTGGCCATTTCAGCATAGGTAGCGGCACCTTCGCTGTCTGTACCAGGATATGCGCCGTAAGAGCCATTCAGTTCTGCGCCGAAGATCTCATTCAACTTGGTGCCAACCATGCCGTCTGGCAGATAGAATGTGTCAAACGCGCCAGAGTCGATAGCCCCACGGATCACGCCAGAACCACCTTGGTCAACATAGCCGGCCACAACCAGTACTTCACCACCAGCCGATGCCAATGCGCCAACTTCCGCGGAATAGTCGGCCTTGCCGTCCTCATGTGCCGCGGAGATCGTGACTTCGCCACCGGCTGCTTCGAATTCAGCCTTGAAAGCGTCGGCCAGACCTTTGCCATAGTCATTGTTTGTGTAGGTAAGGGCCACGGATTTGACGCCGCGATCCTGCAAAATATTGGTCACGATCACGCCCTGACGCGCGTCGGAAGGTGCGGTGCGGAAGAACAGTCCGTCATCTTCTGCAGTCGACAGGCCTGGGGATGTAGCCGATGGGGACACCATCACTACGCCATTCGCACGCGCCACGTTCTGCAAAATCGCACCGGTCACACCAGAGCAATCAGCCCCCATGATCGCGTTTACTTTGTCAGAAGTTACCAAACGCTCTGCGGCGGCGGTTGCGGCACCGGCGTCAACACATGTGCTGTCGCCACGGATGCCTTCAACTTTGGCACCATCCAGCAAGGCGCCGGACGCGCTGACTTCTGCAATCGCCAATTCAGCACCAGCGCCCATTTGCGGGGTGATGGATTCAAGGGGGCCGGTGAACCCCAAAATGATACCGATTTTAACATCTTCAGCAGCGGCAATGCTGGTCATCATTGCGGATGCAGTTGTTGCGAGAAGAAGTTTTTTCATTTTTTGATCTCCCTGATCGTATTTTTATTGAATGAGCTTACGCAGGGATTCTTTAAAAGAAAAGGGGAGTTGCACGGCCCCAATTTTGTTGAAGTTCAAGGGTGGTGGCGGGGGTTTTCACATAAATGTTCAGTTGTTTTATGAGTGGATGTCGGTCAAGCTGTCATCGTCCTGACTTAAGAGCCTGGAGTGACGGATGTTCCTGAAATACTCGCTAATCGCGGTCGCATTAACCGCTGCCGTTCCCCTCAATGCTATGGAAAGCAGCGCGGGAAAGCTGACCGTGACCCTCATTGCCGATGGATTCGATGAGCCTTGGTCGGTGGAGCATCTGCCCGACGGTGCGGTTTTGGTCTCCGAGCGCGCAGGTTCACTTACCTATTTGCACCCAAATGGCACAAGGCACAAGATCTCCGGCGTACCAGATGTCGTCGACAATGGGCAGGGGGGCTTGCTTGATATCATGATCCCGCGTGATTTCGAACAAAGCCGCGAGATCTACCTGAGCTACGCCAATCGGGCAGGGGGCAGCTATGGCACGGCCCTCGGACGCGGCAAACTCAGCTCGGATGCGAAGTCCTTGGTCGGGTTCAAGCGAATTTTTCAACAAGCACGCGGGGCAACAAGCGCCAAACATTTCGGCTCACGGGTCGTCGAGGCCCGCGATGGCACTCTCTTCTTGACCATCGGCGATCGTGGTCAGCGATCCGAGGCCCAAAACTTGCAAAACCATAGTGGCACGGTTGTGCGGGTGCGGCGCTCGGGGGTGGTTCCGCCGGATAACCCGTTCATTGGCCGACCAGGGGCCGAGCCGGAGATATTTTCCTACGGCCACCGCAACCCCCAAGGTGCTGCGCTGGATTTGAACGGGAATCTCTATGTCGTTGAGCATGGCGCACGCGGTGGCGACGAGGTGAATAAAATCGATGCCGGTGAAAACTACGGCTGGCCGGTGATCAGCTACGGGCGACATTATTCAGGCTTGAAAATAGGCGAAGGCACGTCAAAGCACGGCCTCCAGCAACCCGAACACTATTGGGATCCGTCCATCGCTCCGTCGGGAATGATGATCTATTCGGGAAAGCTCTGGCCGGAATGGAGGGGGGATATCTTCGTAGGTTCGCTCAAGTTTGATATGATCTCTAAACTGGATGGAAAAACCCTAAGCGAAGAACGCCTTCAATCCAGTGCGACGGGCCGTGTGCGGGATGTCATCGAAGGGCCAAACGGGGAGATCTGGTTTCTCTCGGTGCATGACGGCGCCCTCTATGAGATCACCCCATAATTCTTAAGCATTGAACCGCGCCCCTCCGATAGATCAGGGGCGCGGAGCCCTATTTCCATTTGGTCCCAAATACTCAAAAGCAACATCTACCCCGCAAGGGACGGCAGCCAAAGCACGATGCTGGGAAAGGCCACCAATGCGGCGATGGTCAAGCCATCTGCAATGAAGAAAGGTGTGACGCCTTTGAACACATCTTGCACGCTGAGATCATCTCGAACCCCCGCCACCACGAAGCAGTTTAACCCGATGGGGGGGGTGATGAGACAGAACTCGGCCATCTTCACGACCAATATTCCAAACCAGATCGCGCACATGGGGCCGGACATGCCAAAGGTACTTTCTGCGGCAGTTACAGCTTCGCCACCGTTCAAAGCCATGACCGCCGGATAGACAACAGGCAGGGTCAGCAGCAACATGCCAATGGCGTCCATGAACATCCCCAAAACCGCATAGGCCAGCAAAATGCACACAAGGATCAGCATCGGCGACATCTCCAGCGTGGTAATCCAGTCGGAAAAGGCACCGGGAAGATCAGCGAAGCCAAGGAAGCGCACATAGATCAGCACCCCCCAAATGATGGTGAAAATCATCACCGTCAGCTTGGCCGTGTCGATAAGCGCCTCTTTCAATTGCCCCCACCGCATGCCACGGTAAACGGCCATCAAAAACACGATAAAGGCCCCAATCGCGCCACCTTCTGTCGGGGTGCCCCATGCGTCTCCGAAGGGGTTGTAGACAAAGAAGATAATGATAACGACAACTGCCACAATCGGTAGGGCAGGAGGCAGGGACGCAAAACGCTCGCGCCAGGTAAAACCAGTCACCGGAGGGCCGACGTTTTTAAAGACCACAGCGATGCCAATGATCAGCATCGCATAGATAACAGCTGAAAACGCCCCAGGCACAAAGCCCGCCAGCAACAATTTTCCGACGTCTTGCTCCACGATGATGGCATAGATCACAAGGATGGCCGAGGGCGGAATAAGCGACGCCAAGGTGCCACCTGCGGCCACAACACCAGCTGCAAACTGTTTATTATATCCGACTTTCAACATCTCTGGGATAGCGATGCGGGCGAAAACCGCAGCGGTGGCAACCGATGCCCCTGACACAGCGGCGAATCCGGCGGTCGCAAAAATGGTCGACACAGCCAATCCCCCTGGCACCCAAGCAAACCAGCGCTTGGCGGCCTCAAACAGGGCGGATGTCAGCTTGGCGTGATAGGCCAGATAGCCGATCAGGATAAACGTCGGAATGAGGCTCAGCGCCTGCGACGACACTTTGGAGTGGGGGACTTGCCCCGCAATCTTCACGCTGATTTCTACCGACTTCCACAATAGGCTTGGATCGTAGTCGAACCCGTTCCAGCGCAGCCAGACCAACCCGAACAGGCCTGCAGCCGCCGCCGCAAATGCCACCCGCATGCCCAGCACAACCATCGCCAGCATTCCGCCTGACACCCAAAGGCCAATGGTGATTTCATCCATCAGTCGGCCCCCTCAAGTTGTTCAGCTTCCAGTCGGGCTTGCTCGGCTACAGTGAGGATTAACGGCACGGCCACCGGCGCCTCCAATCCCAAGACAAATGCCCGCGCATAGCCCCATGATTGCAGCATCAGCCTTAGGGCGAGGACGGAAAAAGCAACGGGGACCAGCAATTTCGACGGCCAGATGGGAATGCCAATATCGATAGAACTGTCGCGACTCCACAGAGGTCTGCTCATGTCAAAGCTGCGATCAAAATGCGACCAGCTTCCCCAAATGAGCGCCAGTATCACCAGAAGAATAAGAAGAACCGAGAGCAGCTCAAACAACCACATGGCGCGCCCTTTCAGGGCTGCGATCACGATGTCCATACGGATATGTCCACCTTCGCGCTGCACGAAAGATACCCCCATAAAGGCGATCAAGGGCATCGCGGCCTCGATATAATCGACGTAGCCCGACAGCGGAGAATTGAAAAACTTACGCCCCGTTACGGAATAGGCGGCAAGGAACATCAAGGAGAAAACCGTGAGGCCTGAAAGCAGGGCAAACAAGCGCTCCAATGGCAGTAAGGCCCGATCAAGCTTGCTTAGAAGGCTGGAATCTTCCAGCACGGCGGCGGATCCGGCCATGTAAGTTACTCCCCCAGATGTCGTGATGCAGCGCCCCGCAAATAGGGCGCTGCTTTAGACTTTAGCTGCCGCGTTTGTCGGCGAGCGTTTTGACGACAAGGTCATAGAGCTCTTGGCCAGGCAGGCCTTGGGCTTCCATATCCTTGATCCAAGCGTCGCGGATCGGGTCGGCAGCCTTGGCGCGGAATTCGGCCAAGACGTCTTCGCTGATCTCAACCTTTTTGACGCCTTTTTCCTCCAGTACGCTGTCCCATTTTTTGAGCAGCTCGCCGTAGTTGGCCAAATAGTGATCCAAGGCCTCTGGAACAGAGCTGTCCAGCGCCGCACGCTCGGCGTCCGACAGGGCCTCATAGGCGTCGACATTGACGACGACAGGGCAGTTCACGGTGCCGGGGTTCAAGTTGGCGGTCCACCACTCTGCTTGATTGATGGTGCCAAACGACAAATGGGCGTGCTGGGCAAAGGCCACGGTGTCGACGACACCGGATTCCATCGCCTGATAGGCCTCTGTCGCGGTCACCGACGTTGGCACGGCGCCTACGGCTTCAAACGCTTTGCCCAATCCGCCGGTCGCACGAACACGCATGCCGTTCATTGCATCCAGCGTGTCCCGAGGCGCGCCGGTGCCGACGATGTTGTACTGCGGCATTGGCGACGTCATCAGAAGTTTGGCGTTCCATTGCGCCATTTCCTCGGCTGCAGCAGGGTGGGCATAGACGGCGCTGGATACCGCTACTTCTTCCTCAAGGTTTGCGACGCCCAAGAACGGCAGTTCCAGCACGGTAACGACGCGGTTTTTATCGCGGTGGTATCCAGCGCAAAACTGCGCCATTTCAAATGCGCCAATGGAGATCCCATCTAGGTTCTCACGGTTTTTCGACAGGCCACCATAGCTGATATTCATGGTGAATTCGCCGTTGGTCTTTGCAGAGACCAATTCGGCAAGCTTCTCAACATGTTCAGTGAACGCGCGGCGTTTGCCCCAGACCGAGACATTCCATTCGGTGGCGGCCGCTTCGCCGACAAAGGACACTGTCAGCGCAGCTATAGCGGTGGTTTTGAGTAGTTTGTTCATTTGTTCCTCCCAAGGACGTCAGTTGTCCGACGTGTTATATGGACATGGTAGGGGGCAGGTTGCTCTGTGCAAGCTTGTCGCTGAGTAAAGTTGTAAGTGATTGATAGATAGGGGGTATTTGAATGTTGAGAGATGTTTGAGTTTCTGTTTTTCTGAAATTCCGCACATTTTTCTTCTCAGATGTCCGAATCCAGCTTGAAAGATGGGGCCCTTGGTGGCCTTGATGCAATCATCAGTTACAGGGGATTGCGTGAATTATGACGTCGCTAAAAGAGAGACTAGAAAAAGGCCAAGTTCAACAAGGATGCTGGTTGGGCTTAGGCACTGCGACCTCTGCCGAAATTGCCGCAACAGCGGGGTTTGACTGGTGTCTGATCGACGGCGAGCATGGCCCTTATGACATCTCCCAAGTCGCGCAACAGGCGCGCGTGCTGGGGCCAGACGCCTGTGTGCGGATCCCCAACGCCGAATGCTGGATGATCAAGCAAGTCCTTGATCTGGGCATTCACACCGTTGTAGTGCCGATGGTCGACACGGCCGACCAAGCCCGTGAACTGGCCTGTGCGATGCGCTACCCATCTAAAGAATTTCCGCAAGGAACCCGAGGAATTGGCGCCGCAATTGTACGGGCGTCAGGCTACAATCTTGACACCAGCTACCTTGCTCAGGCCAATGATCGCGTGTGCTTAATGGTTCAGGCTGAAACGACGACTGCCTTGGAGAACCTCGAAGAAATTTGCGCCGTTGACGGGGTGGATGGAGTGTTCGTCGGGCCGTCAGATTTGGCAGCATCGATGGGGTATCTGCATAATTTGGATGCGCCAGAGGTTCAGGCCGCCGTTGATGCAGCCCTGCGCAGGATTGCGGCCTCCGGCAAGATTGCAGGATGCCTGACATTGAATAAGGCGCGCTCGGAGCACTATATCAAAATGGGCGCGCGCTTTGTCGCGATTGCCTCTGATGTAGCGTTGCTAAGTGGAGCACTTCGCGCGGTCCGCAGCTAGGGTGTCTGATCTTTCGTGAACGCTAGCGTCTAAACAATACCTTTGGCCGTAGGAGGCCCCTATGTTGCAAATCCATCAATTCCCGCATCCGCCATTACAAAACTATGGCGTGCTTATCCATGACCCAGAGACAGGCGAAACAGCGGCAGTAGATGTGGGGGACGGGCCGGCCTATATGGCGGCTATTCACGCAACGGGATGGACTCCGACGCAGATATGGGTGACGCATCATCACTTCGATCACGTCACGGGGTTGTCAGAGGTGAAATCTGCCACTGGCGCTACCGTCTATGGCCCGCCAGGGATCGCAGGTGTGGATGAGGTGCTATCGGACGAGGATCATTTTTCGTTCGCAGGCCGACAGGTGGAGGTCATTCATGCTCCGGGGCATACGATGGATATGTTGAACTTTCACATCAAGTCAGAACGTATTGTATTTACAGGGGATACTTTGTTTGTGATGGGCTGCGGTCGCTTGTTTGAAGGCAGTCCTTCAACCATGTGGAGCAGCATGCAGAAGCTTACAGCTTTGCCGGATCAGACGGTGATTTATTGTTCCCATGAATATACATTGGAAAATGCGAAATTTGCGGTTTCGGTCGATCCAGACAATATGGCGTTGCGCAATCGAATGATCGAGGTTGAGCAACTTCGAGAGCAAGGAGACCCCACGGTTCCCACGACATTGGCGCAAGAGCTCGCCACCAACCCGTTTTTGCGCTGCGCAAACCCCGAAATTCGGACGAAGTTGGGGCTGGAGCAGGCCAGCGACAGCGAAGTTTTCGCGGAGTTACGGCGTCTGAAAGATCACTTTTAGCAAGGCATCGGCATGGGGCAGGGCCTATGGATACCCTACTCATCATATAGGAAAGCAGTGCATTGATTACATGAGATGCACATCGCATCTCGTTGTAAAAGAATGGAATATCAAGCTTTGTAGAAAGCGTGCTGATGACGTTCAGAGTGCAATGCGAGATCCTGGTTTGCCGTACCGGCAGATGAACGAGTACGCTGCTCGAAGCAAACGCCACGGTTGAAGCGAATGATCTGACTGCGGCGTTCCACGATACAGCTCGCTACGCAGTGGATGCAGCACCATGGGAGCATTGCCGTTCAGGGCCGATGGCCTGGTAGTCGTTTACGAGTGGACTGTGAAGGACCGAAGGCAGTTCGTAAAATCTTAACGATGGGGAGGATCGGTAAAGGTGATTAATGTGGCCTGCAGGATCTGATTGGGTTTACTAATAATCAGTATTATGTAAATTAAAGATAGCTCTAAACATGAGCCCTAGTTTAAAACATCGCCTTATCCATATGATTGCATTGATGTATTATCCCAAAGAATAGCCAGCGCCGCGGACGGTTCGAATGGGATCATCCCCCCCGAAGGAACACAAAGCTTTGCGCAAACGTCCAACGTGGACGTCTACAGTACGTGTATCGACGTAGATGTCGCGACCCCAAACACGATCGAGCAATTGCTCTCGTGACCACACCCGACCAGGACGTTCCATGAAAGTCGCCAAAAGTCGAAACTCTGTCGGGCCAAGCTTCAGCATGGCGTCGTCGCGATACACTCGATGTTCAGTCAGATCCAACACCACATCATCATGTTCCAAGCGCTGACCAACAGAAGCCGGACGTGATCTGCGTAATTGAGTACGGATACGCGCCAGAAGCTCTGCGATGGAATATGGTTTGACGACATAGTCGTCAGCGCCGATTTCGAGGCCCCGAACACGATCATCTTCTTCGGATCGGGCCGATAGCATGATGACGGGAATGGCGCGTGTGTCGGGGTTGCTCTTGATTTGGCGACAAATCTCGATCCCCGAGACATTGGGCAACATCCAATCCAGAACAATCGCATCGGGAGTATGCTCTTTGATCATCAGCAAAGCTTCGTCGCCGTTTTCTGCAGCTTCGACCTGATACCCTTCAGCACTGATGTTATAAATCAGAACTTCGCGTTGCGCAGGGTTATCTTCTACAACAAGAACATAAGGTTGCGAGAGCATGTTAAACCTTGCCCAAGGCGCTATCGATTGAGGTTTTGTCTTGCTTATCGCGGTCTTCTTCAGGAAGCCCACCGGTCACAAGGTAGATCACTTGCTCCGAAATCGATGTGACGTGATCGCCCATGCGTTCCACGTTCTTAGCGATGAAATGAAGATGCATGCAGGCGGTGATGTTGCGCGGGTCTTCCATCATGTGGGTCAGGAACTCACGGAACAATGCGTTGTACATCTGATCAACATCGCCGTCGCGTCGCCGCACGTCTTCTGCCAAAGCCACATCGCGTTGGATGTAGGCATCCAGAGCGTCCTTCAGCATCAAACTGACAAGTTGAACCATGCGGCGCAATGCCCCGCCCGACCCGTTGATTGCGGGCATTTCGGACAAAACGGAAGTGCGCTTGCCTAGGTTCTTTGCATAGTCCCCCATGCGTTCTAGATTGCCCGATATCTTAAGCACGGTCAGCACGGTGCGAAGATCACCTGCTGTGGGCGAGCGTGTCGCAATGATCCGCGCAACTTCGGAGGCCACCTGCTCTTCCAAAGCGTCAATCTGCTTGTCATTTTTGCGAACCTGCTCGGCCAATTCAACGTCTCGCAATTCCAACGCGCGTGCGGCGTCAGATATTGCGGTTTCAACCATTCCGCCCATTTTCATGATCAAGGTTTGAACCGCGGCCAAATCACGGTCGAAGGCCGATACGATGTGTTCTTTATCAGTCATGGTTCTGCTCCCTACCCGATCCGTCCGGTGATGTAGCTCTCGGTTCGGCTGTCTTCTGGGTTTGTGAAAATTTTATCGGTGTCGCCGTATTCTACAACCTCGCCCAAGTGGAAGAAGGCAGTTTTCTGACTGACGCGCGCGGCTTGTTGCATAGAGTGCGTGACGATCACCACCGTGTAGCTGGCGCGTAATTCGTCAATGAGTTCCTCGACTTGCGCGGTGGCAATCGGATCAAGGGCTGAGCATGGCTCATCCATCAGCAAGACTTCTGGGGCGGTTGCAATGGCGCGACCAATGCAAAGGCGTTGCTGTTGGCCACCTGACAAGCCGGTGCCAGGCTGGTGCAAGCGGTCTTTTACCTCATCCCAAATTGCGGCGCGGCGCAAAGATTGCTCGACGATTTCATCAAGCTCTGACTTGTTTTTTGCCAGACCGTGTATCGTCGGGCCATAGGCCACGTTGTCGTAGATTGACTTGGGGAATGGGTTCGGTTTTTGGAACACCATGCCCACACGGGCCCGCAGTTGAACCGGATCAACGGACTTGGCGTAGATATCTTCGTTTTCCAACAAGATGTCGCCGGTAACGCGGCAAATATCGATGGTGTCATTCATCCGGTTGATGCAGCGCAAAAAGGTGGATTTGCCACAACCCGACGGTCCGATAAATGCGGTGACGGCCTTGTCTTCAATATCGACATTCACATTTTTGATGGCATGTGTGTCGCCGTAGAAAACGTCCACGCCTTTGGCGCTAATTTTGATGTCTTTGGACATGGTCGGCTCCGTTTGAAGTGTCTGTGTCATATCGAGCATTGTCTACCACCGTCTTTCAAATCGTTTGCGCATGAATACGGCGATGGCGTTCATCACCACGAGGAAGAGAAGCAGCACGCAGATCGCGGCAGAGGTTCTTGCCTCAAAGGCGCGCTCAGGGAAGTCGGACCAGCGGAACACCTGAACGGGCAGCACGGATGCGCTATCGGTGATCGAGCCTGGAATATCGACAATGAAGGCCACCATGCCGATCATAATCAAGGGCGCGGTTTCGCCCAAAGCTTGCGCCATGCCGATGATCGTGCCGGTTAGAATTCCAGGCATCGCCAGCGGTAGTACATGGTGAAACGTCGCTTGGATCGGACTTGCCCCAAGTCCCACGGCGGCATCTCGGATGGAGGGTGGCACCGCGCGAATGGAGGCGCGCGAGGCGATGATGATGGTCGGCAGCGTCATTAGCGCCAGCACGATGCCACCGGCCAATGGCGCTGATCTGGGAACCCCGAACACCCCAAGGAATACCGATAGCCCCAGCAGGCCAAACACGATGGAGGGCACAGCCGCAAGGTTGTTGATATTGACCTCTACGAAGTCGGTGAGCTTGTTCTTAGGGGCGAATTCTTCAAGGTAGATCGCGGCCATTACACCTGTGGGGAAGGCCAACAGGAAGGTGACAACCATGGTCCAGAAAGAGCCAGCGACGGCCCCCCAAATCCCTGCCAATTCAGGTTCTCGGCTGTCGCCTGCTGTGAAGAAACGCGTGTTGAAGACCACATCCACCCTGCCCTGCGATTTGAGCTGTTCGATCCAGATGATCTGGTTGTCGGACACTTTGCGCGCGGCCTCGGGCAGTTCTGTGATGAACAATTTCCAAGGCGTGCCGGAGACGACTTCGCCTTCTACCGGCAACACCACCTCCGCTACACCGCCCGTTGGGGTGATATGCGTCAGTTTCAGCCAGCCGCCGGCCACGTTTACAAGCACCGAGCGGTTGTCTTCATCCAAAGCTTCATTGCCGCCGTCAGCAGCGGCGCGGGCGTCCAGCTCTGCGGCCTCATCAAGCAGTTTGTCGCGGGCGGCTGCACGAGCAATCGCAAGCGCCTCGTTCTTCTGGCGGTCGTCATCCGTCTTGGCCTCTTCGGCGCGACGGGTGAATTCAGTGACACCGTTCTCCTGCAATGCGGCCTGTTTGCGAAGACGGTCTGCTTTGCCGATCAGCCCTTCTTTGACGCGCTCCAGCGCTAGGGCGAAATCCTCTGACGTGGATGACACGGCTATGCTGTCACCCTCCGCGGTCAGGGTCAGATGTCCCGATACGCTTTGAGACTGGAAGCTGCCAAAGGCGTCTTTCAGATACAGGTCTGTCACATCGGAGGCGAGAAAATCATAGTCGATGCTCTGACCTACCAAAGACGGGTCGGCTGCGACTTTCTCAGCCAGCTCGAATGCTGCTCCTGACGACGTCAGATCATAGAGTTGGCGTCGGGCCGTGCGGCCTTTGGCGTCGGGGAAGTGAGCTTTAAGCGCGTCCTTGGTCAAGCCGGTAAAATCTCCGCGGCGGATGATCTTGGGGTCACCTGTGCCATCAGGATCAATCTCGGCGGCGTCCAAGGTTACCGGAAGCGTCAGATAGGTTTCTGTCAACGCCCCCCCTGCCTTGGTCACAACCGAAGCCAAAAGAGCGATAAGTGCCGCCGCCGCACAGGCCAAGGCAAAGATGCCGTAGGCCTTAAGGCGGGTTTCAGCGAAGCGCCGTTTGCGGATGCGCTTGGCCGAAGCCTCGCCAGAGTGGCGCGTACTAAGAGTTGTCATATCTACCATGTGCCAGCAGCCCTTAATCGTAGAGTTCGCGGTATTTGCGCACGACGCGTTGTGCCGCAATGTTCATAAGCAAGGTCACGCAGAACAGCGTGAACCCAAGTGTGAAGGCAGGGCCCGCCGCCGTAGAGGCCTCGGTGTCCCCCGTGATCAGCATGACGATTTGCACGGTCACTGTGGTCACGGCCTCCAGCGGGTTTGCGGTCAAATTGGCCCCCTGCCCTGCAGCCATCACCACGATCATCGTCTCGCCTACGGCGCGTGAAATACCCAGCAAGACCGCAGATACAATGCCCGGCAACGCGGCTGGCAAAACGACTTGGCGGATGGTCTCGGCCTTGGTTGCGCCCAATCCGTAGGAGCCGTCGCGCAGGCTTTGTGGAACGGCGTTGATCACGTCGTCAGACAGCGAGGAGATGAACGGAATGATCATGATGCCCATAACAATGCCCGCCGCCAACGCACTCTCTGACGCGATGGTCAGGCCAATGCTTTCGCCCGAATTCCGGATGAATGGGGCCAAGGTGATGGCGGCGAAAAAGCCGTAAACAACGGTCGGAATACCCGCCAGCAATTCCAGCATCGGCTTGGCCCAAGCGCGCAGCTTCGGACTGGCGAAATCAGACAGGTAGACCGCTGACAAAAGTCCGATTGGCACGGCCACCAGCATTGCAATCACGGTGATCATCAAGGTGCCAGCAAACAATGGAATTGCGCCAACTTTATCGGGGTCCAGTTTTCCGGCCTGCACACCTGAAAGCGGTGACCATGTGGTTCCGAAAAGGAACTTGTGGATCTGCCAGTCGATGTTGTTGAAGAAGTTTATCGTCTCAAAGATCAGCGACATCACAATGCCGACGGTGGTCAGCACCGCAATCACGGCGGTCAGCATCAAGATGCGGCGAATGATGGTCTCGGAGCGGTTGCGCGCGCGCCAGTCGGGGGAAATTTTCCCCAAGGCCCAAGCCCCCGCCATCAGTGTGGCGATCAGGGCGGCTGCAATCGTGCCCCATTGGTGCAAGGCGCTGGTGCGGGTCACCTGTTGTGACATTGCGATGCGCAGCTCGTCGGTTTTGGAGGCAATGCCGCTATTGGCTATGGCATAGGCGTCCGACAGCACCAATTCCGCTTCAATGGCGGATAAATCGGGATGAGACGCGGATATCTGGGCAAGAAGGCTGCTTTCGATCCAAGCGCTCCAAAGCATGCCGACCAAAAGAAGCACCGTGATGCCGGAAATTGCCGATAGCAGCAGCGCCAATGTGCCGTGGAAATTCGGGCGCGAATGGAGGTTTCGGACCTCTCCACCCACGATGGAAAGAGCGCGGCTTCGCCCTGCAAGAAAGAACGCCAATGCAAGTGCAAGAACTGCGAAGAATGTGAGTGTTAGCATTCGATCCTCGAGGAGTATCTGTTGATCTTTCGTCGTACAACGAGGGCGACATCTGTGATATCGCCCTCGCCAATTGTTTTCTAACCCATGGGGCTTAGTTCCACTCGTTGCCAGTCATTTTGGTCAAGGAGTTCACATTGCCGGAGATGGTTTTGAATTCGTCTTCTGGCAGCGGGATCAGGCCCTTGTCGATCAAGTATCCTTCTTCACCGGCGGCATCTTCGGACAGAAACTCGTTTGCGTACTCTTGCAAGCCAGGGATGACACCCACGTGGGCGTTCTTGATGTAGAAGTACAAGGAACGTGAAACTGGGTACTCGCCACCTGCGATGTTGTCGAATGTTGGCTGAACGCCGTCAACTACCGCGCCTTGCAGCTTGTCGGAGTTCTGGTCGAGGAAAGAGAAGCCGAATACGCCAACCGCATTCGGGTTTGCTTCCAATTTCGACACGATCAAGTTGTCGTTTTCGCCAGCTTCGATATAGGCACCATCTTCGCGGATGTGGGAGCCGTCTTTCTTGCAATATGCTTTGTCGCCAGCTTCTGCTTTGGCACAGCCTTTTTGCATAACCAGCTCTTCGAAGGCGTCACGTGTGCCCGAGGACGGTGGAGGTCCCAGAACTTCGATTTTGATCACTGGAAGGGATGGATCAATGTCGGACCAGTTGGTCGGCTTTGGGCCTTCCGCTGCGAGAGCTTGCCAAAGTTGGGTGCGTGTGACCGCGAACTCTGGTCCGCCTTTTGCGTTGGCGATGACGATACCGTCAAACCCTACGATAGCTTCAGTCACTTCAGTGACACCATTGTCAGCGCAGAGTTTGAACTCTTTTGCTTTCATGCGGCGCGACGCATTTGTGATGTCTGGGTGCTCGGTGCCAACACCTGCGCAGAACAACTTCATACCGCCGCCGGAGCCGGTGGATTCAACAATCGGTGTTTGGAAATCAGTGGAGCGGCCGAATTGTTCTGCAACAGCTGTTGAGAAGGGAAATACTGTGGATGAGCCGACGACGCGGATCTGGTCACGGGCTTCTGCGGCAGTCACAGCTGCGGTGGCTAGAATAGCGGCGGAAGCCACTGTTTTGATGAACGACATACGGTCACTCCTTTAGTGTCATAATCTCACGTCCACCCCCTTGGTGGCTATGAATGACCGACGAAATAAATGCGCCGTGCTGACCTTTTGTGAACCTTTTGTAACAAGTTCATGACAACCTGCGATATGGGCGTAAAAAGTTCACGACTTTTGCGGGAAAAATACCGTGAATTGGCTTCCAACCTCTTGTTTAGAAGAGATTTCTAAGCGTCCTCTGTGCCGTTTTACGATATGCTTCACAATTGCCAAGCCCAGACCTGTTCCGCCCTGATTGCGGTTTCGGTGGTCATCCACGCGGTAAAAACGCTCTGTCAGCCGCGGAAGATGAAGCGGATCGATTCCCGCACCTTCGTCACGAATCTCCGCCTTTATAGCGGGTTGGCGCAGGGGCTGGTCGCGCGCGATGGTGCTCAGGCTTACGTGGATGGTTTTGCCCGTCCCGCCATATTTTATCGCATTCTCTATCAGGTTCAAAAACAGCTGGGTCAGCTGGTCACGGTCACCTTGTACAATGAAGGCGTTCTCCAGATTGGTGGCGTTCACGGTTATGTCGGCGTCCGACATCTTCCCTTCCAAAGTCGCAATGACCGAACGCAGCACCCCGCTGATGTCCACCTGATCGCGAGGGCGCACGCGTTCGTCCACTTCCACACGGCTCAAAGAGAGCAAATCACTCACCATGCGGCTCATTCGCTCGGCCTCGCGTTCCATAATGGAAAGGAAGCGGTCTTGAGCATCAGTGTCCCCGCGCGCGGGGCCTCGGAGGGTTTCGATGAACCCCATCAGACTGGTCAGCGGTGTGCGCAGCTCATGGCTGATATTGGCCACAAAGTCACGGCGCATAGCATCGTCTTCTTCATGGCGGGTCTGGTCTTCAAAGCTTATCACGGCTTGCCCGTTTCCGATGGCGCCTGCGCTAAGCTGGAAGCTGTGTTCGCCGGAATGGTTGGATAATACGAACCGCGCCGCCCCCGATCGGCCGTTGTCGAGGCAGGCTTCGATTGCCGCGGAGGCCTGTGCTTGGCGGATTAGGTTCACTACATTTTCGCCCGCCAGATCGCGCCCGAAAATCTCCGAGATTCCAGCGTTTGTATGCGTAACAATCCGGTCGCTTCCCACGATCATTGTCGGCAATGGGATGCCTTTCAGAAGCGCTTCAATCATCATGGTCCTTTTGCCTTTGTGCCGCTCGTCAGAGTGTTTGGTCTATGTCTTGCGCCTGTTTGAGGACAGGTAAACCTGTCTTGCGCGGTTTTCGACCCCTGTTAGCTTTAGGTTTTAGCAAGTTTGCAGGTCGAGTATGCCAGTCGGACATAAACGGTGAAACAGTTCAATACCCGCTCTTCTGTTCGCAGTCGGGGGTGTTCCCTAGACAATGTATCGCTTGCCATCGGGTTCAATCCGGTTGAGGTTGCACGACTGCCGCTTCATATTTTGCCCTATTCTCCGCCGGCGTATTTCATTGAAGCCGCGCGTTTAAATGACTTGGTTATAAAAGAGCTGAAGCCCTGCCTCATTGTATCACCCCTTGTGTTTCAAGATTGTGACGCGCTTGAACTGGCGCTGCGATTGGCCGGTTTGGGGTATCGCGGTTGCTACCGTGTGGTAAGTGGCCGCCTGCCCCGACCGGACATCGTCAAAGCAGAACTGTGCCTCGCCGCGCCCGACCTTTGCATTGAGTGGTTTGACCGAGAGCCCCTGTCGTATTCCTAACCTAGGCGCGAATGGTGCCGTCGCCTTTGACAATATACTTGAATGAGGTCAGCTGCTCTGCGCCGACAGGGCCACGGGCGTGCATTTTTCCAGTGGCGATGCCGATTTCGGCCCCCATGCCAAACTCCCCACCATCGGCAAATTGGGTGGAGGCATTATGCATCAAAATGGCACTGTCCAAGCGGCTAAGGAAAAGCTCCGCTGTGGCGTCATTTTCGGTCATGATGCAATCGGTGTGGTTCGATCCATATTCGCGAATATGGGCCATCGCGTCTTCCACGCTGCTGACCGTTTTAGCAGCGATCTCCATGTCGAGGAACTCTCGGCCCCAATGCTCAAGGCTGGCAGGCTGCGTGCCCTCAATACCCGACAGCTTCATGTCTGCGTCCACTGTGACACCTTTCTCCAACAAAGCGCGAATAACGCCCTGCCCGATGGTGTCGACCACATCTTCGTGGATCAGCAAGCATTCCGCCGCGCCACAAATCCCCGTCCGGCGCGTTTTGGCGTTCAACACAACATTGAGCGTTTTCTCTAGGTCGGCGTCTTTGTCGATATAGATGTGCACGATGCCTTCGAGATGGGCAAAAACCGGAACACGGGCTTCGCGTTGAACAAGGCCAACCAACCCTTTGCCGCCACGCGGAACAATCACGTCGATATAGTCGGTCATGGTCAGCATTTCCGACACCGCCGCGCGGTCGCGTGTGGGAACAAGCTGGATTGCGGCCTCGGGCAGACCCGCGTCTCGTAGACCTTTCACAAGGCATTCATGGATGGCGGTCGAGGAGTTGAAGCCCTCGGAGCCCCCACGCAAAATGACCGCATTTCCGGCTTTCAAGCATAAAGCACCGGCATCAGCGGTTACATTGGGGCGGCTTTCATAAATGACCCCGATGACCCCCAATGGTGTGCGCACTCTTTTGATCTGTAGCCCTGACGCCATATCCCACTCTGTGATCACCTTGCCGACAGGGTCGGCCTGTTCCGCCACAGCACGCAGGCCGTTTTGCATGGCGCGGATGCGGTCTTCATCCAGCATTAGGCGGTCCATCATTGCGGGGGACAGGCCCTTGTTGCGCCCGAATTCCATGTCCAGCTTGTTGGCTTCGATGATCTTGTGACGGTTGTCCCAAACGGCCTCGGCAGCACTTATCAAAGCGGCGTGTTTGCGCTCGGCGCTGGCATAAGACAGCTCGGCTGCGGCGGCGCGCGCTTGCTCCCCGATCTGGGTCATGACGGCGGGGATGTTGTCAACTTTGGTCATAGGAACAGGCCTTTATTGGTCAGGGTCAGTTAGAGCACCATATCGTCGCGGTGAACAAGCGCCGCACGTCCGGGGTAGCCAAGAATGGCTTCAATTTCGGAGGATTGATGCCCCTTAATCAGCTGGGCTTCGGCATGGGTATAGCGGGTCAGCCCGACACCTATGTTTGCCCCAGTTGTATCTGTTAGCGACACCGGATCACCACGCTCAAACGATCCGCTTACATGGGTCACACCGGCAGGAAGCAGGGATTTTCCCCGCCCAAGTGCTGCGACGGCGCCTGCGTCTAGGGTCAATATGCCCTGCGGTTTCATCGCTGAAATCCAGCGTTTTCGTGCAATCTGCGGGTCGGTTTGCGGGATGAACCAGCTGGAATTCGCGCCGTTCTCCAGCGCGTTCAATGGCGCCAGAACGGATCCTTCTGCGATGACCAAGGCGGCCCCTCCGGCCATGGCGGTTTTGGCGGCCATGACCTTGGTTTTCATCCCCCCCTTGGAGAGCCCAGAGCTGGCGTCGCCAGCCATGGCTTCGATTTCGGCCGTGACCTCATGGATCACTTCCAAACGTGTGGCATCAGGGGTGTCATTGGGGTTGGCCGTGTACAGCCCATCCACATCGGACAGCAAAACGACCAGATCGGCCCCCACCGTGACGGCCACTTGGGCCGCAAGGCGGTCATTGTCGCCGTAGCGGATTTCATCCGTGGCGATGGTGTCATTTTCATTCACGATGGGCACAACGCCCATGCCCAGCAATTGGCGCAAGGTGGCACGTGAGTTCAGATAGCGACGACGGTCTTGGCTGTCTTCCAAAGTGACCAATACCTGAGCAGTGGTCACGTCATGCGGGGCCAATGCATCCTCATAGGCGCGGGCCAGCCGGATTTGTCCGACGGCGGCTGCGGCTTGGGATTGCTCTAGGGGCAAAGCCCCTGATCCGAGGTTCAGCACCCCGCGTCCAAGGGCGATGGAGCCTGAGGACACCAAAACAACATCCTGTCCGCGACGCTTTAATCGCACTACGTCTTGGGCCAACCCGTGTAGCCAATCTTGCCGCAACGCACCGCTGTCGCGGTCGACCAGCAGGGCTGAGCCGATCTTGATGACAATGCGTTTGGCGCTTTTCAGGGAAGGTGTTAGGGGCGCCATGGTTCAGGCTCCTCGCCGGCTTTGGCGATACGCAGACGATCCTCCTGAATCTCCGAGCGCACTGCGCGTAGCACCTCCGTCAGCCCTTCGCGCGAGACACCAGACATCATCATGACCGGTCCACCGCAGGCGGCTTCCAACTCTGCCTTCTTCTCGGCGCGTTCGTCGTCGTCCAATGCGTCGATCTTGTTGAGTGCTGTTACGCGCGGTTTATCCGCTAACTCGCCGCCGTAGGCTTCAAGCTCGGTGATAATGGTTTGGTAATCCTCGGCGACGGTATCAGAGTTGCCATCAACCAGATGCAACAGAACCGAGCAGCGCTCGACATGCCCCAAGAAGCGATCACCAATGCCCTTGCCTTGGGAGGCCCCCGCGATCAGGCCAGGAATATCGGCCATGACGAATTCGGTATTATCAACCCCGACCACGCCAAGGTTTGGATGCAATGTGGTGAACGGATAGTCCGCGATCTTCGGACGGGCGTTTGAGGAGGCGGCCAAAAACGTCGACTTCCCCGCATTCGGCAGTCCCAAAAGACCGGAATCCGCGATCAGCTTCAGCCGTAGCCAGAGTGTGCGCTCAACGCCCGGTTGGCCCGGGTTGGCGCGACGCGGGGCTTGGTTGGTGGCGGATTTGAAGTGCAGGTTGCCCCAGCCGCCATTTCCGCCCTGTGCAAGAACGACCCGCTGCCCGACCTCTGTGACATCGGCAATGACGGTTTCCTCATCCTCGTCTAGGATTTCGGTTCCCACGGGCACGCGTAGAATAATGTCGTCGCCGCTGGCACCAGTGCGTTGCTGCCCCATGCCACCTTGGCCGGATTTGGCAAAGAAATGCTGTTGGTAGCGAAAGTCGATCAAGGTGTTCAACCCATCAACCGCTTCGGCAATTACATCGCCGCCCGCGCCGCCGTCCCCGCCATCGGGGCCGCCATACTCAATGTACTTCTCGCGCCGGAAGCTGATGCTACCACTACCGCCGCCGCCAGAACGGACATATACCTTCGTGAGGTCGAGAAATTTCATAGTCGTGGCCTTTTCTAGCGGGGTTGTGATGCCTTAACCTACAAGGCCGCAACCCTCAATCCAGCTTCTTAATATAGGTCCAAGTCGGCACTGTTGCGTCACGGGCAACGGAGAAGGTTTCCGCGTCTCCGATATACTCGAACCCAGCGTTGGTCAAAACCCGCGCCGACGCGGGATTGTCTTGAAACACCGAGCCAAATAGCGTGCGGCAGGCCTGCGGATTGGCCTCAATCAAGGCTTCTACGGCCTTTGACGCCAAGCCATTGCCCCACAGTTGTGGTGCGACCCAATACCCGATTTCGGATTGTTCGCGGTCCATACGAGTCAAAGCGATGACGCCGAGAACTTGGGAACTGTCCTCAGAGGGGTCGATCACCCAGACATCCTCCGCACGCTCATCTGCGAGTGAACGCTCAATGAACCCCTCGGTTGTGCCGGGTGGCAAGGGATGCGGAATCGAAGATGTGGCTTTGGCGATCCGCTCGTCGGCGGCATACATGCCCAATTGACCTGCATCTGCGGACGTCAAAGGACGCAGAACAAATCCGTCGGCCGCAATGATCGGCTGGGCGTAAATACCTTCAAAACTCATTATTTGCCTCCCGCAAATAGTACAAACAGAACACTGGCGACCGTTGCTGCTGCCAACATCCACATCAAATATTTTTCTTCGGGCGTTCCCGCCACAAGACGCGCTATGCGCTCGCCTCCATAGGTCCAAATGGGGTGCAAGATCAGCTGCAAGCCCAATAGTATCGCGGCAATTGTAACGGTTGCCTCAAAACTTGGTGTTTCGGGGTCCGTAAAAGCAGTAAAACCGGTCGTAATCATGGCCCATGCCTTGGGATTTAGCGGATGAACTATTAACCCCGCCATAAAACCGGGCGCAGAAGCCTTGATATTGGTGTTAAGACGCAGGTTCGCCACCCTCCACGCCAACCAAATAATGTAGCCAGCGGAAATCCACTTAAGCGCTTCAAACACCCAAGGGGCCGAGGTGGCGAGTTGCATCAAGCCAAAGCCAACCGGCCAGATCACCAATTGCTTGCCCAAAGCCACGCCAGCAACGAACGGCAGTGCAGGTCGCAACCCGTAGCGCGCACCTGTTGCGAGCAAGGCCATATTGGCCGGACCCGGTGTGCCAACTTGCGAAGCGGCAAAGATTGCGAATGATACGGCGGCGACACTCATGGTCTGGCCTTGCGTTACAAAAGAAAAAGGGACCGGTTTTTCAACCGATCCCTCAAATTTTCAAACCTTTGTGGGTCTCGGTTACTCGGCAGCCTCCGCCATCGGGACGATGGATACAAAGGTGCGACCTTTCAGGCCTTTATGGAACTTCACGTTGCCTTCGACTTTGGCGAAGATTGTGTGGTCTTTGCCCATGCCGACGCCTTCGCCAGGCCACTTAACAGTGCCGCGCTGACGAACGATGATGTTACCTGGAATGACAGCTTCGCCGCCATATTTTTTCACGCCAAGACGACGACCCGCTGAGTCGCGACCGTTCCGGGATGAACCACCTGCTTTTTTATGTGCCATCTCGTAGTCTCCTTATGCCAGTTTTTTGGCTTGATCGATCCAGCCTTCACGCTCGATACGACCTTTGAACGACAGTTTCTCATCCATAGCAGCCACATCGGCATCCGTCCACGCTGCGACCTGCGCAAATGTGGTCACGCCAGCTTCATGCAGTTTCTTCTCCAGCGCAGGGCCAACGCCCGACAGCTGTTTCAGATCGTCTGCGCCGTCAGTTTTAGCAGCGGCCTTCTTAGGTGCGGCTTTCTTCGGTGCAGCTTCTTTCTTAGGAGCAGCGGCTTTTTCAGCTTTCGCAGCTGGCTTCGCAGCGGCTTTGGCTTTCTTCTTCGGTGCAGGAGCCGCAGCTTCAACAGCAGCAACAGACACACCGCCACCATTGATGGCAGCTTTAACGCCGGACTTGTCGGCGCCTTTTTCAAGGATGTCAGTGATCCGCAGGAGCGTCAGTTGCTGACGGTGGCCCTTGGTGCGCTTGGAGGAGTGCTTACGGCGACGCTTAACGAAGTTAATCGTTTTAACGCCTTTGATCTGGTCGATGATCTCGGCTTGAACGCCTGCATCTTTGACCAAAGGAGCACCTACAGTGCCGCCTACCATCAAGATTTCGTTGAATTGAACTGTGTCGCCAGCGGCGGCGTCCAGTTTTTCGACGCGCAGAACGTCGCCTGAGGCGACTTTATACTGCTTGCCGCCGGTTTTTAGAACCGCGAACATATCGCATACCCTTTTATCTTCCGCGTCCTGTGGCCCCGCATTTCGCGGCGTTCATGGGCCTGTTCAGGCCACCTCGGACAGCGCGCCCCCGGTACGGGACGTCATTGCAAAAATCTACGCAACATGCGCAGATGCGGGCTTATGTTGGAAATGCGCCTCACTGTCAACAGGCCGCGGCCTCTAAACCTAGCGTTATTCGGCTTTTTGGCCTTTGCGGTGCTCGGGTGCGGCTCGACTGCGCCGTCCCATGTTCCCAATCCGGTCCTGTTTCCTGTCTACGCCGCTGGAAATGCCATTCACAATGCGCGGTATAATAAAAGACGCGCAGTGGTCAAAGCTCATGTGAAGAAGACCTTTGATCTATTGATTGCTGAAATTCAGGCGGGCGGCGGGCCGAACTTGGAATTGGGCTATGATCTGGCGGCGGTTCCTGTGCCCAAGCGCCCTGCCCTGACGGCTATGTTGTCCCAAGACCCCAATCTGCGCCGCGACATTGAGGCCGTGACGGTCAGCCTGATGGTTCACTCTGACTGACTAAAGTTCAGGTGTCTTCGCCTTCCATGAACTCGGCCGTGGCGCGCCCCAACTCGTAGCTTTGCTGTTCAAACATCTGGTCAAAGCCTGCAAACAGGACGGTGTTGAGGCGTTTGCCTGCGGGGGTTTTGGAGATGTCGATGTAGCGTTGCAACTCTGCCTTGGTTAACCCGCTATAGGCCACCGACGAGAAGTTCATCGTCCAGCTTTCCATTTCCGCGCGGATTTCGGGCTCTTGTTCCCAAACAGAGTTCAGCATGAAGCTTTCGGTCAATCCTTCGGCATAGCCTTCATTCGTCGCCATGCCTCGGTAGAATGCCAAATTGGAGTTCAGCGCGCCGGCCACATTGCTTTCGACCAACTCGTTCACTTTGATGAACTCTTTATACATCAAATAGAGGGCCGGATCCTCCTTGCGAATATCGGCAACAGTTGCGGCAGCGATGGCTTCGCCTGCGTCTGTGTTCAAAGCTTCACGCGCGTCGATCTCAATTTGCACGATACGCGCACCGAGTTCAGTTTCGAAAAATGCGAGGGCCGGTTCGGACGCTTCGATGTCCTTGATGGTTGCCATGCCTTCCAAGAAGGCCTTTTTGGCCCGTTGTGGCGCGTAGATGCGTGACAGCCGTGCAGTCCACGCGGGCGATGGGGCCACGCCGTCGCCGTCGGACATGTCCTGCCCTGCGGCGATGCCTTCTGCCTGCAAAACCTTAAACACCGTGTCCATATCTAGCGCGGTAAAGTAGCGGTCCAGCAATGACGCGCTTTGGGCGGCGACAGCGGAGGCGGAAATCATGAGCGCGGTGAAGCTGGCTGTTAGAAGGCGCATTGCATATCCTTTGCGGCGGGTTCTTACTTCAGAATAGGAGCCAAACGCGGCTTCGACAATGGCTGCCACGTTGAAATTATACTTAGCGACATTGGCTTGCGCGGAAATTGGCAGAGATGGGCTTGCAGCGGATGAAGTTGCCCGCTAAACCGCGCGCACCTGATCACAAGTCAGCCTTTGCGGAGAGGTGCCGGAGTGGTCGAACGGGACGGTTTCGAAAACCGTTGAGCTCGAGAGGGTTCCCAGGGTTCGAATCCCTGTCTCTCCGCCACATATTCTCCAATGATTGACCCCTCCTAGCGCCGTCTGTGGATGCTGCGTGTTGGCGGGTCACGGCGGGTCAGGAATATAGAGGCTGATCAATGCGAGGACGAATATAGTATGACAAACGCCCTGTATGATGCGCTCATCGCGCCGCACCGCGACAACGACCAACCGTTCTTGCTGTGTGATGATGGCTCTGTTGTCAGCTATCACAGCTATGTGCTGCGGGTGGCGCAGATGGCCAATGTTTTGCAAAAAGCTGGTGTGACGCCTGGGGACCGTGTCGTCGCTCAGGTTCCCAAACACGCGGATGCCGTCGCATTATATGGTGCGGCGTTGCAGTCGGGGGCGGTCTATTTGCCGTTGAACACGGCCTATACGCAAGCCGAGCTGTCGTATTTTCTGACGGATGCCGCACCGCGATTGGTCGTGTGTGACGTCCAAGACGAGGCCGCGATTGATCACATCGCGGTGCCGCTTGGTGCACAGGTGCTGACCTTGAGCGCAGAGGGCCGCGGAAGTCTGGTGCAGGCCGCAGATCAGGCCTCGACGGAATTTGACACAGTCGCGCGCGGGGCGGATGACTTGGCGGGGCTTTTGTATACCTCCGGCACGACCGGTCGCTCCAAGGGGGCGATGATGTCCCATCGCAACCTTCTGTCCAACGCGCAATCTTTGACGGAGCTATGGGAAATCACCGACCAAGATCGCTTGATCCATGCCTTGCCGATTTTTCACACGCATGGATTGTTTGTGGCGCTGAACACCTGCCTTTTGACGGGGGCTTCGATACGGCTGATGGCGGCGTTTAATGTGGATGGTGTTTTGTCGGAGCTTTCACGCTCGACGTTGCTGATGGGGGTCCCGACTTTCTACACCCGATTGTTGGATGATCCGCGCTTGACCAAGGACAAATGCGCCTCCATGCGGCTCTTTATATCCGGCTCTGCCCCGTTGCTGGCGGAGACGCATGTGGCTTTTGAGGCCCGAACGAGCCACCGCATCTTAGAGCGGTACGGCATGACCGAAACCAATATGATCACCTCCAACCCCTATCGGGGGGAACGGCTGGCCGGTACGGTTGGATATGCCTTGCCGAATGTCGAGGTCACAGTCACCGATCCCGAAACAGGCCACCCTGCCCCAACGGGCGACGTCGGGATGATTGAAGTGCGGGGTGCCAATGTCTTTCAGGGCTATTGGAATATGCCGGAAAAAACGGCCGAGGAAATACGCGAGACCGGATTTTTCATAACCGGAGACTTGGGAATCCAGTCGGCGGATGGGCGGGTCAGTATCGTCGGGCGGCAGAAGGATTTAATTATCTCGGGCGGGTATAACATCTACCCCAAGGAGATTGAGGATGTGATCAATGACATAGACGGGGTGCTGGAAAGTGCCGTCTACGGGGTGCCGCATCCGGATTTCGGCGAAAGCGTCATCGCAGCCGTGGTGTTGCAAGATGGTGCCGCTTTGGACGGCGATGCCATTGCCGCGCGGATCGAGCCGCTCTTGGCCCGCTTCAAGCACCCGCGCAGCTAT
Source organism: uncultured Litoreibacter sp. (assembly GCF_947487515.1). GTDB lineage: Bacteria > Pseudomonadota > Alphaproteobacteria > Rhodobacterales > Rhodobacteraceae > Litoreibacter. Next base: position 226,213 of record NZ_CANKWO010000001.1, on the reverse strand, counting down.
CTGATCCAGCAATCCTTGCCGCGCAACACCATGGGCAAAGTGCAAAAGAACGTCCTTCGCGCGCAATACAGCGGTTAAATCGACGTCTGCACAGGTTCTGCACATCTTCCCTGATCCATCTGCACGTCTCGCCGCGAGACCTGCGGCATGGAACAAAAACGCGATACTCTTCTATGGATTGGCCTGACAGCCGCGTCGGTCTTATTGGCAATCGAGCCTCTGCGGTGGCTCCTTACCAGTTGGCGTGATCCGTCCTACCAGTCTTATGGCGCGCTATATTGCGTTGTGCTTGCCGGATTGGCGGGGCTGTCGATAAAAAGCTCCCCTCCCCAAGGGCCTTCTGTGGCGGGGCGCGTTTTTGTTCTATTCCTTCTGGCGGCGGCGATCCGACTGGCAGGCCAGCTTCTCGCGATCAATATTCTGAGCGCCTTGGCCCTGTCGCTTGATGTGTTTGCAGTGGCAACGGTGTTGAGGCTGGACCGGCGGAAGCTGGCGCTATCTCCTTTTTGGATGGCCGTATTCTTCCTGTTCGCCTTGCCGCTTGGGCCCATTTTGCAGCGGGTCGCGGGGTTTCCATTGCAAATGGTGTCTGCGGAGGTGGCTTGCGAAATGTTGTCGCCGGTCTTCTCGGATCTGTTGTGCGAGGGGGTGCGGCTGCGCCTCAATGGGGTGGATGTGTTGGTGGACCTGCCCTGCTCCGGCGCGTCGGGATTGCTGCTGCTGGTGAGCCTGTGGGCGTTTTTGAATATTCTCTACCGCCCTCGTTTTCGGGTGGCGCTGTTGGGGGGATTGTCCGTTATTGGCGTTAGCATCCTTGGCAACGCGCTGCGGATCAGCCTTCTGGCTGGCGGGCTTGCACTGGGCATCGACACCATGGAGCCATGGCTGCACAACGCCATCGGGCTGTTCACCTTGATGGCGACCGCGATACCGGTGTTGATGGTCTACCGCCCGCAGCCCCGCGCCGTTGTCGTGCCGAAATCTGCCGTCATAAAACTGCCAAAGGGACTTCATGGGCCAGTGGTTTTCGTGGCGCTTGTGGCCGCCGTCGGAATAGTGAACGCCCCCAAACGCCCGATGGACCTGTCAGCCCCTGTGGTCGCCGCCGAACTGCCGATGCAGCTGTTGGGGCAGCGGGCAAAGCCGATTGCCCTAAGCGAGACGGAGCAGAGGTATTTTACCGCCTATGGTGGCACCGCGCAGAAGGTTCAATACGGGCCGATGGGGGTAAACATCGTGCGCACGACCTCGCCGCTCCGCCACCTTCATTCGCCAGAAACCTGCCTGTTGGGGATGGGCTTTGCGGTTCGCTTTCTGGGGACAACCTACGATCCGCTGCCCAGTTCGGTCTATGAGGCAACAGGCCCTGATGGCCGTGTCTGGATTGTCTCGGTCAGCTTTGTCTCTGATGACGGGCAGCAAACGGCCAGTGTTGGCGAAGCCGTCTGGAGCTGGCTGAGCGGGGCCTCGCGCAGTTGGCAATCCGTGCAGCGGATCACGGCAAAATCCCTTCCTGAACAGGACCGAATCTCATTTGAACAGGCGGCTCTGGCTGCTCTCGATCTATAACCTAAACGAGGATCATTATGCGACTTTTTCTAATTTTACTTCCGGTTTTTTCGCTCAGCGCTGCGATGTCGGCATGGGGCTCTGACAAGGAAGATGTGGCTGGGCGCGTGGTCGCCAATTTGGCGGGGGCGTCCTATGATCTGCCTTTGCTGGACAGCAACATCGATGTCAGCATCGAAGGAGATATGGCCACCGTCGAGATCACTCAGAGCTTCTTGAATGAGGCACATCTTCCCCTAGAGGCCGAATATCTGTTTCCGCTCAACCAGCTGGCCGCAGTCTACGGCATGGAGATGCGCATCGGTGATGAGGTCATTCGCGCAGAAATTCGCGAAAAAGCGCAGGCTCAGGCTGAATTTGATCAAGCCGCCAAAGACGGCAAATCCGCAGCTCTTTTGACCCAGCATCGCCCCAATATGTTCTCGCAGCGGATTGCCAACCTGATGCCAGGGGAGCCGATCAACGTGACCTTGCGCTATGTGCAGATGGTTCCGAAGATTGAGGGTCAGCATGAACTGGTGATCCCCCTGATCGTCGGACCACGATACGATGGCGGTGGGTCTTTGGACCATGATCAAGAAGTCGCAGGCGACGATCAAGCACCGGTTCTGACCACGAATACTTGGGCGATTAGCGATGTCCCTGCCTATCCAAAGGTCATTGGGCTTGATCTTCCCGATACGTTCTCAAGCGACCGCGTGTCTCTTGAGCTGAACATGACATCGGGTGTTACAGTGTCAGACTTCATCAGCAGAACGCATCACTTGAAAGTGGAGCAGACCTATGAAGGGCTGAGCGCGAAATTCGCCAATGGGAAGGTTCAAGACAACCGCGATCTGGTCATTCGTTACACTTTGGGCGGTGATGTGCTTGAGGCCGCAACCCTGTCCCATGTGGACGATCGCGGGGGATATGTCTCTTTGATGATTGAGCCACCTTCCACGCCAGCCGATGCCGATATCACCCCACGCGAGTTGGTGTTCGTGTTGGATACCTCCGGCTCGATGAATGGGGAGCCGATGCAAGCCAGCAAGAACTTCATGGACGCCGCATTAAGCGAACTGCGCCCTGACGACTACTTCCGGATCATTCCCTTTGCCAATCATACCCAACGGTTTGCCAATGGCTCCACCCGCGCGACGAAGAGCAACATTCGCAAAGGTCGGGCCTATGTGAACAACCTTGGTACCGGTGGTGGCACCGAGATCGACAATGCCATTCGCACGGCGTTCTCCACCAGCCAGCCCGAGGACACGATGCGCATCGTCGTCTTCCTGAGCGACGGCTACATTGGTGATGAGGCCAAAGTGCTTCGGACCATCCGCGCGCAAATTGGCGCGGCGCGCATCTACGCCTTTGGGGTCGGAAACTCCGTGAACCGCTACCTGTTGGACGCGATGGCCGATGAAGGGCGCGGGTATTCCCGCTATGTCGGTCTTGATGAGCAGGCGTCCGAGGTCGCGGAGGAACTGGCGGCTGATCTCAAATCTCCTTTGCTCACGGATATCACCATCGATTGGGGGGATCTGGACGTGCAAGACGTCACCCCTGCCCGCGTGCCGGACCTGTTTGCCGGCAACAGCCTGCGCGTCTACACGCGGTTTGATCGGGAAAACGTGAAAGACCTCGCGCAAGCCAAAATAACTTTGAAAGGGCTGGTAAACGGGCATTTGGCGGAAATGCCGGTTACGGTTTCCCTGAAGGACACCCCCCAGAACCCCGCCCTTCCGCTTGTTTGGGCGCGCAACAGGATCGCTGATTTGACACGGCAGATCGCCGTGGGTGAAGACCCGTCTTCGGCGGATCGGGAGATCACCAAACTGGGGTTGGAATATGCGCTTCAAACTCAATACACATCTTTTGTTGCGGTGTCTCAGCGGCAAAGCAACTCCAGCGGAGTTACCGGCAAAAACGCTCTGGTGCCACTGCCAATGGTGTCGGGCATGTCAAAGGCGGGGCACGGGCATGGGACGGCTTTCGCAGGGTCCTCTTCGCCGGAACCTGAGGCCATAATCGGCTTTCTCCTCATCGCGGCTATGACCCTGTTGGGCTTTCGGCGAAGGGTCGGGTAATGGATTGCAGCGCTGGACAAATTTAACGTGAGTTGTAACACCTTGGATATGAATGAGCGTATCTTGATCGTAGATGACGACCCCCACATCCGCGACGTGGTGCGGATAGCGGCTGAAGGGGCTGGGCTGCGGTCTGTGGAGGCGGCGAACGGTCAAGACGCGATCACCCATATAGGCCGTGAAGAAGTTGATCTGGTGGTTCTTGATGTGGGCATGCCGCAGATGGACGGGTTCGAGTGCTGTAAGAAAATCCGCGCCCGCTCCAATGTGCCTGTGCTGTTCTTGACGGCACAAGACGACGAGCTGGACCGTGTGTTAGGGTTCCAGCTGGGGGCGGATGACTTTGTCTCTAAACCCTTTAGCCCACGGGAGCTGGTCCTTCGTATCAAGGCCATTCTGGCCCGCGGCAAGCCACAAGTCGACACCAAGCTGCGACACGGGGAGTTGGAGTTGGACCCTCCGCGCCATATCTGCCTTCTTGGGGGCGCTGCATTGGGACTGACGGCGACGGAGTTTTCGTTGTTGGCAGTCCTGATGACCCACCCCGAACAGCTCTATGACCGTAACAGGATAATCGATCACATCTATGGCCCGAATTCAGACCTGTCGGGACGGACGGTCGACAGCCATTTGCGGAACATTCGTGCAAAGGCCGCGGCATTGGGGTGTACCGACATAATCGTTACGGTGCACGGCGTGGGGGTGAAGTTGGGGCCCTGTAGCCTGTGAGCGCAGTGCGCAAAAAGTGGCGCCCTTCGATCGCGATGGTAATCGCTGCGGTGTGTGTGGCTCTTGTGTCGGTGCCATTGGTGGCGCTTTTGGCGGTGCGGCTGACATCTAATCAATTCGTGCGCGAGACAGAGCAATCATTGATCCAGCAAGGCGCCATCTATGCGGAAATCTACGCGCAGACGTTTTCTGCGTTGGATGGGCCATTGGTCGGCGCGATCTTGAGCGACGCGCAAAAAGAGCATTGGGGGGCGAAGTTCCACCCTGCCCGTGCGCATCTCAATGTGCGCCAAGATACGGTCGGCCCTCCGCGCCCCGACGGCACGGCAGTCGCCGCGCCATTGGATCCGCGATATTCAGCTGTCACCCCGCGCTTGATCCGTTTGGCGAAGCGGTCTCAACGGACGACATTGGCGGGGGTGGTTTTCTTGGATCATGCAGGTCGTGACCTGAATTCCGAGGGGGCCCCGTCCCTTGCTGCCCTTGATGAGGTGAAATCGGCTTTGGCGGGCGACATTGGGGCGGCCCTTCGTTGGCGTTCTGATGACTTTGAATCGCACCGGTTTTCTTCCCTGAGCCGCGATACGGGCTATCGGGTGTTTTTGACCTATCCGGTGCTGGTCGACGAGCGGGTGGTCGGTGTGGTGTATCTATCGCGGACTCCGTTGAACCTTGGTAAGTTCCTGTTTCAAGAGCGATATGCGTTGATGATCATGCTGGTTTCAACGCTGGTTGGGGCCGGATTGATTGGCTTGCTGCTTCAACGGCTCATCTCAAGGCCGATACATGCTTTGCGCGACAGATCGCGGGCCATTGCAGCGCAGCGAAATCCCAATGTTCGCGCCATCGGTCACTACGGTTTGCGCGAGCTTGCCGATCTTGGGGAAAGCGTGTCGAGCATGGCGGCAACTCTGTCGCGGCGGTCGCAAGAAATTTCGACCTACACTGACCATGTAACCCATGAGTTGAAGTCCCCTGTCACCGCAGTGATCGGTGCGGCGGAACTGCTGAAATCTGATGGAATTACGCCAGATAATAAGCTGAAATTGCTTGATAATATTGAAGTAGAGTCGCGCCGGATGAACAGCCTTCTCGGAAAGCTGCGCGAAATGACCCGCGTGCGCACGTCACATGAAGTCGGCTCGGGACGCTTGGCGGACATGATACCTGATATCGACGGTTTGAGCATCATCTCGACGGCTCCTTTAGATACAGTGCTTCCGATCTCGCCAGAACATGGGCAGATGATACTGCAGCAAATGGCACAAAACTCCCTCGCCCATGGGGCGGGTCGCCTGACACTCGGATATGCCCAAGGGGTGTTGACGCTTTCAGACGATGGTTCCGGCGTGCTCGATAGCAATTTGGACCGTTTGACAGAGCCTTTCTTCACAACGCGGCGCGAGCACGGTGGAACCGGCATGGGCCTGTCAATTGTTGCGGCTGTCTTAGAGGGATATGAGGCATCAATTCGGTGCGTGCCGTCGGAAACTGGCGCTTGCTTTGAAGTGCATTTTGGCAAAACAGTTTGAAACGACCATAGTTTTCCAATAAAAGCTTTCTTTTGCGATGATCAGCCTGAGCGCCACACTCGGAGTAGGCACCCCCGTATCACGTGATCGTCGTTAAGGGGATTTCCTACGCAGGAAAGTTGGGGCCGCAACGCGCTCGACACAGAGCCGTTCTGGCTATAAGAAGGTCTTGTTTTCTAAGGAATGTTCTATGACATCACTACTTGTCCTGAATGGACCTAACCTTAACCTGCTGGGAACGCGGCAACCTGAGGTTTATGGATCTGTCACTTTGGCTGATGTTGAAGAAATCTGTAAGGCTCATGGGAAATCTCTGGGGTTTGACGTTGAAACCATGCAGTCCAACCATGAGGGCGTTCTGATTGACGCCATTCATGCTGCGAAATCCTCCCATCAAGGTATCGTCCTGAATGCAGGGGCTTTTACCCACACGTCTGTGGCATTGATGGATGCGATTGCCTCTGTCGAATTGCCGGTCGTTGAAGTGCATTTGTCGAATATTCACGCCCGAGAAGCCTTCCGCCATAAATCTTTCATCGCGCCCGTGGCCCTCGGTCAGATCGCTGGGTTCGGGGTGAAAGGATATGTATTGGCATTGGATGCATTAGCGGGACATCTGGCAGCATGATGAGTATTCAAGAGCACCTGAGCGCAATTCTTGTTGCAGAGACGCTAGAAGATGTGTGGTCCCTGCATGGGGACAAAATGGCTGAGTTCGGCTTCGACCGGATCGTCTACGGATATACTCGGTTTCGGACTGGAAGTACCCTTGGTGACCTGCAAGATGCCTTGATCCTGACCAACCATGACGCTGAATACGTAGAGCATTTCGTTGGTGACGGGGCCTATTACCAAGGGCCGATGGTCGCTTGGGCCGCTGAGAATGTTGGCGCTTGTAGCTGGCGCATGATGCAAGAATTGGCGATGAACGGAAAACTTTCCCCCGGGGAGTTGGAGGTCGTGGCTTTGAACCAGCGCCTTGATGTCACTGCCGGTTACACCGTGAGTTTTCATGACGTCTCAAGCCGTGCCAAAGGTGCCATTGGGTTGACTGCTCGACGTGGGCTTACGCAAGACGATGTTGATGAGATTTGGTCCAAACATGGTGTTGATATCGAATTGGCCAATAAAGTCATGCACTTGAAGGTGACGCAGCTTCCACATACGACGGGTCAACGTCGGCCCCTCACCGCGCGGCAGCGTGAGGTGCTTGAGTGGGTTGCAGATGGTAAAACCATTCAAGATACTGCAACGATTATGGGGCTAAACCCCGCAACAATCGAAAAGCATTTGCGCTTGGCACGTGAGACCCTTGATGTGGACACAACGGCCCAAGCAATTTTGAAAGCCTCCAGCCAAAACCAGTTTTTCCTAATCGAGCGCTGAAGTTAGGTCGTTTAGACGGGCAATATTTTTCCGTTTCACCGGCCGGTTTTCGCCTGCGATCAATGGTAAATAATTTAGTAAATTCAAATACTTACAGCGACGCGTTCCGGCGACGCGTATAGGTAAGGAAATCCCTACTTTGATTTTCCGCGTCGCAGCGACATAGTTCATTCATGCCTTATGAGTGACGGCTCCGGCCGTGAGGCATAAGTTAGGGTGCGCCTTGCATTTTCAAGGGTAGTACCGGTTGGGTAGGATTTCGACCGGTGCGCATTGTTAAGATCCTCGACAGGTCTTGGCGATGTTTGCTCTCCTCCCTTAGTCGGGCTCGCATCATCCCCAGCATGTGAGCCCGACAACATACTAAAACGGCGCGAAGGGTTTCCCCATCGCGCCGTTTTTTTGTGTCAGTAGAGTATGTAGAGAGGCTTAGCCTTTCAGCGTTGCCGCAACTTCTTCCGCGAAGTTCTCTTCTTTCTTCTCGATGCCTTCGCCCACTTCCAAACGTACGAAGCCAGTGATTTCGACGCCTGCTTCTTTTGCAGCCGCTTCAACGGTCAGGTCTGGGTTCACAACGAATGCTTGGTTCAGCAAAGTAACTTCGGCCATGAATTTCTTCATGCGGCCGACGATCATCTTCTCGATCACGGCTTCTGGCTTGCCGCTTTCGCGGGCGATGTCCATCTGAACCGTTTTCTCTTTTTCAACAACCGAGGCATCCAGATCGGCTTCGGACAAGGACGCAGGGTTCACCGCAGCGACGTGCATCGCGACCTGCTTGCCGAACGCTTCGTTCTCAGCGGACAAAGCCACCAAAACGCCGATTTTGCCCATGCCGTCTGCTGCTGCGTTGTGCACGTAGGAAACGACCGAAGCGCCTTCCAAGCGAGCCATGCGGCGCAGGGACATGTTTTCGCCGATCGTAGCAACCTTAGCAGTGATTGTGTCAGCAACCGATTTGCCGCCCATGTCAGCTGCAGCAAGTGCATCTGTGTCGGCGCAGGTAACAGCAACATCGGCCACACCAGAAACCATAGCTTGGAATTCAGCGTTTTTACCAACGAAGTCAGTCTCGGAGTTCACTTCAACAGCAACACCAACGCCGCCCTCTACCTTAACAGCCACAAGGCCTTCAGCAGCGGTACGGCCGGATTTCTTGGCAGCCTTTGCCAAGCCTTTGGTGCGCAGCCAGTCAACAGCGGCTTCCATGTCGCCTTCTGTCTCTGTCAGCGCTTTTTTTGCGTCCATCATGCCCGCGCCAGTCGAGTCGCGCAGTTCTTTCACCAGTGCAGCAGTAATCGCCATCATGGTTCTCCTAATAGAAAAAATAGGGTTAGCCCCGAAGGCCGTAACAGCCCTCGGGTAAAGAGTTTATGACGTCAGGCCTTAGCCTTCAGCAGGAGCGACAGCTTCTTCAGTCATCGCTTCGTCCATTGCGCCCAGATCAACACCAGCAGCGCCCATTTGCGCCTGCATGCCGTCCAAAGCCGCACGTGCAACCAGATCGCAGTAGAGACCGATGGCGCGCGATGCGTCGTCGTTGCCTGGGATCAGGTAGTCGATGCCGTCTGGCGAGCAGTTGGAGTCAACCACAGCAATCACTGGGATGCCCAGCTTCTTTGCTTCGGCGATGGCCAAGTCTTCTTTGTTTACGTCGATCACAACCAACAAGTCAGGAACGCCGCCCATTTCGCGGATGCCGCCCAAAGAAGCCTGAAGCTTGCCTTGATCACGTTCCATGCCAAGACGCTCTTTCTTGGTCAGACCTGTGAAGCCGGATTCTTGGGCTTCGTCGATCTTCTTCAAACGGTTGATCGAGTTGGAAACTGTTTTCCAGTTGGTGAGCGTGCCGCCCAACCAACGGTGGTTCATGTAGTACTGAGCGCATTTTTCAGCAGCTTCAGCGATCGGGCGTTGTGCCTGACGCTTGGTGCCGACGAACAAAATGCGGCCGCCCTTTGCGGTGGTGTCACGTACAACTTGCAGCGACTGCTCCAGCATTGGGACGGTTTGGGTCAAATCCATGATGTGGATGCCGTTTTTAGCGCCGTAGATATACGGGGCCATACGCGGGTTCCAGCGTTGGGTTTGGTGACCAAAGTGAACGCCAGCTTCCAAAAGCTGACGGAGCGAAAATTCTGGCAGTGCCATATCCGTTTTCCTTTTCCGGTTTATGCCTCGGCGGGGTGTAGAGACGAATGCCTCAACCGGTGGACGTCTTGGGATGTCTCCCCAATCTGCCCGACCCCGCCTGCGAAGTAAGCGCCAATTAGCCCAAGCCCTGCTTGCCTGCAAGCCCCAATGCCGTCTTTCGCGTGGGAAATCGGGGGGAATCTGGACGTTGGGCGCAATTGGCTTGAAATCCGTCGTGATACCCCTTGATCCCTTCCACCTGTCGCGATCATAACGCGTCTCATGACTAAGACAGCTGACATCCTTTGCATTGGCGCCGTCCTTTGGGACATTATCGGGCGCCACGATGAAAACATGGAACGCGGGCATGATCGTCCCGGCCATATAACGCGGGTGCCCGGAGGGGTCGCGATGAATATCGCTATGGCGGTTCAGGCCTACGGTATGACGCCCGCGGTGCTGACGTCGATTGGAACCGATGCTGAGGGCCAAGAGCTGATGCAGGCCTGCAGAGGGCGCGGTGTCATCACTGACCACATCTACCGCCCCACGGATTTGCCCACAGATCGCTACATGGCGATTGAAGGTCGAAACGGGTTGATTGCGGCCATCGCAGATGCGCATTCCTTGGAGGAAGCGGGGGCCGCGATCCTGTCTCCGTTGACCAAGGCACTTGCTGGCTGGCGCGGGTTGATCGCCCTTGATGGAAATTTGACCCTTGATTTGTTGACGCAGATTGCGGCGGATCCGGTCTTTACGAAAGCTGACTTGCGCATTGCCCCCGCCTCTCCTGGAAAGGCGAAGCGCTTGCAGCCTTTCTTGTCGCATCCCACCGCCACGCTTTATGTGAACCTCGAAGAGGCAGGCTTATTGCTAGATACGGATTTCCCAGATAGCGCAGCCGCGGCCTCGGCGCTGCTGGGGCAAGGGCTACATCGTGCGTTGGTTACCAATGGGGCCGAGGCTGCTTCCTTGGCTTCTGGCGACACTTTGATAACGGTAACCCCGCCCTCGGTTGAGGTGAAACGGATCACCGGTGCCGGTGATACTTTCATGGCGGCCCATGTTTCAGCCGAATCCAAAGGGGCCACACCAGAGGCGGCCTTGCAAAACGCCCTGCAGGCGACAGCCACATATATTTCCGGAGACAGCTATTGATCCCCTTGCACTATGCCCCCGAAGTTGAGGCCGCAAAGGCCGCAGGCCAGCCTATTGTGGCGTTGGAGAGCACCATTATCACCCATGGCATGCCCTACCCGCAAAACGTGGACACCGCACGGCGTGTAGAGCAAACCATCCGCGATCACGGGGCCGTCCCCGCTACGATTGCTGTGATCGACGGCCAGTTGCACATCGGGTTGACCGAGGCCGAGTTGGACGGTCTGGGTCAGGCCAAGGATGTGGCAAAGCTATCGCGGGCGGATATGGCCGCCAGTCTCGCGACCGGAGGCACCGGAGCCACAACCGTGGCGGCCACGATGATTGCGGCGCGCCACGCGGGCATTGAGGTCTTTGCCACAGGCGGTATCGGCGGCGTTCACCGTGGAGCAGAGCTAAGCTTCGACATATCCGCCGATCTGCAAGAGTTGTCGCAAACCGCGGTTACAGTCGTCGCGGCCGGTGCCAAGGCGATTTTGGACCTGCCCAAGACATTGGAGGTGTTGGAAACCCTTGGGGTTCCGGTTATCGCCTATGGCCAAGATATGCTGCCGGCCTTTTGGTCGCGGGTATCCACTTTGAAGGCCCCGCTTCGCATGGATGAGGCCTCTCTCATCGCCAAAGCCCACCGGATGCGGGCCGCATTGGGGCTTCCTGGGGGGCAATTGATCGCCAACCCGATCCCAGCCACGGATGAAATCCCCTCTCAGATTCTAACGCCGATCATCGAACAAGCCTTGGCCGAGGCTGACGCGCAGGGCGTGGATGGGAAATCCGTAACGCCCTTCCTGCTGGGGCGCATTTTTGAGCTAACCGACGGTGCCTCCTTGACTGCCAACATAGCGTTGGTGCTGAACAATGCGCGATTGGCGGCGCAGATTGCTCGAAATTTGACCTGAATACCCCCATAAACACTTGATCATCTTGCCGGATAGTGTGTGGGATCATACATAAGTTGGTAAGACGAAAAGAGAGACAAGAGCGCTCATGCTGCTGGACGATTTGGAAACTGAACCTAAGAAACCCCGCAAGCCGGGCCTCTTTGCGCGAATGCGTGGCAATTTTTTGGCCGGTTTGGTGGTGATTGCCCCCATCGGGCTGACCATGTGGTTCATCTGGAGCATCGTTGGCTGGATCGATAGCTGGGTGCTGCCCTTCGTGCCCTATCACTATCGCCCCGAGCAATATGTGGGCATCAACCTGCGCGGCGTGGGGGTCGCGTTCTTCTTGCTGTTCACTATGGTTGTCGGCTGGATGGGCAAAGGGTTCCTTGGGCGGTCGTTCTTGCGGTGGGGCGAAAGCCTTGTGGATCGGATGCCGGTTGTGCGGTCCATCTATAACGGCCTCAAGCAGATTGCCGAGACGGTGTTCTCGCAGCGCGAAACCTCCTTTGAGAAAGCTTGTTTGGTGGAATACCCGCGCCGCGGTATTTGGGCGATTGCCTTTATCTCGACCTCTGCGAAGGGTGAAATCGATGCCAGCATTTCTGTCGAAAACGAGATCATGTCCATTTTCTTGCCGACCACGCCAAACCCCACGTCCGGTTTTTTGCTGTTCGTGCCGAAATCCGATGTGATCGAGTTAGATATGACGGTGGAAGATGCGGCTAAACTGGTGATCTCGGCGGGGCTGGTTTACCCCAATAAGGACGATCCGACTTCGCCTGCGAAGGCTTTGGCTGCTCAGTAAGCGCGCCCCTACGGCGGATCAATCGCGGCGGCCCAACCAGAGCCGCCGTTTTGCTTTTGCAGAAGGGTCGCGGCTTACTCCGACCACCAGACGTCTGGTTGGAACCCGATCCAATCGCCGTAGACAGGAACATTGTCCGAAAACTTCAAGTCCGCGTCATGGGCCAACATAGAGACGTTGGAGTACCACAATGGCACGACGTAGCGACCAGCCGTTAGAATGCGGTCCAGTGCTTTGACGGCGGCGCGGTAGTCCTCTTGGCTTTGCGAGGTGAGCATCGTTTGGATCATCGCCTCTGCGGCGGGGCTGGACATGCCCATCCAGTTGCGTGAGCCGTTGTTGTCCACTCCGTCGCTGCCCCAATACGCCATCTGCTCATTGCCGGGGCTCAGGGAAAGACCGCGAATAAAGTGTGTCATGTCAAAGTCATAGGCGTCAGTTCGTTCACGGTACTGGGCGCTGTCAACTATGGTGATTGTAGGGAAGATCCCCAAACGTTTTAGGTGCTCTTTGTAGATGCTTGCGATCGATTGGTGCTCCGAGCTGCCCTGCTTCAAAAGAATGTCGAAAACGAATGGTTTACCGTTGCTGCCGGTTAGAACGCCGTCCTTTACAGTCCAGCCAGCGTCTTCCAACAAACGCAAGGCCTCGCGGATACCTGCGCGGTTGCGTGCCGATCCGTTGCTTTGCGGGAAGCTGTAGCCTTCCAATGTCCCAGGAAGCAGGTCGTCCTTAAACGGCGCCAAGAGTTCGGCAACCCTGCCCGTCGCGGGCCCCGCCTCCATCCCAAGAACAGAGTTGTGGAAGTAAGAGGCGATGCGGGGCTGGCCGCCCTCGCCGTTCAACTTTTCGTTGATGAATTCATAGTTGAAGGCATGAAGCATGGCCTCGCGTACGCGCCAGTCGTTAAAGATGCCGCGACGTGTGTTCATCACGAAGCCGTTCATTCCGGTCGGGCGCGCGTGCGGGACTTCCGATTTCACCACGTCACCATTGGCAATACGTGGAAACGCGTAGTCTCGGGCCCATTTGGCGGCATTGGATTCGCGAATGGTGTTCAGCTCCCCCGCTTTGAAGGCCTCAAACATCGCGGTCGCATCGCCGTAGAACTCCATGCGCAATTCGTCGATGTTATTGGTGCCACGCCGGATTGGGATATCGCGCCCCCAATAGTCGGGATTGCGTTTAAGGGACACAAAGCGGCCCGCTTCAAAGTCGTCGATGACATAAGGGGCCGAGGAGATCGGGATGGTATCCAAACCACTTTCGTCAAACTTGACCCCATCCCATTGCGCTTTCTTCAGGATTGGGCGCATGCCCATGATCAAAGCCAGCTCGCGGTCAGGTTCTTTGAAGGTGAAGCGAATGGTCCCTGAGGGTGTGATTTCGGATTTGGCGATCTTGGCCCATGTCCCCGCATAGCGAGGGTGGCCAATGGTTCCCAAAGTTTCGTAAGACCAGATCACATCTTCGGCGGTGACGGGGCTTCCGTCAGAGAATCGGGCCTCGGGGCGAAGCTTGAATTCCACCCAGAGATTCGTCGAATCGGTCTCTACGGTTTCAGCGAGTAGCCCGTAAAGTGTGAAGGCCTCGTCCCAAGACCGCCCCATGAGGCTCTCATATGCGAGAAAGCGTAGCTGCCAAGGCACACGTCCCTTTCGGATGTGGGGGTTCAGCGAATCAAACCCGCCGACTTCACCGGTCACAATTTTGCCACCGGTCGGTGCGTTGGGATTCGCATATGGCAGGGACACAAATTCTGGTGGTAGAGCAGGTTTACCATACATAGCTATGCCATGCTGAGGTTCTGCTATTGCGGCGCTTGTCGCAAGGATTGCCACAGTTGTGAGACCTTTGCGCACGGTTTGGAAAAAGTTTGATTTCATTTCGGTAACAATCCTTCAGCGACCTGCCCTGTTTGAAAACCATGCTACGCAGTGTTTCCAGCCTTTTCAAACTTTTAGCTTGGCGGGTGGCTGAGTTCGGCTTATAAAGACCTCACTGCTCGATAGGTTTCTTGCCTGTATGAAACCTGCCTCAATAACTTAACGCCAGCTTCGTGCTGGCGTTTTTTTTTGACGTTTTCCCAATGCGATCCTCGGTGTTCCCTAGAACAGGCCCGCATCCGCCCCCAGAAAATCATTCACGGACAATGCGTCGAGGTCTATTCCGCGCAGACGGATGGTTAAGGTCGTTGATGGCGCCAAGAGATCTTCGGGCATTTCAAATACTACGCTGGGGCCTTGTTGGGTGGCATTGGACAAGAAGAACGCAAACGGATCAGCAATTGCATCCTCATCCGCAACCTGAATGATCATTAGGTCTTCGCCGATCGTGAAGTCATTGACGATCATATGGCTGTCTCCGGTTAGCTCTTCGGTCAGGAACACGAATTGATCAGCCCCAGCCCCGCCTTTCAACGTGTCTTGGCCGCCAAACCCGTAGAGAGTGTCATCGCCGGTTCCCCCATCCAGCCGGTCATCGCCCTGCCCGACCCGAAGGATATCATTCCCTGCGCCACCACTTAAGCGATTGTTCCCTGATGAATCTGTGAGCCGGTCGTCACCGGCTTGGCCGTAGAGCTTATCATCCCCGCGATTTCCTTCGATGACATCATTGCCGGAGCCACCGTACAGCCGGTCATTACCAGAGCCGCCGCGCAGCGTATCTGCCCCAGTGCCCCCCGCCACAAGGTCGTCACCATCGCCGCCGTCAAGTGAATCATCCCCGTGGCCGCCGTTCACACGGTCATCGCCGGTGCCGCCCTGAATCGTATCATCCCCATTTTGCCCCCACAGCTCGTTGTTGCCCTCTTCCCCTTTGATCCTATCGTTCCCATCGCTGCCTTTGATGATTTCATCTGCGCTGGTTCCGGTCAGAATGTCGTCGCCGTCCCCTCCGGTGAGGGTCCGTGCCGCCACTTGCGTGACCTGCATAAAGCGCAGCGTCGGGGCTGTGGTCGTTAGAAACGGGCTGGTGAGGTCTGGTGTGATGAAATTTTGCATAGCCGCCTGTATGAGGGAAACCAGCGAAGATTTGGTAAACTCGCCGCGATTGCCGGAATTGGCCCTTCATTTCGCAGGTGCAGCATTGTAGCGTTCGCTGATGAAATGCATCTAAAAGGACTTCATTCATGACCAGCGCGGCCCCCCTTTTGGGAAAAACAGCAGTTATCACAGGTTCCAATTCGGGCATCGGGTTGGGCATCGCACGTGAATTGGCCAGATCAGGGGCCAATGTGGTCCTGAACTCCTATACCGATAGAGATGAAGATCACGCCTTGGCGGCAGAAATCACCAAAGAAACCGGCAACGAAGCGCGCTATATTCAGGCCGACCTGTCCAACGGGGAGCAAGCGCGCGCCTTGGTCAGCCAAGCGGGCCAATGTGACATCCTTATTAACAACGCTGGCATCCAACATGTGGCCCCGATTGACGAATTTCCAGTTGGAAAATGGGACGCGATCATGGCGATCATGCTCAATTCGGTCTTTCACACGACGGCAACTGCCCTGCCCATGATGCGCGCTGCGGGTTGGGGACGTGTGATCAATATCTCCTCGGCCCATGGATTGACCGCATCGCCCTATAAATCCGCCTATGTGGCCGCCAAACATGGCGTCGTTGGGATGACCAAGGTTGTGGCGTTGGAAACCGCCCGTGAGCCGATCACCGCCAACGCAATCTGCCCGGGCTATGTGATGACACCGCTTGTGGAGTCGCAAATCCCCGATACGATGGAAAAATACGGCATGGACCGCGAAACGGTGATCCAAGATGTCATGCTAAAACGCCAGCCTTCCAAAGAGTTTGCCACCACCGAACAACTGGGCGGCGTGGCAACCTTCTTGTGCTCGGATGCCGCCACACAGATCACCGGCACAACTCTGAGCGTTGATGGTGGCTGGACGGCGTTGTGAGCCAAAAGAAACAGATCAATCTGGCCCTTCAAGGTGGGGGCGCTCATGGTGCCTTCACTTGGGGGGTGCTGGACCGCATTCTAGAGGACGACCGGCTGGAGGTCGCGGCGATCAGTGGCACCTCTGCGGGGGCGTTGAACGGCGCGGCGCTGAAATCTGGGCTGCTGGAGGGCGGGGCCAGTGGCGCCAAGGCCAAACTGGATTGGCTTTGGTCCGAGATTGGCGCAAGCGATCAAACGCATCTGCAAAGCTGGATGAAGGGCGTGACACCAGGCGTGGTCAGCCACGCGGTCGAAGCCTCGCCTTTTTATCAGGCGATGGATGTCTACAGCCGGATGGCCAGCCCCTATAACCTTGGCCCGCTATACAGCCATCCCTTGCGCCCGATTGTGGAGCAACTGAACTTTGACGAGGTCTGCGCCAAGGAAGGCCCCGATCTGTTCATCTGCGCGACAAATGTCAGATCGGGAAAGATCCGCATCTTTGATCACCATGACACCAACACCGACGCAATCCTCGCGTCAGGCTGCTTGCCTACATTGTTCAAGGCGGTCGAAATTTTTGATCCCAAAACCGACCGGACAGAGGCCTATTGGGACGGCGGCTATATGGGCAACCCTGCCCTGTTCCCCCTGTTCGAACCCCAGTTTCCGTCGGATATGATCATCGTGAATATCAACCCGCTGCACCGCGAGGATATTCCTCGCAAGGCGACGGAAATTCACAACCGGATCAACGAGATCAGCTTTAATGGTTCCTTGTTCCGAGAGCTGCGGGCCATTCAATTCGTGCATGATCTGATCGCCAGCGGCAAGCTAACACGCGGCTCGATGAAGGATGTGCTGGTGCATATGATTGCGGATGACGCGTTGATGACGCAACTGTCGGTCGCCACCAAAAGCATCCCCACGCCCTTTGTTCTGGCCGAGCTGAAATCCGCAGGTCGCGCGGCGGCGGACGGGTTTCTGGAGGCGCATTTTGATGATCTGGGGCAGCGGTCGTCTGTCGATCTGAGGGCGATGTTCGAATGATCATCGCGGCGCTTTTCACGTCATTGAGGTAACCCAAAGGATCAACGCGTCCTCAGCGCTGGTCGACACGACGTTGTGCCCCATGGAGGCGTCGTAATAGGCGCTGTCGCCACGTTTCATCTCGACGGGTTCATAGAACTCGGTGAACAGCTGCACGCTGCCGGTCAGCACATATAGAAACTCCTCGCCGTCATGCCTGACCCAGCCATCGAATTCGTCAAAGCTGCGGGCACGGATGCGGGCGCGGTAAGGCAACATGGCCTTTTTGGTCAGCCCCGTATTCAACATTTCATGCTCGTAGGTGGGGGTCACATGGGCCGATCCGTCGTCCGAGCGGGTCACATCCATACGCCCGTTCACTTGGGCTTTCTTCGGCGGGGTGAACAATTGCGGCATGCCGATCCCAAGCCCGTCCGCGAGTTTCTTCATCAGCTCGAAGGTGGGCGACATTTGCTCGTTTTCGATCTTCGATAAGGTCGATCGCGCTAGCCCTGCCTGATTTGCGGCCTGCTCTAACGTCCAGTCTCGGGCCTTGCGCAATTCGCGAACGCGCGCGCCAAGGTTCAAGGGTTCCACTGGGCTGTTTTCGCCATTGGCACGGGCAAGCCGGATAAGGCTGGGTTCGTCTTTGTTGCTCATATGGGTTCTTAACGCCCTCTTGCGGCCCCTTGCAATGGGGGCTAGCCGTTTGGGCTATGCAATCCGTATTCGATCATGGCGCCGCTGCGCATTGTCCTGCACCGTTCAACATGGCGGCATATGTGCTGTCGAAGGCAGTGGAGCTGGGGGACAAACCCGCGTTGGAAATCTTGGGGGGCTCTGGCGAGGTGATCACATTCGCGCAGCTTCATGCCCGCGTGAGCCGTGTTGCGGGGGGATTGCTGGCCTCTGGGTTGCAGGCGGGCGATCACGTCTTGCTGCGGCTTGGGAATACCCCAGATTTTCCCGTGGCCTATCTTGCCTGTATCTGGGGCGGGCTGGTTCCGATCCCTGCATCGGCGCAACTTACCGTGCCCGAAGCGACTGAAATTGCCCGTCAAACCCGACCCGCTGTGATCTTGCATCAAGAGGGCGTGTCATTGCCGGAGTTTGATGCGCCAGTTCTAACGGAGCTGCCCCAAGCGGATGCGGTGCCGCCGGTCATGGGAGACCCGAACCGCCTTGCCTATATCGTGTTCACCTCTGGCACCTCGGGGCGGCCAAGCGGCGTGTGTCATGCGCATCGTGCAATCTGGGCGCGACGGATGATGTGGGAGGGCTGGTACGGCTTGGGGCAAGACGACCGGATGATGCATGCGGGGGCGTTCAACTGGACCTATACTTTGGGCACGGGGCTGATGGATCCATGGAGCATCGGAGCCACGGCATTGATCCCAGATAATGATGTCACATCTGCCGAGCTGGCAGGGTTGATCTCGCAAAACTCCGTTAGCATTTTTGCCGCGGCTCCAGGCGTTTACAGGCAAATGTTGAAGCATGACTTGCCGGATATGCCGCGCTTGCGCCACGGGCTTAGCGCGGGCGAAAGTTTGCCGCCGTCGCTGCGACTGGCTTGGCGGGCGGCAAGCGGGACCGATCTTCACGAGGCGATGGGCATGTCGGAATGCTCAACCTTCATATCCGGCAACCCGAAGACCCCTGCACATAGCACCTCTTGCGGGCGGCCTCAGCGCGGGCGACGGATCGCGGTGCTGCAAGACGGGAAGCCAGTGCCCCATGACACCGCTGGTTTGCTGGCCATTCACCGTAGTGATCCTGGTCTTATGCTGGGGTATCTTGGAGAGGAGCCGGAGCAAGGCGAATGGTTCATTACTTCTGATACTGTAAGCATGAGCAAAGACGGCGACATCACCTATCTGGGGCGCCGTGATGATATGATGAATGCCGGTGGTTACCGTGTGTCTCCGCTGGAGGTGGAGGCGGCGTTTTCCGGCGTCGCCCATCTGACTGGATGCGCTGCTGCTAGCGTTGAAATTAAGGCGGATACGCGTGTTATCGCCCTGTTCTACACCTCTTCCGCCCCCTTGGATGAAGAGGCATTGCGCGCCTGCGCACAGGCCTTGCTCGCGCGGTACAAGCAACCACGCCTTTACATCCACCTCGACACATTGCCAAAAGGGGGGAACGGCAAGCTGAACCGCAGATTGCTTCGCGACAGATTTGAGGCCTCGCATGATCAAACTTGATATTATCTCCGACGTTATTTGCCCTTGGTGCTATATCGGAAAAGCCCATCTGGACCGCGCGTTGGAGGCCAATCCCGACCACCCGTTCACCATTGAGTGGCATCCGTTTCAACTGAACCCGACCATGCCTGACGGCGGGATGGACCGTCGAGAGTATCTGGAGCACAAATTCGGCGGCAAGGATGGGGCGTTGCGGGTCTACGGCCAGATCGCGGAAGCGGCGGTTGCAGCGGGGCTAGAGGTGGATTTTGGTGCGATACAGCGCACGCCGAACACCATTAATGCCCACCGCCTAATCCATTGGGCAGGGTTGGAAGGACGCCAAACCGCGGTGGTGTCCAAACTGTTCAAGGCCTACTTCAAAGACGGGCAGGATATTGGCGACAGTGAAACCCTGATCAACATTGCCGAGGCGGCCGAGATGGATCGCGATATGGTCGCACGATTGCTGGCGATGGATCAGGATGTCGAGGATATTCGTGCCCGTGACGCACATGCCCGCGAGCGCGGCGTGTCAGGCGTGCCTGCCAATATTATCGCCAATCAACATGTTTTGTCAGGGGCCCAACCGCCGGAGTTGTGGATGGATGTGATCAAGGAGCTCAATGAGCAACTTGAGGTGCAGGGGTGATCACGGCACATCTTCCATCTGGATATATTTTGGGGCGCGGCGCCCAACGGTACGGGGTTCACCCTTGGTTGATGCCTGCTGCCATTCTGGGGGCGGTGCTGCCCGACTTTGACCTGATCTGGTTTTACTTTGTCGACAATCGTGCGTTCCACCATCACCTTTACTGGGTGCATATGCCCGCCTTCTGGCTGCCTGTTGCGGTGGCGACTTTAATGGTGTTGCGGCGTTGGAGGCCTAGGTATCTGCCCCCTGCCCGCACGTTCTTTGTGGCGATCTTCATGCATATTGTGCTGGACACAATCGCTGGCTCAATCGCTTGGCAATGGCCGATCAACAGCGAGTTGTTTCAGCTGGTCACGGTGGAGCCGACACATGATCATTTCATTTTGTCCTTCCTGTTTCATTGGACCTTTTCCCTAGAGTTGGCCATTTGGGCTCTTGCCCTCTACCTGTTTGCAAAGGCAAAATTTTGAACGCTCCGATCCGCAAGCTTTCGCAACCTGAATTCGTCGGACTGATCGCATGCCACATGGCAATGGTTGCATTCAGCATCGATTCCATGCTGCCCGCCCTGCCCGAGATCGCCCAGACCCTTACTCCGGACGCCCCAAATCGCGCCCAGCTGGTGCTGACCAGCTTTGTGTTCGGAATGGGCTTGGGGACACTGGTGATGGGGCCGCTGTCGGATCGGTTTGGGCGCAAGCCGGTGATATTTTGCGGGGCGTTGCTTTATGCGGTTGGGGCGATCATGGCGGCACAGGCGCAGACGTTGGATGGCATGCTGTTCAGCCGCCTTTTGCAGGGGATTGGTGTGGCGGGGCCACGCATTGTGGCGGTCGCGATGGTGCGCGACCAATATGAGGGGCGACCGATGGCCTCGATCATGTCCTATGTCATGATGGTGTTCACGCTGGTGCCTGCGATCGCGCCGCTGTTAGGCAAGTTCATCATTGACGGTTTCGGGTGGCACGCGGTGTTCTACTGCTTTGTGATCCTCGCGGTGATTGTCGTGAGTTGGCTATACATCCGTCAGCCCGAAACCTTGGCGCCGGAGGCACGGGTGCCCTTCAAGCCCGCGTCTTTGCTGGTGGCCGCTCGGGAGTGTTTCTCGCATCGGGTTTTCATCCTGTCGACGGTTGTGCAAATTCTCGTCTACGGGATGCTGTTCGGCGCCCTAAGTTCGACGCAGCAGATATTTGAAACCACCTTTGCGCGCGGAGAAGAGTTTCCCTTTTGGTTTGCCTTGGTCGCCTTGGTGTCGGGAACGGCCTCTATTTTGAACGCGCGTTTGGTTGTCCGGTTGGGAATGCAAAAGCTGATTTTGGCAGGGTTGGGAATGCAAATTGCGATTTCGGGGTTGGTTCTGCTTTCCTATGCCACGGGGACGCTGCCGTTTTCCCTGTATCTGGTCTGGACCACGTCAATGTTCTTCATGGTCGGGCT
Organism: uncultured Litoreibacter sp.; assembly: GCF_947487515.1. GTDB lineage: Bacteria > Pseudomonadota > Alphaproteobacteria > Rhodobacterales > Rhodobacteraceae > Litoreibacter. Next base: position 204,735 of record NZ_CANKWO010000001.1, on the reverse strand, counting down.
GGCTGTTGGCAACCTGAATGCACTGGCAATGGAGCCGGTTGGCCATGTGGCCGGTATGGCCGCTTCGGTGATTGGTGCGCTGTCTACGGTTTTCGGCGTCGCTATTGCCGCCCCTATTGGCTTGGCGTTTGACGGGACAGCCTTGCCCCTTGCCTTGGCTTCGACGGTTCTGTCCATATCGGCGTTTGTGTTGGTCCGGCGCGGCCTGCGGTAAAAGCGCCCGAGTTTACTTGGCCTTTTGTGCCCTCTTGAAGGTGCCTGCATGTTCCGCCAGATCACGGGCAATGGCAAAAGCCCCTTTGATCTTGTCGGCCTCTTTCTTCCAGTCTCTGCGTACGACGACCTTGTTGTCTTTCAGCTTGGCTAGATTGCGGTCATCCTGAAGGTAGGCCACCAACCCTTCCGGCTTGGCGAACTTGTTGTTGTGGAACTCTATTGTTGCGCCGCGCTCGCCTGCGTTCAGCTTGGCGATCCCTGCGCGTTTGCACATGGCCTTGATGCGTACAACCAACATCAATGTGTTTACCTCACGCGGCAGCTTGCCAAAGCGGTCGATCAGCTCGGCGGCAAAGCCTTCCAGCTCGACCTTGGTCGTCAGACCCGACAGGCGGCGATAAAGGCCAAGACGCACGTCTAAATCGGGGACATAATCCTCAGGGATCAATACCGGCACACCAAGGTTGATCGTCGGGGCCCATTGGTCGTCAGTTTCCGTCAGGCCTTCCATCTGGCCGGACCGGATCTTGGCGACGGCCTCTTCCAGCATGGATTGGTAAAGCTCAAAGCCCACTTCGCGCATATTGCCGGATTGCTCTTCGCCCAGAACATTGCCTGCGCCCCTGATATCAAGGTCTTGGCTGGCGATGTTAAAGCCCGCCCCGAGGCTGTCGATGGAGCCGAGGACGCGCAAACGTTTCTCGGCGGTGCTGGTCAGTTTCTGGCGGGGCTTTGTCGTCAGATATGCATAAGCACGGGTCTTGGAGCGCCCGACCCGCCCGCGAATTTGATACAGCTGGCTAAGCCCGAACATATCGGCGCGGTGTATGATCATGGTGTTGGCGGTTGGAATGTCGATGCCGGACTCAACAATTGTGGTGGCCAGAAGCACGTCATATTTGCCGTCGTAGAAGGCGTTCATGCGGCTGTCCAATTCACCAGGTGCCATTTGACCGTTGGCCACAAGATAGGACACCTCCGGCACATGTTCCTTCAACCATGCTTCAACATCAGGCAGGTCCGAGACGCGTGGCACCACATAGAAACTTTGCCCGCCGCGATAATGTTCACGTAACAGGGCTTCGCGGATAGTGACCGTGTCGAATTCGGATACATAGGTTCGGATCGCCAATCGGTCCACGGGCGGCGTGCCAATGATCGACAATTCACGCACGCCCGACAAAGACAACTGCAAGGTGCGCGGGATCGGAGTGGCCGAGAGCGTCAGCACGTGAATATCAGAGCGCAACTGCTTGAGGCGCTCTTTGTGCTGCACGCCAAAGTGTTGTTCCTCATCAATAATCAACAAGCCTAGGTTTTTGATATGCACCTGTTTGGACAATACCGCATGGGTCCCCACGACGATGTCAATGGTTCCATCGGCCAGCCCTTTGCGGGTCTCGCTCGCGTCCTTCGCGCTTACAAAGCGTGACAGTTGCCGCACATTGATCGGGAAGCCGCGAAAGCGCTCTTGAAAGCTTTGGGTATGCTGACGCGACAAAAGCGTCGTCGGTGCGACCACAGCCACCTGCATGCCACTTGCGGCGGCGATGAAGGCCGCGCGCATCGCGACCTCGGTTTTGCCAAAGCCCACATCGCCGCAGACCAATCGGTCCATCGGACGGCCTTTGGCGAGGTCATCCATCACGGCTTCAATGGACGTCAGCTGATCTTCGGTTTCTTCATAGGGGAACCTTGCGCAGAAGGCCTCCCACATGTCCTGCGGAGCTTCCAAAATCGGGGCGCGCCGCAGCTCCCGCTCGGCTGCGATGCGGATCAACCTGTCTGCCATGTCACGGATGCGCTGTTTCAGACGGGCTTTCTTGGCCTGCCAAGCCCCGCCCCCCAATTTGTCCAGCAGGCCTTCTTCATGGCCATATCGCGACAGGAGTTCGACGTTTTCAACCGGAAGATACAGCCGGTCCCCGCCTGAGTACTCCAGCAAAATGCACTCGTGGGGCGCGCCGGCTGCGGTAACGGTTTCAAGGCCGATATAGCGGCCAATCCCGTGATCGACATGGACGATCAGCTCGCCCAAAGACAAGCCTTGGGTTTCGGTAAGGAAGTTCTCTGCCCGCTTGGCTTTCTTGGCGCGGCGGATCAGGCGGTCGCCCAGCACATCTTGCTCCGAGATCACCGCAAGACCCGCGGCGGTGAACCCTTCCTCCAATGCCCAAACGGTCAGATAGACCCCTTGCTCCCCGACATCCTTAAAGGAGGTCACCTGTTTGGCGTCGCGAATGTCTTGGTCTTCAAGTAAGCCGCTGAGCCGTTCCCGCGCCCCTTCGGAAAAACTGGCGACGATCACAGATCGCCCGTCACGAAGTTCATTAACATGATCCGCGAGTGCGTTGAATATGTTGCGATCTTCGGCTTGTCTCTCGGGGGCGAAGTTGCGCCCGATCCGCCCGCCCGCATCGGTGACACCTGCTCCGGTGGCTTGGGGAAGGCTTGCCAATTGCAAGACGCGTTTGCCCTTCAAGGTAGATTGAAACGCGTCATTGTCGAGATACAGCAAATGCGGCGGCACCGGTTTATAGACGCTGTCGACGCGAGCCTTGGACTTCAGGGCTTCTGCACGATTGTCATATTGGTCTGCTATTCCTTCCCAGCGAGAGATGCGGGCGGGTTCGGACTTGTCGTCCAGCACAACTATGGCATCCGGCAGATAGTCAAAAACGGTTTCCAAGGACTGATGAAAGAACGGCAGCCAATGCTCGATGCCTTGATGCTTTCGGCCTGCAGACACGGCTTCGTACAATGGGTCGTCGGTCCCTGCCGCGCCAAATTCTATGCGGTAGTTTTGCCGGAACCTTGTGATGGCCGCCTCGTCCAGAATAACTTCTGAGACGGGGGCCAGCTCCACACGGTTGAGCTTTTCGGTGGTGCGTTGGCTGGCCGGATCAAATCGCCGGATTCCATCCAGAACATCTCCAAACAGATCAAGACGGATCGGGCCGGTTTCGCCCGGTGGGAAGATGTCGATAATCCCCCCCCGAATGGCGTAGTCTCCGGGCTCCATTACTGTGGGGCTTTGGGTGAAGCCCATCCGCACAAGATAGTCGCGCAGGGACTTTTCGTTGATCTGGCGGTCGACTTCCGCGACGAAGGACGCCCCTTCGAGCACAGTGCGCGCGGGCACGTATTGGGATGCCGCCGCCAAAGTTGTCAACAAAATGAACGGGCCGGGAATTCCGCTGGCCAGCCCTGCCAATGTCGCCATCCGCGCCGCCGCCACATCCGCATTTGGCGAGACACGATCATATGGCAGGCAATCCCACGCGGGGAAATCCAGCACGGGGACGTTAGGGGCGAAAAAGCGCAAGGCTGTGCGCATCGCTTGCATGCGTTTGTCATCGCGGGCCACATGGATAACGGGGCCGCGTTCCAGCTCTTTTAGAAGCAGTCGAGCATCAAACCCTTCGGGGGCACCGGAAACTGTGATCATATTCATGGCCGATGACCTATGTCATGAGGCGCGGGTGTCAACCGCCCAGCACACCTACAGACAGATTATGAAGCATCCCCCACATGGACGTCACAAGGATCGACAACATGCCAATGACTTGGATGGCCAGTCGTTGCCGCCGCAGCTTCATGCGAATATCTGCAAGGGAAGTGTGATCGATGCGCCGCGCACATCGCACCGAAAGCGCGAAAACCAGCGACAAGGGCGCGAAGATCAGGAACAGCGCCTGACTGAACTCCAGCTTGTAATAGAACCCCAAAAGCGCCAGCGCGGTCAGGATGAAAAAGCCGAAACCCACCAACCAGATGCCCGAATTATCGGCGATAAAGGTAAACCGGTTGGCATTGCTGCGCACCAAATCCTTCAAGTCCTGATCCACTTGACCGCCGTATTTCGTCGCCCGTGCGACCATATCATAGGGCACACCAATCACGTAATGCGACGCGGCAGACCAAACATAGGCCAATGTGATCCAGAACCACAGGTTTGAGAAAGAGCGCATGTCGATAAGCTCGAAGACCGTTGAGTAAATATCCACGCTTGGGCGCCTCATTGGTGGGGTCAGTGTGAGGCTGCACCCTAGTCGGGGATTGAGGCGATGAAAAGACCGGCCAATGCGATTTTGGGCCAAGGGCTTGAGGCGCGGTGTCAATCATGCCACCACTGGAGAAATGTTGCTCTTTGGAGGCCAAATTTTCATGTCCATCACGCCCGTAAATGCGCCCTTCCCGATGACGCGCCTGCGCCGTTTGCGTCGTACAGCTGCCTTACGCGGCTTGGCGGCTGAAAACACCTTGAGCGTGAATGATCTGATCTGGCCGATCTTTGTGATGGAAGGGCAAAACGACAGCTACGCCATCCCGTCCATGCCGGGGGTCATGCGGTTGACGGTTGATCGGGCCGTATTGGCCGCCAAGGAGGCACATGATCTGGGGATTCCGGCGATCTGCATTTTTCCATATACGGATGATGCCTCGCGGACTGAGGATTGCGCCTTGGCGTGGTCCCCTGACAACCTGTCCAACCGCGCAACGGCTGCGATCAAAGCCGCGGTGCCGGACATCGCGATTATGACAGATGTCGCATTGGACCCCTATAACGCCAATGGGCACGACGGCTTTGTGCGCGACGGCACAATTGTGAATGACGAAACCGTAGAGGCTTTGGTCAAAATGACGCTTGCGCAGGCCGCTGCGGGTGCGGATATTATCGGGCCGTCTGACATGATGGATGGTCGCATCGGGGCGATGCGCCGCGCCTTGGAGGCCGATGGTTTCCAAGACGTCGCAATCCTTAGCTATTCTGCCAAATATGCCTCTGCCTTTTATGGCCCGTTCCGCGATGCGCTGGGGGCGTCGGGGGCTTTGGTTGGCGACAAGAAAACCTATCAGATGAATCCCGCCAATTCGGATGAAGCCCTGCGGTTGGTCGCACGTGATCTGTCTGAGGGCGCGGATATGGTCATGGTCAAACCCGGCCTGCCCTATCTGGACATCTGCCGCCGCGTCAAAGACCAGTTTGGCGCCCCAACCTATGCCTATCAGGTCAGCGGCGAATACGCGATGATCATGGGGGCCGGTGCCAATGGCTGGATCAACGAGGAACAGGTGATGATGGAAAGCCTGATGGCCTTCAAGCGCGCGGGCTGCGATGGAATCCTGACCTATTTCGCACCAAGGGTCGCAAAGTTGCTGGGCGCATGATCTTTGCGGCAGGACAAGTCTGGAGCTTTGCTGAGACTGAAGATCATCCGCAACTGATCGTGACCATCGGCTGTATTGATACGGCCGGTGACTTGGGCGCGGATCCGTCCAATTGCGCGGTGCTATCGGTGTCGATGACCCCGAGCGAGGAAGCTCGCAAACTGGATTGGCCGCAAGTCGAGCACGCGCCAATTGCCGAGACCGCGTTCAACTCGGACAATACGGCGGAGTTGGTGTTGGATGGCGTGTCATCCCCCGAGGGCTTTCGTGAGGGATACACGACATGGCGCACGGCATTTGATGCGGGGAATGCAGGGGTGTTTTCCTTAGCCCCACCCGACGCCTATGCCGCCATTTTGCAAGTTTACGCTGAAAAAGGCTGATCAAACTTTCGGCAATCTACCGCCGTGCCGTGCTCAATTCGCGTGACAAGGTGCGGATCATGCCGTATTTTATCCACAAGGCCCGATTTCAGAGGCCAACGGCAGTAAATTATATATAGGCGGAACTCATGAGCATTCTTTCTCGGCGCAATTTTCTTGCGACCTCTGGTAGCGCGACTTTGCTTGCGGCATGCGGCAATGGCGTCAATTCACAAGGCGGCGGCAAGATCGACGCGCGTGTGGATAGCGCATTGGATTTTATGTATAATAACGTCGGTGGAACGACCGATCTGTCGAATAAGGCGGTTGGCATTTTGATGATGCCACTGGTTTCAGAGGCGGGCTTCGGTGTTGGCGGATCCTATGGGCGTGGTGCTTTGCGGGTGAACGATGTCACCGTTGATTACTATTCAACAACCGCTGCAAGCTTCGGCTTCCAGATCGGCGCGCAGCAATATTCGCACGCATTGTTCTTCATGACCGAACAGGCATTGTCAGATTTTCGCAGGTCCCCAGGCTGGACATTGGGCGCAGATGCGCGCTTTGCAGTGGCAAATGACGCTGGAAACCTAGGTGTTGATACCACTACGGCGCTGACACCTGTCATTGCAGTTGTCTTTGGTCAGTCCGGTTTGATCGCTGGTGCGCAGATTGAAGGCAATAAATACAACCGTATCATTCCGTAACAAAGCTGCCGTCATAGCCCAGTCAGCTATGGCGGCCTCACATCGGGGTCTTTGCCCCTAGATGCGCTTGTGCAGTGTAGCGTGATCTTCAAACGCAAGAGCATTCTTTAGCATTTGCACGCTCAGACGTCTTTCGAATTCCAGCCCTGCAAACTGCGAATTCCGCCATATGATTTCGGCGGGGACGGAGATGCCGCAAAAGGTCAGCTCGACGTGCATTCCGGGTTCGCCGATAGTGATGACATCGATTTTGCAGCCCTGACGCCCCAAATCGGCCATATGGGTCAATTTGCATTGATTTAGGCACATGACCTGCACCGGAATCCTGCAGCTATGCCGCAGATCACTGCGACGCGTAAGTCGCCACAGGATGATGAGTATCAGAGATCCCAACAGTATCTTCAGCGCAATCATATTGCCCCCCTGCATTGAAAAACTGTGGCTTTTTGGGGTGATTGAGCCAGCGCGTGGCAAAGCGCCCTTTGGGGCGTTCAAACTCGCGTCGGCGGCCAGCCTGTAAACACAAACACCGTCCTGCATGATTTCATGTTTGCACTGGGCCTCGGGCGCGGAGGCCGCTGGGCCCGTGCTGAACACACAGAATAAAAGACCACATAGCGTGATTGATCTAAGCACAATACGACACCTCATAGAGCACCAACTATGAGGCTTGCGTCTTATCCTAAGGTTAATTGAAGCGCAGATTTAGATCGCGGCGCTTCAACAGGGCTTTTGGGGGCAGGTTCAGGCGTGATCCAGCGCCCGTAGACGTTGGATCAGGGATGAGGTGTCCCAACGACCACCGCCCATTTTTTGGACGTCCTTGTAGAATTGATCCACCAAGGCGGTCAGCGGCAAGGACGCGCCATTCTCGTCGGCCGTATCAAGGCAAATGCCCAAATCCTTGCGCATCCAGTCTACGGCAAACCCGTGGTCGAATTCATTGTCCACCATGGTTTCATAGCGGTTGGACATCTGCCATGATCCAGCGGCCCCTTGGGAGATAACCTCGACCACTGCCTTGCCGTCCAGTCCGGCTTTGTCGGCGAAGTGAAGCGCCTCGGACAGGCCCTGCACCACGCCTGCGATGCAAATCTGGTTGACCATCTTGGTCAATTGGCCCGCCCCGTTGTCGCCCATGCGTTTGCAGGCTTTGGCGTAGACGTTGATGATCGGCTCGGCGCGGTCATAGGCGCCCTGATCGCCACCGCACATAACCCCGAGTTGGCCATTTTCGGCCCCCGCTTGGCCTCCGGAGACCGGCGCATCAACAAAACAGATTTGCTTGTTGTCGGCATCGGCATAGAGTTCACGGGTGACCTTGGCGGATACGGTGGTGTGATCGACAAAGATAGTGCCAGCGTCCATGCCTGCAAATGCGCCATCCTCCCCCAAACAGACCGAGCGCAAGTCATCGTCGTTCCCGACACAGGCCATCACGAAATCAGCCCCCTGTGCGGCTTCGCGCGGGGTGACGGCGAAACGGCCGCCCTGCTCTGCCACCCATTTTTCGGCCTTGGCGGTGGTGCGGTTGTAAACGGTGACGTCATGGCCCGCTTTGGCAAGATGTCCGGCCATCGGATACCCCATTACGCCCAGTCCAAGAAAACTAACTTTTGCCATTCTGTGAAGTCCCTGTTTCATCTGTTTGATTATGCCTGCCAACCGATGTAACGACAGGGGCTGAAGCGTCAATAGTAGGGCGCAAATTCCGGAGGGTCGATGGGTCTGGTTTTCAAATGGTCGTTGCGGCTTTTCATGCTGCTTGCGCTGCTTTCGGGGCTGGCGTTGGCGGGGGTGTATTACCTCGCGTCACGGTCGTTGGTCGATTATGACGCGGATTACACCGTGCCGGGCCTTCATGGGCAGGTCGAGATCATTCGCAATAACTCCGGCGTGCCGCATATCTTTGCTGACCGCGATGAAGACGTTTATTACGGACTTGGGTTTGCCCATGCGCAGGACCGCCTGTGGCAGATGACCATGCTGCGCCGCACCGCTCAGGGGCGGTTGAGCGAGCTGTTTGGCGAACGCACGTTGAACGTTGATAAACTGATCCGCAGGTTGGATGTCTACGGTTTGGCGCAACGCTCGGTCGAGGCGCAGGATGCGGATACATTGGCCGCCTTAGAGAGCTATTCTGCGGGGGTGAATGCGTGGCTTCGCACGGTCAACCAAGAGGCCCTTGGACGCGGCGCACCGGAATTCTTCGTGTTCTCCCCACAGATTGCCCCATGGCAGCCCGCCGATAGCATCGCCATTATCAAGATCATGGCGTTGCAGCTATCGGGCCATCTGGAGGAAGAAGTCGTACGCGCGCGGGCCTCCTTGGTGCTGCAGCCCGAACGGGTGCGTGACCTTCTGCCCGACAATCCGGGTCAAGGGATTGCGGCGCTGGACTACGCGGGCCTGATGCACGGGCTTGGGCTCCCGCGCTATGCCGCGAATACCACCAGTGACACAGGCAACTTCCTATCGCCCTTCCCCGAGCGCGAATTGGCTGGCGCCTCTAACGCCTTTGCGGCCGCGCCAGAGCGGTCGGCTGCAGGGGGAACCTTGCTGGCCAATGACCCGCATTTGGGGCTGTCGGCCCCGTCAATTTGGTATCTGGCTCGGCTGGATCTGGCGTCGGGTGGGGTGATCGGCGGAACCATTCCTGGCATGCCGGTTGTGTTAAGCGGGCGCTCTGACAAGGTTGGTTGGGGGCTGACATCGGCCTATGTGGATGACCAAGATCTCCTGATCGAGAAATTGAACCCCGAGAACCCAGACGAATACCTCACAGCTGACGGCTACAAACGTTTCAGGACCGCGCAATCGATCATCTTGGTAAAGGACGCCCCATCCGAAACCATCAACATGCGCTGGTCTGACAATGGCCCGATCTTGCCCGATACACATTACAATCTTGGCACAATCACCCCCTTGGGGCATGAGGCGGCGCTAAGCTGGACGATGCTGACGGATCAAGACACCTCCATTCAGGCGGCGTTGCGGATCATGCAGTCCAGCACCGCAGAGGACGTCATCGCAGCCGGTGAGGGCTATGTGGCCCCCGCGCAGAACCTGACCATTGTGGATCAAGACGGCATCGCGTTTAAAACCATTGGCCATGTGCCCCGTCGCAATCCGGCGCATCAATCGCGCGGGCGTATTCCCTCGCCGGGTTGGTTGGCGCAAAATCGCTGGCTGGGTGTGATGCCCTATGCCTCCAACCCGCAGTTCACGCGCCCTAGCGGTGGCATCTTGGGCAATACAAACAACAAGGTTGTTGAACGCCCCTTCCCCGATCACGTCAGCTATACCTATGGCGATACGCAGCGGGTGCAGCGCTGGCGTCGGTTGATGTTGGGGCGGCAGGTTCATACGCGCGACAGTTTCATTGACGCTCAGCTTGATACGGTGTCATTCACCGCGCGCTCCTTGCTTCCGTTGATTGCTGGGGATCTGTGGTTTACCGGAGAGGCCGCCCCCGATGGCACGCCCGAGCGTCGCCGCCAAAAAGCGTTGGAGCTGATGGCGCAGTGGAATGGCGAGATGTCCGAACATCTGCCTGAACCCTTGATCTATTCTGCATGGCTGCGCGCGTTGCAGTCACGCCTTATCCGCGATGAAATCGGGCCGCTGGAAAGCGAGTTCACCCATGTGGAGCCTTTGTTTATCGAGCGGGTTTTCCGAAACGCAGACAATGCGGGCGTGTGGTGCGATGTTTTGCAATCTGCGCCGGTCGAGACCTGCACCGACATCTCACGTTTGGCGTTGGACGATGCCTTGGTCTGGCTGAGCGACAAATACGGCGCGGCGATTGAAAGCTGGCGTTGGGGGGATGCGCATGAGGCGACCCACGATCACCAAGTGCTGGGGAAAATACCCTTCTTGTCGATCTTTGTGAACATTCGCCAATCCACCTCTGGTGGCGATAATACCTTGCTGCGCGGGCGCACGTCCGGCAGTGGTCCGGACCCGTTTCAGAACGTTCATGCGGCGGGCTACCGTGGGGTGTATGATTTTGGCGACCCTGATAGCTCGTTGTTCGTGATGGCAACGGGGCAGTCGGGCCACCCGCTGTCACGGCATTACGATGATTTGGGTGTGCTGTGGCGGCGCGGGGAATATGTACCGATGTCGCTTGACCCTGAGTTGGCGCGTGCAGGCTCCGTGGGGACAATCACGCTGGTGCCGTCGGGCGAATAGAGGCATCTTGCAAGGCGAGATGAATGACGCAGGTCGTCGTCACAGCTTCTCAAACTGGCCCTTTTGCGTCGGCTTCCACGTGACGGTCAGCTTGAATCCGGTCTCGGTTTGCTCTTCTGCGTCGACGACTTCTTGGCCGAACAACCAAGCGCGGGCTTTGCCGTCTGCGAAACCCAGATCGATCACTTCGGTGGTAGAGCCCGCGCGCAAGAGACCCGATACCGCATCCAACAGCGCGTCGATCCCTGCCCCAGTAACTGCCGAGGTCAAGAACAAGGCGTCGTCACGGTCGACTTTGTTGGTGGCGGTTTCCAGAGGCTCTGGCTTCAGCTGGTCTGATTTGTTCCAGACCTCCAACACGGGCACATCTTTATCTACCCCAAGATCGGCCATGATCGCGCGGACGTCGCGGGCTTGGCCTTCGGATTCGGGATGCGAGATGTCGCGCACATGCAGGATCAGATCAGCGCTCAGCACTTCTTCCAGTGTCGCGCGGAAGGCGGCCACAAGTTGCGTCGGAAGATCAGAGATGAAGCCAACCGTGTCCGACATGATGATTTCCAACCCGTCGGGCAACTCTACCGACCGCATCGTCGGGTCGAGCGTGGCAAACAGCATGTCTTTCACCAAGACTTCGGCGCCGGTTAGCCTGTTGAACAAAGTCGATTTACCGGCGTTGGTGTATCCGACCAAAGCCACGACAGGATAAGGCACTTTGGCGCGGGCCGCGCGGTGCAACTCGCGGGTCTTTACCGTCTTTTCGAGCTGCCGACGGATGCGAACGATGGCTTCATCAATGGCACGGCGATCGGCCTCGATCTGTGTCTCACCTGGCCCGCCCACAAATCCAAGGCCGCCGCGTTGACGCTCTAGGTGTGTCCATGCGCGAACAAGGCGCGTGCGCTGGTAGGACAAGGCCGCAAGTTCTACTTGAAGGACGCCCTCGCGGGTTGCCGCGCGGTCCGAGAAAATCTCCAAGATGAGGCCGGTGCGGTCAAGAATTTTGACGCCCCATTCCTTCTCAAGATTGCGTTGCTGCACCGGCGTGACGGGGCCGTCGATCAATACCAGCTCGACTTTTGCATCGTGCAGACGGGTTTTCAGCTCGGCGATTTTGCCGGTGCCGAACAATGTGCCCGCTTTCACCTTTGGCAAGGGGACGACTTCAGACCCCGCGACCTCCAGTCCGGGCAAAGCATCCGCCAGCGAAACGGCTTCCGAAAGCGCGAAGCTCGGGAGCCTGCGCGCCTTTATGTCTTTGATGTCAGGATGGACGACCCATGCGCGGGTCAGGCCGGCCTCTTCGGTCTCAAGAATTATCTTCACCGTCGTAGAGGTTGATCGGTTGCGATGGCATGATCGTTGAAATCGCGTGTTTATAGACCAATTGGGACTGACCATCGCGGCGAAGCAGCACGCAGAAGTTGTCGAACCAAGTGATCACGCCTTGCAATTTCACTCCGTTGATCAGGAAGATCGTCACCGGAATCTTAGTCTTGCGAACGTTGTTGAGGAATGCGTCTTGTAGGTTTTGCTTATCAGCGGCCATTTTTTATTGCCTTTTTTATTGCGCTAGTTGTGCGAGCGTCAGCCGAGCCGACACCTGTCCGTGATGAAATTGCAGTATGTCGTGGCTTTTATTGGGCGTCCAGCCCTGAATTTCGCCTTAAAACTGGCAAAAAGTCACAGGGGGGCGCGGGTGACGTTGGGTGAGTTAGCGACGCCAGAAGTCAGGGTTGAACAAAGCGATGATGGCCAAAGTTTCCATTCGCCCCAATACCATAGCCCAAATCAGGATCGATTTCGAACCGGTTGACAGGCTTGCGTAACTGGCGCTTTCGTCCAAAGCCACATAGATCAGCGGCCCCGTGGTCGACAGGCCCGACAAGGCAAAAATCACTGATTCCTCAAAGCCCAATCCGGTGAAGGCTAAAGCGACAACCACACCCGCGATAGAGAGCGCAAATAGCATGAAGAAAATCCACGCGATGAAGGCGCCCTCTCGGCGCATTCCACGCCCAAGGCGCCCACCGCTGCCGATGGAGGACGGGTGAACCAGTTTCTCCATCTCTCGGACCCCGTGTTTATAGAGCGCGTAGAAGCGGAGCAATTTGACCCCGCCCGCGGTGGTCGCGACGCCCCCTCCCAAGATTGCCAGCCCCGCCAGCACCAATCCGGGCGTGGGCAGCGCCGACCAATCCCGCGCGGTTTCCCAATCCCCAGATACAAAGCCGGTGGTGGAAAGGAAGGACAACACGGTGAAGACTGCCCCCCAAAGGGCGCGCACCGCGGACAGGACGTCGCTTTCCTCATTCACCTCAATCGCGCCGATAAAATGACGGAACCACAAGGCCAAGGGCACAAGAACAACAAAGCAAAGAGCCACCCGCATCTCGGGGTCGTTGCGCAGGCTGGAGGAATAGTGTTTGTCAAAGGGCAACCAAGTGACCTGACGCGTCACGGCGATGAACAGGAAAACAAAGATGGCGATCTCTGCGGGTACGGACATGCCCAGCTCGGCCAAAGTTCTCAAGGGCAAGATACCGCTGGTGGACATGGTGGCCATTGCGATCATCACCCCGTTGAAACTGCCGGTTCCGCTGATGACTTGCAGCAACCAGATGATCAAGGTGAGGGAAACGTAAACCGGAAGCACTTGCGCGGTGAAACGGGCCACGCGTTTGTTGGGCTCGGTGGCGCGCGCCAGCTGGGCACCAGATCCCGGCAGGCCACCGCTAGAGGGTGTTGGGCGCAACACTTCAAAGCCGCCAAGCGTCATCGGTGCCAGAATGGCCACCGCCGAGACGATCACCAAAAAGCCCCCCATCCAACCGACAATCCCGCGCCACAGGTGGATCGGATCCGGTATCAGATGCGGCGTGTCAAAGATCGACGCCCCCGTTGTTGTGATGCTGGAGACCATCTCAAAGTAAGCATTGAAGAACGACATGGAGGGCCGCGCCTCATGCAGTGGCACCGCCAGCATGACCGGTAGGGCCAAAAAGGCTGCAACCAAGGTCAATAGCTGGCTGCGCGGCACATTGCGCACGGGCTGACGAAACGTCCCCAAACCAATCAAAGCGGTCAAAAACCCGAATAGCACTGCCCCGTAGAAAAACGGTTGCGCAACCCGATGCTGATCCAAGGCGAAGGCATGGATCGCGGGCAGCAACATCGCAACCGATCCCGTGGCCATAAGCTGCACAAACAGGGGCAGCTGAAGCAGCACAGGAATGGTCGTTGCTTTGGATCGCTGGGCCATAGCTAGAAAAAGTCGACCGAAACCTGCAACAGGCGCTCTACTTCCGGAACATCTGCCGCAAGGGCGAAGATCACGATGGTGTCGCCCTCGTCAACGCGGGTCCCGCCGACAGGGCGCACGACTTTGTTGCCCTTCTGGATCGCCCCGACCAAGACACCTTCGGGAAAGCTGATGTCGCGGATGGGTTGCCCCGAGATTGGCGAGGTCGACAAGACCTGAGCCTCTATCACCTCTGCCTCGGCGTCCCCGATGGAGTAAATCTGGCGCACGCGGCCATGCCGGATATGGCGCAAGATCGACGACACGGTGGTTGCTCGTGGGTTGATATAGGCGTCTACGTCTAGCGGCTCCATCAGGGGAACCAAGGTGGGATCATTCACCAGCGCGATTGTCATCGGGCAGCCTTCGGCCTTGGCACGCACCGCCGCAAGAAGGTTGGTTTTGTCATCATCTGTCACGCAAAGCACGGCGTCGGCGCGTTTGATATTGGCCTCGTTCAGGATATCGGCGCTCAGCCCGTCGCCATGCAGCACGATTGTGCGCTCCAACTCATTGGCGGCACGCTCCGCAATGGGGCGGTCCTTTTCGATCACCTTGGCGCGAATGCGTTCGGTCCGTTTTTCAAGCGCTTGGGCCACGGCCAGCCCGACGTTTCCGCCGCCAATGATCACGACGCGTTCTTGCTTGGATTGGGTTTTTCCGAAAATCTCCATCGCGCGTGGAACGTCTTCGCGGTGGGTGGATAGGTATATCTGGTCTCCGGAGAACAGCTGATCCCCAGGGTCAGGGGCAAACAGATTTCCTTCGCGGCGCACCCCAACGACCACAGCGCGCAGAGTGGAAAACAGCTCGGTCAGCTGGCGCAGCGGGGTGTTCAGGACCGGACAGTCTTCCTCAAGCTGAATGCCCAAGAGTTGTACCTGCCCCGCAAGGAAATTTTCGGTGTCGAAGGCTGCGGGGGCGGCGAGGCGCTGCAACGCGGCTTCTGCCACCTCTTTTTCGGGGCTGATCACCACATCAATGGGCATGTGATCGCGACGATACAAATCAGAGTAGATCGCGGTTAGATAGCTTTGTGATCGCAGTCGGGCAATTTTACGCGGTACGGAAAAGGCCGAATGTGCCACCTGACAGGTGACCATGTTGACCTCGTCCGAATAGGTCGCCGCGATGATCATATCTGCGTCTCTGGCACCAGCACGATCCAGCACATCAGGATAGCTGGCAAATCCGGTGATACCTTGCACATCCAGTGTCTCGGTGGCGCGGGCGACAAGTTCAGGATTGTTGTCCACAACGGTGACGTCGTTTTTCTCGCTCGACAGGTGGCGGGCGATTTGCCAACCGACTTGCCCTGCCCCACAGATGATGACTTTCATCGAATGATCCCCGGTGTTTGGAATGCTCAGGCATGCCAGATGGGCGCTGGCGGGTCAATTGTTATGCGCGTATCCCCCCAAGCCTAGACGGCTTGGGGGGATCGCTGGGAAAACCACTAGTCGGAGGTGCTTTCGGCCATGTCGTCTTCTTGAACCTGCGCGATGCGGGCGCCGGCCTTGTTCGATGTCACCACGCCCAGCGATTTCAGCTTGCGGTGCAGCGCGCTGCGCTCCATTCCGACAAAGGCCGCCGT
The DNA here is from genome assembly GCF_947487515.1 of uncultured Litoreibacter sp. GTDB lineage: Bacteria > Pseudomonadota > Alphaproteobacteria > Rhodobacterales > Rhodobacteraceae > Litoreibacter. The sequence continues at coordinate 189,189 of NZ_CANKWO010000001.1, read as the reverse complement.
GCGAGAGATGTTCCCGCCAAAGCGGTTGATCTGGGTCATAAGATATTCACGTTCGAACAGCTCACGGGCCTCGCGCAGGGGCAAGGTTGCCAGATTGCCGCCAATGGTGACACCGCTTTCGCTTTCAACGGCACCTTCGGATTGTGGCAGCTCTTTTGCTTCAATGTCGCCCTTGTCGGGGCCAAGGATCAACACGCGCTCAATGACGTTCTTTAACTGGCGAATGTTGCCTGGCCACTGCATCGTTTGCAGCAAGGTGATCGCATCATCTGCCAGCTTTCGCAGGGGCAGTCCTTGGGAGCTGTTAAACGTCTCAATGAAGTGGTTTGCCAAGGTTGGTATGTCTTCGCGGCGATCTTCCAAGCTTGGTACTGCAATTGGGACCACATTCAGGCGGTGGTATAGTTCCTCGCGGAACGTGCCCGCGGCGATGGCTTGATCCAAGTCGCGATTGGTGGAGGAAATCACCCGCAGGTCAACGCGCACCTTGTCTTTACCCCCCACCCGCTGAAACTGCTGCTCAACCAAAACGCGCAAGATCTTCGACTGGGTGCCAAGGGGCATATCCGCGACTTCGTCAAAGAACACGATGCCGCCGTGAGCTTGCTCTAGCAGTCCGGGTTCAATGCCGCGTTCCTTGCTTTCGCGGCCGAACAGCAGCTCTTCCATACGCTCGGGCTCTATGGATGCGCAATTGATGGTAACGAAAGGGGCATTGGCGCGGTTGGAATTCGTGTGGATGTAATGGGCTGCGACGTCTTTGCCGGCCCCTGCTCCACCGGTCAGCATGACGCGACCATTGGAGCCGGTAACCTTGTCCAACTGGGCTTGCAAAGCCTTGAACGCCGAGCTTTCGCCGATGGTTTCCGAGACAACGGCCTCGCCGCGCTTAAGTTGGTTGTTCTCGCGACGCAGGCGTGAGGTTTCCATGGCGCGGGTGATCACCACCATCAGCTGATCAATATTGAACGGCTTCTCGATGAAGTCGTAAGCCCCCTGTTTGATCGCGGCGACCGCAATCTCGATGTTGCCGTGACCGGAGATGATCACCACCGGCACATCTGGGTTGTCGCGCTTGACCTGTTTGAGGATGTCGATGCCATCCATCGAGCTGTCTTTCAGCCAGATGTCCAAAATCATCAACGCCGGTGGTTCCGCGTTGATTTCTGCCATGCAGGCATCAGAGGTGCCGGCCAGCCGTGTGGTGAACCCTTCGTCCTTCAAAATGTCCGAAATCAACTCTCGGATGTCTCGTTCGTCGTCTACGATCAGAATATCGCCCATATTTCTGCTCCTGTTTGCGGCCCTTTAGGCCACGTTCCTGCGTTTGGCAGCCGTCAGGCGTGGCAGTTTTATGACTGCCTTTGCGCCCAAATGGCCGGTTTCGTCGAAGGCATCGGCGTCGCGCAGCACAAGGCTGCCCCCATGCTCTTCGATAATCTTCTTCACGATGGGCAGACCAAGTCCGGTGCCCTTCGCGCGGGTTGTTACATATGGCTCAAACAGCCGTGTGCGGTCTTCGGGAAGACCTATTCCATTGTCTGAAATGCAGATGGTCACATCCTTATCCGCAGTCACAATGTCGACCTTCACCTGTGGTGAGTGACCGTCATAAGCGCCTTTTTCATACAGGCTTTCGATGGCTTCGCCTGCGTTCTTAATCAGGTTGGTCATGGCTTGGCCGATCATGGTTTGGTCCAGATCAGCTACAATGGTGTCTCGGTCGCTGTTCAAGGTGATCTTGACGTCCGGCTGACCTGATTGCTGCAGCAAGACTGCATCGCTGATCAGCTTCATCAGGTCGATCTCGCGCAGCTCCGGTTCCGGCATGCGCGCAAACTTGGAGAATTCGTCAACGATGCGACGCAAGTCATTGGTCTGGCGGATAATGACATCGGTGTACTGCTCTAGGCTGTCCAGCTGGTCGCCTGCGAGCGGCGTGAATTTGCGCTTTAGACGTTCGGCGGAGAGTTGTATCGGTGTGAGCGGGTTCTTGATTTCATGGGCGATACGGCGCGCCACATCCCCCCATGCCGCCATTTTTTGCGCGCTGACCAGTTCGGAGACATCGTCGAAGGCCAACACATAGCCTTCGAGGTCGCCGTCTTGCGAGGTTCTGGTAGCGATGCGCACCAACAGGTTTTCCAGATGCCCGCGGCGGGTGATTTTGATCTCTTCTTGCACGGCTTTCGTGCCAGTGTCGTTTAACTGGGTCGGGAGCGCGCCGAACTCCGGAACAATCTCGGACAGGGGCCGCGAGATGTCCGCATCCTCCGAAATATCCAGCAAACTCAACGCAGAGCGGTTCATGAAGGTGACCCCATGGTTGGAATCCAGCCCGATGACACCCGCAGTCACAGATGACAGGACCGAGTCGAACAGGCGGCGGCGGCGCTCAATCTGGTCGGTGTTGGACAAAAGGGTTTCGCGCTGGACCTTTAGCTCGCGGGTCATCTGGTTGAACAGCCGTCCCAGAAGCGCGATCTCATCTTCGCTTTTGGCTTCCACAACTTGCACATCCAAATCCCCTGCCCCGACACGTTGCGCGGCGCTGGCCAGCTGCCCCACAGGGCGCGCCAGACGTTCAGCGAACCAAAGCCCCAGCCAAATCGCAGCGAGGATCAGAATGAGCGCAAAGCCGAGGTAGATCAGGCCAAACTCAAACAGCAGTCGCCCGCGATCATTCTCCAACTGCTCGTAGAGGCGCACGGTTTCTTGGGTTTGATCCAGAAGACTTAGGATTTCGCCATCGACGGTGCGGCTGATATACAGGTAGCGGTCGGCGTAGGCCGTTAGGCGCAATAAGGCGCGGAATTCATTGTTGGACCAATCTTCGATCACCACCGGTTGATTGTTCTGAGCAGTTTTAAACGCCACTTCGGGGACAGGTTCAAAATCGAAGCGATAGGATCTGTTTCCCCGCGCCAATAGATCCCCGCCGCCGTTGACGATAAAGGCTTCCTTCAGGCCGCGTTGCACTTGATCCTGAGCTTGCGTCAACACTTGCCTCAAGTCGGAATCTGAAATGAAATTCGTGGCTTGCTTGGCGATGTTCATGTAGCCTGCCAGTCGCAATGCGTCTTCGCTTAGATCGTCTTGCTGTTCCTTCTCATAGGCTTGCGCGGCCGAGAGCGAGGTGCCGACCACATTGCGCACGCGATCGGAAAACCAGCCTTCCAGCCCGAAATTCAACGTTACAACAGCAAAGACCGCAACCAATACCGTAGGAATCAACGCCACGATGGCGAAAACTCCGGTCAGGCGCAGGTGTAGCTGTGACCCCGCCGAGTTGGCCCGACGCGACGCGACGATCTTTCCGACCTTCTGTGCCACCAGCGAGGCGACGACGAGAATATAGATCAAATCGGCAAGGATAATCAGACGAATGCCGCTGGATGAAGGGTCCAACTCAAACGGACCCAATCCTAAATAGGTCAAAACAGCCAGCACCGGCCCCAGCACCACGAGCCCGAGGGTCGCGAAATTCTGCACCCTGCGTTGCTTGCGCAACCGATTCAGCCTGTCCCAAGTCGTCGATCGACTACGGGTCCCTTTTTGGGTTTTCATCTGCTTTCTTACCGCCTTGCCACGTCTTGTTGATGTGATCGTTAAACCGTCCATGCGGCTCAATCGTCACGGTGACTGTTGCGGTTTTACATCAACTTACGGCGGCGTGTCACGCGAATATCGAGGTCTGTCACCTTTTTTCTCAAGGTATTGCGATTGATCCCAAGTAAATCAGCACATTTAGCCTGATTTCCCCCTGTTGCTTCTAGCGCAATCTCCAATAATGGCAGCTCCATTTCACGCAAAATGCGTTGATACAGCCCTGGAGGGGGCAAAACGCCGCCGTGCAAATCAAAGTATCGGCGTAAATGCAACGCAATGCTTGACGACAGTTTGTCCGTATCCCCGCCGCCCATAAGGGGTTCAATCTCGGGCTGGTTCCCCAGCACCATTTCGACGTCACTTCGCCCGATTTCTTCTTCCGTCGCGGTCACGATCAAACGGCGCACAGAGTTCTCCAGCTGCCGCACATTCCCGGGCCAGCTATAGGCGCGCACCATCTCCATGGCTTCTTTGGTGAATTGTCGCGCAGGTGCGCCGTCGCGTTCGGCCTTGCCAAGGAAGTGCTGGGTCAGAAGCGGGATGTCTTCCACCCGTTCGCGCAGTGACGGGACATTCACGGTGACGCCACAAAGGCGGTAGAACAGATCCTGACGAAACTCCCCTGCCTCCATCTTCGCCATCAGATCCTGCTGTGACGTTGCCAGAATGCGTGGCGCATCATCGGTTAGACTATCAAGCATCCGCACGATCCGCGCCTGCGCCGCATCGTCCAGATCAGAGACCTCATCAAACAAGATCGCCCCGCCGCGCGCACGGCTGAGCATGGTTGCAGGCCCCTCCATGGCCGATAAATCGGCGGGTGTCGCGGTGACAAACGGCAGGTTTCGCCGGTCAGAGAAGTCGTGAATTGCGCTGGCGATCAAGCTTTTTCCGGTGCCGCTTTCGCCCGTGATCATGACGGAGAGATCGGTGTTCATCACGCGGGCCACCAAGCGGTACAACTCTTGCATCAGCGGTGTGCGCCCGACCAGTGGCAGATCGCCCCCGTCTTGGTCCGTATCGTCCTCTGGGCGCGATCTGGCGACGACGCGCTTGCGGCCCAATGCCCTCGCGGAGCGCTTCATTAGATCGGGTAGGTCAAACGGTTTGGGCAGATAGTCGTAGGCGTCGGCCTCGGTGGCTTGAATGGCCGTCATAATGGTGTTTTGCGCCGAGATGATAATGACCGGCAACGAGGGGCGCTGTTCGCGAATGGCAGGCAGCATTTCCAAGCCATTTCCGTCAGGCATCATCACATCGGAAATCACCAAATCACCCTTGCCTTCACCAACCCAACGCATCAGCGTTGTCAGCGAAGACGTGGCGTGAACCTTACAGCCCGCCCGCGTCAAGGCTTGCGTCAAAACTGTTCGAATTGTGCGGTCGTCATCTGCGACGAGTACGGTACCGTCCATGGCTTAATTTCTCACTTTCGGGAATATCATTTGGGCATATCTTTCGGGGCAATTGGCAAGGATATACGAAATACAGTGCGCCCCGGAGAGGAGGTCACTGATATCCAGCCATCGTGTTCGGAAATAATTTTGGAAACGAGCGCGAGCCCCAGACCGGTTCCATTCTCGCGGCCTGAGACGAAGGGCTCGAATACCTCGCTGGCGAGTTCTGGCGGCAAACCTGGGCCATCGTCGATGATTTCCACTTGCAGCGGGACGGCCACCCGCGTGCCATCGGGGCGCTCTACGCGCAGCGACATCTCATAGAAGGTTCGGATTTCAATGGATCCGCCGGACCGGTCTGCGGCTTCTGATGCGTTCTTGAGCAGGTTCAAGAAGACCTGTAGCAACTGATCTGCATCGGCAAATGCAGGGGGCAGTGACGGGTCGTAGTATTCCTTGATCTTCATCTGGGCCGCAAAGCCTACGGCCGCACTTTTTTGTGCGCGATCAAGGGCATCGTGGATATTGACGGCCTTGCGTTGAGGCGGGCGAAGGTTGCCGAATTGCTCGACCTGCTCCAGCAGTTTGACCACGCGGCGGGATTCCTCGACTATCAAATCGGTCAGCTCGATGTCATCGCCTGATAGCCCCATGCTCAGCAATTGCGCCGCACCAGTGATGCCCGCGAGAGGGTTCTTAATCTCATGGGCCAGCATTTCGGCCATGCCAATGGCAGATTTCGCAGCGGTTTTCGATTGCATGTCGCGGCCCATTTTATGGGCGATTTCACGCGGCTCCAGCAGGATCAGGATATATCCGGGGCGATCTACCATTGCGGTCAGCTGCACGTTGCATTGAACGGGTGGCCTTTCGCCTGACCCGACATCTACGGTGTTTACAAATAGCGCCGAGCTGTCGCGCCGCACGCGTGTCACTGCGTCATCGAGTGCCGCATTGACGTGCAGCTTGTCCCAAACGGGTGCTCCGCGCAAAGACTTGGCCGAAGCGTTCATAAAGTTCTCGCCGGCGGAATTGATCTCTACGATGTTGCTTTGCGCATCAATAACGAAGCTAGGCACCGGTAGGGAATTCCACAGCGTATCAAAGAAGCTGGCCGTCATGCCGCATCCCTTTCTTCCAGTGCCTCGGGAAGGCGCGAAAGCACCTTCGCCGGTGATCTTTCGGTTAGAATTTCGCGCCGCAAGGCAGAAGGCGTATGCGCCGTGTCCATGTACCATCCCAGATGCTTGCGTGACACGCGCGGCCCCAGATCGGAGCCGTAGAAATCCAGCATGTCTTCATAATGCGTCGCGACCATATTGCTGAACGCCTTCCCTTTGGGTTGGACCGGTTTTTCGGAGCCATGCAGCTCATGTGCGACTTGCGCCAATATCCAAGGCTTCCCTTGGGCGCCCCGCCCGATCATGACACCATCTGCGCCAGAGTCGTTGAGGGCGCTGCGTGCGGTGGCGGCGTCGACAATGTCGCCATTGGCCACCACCGGAATAGTGACCGCGTTTCTCACGGCACGAATAGCGGCCCAATCGGCCTGCCCTTTGTAGAACTGACAGCGGGTTCGGCCATGAATGGTGATCATCTGGATGCCGGCGTCCTCGGCGCGTTTGGCCAATGTCGGCGCATTCAACAGGTCGTCATCCCAGCCCAAACGAGTTTTCAACGTCACGGGGATGTCGACAGCCGCCACCACCGCTTCGATCAAGGTCAATGCGTGATCCAAGTCCTTCAGCAACGCAGAGCCGGAATACCCGTTGGTAACTTTCTTGGCGGGGCAGCCCATGTTTATATCGATCACCCGTGCGCCATTCGCCGCGACCACCCGTGCGGCCTCGGCCATCCAATGGGCTTCACGCCCCGCAAGCTGCACAGAGGTGTTTGCGACCTCTATGCCCAGTTCAGCTTTCTCTCGGACACCGGGTTTGGCTTGCACCATTTCTTGGCTGGCTACCATTTCAGACACCACCAAGCCCGCGCCGAAACTTGACACCAAGTTGCGAAAAGGCAGGTCTGTGATGCCAGCCAATGGGGCAAGAAGAACCGGAGGGTCTATGGTGTGGTTTGCCAGAAGAATGGCCAAGTGATTAATCCTTGTGCGCTTTTGGTCAAATTAGCGCGCTGCGGTTGGCCGTGGCAATTGAATCAGTGGGATTTTTATGGCGCGACGACGCTTTTTTGGCGTTTGCCTAAATTTTAGGCGCATCGATTGGGGGCATTGTCCTCTGCGCAAGCACATCTTAGACCAATTGCATGAATTCAAACCGTCTCTCTGTTGCTGCCGTCATCGTTGCAGCTGGTCGTGGCACCCGCGCGGGTGGCGAAATTGCCAAGCAATGGCAGCCACTTGCTGGGCGGCGGGTGATTGATTGGACCTGTGAAGCCTTCACATCCCACAGCGCGGTCGATGAGGTCGTGCTGGTGGTGCCGCAAGACACCCGTGACGCCGCCCTGCCCCTTGGCGTACAGCGCGTCTTCGGAGGGGATAGTCGCGACAAATCTGTATTAAACGGATTGAAGGCCATTGAAGGGCGTTTTGACGTTGTTTTGATCCATGATGGCGCGCGCCCCTTGGTCAGCTCGCAGGTCATTGATGCAGTTCTAAAAGAGCTGAGCCATGCTGAGGGGGCCGCCCCTGCTTTGCAGGTCACAGACGCCTTGTGGCGCGGGGAGGACGGCTTGGTTGCGGGTACGCAAGACCGCGAAGGACTGTACCGCGCGCAAACTCCGCAAGGCTTTCATCTGCCAAAAATTCTAGCGGCACATCATGCGCATGGCGGCGGCGCGGCAGATGACGTCGAGATCGCACGTGCGGCTGGGCTATCCGTCTCAATTGTGACCGGTGCCGAGCGCAACATGAAAATCACCACGCCTGAAGACTTCGCTCGGGCTGAAAACTATATGGAGAGCGCCGTGGATATACGGGTTGGCAACGGTTTTGACGTGCATCGTTTTGGCGAGGGCACCCATGTCGTTCTGTGCGGCATTGAAGTGCCTCATTCGCGCGGTTTGCAAGGGCATTCGGATGCGGATGTCGGCTTGCACACAATCACCGATGCGATTTACGGCGCCTTGGCGCAGGGGGACATCGGTCAGCATTTTCCACCCAGCGACCCGCAATGGAAGGGCATGGCCAGCCATGTGTTCTTGGAGCATGCGCGCGATATGGCCGCGGATATGGGGTTCAAGATTTCGCATGTGGATTGCACATTGATTTGCGAGGAGCCCAAGATCGGCCCTCACGCATTAGCTATGCGCGAGAAGTTATCGAATTTGTTGAATATTTCCTTGGATCGCGTCAGCGTGAAGGCCACCACATCCGAGCAGCTTGGATTTACCGGACGGCGCGAAGGTATCGCCTGTATGGCCACCGCGACATTGATGAAGGGGTAGCGGTATGTTTTCAGTCTCGAAGTTTTGGGCGACGTTTTTCTATGTGGGAATGCTGCGTCCCGCCCCCGGCACATGGGGCTCCGCGGCGGCAGTCATCGCGGCGTGGGGCATTCTGGAATGGCGCGGAGTGGTGGCACTTGCGGCGCTGACTTTTATCATGTTCGTTCTTGGCTGGTACGTCACCGCCGTTGAGACCAAAGGCAAGGACGACCATGATCCATCCGAGATTGTCATCGACGAGGTGGTGGGCCAATGGATCGCCCTGCTTCCGGTTGCCATTGGACTTAGCCATTCGGGCAGCTCCTTTTGGACGCTTTGGCCCGGGGTGTTGACCGCGTTTGTCGCCTTTCGTGCCTTTGACATCTTGAAACCCGGGCCTGTGGGTTGGGCTGATCGTAAAGAAGGCCCGCTTGGGGTAATGCTGGATGATGTGATTGCAGGTCTACTGGCGGCGTTGGTTGTGATCATAGGCGCGTGGGTTGCCCATGGGTGATGCGGCTCAGGTCCTAGCTGCTGCGCGGGCGCGCGGATGGCGCATTGCGGTTGCAGAAAGCTGCACCGGCGGCCTGATTGGCGCTGCATTAACAGAGGTCGCCGGATCATCCGATGTGCTCGATCGCGGGTTCATTACATATTCCAACCAAGCCAAGATGGATCTGTTGGGCGTCTCTGCCAGCGCTCTGGCGGCGCATGGCGCTGTGTCCGAACAGGTTGCGCAAGAAATGGCCACTGGCGCGTTGGCCGCGTCAAAGGTCGATATCGCCGTGTCAGTAACGGGTATCGCCGGTCCGGGCGGGTCTGAGCACAAACCCGAAGGCATGGTGTGTTTTGGCATCGCCACCCCCAAAGGAACGCAGACGGATACCCAGCTCTTCGGCCCATTGGGGCGCGATGCTGTCCGGCGGGCTGCTGTGGATCATGCCTTGGATTTGCTGATGCGGGCTATTGTTTCATAGTTGCGCAGTTTTCTAGCGGCCCCGCGTATATCTGCTCATTATTTAGGCAATTGCGAAATTGCATAGGTTTTGAGCGGCCTGCAGGGCTGTTGCCTCTTTATGTTGCGCCCGCCACCGCGTCTTTGCCTTGAAAGGTTAAAATTCGGAGGGCTACCCCATGAATGGAGCGGATACCGCTTGGATAATTGTCGCAACGGCTTTGGTGCTGTTTATGACCCTACCAGGGTTGGCATTGTTTTATGGAGGGCTTGTGCGAGCGCGAAACGTGCTCAGCGTCTTCATGCAGTGCTTCTCTATTGCATGTGTCATGAGCATCCTGTGGCTGGTTGCAGGCTATTCTATCGCGTTTGGCGACGGCAACGCCTACTGGGGCGGCTTGGATAAGTCCTTCTTGAATGGCGTTACGCGGGACACCGTATCAGGCACTATCCCTGAAGTTTTGTTCTTTGCCTTCCAGATGACCTTCGCGATCATCACGCCTGCCCTGATTGTTGGCGCCTATGTTGAGCGCATCGGATATGCGTTTGTCATGGTGTTCTCGTCGCTGTGGATGTTGATCTGCTATGCGCCGGTTGCGCATTGGATCTGGGGCGGCGGCCTATTGGCTGGTGCGGAATGGTCCTTGTTTGAAGATGGGGTCAATGATTTCGCCGGTGGCATCGTGGTTCACCAGACAGCGGGCATCGCGGCCTTGATTATCGCCTTCTTCCTCGGCCCACGCCGCAAAGCAACAACGCCTCCTCACAATCCGGGGATGGTCATGATCGGCGCGGCAATGCTGTGGGTTGGTTGGTTCGGCTTCAACGGTGGCTCGCAATTGGCAGCAGACGGCGGTGCAGCGATGGCCATCACGGTTACGCATATCTCGGCCGCAATGGCTTCCATCACTTGGGCCGCTTGGGAGCGCTTCCGCTTTGGTAAAGCTTCCTTGGTTGGCATGGTGACTGGGACGATTGCGGGGCTGGCTTCGATTACACCAGCGTCCGGTTCTGTGGGGCCAATGGAAGCGATGATCATCGGCGCCATTGCGGGCATCATGTGCCAAGAGCTGTGTGGCCTAGTGAAGAACGTGATTAAGATTGACGATACATTGGACGTCTTTGCGGTGCACGGCGTCGGAGGCATCTTTGGCATCATCATGCTGGCGGTCTTTGGTCACGCTAGCTGGACGGCGCAACTGGGTGGCTTGGCCGTGGTTGGGATCTGGACGACTGTTGTGACCATCGGGTTGGTCGTTTTGGTCAAAATGGTCTTCCCGATCCGTGTGTCGGAAGAGGATGAAATCACCGGTTTGGATCTGACATCCCATGGTGAACGGGCTTATGAGCTGACTTCCTAGTCAAAATTAAGTCAATAAATTCAAAAGGGGCGCGGGAATCCGTGCCCCTTTTTGCTTTTTTGGGGCGATTTCTCTTGAATATGGGTTCTGCATCCCCAAATATGTAAATGTAAATAACATTCACATAAAGGAGCGACTGATGACCCCCACCCAAACAGCCAACCACACATTCCCCCGTATGGGCTGGTTCGCCCGGGCTGAAGCCTGGCTAGACGAGCGCGGCAAAGGGGCTTGGATCGCCGCTATGGTGTTCGGGTTTATCTTTGTGTGGCCTGTTGGCCTCGCCCTTCTTGCATATATGATATGGAGCAAACGTATGTTTAACTCATCTTGTCGCAGTGGTGCTTTGACGGGCCGCCGGACGCACAGCTTTGCAACATCTGGAAACACCGCCTTTGATGCGTATAAAGCTGACATGCTGAAGCGCCTAGAGGACGAGCAACACGCCTTTGAGAGCTTTCTGGAGCGTCTGCGCGAAGCGAAGGATAAATCCGAGTTCGACACCTTTATGGACGAACGCGCAAAGGCTGCAAAGTCCGACGAAGACGCCTAATACTCCACCGCGCCTTGCAAAGCCGAGGCGCGGCCCCTTTCACTTTCTTGAATTTCAGGAGACAAGATTGCTATGTCCTTCACCATGAATGACAGTTACGACGCCCTCCCCGACCCGAAAATGCAACCCGCTTTCTATGATGGCGTGGGGGTGAAACGGTTATTGGCTTGGGTGCTGGATACCGTGATCATCGGCGCAATTGCTGTGGTTGTCGCCAGCATTCCGTTGTTCTTGTTGTGGTTCATCTTTCCATTGGTGTTTTTGGTGATCTCATTGATCTACCGTATCGGTACAATTCGGGCATTTTCCGCCACTCTCGGGATGCGCGTCTTCAACATTGAGCTACGAGACCACCACGGCCAACAGCTCGATGGATCAACGGCGGCGATGCATACCATTGGCTTCATGATCGCGAGCGCGTTTTTCATCCCGCAAGTGGCATCGGTTGTTTTGATGCTGATGTCCGAGCGAGGACAAGGCTTGCACGATATGTTTACCGGCGTGGTTGCGATTAACTCTCCTGGAAAACTGTAGAATTTCGGGGTGGTTACTATGGCACAGTTAAGTCGATCTTCATGCTGCTCGCAGACCTTGGGCAAAAAGCAATTGTGACTCGTCTGGGCCATTGGTAGGTTTGGATGCAGTTGCGCTGCTCAGAGGTTCCATGCGTCATACACTACCCATTGCTCCCCAGTTTTACGTCACGGCCCCGCAGGCCTGCCCATATCTGGATGACCGTCGCGAGCGTAAGCTGTTCACGGCCCTTCAAGGGGAACATGCCAGCACATTGAATAACACTCTTAGCAAGCAAGGGTTTAGGCGGTCTCAGAACGTCCTCTACCGCCCGTCTTGTGCGGATTGTTCGGCGTGCCTTTCTGCCCGAATTCGGGTTGCGGACTTTGTTCCGACCCGTAGTCAGCGCAAATGCACGCGCCGCAACAAAATGCTGGAACGCAACGCCACCTCCCCTTGGGCCACCGAGGAGCAATATGACCTGTTCCGCCGCTACCTCGATTCGCGCCATGCAGATGGCGGTATGGCGGATATGGATATCTTTGAATTTGCCGCGATGATCGAAGAAACGCCGGTGAAAAGCCGCGTTGTCGAATATTGGGACAAGTCGGGGGACCGCCCGCAGTTGATCGCAACTTGTCTGACCGATGTTCTGGATGACGGATTGTCCATGGTCTATTCGTTCTACGATCCTGACTGGGCGCGGAATTCCCTTGGAAATTACATCATTCTGGATCACGTGCGAATTGCTCAAGAATCCGGTCTTCCCTATGTGTACTTAGGTTACTGGGTGCCTGGATCTCCGAAAATGGGGTATAAGGCCGGCTTTAGCGGTTTGGAGATTTTCCGCGCAGGTCGTTGGCAAAACATGAGCGACACGGAAGATTATGAGGCGGACACGCATCCGCTCTCTGTGGATCCCATTGCGGAACAGGTTGCGCGCATTTCCCTGCCCGACACCCGAGCCCCCAAAGAGTGACCCGCAGAATTTCTGCAGTCACCATTGTGGTCCCGAACTATGACGAAGCGATTGCGTTTTACGTCGGTAGTGCCGGATTTCATGTGGTCGAAGATACCGACATGGGGAATGGGAAACGCTGGGTGCTTATTGCGCCATCCCCCGACGCGCAAACACCTATTCTGATCGCGCAAGCGGATGGCAAGAAACAGACGGCGGCCATTGGCAATCAAACGGGTGGCCGCGTTGGGTTCTTCTTGCACACTGACGATTTTTACACCGATTTTGACCGTATGACACAATCAGGCGTGTTCTTCGAAGAAGCGCCTCGAGACGAGCCATACGGAATGGTCGCAATTTGGCGCGACCCATGGGGCAACCGTTGGGATTTACTTGAACTTAAGAAGTCCTAGCCAGTCGCGGCTCTAAGCTCGGCCCCGCCACCCAGCTCTGCCAGCCTGCGTGACAAAGCCGCATAATCAAGAATTCGCACACCGGTTTTGGTCGTCTCGATGACGCCTTGCTGTCTCAGTCGGCCAAGTTCTTTGTTCACGGTTTGCCGTGAACAGCCGACGACATCTGCCAGATAGCTTTGGCTTTCCATGAACACAGTCGCGTCGCCCGCAGAAAGTTTTTCGAGGTAGACGCAAATTTTCTGCTCTGCGGTGAAAAACTGGTCAATCGACTTGTAGCGATTATCGTGCACCAAAACATCGTGTAGATCGGTCGCCTGATTTCGCACAAAGATCGGAGAGCGCATCATTTCATAAAGGTTGGTGCGCTTGCACATCAATATTGCCGTGTCGACCAATGCCTTGCAGGTGCCTGCGCAGGGGCGTCCGGACAGGGTTTCGACGGCCCCCAAAACGCCACCAGGAAAGGCGTGATAAATGATGGACTGATAGCCGGTTTCACTTAGGTAGCTGACCTCAACGCGGCCTTCCGCAATCATCATCATATATGATGTTGGATCACCCTGATTTAAAATGACAGAGCCACGCTTGTAGCTGCGCAGCTGACAGCTGTCGATAAAACGAGATTGCTCTTCCGGTTTTAAATCACGAAGGATATTGGCTCGTGAAGCATTTGGAAAACGTGCCGAATTATTCAACTGTTGATCCTACCAATTGGATACCAACGGGAGAATGCAAATGAAGGAGAAAAAATGCAAGAAAGAAAACAATAACTCGTTACTATACTGGCGCGAATTATAGACATCGCTTTAGGGAATAGTGTCGCCTAGTTTACTTACAGGTCAATTAAATTGAGATCATAGGGTATTTTTTTAACCCTTTGTTACGCCTGCCAAAATAAACATCTTGGCAGGCGTGGTTGATCAATTTCCAATCAGGTTCGGCAAAATTGTTACCACGGATGGGAACAGCGCCAACAAGCCCAAAGCTGCAACCTGAATAAGCACAAACGGAATGATACCGCGATAAATGTGCCCCGTCGTAACTTCCTTTGGCGCCACACCGCGCAGATAGAAAAGTGCGAACCCGAAAGGAGGCGTCAGGAACGAGGTTTGGAGGTTCACAGCGATCATGATCGTCACCCATTTAGGATCCATCGTGCCGCCATAAATAACTGGACCGACGATTGGGATCACGATGTAGATGATCTCAAGGAAATCCAACACAAAACCCAAGACGAACAGAACCAGCATCACGATTATAAAGACCTGCAACTCGCTGTCGAAAGACTTGAGGAACTGCTGGATGTAATGCTCCCCGCCGAATGAAATCACCACAAGGTTCAACAGCTGTGATCCGATCAAAATGGTGAAAACCATCGACGTCACCTTGGCGGTTTCGCGGACCACGGGGCTCAGTACTCCGTAGTTCCACAAAACATAACAGGCGAACAGCAGGCCAAAGATGGCAAACAGATACGCCGCCTGCGCCACCAAGAAGGCGATTTTGTTTTCGAAAGTGATGTCGTCAATGTTCACACGCAAATCGAAGTTCACACCCACAAGGATCATGATGATGATCGCAAAAGTGGTCATAATCACCATGCGGCCAGAGCGCCCTTCGTCTTGCAACCTGCGGTAAGCAGCCAACATGATAGCGCCCCCTGCCCCAAGTGCCGCCGCCGGTGTCGGGTTCGTGATCCCGCCAAGGATGGAACCCAAAACAGCGACGATCAGAACCAGCGGTGGAAACACCACGCGGATCAGATCATTGCGCCCAAGGATGCCCGCCGCATATTTCGCACTATAAAGCATCAAGCCAAGTGGCACGGCCAACAAAACAAAGGTCATGCCCGGCGAAGTGGTGGGGGCAATAAACAATGTGTCGATCAGCATTGTCAGCAAGATGCCACCAACGCCCACGATCAACGGCACCGTGTTCGACGACATTGAAACTCCGCGAGCAACGACAATCATCATTGCCATCAACAGCAGCCCAACCGAAATGCCGGTGCCGATCGGTGCGGCTGCGGCAACCTTGGCATCGATGGCGGTTGCCAGCTCTTCCTCGGTGAGTTTTACAGATTGCTCCACCCCGCCTGCGGCGTCGATGGTGGCTTGCTCTGCCAATGCGATGTCCCAAGCCTCTTGGCCGTGCAACTCCAGCATGGCGCCGGCACATTGCTCGGACACATTCGTGCGGAGCGAGGCGGTTTGCCCCGCGTCAGAGAAGCTATCCACATGGAAGTTTTGGGACCCGATAATGTTGACCTGCATCATCAAGATCAGACCTGTAACCAACCCGATTGGGGCGAATAGGAACCATGTCAACGCCTCGGATTTCCGAATAGGTTCGCCATTGGTTTCACCCAATTGAACGGCGGGCGCCTTGGTCGGGTTCAAGATCGCATAGCCAAAGGCATAGAGCGCATAAAGCAGCGCCAGCATAATGCCAGGAACCAAGGCAGCTTGGAACAAAGTCCCGACGGAAACCACAGCCGGCTCGCCCAGATACGTCAAGGCATCAGAACAACCAACTTCCTGCGCGCGGGCTTCTTGCGCGGCAGAGTATAAATCCCCCGCCAAAGTGCCCAGCAGGACGATCACGATCGAAGGTGGGATGATTTGCCCCAAGGTTCCAGAAGCCGCAATGACCCCTGTTGCAAGCTCCGGTGAATAGCCGTTGCGAAGCATCGTCGGCAAGGACAGCAACCCCATGGTAACCACTGTGGCCCCAACGATACCGGTGGATGCCGCAAGGAACGCCCCCACAAGAACCACTGATACAGCCAAACCGCCTGGCAATGGCCCGAAAACGCGCGCCATCGTTGTCAGCAAGTCATTGGCGATCTTCGAGCGCTCCAAGGTGATGCCCATCAGTACGAACATCAACACTGCCAGCAGGGTCTCGATGGAGGCTCCGGCGAGCACACGTTCGTTGATCCGGTTCACAATGAAGGAAACATTACGATTGAGCGCGGTTTCCCAACCGTTGACAAAGACCGGCTCTGCCAGTTTGGGCAGATCGGGATATCTAAAGGATGATATGGTTTCGGCCTTCACCCCTTCGGCAATCAATGCGGCATATTCCGCAGAGCTTGCATCAATGGCTTGGTGTATCAGTAAGCCGCCCGTGTCCAACGCCGCGATGATCGAGAAAGAAATTACACCGGCACCCCCGATGGCAAAGGCCACCGGAAACCCCGACAAGATCCCGCCGAACAGGCAGAGAAAAACGATGATAAGGCCGATTTCGACGCCATCTAATCCGAAAAGCATGAGTGCGCCCCTTAGTGTATGTTTGCGACCAGCTCGGCGTCTTCGTCGCCCAGCTTGTCTTTATCAAGGTATTTGCCTTCGCTCTCAGGCCCTTCTTTGCGCTCTAGGAAGGAGCGCATGAAGAAGGATACCGCGTGCAAGAACACCAAGGCAGTGAAGGTGCACAGCAAGATTTTGAAGAGGAAATAGGCATTGAAGCCGTTTGGCGAAAACCCGATGGTTTCGATGTTCCAGCGCAATGCGCGCGCCTTGAGCAGAAGCTTGTCCAGCTTGTCGGAGGCCGAAGGGTTCGGCACCACCAGATGACGCCACATGAAGAACCAGCCGTAAAGCCATGTCAGCACCGCGATTGGCATCATGAATATCAAGCTGCCCACCATGTCGATCATCTTTTTGGTGCGGTAGCTTACCGCAGAATAGACAAGATCAACGCGGACATGTCCGCCCTGCACGAATGTATATGTCACGCATAACGTCACGACGAGGGCATTATAGAGCTTCAGCTCCTCGGCCCACCAGCTTACGTCTTTGGAAAAACTGATCCCAAACCCCATAGAGATTTCGGCCCGCGCGAAAATTCGCTGCATGAAGATGATAATGATCTGTTGCAACACCATCAGCAAGCCCGCCCATGCGGCAAGGCGTCCGGTGAAATTTGCAATCCCCTCGAAGGTGCGTACGCAGCCCCACATGAAAGAATTGCGCCATAAGCCTATGGCAAAAAGAACCAGAAACGTGGTGAAGACCACGAAGAAGAACTCGACCGAAGCACCATAGTAGATGAAATACATCAACGACTGCTTGTGCTCGACGGTCGGCAAGGATTGGTTAATGTGAGGAACCCATGACAACCACTGCGCCGGATGCGTGATCGCATAGGCGAGGTTGTAAAATGACATTGCTATATTGGTGAAGAACCAGACGATGGCGTCTAGCATGATGTGCCCCCCGAAAGTGTCGATTGCCGCCAACATCCCCGAGGCGACCAGATTGGGTGTTTCGCCACCATTCAATGTCGAAGGTGGCGAAACTGTATTTAAATCAGCACCCTACAGGGTGAAGCTGATGTTACCCGTTCACGCGATCGCGCTGACCACGGTAGGTGCTTTCGGATTTTTGGATCCAAGCAGAAGACGCTTTCATCGATGCGGTATAGTCATCGAAGATCTTCTTATACAGCTCGTCGCCCATGTTTTCAGCGTGAACTTCATTCGACGCTTTACCGAAGGCATCCCAAACGCTGTCTGGGAATTCCAGCGTTTTCACACCAGCAGATTGCAGACGTTGCAACGCAGAACCGTTGTTGTTCAGGTATTGTGCAAGGTTCCACTGGTGGGTTTCAGCAGACGCCACTTCGATGATCTTCTGATGCGCAGGAGACAGCGAGTCGAAGACCTCGCGGTTTGTCGCAATCGACAAGCCCGCACCTGGCTCGTGGAAGCCGGACGTGTAGTAAGTCTTTGTGATCTCTTGGAAACCAGCTTTCTCATCCGCCCATGGGCCGATCCACTCGGTGCCGTCAATCGCGCCGGATGCCAAGGCTTGGTACACTTCGGAACCTGGCAAGTTCTGCACGGATGCGCCGAGTTTACCAAGGGCTTTGCCGCCCAGACCTGGCATACGGAACTTCAGACCGTTGAAGTCTTCTGGACCGTTGATTTCTTTACGGAACCAACCGCCAGCTTGTGCGCCAGTGTTACCTGCGAGGAAGGATTTCAGGCCGAAGATTTCGCCCAACTCGTCGTGCATTGCTGCGCCATTGCCATGGTAGTACCAGTTTGCCAGCTCTTGCGCGGTCATACCGAATGGGACCGATGTGAAGAAGGCATACCCAGGGTGCTGGCCTACAAAGTAATAGTCTGCGCCGTGGTACATGTCAGCTTGACCGGAGGTCACAGCGTCGAACACTTCGAATGCACCAACCAATTCGCCAGCAGCTTTGATGTCTACGGTCAGGCTGCCGTCGGACATTGCTGTGATGTTGTCTGCTGCGTGCTGAGCCGCATCAAACACGCCCGCAAGGCCGCGGCCCCAAGTTGTTACCATCGTCAGGGTGCGTTTGCCCTGCGCGTAAGCTGGTGCTGCGAGCGTTGTTGTGGCTGCAGCGGCGGTGCCGCCAAGTGCGGATGTTTTCAAAAAAGAACGACGATCCATTTGTGTCTCCTCCCAAAGGTATCATCAAGGCGGAGTTCTCCCCGCGACTCGATAGATCGTTTCAAGTGTGGGGACTTTACGCATGGAAATTGAGAACCAAAATACCCACCGCTGGGTAGATTGGTGAAAAACTTTAACCAAATCGGGCCGCGACGTCGCATTGACGCCCCAAAAATGCTGACGCATCCTATGGTCGCCGCCGCAGGGAGGAGCGGTAAACTCATGTCGAACCGCTGGCAAAACATCTGGTCGCGTATCGCGTTGACCTATCGCCAAAAGATTTTCTTGCTCACGGCCCTGCCCCTTGTGCTGGCCGTGGCGGCGATATCGATCGTGGTGACGATCCAGTCCAGGCAGCTGGCCGAAGGTGAAATCCGCGCCTTGAAGTTCCAGCTTATCGAGGCCAAACGCGCCGAGCTGAAAAACTACCTCTCGCTTGCCCGCACCGCCATTGGCTCGATCTATGGCAATGCCGCCCCCGATGACGAAGAGGCCAAACTGGCAGTGACCCAAATTCTAAGCGCCATGATCTATGGCCAAGAAGGGTTCTTCTTTGTGTATGACTATGACGGGAACAACTTGGTGTCGCCTCGCCAGACCTTTTTGATCGGCAAGAATTGGAAAGGCCTTCAGGACGTCAACGGTGTTCCGGTTGTGGATACGATCATCGACACTGCGCGCTCGGGCGGCGGCTATCACACCTATGATTGGGCAAAGCCCACCACCAATGCAAATGCGCGCATGGTGACCTATGTGGTCGGCTTGCAAGATTGGAAATGGGCGCTTGGCACGGGGATTTTCATCGATGATGTTCTCAGCACCGTTGCGGCCGCCGAGGCGGAAACCCAAGCGCGCATACACAAGACCTTTGTCTACATCGTGTTGATTGCCATCCTTGCATTGACCGCGGTCTTTGTTGCGGGCGTCTTGCTGAACTTGCACGAACGGCGCTTGGCCGATGTCAAACTGCGCGCATTGACCGAGCGCATTATCGATACCCAAGAAGAAGAACGCGGGCGTGTGGCCCGTGAATTGCACGACAGTGTCAGCCAGTTGCTCATTGGCATCCGCTACACGTTGGAGCTTGCGCGCAAACGTGTTGTCGGAGGGGATACCATGGCGTCCGACAGTTTGGATAAGGGGATTGCGGGGCTCAATGATACGATTCACGAGGTGCGCCGCATCTCGGCAGATCTAAGACCGGGCATTTTGGATGATTTGGGACTGGGAGCCGCCCTCAAGTCGCTTATCGACGAGTTTTCCCGCCGCACGAAGATCGAAACAGAATTCAAGACAATTGTGTTCCGAAACCTGCTGGATGAGGATGCCAAGATCGCGCTGTACCGCATCGCGCAAGAGGCCCTCACCAACACCGAGCGCCACGCAAAGGCCACGCATGTCTCCATCGATGTCTTCAGCCACCGCAATGGCGCAACAATGAGAGTTCAAGACAATGGTGTGGGCCTGTCCGACCAAAAATCCAACGAAGCCATTGGTGGGCTTGGGCTGCGCAATATGCAAGAACGGCTGGATCAACTCAATGGGACGCTGAAAATCACGTCCAACGCCAGTGGAACCATCATTGAGGCATCTGTGCCGCTCAACCACCTGCTGTCCATTAAGGGCAATTCCACCACCGAAGGCCGTAACTTGAGGAAATCCGCATGAATGATGTAGTAAAAGTGGTCGTTGTCGATGACCACCCGATGGTCGCCGACGGTATTTGCGCCATTCTCAGCAGCTATGACGACATCGAGGTGTTGGACAAGCTGTGCAACGGTCAGCAGATCGTAGACCGCGTGGCCGAGTTGTCCCCTGATGTGATCTTGTTGGATCTAAACATGCCCACATTGGGCGGGCTCTCCGCGACCGAGATACTGTTGGAGCAGAACCCCGATATCCGCATCTTGATCCTCTCCATGCATGATGCACCGGAATATGTCTCGACCGCGATGGCGCATGGTGCGCGGGGGTATTTGCTAAAGGATGTCCCGACAGAAAAGATATATGACGCTATTCAAGCTGTCATGCGCGGCGAGACATTCTTGTGCAACGGGGCCTCCGCGTCGCTTAATCCCAAAAGCCGTGACGGGCGCGAATCCCTGACCGCCCGCGAGCAAACGATCTTGCTGCAACTGGCGCAAGGAAAGTCCAACAAAGAGGTCGCGATGGAGCTGGAGATTTCGGTCCATACCGTTGAAACCCATCGCAAAAACGTCAAACGAAAGCTGGGTATTAGCTCCACTGCTGGGCTGACACGCTATGCGATGGAGCATGGGGTCTTGCAGGGAACGGGCGTCGAATTCTAGCTGAACTGGTTTCCGTCGACCGGCGCAATCTGTCCTCTCGCCCTGCGTGGTGTTTTCGCCTATCGATCGGCTTATGCGATTCCAATTGTCCATATTTGGCCGACTGCTGACGACGCTTGCGCTGATCATTGCCTTCGCGAGCTCCGGCTTTACGCATAACAATGGCCAAAGCCCACAGTCACCGGAGCTTGCGCTTTATCTGGCCAATGGGGGTGTTCTGAGTGACATTTGCGGGGCGAATGGTGATCCAAACCAACCCCATCTCGTCAAATGCGAGACCTGCCGGCTAAACGCTTCCATGATTGATGTGGGCCATTCTTCATGTTTGCCCGAAGTCGTCACTGGTCAAACGCGCAAACTGTCGTTTGTCGCCAAATTGCTCAGAAACTCCACCTCGCTTGATCCGAACCGCCTGTCACGCGCGCCCCCTCTCCAAGCCTGATCTCCCTCTTTCGAAATCAACCTCTATCTCCCCCCTAAATTATAGGCGGGGCACATCGGCTTGGAGCCATCAGATGACAATTCAAGACAGCAACACGCCGCCTGCGGGCAGCGTCAATAAACTCTATTTCGCCGCGTGGCGGTGGCATTTCTACACTGGATTATTCGTGATCCCCTTTTTGGCCATTTTGGCGATCACCGGCATGTTGATGCTATGGATCGCGTGGATTGACGGGCGCGACGGAGAGCGCACCGAAGTCACCCTCCAAGAGAGTTTGACACCCGTATCAATGCAGGCTGACGCCGCAGTGGCCGCCATAGCTGATGGCACATTGAAGCAATAGTCGCCCCCAGAACGCCCGATGTCGCCGCCTTGTTTCGTGTTGATCACGACGGCGAAGCCACAATGGTCGCGGTGGACCCCTACACAGCAACCGTGATCGAAACCTACCCGCGCCGCACCGGCTGGTACGACTTTGCAGATGCTATCCATAGCGACCTGATGCTCGGGGTGACCGGTGACCGGATGATCGAAGTCGCGGCGTCTTTGTCTTTGGTTCTTGTCGCCACGGGATTGTATATGTGGTGGCCTCGCCAATCCGGCTGGCGCATGGCGTTGATCCCGCGTTTCGGCCAAGGTCGGGCGATGTGGAAATCGCTTCACGGGGTTGTCGGCATTTGGTTGTCCTTCTTTCTGGTGCTGTTCTTGATCTCTGGTCTTGCGTGGGCCGGCGTTTGGGGCGGCAAGTTTGTGCAAGCTTGGAGCCAGTTTCCCGCGCAAAAGTGGTCTGACGTTCCCTTGTCCAAAGACATACATGCCAGCATGAACCATGACCAGCGCGAGGTGCCATGGGCGTTGGAGCAAACACCGATGCCTGCCTCGGGCAGCGATGCGGGGTCCACTGGTGTGACGACGGGAGTGGTGACAATGGACACAATCGATGCCCTTGCGCGATCCATTGGTTTTGACGGGCGATATCAGCTCAATGTCCCGAAAGGCGAGTCGGGTGTCTGGACGCTCAGCCGCGACTCCATGAATACCGATAGCACTGATCCGATGTCCGACCGCACGGTTCACGTCGATCAGTATAGCGGCAAAATACTCGCGGATGTGCGCTATGCGGATTACTCGCTGGCGGGCAAGGCAATGGCGGTTGGCATTGCATTGCATATGGGAACCTTGGGGCTATGGAGCGTGCTGGCAACACCATCGTCTGCCTTTCGGTCTTGTTCCTTTGCGTCAGCTCGCTGGTGCTTTGGTGGAAGCGTCGCCCGTCGCGCGCAGGCCGCCTGTCGGCCCCGCCACTGCCGAAAGAACTTCCGTTGTGGCAAGGCGCGGTTGTGGTTGGGCTGGCCGTTTCAATGGCGTTTCCATTGGCTGGACTGGCGCTTCTGGCAGTGCTGAGCTTGGATGTATTGATCTTGTCGCGCTTGCCAAAAATTCGGCGCGTCCTGACCTAGGCTGAAATGAATTGCGCACCGCCCAAACGTCGGGCGGTGCGCATCTGGTGGATCAGCTGGGGGGGCGTTCTAAACAGTGCCTCGCGGGGGGCGGTCGTTCTCTTTGGTGAAGATCATACCGTCCAGCAGAACCGGAAGATCCGGTCGCGCAGCTGGCCCGTTTGAAATTGCAACCAGCAGCAAGCTGCCATCGGGGCGAAGAACGAATGTCCCCGGCTCCGCAAACCGGCTATATGTCTCGGCTGCCGACAGGGGCTCCGAGACATATAGCCCAAGGGAGGCCATCTGGTCTTCGGTCAGGCCGTAGCCCAAATCGAACCCCCAGCCAAATTCTGCGGCATCTGCGGAGGCTTTCTCAAGCGGATCGGCGGAAACCACTGCAATCTCAAAGCCCGCATCGTCCCATTGGTCGCGCATGCCCTCTAATATGTTGAGATAGGTCTTGCACTTGGGGCAATGTTTGCCGCGGTAGACAACTAGCAGCGTCCAGCGTTCGCTTGGCCCGCCAACTGTCAGATCACCGCCTCCAAGTTTAGGAAAGGTCAAGGGTTCAAGAATGTGTCCGGCTTCGGGTTTTGGGGTGGGCATGGTGACCTCTTTGTTGGCTATTCAATTTCTAAATCACATCAAGCCGAGCCTTAGCTTGACGTTGATAACGTCCACTTCGAGGCGTCTATTGGCACGAAAGCCTCAATTGCAGCCGTGGCGATCACATGGGTTTGGTCGTTGTCGCTGTCATGAACATCCAGTCCTCCCAACACTCCGGTGACCTGCGCCCTGCCCCGCGGCAATTCTGCAGTGAGCGCTTCGATGTCCAAAAGCTCGGGCTTTTGTACGGCGATCGTGACCTGAACGCGCATGTCTTCATGTGGAATGTTGAGCGATTTGAACATCACGATTGAGGAGTGATGCAAAGCATCCTGTATCGCCCGCTTGGCGGCTTTGGTGTAATCCTGACCATAGAGGTCATTGCCCGTCCCCATTTCCAAAATAATGCGGTGCTCCATCATGCGGCCTCCATATCGAAGCTGACCACAATCGCCGCATTGACCACCACCGTCACCCCAGAGCCATCAGGCTTGGGTATATCAAGGCCGCCATGGGTGACTGTAATGGAAGGTTGGCCATATGGGAAAATCTCCAAAAGAGCATCAGTATCAACTGCGTCCGGCATCTGTGCGCCGATCTCCACATCAATAATCATGTCGGATTTCTCGAACCCGAAAGCCTCGGCCAGACTTACGGAATTATGCCAAAGCGCATCGCGAATGGCGCGCGACGCGGCTTCGGTATAGTCGCGCCTGCGCAGCGATGTCCCCATGCCGAACTCGTGAATCATGCGTGTTTTTGCCATGGTTCTCTCTTAGTTGTAATCTGGGTAAGGATGGGCCATGCCAAACATCAAAAGGCAAGCCCCTTCGTCAATCACGTGAAACTCGCGTTGATTATACGTCTGGTTAAACGGCGCGCGCATCCGTCCCTCTGGCAGATCGGCGAGCCTTGGCTCAAGCTCCGCCCACAGCGCATCCACGTCGTCGACGTCAATATAAACCATCTGCTGGCGCCTCTCGTCGTGTAGGTTCGCTTGTTTCGTCAGCAGTCGGACAGCCACGTTATCACGCCGAAGAAACGCATATCCAAACCCGTCTTGCGCCACAAATCCGGTAGTGAATCCCAGCCGGTTTTCAAAGAACGCGATCTCTTCCTTCAGGTCGGCACACATAACGAAGGGTGTGATTTGGGGCATTTCGGCCATTTCAGCCCTCCAATTTTGCTTCATGTCGTCATTTTGCGGTTTGGCGCAACATAAATACAAGATAAATACGTCCAGAGACATAAAATTCACCCGATTGCCTGTTGACCCCCCTGAATCGACTGGTAATGTCACCAAATACTCACGAAGGAGCAGCGGCATGGCCGATGTAGTCGTCATTCTAGTCAAACGGTGCATGGGTCGATAGCGACACTCCATAATAGGAACCATGCGCCCCCGCCAAGATCGGGGGCTTTTTTGTGAGCAGATGTAAAGACGGATTAGTTAAGGACAGCACGATGGCAAACAAGCAAATGACCGGCGCGGAGATGGTGGTTCAAGCCCTGATTGATCAAGGCGTGGACACAGTATTCGGATACCCCGGTGGCGCTGTTCTACCGATTTACGACGAGATTTTTCAGCAATCCAAGATCAACCACATCCTTGTGCGCCACGAGCAAGGCGCCACACATGCCGCCGAAGGCTACGCACGCTCCACCGGCAAGCCCGGTGTTGTTCTTGTGACCTCCGGCCCCGGGGCCACGAATGCCGTAACGGGTATGACGGATGCCCTTTTGGACAGCATCCCGATGATCGTTTTGACCGGTCAGGTTCCGACATTCATGATCGGCAATGACGCCTTCCAAGAGGCGGATACAGTTGGCATCACGCGCCCCTGTTCCAAGCACAACTGGCTGGTAAAGGATACCGACCAGCTGTCTGACGTGATCCATCAGGCGTTCCACGTGGCCACCAGTGGCCGCCCGGGTCCGGTGTTGATCGATATTCCAAAGGATGTGCAATTCGCCAAAGGGACCTACACCCCGAAGAAGGAAGCCCACACCAAGCATTATTCCCCTAAGGTAAAGGGCGACATTGAGCGCATCACCGAATTGGCCGAGCTGATGGAAAAGGCCGAGCGCCCGATCCTGTATACCGGCGGCGGGGTGATCAACTCAGGTGACAGTGCAACGGCTTTGCTGCGTGAGCTGGCCAAAGAAACCGGATTTCCGGTAACCTCGACGCTGATGGGATTGGGTGCCTACCCTGCGTCCGGCCCGCAATGGCTGGGTATGTTGGGCATGCACGGGCTATATGAAGCCAATATGGCGATGCATGATTGCGACCTGATGATCAACATCGGGGCACGCTTTGATGACCGGATCACTGGTCGCGTTGACGCGTTTTCACCCCACTCGAAGAAGGCGCATATCGATATTGACCCCTCGTCGATCAATAAGATCATCCATGTGGATGTGCCGATTGTCGGGGATGTCGCCCATGTGTTGGAAGACCTGTTGCGCATCTGGAAATCCCGTGGTCGCAAGACAGATAAAGAAGGCTTGGCCAAATGGTCGAAGAAGATTGAAGAATGGCGCGCAAAGCGTTGCCTTTCTTACAAAAACTCTGAAACCATCATCAAGCCGCAATATGCGTTGCAGCGGTTGGAAGCCCTGACCAAAGATCGCAAAGACCGTTTCATCACCACCGAGGTCGGGCAGCACCAAATGTGGGCCGCTCAGTATTTGGGTTTTGAGGAGCCGAACCACTGGATGACCTCTGGCGGCTTGGGCACGATGGGCTACGGTCTGCCTGCCTCTGTGGGTGTGCAAGTGGCTCATCCCGATGCTTTGGTGATCAACGTGGCTGGTGAGGCCTCTTGGTTGATGAATATGCAAGAAATGGGCACCGCACGTCAGTATAACCTGCCGATCAAGCAGTTCATCTTGAACAACGAGCGCTTGGGCATGGTCCGCCAGTGGCAGCAACTGCTCCATGGCAACCGCTACAGCCATTCATGGTCCGAAGCCCTGCCCGACTTCGTTGTTTTGGCGCAGGCGTTCGGAGCAAAAGGCATCAAATGCACAGACCCGTCCGATCTGGATGACGCGATCATGGAGATGATCAAGTTTGACGGCCCCGTGGTCTTTGATTGCGGCGTTGAGAAGCACGAAAACTGCTACCCGATGATCCCCTCAGGCGCCCCGCATAATGAGATGTTGATGGGCGAGGACACCGGCGAAGACGCCATTGGGTCCTCTGGTGCGGTCATGGTGTAACCCATGTGGGAGTGGGTCACCTCACTTTTCGCGGCCAGTTTGCCCCCTGCTATGGTGCCGGACTTCGATCTGAACAAGGACGTCTGGCAACAAGAATTGCGTTTCACACAGGCCGCTGAGGTTTGTGTGGAACCTTTGGACGAAAGTTACACCGTGACAGCCACAAATGCCGATGGGCACGCATTGGTTCTTCATTTCGCCCAAGAAACCCGAATTGAAGGTGCACCGGTGACGATCAAGCCGTCCCGCACCTGCCTCACCAAACAGGCGCAAGACCCGACGCGCCTTACATTGCTAACATCCGCAGGGTATCCGGCCAGCTCCGGCACTCCTGTGATCGACATACGATAGAAGTAGAAAGAGAGACCGCCATGTCCCCGCTGAAGATCAAAAAAGGCACATCGAAGCACTCTGCCTATGACCTCAAAGACCCGAACGGCGATTACATCGAGCGCCATACACTGGCCTGTGTTGTCGACAATGAGGCCGGTGTTCTGGCGCGCGTTATTGGGCTGTTCTCGGGACGCGGGTACAACATTGAAAGCTTGACCGTGGCGGAGGTTGATCATGAAGGCCACCGCTCTCGCATAACGGTGGTAACGACGGGCACCCCCGCTGTCATCGCGCAGATCAAGTCGCAGTTGGAGCGGATGGTTCCTGTTTACCGCGTCCATGACCTGACCGAGGAAGGCGCCAGCGTGGAGCGCGAATTGGCCTTGTTCAAAGTTGCAGGTACCGGAAATGACCGTATCGAAGCCCTGCGACTTGCTGAAATTTTCCGTGCAAATGTCGTGGACAGCACTTTGGAAAGCTTTGTGTTTGAGATGACCGGACATTCCGAAAAGATCGACGCCTTCGCCGATCTGATGCGCCCACTTGGTTTGATCGAGCAAGCCCGCACAGGCGTTGCGGCCTTGTCGCGCGGCAAAGAATAACCCACCAGAAACGCGCGCCCCTGTGCATCAAGGCAGATCGACATGTCACAGGGGCGCGCTTCATCTACCGCGTGGGTTGGGATTTTGCGGCGGATGAATGTTTGCGGCGTGCTTAGGCCTCGGGGATTAGGCCGCCTTCTGTAGCTGCGGTGAATTCTTCCGCGTCAACAACACCGTCACCGTTGGTGTCTACTGCGCTGAAGCCTTCTTCGGTCAAGGTTGGATAGACCGCTAGCATCTCGGTGAAGGACACAACACCATCGCCGTCGCTGTCCAGATCCGCCACCGCTGCGGATGCCAGTGTTCCGGTTACGGTCGCAGCAGTTGCCAGTGCAATAAGAGCAGTTTTCATTGAAGTCTCTCCATTTGGTCGTTTCAAAATTTGACTTCATTTATTGAAGCCAAGGTCGCCTATTTGCGGACCTTGAGCCTGTGATGAACGACCGGCTTACCGGATGCAGCATGTTGTTGAGGAACGCTCACTTCGGGCTAAACACTGCCGGTTGCTGAATAAATCACCAGCACGCCTCCGCCGAAAAAGCCCCTGATATTGGGAATGGCAAGATCCCTCCTATCGTTATTGGCGCATTCGGCACCATTCCGCGGCTTCGTCGCGGTAAGGCATTCTGTGTCGCGGTGATACAAGTGGCGAGGCCCCGAATGTGGAACCCTGTTGGAAATTCTAACCGATGGAGGACCACATGTTTTCAGACCTGAACGTCGTTACAGCACCGATTGAGCAAGCCAAAGGCCTTCCAAATGCGCATTACACGGATGAGGCGCGCTTTGCGGAAGAAAACAAAGCCGTTCTGTTTGGCACATGGGCAGGATTGGCAGTCAGCGCGGATGTTCCAGAAAATGGCGATGCCAAACCAGTTGAGTTTCTGGGCCTGCCTTTGCTGCTGATCCGTGGCACGGACGGCATCCTGCGGGTCTTTCAAAACACCTGCCGTCACCGCGGGATGATTTTGGTCGACGCCCCTCGCAAGATCGAAGGCGCGATCCGCTGCCCCTATCATTCTTGGTGTTACTCCACCAAAGGCAAACTGGTGGCCACGCCTCATGTCGGGGGGCCGGGAATGAACCATCACGCCGCATTGGAAAACACCACCATGGGGTTGATCGAGGTGCCCTCCTACATCTGGCGCGATGTGGTCTTTGTGAACATTCTTGGCAATGCCGCCCCCTTTGAGCAGGTTCACGCAGAGCTGATGGCCCGTTGGTCCGAATTCGACCAACCCATGTACCACGGAGGGGCTGACAGCTGCTTTCAGCTATCGGCAAAGACCAACTATAAACTGGCCGTGGAAAACTACTGCGAAAGCTACCACCTTCCTTGGGTGCATCCAGGGTTGAACAGCTACTCGCGGCTGGAAGACCACTACAACATTATCGAGCCAGACAAATATTCTGGTCAAGGCACCTTGGTGTATCGCCAGTTTGAGGGCGCTGATGGAGCACGATTTCCGGATTTTCAGGGCCTCAGCGACAAGTGGGACGAAGGTGCGGAATATATTGCGGTCTATCCAAATGTCCTGCTGGCAGCCCAGCGAGACCATGCTTATGCCATCATCCTCGAGCCCAAATCGATCAATGAAACGCTGGAGCACGTCCATATCTACTACGCGGCAGAGACGGTTGATGATGCCATGCGCGCAAAGAACACTGCGCTGTGGAAAGAGGTGTTTGAGGAAGACATCTTTGTGGTTGAGGGCATGCAACGCGGGCGCTACGGGCCGGGCTTTGACGGGGGGCGCTTTAGCCCAGCGATGGACGGCCCGACGCATTGCTTCCATGCGTGGGTGGCACAACGGATTCTAGATCACTTTGGATCGCAGGTGGCGGCGGCGGAATGAGCCTCGATGCAGAGCTGCTTGCGGCCCATGCGGCGGGGGACATCTCGGCGTTGATCGGGTTGTACACTCTGGCCTCTGAGGAAGCGGAGACGGAGGTCGCCAAAGGGTTCTACCTGACACATGCCTACGTCTTTGCCTTGGAAGCCGGAGACCCCAGAGCCCAGCGGTTGGCGCAAGAACTACATGCGCAAGGCAGGCTTTGACTGATTTGGCCTGCCCCCCTCAAAAGTCAGGCGCCCCCGCGGCGTAGATTTACGCCCCTGCTGCCTTTTGCGCAGCTACGTTTTCAGCGACCAGCTTTTTGTAAAGTGCGCGAATTTTCAGCGTCACCGGCCCTGCCCCAACCTTGGCGCCGATGGGCTTGCCATCGATCTCTGCCACAGGCGTTTGCGCGCCGAAGGTTCCGGTCAAAAACGCCTCATCCGCGCCATAGGCTTCATAGAGGGAATAGTTCTTTTCTTTGACGGGAATACCGTTTGCTAGACACAGATCGATGACCTTTTGGCGGGTTACTCCGTTCATGCAATAGTCCCCCGTCGAGGTCCAAACCTCGCCGCGACGCACGATGAAGAAATTGCACGCATTCGTGGTATTCACAAAACCATGCGGGTCCAACATCAGCGCCTCATCCGCGCCGGCTTGTTCGGCCTGAAGGCACCCGATCACGCAGTTCAACTTGGAGTGGCTGTTGTACTTGGCGTCTTGGCTCATCGGCAGACCGCGCACCTGCGGAACAGACGCCAAGCGAATGCCGCTGTTCAGCAGCGTTTCGGCAGGCTTTGAGTGTTCGATTATCGCCACCACGGTTGGGCCAAATTTGCTAAGACCTGGATGTTGGAAAGGCTTGGTTTTGCGGCCGCGGGTGATCATCAACCGGCAATGCGCATCTGACGTCATGTCATTCGCGGCGGCGGTGCGGTTCAGCAGATCTTTGATATCGTCAGGCGTCATGTCCAATTGGATCGACACCGATTTCAGGGAGTTAAACAAGCGGTCCATATGTTCATCAAAGAACGCCCACTGCCCGTTATAAAGCCGCATCCCTTCCCACATGCCATCGCCCAGCATAAAGCCGCTGTCATACACCGATACAACCGCTTCGGCCTTGGGCACGATTTGCCCATTCACGTAGATTTTGATCGCGTCATTGCGCGCGTCTTCTTCGGCGTCATGTGTCGAATGGCTCGGGGCTTGGTCTTCAGTCATGCGGTTCTCACGTTCAGCTAGTGCCCGATGACTTGCTCAAGGAATGTCTTGGCGCGGTCATGCTGGGGGGTGTCAAAAAAGATGTCGGGTTTTGCCTCTTCGAGGATTTCCCCGTCAGCCATAAAGATGACGCGGTCTGCGACTTCTCGGGCGAAGCCCATTTCATGGGTCACGCAAAGCATTGTGATCCCTTCCTCGGCAAGGCTCACCATCACGTCAAGAACTTCTGCGATCATCTCGGGATCAAGGGCCGATGTCGGCTCGTCAAACAACAGGATTTCTGGATCCATGCAAAGCGCACGGGCGATGGCAACACGTTGCTGCTGACCGCCCGACAGCTCGCCCGGATATTTTTGGGCTTGGTCCAGAATGCGCACTTTTTCCAGATGCTTAAGCGCGGTCGCCTCGGCCTCGGCACGTGGAATGTCGCGCACGATCATTGGGGCAAGTACGCAGTTTTCCAAGATCGACATATGGGGAAACAGGTTAAAATGCTGAAAGACCATCCCCGCTTCGCGCCGGATCGCTTCGATGTTTTCCAGATCGTCGTCAAGTTCTGTGCCCAGCACGTTGACGGAGCCAACCTGAAACTCTTCGAGTGCATTGATACAGCGGATGAGCGTGGATTTACCCGAGCCTGACGGCCCGCAGATCACCAAACGTTCGCCTTTGGCGACATTAAGGTTGATATCTTTGAGCGCGTGAAATGTGCCGTAGAACTTGTGCATTCCAGCAATCTTCACGGCGAGTTCTTGTTGAGAATTTTCGGACATAATTGCTTCCTTCAGATCGCGTTGAGGATGGCGTCGGCTGTCATGACATCAAGATGCGCGCCGCCCCCGTTCTTGAAGACGGTAATTTCATGATCAGAGGTTCGTCCGGCATGACCCGCTGCAAAGTCGTAAAAGTCCGCGAGAACATCTGCTTCCGAGATGACACCCGCTGCAATCGGGATCATCAATTCGCCGATGTGGTGAAGAGTTGTCTCGCGGCTGTCCACAAATATGCGCCCCTTCTGGAGCAATTCATCATCGGCCTCGCGCATCTCGGCGCGAAAGGCACCAATCAGATCAACATGTGTTCCGGGCTGCACCCACTCCCCGTTCAAAACAGGCGTGCTGGACATGGTCGCAGTGACAATGATGTCAGCCTGCGCCGCCGCTTCGGGCAGATCCTTGACCGCCTTCACGTTCACCTGATCCGTTTCAAAAGACTGCGCCAGCGCCTCGGCTTTGGTGAAGGTGCGGTTCCAAATAAATACCTGCCGCAAGGACGGAAACAGCTGTGAATAGGCCGAGATCACATTGCCCGCCACAGCACCTGCGCCAAGCACCAGTAACGTCTCACTGTCTGGGCGCGCCAAATACCGTGCGCCAAGTGCGCTATCGGCAGCAGTTTTCAAATCGGTGACCAGAGCGCTATCGATCACGGCGCGAAGGCTGCCGTTGGCGTGATCAAACAACAGCATGGCCCCTTGGACCGACGGCAAGCCCTGCGCGGGGTTCTCGGCAAAAATCGTCACACTTTTCACGCCGTAGCCAAGGCCCTCGATCCACGCTGATCGGCTGAGCAGCGAGCTGCCATGCGGGCCCATGAACACATCCTCGACCTGCGCTTTGGGCAAATGGTGCCCTGCCTTCAGCGCCTCGGTCAAATTCAACCAATTTACAGGCGCGCCAAAATCTGCACGTGAGATAAAGCGGGGTTGGTCGAGCTTGGTCATTTCTTCACCACATCCATGAACTGACGCGTGATCGCGCTTTGGGGGTTGTTGAACATTTGGTCCGGCGTGCCCTGTTCTACGATTTCACCATCGGCCATTAGCAAAACGGAATCTGCAACGGCTTGGGCAAACCCCATTTCATGGGTCACGCAAACAATGGTCATGTTTTCTTTGGCCAACTCTTGCATGACATCCAGAACTTCGGAAATCATTTCGGGATCAAGCGCCGAGGTTGGCTCGTCAAACAGCATCACTTCTGGCTTCAGGCAAAGTGCGCGCGCCAAAGCCACGCGTTGCTTTTGCCCACCCGACAATTGATCGGGGTATTTTTCAGCATGAATATCGACATGCATCTTTTTCAGCTGATCCATCGCCTCAACTGTGGCGGCTGCCCTGTCGCGCCCCACTGACCGGATTTGAGGAAGCGTGCAGTTCTCCAGAATTGTCATATGCGGGAACAGATTGAAGTTCTGAAACACCATGCCGACCCTTTTGCGCACCGCATCAAGGTTTCTGGTATCGTCAGAGATGTCCAAGCCCAGCACTTCAAGCTGGCCCGACGCGATGCTCTCCAAGCCGTTCATCGTCCGGATCAGGGTGGATTTTCCGGACCCAGAAGGCCCGCAAATCACCAGAGTTTGACCTGTTGGAACCTCTAGGTTGATCCCCTTCAAGGCATGATATGCGCCATAGTATTTATCAACGGATTTAACCGAAATTGCTGTCTCACGCATGACCAACCCTCATTCTGTTTTCCAACCATGCGCCATAGCGCGACAGGCCAAAGACAAAGACGAAATACACCAAGGCCAAGAAGACATAGACCTCGACAAATTGCTCGGTCCATTCCCCGCCCCCAATAGCGGCGTTGCCCGATGCCATAACCTCAAAGAACCCGATGATTGTGACGATCGACGTTTCTTTGAAGGTGATCACTGCCTGATTGATGGTTGATGGCAGCGTGTTGCGAAAGGCTTGCGGCAGGAGGATGTCCACAACCAACGACCAATAGGGCATGCCCAAGGCAGCTGCGGCCTCATTTTGCCCCTGCGAGGTTGACTGCAAACCGGCGCGAATGATCTCGGCTTGGTAGACTGCAAAGAACACCGCAAAGGCCACGACAACGCGCCCCAGTTTATTGCCCTCAAGCCAGTCTGGCACGAGCAACGGCACAACGACCGCCGCTGCAAACAGAATGGTCAAAAGCGGCAGCGAGCGCACCAAATCGATGAACAACCCAGTTCCCTTTGCGATCACAGGCAGGCTAGAACGCCGCGCCAATGCAAAGACAACCGCAAGGGGCATGCCGAGGACGAACACCGCAGAGAAGATGAAGATCGTGAGTGACAATCCCCCCCACTGTTCTGAGGTTACCAATGGCAAGCCCGCAAACCCGCCACGCATCAGCAATACAAACGCACCAAAACCGATCACCCAAAGGGTTGGCAGCTTTTTGATCGACCACAAAGACGGCAAGCACGACAGGCCAATGGTCAGGATAACGATCAGGCAGGCCAATGTTGAACGCCACTGTTCTTCGTATGGGTAGAGGCCAAACAAGATCAGACGGCCACGGTCTTGGATCACCGCCCAGCAGGCGCCAGCGCCATGGCCGCAATGCTCTTTGTTATCGACAGTCCAAATGGCATCGAAAATCGCCCAATTGGAAAGCTTGACACACATCCATATCAGCAAAGCGCCAAAAAGAACGGTGATCACCGAGTTGAGCCAAGTGGAGAAGAAGTGTTTCTTCAACCAGTAACCAAAACCCCGTTTTGGGACCGGCGGGACAACTGAAGTCGTCATACTAGCTTCTCCCTTTGAGTTTTAAGCGCGTATTCAACAAGTTCATTGCAAACCCGATGGAGTAGTTCACGACAATGAAGCCCCCCATCAACAGCGCCAAAAGTTCCATTGTTTGGCCGGACTGGTTGATCGACGTAGACACGATAGCAAAATAGTCTGGATACCCGATGGCGATGCCAACGGTCGTCCCCTTCATCAGCCAAATGTACTGGTTGGAAAGCGACGGCAGCATTGCTCGGAAGGCCAGCGGAATTCGAATGTAGCGGTTGATCTGGAAAGGAGACATCCCAAGCGCCGATCCGGCTTCCAACTTTCCTTTATCGACAGAGATAAGCCCGCCTCGGATGATTTCTCCAATGTAGGATGCACCAAACAAAGTCAGCCCAATCAATAGCGCGGAGAACTCGGGCTTCAGGGACACGCCCCCTACAAACCGCAGGCCCTTGAGTTCTGGTACAGACCACAAAGGCACATCTGCCTCTCGTCCGGTCAGCAGCAAAACCCCAAACAGCGCGACAGCGGCCAATATCGCAAGCGGCAGGCGCAATCCCGATTTCTTGGGTTTAAATGACTTCAGACCAAATCCGATGGCCACGCAGCCGATCAAGAATATCGCGACATCCAAACCGGACAGGCTTGGGGCGGGCAACATCAAACCGCGGTTGGAAAAGAAGGCCATGTCGGCAAGGGAATATGCCTGACGTGGCCCCGGAAAATGCGTGAGGATCGCATACCAGAAAAAGACTTGCAGAATAACGGGCACATTGCGGAACACCTCAACGTAGGTGGTGCCAACCAGTTTCATCAAGCTGTTGCTCGAGATGCGCATCAACGCCAGCAACAAGCCAAGAACCGTTGCAAAGATAAGGGTCATGAACCCCACCAGCATCGTATTCAGCAGACCCGCAAAAAGCACCTGCGTGTAGGTGGA
The DNA here is from genome assembly GCF_947487515.1 of uncultured Litoreibacter sp. Classification (GTDB taxonomy): domain Bacteria; phylum Pseudomonadota; class Alphaproteobacteria; order Rhodobacterales; family Rhodobacteraceae; genus Litoreibacter. The sequence goes on along the minus strand of NZ_CANKWO010000001.1, from coordinate 154,133 downwards.
CCTAGGTCCGACATCAGTGAGGGAAAAGCTAACGGGCCAACCTGTGGTTTGGTTTAGAAACCCAAAACCAGTTGCTATGCCTTGATCGGCAATATTGGTGCGCCCAACGATGATCGTTGCGAGGATAAACATTGCCACAACTGCAACGAATAGAACCTGCACTGCAGTTCTTCTGAATTTCTGTGACGTAAAGAGCTTGGTCATGATGCCCCCTTGTTTGGACAAAAGGGCGCGCAGAATGCGCGCCCTATCGGGGATTTAGTCAAGAACCAGCGGATATAGCAGGCCGCCATTGTTCCATAGGTTGTTCAAGCCACGTGGCAGCTTGTAGCGGGAACCGTCACCGATCGTACGGTCGTAGATTTGACCATAGTTTCCGACGGTTTTGATCACGTTGTAGGCCCAGTCATCTTGCAGACCAAGGCGTGTGCCCACACCAGGTGTTACACCCAGCAGACGCTCAACCGTTGCGGATGGTGGGTTGGCTTTGATTTCATCAACGTTTTCAGAAGTGATCCCGTTCTCTTCTGCTAGCAACAGGGCTGTGACCATCCAGTTGATGACATCAAGGAAGTCATCTTCGCCCTGACGCACAACAATGCCTTCTGGCTCAAGCTTGATCACATCGCCGATAATGGTGAAATCATCTGGGTTTGGCGCGTTGACGCGGGTGGAGGACAGAAACGGGCCAAAGCCTGCAATCGCGTCACACCGTCCAGCGTAAAGTGCCGCGCGCAGCTCTTCGCCTTTCTCGAACGCCAGTGGCTGATACTCGATGCCGTTGGTTTCCATGTAGTCTGCCAGAACGCGCTCGACCGTTGTGCCCGCGTTGACGCAGAATACGCCCCCATCGAGATCAGAGATGCTTTGCGCCCCCAGATCAGACCGGGACATCACATAGAATGGGCCGATGAAATATGGGCGCGAGTATTGCAAGCCCAGCTCGGTATCGCGGGTCATTGTCCAACCGGTCACCTTGATGATGACATCAATATCGCCGGACTGGATCGCGGGGAAACGCTGTGCCCAGCTGATTGGAATGATCTGTGCTTTGTCAGGGCTGCCCAAGATGGCGGTTGCCAATGCGCGACACATTTCGATGTCAAAGCCCTGCCATTCGCCCTGCGCGTCAACTTCGGCAAAGCCAAGATAGCTGCCGTTGTGGCCCGTGCAAAGCAGGCTGTCGCGTGCTTTGATCTCGCCCAACACACCTTCATCTTGTGCCTGAGCAGAGGTCGCAGTGGCAAATGCCAGCGATGCAACCGTTGCAAGTTTCATTAGTTTAGTAAGCATGTAACTCTCCGTTGGTACTTTGAATTTAGGGATGGCCTTGTTGGCTCTTGGACAAATTGTCATTGGGTGGATTCGAAATGCATCGTCACCTGATCCTTGGGCAAGAAGCACCCAAGCCCTGAAACTTTCGGGAGAGAAAACTGACCAGGCGTATCAGGGGACGATACAAAGTTGAGCTGCTCGAAAAACACTTGGTGAACGTAGTGACGTTCAACATGCGCAATGCTTGTGCTCGCCGCGGCCAAGTGACAGGCCGCGACCAGCGCGATTGAGGTTGACGAAACTTCAAGCGTTAAGCGGGTTTCGCTCGTTGCGATGAGGCGCTGAAGCTCCAGAACACGGGAAATTCCACCGGCAGCAACCGGTGCGGTTTGAAGAAACGGAACCCGCACGTCCTCTACCAGTTTTTGGTGTAGTTCATCACGGTATTCAGCCTCGGTGGCCATAACCGGCACACCATGTTTCACCAGCCTTGCCATGCCCGCGTAGTCATGTGCCGCAACAGGCGACTGGAATGCCTCGATGCGATCACGTGGCAACGCATCAAAGAGCTGCAAAGCTTGGTCAGCAGAGTATTTGTAAACCCCATCGACAATCAGCTTGTAAGGCTCCGGCAGCGCCGCCAGCGCAGCCATCACCCGTTGCACGTCATCCTCGATAGAAAGTGCGCCAACCTTCATCTTCAAAATCTGAAAGCCTGCATCCGCCATAGACAGCATTTCGGCCTGTAGATCCTGCAAGGTTTTCTGCTGCCCATAGAGGCCGCCACTCCCATACAGCTGGAACTTTCCAGCAGCACTCGGGTCAATGGCTTGCCAAAGGGGAACGTCAGAGCTTTGCGCTTTCAGGTCCCAGACCGCGATATCTATGCCCGACAATGCAGACATCAATATGCCATGCCGCGCTGTCAAAGTGGCGCGGACAATTTGGCGCTGTGCCACATCAAATGCGTCTTCAACCGGAATGCCAATGAAGTGAGGGATAACCTCTGTGCGCAAGAAGGCCATCAGCGCGTCGGGGGCAGTGTCAAAGCACCAACACTCCCCCAAGCCCACCTGCCCTTTGCTATCAACGATCTCGACAAAGACCGCATATTTTTGGGTCCAGCGGATCGCAGGATTCCAGATTTTTCCACCCAGATCATTGCAATGAGACAAAACACGTATTTGGCGGATCGTGGTCACGCGCGCGCCCCTGCGCCAAGGAAATCTGTCGTTTCGAACTGAAAGTCATCGTCAGTTCTATATTGCAACGCCTTCAGGAACCGGTCGTGGAACTGAACCGTGTGGTCATGCGCAAGGCGGTCCGCCAAAGCAACGTCTTGCGCTTCGATGGCATCGACAAAGTCGTCGTGTTGATCGTCCAAGACATCCCAACGCCCCTGTGCATCCAAAAAGTTAATGTGGATGTGCAGCAACCGACGCGCTTCTGACAAAAGCTCGCCATATTGGCGCACGACATAGGGGTTCTTCCCCGCCAGAGCGACGGCGTTGTGGAACTCGAAGTTGGCCTGAAGCGTTTCAAACGCCTTTGCAGAATGAACGGCGTCGCGATATTGGTCCGACAACTTGCGCAGGTTGATCAAGTCCTCAGCGCTGCGATTGCGCGCTGCAAGGCGGGTTGCATAGCGCTGCTGCAAATCCAGCGCCTCAATGAAATTTGAGAAATTCATCAGATCAACTGGGGCTACGATGGTCGTACGGTTTGGCAAAGCTTCCACCAAACGTTCCGCCAATAGCCGATTTAGAACTTCGCGAATGGGGGAGCGAGAAACGTTGAAACGCTTGGAAAGCCCCGTTTCATCCAGTGGCGTACCTGGCTCCAACGCGAGCGTTAGAATCTCACGACGCAGCTCATTGCAAATCTCAGTCGCAGCCGAGCCACGTTGATAAGACTTGGTTTCAGTCATGTGTTTTCCACCCCCAAGGTAAAAGCAAACACGCATTAGACTCATTGCATACAGTTTGCATACAACATGACGAGACAAAGAGTATCTGTCCACCCGTTTTCAATGCATCTATATTATAGATAAATTACAGCGGTTTAGGCCTTCTCCCACCGCACATCTCATAGAACTGGCCCATCGCCCATTGGATGAACTCGTCGAATCTTGATGGTGAAGTTGCGGTCTAGAGGTGGAATGCCTGCGCTATGGGTATGCGCGCAAAATGCGCCAGCGGACCCCAATACAGGTTGCAGCCCTCTTTCACACCGAGACAAGAAAAAGGCCCCTTCTACTGAAGGGGCCGAGTTTCACTGATCAGGCTCGTAATTATACCGCTCAAGTTTTTTTGCCTGCGGCCTGATCTGCGTCAAGGGCGAGCGCACCCACCCCGGAACCCGAACGGTGCTCCGCAGGAGCACCATCGGTATCTTGTTTAGCTACAGCCGGATGTCCCGCCGCAGGTGTTGCACTTCATGCACGTTCCGTTGCGCACGAGCGTGTAGTTGCCGCATTCATTGCAGGCCTCACCCTCGTAGCCTTGCATCTTGGCCTTGGTGCGTGCGTCCATGGCCACCGAGCCGGAGCTAAGTGCAGTGCTGGACGATGTTGTTTCTGGCACCAAGGTTTGCAGCGCCACAACCGGATCAGCCGCACCATCCAATGCCGTCGCACCCATGGAGGCCATGCCTCCTTGAAGCACTTTCAATTCTTGGGGAACGCGCTTGCGCAGGTAGCCGGTGGAGCTGATTTGCTTCAGCACTTCCAATGACTTAGAGGCCGCAGTTTCCGACAGATCGTCGATGTTTTGCAGGTTCTCTTCCTCGCCGCGACCAAGATCGTCGAAGGTGGCGCCTGTTGGTTTCACATGGGCCAGATCGGTGCGGTCCAAGTAGGACACGGCCAGCTCGCGGAAGATGTAATCCAAGATCGACGTGGCGTTTTTGATGCTGTCGTTGCCTTGAACCATGCCCGCAGGCTCGAACTTGGTAAATGTAAACGCGTCGACGAATTCTTCCAACGGCACGCCGTATTGCAGACCAACCGACACCGCGATGGCGAAGTTGTTCATCATGGCGCGGAAGCCTGCGCCCTCTTTGTGCATGTCGATGAAGATTTCACCCAATTGGCCGTCTTGGTATTCGCCCGTGCGCAGGTACACTTTGTGCCCGCCCACGACAGCCTTTTGGGTATAGCCTTTGCGGCGTTCTGGCATTTTTGTGCGTGCGGTGGCTTTCTCGACCTCTTTGATGATGATCTTCTCGATCACCTTCTCGGCCAAGACGGCTGCCTTTTGCTCGTTAGAGCCGCTTTCCAGAATTTCTGCCGCCTCATCGTCATCCTCGACCAAAGCCGCGGCCAGAGGTTGCGACAGTTTCGAGCCGTCACGGTACAAAGCATTGGCCTTGATGCCCAAGGACCAAGACAGCTCATAGGCTTTCTGGCAGTCTTGGATGTCCGCATCATTTGGCATGTTGATCGTCTTGGAGATTGCGCCAGAGATGAAGGACTGCGCCGCCGCCATCATGTAAATATGGCTGTCCACTGACAAGAAGCGTTTGCCTTTCTTGCCGCATGGGTTGGCGCAATCGAACACAGAGTAGTGCTCTTCTTTCAGGTGCGGTGCACCCTCCAAGGTCATGGTGCCGCAGACGTGGTCGTTGGCGGTCTCGATCTGCTCCTTAGAGAAGCCGAGATGGCGCAACATGTCGAAGCTTGGGTTGTTCAGCTCAGCCGCTGGGATGCCCAGCGTGCCGGTGCAGAACTCTTCGCCCAAAGTCCATTGGTTGAACACGAAGCGGATGTCGAAGGCACTTGGCAGTGCGGCTTCGATCTTGGCCAGTTCAGCTTCGCCGAAGCCGTGGCCCACAAGTGCGGTGTGATTGATGCCAGGCGCATTGCCGATCGTGCCGTGACCCACTGCGTAGGAGACGATCTCTTCGATCTGGTTGCTGGCATAGCCGAGGTTTTCCAATGCACCTGGAACGCCGCGGTTGATGATTTTGAAGTAGCCCCCGCCCGCAAGCTTCTTGAATTTCACAAGTGCGAAGTCGGGCTCAATGCCGGTTGTGTCACAGTCCATAACCAGACCGATTGTGCCTGTTGGTGCGATCACGGTGGATTGGGCGTTGCGGTAGCCGTGCTTTTCACCCAATGCCAAGGCTTCGTCCCAAGCAGCCATCGCGAGGCTTACGAGATCTTGGTCTGGGCAATTGGCGTGGTCGAGCGCCAGTGGCTTGATGTCCAGCTTCTCATAGCCGTCGTCATTGCCGTGGGCCGCGTTGCGGTGGTTGCGGATAACCTTGAGCATATGCTCGGAGTTCTTGGCGTAGCCCGGGAATGGGCCCAGCTCTTTGGCGATCTCGGCGGATGTGGCGTAAGACACACCGGTCATCAGCGCAGTCAGGGCGCCACACATCGCGCGGCCTTCCTTACTGTCGTAGCCCAGACCCATGTTCATCAGCAGACCGCCGATGTTGGCGTAGCCCAGCCCCAAGGTGCGGAAGTCGTAGGAGCGCTGCGCGATCTCCTTGGACGGGAATTGCGCCATAGTGACCGAGATCTCCAGCGTCAGCGTCCACAGACGGCTGGCGTGCATGTAGAGTTCCGCGTCAAACTTCTGATCCTTTTGGTAGGTCAGCAGGTTCATCGAGGCGAGGTTACAAGCCGTGTCATCCAAGAACATGTATTCGGAACACGGGTTGGAGCCGCGGATTTCGCCGTCTTCTGGGCACGTGTGCCAAGCGTTGACGGTGTCGTGGTACTGGATGCCGGGATCGGCACAGGCCCATGCAGCGTGGCCCACTTGTTCCCACAGATCACGGGCCTTGATGGTTTTGCAGACTTTATTGTCCTTGCGGTTCACCAAATCCCAATCGGCGTCAGCCTCTACGGCTTTCAAAAAGGCGTCGGTGACGCGGATGGAGTTGTTGGAGTTCTGGCCCGAGACAGAGTTGTAAGCCTCAGAGTCCCAATCGGTGTCGTAGGTCGGGAACTCAATGGAGGTGTAGCCCTGCTTTGCGTAATCCAACACCCGTTTGACGTAAGTCTCTGGGATCGCAACTTTCTTTGCCTCGCGGATGGCGTCTTTAAGCTGCTCGTTGGACTTCGGATCAACCGCGTCTTCGATCTTGCCGTCCCAAGCTTTGATGGCTTGGAAGATTGTGTTGAGCTTCTGTTCGTGCATCTTGGAGCCCGCGACGATGGACGCCACTTTTTGCTCTTCCAGAACCTTCCAGTTGATGAATTCTTCGATGTCAGGGTGATCCGCGTCAACAATCACCATTTTCGCGGCGCGGCGGGTTGTGCCGCCCGATTTAATCGCCCCTGCAGCACGGTCACCGATCTTTAGGAAACCCATCAGGCCGGAGGACTTCCCCCCGCCTGACAGGCTCTCGCCGGCAGCACGCAGGGAGGAGAAGTTCGTGCCCGTGCCGGAGCCGTATTTGAACAGGCGTGCTTCGCGAACCCAAAGGTCCATGATCCCGCCGTCGTTCACCAGATCGTCAGAGACTGATTGAATAAAGCACGCATGTGGCTGCGGGTGCTCATAGGAAGATTTGGATTTGGTCAATTTGCCGGTCTCAAAGTCGACATAGTGGTGACCTTGGGCCGGACCATCAATGCCATAAGCCCAATGCAGACCAGTGTTGAACCACTGAGGTGAATTCGGAGCGGCCATTTGCTTGGCCAGCATCACGCGCATTTCGTCATAGTATGCCAATGCGTCGGCCTCGGTGGTGAAGTAGCCGCCTTTCCAGCCCCAGTAGCACCAAGCGCCGGCGAGGCGATCGAACACCTGCTTAGACGAGGTCTCGCCAGTAAAGCGTTGATCTTCGGGCAGTTTCTTCAAGGCGGCTTCATCGGGTACAGAGCGCCACAAGAATTCTGGAACGCCCTTCTCTTTCACCGGTTTGGTCGCGGCTGGCACGCCAGCTTTGCGGAAGTATTTCTGCGCAATCACGTCAGAGGCCACTTGGCTCCAACCTGCGGGAACTTCGACGCTATCAAGTTTGAACACGATCGTGCCGTCAGGGTTGCGAATTTCGGACGCGGTAGAAGTAAATTCCAACGCTGCATAGGCGTCTTGTCCGGCTTTCGTCAGTTTACGGTCGATCTTCATTCGTGTGTTCCCCGATTACCCTGGCGCGCAACAAAGAATGCGCCACAAATTTAAGTTTGACCTGCCTCATGCGGGTCGTGAAAGTCGTTTAAAGACAAAGATATCGGTCTCACGCTGCGGCATGAGTGAGCGCAAATAGCGCCACTTCCTTTTTGGAGTGTGTCCCAGTCCCGTCGCCGCTCGCTGCCACTATATGTGGTGGCTTGTCTGTCGGCCTGTACTAAGTGACGTATCAAACCCCGTTTGGTCAACGAATTTTTTACCACATAATTGATCAAAAATTGGTTGACCAAGCTGCAACTCACTCTTGCGCGATTCCTTTGGCCCAAGCAGTCCAAATCCATTCACAGCACAGCGGATCGTGAAAAATTAAACTAAACGGCTGGCTTACCTTGAAAAGCTACGGCTTCAGGTGAACCGCACACAGGTTATCCACAGGTTTATCCAGAGAGTTCCAAGTCAAAACGCAACATGTAGCGATTTTTTTCACTCTTACCGTCTAAATCTAGATAATTGAGACCTGTTGCCTCAAAATGCCTCAGAATACCGCGGACCACGCCCCCCTGCGCAGAATCGCTCGGCGAGGCGAAATACTATATGTGGTTTGCAGATTTCACACGGGCCAGATGCCCTTGCAGCGGCATGACTCTGTGACGACAAATTCGAAGGGAAAGGAACCAATCTGTGACTGGTTTAAGATGGTCGGGGCGAGAGGATTCGAACCTCCGACCCCCTGTACCCAAAACAGGTGCGCTACCAGGCTGCGCCACGCCCCGACTATCTTGTGCGCTTCCTAACCCCAGTTTTCGGAATTGAAAACCCCTAACCGCAGGGCCAATGCGCTTCATTTTGAATAAAGCTGGAATGTCTGAGTATATCGCCCTTTTTGATGCCAAATTTAGCGGCCAAACCGCCACCAATCTCTAGCACATGGGTCAAATCATCGCCGCCATGGATCGGAGATTCGTCCAGTGGAATCGCATTTGGGTGAATCTTGGCTATTTTGCCGCGCTCATCGACGAAGATCATATCCAAGGGAATCAGCGTGTTCCGCATCCAAAAGGCCAAAGACTGCGGTGTCTCGTAGACGAATAGCATCCCAGAAAGCGTCGGCATGCTCTCGCGGTTCATCAATCCGGTGGCGCGTTCCTGAGGATCATCCGCGATTTCGACGCGGAAATTCATCTCGCCGAAGTCTCCTTTGATGCTGACCTGATCGAAAGAGCAATCATCAGCAAAACTGGCCGTGCATAGCAATGTTGCGGCGCAAAGCCCCGCGAGACTGCGACTAAACGCGGTCGATTGCATGATCCCATGCGTGGATTTCAGCAGCCATTTTGCCGCGTTCCCCATCCACGACACGCAGACAGACAGCCTCGCCCGCAAGAACGTCCGCAAGCCCACATCGCTGTAGAACCTCGATGTGAAGGAAGATGTCTTCGTCTGATCCATAGGCATTTGCAAAGCCGAAGCCCTTGCCTTTGTCAAACCATTTCACCCGCGCAGGGATCAACGCTACGTCTTGCAAAGACGCATCGATCTGGCCGTTTTCGGGGTCACTGGCCGGTGGCACAATCGAGACAACCTCAACCGCTTGAAGCCCGCGCTCTGTTTGCTGAACGCGCAACTCAACGACACTGGCGTCCGCAACGGACCCCTGCCCGAAGTTCCGCAGAACATTTGCATGGAGCAAAATGTCAGGCCCACCTTCGTTGGAGACGACAAAGCCAAAGCCCTTTACCGCATCGAACCATTTAACCTGACCGACAATTTGTTTCGTGTCGTCAGCTACGATTGCTTCGTCATTCTGTGTCATCAAAATTGCATCGAATGTTTCGACGCCTCCAAGACTTCCCATGGAGTACTCCCAACTTGTGTTGGCCCCACGTTCTCATAAAGAGAGGATTCAAGATAGGTAAGGGTTTCCTGCCCCCTACTAGTTTCCGTGTACGTCAATTATCGTTGTTTTTGACATAGTTATGGATTTAATCTCTCGATCTTCCATGGTGTATCAATTCCTGCTCTTACCCAACGGAATCGGTCATGTAAACGGGCTGGACCATCCGCCCAGAACTCAAACTCAAGCGGTTCTATTCGAAAACCACCCCAAAAACTGGGGCGCGCAGGGTTCAAGCCTTTGCTTGCAGTCACTTTTGCGACTTCGGCGACCAAAGCACTTCGGGACGCCAACGGGGCCGATTGTTTTGACGCCCAAGCCCCCAAACGGCTCTTGAGCGACCGAGATTTATAATATTCATCCGCCTTCGGGCCATCCTCACGGCTCACATGGCCACGAACGCGAATCTGCCGGCGGAGCGATTTCCAATGCATCACGAAGGCCGCATTCTGGATGCTGTCGAGTTCCTGCGCCTTTGTACTTTCGTAATTTGTATAGAAGACGAAAGCATCTGCTTCGATATCTTTAAGGAGAACCATTCGCACATTCGGCATGTTGTTGCTGTCAACAGTGGCCAAAGCTACGGCATTGGGATCGTTTATCTCGCTGTGTTCGGCTTCTTGTAGCCATTGTCTGGAAATCTCGAACGGATCTTCACCCGCGAACTTCCCTGTCCTGTCTGCCATCGTCTGCTTTCCCATGTATTACGAGGAAAACTGTATCGTTCATTTTCTGCCTGCTCAATACAGTGTTAGGCGGGTTTCGAAGTTACGCCACGTATGATTGCCCCTGATTTAGGGCCGCGCATCATCGCGCGTTTTGCATGTTAGCAGATTGTTGGACCGCTTTGCGAGTTAACACATTGTTTAGCCGTGGCTTGAAGCAGGGAATGCTTTGGCATACACCAGCCTAAACACAAATAAGAAGTCGCGTTGGGGGACTATATGTCAAATGGATTGATGGCGGGCAAACGTGGCCTGATCATGGGGGTGGCGAACGACAAGTCCATCGCTTGGGGAATTGCGAAAGCCTGCGCTGATCAAGGTGCGGAAATTGCGTTTTCCTATCAGGGTGATGCGCTGCTCAAACGGGTGCGTCCCTTGGCCGACAGCATCGGGGCCAAACATGTGCTTCCGTGTGATGTTGGTGACGGCGCGTCGATTGACGCTTTGTTTGACACGTTGAAAGAAGACTGGGGTTCCTTGGACTTTGTAGTTCATGCCATTGGTTTTTCTGACAAAAACGAGTTGCGCGGTCGCTATGTCGACACCAGCGCCGAAAACTTCCGGATGTCGATGGATATTTCCGTCTATTCCTTTACAGCCGTGGCGCAACGCGCCGAGAAGATGATGACCGATGGCGGCTCAATGCTGACCCTCACCTATTACGGCGCGGAAAAAGTCATGCCACATTACAACGTCATGGGGGTTGCCAAGGCGGCCCTTGAGGCGTCGGTCAAATATCTGGCCGAGGATTTGGGCAAGGACAACATTCGCGTCAACGCCATTTCAGCTGGCACAATCAAAACGCTTGCGGCTTCGGGCATTGGCGATTTCCGCTACATTATGAAATGGAACGAGTATAACGCGCCGCTGCGCCGCACCGTGACACAAGAAGAAGTCGGCAAGTCGGCGCTCTACTTGTTGTCTGACCTCGGCTCTGCCGTGACGGGTGAAGTTTTGCACGTTGACGCGGGCTACCATGTAGTCGGGATGAAGGCCGTCGACGCCCCCGACATCGAAAAGTAGCCACATATGAGCTTCACCGCCCTATTTGCGATTTGGCTGCTGCATCTCTTTGCGGCAATCAGCCCTGGCCCTTCTGTTTTGATGTCAGCCCGAATTGGCGTCATGCAGGGTATGAGAGCGGGCACATTTGTCTCAATCGGCATAGGGATCAGCGCGGTCATCTGGGCGGCGGCGGCCTTGTTTGGACTGGCGATCATCTTTGAGGCCGCACCAGCGCTGCTTTGGTCCTTGAAGATATTGGGGGGCATCTATCTTGTCTGGCTCGGGTGGAAAATGTGGAAAAGCGCGGACACCCCGCTAGAGCAAGCCCAAGACGGCGCCCTGCCCCGAAGCGACTGGTCAGCCCTGCGCCTTGGGATGATCACACAATTGGCCAACCCCAAGCCGGCGATCATGTTCAGCGCCATTTTTCTTGGGACTGTACCACCATCGGCCCCTGTTTGGGTCTATGTGGTGATCCTGACGTTGGTCTTCCTCAATGACACATTGTGGAATGTCTTTGTTGCACGGCTGTTCTCTTTTGATCGCAGTCGTCGGGCCTATCTTGGCCTCAAATCCCACCTCGACCGCTGCTTTGGCGGGTTACTTGCCCTTCTGGGCGTGAAAATCGCCGCCACCTAAATCGCGACCACCTATACGGAGCCCCAAAAAATGACCGACCGCTTACCGCACGAAAAAGGATTTCACATCAGCTGGGATCAAATCCATCGTGACAGTCGGGCATTGGCTTGGCGTTTGGACGGACATGGCCCTGAGGATGGCGCGTGGCGCGCAGTTGTGGCGATCACCCGTGGGGGCATGGCACCTGCGATGATTGCAGCGCGTGAACTGGACATTCGCACGGTCGATACGATTTCGGTGAAATCCTACGACAACCAGACCCAATCCGAGGCCTCGGTGCTGAAAAAGCCGGACGACACTTTGATGGGCGACGGCACTGGCATCTTGATTATCGACGATCTGGTCGACAGCGGCAAAACTCTTGAGATCGTGCGCGGTCTCTATCCCAAGGCCCATTTCGCCACGGTCTATGCCAAGCCCAAGGGGCGCGCTCAGGTGGATACATTCATCACCGAAGTGTCTCAAGATACGTGGATTTTCTTCCCATGGGATATGGCGATGCAATATGTGAAGCCCTATCGCGGCGACTAGTTTTCCATCCTGTTAGGAATTACCCAGATGCGTCTGAACCCAAATATGGCCGCCACTTTTCCGCCCCCTGTTATGGAGGCAAGGCGCTGGATCGACGGGGTGGATTTCCCCAAAGATCGCCCGTTGATCAACGTCTCGCAAGCGGCGCCTGTTGATCCGCCGCCACCGGCGTTGCGTGAAGCCATGGCGCAATTCGTGTTGGACGAGGATGAGACCCATCTCTACGGGCCGGTTTTGGGGCTTCCAGAGCTGCGTGCAGAGGTCGCTACTCAGTGGAATGACGCCTATTCGGCCACATTGGGCGCGCAGAATGTCGCCATCACCTCTGGATGCAATCAGGCTTTCGCATCAATGATTTCGACGCTTTGTGCGGCCGGCGACGAAGTGATTTTGCCGACACCTTGGTATTTCAACCACAAGATGTGGCTGGATATGGGGGGCATCACATCGGTCGCTTTGAAAACAGATGCGCAGCTTTTGCCGTCGGTTGACGATGCGGCGGCTTTGATTACTTCAAAAACACGCGCCATCACATTGGTATCCCCGAATAATCCTGGTGGCGTTGAGTATCCGTCAGACCTGCTGGGGGCCTTCTATGATCTGTGCAAATCACGCGGTATCGCGTTGATTGTGGATGAAACCTACCGCGATTTCGACAGCCGCAGCGGTGCGCCACATGATCTGTTCACCCGCCCCGACTGGGATCAAACGCTGATCCAGCTCTATTCGTTTTCCAAGGCCTACCGGCTGACCGGACACCGTGTGGGGGCTATGGTCGCCTCCGTCGCGCGTTTGGCACAAGCCGAGAAGTTCCTTGATACCGTCACGATTTGCCCCAACCAGTTGGGTCAACGCGCCGCCCTTTGGGGAATGCGACATTTGGGCGCTTGGCTCGGTGAGCAGCGGGCCGAAATTCTGGCCCGACGGGCGGCCATCGAAACCCATTTCCCCCGTCTCGCCGCCAAAGGTTGGGTGATGCAGGGCAATGGCGCTTATTTTGCCTATCTGAAACACCCTTTCGACGAGCCGTCAGATCAATTGGCCCAACGCATGGTGCGCGAGATCAGTGTTTTATGCCTTCCAGGCACGATGTTTGTCCCTGAGGGCGACGCATCTGGGGCAAATTCACTGCGCATAGCTTTCGCAAATATCGACGCAGATGGCATTGCACAGTTATTTGAACGTATGGAAACCCTTTGATCGCCTTGCCCCTGTGTGGGCAACGGTCTAACAGTTTGAAACTGGTATTCTTCTAGGAAGGTGAGACATGGCCAAGTCAGGCAAATCAAGCGCATCGCGCTTCGCGGTGTGGGTTATTTTGCTCTTGTTGGTACTCGGTCTAGCGGGCTTTGGGGCCGGCGGGCTTGGCGGCAACATCACAACTATCGGCAGTGTAGGTGATACCCCCATCACGGCTCAAGAGTATCAAAACGGTCTGCAGCAGGAGCTCAACTTTGAGAGCCGTCGCCGCCAACAGCCCGTGTCGATGCAGACCGCCCTGCGTGAAGGCATCGACCTGCGGGTCCGTGAACGGATTGCAGCGGTATCAGCCTTGACCGAAGAAGCCCGCGTCATCGGCCTGTCGGTGGGAGATGGCGAAGTGCTGAACCAATTGCAGCAGGTTCAAGCCTTCCAAGGCCCGACCGGCACCTTTGATCGCGACTCTTATGAGTTCGCGCTGGAGCGCAGCAATATCCGCCCTGCCGAATTCGAAGACAGCTTGCGCAGCACCGCCGCGCGCCAAATTCTGGAGCAATCCGTCACCGGCGGGCTGACGTTGAATGACGCTTATGCCGAAACGCTCTATGGGTTTTTGGGCCAACGCCGGTCGTTCCGCTGGGCCACCTTGGGGGCCGATTTGCTCACAACGCCTAATGCCGTCCCAACAGACGCCGAGTTAGCAGAATTCCACAGCGAAAATGCTGCGCAATTCGAAACCCCTGAAATTCGCAAGATCAGCTATGCTTGGCTAACACCTGACATGGTGGCCGCCGAGATCACGCCGAATGAAGATGAGTTGCGCGCGCTATATGACGAGCGCTCGGACGAGTTCAACCAACCGGATCGCCGGATGGTGGAGCGCCTAAGCTTCATCGACACGGCAGCCGCCACTGCTGCCAAAGCAGCCTTGGACGCTGGTGAGACAACATTTGACGCCCTCGTTGAGGAACGCGGCCTGACGCTGGAAGACGTGGATCAAGGCGAAGTAGCACGCGATGATCTGGATGGCCCGATTGCAGAGGCTGTGTTCGCCTTGACCGAACCAGGCATCTCGGCCCCTGTTGAGACATCTTTGGGACCCGCGCTTTACCGTATCAACGCGGTTCTGGAAGCCCGAGAGATCACCCTCGAAGAGGTGCGCGACGAGCTGGTGGAACAAGCCACAGCTGACCAAGCCCGCCGTGCGGTTCTGGATCAAATGAACGATGTAGACGACCTGCTTGCGGGCGGTGCCTCCTTGGAAGAATTGGGCAAGGATACCGATCTTGTCTTCGCCCAGATCGACTTCTTTGATGAAGAACGCAGCGGTATCGCCGGCTATGACAACTTCCGCGAAGAAGCCGCCTTGATGAATGAAGGCGATTTTCCGGAGGCCCGTGAACTGTCAGATGGCGGTATCTTTGCGGCTCGTTTGGACGAGATCGTAGCACCCGCCCTGCCCCCGTTGGAGGACATTCGCGAAGAAGTCGCCGCAGCTTGGGACGCAGCGCAAACAAAGCGCCGCCTGACCGAGTTGGGTGACGCGCTGAAGGCAAAGCTGGACGCCGGCGAAACCATGGAGGCCCTCAGCCTCGAAGGCCGCACAGAGACAGATCGTGGCCGTACGGACTTTGTCGAGAACATGCCAGTGGCCCTGCTGGTTACCGCGTTTGATCTTGAAGCCGCGGGAGAAACCGCCTTGGTGCCATCTGACGAAGGGGCCATTTTGGTCAAGCTTCTCGATATCTCGGACGCGGATCTGGAAGCAGAGGATGCGCAAGCGTTCCTGAGCCAGCTGTCCCAGCAAGGAAGTGCCGGATTGGCCGCAGATGTGTTTGAGCTTTTCGGTCAGTCGGTGCTGTCGCGCCACGGCTTAAGCCTTGACCAAGTCTCGATCAACGCTGTGAACGCGAGCATTCATTAACCCATGGCTTTGTTTCCCGAATATGACGAGTTCGCCAAGCGTTTCGATGCGGGCGAAAATCAGGTGGTCTACACACGGCTGGCGGCGGATCTCGATACTCCGGTGTCGTTGATGCTGAAACTCACCGCTGCGCAACCGGACAGCTTTGTGCTGGAATCGGTGACCGGCGGAGAGGTGCGTGGACGCTACTCGATCATCGGCATGAAGCCCGATTTGATCTGGCGCTGCCATGGCAACACCAGCGAGTTGAACCGCACCGCCCGATTTGACCGCGACGCCTTCGAACCTTGCAAAAGTGACCCGCTAACGGCCTTACGCGAAGTTCTGGCCGAAAGCCGCATTGACCTGCCTGACGGGTTGCCAGCGGCCTCGGCTGGGCTATTCGGCTACCTTGGCTATGACATGATCCGTCTGGTGGAACATCTTCCCAATGTGAACCCAGATCCCTTGGGCGTGCCGGATGCCATTATGCAGCGGCCGTCTGTGGTTGTGGTGCTGGACGGTGTCAAAGGAGAAGTCATCGTGGTCAGCCCTGCTTGGGCATCCGAAGGGCAATCCGCGCGTGCAGCTTATGCGCAGGCCGCCGAACGGGTCATGGATGCGGTGCGCGATCTGGATCGCCCGATGCCTGCGGACACCCGCGATCTGGGCCAAGAAACCGAAGTGGCCGAACCTGTGTCCAACTTCACCCATCAAGGTTACCTGGACGCGGTCGAAAAGGCCAAAGACTACATCCGTGCGGGCGACATCTTTCAGGTAGTGCCCTCACAACGCTGGACGCAAGATTTCCCTTTGCCGCCCTTTTCGCTCTACCGCGCGTTGCGGCGCACCAACCCGTCGCCGTTCATGTTCTTTTTTAACATGGGGGGTTTCCAGATCGTTGGGGCCAGCCCAGAAATACTGGTGCGCGTCTTTGGCCGAGAGGTCACAATCCGCCCAATCGCGGGCACCCGCAAACGCGGGGCCACCCCTGAGGAAGACCGCGCGTTGGAGCAAGACCTGCTGGCCGATAAGAAAGAGCTGGCAGAGCATTTGATGCTGCTTGACCTCGGTCGCAATGACACGGGCAAAGTGTCAAAGATCGGCACGGTTAGCCCAACCGAAAAATTCATCATCGAGCGCTATAGCCACGTGATGCATATCGTCTCCAATGTCACGGGCGAGTTGGCCGAAGACCAAGACGCGCTGTCTGCGCTTTTGTCGGGCCTGCCTGCGGGAACCGTATCCGGTGCGCCAAAGGTGCGCGCAATGGAGATCATCGACGAATTAGAGCCCGAGAAACGCGGCGTTTATGGCGGCGGCTGCGGCTACTTTTCGTCCAATGGTGACATGGATATCTGCATCGCATTGCGCACGGGCGTGGTGAAGGACGACAAACTTTACGTTCAAGCTGGTGGCGGCGTTGTATATGACAGCGATCCCGAAGCTGAATTTGAGGAAACCGTCAATAAATCCAAGGCCTTGCGCATGGCAGCTAAAGAGGCCGGAATGTTCCTGCGTGACGGAAACAACAGCTAGACTCGATGAGGCCCCTGTCGCTCAGGAGGCCTCATCCGCAAGCATAACCGCCGACACAGGAACCATGGCGATCCCTGCTTCCTTCTTTTCCAACACCCATTCCACAATGGCTTTGACTGTCTCGGGATAGCTGCGCCCAACCACCACCACCGCACCGTCGCGATTGGCATTGAACGCCGCGCGGTCCAGATAGCGTTTGATCTTGGGGCTTTCCTCCAGATCAGCGTCGAGCACGCGGAACACAGTGGCGGCTGGAATGTCTTCACGACGGGCCGCTTGTTGCGCGGTGTTCAACCCGCGATCATAGGTAATCAGCCCATGTCCCGAATTTCGAATGGCGCCCAAAACCGGTTGTAGCAATGACCGGTTGGACTGGATGCGGCCATCCAACGGATCCATGATCCCCACCGCTTGCGGGAGTTGCGCAAAATAGGCCTCTACCGCGACCGCCACATCACTTGGTGAGGAGGCTGTGGGCAGCTCATTAGCAATCGCCACAACTTCGATACCTGCGGCACGGTAATCTGTCATGATCTGCTTGGCATTGGGGGCGGTCGGATCGATCGCAATGGTGACGGGGACGGCCAGTTTCATCAAGTCACTGCGCGGAATTCCGTCTTCTCCGCTATCGATCAGCACAACCCCAAAGAGCGCCTTATCTTCCACCCCTTCAACCGGAGCGGCAAAGGCGCGTAAGGCTCCTAAATCTTCGGCTGACGAGGGCGCCACATCCGCTGGCGCCTCTGGCTCGGCGTCCACTTCTGCGGCTCCGCCCACGCTTGGCAACCGGTTGGTGATCACGCCTGAGTCAACTTGCGGCAATGTAATCGGCGTGTCGGCGGAGGCCAGCTCGATCTCTTGCGGTGCAGAGGTTATGACCGGCAAATTGGACGGCTTCGACGTAGCGGGCTCTGCCGTAGCCAGTGTTTGGGCGTCGTCTTCGGTTTTCTCGGTTCCCGTAACAACCGGCGAAGCAACCTCATCGGGCTGCACCGTGGGAGAGGTCGTTTCAACTGCTGCGGTTTCAACCTGCGGGGCGGCATCTGCTGCCAAGGCCTGTTCGCCTGCCTCGACTTGCGTTACAGCTGTGGAGGACGGATCGGCGCTGGCAACGACGATCTCGCCTGTAGTTTGTGCCGGAGCGACCGATGCGTCCTGCGGGGCTAAACTGGCCGCGCGGTCGTCAGTACTGGCGATTTCGGCTGCTGGGCTGTCTGTGTTTGCTGTGCTGGCCACATCTCCTTGCGGCGCCTCAGGCTGAACAACTGCGGCCGCAGATGTTGGGGCTGTCGACGTCGGCGCAGTCGGGGCGGTTTCGCTTTGCTCCACGCTGGCGGCGGTCGCCGCGCTGGACGACGCGGCAACGGAGGTGTCATCTTTTACTTGCGCGGCTGTATCCGCTTTCGTCGCGTCTTCGGATGACACTGCATCAGGCGTTGCGGTTTCCACTTCAAGTTTCGGCGCGGCATCAATGCGATCTTGCGGCAGTGGCGCATAGAGCGACAGCATTGCCAGCACCACAGTGCCTACAAATCCACCAGAGACCACCCCTGCACCAATTCCATTTGCCATTCTCTTGACCCTCGCCCGATCATTTGTGTCGTCACCTCAGAGCATAGGCGAAACTTTGGGCCTTTTCGCCCTTATTGTTTGTAGGTCACCGATATAAGCGGCCTTGACCCCAGCCCGTAGCTCTGAGCATTTATACCGCGACACGTTAGGGACTGGAAAGCCCTTTCGGAGCAAAGGGTAAGATGATGCTGCTATTGATCGATAATTACGACAGTTTCACCTATAATCTGGTGCACTTCTTTGGCGAGTTGGGTGCAGATGTGAAGGTTGTGCGCAATGACGCCATCAACGTGCAAGAAGCGATGGCGATGAACGCCCGTGGAATTGTACTTAGCCCTGGGCCCAAGACTCCCAGCGATGCGGGCATTTGTCTGGCCCTGACGGCCGCCGCCGCAGAAACCAAGACGCCATTGTTTGGGGTCTGCCTTGGACATCAAACCATCGGCGAGGCCTTCGGCGGCAAGGTCGTGCGCCACACAGAAATCGTGCACGGAAAGATGGGCAGCTACATCCATGAGGGCAAAAGTGTTTTCAAGGGCCTTCCCTCCCCGTTTGAAGCGACGCGCTATCACTCCCTTGTGGTGGACCGCGCGAGCCTGCCAAGTGAGTTGGAAGTCACGGCAGAACTGGAGGACGGCACCATTATGGGGCTGCAACACCGTGAATTGCCCATGCATGGTGTGCAGTTTCACCCTGAAAGCATTGCCTCGCAACATGGGCACCAGATGCTGAAAAACTTCCTTGATACGCTCCCTGCCCAACCTGGGGTCGCGGCATGAGTGACGCCCTAAAACCGCTCATCGGTACTGCAGCCGACCGCCCGTTGATCCGCTCCGAGGCGGAAACGGCCTTCGAGGCCCTTTTCAATGGCGAGGCAACCCCCAGCCAGATTGGCGGGTTTTTGATGGCTCTGCGCACGCGGGGGGAAACGGTTGATGAATACGCCGCCGCCGCCGCGGTAATGCGCTCGAAGTGCAACGCCGTGGAGGCTCCGGTCGGCGCTATGGATATTGTGGGCACGGGCGGCGATGGCAAAAGCACGTTGAACATCTCGACCGCCACGGCCTTTGTGGTCGCTGGGGCTGGCGTCGTTGTGGCCAAACATGGCAACCGGAACCTGTCGTCCAAATCAGGTGCGGCGGACGCGCTTGGGGAGATGGGCATCAACGTCATGGTGGGCGCCGAGGTCGTGGCACAGGCCATCAAGGACATCGGCATCGGCTTCATGATGGCCCCAATGCATCACCCCGCGATTGCCCATGTTATGCCAACGCGCGCGGAACTTGGAACCCGTACGATTTTCAACATTCTTGGCCCGCTGACCAACCCCGCAGGCGTGACGCGTCAGCTCACTGGTGCCTTCTCTGCCGAGCTGATCCGCCCCATGGCCGAAACCTTGCTGGCCTTGGGCTCGGAGAAGGCATGGCTGGTGCATGGTGGCGACGGCACCGACGAGTTATCTATCTCCGCGCCCTCGAAGGTTGCCGCTTTGGAAAACGGGGCCGTGACGGACATGGAAGTGGCCCCCGAAGACGCAGGCCTTGCGCCGCGGGCCTTTGAAGAAATTATCGGCGGCACCCCCGCAGAGAATGCGGTGGCCTTTCGGGCCTTGCTGGCCGGTGAAAAATCCGCCTACCGCGACGCCGTGCTTTTGAACTCCGCCGCCGCGTTGGTGGTGGCTGACACGGCCTCGAGTTTGCCCGAAGGGGTAGAAATGGCCCGCGCCAGCATCGACAGTGGTGCGGCAAAATCCAAGGTTGACGCCTTGGCCAAATTGACCACGGAGGCCGCATGAGCACCCCAACCGTTCTTGAAAAGATCAAAGCCTACAAGCTGGAAGAAGTCGCTGCACGCAAAGCGGAACGCAGCTTTGAAAGCGTCGAATCCGACGCCATGGCGGCCCCTGCCCCACGCGGATTTGCCAAGGCCCTGACCGATGCATCAATCAGTGGCTACGGCCTGATCGCCGAGATCAAGAAAGCCAGCCCCTCCAAAGGCGTGATCCGCGACGATTTTGACGTTCCGGCCTTGGCCCGCGCCTATGCCGATGGTGGCGCCACTTGCCTGAGCGTGCTGACCGATACGCCGTCCTTTCAAGGCGCAGACGCCTTTTTGGTAGAGGCCCGCGAGGCCTGTTCCCTACCGGTTCTGCGCAAGGACTTTCTATATGATACCTATCAGGTCTATGAGGCACGCGCACTTGGGGCCGATTGCATCTTGATCATCATGGCATCGGTGGACGACAGTTTGGCCGCCGAGTTGGAAGCCGCCGCGATCAAATTGGGCATGGATGTTTTGGTTGAGGTCCATAATGCCGAAGAATTGGAGCGCGCTTTGTTGCTCGAGAGCCCGCTACTGGGGATCAACAACCGCAACCTGCACACATTTGACGTCACATTGGACACCACCCGCGAATTGGCCCGACTGGTGCCGGAAGGCAAGTTGATCGTCGCCGAAAGCGGCTTGTTCGAGCCGAGCGATCTGTCCGATCTGGCGCGCTATGGCGCACGGTCATTTTTGATCGGGGAAAGCTTGATGCGCCAAGAAGACGTGGCCGCTGCCACCCGCCATATTCTAAGTGACAAGCCAAAATCGGGCGGATTTTGAGATGCCAGCCCTCACCCATTTCGACGATTCCGGCCATGCACATATGGTAGATGTCTCCGGCAAGGCCGTGACCTCCCGCGTCGCCATCGCAGAAGGCTGCGTGAAGATGCAGCCAGACACTTATGACTTGATCGCCGAAGGGCGCGCCAAGAAAGGTGACGTGCTAAGCGTGGCCCGTTTGGCGGGGATTATGGGGGCAAAGAAATGTTCCGATTTGATCCCGCTATGCCACCCGCTGCCGATCACCAAAGTGGCCGTTGAACTGACGCTGGACGCAACATTGCCCGGCGTGCGGATCGAAGCGACAGTAAAGACCACCGGCCAAACCGGCGTCGAGATGGAAGCGCTTACAGCCGTATCGACCGCCGCGCTGACCGTCTATGACATGGTGAAAGCCGCCGAAAAGACCATGGAGATTTGCGACATTCGACTGGTGCGCAAGGAAGGTGGCAAATCGGGGTTATTCGAGGCTCCGCGCGGATGATTTCTGTCTCCGAGGCCTTGGCCGCCGTACTTGAGCTGGGCGCGCCTCTGGACATGGAGATGGTGCCACTTGCCGATGCCGATGGCCGCGTTTTGGCCCAAAATGTTGCCGCGACCCGTGACCAGCCCCCCTTTTCGGCCTCCGCCATGGACGGCTATGCCATTTCCAGCATCGAGGCCGCCGAAGGTGACCGCTTTACGGTGATTGGCGAAGCCGCCGCAGGGCACCGGTTTGAAGGGTCAGTCTCCGATGGAGACGCGGTGCGCATTTTCACCGGCGCGCCTTTGCCCAAAGGGGCAGCTCGGGTCATCATTCAAGAGGATGTCACACGCAAAGGCGATGAGATCATTTTACAAGGCTCCTTGGATGCGGGGTTGCATATCCGCCCCTCTGGCGGTGATTTCACCATCGGCACAGAGATGCAGGCACCCCGTAGGTTAGCGCCTTCAGACGTCGCCTTGCTGGCCTCAATGAACATCGCGAATGTTCCAGTTCGGCGCAAACCTATTGTCGCCATCATCGCAACCGGCGACGAATTGGTTGTCGCTGGCGAGACCCCGCGCGACGACCAGATCATCGCCTCCAACGCGCTTGGGCTGGCGGCGATGTTTCGCAACGCTGGTGCCACAGTTCGGGTGCTGCCCATCGCGAAAGATTCTCCGTCATCGCTGGAAATGGCGCTGCAGCTGTCCGACGGGGCCGATTTGCTGGTGACCATCGGCGGCGCCTCCGTGGGCGACCACGATATTGTAGCGCAGGTTGCCGGATCAATGGGATTGGAACGCGAGTTCTACAAAGTCGCCATGCGCCCGGGAAAGCCGTTGATGGCAGGCAGGATCGGCGACATGGCAATGGTTGGCCTGCCGGGCAACCCTGTGTCATCCATGGTCTGCGGCGAGGTGTTTATCCGCCCGCTCTTGGACCGCTATCTTGGATTGGAGGCAGGCCCCCGCGCGCGTCAGTCCTATCCGCTGGCCACGCCTCTTGGGGCAAACGCCGAGCGCGAGCACTACATGCGCGCGCGTCTGGAGCACGGCAAAGTCACGGTGTTTGACCGCCAAGACAGCTCGCTTTTGAGTGTTTTGTCACACGCCAACGCCCTAATTGTGCGCCCGCCAAATGACCCCAATCGCAAGATTGGCGCATTGGTCGAGGTGATCGCCCTATAGGCATTGACACAAAGCAAGAACAGCAGTAGAACATTCGAGAACATGGCGCAGAGAAGGCGCCGCCATCACGGAGTTTTTTCGCTATGCTGACCAAAAAACAGCTGGACCTGTTGAAATTCATTCACACGCGTATCCAACGTGACGGCGTCCCGCCTTCCTTTGACGAAATGAAAGACGCGCTGGACCTGCGATCCAAATCCGGCATTCACCGGCTAATTACGGCGCTGGAGGAACGCGGGTTTATCCAGCGTTTGGCGCATAAGGCGCGGGCACTTGAAATTGTGAAACTGCCCGACGCGATTGACGCTGGCGGCTTCAAGCCACGCGTTATTCAAGGTGACCGCCCCGCCGCGAACCCCAAAGCAATGCCATTGGAAGGCGTTCATGCGTTGGAAATTCCGGTCATGGGCCGGATCGCCGCTGGCACCCCGATCGAAGCCATCAGCGATGTGTCTCATCACGTTGCAGTGCCGGGCTCGATGATGGCTGGGAACGGCCATCACTACGCGCTTGAAGTTAAGGGCGACTCGATGATTGAGGCGGGCATCAACGACGGGGATGTCGTCGTGATCCGAGAACAGATCACCGCCAATAACGGCGATATCGTTGTCGCATTGGTCGAAGATCAAGAGGCCACCCTCAAACGGTTCCGCAGGCATGGATCGTCCATTGCGCTGGAGCCTGCGAACTCCGCCTATGAAACCCGTGTCTTGCCCGACAATTTGGTCAAGGTGCAGGGACGTTTGGTGGGCCTGATCCGATCCTATTGATTCGGTTTCACCAAGCCGGTTTCCGCGATATTGAATTCCACAGCCGGTCGCCTTGTCGTGACCGGCTGTTTTCAATTCGCACGCCATCCTCCTCCTCATAGATTGCCACCGACCCTTTGGCTTTGAAGTCTTGCCCGCTCCAGCCCAAACATCCTTTTGGCAATGGCGCCTCCAAACGCGGCAAGATGACGAAGTCTGCCTGACCGCATGCTTTGGACAGATCGATCTTGTCAGGATGTGCGGCGTTAAAGGCGAAGGATGTTTCCCTAACCGAAAAGCGAAGCTGATTGGCCGAAAACCCACCGCGAGCTGCAGCAAATTTCTGATCCGCTGGATCGCCGTCATTTTCCAGCCAGACCCGCGCAGAGAACCCGTCGCCTTTGGGCTTGTTCAAGGCACGTTTGTCCCCTTGCAGGATGCCGATCAACCGACCGGATTCCGACATTAGAACCGTAGGACGTTGCGAGCCCGACCAAAGGGCCAATGCGATGCAGATCGGGATGACCCCAGTGATCCGCCCCTTGCCCTGCCACAAGCAAACCATCAATCCACCCAAAGAGATCAACGGCAGCACCAATGGAT
Source organism: uncultured Litoreibacter sp. (assembly GCF_947487515.1). GTDB lineage: Bacteria > Pseudomonadota > Alphaproteobacteria > Rhodobacterales > Rhodobacteraceae > Litoreibacter. The sequence goes on along the minus strand of NZ_CANKWO010000001.1, from coordinate 130,152 downwards.
CCGGTGCCGCAATCGCCCGCGTACTGCCCTCCAAACCCGCGACAAATCTGGCCACGCCCAATATCCACGCCAGTCCTTGCTCCATAATCCACAGCCCCACGCCTTCCAATCCAAACGGGGCCAAGGCGGCTGCCAGCAACGCCCCTGGCATGACGAAGAAACCCATCACCGGAACCGACAACAGATTTGCCAGCAACCCGTATTGTGCGACCTGATTGAAATGCGCAGCCCCGAACGGTGCCGTCGCAACCCCTGCAATGAAGGAAGAAAGCAACAAGGTCACAGGCCCTGACATCCACCTCGGAAGCGACAGGAACAGACCGCGATCGCGGACCACCGAGAATGTCGCCACCAGCGCAGTAGTGGCCGCAAAGGACATCTGGAACCCCGGCCCAATAAGGGATTCAGGTGAGATGGCCAAAATCACCAATGCCGCAATTGCAACGGCGCGCAAAGACACAGCCGGTCGTTCCACACAGATTGCCAGCAACATGACGCCGACCATGATGAAAGCCCGCTGCGTGGCGACATTCGCACCGGAGACACCAAGATACACAAGTGCTGCACCAAGTGACACGATTGCCGCGATTTTCCGGATGGACCACCGAGACGACACCGCAGGAAGTGCGGCCAACCCCAAGCGCATGATCGCGAAGACCGCCCCTGTCAACAGCCCCATATGCAGACCAGAAATTGCCAGCAGATGAGCCAGATTTGAAGCCCGCAGCGTTTTGACCAACTCCGGATCCAGATCAGATCGATCCCCCGTCACAATAGCCGAAGCAAAAGGACCCTCTGTCGGGGGCATCCGAGACTTTATCGACTTGGACAGCGATATTCTTTGATCATAGAGCCAAAGCCGCCATCCCATATCCGACCGCGGTGCCAGCCGAACCATCGGGTTTCGCGTATAGCCCAAGGCTCCCAACTGCTGAAACCAAAGGTGACGCTGGAAATCGAATCCCCCCGGCTCAACCGGTCCAGAGGGCGGGCCCAAATGTCCGGTCGTCATCACGATATCACCTGGATTATACGGAATATCAATGTGCGGACCATGGAGCGACACCCGCAGCTTTCTCGGCGTTCTGGCGGGCGGGATTTTGATCAACTGCACTTGATCCAAGGTCAATCGCATCTTTTGCGAAGACGATGTGTCTATCGCGACGATACGTCCTTCTATCGGGCCGTAGTAGCGAAACCCCAAAACCGGCGCCGCAACATAGTGCGCCCGCAGATTGGCCGCACAATACCCCGCCAGCGACAGGCTGATCCCCCACAACAGTAACACAACCCACTGCGGTTTTTGCTGCATGAACAGCTTAACCGCGCCACCGCTCATGCCCACGGCAAGGATAACCGCCGCAACTTGCGCCCAATCGGGATCAAACAACATTGCAAAATACAGACCAACGCCGATGCCGAAAAAGACCGGTGCCCACGGAAAGAGATGTGTGTTTTGCTGGTCGATGGCATGACCAAGGCCGTGCAGCACCTTGAAGTAGAGAGGCCGTTGCCCCACGTCACCTGCCCTTGTCTCCATCACCGTGATTGCCTAAACCTGAGCGCAAATGGGTCAGCCTGTCTGGCCTAGCCTTAAAGGGTAGATGCTGCCCGAACATGCTTTCCAAAAGGTTAAATATTCTATGTCTGATGCCCCCGTAGTCACCCGTTTCGCCCCTTCGCCCACTGGATATCTTCATATCGGTGGTGCGCGCACCGCCCTGTTCAACTGGCTTTACGCCCGTGCCCGCGGTGGAAAATTCGTGTTGCGGATCGAAGACACCGACCGCGCGCGCTACACCTCGGAAGCCACCCAAGCGATCTTGGATGGCCTCACATGGTTAGGTCTGGACTGGGACGGCGACGCAGTCAGCCAATTTGAAAGCGCAGATCGACATGCGGCTGTTGCCCATGAAATGCTTGCCTCTGGTGCGGCGTATAAATGCTATTCGACCCAAGAAGAAATTGAATCCTTTCGCGAAGACGCCCGCGCCAAGAACACGTCGACCCTGTTCCGTTCCCCGTGGCGGGATGTGGCGGAGTCAGACCACCCCGACCTGCCCTATGTGGTTCGCCTGAAAGCCCCGCAAGAGGGCGAGATCAGCATTAACGACCAAGTCCAAGGCAATGTAACATGGCAAGCCGAGGCGCTGGATGACATGGTTCTGTTACGCTCGGACGGTAGCCCTGTGTATATGTTGGCCGTTGTCGTAGATGATCATGATATGGGGGTGACCCATGTGATCCGTGGGGATGATCACCTAGCCAATGCGGCACGTCAGTCGATGATCTACAGGGCAATGGGTTGGGAGCTTCCTACGTTTGCGCATATCCCGCTGATCCACGGGCCAGATGGTAAGAAACTGTCGAAACGCCACGGCGCTCTGGGGGTAATGGAATATGCGGGCATGGGCTACACGCCAGCCGGGATGCGAAACTATCTGGCGCGTTTGGGCTGGAGCCACGGTGACGATGAAGTCTTCACGACCGCACAAGCGCTAGACTGGTTCGACTTTGATGGCATAGGAAAAGCCCCTGCCCGCCTGGATTTTAAGAAGATGGAAAACATTAATCGTCATCAGATAGGGATGAGCGATTCTGAAACCATGCTGGAGGATGTTCAAAACTATTTACGGGCCACAGGTGAACCTGCGCTGACGTCAGACAAGGGGAAGGCATTTGCGGATGCATTCGGTCAAATGGACGTAGCCGATAAAACTGTTGGCGCATTGCTGGATAAATTTGCCTTTGTTCTGGATGAGCCGCCATTCACGCATGATGAGAAGGCTGAAAAACTTCTTGATCCGGTATCCCGTAGTATACTGAACCAATTGACGCCGCAGCTGCAAACTGTTAGCTGGAACCGCGAGGCGCTGGAGCAAACCGTAATGGAGTTCGCCGAGGCGCAGGATCTTAAATTTGGGAAACTTGCTGGCCCCATGCGGGTCGTGCTTTCGGGCCGTGCAACATCCCCAAGCGTCTTTGACATGATGATGGTCATTGGGCGTGATGAAACACTCAACAGACTTGCGGCTGTTGCCGCTTAATCACTCCTGCTTACGATCTGCAGGACCATCGAAGTTACGAATGATATGAAATAATTTTCATATTTAACAGGGGGTTGCGACCGCGCAGGCCTCCAGACACATGAAAGGTGAATGTATGTCCAACAAATCCGCGAAGCTGACCATTGGCGATAAAGAGATCGAGTTGCCAATCTATACCCCAACTGCCGGACCTGATGTTCTCGACATCACCAAGCTATATGCCCAAGGCGATGTGTTCACATATGATCCGGGCTTCACTTCGACGGCTGCCTGCGACAGCACCATCACCTTTATCGATGGTGACAAGGGCGAATTGCTGCATCGCGGCTATCCAATCGACCAATTGGCCGAGAAATCCCATTTCCTCGAAGTGTGCTACCTGTTGCTCTATGGTGAGTTGCCATCCGCCACCGAGTTGGAAGACTTCGAAACCCGCGTGACCAACCACACGATGGTCCACGAGCAGATGCACAACTTCTTCCGCGGGTTCCGCCGCGACGCACACCCAATGGCCACCTTGGTGGGCGTGGTTGGCGCGATGTCCGCATTCTACCATGACAGCACCGACATCAATGATGAGTGGCAGCGCGAAGTCGCCGCCATTCGCCTCATTGCCAAGCTGCCAACGATTGCGGCTATGGCGTTCAAATACTCTATCGGTCAGCCTTTTGTGTACCCGCGCAATGATCTAGACTACGCGTCGAACTTCTTGCACATGTGCTTCTCCGTTCCGGCGGAAAACTATGAGGTGAACCCGATCCTTGCACGTGCAATGGACCGTATTTTCACCCTGCATGCTGATCACGAGCAAAACGCATCTACTTCAACGGTTCGTCTTGCATCGTCGTCGGGTGCGAACCCCTTCGCGTGTATCGCCGCTGGCATTGCCTGTCTTTGGGGCCCTGCTCATGGCGGGGCGAACCAAGCTTGCTTGGAAATGCTCAAGGAAATTGGCACGGTCGACCGCATTCCCGAGTTCATCGCGCGTGCGAAAGACAAGAATGACAGCTACCGCCTGATGGGCTTTGGGCACCGCGTCTACAAAAACTTTGACCCGCGCGCGACTGTGATGAAGCAATCCGCCGATGAAGTTCTGGAGCTGCTGGGCGTTGAAGACAATCCGCTGTTGCAAGTTGCAATGGAGCTGGAAAAACAGGCCTTGGCTGACCCGTATTTCGCGGAAAAGAAGCTGTTCCCGAATGTCGATTTCTATTCCGGCATCATCTTGGAAGCGATGGGCTTCCCAACATCTATGTTCACGCCAATCTTTGCGTTGGCACGGACGGTTGGGTGGATTTCGCAGTGGAAAGAGCAGATTTCAGACCCCAAGCTGAAGATCGGCCGCCCTCGCCAACTCTACAAAGGCGAAACCGCCCGCGACTATGTGGACATCGAAAAGCGCTAACAAAGAAAGGCCACCCCAAAGCGGGTGGCCTTTTTCTTTTCAGGACAGCTGCGCACCCCGCCTTAGCGCCCCTCGTAGTTTGCAGCGCGCTTGTCCAAAAAGGCCATCACCCCTTCACGGAAATCATGGGTTTTGCCGCATTCGCCTTGCAGCTTGGCTTCCAACAAAAGCTGCTTCTCAAGGTCATTGTCAAAACTGGCGCGGATGATTTTCTTGACCCGCGCATAGGCCTCTGTCGGGCCATTGGCCAGATAGGCCGCGCGATCCTTCCAATGCTGGTCGAATTCGTCATCTGGTATGGCTTCCCAGATCATACCAGCGGAGCTTGCTTGATCCGCGGTCATTGGCTCAGCGAACAACGCCGCCCCCATTGCCTTGGCCATCCCCATTTGACGCGGCAGGAAGTAACTGCCGCCCGCGTCGGGTATTAAGCCAATACGCGTAAACGCCTGCAAAAACACGGCGGACTTCTTGGCCACCACGACATCCGCGGCCAGCGCCAGATTAGCCCCCGCCCCCGCCGCAGGTCCATTCACCGCAGAAATCGTGGGGATTCGGCAGTTGTAAATGGCCATCAACATCGGCACGTATTCTTCGCGCAACGTCCGCTCCAGATCGGTCGAGGCCACGGTCGTGCGGTCCCCTAGATCCTGACCAGAGCAAAACGCCCGCCCCTTGCCCGTCAAAACCAAAACGCGCGCACGGTTCTCGGCGTCCTTAACCGCGTGCAATATTTCTGCGCGCATCTGAGTGTTCAGCGCGTTCATCACCTCATCACGGGTAAATTCAATGATTGCGACGTTGTTGCTGACACTCAGGCGAAGGGTTTCATATTGCATGCGGAATTCTCCAAATCGATTGCTGCGCGTAGGATAACGAACCAATCAGTTTAGAAAAGCGAAACGCACCGTCATTTCAAATTTTATCCACCTCTTTCAGCGCGCCACGCGTCCAAGGCGCGATTGCTGCTACGGCCAGTGGGACTTCGTCTGGGCTTTCTTGGGGTTACTCGTTTGTAATGCAATTCCCGTGCGCCGAAATAAAAGCTCACGATTGCCCCCAACAACCACCACAAGGGTTCTGGAACATAGGTAAGCCCCTGCATACGCTCGGAAAAAGCGATGGGATCAACCATCGCAAACACAAAAAGGCCCAATGTACCTAATGCCAGCAACGGGCGCGGCAAGCGGTTAAACCCGTTCAGCACTTGATCAAATACCCCTTCTTTGGCGTATTGAAACTCTGCTCCGTGTTGCGTCAGGGCTGCTGTGTATGCGTCGTGGTTCAGCTCCATTTGGCGTGTTGCATTCGGGCGGAAAACTTCCGCCACATCCACGGCGGCATCTGCGGCTTCCTTTACGCCCCCCGTCAAAACCCTAGAAATCAACCCCATGATGCCACCCGCTTTCGGTGATCCGATGACGATAAATGGTAGTGCTTGGACAAGAACTCCTCTGCGCGCTTGATCCAGCCGCCTTTTGATCCGTCCCGACGACGAGCATATTTGCGTGATGCTGGACGTCGGTCGGCCAAGGCATAGTAGTAATCACGACGCGCGATTGCATAGGCATCCGCAAGATAGTCAGGCGCATCACGAAAGGCCGCATATGCGGCGCGGATCGTATGCGGGCCGATTGTACCATCGACCGTGACATCCTGCCCCATGTCGTTGAAAAGACGTTGTAAAATTCGAATTGCATTTGATCCGGCATTCACATGCATGTCAAAAACTGATGCTTGAATCGGTTGGGGGAGTGCGTCAATGCGCGGTGCAAAGTAATAGTGGTCAATAAAAATTTCGACCGCTTTGGCCTGACTAAGCGCCTTCACATCTGACGCGGTCACAACGCCGTCTTGGTTAAGATCTAACCCCAATCGGCGCATCGTATGGAGTGTCACACCATGGTTGGTAGGGCCACCGGGATCATCCGGATCATTCACATATCCGCCTTCACGACGCACGATATCTTGGGAAATTTCGAGAACAGTTTTCATCACGGCCTCCGCTGCTACGCGGCACCAAACTGCTTCAATTAAGTTAACAGAGCCTCTAGCTACCGTCCGCTTCTTGGTAAATGCCTTGCTCCTTCAGGGCATCAATCACCTCTTTTGGCATGTATTTTTCATCATGTTTTGCCAATATTTCAGAGGCTTGGAAGACACCTTGAATGTAGCGTCCGGTTCCAACCATGCCTTGCCCTTCTTCAAATAGATCGGGCAGGATTCCCGTGTAGGCAACCGCGATGACGGCGTTTCCATCAGTCACGTTAAAGGTGATTTCATCAGAGGCATTGACCAACAGGCTGCCCTCTTCAACCAACCCGCCAATGCGAAAGACCTCCGTTTCAGTGGGAGGGCTTTCGGACACCTCTGTTGGAGAGCGGAAAAAGTTAATTCCGTCGCGCAAAGCGTAGCCGATCAATGCCGTCGAGACGATCAAGGCCACCGCCGCGACGGCGATGACTTGGATGCGGCGTTGCTTCTTCAAGCCCTTCATGATGCGTCCTTTATGGGAACAGCGGGGCCATCATCAGCCCCTCGGTTTCCTCAACACCTAGCATCAGATTGGCGTTTTGCAACGCTTGGCCCGATGAACCTTTCGTCAGATTGTCTAAAGTCGTGATGACAATGGCGCGTCCCTCAATCCGGTCATTTGTGACCCCGATATGCACAAAGTTGGATCCGCGCGTGTCGTGGCTGGACCCAGCCTGACCAAAGGGCAGAACCTCGATGAAAGGCTCGCCGCTGTAGGCTTCGGCCAAAGTGGCATGAATCTCTGAAGCATCACCTTTGACATATACGGTGGCCAAGATACCGCGGTTCATCGGCACCAGATGTGGCGTAAACTGCACCTTTACCGGCCGCCCTGCTATTTTCGAGAACTCTTGATCGAACTCACCCAGATGCCGATGCGTACCACCGATCGCATAGGCGTTCGCCCCTTCGGAAAGTTCGGCGTGCAACAGGTTTTCCTTAAGCGAGCGCCCAGCACCGGACACCCCCACCTTCATGTCGATAATGATGTCATCCAGATCGATCACACCACCTTCGATCAAAGGCCGCAATGCGAACTGCCCTGTGGCCGCGTTGCACCCTGTGCCTGCGACCAAACGCGCCTTGGAAATTTCCGCACGGTAGAATTCCGTCAAGCCGTAGACGGCTTCTTTTTGGATATCCAACGCCGTGTGATCATTGCCGTACCAAGTTTTGTAATCCTCGGCGCTGCGCAACCGGAAGTCGGCAGACAGATCGACGATTTTCATCGTTGAAGGCAATTTTGAGATCACCTCTTGCGAGGTTTTATGCGGCAAAGCGCAAAAGCACAGATCAATGCCGTCGAAATCGATGTCATCGATTTTTATCAGTGTCGGCAACTCTAGGTGACGCAGATGCGGAAAGACATCGGCCATCTCCATTCCGGCTTTCCGGTCGGCAGACAGGGCGGCAATGGTCATTGACGGGTGGGACGAGATCAACCGAACGAGTTCTGCGCCAGTGTATCCTGACGCACCAAGGATGGCTATTTTGTGGGTCATGAGAGACTCCATGTAGTTTGTGGCTGTTTAGAAGAAAGATCCGCGCGCAGCAATCAGGCCGCTGTAAACTGGATGTTTCGTCGCAAGAACTGCGTGGCCCGATCAGAGACCGTCGCGGGGTCACCCGTGGTCAGAAACTTGTTTTCCGTCCCCTCGCCCAACATATTCGGGTGGCGTTTAAGATAGTCCATCAGACTGGCGGACACCAAACTGGCCTGAGAAAACACCTTCACGTCGCTGCCAAGTGCGTCTTGAAACGCCTGTTGCATCAGCGGGTAATGGGTGCAGCCCAGTATTGCGGCTTGCGGGTTTGGCATCCGGCGCTTGAGCGCATCCACATGGGACCGCACCAGCGCTTCGGCCAGCATCTCGTCACCGTCTTCCAAAGCGTCAACCAAACCGCCGCAAGGTTGGGTTTCTACATCAACGCCAATCGCGCGAAACGCCAATTCACGCTGAAACGCCCGAGACGCCACCGTCGCAGGCGTTGCAAACAATGCAACATCGCGCACATCGACTTCGCGCGGAGGAGAGTTATCCCCCCAGTTGCGCTCGGTCAGAGCTTCGATCATCGGAACGAACACCCCAAGAACGCGCTTGTCGGAGGGCACCCATGATTCCTGCATTCGCCGCAAGGCAGCCGCCGAGGCCGTGTTGCAGGCCAAAACCACCAGATCACAGCCAGCATCAAACAGGCATTGCGTGGCGTCGCAGGTTAGCTTGTAGATGTCATCCGCCGTGCGCACGCCGTAAGGGGTATTGGCACTATCGGCAAAATAGCACACCGGAAGATCCGGCATATCTTCCGCAATTTGGTTATAGACGGTCAATCCGCCCAACCCACTATCAAAGATGCCTACTGCCATGAACCTGCGCCGTCTTTCTATTGCTTCCGTCGATCCTCTGGGTCAAAGCCGCGGTCCAGCTCGGATAGAGGTTCGGGTGACAACTCGTATGTCGATCTTGGCAAAAAGTCCATCGTACCTTTCGGCTCTTTGCAAAACGGCTTAGGCCGTGGTCAGTCGCATACACATCAGCGGCCCTCAGACTGCAGTTTTGCGGCCTCTCTCACCAATGGGCCAGTGCCCCCCTAAGGTTAAAGTCAGCCCTAGCGATACGGCACACCGGGAAGGATCGACAGCATCTCAAACATGATATTTGCGGCAGTCAGCGCCGTATTTCCCGTGGTATCATAGGGAGGTGCCACCTCCACCATATCGCAGCCCACAATCGGCAGGCCGTGCAGCCCTCGGATCAGCTCCAAGGCTTGGGGGGTGGTTAGACCACCGATCTCGGGCGTGCCGGTTCCAGGTGCAATGGATGGATCCAGGCTGTCGATATCATAGCTGATATACACTGGGCCCGCCCCCATATTTTTCCGGATTTGTGCAGCCAGCGGAGCCGCGGATTTATGCCACAACTCTTGCGCCAAGGTCAGGTTGAAGCCCCATTCGCGCGGCTCGTCGAAATCCTCTGCCGTGTAGCCCGTGCCCCGCAATCCGATTTGATAGACGTCGCTGGGGCGCAAGAGGCCTTCCTCATAGGCGCGGCGAAAGACGGTACCATGGCATTCGCGCTCTCCGAACATTTCGTCGTTCACATCCGCATGGGCATCGATATGCACAAGGCCGACAGGACCATGTTTCTTGGCAATTGCGCGCAGGATCGGCAGGGTAATCGTGTGATCTCCTCCGATGGTCATCGGAATGACGTCATTCTTTAAAAGGTCGTCGTAATAGTCTGTAATTATTGAAATACTTTCACGCAAATTGAAGGTGTTAATTGCCACATCACCTCTGTCAGCGCACTGCAAAGCATCAAATGGTGCGGCCCCCGTTTGCACCGCGAAAGGCCGGATCATTGAGCTTTCATTGCGCACCTGAGCCGGCCCAAACCGCGTACCAGAGCGCCAACTGGATCCATGATCCATCGGAATACCAACAAAGGCCACATCCAGACCGGCGGCCGTGTCGACCTTAGGCAGACGCATAAAGCTTCCTTGCCCCGCAAACCGCGCAAGATCGTTTCCGGAAATAGGTTGATTTGGCATCACTTGGGGTCCTGACTTAAAACTGAGCACGTCACTCGCATTTACCCAGCCTGCCTCCGGCGCCCGCGCATTGCAAGACTTGCGCCTAGGGTAAAGGACAGGCAAACAAGGAAAACGCTGCAACTCTGAGAACAATGATGCCAACACCGACCTCGCCCCTTCGCGACACATTTTTGGACGCGATGAGTCAGCTTGTCTCGTCGGTTTGCATTGTCACGACCGATGGCGTGGCAGGACGAGCTGGGGCAACGGTATCGGCCATGACCTCTGTGTCCGCAGATGGCGATGCCCCAACAATGCTGGTGTGCATGCATCATGCTTCCTCTGCAGCACCGATTATTCTGAAGAACCGCTGCTTTTGCATCAATGTCTTGGGGTCTGATCAGGCGGATATCGCCAATGTCTTTGCCAGCCGCACCCCTGCGCCTGGCGACAACAAATTCAGCGCAGGGGCATTTGCACCCATGCACACCGGATCACCGGGCCTTGGCACGGCGCTTGTGCGGTTCGACTGCACCCTTCTGTCGGATGAGCAAATCGGAACCCATCACGTTTTGATCGGCTCAGTCTGTGACGTGGCCCGCCGAGATGGGTCGCCCTTGCTTTACGGCGACAGGGATTACCAAAAGCTGGCCTAAAGCGGCTGCGCGGCTTCCACCAATTTGGCAAAGAATGACGCCCCGATCGGCGCAACCTCATCGTTGAAATTGTAGTTGGGGTTGTGCAGCCCTGCCCCTTCACCTTGGCCAAGGAACAAATATGCGCCGGGGCGTTTTTCCAACATGTAGGAGAAATCCTCTGCCCCCATCTCGCGCCCTGCTTGATCGTTGACCGCCTGCGCCCCCACAACACCGCGTGCCACATCCGCAGCAAAGGCCGTATTATCGGGCGTGTTCACCGTCGCAGGGTAGCCGCGTTCATAGGAGAGCCTTGCGCTCACCCCGTAGCTGGCCGCCTGCCCTTCGACAATCTCTGTTAGGCGGGCCTCCACCATGTCCTGCACCACAGGATCAAAGCTGCGCACAGTTCCGTTGATATAGGCCGTATCGGGGATGACATTATCCGCCGAACCCGTATGGATTTGCGTCACCGAGACCACCAAGTCATCCATTGAACGGTGGTTGCGCGACACAATCGTCTGGATCGCGTTGCAAATGCCCAAGGTGGCGACGATCGGGTCCTTGGTGTCATGTGGGTAAGCCCCATGCCCGCCAATCCCGTCTATATGGATATGGAACGTGTCGACCGCGGCCATGATTGGGCCTGCGGTGGTTTCAAAGACCCCAAAGGGCAGGCTTGGATTGTTGTGCAGCGCGTAAACCTCGCTGATGTCAAAGCGCTCCATGATGCCTTCCTCGACCATGACGCCTGCACCGCCGCCGCCCTCTTCTGCGGGCTGAAAGATCAAGGCCACACGCCCTTTGAAGTTCCGTGTTTCCGCCAAATATTTCGCCGCCCCCAGAAGCATCGTTGTGTGACCGTCATGACCGCAGGCGTGCATTTTTCCTTCGGCCTTTGAGGCGTAGTCCACCCCTGTGGTTTCCTGCATTGGCAGGGCATCCATATCAGCGCGCAGACCAATCGTGGGGCCGTCTCCCTGCCCGTCAATAATCGCAACAACACCGCTGGTTGCGATCCCTTCCGAGATGTCGGTGATCCCGAACTCTTTCAGGCGATCCACCACGAAGGACGCAGTTTCATGACATTCAAACTGCAACTCGGGATGTTGATGCAGCCAGCGGCGCCAAGCGGTCATGTCTTCGGCGTAGTCTGCAATGCGGTTCACGGGTGGCATGGAGGCGATCCTTCTGGTTATCTAGGCGCAACGATCCCCCAAACGTAAAGACACTGCAATGCCTGATCTTGTATACGACGCCGACCAACCGATGCCCCGCCTGATCGAGATCATGCGCCGCTTGCGGGACCCGTCCACCGGCTGCCCGTGGGACATTGAGCAGGATTTCGCCTCGATCGCCCCCTATACAATTGAGGAAGCTTATGAGGTCGCCGATGCGATTGAGCGCGGTGACATGAAGGAGCTGGAAGGCGAGCTGGGCGATTTGCTGTTGCAAACTGTTTATCACACGCAGATGGGCACCGAGGCCGGCGTGTTTGACTTTGCCTCCGTGGCCAATGCGATATCCGACAAGATGATCACGCGCCATCCTCATGTCTTCGGCGACGAAAGCCGCGATAAATCGGCAGAGCAGCAAGTGGCGGATTGGGAACAGATCAAAGCCGCAGAGCGCGCAGGCAAGGAACAGGGCGGCACTTTGGACGGCGTGGCCGTGGGGTTGCCTGCATTGCTGCGTGCGATGAAACTTCAAAAGCGCGCCGCGCGCGTGGGGTTTGACTGGCCCTCAACAGATCAGGTCTTGGATAAAATCGTCGAAGAATCTCAGGAATTGGTAGAGGCGCGCGAAAGCCTGTCACAGGTGGAGATCGAGGAAGAATTCGGCGATTTGCTGTTCGTTATGGCCAATTTGGGCCGTCATTTGAACATCGACCCCGAAGCCGCGCTGCGTGCGGCCAACGCCAAGTTTATCCGCCGTTTCGAAGGCGTGGAGGCCAAATTGGCCGCGCGTGGAAAAACCCCGTCCCAATCAGACCTCCAAGAAATGGACGTTCTATGGGACGAGGTGAAAGCAGAAAGCCGCCGCTAGCGCGCCTTAAACAAGCTGCCCATGATGCCACGCACAATCGCCGTGCCCGCCTTGGTGCCGATAGAGCGCATCATCGATTTGGCAAACGCCTCTCCGGCACTGTCACCACGCCTTTTGCGGGTGGTCGTTTTTTTCGATGTGGAGCGCTTCACACGGGAACCGGAATAGCGGCGGCCGGTTTGATATTCCCGCTCACGCGATTCCATCTCTTCTTCTCTAGCTTCGGCGTCTTGTGCAGCTTTGGCAGCGGCCTCAGCGCGTTGGGCCAGCATTTCAAACGCTGAATTTCGGTCCATCGCAGTGTCGTATTTGCCTGCGACGGGTGACGCGGCCATGACCGCACGACGCTCTTTCGATGTAATCGGCCCCAATTGCGAGGATGGCGGACGAATGAGCGTGCGCTCCACCATTCCTGGAATGCCCTTTTTCATCAGGAACGAGGTCACAGCCTCGCCCACGCCGACTTCCTTAATCGCATCCTCGACGTCAAAGCGCGGGTTCTCGCGGTAGGTATCTGCGGCGGATCGCAGATCCTTTTGATCTTTGCGGGTAAAGGCGCGCAAAGCGTGCTGCACGCGGTTGCCCAACTGGCCCAAAATGTCTTCGGGGACGTCTGCCGGTTTTTGAGTGATGAAATACACCCCAACCCCTTTGGACCGAATGAGACGCGCGACCTGTTCCACTTTGTCGATCAACGCCTTCGGGGCGCCGTCGAACAGCAAATGCGCTTCGTCAAAGAAAAAGACGAACTTCGGTTTTGACGGATCCCCCACTTCGGGGAGTGTCTCGAACAACTCCGACAGCATCCAAAGAAGGAAAGTCGCATAGAGTTTTGGCGCAGACATCAGTTTATCGGCGGCCAAAATGTTGATCTGGCCACGGCCGTCGGCGTCAATATGGAACATGTCTTCCAGATCAAGGGCGGGCTCGCCGAAGAAGTCGCTGGCCCCTTGGTTTTCCAAGACCAACAGGCGACGCTGGATTGCCCCAACGGATTTAGACGAGACGAAACCATACCGCAGGGCCAAGGATTTGGCATTCTGCCCGATCCAAACCAACAGCGATTGCAGGTCCTTGAGGTCCAGAAGCGGCAAGCCTTCCTCATCCGCCACACGGAAGGCGATGTTTAGAATCCCCTCCTGAGCTTCCGATAGCTCCAACAATCGCGATAACAGCAACGGGCCCATTTCGCTGACAGTGGTGCGCACCGGATGTCCGTTTTCGCCGTATAAGTCCCAGAAGGTCACCGGAAACGAATCGTAATCAAAATCGTCAAAACCGATTTTTGCCGCGCGCTCCATGAAGGGAGTGTGCAATTTATGCGTCGGCGTTCCAGCCACCGCCAAGCCCGACAGATCGCCCTTCACGTCAGACATAAACACGGGGACGCCCGCATTGGACAGGCTTTCGGCGAGGATTTGAAGCGTCACGGTTTTACCAGTGCCCGTGGCCCCTGCAATCAGCCCGTGGCGGTTGGCATATTTCAGTAAAAGCCCTTGGGGCTCGATGTAGCCATCGCCGCCGCCGCCTACAAAAATACTATCCTTATCCGCCATATTCGCCTCTCAATGTCGATCACTCGAGTTTTGTTCAGGTTACAATAGCTTGTTAACGTTTATGTGCCAGTATGTTCGTCATGTTGATGGGCAAGTCTTGGCTGCCTGTCTCATGACTTCCTCCCTGTTGACTAGGCCGTGTCGGATTGGCACGGCCATTTTTTTGGCCTCAAAAGAGGTGAACAAAATGTCGCAGGTTTATGTTGACCGGCTTCCCTTTTGTCGGCTAGCTTAACTTCATAAGTCGGCCTAGTTCGACGGGGAGAATAATTTGGGAAAGGGTCTGCTTTGCAGGCCCTTTTTCATTGAAACATATATCGGCGAAAATCATCCACTTCGCCCCCCTATGATGCGTTTTCCGACCTGACACCCCTGCCATAGCGTGCTAAACCCCTGCCAACACCAAATTGAGTAGCAGGACCAAATGTCTGAATTTTTGAAAACTTTAGTGATCGGCGCGACATTCAGCGCTTTTGTAGCAACTGGTGCTTTTGCGCAAACCACCACCGAACCGGCAGCTGAACCCGCCGCCGAGGCCACCGCGCAGGAAGAAGCGCCCGCCGCAGAGGGCAACGCCCCGCGAAATGACGGGCTGAGCACAGGCCAAGACGTGGTCGAAGTTGGTGCAACCTATAAAGTATCCGACCATGGTGATTGGGAACTGCGCTGCATCAAAGCCCCTGAGGGCAAGAAAGATCCATGCCAATTGTATCAACTTTTAGAAGATCAGCAGGGCAATTCTGTCGCCGAGATCAACCTTTTCAATCTGGCTGATGACGACAAATTGGCCGCCGGCGCCACCATCGTGACGCCGCTGGAAACACTTCTGACACAAAACGTTCTGCTGAGCGTTGATGGCGGTAAGGCGAAAGTCTACCCGTTCACCTTCTGCACGACGATCGGTTGTTTCTCCCGTGTGGGGTTCACTTCGGGTGATGTTTCCGCCTTCAAGGCTGGCAACTCTGCGAAGATCGTTGTGGTTCCGGCCCAAGCGCCAGACCAAAAGGTTGAGCTGACAATGTCCCTGTCAGGGTTCACCGCTGGGTTTGACGCCGTAAAGGCCGCACGCAAAGCAAACTGATCCCCTCGGATCACGTCCGATAGACAAAGCGCCGCGGGTCTTATTCAGAGCCGCGGCGCTTTTGCATTCGACAGGGCCCTCGCTGAGCTACTCAGCCAACCGCGCCTTGCGTCCGCCACGCCGTTTGGCCTCAGGTCTGGCCGCAAGCCCGTCTCGCAGAACGGTTGTCATCGGATGATCCTCTGGCGCCGCACTATAGGTTTCGATCAACAAAAGTATCGCCGCGTGACTGTCATGCTCTTGCGGAAGATTGATCGCCCAATCCAAGAAAATTGACCGGCATTCTCCTTTGGTAATGCCTTCAATGCGGTAGGCCTCTCGTATCAGGCCCCTGCGGTCAATATCACTTAAGTCCATTTGCGCAGCTCCTCATCTTGTGCCTTGTCCTGTCCCCCATATCACGCATCCCGCCCTACAACAGAACCTGTTCCACCACTTCGGCGGCCAGTTTGCGACATTCGGTGATCTGGCTGGCCAAATCGTCAAGGGAGCTGCAGTCACAATCTCGCAGTAAAAGGGCTTTGGCCCCTGCCCCCATGTCCTCAGGTCGAAGGGGTTTATCGGATAACAGACGCGCGGCCATCTGTACGTTGGAAAACAGGTTATAGGCCTGTTGCAAATGCTGCAGCTGCGCGCTTTGCAACAGCCCCTTGCTATGGGCGAGGTTCAACTGATCCTCGATGGCGCGATCTGAGCTGGCCCCAATAAGATTGAGGGCTTGGCTCAATAGTTCGATGTCCTGCCGCCCGCCTGCGCCGGATTTCACGTCCCACAGATCATAAGTTCCGGCGGCCTCTGCCAAACGGGCGCGCATCTCTTGGGTTTCTTCCTTGATGCGGGCGGTGTTGAACGATGCAGACAAGACCTTGCGGCGCACGGCTTCGACGTCTTGCTGCAACTCTACATTTCCCGCCAAAGCCGTGGCCCGCGTTAAGGCCAGATGTTCCCAAACCCACGCATCGTTCAGCTGGTAGCTTTCAAAGGCCTGCAGTGATGTGGCCACCGGCCCCGATTGCCCTGACGGGCGCAAGCGCAGATCGACTTCATACAATCGCCCCTGCGACATGGGCGCGGAAAGAGCAGTCACAAGGGCCTGAGTGAGCCGCGCGAAATAGGTTCTGGTTTCCAACGGGCGTCGCCCGTCGCTGGCCTCTTTTCCTTGCGCGTCATAGATCACGATCAAATCCAGATCGGATTGCGCCGTGAGACTTCCCGCCCCGACAGACCCCATTCCCAAAATCATGGCCCCGCGCCCGGGAGCGGCGCCATGCTTGCGGGCGAATTCGGCTTCGACCACGGGCAAAAGTGCGGCCAATGTAGCCCGCGCCAGATCACTGTACTGGGCGCTGGCATCTTGCGCGGATAGCAAGCCTTGAAGATGATGCACGCCAATGCGGAAATGCCATTCCTTTTGCCAGCGGCGGGCGGCATCAAGCTGGCCTTCATAATCTGAAAGCCGCGCCATTTGGTGGGACAGAAGTTCAGCCAGCCCTTCTTCTGTCGGCCACGGCGCAAAGAACCCGCCGCCAATTACGGCGTCCAACACGCCAGCATTTTGCGACAGATAGGTCGCCAATGCGGGGGACGTCGCACAGATGTCCACGATCAGTTTTGTTAACAAGGGGTTGGCTTCAAACAAGGAAAACACCTGCACCCCTGAGGGCAATCCGGTTAAGAAACGTTCGAACTCAACCATGGCCTCCACGGGTTTACTGGCCTGCCCCATCTGGCGCAAAATTGACGGGAAAACCCGCTTGAACAGGGTCTGCGCCCGCTCTGAGCGAAGAGCAGGAAGAGAGCGCCACTGCTCCAGATAGGTAGAGAGATCAAAGAGCCCTTCGGTTTGCGGCGCCTCCTCTACGTCATCGGGCGCAAAGAAACTGTCGGTGACATCTGCAACCTCTTCCAGACGCGACAGCAAACTGGCGCGAAAGGCATCCACGTCGGCGTCTCCCATGAAGCGAGACAGGCGCAAAAAGCCGTCCTCCCCCTTGGGCAAATCATGGGTTTGCGCATCACCGATCATTTGTAGCCGATGTTCAACCTCGCGGTGGGCGCGATAGGCCGTTTTCAGCGTCTCGGCCGCTGCTTTGGGAACCCAATTGGCCGCCACCAATCTATCCAAACCTTCGCAGGTGCCGCGCACGCGCAGATTTGGGTCACGCCCCCCTGCAATCAACTGGCGCGTTTGGGTGAAAAACTCGATTTCGCGAATACCCCCTGCGCCAAGCTTCATATTGTGACCATCCAGCTGCATGCTGCCGCCCAAGCCCTTATGACTGCGAATTTTGAGACGCATGTCATGGGCATCCTCAATCGCCGCGAAATCAAGGTGTTTGCGCCAGATAAACGGGCTGAGCCGTTTGAGGAACCTGTTGCCTGCCTCAATATCTCCTGCGCAGGGGCGCGCTTTGATAAAGGCCGCCCGTTCCCATGTTCGCCCAACGCTTTCGTAGTAACGCTCTGCGGCCTCCATCGCGATGCAGACCGGCGTCACAGAGGCATCGGGGCGCAACCTTAGATCCGTTCGAAACACATACCCGTCGCCCGTCACATCTGACATCAACCCCATCAGAGCGCGGGTGATCTTGACGAAAGTCGTGCGGGCCTCAAGGTAATCATCCGGGTTGAAGCGCGTCTCGTCGAACAGACATATCATATCAATATCCGAGGAGTAATTCAGCTCATAGGCCCCCATCTTGCCCATCGCCAAGATGCACATTCCGGCCCCAAGGCTGGCGTCCTCGGCGCATTGCCCTGGCAGCTTTCCACGGGCGATTTGTGCCGCTGTCAGATCAGTCAACCCGCGCTGCAGGCATTTGTCGGCCAAATCAGTTAACGCCTTGGTGACATCCTCCAGCGGCCAAACGCCCCCAACATCTGCGACGGCGGCCAGAAGTGCGATACGTCGTTTGGCCTGCCGAAAAAGCCCTTTCAGATCCCCATCCACCTGCGCAACATCGCGCCAAACGCGGTCTCGCAGATCTTCGGCACTGGTGGTTTGTAGCTGCGATATCCAATCCGCTTCTTTCACCATCAAACCTGCGAGATAGGAGCTGCAACTGGCGGTGCTTTCCAGCAGGTCCAACAGTGGTTTTGGCAGATCACCAAGCGCGTGCCGCGCCTCCGCAGCGCGTTCGGCATTGTGACGGAGGGGCTGGCGCGTGATTTGGTCGGAAAATGTCATAAAGGCAGGATGAAAGGCTGCGCAAGGAAGGTCAACCGCCTGCCGCCTCTATACTGGTGAACCTGTCGCTACCCGCGTCACGACCCTTGCTGCGCGCAGGCCCGGTGCCTCGTCTCCACGGCCCAAAAGCTCCATGGTGATTTCCGCAGCCGCCGCTTGGGCCGCACGCTCAGGCCCTGGTTTGAGGGCCACATCCAAAGCGCGCGCGATATCATCAGGCTTGCACGCATCGCCCAGAAATTCTGGCACCGTGCGGGTGTCTGACACCAGATTAACCAATGTGACGGTATCCACCTGCAACATCGCGGCGATCAGCTTTCGCGACAGCCAATTCATATCGTAGGCGATGACCATAGGCACCGTGTTTGCGGCCAATTCCAGCGACACTGTCCCTGACGCGGCCAAAGCTACATCTGCCGCCGCAAATGCCGCGCGTTTTTCTGCTATGGCCACCTCTTGTGACAGGCCACGGGGATCAAGCACGATCGGATCGCCCGGCCACCCTTGGGTTTGCTGCTGCACCATGGCCGCCACCGGTGCGGCGGCGGGGATGACCACGCGCATCTCTGGCCGCGTCATCGCGAGCTTTTGCAGGCTTTGGCCGAAGACATCCGACAAGCGGCTCACTTCCCCCCTGCGAGACCCCGGCAGCGCCAAAACCAATGGCGCATCGCCTATATTGTGGATGTGCCGGAAATCAGATGCCGCGGCGCCGGTCGCCAATGGCTCTGCCACCACGGGGTGGCCAACGAAGTCGCAGGCCAGCCCCGCGCGCTCCATGTATTGCGGCTCAAACGGGAGCAAAGCCAAAACATGGTCCACGATCCCTTGCATGCGGTCAGTGCGCTTGGTGCGCCATGCCCAAACAGATGGGGCGACATAGTGGACAGTGGGCACCTGCGTGAACCCGCGCAGTTTGCGCAAAACCCGTAGACAGAAGTCCGGACTGTCAATCGTGACGACCACATCCGCACCTGAGCCGATAATGTCTTCCACGGTTTCGTCTCGGCGTTTGAACAAGCCGCGCAGTTTGGGCAGAACTTCGGCCAGCCCCATGACCGACAGCTCGTCCATCGAAAACAACGACGTCATGCCTTGGGCTTGCATCAACGGGCCACCGACCCCTTGGAAAGTTACATCTGGGTCAAGCTGCCGGAGGCCTTCCATCAACGCCCCCCCCAACTTGTCGCCGGAAGGTTCGCCCGCGATGAGGTACACCTTCACGCGCGCACCCATAAGAACAGCTTGTGCTTTTCGACAAGTCGTTTGCACAGATCGGGTTGCAGCAAAATCACGCGCTCCGCCTCAATCACGATGCCGTCCAAACCGACCTGCACCGCCCGCAAGAGCGTGTCGGGGCCGATGGTTGGCATATCGATCCGCAGCTCTTGACCGGGCTTTGCAGCTTTGACCATGACCCCGCCCGACTTGGGCAAACCCCTGGCCCGCTGGGCTCGTGATACGCCCAGAAGATTGCTGCCCCACGGCAAGTCATGCCGCTCGTGAAGCAGGCTTTGCATCATGAAATCAGTGCCGGGTTGTGCCTCGATCACCAGCGGCTGGCCTTTATGGATAATGCAAGCTTGCCCGACATCGGCGGCGCCCATGGCCGCGATAACCTCAATGCCGCGATCTGCGTCGCGCTTTTGGTCTTCGGTTGGCTCCACACTTCCGATGAGCCCCGCAGGTGGCAGAATTTCGGGGTAAACCTCATGGGCACCGACCGGCTCAATCCCTGCTTCTTGAAAGAATCCCAGCACAAGGCGCAGTGCCGCATCATCGCCAAGCTGCAAGGCCTGCAACATTCGCGGCACAAGTGGCATTGTCAGCGCGTCGATTTTGGTCGGATCAAGCGGAGGGCGATCCACAGCCCCTGCGAAGCAAATGCGATCAACACCTTTCTCAGTGAGCCACGCGATAAAGCTGCCCAAGGTTTCAATCCGGAATTTGTGAACGGGCTGGTCGCCACGCGCATCACTGCCCTGCCATTCCATCTGGCACAATTGATAAGGTGTCTTGGTATCCGCCAAATGCTCCATAAGAAGCTCGGGCAGATCGCCATCCCCGATGACCAGCGCCAGCATCAGCGCGGCGTCAGGTACGACCGGCCACTGTCGCCCAAAATGAAGTCAACAACCTCGCTGACATATTCGCTGTCGGTTTCTTCTGACAGGCGGCGCGCGCGGTCTTGAAACGCCCCGTCTCCCTGTCGCAGCATCTGATAGGCCGCGCGCAAAGCAGTGATATCCGCACGCGCAACGCCCGCACGTTTAAGGCCGACGTAATTCAACCCGTCCAGCTCGCCGCGCGGGGCTTGCACCAAACCGTAAGGAATGACGTCATTGGTCACCATGGTGACCGCGCCGATAATTGCCCCACGCCCGATGCGCACGAACTGGTGTATGCCGGCAAGGCCACCAATGATGACCTTATCCTCAATGATGCAATGCCCAGCCAAGGCGGCCTGATTGGCCATAATGACATTGTTGCCAACAATCGCGTCATGGCCGACATGCGCCCCTGTCATGAACAGCCCGTCATCGCCGACCTTGGTCAACCCGCCCCCTCCAGAGGTGCCGGTGTTCATGGTCACACCTTCGCGAATACGGTTGCGGGCGCCGATCTCCAGACGGGTTTCTTCGCCGTCGAACTTCAGGTCTTGCGGGATTTCGCCGATGACCGCGAAGGGAAAGATCACCGTGTTCTCGCCGATAGAGGTTTTACCGGTGACCACGACATGGCTCTTTAGCTCCACCCCAGCCGCAAGGGTCACATTGGCCCCAACGGTACAAAACGGGCCAATCTTGACGCCGTCAGCGAGTGTGGCCCCGTCTTCTACATAGGCCGAGGGGTGGATAGCAGCGCTCACTTCGGTAAATCCATCATCGCTGTGAACTCGGCTTCGGCGGCCATCTCACCTTCAACGGAGGCCACGCCTTTGAACTTCCATACTTTCGCACCCGCTTTGCCGCGCGTGACCTGCACATCAAGATGCAACACATCCCCGGGGACGACTTTACGGCGGAACTTGCAGCCGTCGATCGCCATGAAATACACCAGCAAATCCTTGTCGGCCATGTCCATGGTCACACCGACCATCACGGCAGCAGTTTGCGCCATCGCCTCGATGATGGTCACCCCGGGCATGATCGGCGCCCCTGGAAAATGGCCTTGAAAATGCGGCTCGTTAAAGGTGACATTCTTGATGCCACGCGCAGATTCACCCGCTTTGATATCTTCGACCTTATCGACCAAAAGAAACGGATAGCGGTGGGGGATAATCCGTTGGATCAGGTCGATGTCAGCGGTGGTTTGCGTCATGGTGTATTCCTTTGGCCTTTAGAGTATTTGGGTAGCAGTTGCCTACCCTTGGCACAAGTTGCGCTCGTCAGTTGTCGGATGGGGCATCTTCAGAGGGGGTCTCGTCAATTTGATCCTCAACATTGGGACGAGGAACCGGCAACGGGCCTGTATCTACCGGCGGAGGGGCGGCCCCTACAGATGCATCAATACGCTCAATCACCACATCGGTGATATCAATCTGGCGGATAGAGAATATCACCGCCGCATTGTTCAAGACGGCCACTGCTCCGGTCTCTTCTACCAGCTCTAAAAGGATCGGGAACGCCAGCTCGAAAAACCGCGCCCGCTCGGCTTCGGCCTGCTTGCGAATGTTGTCGCTTTTCGCGGCCTGAGCGCGGCGAATACCGGTGACACGTTCGTCGAAATCTGTGGCAAGCTTGCGAAACTCCGCCGGATCCATATCGGCGCGTTCTAGGGTCAGACGGCTTTCTTCTTCCTCAAGCGCGCTTTCGATCTTTCGGTTTTCATCAGAAAGCAGCCGCGAACTTTGCTGCAAATCTGCCTGCACACGTTTGCCGAAGGCAGAGGCGGTATACATACGGTCTTGGTCCAACGTCAAAACTGGGCTGGGCTGAACCGTCTGCGCCATGGTCGGTGTGGCAACCATCAAGGCCGCCACCACCGCGCATGCTGCACGACACATACTCACGTCTAAAACTGCGTGGATACGGTCAGGTCAAACGACCGTTCTTGGTCAAAGTCTTCCTTCACAAGGGCTTTGGTGAAGTTGAAACGCAAGGGGCCTAGCTGTGTGTCCCACAGTAAGGAAACCCCGACAACAGACCGTAGCTTGAAGCCGTCATCTACCGGCGTGGCTGTTCCGTTGTTGGTATCATCCAACCCCCAAAGGGAGCCTACGTCAAAGAACGCCCCACCGCGAATGCCGTATTCCTCAGGCAAGCCCAAGGGGAAGTCGGCTTCTAGGCGCGCAACCGCGAAGTAATTCCCGCCAAGCGCGTCTCGGTCGGCGGATGCCAGATCACGAGGACCAACACCGGCCCCTTCAAACCCGCGCAATTTGCTGGAGCCGAGGAAGAAGCGCTCGGTGATGCGGCTGTTGCCGGTCAGCCGTGTGTTTGCCCCGAATTCGAACTGTGCGCGCAGGGTGACCTCTTCGCGTGCCACTTTCGTTTCCGCCGAAATCAAACCCGTGGTTTGGACATATTGAAGCCCGCCCCCGACACCTGCGATCTGTTGCCCGAATTGCAGCAGGACGCCGCCGTTCGGGTTCAAGCCCGTGCGACGCGTGTCATAGGAATACAAATACCCCAAGGCAGATGTCCACGCCGAGCCTTCGTCGCGTTGAATGATCGCCGAGGTAGAGGCGGAGACATTCTTGATGGAATCTTTCGACAAGCGGTAGTTCAGGCGAAGCCGGCCATTCTCGGACACCGGAAACTCGATGCTGGGCTCGATCCCGACCGCTTGGGTGTCGAAGGATGCAAACTGGCTGTTGGTGGTCCGGTAATAGGTGTTGATCCCTAAGGACAGATCACGACCAAGGAACGCAGGCTCCAAGAAGCTAATAGAGGTGTTTTGATTGTCCGAACCCGTGTCGAAGCTAAAGGCAACCGTCTGCCCGCGCCCAAGGAAGTTGCGCTCGCGGAAGCTGACGTTCAGAGAGGCCCCTGCGTCCGCACCAAAGCTGACCCCGAACCCCAACGATCCGGTGGTTGTCTCTTCGACATCGACATCAACGACGACACTTTCAGGGCCGCTTCCTTCGCGGGTGTTCACATCCGCAGTGGAGAAATACCCCAAGGCGCGAATGCGTTCTGCTGCGTCTCGGATCTCGCGCGGGTTGAAGGGGTCACCCTCGACGGTGTTAAACTGTCGGCGCACAACCCGATCAAGGGTCGTGGCGTTGCCTTCAATATCGATCCGCTCCACGAAGACACGTGGGCCGCGCACAATGGCGAATTCCACATCCAAAGTTACATCCGCGTCGTTGCGGGTAATGCGTGGCTCAACCCGGACGAAGTTCAACCCTTGTTTCAGGGCCAGACGTTCCATCCGTGTGATGGTGTTCTCGATCTTGGCGGGGGAATAAACCTCCCCGTCCTTCAGGCGCGCAACTTTGTGGTATTCATCTGCGTCGATCTCGGGCAGCTCTGAATATGTTGTCACCTGCCCGACATTGAACTGCTGACCTTCGCGCACCTTGAAGCTGACGAAGTAGCCGTCCCGTTCGCGCGACAGTTGTGGGGTGGATGACAGAACCTGAAAGTCGACATAGCCGCGGGACAAATAGAAATCACGTAGCAACTGGCGGTCAAAGGCGATGCGATCAGCGACAAAGGTATCCGATTGAATGACGGATCTGAGAAGTCCCGCCTGCTTGGATTCGATGACGCGGCGCAGGCGGCGGTCCGAATAGGCACGGTTCCCAATGAAGCTGATGCGTTCTACTTCGACGACATCGCCTTCGGAGACTTCAAAAACCAGATCGACGCGGTTGTTCGACCGCGCGATTACCCGTGGCGTGACGGTGGCCGCAATCCGGCCTGCTTGACTATATCCCTCGGCCAGCAATGCGGCGTCGGCCTCTGCTGTGGCGGGGCTGTAGACTCTGCGGGTCTTCGAGTTCAACAACGGCAGCAGGTCAGCGTCTTTCAGGCGTTTGTTGCCCTCGATGTTGACGCGGTTGATCGTTGGGAATTCCTTTACGGTCACAACAAGACGATTGCCAACCGGTACGACATCTACCGTTTCAAACAAGCCGGAGCGTTGAAGACGTTGCACCGCATCATTGAGCTGGCCCGCGGTAACATTCTGCCCTTTTGGCAATTGAAGGAAGCTCAGGACCGTTGCGTCCTCGATCCGCTGATTACCTTCAATCTGGACCGATGAAACAGGGAAACTTTGCGCATATGCGGGAGCCAAGGACACGGCCCCGCCGACGGCTGTAATGGCCAGACCAGACAATGCCGCCCTAACACATTGAATCTTAAAGAATTGGCGTGCGCTATGCGTCGCTTTTGCGATCTTCATGTGTTTGGGTCCCGCTCTGACACTCTATGTTGTGTGCTCGGTCTATCGCGAGTCTCACCTATTGTCAAAACGAACGCCCAAAAAGACCCCCGAAAAACGGAGGCCCTAAATCGCGAAATGTTACATGTATTTCAGCGGCTCAAAGCCCTGCAAGAAGCCCTGCAGTGCAAAGGGAGCAAACGATCGCCACAGGCCAGATCAGCCTGTCCCAATTGAGACGAAGCAAAAGGCTAAGCCCATTGTAGCTGCTTTGAATATGCTGCATCGGTCCAATCCCTCGTTAAGACAGGACCAATATGCCGTTCAAATATGGCGCAAATTGGGCAGACTTAAGTACAAAAGAAGTCATTGGTTAACGCAAACAGCATAAGGGACAGCAGCAAAACCAACCCACCCGTCATAAACATGTTCAAAGCTTTATCTGACGGAGGGCGCCCTACGACGGCCTCATAAGCATGGAAAACAAGGTGTCCGCCGTCCAATACCGGAATAGGGAACAAGTTTAGCAACCCGACCGCTGTCGACAAAACAGCGATAAACCAAATGAATTCCTTAACCCCTTGCGAGGCCATGTCCCCCGACGTCTGCGCGATACCAATGGGGCCTTGGATATTGCACGAACTGATAGCGCCGGTAATCATATGCCACATGCCAGACAGGCTGGATTGCGCAATAAACCACGTCTGAGTGGCCCCGCCGACGAATGCATCCCCTACCCCAAGCTTGACGCGCGGTGGCTCAAAAAATGCACCTCCGGAGAAACCGATCAACCAACGGGACTCAAAGCCGCCATCAGACGGTAGATCGCGCCGACGCGGGATCAAGGTTTTCTCGACGGTATCTCCATTGCGCCAAACCGTCAGCGCCATGGGTTTGTCTTTACCAGCCTGAGCGGCGGCCTGTACTTCGCTGAGCGCATAGACTGCCGTTCCATTGACCGATTGAATAACGTCGCCTACCTCTAAGCCACCATCCATGGCCGCCGATTTGGGCTGCAACTGGTCGATCACCGGCGGGAAAGGGTAGACGCTGTCAAAGCTTATGGTTTGGCCATCGCGCTCTACTTCATAGGACACAATCGATGCCGCGTCCTGAGCTTGGGCCACCGTGTAGAATTCGCTCAGGTTCGCAACATCGGTATCCCCGACACGCAAGATGCGGTCCCCTTCTTGGAACATGTCAACAGATCCAGGAAGCGGCTTGAGCTTGCCAATCACCGCATCTTCGGTCGTCGTGCCTGAGAACAGAAAAATTCCTGCAAAAACAAAGATCGACAGGATGAAATTAAATACGGGGCCCGCCGCAACAGTCGCCGCCCTGCGCCACAAATCCGCACCATGCATGGTGCGCTTTCGCTCTGTGTCGCTGAGGCCGGTCATGGCTTCGCCGTCCTTTCCGGAGGCCGCATCGGAATCGCCCATGAATTTGACATAGCCACCAAAAGGAAGTGCCGCGAGCTGCCAACGCGTCCCATGTTTGTCGACCCGCGAATAGATCACCGGCCCAAAGCCCAATGAAAAGACCTCTGCATGGATGCCGCACCAGCGGCCAACGATATAGTGACCGTATTCATGGATAGCGACGATCACGCTGAGCGCGACAACAAAGGCAATGATGGCTCCAAAAAAACCACCAAACATGGGGAGCATTCCCAAAATATCCATAGACCGACCTTTCGCGTCTGTTGTCTCGGCGTCTAGCGCGCTGCTGTCTGTTGAACCAACTCGCGCGTATACTGACGTGCGACATGATCCGTTTCCAGCACCTTATCAAGGGTAACTGTGTCGCAACCAAGGCCAAATTCACCGTGAAGTCGGCTCAATACATCTTCAACCAAAGACGCCATGTCAAGAAAGCCCACCTCGCCTGCGATAAACGCATCAAGTGCCGCCTCTTTCGCCGCGTTGAAGGCCGCACCGGACAAGCCGCCCGTATCCATTACGTCCTTTGCAATACGCAGCGCAGGGTATCGCGCCTCGTCAGCGGCAATGAAGTTCAGGCTGGATATTTTGGCCAGATCAAGACGTTCCACAGGCAGATGACTGCGGTTCGGCCAATTCAACGCGTAACCGATGGCATGGCGCATGTCATGCGGCCCGATATGGGCCATCAACGCCCCGTCATTGAAGCCCACCAAAGCGTGGATCAAACTTTCAGGGTGAACTATGGTCTCTATCTGAGATGGCGAAAACCCGAAGAACTCTTTTGTTTCAATTAGCTCCATGGCCTTGTTAAACATGGATGCGCTGTCGATTGTGATCCGTTGCCCCATATCCCAATTCGGGTGAGAGGACGCCTGCTCAATCGTGGCTGACGCCAGATCTTCCAACGGCCAATCCCGAAAGGCCCCTCCGGAGGCTGTGATAATCACGCGCTCTACCGCAGAGATATCTTCACCGACCAAGGCCTGGAAAACGGCGGAGTGCTCGCTGTCGACAGGGAGGATCGTCGCCCCGTTGCGGGCAGCTTCCCCCATAAGATGCGGACCCGCGGTGACCAGTGATTCCTTATTGGCCAAGGCCAGCGTTGTGCCGTGCTTCAATGCCCGCACTCCTGGCACCAGCCCTGCAGCCCCGACAATCGCCGACATAAACAGATCGGCCCGACGGTCCGCCGCCTCGGCAATCGCAGCGGTGCCAGAGGCCACCTCGACACCTGTGCCAGACAGAGCGGCCTTCAGGTCTTCATAGCAGTCGTCATAGGCGGTGACCGCAAGGTCGGCCTTCAGCGAAATCGCCTGCTGCGCCAAACGCGCGACATTCCGCCCGCCCGTCAGGGCGACCACATCATAATCCGCTGGCGCGCGTGCGATCAGATCGACGGTGTTTTCGCCAATAGATCCAGTCGATCCGAAAATCGTGACCTTCCGCATTAGTTAAGGATCGGTGGAAATCCCACCAGCAGCATGATTGGCAACAAGATGACGGCTGCCCCTAACATGCCGTCAAAGCGATCAAAGAACCCGCCATGCCCCGGAATTAGGTTCGAGGAGTCTTTGACACCCATTCGTCTTTTCAATGCGCTTTCCGCTACGTCTCCGGCCTGTGAGGCCATTGAAATTAATACTGAAAACACCACTACTTCAAAGCCTACGCCACTGACGCCGATGAAGAAAATTCCCACGATGGCCGCAGCCACCCATCCCGCAGCCGTGCCGGACCATGTCTTCTTTGGAGACACTTTCGGCCAGAATTTTGGCCCGCCGATGATGCGCCCCGCGAAGTAGCCCAATACATCTGTCGCCACCACGACCAAAGCCAGCCACAGCATCCAAACCACGCCGTCAATGCGCAACACCAGCAGCGCCAAACAGGCCACCATGATCAGCACCGAAAAGGCGCTGTGCAATGCTCGGTGCTGGGAAACGGCGACACTGCAGGCAATCGGGGGGATGGCCAAGAACAACAGCCCCGCCGTCGATTGCTGCATCCAGCCCCCCAATAGGGAGGCAACCGCAACACCGCCAAGCGCCAAGGCTACATTTTGCCCCACGCCAAGCATCCGCGCGAGTTCCCAAACCAGTGCGGCGCAGATCACACAAACAAGGGCCGTGAACCACAGCCCCCCTGCCCAAATCGCGCCAATACCGACGACGGCCATAACCGCCGCAGAACTCATGCGCGCCGTCAGATCGGAAAACTTATCGGGTGATGCGCTCATGTCGCCTCCATAGTGTTGCAGGCGGGCGGGCCTGTCAGGCCTTCACTGCGCCAAAACGACGATCGCGGCCGCCAAAACGGGCCACTACGCTGGCAAAAACCTCTGGCGTGAAATCGGGCCAATGCGTGTCGATGAACTCATACTCGGCATAGGCGGATTGCCAAAGCAGAAAATTGGAAATGCGGGCCTCGCCGGAGGTGCGGATCACCAGATCGGGATCGGGCAGCACATAGGTATCAAGGAAGGAGGCCAGCACTTCCGAATTGACCTGCTCGGGCCGCAAGCGCTTTTCCGCGATTTCCACCGCCAAACGCTGTGTCGCCCGTGTAACCTCGTCACGGGCCCCGTAATTCAGCGCGATCGTGAGATGTGTCACATCGTTGTTCTCGGTCAGCTTTTCGAGGTAATCCATCAAAGCCTGCAACTTCTTGTCCAGCTTTTCGCGATCCCCAATGAAGCGAACGCGCGTGCCAAGACGGTGAAGGTAATTGGCTTCACGTTGGATATAGCGGCGAAACAAGGCCATCAACCCAGAGACTTCGGACTGAGTGCGCTTCCAGTTTTCGGTCGAGAAGGCAAACATTGTCAGATACTTAACACCCAAGCTTGGGCAGGTTTCCACAGCTTGGCGGACGCGTTTTGCCCCCGCTTGGTGGCCAAACAAACGAGGACGATTGCGCTGTGTTGCCCAGCGGCCGTTGCCATCCATAATGATAGCGACATGTTTGGGACCGTTCGGGTTCACATCCTTAGCGCTCATATCGATACCTCAAATTATTGTTTGTTTTATATAGTAGTATCGTCAAAGCCCGCCAAAGTCAGGCGGGCTTTGCGGGGAAAGACGCAGTTAAACCTGCATAATCTCTTCTTGTTTGCTCTCCAGCGCTTGATCTACCAATTTGATCTGCGCATTGATCATGTCTTGCACCTCGGTTTCCCAAAGTTTTTGATCGTCTTCGCCAAGCCCGTCAGCCTTAGCCTTCTTGATTTGATCCATCGCATCGCGGCGAATGTTGCGCACCGACACCCGAGCATTCTCGGCATATTGGCCCGCCACTTTGGTCAATTCACGGCGACGTTCTTCGTTCAGCTCAGGAATGGGCAACATAATGATCGTGCCATTTAGTTGAGGATTGATCCCCAAGCCACTCTCACGAATGGCTTTTTCCACTTTGCCAACCAGACCTTTATCCCACACATTGATGGTAACCATTCGTGGCTCCGGCACGTTGACCGTCCCAACTTGGTTGATCGGCGTCATAGAGCCGTAAGCATCGACCATCACCGGCTCCAACATGGAACCAGAGGCACGGCCCGTGCGCAAAGAGCCGAATTCGGTTCTCAGAGAGGCCATCGCACCGTCCATGCGGCGCTGGATATCGTCAGTGTCTAGAATGAAGTCTTCGGACATGCTTGGGTCCCATCTTGTTTATTGTATTGCCTGTTACGCATTTATCTAAAGCAAGCGCGATGCGCTGGCTAGTGGTGCGCTAATCCTCAACGATTGTGTAGGTTCCCTGCCCCGCAAGGATGCCCTTGAAGCCGCCGGGTTCATCCAAGGAAAACACGATGATCGGCAGATTGTTGTCTCGCGCCAGCGCAATGGCCGAGGCATCCATGACGCCAAGTCGCTTTTGCAACACATCGTCAAAGCTGACTTTGTCGTAGCGCACGGCGTCATCGTGCTTGGCGGGGTCCTTGTCGTAAACGCCATCAACTTTGGTGCCCTTGAAGATCGCCTCGCAAGACATCTCGTTGGCGCGCAGGGTCGCGGCTGTATCCGTCGTGAAATACGGGTTGCCCGTGCCCGCGGCAAATATGCAGACCCGCTTTTTCTCAAGGTGGCGAACGGCGCGGCGGCGAATATAGGGTTCCGCCACTTCATTCATCGTAATCGCCGAGATGACCCGCGTGTGGATACCAAGGCTTTCCAACGCCCCCTGCATGGCCAATGCGTTCATCACCGTCGCCAGCATCCCCATGTAGTCGGCCGTCGTGCGCTCCATCCCCTGCGCAGATCCTTGAAGTCCGCGAAAAATGTTGCCTCCGCCGATCACCATGCAGATCTCAACGCCCATTTCATGGACAGTTTGCACCTCACGCGCGATCCGCTCCACTGTGGGCGGGTGCAATCCGAATCCCTGATCCCCCATCAGCGCCTCACCAGAGATTTTCAACATTACGCGATTGTAAGTGCTTTTCGAGGCTTCGGTCATAAGGGGCGGCCTTTCTAGGTGCTACTTGAGCAGTTGCAAAGTGGTGGCAAAATGTCGGAAAACCGCACAAGTTTCAACGGCCAAGCGAGGGTGCGGCGTGAACAAACCGATAATTATTGGAAACGGGCCGTAGGATGCAGCAATTGCTTGAACAAATAGGGTCCGAACAACCAGTTCTCATTGCTGGCCCGACCGCCTCGGGCAAGTCGTCACTGGCCCTGAAAATCGCGACGCAATTGGGGGGTGTAATCGTCAATGCAGACGCGCTTCAGGTTTTCGATTGCTGGCAACAATTATCCGCACGCCCCGACGCGGACGAATTAGCGCAAGCCGAGCACGCCCTATATGGCCATGTGCCCTACCGCGAAGGCTACTCCACCGGCCACTGGCTTCGTGACGTGAGCGCCCAGCTGAAAAAGCCGGCCCGCCCGATCATTGTTGGCGGCACTGGATTGAACTTTACCGCATTAACTCAGGGGCTTGCCGACATTCCGCCCATCCCGCCTGAGGTGCGCGCGCAGGCCGAACAACTTTCACGCGACGATATGCTAGCGGCGTTGGACCCCGTCACCACCGACCGCATCGACACATTAAACCGCGCACGGGTTCAGCGCGCATGGGAGGTCATGACGGCCACCGGACGCCCCATTTCCACATGGCAGGATGAAACACCGCCTCCGACCCTACGCCGCGACACCTGCATGGCGATTGTTATGAACGCGCCTGTACCTTGGCTGGATGACCGGATCATTCGCCGATTTGATCAGATGCTTGAAAAAGGTGCGTTGGAGGAAGTGCGGGCGCTGCAGAATGATTGGGACATTCAACGGCCAAGCTCAAAAGCCATCGGCGGACCTGAGCTTATGGCGCACTTAAACGGCGAACTCTCGCTTGCACAGGCCCGAGAGCGGTCGATTATCGCTTCGCGTCAATATGCCAAGCGCCAAAGGACATGGTTTCGGGCGCGAATGAAGGATTGGACGCAGGTATCCGCCGACGCGTTGTCGAACTGACACAGAATGACCTAAATTGCGTCTTTGACAGTTTGAGTATGCCCCACATACTACGTTGATCGTCTAAGCTAAGACTTCAGCACATCTGTTAATGCAGGATATTCATGACCCGCCCAACGCTCCCTTACGTCGAAACACTGGCAAATCACCAGCGCTCGGAAGCGTGGCGTGCAGATGCGGCGCAATCGCGGGACCACCCGATATTGTTCTGGATCACGCGTGGTCAGGGGCGTGTGATGGTCGATTGCAGGATGCGTGGCATTGGCCCGAACACGGCGATCTTCATCCCACCACATACTTTGTTCAGCTATGAAATGTTTGCTAGCCCGCAGGGGATGGTTGTCTCCCTGCCCCGCGATGAGACCGTCGGCTTTCCGCGGCGACCGGCATTGTTGAAGGTCTCCACGGTGCAGGCGCAGGCCGAAATCACTGGCTTGATCGACGCCTTGTCACGCGAGTTGGGCGAATTGCGCACGGGGCAACGTCGTGCGGTGATGGCCTATGCGATGATGCTGGGGGTTTGGCTTGATCGTGCGGTGACGGATCAACCTCAGGGCGAGCTGGGAAAATCCGACCGCGTTTTGCAAAAGTTCAGTCATGTCGTCAGCATTGGGCATCGTGATGGGAAATCTCTTGGGGAGTTTGCCGCTGATCTAAAGGTGACCCCAACCCATCTGACGCGATTGACACAAAATGCAGTGGGAAAACCTGCTTCTGCCTTGCTTCAGGAACGCGTAATTCAAGCCGCTTGCGAAGCTTTGATTCATACTGATCGCCCAGTTCAGGACATCGCTGAAAAATTGGGATTTTCCAGCCCCGCGTATTTTACGAGGGCTTTTCAAGTACATACAGGAAAGAGCCCATCGGCTTTTCGGAAAATCCGATAGTTCTCCTAACGTCAACTTAACTAATTCAAAAATATTTATAAAAAATTCTGCATTGTTTTAGGCAATGTCGGTTTTCCCCGTTGCGATTGTCGTTTTTGTGCGCCACCTTGACGGTTCCAACCGTTGACGCCTCTCCAAAATTGATGCGCAATGACATTTGGTGCGTTGAGGGGAAACGTTAAGGCGAACGAACGAAAGCTTTAAAGTCAGTCAATCTGGGGAACTTCGGGGACTGCTCACCAATAAACTTACAAGTCTTCAGGGAGACACAAATGACCAAGCAAACCTTTAACGGCGGCCCAGTGCACCCAGCAGTGGAAATGTACGTTGATGAGCACAAAGCAGGCGAAATGGATCGCCGCGAGTTCATGTCCCGTGCCACCATGCTCGGCGTCACTGTAACGGCTGCCTACGGCCTGATTGGCGCGAGCCCCGCTGCTGCGATGGAGAAGCCCAAGCAGGGCGGCACTATGCGCATGCAGATGGAAGTACGCGCGCTGAAAGATCCACGAACATATGACTGGACACAAATGGCGTATTTCACCGCCGGTTGGCTGGAGTACCTCGTTGAGTACAACTCTGATGGGTCTTTTGAGCCGATGCTTCTCGAGTCTTGGGAAATCAGTGATGACGCCACCGAGTACACATTGAATGTCCGCAAAGGCGTGAAATGGAACAACGGCGACGACTTCAACGCCGATGATGTGGCCCGTATGATCACGGCTTGGTGTGACAAGAACGTCGAAGGCAACTCCATGGCCGGTCGTTTCGCAGTCCTTGTTGACGCGAACACCAACACCGCGATTGAAGGCGGCGTGACCGTGGTGGACAGCCACACGGTCAAACTGAACCTCCCTGCCCCTGACATCACATTGATTGCTGGCATGTCGGATTATCCTGCTGCGGTTGTGCACAGCTCGGCGACGGGCACCGCAGAGGACATGTTGGCCAACCCTATCGGCACAGGTCCTTACACGCCGGAATCCCTAGAGGTTCAGGTAAAGGGCGTGGTTGTTCGCAACGAAGGGTTTGAGTGGTGGGGCTATGCGGCTGGCAAAGGCGCATATCTCGACCGGATCGAATTCATCGACTATGGCACCGACCCTGCTGCATGGGTCGCAGCCGCTGAGTCTGACGAGGTGGATATCCTTTATGAAACCGTTGGCGAATTCGTCGACGTCATGGCTGGCCTTGGC
Source organism: uncultured Litoreibacter sp. (assembly GCF_947487515.1). GTDB lineage: Bacteria > Pseudomonadota > Alphaproteobacteria > Rhodobacterales > Rhodobacteraceae > Litoreibacter. Next base: position 96,301 of record NZ_CANKWO010000001.1, on the reverse strand, counting down.
TGGGAGCAATCCGAAGTGCCATCTGCCGCTACAATCGTGATCCGTCCAAACCAAGCCGCGGAAGACGCGGATGGCAAGAAACCCTACGCCGACGTGCGGGTTCGCAAAGCCATCGCCATGGCCGTTGATCGTGGCGTGTGTCTCGAGTTGGGGTATGCCGGTCAGGGCCAAATCGCCGACAACACCCATGTGGGGCCTATGCATCCAGAATATGCGGATGTTCCAGGTTTTGAGCATGACCCCGCAGGTGCCAAGGCGCTGTTGGACGAAGCCGGTATGGGTGATTACGAGTTCGAGCTGATCTCCATCGACGATGACTGGCGCAAGAACACCACCGATGCCGTTGGCGCGCAGCTGCGTGACGCTGGCTTCAACATCAAGCGGACGATCATTCCGGGCACGACCTTCTGGAACGATTGGACGAAATACGGCTTCTCGTCCACCAACTGGAACCACCGTCCATTGGGCGTCCAGATTTTGGGCCTTGCGTACCGCTCTGGTGAAGCATGGAATGAAGCGGCCTTCTCCAATGCGGAGTTTGATGCGGCCTTGGCTGAAGCCAACTCCATTGCCGATGCGGACAAGCGTCGCGAAGTTATGGTGAAGTTGCAGACAATCATGCGGGACGAAGGCGTGACAATCCAGCCGTATTGGCGCTCTCTCTACCGCCATATGAAGCCGGGCATTGTGGGGGCAGATATGCACATCGCCTATCTTCCGCAGATTTATAAGTACGGCTTCTCTGCCTAAAGCACATCAAGTCTGGGCCGCTTCCTTCAAGGAGCGGCCCTTTCTTTAACCACTCCGCGCTGCCAAGACTGCCTTGGCATCAGACGCCCATAAGGGTGCACCCCCGCGGCCAACACACAGGGACCCCAATTTCATGGGAATGTTCATCCTACGACGTGTAGGCGTGATGCTGCTGACGGCGCTTTGCTTGACGTTCATCGTGTTCTTCATGACGAACCTTTACCCCAATCTTGAGAAGCTTGCCAAAACACAGGGCAATTTTCGCATGTCCGATGAGGCGGTGGTCAGCTACCTGACCCGCGAAGGCTATACGGCCCCGTTAAGCGTCAAATACGGGCGTTGGCTGGGGGTGGTGCCCAATCACGTCTACACGGATGAAGATGGCAAAACCACGGGGAAATGTATTCGCGAAGGGGTCAACACAGCCGAGACGGCGCCAAAATACTGCGGCGTTTTGCAACTGGAGTGGGGATATTCGACCGTCTTCAAAGGGGACGCGGGCGAGATTATTTTCAAAAGACTGGGCCTAACTGGCTGGCTGGCATTGGGCGCATTCGCCGTGATGATCCCTGTTGCCCTGATTATCGGCGTCCTTGCAGGTATGCGCGAAGGCAGCCGGATGGACCGGACGCTATCGACCTTCTCCATCGCCTCATCCGCGACACCTGAATATGTGTCAGGCGTGATCTTTATCGCGGTCTTTGCCTCATCGTCCTTCGGGTTGAAGTGGTTTAAAGGCTCCGCCACCTCCGCGATGGAGGACTTCACTTGGGCCAATATCACCCTGCCCATCGCCACCATCGCCCTCTACGGGGTGGGCTATGTCGCGCGGATGACCCGTGCCTCCATGGCTGAGGTGATGACCGCGCAATACATCCGCACCGCGCGTCTAAAGGGGGTCAGCTTCGGCAATATTGTCATCAAACACGCGCTGCGCAACGCATTGATCGCGCCGTTTACAGTGATCATGCTGCAATTCCCTTACCTGCTAACTGGCGTTGTGATCACCGAGACCTTGTTCAATTACAAAGGCTTCGGCTGGATGCTGGTGCAGGCAGCCTCGAACAACGACATCGACCTGTTGCTTGGTGGCTCGGTTGTGGCTGTGGTCGTCGTTTTGCTTACGCAGCTGATCTCGGACATCGGCTACGTGTTCCTCAACCCTCGCATTAGGATTTCATAATGGAGCCGCTCACTTGGACAGGTGCGCTAGGCACCTTTTTGAATCCGATCTTCACGGTGACGCTATTGTCTTTGGCCTTAGCTGTTGTCGGATATCTTGTGTTGAACTTCATTGAGAATGCTCAATTGGCATTCGGGGGCCCAACGTCCCCGCCGCAACAGATGCAGAACTCTGCCGTGCTTTTAACCACGATACTTCCCTTGGTGGTGCTCACTTTGCTGCTAACCGCCATTTACCTTTTGGCGGGCATTGTGTTGCCCTATGGGGCTGCTGGTATCGTTGGAGAATTGGGTGTTCGCATGCTTCCGGTCTGGATCGCCCTTGCAGCAACCTTCTACCTGTCGATCACCTATAAACGCAGGCTCGGTCTCTACGGCAAGCTGTTCGATAGTCCGATCGGTATGATCGGCTTTATGATTGTGATGTTCTGGGTGTTCACCGCAATTTTCGTCGAAATGAACCTGATCCTAACCCATGATCCTTTGGCTCAAGTGTCCGGCATGAAAAACAAGCTGCCCGGCACGCCATTGCGCGGGGCTGAGGACGGGGATTATGCGCACTACCTCTTGGGGGGTGACAATCTAGCCCGCGACGTGTTCTCGCGGGTGGTCAAGGGCAGCCAAGTCGTTTTGATCATCGCCCCAGCGGCCACGCTGTTTGCCTTCATGGTTGGTATCACGCTTGGCCTGCCCGCTGGCTACTTTGGCGGCAAGCTGGACACTGTAATCAGCTTTATGGCGAATTTGGTTTTGGCCTTCCCCGTGATCTTGCTGTTTTTCTTATTGGTAACGCCTGAAATTCGTGCCGCTGGCATCCAGATACCGGGTACGGACTATATCTGGCGTGTGCCGACAATTTTGGCGTCGATCCTGTTTTTGTTCCCCTTGGTGTTCTTTGTCGTGCTGTTCGACTCGCGCTATTTCACCGAGCCTGCAAAACGGAACCTCTATGTCGGTCTAACGGTGTTAATCGGCGGCTACATCTACCTTGGTATGGCGTGGGATGCGGATCCCTTTGGCATCATCTCGATTGATGGCGGCGTACTAATCGTGTTCGTATCCGTGGTTTTCGTGAACTCGCCTACCGTGTTTCGGATCGTGCGTGGCCTCGTGCTGGACATCAAGACCCGCGATTATGTGGCTGCGGGGCAAACCCGTGGCGAGGGCCCTTGGTACATCATGCTTTGGGAAATCCTGCCCAATGCGCGTGGCCCGCTGATCGTCGATTTCTGCCTGCGCATTGGCTACACAACGATCCTTCTGGGCACTTTGGGCTTCTTTGGCCTCGGGCTGTCATCGGAAAGCCCTGACTGGGGCACCACGATCAATTCGGGCCGGCGATTGCTAAGCGTTTTCCCGCATCCTGCCATTGTCCCTGCCATCGCCTTGATGAGCCTCGTGCTCGGTCTCAATCTTCTTGCGGATGGTTTGCGCGAAGAAAGCCTGAAGGATTAAGCCCATGTCTGATGATACATATTCCGGCCCGATCCTAGAGATCGATCAGCTCTCCATCTCCTTCTTCACGCGTTTGCGGGAAATTCCGGCGGTGATGGATTTTTCGTGCACCGTGCAACCCGGCGAGGCCATGGGCCTTGTGGGCGAATCCGGCTGCGGCAAATCCACCGTGGCCCTTGGGGTCATGCAAGATCTTGGCGTGAACGGACGTGTGGTGGGTGGATCGATCAAATTCAAAGGTCAAGACCTTGGCCAGATGAGCCCAGAAGAGCTGCGCGACATTCGCGGCTCCCAGATCGCGATGATCTATCAAGAACCCATGGCGTCGCTGAACCCTGCCATGCGCATCGGCAAGCAGCTCATGGAAGTCCCGATGATCCACTTCGGCACGTCCAAGGCCGAAGCCTACAGCCGCGCGTTGGAGGTGGTCACAGATGTGAAGCTTCCCGACCCCGAACGTATCTTGAACTCCTTTCCGCACCAGCTATCGGGCGGGCAACAGCAACGGATCGTCATCGCTATGGCGTTGATGTCGAAACCATCCTTGTTGATCTTGGATGAACCAACCACCGCGCTTGATGTGACGGTAGAGGCGGCCGTGGTGAAACTGGTCAAAGACTTGGGCAAGAAATACGGCACGTCAATGCTGTTCATCTCGCACAACCTCGGGTTGGTGTTGGAAACCTGCGACCGCATCTGCGTTATGTATTCAGGTGAAGCTGTGGAAACCGGCTCCATTGCGGATGTATTCGACGACATGCAGCACCCCTATACACAGGCGTTGTTCCGCTCCATCCCACTTCCCGGGGCGGATAAGAACGCTCGCCCGCTCGTAGCGATCCCGGGGAACTTCCCCCTGCCCCATGAGCGCCCCGACGGGTGCAATTTCGGGCCGCGTTGTGACTACTTTCAAGACGGGCTGTGCAACCAAGGCAGCGTCCGCATGCAGCCGATCAAAGGCAATGACCGCCACGGATCGCGCTGCCGTCGGATCGAGGAGATCGATTGGCAGGCCCCGATTGAGGTTGGCGCCCAAACGGAAAAACCCGAACCCGGTGACGTGGTTCTGCGAATGGACAACCTCAAGAAATACTACGAGGTCGCCGCTTCGGCCCTGTTTGGCGGGGCGAACAAGAAGGTGGTGAAGGCGAATGAAACGCTAACCTTCGAGGCCCGAGAATCCGAAACCCTTGCCATCGTGGGGGAATCCGGCTGCGGAAAATCCACCTTCGCCAAGGTGCTTATGGGCTTGGAGACCGCGACCGAGGGCAAGATCGCGCTCCACGGCAAGGACATCCAAGACACCCCAATTGAGGACCGCGACACGAAAACGGTCTCGGATGTTCAAATGGTGTTTCAGAATCCGTTTGATACGCTGAACCCGTCAATGACAGTCGGACGCCAGATCATTCGTGCCTTGGAAATCTTCGGCATCGGAGAAGATGAAGCCGCGCGCCACCAACGTATGCTGGAGCTGCTGGATCTGGTCAAACTGCCCCGAGAGTTTGCCACACGCATGCCCCGCCAATTGTCGGGGGGGCAAAAGCAACGCGTTGGCATCGCCCGCGCCTTTGCCGGGGACGCTCGAATTGTGGTGGCTGACGAACCTGTGTCAGCGCTTGATGTCTCTGTCCAAGCTGCCGTGACCGATCTTTTGATGGAAATTCAACGCGAAAACAAAACCACGTTGCTGTTCATTTCACATGACCTTAGCATCGTTCGCTATCTATCTGATCGCGTTATGGTAATGTACCTTGGCCATGTAGTGGAACTGGGCACGACCGATCAGGTATTCCAGCCCCCATACCACCCCTATACAGAGGCGCTGTTGTCTGCGGTTCCCATCGCGGACACCTCCATCGAAAAGCAGCACATCGTCCTTGAGGGTGACATCCCATCCGCCATGAACCCGCCCTCTGGCTGCCCGTTCCAGACGCGCTGCCGTTGGAAGGATCAAGTTCTGGGTGGTCTGTGTGAGAAAGAAGTACCACCGGTGCGCGACATGGCAGAAGGGCATCAGGTTAAGTGCCACCTTGCCGACGATGTGTTGGCGCGCATGGAACCAGTTATCAAAATCGCGGCAGAATAAATGAATTCAATTTACGTCCTACTTGCGGTGGTCATGCTTTTGGCCATCGCAGCTATTTGGGGTTTAAGGCCCTCCGATCAGACCTCCGCATGGTCGCAATACACTGAAGCTGTATATAAGGCCTTCCCATCCCAAAAGGGCACATTGGCCAGAGGAGCTACAGATGCTCAAATCGACCGGCTGCAGGCGGTAATCCCCCACCAGCTCCCACCTGAGCTCATTGCCGCATTAAAGTTAAACAATGGAGGTGCGGGGCGTCACGGCGACAATACTATTTTCTTTGGCTCACAAATGCTCGGCGTTGATGGAATCATTCGCGACTATCAGAATTGGGTCCTCATCTCGCGCGAAGACCCACAAGACTATGCCGATGCCTATACATCTGCACCACATGACACGATTAAACCGATGTATGCCAATAGCGCTTGGGTCCCTTTTGGCGCCGATGGCGCGGGCAACAACATTGGCATCGACTTTGATCCGGGACCGAATGGCAGGTCTGGCCAAATCATCTCCTTTGGAGCGGACGAAATCGAGAAGTTGAAAATCGCTGACAGTTACCCAGAGTTCTTGACCTTAATGCAGAGCCTGCTCACTCACCCGAATACGCACGCCTCTGAAACGCGCGGATTTTCCCTTTCAGACACCTACATCGTCGACGCCTTAAAGGAACTCCAGCCCCGCAAGTAAACTTGGCGATGCCTTCAACATCATTGCTTCAAAAATACCTCCCCCGGAGGGTCCGTCAGACGCCGTAAAGTGATCCGAATTTTTGGTCCAAATACGCCAGCAACGGCTCCTCAGACGGGGCAAATCCGCAGGCATGGATGATTGTGTCGCGCGGCGTGCGCAGCCCCCCGAACTGTTGCAGGTTGTCGCGCAACCATGTGGTGGCCGCAGCCGTATCCCCGCGCGCCAGATCGCTCTCCAATGCCGGAACAGCCTCACGCAGCGATTGATACAAGCACCCCGCGTAGACATTCCCCAATGAATAGGTCGGGAAGTAGCCGAACAGGCCAAATGACCAATGCACATCTTGCAAAACGCCATTGGAGGGCTTGTCGACCGCCACCCCGAAATCCGCTTCGAACCGCGCATTCCACGCGTCTTCCAAATCGGCCACTTCCAACTCACCGGAAATCAACTGACGTTCTAGATCAAACCGCAGCATGACATGCAGGTTGTAGTGCACTTCATCCGCCTCTGTCCGTATGAAGCCAGAGCCCACACGGTTCACGACCCCGTAAAAGGCGTCCTCATCCGCCACGCCGAAGTCGCCAAACTGATCGCGCATCTGGCCATACAGCCAGCCGGTGAAGGCCCGAGAGCGACCAAGTTGGTTCTCATAAATCCGCGACTGGCTTTCATGCACCCCCATTGACACGCCCGCGCCAAGTGGCGTTAGCGCGTAATCCGCGCGCACGCCCTGCTCGTAGCAGGCATGGCCGACCTCATGGATGGTGGAATAGAAGCAGTTGAACGGATCGCGCGGGCTGGTGCGTGTGGTGATCCGCACATCGGTGCCAGAGCCGCTGGAGAACGGGTGAACCGCCTTATCGATGCGGCCCCGCGTCAGGTCATATCCGAAGGTTTCCGCCAGTTTTGCGGTCAGGGCCATTTGCCCAGCCTCATCAAACTCGCGATCCAGCCTAGCGGGTGCATCTGCGGCTAGAACACGGGCGCGCAGATCAACAAGACGCGGGCGCATGCGGTCGAACAGGCCCTGCAACTCGGCTCCGGCCATCCCCGGCTCGTAGTCGTTCAACAGCGCATCATACAGATCCCCCCCTGATGCAAGGCAGGCAGCTTCTTCGCGCTTCAGGTCAATCATTTTGGTCAAGGTCGGCGCGAAACTGGCAAAATCATCCTCGGCGCGGGCTTTGGCCCAGATACCCTGCCCTGCGGAAGTATGTCGCGCCATGTCCGTCGCCAGCTTCTCCGGCACCTTGGTGTTGCGCTCATAGGACCGCGTCAACTCGCGCAGGATCGCGGCCCCCTTCTCGTCCGGCGCTTCCGCCTTTGCCAGCCAATCCCCAATGCGCCCGTCCGTGCGGCGCGCATGCAAAACGGCCTCAAGCGCCGCCATCTCCTCAGAGCGCAGCTCAGCCGCCCCCTCAGGCATCACCGTTTCTTGGTCCCACCCCGTGCGCCCCGCCACCGAGGCCAAAGCTTGCGTGGTGCGATCATAAGCCATCAGGTCTTCATATGCTGACATAGGGTTCAGGTCCTTACAGATTGTGCAGGTGGGTAAATGCTGATGAAACGAGCGCGCAGGATCAGGCAGATCAAAATGACCGCCCCCAATTGGTGAATGATCGCCAGATGCCAAGGGGCCGCGTAAAGCACCGTGCCGATCCCCAGCACCATTTGGCCGAACATCATCACGGCAACCCAATCAAAGGCCTGCTTCACCGCACGGTTCGCCGCCCCGCGAGAGCGCCACCAGACGAACATCCCAAGGGCAAACAAGGCATAGCCCAAGATGCGGTGGTTGAATTGCACCAAGGCTTCGCTCTCGAAAAAGTTGCGCCAAGCGGGGCTGTATTCGAAGGCCAATGCAGGAAAGAACTCCCCCGCCATCAGTGGCCAGTCGGTATATGTGCGCCCCGCGTCAATGCCTGCGACCAATGCCCCGACAATGATTTGTAGGTAGGCCACTGGAATCAGAATGCTTGTTAAAGTGGTCAGGGACGGAACGCCCAAACGGCGCGCCTGCAGCAAATCCGCCTCGCTGCGGGCCAATGTGAACACATACCAAGCCAGAAGCCCCAAAATCACAAAGGCCAAGCCAAGATGAATCGCAAGGCGGTAGGAGGCCACATCCAGCATCTCGCCCGTGAGCCCAGAGGACACCATCCACCAGCCAATCGCACCTTGCAGCCCGCCCAATGCGCCGACGGCAAGCAGGCGTCCGGTCCAGCCTGTAGGGATTTGTTTGCGGATCATGAACCACAAGAATCCAACAGCCCACACCAACCCGATCACGCGGCCCAACTGACGGTGCCCCCATTCCCACCAGTAGATATTCTTGAACTCAGACAGGCTCATGCCTTTGTTTTGCAACTGGTATTCGGGAATTTCGCGATATTTATCTAGCTCCGCCTCCCAAGCGGCCTCGGACATGGGCGGCAAGGCCCCTGTTACGGGCTTCCACTCGGTTATCGACAAGCCGCTGTCGGTCAGGCGGGTCAATCCACCAACGACAATCATCACCACAACCATCGCGAAAAGCACCATCAGCCACGCACGTACCCCGCGCCGGTTGCCTCGGTTGGCGGCGCGGTCAATTGCACCGGGTTGGGCGGTAGGTTTCTCGGCCGTTTCGACCTCTTCAAAGATGCTGCGTTTGCCTGCCATGTCGTGCCTCATATGTTCGCCTGCAACCTAAGGCGCGCGCGGCACCACGACAAGTCAATCGCCACGTTCTTTCCAACGCACAAATTGCCGCAACATGCCGTGGAATGTCTGGATGTCGGCCTGCGTCATCGGCAAGCGCGACAACATGTTGCGCAAGTTCAGGCGCATCGAATCCGCCTTGTGATCAGGATAGAAGAATTTCGCCGTGTCCAAGCGCTGCACAAAATGCTCATACAGTTTCTCGACCTCAACTTGGGTGGCAAATTCAGTGCCGGCCATTTCCACGACTTCGGGTGCGTCCTCGCCTGTTTGGCGGCGCCATTCATAGGCCACGAGCAACACGCATTGCGCCAGATTCAGTGACGCGAAGCCGGGGTTCACTGGCACGGAGATCAGCGCGTTGGCTTGCGCGATGTCGACATTTTCCAACCCTGCGCGTTCTGGCCCGAACATGATGCCAACCTGTTTGCCCGAGGCGATCATCGCACGGGTGTGCGCCATCGCGCGCTCTGGGGTCATCACCGGTTTGGTCAGGTCGCGGGACCGTGCGGTGGTGGCAAAGACGTAGTCCATATCGCCCAAGGCGTCGGCGGTGTTCTCGAAGACACGCACGTGATCCAACACCCGCGACGCACCGGACGCCGTGGCCTCAGCAGCCGGATTGGGCCAGCCGTCACGCGGTGTGACAAGGCGCATACGTTGCAATTCGAAATTCCACATCGCACGCGCGGCGGAGCCGATGTTCTCGCCCATTTGCGGGGCAATCAGCACAACCGTAGGTTGTGGGCCGCCCCATGGGGCTTGGGATTGGTGATCTGTGCCGGACATATGGCCTCTATCCTTTAGGGTGATGCAGGGTTTAGGCGCGCAAGCCGCCCCCCGCAACACCCTTGTGAGCGCCCGCCGCCCCCGCTATGACACCCCAAACCTAATGCGGAGACCGACATGGCCCAGACCGACACCGCCCAAGAGGGCCCAGAGACCCCACAAGTCTACCTGATCACCCCACCAGAGTTCGAGTTGTCGACCTACCCTGCTCAACTGGCGCGGGTATTGGATGACGTGGAAGTCGCTTGTATCCGGCTCAGCCTTGCAACCAAGGACGAGGACAAGATTTCGCGCGCGGCGGATCTGATCCGCGAAGAAGCCCATGCACGCGACATTCCTTTGGTCATCGACAGCCACTTCTTGCTGGTTGAAAAGCTGGGCCTTGACGGGGTGCATCTGCTCGATGGCGCGCGGTCCGTGCGGTATGTGCGCAAGGAAATTGGTCCGGATGCCGTCATCGGCGCCTTTTGTGGCCCGTCGCGCCATGACGGGATGAGCGCCGGCGAAAATGGCGCAGACTATGTCGCCTTGGGCCCTGTGGGTGAAACCACCTTAGGGGATGGCCAAATGGCCGAGACCGAGGCGTTTGAATGGTGGTCACAAATGATCGAGCTGCCGATCGTGGCCGAAGGCGCGGTCTCGGTTGAAGCGATTGCGCGCCTTGCCCCTTTCACCGACTTCTTCGCCATTGGCGAGGAAATCTGGGGGACCGATGACCCTAGTGCTGCTTTGAAAGCAGTGTTAGCGCCGCTGGGCTAAGCTTCAAACCCGAACGAATGACGGTTTCGCAGGTCGCCGCAAGGTCTTTACGATTTGCGAAATCGGACACTTTGAGCGGGCTGTGATATGTCACCGTTACCTGACCTTGTCGGGGCACGGATAGTATCTGCAACAGATGTGGCGCAAACTCCATATCCCCCCACCAGCCGTAAAGCCTCGGATCGGCGTCCTTGGGCGCATCATATGAAACGCTCACCGGTTGAACATGCAGCTTCTCCCTCATTTTGGGCGTGAAGAACGCCGCGAAAAGCGTTGACTTAAAAGGCAAAATCCGAAGTCCGTCTGAGCTGGTACCCTCGGGGAAAAACAACAGCTTATGGCCTGACAACAGCCGCTCCTCGAACACCTGCTTTTGGGCACGGGCTTGCGTGGGGTCCCGTTCGATAAAGACCGTGCCCGTTGCCCGAGCAAGCCACCCGATGCCAGGCCAATTCGCGACTTCCGATTTGGAAACGAAATACACCCGCTTACGCGCGTTCAAAGAAAAGATATCCAGCCAGCTGCTATGATTGGCGACCACCGCGCCTTGCTCCTTCATCGGCGTGCCAATGGCGCGGAACCGCAGTCCCATCACTACAAATGCAGCGCGGCACACAAACCGCGTGATATGAGGCGTCCACGGGCGATGTTGACCATGAACCGGCTTCTCAAGCACGCGCACCAGCAGCAGGGAAACCAGTCCACCGAAGACCAAAATCGCCAGTGGCACGCCCCGAAGGACCACACGCCCCCAAGCTGCCGCCCCCATTGGTGCGGGCTTGGGTTGGTCGTTGCTGTTCCAAGTTGTGCTCATGGCAGCTCTGGAGACGCCATGCGGCGGCGCGCATAGATGTCACGGTGCTTTTGCGACAAGACCGCAGTGTCCATCACAAGACACACATCTATAGTGTTGAATTCATTGTCAATAAACGCACCATCCCCGACGGTTCCGCCCAAACGCAAATAAGCCTTTATCAGCGCAGGTGTGTCTTTCATCGCCTGAATACGGTCGATTTCTTCGGGATCAATCAGCGCCATTTCTTGATAGCGCAAAGCCTTTGGGCGCAACTCAGCGGGGGCCAGATGACATTGGTGCAGATAGGACAATGACTGCGCAACGGCTTGCACATCCGTTCCGTGAAAAGACGCCACGCCGAACAACACCTCGATCCTGTGGGCCCCAATATAGTCCGACAATCCTTGCCAAAGGTGAAACATCCCCGCGCCGCCGCGGTAATCCGGATGCAAGCAAGATCGCCCAAGCTCTAGCAAGCGGCGGCCGCTGGCCTTGAGCGGGGAGAGGTCATATTCCGCCTCGCTATAGTAGCGAGCGGATTCGGGGAGCGCGTCGCTGCGTTGCAGGCGGTAAACCCCCACGACCTGCCCCTGTTCTGGCGGTCGGTTGTGATCCAGCAATATCAGATGATCAAACATCGCGTCGAATGCGTCTTGCTCCAGCTGCGCGTCGTGATCCACACCTTGACCTGTGCCACCAAGCTCTTCGACAAACACCTTGTAGCGCAGGTGCTGTGACGCCTGAAGCTCTGCCTCATTTTTGGCAAGACGTGTCTCGAATTTTGGAGCGATTTTGGTCATGGGCCACTATCTTCTGGTCGCATTCAGACTGCAAATAACGTTCACGCCGAGACATAGCAATGCGGCGGGTTATCCGTGATCTGACGGGAAATGCTGGACCAGTGCAATTTTGGCACTTTCCAAAGTCATTTTTCCCATATCCTCAAAGTTAACCGTTAATTTACCGTTTATGTTAGATTGAACTTGTCCAAGGCCCCATTCGGGCGCGGCCGGATTACGCACAAGCATTCCGGGTTCCAATAAGGAGTTCATATTGTCCGACAAAGCCCACTCCATCGCTGTTGATTCTGAACCGCAGCAAGATCCTCTAAAAGACACCGCTTCATTGCTGGCCTCTCGAATTTGCCACGACTTGATTAGCCCCATCGGCGCAATCAGCAACGGATTAGAATTGCTGGTCATGTCCGGCCTAAAGCCTTCGCCAGAGCTTAGCCTAATTGAGGAAAGCATCGCAAACGCCAATGCGCGGGTGCGGCTGTTCCGTTTGGCCTTTGGCTCGGCGGCGGCCGGTCAACGAATGGCGCGCGGGGATATCGTCTCCTTGGTCGGGGACGGGTTTAGCAATGGCCGCATTCAGGTCAGTTGGGAGCCCTCCTCCGATTTGAGCCGGATTGAAGCCAAAATCGCGTTACTGGCGATCCTGTGCCTAGAGATCACCCTGCCAGCCGGCGGAAAGATTGTGGTGCGTTGCGATCGTGGCCAATGGCAAATGCAGGCATATGGCAGCAAGATCAGATTTGATGCGAACCCGTGGGATATTCTGAGCAGCAACCGGATTGACGCCAGTGAACTTGAGCCGGCGCATATTCAGTTCGCCCTTTTGCGAGATGCATTGGCGAAAAACGGCAAAGCGGCACAAGCGGGTCATTCAGACAGCGCAGCCTCCCTGCGCTACGACGTCTAGACGGCGCGCAGCCCTGCTTTAAAGCGGCGCATATTGGCTTGATACCCCAATGCGGAGTTAACCAACCCTTGCTGCGCCTGCGCATCCAATTCGCGCATGATCTTGCCCGGCGCGCCCATCACGAGGCTGCCATCTGGAATCACCTTGCCTTCGGTAATCAATGCCCCTGCCCCGATCAGGCATCCTTTGCCGATGATCGCGCCATTGAGCACCGTCGCCCCCATCCCGATCAAAGACCCTTCGCCGATGACGCAGCCATGTAGCATGGCCTTATGGCCGATCGTGCAATTCGCCCCGATGGTCAAAGGGAACCCGATATCAGTGTGCAACACGCAGTTTTCCTGAATGTTGGAGCCTCGTCCGACCGTGATCCGCTCGTTATCGCCGCGCAGGGTCGACCCGAACCAGACCGATGCCGCATCTTCGATCAAGATGTCCCCAACCAAATTCGCATCAGGTGCGATCCAGAAGTCATCTCCTTCGGGCAGCTGCGGCGTCACACCGTCAAGGGCATAGAGGGTCATTGGCGCGCCTCATATTGGTCGTTCAGCTCACGCACCAAGGTCATCAACCCGGGCTGGCGGGACCGCTTCAACCGCTCGGCGGTCAAGATGGCACGCAGCTCTTGCTCGGCGACATCGATGTCATGGTTGATCAGGCAATAGTCATACTCGGCCCAATGGCTGATTTCATCGCGGCTTTTCTTCATTCGTGCAGAGATCACCTCATCGCTGTCTTGCGCACGCGAGCGCAGGCGCTTTTCCAACTCAATAATTGACGGTGGCAGGATGAAAATCGACACCACATCCTCAGCCAACCCAGAGTTTCGAACCTGCTGCCCGCCTTGCCAGTCAATGTCGAAAATTACGTCGCGCCCTGCACTGATTGCGTCCTCCACCGGCCCCTTGGGCGAGCCATAAAGGTTGTCGAACACTTCTGCATGCTCCAACATTTCGTCCTCGGCGACCATCTGGCGAAATTCCTCGTGGCTGCGGAAGTAATATTCGCGGCCATCCTGCTCGCCTTCACGCGGGGCCCGCGTGGTTGCGGAAACGGAAAAAGACAGCGTATCGTCCCATTTCATCAGCCGCCCGGCCAAGGTCGATTTCCCTGCGCCCGATGGGGACGACAAAATGATCAATATACCGCGACGGTCGGTCATAGTTACTCCACGTTTTGAACTTGCTCACGCATCTGGTCGATCACGGCTTTGAGGTCAAGACCAACCCGCGTCAGGTCAGCTGCGCCCGCCTTGGAGCACAGCGTATTTGCCTCACGGTTGAATTCCTGCATCAAGAAATCAAGCTTCCGCCCAACCGGCCCTTGGGCCTCTAACAGCACTTCGGTTGCGACCACATGGGCGGTTAGCCGGTCTATCTCTTCCGACACATCGGCCTTCACAGCCAGCAACGCCAGTTCTTGTGCAACACGGTCTGCGTCCGCGCCGTCCACATTGTCCATGACCCGTGCAAGATTGGCTTTTAGCTGGCTCGCCACCTGATCTTTGCGCGCCTCTGCCAGTTTGGCGGCCTCCGCCGTTAAGGTCGCGATCTTGGCCAAGTGGTCCCGCAGCACCAAGTTAAGTGCTGCACCTTCGAAATCGCGCATCTCGCCAAAGCTGGCAATAGCGGCGTCAAAGCTGGCCATGATGTCCGCTTCTGGCAGCGAGACCTCTTCGGCATCGCTGCGCATCACGCCGCGCAATGCCAGATAATCCGGTGCTGTGGCCTCTGCCAAGCGCAGGCCTTTGTTCTTGGCGATGGTGCGGACCCGAATGGCACTCAGGATATAGGCCTCTAGCACATCCTCATCCAATTGCATCGCTGCCGCCGCACTCTCCCCTTCCAAACGCAAGGTCACGCTGATGTTGCCGCGCGAAAACGCCTTGCTGATCTTGGCGCGTATGGCCTGTTCATGCGGCATCAAACGCTCTGGCAGGCGCAAACGGATATCGAGCCCTTTGGCATTAACGCCGCGCATCTCTAGCGCCCAAGAACAGGTTTCAGCATGGCCCGTTTCCGAGGCGAAGGCAGTCATGGATCTGATCATAGTAGATTAACCTATTAACACTTTAGAAACCCACTTAGGGCAACTTCCATGCCATATTAAGACAACAGTAAGTATTCACGGTTTCACACCGCACATTCCCGCCCGACGTCTTTTGACACTGGGCAATTGATTAGACAATGGCAGTAAATGGTCGGGGGGCCAAGCTGTCTACCACATATGGGGTACACAGATGACACATCCTACGGGCGCCAATGCGCCAAGCGCCGAAATCGTTTCCCTTTGGAAGCACCAGTCCAAACGCGACACCTCCGCGCTGAGCGAAGTTCGCAGCTATTGGGAGAGTTTGCGTTCCGGCCGCATGGTCCCACTGCGCTCGGAGGTCGATCCGCGCGAGATATCAAGCGCTTTGGAGTATGGCTTTGTTCTGGAACGTCTCAGCCCCGGTGCGGTTCGTTTCCGCTTGGCGGGGATGCATTTGAGTGACCTGATGGGGATGGAAGTTCGCGGGATGCCACTGCGTTCTTTTATTGCGCCCGATGACCGCGCCCGTTTTTCGGCCATGCTTGACCGTGTTTTCACACAGCCCGAAATTCACGAGTATATTCTGGGGTCTGACAATCCGAGTGGCGGGCAAATTCGAGCGCGGTTATTGGTTCTGCCGCTCAAAAGTGACAGCGGCGAGGTAAACCGTGCAATTGGTTGCCTTGTGTCCGAAGGCACCGTTGGCTTGTCCCTGCGGCGGTTTCACCTGAAAGAAACGCGCGTGACAAGCTTGAGCAACGGGGAACAAACCCGCGAGATCGCAGAGCAACTGCCACCCGCCGCCGCACAAGAGCCACGCCCACAACTCGCCGGATTTGCCGAGTTGCAGGAGCGTTTCAACCCTGAAAGCCGCCCTGCGTTGCGTTTGGTTGTAACGGATACTCCGGCAGATTAATCAAAAAAGCCGGACCCTGAGGCCCGGCTTTTCAAGAGATTAAACCTTGGTTTAAACAGCAGCGCGCTTCTTTTCATTGCGGCGCGCTGACAATTCTTCCGACACCAAGAACGCCAGCTCCAAAGATTGAGACGCGTTCAGGCGTGGATCGCAAGCTGTGTGGTACCTATCCGACAGGTCCTCGTCTGTGACTGCACGGACACCGCCGGTGCATTCGGTCACATCCTGGCCGGTCATCTCGAAATGCACGCCACCTGGAATAGTGTCCTCGGCGGAATGGATTTCGAAGAACTCCCGAACTTCGCGCAGCACCGATTCAAACGGTCGTGTTTTGTAGCCCGACGACGATTTGATCGTGTTGCCATGCATCGGATCACAGGTCCAAACAACATTGGCCCCTTCTTCCTTCACAGTTTTGATCAGGCGTGGCAGGTGTTCCCCCACATTGCCCGCACCAAAGCGCGCGATCAGGGTCAAGCGGCCCGCTTCGTTCTCCGGATTCAGCTTGTTCATCAGAACCTTCAGGTCTTCCGGTGTCGTGGTCGGCCCACATTTCAAGCCGATCGGGTTCTGCACTCCGCGTGCGAACTCTACGTGGGCGCCGTCAGGTTGACGTGTCCGGTCGCCAATCCAGATCATATGACCCGATCCGGCCACCGGCAGACCCGATGTGCTGTCGATCCGGCAAAGCGCCTCTTCATACTCTAGCAGCAGCGATTCATGCGACACGTAGAAATCAACGGATTGCAATGTATGCGCAGTTTCCTGTGTGACCCCAGCGGCACTCATGAAGTCTAGCGCATCAGAAATGTTATTTGCCAACTCGCGGTATTGCGCGGCTTTCTCGCCTTCGGTGAAGCCCAAGGTCCAAGAGTGCACCTGATGGACATCGGCATAGCCGCCCGTAGAGAACGCGCGCAGCAAGTTCAGCGAGGCCGCCGACTGCGTGTAGGCCTGCAACATCTTGTTGGGGTTGGGAATGCGGGCCTCGGGGGTGAAGTCCAGCTCGTTGATGATGTCGCCGCGGTAGCTTGGAAGCTCCACGCCATCTTTGACCTCGGTCGGTGCCGACCGTGGCTTGGCGAATTGGCCCGCCATGCGGCCAACCTTCACTACCGGCACTTTCGCGCCATAGGTCAAAACCATCGCCATTTGCAGCATCACTTTGAACGTGTCGCGAATGCCATCTGCGGAAAATTCAGAAAAACTTTCGGCGCAGTCACCACCTTGAAGCAAGAAGCCCTCGCCGCGTGATACGGCTGCCAAAGAAGACTTCAGCTTGCGCACTTCGCCGGCAAAAACCAATGGTGGATACTTTGAAAGTTGGCCTTCGACTGCCGCTAGGGCGTCTGCGTCCAAATAGTCGGGCATCTGCACGCGTGGTTTGTTGCGCCAGTCCGACTTCTTCCAAGTCTGTGCCATTGTCTCATACTCCATATATGATAGCGATATCACTGTTAGACCCTGTGGATACCTTACACTCAAGGGCTTGCCAATGTCGAAAACTCAGCTAAGGCTTGAGTTTAGGTTTGCTCCCACCGAGCAGGTTCTATCCTTCACTCAATTGGCCATTCGGATTGGGAGGTCCACTGCTTGTCACACATCGCACCCACGCATTCGGCCAAAACGTCAGACCCAAAGTCGCGTCGCTATGTCTTTGTTTTAATGGACAACTTCACCATGCTGAGTTTCGCTGGTGCCGTTGATGCGTTGCGCATTGCCAATCGCATGGTGCCGAACAGCTATGAGTGGGTGCTGGCGGGCGAAGGCGGTCAGGAAGTCACATGTTCATCCGGAATCAGCTACAAGTTGGACATGGACCTTGTGGAAGTGCTGCGCGATGACACGGTCGTGCTTTGCGGTGGCACATTTGTTCAGGAAGCCACGACAAAGAAATTGCTAAGCTGGATACGTCGCGAAGCGCGGCGCGGAATCACAATCGCGGCACTTTGCACCGCAACCTACGCCGTCGCGCGTGCGGGTTTGCTTGATGGAAAACGCGCCACGATCCATTGGGAAAACCAAGACAGCTTCCAAGAAGAGTTCGAAGACGTCGAGCTGACCAAATCTGTCTTTGTGGTCGATGGCAACCGCATGACCACCGCCGGTGGTACGTCCTCCATTGACTTGATGCTCAAAATTATTGCTACAGATTTGGGCGAAGACGTCGCCAATATGGTGGCAGATCAGCAGATATATTCGTCCATCCGCACCGACCAAGATCAGCAACGGCTTTCGATCCCGACACGTATCGGCGTGCGCCATCCCAAGCTGAGCCGCGTCATCCAGATTATGGAAGCCAATGTTGAGGAACCGATTAGCCCTTCCCTGCTGGCCAAGGATGTCGGCATGTCCACGCGCCAGCTGGAGCGGTTGTTTCGCCGCTACCTGAACCGTTCGCCCAAGCGGTATTACATGGAAATTCGCCTGCAAAAGGCGCGCAACCTGCTGATGCAAACAGACATGAGCGTTATCAACGTAGCCCTTGCTTGCGGCTTTGCGTCACCATCGCATTTCTCGAAGTGCTATCGTGCGCATTACAACACGACGCCCTACCGCGAGCGCGGATCACAGGCGGCGCGCGTACCTGAGGCGGGAAGCTAATCCCCTCCCCAAGCCTTGCGCATTTGAGCATTTCGTCGCGTTTTACTCGATGACCGTGATCGTGATCACATCTGTCTCGATGCTTGGCTCGAAGGGGACATGGTTCAGGTCACCGAATACCAACTGTAAAGTATGTGTACCTGGTGCCAGATCCAGTGTCGTTTCGGTTTGGCCGCCACCATAGTGGATCAGGTTTTCGGACCCCACGAGGCCATAGTCATATTCCTCCATGCCATCTTCCCCCTTCCCCAGTGCCGCGCGATCAAGCAGCAAGTGGTGGTGGCCGGTGCCTTCTTTTTCGGTGCCCGCTGGGGCCACGCCCATTCCGGCAATACCAAAGCGAACGGTCACGGGGGATGTAACGCTGTCCCCATCCGCAAGATTGATGAAATATGTATGCGCCCCTTCTACGGATGCAGTGTCGCCGGCGAAGGCCGACCCACTCACGATTGCGGCACCAAAGGCTATGGCGGCTAGAAAATTTTGCTTCATGTAGGATACTCCCTTTGAAATTGATCTGGGCATCCGTCTTGGACCCAGCAGTGAAGTAACCCTCGGGAGCCTGAGTTTATTCGCCTCTTTTCTAAAAAAACGTCTCAAGACGAGATACGCGAGGGGCTGCCAAAGGTGTTGCCCCGCCTGTGGCGCTACTGTGTGACGCTTACGGGCAACCGAGACGTGGCACATGATCTGACGCAAACCACCTGTTTGCGCGCCTTGGAAAAGTCCGACCAATTTGAGCAAGGCACATATTTGGACCGCTGGGTGTTTCGAATTGCCCAACGTATTTGGCTCAATGACCTTCGGTCCCAAACAGTCAGACGTGGCGGTGGGTTGGTGCCCATCGATGACGCAGACCTTCATTCAGCAGATTTGCCCTCGGAGACGAATATTTTCGTAAGTCAGGTGTTATTCCAAGTAAGAGCCCTGCCCGAAGCCCAAAGAAGCGCCGTGATGCTTGTCTATGTTGAGGGGTTTAGCTACCGCGAGGCCGCAGATATACTTGAGATACCGATTGGCACAGTGATGAGCCGCCTTGCCGCCGCCCGAAAGACGCTAAAGATCAAACTGCCCTGCGCAGAAAGCCAAACCGCATGAGTAACGACCGCACCTTTAGCGACGAGGACCTCACCGCCTTCCTTGACGGGGAGTTGACCGACGCCGACACCGCGGCAATCGCCGAGGCCATAGAGCGCGATGCCGCCTTGGCCCTGCGGCTAGAGGCATTGGATGCGCCAGTCTCTGAGTTACGCCCAGCATTTGATCAATTGCTAGACGATATGCCCGACACGCTGGCTGTGCCATCCGCCACGCCCCCAACAGCGCGACGCTGGCCCACTGCAATCGCTGCGGCCTTCGTTTTGGCAGCGGGTATGGGGCTTGGCGCCTACGTGACAAAGCCTGCACCTGTGACGCGTGGGTGGCACGACTATGTTGCCGCCTACCAAGCCCTCTATGTTCAAGACACTTTGGCTGTGGTGGAGCAGACAGAGGCCGAGACCCAAGCCCAGTTGATGCGCGTGGCCTCCACCTTGGGGCGCGACTTGAACGGTGCGACAGCGGTGCCCGGCCTAGATTACAAGCGCGCGCAACTGTTGGGATTTAACGGTAAGGCATTGGTTCAAATGGCTTACCTAAGCGAGACAGGCGCGCCGATGGCCCTTTGCATCATCCGGTCTGCGACCTCGAACGCATTGACCCAGATGCAACTGGAGGGCATGGAGGCCGCGAGCTGGTCCGACGGGGAATACGCCTATCTTCTCATTGGTGGCGATGACGCGGCCAAGACCCAGATCGCCGCCAGCTACCTGCAAGCCAACCTTTAAGCCCGCCGAAGCGCCAGCACCGCGTTCATCCCGCCAAAGGCGAATGCGTTGGAAATGGCCACCTCGACATCCGCGTCGCGGGCCGTGTTGGGAACAATGTCCAGCGCGCATTCAGGATCGGGCTCTTCATAGCCGATCGTCGGGGCCACGACCCCGTCGCGCAGCGCCATGATGCAGGCCAAGAGCTCAATCGCCCCTGTTCCGCCAATCACATGGCCATGCATGGATTTCGTCGAGGACATCATGAGCTTATCCGCATGTGCCCCAAACACGTCTGCCACCGCCGCGCATTCGGTTTTGTCGTTTGCCGCCGTGCCCGTGCCATGGGCGTTGATGTAGCCCACATCAGAGGGGTTCAGCTTTGCATCCTTCAAAGCGCCGGAAATTGCGCGCGCCGCCCCCTGTTTGGACGGCATGACGATATCCGCGGCATCCGATGACATGGCGAAGCCGATGACTTCAGCCAGAATAGTCGCCCCCCGCGCTTTGGCGTGCTCATATTCCTCAAAGACGAAAATCGCCGCGCCCTCGCCTTGTACCATCCCGTTGCGGTTGGCCGAGAACGGGCGGCAGGCGTCTTTGGACATCACGCGCAGCCCTTCCCACGCCTTCACCCCGCCAAAACACAACATGGATTCGGACCCGCCGGTCACCATCGCTTTGGTCATGCCAGACCGAATGAACTGGAACGCTTGTCCCATAGCGTGGTTGGAGGACGCGCATGCGGTGGCGACAGTGAAGGACGGCCCCTTAAGGTTGTATTCCATCGACAAATGCGCCGCGGCCGCGTTGTTCATCAACTTGGGCACAACGAAGGGATGGACGCGGTTCTTGCCCTCTTCATAGACCGTACGGTAGTTTTCATCTTGGGTGTTCATGCCCCCGCCCGCAGTGCCCAACACCACCCCTGCTTGCGCCGCCAGTTCGCCCGAAAACGTCAGGCCGGATTGCGAAATCGCCTCGCGACCGGCAATCAGGGAAAACTGCGTATAGCGATCATAGAGCGAGATCTGCTGCCGGTTAAACTCCGCGTTCGGGTCGTAGTTTTTAACCTGCCCGCCGATTTTGATCGACAGGCGGTCCACGTCGCGAATATCCAGATCGCCAATGCCACAACGCCCCGCTTGAAATGCGTCCAACGTTTGGGCGGTATTCACGCCGAGGGCGTTAATTGTGCCTTGCCCCGTGATGACGACTCTATGCATTGCTTATTTTTGCTCCGCAACCAGACCCTCTACGGCCTTGATAATGCTTGTCACATTAGAAATATCGAAGTCGCTGGCTGCCGGATCATTGGCGTTAAAGGGCACCGAGATGTCAAAGGCTTCTTCAATCGCGAAAATGCTTTCAACCAACCCGAGGCTGTCGATCCCCAGATCTTCTAGCGTTGCCTCTAATTTGATGTCTTCCACCTGCAAAACGGCCTGCTCTGCAATGATGGAGATCACCTGATCTTTCACGCTATCGGTCATAGAGCGTCCCCCGCTTTCAACTCACCTTGCGCAAGATTTAAGGGTTCGCGGCTGGTATTGCTACAATCTATTTGTCTTGTTTCAAAGACTTCATAAACCGCGGCAATCGGCGCATCGCCTTTTGTATCTCGATATGCGTCTCCATTTTCACAGCCGGATACCCCAGCAAAACCCGCCCCGCGGGCGCATTGGTGAAAATCTTTGTTCCGCCGCCTGCGATAACGTCGTCGCCTACGAAAATATTGTCGTTCACCCCGCATTGCCCCGCCATAACCACGCGGTTCCCGATACGAGACGAGCCAGCAATCCCCACCTGCCCGCACAGCAGGCAATCGTCCCCGATTTGAACGTTATGTCCAATGTGCACGAGGTTATCGAGTTTGGTGCCATTGCCAATCGAGGTATCGCGAATTGTGCCGCGATCAATGGCGCTATTCGCCCCGATCTCCACGTCATCGCCAATACGAACCGACCCGAGCGAATGAATGCGCGTCCAGCTCTGCGGCCCTGCCTCGCCTTGGTCCCCCAATGATTTTCGCACGTTTTCGACGCCGCTTTTCTCTGGCGTCACAAAGGAAAACCCGTCGGACCCGATCACACATCCTGGCTGCGCAATAAACCTGTCGCCGATATTCACCCGTGCACCGATGCGAACACCGTTCAGTATCAATGTATTACGGCCAATAGTTGATCCTTCGGCGATCGAAACATGAGAAGCAATCCGAGCGCCCTCGCCAATCTCGACGTCCCGCCCGATCATCACAAAAGCAGCAATTGCTGCGCCATCACCGATTTTGGCGCTCGGATGCACAACTGCCATCGGGTGAATACCTGCTTCGATCTCAGGCCCAGGGTCCATCAGCTTGGTCAGTCCAGACATGGCAAATCGCGGGCGTGGCACGAAAATCGCGGCTTGTAAGCCCAACGCCTGCCAATCCGCCCCCTGCCACAAGATGGCGGCTTGCGCGGATCCTTGCGCCAATCCATCGGCATATTTCGGATCCATCGCCAAGGCCAAATGTTCGGTCCCTGCTGAGGCAGGCTCGGAGGCGCCGGAAACCGTTAACGCACCATTGCCCTCAAGCGTGGCACCCAATGCTGTTGCGATTTGGGTTAGGGTGAAATCCGTCATGGCGTGTGCTCCGGCATAAAGAAAGGCGCGCTGCGGTCACCCGCTGCGCGCCCGAAAGACCTAAGGCAGATGTTTAGCTGGCTACAGAGCGCAGCGAAACCCCAGCACGACTAAGCGCCGCGAAAATTTGTGTATCGCGGTTGTAAACGTCATTGCGGTAATGCGCGTTGCCCTTCGCATCCACCCAAGCAGTGTAATACACAAGATGAACCGGCAACGGGGTCCGCAGGTCGACACGACGCTCGTTTTTAGTCCGCAATACGCCTTGGAAGAACCCTTCGGGATCGTTTTCCTGCGCGGCCAACAAAGCATAGGCAAAGTCGAACGGCTTATGCACACGGATGCAGCCGTGGCTGAAAGCGCGTGACTCGCGCCCAAACAGGGATTTGGAGGGCGTGTCATGCAAGTAGATGTTGTGTTTGTTCGGGAAAATGAACTTCACCAAGCCCAATGCGTTGCCCTTGGAGGGCGGCTGCTTCATCGAATAGGGAAAGTTCTTCTCATTGTACTGGGAGAAGTTGATCGAGCTTCGGCTCACCGGTTTGCCGTTGCGACCGATGATCTGGAGCTGACCGGCGGCCCCTTTGTTGCGTTTCAACAAAGGCAGATACTCTTTGGTCACGATCGAGCGCGGGACATACCAGCTAGGATTGATCACCATGAATTCCATGACATCCGAAAACTCGGGCGTACGGCGGTCGGATGTATTCTTGCCCACAACGACCCGTGACCGGAAGGTCGACTTGCCGTTCTTCATCAAGTCGACGTGGAAATCCGGAATGTTGACCCAGACGTGGTTTTTCTCAACCGGTCGGCTGTTCCAGCGCTGGCGCTCCATCGCAACAAGAACCTGCTGCAACCGATCCTGCACGCCTTTGTTCAACTGCGCAATTGTAGAGCCACCGGCCACGCCATCAGGGGACAAGCCGTGGTTCACTTGGAATTTCTGCACTGCTGATTGAATATTTGCGTCATAGGTTTGCGTAGCTGATTTACGCATATACCCCATGCGAATCAGACGGTTACGCAGCTGAACCACTGCCCCGCCCGATGCCCCTGGCTTAAGGGACTTGGCCTGAACCTTATCGCCCCACCCGCCTTTGGCGATCAGCTTTTCCAGCTTCAGCTTTTCTTTTTGCAAGCGGACGTACTCCGGCTTGCGTGGGGCCAATTTCTTCAAAAACGCGGCGGGGTTGGACTTTGCAAACGCATCAATCGTAGAGGCGCGATCGTAGCGCGGCACATCCATAACGATCAGGTTATCCACTTTGCGCGGATTCAAAACTCCCGAGCGCAGGTGATCGGCGTAATCAAGCATCAAGGATGCGGCCTGCACTTCGACACGGCCCCGATCACTCGGGTTTTTGGCGGCTTTCATCGCAGCTTTCAGGCCAGCGACATCATAAGCCTTAGCCGGAAGGCCGTGGTCCTCAGCCGAGGCCAAGGCTTTCAAAAGTGCACTTCGGCGGCGGCCATCGCCATTTCCGACGAATACCGGTTTATAATTCCGCTCGCGGTAGAAAGCAGACAAAGCCTTATCGCGTGCCGCAGATTCCGCGATAGATTGCTTCAAAGCGGTGACCGCAGCCTCCGCGCGCCCTGCCCCAAAACTTGGCAGCACAACACCCACAGCGCCTGCGGCGAAAAGTTTAAGTGTCGAGCGACGGGTTGGGGAAAGGGTCATGGCAGTGTACCTCAATACGATAAGAACAATTTCGGCGGACTACATTTCACCGGCACAAAAGAGTCCATTCACAATTCCAAGGAAGCGCCGCCTTTTTTTGGCCACGTTGCTGATTGGTCACCATATATAGCGGCTGGATATACTTTGGTGACTTGATCTAGCTCAAAGACGTTTGCGCAGATTTTTGCCTATTATCACCATATTAACGCCTTTGTTTAAGACTGTACTTGGTTAATAGGCAAGGATGTGACATAGGTTTCCTATCTGGGGACCAAAAAGACGACGCCGTGGCAACGGTTAGGGCAATACGGGACAGGCACGATCATGAGCAATTCGACTTCCGCTAAGATTTCGCGGCGTGCGCTTTTGGGCGCATTTGCAGCGACAACTTTGACTGCAGCTCCAGTCTACTCCAAAGCTTTTGGCTTCCTGAAAGGAGCTGGTGACGTTCGCCGCCTGAAGATGTATTCGGGCCGCACCGGCGAGAAGATCGATATGATCTACTGGATTGAAGGCGAATACATCAAAGAGTCCCTTAAAGAGATCAACTACTTCATGCGTGACTGGCGTCAGAACAGTTCGATCAACATGGACACACGGACCATCGACATTATGTCCGCCTCCCACAATTTGATGGGTATTTCCGAGCCCTATATGCTGCTGTCCGGCTATCGTTCTCCGAAGACGAACAACATGCTGCGCTCGCGGTCACGTGGCGTTGCCAAAAATTCGCTACATATGAAGGGTCAGGCTGCTGATTTGCGCTTGTCGTCCCGTTCGGTTGGTCAAATATCGCGCGCTGCAAGCTCGTGCTCGGCTGGTGGCGTTGGTCGCTATTCCAGCTCCAACTTCGTGCATATGGACTGTGGCCCCGTACGCACATGGGGCCGGTAAGACCGTCCTAAACTCCACAGAAATTCCTTCTAAGCCGCCCGCGATCTGGGGCGGCTTTTTCGTGTCAAACCAGTGCTCTGATCAACCTGCCCTCTCTGGCCTATGAGACCGGCGGTTCTTCAAAGTAGCTGAAAGCAGGACTTGCGGATGTAGAAGGTAGGGTTTCTTATCACGGGCGTTGCGTCAAAATTTGCGCCGCCTTGCTTTGTTGGCGCACCTGAGAGGATGCCCGATTTTAAAACATTCAATAACTTAGCATGCATATTTTCTAAAATTTCTGAGGCGCTCAAGCATCTTATTAGAGCCCTAGGGAGCGGGAGCTGTAGTCAAAGTCATCGACTGCTATGCGCAGAAACCGGACTTTGCAAAGTCGGGCAGACACTTCCTGAGGGCGCTTGATCTATTAGAAATTTGTTGTGACTAAGGGCGGACTACTCTCATATCCCGTGGCTTCAGCCGCGAAAAGAAACAAACCACAAATGGCTTGGTATGAATGGTTTGTTGTTCTTAGAATGTTGAGAGGAAATCCTTCCTCGCCCTTCTCAAGGAAGGATTTTGCCAGATATATGGTGCTGTCACAGTCCGGTTGGTAAATTTCGGTTATATCCTCATCCGGCGATGTTCCGTATGGAGAGCCGTGAGTGAAACGATTTCGCAATTTGTTCGTATATTTCAGCCAAGTATCTGACTTATAAACTAGCCGACATTCGCCAGCGTGGTTATGCGCTCCTTCTCCAATCTCAAGAAGGTTCCTCTGTTCAAGAAGTTTGATGAGATTAAGTTGCCTAAGTTGAGACGGCTCAACCGCATTCAGGAGCTTAGACATACTATCAATCGGAAGACCTTTGACCTTTTTCCGACCAATTTGTATGGTGAGAAACTGGGCGTAATGATCTCGTGCCGCACTAAATGCTTGAAAAAAACCGTGCACATGGGCTGACAAGTCGAGGTTGCGGATATGCGAATAGCGGCTGCATCTGGGTCCTTGGCTTACAAGTTCGGTATGAAGATGTTCAGCCATCATAGCGATGGCATGGTTCAACTGGTGCAGGTCAATTGCAATGTGCTTTGCTAAGTCGGCGAGCCTTCTTGTATCAACGTCTGAAATGGGTTCACTTGATTTTTCGCCGATGAAGTTGAGACGGGTTCCCGATTTGATAGACTGACGTATCCCGCTAGAAATAAACGACCATCGGTAGCTAGGATTATTGTGGGGAGGGTTATGGCATGCATTAGCTGGAGCCCAACGCCAATGAGTGCCATCATTGGTTCTGGTGATCTGCTTTACTCCTATGACCTCGATACATCGATCCTCAATGAAGCTTCGGAATGTTTCGCATAGTATGTCCCCACCCCACGTGGGCTCTCCATCTCTCCAAATTGGGTAAAACTGAACGCACCCATCGTCGCGCGACCGTGCCTTCAACCCATCTGTAAGAATGATAATCTCGTCGACATCAATGCCTTGAATAGAGACCAACTCGGCATCAATTCGTTCGTCGCCGGTGGGTTTTTCCACGATGCTACCTTTCCGGTTTGTTGGGCTTATACGCCAATCGCAGCTCTACGAGCCCACTTTTTTGGTGCATTTTTGAACCACTTGCCTCTCTGAAGGGGATAAGTCTGCTGACACCGCTTTGACAAATTTTCGCGCATTACATTCGTTTATTCAAGGTATAGGTAGCGATTGCCACCCACCCAAAAATGTTAAACCCCAGTGTCCGCTTTGGGCTGGGAGCGGCCATTGATCGTGGCAAACTGGACCGCAGCTGAGTACGCCTATTTAGGCGTGTTTCGTCAAAACCTGATATTTCAATGACTTATGCTGCCCGATTTTGTCCAAAAATGGTTTAGATAAAGTTTTATTGTTTAGTTTCAGATTCTTATATTTGAATGGTGCACCCGATAGGATTCGAACCTATGGCCTCTGCCTTCGGAGGGCAGCGCTCTATCCAGCTGAGCTACGGGTGCCTGAGTATCGCTATACAAGCGGGCCAATGACGCCGCAACGCCAAACTTGCCCGTCTCAGGCGAACAACTCGTGACAAAGCTCCAATGCGTCGACCAAGGCGTCCACTTCGTCCCTTGTGTTGTACATTCCGAAGGATGCACGACAGGTGGCCGTTAGCCCGAAGTGCTCCATCAAAGGTTGGGTGCAATGCTGTCCTGCACGCACAGCCACCCCCTTCTTATCCAGCACTGTGGAGATATCATGCGCATGTGCCGCCCCATCCAACGTGAAGGAGAAGATCGCGCCCTTGCCCGCAGATTGCCCCTGAATGTTCAGCCAGTTTAGCCCATTGAGGCGTGTCTGAGCATAGTCACGAAGGTCTCGTTCATGGTCCGCAACATTCTGCATACCGACAGAGGTCATGTAATCCAGAGCCACTCCCAAACCGATCATTTGCACAATGCCTGGTGTTCCGGCCTCAAACTTCATCGGCGCATCATTGTAGATCACTTCATCCTTATGAACGTCGCGGATCATGTCGCCGCCGCCAATGAAGGGCTGCATCTCAGCCATTCGATCCGCACGCACATAGATCGCCCCCGACCCCGAGGGGCCATAAAGCTTATGTCCGGTAATCGGGTAGAAGTCGCAGCCCAGATCGACCACATCAACCGGCATATGAACCGAGGCCTGAGAGCCGTCAACCAGCACTGGCACGCCCTTGTCACGCGCCGCCAAGCAGATGGATTTCACATCCACCACCGTGCCCAGCACATTGGACATATGCGTAACGGCAATCAGCTTGGTCCGAGGGGTGATCGCGTCGATGACCTTTTGGGGATCCAGATCGCCATTCGTATCGACATCAACCCAAACCAGCTTCACGCCCAATCGTTCGCGCAAGAAATGCCACGGCACGATGTTGGCATGGTGCTCCATCACGCTGAGGATGATCTCGTCGCCGGCTTTCATCCTTGGTGCAGCCCACCCATAGGCGACCATATTGATGCCTTCGGTTGTGCCGGAATTGAAGATGATTTCATCTTCTGACGCGGCCCCGATGAAGGAGGCGACCTTGCCCCGTACCGCCTCATATTTATCAGTGGCGAGGTTGGACAGATAGTGCAGCCCGCGGTGCACATTGGCGTATTCATGGGCGTAGGCTTGCGTCACCGCGTCAATCACCACCTGCGGCTTTTGCGCGGAAGCCCCATTGTCGAGATACACCAACGGCTTGCCATTCACGGTTCGGCTGAGAATTGGAAAATCAGCCCGTATGCTTTGGACATCATACATTTGTGACAAACTCCAACCCGAAAATAGCTGCGATAATGGTGATGAGCACCGCTATGGCCAGCATGATGCCGATAAACCCTGCGATCGCTCCAAGAAGCACCCCGCCCAGTGACTTAAACCCGTGCAAAATTTGCACGAAAACCAAGAACACGCCGAACATATAGAGTGCGCCAAACCAGCCAAAGAGCAGGCCAAACACAGGCGAAATCATAAAGAACAAGATCTGCACCGCCTGCAACGCCAGCATGACAAACTGCATCCAAATGACCGCCTTAAGGCTGTCGTCAAAGGCCCCTTGCCCATCGAAGGCCCGCCCGATGTAATGGGTGGCGAATACCGTCGCAGCCAAAAGCGCCAAGATCACCACCGCCATGAACATTGGGCTGTTGGGCAGCGGGCCTTGATCCACAATCAAGTCCGAGGGCACGAAGAGCATGGTAAACTCGCTGGCCAAAACCGAGACCACCGACACCAGAAGCAAAATCAGCCACAAATGGCCGCGCTCAAACTCCAGCTTCAAGACCTCTGCGCAGGCCTCGCGAGGACGGCGAAGTGTCTGGAGAACCAAAGGTGCAAAAATATCCAACATCAGCTGTTGCTTTCCAACTCTATCAAACTGTTGATCCAGACCCATAGAAAAACAGCGAAAGATACAAAGGCCACGATCGAAGACTGCGACCCCGGCCCGATCATTGCGGACACAAGACCATGAAACAAAACAATGGGTCCAGAGGCCAGCAAGCCCCAGAACATCGCCAGGCGTGCATCTGTCACAGTTCCATTGGCCCCGAATGCTTTCGCAACGAAATGGCTCAAGCTGGCCACCACATAGAAAAAGATCGGGGCCAGCAGGAGCGTCCCAAAGAAGGTGCCCAAGGCAAGACCGAACAACGGCACCTCGCCCTGAGACAGATGCGAGGTCCGTGCGAGACCGGGCAATCGGGCGATGAAAAACAGGATGCAGGCAGCAAACAGCCAGCCCAATCCCGTGCCCTCATCCGCCCCTGCATCGCGGAAACGGCGCGCGACCTTGCGCGGCGCGCGGTAGCTTTCAAAGATGATCTGCGCCGTTGCCATAGCCTAGCTGCTACGCCGCTCGAACCACGCCTCTAGGCGGCCCAAAAGTTCAGCTGCGAGGTCATCATTGTCGATTTCTTCCAGAGCCTCACCAAGAAAGGCCAGAACCAACAGATTTTGAGCCTGAGCTTCGGGCACCCCCCGCGACCTTAGATAGAACAACGCATCTTCGTCGATCGCGCCCGACGTAGACCCATGCGAACAGGCCACGTCATCTGCGTAGATTTCCAACTCCGGCTTAGCCAGAAACTGACTGTCCCCATCCAGAAGCAAAGCTTGGCTGATCTGGTAGCCATCAGTTTTCTGAGCGCCTTCTTTCACCAGAATTTTGCCTTGGAACACACCAGTTGCCCCGTTCCGCAGAACCTTTTTGAAAACCTGACGGCTTTCGCAGTTTTCGGCATCATGGGTGATAAAGACCGTATCATCGTGGTGGAAGTCTCCGTCGCCAACAGCAGCACCGGCCACATGTGCGATGGCGTCATCGCCGGTCAGCTCCATGATGCATTCGTTGCGCGTCAGCACACCGTTTGCAGTCAAGGTGAAGCTTTTGAAGGTGCTTTCAGTGCCAAGGCGCGTGAAGATATGGGTCACGGCGCGGCGGGCATGATCACGCCCCTGCGCACGCACATGGTGGAACGCTGCCCGATCGGCCACGTCGACCTCAAGCACTTGATTGAAGCGTGCCGCAGCTGGACCGTTTTCGATCAAGGTCATTTCCGCGCCATCATCCACGCGCACAACGTGGTGCAAGATCGCATCAGAAGTATCTGATTTGTGAAGATAAGTCACTTGTACGGGCTTGCTGACCTTGGCAGTTGCGCGGATCAAAACACCGTCAGTTGCAAAGGCCGTGTTCGCAGCAGCCAAAGGGCGGTGAACCGGATTTTGGCCGTTGTTTTCCAACACCCCATACAAATCCTTCGCCCAGTGAATATCCGCCTGAGCCGCATCCGCTAGGCGCGAAATTTCCAGACCTTCCAACACCAAGTCATCCGATGCGTCAGCGTCAAAAACACCATCCACGAAGACGATGCTCAACGTGTCGATATCGTCAAAGATTGGCGCCTCGTCAGACGAGAATACCTCAGCCGCAGGTGCGACCTCTTCGGTCAAGCTCAAGGGGTTGGTGTATTTCCAATACTCGTCACGGCGCACGGGCATGCCCATGGCGCTCAAGCGGGCGGCCGCGTCTTCGCGGGCCGTTTGTGCCCATACGCCCTGCCCCTCAGGCAAGGCGCGCGGAGCGACTGTCAGTTTTTCAGCGGCGCCCATCTTAGGCCACCTCTGCCAGCAGGTCAGCGTAGCCGTTGTTTTCAACTTCCAACGCCAACTCTGGGCCACCTGTTTTGATGATGCGGCCATTCGCCATGATATGCACGACGTCAGGCTTGATGTGGTCCAGCAAGCGTTGGTAGTGCGTGATCACAAGGAAAGACCGGCCTTCCGAGCGAAGCGCATTCACGCCTTCGGCCACCAATTTCATCGCATCGACGTCCAGACCGGAATCTGTCTCGTCCAAAATGCACATCTTTGGCTCTAGCATGGCCATTTGCAGGATCTCGTTGCGCTTCTTCTCGCCCCCCGAGAAGCCAACATTTACGGGGCGTTTCAGCATGTCCGCGTCAATTTTCAGGCTCTTGGCCTTCGCGCGGACCAGCTTGAGGAAATCACCGGCGGACATCTCTTCTTCGCCGCGCGCTTTGCGTTGCGCGTTCACTGCGGTGCGCAAGAAAGTCATGTTGCCGACCCCCGGAATTTCTACCGGATATTGGAACGCCAAAAACAGGCCAGCCGCGGCGCGCTCTTCGGCGTCGAGGTCCAGCAGGTCAACACCGTCAAGAGCAGCCTCGCCGTCCGTGACCTCATAGCCGTCCTTGCCGGACAGGACATAAGAGAGCGTGGACTTACCAGACCCGTTTGGCCCCATGATCGCATGCACTTTGCCCGCCTCAACGGTCAGGTCGACACCTTTGAGGATCTGCTTGTCCTCGTCTTCAAGTTGCACGTGCAGGTTTTTGATTTCCAACATAGTTTTTCTCTCTTTCAACAGAAGCAACCCCGCATGGATTGCCCATGCGAGGTGCGTGTTAGTGCATTCGGTATATGTGTTAGTCGGTTGCAGCCTCGGCTGCCGGAGCGAGTTCCGGTGCCAATTCCGCAGGTGGTACGAAGCCCAGATTTGCCAGTTGCGCGATAGCTTGGAACTTCAAGCCGTCCGCGTGTTCCGGCGAGTAGATTTGCGACCAAATGCCCGGTGCTGCGCGCGCCATATGCGGCTCTGCGTAATGGGTGATGTAGAAGCCCGCAATGATAACGCATACCAACAGGATCGAGCGCAGACCCGATACATAAAGCAGGAAAAACGCGATCAGCGCGGACATGCCAAGCGGGCCCAAGGCCTCGACCAGCAGTCGGAAATTGTCGAAATCGGTCGCCAGCCCTTGGGTCGCGTGAAACACGCTGAGACTGCCGCCAAAAAACGACACGACCCCCAGCACGAAGGCCACGATGATTGGCTTGATCTCGAGTTTTTTCTTTTCCTCTGGAACACCCAAAGTCGGATTGAAGCTCGCGGTTTTGCCCTTCGTTTGGCGTGCACGAATTTGGTTCAGCTCGCCCGTTCCCAGCAGCCCTTCGGCCACAAAGCCCTTGCCGGAATTGATCCGCTCCAGCCGTGCTTGAAAACTTGCGTCTGCCATGCTCATGGGAAACCCCTCCGTCCGTGTTCACGGACAGATTTAGGCGGGCAGTTTGGCCGGAATGTGGCGAGAAACTGGAGATATTTTGCGCGACCATCATGGGGTTTTATTCCAACGGTCTAGGTCGCCAGATTTACGGGCTTCGGATAATTTCCGCTTCTTCTCCTCCGCGTCGATTGCACGAATTTCAGCATCGTAGGTAGCCTGCCTACGTTGCGCGAAGGACTTCATAATACGTGCAAGACCCAATCCCACTACGATAGCCATGACTACAGCAACAATCGCAACTGCTGCCCCTGAAATATTGGAAAAGGCACTATGGTTGGATAATACAGGAATACCTATCAAAACTACAATAAAAGCCAGCACACCAAGACGCGCCGAATGATCCGTCACCGGATACTTCGCATCATTTAGCGTGCTGTGTGTATCTATATCATTCATGGCTTTTTGTTCCACTTGTCGAATTCGCCACGTGCCTTAGCTTGCGCTATTCTTTCTTGTGTTTTCTCTTGGCGAATTTTATCCAGCTCGGTTTCTCTTTCCCAGTTCAATTCAGCTTCCCTATTCTTCTCCCAGCGAAAGAAAAGAAAATAGGCAAAGCCAAACAACATAGGGACCACGAGAGGAGCAGTCAAAAACAATAGAGATTCATCTTTAGAGCCGGCGATCAGAACTCCAACAAGGAACCCTGCTGAACACACAAAAGCCAGTTCGCCACCCAATGCACGCCGTCGCGAGACGGTTGCTAAGGCCTTACCAACGTGTTTTTTGCGCTCGCCGTCTTCGCTCATTTACCCAACAGACCCTTCCAGCGAGATCGCGACCAGCTGTTGTGCCTCCATGGCGAACTCCATCGGCAGTGCTTGCAACACCTCCTTGGCGAAGCCGTTGACGATCAGGGCCACAGCCTCTTCTTCGTCCATGCCACGCTGGCGGCAGTAGAAGACTTGATCGTCGTCCACTTTGGAGGTCGTCGCCTCGTGCTCTACCCGCGATGAGTTGTTCTTTACCTCGATGTAGGGAACCGTATGCGCGCCGCATTTGTCGCCGATCAGCAAGCTGTCGCATTGCGTGTAGTTACGTGAATCCTTGGCTTTGGGGTGCATCGACACCAAGCCGCGGTAGGTGTTTTGCGCCTTACCGGCGGAAATCCCCTTAGAGACAATGCGCGACTTGGTGCGCTTGCCAAGGTGGATCATCTTGGTGCCGGTGTCGGCCTGCTGCATATTGTTGGCGATGGCGATGGAGTAGAATTCGCCTTGGCTGTCGTTGCCGCGCAGGATGCAAGACGGGTATTTCCACGTCACCGCAGAGCCGGTTTCGACCTGCGTCCACATCACCTTGGAGCGATCGCCACGGCAATCGGCCCGTTTGGTCACGAAGTTATAGATGCCGCCCTTGCCTTCTTCGTCGCCCGGGTACCAGTTCTGAACGGTGGAGTATTTGATCTCCGCGTCGTCCAGCAGCACCAGTTCCACCACAGCCGCGTGCAGCTGGTTGGTGTCGCGCATAGGGGCGGTACAGCCCTCTAGGTAGGACACGTAGGACTCTTTGTCGGCGATGATCAAAGTGCGCTCAAACTGGCCGGTGTTTTCGGCATTGATGCGGAAATATGTCGACAGCTCCATCGGGCAACGCACACCCGGTGGGATGTAGACGAATGACCCATCCGAGAAGACGGCCGAGTTCAGCGTCGCATAAAAGTTGTCGGTTTGTGGAACCACGGAGCCGAGGTATTGCTTCACCAGCTCTGGGTGATCTTTGATCGCCTCCGAGATGGAGCAGAAAATCACGCCAGCCTTCTTCAGCTCCGCTTGGAACGTGGTCCCAACAGAGACGGAATCGAACACCGCATCGACGGCCACTTTGCGCGGCTCGTCGGTCATCTCCTCGGCACCTTCAACACCCGCGAGGATCATCTGCTCCTTCAGCGGGATGCCAAGCTTCTTGTATGTTTCCAAAAGCTTGGGGTCGACGTCATCCAAGGACTTTGGCTTCTCAGCCATGGATTTTGGCGAGGCATAGTAATACTGATCTTGGAAGTCGATCTTGGGGTAATTGACCATCGCCCACTCGGGCTCTTCCATCTTTAACCAACGTGCGTAGGCTTCAAGGCGCCAATCCAGCATCCACCGTGGTTCGTCGTTTTTCTCGGAGATCAGGCGCACGATGTCTTCGGACAGGCCTTTTGGCGCATAGTCCATTTCGATCTCGGTTTCCCAGCCGTATTTATACTTGCCGCCCACTTCGCGCACGGCATCTACGGTGTCCTGATCTACGCCGTCTTTGACGTTATCGACTACATCCTCAAGTGACATGTCTGTCTCCCTGCTTATCGCGCCGATTTGGCACGAAATTTTTGTTCCGCCTTCAGCCACGCATCTGCGAAGCGAAGGATCTGTTCTTCGGTTGTGTCGAGACCTACTGAAACACGCAAAGTGCTTGTCGCCGTGGCCTCGTCATATCCCATTGCTTGCACCGTCCGGCTGGCCTTCACCTTGCCGCTGGAGCACGCCGAGCCAGCGGATACAGCAAATCCGGCCAAATCCATGGCCATCACTTGCGTCTCACCCTTCCAACCTGGCGTCGCGAAGCAGGAGGTATTAGGCAACCTCTGCGCTTCTTTTCCGATGAAAATAGTGTTCTTTGTTCGCGTCTCAATGGTCTTTTCTAGAATATTTCTAAGCTCTGCAACCCGATCCCATTCCCCATTGGCCAAATTTCGCGCGGCCATCTCGGCAGCGGCCCCAAATCCAGCGATCCCAATGACGTTCTCTGTCCCCGAGCGACGGCCCATTTCTTGCCCCCCGCCCTTGATTTGCGTGGCCACATCAAGCCCTTGCTGAAGAACCAAAGCCCCGATCCCTTTGGGCCCTGCGAGCTTATGAGCCGAGATCAACGCCATCTGCGCCCCTGACCACGAAAACGCCACGGGAATTTTCCCGAACGCTTGGGTCATGTCGGACAAGGCCAAACCTTCCGGAAGCTGCTGAATGACGCCCGTTTCAGAATTTGCAAGCTGCACAACGCTATTCGCCGGATCCTGCACCGCCACCTTGCCCGCCGGATCAACAGGCATGTCCCCGGAGGTCCAAGCGCCAACGGCGTCATGCTCCACCGCAGCGCTTTGCAAATCACGGCCCGCACAGGCCAGCGCAGCAGCTTCGGTGGCCGAAGAGGTGAACACGATATCCGCACCCGACGCGCCAAACGCGTCAGACACCTGCGCACGGGCGCGTTCCACAATGGCTTTGGCCGCCCGACCTTCGGCATGGACCGAAGAGGGGTTTCCCACCACATCCATGGCCGCAATCATCGCATCGCGCGCCGCCTGCCCCAACGGCATTGTGGCGTTGTAATCTAGGTAGACGCGGGTCATTGCCTAAGCCTCATCCACCACGGTGAAGATCGTAGAAACCGCCGGACAGGGTTTCAATTCGTTCTCAATGACATCTGACAGGCGCGTTTGATGCAAGAAAACGTAAACATGCGCCGACAGGCTTTCCCACAAGCGGTTGGTCATGCTTTGCGCCTTAGAGCCGCTAGACGCCCCAGACGCGCCCGCCCCTGTGTGCATGGCGCTGACGGTTTCATCTACCGCCTCCAAAATCTCGGAGACGCGGATGGCATCAGGCGATTTCGCCAATCTGTACCCACCACCCGGGCCGCGCACCGATTCCACCAATTCTGCGCGACGCAGCTTGACGAAAAGCTGCTCCA
Organism: uncultured Litoreibacter sp.; assembly: GCF_947487515.1. Classification (GTDB taxonomy): domain Bacteria; phylum Pseudomonadota; class Alphaproteobacteria; order Rhodobacterales; family Rhodobacteraceae; genus Litoreibacter. The sequence goes on along the minus strand of NZ_CANKWO010000001.1, from coordinate 60,073 downwards.
GATAGGGTAAGGATACATCTTGCCGCTTGGAAATTTCACCCAGTGAGACAAGGCCTTGATCCGCACTTTGAGCCAAGTCGGCCAACGCAACCATGGCATAACGGCCTTTGGTACTAAGTTTCATGGCGTTATCCCTCAAATTCAGGCGAATTTCGTTGACGATGGAAGGCGCAGACCTTAACTCAAATTGACCTGCTCGGCGTATCCGCTTGGGCGAATTAGAATAGTTCTAGGTTACCTGAGCGATACTGTCAACAATAGGGTGGCGCTGGTAACCAGAAGCAAGGAAAGACGCATATGCCCGAAGTGATTTTCCCCGGACCAGAAGGCCGACTTGAAGGCCGCTACCACCCTCACAAAGGCAAACGCGACGCCCCTATCGCGATTATCCTGCATCCGCATCCGCAGTTCGGCGGCACGATGAACAACCGCGTCGTCTACAACATGCACTACACGTTCCATAACATGGGCTTCAACGTATTGCGGTTTAACTTCCGTGGCGTTGGACGAAGCCAAGGCGAATACGATCAAGGCATCGGCGAGCTGTCCGACGCGGCATCCGCGCTGGATTACCTGCAGTCGATGAACCAGAACGCCAAGCACTGCTGGGTTGCAGGCTTCAGTTTCGGCGCTTGGATCGGCATGCAGTTGCTGATGCGCCGCCCAGAAATCACGGGCTTCATTTCCGTATCCCCACCCGCCAATATGTATGACTTCTCGTTCCTTGCGCCCTGCCCTGCATCCGGCTTGATGATCAACGGGCTAGGTGACCGCGTCGCCCCGCCACAAGACACCGTCAACTTGGTCAACAAGCTGCACGAGCAAAAGGGCATCACAATCACCCACCAAGAAGTCGAAGGCGCTGGCCACTTCTTTGAGAATGATCACATGGACACGCTCACCGGTTCGGTCGAGACCTATGTTCAGCGACGCCTGACAGAGAACACCCGCTAATGGGCATCACAGAAGATATCGCCGACGGCCTTGCCAAAAAGGCAATCGCTGTGGAAAACGAGTTGGAAGACGAAAGTGTCATCCCGCATGTGGCCACATTGATCGGCGCGTCGTCCCAAACCACTCAAGAAGCCTTTTTGACCGCTGTGCGCGTCCGCAAAGCAGAAGCACGCGCGATCAAATTCCTCAAGGATAAGTTGTCAGGGAAACAGGGCGAGAAGCTGCCCACCAGCGGCGACAAAGGCTAACACGGCTCAGGTTGGGAAAACGCATCAGATGAACGACAGGCTTTCCCAACAATTCGCCTTTCTTACCGAGGCGGATAAGCTCAAATCTGTCGTGCGCGGCACGACGCTAAATGATGGCTCGCGTCGGGAAAATTCGGGCGAGCATAGTTGGCATATCGCCCTCTATGCCCTTGTCATGGCGGAGCACTCCAAAACACCGGTCAATCTGGATCGTGTGATCAAGATGCTGCTTTTGCATGATCTCGTTGAGATAGATGCCGGTGACACCCCCATTCACGGCGACCATGATCCGGTCGCGATAGAAATTAGTGAAAAAGCCGCCGCTGACCGTATCTTTGGGCTGCTCCCCACCGATCAAGCCACCGAGTTTCGCGCCCTTTGGGAGGAGTTTGAGGCGGCAGCAACGGATGACGCCATTTTCGCCAAATCCATTGACCGCGTGCAACCGGTCATCAGCAATCTTGAGACCGACGGCGGGTCGTGGCGCGCGTATAATGTCACGCAAGATCAGCTTGAGACGCGCGTTGGGTCCAAAGTGATCCGCGGTGCACCCGCCCTTTGGGGGCATCTCAAAGTCAAAATTGATGCCTGGTTCAAGGCGCTTTGAGGGACCGTCTAAGCCCGCCGCACACAAGCGGTATGCAACCGTGTGCCAACTTTCCCTACACCACAAATTAAGCTATCACCCCTAACAAAACTTTTCCCATTTACCGGAGCCTCACATGTCAAAGATCAAGGTAGAAAACCCCGTCGTCGAGCTGGACGGTGACGAAATGACCCGCATCATGTGGGATTTCATCAAGAAGAAACTGATCCTTCCCTATCTGGATGTTGATCTGAAGTATTACGACCTTGGCATGGAGGTCCGCGACGAGACGAACGACCAGATCACCATCGACGCTGCCGAAGCGATCAAAAAATACGGCGTTGGCGTGAAATGTGCGACGATCACCCCAGATGAAGGCCGCGTTGAGGAGTTTGGCCTCAAGCAGATGTGGCGTTCCCCGAATGGGACAATCCGCAACATCCTTGGCGGCGTCGTCTTCCGTGCGCCAATTATTTGCAAAAACGTGCCGCGCCTTGTTCCTGGCTGGACCCATCCCATTGTGATTGGCCGCCATGCGTTCGGCGATCAATACAAGGCCACTGACTTCTTGATGCCTGGCCCCGGCAAGCTGACGATGAAATTCGTAGGCGAAGACGGTAAAACCATTGAGAAAGAGGTCTTTGACGCCCCTTCCGCTGGCGTCGCGATGGGCATGTACAACCTCGACGCGTCGATCATCGACTTTGCCCGCGCCTCATTCAACTATGGTTTGAACGTTGGCTGGCCCGTGTATCTGTCGACCAAGAACACAATCTTGAAGGCCTATGACGGCCGTTTCAAAGACTTGTTCCAAGAGATCTACGACAAAGAGTTCAAAGCCCAGTTCGAAGAAGCAGGCTTGTGGTATGAGCACCGCTTGATCGACGACATGGTGGCCTCTGCGATGAAGTGGTCTGGCAAATTCGTCTGGGCCTGCAAGAACTACGACGGCGACGTGCAGTCCGACACTGTGGCGCAGGGCTTTGGCTCTTTGGGCTTGATGACATCGGCGTTGATGACACCAGACGGCAAGATCGTGGAGGCCGAAGCTGCCCACGGTACCGTCACCCGCCACTACCGCCAGCACCAAGCCGGTGAAGCGACCTCAACCAACTCCATCGCGTCGATCTATGCGTGGACAGGTGGCTTGAAGCACCGCGCCAAATTGGACAGCAACGAACAATTGATGGGCTTTGCTGAAACGCTGGAGAAGGTCATCGTGGATACCGTTGAAAGCGGCTTCATGACCAAAGACCTCGCATTGCTGGTTGGCCCAGATCAAAGCTGGCTTACGACCGAAGGCTTCTTGGAAAAAATCGACGAGAACCTGAACAAAGCAATGTAGGGCTAGGTCAAACGGCTCATGTCTTCAGATCGCAAGGTTTTGAAGGCTTTGCCTTTGATGTAGCCCAAGGAACTGTTCCTTTCGAGGTTGCACATAGAAGCGGCGTCGCGTGGTACCAAAGACAGGTACTGCGCGTCGCTTTGCGTGTCGATGATGTCGCAGCACTTCCCCGCAGCTTATTGATCAACATTGCGCACCTCATCGGCAAATCCCAATGGTACAATCGGATCGTCCGGAATCGCTTTCTTTGCGATTTCATAGGCATAGCGCACTGGCTTTTGCATAACCGCGAAGACCAATTGCCCTTGGGCACACGCCATGGCGTGATCGAACATGCGGTGGTTTGTGCCGCTTTCGGGATTGGCCACAATCATTCGACCTCCTGACAGTAGGCTTACCGAAGCAACGGCCCGCCCCTTTGACGCGCAATCATGTGCAATCTAGGGTGCAACTATGGCGCCAAGTTCAAGCGCCGCACTTTGTGATTGATCGGACGCATATGCCTGCCCATTACTTTTATCTCATCCTCGCGGTCGCTGCTGAAACCATCGGCACCTCCTCGATCCAAGCCTCCCAGCAGTTCACACGGCTCTGGCCGTCATTGTTGGCAATGGTCAGCTTTGCAATGGCCTTTTACTTGCTGTCATTAACGTTAAAAGTTCTGCCGGTTGGGATCATGTATGCGTTGTGGTCCGGTCTAGGCATCATTTTTATTGCCATAATCGGATGGGTGTATTTCGGCCAAAAGCTAGACCTCGCTGCGGTGTTTGGCATGTCTCTGATCCTTGCAGGGATTGTGGTGATCAACTTGCTTTCATCTACGGCAACTCATTGAAAATTATCGCACTTTTACTAGCAGGTGGCGCATCATCGCGAATGGGCTCACGCGACAAGCTGCTTGAAGACGTCGATGGAGCCCCCCTTCTTCGCCAACGCGCGCAAGCCTGCTTGAAATCTGGCGTTACCGGAGTCCGCGTTGTTCTTCCCCCAAACCGCCCAGAACGCATAGGCGCCCTTGATGGGCTGGATGTCGAGATCATCTTCAATGACGGATCAGACCTTGGCATGTCCCACTCCTTGCAACGCGGTGTAGAAAATATCGATGCTGATGCGCTGTTGATCGTGCTCGCCGATCTCCCCGACCTGACGGCCGAACACATGCAACAAGTCGTGAATGCAGCAAAAGCGCATCCAGATGCCACGATATTTCGAGGGGCCAGCACAGACGGCAAAGCCGGTCACCCAGTTCTTTTGCGCAAAGATTTATTCTCTCAACTCAACACGTTGACTGGCGACATCGGTGCTCAGCCACTGCTGCAACGCCACAAGTTGGATACCGTTTTAGTCCCGATCGGCGCCTCTGTTGTGCGGGATCTTGATACGCCTGAAGACTGGGCTGCCTGGCGGGCGGAGCAATCCAAGGACCCGAATTCATCTGCGCAATAGAAAAAGGCCCGCTGTTTCAAGCGGGCCTTCTCACTTATTTCACGGGTTACCCCCCAGATGCGCCCCCTAAATGAGAGCGCAGCTGAAACTTTAACCTATTTAAACAGCAACTTGGCTTCGTGCTTCTTCAGGGTCAGGCGGGCGGATGCATATGCTTCGCGGCCAGCTTCGCCTTGCAGTTCTGGGAACAGCTCGAAGATTTCGTTGCGTTGCGAGTTACCGATACCTTTCAGCGAGTAATCACCCGGCTGGAAGCTCTCTGTCCACGCGCCGTTCGACAGGACAACTTCGTGGTTATCGAACATGAAGTGGATGTAGGTGGTCCCCATCGAGGCGATGGTTTGTACACCTTCCGACGGGTTAACCAAGTGCTTGGCCGAAACCAGAACTTCGTTTTCGTCGAAGTAGAGAGCAACACGATCGTTGTTCACCAGCATCCGGTGGTTCGGGCTTACCAGCATATCACGCTCTGGCAGGCCGTTCCCGAGGGAACCTTTCTGGATCAAGACAGGCTGCAGATGCGGGTTGTTTTGCAACTCGCGGCCGTCCATGCGCTTGGCGCCAATCCAGCGGATTTCCTGAATGCCGTTGTCACGGGTGATAACCTTGTCACCGACCATTAGGTCCTCGACGAGGATTTCACCACGCGGCGTGGCAATCGACGTACCCGGAGTGAAGCAAGGAACGATGCTTTCGATCTCGGAGAACTGCAACGTGCCGATCACGCTACCGCCAACACCGTCAAGGAATTCAACAGTACCGGAGGTGCTATCGCCGTCCGCATCGACCGTTTCGCCAACGATGCGAAGTGGGCCGGCCCCAGTCAGGTCCAGAGTATCAAGGTCGTTGCCGCCGGTTCCGCCGTCGATGATGTCGCCTGCGCCGTCTTCTGCGCTGCTAACAATGATCGTATCAGCATCGTCGCCACCTTCGATTGTGTCAGCGCCTTGGCCACCGATCAGCGTGTCGTCACCTGTGCCACCGTAGATATCATCTGCATCTACGCCGCCGTCGATGTAGTCGTCACCCGCATCACCAAACAATGTGTCGTCGTCATCAGCACCGAAGATAGTGTCGTTGCCGTCGCCGCCGTGGACTGTGTCCATACCGTTGTTTGGCACCAGATCGCCGTCCACATCAGCGATGTCGAGGTTGTCAGGCAAGCCCAGATCGGGGTCGATACCAGCGTAGACAACATCGTTGCCTGCGCCTGCATTGATCACGTCGGAGCCTTCGCCACCCACGATACGGTCATCACCGTCGCCACCATCGATCGTATCGGCGTCTAGGCCGCCATCGATTGTGTCGTTGCCAGCGCCACCGATGATGGTGTCAGCGTCGTCGCCGGTAGAGATCGTGTCGTCGCCGTCGCCGCCATCTACAAAGTCGATGTCGTCATTCGGGTCCAGATCACCCGGGAACAAGCCTGGGTAGCCTAGGTCTGGGCGCGGGCTGCCGCCGGAGGTGTCGATAACGTCATCGCCATCTTCGCCGTAAACGGTGTCATTGCCGTCCCCACCGATGATCGTGTCAGCGGAGTTACCACCGATGATCTCATCGTCGCCGGTGCCACCATCCAGCAAGTCAGGGCCAGGTCCACCAAGCAGCAGATCATCGCCTTCTTCGCCGTATAGCTCATCACCACCTTGGCCAGCATCCAGCGTATCATCGCCTTCGCCACCGAAGAGTGTGTCATTGCCTTCGCCGCCGGACAGGTAGTCGTCGCCGTCGTTGCCGTAGAGAGTGTCATTGCCCTCTTCGCCGTAGACTTCGTCGTCGCCGTCGCCCGCCAGAACAGTGTCATCACCGTCGCCGGCCAACACGATGTCGTCTTGTGGGCCTTCACCCGGCAAGAATTCGTCGTTGTTGTCGATCAGGTCGCCTTCTGGATCGTCGAGGTAGTTCTCATCGATCAAGTCGTCGCCTGCGGTGCCTTCAACGATACCGTCATTCACGTTCACGGTGACAGTTGCGGTGTCAAAGCCACCGTTGCCGTCTGTGATCGTGTAGGTGATCGTTGCCACGCCGCCGAATTCAGCCACTGGGGTGTAAGTCAGCGTGCCATCAGGGTTGATGGTCACCTCGCCCACATCCACGGAGGCTTCTGTCACAGTCAGATCATCGTTCTCTGGGTCCGTGTCATTGCCCAAAACTGGGATCACTACCGGCGTCAGATTGTTGGTCGATGCTTCGTCGTCAACAGCGTCCGGACCGTCGTTCACGCCGTTCACTGTGAAGGTGATTGTCGCAGTGTCGGTGCCACCGTTGCCATCAGAGACAGTGTAGGTGACCGTTTCCTCGCCTACGAAATCATCCGCAGGTGTGTAGGTGATCGTGCCATCGGCATTCAGGACAACTTCACCCGTTGCAGGCTGCGTCACGTCAGTGATGGTCAGATCGTCGCCATCAACGTCGCTGTCGTTCTCCAGTGGGGACACGGTGATCGGAGTGTCCTCATCTGTCGTATAGACATCGTCTTCAGCGATCGGATCGTCATTCACCGCATTCACTGTGACATCAACCGTCGCAGTGTCTTCGCCGCCGTTGCCGTCGGTGATGGTGTAGGTGATCGTGGTGTCGCCGTTGAAGTTTTCAGCCGGAGTAAAGGTGATCGTGCCGTCGGCGTTGATCACAACATCGCCGTCAGGAGACGTCGCCTCGGTCACTGTCAGATCATCGTTCTCAGGGTCAGTGTCGTTGCCCAGAACGTTGATCTCAACCGGAGTGTCCTCGTCGGTTTCAGCCGTATCATCAACCGCATCAGGCCCGTCGTTCACTGCGCCAACTTCGATGGTGTGCACCGCAGCATCTGTGCCGCCGTTGCCGTCGGAGATTTCATAAGAAATCGTCGCCGTGCCGTTGAAGTCCGGTGCCGGAGTGAAGGTGACTGTGCCGTCGCCATTGTCGACCAAAGTGCCTTGGTCGGCAGGAACAGTTGCGTTGGTGACGGTCAGATCGTCGTTCTCTGGGTCGGTGTCATTGGCCAGCAAATCAACAGTTACGGCAGTGTCTTCGGTGGTGACATCGCTGTCGTCTACCGCGTCTGGACCGTCGTTGACTGAGTTCACCATCACAGCCACAACCGCAGTGTCTTCGCCGCCGTTGCCGTCGGTGATGGTGTAGGTGATCGTGGTGTCGCCGTTGAAGTTTTCAGCCGGAGTAAAGGTGATCGTGCCGTCGGCGTTGATCACAACATCGCCGTCAGGAGACGTCGCCTCGGTCACTGTCAGATCATCGTTCTCAGGGTCAGTGTCGTTGCCCAGAACGTTGATCTCAACCGGAGTGTCCTCGTCGGTTTCAGCTGTATCATCAACCGCATCAGGCCCGTCGTTCACCGCGCCCACTTCGATAGTGTGCACCGCAGCATCTGTGCCGCCGTTGCCGTCGGAGATTTCATATGAAATCGTCGCCGTGCCGTTGAAGTCCGGTGCCGGAGTGAAGGTGACTGTGCCGTCGCCATTGTCGACCAAAGTGCCTTGGTCGGCAGGAACAGTTGCGTTGGTGACGGTCAGATCGTCGTTCTCTGGGTCGGTGTCATTGGCCAGCAAATCAACAGTTACGGCAGTGTCTTCGGTGGTGACATCGCTGTCGTCCACCGCGTCTGGGCCGTCGTTGACTGGTGTTACTTCGATGGTGTGCTCGGCAGTGTCTGTGCCGCCATTGCCGTCGGAAATCTCGTAAGAGATCGTCGCCGTACCGTTGAAGTTTTCAGCCGGAGTGAAGGTGACCGTGCCGTCGCCATTGTCGACCAATGTGCCTTGGTCGGCAGGAACAGTCGCACTGATGACCGAGAGGTCGTCGCCGTCATCGTCGCTGTCATTCGCAAGCAGATCTACGGTGACCGGTGTGTCCTCGGTGGTGACATCGCTGTCATCCTCAGCCACTGGACCGTCATTGATCGCGCCGACGGAGACCACAGCCTGGCCTTCATCTTCGCCGCCATTGCCGTCCACAACCGTATAGGTGATCGTTGCGGGGCCGTTGAAGTTCGGGGCCGGTGTGAAGGTCACGGTGCCATCGCCATTGTCGACAACAGTGCCTTGATCCGCAGGAACGGAGACCGAACCGACGCTCAATTCGTCGCCATCTACATCGGTGTCGTTGGAGATCAGGTCAATGGTGATTGGCTGATCTTCATCCGTGGTTTCAACGTCATCGACTGCAACCGGATCGTCGTTCACAGGGGTAACGGTCACGACGACTTCGCCGATATCCGCACCGCCATTGCCGTCGGTGATCCCGTAGGTGATGGTTGCTTCGCCGTTGAAGTTTTCTGCTGGTGTGAACACCAGCTGGCCGTTGACAACTTCGACCGTGCCTTGCTCAGCGGGAACTGTCGCTGTTGTGATGCTCAGGTCGTCGCCTTCGGTGTCGAAGTCGTTGTCCAGCACGTCGATGGTGACCGGAGTGTCTTCGTCGGTTGTGGCTGTGTCATCGATGGCCTGCGGGCCGTCATTTACGCCGATAACCTCAATGTTAACCACTGCTGCGCCGCTGTCTTCACCACCTTGGCCGTCTTGAACCGTGTAGGTGATTTGCGCCGGACCTGTGTAGTTCGGAGCAGGTGTGAAGGTCACTGTGCCATCGCCATTGTCGACAACTGTGCCCTGCTCTGCTGGAACCGAAACAGTGCCGATGTTCAACGGGTCGCCGTCAACATCCGTGTCGTTCCCGATCAGGTCGATAACCACTGCTTCGTCTTCGAAGGTCTCTGCAATGTCGTCAACCGCCACTGGGGCATCGTTTACCGGCAGAACATTGATCTCGTGGATCGCTGTGTCAGTGCCGCCGTTACCGTCAGTGATAGAGTAGCTGATGGTCGCCAAGCCGTTGAAGTTCTCGGCCGGAGTGAACACTACTTGGTTGTTCACGATCTCAACTGTGCCCTGCGCGGCAGGAACGGTCGCCCCTGTCACTGTCAGCGCATCGTTTTCTGGGTCGGTGTCATTGGCCAACACATCAACCGTGATCGGAGTGTCCTCATCGGTTGTGCTCACGTCATTCACAGCGTCTGGGCCATCGTTGACCGAACCGACTGTGACCGTAACGGTCGCGGTATCCGTACCACCATTGCCGTCGGAAATTGTGTAGGTGATGGTGGTTTCGCCGTTGAAGTCATCTTCAGGTGTGAAGGTGATCGAGCCGTCTGCGTTGATCGCAACGTCGCCGTCTGGCGATGTCGCGCTTTCAACTGTCAGGTCGTCGCCGTCCACGTCTGTGTCATTGCCCAGAACGTCGATGGTAACTGCGGTGTCTTCGTCGGTCGACGCCGTGTCATCATTCGCAATTGGGTCGTCGTTCACGGCCTCAACAGTCAATGTCACCACAGCGGTGTCTGTGTTGCCTGCTTCGTCTTCAATTGTGTAGGTGATGGTCGTGTCACCATTGAAGTTCTCGTCAGGGGTGAAGGTGATTGTGCCATCAGCGTTGATCACGACTTCGCCATTTGGAGATGTCGCGTCAATCACGGTCAGATCGTCGCCCTCTGGATCGGTGTCGTTGCCCAAAACGTCGATTGTCACGCTTTCGTCTTCAACGCCTTCAGCCGTGTCATCAACCGCATCAGGGCCTTGGTTTACGAGGTCACCGATGATCTGCTCGATCTCGGTGAACTGCAAAGAACCCGTTACATTGCCGTTGTTGTCGAGGAACTCTACGGTGCCGGAGGTGCTATCGCCGTCGGCATCTAGGGTTTCATTGACGATGCGGAACGGACCTTCGCCGGTCAGGTCCAGCACGTCAAAGTCGTCGCCGGTTGTGCCGCCGTCGACTGTGTCGCCGTCGTTGCCACCAAGAATGGTATCGCGACCTGCGCCGCCAAGGATGGTGTCAGCGCCGTCACCACCAGACAACGCGTCGTTGCCGTCGCCGCCTTCGATGCGGTCGTCGCCGGCCTCACCGAAGATCATGTCGTCGCCGGAGCCGCCGTTCAGCGTGTCGTGGCCGCCCTGACCGTGGATCCAGTCGTTGCCAGCGCCACCTTCAACAGTGTCATTGCCGGAACCCATCCAGATTTCGTCATTGCCATCGCCACCGTCAGCGGTGTCGTTACCCGCGCCGCCCAAGATCACATCACGGCCTGCGCCGCCATCAAGGGTGTCGTCGCCAGCGCCGCCTTCAAGGCGATCGTTGCCACCTTCCCCGAAGATCGTGTCATTGCCGTCGCCGCCGCGCAGCGTGTCGTTGCCGTCAGGGCCGTTGTCAATGATCGCCGTGGAGGTGTCGAAGAACATGTCGGTGATGCGAACACCGGAGTTGTTGCCGCCATCTTGCGTGTGGTTGACCACGATACGGGCAACTGGCCCCGCGATGGACACCTGCAGGTTGTACTGCGTGCTGATGGTCGCATCATAGCCGCCGTTGCTATCTGCAGTGTCCACACCGTTCACACCATCAGTGTCGCGCAATGTCAGGTTGCTGCCGCCGGTCAACTGAACAGGGATTTCGTTGCCGTTGATGTCATAGGCTTTGACGTTGACGACGCCGTCGCCGTCGATGTCATTGATGTTGAAGTCAACATCGGTAACCGCTTCGGAGAATTCCCACTGGAATTTGCCCTGACCGTTCGAGCCGTTGGTGACCGATGTCAGGCCGCTATCTGTATCCACAGTTTCGGAGCCGTCGTCGATGCCGCTCACGTTGAGCTGCTCGTTGTTCAAAAAGCTGTCGTGGTTATTGACGTCAGCCAAACGTGTGTAGGTCACTTCTACGTTGCCAGTGTCTTGCACGAAGGTCGTATCGACCTCACCCTCGGACTGCAAATCCCACTCAAAGCTTTCGCGTACGGTTGTGGACCCGCCAGGGCCGCCGTAGTTGCTATCGCCATAGATGATGTCATCCCCTGCGCCGCCGTCGACCGTGTCGTCGCCAGAACCCGCATAGACTTCGTCGTTGCCTTCGCCTGATGTGATTGTGTCGTTGCCGCCAAATGCGTCAACGATGTCATCGTTCGGGCCTTCGCCGGGCAGGATTTCGTCGTTGGCGTCAATGAAGTCGCCGTCTGGGTCGCCGTCATAAGACGCATCAATCACGTCATTCCCAGCAGAGCCTTCTACGATGCCGTCAAGGTCATCGGAGGCTTCTGGAGTTATGTAGCAGATGTTGTCGATCGCGCCGGAGCCATTGATCTGGACCTCCATGCGGGCCACGTTTTCGGCGTTGATATTAACGGTGGCTTGGCCATTATTACCTGTTGCCGAAATAGTGACTGTATCGATCAGGTTCCCGTTCACATCGTAAAGGCGCACGGTGCCGGATTCTTCGATGTCCAGAACGCTGAAGTTGACCACCTCGGAAGGCTCTTCAAATTCGAAAATGAACGATCCGCCGCCCGCATTGTCGTCTGGATCGTTGCTATCGCCATCTTCCGACAGGATCAGAACGTTGCCAAGATTGTTGGTCGCCAAATCCGAGTCACCGCCAGTCGGGTTATCGGTGTCAAACACCATAGTAGGGTTGGTAGGATTTCCTGAGCTAATAGTAACCCCATTTGAGGTGTATTGACCGTTAACAATATCACCAGCTTGCAGATCTTCGAACGTTAGCAGTACCTCAGGCATTTCAGTCTCCTACGACTTTACGAGCGTCGGTCGATACACTGCCGACCCCCGCAACAAATTTAACTCTTTAGTGCACAATTGAATAACCAACACAGCAGACAAGACAGCGCTGAACGCTGTCACAAGATCGGTAAGTGTAGTCATTTCAGCCATAAGATCCCCAGGCTTCGTGCAGTTCCGTGTCATCTAGTTTAGTGAAGACGCCACAATTGCGACCACACTCAAACGCTACGCCAAAAATGAGGAGGAATTCAGACCTTAGTAAGCCCAACGTTGATGACGATCTGCAAATAGCATTCGTTGAAACCAACGCGCCCAGCAAACGATCACACGACTACCTCCGCATTCTGCAAGAACGCGCTTTTCGTGTGGCCGCCCCCGTGGCCAAATGTCTTCACCCCCCAGATGGGTGTGCCTTTTGATACCTTTTCGACAGAGAACCAAAAAGCGGAAACTTTGACGAAGATCATAAAAATACCTTATTTCAACATTTTACCGGATACCCCAAAAATTGTTTCCGGCCGCTATTTTTGGCTATTACTTTTCCCCCAAATGCAGCCAACCGCTGCCCCAAACTAGCGTCAGCTTGTCGGGAAAGTTAATATTGTTCATTTATTTCAAAAACTTAACTATCACTCAAACATCAAACACAAACATTCTGATTACTGGAATGGTCATGACGAATTCCGAGTTTCGGTCCTCACTTTCCTGTGAACCAGCGATAATCCATCGTCACTTTTCGTTATCTATTCCCCGTAAGAAACGACAGAACAATCTAGAGCTTTACCGATGATTGTCTCCGAATTGGCAGTATTGATCCCAAATTCGATTCGATTAGAGGCTCCCAACGAAGCCGAATCTTGCGTTACCTAACGTCGTAAAAGCTAGTTTGGAAACAATAGCCTAAAGTTCTCTAGATTATCTCGGGTCTCATTTTTTCGCCTTAATTTGAACGAAAAATCGATCGCACAAGTAAGAAAACCCTTACCAAACGCTCTTTGCGAGGCTTGCCGCCTGCTTATATTCTATATGTATTGGATGATTTGGTACCCGAGGCCGGACTTGAACCGGCACGCCTCGCGGCAACAGATTTTGAATCTGTCGTGTCTACCATTCCACCACTCGGGCCCCTTGTCTCGTATGGCAGCGCGGTAGTCGCCACCAGAGGTGCGTGCGGTGTAGCCAAAGCTTCAGGGCGCGTCAATTCGTCGTTTGCAGATTCCAGCAGTTTTTAACGCGATTGGCAAAGATAGTTCGCCTATGCAGCGCTACAGCTAGAACATCACCCCGACCAGCCACAGCGTAATGCTCGGAAAAGCCAGCAAAATGACAACACGGATCAAATCTGACGCGATGAAAGGCAGCACCCCGCGATAGGTCTGCGTGATCGGAATATTGCCTCCAACTTGATTGATAATGAACAGATTCATCCCCACCGGTGGAGTGATGAGCCCGACCTCGACGACGATCAGGGCGAGAATGCCGAACCAGATCGCCGTGCCCTCTGCCCCCAATCCAAAGTCCAATGTCTCGATGATCGGATAGAATATCGGGATCGTCAGCAAAATCATCGACAAGCTGTCCATGACACACCCAAAGACCAAGTAGCACAAAAGCATGGCAATGAGCACAGTCATAGGCGCAAACCCCTGCAAGGACACCCATTGTGCCATGGCCTGAGGCGCCTGTGTGAAGGCAAGAAAAGAGTTGAACACCTGTGCGCCCAGAATGATCAGAAAGATCATCGCTGAGGCCTGTGCGGTTTCCAAAACGGAAGCTTTGAACCCCTGCCAGTTCAATCCGCCTGTGATGACACCATATAGGCCGGTAAAGATGGCCCCGACTGCGGCCCCTTCGGTCGGGGTGAACAGCGCCTGAACACCGGTTTTGGTCCAGTTCCAATCTGCCGCGATCCCTCCCATAACCAAGGAGAAGATCAACACAACCGGCCACACTCTGACCAAGGTCCTAAAGCGCGCCTTGATGGGCTTACGTTCAGCCACAGGGCCCGATCCGGGGCGCAGACGCACATAGATCGCCACCGTAATCATATACCCCACTGCCGCCAGCACTCCGGGGATCAACGCGCCGATGAACATCTTTACAAGGTTTTGCTCCGTGAGGATCGCGTAGATCACCAAGATGACCGATGGCGGAATAAGGATGCCCAAGGTGCCCCCTGCCGCCAGCACACCAGTGCTTAAGGCATCCGAATACCCTTGCTTCCGCATCTCTGGCAAAGCCACCTGCCCCATCGTGCTTGCCGTCGCCAATGAGGACCCACAGACGGCCCCGAACCCCGCGCAGGCGCCGACAGCCGCCATCGCCACCCCGCCCTTGCGATGGCCAAGCCAGTCAGAGGCCGCAGCAAACAGCGCGCCACTCATGCCCGATTTAGTGGCGAACTGCCCCATCAGCAGGAACAACGGCACGATGGTCAGCGAGTAGCTTGAAAACGTATCATAGGTCAGCGTCTTCATCTGGCTAAGCGTAGCAGATGGCCGCCCCAACACGATCCAAGTGCCAATAAAACCCGAAGCAAACATCGCCGCTGCAATCGGAATGCGCAGGAAAATCCCCAATAGCATCAAGCCGAAACCCGATAGGGCCAACTCTAGGCCGCTCATATCTGTGCCTCCTGCCCGCTGATCACCCAATTCAACGCCCGCCAGACGGTATAAAGGCTCACCACAAAAAAGAGCGCGGCCCCAAGCGTCGACAGCGCATAGGGAATCCAAACCGGCATTTCCAATTCATAGGTGGTTTCGGGATAGAAAGGCTTCGTGCCCATGTGAAGTGCCGCGCGCAAACTGTCGGAGCCATATGGAAACTTCTCACCGAACCCCAAGTAGATGCGCCAGAAGATCAACGCGGACAGCACTGTGATCGACAGATCCCCGAGCAGCCCAAACAACGACTGCACGCGAAGCGGAAAACGGTTGACCAAGACATCAACGGTGACATTTCCGCGGTTCATCTGACACCAAGGGAGAAAGGTAAAAATGCCAATGGCGCAGCTCATCTCGACCAGCTCGAAGTCACCCCGAATGGGACCCAGACCCGCGAAGAGGAAATACCGCCCAATAACAGAGGCCATGGTGACCAATGCCGCAGCAACCAGCACGATCCCGCCGAAATAAGCGCACAATCGGCAAATACGGTTGAGGCCACGCCCCACGCGCGCCTCCAGTTTAGTGGCCAAAGCCATGGTCCCTCCTCCTCG
Organism: uncultured Litoreibacter sp.; assembly: GCF_947487515.1. Taxonomy (GTDB): domain Bacteria; phylum Pseudomonadota; class Alphaproteobacteria; order Rhodobacterales; family Rhodobacteraceae; genus Litoreibacter. Next base: position 44,712 of record NZ_CANKWO010000001.1, on the reverse strand, counting down.
GAGTGAAGCGAGCGGTGTTGCTAAAGGCGATCCGTCCCGAAGGTATCGCAGCTTTGAACCGTGGCATTCTCATAGCCGGTCTTGAACCAGCGTTGACGTTGCGCGGATGTACCATGTGTGAAGCTATGCGGGTTAGGGCGGCGTCCAGCGTTGCGCTGCAACGTGTCATCGCCAATCTGCTTGGCCGCATTGACCGCTTCCTTGAGGTCGCCCCGTTCCAACGCGTTAAAGCGCGCCTTGGCGTAACGCGCCCAAACGCCGGACAGGCAATCGGCCTGCAATTCAATGCGCACAGAGATGGCGTTGCTTTCTGCTTGGCTTACCTGTTGGCGAATTTTGTTGGCCTGCGCCAAGATGCCAAGCTCATTTTGCACGTGGTGGGCTATTTCATGGGCGACAACATAGGCGGCTGCGAAATCGCCCGAGGCGCCCAGACGGCGCGACAAAGTGGTGAAGAAGTCAGTGTCGAGATAGGCTTTGCGATCGGCGGGACAATAAAACGGCCCCGATGCGCCGGATGCACCGCCGCAAGGGCTTTGTGTGCCACCTTTGAACAACACCAATGTTGCAGGGCGATAGGCGCGGCCTACTTGGTCTTGGAAAATCTCGCTCCAGACTTCCTCTGTATCCGCCAACACCACCGAGACGAATTCCCCTGCCTCGCGGTCAGCTTGCGAGATACGCGTGTCGACTGAAACCTGCTGCCCTCCTGACCCGTCAACATTTTGCAGCAATGGCGAGACATCAATCCCCAAGAAGTAGCCAATCACCAAAACAGCAATCAGCCCGATGCCGCCAACGCCACCCGCCTTGCCCACACGCCGTGATCCGGATTGCATACGACGGTCTTCTATGTTTCGGCTGCCTCGCCGTCCTTTCCAACGCATCTGATACTCCCCATCTGGACTTTGCGCCTTTCTAAGGTCATGGTGCAGTGAAGGCAAACTTCCCTTTTGCAGCCAGCAGGTATAAGCGAGCGCGACTGGATCGAAGCAGGACAGCACATGAAACGGCTCTACAACTGGACAATGTCCCTCGCGGACCATCCCTATGCAATGTGGGCATTGATTGTAGTGGCCTTTATGGAAAGCTCCTTCTTTCCAATCCCACCAGACATTTTGATGATCCCGATGATCATCGCGCGACCAAGCAAGGCGTTTCTGATCGCAGGCTTGGCAACAGCGGCATCTGTTGTTGGCGGGTTGCTGGGATACGCAATCGGCGCCCTTGCCTTTGAACAGATTGGCCAACCGATTTTGGAGGCCTTGGGCAAAGGCGACGCCGCGGTCGAGTTCAACACCCGTTTCAATGACATGGGGTTCTGGCCCGTATTGATCGCAGGGATGACGCCCTTCCCCTATAAGGTCATTACAATCATGTCGGGGTGGACTGGGATGCCTTTGACAACCTTTATCATCACATCGATCATCGCGCGTGGGGCGCGTTTCTTCCTTGTGGCGGCGTTGCTGTGGAAGTTTGGCGATCCGATCCGCGCCTTTATCGAGAAGCGTTTGGGCATTGTCATGACGTTGTTTCTTGCCGTCTTGTTGGGCGGCTTTGCACTGGTGAGGTTTGTATGAGCATGACGCGCGCGCAGGTCGTCACCGTGGCCGCAGGTGGATCTGCGTTGCTGTTGGGCGGCGCATTTTTGTTCCAGATGATGGGCTACCCCCCTTGCAAGCTGTGCCTGTGGCAACGTTGGCCGCACGCCATCGCCTTTGTCATCGGCATCGCCTTTTTGGTTATCCCCAGTCGCATTATCGCAATTTTGGGCGCCCTTGCAGCTGCCACATCCGGTGCAATCGGGCTGTTCCACATGGGGGTGGAGCAAAAATGGTGGGAAGGTCCGTCCAGCTGTACCTCCGGTGACATTACCAACCTGACACCAGAGCAGCTTTTGGAGTCGATTATGGCCGCCCCACTGGTGCGATGCGACGATATCGCATGGGCGCTTGCAGGTATCTCCATGGCGGGATGGAACATGATTATATCCTTCTTCCTCGCTGGAATCTGGCTGGTGGCTGCGCGACGCTTTGGCTAGGCGTCGAACTCATTCACCGAGGCCCATTGCACCCTAAACCTAGGTTAGTCTATAGTGCGATCAACTATATATAGACGCCTAACGGCGCATCTAACGACAGATGGGACGCTACGTGAACGACACGCCGGAAACACCTGATAACGAAGAAGAAAACACCCCGTTTCGCATGCATCACGACGGGCCGCAGATCAACATCTCCGATGAGATGAAGACCTCCTTCCTCGAATACGCCATGAGCGTCATCATTTCGCGTGCGATTCCCGACCTTCGCGACGGCCTAAAACCGGTGCACCGCCGTATTCTTTATGCGATGCATGAGACCGGCAATACGCATGACAAATCCTACAAAAAGTCCGCCCGCCCAGTTGGCGACGTCATGGGTAAATATCACCCCCACGGCGACAGCGCGATTTATGACGCGCTGGTGCGTATGGCGCAGGATTTCTCCATGTCGCTGCCGCTTCTGGACGGTCAAGGCAACTTCGGCTCCATGGACGGCGATAACCCCGCCGCGATGCGCTACACAGAGGTGCGCATGGACAAGCCGGCCGGCTCCTTGCTGGCGGATATTGAAAAAGACACAGTCGATTTCCAAGACAACTACGACGGCAAAGACCGTGAGCCGACCGTTCTGCCCGCCCGTTTCCCGAATATGCTGGTCAACGGCGCTGGCGGGATCGCGGTTGGCATGGCCACGAACATCCCGCCGCACAACTTGGGCGAAGTGATCGACGCGACATTGGCGCTGATCGAATCCCCCGATCTGGACGAACATCAGCTGATGGAATACGTCCCCGCTCCCGATTTCCCGACGGGCGGCATTATCCTTGGCCGATCCGGTGCGATTAAGGCTTATACCGAAGGCCGCGGCTCGGTCATCGTGCGCTCCAAAACCCATGTTGAAGAAATTCGCAAGGACCGCTTCGCCATTATCATCACCGAGATCCCCTATCAGGTGAACAAAGCCACCATGATTGAGCGGATCGCAGAAACTGCCCGCGACAAGAAGATCGAAGGCATCAGCCACGTCCAAGACGAATCCGACCGCGTCGGCGTGCGCGTTGTGGTCGAACTGAAGCGCGATGCAACCGCTGAGGTCGTGTTGAACCAATTGTTCCGCTTCACGCCGATGCAGACCAGCTTTGCGTGCAACATGCTGGCGCTGAACGGCGGCAAGCCAGAGCAGTTGACGCTGCGCACCTTCTTGACCAACTTCATCGCCTTCCGTGAAGATGTTGTCGCCCGCCGCACAGCATTTGAGTTGCGCAAAGCCCGTGAACGCAGCCATATCTTATGTGGCTTGGCCGTGGCCGTCACCAATATCGATGAAATCGTCGCGACCATCCGCTCCTCCGCCGATGCAGCAGAGGCACGCAGCCGATTGATGACCCGCGCATGGCCTGCGGCTGACATTGCGGCATATATCAAGCTGATCGATGACCCGACCCATACCGTGAATGACGACGGCACTTACCACCTGTCGGAGACCCAAGCCCGCGCCATTCTGGAGCTGCGCCTGCAACGCCTGACTCAAATCGGCGTAAAGGAAGTAACGGACGAGCTGGAAGAGCTTGCCAAGAAGATCACCGAGTACCTCGCCATTCTGCGGTCGCGCGAACGGATCATGGAGATCATTTCCGGCGAACTTGCTGAAGTTAAAGAACAATTCGCCGTCCCTCGCCGCACCGAAGTGGTGGACTGGTCTGGCGACATGGAAGACGAAGACCTCATCGAGAAAGAGGACATGGTCGTCACGATCACCCAGACGGGCTGGATCAAACGGACACCATTGGCCGAATTCCGCGCGCAACGTCGTGGCGGCAAGGGCCTGTCCGGCATGGCGACCAAAGACGACGATGTCGTGACACAATTGTTTGTGGCAAACACCCACACGCAGCTGTTGTTCTTCACCACCGACGGCATGGCCTATAAGCTGAAAACATGGCGTCTGCCGCAAGGCGGTCGCACCGCCAAGGGCAAGGCCATCGTCAACATCCTTCCTATTCCGACCGGTGTTTCCATTGCTGCAATCATGCCAGTGGACCGTGACGAGAAAGAATGGAGCGACCTGCAAATCATGTTCGCCACGACCGCAGGTGATGTGCGACGCAACGCCTTGTCAGACTTCACCAACGTCATGCGGAACGGCAAGATTGCAATGAAGCTGCCCGAAGGTGTCGAGCTGGTGAACGCCCGCATCTGTGAAGAAAGTGACGACGTCATGTTGATCACCAACGCTGGACGCGCCATTCGCTTCCCCTCCACCGACGTGCGCGTGTTCTCGTCACGCAACTCGACCGGTGTGCGTGGCATCAAGCTGCAAGACGGCCAAAGTGTCGTGTCGATGTCGGTCATCCGCCACTTTGAAGCCGAGGCCTCCGAGCGTGCAGCATATCTGAAAATGCGCCGTGCAGTCATGGGCTTAGCAGATGATGCTGAAGTGGAAGATGAAGAGGCCCCAGCAGGGGACATCAGCCAAGAACGCTACGCCGAGATGTCGGCCTTTGAGGACCTGATCCTCACCATCACCAAGGGCGGCGCAGGCAAGCTCAGCTCCTCGCATGACTATCCTGTTCGAGGGCGCGGCGGCATGGGCGTCACAGCCATGGACAAGGCCATGCGTGGCGGGGAAATCATCGCGTCCTTCCCTGTCGAGATAAATGATCAGATCATGTTGGCGACCTCCAAGGGCCAGTCGATCCGCTGTCCGGTTGAAGGAATTTCGTTCCGCTCCCGCTCTGCAGGTGGGGTGAAGGTCTTTGACACGGGCAAAGGTGAAGAAGTCGTCTCGGTGGCCTATATCGCCGACCAAGGAGATGACGACGAGGCGCCAGAAACCAGCGAAACTCCGGAATCCGGCGAAGCTTAACCGGCTGATAAGATACTTCGGGATACGGTGCATTCGTATTCCGGAGGTATCCCATGAACATGTATCACTGCATGATAGAACTTCGCAGCGGCGCAAAGGCTTTGTCCTTCGCGGCGGCGGCGGAAGATTGGCTGAACGGCTTGAAGCAGCGCCAACTTATTGAAAACTGGCGACTGCACCGGCGGAAATTCGGCCTTGCGTCTGGACGTCACAGCGATTTCATCTTGGAAATAGAAGTTCTTGGCATGTCACAACTTGATCAAGCGTTTCTGACCTTGGGGAAATCCGTGGATGACGATGACGAACAAAGATACATCCGGTTTCATGATATGATTGAAACTGCTGACATCGGTCTATACCGCCCCTACCCCGACCCAGATCAACGAGAACGAATTGCGCTAATCTGACCTTTCCTTACCGGTGTTCCGGCACTAAACCCCCTGCATGACAGATAGCATTCTTAATATCATCGGTGGCGGCATGGCAGGCTCTGAAGCCGCATGGCAAGCTGCCAACATGGGCGTCAAAGTGATCATCCACGAGATGCGCCCGAAAGTAGAGACCTTCGCGCATCGCACCGGCGATCTGGCAGAAATGGTCTGCTCCAACTCCTTCCGCTCTGACGATCATGAGCAAAATGCTGTGGGGCTGTTGCATTGGGAAATGCGCCAAGCGGGTGGCATCATCATGCAAATGGCGGACAAACACGCATTGCCCGCAGGGAGCGCCTTGGCGGTGGACCGTGATCCATTCGCCCAATCCGTGACCGAAAAGCTGACCGCACATCCAAATATTTCGGTTTCATATGAGCCGATTGACGCACTCCCGACGGAGGGCAACTGGATCATCGCCACCGGCCCGCTGACATCACCGGAGCTGGCGGGTGCAATCGCTGCAGAAACCGGCCAAGACGCATTGGCCTTCTTTGACGCAATCGCCCCGATTATCTATTTCGACACGATCAATATGGATAAAGCGTGGTTCCAATCGCGCTACGACAAGGGCGAAACAGAAGAAGATCGCACCGCATATCTCAACTGTCCGATGGACAAAGAGACCTATGAGGCATTTATCGACGCGCTTTTGGCCTCGGAAAAGACCGAGTTCAAAGAAGGCGAAACCGCAGGCTACTTTGACGGCTGCCTTCCCATCGAAGTCATGGCGGAGCGCGGTCGCGAGACCCTGCGCTTTGGCCCGATGAAACCTGTGGGCTTGACCAATCCTCACCAACCAGACGTGAAGGCCCATGCGATTGTACAATTGCGACGCGACAATGCCTTGGGCACATTGTTCAACATCGTCGGCTTCCAAACCAAGATGAAATATGGCGCGCAAAAAGAAGTTTTGCGCATGATCCCGGGCCTTGAAGAGGCTGAATTCGCACGCCTTGGCGGCATTCACCGCAACACATTTATCAACTCTCCCACCCTGTTGGACAATCAAATGCGCCTGAAATCAAAGCCGCATTTGCGGTTTGCCGGACAGATCACGGGTGTCGAGGGATATGTCGAATCGGCGGCGATGGGCCTTCTTTCAGGACGCTATGCAGCGGCACAAATATTGGGTCATGAGCTGGACGCACCCGCCCCCGAAACCGCAATGGGCGCATTGGTCACCCACATCACGGGGGGGGCAGATGCCAAAACCTTCCAGCCGATGAACGTCAATTTCGGGCTATTTCCACTGGTTGAAGAGGCCAAAACTGGCCGCAGGCACCGTGCAACGCGGTACAAGATGTACACAGACCGCGCGAAGCAGGCTTGGACGCAATGGTTGGAGAAATCCGAAGCGCTTAAGGCATAGGCCGCGGTGCTGCATCTATGCTAGCCTTTACGCATGCACGTTAGAACCCGTTTCGCCCCATCCCCTACGGGGCCTTTGCACCTTGGCCACGCCTTTTCTGCCCTGCGGGCGCATGACATTGCGGTGCAATTGTCAGGTGAATTCCTACTGAGAATAGAGGACATTGATCAATCCAGATCAAAACCCGCATGGGAAGCCCAGATTTATGACGATCTATCTTGGTTGGGATTGCGCTGGCCTACCCCTGTTTTGCGCCAATCCGACCGATATGAGGCCTACCGCGCCGCTTTGCAGGAGTTATGGGATAGGAATGCGATATTCCAATGTCGCTGCAACCGAAAAGACATTCTAGCTGCGATCTCTGCGCCGCAAGAAGGCGGCGATCTTCCTGTTGGACCTGATGGCGTTATCTATCCGGGGACCTGTCGCAAGACCTCATCCCATGTGAAGGCGCCCTCGCCTGTTGACGACGTGGCGCTGCGTTTAGACATGTCAAAAGCGGTTCGCGACAAGAGCTATTCCTTTATGGAGACGGGAGCTGGCCCGAATGGGGAAACAGGCCTTATCGCATTTGATGGGCAGGAGGTTCTCAGGGCGATTGGCGATGTTGTTCTGGCACGACGGGACATTGGCACCTCATATCACCTGTCCGTGGTGCTGGATGATGCGGCCCAAGCGATTACACATGTGGTCCGCGGGCAAGATCTTTTTGAGGCCACCAAAATTCACGTGGTGCTTCAACATTTGCTCGGGCTGCCAACGCCAATTTACCACCACCACAGGTTGATCCGCGATGAGGCTGGAAAACGTCTCGCTAAGCGAGACGATGCGCGCGCGATCTTAAAATACCGTGAAGACGGGGTAACTGCTGATCAGATTAGAGCCAAAGTCGGGCTCTAGCTCATGGGTTTCATCAGCTCGCGCTCGGTTCCATCTTCAACGGATGTGTAGAAACAGCTGCGCCGGTTCGTGTGGCACGCTGGGCCGGTTTGATTGACGGTGGCAAGCAGGCAATCGCGGTCGCAATCGACCCTTAGGTCAACCAATGTCTGGACGTTTCCTGAGGTCTCGCCCTTCACCCAAAACGCCTGCCGCGAGCGCGACCAATAGGTCACTTTCTTTGTTTCCAAAGTTTTTGCGACCGCATCGGCATTCATCCACGCCAACATCAACACCTCCCCTGAAACGTGATCTTGTGCGATCACGGGTAGCAACCCTTGGTCGTTGTAGATGAGTGTTTGGGGATCAAAACGGGTCATGGGATTTACCTTTTGCAATCGCGGCACTAGTGCTTATCTATGATTGAAACCACATTTAGAAGCCCTAGCAGGACCTGAAAATGTCTGAGAACAGCGACCTCATCAAGCTCTATTCGGGCCAAATTCTCGCACTCGCTGCGGAGATACCCCTTACAGATCGGCTGGATGAACCGCAAGCGACGGTGAAACGGCGCTCGCCGCTATGCGGATCCACGATCACCGTGGATATCACGATGGCAGACGATCGGGTCACCGGCTTCGGGCAGGATGTGAAAGCCTGCGCTTTGGGTCAGGCCGCAGCCTCCGTCGTGGGGGCGGCCGTGATTGGGCGCACCGCAAAAGAAGTTCGCACGGCCCAAACGCAACTGAAAGCCATGTTGAAATCAGATGGCCCTGCCCCAGACGCCCCCTTTGACGGGTTAAAAGTTCTTCTGCCGGCGAAAGAATTCAAGAACCGTCATGCATCAATCATGTTGGCCATTGATGCGACTGTTGAAGCTATGGAGCAGGTAAGTCACGCAAATTGCGCGTAAAAAAACCGCCGCGCCCGGGCGGGACGCGGCGGCCAGTCAGCTAGTCTCGTCAGGGTGTTTACGCATACCGGAAAGCAGCCGGTGATGTTGGGGACATTGCGTATTCCGACGGGCATCGGGACAGAAAACCGGTCGGACCTATTGAAAGACAGCAGGCAGTTAACTCTTAGAAAAATTTGGGAATGTAGAGGGCGACCGTCATCATTACGCCAATCGATGCAATTCCAGCAGCGTCGTGCAGAAGTGCTTTGGGTGAACGGGTCAGAACGTCGCGAAAATCTTTGATCATGTTGAAAGCTCCCTCAAGTCGTTTCTTTTGTTGCACCTTTGTTCTCACTAAATTCATGACTTGTAAAGAACTTTTTGAGAACAAACGTGAACAAACAGAAGCACGAAGCGTTCTACTTCACCTAACCCACTGAAATCAAACGTATTGCCTTATCCTGTTCCATCAACCACAGAAGAACACGTGCGGCCTGCCCGCGCGGTGATGTTAGTGATGGATCGTCCGCCAGCAATTTGCGCGCATCACTCTGGGCGATTGACATCAAGCTGGCCTGACTTTCAATATCTGCAATCCTGAACCGAGGCAGCCCGCTTTGCGCCGTGCCAATCAAATCTCCTGCGCCGCGAATTGCCAGATCTTCCTCAGAGATCCTGAACCCGTCTTCAGTTTCTCGCATGATGTTCAGACGCCGCTTCGCCGTTTCCGACAAAGGATCCTGAAACAGCAACAAACAGGTAGAGGCCGCATCCCCGCGCCCCACCCGCCCGCGCAATTGGTGTAGCTGAGCCAGACCGAAGGTCTCGGCCCGTTCAATAACCATAATGGTGGCATTGGGCACGTTTACCCCCACCTCAATCACCGTTGTTGCAACCAAGACCGATGTCTCACCAGCTACGAATTTCGCCATGGCCGCATCTTTTTCCGCTGGCGGCATTTGTCCATGCACCAACCCAACGACATCCTCACCAAGGGCCGCGCGAAGCCGTTTGAACCGATCTTCGGCTGCCGTTTTATCGCTGAGTTCGCTTTCCTCCACCAATGGGCACACCCAATAGGCCTGCCGCCCCTCTGAGATCACGCCGCGTAACTTTTGAACCACCTCGTCAATGCGCCCCGTAGACACCGTGGCCGTGGCAATCGCTTTGCGCCCTGGCGGTTTTTCATCAAGCACAGAGATATCCATATCCCCGTATTGTGCCAGCGACAAAGATCGCGGAATTGGGGTCGCGGTCATCACCAACACATCCACCGCGCGCCCCTTCGCGCCCAACTCCGAGCGTTGATTCACGCCAAAACGATGCTGCTCATCCACGACCGCTAGTCGTAAATCATTGAATTCAACATCTTTTTGAAAAACGGCATGTGTGCCCACCAAAATATGGATTTCGCCAGACGCCAGTGCTTTGAGCTTTGCGCTTCGCTCTGATCCCTTGTCGCGACCCGTCAAAAGCTGAAGCACTACACCCGCGTCTGCGGCCAAGGGGACCAAGCTTTCGTGATGCTGACGGGCCAAAATTTCTGTCGGCGCCATCATGACCCCCTGCCCACCTGCTTCAACGGCCCCCAGTAGCGCCATAAAGGCGACCAAGGTTTTCCCCGCCCCAACATCGCCCTGTAGCAGCCGGTTCATCCGTATTGGGGCCGCCATATCCTCGGCGATCTCGGAAATTGCGCGGGTTTGCGCTCCGGTTGGAGCATAGGGAAGCGCTGCAAGCACGCGCGATTGATGCACGCCTGTCGCCTGACTTGAAACACCCTGCTTTGCGCGAACCCTCGCACGAGCCAACCCAAGGGTTAGCTGATGGGCAAAGAATTCGTCATAGGCCAAGCGTTCACGCTGCGGATCGGTGGCCGTGATATCGGACAATTTTTGCGGAGTATGAGCCGCCCGAATGGCGTCGTCCCAGTCTGGCCAATTGGCCTTTGCCTTTTGCGAAGGATCAATCCATTCGCTCAGTGCAGGCACACGTGTCAGCGTCGATTTTGCAGCTTTGTGAATGACCCGTTGAGTGACCCCTTGTGTCAGCGGATATATCGGCTCGAACGCCGGAATTTCGGAGGCTTCATCGACCGTCATAATGTAATCGGGATGCACCATTTGCGCCTGCCCGTCGAATATCTCAACCCTGCCGGACACCACGCGCCGTTGCCCTGTAGGAAGTTGTTTCTTTAGATAATCTCCATGTGCGTGGAAGAATATGAGGCGAAACTCCAGCGTCTTATCCGTGACGTGGATGTGATACGGGCGCCCGCGTGAACGCGGGGGAACATGCATTCCGATTTCGACTTCGACGGTCACCACATCAGGCAAAATGGCATCTTGAACAGACTCTTTGAGCGCCCGATCGATCCCCGATTGTGGAAGAGTAAAGAGCAGATCGCGAGGCTTTTCGATCCGCAAATGTTCGAAATTTTTGGCGGTTTTCGGGCCTATTCCGTCCAGCTCGGTCAACGCGGTAAACAGCGGGAAAAGGATTTCTGGGCGACCTGACATAATACCTACACATCGCCGATGAGGACGATCCATTCATCTTCATCGATCACTTTTATGCCGAGCGCCGCAGCTTTGGTCGCCTTTGATCCAGCGCCCGGGCCCGCGATCAGTAAATTCGTCTTGGCAGAGACGCTGCCAGAGACTTTCGCTCCGAGAGACTCCGCACGCGCTTTGGCTTCTGCGCGACTCATCTTTTCTAAAGTTCCAGTAAAAACAACGGTCTGCCCAGCCACGGGGCTTTCGCTTTGGGCGACAGGTTCAACGGGCTCGATCGTTAATTCTTCCGCAAGTCTAGCAATGGATGCGAATTCTTGTTCGTGGGTCAGGGACTGCGTGAGTGACGTTGCCATCACCGCCCCAACGCCGTCGATTGACAGTAAATCATCCCATGCCGGACCAGCCTGCGAGGCTGCATCTTGAACGCCTGCAAGAAAGTCAGTCCAGTTTAAATAGTGCCGCGCGAGCAAGTTTGCCGCTGTTTCCCCGACATTGCGAATACCCAACGCATAGATCATTTTGTTCAACGGAATAACGCGCCGATCATCAATCGCATCGAACAGATTTCGTGACGATGTCCCCCCCCAACCATCACGGTTTTTGAGCTTGGTGAGCGCGCTATCGTCCCGCGACCTTAACGTAAAAATATCGGCGGGTTCGCGAATTGGAAGCTGGTCATCATGATAAAAGGTCTCGATCTGCTTGGCACCCAAACCCTCAATATCAAATGCGCCACGACTGACAAAATGCTTAAGTTTTTCAACGGCCTGAGCGGGGCAAATCAGCCCGCCCGTGCAGCGCCGGACAGCGTCATCCCCTTCACGGACCGCCGCAGATTGGCACTTCGGACAGACTTCAGGGAAATCAAACTGCCGCGCATTTGGGTCGCGCTTCGATAGGTCAACATCAGCGATCTTGGGAATCACGTCCCCCGCGCGGTAGACCTGAACCAAGTCACCTACTCTGATGTCTTTGCCTTCGCGAATTTCTGCGCCCTTGCTGTCGACCCCTTTGATGTAATCTTCATTGTGCAACGTCGCATTTGACACAACGACACCGCCCACTGTCACCGGCTGCAAGCGCGCGACAGGCGAAAGCGCGCCAGTTCGACCAACCTGAATTTCGATATCTTCAAGTCGGGTCCATGCAAGCTCGGCTGCAAATTTATGAGCAATTGCCCATCTCGGCGTGGTGGAGCGAAAGCCCAAGCGCCGTTGCAATTCTAGATCGTTAACTTTGTAGACCACACCATCAATGTCATACCCCAAATCTGACCGCGCGGTTTCAATTAGATGATAGTGCGAAACCAACTCGGAGGGACCATCGCAGAGCTGCGTCAAATCATTTGTGGCAAACCCAAACCCTTTCAGACGCGCAATCGCCGACATCTGGGTTTTGGCCAAAGGGTCTGACACCTCCCCCCACGCATAAGCGAAAAATGAAAGCGGGCGCGCTTTTGTGATGTCAGCGTTCAACTGCCGCAAAGATCCGGCTGCGGCATTTCTGGGGTTTGCGAACCCCTTTCCACCAACCGCTTCTTGAGCGGCGTTCAGCTTGGAAAAATCGGCGTGCCCCATATAGACTTCGCCGCGAACTTCTAGAATTTTTGGTGCGTTTTCAATTTTTTGCGGAATATTCGAGATCATCTTCGCGTTGGCAGTTACATTCTCTCCCGTGCTCCCATCGCCGCGGGTCGCCGCCGAGATCAATATCCCGTCTTCATACCTCAGTGAAAGCGACAAGCCGTCAATCTTAGGCTCCGCGGTATATTGCAATGGATCACTGTCCTCCATTCCGAGGAACTTGCGGATACGTTGATCGAACTCGACAACATCACTCTGCTCAAACGCGTTTCCCAAGGACAGCATGCGAATGCTGTGCTTGATCTTCGAAAACCCATCCGCCAGTGGCCCACCCACTTTGTCCGTTGGACTGTCTGGGCGTTTCAGCTCCGGAAATAGTTTTTCGATTTCCTTGTTTCGACGCTTCAACGCATCATAGCTGGCATCATCGATCGAAGGGGAATCCTTGCCATGATAGTCGAGATCCGCCTGCGATAACATGGAAGCCAAACGCGCCAGCTCTTCAATTGCTTGCTGTTTGGACAGTTTGGATGGCTCTACGGTAGATATAGATGTCACAGATCGCCCCCTTGCCTACGCACTTGTTGATATTGTGAGAATGCCGAGGCGTCCAGTAGGTCAACACATCCGTGGGACAATATTGGTATCACCTATGAATGAGGATACCAAAAATGGCGCGCCCTAGGGCACGCCATTCTTAGTGGTTTCTTTTGGATGGAGGTCTATGCGGTGGCGGCAATCAGAGGGGTATCATCCGAATCGAGAGCAGGTTGTGGATCACGCAAAACATATCCACGCCCCCAAACAGTTTCGATGTTGTTTTCACCACCTGTCGCAGCCGCCAATTTTTTGCGAAGCTTGCAAATGAAAACATCAATGATTTTTAGTTCTGGTTCATCCATGCCGCCATAAAGATGATTCAAAAACATCTCTTTGGTTAGCGTCGTCCCCTTTCGCAAACTCAAGAGCTCCAACATCTGGTACTCTTTTCCCGTCAAATGAACAGGCGTTCCTCCGACATCGACGGTTTTTGCGTCAAGGTTGACCGAAATACTTCCGGTGTGGATGACCGATTGCGAATGCCCTTTCGAGCGTCTGATAATAGCATGAATTCGCGCAACCAGTTCTTCGCGGTGGAAGGGTTTTGTTAAATAGTCGTCAGCCCCGAACCCGAAGCCCTTTAATTTGCTATCGGTATCATCCGCCCCAGACAAAATCAGGATCGGAGTTTCAATTCGCGCCTGCCGCAGGTGCCGCAACACTTCATGCCCAGTCATATCAGGCAAATTCAGGTCTAGCAGGATCAGATCATAGTCATACAGCTTGGCCAGATCGATGCCTTCTTCCCCCAAATCAGTGGAATAAACATTTAAATTCGCGTGAGTCAGCATCATCGAGATGGACTTGGCAGTTGTTGGATCGTCTTCGACGAGAAGAACTCGCATTATTTGGTCTCCGCTATACGTCCCCTCAAGTACCTTAACATTAATTTGGAAAAGGTTAATTTGAGGTTACCGAGTTCAACTACTTTCGTCCAAACTATTTTTTTGTCGATAATTTTGAATTGAAGTTGTTCTCAAAGCAGCCGTTCCGTGATCAGCCAACGCATTTCGCCACGCCAAAAGTTCTTCGTCAGATAATTCATACATTTCGCAGGCTTCTTTATCCGAAATTAGACCTGCTTCCACCCCGCGCACAACCAAGGCTTTTCGACTGGCAACCCACCGCCGCGTGCCGCGGTCCGGCAGATCGGCCCTACTCATCGAAGTGCCATCGTCCAAAGTGACCATACGCGGCCCCGTTTCCCGTTTCAGATACATTGCAAATCGTCCCGAATACTTAATACTTTACCGAGTTTGCCCCCCTAATCTTAAGGTCGAGTGAAGCATGGCCTTGCGACTGGCTAAAGTTTTCCTATATTCCGGCGTATCCCCCCAATGGAGGCCAAAATGGCATTGGACTGGACCCCAGGACGTCTGAATTCACTTGGATTTGACAAACCACCCTCAGAGACGCGCGTTGTTGTCGCGATGTCCGGAGGCGTGGATAGCTCGGTTGTGGCGGCTCAATTGGCCGAAGAAGGGTATGACGTCGTCGGCGTTACCTTACAGCTATACGATCACGGTGCGGCATTGGCCAAGAAAGGGGCGTGCTGTGCGGGGCGCGACATTCACGATGCCCGCCGCGTGGCAGAGGACATGGGGTTTCCGCATTACGTGTTAGACTATGAAAACGTGTTCAAGGATGCGGTCATCGACGAATTTGCCGACAGCTACCTTGGCGGGGCGACCCCAGTACCCTGCATTCGCTGTAATGAGCGGGTGAAGTTCAAAGATTTGCTGGAAACGGCCAAGGATCTGGATGCGGACTGCATGGCAACCGGTCACTACATTCAGCGCAAAACCGGCGATCAAGGGCCCGAATTGCACTCGGCAGCCGATGCAAACCGTGACCAAAGCTACTTCTTGTTTTCAACGACGGCACAACAGCTGGATTACCTGCGTTTTCCACTTGGACATTTGGCGTCCAAGGATGAAACCCGTGCGCTTGCCGCGAAATACGGGCTTTCGGTGGCGGATAAACCGGACAGCCAAGACATATGTTTTGTGCCGAATGGCGATTATGCTTCAGTTATTGAGAAGCTCCGCCCCGGCGCCGGAGAACCGGGTGATCTGGTTGATATGGATGGCACTGTGTTGGGCCAACATAACGGTGTGATCCACTACACAATTGGCCAGCGCCGAGGACTTGGCATCGGCGGGCTGGCTTCGCCGCTTTATGTGGTCAGCCTTGATGTCGACAAAAAGCATGTCGTGGTCGGACCAAAGGAAGCACTTGCAACGCGAAAAATTCCTGTGCGCGAGATCAACTGGCTGGGGGATGCCCCGTTTGACAGCCAAGCGGAGTGGCATGTCGGCGTCAAAGTGCGCTCAACCCGTCCGCCTGCCGCGGCGATTATTCGCCCGATCTCTGCGACCGAAGCAGAAGTAGAATTGCTAACGCCCGAAGAAGGGGTTTCTCCGGGCCAAGCATGTGTGTTCTATGACGAAGGTTCCAGCCGTATCTTTGGCGGTGGATGGATCTGGCGCGGCTACTAACGCTTATCCGGCGCGCCGCATCCCGATCACGCCATCCACGGTTTGAGCAACTCTGAGCCGGTTCCGCTTTCGCGCGACCGCGTCGGCAGACTTTAGGACGCCAAATTCTTGTCGCGCTTGGATTAGAATATCCTCGTCGACCGGCGGCATGTTTCGTGCACTCTCGCCAGAGACCACCCTCATACAATGGATATCGCGTGTTCGAATGGAGACATGCGGAAGCTTCACTCCAAGAACGTCGGGGTTGATTAATTCCGGATTGTAGCGGCCGGTTCGTCTTGCGACCAAGCTCAACCCAAAGGGCGCATTTGAGGTACTTGTGACCTCTAACCCTACTGGTGTGTTCTCTCGCAATCGCAGTTTCAACCCACGCTTAAACGACATGAAGGTGCCGCCGGTTCTTTGGCCCTTTTCCGTCGGTATTTGGGACCAGCTTTGGATGGCATGCTCTCGCAGGGTTTTGACAAAAGTGACCCCAAAGGCATCCCCTTCCAGCACCTGCGTTTGAATGACGGTGTCGGGGCCGTCCCCTAAGCGTTGCATATAGTTTCGAAAAACGCGTCCAGCGACCATGGGGCGCGCAAACAATACCTCTGAACGTCCTGGCAAGTAGTGGTTAAGCAACCACGTCAGGTGGTCCTTGCACTCTTGCGGCATTCGCGTGCTTGTCAACAGAACCAATCGAAACTGCGGGTCGGATTGGTCGCGCAATGACGGCAATGTCACCCGCTCTAGTAATTCAAACTGTTTTAATATGTTTTCTTCGCAATCTTCGCGCGATTTACTTACTCGATTGCCCACAATCCCTTTAGGTTTTCCGCAATAGAAAAACTTCATCTGGAAAAATACTTCCACTATGTCACCAATAAATACTACACTGGGCACCATGCCCAATTAACTACATTTGCGACATTGTATTTTGGAATCCATCAAATCAAGAAATTAATTACGCGTGGAAAACGGTGTTACAAACTTGCACCATATAATTTTTGGGCACGACCCTCGAATGCGCGGACAACTCGTTGCATTGCTTCATTAAAAAACAAACCCGCCGCCCCTTGCAAAATCCGGTTTTTGAACTCGAAGTCGACATAAAACTCTACTTCGCAGCCATTTCCACCTAAATCGTGAAACTTCCAAGTGCTCTTCAAATATTTAAAAGGTCCATCGAGGTATTCGGTGTCTATTCTTCTCTCACTTGTCCAAAGCGTTACCTTGCTGCCAAAACTTTCACGAAAAACTTTGAAGCTAATAACAAGGTCCGCAAGCATTACTTCAAAGGCGTCTTCTTGGCTGCGGGATCGAATGCGCGCAGCCGAGCACCATGGCAGAAACTCCGGATAGCTCGCGACATCAGCGACAAGGGCATACATTTGGTCTGCACTATAGGGCAGCTTGCGTTTTTCGCGGTGACTTGGCATAGGCGTAAGGGGCTCTGCTTGCTCTCAGGTTGCAAGCGGGTGTCCCCCAGTCCGACGCAAAATTCAAGGGATAACATGTCTCACCCACCCTATGTCATTGACGAGTTGATCTCGGCCAAGTCCATTGCAGCCCGCATCGAGACATTGGCCCGCGATATTCACGAGCGTTTTGAGGACACAGACAAACTGGTGGTGGTTGGACTGCTGCGCGGATCCTTCGTGTTTATCGCCGATCTCGTGCGTGAATTGGACCTTCCCGTCGAAGTGGATTTTCTAGAGGCCTCCAGCTATGGCGACGGCATGGAAAGCTCACGCGAGGTTCGCATTCTCAAGGACCTTCGCGGCGAAATCGGGGGACGCGATGTTTTGGTCGTCGAAGACATCGTTGATACGGGCTTCACATTGTCTCACGTCTTGCATCTGCTCGAAAGCCGCGCCCCTGCACGCATCGAGACCATTGCCTTGCTGGATAAGCCCACCCGTCGTGAAGTTGACATTCGAGCAACTTGGACCGGCTTCGAAATTCCCGATAAATTCGTCGTGGGCTACGGCATCGATTACGCGCAGCGCAACCGCAACCTGCCCTACATCGGCAAAGTGCGCTTCACATGAATTGGCGATGGCTGCTGCGTGCCTCCATCTGGGCCCGCCGTCCACCTTCAGAGCGCCGCGTCAAGTTGGTGGTCGGCCTGATTGCCGTTTGCATCGCTATCGCGTTGATAGAGCATTACATCGGCTGGCCGGAATGGGCGCAACAAGATCGTATGCCGCGCGCCCCTCGTTTTAGCCCTTAGGCTTTGCCAATTTTGGCCAAACGCGCATCGCGAAGCTTCGCGAAATCATCTCCTGCGTGGTAGCTGGATCTCGTCAAAGGCGACGCCGAAACCATCAAGAACCCCTTGCCGAAGGCCGCTTTCTCATAGGCGGCAAACTCGTCAGGAGTGACAAAGCGATCAACGCGGTGATGCTTGGGCGTGGGCTGCAAATATTGCCCGATTGTCAGGAAATCAATATCCGCGGCGCGCATGTCTTCCATAACCTGCATTACAGATTGACGGTCTTCGCCAAGGCCCACCATGATGCCGGATTTGGTGAACATCGACGGGTCCAGCTCTTTCACGCGCTGTAGCAACCGCAGGGAATGAAAGTAGCGCGCGCCCGGGCGCACTTCAGGATATAGCCCCGGGACGGTTTCGAGATTGTGGTTAAACACATCGGGCCGCGCTTCAACGACGATCTCCAACACGCTGGGGTCGCAGCGAATAAAGTCGGGCGTCAAAATTTCGATTGTTGTGTTGGGGGATTGACGGCGGATGGCCCGAATGGTTTGGGCGAAATGCTCTGCGCCGCCGTCTTCAATATCGTCACGGTCCACTGATGTGATCACAACATGGTTCAACCCCAACTTCTTCACCGCATCCGCCACGCGACCTGGCTCGAACACATCCAAGGCTTCTGGGGGCTTGCCGGTTGCGATGTTGCAGAAGGTGCAGGCCCGCGTGCATACCTCGCCCATGATCATCATTGTGGCGTGGCCTTGGTTCCAACATTCACCGACATTCGGGCAACCGGCTTCTTCGCAAACGGTCGTAAGCTTATGTTCGCGCATGATGTCACGCGTCTCTTTATAGCCTTCTCCAACTGGGGCTTTGACCCGAATCCATTCAGGTTTGCGCGGTTGCTGGTTGTCGGGACGCTTTGCCTTCTCAGGGTGACGTTGGCTCGGGATTTTCAGATCGCGGGTGGCCATAGTTCAGGCTCCTGTTTGGACGGCTTCAGCCTATTCGACAAAACTTAGTTCAGTGTTAAACGAAGTATTGTCGCAGGTCCACGTATCAAGCCCCCTGCCCCCGAAAACAAGGCGCCAGACAATGGGCGCCCTGTTCGTGGCGAGGATTTAGCCAATCATCGCGTTCATATGGCCATTTTCTTCGACATAGTGGCGATGCAACCGTTGCAAGGCGATGCGCAACACGACTTTCCCAGAGCGCGCCGACCACCCCATACGTTTCTCCGCGGTCTCCAACCCCTCAAGAAAGCAGCAACACCGCATGATGATGTCACTCAGGCCCGGCCCCAGATCATCAAGCGCCGCGACGATGCGCGATCTCGCGGCACGCGGCCCCGATGACATGCTGTCGTCGCCGATCAACTCGTTGCGATCACCAGAGGCCATGAAACGATCCCAATGTTGCGCGGCGCCCTGCCCCATCTGAGCCAGTTCATAGTCTTCGCGAAACCGCTCACCGGCCTGAACCAGCTCTGGGGCAAGAAAGGCCCGCCCTTCTTTGTCGCGGCGACGCGCGAGCATCGCCAGAGGGCTTTCCGACGTCATCGGACGGGCAAAGGCAGTGCCACCATCTGCATCCACGAAGGGGGATCGCCCGTCATGAGACCCTTTGGCGCTGCGCTTTCGCTCCAGATCTTGAGACAAATATTGCTTCAAGGCAGAACGACCTGCAGCAGTAATCGTGTAGCTTGAGACACGGCCCGTGCGCGCGCAGCTAATCCAGTCCTTCAAAGCAAAAGCCTGCGCCACATCCCGCGAGACAACCGCCGTACGGGTTGGCGGACCATCGTTAAGCGTGCGTAGGACCACAGCTTTATCCATGTCGGCGGCCAAAGCCAGAACCGCACCTGTCTCCGACAACCGGCGTAGGACACGGCGGGCCTCTCGACCTAGCTTGTCTTCGTCGGTGAGAACGGTCGGGCCGGAAGAATCAACCGGTTTGGTGTTGTTAACATAGGTTTCAGAATGGTTACGGGCATGTGCTGTCATAGAGTCGGCTCCTTGGGGCGTATCTGCATGTTCACGGATGGCTAAACTGCTGCTCAAGGTTCGAAGCGCCTCATCGACAAGCGGATCATCGCGGCGGTTCTCAAAGCGACGAACCTGCCGGAGAACAGTCGACGCATGACATCCTTCCCGCCGCGCCAAGTCTCTGAGGGATAACCCTTTTTCCGTGTGAATGAGATACCGGCGCACAGCCTGAGGTATCCAGGTCGGAAACGAATAATCAGATGGCAGAACAGCAGCAGAATGCATGTGTGACTCCCCTAAGTCGGTAGGGCAAAGGCGGCAAAAACCCCTAAGCAACGCACACAACTTGAGGTTGTATTCATTACGAGATGGTTAACACTGCGTTCAAATCCACGATTTTGTTTCCAAAACGTAAACAGACACTTAGGGAGCGTCCGCAAGGCGAAATCATGCGCAACGGCGTCACACCCAAGCCTAGATTAGCGGTGAACAAACTTAACCCGGAGCCACTGCCATGACCGACCTTGCCACTCAAATCACCGACCTTCGCCGCCCCCGTCTTTTGGTGCGTGCTGCCCGTCATGGGATCAGTGGTTACCGTCGCAGCCGCGACTTGCAACGCATCGCCGGTCAGGCGCAATCGGCCTCGCCTCTCGCGGTGGTGGAATCACTACTGCTGCAAGAAGAACAAGCCGAGCAAACCCGCCTTGCCCATGACGGCACCTACAGCGTCAACAAACACATCGAATTGCTGATCGCCCTGATGGCCGAAACCCGCAATTTGCCAATCGCAACACGGTCGGAAGGCCGCACAGGATGGCGCCCTACCGTGGTGTGATCACCTCCTAGCTGAAGGCGTCGGGCATGCTTTCTTTCTTTTCGCGAACATAGGTCCGCAACGCCTCATCTACGGAAGGATCAAGATGCGGTTGCTGGTAGTCACCAAGCAATTTCGTCACGCGGGCGGATGCCAGTGCGACAGTATCACGCTCGCCCTCATCGGCCCATGTTTCAAAGGGCTTATAGTCGAACAGATCGGACCGCCAAAAGGCCGTTTTGAAATTCGCCTGCGTGTGTTCACAGCCCAAGAAGTGCCCTCCAGGCCCCACTTCGCGCAGCGCGCCCATAGCTTGGGCGTTCTCGTCCATGCTGACACCTTTTGCAAAGTGGTGAAGGGTGCCAAGCTGATCCGCATCCATCACGAATTTCTCGAAGGAGGCAACCAATCCGCCTTCCAGCCAACCACAGCTGTGCAGCATGAAGTTGACCCCAGACAACAGCCCCATATTCAGGCTGTTCGCGGTCTCATAGGCCGCTTGCGCATCCGGCAACTTCGAGCCGCAGAACGACCCCGCGGAGCGGTAAGGCAGGCCCAAACGACGGGCCAATTGCCCCGCACCATAGGTGATATGAGACGCCTCCGGCGTGCCGAAGGTTGGGGCGCCGGAGTTCATATCAATAGAGGTTACAAAGGCCCCCATAATCACCGGCGCGCCTTTGCGAACCAACTGACTGTAGGCCACGCCTGCCAATACCTCGGCCAACACCTGCGTCAAAGTCCCCGCAACGGAGACAGGCGCCATTGCTCCGCCCACAATGAACGGAGAGATAATGCACGCCTGATTGGCGCGCGCATAGACTTCCAACGCCCCCATCATCACCGCATCGAAGGTCATCGGCGAATTGATATTGATCAAGGATGTCATGACCGTACGCCCGTTCAGGCCGCCAAATAGAATTTCGCACATATCGACCGAATCTTGTGCGCGGGAGGGCTCCGTAACCGCCCCCATGAACGGTTTGTCACTTAGGGACATATGCGCGTAAAGCATGTCCAAATGCCGCTTGTTCACCGGCACATCTGTGGGCTCGCACACGGTACCACCCGAGTGGTGCAGCCATTTTGACATATAGCCGAGCTTCACGAATTTGTTGAAGTCTTCCATCGTCGCGTAGCGGCGTCCCCCCTCGGCATCGCGCACAAAGGGCGGGCCATAAATCGGGGCCAAAACAAGATTTTTGCCACCGATTTCCACCGAGCGCTCTGGATTGCGCGCATGTTGGGTGATCGTCGAGGGCGCAGTTTTGCACAGTTCGCGGGCCAATCCGCGTGGGATGCGCACGCGCTCCCCGTCAACCTCAGCCCCTGCCTCGCGCCACAGGTCCAACGCGTATGGGTTGTCGACGAAGCTAACCCCGATTTCGGCCAAAACCGTTTCTGCGTTGTCCTCGATGATCTGAAGCGCCTCTTCATTCAGCACTTCGAAGTTCGGGATGTTGCGTTCAATGTATTTGGCTGTTTCGATGGAAACCGCCGTGCGCTCGGCCCGTCGCGCAGCGCCGCCGCCGCCGCGTGTCCGTCTACGTGGTGTGGCTGTATCGGTCATGGCAGGCTCCCTCAGAAATTGTTAACAAAGTGATTACCCGATGGGGCCTCGGATCATGGCCAGAAACCGCCCCTTACGATGAAAAAGCGACATGTCACCACAATTATGCGTGGCATCGGGCAAAATCACCGCGCCACAGCTCTTGCAACGCAGGCAGTTGCCTCATAATCAGCATGTATGACAGATCAAATCATCGCCCCCGCCACAGCCTCTGACATCATTCATGAAAAATTACTGATCATCGACTTCGGGTCGCAGGTCACACAGCTGATTGCGCGTCGTTTGCGCGAATCCAGCGTGTACTGCGAGATACACCCCTATCAGAACGTCACTGATGCCTTTTTGACCGAGTTCAACCCAAAGGCTGTGATCCTGTCCGGTGGCCCCGATAGCGTCACACGCGAAGGCAGTCCGCGCGCTGCTGACGGTGTCTTTACCCTTGGCGTACCGGTCTTGGGTATTTGCTATGGCCAACAGACGATGATGACCCAATTGGGCGGCAAGGTGGAAAGCGGTCATGGCACTGCGGAATTCGGCCGCGCCTTTGTCACCCCCACGGAGGCCAAGCTGGCCATTCTGGACGGTTGGTTTGAAGATGGCAAAGAGCAGGTTTGGATGTCACACGGAGACCATGTCTCTGAAATCGCTCCGGGATTTGAGGTTTACGGCACCTCCCCGAATGCCCCTTATGCGATCACGGGAGACGTATCGCGCAACTTCTATGCGGTTCAGTTCCACCCAGAGGTGCACCACACCCCAAATGGCGCGAAACTATATGAGAACTTCGTCAAACTGGCTGGGTTCAGTGGTGATTGGACGATGGGTGCCTATCGCGAACAGGCCATTGCGGCGATCCGTGAACAGGTTGGCGACAACCATGTGATCTGCGGCTTGTCCGGCGGGGTCGATAGTTCTGTTGCGGCTGTGCTGATTCATGAAGCCATCGGTGACCAGCTCACGTGCGTCTTTGTTGACCACGGCCTGTTGCGCAAAGGCGAGGCCGAAGAGGTCGTCACCATGTTCCGCGACAACTATAAGATGAAACTGATCCACGCCGACGAGCAAGAGTTGTTCTTGGGCGAGTTGGACGGTCAATCGGATCCGGAGACCAAGCGCAAAATTATTGGCAAGCTGTTCATCGATGTGTTCCAGAAATACGCCAATGAGATTGAGGACGCCAAGTTCCTTGCTCAGGGCACCTTATACCCTGATGTCATTGAAAGCGTTAGCTTTTCGGGCGGCCCTTCTGTGACAATCAAATCCCACCACAACGTGGGTGGCCTTCCGGAGAAAATGGGTCTCAAGCTGGTCGAGCCTTTGCGCGAATTGTTCAAAGACGAGGTGCGCGAATTGGGGGTCGAGCTTGGCCTGCCCAAATCCTTTATCGGTCGCCACCCCTTCCCTGGCCCTGGCCTTGCTATTCGTTGCCCTGGTGAGATTACCCGCGCCAAGCTCGACATTCTGCGCGAAGCTGATGCGGTCTATATCGACCAGATCCGCAAACACGGGCTGTACGATGACATTTGGCAGGCTTTTGTCGCCATTTTACCGGTGAAAACCGTGGGCGTTATGGGCGACGGGCGGACATACGACTACGCTTGCGCATTGCGTGCGGTGACTTCGGTTGATGGTATGACCGCGGATTACTATCCCTTCGAGCATGATTTCTTAGGCGAGACTGCGACCCGCATTATCAACGAAGTGCCCGGCATCAACCGCGTCACCTATGACATCACCTCGAAGCCTCCGGGCACCATCGAGTGGGAATAACCAATTCCAGTCACTACCCCCGCGGGGGTGGTGACCGCCAAATGCGCTGCGCCTCCTAAATCGGCTTGACCCGCTCAGCGGAAAGAGATTTGCAGGTACACATGACAACGTCTCCTGCCCCTCAAATGCCGTTGGCTGCCCTTTGGATGGTCGGTGCGATCATATCGTTTTCAACGATGGCCGTAGCAGGACGCAAGATCAGCGCAGAGCTGGATACCTTTGAGCTGATGACCTATCGGTCCGTCATCTCGATTGCCTTGGTGCTGGGCATCGGCGCCGCCGCAGGCACCTTGAACCAGATCAGTAGCCGGCACTTTGGCCTGCATGTCGTGCGCAACATATCTCATTTCGCAGGGCAAAACATGTGGTTCGCGGCCATAGCCATTGCCCCGCTGGCGCAAGTCGTCGCAATCGAGTTCACCTCCCCTATTTGGGTGGCGCTATTGGCCCCGATTTTTCTGGCCGAACGGCTGACGTCTTTACGCATTGCGGTTGCCATTCTTGGCTTCATCGGGGTTCTTGTGGTCGTGCGCCCTGATGTATCAAACCTAGACTTGGGATCGATGTTGGCAGCGGGATCGGCGATTGGCTTTGCGGGGTCCGCGATTGCGACAAAGAAGCTTACGCAGCACCATTCAATCACGTGCATTCTTTTTTGGCTGGCCCTTATGCAAGCGGTTTTCGGGATCACAATTGCGGGGTGGGATGGCCATCTGGCGTGGCCCTCATCGCAGCTAATTCCATGGGTCATTGTTGTGTCTTGCACCGGCCTAAGCGCGCATTTTTGCCTAACCACCGCTTTGAGCCATGCGCCAGCCGTTGTCGTTATGCCAATGGACTTTGGCCGGTTGCCCATTGTGGCCCTGCTGGGCGTGGCCATTTTTCACGAGGCTTTTGATCCGTGGGTCTTGGTTGGCGCAGCCATCATATTTGGTGCCAACTACCTCAATATTGCCTTTGAGACACGTAAATCTGGTGACTTGACCTAAGGGAATTGTGAGCTTTTCGCCACGCCTGAGCGACTAAAGCCATGATCTACAGCCAAATTTGCCTGTGACGTATGGTCACAAATTGACGTAGGCGGAATGTCGCCATTAGGGTACAGAAAGCAGCATTCAAGTGTTTCGGGGAGGAAACAAATGAAACAGATATACGGCGCAGCCGCCATTCTTGCGACAACCACAACCTTGGCATCTGCCGGTGGTATCGATCGGACCGGCCAATTTATTCGCCCCTTGTTTGAAGAAGGTGGTGAAACCGGCGCGTATACTGAATTCAGCTTCGGGACCGTTAGTTCCGGTGCAAGTGCTGCGGGACTTCCCGTTGATCCGCTCAAAAGCTATTCGCTGTTCGGGTTTGCCTTTAAGCAAGATGTCTCCGAGAAGTTGAGCTTTTCGGTTATTGTCGATCAGCCTATTGGTGCCTCCGTAGATTACCGCCCCTTTCCATTTGCATTCGGCATTTCCGGCTATGCAGAGGTGAATAGTACAGCAGTAACTGTTTTAGGGCGCTATAAGTTCAACGAGAACTTCAGTGTTCACGGCGGACTTCGCTTTCAAGATCTTGGCGGCGAGATCCAGACCTTTGTTGGGGGTGTTAGCCCTGCTCGCTTGACTGCAGGCAGTGACTTCGGCGTCGGCTTCGTATTCGGCGCAGCATATGAACGCCCCGACATTGCCATGCGTGTCGCCCTGACCTACAGCAGCGAGATCGATGTTGATCTGGAGGGGACCGAACTTGCGCTTGCAACATTAACTTCAACGCCCACGTCTTTCACGGCGACAATTCCAGCAAGCCTGAACCTTGAGTTCCAAACCGGAATCGCCAAAGACACTTTGCTGTTTGGCTCTGTGCGCTATGTCGAGTGGGAAGGCTTTAACCTCACCACGGCTGGGCAAGGTCAATACGTGAACTTCCGCGATGACACCGTCACTTACTCCTTGGGAGTTGGCCGTCGCTTCAACGAAAACTGGTCCGGTGCTGTCACACTTGGCTTTGAAGAGCCTGCTACCCGCCCGGGCAACACATTGCTTAACCCGCGCACCGGTCAGACAAGCATCGGCTTGGGCGTAACCTATACCAAGGGCAACACCAAGATCACCGGCGGCGTCACCTACGCCAAACTCGGCAGCCAGAACTTTGCCAGCGGGTTGAACTTTAACGACAATGAAGCCGTTGGAGCGGGCGTTCGTATCGGCTTGAACTTTTAAGCAAACCGCTCAGGATTTTTCAAAGCGCCCCGCATTGTTTTGCGGGGCGTTTTGCGTTTTTCCTGTGAAACCCCTAGCAAGCCCGCCCGCGCACCGTTACCTATTTGTCTGGGGACACAGGAGCGATACGAATGATCTACAACTCGGGACAGGATTGGCTGCAAGCCGACGGGAAGAAGGTGCTGTTCTTCGGCATGTCCGGTCTTGGAAAAACATATATTTCCAATATGTTACGCGCGACAGGTGATTGGTTTCACTACAGTGCAGACTACCGGATCGGCACGCGCTACATGGGCGAATATATCACCGACAACTTCAAACGCCGCGCGATGCAGGATCCGTTTTTGGCCGATTTGCTACGGTCTGACAGCATCTACATCGCGTCGAACCTGACATTTGACGACCTGTCCCCCCTGTCCACATATCTGGGCAAACCTGGAAATCCGGCCCTTGGGGGGCTTAGCTTTGCGGAGTATCAGGCGCGTCAGGCCCAACATCACCGCGCCGAAGTCGCAGCCCTATACGACACAGCCCACTTCATTGACCGCGCCAGCGATCTCTACGGGTACAAGAACTTCGTCTGTGATACCGGCGGGTCTACCTGTGAAGTTGTTGATCCTTTTACCCCAGACGATCCCTTGCTCAATGATCTGGCAAAAAACCACCTAATGGTGTGGATCGAAGGATCGAAAGACCATGAGGCCGAACTGGTACGAAGGTTCAAATCGTCCCCAAAACCAATGTGTTACAGGCCGCAGTTCTTGCAGGACCTGTGGGATGAGTACTTGGAAAGCCACAAATGCGCCGAGGCAGACGTCGTGCCGAACGACTTCATGACCTTCACCTACGCGCAGGCCATCTCGCAGCGCGAGCCACGGTATCGGGCCATGGCTGATCACTACGGGATTAAGGTCTCTCATACCGATCTGGGAAAGGTCACCACCCCCCAAGGTCTCGATGAATTGATCGCCGCAACCCTTGGCAACAAGACCTAATCCACTTAGGTAACTGATCCCTACCGCAACGGATACGATTGACCCTATGCCTATCAAACTGCCTTCATCCTCCCTGCCCGCCTATAACGTGTTGAAGCGCGAAGGCGTGAGCGTGATGAGTGCCGATCAGGCCGCGGTGCAAGACATCCGCCCGCTGCGCGTCGCATTGCTGAACCTGATGCCAAAGAAGGTTCAGACAGAGAACCAGTTTGCGCGGTTGATTGGGGCCACTCCCTTGCAGATTGAACTGTCGTTGATCCGCATGTCAGAGCATCAGACCAAGACCACAGCCGCTGAACATATGGCCGAATTCTACCAGCCTTTCCAAGAAGTTAAGGATCAAAAGTTCGACGGATTGATCATCACCGGCGCCCCGATTGAACATCTGCCTTTCAGCGACGTCACCTATTGGGACGAACTGCGCGAAGTTATGGATTGGACACAAACCAATGTGCATTCCACTTTCGGCGTTTGCTGGGGTGGCATGGCGATGATCAACTACTTTCATGGTGTGCAGAAACACCTTCTGGACACCAAGCTCTTTGGCTGTTTTCGCCACAGCAATCTTGACGAGACCTCGCCCTTTCTGCGCGGGTTTTCGGATGATTGCGTGATTCCCGTCTCCCGCTGGACCGAAATGCGCCAAGATGAAATCGATGCGGTCGACGGCCTAAAAACACTACTTGGGAGTCCCGACAGTGGGCCATGCTTGGTGGAAGATCCCGCGCATCGAGCTCTCTATATCTTCAACCACTTCGAGTATGACAGCACCACATTGAAGGACGAATACGACCGCGACGTCTCCGAAGGCGTGAAAATCGCTGTGCCTTTGAACTATTACCCCAATGACGATCCGACCCAAAAGCCGATCAACCGCTGGCGCAGCCACGCGCATCAGCTTTACGGCAACTGGATCAACCAGATCTACCAAACCACGCCCTTCGACATGGATTTGATCGGCTCATAAAACCACGCTGGCCTAGGCGGGCTTAAGCCTTCATACTCGCAGATAGTTAACAAGAACGAGGCCATTATGACCCTTCCCTTCGACGGTGCTATTTCCGAATTCTACACTAAGGAAATCCCCGACAATGTACGCGAAGCCATTCGCAACGCGGGAAAAAACGACATTTTGGCCCAGAGCTACCCATATGATAATCGCATGGATCGCGACGACTATGAGGACTCCATGAAGCGCCTTCAGGTTGAGCTGATGAAGCTGCAAGCATGGGTGAAAAAAGAGGGCAAACGCGTTGCTATCGTCTTTGAAGGGCGTGATGCCTCGGGAAAAGGCGGCACGATCAAACGCTTTCGCGAGAACATGAACCCGCGCGTTTGCAAGACCGTGGCTTTGTCGAAACCGACTGAAGACGAACGCGGACAATGGTATTTCCAGCGCTACATCAAACATATGCCCAACGCGGGGCAGATCACGCTGTTTGACCGCAGCTGGTACAATCGTGGCGTGGTCGAGGATGTATTCGGCTTTTGCTCGATTGGGGAACGGAACCACTTTTTCGCCCAGACCCCTGATTTTGAGAAAATGCTTGTGGATGACGGGGTTATACTCATCAAACTGTGGCTCAACGTGGGACGTGCCGAGCAGCTTCGGCGCATGTTGGCGCGCGAAAGCGACAAGTTAAAGCAGTGGAAGTTATCGTCGATTGATGTCGATGGCCTGAGCAAATGGGACGCCTATTCGCGTGCGATCTCCGAGACCTTTGACGCCACCGACAGCAGCCATGCCCGTTGGACAGTGATCCGCAGCGATGACAAACGCCGTGCCCGCATTTCTGCTTTGCGCAAAGTGCTCAACAGCATCCCCTACGCCAATAAGGACGATAGCATAGCGATCCGTCCAGACGCCAAAATTTGCGGTGGCGTGGACATGTGGTCTGCGAATGCCTAAACGCGGCTACCATCACGGCAACCTCAAGCAGGCGTTGGTAGAGGCCACCTTGACGTTGATTGAAGGCAAGGGTCCCACCGGCTTCACCGTGGCCGAAGCCGCCAAGCTGGCAGGGGTCACCCCTGCGGCAGTGTATCGCCATTTCAACGGGCGCGAGGCGTTGATCGCGGAATGTGCCCTACAGGGACACCGCATCTTCGGCGACCTGATGGAGCACGCCTACGCCGACGGCCGCCCCACGGCGCTAAAAGCGTTTGAGGCCACTGGCCGCGCCTATCTGGCCTTTGCGCGCAAGTTTCCAGGCCATTACATGGCGATGTTTGAAAGCGGAGTGAACCTGCAATCCAACCCTGATCTTGCACTGGCATCCGATCGTTCACGCGGGGTTTTGGAGCAAGCCGCCATGCGCTTAAGCGAAAACATCCCCGAACATAAACGCCCGCCAGCCAAGATGTTCTCCAGCCATATCTGGGCCTTGTCGCACGGGGTCGTAGAGCTCTTTGCGCGTGGTACGCCTGGGTCCAAATCCCCCTACCCGCCCGAGGATTTGCTGGAGGCCGGAATCGGGATCTACCTGCGCGGATTGGGATTGATCGAGCCGGATCATTGAGCCTTTACCAGCGATATATGTCTGGCCAACACGTTGAGGTTTGGCAAGAAATCGCACACAGCACCGACGCCGCCGATATCGAAGCCGTCATGCGCGAAACCTACGGGCGTGTGGCGCGCAACACCGACACAGTGATCGAACGCCTGCGCGACACAGGCTACCGCTTCGAGACGGAATCTGGACGCTACGGCGAGGCCCAACCGCCCCGACGTCAAATCTCCACCCATCTAGGCAACGCAGAGGCTGCCCTTGAAGACCGGTTTGGCGACCTGTCAACGTTTGTTGGTGGCCCGCGCTTTCTGCCTTTGGCATTTCACTATTTCGCACTGGTTGTGGGCGTCATCGACCTGCGACAACGCTACCCCGCGTCGGAGCCAAAGGATGAGCTGGCAGAAATCAGAGGCCGCACCGTCACCCCTGCAGAACGCGCCTTGATGAAGGCGATCCAAGGCGCATTAGAGGGCGTGCAATCCAAGGAAAGCGAGCTGCGCCAAGAAAGGCGAGCTCGCGCCGAAGCCGAAGATCGCCGCCCGCATCCGTCCCAAGACGCGGTGATCGCTCGGCTTGGGGATTGGAACCCCTTGGTGGTGGATTTGAACGGATTGGACGACCTGTCGCAGGAGTTTGAGGTTGAAATGGTCTCCCTCCCCTCGGGCGGGATCGGCCTGCAGTTGGATCTGGCCCCCAGCTTTGAGCAAAAGGCCAATGTATCTGGCGGCATTGGCGCACATGTGTTCTTGCCCAACACCCGCATGGACCCGATGGTTTTCGAGGACAGTCGCGCTTTGCCCTTCATCGACTACCTAAGAGCGGCATTCACTCACGGCGGGTTTCTAGGCGTGCCTCATCCTGTGCGCCCAAACCAACACCCGTTGCGAAGCATCGACCACGATCTGCGACTACCGGCACATCCGATATTCACGGAATTGACCAAGGGGCTGGAGACATTCTAAGCCAATGACATTCCCAACAAAAAAGGCCACCCGCATCGGGTGGCCTTTTCCAATTTCGCAAGAACTCGAAGCTTAACGCTTGGAGAACTGGAAGCTCTTACGGGCTTTCGCTTTACCGTATTTCTTACGCTCAACAACACGGCTGTCGCGGGTCAGGAAGCCAGCGGCTTTCAGAGCGCCACGCAGGGACGGATCATAAAGCTGCAGCGCCTTGGAGATGCCGTGCTTAACCGCACCAGCTTGACCGGACAGGCCACCGCCTTTGACGGTTGCGTAAACGTCGAACTGATCTTCGGTGCCGGACACTGTGAAAGGCTGGCGCAGGATCATTTGCAGCACTGGGCGTGCAAAATATGTGTTCTGCTCTTTGCCGTTCACAACAACTTTGCCGGAACCTGGCTTGATCCAAACGCGGGCAACCGCGTCTTTACGCTTACCAGTCGCGTAGGAGCGGCCCAGATCGTCACGAACTGGCTCACGGGAGATGGCATCTGCCACAGCTTCTGCTGGGGTGACGCCTTCTGCGACGGTGTTCAACTCGTCGAGGGATTTGATTTCGTCAGCCATTCTTATGCGCTCCGAGTGTTTTTCTTGTTCATGGACTTAACGTCCAGAACTTCGGGGGATTGAGCCTCATGCGGGTGATCAGCCGATGCGTATACACGCATGTTGGTCATCTGCTGACGCGACAGCGGACCACCTGGAAGCATACGCTTCACAGCTTGGGTCAAAACGCGCTCAGGGTGCTTGCCCTCAAGGATTTCGGCGTTCGTGCGGGACTTGATGCCGCCCGGGTGGCCGGTGTGCCAGTAGTTTGGCTTTTCACGCTTGTTACCTGTCAGCTGGATTTTGTCAGCGTTGATAACGATCACGTTGTCGCCCATATCCATGTGTGGAGTGAAGGACGGCTTGTGCTTGCCACGCAAGCGCATCGCGATGATGGACGCGAGACGGCCCAGAACAACGCCTTCAGCGTCGATCAGGATCCATTTCTTGTCGATATCGCTAGGAGTAGCGGTAAAGGTTTTCATGGGTGTTCCTCAAGAATTGCGGCCATGAGGCATAAAGCCCCTTGGGATGGCGTGGTTCTAACGGAACTGACGACACAGTCAACGACAGTTTGTCATGAATTATCAAGCAATAACAACGCCTTGCAATTAAGGTATTATTTTACCCCACAATTCAGGACATGATTTGCTCTGGCGGGTTGTCCAGCAGCACCCTTAATCGCCCTATGGCCTTCTCATAGCTGCTTAGGCTGACACCCGCGTTGATCGAAATTCGCACCGAATGCAATGTCGGGGCGGAGCGCCCTTGGTAGTCTTCTGCAGACCTGATTTGCACCCCTTCGGCCTCTGCCGCTTGGCAAAAGGCGTTGGCGCGCCACCCCTCTGGCAAGGCTAACCACAAGAACAACACATCCTCACGCCACTTCACGTCATATCCCCCCAATATATTCACCGCAGCTCGGACATATTTTGCAGTCTCTTGCCGAACTGCTTCGACAATTTTCGGGGTTTCGGGATGCAGCAGCAGCTTGGTGCATAGATCCCCCAAAGGCGTCGCCAACCCGAAGAAGGAATACTCGGCAACACGGCGCAAAACCGATACCCTATTGGTTGGCGCAACCGCAAAACCGATCCGCAAGGACGGCGTCAGCGTTTTCGACAGGGACGCCACGAACCAGCTACGTTCGGGTGCAAGCATTCGGTAGGACGGCGTCTCGGCCAAGGACATCCGGTAGCAGTCGTCTTCCATGATCTCGAAATCGAGCTTCCGTGCGACATCCACAATCTGGCGCCGTCGGCTTTCTGGGGTAAACCCGCACGTCGGGTTATGCACTTCAGGCGAGGTGCATAATATCTGCGCATCATGGGTGCGTGCGGCCTCCTCCAAGGCTTCCGGAATGATCCCGTTCTTATCCGTGGCCACGGGGATCACCTCTGCGCGCAGTAGCTCGGCGGCGCGCCGAAACCCCGGATAGGCCAAATCCTCAACCAGCACCACTGGCTTCCGCCCCCGCAACACGGCCTGCATGATAAGTAGAATGGCATTTTGCCCGCCATTGGTCAGGACAACATTCTCCTCGGAGACCCGCCCGATTGGGGCTTGAGACAGCCACTGCGCCACGGCTTCTCGGGTGGGCTTGGACGCATCCCTGCTGGGGTAGTGCATCATTCCAGATGGGGGATCTTTTGCAATCTCCGTCAATAATTGCTTCAGCAACCTAGACTGCCCCACATTGCGCAGATGAGGCGAAATCATATTCACGCGAAAGACGCTCCCGCCTTCGTTATGCGGCGTAGCATCAACTTCGATCGGCCCGCCCACGTGTAAGGGTGCAGAGATATCAATGCCCGATCCCACCGCCTCAGACGGGCTGTCCGAGACAAATGTTCCACGCCCCACGACAGCTTCTAGGCAACCGGCATCCACAAGCCGAGAGTAGGCGCGCGCCACTGTGCCCGCCGTGATGCCCAACTGATAGGCTACCTCGCGCACTGGGGGCAGCTTTTCGCCGTGCTTCAAGCCCCCCGACTGAATGGCGTCGCGTATGGCATCTGCCAAGGCCAGATACTTCGGCCCAGTACTGTTCGCGAGGTCGGGGAACCATATTGTATTCATAACAATCTTTCTATGGACGCATACAATTTTGAATTGTACCCTATTCTTGTAGCAAGGTTGCTGCATTGTATCAATACAAATCTGGAGGCCATTCCCATGGCGACGCTTACACAACCGCTTTCTCTTGACCTGTCCGCACTTTCAGCCCGCGCTAAAGTGGCGCCGACGGCTCGCGCAGCTGTCAAGTTGGCGTTTGTTTTGATGTCTTGGGATGAAGCCTACCGCACGCGACGCGCCCTTAAGGGGTTGACCGCCGAGCAACTACAAGACGTCGGCATCACCCGCGCGCAGGCCGAAGCAGAGGCACGCCGCCCCTTCTGGCGGGGTTAACACCCCTTTCTGAAATTCAGTTCCTGATGCCCGACGTGACATTCCCTGTCCGCGTTGGGGTCAAACTTGACCGGACGTTCGCGTCCGGTCCTTTTTCATTGTTGCGGCGGGATTGAATACGTCAAAGACGCGCGCGCAACCGGTCGGTCCGGCTCGGATTCAGAGAAAATCCTCCCCTCGGTAACCGCCAACACCCGCCCCAGTTTCAACAGCTCCATTTTGCACAAAAGCCGCCCGGGCGCAGGTTTGCGCATGAAATCTATGGAGCAATTCGTGGTCACAGCCAGCGCCACAGGCCCCAATGCGCTAAGGATGCAGAAATACGCACACACGTCCGCCAGCGCGAACATTGATGGCCCCGAGACCGTACCACCGGGGCGCAAATGCTTTTCGGACGCCGACAGAGCCATGGTCACAAAGGGCGGCGCGATGTCTACGAACTCGAAGTCTTCGACCACTTGTGGAAAGTCGCGCTCCAAGAAGGCCTGCAATGCGGCCTTATCCATTTTCACTTCCATGCGTTCCCCCTGCCCTCTAAACATGGCCCAACCGAGCAGATCATGAAGGGAATGACAAGATGAACGAGCGTTTAGTACTTCGCGAAGACTCTGGGGCCATCTCGAGGTTGACCCTAAACGCTCCCTCCAAGCTGAATGCCCTGTCTGACGCCATGCTGGCTTGCTTACATGAGACTTTGGATACAATCGCCGACGACCCGACCATCCGCGTGGTGATCCTAAATGGTGCGGGAAAGGTCTTTTGCGCAGGGCATGATCTTAAAGAAATGCAAGCCGTCCGAGACACCGCAGACAAGGGACGCGCGGCTTGGTTGGACTTGTTTGAAAGATGCACTGCCGTGATGGCGCGCATCCAAAGCCTGCCACAACCGGTGATTGCGCAAGTCCACGGCATCGCCACTGCCGCGGGATGCCAATTGGTGGCCACTTGCGATCTGGCCATTGCGGCACCGGATACAAAATTTGGCGTAAACGGGGTAAACATCGGGTTGTTTTGCTCTACTCCGATGGTTGCACTCAGCCGAAATATCTCGCGAAAGCAAGCGTTTGAAATGCTAACAACGGGAGAGTTTGTCGACGCTGTGCGCGCGTGTGAACTTGGGTTGATCAACCGCGTGGCGCAAAAGGATCTTGACCAAGAGGCCTTGGCCTTCGCGGAAACAATCGCAGGCAAGCTTGGCTCTGCCGTTCGCATCGGCAAGCAGGCGTTCTATGCGCAAGCGCAGATGACCACTGCCGAAGCCTATGCTTTCACCGGAGAGGTTATGGCCGTGAATATGGCGCAAGACGACACGGATGAGGGCATCAATGCCTTCTTGGAGAAACGCGCCCCGAATTGGACCTAGTGCCAAGTCGCTTTCGGGTGAAAAGCATGGAATGCAAAGGCAAACATGACATCGTGGACAAGATCGCGGCCCTGCCCGTCTTTCACGCGCACAGCGCCAACGCTGCGCCCCTTGTCAATTTTGCGGCTATCTAGGGCTGAGGCTTGCTCGCCCTCCCATGACAGCACCACGCCATGTTCGCGAATGATTTTCTCGCGGCGCAAACGCTCCATTGACCACGCACGATTGCCGACACGAATCACCCGCGCCATCGGGTCAACCCCGTTGGGGGGCAAGGCCCCGTCGTAAAGAAACGGGGTCGAGGCCGTATCATACCGCAGGTAAGGGTTTGATCCGTAGTTAAATCCCTTTCGAGGAGCATTCAGCACCAAGCCATTCGGATTACGCTGCTTGAACGCCTCCCAACTTTCCATCCAGCTGGGGATTTGCTTCAGGTTGCGCCCCGCCAGTTGCCCCACAATGCCGGTTCCCACGGCCTGCTGCCACCAGCTTTCGGTTTCGCGGTCATACATCACCATATCAGAGTTGCGCAGGTTGCCCGAGACCCCAAACGACAAGGTTTTCCCCGCAACGCGGCGGTCAAACACGACCCCAGAGTTGCATAGCGGGCAGAATGTCACCGCAACCGGCGTCCCGCCGACGACGTCATTTACGATCTCATGCACCATGAAATAGCGGATCGGATAGGCGCGCGGGCGTTGGCCCTTGATCTCCAGCGTCATGACCGGCTCTCGCAGGCCGATGCGGCGCTCGTCCGAGACCTTAAGGAAGGTCGGGTTATCCACAGCCGGAATGCCGTCCTTTCCGGGACCACCAGAGCGAATTTCGTCAAGGTTTACAGTAGTTTTGGAAAAATCCGTATTCGGCCAGCCCGCTGAAAGATATGCGGATTGCGCCCATGCCGCTGTCACCGACATGCTTAGGATGAACAGTAGAATATAAAAACGGGCCATGCTTACTCCTCCCAAAGAAGCATGGCCCGTTCCTCGCTGCCAGAACAGCCCCGCTCACGCAGGGTTTACGGCGCGTTACTTGGTGACGCGAACGGCTTTCATCTGATCAGCTGTTCCGACCACAGTGCCATTCCCGCCGGTGCCCAACTTAATCTGATCGACGACGTCCATTCCGGCTGTCACCTTTCCCACTACGGTATATTGCCCGTTCAAGAAGGCCCCTTCCTCAAACATGATGAAGAACTGGCTATTGGCAGAATTGGGGTTCTGGCTACGCGCCATGCCCACAACGCCACGGTCAAAATTCAGATCCGAGAACTCTGCCGGCAGATCAGGACGGTCTGATCCGCCCCGCCCCGCGCCAGAGGTGTCGCCATCGGCCTTACCGAATTGCACATCGCCCGTTTGCGCCATGAAGCCTTCGATCACGCGGTGGAAAACAACCCCGTCATATGCGCCTTCACTTGCCAACGCGGTGATCTGCTCAACATGCTTGGGGGCCACATCCTCAAACAGGTCAATGACAATGGTGCCCTTCGCTTCGCCTGCGACATCCACCTCAAGACCAGTGGCAAGCGCGGGGCTTGCGACCAGAAATGCACATGTTGCCAGAAGCTTATTCACCAGCGTCACCGTCGGCACCTGCATCGGCTTCCGCCTCTGAAGCTTCTGCTGGGCCCGCGTCTGCGCCGCCCGCGTCTGCTGCTACCATAACCGAAATCATCCGGTCTGGGTTCATCGGTGGTTCACCGCGCTGGATGGCGTCGACGTGTTCCATGCCCTCAACGACGCGGCCATAAACGGTGTATTGGCCGTTCAGGAATGCATTGTCAGAGAAGTTGATGAAGAACTGGCTGTTGGCCGAGTTCGGATTCGCAGAGCGCGCGGCCCCGATGGAGCCACGGTCGTGCGGCAGCTTGGAAAACTCTGCCGGAAGATCTGGCATGTCAGAGCCGCCCGTCCCCGCCATACGAATGTTGAAGTCTTTTTCCATGTTGCCGTTGGCCACGTCACCTGTTTGCGCCATGAAGCCGTCGATCACACGGTGGAAGGCCACATTGTTATAGGCGCCCGAGCGTGCGAGCTCTTTCATGCGCGCAGTATGCTGTGGGGCCACATCCGGCAGCAGCTCAATCGTAACCGTACCGCCGGTGAGTTCCATCAGGATTGTGTTTTCGGGATCTTTAATTTCGGCCATTATATGGGCGCTCCTAAGCGTTTTGGATTTGGCGACAAATTAGACCAGTTGAGAGCAGTGTAAACCCCTGCTTGAAACCTCGGCCTCTGCAGCTGGATCTATGCCAGCCGCTCTAGCAATGCAGCCTTCACAGATGGGGTCACAAACTTCGAGACATCGCCGCCCAAACGAGCGATTTCTTTGACCAGTTTCGAGGCGATGGCCTGATGCTGCGCCTCGGCCATCAAGAACACGGTCTCGACGCTGTTGTCCATGGCTCGGTTCATGCCAACCATTTGATATTCATACTCAAAATCTGCAACAGCCCGCAGCCCGCGAATAATCACCGAGGCCCCGACATCGCGGGCACAATGGATCAGCAAATTCTCAAAGGGATGTACGATGATCTCGCACCCTGTTTCGGTGCTAATCTTGGCGCATTCCTCTTCAATCATAGCTGTCCTCTCTTCGAGGGAAAACAACGGTCCTTTATCGCGGTTAATAGCCACTCCGATGACCAACCTGTCGACCAGCGAGCAACCGCGGCGGATGATGTCAGAATGTCCAAGGGTAATGGGATCAAAAGTGCCGGGATATAATCCGATGCGCATGGTCTGGGCCTTTGTTCGTCTCAATTTGCCTCACGCAACATTATTGCGCGGCAGAATGCAAGTCGATAGCGATAGATCAACGGTTTACGCTGTGCCAAGATTGGCAAACATCGCCTCGACCTGTTCTTGGGTTAAATCGGCTGTGGTTTCACAAAATGAGTAACCATCGGGTTTCTGGTCGATAAACAACTGTTGTGACAAAGTAATTCCATCCAGATCGTTCATCGTTCCAGCCCCGATATGGTAAATCCCTTGCTCTTTTCCCGCCGCAGTTACACGGTAAAACAAGCTGGAGCCGCAATTTTTACAAAACCCGCGTTCCGCCCATGGGGAGGACTGGAAAAGCTGGATATGCGCCTCTCCTTCGAATGTCATGGCGTCCGGCAGCACCGAAAGCGCCAAAAACACCCCTCCCGTCCAACGCCGGCACATAGAGCAATGGCATGCGCCCAATTCGGGCTCTATTAACTGGGCGCGGTATGTCACCGCGCCGCACATGCATTTGCCGCTTATGTCCTGCGCCATGACGTCAGTGCCCCATAATCATGCCCTCAAGCGCGTCTTTCTCCATCGCCAATTCGCTGAGGCGGGCTTTTACGACATCGCCAAGGGTAATCAACCCGACCATCTCGCCCTGCTCTACGACCGGCATATGGCGAAAGCGGCCTTCGGTCATCTGCGTAAGGATCGTATCGGCGCGGTCACCGGTCGTGCAGGTCACCAGCTTCTTGGTCATCATGCTGTCTACCGTTTCGGATAGGCATCCCGCACCGCGCTTGCCGATCTCACGCACGATGTCGCGCTCGGACAAAATCCCCAGAGCCGCCTTAGTGTCGGAGGAAACCACAACTGAGCCAATCTTGCGTGAAGACAACATGTTGGCCGCATCCGCGACCGAGGCCTCGGGCCTGATTGTTACAACTCCATCGTCCGCTTTTAGCTTCAAAATGTGGCTCACCAGCATATGCGCGTCTCCTGCATTTGTTCAAAAGTTATGGTGTAATACACTCCACTGTCGTCGCAACTTTGGGTATCCGTCAAGTCTGGCCTTCCAGACGCGCCACTTCTTGGCGTACACGCGCTCCCAATTCCTCGGCAAAAAGCCGCAGACGCGAGATGTTCCGATCGTCGGCATGCCGCACCAGATAGAAGCTGCGTTTGAGCGAGAATTCATGCGTTAGAACCCGCCTCATCTCTGGGGCAGACGGCAGGGCAAAGTCATGCCCGATCACCAACCCCGCCCCGCTTCTCGCCCAATTGAATTGAACCGAAACCGAATTCGAGGTGAACTTTGTCGAAGGCCCTCCGATTTCGGACAGATAATCGAGTTCAGCGTCGAAAATCAGATCAGAGATATACCCGATAATCGTGTGATCCTTGAGGTCCTTTAAGGTTCTGAGTGGCGGCGCGTTTTTCAAATAGTCTTCGCTGGCCATCAAATGCAGGTGGTAATCCGTCAGCTTTTGACTGGTCAGCCGCCCAGCCGTCGGAGGAGACACGGTGATCGCCATGTCAGCTTCCCGTTTGGACAGATTAAAGACCCGAGGCAGGGCTACAATTTGCACCTCAAGCCCCGGATGGTCCGCGCAAATGGCGGAGCAGA
This sequence comes from uncultured Litoreibacter sp., assembly GCF_947487515.1. Classification (GTDB taxonomy): domain Bacteria; phylum Pseudomonadota; class Alphaproteobacteria; order Rhodobacterales; family Rhodobacteraceae; genus Litoreibacter. The sequence continues at coordinate 5,350 of NZ_CANKWO010000001.1, read as the reverse complement.
CTTGCGGCAAAAGATAGTTCGCACTGCCATCTGGGGCCCCCAACCTGATCTGACCGGTGAGTGCCTCGGCCCCGCCACTGGCGTCCTCTTGCGCGTTCAAAATAGCGGTCTCAATGGCTTCGGCGCGCGCGATTAGCCGTGCCCCTGCCTGCGTCAAAGCATAGCCTTGCGGGGATTTCATGAACAAAACCGCTTCCAGCGCCTCTTCCAGTCGGGCCACACGCCGCCCCACGGTCGCGGGATCAAGCCGCAGGGTTTTTCCTGCCCTCGACAAGCTCTCGGAGCGCGCCACTGCGAGGAAAACCCGCAAGTCGTCCCATTTTGGTTCCGGCATCAAGTATCCCTACATTTTTGCAAAATGATTTTGAGAAATTGACCCTTTTTCATGCAGAAATGCAAGATTAAACTGGAACGGATATTCAAGGAGGATTCCATGCAAGAACTTACCCACTACATCAACGGCGCTCATGTCAAAGGCACGTCTGGACGCTTTGCCGACGTTTACAACCCTGCCACTGGTGAGGTTCAGGCGACAGTTCCATTGGCCTCCCCTGCCGAGATGGACCAAGCCGTCCAGATCGCCGCTGCAGCACAGCCTGCTTGGGCCGCCACCAACCCGCAGCGCCGCGCGCGGGTCATGATGAAGTTTGTGGGCCTGTTGAACCGCGACATGGACAAATTGGCCGAAGCCCTGTCCCGCGAGCACGGCAAGACATTGCCCGATGCGGCTGGCGACGTTCAGCGCGGCCTCGAAGTGGTTGAGTATTGCATCGGTGCGCCCGAATTGCTGAAAGGTGATTACACCGACAGCGCCGGCCCCGGCATTGACATGTACTCCATGAAGCAAGCTTTGGGCGTGACAGCGGGGATCACCCCGTTCAACTTCCCAGCGATGATCCCGATGTGGATGTTTGCGCCTGCCATTGCTTGCGGCAACGCCTTCATCCTCAAGCCGTCCGAGCGTGACCCATCCGTCCCCTTGATGCTGGCAGAGCTGATGGAAGAAGCTGGCCTGCCAAAGGGCATCTTGCAGGTGGTAAATGGTGACAAAGAGGCCGTGGATGCCATCTTGCACCACGATGTAATCCAATCCGTGGGCTTTGTAGGCTCTACACCGATCGCCGAATATATCTACAGCACTGGCTGTGCGAACGGGAAACGCGTGCAGTGTTTCGGTGGTGCGAAGAACCACATGATCATCATGCCGGATGCGGACATGTCTCAGGTTGCTGACGCGCTCGTCGGGGCCGGCTACGGTGCCGCAGGCGAACGTTGCATGGCGATTTCGGTGGCTGTGGCCGTTGGCGACGACACCGCAGATCGTTTGCTTGAGAAGCTTGTTCCGAAGGTCGAAGCGCTGAAAGTCGGCCCCTACACATCTGGGAAAGACGTAGACTACGGCCCGGTTGTTACATCCGCTGCAAAGGCCAACATCGAACGCTTGGTGCAAACCGGTATCGATCAAGGCGCCAAGCTGGTTGTCGACGGGCGTGATTTCAAACTGCAGGGCTATGAAGACGGCTTCTTTGTTGGCCCACATTTGTTTGACGGTGTCACAACCGATATGGACATCTACAAGCAGGAGATCTTCGGGCCAGTGTTGTCCACCGTACGCGCCGAAACATATGAAGACGCGTTAAAAATTGCGATGGATCACGAGTACGGCAACGGCACCGCGATCTATACACGCGATGGCGACACAGCGCGTGATTTCGCGAACCGCATCAACATCGGCATGGTCGGCGTGAACGTTCCGATCCCAGTTCCACTGGCCTACCACACCTTTGGTGGTTGGAAAAAATCGATGTTTGGTGACCTGAACCAGCACGGTCCGGATGCGTTCAAATTTTACACACGCACCAAGACTGTAACCTCCCGCTGGCCTTCGGGCATCAAAGAAGGCGGCGAGTTCTCAATCCCAGTCATGGAATAGATGGACAATGTGCGCCCTTGCATTTCTGGTGCAGGGGCGCATAATTAAACAGCTGTTCAATTCTTTCGGAGGAAACCATGGATTTCGCGCTATCAGACGAGCAAACCGCAATTTTTGACATGGCCAAGGCCTTTGGTGACGAGTTCATCGCCCCCCATGCCTTGCAGTGGGAAAAAGAGGGAGACATCCCGAAAGATCTTTGGCCGCGTTTGGCCGAGCTTGGATTTGGCGGGCTCTATGTCTCAGAGGAATACGGCGGCTCCGGCCTCACACGACTGGATGCGACGCTCGTGTTTGAAGCCCTCTCTATGTCCTGCCCGTCCGTGGCGGCCTTCCTATCCATCCACAACATGTGCGCCGCAATGATCGACAAGAACGGATCAGATGCGCTCAAGGAAAAATACCTTGAGAAGGCCACTACGATGGAGACCTTCTTCTCATACTGCCTGACCGAGCCTGGGTCCGGTTCTGATGCAGCAGCATTGAAAACACGCGCCGAGCAGACGGCGGACGGCTATGCCTTAACCGGCTCGAAGGCATTTATCTCTGGCGGCGGATATTCCGACGCCTATGTCGTCATGGCCCGCACCGCTGATGCTGGTCCGAAGGGCATCTCCGCCATGGTCATTGACGATGGAACCGACGGGCTTTCCTACGGCGGGCTTGAGGATAAAATGGGGTGGCGCGCACAGCCCACACGCCAAGTTCAGATGGACAATTGCAACATTCCATCGGGGAATCTTCTTGGAGACGAGGGCAAAGGTTTCACTTATGCGATGCAGGGCCTGAATGGCGGCCGGTTGAACATTTCTGCTTGCTCGCTGGGGGCCGCACAGTCCGCCTTGACACAAACGCTGACTTACATGTCCGAGCGTCGGGCCTTTGGCAAATCCATCGACCAGTTCCAAGCCCTACAGTTCCGCCTTGCGGAAATGGAAATCGAATTGCAAGCCGCCCGCGTCTTCTTGCGCCAAGCCGCATGGAAGCTGGACACAGGCGCACCTGACGCGATGCTCCATTGCGCGATGGCCAAGAAGTTTGTCACCGAAGCGGGATCTCGCGTCGTCGATGGCTGCCTGCAACTGCACGGGGGCTACGGCTATCTGGCGGATTACGGCATCGAGAAACTGGTGCGTGACCTGCGGGTGCATCAGATCCTTGAGGGGACAAATGAGGTCATGCGTATGATCGTTGCGCGCGGGTTGATTTCTTAATGAGTGATCTTTTTGTTCGAATAGAAGGTCGCGCCGGTCGGATCACGTTGCAACGCCCCGAGGCGCTGAATGCTTTGACATACGACATGGTTCTCGCGATTGAGACCGCCCTTGATGAATGGCGGACTGCCGATATCGACCTTGTTTTGCTGGATGCCGAAGGGGATCGCGCCTTTTGCTCTGGGGGTGACATTGCAGATATGTACACCTCCGGCCAAGAGGGCAATCTGGACTACGGGCGTCAGTTCTGGCGCGATGAGTACCGCCTGAACGCCAAGATTTTCGAGTACCCCAAACCGGTGGTCAGCTTTTTGCAAGGGTTCACCATGGGGGGCGGCGTTGGCGTCGGCTGCCATGGCTCCTTGCGCATAGTCGGCGACAGCAGCCAGATCGCGATGCCTGAATGCGGCATCGGGCTGGTGCCAGACGTGGGAGGTTCCTTGATGCTTGCCTTGGCTCCAGGCCGGCTGGGGGAATATCTGGGCATGACCGCGACACGAATGGGGGCTGCTGATGCGATATTCGCAGGCTTCGCAGACGCCTATGCACCAGAGGCCGATTGGCCATCGCTCAAGGCGCAGATGGTGGAAACCGGAAAGTTGCCAAAGCTGAACGCCCCTGCCCCTGCGGGCACATTGGAAGAACTTCTTCCCGAGATTGACCGCCACTTCGCAGGCGAAACTCAAAATGACGTCATCCGGTCCCTAGAGACCGACGACACCCCCTTTGCGCAAGCGGCACTTAAAGCGCTGAAGCGCAACGCGCCCTTGGCCGTGGGCTGTGCCATGACGATCATTCGCCGGTTGCGTTCTGCCAGCTCGATCCGGCAGGCTTTGGATCAAGAGTTTCGTTATACGTTCCGTGCTGTGGCTCAGGGCGATTTCATCGAAGGCATCCGCGCGGCCATCATCGATCGTGACCGAAGCCCCAAATGGGCCCATGACGACCACGGTGCGGTCACCGATATGGATGTCTCACAAATGTTGATGCCTTTAGGGGACAACGCGCTTAACTGGAAGGAAATGCCATGAAGATCGGATTTATCGGGCTCGGGAACATGGGGGCGCCTATGGCGTCCAATCTGGCGGCGGCCGGTCATGAGGTGACGGGCTTTGACATCGCCAACACACCGCCTGAAGGGGTGGCGAAAGCCAATACGGTGCAAGAGGCTGCGACCGATAAGGATGTGGTCATCACAATGCTTCCCAACGGTGCAATCTTGCAAGCTGTTGCGTCAGATATCATCCCCGCGATGAAGCAAGGCGCCACGCTGCTGGACTGCTCTACGGTGGATGTCGAGAGCGCACGTGCCGTGGCCTCCAGCGCGCATGCCTCCGGCCTAAGTGCGGTTGACGCCCCCGTTTCGGGCGGCATCGGTGGTGCTGCAGGTGGCACTTTGACCTTTATGGCTGGCGGGACCGATGAAGGCTTCGCTGCGGTCTCTCCCCTGTTTGACATCATGGGGCAAAAGGCTGTGCATTGTGGGCCGTCAGGAAACGGTCAAGCGGCAAAAATTTGTAACAACATGATCCTCGGGGTGACCATGGTTGGCACCTGTGAGGCGTTTGCCTTGGCTGACAAACTGGGCTTGGACCGTCAAAAAATGTTTGACGTGGTGTCTACGTCGTCGGGCTATTCTTGGTCGATGAATGCCTATTGCCCTGCGCCTGGCGTTGGCCCTCAAAGCCCAGCCGACAATGATTACACCCCTGGGTTCGCCGCTGAGCTGATGCTAAAGGACCTGCGCTTAAGCCAGCAGGCCGCAGAGGCCTCTGACGCCGACACCCCTATGGGCGCCCGCGCAACCGAGCTCTACGCGCAGTTCGTCGAGGAAGAGGAAGGCGCTGGCAAGGACTTCTCAGCCATGTTGCCGCGCTTTGTGTCTCGTAGACGCAAGTAACTCAAACACAATGACAAATCTTTGAAATGCGAAGGGTAACACCTTCGCATTTTGCGTTTCAAAGACCGCCAAAGGCGTGACTTCGGGCTAAGAAGATTTTCCAATGAAAAGAAAGAGTGGCGCGGTTGACGGGACTCGAACCCGCGACCCCCGGCGTGACAGGCCGGTACTCTAACCAACTGAGCTACAACCGCGCATCAGCCTGTGTGGGTTCATATGTGCAGCGGTGGCGCGGTTGACGGGACTCGAACCCGCGACCCCCGGCGTGACAGGCCGGTACTCTAACCAACTGAGCTACAACCG